>NZ_LT629741.1:0-2702500 GCF_900105135.1 Gramella sp. MAR_2010_147 | reverse complement strand
CTTTCGGGTTCGCCTTAGGTCCCGACTAACCCTCAGCTGATTAGCATAGCTGAGGAAACCTTAGTCTTTCGGTGTGCGGGTTTCTCGCCCGCATTATCGTTACTTATGCCTACATTTTCTTTTGTAACCAATCCAGCAAGCCTCGCGACTCACCTTCATCTCTGTTACAATGCTCCCCTACCACTATAGTAAACTATAGTCCATAGCTTCGGTAATATGTTTATGCCCGATTATTATCCATGCCGAACCGCTCGACTAGTGAGCTGTTACGCACTCTTTAAATGAATGGCTGCTTCCAAGCCAACATCCTAGCTGTCTGGGCAGTTCAACCGCGTTTCTTCAACTTAACATATATTTTGGGACCTTAGCTGATGGTCTGGGTTCTTTCCCTCTCGGACATGGACCTTAGCACCCATGCCCTCACTGATATGAATCATTTTATAGCATTCGGAGTTTGTCAGGAATTGGTAGGCGGTGAAGCCCCCGCATCCAATCAGTAGCTCTACCTCTATAAAACTATCTATATCGCTGCACCTAAATGCATTTCGGGGAGTACGAGCTATTTCCGAGTTTGATTGGCCTTTCACCCCTACCCTCAGGTCATCCCAAGACTTTTCAACGTCAACGGGTTCGGTCCTCCACTATGTGTTACCACAGCTTCAACCTGCCCAAGGGTAGATCACACGGTTTCGCGTCTACCACTACCAACTAAAGCGCCCTATTCAGACTCGCTTTCGCTACGGCTCCACAGCTGAACTGCTTAACCTTGCTGGCAACGGTAACTCGTAGGCTCATTATGCAAAAGGCACGCCGTCACCCCACGAAGGGGCTCCGACCGCTTGTAAGCGTATGGTTTCAGGATCTATTTCACTCCCTTGTTCAGGGTTCTTTTCACCTTTCCCTCACGGTACTGGTTCACTATCGGTCTCTCAGGAGTATTTAGCCTTGGCGGATGGTCCCGCCGGATTCATACAGGGTTTCACGTGCCCCGCACTACTCAGGATACCACTATGTTTTATACGAAGTTTCCTATACCGGGCTGTCACCGTCTATGGCCAAGCTTTCCAACTTGTTCTAATTCCTTGTACAAACAATATTGTGGTCCTACAACCCCAATAAGTCCGTAAACTCATTGGTTTGGGCTACTGCGCGTTCGCTCGCCGCTACTAGCGCAATCACTATTGTTTTCTCTTCCTCCGGGTACTTAGATGTTTCAGTTCTCCGGGTTTGCCTCCTTGCGGATACTATACCTTCAGTATAGTGGGTTGCCCCATTCGGATATTCGCGGATCAATTTGTATGTGCCAATCCCCACGACTTTTCGCAGCTTATCACGTCCTTCTTCGCCTCTGAGAGCCTAGGCATTCCCCATACGCCCTTATCTAGCTTGTATGCGCTTTGCTTAATGCTCTAATCCATTCTGATTGCTCAGAACAGAAGTATTATAATGTATTACTTATATTAAATATTTCTATCTAATAGTGTTCTCGTATTCTTTGTTTCTCAATATGTCAATGAACTTTTTTCCTGTCTAACAATAAAACTTCGATGATCCTACAAACTAAAAAACTTATGTTTCCTGGTTGTTTGTAAAAACTATTCCCGTTTTATCTCTAGGAATCGTGGAGAATATCGGAGTCGAACCGATGACCTCCTGCGTGCAAGGCAGGCGCTCTAGCCAGCTGAGCTAATCCCCCATTATTTCAGTGATCAGTTAACAGTTATTAGTTAACAGTACTTATAACGGCTACTCAACCTCTAAAATTTCCTTTAGTTATTTCAAATGAACGTCTTTATAAACCTGATGGCTTACTTTAATTAAAAAGTAGTCTCAGGCAGACTCGAACTGCCGACCTCTACATTATCAGTGTAGCGCTCTAACCAGCTGAGCTATGAGACTGTCCATAAATAGACACTAGTCTTTAGACTCTAAACATTAGAAGTGTATCTTCTAATATCTCACATCTTAGATCTCATATCTATTTTTAATCGAATTGACGATAAGAATCAAGACCAAATTGGCCTTAGCTGAACTTCCCTTACTAATTGTCGCTTGTCACTAGGTGACAAAGCTCTAGAAAGGAGGTGTTCCAGCCGCACCTTCCGGTACGGCTACCTTGTTACGACTTAGCCCCAGTTACCAGTTTTACCCTAGGCCGCTCCTTACGGTGACGGACTTCAGGTACCCCCAGCTTCCATGGCTTGACGGGCGGTGTGTACAAGGCCCGGGAACGTATTCACCGCATCATGGCTGATATGCGATTACTAGCGATTCCAGCTTCACGCAGTCGAGTTGCAGACTGCGATCCGAACTGTGATAGGGTTTGAAGATTCGCATCCCCTCGCGGGGTAGCTGCCCTCTGTCCCTACCATTGTAGCACGTGTGTGGCCCAGGACGTAAGGGCCGTGATGATTTGACGTCATCCCCACCTTCCTCGCGGTTTGCACCGGCAGTCTGGCTAGAGTTCCCGACATGACTCGCTGGCAACTAACCACAGGGGTTGCGCTCGTTATAGGACTTAACCTGACACCTCACGGCACGAGCTGACGACAACCATGCAGCACCTTGCAATCTGTCCGAAGAAAAGTCTGTTTCCAGACCTGTCAGACTGCATTTAAGCCCTGGTAAGGTTCCTCGCGTATCATCGAATTAAACCACATGCTCCACCGCTTGTGCGGGCCCCCGTCAATTCCTTTGAGTTTCATTCTTGCGAACGTACTCCCCAGGTGGGTTACTTATCACTTTCGCTTAACCACCCAGCCCTCAATTAGGCCGGACAGCTAGTAACCATCGTTTACGGCGTAGACTACCAGGGTATCTAATCCTGTTCGCTACCTACGCTTTCGTCCCTCAGCGTCAATATATTATTAGTGATCTGCCTTCGCAATAGGTGTTCTGAGTAATATCTATGCATTTCACCGCTACACTACTCATTCCAACCACTTCATAATAATTCAAGAATAACAGTATCAATGGCAATTCTACAGTTAAGCTGCAGACTTTCACCACTGACTTATTACTCCGCCTACGGACCCTTTAAACCCAATGATTCCGGATAACGCTTGGACCCTCCGTATTACCGCGGCTGCTGGCACGGAGTTAGCCGGTCCTTATTCATACGGTACCGTCAAGCATCTACACGTAGATGTGGTTCTTCCCGTATAAAAGCAGTTTACAACCCATAGGGCCGTCTTCCTGCACGCGGCATGGCTGGATCAGAGTTGCCTCCATTGTCCAATATTCCTCACTGCTGCCTCCCGTAGGAGTCTGGTCCGTGTCTCAGTACCAGTGTGGGGGATCTCCCTCTCAGGACCCCTACCTATCGCCGTCTTGGTAAGCCGTTACCTTACCAACTAACTAATAGGACGCATACTCATCTTTAAGCCATAAATGTTTAATGTAATCCTCAGGTGAGGTCTACATACTATGAGGTATTAATCCACGTTTCCATGGGCTATTCCCCGCTTAAAGGCAGATTGTATACGCGTTACGCACCCGTGCGCCGGTCGTCATCAGAAAAGCAAGCTTTCCTATGTTACCCCTCGACTTGCATGTGTTAGGCCTGCCGCTAGCGTTCATCCTGAGCCAGGATCAAACTCTTCATCGTTAAATCTTATATATATTCAACAACTACTAAAGAAATTGCTCAGTATGACTTTTTCTAGTCTTAATTCTTATACACTTGATCATAAAGTATCGCTACTCTACAATCCTTGTCAATTCAATATATCAATGAACTTGTCAATTATCAATTAGCAGGTATCAATTAACAATCCTAAAATTGCCAGATGATCATTGCTTATTGTGTATTGATCATTGTCTTAGTTAAAACCCGAGGATTTGAACCCCTTTAAATTACGCCCCGTCCGGCGGTTTCTCTTAATATCATTCTGTAATTATGAACGTTTGCTCTCTCTCAAAGCGGGTGCAAATATACAACGCTTTTTATTTACCAACCAAAACTTTTTTGATAAAAATTTTAGTTTCTTTTTAAAGCTTTCAGCAGCACTTTAATAACTCCCTTTTCTTCTAATGAACATCGCTTCATCTCCAAAGCGGGTGCAAATATAAAACGACTTTTACTCTCCAACCAAATAAAAAATCATCTTTTTTTATTTAATCCGCAAGGCCGTTTCTTGCCGTATACCCCATTCTCATTACTGTCAGTGAACTTATCGCTCCATCGTTAAGCGGCTGCAAATATACAGTCGTTTTTTGATTGCACAAGAGGTTTTTCACTAATTAATCATTTTTATTCAATATTCACAAAAAAGACTATTAAAAGATGAAAAAATCAGTTTTAATCGATTCAAAAAGAATTATCCACTAATATCTCCCTAATAAAGGGAGAATTCAGCAATAAAACATCTGGAAATTTAGAGAAAAAGATTCCAGGTTAAACCAAATCTGACTAAAAAATCGGTGTATGGATAGCCAGGTGCCGTGAAGTTATTGTTTGAATCTATAAGATCATTAAGATTTTGAAGCTTAAAGAATATCCTTGCTTTATCAACTTTTGCATTGAAAAAATAATCTACCACAGGAAATCCACCGAGTTTTTGAGAATTCTGAACATAAAATTCAGCTAAAACCGGATCATACGCATCCATTTCATACTCTGAGAAATATTTAAATGTGAATCCTGTTTGGAGATATAAGGCCTTATCAAACCAGAAATCTTTATAATATATAGAGTTCCTGGTCACAAACTCAGGTAAATTCAACACATCCAGACCTTCGAGAACATTTTGATACATAACAGTATTATAGGAGCCAAATAATCCGAAGTCAAATTCTTTCTCAGCTTTTAATTTCAAATAACGCACTTGGGATTCTGCCTGAAAAGGTTTTATACTGCCAGCCTCATCTAAAGAGAAGTAACTATAATTCTCAATTTGAGACAAACTACCAGACACATCAAAAAACTTTTTAGACCTAAAATCAGCAAAAAGCCGTTGTGAAATTTCATTGTCTAAATCATTTTGCCAGTTGTAATCAACATAATCACTTTGATAGAGTATGAAATTAAAATTTGGGGCCGTACTATTCTGATTAATTCCAAAACGAATAGAATTTTCCCTATCAAACCTATAAGAAGCCGCTGCTGCAATATAGTTACCCGAGAATTCATCAGATAGATTCAACCTGGCATCTGCCTCAATCTCAAAACCACCAATTTTCTTTTTATAAGCACCAACCACATGTAACAAATTACCATTAATGCGATTCCCGATAGTATCATCAGGTTTTATAAAAACAGAATTGTACCCATAATCATAATTTGTATGGCCTGCGCCAAATGACAACTGCCCCAAAAGATTGTTGGCGTATTTTACTGAAACTTCATTGAATAGTTTTTCCATTCTGGTTTCATCTTTCAAATTACTGGATTCAAAAGACTCGCCAAATATTCCGTTTGCGGCTGCATCCTGATTAAACTCGTATTTCTTGTAACTGAAATCAAAGACGTGATTTACACTTAACATATTTGTTGAATCTGTGACCTTCGTCAATATATATTCATGGTCCAGAAAAAAGCGCTTACCATATAGAATATTTTCAGCATTCTCAAAGTTCACAGAAAGTACTGATCTATCATCAAATTCTGGCTCCTTCCTTATGTACTGAGCAATAGCCAGGCTATCTAAACCGCCGTTCTCCTCATTTAAAAGATCTTGAGAAGCAAAATGTGCCTTTGCACGATACTTCCTGTTATCTGAATCATAACTAAACCCTATCCGCAAATTGCCCGCACTCGTTAAAATATGTTGATATCGCCCAAGAGCTCTTGTTCCCTTATAAGCAATAAATAAGTTTAGATTTTCTGAAGTATTCACAGTAAAGAGGGCATCTAGCTGCTGGCCCTGCTCAGGAACCGTTTTAAAGTAAAGGTCTGTTAAGGGGGTAGGTACATGAAAATAATCAACATCTTCAACTTCCATAAAAGCAAAATGTTTCCCTCTTGCACCAAGCTCAGGAAAGGTTTTTTTATAATCCTTTCTCAGACTTAAACTATTATAGGTCTGACCGGTGTTAGAGAAAGGGAGCAATTCAAAATTATCCTTTCGCAGATAATTGAATTTATAATCTTTTATAATGGTTAATGTGGTATCCAGATATGTTGTATCATTTTTTACAGAAATGATCTTGTAATCTTCTATTGGCGGCATACTATCCTTTTTCTTCGAAGTTGCCATCCTATCTATTTCATCAGAATCCTGGCTCCACCCCTGAAAAGAACTTATTAAAATAAGGAAAAAAAGAATTTTTCTCATGTACATAAAGACTATACCAGCAAAAGTATAATAATTAACGAAAGATAACTGAAGTTTATTAAAACAAAAAAACCACCCGAAATGGGTGGTTTTTTGAAAACTTATAATTTCAAATTCTAGTTCTCAAACCACATTGGTGTAGCCAATGCTTCTGGGTTTGGTGCATTAGGATTCGAAGTTAGTTCACTAACAGGATATTGGTATCTTCTAATAATATCTGTTAAAACTGCATTCTCAGGAAGTACGAAATCTGGAGTTTTAGTTCTTCTCCAATGTGTCCATGCTTCAACTCCTCTAGTAAATAAAGCAACATATTGCTCAACATAAAGTTGCTCAAAAGCTTTATCTTCGCTTAGGCTACTAATATCACCTCTAGCTGAAAGATAAGCCTGCTTATCTTCTTCTGAAATTTCTCCTGGCTGACCATCATAAGAATCTAATGAAGCCTCAAGACCATCTCTATAGAATTCCTGGGCATCGCCTGAAATATATCCCTTTAAAGCTGCTTCTGCTAAAAAGAAATAAGTTTCAGCTGCAGTAGCATATCTGTCTTCAAGGTCTGGACGAAGAATATTCAAGCTAACTGCAGAAATATCATCAGAACTAACACGTCCAGGAGTTTCTCCAACATATCCACCAGCCTCTACTTCATCGAAGTAGGTCATTCTCCTAGGATCATTATTATTATTCATAATATCTATCAATGTGGTTGCCCCAAAGAAAAACACATTTGTTCCTCCAGCAAATAAATCAATAGTTCTCCATAATGGATTTTCATTACCAATATTCTCACTGTAATTAAGATATGCATTCTGAGCATTATCCATAATCAAAGGCTGGTTTGCAACCTCCTGAATCTGTGGAGCTACAGAAGGATCTACATTAGCAATTAACATCAAAGTCTTAAGCTTTAATGAATTCGCAAATCTAATCCAGTTATCTTTATTTCCATTATAAATAAGATCGCCACTGCTAATAATATCAGTGTCATCAGCCAAAAGACTTACTCCTTCGTCTAATCTATCTACAATTCCTCTCAAAACCATTTCCTGAGAATCAAAGTTAGGATTTGGGAATGCATCTACCTGAGTAGCTTCAGAAAATGGAATATCACCAAAAACCTGAGTCAAATTCAAGAAAACAAATGCCTCATAAATTTTTGCCTGTCCAATTATGTTAGACGCTTCAGGATTGTTTTTGTTTGTAAGTTCCCTCATTTGTTGAAGGTTTCTCAATGCAGTAGAATATTGTCCTACCCAAACGTTATTGGTAGTGTTAGGACTGATAATATATCTTTCAGGATTTAAAAACACACCGGCAGAACCACTACTGGCCCACTGTTGTGCCTGATTATTCACCGCATTAAGTTCTACTGTTCTATTCTGTGAAAGTCCTACCATTGCAGTAGGAAACAGCAAACTAGGATCAACCTCAGTAGCAGCCAATGGATCGCTATTGATATCCAAGTCATCGGTACAGCTGGTAGTGGCTAGCGTGAAACTAGCCAGTACAACCACTGCAATTTTATTTAAATTTATTCTTTTCATTGTCAAACTTTAAAAATTAATACTAACATTCATTCCTACACTTCTTGTAGAAGGTACTCCACCTCTTTCAATTCCCTGAAGATCACTTGATGCTCCACCAAGAGACGCTTCCGGATCAATATGAGGAACATCTGAGTTAAATATTGCAAGGTTTCTTGCCTGAGCACCTACTCTAACGCCTTTTACAAAAGTTCCTGTTAAGAATTCACTTGGAAATGTATAAGTTAAACTCAACTCTCTCCACTTAATAAAAGTAGCATCAAATACGTTCCCTTCTACAATACTTGCATTGGCGTAATTTGTCCAATAATCCTGAGCACTTGTTTCTATGGTATTAGGAACAACATTTCCGCTTTCATCCATCATAAATGCTTCTGAATCCACGATTGGAGCTCTTCCATTAGCCGCAGTCTCAGCCGCCAGACCATCTCTTCTCAGTTGCCCTACAGTATTAGAAAATAATTTACCACCTTCTCTATAATCAAAAGTCGTGGTTAAAGCGAATCCTTTATATCTCCATGTAGAAGTTAGTCCCATAATATAATCTGGGAAAATTTCACCTAAATTATCTGGAGCTCCCACTTGTCTATTTCCGTTCTCATTCACTAAAATTTGATCTTCAATAGGCTCTCCATCTTCATCTAAAGCTCTTTCAAATCTTGGACCATATAATTGAAGACTTTCTCCCTCAACAGCTCTAACTGCAATACCATTAAAACCTGTTGCAAGGTTAAGTGCTGGAAGATCTCCAAGATCATCCACATTAAATTGGTTGCTAGTAAAGTTATAGTTTAAATCCCAAGAGAAATCATCAGTTTGTAAAACTCTTGCTCCAACTTCTAATTCTACACCTTCATTACTTACTGCTCCAATATTTGTCAAGAAAGAGCTAAACCCTGAAGTTTGAGGAGTAGGTAAAAAGATAATCTGATCTGTTGTAGTATTCTTGTAATAAGTAGCATCTATAGTTACTCGATTTCTAAAGAATCCAAATTCAATACCAAATTCGTAGTTTTCCTGATTCTCTGGTTTCAGATTTTGATTTGTGATAGAACTATCTGAACCAAAAGCCAGGTTTCCGTTGAATGGATATGTTCCACCAGTTCCGAACTGTCCGAAGAAGCTCGTTAATGGATTAAATGTAAAATCTAAAAGATAAGGACTTGTATCTACACCTACGTTTGCCCAGCTACCTCTAACTTTTAAGTAGTTAAGTACGTTACTATCAAAATTAAGAGCATCACTAAGCACCACACTCGCTGATACAGATGGATAGAAGAAACTTCTGTTATTAGCAGGCAGTGTAGAAGACCAGTCGTTTCTACCAGTAGCATTTAAGAAAGCCCAACCTTTATAATCAAAAGTGATATCTCCAAACACCCCATGAATTCTTCTATCAGAAAAAGCCTTGAAAGGAGAATTATTATCAGCATTACCTGGATCAAGAAGACCAGGAACTGTTAATCCTGTAGCGACATTACCAGTTCTATTTAGAACTCTTTGGTTCCACTGAGTACCCGCGCGAGCTTGTATATTAAAATCGTCACTTATAATCCAGTCATAAGAAGCAATAAAATCTAAAGTAAGCTCTCTTTGTTGAATGAAATCATCACGATAGCTACCGTTAAATCTTCCCAAAGTACCAATACTGTTTTTAGTAAGTCTTTGATCTGTATATGAATCATATCCAGCTCTACCTAAGAAATTAAGTTTTTCAATTGGTTCAAATTCAATTTGAGCACTACCAAAGAATCTTTCTACCGTAGTTTCGGCTGCATTCCTTCTAGCAATAAAATAAGGGTTGTTTGTTTGTAACCCAACCGGGTTTAACTGATTACCCATTTCATCGATATCTGGATCAAACAATCCAATGTCTGTAGTTCTTGGAAGACCATTTACGATGTTGGTAAGTACATTAGGGTCGTTTGCACCCGCTGCTGCAGTACCTTGAGTATTTGTTCTAACGTAGTTAAAATTTAATCTTGACTTTAGAGTCTCTGATAATTGAGAACCTGCGTTCACCCCTAAATTCAACCTATTTAATGCTGAATTTGGAATAATACCTTCCTGAGTTGTTTGAGACAAACTCAATCTATAGTCATCCTCACCACCTTCAGAAGCACCAGAAACATTAAACGAGTTAATATTCGTTAAACCTGTCTCATAAAAACCTTCAACATTGTTAGGATATATTTCAAACGGCACAACCTCCCCGGCTACATTCGTATAAGTCTGCCCGGAAACATCATTAATGTTTGGCCCCCATCCTGGTAAACCAGCAGCAGCACCATCAGCATTAATCGGAATTTCAGGATCAACTGTTAACTCACCCTGATCACCAAAAACATAAGAGTTCTGGAAATCTGGTAATTTTAAAGGATCATCAAATCTTACCGAAGAACTCGCCTGGAAAGATGCAGCTCTTCCAGCCTTACCTTTCTTGGTAGTAATTACGATCACACCTCCAGATGCTCTAGAACCATAAAGTGCAGCGGCAGACGCTCCTTTTAGCACTGTAACACTTGCAATATCATCAGGGTTAATATCCTGAGCTCTGTTTCCAAAGTCAAAACCTCCTGTAATTCTAGATCCAGAGGCAATGTTAGAGTTTGAAATTGGCACACCATCTACTACGAATAAAGGCTGAACATCTCCACTTAAAGAAGATATACCTCTAATTGTAATCCTGGTAGAACCCCCAACGTTACCACTCTGATTCTGAATTAAAACACCCGAAGATTTCGCCTGTAAAGCATTTAGAACGTTAGTTTCCCTAACCTCATTCAACTCTTCAGACTTTACAGTAGAGACTCCATAACCGAGAGACTTTTCTGATCTTTCAATACCTAGAGCAGTCACAACAACTTCATCTAATTGAGCCGAGTCAACTGTCATTTCAACATTTACAGTATTACTTGCCCCTACGCGATACTCAGCCTGCATCATACCAACAAAAGAAAAAACTAAAGTTTCTCCTTCATCGACTTGTATAGAATAATTTCCATCGAAATCAGACTGTGTACCAGAACTAGTACCTTTAATAATAACATTAACACCAGGAAGAGGCAAACCTTGATCGTCTACCACCGTTCCTGTAACGGTCTTTTCCTGTGCAAAACCAATTTGCACCACTAACACCAGTAAAAGTGTTAGAAATCCATGTAATCTTTTTTTCATTATTTCGTTAAATTTGAATTAGCCTGCGCCAAAAATCATAATAAATTATTAATAATCCAAACCTTATTTGTTCTTACAACCATAAATTTTTAACACAATTGAATAAAACTCCTGAATCAAACCTTCTGCGAGTTCGGATTTTAACAGTAGTAAGGATAGAAAAAAATAATCGATCTTTATGTTAATAATTATCATATATATAAAAATTTCATCCAATATATTAAACTATTAAAACCTTGAATTGCTACAAAATAAAAAGCCTCCCAATTGGGAGGCTTTTTCATATAGGATTATCTGGCTAATTAAATGGCAAAACAAATTCTGAATCCTTATTTTCTACTAAAATTTCAGTAACATCAATCACAGTAGTTGCTGTACCAGCATCTGCATCATAAGTAATAGCATCAAGATCTGCAACAACAGAAGAAATGAATGGAGGAATTACTGCAACCGTTGCAGGATCACCTTCACTTACGTTTTCATTCTGAAGAATCTCATTCTCGTGAATTACAAGTTTAATACCCATATCTACGAATCTTAAACCTTCGGCAATGAAAACTTCCTGACGCGTACGATAGATAAGCTCTAAACCTTCATCTTCTGACGAAATAGAAGCTATTTCAGCTTCGGTAAGAGAGGTCCCTGAAATTGAAGGAACATCTACATTATCTGCCTGTCTATCCAAAACTAAACCAGAACGACCATTCACAACAACAGAAGCATTGTCTGGACGAGAACCTGGATTTACCTCAGTTCTCCCTTCTACAGAGTCATCGATGTTTCTAACTTCTCTACCGGCAACTACACCAAGAAGATCACGAAGATTATCCTGAGCCAATGCAGTAGCACCATCGGTAATATTAGCTTCAGCTAATATTAAATGAGCCTCTTCCGCTTTTAAATAGTATACAGAAGGATCTTGCTCATCTGTTAATCTTGAATATTTAGGATCTAAGAAATCAAGAGTTGGCAAAGGCTGAAGGTCATCAAAAGTAGACCTACCATATAAAGCATTTTCAAATGTATTTGTAGGACCATCATTAGCATCATACATAGCCTCTCTAGCAAAATCAGGATCTAAGCTTAATGCAGCGTTTGCAGCTGAAACAGCTTCAGACTTATTTCCAAGGAAATAATTTGCTCTTGCTTTAGCCAGATGATATTCTGGTTTTGCAGATAATGAGATCGCTGCATCAAAAGAAGCAATAGCAGATGAGTAATTATCATCTGAGCTCACTACCATTCCTAATTCTTCCTGCGGAAGTCCTGAGAAATACATTGCAGAAAGCAAGTATGACATCCCTTCAAAGAAATGATATTCTGCCTGAGTATCATCTGTATAATTAGGATCACCTGGTCCTACAGTTTCCAAACCAAACTGAGCAGATTCTCTTAATCTCGCGATTCTAAACTGAGTATCTCTCACATCAGGATCTGTGGTTCTAATATCCAAACCATCCAGGAATTGACTAAAGAATGTTTGTGTATTTACATAGTTGTCTGATCCTAGCTCAGCCAACACTAAAATTTCGTTGTATGAGAAAGAAAGCTCTCTTTCTAATCCAGTCAACCAGATGGCTGAAGAGTTAGGTTGTCCAACAACAGAGGACTCAGATAGATTAGGGTTTTCCACACTTGTGAAATCTACCACATCATCAAAACTCTCACAACTCACTGTTGCTGCGACGAGTAATATTAATAATAATTTTTTCATTTTATATTTTTTTTAGAATTGAAATTTAAGCGATGTCATGAAAATTCTTGGAGCTGATTCAGTTCCATATGCAAAACCACCACTTGCAAAACCATTTTGAGCTGAGATACCAGATCCAGTAATTTCAGGATCAAATTCTCCGGCTGTCCAGTTAAATGGATTTGTCACGGTAAATCCTAAAGTCACATCACTAAATGGCTTAAGTAAATCTCCAAATCTATAAGATGCTCCAATGTTTCTGATCTTAATAAAATCATTATCAAATGTAAAATAATTTACATAGTTGAAAGGAGAAGTAGTTCCAACTAAATCATCTGGAATACCTGTGTTATCCACACCTCTTAAGTGACGTAGCAGGAAACTAAGATCTACGATCTTACCTCCATACTGGTAATCACCAGTAGTAAAGAAGCTAAAGTCCTTGAAAGTATAATTTAAACTAAAAGATCCAAATTTTGGAGCAAAAGTTTTTCCAAGAGGAGTATTAGGATTGAAGGTATATGTACCATCACCGTTAGAAACAGCCTCTGTACCTCTAAGATAACCTAAACTCTGTCCTTCTTCAACCCAAGAACCAATTACTGTAAAACCTCCAACTACAAAAGGAGCACTTCCTCCCGTACTTGTTACAAGGTTGTCATTGGTATTGTAAGATGCTGAAACTTTTAGATTATGATTTTCATTTCTAATAAGATCTGCATTTAATGCAAATTCCCATCCTGTATTTTCAATCTCACCAATATTTTGTATTTGGTTAAATTGACCTGAAGTTGGTGGCGCACCAGGAGTAAACAATGCATCCACAGTAGTTGCATTATATCTCGTTGCACTTAGATTCAATCTGTTCCAGAAGAATCCTAATTCAGCACCAAATTCGTATGTTTTTACTGTTTCAGAAATCAAATCAGGGTTACCTGGATTCGCAAATCTAAATGCAGGACTTCCAAAGAAAGACTCTAAAGCAAAAGTTCTATCCTGAGAGAATGGCTGAGCAAAGTTAGTAGCCTCACCATAGTTAGCTCTTAATTTAATTCTGTTAAGAACATTTGCAAAATTACTTCTTGTGTAGAAGTCATGATCTGAGATATTATAAGTAATTCCAACTTTAGGTAAGAATAAAGCATCTGTATCTTCCCCAGCTGAAGTATTCTTATCTATTCTACCTCCAAATTCAAGGAAAGCCACATCATAGATACCAATGTTCTCTAAGAAATAAAGACCATAGTTAGCATTTTCTAAGGTGAAATCTGAACCGGTAATGGTAGAAAAGTTGTTTACAGATCTTGTTCCATCAACCCCTCCAGAAGCATCTAATCTATTTTGTCTATCGGCAGTTCTAAAGAACTGACCACCTAATATAGATACGAAAGAGAAGTTCCCCAAATCTGCATTATGAGTAAAGTTGATATCTCCAGTAGCTGTAAAAGAAGATCTTAAAACTCTTGTTAATGAAGCCTGATCTGTAGTTCCTTCTGGAATAGACCCAAGTGCGATTAATAACGCATTGCTATCAACCTCTTCAGATTTAGAGTTTCTATAATCCACCCCAAAAGTTACATTTGACTGAAAGTTATCAGTAATATCGTAAGTGAATTTATTTGATGCTGTAAGACGGTTTACCGTATTCTGAATATCTACTAGACTTCCAATATTCTGAGCACGTTCTTTCTCAACTAACCATTCTTCTTCTGTTAATTCGTCTAGATTTCCTCTACCTCCGCCTTCAAAAGCAGAAAATCGAGAGAAACTTGTATTTGCGTTGAAATCCAGGTTAGATTCAAATCCTACATAAGAAAATGACCCCTGATATTTTAATTTATCAGACACCTGAGCTCCTAAACCAAAAGTAAAACTTCTTTTTACCTGCTCATTTAAATCATTAAAAGAGTCATCCTGGTATAGACTACCACCAAAGTTATAAGTGAATTTCTCACTACCTCCATTGATTCCAAAATTATGCTCAATAGATAAACCTGGCTCAAAAATAGCTTCTCCAGTTCTATCGTACTTCAAATAATCATCTGTAGCCTTAATCACACCTACTCTATTCTCATAAGTGATTCTGGCTTTACCACCTTTACCTTTTTTGGTAATAATCTGAATTACACCATTCGCAGCATCTGCACCATAAAGAGTTGTAGCAGCTCCACCTTTGATATATTCAATTTTCTCAATAGACTCTACAGGAATATCTGCAAGAGCAGAAACGTTCGCTCCACCAGTTCCAATCCCTAAAGATGGGTTAGAGTTAAGGTTATCTACACGAATACCATCAACAATAACTACCGGAGTAGCAGAAGAAGCAGCACTAATAGGCCCCCTTGTTCTAATAATTGCTGCAGTTCCAGGCTGACCAGAACTTAATCTAATCTGTGCACTAGGTGCATTTGACTGAAGTATCTGATCAATTTGAGTTGCAGGCAATCTGTCAATTTCTTCTTCAGAAATTTGATCTACCGTGGTAGACAGTCTCTTCTTCTGAATACCAGAACCCTGACCAGTAATTACAACCTCATCAAGAGCTGCTGCATCTACAGCCATTGTAATGTCGTAAACATCACTAGCACCAATAGTAATTTCCTGGGGTTTAAACCCAACATAACTGAAAACAAGCAAATCACCCGGTTCTAAGTCCAATGAGTAATTTCCATCGAAATCGGTTTGGGTTCCATTACTTGTATTCTTCTCGAATACTGAAACACCAGGAAGCGGCAAGCCGTCTTCGTCAACAACCGTTCCTGTAACGGTCTTTTCCTGTGCAAAACCAATTTGCACCACTAACACGAGTAAAAGTGTTAGAAATCCATGTAATCTTTTTTTCATTATTTAGTTAATTTTGAATTAGCCTGCGCCAAAAATCATAATAAATTCTTAATTATCCTAAAAAAATTTTACTTTAACTTATGAATATTTTAACATTTATATCAAACTATAAAGAAATTCGGAAATTTATTTATTGATTTTTCCTTAATTAATTACCATAA
Organism: Gramella sp. MAR_2010_147; assembly: GCF_900105135.1. Classification (NCBI taxonomy): domain Bacteria; kingdom Pseudomonadati; phylum Bacteroidota; class Flavobacteriia; order Flavobacteriales; family Flavobacteriaceae; genus Christiangramia; species Gramella sp. MAR_2010_147. Next base: position 2,686,803 of record NZ_LT629741.1, on the reverse strand, counting down.
TTTTAAGAATGCTTAATTACTACAATCTCGAATTAACGGTTGCAGGTACAGATGAAGCCGGAAGGGGATGCCTCGCCGGACCCGTTACTGCTGCTGCAGTTATACTCCCAGATCACTTTAAAAACGACATTCTAAATGACTCGAAAATTTTGAGTTTAAAAAACAGAAAATTATTAAAATCACAAATTGAACAGGAATCCCTCGCCTTTGCAACCGCACATGTCTTCATGGAGGAAATTGATGAAATTAACATTCTTAACGCCTCTATACGGGCTATGCACAGAGCTCTGGAAAAGTTAAAATTGGATCCTGAGCATATTATTGTAGATGGAAATAGATTCAAAACCTTCAAAAAAACCCCTCATGAATGTATTATTAAAGGTGATGGAAAATATATGAGTATTGCTGCAGCTTCTATATTAGCTAAAACTTATCGCGATGAATACATGGAGAAAATTCATGAGGAGTTCCCAATGTATAACTGGAATAAGAATAAAGGCTACCCCACAAAAGAGCACCGGGCAGCGATCCAGAAGTACGGAATCACAAAATATCACAGAAAAACCTTCAAACTACTACCAGATCAATTGAAGATTGAATTCTAAGTTGCTATTTTTGTCCACATACGCTACCAACCTATGAAAAGATTCATCGTATTTATTACAATACTTTTTGTCTTCGCCTGTTCAGAAAATCAAGAACCTGAATTTAACTCAATTACCTTTATCCCTGAGGATGCCGAAGCTATAGCCCATACCGCCGATCTAAAACAATTTATTAGAGACCTGAGTAATAACGAATTCTATAAAGAGAGTGATTTTGGTTTTAAACAAAAACTCTCTAGTGAGTTAAAATTTACGAAGTATCTTAATTTTAGACATGAAACCGGAATAAACATTTCAAATATAGCTTCAGAAAAGCTGATCTATACTATAACGACAAAGATAGATTCCGCCTTCATACCTTTAGATTCTATTAAGAATAAAAGTGTGGAAACTCTAAGCCAGGATGGAGTCGATTTTCAAAGAATCATTCTCGAAGAGAACAGCTTCTATTTTTATGAGACCGGTAATTCAAGTATTCTAAGCAATTCTAAAAATAAAATCCTTGATATCGCAAATGGACGAAATCTATTAAAATCTGCTTCCTTAAAAAATGCATTTAATGCTTCTGATCCTAATAAGACATCTATCTTTTTAAAAAATTCCGCAATAAATAAATTGTCAGGATTTTTCGAGAATTTCAACTTTCCCGGATTCAAAAATTTCTCTGATTGGATCGTGTTAGACCTCGATATTGAAGAATCAGAAATCAAAGTAAATGGGATCGGTGTCTTCAATAAAAGTGATCACTTTTTGAATATTTTTTCAGATACAAACCCAAAAGAGATTGAGATAGGCAAGGTATGCCCTCAGGATTTTTTAAGCTTCTACTCTTTTAGTTTTTCCTCGTTTGAGAAGCTTGAGAATAATCTAAATAAAATCACTAAAGATAGTGTGAACAGAGAATTCCCAAGCATTTTAAATCATGTTCGTGAGATCGGCTCTATACAATTGAAAGAAGGAGATCTTTTTGTCCTGAATGCTGTTGAAATTGAAAGTGTTAAAACCAGTCTGGCCGGAATGGGTGAAGAAACCGAGACCTACAGGGATATTCCAATATATCAATTAGAAAATTCGGGGATATTTAAAAAAGTCTTACCTGAGCTTATGCTACTTAACGAAAATAGATTCTATACAATCATAGACCACTTTATCGTCTTTGCAGATAAACCTGATCTAATTAAAAAAGCGATCACCGATTTTCAAAATTCAAATACCATCGCTGGCAAAAGCTATTATTCTGAAATGCTTTCTTCTCTATCATCAGAATCGTCTATTTTAATTGCTGGCAGGTTACCAGAATTCTCTAAAAGTATCAAATCTTCGGATTCAGAAAAATTGAATTTCAGAAAGAACAGCCTTGCCGCGTTCCAGATTATTGGTGAAGATAATTTTGCTCATCTGCATGGAATATTTTCAGATTCTAAGGATCAAAATCCCAACGGAAATAGCGCTGCACAAATAGCATCCTTTAAACTCGATGCTCCTATGACGAGGACTCCCTATTTCTTTAAGAATCATGAAACAGATCAAATGGATATCGCCGTTCAGGATGAGAACAATATGCTATATCTTATTTCTAACAAGGGCAACGTATTCTGGAAGAAAAAACTGGATAGCCAGATTACCAGTGATATATATGAAGTAGATCTTTTTAAAAACGGGAACAAACAACTTGCCTTTTCTACAGGATATCACCTGGAAATTTTAGACAGAAATGGAAATAGTGTAAAACCATTTCCTATTAAATTTAATCAGGCCCTTACACAACCTTTATCAGTTTTTGATTATGACAATAACAGGACCTATCGCTTTGTTTTAACACAGGGCAAAAGAGTTTATATGCTTGGACCCAAAGGAAAGTCTATAAAAGGCTTTGATTTTGAAAATGCTAAAACTGAAATTGTAAAACAGCCTAAACATATAAGGCTTGGAACGAAGGATTATATTCTTGTTTCAGAAGAATCTGGTAGATTAAATATTCTTAGTAGACAAGGCAGCATTCGTGTACCGGTAAATGAAAATTTCAACTATTCTGAAAATGAATGGTATGGAAATGAAGGGAATTTTATTTCTTCAGGGGTAGACTCTAACCTGATTTCGGTAACACAAAGTGGAACCGTTTCAAGAAAAAACCTGGAATTCGCAGACAACCACAGATTAGTAGCAAATGACGATTTTCTGGTTTATTTAAATGAAAATGAATTAACTATTAATGAGACAAGGGTCACTTTAGATTTCGGGCTCTATACAGATCCTCAATTATTTGAGATTGGAAAGAGATCATTGATAGCTATCACAGATCTGCAGGCTCAAAAGGTGTTTGTTTTTGATCAAAATGCCGAATTACTCCCTGGTTTTCCTGTATACGGAACTTCAGAAGTCGATATTTCAAATGCTGATATTGACTCGAGACTAGAACTACTCGTAAAAGGGGATGAAAATGAAATTCTACTTTATAAACTTTAGACAAATAATCATATCAGTTCTGCCTCAAAAAGAACTTTAAAATGCTGGAGTAATTTTGTCTGAACCTCATGAAGATCTATCTCCTTTTTGCCGAGTTCCACATTCAAAGAGGTCACTGCTTTTCCTTTTATTCCGCAGGGTATTATATGATCAAAATACCCTAGATCTGAATTTACATTTAAAGCAAAGCCGTGCATAGTGACCCATCTGCTTGCTCTTACTCCCATCGCACAGATTTTACGGGCAAAAGGTGTTCCCACATCCAGCCATACGCCGGTTTCTCCTGGACTACGTTCCGCCTTCAGACCGTATTCAGCTAAAGTTAAAATGACAGTTTCTTCTAACAAGCGTAAATATTTATGAATATCGGTAAAGAAATTATCAAGGTCTAAAATAGGGTATCCAACAAGCTGCCCAGGGCCGTGATAGGTAATATCCCCTCCCCTGTTAATTTTATAGAAAGTTGCATTCCTGGCTTTTAGTTGCTCTTTTGAAATTAGTAGATTTTCAGCATCCCCACTTTTCCCAAGAGTATACACATGAGGATGCTCCACAAAAAGTAAATAATTTTTTGTTGGAATTTCAGTTTCTTCCCTCCGGTTTTTTATCTTAAGATCCAGGGTCTTTTTAAATAGCTCTTCCTGATAATCCCATGTTTCCTTATAATCCTTTACTCCCAAATTATATACTTCTACCTTCTTATTCATAGCTTAGGATTTTGGGTTATTAAGAATGATCAAAGCTGCAATAACTCCAGGGATCCAGCCAAGAATAGTTAGAATCAAAACGATTAAAATAGAACCACAACCTTTATCATATACGGCCAGTGGCGGAAAAAGTACTGATAGAATAACTCTCCAAACACTCATTAATAAGCAAATTTTGAAGCAAAGATAGAAATAAAAAATTCCCGGTTTCTTCATTCATACTATTCAGAATTTTTAAAATATATTTCTCCCCTCCAGAAAAACCTGTGGAATTAAATCGATTGAAATTCGGGTTCTAATGCCGTTGTGCGGCAGCCTGATAGTCACTATATTTGCATCCGCATTTTTAAACAATGCAATAAAATTTTGAATATGCAGCAGTTATCAGAACAGGAACAGATTAGAAGAGAAAAATTGACGGCTATTAGAAAAGCCGGGATTAATCCATATCCTGCCGATCTATACCCGGTAGATAATACTACCGCGGGGATCAAAGCGAATTTTGAAGAGGGTAAAAAAGTAGTGATCGCTGGCCGGCTTATGTCCAGAAGGATTCAGGGGAAAGCTTCTTTTGCAGAACTTCAGGACTCTAAAGGTAAGATCCAGGTCTATTTCAACAGAGATGAGATCTGTACCGGCGAGGATAAATCTAAGTACAATGATCTTTATAAAAAATTGCTGGATATAGGTGATTTTATTGGAATTGAAGGTGAACTTTTTAAAACTCAGGTAGGAGAAATGACCGTAATGGTAAAAGATTTTCACCTTTTGAGTAAATCTTTGAGACCCCTACCACTGCCAAAAACGGATAAGGAGGGAAATACCCATGACGGTTTTAATGACCCTGAGCAAAGATATCGTCAGCGTTACGCCGATCTTGCCGTAAACCCTAAAGTGAAAGAGATTTTTGTTAAGCGTACCAAGCTTTTCAATGCCATGAGAAATTTCTTTAATGAAAGAGAATATTTTGAGGTGGAGACTCCAATTCTACAGTCTATTCCAGGTGGAGCAGCTGCACGACCTTTTGTAACCCATCACAATGCCTTAGACATCCCTTTATATCTAAGGATTGCCAATGAACTTTACCTGAAAAGACTGATCGTTGGTGGTTTTGATGGAGTTTATGAATTCTCTAAAAACTTCAGAAATGAAGGAATGGACAGAACTCACAATCCGGAATTTACGGCCATGGAGATCTATGTGGCCTATAAAGATTACAACTGGATGATGGAATTCACTGAGCAGTTACTCGAACATTGTGCGGTAGCTGTAAACGGAACTACCGATGCAACCTTTGGTGAGCACAAAATCAATTTTAAAGCGCCATACAAGCGTCTTAGCATGACAGATGCCATTATTGAGTTTACTGGTTTTGACATTACCGGAAAATCTGAAAAGGAACTCTATGAAGCTGCTAAAGCCATGGATATAGAGGTTGATGAAACTATGGGGAAAGGAAAACTCATTGATGAGATCTTTGGTGAAAAATGTGAAGGCAATTTTATACAGCCAACTTTTATTACAGATTACCCAAAAGAAATGAGCCCTCTTTGTAAAGAACACCGCGATAACCCTGAACTTACAGAACGTTTTGAACTGATGGTCTGTGGGAAAGAGATCGCTAATGCATACTCTGAGCTTAATGATCCGTTAGATCAAAGAGAACGTTTTGAAGAACAATTAAAACTTTCAGAAAAAGGAGATGATGAGGCAATGTTCATTGATAATGATTTTCTACGCTCTCTTGAATACGGGATGCCTCCAACTTCTGGTTTAGGAATAGGAATGGACAGACTCATCATGTTCTTAACCAATAAACAGTCTATCCAGGAGGTATTGTTCTTCCCACAGATGAAACCGGAGAAAAAAGCGGTGGAATTAAGTGAGGAAGAAAAAGCGGTCTTCAAATTACTTAAAGGAGATGATGTTCACGAGTTGGATACAATTAAAGAGCAATCTGGTTTAAGCAATAAAAAATGGGATAAGGCGGTAAAAGGTCTTAGAAAACATAAAATGATAGATGTTTTTAAAGAGGGAGAGACTTTAAATATGAAAATATCTTAAAACATAAATTTGATCCTTTCTAAATTTGAAAAGCCCTGTAATATTACAGGGCTTTTTTTATGGTTATATGTATAAAAAAATCTCACGAATTAAACCATTTAGTTTATTAGGAGTCAAACCGATACCAAATTAGTGGTATTTTTATTTTCTGATAGAAATATCGTCTCAAAACAATTCACCTATTAACCAAATAATTATTTTTTTATGATTAAAAAACAAGGTCTCAGGCTAGTGCTGGTAGCACTTTCCCTGTCCGTTTCTGGTTGTGCGGTATTCCAGCCAAACAGCAAAGCTTCAGATTCTGCCAAGAAAGAAGAGAACGGAGAAAAAAAAGATGGAGATTTAAAACCTTATGCAAAAGTCATCACGAAAGATGCAAGATCAGATGAAGGTCTATTTACCGTTCACAAAGTAGATGAAAATTATTTCTACGAAATTCCAGATAGTTTATTCAACCGTGAAATGCTTACCGTAACCCGTATTGCAAAAACTGCAAGTGGTATTGGTTTTGGTGGTGGAAAACAAAACACCCAGGTTCACCGCTGGCAAAGAAAGGGAAACAAAGTACTCTTAAGAGTAGTTTCATATGATATCTATGCAAATGATTCCCTACCTGTACATGAAGCGGTGGTCAATTCTAATTTTGAACCAATTATTCAATCATTTGATATAAAAGCAATTGGAAAGGATTCGATTAGTAAATCAACCGTTATCGATGTAACAGACCTTTACACAAAAGATGTTCAGGCACTTGGTTTACAGGATAGACCAAGAAAAGAATATAAAGTATCCCGACTGGATGAGAGTCGTTCTTATATAGATACGATTAGAAGTTATCCAGAAAATATAGAAATAAGACATGTGAAAACTTACAACGCCGGGGAACCGCCATCTAATGAAAGTACGGGTTCTATCTCTATGGAATTTAGTAATTCAATGATCCTTCTTCCGGAAGTGCCAATGGAAAGAAGATATTTTGATGAGCGCGTAGGCTGGTTCACTACAGAGCAAACCGACTATGGCCTGGAGGCTCAAAAAAGTAAAACTATCAAGTATCTGGATAGATGGAGACTGGAAGTGAAAGAGGAAGACATGGAGAAGTTTAAAAATGGTGAGCTTGTAGAACCAAAAGAGCAAATCGTTTATTACATAGACCGTGCAACTCCAGATAAGTGGGTACCATTCATCAAGCAGGGAATTGAAGACTGGCAGGTGGCTTTTGAAGCAGCAGGTTTCAAAAACGCCATTATTGCCAAAGACGCTCCTACTGTAGAAGAGGATCCAGACTGGAGTCCTGAAGATGTACGATATTCTGTGGTAAGATACCTTGCTTCCCCAATTCCAAATGCAAACGGACCCCATGTAAGTGATCCACGTTCAGGAGAGATCCTGGAATCTGACATTAACTGGTATCACAACGTGATGACACTACTTAGAAACTGGTTCTTTGTACAAACTGCTTCTATCAACGAAGATGCTCAGGGCGTTGCTTTTAAAGATGAAGTAATGGGAAGATTAATTCGTTTTGTATCTTCTCATGAAGTAGGACATACATTGGGACTACCTCATAATATGGGAAGTAGTGTTGCTTACCCTGTAGAAAAACTAAGAGATCCTGAATTCACCAAAGAATTTGGTACTGCTCCCTCTATCATGGATTATGCTCGTTTCAATTATATTGCACAGCCAGAAGATGGCGATGTGGCATTAATGCCTGAAATTGGACCTTATGATAAATATGCTATTGAGTGGGGTTATCGCCCAATTCCGGAGAAAGATGGAAAACAGGAAAAGGAAATCCTTGATGACTGGATCCTGGCCCATGCCGGTGACCCGATTTACAGATTTGGAAAGCAACAGGGAGGTGGAGTTATAGATCCAAGTTCACAAACCGAAGATCTTGGAGACGATGCCATGCTTGCCAGTGAATACGGTATTAAAAATCTTAAACGTATTGTTCCAAAACTAATAGAATGGACTGCTGAAGATGGTAAAGATTATGAAGACCTGGATGATCTTTATAATCAGGTGCTTTCACAGTACAATAGATATATGGGGCATGTCGCTGCCAACATTGGAGGTGTTTACGAATATTCTAAAACTTACGACCAGGAAGGTGCTGTTTACACCCATGTAGATAAGGAAACACAGGAAAGAGCGATGGATTTCTTACAGAAACAATTATTTGAAACTCCAGAATGGATGATCAATCAGGAGATTTTCAATAAAATTGAATTTGATGGAAATATTGAGCGTATTAGAAATATGCAGCAAAGATCCCTTAACAATATCCTTGACTTCGGAAGAATGGCCAGGTTGATGGAAAATGAAGAGATCAATGGAAATGAAGCATACTCTCTTTTAGATATGATGACCGGGTTGAGAAAAGGAATCTGGAGTGAAGTTTATTCCGCTAAGAATATAGACCGATACCGCAGAAACCTTCAGCGTGCATATGTTGAAAGAATGGAATACCTAATGAATGAAGAGCAGGATGAGATCCCTGCAAGATGGAGAAGCTGGGTAACCAGAAGTAATGTAAATGTTTCTCAAAGTGATATTCGTCCGGTTGTTCGTGGAGAATTGAACAGCCTGCAAAGACAGTTGCGAAATAGTGCAAATTCTGGTAACACATTAACAAGATACCATAAGCAGGATATCCTTAAAAGAATAGATCTTATCCTGAATCCTATTAATTAGGATAAAAAACCTTACATTTTTAAAAGCTGTCGTTGTTAAAACGATGGCTTTTTTTTACGTGGGATTTTGATTATCTCCGGAAAAAGTAAATTTCAAATCGCTATCTTTAGGATCATTCCTAACCTAGAAAGTATTAAAAATTAATAAATCTCACATCATGAAAAAATTAATCACAGTCATGTTCCTTTTTTTGAGTATTACTGCATTTGCTCAGGAACGCAACTCCCAGAAAGGAGATCTGTCCAATGAAGAAATGGCAACACTGGGAGCTAAAAGATTGGCTATGCAACTGGATCTTAACGCTGAACAGGAAGCAAAACTAAAAATTCTGTACATAAAGCAAATTGAAGTAAGAAAAGAGCGCATGGAACAGCGTAAGGAAAATATGGAGCAACTTAAGGAAGAAAGAGACGAAATGAGAAAGGAGCGTATGGAGATGAACGAGGAGCAAAAAGCTGAATTACGTGAAATCCTTACTGAAGAACAGTATTTAAAATGGGAGCAACTTCAGGAAAAAAGACGAAAGGGCAGGAAAGCTCCTATGAGAGATCGAAAAAATTAGATTTTTATAAATGACTAACGAAAAAGGACCTTTTAAGGTCCTTTTTTTATTTGATTTTATTTAGATGATCTGATGCTGAAAATATGAAAACAGAGATCTCAATATGATCAAGGTGACTTTTTGTTTAAGCCAGCTTTGCGCCTTTCAGCCGAAGCGCATTCCCAATTACCGAAACCGAACTAAAACTCATGGCCAGAGCAGCAATCATTGGTGAAAGCAGCAATCCAAAAAACGGATACAAAACTCCGGCCGCAATAGGCACCCCAATACTATTATAAACCAAGGCAAAAAACAGGTTCTCTTTAATATTTCTCATTACTTTTTCACTCAGCCTGATCGCTTTTAAAACCCCTTTTAGATCGCCTTTTACCAGAGTAACCTCAGCACTCTCAATAGCCACATCGGTTCCGGTTCCCATGGCGATCCCAATATCAGCCTTAGCCAGTGCGGGCGCATCATTGATTCCATCTCCGGCCATAGCTACTTTTTTCCCTTCAGCCTGCAGTTTTTTAACTTCTTCCATCTTATTTTCGGGGATCATTCCTGCTTTAAAATCGGCGAGATCCAGTTCTTTCGCCACTGCAGCGGCAGTTTTTTCATTATCCCCGGTAAGCATGATTACCTTTACTCCATGCTTCTGAAGTTCATTCAAGGCTTCCCTGCTGGTTTTTTTAATCTTATCTGAAATGGTTATAAAACCTACAATTTTACCATCCACTGCCAGATATGAAACTGTTTTTCCCTGTTCCTGTTCGGCAGTTACCTTCTTACTTATTTCTTCAGAAATTTCAGCATTTTCAGCCTGCATTAATTTATCATTTCCAAGAGCCAGCCGCTTTTCTTCAAATTTCGCGGTCACCCCTTTTCCTGTAACCGAATTAAAATCTGAAGCTTCTCCATAGTCCACATTTTCAGCATTAGCATGTTTCACGGTTGCCGTTGCCAGGGGATGCTCACTTTGAGCATTTACAGAGGCGATCAACCGCAAAATTTCATTTTCTCTATATTCTTCAGCAACAGAAACAACTTTTTCTACGGAAGGTTTTCCCTCAGTGATCGTACCGGTTTTATCAATGATCAACGTGTCTATCTCATTCATCTCTTCCAGTGCACGGGCATTCTTGATCAAAACTCCATTTTTCGCCCCTTTTCCCACACCAACCATGACAGACATGGGTGTAGCAAGCCCCAAAGCGCATGGACATGCGATAATTAAGACCGCAATGGCATTCACGAGTGCATATACATAAGAAGGTTCAGGACCATACATCGCCCAGATAATAAAGGTAATCACTGAAATAGCGACGACTATCGGCACAAAATAACCCGAGATCTTATCTGCTAATTTTTGAATGGGTGCCTGGGAACGACTGGCTTCATTCACCATTTTTATGATCTGTGACAAAAGAGTTTCATTGCCAACTTTTTCAGCAGTCATGGTAAAACTCTGATTCCCATTGATGGTTCCTGAACTTACCTTATCTCCTTCTTTTTTATCTACCGGAATAGGCTCGCCGGTGATCATGGCCTCATCAATACTGGATTGTCCTTTTTCAATGATCCCATCAACGGGAATTTTACCTCCCGGTTTTACCCTTAAAATATCGCCCTGCTGAATTTTATCTACTGAAATTGTTTCTTCTTTTCCATCGACCACCTTGATGGCGGTATTTGGCGTAAGCTTTAATAATTCCTTGATGGCTGAATTCGTTTTACTGTGGGCTCTTGCCTCCAACACCTGTCCCATCAAAACCAGAGTAAGAATTACCGTGGCCGCTTCAAAATAGACATGCACCGTTCCCATTTCGGTCTTGAACTGAGATGGAAAAAAATCTGGAAACAACAATCCGAAAACACTAAAAATCCAGGCCACCCCTGCGCCAATTCCAATAAGGGTAAACATATTAAGATTCCAGGTTTTTATAGACCTGTAGGCGCGCTCAAAGAACATCCAGGTGGCGTAAAAAACCACGGGAAGGGAGAGCATCAATTGAACCCAGTTCCAAATTTTCATGTCGGCTACCTCATATAAGGGATTATTCGGGATCATTTCAGACATGGCGATTATGAAAATAGGAAGTGTAAAACCTACAGCGATCCAGAATTTCCGAAGTAATTTTTTATAACTCTTTTCTTCTGCTGAAGCCTCCGGCTCCATAGGCACCAGGTCCATCCCGCAAACAGGACAATCGCCCGGTTCTTCTTTCACAATTTCTGGATGCATCGGGCAGGTATACTGAGTAGATTGTGGAGCAGCACTTACTTCTTCTACCAGATCCATTCCACATACAGGACAATCGCCGGGTTTATCATAAGTTTTATCGCCTTCGCAATGCATGGGACAATACCAGGTTCCCGTACCACTGCCTTTGGATTCCTGCTTTGCCATTTTTGATCGTTCCAGCTTTTCACCAGGCTTCATAATATGGTAATTTCCACCGTCCTCTTGTAAAGCTTCTTCAAATCTTTTTAATTTAATATGCTTTCGCATACTAATTTCGGCTTCCTCCTTTTCAAGGTTGACCGTAACATCTAATACATCCTTCACTTCACTCAAAGTCTTTTCAACGTGAGTACGACAACCATTACAGGTCATCCCGGTTATTTTATAGGTATGTTTCATTTTGATCTCTCTTAATACTATAAAGCGAAGATAGTCATTGGTCTACTGGCAGAATTTCGATATTAGGGTAAATCCTTTCAGGTAAAAAAAAAGAAGCTGTCTCAAAAATTACTTTTTCGTCAAGCTGACCTTGTTTCAGCTTCTAAATTATATTTTTATCAAATTGTGGAAATCCTGAAATAAATTCAGAATTAGGTTTACTATTTTTGAGACAGCTTTTATAGTTTATGCAAGATATGCTTCACAGGCTTCTGCGCATTCTCTACATGCTTTTGCGCAATCCTGGCAGTGCTGATGGTCGTGTTTTCCACATTCATCTGCACAAGCCTGGCAAACTTTCATGCAGTATTCTACTAGTCCCTGCACGTCCTTATAATTCGTTGCCAGCACCTGGTTTAGTGTAGAACAAACCTCAGCACAAACCCGGTCGGTTCTTATACAATCTTTCATCATTTTTACATTGTCTTCATCCAGACAGGCATCTGCACAATAATTACAATGGTTAATGCAATTTCCAAGCGTTTTAATTAACTTCTCATTTCTCATAACTAATTGATTTTTTACTGGTTATGATCAAAAATAAAAAGTAATACTAAAAGTCACTACTAAAATTATGTGGAGTTCTTTCAGTTTTAAGATATCTTAAACAGAATCAAGATTAATCCTATCCTTGATTTGCATATTCTTATATTCTGATGGAGTAAAACCCGTCGCCTTTTTAAAGGAAGTAGAAAGGTACGCGGGTGTAGAATATCCAAGCGTATCTGCAATCATCGCAATGCTGTTTTCATCATAATTCAAAAGTTCCTTAACCCTTTCTATACGAATGGCATTATAAAATTTCTGAATGCTCTGCCCCTCACTTTCGCTAAAAATATGAGTTATATGACTGTAGTCATAATTCAACTCCCTGGTTAAAATACTGGAAAGTTTCTCATTGGAAGGATCGTTGGAATACACCTCTTCAATAAGAAAAGATTTAATAGTATTAATAAGTCTTTCATTACGATCCTGGATGATCTCAAAACCTACTTTTTCAAATTCTTTTCCCAGCTTATTTTTTTCTGAAATACTTAGGTCTCGTTTCAGGATCGCTTCTCCAAGATTTATTTCGGTATAAGGAATAGCAAGGTTATCAAGTATATCTCCAACGGTTATGATACACCTCTGGCATACCACATTTTTTATATGAATTTTATGTTCTTCCATTAAGAAATAAACCTGCAAGGTGTTTTTAACCTTGCAGGATATTTTTATTTACATAATCGTCTCATCTACTCTACCACATTTCAGCATCTTATCTCCAAAATACGGATTTCTGATCTCTTCTGACGAAGAATACCAGTAATCCCCTTTTCCTTCAAATGCCATTGGGCAGAATTGCTTATAAATTTTACCGGAAGAAATCGCTTCTTTTAGTATCGGTTCCATCGCAGCAGTTAATTCTGAAAACAATTCTCTTTGCTTATTTACATCCTCCGTCGCTACAATTTTACTTGCAATCTCCGCAACTTCAGGTTGCGTTTGCTTTAGCGTATTTTGTAAATTTTGTGCCGATTTTCTGCTTGCCGAAGCATCTGTTCTAACCAGCGCATCCTTTACAGCCAGATATTCATCAAATGCCTGTTGCACCGCTTCGTCACTGAACTTAGCTGTTTCTGCTTCCATAGTTTCTTCAGCATGCATCCCTTTAGAATGATCATTCATTTCATGCTCTTCATGAGAAACTTCTTCATTCTTTTCTTTTTTCTCATCTCCACAGGAAACCATCATTAAACTACCTGCAACCAGACTCATCGTTATTAAACTTCTTACTTTCATTTTCATTTTTTGTTTATTTACTATTGATATTTGACGTATTAAGAACTTGATTATAACATATTATTTTTTACTCTTTTTTTTCGGCTGGACAATTTTTCTAATGGTGGGTGAAGATATATACCAAAGAAGAAAACCACTTAAGACGGTAATTAGCCCCATCAGTGAAAAACTTCTAAGCAGCAAATTGTTAAAATCATCTCTTCCTTCATAATCCATGGTATGCGTCATCCATAAAAAATCAAACCAGCGCCAATCCCTATGCCGAACACTTTTAAAATTTCCGGTTAAGGCTCCTACGTAAGCCTTAAGATTTTCATCTGTATTATATGAAATTACATAGGCTGGCAACAAATTCCCACGATATTCGTGATGCTTACCGGTTTCAGTAACCTTTTTAATTCCGGAAATCTCAAGGTCTGCTCTCATATATCTTGAGGCTATATCTAGTGCCTGCTGCTCATTGATTTCCGCTATCTTTTCTCCGGAGCGCGCATCCATCAGGATCTCATCATTTATATAATAAAAAGGGGTCCCTGAAATCTCCTGAAGTTTCACAGAGCTTACTTCCAGCGTAGGATCTAGCACTGTGGGACTTTTAAGGTTTGAAAAAGATGAATGAACTGGCATCTCTTTTTTAAAATGGTCGCCATGAATTTCATCGAGATCTGTCCAGCTAAAATAGAGTCCGCTTACCGTCCACATTATAAATTGTAAACCGATAAATATCCCCAGATAGCGATGAGCTTTCCTTATATTAAGAGCTGTTTTTCGTTTGATCATTTCTATTTTTCCTGCAGTCGTTTAATCATTCTTTTCATTTCAGCAATCTCTTTTTCCTGCGCTTTTATAATATCATCAGCAAGCTTTCGAACTTCGGGGTCGTCTATATCTGCTCTCTTACTTGTTAAAATCGCGATGGAATGATGTGGTATCATAGCTTCCATATAAAGCACATCATCAACCACCGGTTTTTGAGATCGTACGAGACCCAGAGCACCCAGGAACAAAATAAGACTTCCTGTATAAATAGCTATATTTTTCTTTCTGCTTTTATACATATTCAGCATAAGAGAAAGCATTATGATCGCCATTGCAGCAATCCCCAAACAAGTCATGTAGAACCTGGTTAAACTGAAATATACATGATCAATTTCATAAGTATTCAGATACATAGTGATATACATCGCTATAAAAGATAATCCCAACATGGCGAAGAATCTACTATAATTATTACCATTCATTTGCTCGTTGTTTTCAGAACTTTGATTCATAATATTAATTTTTTTGGTTAAAAATTTTATTTAATTTCTAAAGTTACTTCCCCGCAGGATAACATTGCCTCCCCATAATATGGATTTCTAACCTCAGAAGACTGGCTCAACCAGTCAGCTCCTTTATTACTATTGGCCATTGGGCAGTGCTGTACGTAGATTGTTTTATCCAGATTTTGCAAATTTTGAGCGATCATGATCATTTGCTGAGAAAGTATTCTGAAATGCGCCCTCTGATTTTCCAGATCATCATTTTGTGAAATGGCCTCCAACATTTCTGTGACCTTTCCCCAGTGCCCGGCAAGCATTTGTGAAGATCCCTCAATCTTGATCTTACTCACCTTTTGAAGCAATTCTGAAGCTTTTTCTGAAGTTTTATCGGCCTTAGAAGCTACCAGTGCATCCTTTAATTCAAAATAAGCATTCAGAATTTCATTAAATTCAGCCTGAAATTCTTCGGAAAGTTTCATCTCCATTCCTTTTTCAGATTTTAATGCTACTTTTTGATTCATCATACTGGATTTCCCCTGAAGTTGGGCTGCGGCATCCACGGTAAATGTTCCGTTGGTTACTATCTCTTCTCCCTCACTTAAACCTTCAAGCACCTGATAGGTTTCGCCACTGGAATTACCCAGCTTCACTTCTCTCATTTCAAAAACTGGTTCTGTGGCACTCGTTTTTACATAGACCAAAGAGCGTTCGCCCGTCCACATTACCGAACTTTTTGGAACTTCCAGGCTTTTGCCTTTAGAACTAGCAGCAGCTTCCGTTTCTGCCTGCACAAACATTCCGGGTTTTAGCTGATTATTGCGGTTATTCAAAACCACCCGAATCTCAACAGTTCTGGAATCATTATTCAGAATAGGATCTATAAAAGATATTTTTCCGCTGAAATTTTCATTGGGGATTGCGTTTACAGAGATATCCAGGTTCTGTCCTTCCTTTAAATTCGAGATCTGCGATTCATACGCATCGAAAACCGCCCAAACAGAATTAAGATTTGAAACTTTGAAAATGGGCATTCCATCTATAACATGTGCTCCTTCTTCCACCATTATTTCAGTTACTGTTCCGGTTACATGAGAATGGATAGGCCATGAAGTACGAACCTCTCCTGAGCTCTCGATCTCATCCAGCATAGATTCGCTAATTTTCCAGTTTTTAAATTTATTACGTACCGCTTTATATAATTGTGGTTGAGAATTTTTCAGTTTTACAGCGGTAATCAACTCTTGCTGTGCTGCTACCAGTTCCGGGGAATAAATACTGGCAATGGTTTGCCCCATGCCCACTTTATCTCCAACGGTATTCACATATAATTTTTCAACTCTCCCGTCAAAATGAGCAGGCATGGCTGCATTTTGATCATCATTCACTTCGATCTTTCCTGAAAGAGTTACCTCTCCATCGGTTCCCTTTAACTGGCCAACAACGGTAGTTTGAATATTGGCCAGTTTCATGGCATTTTCGGTCATGCTGAATTGGTCAGCACTTAGACCGTCTGCACTAACATCGGCCGGAATTAGATCCATCCCACAAATAGGGCAATCACCAGGTTCATTCTGCATAATTTGGGGATGCATGGAACATGTCCACATAGTTTCAGTTTCTCCCTGTTCGTGCTCGTGTTCTGTATTTTTTTCTTCTGAAGAATTAGCAAAGAAAAGATAGCCCAGCACAAGGCCTGCGATCAGAATTCCAGTATATATGAGTATTTTTTTCATCTTATTAATTATTAATAGTAAAATAATCTACCATGGCATCACTTTTAAACCAGGTGCTTACCGCTTCTACTAAATTTAGTTGTATTTGTAATTGTATTTCCTGAATATCCAGAACGTCATCAAAATCTATCGTCCCGGTTTCATATTGTTTCAGTAATAATTCCTCAGCATCTTGAGCCTGGGAAAGATTATCTGCCTGTACCTCAAATTTTATCCTGGCCGCAGCACGTTCATTCAAAGCCAATCTCAATTTGCTTTCGAGTTCGTTCAGGGTTGAATTTCTATCAGAAAAAATTTGATCCTGCCGTAGTTCATTTTGCCTGGTAACCGAACGATATTTTTTATTAAAGATCGGCAGGGAAACAGAAAGCATCGGCATAATGATATCCTTTCCATTATCAGGAATATTCATATCTGTTCGTTCCTGAACACTTATATAATCAAGACCTAAACCCAATTTTGGAGCCGCCTCCTGCTGATTTACCAGTTCAGAATTTCGAACACTTTCAGCAAATTTGTCGTAACGCTGTAACTCGGGATGTAATTCCAGTTTCATATTTTCAGACTCTTTCAATGGAATTATTAAAGTATCCTGAACTACGATCTCTGGATTGCTTTCAGCATTCAATAAATTATTGAACTGCGTTTGTAAAGCTTCTTTCTGTAGTTGAAAATTCTCTTTTTTCTCAAGCAGGTCATTTTGCCTCATTTTGAGTCTGAGTACTTCTACAGCTGAAGCTTTTCCTGTTTCAACAGAATTTAACGCCATTGTTCTATATACTTCTAGAAGATCTATATTTTGCTGCAACACTTCTATTTTCTCCTCAATTTCATAAATATCAAAATACAGCTGGGAAACCTCTAATTTTAACTGTCTTCTTGCTATTTCCAGCTCTACTTCTTCTACGCTTACCAAAGAACCTGCATAATCCATTCTGGACTGGATGGTTCCAAACCAGGGAATCATTTGCCTTACGGAAACCCTTATTCTTTGCGCTCCCGTTCTGGTTTCAGGCTCACTTACAAAATACCCTGCACCAAATTCGGTATCGGGAATTGAATTCATTTCATTGATCCTCTCTTCTGCGATCGCCACATTTTGTTGTAAAGATTGAAGCTGAGGATTGTTTTCTAACGCCAGATTCTGGTAGCTTTCCAGTTGCTGAGCCTTTACTCCTCCCACTCCCAGAAAAAGTATTATTACAATTAGTTTCTCCATAATTATTAATTAAAAATCGTTACGAGATTTACAAAGCCGACTCAATTTCATCCTTCAAAAGTTTACATCGTTGTACCTTCTCGCAAAGTCATTTTTTCAACTATTCACTTTTTGTTTATCACTCTTCACTCTCAACTTACTTTCTTTCCGCCAACTAAACAACACCGGTACAACAAATAAGGTAATCAATGCGATAAGCATTCCGCCAAAAGCAGGGATTGCCATAGGGATCATAATATCGCTCCCTCTTCCTGTAGAGGTTAATATTGGCAATAATGCAAGAATGGTTGTAGCAGTGGTCATTAAACAAGGACGAATTCGCTTTTCTCCGGCTTCGATCACCGATTGCCTGATCTGCATTTTATTATCGGGGTCATTTTCCCTAAAAGTTTGCGAGAGATAAGTAGCCATTACTACACCATCATCACTTGCGATACCAAAAAGGGCTATAAATCCTACCCATACCGCAACGCTTAGATTGATCGCTTTAATCTGAAATAACTGCCTTATGTTTTCTCCAAAAAGACTGAAATTCATGAACCAATCCTGGCCATAGAACCAGATCATTATAAATCCGCCTCCAAAAGCCACGGCAATTCCTGCAAATACCATCAAAGAGGTGGAAACAGATTTGAACTGGAAATAGAGGATCAGGAAAATGATCAATAAGGATAATGGGACTACCAGAGAAAGTGTTTTTTCAGCACGAAGCTGATTTTCATAATTTCCGGTAAACCGATATTTGATTCCTGCCGGAACTTTTAATTCTCCTGACTCAATTTTATCCTGAATTAATGCCTGTGCATTTTCCACCACATTCACTTCCGCAAAACCATCCAGTTTATCAAAAAGTACATATCCGGTTAAAAAGGTGTTTTCACTTTTAATTACTTGCGGGCCTTTTTCATATTTAATTTCTACCAATTCTCCCAGGGGAACAGGCGTACCTCCTTCAACAGGCACATAAATATCTTTGATATCTTCGGGACTTGTACGAAGTTCCCTGGGGTAACGAACACGAATTCCGTAGCGTTCACGACCTTCCACGGTTTCACTTAACTGCATTCCACCAATAGCCACCTGTAAGACCTGTTGCACATCGTCTATGGAAATCCCATAACGCACAAGCTTTTCCCGTTTGATATCAATTAGTAAATATGGTTTTCCAACAATCCTGTCGGCAAATACCGCTTCATCCTTAACTCCTTCAGCCTGTTTTAGAAGATCTTCAAGCTTCATCCCGAATTCCTGGATTTGTTTTAGATCCTGCCCCTGTACTTTAATACCCATAGGTGCCCGCATCCCGGTTTGCAGCATGATCAACCGTGTTTCTATAGGCTGCAATTTTGGAGCTGAGGTCACTCCCGGCAATTTGGTTACTCTGGATATCTCATTCCAGATATCATCAGGTGTTTTTATCTCCCGGCGCCAATTTCTGAAATATTCACCATCGTCATCCGGGATTAGCTGATTTGAATTTAATTTCAGCGGATTGCTCACTAAAGAATTTTTATAGTCTTCAATATTTTCAGCTTCAGAATTTGGATTTGCTGCCAGTTTTCCATTTTTCAGGATAAACAAACCATCCTTATTGACACGATATTGTTGTTTTTCGCCATGCTCGTTTTCCATGTATTCAGTTTTATACTGAATGATATTCTCATACATAGACAATGGTGCCGGATCTAAAGCAGACTCGGTGCGACCAGCTTTACCCACCACTGTTTCGATTTCGGGTAAACTCGCCACCGCCATATCCAGTTGCTGCAAGACTCTTTTATTCTCTTCAACTCCAGAATGCGGTAAAGAAGTTGGCATCAATAAAAATGAACCCTCGTTTAGCGACGGCATAAATTCCTTTCCGGTATTCTTCATGATAAAAAGCCCGAGAATTATGATCGCCGTTGGAATTGCAAGAAATAGCAATTTATTTTCCAGCGTCCAGGTTAAGATCCTTGCATAATACTTCTGGAATAGATAGAATATTGCTAAAAGTCCGAAACTTATTCCTGCAACAAAAATGAGATTCAGTAATATACTGTTTTGAAGTCCCAGCGGTCTCCAGTACACCGACAGTAAAAGCACTATAGTAAAAACAACAACCCCGATTTTAAATAATTTGCTTTGACCTTCATCTATCTTATCAAATTTCAAAAGCAGATCGATCACTCCAAAAGCGATCAAAGCAAGACCAAGCCAGTAACCAAGAACAATAGCTGTTATCCCGATAATGATCAAAATTCCGGGAAAAATATAACCGACTTCTTTTCTAAAATTTCGCTTTTTGAAAAGAATGGCAGCGATTGGTGGTATGAGGAATAGCGCTACTAAAATAGAAGATACCAGGGCCATGGTTTTTGTAAATGCCAGCGGTCTGAACAATTTACCTTCAGCTCCCACCATCGTGAAAACGGGAATAAAACTAATGATGGTAGTAAGCACTGCTGTTAAGATTGCTCCGGAAACTTCTGCCGTGGCTTCATACACCAATTGATTAATAGGCCGGTCATCTTTCATATCCAGGTGCCTGATGATATTTTCAGAAAGAATAATTCCCATATCCACCATCGTACCAATAGCAATCGCTATTCCCGATAGCGCCACAATATTCGCGGCGACCCCAAAAATTTTCATGGAAATAAACACCATAAGCACTGCTATCGGTAATAATCCTGAAATTAATATGGATGCCCTTAAGTTGAAAACCATAATGATTATCACCAAAATAGTGATTAGGATCTCCATGGTCAAAGCTTCATTTAGCGTGCCCAGTGTTTCCTCAATAAGCTCTGTACGATCATAAAAAGGAACAATTGTTAATTGAGATTCTGTTCTGTCTTTTAATGTTTTGGAGGGTAATCCTGAAGCTATTTCATTGATCTCTGCTTTCACATTATTGATCACTTCCATAGGGTTGGCGCCATAACGGGCCACCACTACTCCACCAACAACCTCAGCTCCTTCCTTGTCCAAAATTCCTCTTCGCGATGCAGGCCCCATAGAAACATTTGCGATATCTTTAATTCTTATAGAGGTATAATCTTCAGAAGTGACCACAGCATTTTCAATATCTTCGATAGATTTTACATAGCCGAGTCCGCGTACCAGGTATTCTGCTTTATTGATTTCCAGAGTTTGCGCACCAATCTCACGATTGCTTTCTTTCACCGCCATCACGATCTCATTGAGACCAATCCCATATTGTCTCATCATTTCCGGGTTAACATCGATCTGGTATTCCTGAACATAACCACCGATACTCGCAACTTCTGAAACACCGCTAGCTCCGGAAAGGGCATATTTCACATAATAATCCTGAATACTTCGCAATTCCTGAAGATCCCAACCGCCGGTTAAATTTCCCTCTTTATCCCGACCTTCCAGTGTATACCAGAAGATTTGCCCTAGTCCTGTAGCATCTGGTCCCAGGGTTGGACTTACACCATCAGGTAACAAATTTTCAGGTAAGGAATTTAGCTTTTCCAGAATTCGGCTACGGCTCCAGTAGAATTCTACATCTTCTTCAAAAATGATATAGATACTGGAGAACCCAAACATGGAAGAACTACGAATGGTTTTCAATCCGGGAATACCCAACAAACTGGTGGTAAGCGGATAGGTGATCTGGTCTTCGATATCCTGAGGGGAACGGCCTGCCCACTCCGTAAAAATGATCTGTTGATTTTCACCAATATCGGGGATGGCATCCACGGCCACTGGATCACTGGGCAACAAACCTGTATCCCAATTGAAAGGCGAATTTATGATTCCCCAGCCAACCAATACTGCAAGAAGTATAAAGGTGATGAGTTTGTTCTCTATTAAATATTTGATGCTTTTATTCAGCATTATCGTCTAGTTAAAAATTAGAAAATCGTCGCGTAAAGCGTGAAGCCACTAAAAAGAAGAGTGGTTTAAATCTAAAATTTAACTATCAAATAAGGAATACCTGGTCTTCCAACTGAATATCGGAAACAAGTAAAGGAGGAGTATAATCTTTAAAAGGAATGATCTGTTTTGGTAAACTCTCAAACAGATTTAAATAGGAATATGAAAATGTGGTAAGGAATAATTGCTGCTGAAAATCTAAAGAATCAAAAGAGATCTTTAATTCATCCTGACCTTCTACCTCAACTTTTTCATTGGTACAGCAGTGATCTTCAGCATCAGCACTCATTTGCATTCCGCAGGTTTTCGCTTTTGAAAAAACCGCTTTATCAACAAGATCGTTTCCGCAGAAATGTTTATCTACTGTAAAAGACATAGTAGAGAGCATCACCAAAAAGGCCATGCTTAAAGAAATGATATGTTGAAATACTTTTTTCACTCTTTACAAAAGTACATTTTTTTTAATTATCAGCACTTTAGGTAGCAAAATTAAGGAATTTAGGATTTCTAAAATTTCATTATTTGGGAATAATCTTTCAAATAATTACACAGCGGGATCAAGCATCAATATTTCTGACTTTTAATCGATTGCCTTGATTAATGACCAAATATTAAAGAAGATATCATCTGGTAAATCATTAATTTTATAATATTAAAATACTGATTATTAACACATTAAACATATCGCCATGGATGATAAAAAAATTATAGCGGTGGTTGGTGCAACCGGCGCTCAGGGTAACGGACTAGCTCATGCAATTTTGAATGATCCCGAAGGAAATTTTAAAGTAAGAGCTTTAACCAGAGACAGTAATTCAAAAAATGCATTGGCCCTCAAAAAATTGGGTGCTAAAGTCGTTGAGGCCGATGTGGGTAGTAAGGAAAAACTGGTGAATGTATTTAAAGGAGCTTACGGCGCCTATTGTGTGACCTTCTTTTGGGAACATTTTTCACCGGAAAGTGAAAAACAGCATGCAAAAAATATGGCTGAAGCCGCTAAAGAGGCCGGTGTGCATCATGTAATATGGTCTACTCTGGAAGATACCCGAAAGTGGATCTCTTTAGATGACGACCGTATGCCAACCTTAATGGATGACTATAAAGTTCCTCATTTTGATGCTAAAGGAGAAGCCAACGCTTATTTTGAAGAATCGGGGGTGCCTTACACATTATTACTTACCTCCTTTTACTGGGATAATTTTATCAATTTTGGAATGGGACCTCAGAAAGGAGAAGATGGAGAACTAGCCATCACATTTCCTTTAAAGGATAAAAAACTACCGGGAATTGCAGCCGAAGATATTGGCAAGACCGCCTATGCCATTTTTAAGAATTCAGAAGAGTTTATAGGAAAAACTGTGGGAATAGCCAGTGAACATCTTACCGGGCAGCAAATGGCCGACATATTTTCAGAAGTCTACGGAAAAAAA
The DNA here is from genome assembly GCF_900105135.1 of Gramella sp. MAR_2010_147. NCBI lineage: Bacteria > Pseudomonadati > Bacteroidota > Flavobacteriia > Flavobacteriales > Flavobacteriaceae > Christiangramia > Gramella sp. MAR_2010_147. The sequence goes on along the minus strand of NZ_LT629741.1, from coordinate 2,663,723 downwards.
GTAAAATACAATGCCGTGGAACCTAAGATCTATAGAAGTTTCGATTTTCCCGGAGCAGATGATCTTGGAAATATGTTTCAGTTTAAAGCAGATTTTGAAGATTATTTTTGTGGAATAAGGGATATTGAGAGAACAAAGGCACTTAATCCTGAGCTACAAACTTTTAAAGAATGGCTGCAGATTAACAAAAGTAAGATGGAGGTTTAAAACCTTTATCATTCAATTTTTTCTGTACTCCCTAAGTCTGTAATAATAGAATGCGGGTAATAATATTAAAAGGAATATAGGATGTATTAAAAAACGTCTTACATAAAATAATGCGAGATAATGTTCTCTTTCAATATTCAGTACAAGAAAAATAAAAATTATCGTGGCAACTACATATAACACCCCATATAACACAGCTGAAAATTTTAAAATATTGATATCTCTAAAACTTACATAGATAATTGTAAGAGAAATTATGGTATTTAAACAAAATCGCAGACTAAGGTTAAACATGAGTTTTGCCATATCCATTGGAGGGATAATCCCTAGTAAATAATCTGATTTGAAAAACAGGATGAGGGGATCATAAAAGAGGTCCTGTTCAAACAGGCGAATTACAGCTAAAAGGAATATCAATATTCCAATTTGCATAATGCGATATCTCTTTTTTACTTTCTGTTCCATCTGGAGTAAATTCTAACCCATATTAGCCATAAAATAAAAACAGTTCCGTAGATCGCAAGCGGAAAAAATATGGAATGCATAAAACCTGAGTACTGCGGATACTCATAAATACCAACAGCTAAGATTACAATTCTTAAAATATTGATCACGTAAATGATAACCGACCCGACAAAAAGATACAGCAATGTGGTAACCGTCTTTCCAAAGAATGCAAGTATAAAAGATGAAAATAAGATAATGATACTGGCAGAATTACAACCTTCCACGATCCCGGCTAAAAAATAGTCGTCAACCATCAGTTTCATTGATAAACCCGTATAATGCATTACCACCTCTACATTATCGTATCCAAATTCCTGCATTAAAGTACCACTTTGCCTCGCAACTAATTGTGTAATGGGATCGGGAACCGGATTTTCTGTATCATAAAGGATCAGGAACCCGTTGTAAAGACTTGAAAAAAGAAAATAACTTCCAAGAAAAATGAAAATAAATCTTAGGACAAGTCGGTATTTTCTAATTAGACTGCGCAAATTCCAGTAGTGGTTTTTAACAAATTTATAGAAATCAAGTGCTCTCTTTACATTAGAAATTGAATACTTTTGCACTAAAGATTGTTAATATGCCATTTCAAAAATTAAAACCGAAGGTTGAAGATATACTTCAAAATAAAGAAGCAAGCGTAGATAAAAGACTTACTGAAGTTTGCGAATTGCTTGAAACATCCATTCCTTACTACGACTGGGTAGGATTTTACTTTAAGAATGGAGATAAGGAAGAACTTAAATTAAGGTCATTTGCAGGTGAACCAACAGATCATGAAATTATCCCTTTTGGAAGAGGAATCTGCGGTCAGGTAGCTGTTTCAAACAAAAACTTTGTGGTACCTGATGTAAAAGCTCAAAATAACTATATCGCATGTAGCATTCATGTGAAAGCTGAAATTGTGATTCCGCTTTTTTTAAATGGGGAAAACATTGGGCAGATAGATATTGATAGTCACTCGGAAGATCCATTTTCTCATGAGGACGAGCTTTTTCTGGAATGGGTAAATAAAAAAGTTGCAGAAATTTTATAGACTTTATAAAAACAAAAAGAAAAGCCTCCATTTAATGGAGGCTTTTCTTTTCTATAGCGTAGGTAAGTTTGAACTTTGTAGTTCAATGTTTTTTAAATTTGAAATGCGATAATAACGAATAAGATCACAAAAAAAGCTATTAATTGCATTACAGATGACAGATAATCTTTTTCAATTTCATTTCCCATTTTGTCTGACTATTTGATTTAAAGATAATCAAGCCATTCCCTGTAAATTAGGTATTTAACTAACTTTAATGCTTTTTAAAATAATTTAAGGAAATATATGTGGGAACAGTTTAAAATATTAACGAGAATTTTACATTCCGGTCCTAATTGCTTCAACAGGATCTAGTTTTGATGCAGAGATTGCAGGAATAATTCCTGAAATTAATCCTATTATCGCTGAAACTGCCGTTCCTATAAAAATATTGAAAGGTGAAAGTACAAATTCAAAGTCTCCGGTAAACTGCGATGCAATAATGGATACGAGCCATACCACAAAAAGTCCCACGAGACCTCCAATCACAGATAAAATAATAGCTTCAAACAGAAATTGTGAAAGTATGAACTTGTTCTTAGCTCCAAGCGATTTTTGAATTCCGATAAGGTTGGTCCTTTCTTTTACGCTTACAAACATGATATTAGCAATACCAAAACCTCCTACCAGAAGAGAAAATCCACTAATTACCAATCCTATGATATTTAACTGACCGGTAATATTGTCTATAAAATCTGCAAATCCCTGTAACTGATTTACGAAAAAATTATTGATCTCGCCAGGTTTTATACCTCGCATATTTCGTAGCTGTTGCTCCAGAATCGCAATGAATTCATCACTATCTACTCCTTCTTCAGGTTTTAAAACTATTTGAGGAAATACAGTACCTTTGGTAGTTCCGAAAACACGACGAGCAAAATTTGCTGGCACAAATGCCTGGCCATCCCGGGAATTTCCAAACAGGGATTGCCCCTGCTTTTTCATAACTCCAATAACCGTAGCTTTTCTTCCAAATACCCTAATTTCCTTCCCCATAGGATCCAACTCTCCGAACAAATTACTAGCTACTTCATGGCCTAAAATAATTACCGGAGCTCCGCTTACCCCTTCGGGTTCATTAAAAAAACGTCCATCCTCAAGTTCAAATGCTTCAATATCATAATATTCATGCGTTACAGCTCCAACATCAACTCCGGCACTGGTCACGTCCCGGTATTTCAATGAAGCTCCCCCAGGAATCCCAAGCGCAAAGCTTATAGCTTCCAGATCTGGCATGCTTTTCTTTAAATTCTGGTATTCTTCGTAAGAAACATCTGGAAATTGCTCTCTTTTCCATCGTGGAATGTCAGAAGGTCCAAAGTTAAATCTCATCACAATGATGGTACTATTATCAAGAGCGCTAAGACTTCCCTTAATATCCTTTTTTAATGAATCTACCGCAGCCAGAACGGCAATTATTGAAAATATTCCAATGGTAACGCCCAGTAAAGAGAGAAACGTACGAAGACGGTTATTTTTAAGAGCGCTTATTGCAAAATTAAAGCTCTCTTTGAGTACGCGTAAATAAATTAGCATGGTATAAAAATCAGCTGTTTTTGGACGATTTAAAGATAGGACGCACAAAGGAAATTTTCGTTACAAAATTTATTGAGAATTCATCCATACTACTTTCTAATTTTTAGCTTAATTAGTTACTTTTGCTGCTTTAACAAACACAACACAATGAGCGAATTAAAACAAGCAAAATCTGCTTTAATTTCAGTTTTTAACAAAGACGGACTAGAACCCATCGTAAGGAAACTTGACGATTTGGATATTACAATCTATTCTACCGGAGGTACTGAGAAATTTATCAGGGAACTTGGGGTTAATGTGATTCCTGTAGAAGATATAACTTCCTATCCTTCAATTCTAGGCGGAAGAGTAAAAACACTTCATCCAAAAGTTTTTGGTGGAATCTTGAATAGACAGGATAATGACGGGGATGTAAAAGAGCTGGAGCAGTATGAAATTCCGCAACTGGACATTGTGATTGTAGACCTTTATCCTTTTGAAAAAACAGTTGCTTCAGGCGCTGCTGAACAGGATATTATTGAAAAAATTGATATTGGTGGAATTTCACTGATAAGAGCTGCTGCTAAAAACTTCAAGGATGTTACCTGTGTTTCTTCTGTAGACGATTATCATGAATTCCTGGAACTTCTGAATGAAAAGAACGGAGAAACGAGCAGAGCAGACAGAAAAAGATTTGCCACAAAAGCCTTCAATATTTCTTCTCATTATGACTCGGCAATCTTCAATTATTTTAATGAAGAAAACGAGGTAAATTCATTCAAACAAAGTGAGTTAAAGGGAAAAGAATTGAGATACGGAGAGAATCCTCATCAAAAAGGAACTTTCTATGGAGATTTTGATAATATCTTTGATAAACTTCATGGAAAAGAACTTTCCTATAACAACCTTTTAGATGTTGATGCTGCCGTAAACCTGATGAACGAATTCAAAGGAGAAGCACCTACATTTGCCATTTTAAAACACAACAATGCCTGTGGACTGGCTCAACGTGCTAGCATACATAAAGCTTATGTAGATGCATTGGCTGGAGATCCGGTTTCAGCTTTCGGAGGAATTCTTATTAGTAATGTGGAAATAGACGCCGAAACTGCTGAAGAAATCCACAAACTTTTCTGTGAAGTCGTGATCGCTCCATCATTCTCAGAAAAAGCGCTGGAAATTCTAAAAGGAAAAAAGAACAGAATCCTTCTCGTTTTAAAAGATGTTGAGCTTCCAAAAAACCAGGTAAGAACCTGTCTCAATGGTGTTTTGGTTCAGGATAAAGATCTAAAGACAGATGCACTGGAAGATTTAAATCAGGCCACAGAGAACAAACCAACAGATGAAGAGTTATCTGACATGATATTTGCTTCAAAGATCTGCAAGCATACAAAATCGAACACCATCGTTTTAGCAAAAAACAAACAGTTGTGTGCAAGTGGTACCGGTCAAACCTCAAGAGTAGATGCCCTTACCCAAAGCATAGAAAAAGCAAGATCATTTGATTTTAATCTGAATGGAGCAGTGATGGCGAGTGATGCTTTTTTCCCGTTTCCTGACTGTGTGGAAATTGCAGGAAATTCTGGAATAACCGCGGTAATTCAGCCTGGAGGATCTATAAAAGATCAATTGAGCATAGATTATTGCAACAAGAATAATATCGCAATGGTGATGACAGGAACGCGCCATTTTAAACATTAATTTTAGTACATTTACCCAAACCTCAATACTTATAATACACTATGGGATTTTTTGACTTTCTCATTGAAGAAATTGCAATCGACTTAGGTACTGCAAACACCTTAATTATTCATAATGATAAGGTGGTTGTAGATAGCCCCTCTATAGTTGCCAGGGATAGAACTTCGGGCAAAATCACAGCAGTTGGTAAAGAAGCTGCTATGATGCAGGGAAAGACTCATGAGAATATTAAAACTATTCGCCCATTAAAGGATGGTGTAATTGCCGATTTTGATGCCAGTGAAAAGATGCTCACGATGTTCATCAAAGAGATCCCAGCGCTAAAAAAGAAATTATTCACGCCTGCATTAAGAATGGTTATTTGTATCCCTTCTGGTATTACCGAAGTGGAAATGCGAGCTGTAAAGGAAAGTGCTGAAAGAGTGAACGGTAAAGAGGTGTATCTAATTCATGAACCTATGGCTGCTGCAATTGGTATTGGGGTAGATATTATGCAGCCAAAAGGAAATATGATCGTAGATATTGGAGGTGGTACGACAGAAATCGCCGTGATCGCCCTTGGCGGGATCGTTTGTGATAAATCGGTTAAGATTGCCGGGGATGTATTTACCAATGATATTGTTTATTACATGCGTACACAACACAACCTTTATGTTGGTGAACGTACTGCTGAAAAGATAAAGATCCAGATTGGTGCAGCTACAGAAGATCTTGAGGTTCCACCAGAAGAAATGAGCGTTCAGGGTAGAGATCTTTTAACAGGAAAACCTAAGCAGGTTAATATTTCTTACCGTGAGATCGCAAAAGCGCTTGACAAATCTATTCTAAGAATTGAAGACGCTGTAATGGAAACCCTTTCGCAAACACCCCCAGAACTTGCTGCCGATATATATAATACCGGTATTTATCTAGCCGGTGGTGGTTCTATGCTAAGAGGCCTGGATAAACGTCTATCCCAAAAAACCGATCTTCCAGTTTATATCGCAGAAGATCCATTAAGAGCGGTAGTTCGTGGAACAGGGATTACCTTGAAAACATTGAATAGATATAAAGGAATTTTGATCAAGTAGGAGAAGCTTAATTTATGCAGCAGATTTTCAATTTTCTTATTAGGAATAAGAATTCTATATTATTCTTAATCCTGCTTGCTGTATCTATTTTCCTAACCATTCAGAATCATGCTTTTCAAAAAAGCCGGTTTATAAGTTCTGCAAATTTCGTGACCGGAGGGATCTATTCATGGTCTAACAATATCAATACTTACCTCCACCTTGACGAATACAATGAAAGGCTTCTGGAAGAGAATAATAAGCTAAGAAATATTATCTCTAATATCAACGATAGCATTTCTGTTGAAAAACAATTAGACAGTACCTCATTTGAAGGAGATTATTTGTTTAGAACCGCGAGGGTAATCAACAATAACTTTGCAAAGATCGATAATTATCTCACTCTTAACCGGGGAGAAAATTCCGGGATCCAACAGGAATATGGTGTTATCACAAGTCAGGGAATCGTTGGAATCGTAGACAGAGTAAATAATGAATATTCCAGAGTGATCTCTATTTTAAACAGCAGGTCAAGGATTAATGCACAGTTAAGCCAGACCAATCACTTTGGTAGCCTTGTATGGGATGGAAAAGACCCTAATATCGTACAATTAATAGATGTCCCCAGGCAGGCACCGTTAAAAAAGGGAGATACAATAATCACTGGCGGCCGTTCGTTGATCTTCCCAAAAGGTCTTCCCATTGGAAGTATTGAAGATTTCAAGCTGGATCAAACTCAAAGTTATTATACCATCAACATAAAGCTGTTTAACGATATGACCAATATCGGGTATGTTTATGTAATTGAAAATATAAATAGAGATGCGGTAGAGGCATTAGAGGAACCGAGCAATGGACAGTAAGCTATTTTCAAATATCACCCGTTTTATAATTCTTGTATTTCTACAAGTACTGGTATTGAATAATATCAATTTTTCGGGATATATCAATCCATATTTATATGTGCTGTTTATACTTCTGTATCCGTTTACCGGAAATCAAAGTTTATTTCTTTTTCTCTCCTTTCTTTTGGGAATTAGCATAGATGTTTTTGAAGACAGCGGGGGAATTAATGCTGCAGCCTGTCTCGTAGCCGCATTTGTAAGACCCAATTTACTGAGATTTTCTTTCGGGATAAGCTATGATCATCAAAATATCAGGCTGGCAAACACCCCATTTGGATCCAAACTAAGTTATATTTTCCTGATGGTTCTTATACATCATTTCGTATTATTTTCCTTGGAAATGTTCAGTCTAAATCATATACTTCTAATACTGAAAAAAACATTATTTTCCAGTATATTCACAGTGATCCTAACACTTTTAAGCCTTAGTCTTTTCAGCAAGAAATATCGATGAGAAAAGTTCTGCTATACATAACGATTTTAACTACAGGTATTATCTTTATTGGAAGATTATTTTACCTGCAGATAGTAGACACTTCATTGGCTATTCGTTCACAGGATAACGCCATTAAAGTGATCTATGATTATCCTCAACGAGGTTATATTTATGATAGAGATGGCGAGTTGATGGTTTCTAACCAACCATCTTATGATGTGATGGTAATTCCCCGAAACTTAAAGCCTTTTGATACTACTGAATTTTGCAATATTCTTAATCTTTCCAGGGAAGATTTAGAAAAAAAACTTGATAAAGCCCGTATTTATTCTCCAATGTTACCTTCGGTAGTGATTCCGCAGCTCACAAAAAGTGAGTACGCCATTCTCCAGGAGAAAATGAGAAATTATGAAGGCTTTTATATTCAGAAAAGATCTTTGAGGGATTACCAGGTGGATCATAGTGCCAATGTTCTTGGTTACATCGCAGAAGTGAACCAGAAAAAGGTAAATGAAAATCCATATTATATATCTGGTGATCTTATAGGCCGTGCGGGAGTTGAAAGTTATTATGAAGAATTGCTCCGTGGAGTAAAGGGTGTGAAATACATTCAAAAAGACAGGTTCAACCGGGATATTGGAGCTTATAAAGAAGGGATTTATGACACACTTCCTGAAAAGGGAAAAGATATAACCATTACTATTGACGCTGCATTACAGGATTATGGCAAAAGATTAATGAAAGATAAAAGAGGTGGTATCGTAGCCCTGGAACCTGGTAGTGGTGAAATTCTTGCTCTTATTACTGCTCCTACTTACGATCCTGCCAAACTAGTAGGTCGTCAACGTTCTCCTAATTTCACCGAATTATATTACGATACTATCGCAAGACCATTATATGACAGGGGCCTTCTTGCTGAATATCCTCCTGGTTCTCCTTTTAAAACTTTAAATGCCTTAATTGGTCTTCAGGAAGGCGTGGTAGACACTAATGACAAGTTCTCCTGTAATCATGGTTACACCTACGGAAGAGGAAGAAAACTAGGTTGCCATGCCCATAGGAGTCCGCTTGATATGATTCCGGGAATTGCACAATCCTGCAATGCTTATTTTGCCAATGTATATCGCCGGATTATTGAAAAATATCCTACACCTCAGGAAGGTATGGACACCTGGAACGCTCACCTGGAGAGTTTTGGATTAGGAAACTTTTTAGGATCTGATCTTGAGACAGGCAGGCCCGGAAAGATACCGGACGCTAAATACTATAATCAAATCTATGATTATCCTACCTATAAATGGTACGCAACAGCTACTATTTCTAATGCGATTGGTCAGGGAGAAGTTCTAATGACGCCAATTCAATTAGCGAATATGGCTGCAACCATAGGGAATAAAGGCTGGTACTATACCCCGCACATCCTTAAGGAAGTGAACGGACAGCCCATCAAAGAAGAAAAATTCACTAAAAAGAATTTCACCTCTATTGAAACCAGGCACTTTGATCCCGTGGTAGAAGGCATGCACGAGGTTTATAAAAGTGGAACTGCATCTGCGTTACGAATCCCTGATATTGAAATTGCCGGAAAAACCGGTACCGCTGAAAATTTCACTAAAATTGGAGGAAAAAGAGTACAGTTAACAGATCATTCTATATTCGTAGCCTTCGCTCCCGTAGAAAATCCCAAGATCGCCATTGCTGTTTTTGTTGAAAATGGATACTGGGGAGGACGTTATGCCGGTAGAATTGCCAGTTTAATGATCGAAAAATACATAAAAGGCACCATCACCAGAACAGACATGGAAGACTGGATACTTAGCCATAGCCTTCAGGATGAGTACGCGAAACCCCTTAGTGGAGAACCTTTCAGAATTAATCAATAAATGAGTAAAAGCAGCGCAGCAGGATTTGACTGGATAAGCATTTTTATCTACTTAATTTTAATCTGTTTTGGCTGGACAAATATTTATTCTGCTTCTTTAGGAAGTACTTCGGGATCTTTCTTTGATTTAGATCAGCCATACGGGAAACAGGCACTTTTTATAGGTCTTAGCATCTTTCTTATTATTATCGTTCTTTCCGTAGAAGCTAAATTTTACCAGCGTTTTTCCAGTATCATCTATATAGTATCATTACTGTCCCTCGCAGGATTATTTGTTTTCGGGAAAACAATTTCAGGCGCTACCTCCTGGTATTCTTTTGGAAGTTTTGGATTACAACCCTCTGAATTTGCCAAATTTGCCACAGCACTGGCCCTTTCGAAATACCTAAGTGATATTCAAACCAATATCAGGCAACTTAGCCATCAGGTAAAAGCTTTTATAATTATAGCAATTCCGGCTTTATTGATAGTTCCACAACCCGATCCCGGCAGTGCATTGGTATACGCGGCTTTCTTTTTTCCTCTATACAGAGAAGGGCTATCAGGCTTTTATTTAGTCACGGGATTGTCTGCGGTAGCAGTATTCATTCTTACCCTTATTATTGGACCTGTTTGGGTTAGCATAACTGTTCTTGCCTTAGGCTTGCTTATGTTTTTCAGGAAACGAAAAAAACGCCCTGGAAGAATTCTAGTCACGCTGTTTGCTGCTATTTCTATAGGATTAAGCTTCTCTGTAAATTACATTTTTGAAAATGTTTTTGAACAACGGCACAGAGACAGGTTTAATATTGTTCTTGGAAAAGAAGTAGATTCCAGAGGTATTGGCTATAACACCAACCAAAGTGAAATTGCAATTGGTAGTGGTGGTTGGTTGGGAAAAGGCTGGACCGAAGGCACGCAAACTAAAGGTCATTTTGTCCCTGAACAGCATACCGATTATATTTTTAGTACCGTGGGTGAAGAATGGGGTTTCTTAGGAAGCGCCATGGTTGTAATCCTGTTCGTTTTACTATTGCTAAGACTTCTAATTCTTGCTGAAAGGCAACGAAACCAGTTTTACAGAATTTATGGATATTCTGTTATAGGAATTCTCTTTATACATTTCCTGGTAAACATTGGGATGGTAATTGGAGTGTTTCCAACCGTAGGGATTCCACTACCGTTTTTCAGCTATGGAGGTTCCGGGCTTTGGGGATTCACCATCTTGCTATTCATCTTTATTAAATTAGATTCTGACAGGCTTTCTTATTAGGCTAAGAACACTTGTCTACCATCAATAAAATAGCTGCTACTATTAAAATTAGTACCGGATAGATATATTTTCTTTTCATATTTTAAAGCATAAAAAAACCCGGAAACAACTTCCGGGTTTTTGTTCTATAAGATCATTCTTAATTCTTCACTTTCTTTTTCCCATTAACATCGGCAAGTTTATTTCTTGTAATGTTATTCATTTTCATATCTGAAAGTACATTAATGGCCTCTTCAATATACACATCTTTACTAAGACTCTCATGCCATCTTTGTCTCTTTTCCTTTAGAATAGTATCTGTTGTAAACAATTCCTCTTCGTAAGGAAGCGAGTTATAAGTAAGATTGGTTTTATAGTCCTTAATCGCATCAAACTGCTTGGCCATTTCTTTATTTTGTTCAGCTTCCTGAGCGTAATCTGTATAATTTAAAGAGTAGCTTCTATCTTCACTCTGATCTTTTACCCATTTAGCATTTTCTTCAATTAATTGAAGCTGATTATTTGAATCCATCCTCTTTTTGCTAGCACTTATGGCTTCGTCATACCCAACATATCCATTCCAGATATCATATTTCGCAGCATCGATCTTATCCCATGGAAGTGGATTTTCCTGATCTTTCTCTCCTATATCAACAAAGCTGTACCTGTCTGGTACTACAACATCACTCTTAACACCTTCCAACTGAGTTGAACCTCCATTTACACGATAGAATTTTTGAGTAGTGATCTTAAGGGCACCCATATCTCCCATATCATTATTTCTAAGCCATCTGTTAAGGTCTATCACATTTTGAACAGTTCCTTTACCATAGGTTTGTTTGCTACCAATAATGATCGCTCTTTTATAATCCTGCATTGCCGCCGCTAGAATTTCTGAAGCTGAAGCTGAAAGTTCATTTACCAGGATCACAAGTGGGCCATCCCAAAGTACCTGAGGATCTTCATCTTTAAGCACTTCCTTGCGCTGCCCGTTAGATTTAACCTGAACAATAGGTCCTTCCTTAATAAACATTCCGGCGATATCAACAACTGTCTTTAGCGATCCACCACCATTGTTTCGAAGATCCAGTACAAGGCCTTCCATTCCCTCTTCTTTCAATTTGATGATATCCTTTTTAATATCTGAAGCTGCGTTTCTATTGTTATAATCTTCCATATCAAAATAGAATTTTGGAAGGTTAATCACTCCAAATTTTCTATTCTCTTTCTCTACCATAGAGGCCTTTGCATAGGTCTCTTCAATTTCTATAACATCCCGGGTTAGCTCCACTTCTTCAATATTACCCATTACTTTTTTACGAACGGTAAGGGTAACCTTAGTATCCTTAGGGCCTTTAATTAGATCTACTGCATCGTCAAGCCTCATTCCAACAATGCTTACCGCTTCTTTTTCATCTTCCTGTTTCACCTTCAGGATCACGTCACCTTCAGAAATTCCATCACTTCTCCAGGCCGGACCTCCGGAAATCACCTCCGTAATGGTAATATTATCACTGTCCTTTATCAAACGAGCTCCTATCCCCTCTAGTTTTCCAGACATTGCAATATCAAATCTATCCTTTTCCTGAGGGGCAAAATAGAATGTGTGTGGATCAAATTCCTCCACTATTGCATTGATATATACTGAAAAATAATCTTCTCTTTCAAGATCATCAGTAAAGTCATAATATCTGTCTATGTTAGAAAGTGTAGTTTCTCTCGCCTCTTTTTCAAGTTCAACATCGGTCTTCATTTCATAAGACTCATCATCTTTCTTCTTATTTTTCTCGTCTTGTTTTAGATCGTGATAAGTGATTAAAGCATTGAACTTTAGTTGCTCTTTCCATCTCTTTCTCATTTCCTCCTTAGAAGAAGCATACTCTAAACTATCGTATGCTGTATTAATTTTTTCGGTCTCGGTGAAATCAAAAGGTTCTGAAAGAATTTCTTTATAAAGTGATCTTGCCTCTTCCATTCGATCGCCTAAACGACCATAAGTAAGATTAAAGAAATCTATATTCTTGCTTTTAATCTGATCATCCAGTTTTTGCTTAAAGGCATCAAATTCTTCAATATCTTTTTTGTAGAAAAAACGCTTGGATGGATCGAGTCCTTCCAGATAGTCTTCAAAGACATTAGCTGAAAAACTGTCATTTATATCTTTTGCATCATAATGCCCCTGATTAAGAACATAGGTGATTAAGTCTATAAGTAGTTTATCTTTGTTGGGGTCTTCAAACTTCTTGGTAGTAAAACTACAAGAAGCCGCGGCCATTAAGAGAACAACCGCTAAAATTTTAAAATTCCTTTTCATAACTCGTTTTAATTTCGTCATCGTTTGGTTACTATTATTGTAGTAAAAACTGTGCCAATGAGTTAAATCGCACACACTAATTTGTCAATGTACTAATATAAGCTTTCCTTATTTAAATTCTTATTTTAGCAGAACCAAATAATGATGCATGAATAAGAAAAAACCGCTTATCCTGGTAACTAATGATGACGGTATCACTGCGCCGGGAATAAGAACTCTTGTAGAAGTGATGAAAGAACTGGGTGATGTGATCGTGGTTGCTCCAGATAGTCCACAAAGCGGAATGGGTCACGCAATTACCATAAGTGACACCCTCTTTTGTGAACAGGTCACTATAAAGGAATCATATAAGCATAAAGAATATAGCTGCTCTGGCACCCCCGCAGATTGCGTGAAAATTGCCACTCAGGAGATCCTTCAAAGAAAACCAGATCTTTGTGTAAGCGGAATTAATCACGGCTCTAACTCGTCTATTAATGTTATATATTCAGGAACCATGAGTGCTGCGGTAGAAGCAGGCATAGAGGGTATTCCCGCCATTGGTTTCTCTTTACTTGATTATTCCCTAAATGCCAATTTTGGACCTACAAGGAAATTCATTAAAACCATTACGCGCAACGTTCTCAAAAACGGACTTCCAAAAGGAGTTGTTCTTAATGTAAACATTCCAAAATTAAAAGAAGCTGATATTAAGGGAATCAAAGTCTGCAGACAGGCAAACGCACATTGGGAAGAAGAATTCGATAAGAGAACAAATCCGCAGGGGCGTGAATACTACTGGCTTACCGGAACTTTTGTTAATAAAGACAAAGGGGAGGACACCGATGAAAAAGCACTGGAAGATGGCTATGTTTCTGTGGTCCCGGTTCAGTTTGATCTTACCGCGCATCACTTTATGAAAGATTTAAGCAGCTGGTCTCTCAATGATTAAACAGAACGTATTTACTGGTTTCTTAACAGGGATTGCCGCCAACATCGCAGGGGTACTGCTGTATATCACCCTTCTTTCTAATGCTGAAATAGATACCACATTGAAAAATGCCGTTGAAAATGATTATTTAGGAAAAATAATAGCTTTGGGAGCCATTCTTAATTTTTTGCCATTTTTTGTCTTTTTGAAGAAGAAACAAAACTATCATGCACGTGGGGTTTTATTGGCAACTGTGTGTGTTGCTGTGGCCGTCGCTATTTTCAAATTCTTTTAAAATGAAATATTATATCATTGCAGGTGAAGCGTCCGGAGATCTCCATGCTTCTAATTTAATGAAGGCTTTAAAAGAGGTTGACGAAAATGCAGATTTCAGGTTTTGGGGTGGCGACCTAATGGAAAGTCAGGGTGGAATCCTGGTAAAACATTACAAGGAATTAGCCTTTATGGGGTTTTCTGAAGTAATTATGAACCTGAAAACCATCTTCAGAAATATAAAATTCTGCAAGAAAGATATTGAAACGTATAATCCCGATGTGATCATTTTTGTAGATTATCCGGGTTTCAATATGAGAATCGCCGAATGGGCAAAGAAAGAAGGTTACAGAACCAATTATTATATCTCTCCGCAAATCTGGGCATGGAAAGAAAACAGGATTAAAAAGATCAAACGGGATGTAGATGAGATGTATGTAATCCTCCCTTTTGAAAAGGATTTTTACACTAAAAAGCACGATTTCCCTGTTCATTTTGTGGGGCACCCATTACTAGATGCTATAGACAGCCGTCCCCAGGTAGATATCACAACTTTTAAAAGAGAAAACGGGTTGGACAAGCGCCCCGTAATTGCACTACTCCCGGGTAGCCGGAAACAGGAAATTGAGAAAATGCTGAATGTAATGCTCAGTGTGACCTCGGAATTTAGAGAGTATCAATTTGTAATTGCCGGTGCACCTAGTCAGGATAAAGATTTTTACGAGCATTTTATTAAAACATCCAATATTAGTCTTATCATGAATAAGACTTACGATATACTAAGTATTTCCCATGCTGCGTTAGTTACCTCTGGAACTGCCACGCTGGAAACCGCCTTATTTAAGGTGCCGGAAGTTGTGTGCTACAAGGGAAGTTTTATTTCATACCATATCGCGAAAAGAATCATTAATCTTGATTTTATTTCGCTTGTGAACCTCATCATGAATAGAGAGGTGGTAAAAGAATTGATCCAGAATGATTTTAATACTAAAAATTTAAAAACCGAATTACATAAAATTCTGGATGAATCCAATCGCGCAAGGATCTTTGAAGATTATTTTGAACTTGAAAAAAAACTGGGAGGCAGAGGCGCCAGTAATAAAACCGCAGAATTGATCTATAATAATATCAAATGATAGTATCATGGGAAGAGTTTTGTTAAAATCGAGCATTTTGATATTCAGTATCTTTCTTTTTGCTTCGTGTGGATCATCGCGTTCCCGAGTGGTTACCACAAAAAAAGAAGCAGGTAGAACTGAAAAAGTTACGCAGGTATATGACCGTACTCCTTCAGTAGAATCTGAAGACAAAACCGTTAATAAAGTGGTAAGGACTGCCAAAAAATTCGAAGGAACAAAGTACAAATATGGCGGTACCGATAAAAAAGGAATGGACTGTTCAGGACTTATCTATGTTTCATTTCTTGAAGAAGGAATTTCACTCCCCAGAACCTCCAGAGCCATGTCACTAGAAGGCAAAAGACTATATCTAAAAGAAGTTAACGTGGGGGATCTTCTCTTTTTTGAAACTAATAAGAACCGGAAAGTAATAAATCATGTAGGCCTTGTGGTAGAGATCGATGATGACGGGATATACTTTATACATTCATCCACCTCCAAAGGCGTTATTATATCCTCATTATCAGAAACTTATTGGTATAAAAATTTTGTCATGGCCAGGCGAGTGATTTGATTTTTTTATATCTTCAGAGGGCTAAATTCAATCTTTGAAGGAGTTTCGATTTATATTTCTAAGACTATCATTCTATCTTATTTTAGGGATACTCGCGGCTTTTTATTTACAGCTACAACTGCAGATACTTCTAATTTCCGGAGTATTAATTCTCTCATTATTCCTATTAGCATACTTTATAGCGAGGAAGACGATTTTTCCTGGCACCTTCTTCGGAATCACCTCATTTATACTGATATTTTATCTTGGCTATTGCGTTACTTATTTAAGTATTCCCAGGAATCAGAAAGAGCATTATATAAATCAAAATGTTGAAAAGGATCAAAAAACAATTCTTTTTGCCAGGGTTTCAGAAGAATTAAAACCCACTGCGTTTTACCAAAGATTTATACTCGAAGCAGAAAATTTAATTTCTGAAACGGAAAAGCTCAATATTAAAGGAAAGATACTACTCAATCTTAAAGTAGATTCTGCCAGCATTTCGATGTTAGAACCAGGAATGCAACTTTTACTTCCATGGTCTCCTAAAAAGATTAAAGCTCCTTTAAATCCCTTTCAGTTCAGTTATAGAGACTACATAAGTAAACTACAGGTGGAAGGACAAATAAATACAGATATTTCAAGGATAGAAATCAGAGATTTTGAAACCAATACTATTATATCCAGATCCTGGAAATTACGAGAGCAACTAATTTCAGAACTAAAAAAGCATCATTTTGGTAAAGATGAACTAGCCGTATTTCAGGCATTGATCCTGGGACAAAGAAGAGAGATCAACAATAGCCTTTATCAAAATTACGCCGCGGCAGGGGCCATTCATATTTTAGCAATCTCCGGTCTGCACATAGGGATCTTACTGTTAATCCTGAATTTTCTTCTTAAGGGCTTAGAAAGGATTAAATATGGCAGGCTCATCAAAATATGTATACTAATAAGCTTGCTATGGAGTTTCGCAATATTAACAGGATTGAGTCCCTCTGTGGTTAGAGCTGTGACCATGTTCTCGTTTATTGCAGTCGGACTTCAGATGAAAAGGAAAACAAGCGTCCTAAATAGTCTTTTTCTATCGCTCTTTGTTCTCCTTTTAATAAATCCTTATTTCCTTTACCAGGTAGGCTTTCAACTAAGTTATCTGGCGGTTTTTAGCATTATAACATTTCAGCCGGCAATTTATAAGCTACTAAAGGTAAATTCAAAATTCGTCGACTATTTCTGGAAACTTGCGTCTGTCAGTCTCGCTGCGCAAATCGGAGTGATTCCTTTAAGTCTGTATTATTTTCATCAGTTTCCCGGTCTTTTCCTGCTTTCCAACCTGGTAATCCTTCCTTTTCTGGGGATTATCCTGGCATTGGGAATTTTAATTATCATTCTAGCTTCCATTAAATTATTGCCATTATTCCTGGTGAATAGCTTTAATAGTTCTCTAACACTCCTAAATGAATTTGTAGCATGGATTGCAGGAATAAAATCTATGGTTTTTACAAATATTCATATAACCCTACTCCAAACACTCTCACTTTATCTAATAATTCTGGCGATATTTTTCACTATTAGAAAAGTAAGTTTTCATCGTATTTGCTTCCTTTTAATTTGCATTTTGTGTTTTCAATTATCCACCTATTTTGATAAAAAGAACACACCAATTTCTGAAACAGTGATTTTTCACCACACCAGGAAATCGGTTATTGGCATAAAGAACAAAGGGAGATTAAATATCTATTCTGAAGAAGATACAATTAGCAATTTTCTAAGCGACTATATTCGTGAAAGAAGAATAAACAATATTCAACACAAGCGAATCCCTGATGTTATTGATCTTTCAAGTAAATTAAGTCTCGTAATTGATACCAGCCGGAATTATAAAATCCAAGGTTTTTATCCTGAAATTTTAATTCTAAGAAATTCCCCAAAAGTGAATCTTGAAAGATTGATCGACCAATTAAAACCGAAAGAAATTATCGCTGATGGAAGTAATTATCATTCTTATGTAAATAGATGGAAAGAAACAGCACTGCATAAAAAAATCCCTTTTTACCATACTGGTGAAAAGGGATCATACATTATAAAATAGAAGAATAGGTTTAGCTGGAAAAAGTATTTTCAAACTCTTCCTGATATTTTTTCCATTCTTCATCGGTTTTCACCTTTTTGTAATCATCAGTAGCAAATATCTTCAAAAAGATCTCCAGTTTTTCAGGAGTTAAATAACCCTTTACCGGAGTTAAAAACCCTCCTTTCTCATCAAAAAAGACCATCGTAGGATACGCACTTACACCCATAGCAATGGCAAATTCATGCACTGCATTTCTTCCTGTCTTTTTTTCAGGGTCAAAATTAGGATTCTTAAATACCTTATCTTTAAAATTGACCACTTCGTCACCTTCTGCATTAAATTTCACAGCGTAGTAATGCTTGTTTATATACTGAATCACATCTTTATTAGAGAAAGTATTTCTATCCAGCATTTTGCAGGGACCGCACCATGTAGTATAGGCATCTACAAAAATTTTCTTAGGCTGTTTCTTTTGAGCAGCCAGCGCATCATTCATACTCATCCAATTAATTTCCTGAGCCTGAATAACTGAAGTCGCGAAAATTATAAAAGTTAAAAGGAGTAGTTTCTTCATTTCATTAAATTTTATAAGAAAATGCAAAAAGCATTCCCAAATTTAATGAATTCCATTCATCCATTTACGCAATATTGGTACAAGTAATAAAAGAACTAAAGCTGCGGCTCCCACCACACAGAATCCCCATATCAAATAAGTATCGGAGTATATCCCGAGAGTGACCGAGGCCGGTGTATCATCTGTTACGGCTTCATTAGTCGTCAAAGTTCCAATTAAACCTGCCATTTTATTTGCCAAGGCTATAGATAGGAACCAGGCTCCCATTACAAAACCAACTACCTTGGCAGGTGAAAGTTTGGTTACCATAGAAAGTCCAATTGGAGAAAGTGATAATTCTCCTGTAGTGTGCAACAAATACATTAATGCCAGGAAAGCAATAGAAACAAGTCCATCTCCCGAAGCGAAATATTTGGCCCCTAAAACAATCACTCCAAAACCCAGTGCTAACTGAGTAAGTCCCAGCACAAATTTCATGGGAGTACTTGGCTCTTTACCAGATCTATTAAGTTTTAACCACATCCAGGAAAATACCGGCGCCAAAAGCATAATATAAAGCGGATTTAAACTTTGAAATATCGAAGCAGGAATCTCTGTCCCTCCAACAAACCTGTCTACATTCTTATCTGTGAAAATTGTTAAGCTGCCTCCTGCCTGCTCGAACAGTGCCCAGAAGATAGCATGGAAGAAGAATAATACGATCACTACTAGCAATCTCTGCCCTTCTACTCTATCTTTAGTTGATAATGCCTGATATAATAAATAAGCAATGATCAATAGTGATATAACGATCATAGCGCCAGACATCACTTCATCAAGATCCAGCATATAGGCACATACAGGAATCGCTAAAAGAGAAACTATATAAACGCCATAATCTGGTTTTAGCCCTAAAAATTTTCTTTCTCCCCTTGTCACTTCTTCCGGCTGTCCTCCTTTACCCTGGAGCATATCCGTCTTAGAAGCGAAATAGAAAACTATCAGGCCTAACAGCATTCCAATACCCGCAAGTCCAAATCCATAGTGCCAGTTAATTTGCTGCCCAACATACCCACAGGTTAATGTAGCGAGGAACGAGCCAATATTCACACCCATATAGAAAATGGAAAATGCCCCATCTTTTCTGGGATCATCGGTTTCGTAAAAAGTTCCCAGAAATGAGCTAATATTCGGTTTGAAAAATCCGTTTCCAACGATGATCAAAGCAAGTGCAGCGAAAAAGAAAGGCATATTCCCTTCCAGCCCTTCAATTCCTTGTAGAGCCAGCGTAAAATGTCCTAGAGACATTAAGAGGCCTCCCCAGATGATGGTTTTCTTAAATCCTAGCAACCTGTCTGCTACAAGACCACCTAAAACCGGGAACAGATAAACCATTGCCGTGTAAGAACCATAAATCCCGTAAGCCTGGGTTTCAGCTACATTTTGGGCGAGATCTATAAAAAGAACCTTGGTCATATAAAGTACCAAAAGTGCCCGCATTCCATAATAGGAAAAACGCTCCCACATCTCAGCAAAGAACAGCACAAATAATGCTTTGGGATGAGCTTTTTTATTAGTGTATATAATAAAGGGTACCCAGATTAGTACAAATACCCACCCAATGATCATTATCCATAATGTGATATCCATTTGCGTATAGATTTAAAGGTTATTCAACTGTAGTCTCTTTAGGGATTCCTTCTTCCATTGTAGCATCTTCAGCTCCGTGTGTAAGTCTTTTTAGTGGTTTCAGTAAAAGAATTACAATAAGACCTATCAATGTCCAAACTACTGCTATACCAGTAAACACTTCAAATTCACCTAAAGACTGGGCAGATTCGCCAATTAATCCGGCTACTTTATTACCAAGACCGGTTGCTGCCCAATACATACCCATAATGATCGAAGCATATTTTAGAGGAGCAAGTTTTGTTATAAATGAAAGGGATACCGGTGAAGCACAAAGTTCCCCTATCGTATGAAACAAATACGCAAGAACCAGCCAGTACATTGCTGATGATCCCGTTTCTTCATACTGAACTGAAGCCATACTCATAAAACCAAATCCTACGGCCATAATTATAATTCCCATTGCCATTTTAAAAATAGAAGAAGCTTCTTTTCCTTTTTTCTTCCATTTGAACCAGAATGATCCCACTACCGTTGCCAGGGTAATGATAAAGAATGAATTAATGGACTGAAACCATGATGCCGGCACCGTAAATCCAAGTATCGTACGATCTGTCTTTTGCTGTGCGTATAAGTTCATTAATCCTCCGGCCTGTTCAAATGCAGCCCAGAAAAGTATAATTAGCAGGAAAGAAAGTAATAAAACCTTTACCCTGTCTTTTTCAATACTTGTGAGTGGTTTATCAAGAATAGCCTTATCTGCCTCATTCTTTCTTGAAATAAGGTTCCCTACATGTTTCAGGTGTTTTTGACCCCACATGTAAACTACCTGTCCAAGAAACATCCCAATCGCTGCAAGACCGAATCCCCAATGCCATCCATATTTCTGAGCAAGAAAACCACAGGCGATAGGTGCAAGAAAACCACCAATATTAATTCCCATATAGAAAATATAAAAACCAAGGTCTCTTCTTTCATCTCCCTGCTTGTAGAGACCACCAACCATAGAAGAAATATTAGGCTTAAGACCACCAACCCCTAGAATGATGAATAAACATCCAATATAGAAGGTCATTTCAGAATCGAAGGCAAGCACCGAGTGACCAATACAAAGAAGAATACCTCCCAGTAATACCGTTTTCTTCTGACCCAATAATTTATCTGCAACCCAACCACCGGGGATAGAAGAAACGTACACCAACATGGTGTACCATCCATAAAGTTCCAATGCTTCCTGATTTGTCCATCCAAATCCGGGATTATCTGCAGTAGTTTCAGCTACCAAAAACAAGGTAAATAATGCACGCATTCCATAATAGGAAAAACGCTCCCATAATTCTGTGAAAAACAGGATATAAAGACCTACCGGATGACCAAATAATTCATTCTGATTTTCAATTGCTTTAGCTTTGTTCATGTCTACAGGTTAGATTCTTAAAGTTTTTCAAGTATAAAGTCAGTCATCATATTATAAAGGTGCAGTCTTGTATTACCACCATAAATACCATGATTTCTATCAGGATAGATCGCCCAGTCAAATTGTTTATTTGCCTGAACCAGTTCTTCTACCATTCTCATAGTATTTTGAACATGCACATTATCATCTCCACCACCATGTATTAGCAGGTAATCACCTTTTAGTTTTTCAACATGATTTAAAGGGGAGTTTTCGTCATATCCAGAAGCATTTTCCTGGGGAGTCCTCATATATCTTTCGGTATAAACCGTATCGTAGAATCTCCAGCTCGTAACAGGAGCCACAGCAATGGCCATCGAAAAGGTATCATTACCCTTAAGGATCGCGTTAGAAGACATAAAACCTCCATAACTCCATCCCCAAATTCCAATTCTTTCAGAATCGATATAATTACGTTCCCCGAGTTTTTTAGCCGCAGAGATCTGATCTTCCACTTCATACTTCCCAAGCTCCTGATATGTTACTTTTTTAAATTCAGCTCCCTTAAATCCAGTACCTCTCCCATCAATACAAACAATGATATAGCCTTTATTTGCCAAAAGCTGATACCAATAATCATTACTACTGAAATATGAGTTTGAAACTGATTGAGAACCCGGTCCTGAATATTGAAACATCAACAACGGATATTCTTTATTCTCATCAAAATTGGAAGGTTTGATCGTCCACATATTCAGATCGTTCCCATTGATATTTATAGTGGAAAGTTCTTTAGGAGAGAAGCCGTAAGGCTTGTTATTTTCTAATAATTTACTGTTATTAAGGATCTCACGAACCTGCTTTCCGTCTTTTGCCCTGTGCAATGTATAAACCTGTGGAGTTTCCACGTTGGTAAAAGAATTGATAAAGTATGTATAGTCTGCACTAAAAGAAGCGGAGTTCATTCCTGTTCTTTCTGTTAAGCGCTTTTTACTTTTACCATTCGGTTTAATTGAATAAACATCACGGTTCACACTTCCATTCTCGGTGCTCTGAAAATAGATCCTATCAGCTTTCTTATCATACCCATAATAATTGGTCACTTCCCAATCACCTTTGGTTACCTGGTCCAACAATTCACCTTTATCATCATAATGATAAATATGATTAAAACCATCCATTTCACTGGTCCAGATAAAGCTATTATCCTCAAGGAAGGTTAGATTATCTGTTATATCAATATATGCCTTATCTGTTTCATTCAGTATCACTTCAGCTTCGTTATCTTCAGCATTTACAAAAATGAGATCCAGATTGTTTTGATGCCTGTTTAAAACCTGAACA
The DNA here is from genome assembly GCF_900105135.1 of Gramella sp. MAR_2010_147. Classification (NCBI taxonomy): domain Bacteria; kingdom Pseudomonadati; phylum Bacteroidota; class Flavobacteriia; order Flavobacteriales; family Flavobacteriaceae; genus Christiangramia; species Gramella sp. MAR_2010_147. Next base: position 2,641,051 of record NZ_LT629741.1, on the reverse strand, counting down.
CTTAAAAGCATAGGATTTGAAGACCACTTAATTCTAGGAATGTAAAAATCACTAAAATCTTCCTCTGCAACTTCAGAAGATCCTGAAGCTATATCGTATTTATTTCCTAGATCTATTTCTTCTGAATTTTTAGAATCCAGATCGTACATATGAAGGCTTACTTTTGAGTTAGCTTCACCTGCCTTGGGGTATTTAAAAACCTGTTGGGTTGGATAAAGATCTTTTCCGAAAAGATCCATGGAAAATTCCGGAACCTCTGTTTCATCAAATTTCAGGAAGGCAATCTTCTCACCGGTTGGGTTCCACTCAAAGGCTTTAACAAAAGAAAATTCTTCTTCGTAAACCCAGTCTGTGATACCATTAATGGTAGTGTTTATTTCTCCATCTTTAGTAACCTGAGTTCTTTCACTGGTCTTCAGGTCTAAAATATAGATGTTGTTCTCAAATACATAGGCTACCTTAGAAGCATCGGGAGAAAAAGAAGCCTCCTGGATCTTATCTTCACTTACCATTATAAGGTCTTTAGATTTTACATTATAAACGTAAAACACTTCTCTGGAAGACCTTCTGTAAATAGGCTCCACCTCTGTAGATAATAAGATTTTATCTTCTTTTTCACTGAATTTAAAGCCTGAAAAAGAATTGATCTTGTCCAGATCATCACTACTTAATAGCGTTTTTGTCTTTTTTCCAGATTTATAGCTGTATACATCAATGCTGGTGGTGCCGCTTTGGCGGTCATTATTCAGCACTACATACTCTTCGCCATTATTTAAGGATTGCAGGGATTGTAGTCTTTCTTCTCGGAACGTCCCGCTCCATATTTCTTCAAGACTAATTTCTTTTTGTTGTGCGGTAAGCACAGAAGATGTTGCCAAAATAAAGGCAACAAGTATTTTAGGGAACTTCATAAAAATTTTGAAATATTTAATGCAGGCCAAGTTTACTAAAATTTAACGAAAAAATGATTATGTAATAGTGTTAAATACTAACAATCTGTTAAAAAATAAGAGCGTTTAGTTTCTTCATCCAGACCAATTTATAGCCCGTTAAAAAATATGCTTTGTATCTTTGAACTCCTGAAATACCTAAAAAATGACAAAGCCCGTAAACGGATTTTCAAAACTTACCAAAACTGAGAAAATAGAATGGCTGGCAAAAAATTATTTACACGATAATAGCGAGGCTATCCCTATTTTAAAACAATACTGGAATGATGATGAAAAGCTACAAAAGCTTCATGATGAATTTATTGAAAATACGGTTTCTAACTTCTACTTACCACTAGGCCTGGCACCTAATTTTCTTATCAACGGAAAGTACTATGTGCTGCCAATGGCGATCGAGGAAAGTTCTGTAGTTGCCGCAGCCAGTAAAGCGGCTAAATTCTGGAGTGAGCGCGGCGGATTTAAAGCAACGGTGATCAACCAGAAGAAAATAGGTCAGGTACATTTTTTATTCAGGGGAGATTACCCAAAACTTGAAAATTTATTCAAGGACATAGAACCAAAACTTCGGGAAGCTGTGAAGCCTATCACCCGAAATATGGAAAAAAGAGGCGGTGGAATCTTAAATATCGAACTTATAGATAAAACCGAGGATCTTGAAAATTACTATCAGTTATTTGTGAAATTTGACACCCGGGATTCTATGGGTGCTAATTTCATTAACTCCTGTTTGGAGAAATTTGCCGAAGTTCTTCAGGAAGAAGCATCAAATGCCGAGACTTTTAATAAGGAAGAAAAAGATCTCCAGATCATCATGAGCATTCTTTCTAATTATGTACCAGAATGTATTGTTAGGGCTGAAGTGTCCTGTCCCGTAGCTGAACTTTCCGAAGACAGCAACATGACAGGAGAACAATTTGCAGAAAAATTTATACAGGCCGTTAGAATTGCTGAAATCGAGCCTTACAGGGCAGTAACTCACAATAAAGGTGTGATGAATGGTATTGATGCTGTGGTTCTGGCCACCGGAAACGATTTTCGTGCGGTTGAAGCAGGTATCCATGCTTATGCATCCAAAGATGGGCAGTATTCAAGTCTTACTCATGCTAAAGTGGAGAATGGAATCTTTAAATTCTGGTTGGAGATCCCACTGGCACTTGGAACCGTTGGCGGACTCACAAGTTTGCATCCTTTAGTAAAACTGGCACTAGACATACTTCAAAAACCATCGGCAAAAGATTTAATGCAGATCACTGCAGTAGCCGGATTGGCTCAAAACTTTGCCGCCTTAAGATCCCTAACTACTACAGGAATCCAGCAAGGCCACATGAAGATGCACCTGATGAATATTCTTAATCAAAATCAGGCGACAGATAAAGAAAAAGAAGATATGGTAGAGTATTTTACACATCACACTATTACTCATAGTAGCGTAATAGAGCAACTGGAAAAAATGAGAGCTTAATGCAAAAATTTAGAAGTAATGGGAAATTACTGCTAACCGGAGAATATGCCGTATTAAATGGAGCAAAGTCCCTGGCATTACCTACAAAACTGGGACAGAGCATGGAAGTTTTAACAGGTAAAACAGGTAATTTAACCTGGATTAGCTATGACGAAAATGAAAATATCTGGTTTCAGTCAGATTTCAAAATTGAAAATGGGAATTTCACGCCGATTACACTCTCAACAAAACAAAATCTCGAAACAACTGAAACTGCAAAACGTCTTCAGCAGATCTTATCTTCAGCATACAGAGAAAATGCACAAGCTTTTCATCATAAAGGATATAAGATAATCACCAGACTTGACTTTAACCGAAAATGGGGACTTGGAACTTCATCTACCCTAATCAACAATATTGCTCAATGGCTGGAGATCGATCCTTATAATTTATTAAAAGCAAGTTTTGGAGGCAGCGGCTATGATATCGCCGCAGCAGGCAATGATTTCCCTATAACTTATCAATTGACCAAAAATGGACCTGTAAGCTTTACTGCAGATTTTAATCCGCCATTTAAAAATGATCTTTTCTTAGTTTACCTAAACAAAAAACAAAACAGCAGGGAGGCGATCGCACATTATCGAAATCAGCCTATTGAGAATATTCAGGATCTCGCCAATAAAATTTCAGGAATAACAGAACAGATCATTAAAAGCGAAAATCTGGAAGAATTCAAGCTCTTTCTGAAAGCTCATGAATCTTTGATCTCCAAAGCGATTAACCTGCCACGTATACAAACTGAATTATTTCCGGACTATCCCGGAGTTATTAAAAGTCTTGGTGGCTGGGGAGGCGATTTTATACTTGCCACTGGTGGTAAAGAAGAAAAAGAATACTTTAGAAAAAAGGGATATCAAACGATATTCGAATATCAGGAACTTATCAAATAAAAAAGCCCCAGCATATGCTGAGGCTTTTTATTATCATAAATCCAGAAGTCTAGTAGAACCTAGCTCTGTTATCTTCAATTTCTGCTTTCGTCTTAAGAGCTTCAAAAACTCTCATCGTGGCCTGAGCTCTGCGAGCTGCACTTTCCTGCTGTGCAAATCCTTTATAAGAATCCATTGCCGGAGCTTCAAATTTGCTCACTAATTCAGCTACATATACTCCTTTTTCTCCAGCAATTGGAGCACTCACTTTCCCTGAATCTAAAGAGAACACAGCTCCAACAACTTCAGGCTCTTCCCCTGCACCGGCAAGAGTAGGATTATTAAGGTTAACTGCATCTGCAGTTTGAACACTCACTCCCTGATTGCTTGCAATCTCCTGCAGCGTATTTCCTTTTAGCCTTTGTTTGATCAACTCAGCTTTCTTCTCTTTCCTCAAAATTGGAGTTACTTCCCCAGAAGCTTCTTCTACGCTCATAAGACCTTTATCCCTGCTAGAAGTTAACTGCGCTACGATATAGCCATTATTAGTATCAAACCTTCTAACATTACCAACTTTTGCCTCTTCTCCAAAAGCCCACTGGATCACTCTTCGCTGCGCACCGGCACCAGGAATATTTTCCTCTAATGCTTTCACATCTTTTACAGTACGTACTTCATAGTTTCCTTTTTTAGCAACATCTGAAAAATCACCTTCAGAAGCCGAAATTTCAAATTTCGTTACTTCATTAAAAAGATCATTCATTGTTTTCTCAGATGCCTGGATCTCTCTTGCTAAAGTTGCCACTTTTACCGCTCTGGCAGCTTCTGTTTGATCATCAATAGAAATCACGTGATATCCTAATGGAGTTTCTACCACACCAACATCGCCTTTATTATTGTCGAAAACATAATTATCAAACGCAGGTATCATGGTTCCAGGTGCAAAATACCCAAGATCACCGGCCTGTTCTTTGTTAGATGTATCTGCAGAATATTCAGAAGCCAATTCGGCGAATTTCGCATTATCAGCTCTTACCACACCGGCAATACTATCTGCTAAAGCCTGCGCTTCATCCTTAGAACGGCTAACATCTGCGCCAAGTTGAGACCCCTGATAGGTCACAAGAATATGACTTGCTTTTACTGAATCTGGAATATTTTTGGTCTCTATCACTTTGCTCAACTTCCAGTATCCATTCTCTTCGTATGGCCCGTAAGTTTCACCTTCGTTTAAACTAAAGATCGCCTCTGCATTTTCTCCTGAAAAATCATTTCTGAATTTGAATCTATTATCAAATGGCAAATCTGAATTATTACCAATAAAATCTGCATAATCATCGGTACTATCAAATCCAGGCAGTGTGTCATTGGCGCTTATCGCAGCATTGTATTCTACACGCTGCTCTCTTAAAGAACCAAGAGATTCTCTAGCCTCGCTTTTATCATCTCCTGAAGCACTCTCCTCAAATATTACATACTGAAGACTTCTTGAACCCTCTGTCTCGAAACGTGAAGAATGATTATCCAGGTAAGTTTTAATATCAGATTTAGTTACTTCAACCTCAGTATCTGGTATTGATGAGTATGGTATCTGCACAAACTTCATATTAATATTGTCATTCTGAAGTCTATATGCCTGTTCACCTTCTAACAGGGTTGCACCTACTCCGGCTCCAACCATATTATAGTAACTATTCATCTTGGCAGTTTGAGCTAGATTAGAGGTGAATTGTTGCCACTGCTCGTAAGCCTGTGGTGAAGTCTCCTTCAAATTTGCCACATACTCCCTCAATCTATTTTCGTCAAACATTCCCGCTTCATTGGTGAAATTTGGATTGTTTGCCATTTGAGCACGAACAAGTTGTGTAACCTGAGCCTCTCCCGCTCTAATTCCAAGTTTTTCAACTTCCTCCTCTAAGATCACCTGTCTTAACTTCTGATCCCAGATACGGTTCACAGCCTGAGTGGTACTCATGTTGTTCCCCATGTTTCTTTCAAAGTTTTCCACTTCACGTGCAAACTCTTCTCTGCTTATTTCAGTACCATTTACAGTTGCAATGGTATTCTGGGAACTTTGAGAAGCCATTCCTCCATTTCTAATCACATCTGCCAATACAAAAGAAAATAAGGCCAATGCAATAATGATAATCAAGAAAACAGACCTTTGTCTGATTTTATTTAATACTGCCATTTGAATATAAAATTTGTCAAAATATAGGGGGCGAAAATAAGGTTTTTAGGCTAATAATAAAATTTAAAATTAGCAAATTCTTAACTATAAAAAATTTCTTGAAACCAATTAATGCGGGAACCAAGCCCCAGGGAAAATATCAGGTAAAAACTTTAATCTTCAGGATTAATTTTAAGCTCTACCAGTTCAATTTTAGTATTGGAAGTTTCCAGGATCTTTATTTCGAAATCCTCTATGTTAATCACCTCTCCCTGCTGCGGAATCTCCTCGGTATGATTCACGATAAAACCACTAAGGGTTTCATAATTTTCTCCGACAGGAATTTCGGTCTTGTAAGTTTCATTAAGATAATCTACCTCTAATCTTGCGGAGAACTTAAAATGGGCATCCCCTAATTTTTCTTCTATTAATACTGCAGAGTCGTGCTCATCTTCAATTTCACCAAAAAGCTCTTCTACAATATCTTCCACAGTCATCATTCCACTAGTACCTCCATATTCATCAATAACTACCGCTATACTTTTCCTCTTTTTAATAAGAATATTAAGGACATCTTTCACCCACATGGTTTCGGGCACAAAAACTACCGGAAGCAGCATGGATTTTATAGATTTCGGTCTTTTAAACAATTCAAAAGAATGTACATAACCAATAATATCGTCTATGGTTTCATTATACACTAGAATTTTAGAAAGTCCGGTTTCAGTGAAAGTTTCAACAAGATCATTGGGTGCCTGACTTTGGTCTACCGCAATAATCTCGGTTCTGGGAATCATTACTTCCCGCGCCTTGATATCGGAAAACTGCAAAGCATTTTGAAATATCTGTATCTCACTATCTACATCTTCATACTCCTCAACTGTTTCCATCTGTTCGCTTATAAAGTTCCCCAATTCTACCTTACTAAACGCGAGTTGCACTTCATCACCATCGGTTTTAAAGAAACGCTTTAGAATAATATCTGAGATCCAGATTACAAATGAAGAAACAAAACTAAAAACTATATAAAAGATATAGGCGGGCACCGCGAAGAGCTTCAACATACTATTCGCATAGATCTGGAAGAATACTTTCGGAAGAAATTCTGCTGTGAACAATATTATTAAAGTAGAAATAATGGTTTGCGTGAGCAGGCTAAGATCTGTAATAATATAATTCACAAAACCGCTCTGCGGCTCTAAACCGCTTAACCAGGCCATAAGCAGGTCTCCCATAAAAAAACCATAGACTACCAGTGCAATATTGTTACCCACCAGCATGGTGGCAATAAACTTGGAAGGTTTTTTGGTAAGTTTTTTAAGAACTTTGGCTAAAAAATCGTTCTGCCTTTTTTCAATTTCAATAAAGATCTTATTGGACGAGACGTAAGCGATCTCCATCCCTGAAAAAAAAGCAGAAAGCAATAGAGAGCAAACTATAATAAGTATATCAACCTCCATTCAGGTTATTTATTTCGATCTTCATATTTTCGCCTAAACCGTCTTTTAAAGAAGAACATAAAGATAGCTACACAAACAAAGAATAGGAACAAATAAGCTCTGTTTCTCTGTTCACCCCATATTCTAAAGGCTTCAAAAAGAAAAAATGCTGCGAACAATAAATATGCATATTCGAAATACCTGAAAAACTTACTCATCTTTTTTCTCCTCTTCTATAATTTGTATGCCCGTATTGGTTCTTGAACGAAAATTAGTGAAATCCTGATTAGAATCAAAACCGAGATCTTCTGTATAAGATCCATCTGGAAACCTAATAGTGTTTGGCTTGTCTGTAAATATCCAGCTTCTATCCTGATCCCAAAATAACTGACTAGCTTCTAACTTTGTACTATCTGCTGTAATTATCACCACATTTCCCTGCAAGTCAATTAGCTTTGTCGCCTCATAAACAATCCCGTAATCTGCATTTACGGTGTTCTTGCGATCCTGCTCATCAAAGAACTCTACTTCTACTCCATCTGGAAATTCCCGGTAAGGAAATGCCTTATTTGTATAATCCAGCATTTTTGCACTTTTTAAGGTTGCTACCAATCTGCCAGAATCTGTAAATTTCAGGTTAATACCTTCGGCAATTGCCTGAGGGGCATCTTCCTCTATACTGAAGGCTCTTACTTCCTGTAAATTACCTTCGCATGAAAAAAGCATTGTCACGCCTATGAGCGTGACAATGCCTGAAATTATATTACTATATGTGAGTTTCATCTTATAGGTTCGGGATACGAACTGTCTCACCGATCCAACATCCTATTGAAATCGCATCACCAGCATTTTTACTAGACTGGAATACATCAGATTTCTGAGGCGCTCTACCTCTGTAGGCAGCAGCAGCCTGATTTGCATTACTTGAGATAGATGGATCTACTCTTGCAGCTCTTGAAGCATAATCTGCAGCTAACCAGTATACGGCTCTCTTAGAAAACGCATCCTCACCACAGTTATTAGCACTTTTAGCGTACATGTTCGCGATCTGTAAATATGCACTACCCAGAGATGGCTTAGAATTCAGGGCTTTTCTATAAAAACTTCTGGCCTGACCATAGCTACCCTTATCTTTGTAGTTGTTTGCAATTCTATAGTAGATCTTCGCCTGGTCAGATTTATCAGTCTCCAATTCAGCAGCTTCATTATAGTACTCTAGTGCTTTAGAACTTTTACCTTCAGACTCAGCTAACTGACCTAAAGAATATGCAGATTTTGCAGATGGCTCTAATTGGTGCAATGCTTCAGACACCTGTACGAATAATGGATCTTCAGTACAATCTTTAGCTGAAAGTCTGGCGTTCACATTCTTTAACCAGGTAACTTCTGTTTTCTTAGCTTCAAAATCTTTCTTATAAAGTGGTACCAGGTTATCACAATCTGCACGAGCACCAAGCTTAGCGTTAAGTGCCGCTTTTACGTTACTATAGTTCTTAAGATTGATCTCTGCATACTTAATTTGCTTTTGCTCTTTAGTAGACAGATCTTCTCCTTCTTCCTGCTTCTTTAATAGTGGCGCAAGATTTTCGGCAGCCGCATTTTCTTCTGTTTCAATCTTAGCGAAAACTCTATCATACATGTCAAATACATCCTGAAGCGATCTTTCACCTTCATCCTGCATTTCAACTACAAGATCAAAATATGCATATAAACCTTTAGGACTGGTGAAATTCTCTTTGTCTTCATTCCAAACCTTATCGAAAGCCATGAAAAGCTCATCCTTAGACCCCATTTTATTATCATACTTCAACTGAGCAATGTCTGTATAAACTCTTGCCTTTTCAGTTTTACCAGGATATAATTCAAGTCTGGTTTCCCAAACTGAAATTAGTTCTTCAATTAATTCATTTTTATCGCCTTCTTCGGCTTTACGTATTTTATCTTCGATTGCTCTTTCCAGATACTGGTAAGTTGCAAGGCTGTATTTAGGACACTCTTCCTTAACTTTCATTAAAGCCGGATACGCAGCGTCATAATTTTTCGCTTTAGCATCATCATATGCTAAAGCAGCCATTGTCGCACAATCACCAGATTGTGCACTCAAAGACCCTGATCCAACCAGGGCAACCGTTATTAGAGCTAAAAATCTATTTTTCATCTTCTTGTTTATTGTATGGTTAATTAAATTTTCTTTTCGTGAACCATTTGTCATTTAAAGACAATCCTACAGATAGCCTTAAAAAGTTCTCCTGAATCAAACCGGAATTCTTGGTACCTCTCTGTCCAAGCTCGATTCCAAGGTTTAAATTGGAGAAATCTAATCCAACTGGCAAACCTAGTCCAAAAGATATGCCAAACTCATCAATTGACTCATTATTGATCATCAATCCAGTCTCATCATATCGAAATCCACCTCTATAAACAATTCTTTCTAAGTAACTTGTGAAAGAATTATACTTAGGAACATAAAATCCACCTACAGAGAATTGAGAAGCATCTTCATAGGCTCCTCCATCCCCTCTAAACCTAAAGCTGTCTTCATAAGAAGATGAACCAACATTAGAATACTCAGCCCCTGCAAACCACTTATTTTTTTCTCCTATACCTGCTCCAATCGTTAATTTTGAAGGGTTCTCAAATTGAGTATCAGCCAGATCCAACTCCCTTACTTCTATTACTCTTCCTGTTCCTAAGGAGAAATCAACCGTAGAAATGGCTCTTGCATTCTCCGAGTCCAGATTTATAGAAGGCGCATAAGATCCAGAAACGTGTAATCTATACTTTTCTGAAATATCTCTTTGGTAATTAGCTCCAAAATTAAAGCTAAATCCTTTAATGTCAGACCTATTCACATCGGTTGTTCCATATTGAAGACCTTCCCGATTAATACTTTGAGAATTCTGAAAGTTTCCGAAATTATAATTTGCATCCACACCAAGGCTTAACTCCTCTGTAACAGCAACCCCTGCGGAAAGAAAAACTTTATTCATCCCTCCTCTACCATTCAGTAAACTTGCAGATCCTTCATCTGTATCAAGAATTCTATATCCTACAGATGTATAAGGCAACACCCCAAAACCAACTCCTACCCTGTCACTAACCGGAAACGCCAGTGCAAGATAATCCAGTGAAGATATTTTCGCATTATCACTGGCATCATTGGTTTCCAGTTTTATGCGATCGTGGCTTGCACCTACTGTAAAGTTCGTTCTTTTTAAAGTTCCATAACTGGCAGGGTTTTGAATATTCATATGTATACTATCATTGAATATGCTCAAGCCACCCATAGATCTATTCTCTACCGTCCCCTTGAAATTTGTTAAACCAATACCGTAATAAGAATAAGGCGAGGATACATTTTCCTGCGCTTCTGCAGTAAAAGCTAAAAATAAAGCTACGATTACTATAAATCGTTTTATCATTGAGTCTTGTTAAATTCTAGAATGAAATTAAGTCCTTCTAGCAAAAAATTTGAGTTGGCAAATATGCTATTTTTTAATGGTATAGACAAAATTTGACTATCCCCTCCTGTGAAAATAACTGTTAAATCTTCAAATTTAGAGCTATAAGATTCTATACTTCCCTTTAATTCCATTTTGATTCCATTAATAATTCCGGATAAAATACTTGATTCAGTAGAATTACCGATCAATTCAGCTTCCGGCTTCGGTTTAACTAACGGTAAATTTGCGGTAAACTTGTGCAAGCTTTTAAATCTCATTTCCAATCCGGGGGAAATAGCACCTCCCAGATAAACTTCCTCCCTGGTTTTAAAATCGTATGTAATGCAGGTTCCTGCATCTATGATCAAAACATTCTTTCCAGGATACTCATTTACTGCTGCAGCGACCAGTGCTATTCTATCTTTTCCTAAAGTTTCCGGGGTGCCATATTTATTTTTAAAGGGGAGCTTCACTTTTTCATCCAGATGAAGTAAAGGATAAGACTTTTTTACTTCATTTTCCAGCAATTCATCTAAAGCTGTAACGCTGGAAAGTATCGATTTTTGGATTTCAGGGAACTTTTTTCTCAGATTCTGAAAATTTTTTAAAAAATCTTCTTTCCTGAAAACATGCTTTTCCAAAAGCGTACTGTTTTGAAAAACAGCAGTCTTTACAAAGGTATTCCCGGCATCGACAACTAAATTCATTCCATTTTTTATAGAAAGACAAAAGTACAAAAGCATTTTTTTAAAAATTCCTTTGTGAGTTCCTAAAAATGAAATTATATTTGCCACCGCTTAAACAAGCAACTGGTGCCTTAGCTCAGTTGGTAGAGCAAAGGACTGAAAATCCTTGTGTCCCTGGTTCGATTCCTGGAGGCACCACCTTTAAAAACCCGTTTCATTGAAGCGGGTTTTTTTATTTCATTATAATCTCAGTCATTTTTTAAATGATTTAGGATCTATTGATAAGATTCAGAAAAAATGGAGATCAATCTTTTTGGGAAGAATTCTGCCTTCTCTATCCTTTGGAGGAATTTCACTAGTATTCTTTGCAAAGTTGAATTAAAAGCACAGAAAAAGACAACTATTACCATCGTCCTTCCCGCAGCCTTAATTGATACTTATGAAAATTAATATATAAACTGAATGGTAGGTAATAGATGATCTAATCTACCGTACGAATTTAAATAGATTTAAAGCTTGATAAGATCCTTTTACAGACGCTCTAAACATTAAAATGAAAGAATATTATATCGTTTAATTTTTACCGATTAAATGCAAAAAACCATCTGTTGGCTTAAAATATAAGTCAATGATGGTCTTAAATTAAGACATAAAGTCTGCAATCCAAAGATTATAAGTTGTGAACGATCACGTTTACAATAGCTCCAGCTACCGCAAGAAGAATCAATACTAAGGCAAGAGTAACTCCTATCTTAGCAAAGATATTTAAGCCCTGCAGCGATCCTTTATAATTTTGAACAAAATCGGTAAAAATTTCCATAAGCATAGCCTGTTTTGAATTAATATTCAACTCTCTTAAATATAAAGAGTTACATAGCTATTTCAAAAAATAATCGACGAGTAAACGATATTCTAGACGTATAACGAGGAACATTATTTCAGTATGGAAAAATCGGACTTTTAAGGCCTGAAAATCAATAATTTTATGGAATTTAATTAGAAAATCATCTTCTCATTCTTCTACCCCCTCTGCTAGGAGCTTCACCGGCACCAAAACTGCTTAATTTATAAGTGAAGCTTAGCATACCATATCTTTGCAGCACAAGATTATTTACATCCTGTATATAATCGTCTCCTACAAGCCTCCTGGTATCTACGTTCTGATCTAGGAGATCATAAACTTTCACCTTAAGAGTTGCCTGATCTTTTAAAAACTGATAGCCCAGACTCATATTCCATAATAGAGACGTGCTATCAAAGCCGGGAGCAACATTTCCGTATTGATTGTAAGAAATATCATTACCAAAAACTACATTTTTAGGCCAGTAGGTCGTGGTCTCCAGTGATAGTGTGTGATTGGTGTAACTTTGGTCTCTCCCACTGTTAATATTGTACGTTATATCGTTATAGTTAAGAGTATAGGCAGGATTAATTTCAAAGAGCTCATCAATAGCATACGTCAATTGAAATCGAGGACTCAAACTAAATTGGTCAGATTTATATTTTACGGCATTTATAAAACCTACATTGCGATTATAAGCGGTATTCATCCTTAACCTTAACCGCAACTCCCTGGCATCCTTTTTAAAGGTTTTACTATAAGAGCCTCCCAGATTTCCGTTTATAACACCGTCTACATTCGTATAGGTCGTGGTTCTAACAAAATCTTCCACATTGCTTGTGGCCACCACCTGGTTATCTGTGAAATTAGCATACATATATCCAAAAAATCCACTCCGTGTAGCAAAATCAAAATTCCTGAAATTGAAATTTATTCGCTGGTTAAAAGTTGGCTCCAGTTCAGGATTACCAACGACGATATTCAAAGGGTTTGTACGATCTTCTACCGGCTGTAATTGCCTTACCGACGGCACATCTGCATTTGTACTATATCCCAGACTTATACTTTTGGAACGCTCGATGGAATATCGAACATCGGCATCTATAAAAATGTTGTTATAGGTATTATTGAAAGAAACTTCATCAATAAAATTTTCAGTTTTAAGGGTAGTACTTAAAAGTCCAATTTCAGTATCAATTCGCCAAACCTCTCCTTCGTAATTGATCCCGGCATTTGGGGTATGTTTAAAACTCCTTACCTCAAAGTCATTGCTCAACAATTCATTGAAATTTGTATAATCCCCGTCAACCGCATCAAAAACATTCCGTGTATTTCTGCTTTCGGAAGCAGAGAAATCGTAATTAAGATCTAGAAAAAGCTGCTCGGCTAACACACTGCGTTTTGAAGCACCTACCCCAAATGAATTTGAGTTTTCATCCTGATCTATAAATTGATCCTGAATCATATTATTTTCCGGAGCATTTACAAAAACACTTTCAGAAAAATAGATATTTTCATTTTCTTGTTTACTATGCGAATGGTTCACATCTATTTGAAGATAAGAGCCTTTACTACCAAAACGCTTAATAAAATCCATACTATTAGAGAAATTTGCGCTGTTCAACGCTTCCATTTCATCTACACTAGTCGTGTTTTGCAAATTCATATTTTCATCCAGCGTCGCTTCATTTCGATCTCTAAAAGAAGTCCCAATATTCGCATTGAACCTAGGGGCGACAGAAAGTTTGGTAAGCGTATCAAATTCTACCTCATAACGCAAATTAGCTCTATGACTATCATTAATAAGGTTACTGGAACTAGTAGAATTTGTAAAATATCTTGAATCTGGAAGAATGTTTTCCCGTTCTACTCGGGTTCTGGTTTCAGTATCATTTCTTCCGTAGAAATAATCTGCACTCAACTCCATTTCATTATCCCATTCATTTACAAAATTGAAACCGGCAGTTTCAGATTTTGTAATGCCGCCACTACTCCCAAATCCGGTACCATTGATACTGAACGAGCCATTGCCATTAAAACTTATGCTTCTGGCATTTCCTCCCATCATATCAAAAACCTCGTCAAAACTAAATCCTGAACTATTAATGTTGTTAGAACTCGCCAGAATACTAACACGCATGTCATCATTAAAGTAATTCCCGATACCACTTAGCTCGTAACGATCATCTGTTCCTCCCCCGCAGTTAATCTGGAGAAATACCCCTTATTTTTATCTTCTTTTAGCTCAATATTGATTGTTTTATCATCTGGATTCCCGGCCTTTCCAGTAAACTCCTCACTTTTGGTTTTGGTATCGGTCACCTGAATTTTGTCTATGATCTCCTTTGGAAGGTTCTTCGTAGCAATTTGAGGATCGTTCCCAAAGAACTCTTTGCCATTCACAAGAATTCGTGATACCGGCTTACCATTCACACTAATATTTCCATTTGAATCTACCTCTACTCCCGGAAGTTTTTTCATCAAATCTTCCAGATTTGCATCCTGGCGGGTATCAAAAGAGGCAGCGTTGAACTCGAGCGTATCTTTTTTTATGGTGACAGGAGCTCGTGAGGCAGTAAGTGTAACCTCATCAAGCGTGTTATCCATCGGCTGAAGCAGAATATCTTCAACAACTATATTTTCCTGAATTTTAATTAATTGCTGGTATGGAGAATAACCATTATAACTTACTATAAGATTGAGATTTGCTGCTTCCGTATTTCCTTTGAGTAAAAATTCCCCATTTTTTTCTGAAATGGTGTAACTCACCAGACTACTATCGCCGGGCTTTTCAGTATAAATAGTGGCAGACTCCAGGGGATTTGAAGAATCATCGACAACTTTCCCGGTAATCTGAAATTCCTGTGAGAAACTATTTGAACTAATTAAAATTAGTAGCAGAAAGATGTAAAAACGCATTGATTAGGCATATTACATGAACAGAAAAAACCAATAACTGCGCAATAGGCTAATTACTGGCTAATCTTAAGACTAATGATGCTTTGAATGGTTTAACCCAGACCGTTATTTTTTCCTGAAAAAGATAGAAACTGGAACCCCCTCAAAATCAAACTCCTGCCTTAACTTATTCTCAATAAATCGCTTATAAGGATCTCTTACATATTGAGGCAGGTTACAAAAAAATGCAAATTGAGGGTGCGGTGTTGGTAATTGCATGCAGAATTTGATCTTCACATACTTTCCTTTATAGGCCGGTGGCGGATTTTTTTCAATAATAGGTAACATCACATCATTAAACTGACGTGTTTTGATCTTCCTGCTACGGCTTTCAAAGACCTTTACAGCGGTTTCTATGGCTTTAAAGACCCTCTGCTTGGTCAATACAGAAATGAATATGATTGGAACATCTGTAAAAGGTTCTATTTCACGACGAATCATCGCTTCATACTCCTTCATGGTATTGGTTTCCTTATCTACCAGATCCCATTTATTAACCAGGATCACGATCCCTTTATGATTTCTTTGTGCCAGCCAGAAGATATTCTGAACCTGACCATCAAAACCTCTGGTTGCATCTAAAACCACTAAACACACATCGCAATTCTCAATAGCACGAACCGATCGCATTACCGAGTAAAACTCTAAATTTTCCTTTACCTTAGATTTTCTTCTGATCCCGGCAGTATCTACCAGGTTAAATTCAAATCCAAATCTGTTATATTTTGTATCGATAGAATCTCGTGTGGTCCCTGCAATATCAGTAACGATATATCTATCTTCCCCAATTAAGGCATTGATAAACGAAGATTTTCCAGCATTTGGCCTTCCTACCACCGCAAATCTAGGCAGTTCAGATTCGTCTTCCTCTTCAATTTCAGGCAGCGCTTCAATAAGTGCATCCAGAAGATCCCCAGTTCCACTACCATTAGTACTGGCAATTGGAAAATATTCGCCCAGACCTAAAGAATAGAATTCTACCGCATTTGCCAGTCGCTTATTATTATCAACTTTATTCACAGCAAGCAGTACCGGTTTATTCACTTTTCTAAGCAAAACGGCCACCTCTTCATCCATGGGTGTTACTCCAGACTCTACGTCTACTATAAAAATAATGGCATCTGCCTCGTCTATCGCAAGCTCTACCTGTTTGTCTATTTCAGCTTCAAAGATATCATCGCTCCCCTTCACATATCCGCCGGTGTCTATCAAGGAAAATTTCTTTCCATTCCAATCAGACTTTCCATAATGCCTGTCCCGGGTAACCCCACTTACCGAATCTATGATTGCCTCGCGGCGCTGAATAAGTCGGTTAAAAAAAGTTGATTTACCAACATTTGGTCTACCCACAATAGCGACAATATTGCCCATAACTATAAATTGATTTCTGGAGGCAAAATTAAGGGATTTATCCCAATATATCTGCTCCTTACATTAAGCTGAAAAGTTTATTTCTTATCTGTATATCCGAATCTACGAAGTTGGTTGGAATCGCTACGCCAGTTTTTATTCACTTTTACGTATAATTCCAGGTGTACCTGTTTCCCAAAGAATTTCTCAAGATCTTTTCTGGCTTCCACACCAACTCTCTTAAGTGCTGCACCTTTATGGCCAATAATGATCCCTTTTTGCGTATCTCTTTCTACCATGATAATGCTTCGCATTCTTATGATCTTTTCCTCTTCAAAGAATTCGTTGGTTTCAATCTCTACGCTATAAGGGATTTCCTTTTTATAATGCATTAAGATCTTTTCACGAATAATCTCATTCACAAAAAAGCGCTCTGGTTTATCTGTTAAAGTATCTTTTGGATAAAAAGCCGGCGACTCTGGAAGCAATGCTATAATTCTATTAAAAACTTCAGAAACATTAAAGCCTTCCAGGGCTGAAATTGGATGAATCTCTGCAGTTGGAACTTTCTCTTTCCAGTAACCAACCTGCTCTTCCAGTTGTTCCTGATTGGACTTATCTATTTTATTCAGCAATAAAAGTACTGGAACTTCAGAATTGGCGATCTTATTAAAAAAAGCTTCATCTTTTAGACTTTGCTCTCCTATTTCAACAATATAGATCAATACATCGGCATCTTCAAAAGCAGATTTTACAAAATCCATCATAGAAGCCTGCAGCTCATAAGCGGGTTTAATAATTCCAGGTGTATCACTTAAGATCACCTGAAAATCTTCACCATTCACGATTCCAAGAATTCTATGACGTGTTGTTTGTGCCTTAGAGGTGATTATGGAAAGTCTTTCACCTATAAAAGCGTTCATCAACGTTGATTTTCCCACATTGGGATTACCAATAATATTTACAAATCCGGCTTTATGTGCCATAATATTAATTTTTGCAAAGGTATTTCATTTGTAATCTGTTACCTAATCTTTATTGAATTTCTAACAATTGACTCTCACGAGCTTGAATATTCAGCATTTTATTTAAAGATTCTGCCCATTATAACAATATAACTCACTGAAAATCATAATTTAATAAAAATAAAAATCTAAACTTTCAAAGAGTTGCGCTTCTATTTTTAATGACTATTTTTGCCGCTTCTTAAATTCAGCTGATGAATCTTCATTATGAAAAAAGTTTTCAACTTATTCGATTTCAAGCAACAGGTTAACTATAAAACGGAAGTGCTTGCAGGACTTACAGTGGCAATGACCATGATTCCTGAATCCCTGTCGTTTGCAATTCTAGCTGGATTCCCTCCACTAATGGGGCTATATGCTTCATTTATAATGGGGTTGGTTACGGCTATATTTGGAGGAAGACCTGGAATGATTTCCGGAGGTGCCGGCGCGACAGTTATTGTTCTAATTGCTTTAATGAAATCTGATGGTCTGGAATACGTCCTTGCAGCGGTAGCTTTAGCAGGTGCTATTCAGATTATAATTGGGGTTTTTAAGCTTGGAAAGTTTATACGTTTAGTGCCTCATCCCGTAATGTTTGGATTTGTGAACGGGTTAGCGATCATTATATTCATGTCTCAGTTAGACCAGTTTAAAACGGTAGTTAATGGTGATATTGTATGGCTCACCGGAACTTCATTATACATCATGGCCGGTTTAGTAGCCTTAACTATTGCTATTGTAGTATTGCTACCTAAACTTACCAAAGCTGTTCCTTCTTCATTAGTGGCGATAATCGTGGTATTCATCTTAGTATATTTCTTAGGAATAGATACTAAAACAGTACAAGATATCGCGTCTGTTAGTGGTGGATTCCCTCCTTTCCATATACCTAATATCCCGTTAAATCTGGAAACATTGAAACTAATCGCGCCTTATTCTATGATCATGGCTGCAGTAGGATTAACTGAAGGTTTACTTACTTTAAACCTGGTAGACGAAATTACTGAGACTAAAGGAAATGGTAACAGAGAATGTATTGCACAAGGGGGCGCTAACGTACTAAATGGATTCTTCTTTGGTATGGGAGGCTGCCCAATGATCGCCCAAACCCTTGTTAACTTATCTGCCGGTTCCAGAGCTAGATTATCTGGAATAATTGCAGCTTTTACCATTCTCGCTATTGTATTATTTGGCGCTCCCATAATAGAACAGGTACCAATGGCAGCTCTTGTAGGAGTAATGATCATGGTTGCAATTGGAACTTTTGAGTGGGCCAGTTTAAAGATCTTCAACAAGGTTCCCAAGAAAGATATTTTCCTGGTAATTATAGTTGCACTAATAACTGTTATTCTTCACAACCTGGCGTTAGCAGTGCTGGTGGGAGTTATATTATCGGCATTGTTCTTTGCATGGGAAAGTGCCAAGAGAATTAGAGCCAGAAAAAGTATTGATGAAAATGGCGTAAAACACTATGAAATATATGGCCCGTTATTCTTTGCTTCTACCACTAATTTTGCAGAAAAATTTGATGTTATAAACGATCCTGAAGAGATAATAATCGATTTTAAGGATAGTCGCGTTGCAGACATGTCTGCTATTGAAGCTTTAAATCAGGTTACTCAACGGTACAATAAAGTTGGTAAAAAAGTTCATTTAAGACATTTAAGTAATGATTGTCGAAGATTATTAAAGAATGCTGATGCCCTTATAGAAGTGAATATCCTTGAAGATCCAACCTACAAGGTAGCTACAGATAAGGTCTAAAAAATATCATTCTTAACTTTAATTCAGGATCAAGTCAAGACACTTATTTATATCACACTATTTTTTATAAAAGGATAGGAATTTCAAATAAACTAAAGCTTCTCATTTTTAAGGAATTTAATCCACTACGCATAGCTTTGTAAATTTATTTCTCTTTAATTTACTCCTCAAATACATTGATTACATCCCGGTTAATCAGTCTTAAAATCCCCAAAATTATTTTAAACATTACTTAAAAAGAGCCATCAGAAAATTTAATATTCCTAACTTTCAGAAACCAAAAAATCAAAGTTTTTTAAATGGCTGAGCTAAGTGAAGACGAATTTCAGAATATTCTATCTATAGAGAATAAATGTACGAGGTTAAATCTTAACGAAAATATCTACGGAACTTTCGCCGAGATCGGAGCCGGGCAGGAAACAGTTCGTCATTTTTTTAGAGCAGGAAACCCGAAAGGAACCATAGCCAAAACTTTAAGTGCTTACGATAAGGATTTTAGTGATGCCATTTATGGTTTGGATCCACAGAACAGGTATGTTACCGAGGCCCGGTTAAAACGAATGATAGACTATGAGGCTGAACTAATTGAGCAACGTCTTTCCAGAAAAAAATATCCTAATAAATTATTTTTCAGTTATGCCAATACGGTAGCAACCATAGACTGGGCAAAGAAATATAAAGGTCACGGCTGGCTTGGGATAAAATTTCAACGAGAACCCAAGCAGGAATATAGTGAGATCATGTTGCACGTTCAATTTCATGAAAATAATGCGTCACATCAACAAGTAAGCCTGGGAATTATGGGCGTAAATTTAATCTATGCTGCTTTTTATCAAAGCGATGATCCTAAAATGCTCATTAAAAAACTGTATGACCACCTTAGTGTTGATAAGATTGAAATTGATTCCATCAATTTTAGGGGACCTGTATTTAAAGATGTAGATAATAGACTCATGAGCCTGGAACTTGTAAAGGAAGGAATTACCGAGGCCGTCATGTTCTCTACTGAAGGCAATAATATTTTACCGGCAAATGTGCTGTACAAAAAAAACATCCTCACTTTAAGGGGAAGTTTTAGACCTGTAACCAATCTGAATTTGAATATGTACATGTCTGCGAGAAAACTTTTTCTGGAAGAGGAAGAAGTAGATCCAGATAAGACGGTGGTTATTTTTGAAATGACCTTAAATAATTTAAAAGCGGAAGGTGAAATTGATGAAAAAGATTTTCTTGATCGCGCTGATCTTCTATGTGCATCGGGGCAAACCGTAATGATTTCCAATTTTCAGGAATATTATAAAGTTGTGGAATATTTCTCTTCACACACCAAAAAACAACTAGGACTTGCCATGGGAGTTGATAATCTCATCGATATTTTTAATGAGAAGTATTACAGGCATCTTAGTGGTGGTATATTAGAAGCCTTTGGTAAATTATTCTTTAAAAGTCTCAAGGTATATTTATATCCTATTAAAGATGAAAAAACAGGGAAGATCATTACCAGTGAAAATTTAAAAGTTCATCCAAGAGTAAAAGAATTATACAAGTTTTTTATAGATAATGATAAACTGGTAGATATAGAAGATTACGACGAGACTTCCCTGGACATACACCCAAGAAAAGTATATGAAATGATTAGGGAAGGTGACCATAAATGGGAAAATATGGTTCCAGGACTAACCGCCAAAATGATCAAGGAAAAGAATTTATTTCAAGAAGAAAAAGCTTCTTAGACTAAAATTTAGGTTGAAAATTCAGTTTTCATTCCCCGGTCATACATTACAATACTTCCGGCGACTGAAACATTTAAACTTAAAGTAGATCTAAATTTAACGAGATAATGGGCTTTTTCTATAGCCCTATTAGACAGTCCATGGTCTTCTGCTCCCAGTAAGTAAACACAACGTCTTGGGTGTTTAAATTCTTCAAGGGGCTGGGCCTCATTGGTAAGTTCTACTCCTACCAGCATAGCTCCTTTAGGTAAATGCGCGTAAAACTCCTCAAAAGTGTTATAATGAAAATAAGGCATCGCCCCTACCGCCTTATGGGTATCACAAGCCTGTTTTGAATATCGGTTTCCAATAGTATAAATGAAACTAGCACCCATATTCTGGGCTGAACGCCATAAAACGCCAAGATTTTCAGGAGTTTTACCATTTTGAATTCCAATTCCGAAAAAACCCTGTTTCAAATTATCTGTATGCATACTACAAAAGTAATATTCTCACAGATTCATCCCACATCAGGTTTATAAGTATTGTAGATTATCGAATTTCAGATAAATTCATCGGTTATTTTACTGTATTACAGTATTTTAAATTAATTTAAAGTAACTATCAACCAATACTTTAAGAACTATGTTAGACGCTCATTTAAATCTCGCATTAAATAGAAATAGATACCTAAACCTGGTGCCGGTAATATTTTTATTCATTCTAACAACATCTTGTAATGATAAAAATTACGAGGACGTACCTGAAAAAAAGAAAATGACCATAAAAGATAGTATCAAACGGGGCGAATACCTTGTAAAAACTATTGGATGTCATGATTGCCATTCACCAAAGAGAATGACTGAAAGAGGACCCCAGGAGATCCCTGAACTCGCATTAAGTGGTCATCAGGCTGGAGACAGCCTCCCTCCTATTAATTCGGCAGCACTTCAAAGTGGCTGGATGTTAATGAGCGGTGATCTAACTACCGCCGTTGGCCCCTGGGGAGTTTCATTTGCTGCGAATATAACTTCAGATGATACTGGAATTGGAAACTGGACGATGGAACGTTGGAAAACTGCTATGAGAGAAGGTAAACTTAAAGGTGATAAGGGAGGCAGAATGATGCTCCCTCCAATGCCATGGGAGAATTTCGGAAAATTGACAGATGAAGACCTGGAATCGATGTTTAAATATTTACTGAGTACTAAGCCGGTAAATAATGCTGTGCCAGCACCCATTGCTCCAAATAAATTAGATAGCCTGAAACAACCCGGTAATTAAGAGGCAGAACAAATGATATTTATTTGATCATAACTGATAGAGTGAAGTAGTCTTTTAAATTCTGATCGAAACTTAAATTGTTTCATTCTATTATTATAAGGTTTTCAGTCATTTCAATTCACAGTAAAAGTTTTTAATAAACCCTTACTTTGAGGATCTGGAACTTCGGCGATAAGCGCATAATTACCAGATTTTAAATTCACCGTAAAATACCCCACACCTCCCTTATTCATTTCTTGCATTCCTCCTAAAAATTTAAAACCTTCGGGTGCAGGAGTTTGCAAACCTTTAGGATCTGCCCAGTTCATCCAGCTGTTTAATTTTGAAATATCTGCTCCATCATCTACCCAAACCAGATGCACATCACTCATTACATAGTTCTCATGAAGCTTTTGCTCTCCAAACTCTACTTTAAATGTCTTCTCTCCCGGAGAAACCACTTCCTTAAATACAATTCCCTTATTTGCATCCAGCTCAATGATATAATCCTCTATAAGATCGAGCTTTAAACTATCTGCTTTAATAACTTCAATTTGTTTACTCATTCCGTCAGTATTATGAAACACCCCATTAGGCATTTTGACATAGCACTCAATAATATAAGTTCCCGGCTCCAAGTAAATAGTAGACTGGGCGGTGCTTTTAGCAGATATCAATCCCACTCCCCCTTTATATTCAACTTCCTGAAACCATTCTGGCAATTTTCCAAATGCCTCACTGGCTTTTTCAATTTCACCTGCATTAATAAGATCCATTCCTTCCTGAAAAGGAGGTCCTACCTCTCTTTCTGCATCTTTAATAGTTTTACCTTCGGGATATTTATCAAAAAGAATGAAGTGAGTTTCATTAGAATTGTTTTTATACTTTATCGTTTTCCATCCAGATTCCCACCGATCTTTAGTTTTAAACTCCATGGAGTTAGTGACTATGCTTATTAGTTCATTCGAGGATTTTGCTTCAGAGGATTCTTCAATTTTTGTGTTTTCAGGTTGTTCCTTTTCCTCTTTTCTATCATATTTACAGGAAGTTATACCTATAATTATTAAAAAAATTAAAACAACCCTGACGTACGGTAAAGATATTTTGTTGAATTTCATGTTGATTGATTTTCGTTCATCTCATGAAGTTCATGCAGCGGAGCATTCCCTAAATTCCGAAAAAAATAAATAATACTCAAACAAAATCAACGTAATCACAAAATATTAACTATCTAAAGCTTAGTTAGTTGTCAAAAATTCAAACAAGTTGAAAATTACATCTCATTTTCAGAAACTGTTTATTAAATTTAAAAACCCAAGGTTTCACGAAACATTATAATACATTAATATGATGGTGCGTATTCTATGAAAGAAATCCTAGAGTGTTTTATAAAATAATGTTAGAAAGTTAAGTCCAGAACAGATAGGCAAAACATCTTAACACTGAAAACAAACATCAAGTAAAATTTTTACTCGAATATTGTTAATTAGAAAAACACATTGATGAATTTCAATTGAAATATATCCCAGAATTAGGAACCATGGGTTAAATAAAACCAACTATGAAGAAAGAAGTACAGGTACACTCTTTATTTTCAGATTTTGACATCTCACTCTTTAAATCAGGTAAACATTATCGCCTCTATGAAAAATTTGGAGCGCATCTTCTTGAAGTTGATGGAGAGAAAGGAGTTTACTTTTCGGTTTGGGCACCTTCAGCAAAATCAGTCTCGGTAATTGGAGATTTTAATTACTGGACAGAAGATGAACACCCTTTAAATGTTCGATGGGATGAAAGTGGCATCTGGGAAGGATTTATTCCAGGTGTAGAAAAAGGTGCAAAATATAAATACAAGATACATTCTCATAATAATGATTTAAAATTTGAAAAGGCAGATCCATACGCACTTAAATGCGAACACCCGCCAAACACTGCTTCTATTGTCTGGGATCTTGACTATAAATGGACAGACAAAAAATACATGTCTGCCAGAAAAAATAAGAACGGACTAAATAATCCTTTTTCAATCTATGAAGTTCATTTAGGTTCCTGGCGAAGAAATATGGATGAAAATCGTTCCCTCACTTATGTTGAAATGGCCGATGAACTGGTTTCTTATGTAAAAGAAGTTGGTTTCACCCATGTAGAATTTATGCCGATCATGGAATATCCTTACGATCCTTCATGGGGTTATCAATTAACAGGATATTTTGCACCAACCTCACGTTTTGGAGACCCTCAGGATTTTATGTATCTCATGGATGCTTTTCACAAGGCTGGAATTGGTGTGATCCTGGACTGGGTTCCATCACATTTCCCCGAAGACAAACACGGTTTAGGTCAGTTTGACGGCTCTCATCTGTATGAACATCCAGACCCTCGAAAAGGATATCATCCAGACTGGAAAAGTTTGATCTTTAACTATGGTAGAAACGAAGTAAGGTCATTTCTTATAAGCAACGCTATTTTCTGGCTAGATAAATACCATGCAGATGGCTTACGCGTGGATGCCGTTGCTTCCATGCTTTACCTGGATTATTCCAGGGAAGATGGTGAATGGGAACCTAATGAGCACGGCGGAAGAGAAAATCTGGATGCGGTGAGTTTTGTTCGCGATCTAAATACCGAAGTTTATAAAAGTTTTGAAGGAGTGCAGACCATTGCAGAAGAGTCTACCTCATTCCCCATGGTTTCCAGGCCTGTAGATCTTGGCGGACTTGGTTTTGGAATGAAATGGATGATGGGTTGGATGCACGATACACTGGAGTATTTCAAAAAGGATCCTATTTACAGGCAGCATCATCAAAATGATATCACCTTCAGTATGACCTATACCTTCACAGAGAATTTTGCGCTACCGCTTAGCCATGATGAAGTAGTGTATGGGAAAAATTCATTATTGGGAAGAATGCCCGGAGACGATTGGCAAAGATTTGCCAATTTAAGACTACTTTATTCTTATATGTTCACGCATCCCGGGGCAAAATTACTTTTTATGGGAGCTGAAATCGGGCAATATAGCGAATGGAATTATAACACCAGCCTGGACTGGCATTTGCTCGAATATGAACCTCATCAGGGAATTAAGAAAGTACTTACAGATCTAAATAAACTATATAAAACAAGACCGGCCCTGCATGAGAAACAGTTTACGGCAGATGGGTTTGAATGGATCGCTTATAACGATAGTCAGAATTCAGTTTTGAGCTATATAAGAAAAGGGAACGATCCAAAAAAATCCCTGGTCGTTGTTTGTAATTTCACTCCAACGCTCCTTAAGAATTACAACATCGGACTTCCTGCTTCAGGAAAATTGAAGGAAATCTTCAATTCAGACGATAAGAAATATGGCGGTTCAGGCGTAAAAAACAAAAGCCTCAAGATTGAAGAGAAAGAATTTCACGGCAGAGCACATTCAGCTAAAATAAGCATTCCGCCATTAGGCACAGTAGTTTTTGAAATTTTATGAACAAGCGCACAATAATTCACGGGAATAAACTTCTTTTGTAATTAGCTAAAAAGACTGTAAGACTATGATTACCAATACAGAACTGGAACATAAGGGGAATCTATACCCCAACGGATTAATATCATATGAGCACGACCAGGACACCATAAACTTCGTCACTAAAAACGGGGTAAGGCTACAAATTACCGTGCTTCGGGATAATATGTTGCGAATGCGTTATTCTACTAACGGAATTTTTGATCACGATTTTTCGTATGCGGTAGACGAAGATCATCCACATGGATTTAATCAGCTTAAAGTAGACGAAAATGAAACCCATGTAGTGATCACAACAGAAAAATTTCTTTGCAAAGTGGCAAAAGATGATATTCGGCTTGGGATGTATGAGCTTAACGGGAAACCCATTTTAGAAGATGAACTGGGTTTTCACTGGGAAGAGAGCTTTGAATTTGGAGGTAATTTTGTAAAAATGAGTAAATCGTCCAAAGACCAGGAAAATTTCTTCGGTCTTGGTGATAAGCCCACCAATTTTAATTTAAAGGGAAAGCGACTGAGCTTATGGAATACAGACCAGTATGCATATGGGAAAGACACCAACGAACTATACAAGGCTGTACCCTTCTATATGGGACTTCATGGAAATATCTCCTATGGAATATTCTTTGACAACACCTTTAAAACTCATTTCGATTTTTGCAGTGAAAGAAGGCATGTGACCAGTTTTTGGGCAGATGGCGGAGAAATGAATTACTATTTCATGTATGGTCCGCAGATGTCTGATGTGCTTACAACCTATACTGATCTCACCGGGAAACCTGAATTACCTCCTATGTGGGCCTTAGGTTTTCACCAGTGTAAATGGAGTTATTATCCGGAAAGTAAGGTTAAGGAGATCACTTCTAAATTTAGAGAATTGAAATTTCCATGTGATGCCATCTATCTGGACATAGATTATATGGATGGGTTTCGCTGTTTTACCTGGAATAAGGAATACTTCCCAGATCCTAAACGAATGGTTAGCGAACTGGAAGAAGATGGTTTTAAAACAGTTGCCATCATTGATCCAGGTATAAAAATAGACCTCAACTATAATATTTTTAAAGAAGCTCTTGATAATGATTATTTCTGCCGAAGAGCCGATGGCCCCTACATGAGAGGGAAAGTTTGGCCCGGTGAATGTTATTTTCCAGATTTCACCAATCCTGAAGTTAGAGAATGGTGGAGCGGCTTGTATAGAGAACTAATAGGGGATATTGGTGTAAAAGGGGTTTGGAATGATATGAATGAACCTGCCGTTATGGAGGTTCCGGGAAAGACCTTCCCTTTAGATGTACGGCATGATTTTGATGGTCACAAGTGCAGTCATCGTAAAGCCCATAATATCTATGGAATGCAGATGGCCAGAGCAACTTATGAGGGGGTTAAGAAATTTAATTTTCCTAAGCGACCTTTTATTATTACCCGTGCAAATTACTCTGGAGGGCAACGTTATACTTCTACCTGGACAGGTGATAATATTGCAAGCTGGGAACACTTATGGTTAGCAAACGTCCAGATACAGCGACTTTGTATGAGCGGGATGAGCTTTGCAGGATCTGATATTGGCGGATTCGCTGAACAGCCTTCCGGAGAACTCTATACCAGATGGCTGCAATTAGGTATTTTTCATCCATTTTGCAGAGTACATTCTTCCGGCGATCATGGGGAACAGGAGCCATGGTTCTTTGGGGAGGAAGTTCTTGATATTACCAGAAAATATGTAGAATTAAGATACCAGCTTTTGCCTTATCTCTACACGGCATTTCATAAATATGTAGATGAAGGCCTGCCAATTTTAAAACCTCTGGTATATTTTGATCAGGAAGATGTTCAAACACACTATAGATCTGATGAGTTTATCTTCGGGAACCAAATTCTGGTGTGTCCTGTTCAGGAACCAAATGTTCAGGGAAGAAGAATGTATATTCCTCGCGGTAGGTGGTATAATTTCTGGAATGACAAATTAATAACAGGAGGTAAGGAAATGTGGGTAGATGCTCCTTTAGATACCATTCCTATTTATATTAAAGAAGGAGCTGTGATCCCTAAATATCCGGTTCAGCAGTATGTAGATGAACTTGAAATTGACGAAATAAGTCTGGATATTTACTATAAAGCAGGTAAAGAGAGCTCAGAATTCTATGAAGATGCGCATGATGGTTACGAATACCGCCAGAACATTTACAGTCTGCGAACCTTTAAGCTCACAGGAAAAGAAGACGGGCTCATCATACAACAGCATAAAAGCGGAAAATATTCAGCGCCCTATTCAAAATTCAAACTTAAATTTCACGGCCTTCCTTTCGAGATCAAAAAAGTGATTTTTGAGAACGAAGAAGTGGCATTAGAAAATTTGGAGTATAATGCCGAAGAAAGGACAATTATAATAGATAAAGAGTTTAGTGACATCCATGTAATTGGATAAGCGATTAATACAATAAATAAAAAAAGCTGTCTGAATAATTAGATTTACAGACAGCTTTATTTTGCAATTCTAAAAGAAGGCTAGTCAATAGACTTATCCTCGATGGCGTCGGTAAGACTATATCCATAAAACCTTTTAAAGGAGCTGTAGAAAAGCTTAGGACTTGAAAAGCCAGATTTATAAGCTACTTCCATAATATTCATATCTGTATGCTCCATAAGATCCCTGGCATAATTAAGCCTTGTAAACTCCATAAAATCCAGTGGGGAAAGGTTTACCAGGCTCTTAAGCTTCATAAAAAGAGTATTGCTGGAT
This sequence comes from Gramella sp. MAR_2010_147, assembly GCF_900105135.1. Taxonomy (NCBI): domain Bacteria; kingdom Pseudomonadati; phylum Bacteroidota; class Flavobacteriia; order Flavobacteriales; family Flavobacteriaceae; genus Christiangramia; species Gramella sp. MAR_2010_147. The sequence goes on along the minus strand of NZ_LT629741.1, from coordinate 2,612,850 downwards.
ACTCCTAGAGCCGCACTAAGATCATGAACCGAAAAGTTGTCATCTCTAATGTGCTGCACCACAATATCGCTAAGATTGGTGATAAATTTTTCGTCACCCTCATTTCTGAATTTTACCTCAACGGCTTCCAGGTGAGACCTCACATAAGAGTTTCTCAAATCTTTCTGCCAGGTAAGAATCCTGGTGATTCGGGAAAGTAACATATTTAAATCAATTGGTTTTCTAACAAGTTCTATCATCTCATCCAGTTGATCATCTCCAAAAACCTGCTCCTCATCTGCTACCAACAAGATATTGATATGATTTAAACCTATATTTCTTTTCAAAATTTTTGAAAGTTGAAAAGCGTTCATATCTGGTAAGACCAAGCCCGAAATAATAATATCTGGAAAGATCATTCCGGCCTTCTCAATTCCTTCTTCCGCCGTACCAGCCTGATAGATCTGGCAGTATTTCCCAATGCTATTTACGAGTAAATTACGTGTTTCTACCTCATTCTCGATAATTAGAATCCTGCTTTCACTTAAACTCTTAAGCTCTGTTGGGACTTCAGCTTTTGAATTTGTCTTAGATTTTTCAGCTTTAAAAATAGCTGCGGCCCTTTCAGGTACTTTTCGGTAATCTTCTTTTTTATTCTTTAGAACTGCAGTAAAAGTTGAACCTTCATTTTTCTCAGTTTCATAACTGAAGCTTCCTCCCGCCTTTCCTATTATATCCTGAGCTTTTAAAATATATCGCAAACCACTCTTGTCACGAAACTTTCTATTAGGGTTCAGCGATTTTTTCTTTTCAATCACTTTAATATCATGGTCCGGCATTCCCCTTCCGTTATCGGTAATTTGTAATTTAAGATCCCCAACGCTGGTTTGAATAAGATTCACTATAAGTTTTCCTTCTTTAAATGAGTATCCGGCACTACCTGAAATCAGACTGAAAAAGATCTTATCCAGCATTTCAGTATTGTAATAGAATTCTGAATCGCCCCATTGATCATTGATGATGAGTTCCAGATCTTTCATCCTATATACTGGCTCAATATCTTTTATAGCCTGCGGAAGATGGGATTTTATTGTGATCTTAGATATCTCATAAACCGATTCCTGATAATTAAAATTAAGTATCTGGTTAAACAACTCATCGAACCTGGCAGCATAACGCTGAAGGTCTTCCGTATTCCCCGCTTCAGCAGAAGATGAAATCTTGCTCAGGGATTTAACAGCGCTCTCAACAGGTTGTTTAAATTCTTTTTGAAGCTGATCCCTAAGTTCTTCTTTTGCCAGTAGATCGGCATTCTTTGATCGCTTTATAAACACAAAAACAAAGATCGCGACCATCGCTAGTATGCTTACCCCCATAAACAAATAAACGCTGCTTATAGCTCCTCCAACCGCCACGACATTTATTTTCAGGTCCTGTGGTACTGTCCAGGTTGCATTACCAAGCCTGGCGCGAACCTTAAAAGTATAATTACCAGGACCAAGATTTGAATAGCTCGCGGTATTTACCTGTGACGGCTTACTCCATTCATCTTCCAGACCCTCCATTTTCCAGGAATATAAAATAGACTCAGGTGCTAGATGCGAAATCCCTACAAACTCTATTCTAAAACCTTTTGTTTCATCAATTTCTACCAGCTCATTACCCTCAAGCTGGATATTTGCTTTTTTTTCATCCTTTTCTGAAGGAAGACTCATTTTCTTTAATTTCAGGACAGGTTTAAATTCCTGTTGAGCCAGCATGGACTTTGGTTTAAAAATATTGATCCCATTAGAACTTCCTATTACCAGCGATCCATTTTCAAGCCTCGTAAAGGCTGAGGTAAGCTCATTCGTGGTTAACCCGTTAAACTCTGAAAACACTTTTACAGACTCTCTATCGGGATCATAAAAAGAAAGGCCCTTATCTGATGCTATCCATAAACCTTCCTCCAGATCACTTCCCAATGCGGTTATATTGTTAGAAGGTAATCCAGATTCCTCATTGAACAGCTTTAATTTTTTATTTTCAAAATCATAGATCAAAAGTCCCGCACCTTCTGTAGCAAATAAACCAAGACCTTCCCTGGTTATTTTCAGGTCGTTTATAGAATAGTATAAAAAGTCTTCATTGGCAGTTAGAGTTTCCAGATCGGTAATACGTCCGGAATAGGGATCCAGAGAATGCACCCGGGATTTCGTGGCGATAATCATCTTTTTAGGACCTAATTCAGCAATCGCCTTTACCCCTTTAATGGGATAAGTCTTAATCTCATTATTAGGTTTGATCATTGCAAGGTAACCGTCTTCCCCGCCTATCCATACATTCTTTTTTGCATCAGCAAAAAGTGTATTTGCTGTCTGTATTTTTATTTTATACAGCGCATCCACAGAATAATGCGCGCGTAATAACGTATTTATATTGATCTTATAAACTCCATCATCTGCAGTACCTACCCAGATATAATCTTCAACCGCCACTATATCTGTGATATTATCTGGCTTATTCAACTGTCGGTTATAATTTAGATTTTGAATATGTCTCCAGCGATTCGTATTAGGATTCCATATACTTAAACCTTTCCCCGTTCCAAACCAAACCTGACCATGAGCATCTGTTTGCGCCGCTGTTACAAAATTATTTGCGAGACTGGAATATACCGAAGGATCGTTCTTAAGCTTGTCTATAGCAAATCCTGAAAAATTTTGAAGGTAAAGCCCCTCTTTAGATACCATCCACAATAGATTTTGATCATTGAGATGAATTTTATAAATATTATCTGGATAGGAGCTGTCTTTTTTACCTACAATCTTTAGATCATCATTAAGCCTAAAGATTCCCGATCCATTTGTAGAAACTATTATTTCATCGTCAAATTTCTGAAGATCGGTGATCTCCTCTTTTGAAAGTGCATAGGGTAATGAATAAATTTTTTGAACATTCTTAAAGTCAGCATCTGTTTTAAAAATTCCACTCTTTTTAGTTCCGAAGATTATTTTATCATTTAGAGGAAGGGCGCTTGAAATATGAAGATCATGGTAATATCCCATATCCAGTTTTTTGAATTTACCCGAACGCCTGTTAATTTTAAGAACACCGTTAGGTCCCGCAAAAACAATATTATCGTTAAATAGAACAATATCTGAAGCAATCGTGTTTTCTGAAAGAAAACGGGAAATCCCAAAGTCAGGCTTTTCAGAATCGATATTCAGCTTGAAAACACCGTTCTCTGCAGCCACCCATAATTGGTTACCAGAGTCTTCAATCATTTTATAGATCCTTCCTGTAATGCTGCTCACGAAATGAAATTCATTTTTTGCTGCATTAAAAACTGCCAGGCCCTGATTACCCGATAGCCAGATTTTATTTTCTGAATCGGTATACGTTTCAATAAATTCTGTTCCAATTGCCTTTGGAATACCCTTGAATTTATTAAAATCTTTGGTTTCGATTGAATTGTACGCCATTACCTTAACAGGAGTCGTAATCCAGAGATTATCTCCAAGATCCTGTTGAATGTGTACTTCTTCAGCCTTAATGAACGGGTCTATTGCTTTAACCCTTTGAACTGAATTTGTTGTCTGCCCGATACTCGTACCGGTGATCCCCAGAATAAATAAAAAGGAGTACAGAAATCTCAATTTAAAATGCCCCAAATCTCAAATTTTAGTTGATGTAAACAGGGATAATTTAGGAATTATAAGATTTGCAAAGCTCTGTTTCATAAAGTTTTAGAACTAATTTATTAAGACGATATTAACAATAAGAAGAAAGAATTTTCAGACAAAATAGTGAAGAAACAGTTCCAACCTTTTGAGAAAGCAAAAGCGGGGAACTGAATAAAAATAAAAGCAACAAACAATTAAAAAAGGCTAACCATAATATACAAACGCATATCAAGTTAGCCTTCGTGTTATCGTTTTACCGATTAACAACATATAAATTTACGACCATTATTTATTATTTCCAACAGCTAAATAAAAGCAGACGAGAAATACGGGATTTCCCCTATATTCCAGATTTATTTTAATAAATAAACTTTAGGAAGCCGAATCTCCTGTTACAATCCTGATACCCGAAGAGGTTCCAATTCTATCAACTCCAAGAGCTATATAATCTTTTGCGGTTTGTATATCTTTTATCCCTCCGGAGGCTTTGATCTTGATCTTATTACCTATCGCTTCTTTCATAAGCTTAATATCATTTACGCTGGCACCCCGGCTTCCAAAACCAGTAGATGTCTTTACAAAACCTGCTTTCGCTTCCACTGCCAGTTCACAGGCTTTCATGATTTCTTCCTTAGTTAGATAACAGGTTTCTATAATTACTTTTAAAACTTTATTGCCTATCGCCTTTTTAATGGCAGTGATCTCCTCCAGAACTTTTCCATATTCTCCATCTTTAAAAAGCCCAACGTTCATCACCATATCAATTTCATCAGCGCCATCTTCTACACATTGCACGGCTTCGGTTATCTTTGTGAACGTAGAACAGGCACCTAAAGGGAAGCCTACAGTCGCTGCAAGCTTTATATCAGATGTGATTAGTGCTTTCCGGGCTAATTTTATCCTGGAACTGTTCACACAAACCGCTTTGAATTTATACTGCACAGCCTCAGCACATAGTTGTTCTATCTCTGCTGTTGTCGCATGAGCCGCCAATAAGGTATGATCTATAAAATGATTAATCTGCATATTTAAAAATCCAGTTTGGTAAGTTCAATAATCCCGGTTCCTTTTACGGTGATGGAAACCCAAAGATCTTCTTCTCCAGCTTTGAGATTAGATAATTGCATGTTCTCTAACGAACCTATTAGATGAATACCCTCCTTGGCTTCAAGCTTATTTTCCAGTTTTTCATTTAAAGATTTTATATGTTCCTGTATATGTGGCAAAAAGTCAAAATTCATTTTTCGTTTAAGCTTGTCATACATCCACTTATTCACCACAGTTTCCAGGAGCTGATCTGCAATCCAGTTCTTTGTTTTTCCATCAATTTTATAATCTTTAAGAGCGATCCTTTGTTCTTCTTTATGGAGCTCCAATTTAGCATGAAAAAAGACTCTTACCTGTTTATTCTTAAACAGATTGGTTAGCGTTTGTAGATTAACATCAAGACAAAAATCAAAACCCTCTTTGTCGCTTCTTCCAATGGAAACATTAAGGATCTGTGCATAATTAGATTTTTCGCCGTCGGCCCCTTCCTTACTAATAATCTCGCCTATCATTTTAGACTGAAGAAATTTATCCAATACAGGATATCCAATCTTTACCGGAATGGTAACATTTACGTTAGTATCTGAAATTTTTTCGGTGTTTTCCATCTTCTGCATGCTACTCTTTAATATTGCTTTTAAGTAAGGTAAATAAAACATTTACATAAGCAGAATGGGAAGCGAATTTTAATAGATAATTATAATTTGAAGTGACAAAAGGCAAAAATTCTGAAATATTCTAAAAGCTTAAATTGAAGCTTTCATCAAAGAAAAAACCTATCCCAGCCAAAACCTGGCGGCCTTCTTATTACTTCATCAAATGAAAAAAGGGACCGATTTCCCTACAAAATCGAGCCCCTTTTATTTTTAACTAAATTCTATTTCAAATATATTTTATATCCTTGATCCCTATTAACTCTAATAAATTAATTATTAGCATTATTCGTTATATTAACATGCCAACAAACTGGTTATGTGAGTATTCCATATGTAAAGCTATTCTGACTAATTTCTGAAATCTTCAGCATCCTGAACATCTCTAAGAATTCCTTCTCTCATTACATGAGAAATAGATCTAAGGTTTGAAATATCTTTTGATGGATCTTTTTCTAAAACAATTAGATCTGCGATCTTTCCGGTTTCCAAGGTTCCAAAATCTTTTAATCTCTCCATGGCCATAGCCCCGTTTTTAGTGGCCATTACAATAAGATCCCGTGCAGGAATTCCAGCTTCCTGCATTGCTTCAATTTCATCATAATAAGATATCCCATGAAGTGTCCCAGGGTTACCTGCATCTGTGCCCACTACAATAACTCCACCCTCATCGTAAACTCTTTTGAGATTTAGCATGATGTTTTCTGTCTCCTTTCTAAGTCGCTCATCGATCATTGGAAGCCTACTTTTTAAAGTTTTCGCACGTGTGTCTCCCAGAAATTTTTTAAAATCTGAAGCATTTTCTAACAGTTTCCTGGTTTTTGAATCTACAACCCGGTTTGGATCATTCAACTTAAAACTTTCACCCAGCAAAGCTTTATAAGTATGGTAATAACCTCTTCCCACAGTGATGGTTGGGTTATAGAACGTATTGTTCTTCTTCATTAGCTCAAGAAATTCTTTATCTATCAAAGTATCAGTTACGCTATGCACCAAAAGTTTGGCACCCAACTCCATAGCCATTTTAGCCTCCGAAAGATTTGTTGCATGCGCTATTAATTTATTATTCTGATTTTTGATCTCATCGGCTACTGCATGAATATCCGTAACGAACTCGGGATCATTAGGACTAAATCCCCAAACCTTAATCCCTGTAGTTCCTGCATTTGAATTTTTTATAACAGCATCCCTGCCCTGCTCTTCAGACCCCAGATGAGTAAATGTGCTTTCGCCATTAACAGTAAATATCCCGATCATTTGCTCAGGAGCAGGAGTGATAAGTGGTCCCGCCGATGCCGTATGTGGAGCTAACGGATTGTTATCATTTTCCTCCTGAAATTTGAGAGTCCATAAATAATCTCCTACATCATATACACCGGTAATTCCAGAACGTAAATAAGACTGATAATATCGCTCTGGATTATTTTTCTGGTATTCTACTACATTTTCCAACGGAATAGTATCCCTTAGATCTGCCGCATCTGGCCGGGAATCGAAAAAACCAGTCTGAAAAAAATGCATGTGTGCGTCCACCAACCCAGGCATTATATATTTTCCTGAAACATCTATAATTTGGGAATCCTGAGGTATTTCCATTCCAGCATCCCCAATACTCCTTATTCTATTTCCTTCTATAATAATGACACCATTCTGGATACTTTTTCCATTGCCGTCAAAGATAGTAGCTCCCATCAATGCTTTTGATGAGACTTCGCTCTGGGCATTACCAGAAATAATAAACATAAATACTAATAGGTGAAAGAACAGGAATCTAATTTTCATATGTGACTGGCTTAAAATAAGTTGTTCAGGTAATTTACGATTAATAAAGATCGATGATAAATTGGAATGAATCTATTTATTATAACTTTTACAAAGTCTCGATTTAATGTTATCTCAGTAGATTTAGTCTTAATTTTATCGTAAAAATCAATAAAATTTGATAAAATCCCGTAAAATAGCACTTATTAATAAATTTTTACCCACATTGCTAAGATATCAATAATAACCAAGCAGAATTATGAAACCTTACAACGACGCTAAACGTTCTCATCATCAGTTATCTCCTTCTGATTTAATTAATATTATCAAAGATCAAAAGGAAGGCCAAATGACTAATTCTGGCAGTATCGCAATAAACACAGGTGAATTTACTGGTAGATCCCCTAAAGATCGGTTTATAGTTGAAGAAACTCAGACTATTGACAAAGTACATTGGGGCGACATTAATATACCCATCTCATTTGAGAAATATTCTAGGTTAAAAAAAGAGGTGCTTGCGTATCTTGAAGACAAAGAGATCTATACCAGATTCGCCCACGCGGGAGCTCTGGATAAATACCAGTTAAACCTGGAAGTGATCACTGAGTATTCCTGGTCTAATCTTTTTGCATATAATATGTTTATAAGGCCAGAAGAAGATGAGCTAGAAAATTTTGTAAAAGACTGGACTGTGATAGATGCCCCGGGATTTATGGCAGATCCTGAAGTTCACGGAACCAGACAGGGCAATTTTGCTATCTTATGCTTTTCAGAAAAAACGGTTCTTATTGGAGGTACGGGTTATACGGGCGAGATTAAAAAAGGAATCTTTTCGGCACTAAATTTTATCCTTCCAACAGAACATGATGTTTTACCAATGCATTGTTCAGCTAATATGGGTAAGAATAATGATACAGCCATCTTTTTTGGACTTTCCGGTACGGGCAAAACAACTCTATCTGCAGATCCCAATAGAAAACTAATTGGAGATGATGAACATGGCTGGACACCTGAAGATAAAATCTTCAATTTTGAAGGTGGCTGCTATGCGAAAGTGATCAATCTTAATAAAGAATCTGAGCCTGATATTTATAATGCCATTCGCAAAGGATCTTTACTTGAAAACGTTGTTATTAAGAATGGAGAGGTAGATTTCGCAGACACTTCCATTACTCAAAATACAAGGGTAAGTTATCCTATTCATCATATTGATAATATTCAAATTCCATCTGTTGGAGAAAATCCAGAGAATATATTTTTTCTCACGGCAGATGCTTTTGGTGTACTACCCCCTGTATCTAAACTAACTGCTCACCAGGCAGCTTATCATTTTATTTCAGGTTATACATCTAAAATTGCAGGTACTGAAGCTGGAATAGATGAGCCTGTGCCTTCATTTTCCGCTTGTTTCGGAGCTCCTTTTATGCCTTTGCACCCAACAGCTTATGCTGAAATGCTAAGTGAAAAAATATCAAAAAGCGGGGCAAATGTCTGGCTTATTAATACCGGATGGACCGGTGGTGCTTATGGCGTTGGTTCCAGAATTCAATTAAAATATACCAGGGCCATGGTAAATGCTATTCTAGATGGAGCACTTGATAAAAGGTATTCTTATGAAAAGTATCATATTCATTCCGTTTTTGGAGTTGCACAACCAAGATCCTGTCCAGGAGTACCAGACAAGGTGCTAAGCCCAAGGGCGACTTGGAATAATGATGATGCCTACTACAAAGCAGCTTTTAAACTTTCAAATGCATTTAGAAAGAATTTTGAGAAGTTTGAATCTTATGCAAGTGAAGAAATTAGACGTGGGGGTCCTCAACGTTTTGACTTCTAATTAACATGCAGAATCTTTAATATACTTGTCTCCCTCGAAAAGACCTTTTAATTAATAGCAAGTAATAATACTAAAGGTGATGAACTCACAATGATAAATGAGTTCATCACCTTTTTTATACACAGAAATTTGAAAATTTTCTATACTAAAGATCAGATTGATTTTCATTTAGAGGCTGCGATTTAGTTAACACGCTCTTAGTAAGTTGCTTAAAAAAATACTAAATAACATCCGGTTAACAGATAAGATACATTGCATCAATTACATTTAAACTAACCAAAAAAATAAAAAATATTATGAAGAATTTAAGCAGATTAGGTCTAGTAGCAATTTTTATTACTCTTATAAGTTGTGGGCCCGGAAAAAGTGGTAGCGGAGACGTTGATGCACTTATAAGCGATTCCAGAGATGCTAAAGCAGCTATGATGCAGGCTGATGGCAATATTGAAGAATTATTCAACACATCGGCAGGATACGCCATTTTCCCGAATGTTGGGAAAGGAGCTTATATCATTGGAGGTGCATCCGGGAACGGTGTTGTTTATGAAAACGGAACAATGATAGGCTATTCTAATTTAAAACAGGTAGATGTTGGTCTTCAGGTTGGTGGAAAAGCCTATAGAGAAGTTTTGTTTTTTGAAACTAAAGATGACCTGGATGACTTTAAAGATGGTGAGTATGAACTTTCTGGAAACGCTACCGCTGTAATCATAGAAAAAGGAAAATCTAAAACTATCAAATTTAATGATGGTATTGCAGTCGCTACTATGCCCAAAGCAGGAGCGATGGTTGGAGTATCTGTTGCTGGACAGAGGTTTGGCTATACTGAAAAGTAAATGAATAGTTGAAGTAAAGAAAAACCGACTTAATTGTCGGTTTTTTTATGTTCTGCCCTGAATAAAAAAAGCCATTCGATATGAATGGCTTTGAATTTAGTAGCGGGAACTGGACTCGAACCAGTGACCTTCGGGTTATGAGCCCGACGAGCTACCTACTGCTCTATCCCGCGATATTGGACGGCAAATATACTATCATTTTTAGATATCTACCAAACTTTTTAGAGAAATTATAATGAAATCCATTGAATGGCATCCAGACGTTCCTTAAGGTCATAGGTCTTCACTTCCACATCAAGGAAAATATCTGACACGTTTACAGCGTTTTGAAACCAGAGACTATCTGTTACAATAGCTATTTTATCAAAATGCTCTGAGTTAGAATACTTGAATTTTATTCCTTTCAATAATGCGAAAAATGTAATATGTCTGCCTTTTTCTAGCTCAATAAAGACATTTACCTTGTCATGAATTTCAAGTTTCAACTGAATTTCAGCTATTATTTTATCAAGGGTTTCATTGGTAAGATCCCGGTCTACTATTAATCCAATCACATGGCCGGCAAGATCGAAAGTTGATAACATGTTAGTTTTATAGAAGTTGTAGTAAAGCTAACTAATTATTTCAACAGATTCTCTTGTAGCAAAATTTTTATTGCTCAATATCTGAAGCCTGGAACTCCACCAGTTCATTTTCTTCAAAGGCTATTTGAAATTCAATAGGACGGCAGCATACTTCGCAATCTTCAATATAAGTTTGTGTGGATACAGAAGGATCCAACAATACTGATACTTCTTCCCAGCAATATGGACATTGAAAAAAATGCTCGTACATAGTCTAAAGTTCTACATTCAATAATTGTCCGGTTAACTGAAGAAGTTGTAATTCTGAAAGTTTTGCGTCATATTTTGCAAGATTGAGACTGGTCTTTGCATCAATAAGATTTATTTGTGCCTGCCGAAACTCAATAGATGTTATTCTACCAAGCTTATACTGTTCTTCAGATCTATTAAAGTTATCAAGGTTAGTTTTTACATTCTCCTCCTGAACAGATAAAATATAGAGCTTATTTTCATAATCCCCTAGCGCATTCGCGATATCCCTTCTTACCTCGCTTTCCAGCTGTTTTTTACGAAGTTCCTGACTTTGGTACCTTATCTTCGAGTTCTTGATTTGTACATTAGTTGTTCCACCATCAAAAATATCCCATCTAAGATTCACTCCTGCTGCAAATCCGTCGGTTGTAGTAGTAGACCCCGGAAAGAATGCAGTTGCAGCGCTACGGTTTCTATTCCAACCATAAGAACCTGTTAGATCAACAGTGGGGAGATATCCAGATTTACTAATCTTAATATCATATTCGCTTATTTCCAGGTTTTGATCTATTTGAAGCAGTGAAACATTGTTCGCTTCTGCTGTTTCTATAAAGCTGTCCAATTCAAGTTCGTTAACAAAGTTTACCGTGGTATCCACTTCAAACTGATTGGCGTTAATTTCGCGATTCAACAAAACATTAAGGTCCCTCTTGGTATTTTTTAGTTGCTGTTCTGTTTCCAGTACTGCTATGCTATCATTATTTACGTCTACTCTGGCATTTAAAACTACAAGGTTATTGGCCTGGCCGTATTCAAATTGGTACTGGGCTCTGGTAACCCTGTTCTTAGAGATTTCCAGGGTTTCTTCAAGAACACCAATATTTTCTGTAAGTCGTGCTATTTCATAATAAACACTCATAACTTGTAGAATAGAGTTCTCGATGGTTTCCCTAGCCTGAAGCCTGGACAGGTCATACTGCTCTTTCAGGCTTTTAAAGTTGTAATACCTTCCCAAACCATCAAAAAGTGTATACCCAAGGTTGATTGACGCGTTATACCGGTTACTTTCAATACCTTGCTGATCTACAATCTCTCCATTATTAGGTTCTGTAAGCCTGTCGTTCAAATCATAATCTGCGCCGGCAAGCCCTGTTAGCGATGGCAAATATCCAGAATTCCAAATACTCTGATTATTTTCAGCAATTTCAACTTCATTTTCTGATAATCGGATATCAAAATTATTCTCTAACATTCGGGAAATAACCTCCTCTTTATCAAGTATCTCTTGTGCAAAACAACCAACACTACTAAACAAAATGACCGAAAAATATAAAATTGATGATATTAATCTCATTAAAACTTATTTATCTTGAGGTTGAAGTTTGCTTTTCTGTGAACTGTCATTTCCATTTGCTTCCTCGATTTCATTTTGACGTTTTTCTTCTTCATTTTGTTCCCTAATAACACGTTCAACAGATTCTCTACTCACACTTTCACCTGTTTTTAGCCATTTTGCCTGCGTCTTAACTGAATTGGTTATTGACAACAACAATGGCAATATCAGTAACGTAAGAAACGTGGCTATAAAAATACCATAGGCAATAGAGATTGCCATAGGTTTTAAGAACTGGGCTTGTCGGCTTTTCTCCAGTAAAAGGGGTGCAATACCAGCAATGGTAGTCAATGAGGTCAGGAAAATAGCTCTAAAACGTGATTTGCCCGCTTCAATCAGCGCTTTTTCAAATTTCACACCATCCCGAAGGTAGGTATTAAATTTACCTATGAGCACCAGTCCGTCGTTCACCATAATTCCAATTAAAGCAATGATCCCTAAAAGTGACAGGATATTTACCGGAAATCCATGTATGAAATGTCCCCAAGCAACTCCTATAATGCTGAATGGGATCATCAACATCAATAAGAATGGCTGACTATAACTTCTAAAAGTAAAGGCAATAACTGCATAAATTAAGAAAAGAATGACCGGAAACACCTTTTGCGCAGATTTGGTCAATTTTTCTGCCTCCCTGTTCTGGCCTTCGTAAGACACCGAAACACTTGGATATTTAGATAAAATATCTGGTAAAATATTTCCATCTATATTGGCAATAGCATCGGTGGCGCTGGCATCGGGATCTTCCATATCGGCCTCCACCCTTATCTCACGTAAACCTTCCAGGTGACTAATAGATTCTGTTCCTCGTCTAATATTATAACTGGCAATTTCGCCAAATGGCACCCTATTACCGTCTGGTGTAACGATTCGCATATCGTCAAGGTCATTAATAGACTCCCGGTTACTGCGATCATATCGTACCCAGACGCGAATCTCATCCTGTCCACGCTGGAAACGTTGTGCCTGAAGTCCAAAAAATCCTGCACGCACCTGGCTCATCACTTCACTTAAATTTAATCCCAACGCATAGGCATTCTCCTTTAAGTCTATAGTAATTTCCTTAATCCCGTCAGGATCTGTATCGGTTACATCCTTCAAAACCGGGTTCTCCTCCATCGCCGACTTTAGTTCAACTTTGGCCTGTTCTAATTCAGTTAAATTATTACCCAGTAACGATACTGAAACCGGCTTTCCACCAAAGTTCCCGCCAGAACCAAAAGTTAAACGCTCTACGCCATACACTTCTCCTACTTCATCCCTAATTGCATTGGTGATTTCTGGAGAACCAAAATCACGTTCTTCTCCCGGCAGCAAATTCACACGAAGTGAAGCTTTATTATTTCCGGGGCCTACTCTCCTTACTATATTCTTTACGACTTGCTTATTACCGGTTTGTCGCTCGGTAAAGTCTTCATTTACCCGCCAGGCAGCATCTTCCACCATAGAAATAATACTATCTGTCTTTCTTGGGTTGGTACCTTCAGGCATCAGTAGATCAATACTTACACGGTCACTGGCGATACTTGGAAATAAGGTTACATTCACTACCCCTCCCATCACAGAGCCTATAGTTAAAATAAACAAAGTGATTAAAATAGAAAGGCTTAAAAAACGGTTTGAAACCGTCGCACGTACAACCGGCTCATAGAGTTTATCGCGTAAATATTGCATAAAGCGATCTCCATATTCATTGAATTTCCTCAATTTCAGGAAAAATTTCGCCAGCCCCTTCTTCTTCTTTTTCTCTGCCTCAGATTCCCTTACCAGGGCTTTAGAATGCGCAATATGTGCTGGTAAAATGATCAACGCTTCTATTAAGGATACTACCAGCGTAAGGATGACCACTGTGCTCACCTCGCCAAAGAACTGCCCAATACGGCTATCCAAGAATAAAAAGGTAGAAAATGCAAGTACCGTGGTAATTATAGCAGACAGGATTGGGGGCACAACTTCTAATGTTCCATCTATTGCCGCCTGTACCGGTTTTTTACCTCTTTCGTAATGCTGATAGATATTTTCTGAGATCACTATACCATCATCCACCAGAATTCCAATCACGATGATCATCCCAAAGAGAGAAAGAACATTGATTGTTACCCCAAAAGAACCGGCAAAAATAAACATTCCAAGGAATGAAATAGGCAAACCAAAGGCCACCCAGAATGCCAAACGCGTATTCAGGAAAAAAGATAAAAACAATAACACAAGCAGGATCCCGACAGCTCCATTTTCAATGAGCAACTGTGTTCTCTGATTAAGTGTAATACTACGATCGTCCTCTACAATAATTTGCAGCGTATCGTTTTTTTCATTGAACTCCTCCACATAGTTCCGCACTTTTTCAGCAGCGGAAACCAAATCTTCATTATTCGTAGTTGAAATATTCACGCTCACAGCAACCCGTCCATTGATATAGGAAGCATTAGGGGTTTCTGAAAAACGGTCTCTAACGGTGGCTACATCCTCTAAAGTAACCACTGTCCCATCAGGTTGGGATTTAACCACCAGTTTATTTAGCTCTTTACCGTAATAAGATCTGTTATCTGCACGAATTAAAAAGTCTTCTTCCTGGGTTTTAATACTACCTCCTGTAGTAAGAATATTAGCTTGAGATACTGCCCTCGCTACTTCGCTAAAAGTAAGATTGAATGCCAGCAGGTCATTTTCATTAACAGCGATCTCTATTTCCTCATCTGGAAAACCGGATAGTTCAATTTGTGAAAGACCATCCATGTTACGAAGATCGTATTCTATCTGCCGGCCAATTTGTTTTAAAGTGGCCAGATCTACTCCTTCTCCACTAACAAAAAAATCGAAAGTTTCCCGGATATTTTCCTGTTTGGCGACCACCAAAGGCTCCATGCCGCTTGGGAAGTTAGGCACACGATCTACCGCATTCTTAACTTCGGAAAGCATCACGTCTATATCCTCATCAGAATCTATTTCTACCGTAATACTCCCGCCATTTTCTCTGGAAACGGAGGTCACCCGTTCCACACCTACCAATCCTTTGAGATTGTCCTCGATTTTCAGAACGATCCCTTCCTCTATCTCTTCAGGAGCTGCGCCGGGATATGCGATATTGATATTAATGATTTCAGATTCGATCAAAGGAAAGAACGAAGATTGCATGCGCAACATCCCGATAACACCAAATATCACGAACGCGATGATCATTATGTTTACCGCAACATGATATTTGATAAAATAACTGATGACCTTTCTCATTGACTGATGTTTTCCAAATTGTTATCTGGATTATCGTTACTGGTTTCTTCAGCAATCCTTACTCTCATTCCATTATAAGCTCCGGAAACCTGCCTGGTTAAGATCACCTCACCGTCTGGAACTCCTTTAATTACTGCCTTTTTATCAGAAAAATAAACGGGATTTACCTCTATACTCTTTAATATTGAATCGTTTACCGCAAAGATCTCGTTTCTATCGTTTACAAGGCTTCGATCTATTTCAATGGCATTTTGTTCCTCTTTTGCATCCAGGCTAGCTTGCAGATACATGCCTTCCTTTAGTGTACTATCTTTCACTTCGATAAAAACATTTACCGTTTGCGTAGCCTGATCAATTTTAGCATTGATGCGACTTACCGTTCCGGTATAGGTTTTAGTTCCATTGTTATTAGTGAGACTTACCTTTTCGTCAACTCTTAAAAGATCGGCATATTCCTTAGCAATAGAGACCTGAAGCTCATAAATATCAGGATCTATAAATTCTCCCAATTTCTGACCGTTTCTAATAAGTGTTCCTTCAGTAACAAGGGCTTCTGTTAATACTCCATCAAAAGGGGCTGAAATACGATATTTAACAAGACGTTGCTCTAAGTTCTTAATATTAAAATACGCCGTATTAATCCCTCTGCCATTGATAAAATAGCGCTCCTTATCGTTAGAGGGTTCAGGTAAAGGAGGTACAGTACTGTTCACATCAAAACTATTCAAATACTCCTGCCACTTCGGAAAAATTTCCGGATAATCCATACGTAGATCGGGCATGATGGCGGTAATTTGGTTGTAAAGGTCGCTTTTTGCCGATTGAACACTTGCCTCATATTCAGATGCATCGATCTTTAAAAGGGTTTGCCCACGTTTATACGCCTGGCCGGGTTTGAAAGATTTTGCGCTATACCTGAATACTCCCTGCACTTCAGCATAAAGTTCTACCCGCCGTTTAGCCACCAGGTTCCCATTTGCGGGAATGTTGATAGAGATCGTTGAATTTTGAATAGTATCTACAAAAACCGTTTTTACGGTCTTCTTAAGATTCGGCTTTGGTTCCTCCTTACTATCAATAATGGCCTTAGCTGCAAAAACTGCGAAGACGATAAGCAGTACACCTAAAACAGATAGAATTATTTCTCTTTTATTCATAACAGTATTAGGACTCATTCAAGTCCCGATGGTTTAATTAAAAATAAGAAAAAAGTCAGGTTTAGCTAATCTGCTCAATTGCAAGCTGCAGATCTTCCCACTCTTCCATTAGCTTTTCCAGTTTTTTCTTAGATTTATTATAATTGGTGAGAAAATCTGGCTTAGTAATAGTTTCTTCATAATTACCGGCAAGCTGTTTATCTTTGGATTTCAGTTCTTTTTCAAGCTTAGTGATATTAGATTCGGTCTTACTAAGCTTGTTCTTTAGCCTTTTCAATTCCTTTTGATCGGAAAACGAAGTTTTCTCAGAACTATTATTTTTAGTTTTTGAGACCTTTGTTTTATCACTCTTCTCTACAGCCCTCATATCCTGAAGTTTTCTCTGTTCCAGATAATAGTCTATATCTCCAAGATACTCTTTAATTTTGTGGTTTCTGAATTCATAGACCCTGCTGGTTAAATTTTGCAAAAAATCCCTGTCGTGAGAAACGATAATCAGTGTCCCTTCAAAATTGTTCAGTGCGTCTTTTAGAACGTTCTTAGATTTAATATCAAGGTGGTTGGTAGGCTCATCCATTACCAGCACATTAAAAGGCTCCAATAACATTTTACACAAGGCAAGCCTGTTTCTCTCACCTCCTGAAAGCACTTTTACTTTCTTTTCTACTTCATCACCTCTAAATAGAAATGCCCCCAGCATATCGCGAACTTTAGTTCGATTTTTTTCATTGGAAGCATCTTCCATGGTTTGAAGAATTGTCTTCTCGCCATCAAGATAATCTGACTGATTCTGGGCAAAATAGCCCAACTCAACATTATGACCAAGCTTTAATTTTCCTTGGTGCTCAATTTCTCCAATGATTATCTTGGCCAGGGTAGTTTTTCCCTGCCCGTTTTGACCCACAAAGGCGATCTTGCTCTGTCGCTCAATTAAAAGATTTACATCTCTCAGTACTTTTTTATCGCCATAAGCTTTTTCCAGATGCTCGGTTTCTATAACCACTTTTCCTGGATTTACAGAAACTGGAAAATTCACGCTCATAACAGAATTGTCGTCCTCGTCCACTTCAATACGATCAACCTTTTCTAATTTCTTGATCAGAGATTGCGCCATGGATGCTTTACTCGCCTTAGCACGAAACTTATCGATAAGCTTTTCTGTATTCTCTATTTCCTTCTGCTGATTTTTTTGCGCTGCCAGTTGTTGCTCTCTAAGCTCTTTCCTGAATTCGATAAATTCAGAATATGGTTTTCTATAATCATAGATGCTGCCAAGGGAAATTTCAATACTTCGGTTCGTCACATTATTCAAAAACATCTTATCGTGAGAAACCAGCATTACCGATCCCGGATAATTATTCAGAAAACTTTCCAGCCAGATGATACTTTCAATATCAAGGTGATTGGTAGGCTCATCGAGCAGAAGAATATCGTTATTCTGAAGTAATAATTTTGCGAGCTCAATCCTCATTCTCCATCCCCCGGAAAATGTTTCAGTAAGCCTGTCAAAATCTTCCCTTTCAAATCCAAGTCCCTGAAGAACCTTTTCTGTTTCCCCCTCGTAATTATACCCTCCAATGATCTCATACTGGTGGGTGATCTCGCTGAGATCCTGGATTAGATCATTATATGATTCGCTTTCATAATCTGTTCTGGTGGCAAGCTGCTCATTGATCACCGCCATTTTAGCCTCGAGTTTTTTAATTTCCTCAAAAGCTTGATGGGCTTCATCAATAACCGTTCTCCCCTTCTCAAAATCCAGATCTTGCTTTAAAAAGCCAATTTTCAGCTCTTTATCTTTTGCAATTTGACCGGTGTCATACTCCTGTTCTCCAGAAATAATTTTTAGCAAAGTAGACTTTCCTGCCCCATTTTTCCCAATAAGACCAACTCTGTCCCCAGCTCCCAGCCTAAAACTAATTTCCTTAAAAAGATATTCCCCCTGAAAGGATATAGAAAGATTATGAATATTAAGCATTAACGCATATTTTTTGCAAAGATGCTTAAATTTGCATTGCAAAAAAAATAAGATGAGTCTTCTTAAAGGAACTAAAATTTACAGCATTTTTACAGGTACATGTCCTGTATGTCAGGAAGAAAGCATGTACGAAGAAAAGAACCCTTACAAGCTGCACAGGGTTTTTAAAATGCATGAACGTTGCAGTAATTGTGAAACAAAATATAAGATAGAGCCGTCTTTTTTTTATGGAGCTATGTATGTTAGCTATGCGGTAGGCATTGCCTTTTCTGTAGCTGCATTTATTATTTCATATATATTTCTAAATGCATCATTACTAACTTCATTTTTCGCAATTGTTGGGACATTAATAATTTTTATGCCAGTGATCATGAGGCTTTCCAGGAATATATGGATCAATCTATTTTTTAGTTATAAGAAAAATACCGGGCAGGTCTAATTTATTTTAAAATGCTTTTTCGTGAATCGTTGCAGGTCAATTTCGGGATGCAGTGAATTATCGCTCTCTATATTTTTTAATAAAGCTTCTGCCATATTTGGAGCTATAAGAACTCCTCTGCTGCCAAAACCATTGCAGCAATACATATTGCTAATTTCGGGGTGAGTACCCACCAGTGGCTTCCTATCTGAGACAGCTGGCCTTATTCCTGCTACCTGATCTACAACTCTAAAATCACAACGAATTAATTTCTGTAATTCTTTTACCAGTTTTTCCCTGGAACCGGCAGTTACGCCCGGTGTTTTATCCTTATTATCGTAGGTCGCTCCAACTTTATAGAGATCATTTCCCAGAGGCATTATAAAAACAGAAGCCTTAACAGCAAAATCAAGCTGAAGCTCTTCAGAATGTATCACAATATATTCCCCTTTATTTCCTCTTAGTGGTAAATAATTAAAAAATGGATTCTTCTTAAGACCAAAACCTTCACAGAAAATAATATTTTTGGCCTGAATATCGCCATACTGTATGTACCCTTGATTTAACTCTAATGTAGAATAATCAAAATGTTCATTCTCAAAATGCCCTTTCTCATTCAAATAATCCCTGTAGTTATCTAATAATTTTACAGTGTCCACATTGCCGGTTTTAAGAACCTTACCTAGAGAATATTCAGCCTTTAAGTTGGGGTTGGTATTCTTTTGAATTTCAGGATCCAGGAATGAAGATAGTTTTGGTTTATCCAAAGCAATGAACCAATCATTTTGTTCTTCCACCGAATGAAACCTGCGATAGATATTCCATTCATGAACTAGTTTTACACGTAGTTTCTGCTCCAGATTACGATAGAATGGCAGCGCAGTTTCCATTTGTTCCGCAGCATTCCATGCTGGAGTGAAACGTTTTAGGATCACCGGGTTAAAGATTCCACCGGCAACATAGGAAGAACTCTGAGAATTATCTTCAAAAACAAGAAAGCTCTTTTTCCTGTTTATTAAACCTTCTGAAATAGCGAGGCCACTAAGCCCCAATCCAACAACTATATAATCCAACATGGGATAAAGATATTAAGGCTCAAAATGAATATCAACTAAGCAGATAAAAAAAGGCGCTCCAGGAGCGCCTTGATATTTTTAAATATATTTATGGAATTAGTAACTCCACATATCCTGTTCAAAATTTCTGATCTGTTCTTTGATGCGCTGAGACTCCAGCAGCTGCATAAATGCATTGTCTGCTATATATTCGTCTATCTCACGATCTCCCTGAACGTTATCTTCTTTGTAGATAACCCCATCAAAACGCCTTGAATTCAGTAAATGATCAAAAGAAATTACCTGGGATGTATTCCCCCCAGTAAACACTTTTGCATCATGTAAAACTTCTCTTGCATCGGGGTACCAAACCCAGAATAATTCTACCAGATCTGTTTGGCCTGAATCAATAAAGTTAACATCTGGCGCTACGGGAGCAATTCCCAATAGTCGATATTTTAATTCGGCCAGACGCTTATCAAAATACCACATTCCACGAACATGATACTCGGCTATATCAGCCGCTCCAAGATCACGACGATCAATAAACTGACCATCTACCTCTTCACCAGCATTGTATTGCTCAATACCTAGATCTGTTGTATCTACCTTCGATAAAGTAGCACTGATATCTTTTAATGTACGTTTTTCAGTAAAATAAGAGTCAGCATATACGTTTTGAATCTTACCCTGTTTAATAGCACCTACAAGTACATCGTAAAGCGATCTTCTGTCTGAACCAATATTATTAGTGTCTATTGGATAATAAAGTGGAAAATTCACTCTTTCATCAAGATCTATAATCTCCCAGGTTCCTTTAGACCACAGGATATCGCGATCTCCGACATACCCATATTCCAGTGGTTTATCCTCTTCATCTACCATTGCCTGAGCTTCCGATTTTTTCCCAATATCATCGGGCTTATTGGCGTTCAGGATATTTGCCTGACCGAAAGAAGAGACACCCATCATCATCACAAAACCATATACAAAAATTTCTTTCACGCTCATTTTATTAAAATTTTAGTTCGTCAGCTCAATTAATACAGCTGCCACTTTCTTAAGCTTATAACTTGAGTTTCCTGCAAGTGAAGCATTAATATCATAGATCTGAACTGTTTCACCTCTACCTGCACGTCTTAGCGCCGCTTTAGCTCTATCGTCCAGCCTGCTTCCATTTACAATAATAGTTGGTTGTCCAGGCACCTTAAATTTAAAGCTCGAAACATTAAGATTAAGATCGAAATCGAAATCTGGAAGGTTCGCACCCACAGTTGCGATCTCAAGACTATTTCTTTGCATAGATACAGATCCGTCTTCACCACGGATTGTTCCAACCGGTCTAGGGATATCTTTTACTCTAAAGGTTTTCTTATCTGAAACAGATTTACCTCCAGGTAATGTTCCACTTACACTAATGGTTACTTCTCTAGCCTGTAGTGTGGTTACATCCATCAAGTAACTTCCTGCTCCACCAGACTGCCTTAAACCGGGAGCGTTTGCACTAACACTGCTTACTCCTGGAATAGAAATGGTCATCGGGTTCTGAACCCCGCGATAAACCACATTCATTTTATCTGCAGAAATTACCGCTGAATTAGGTAACGGGATTACGTTATAAGAATCAGATATCTCTATACTTTTTAAAGTATCGTTCTCCATATACTGCAGTTCACCAGTGATCTTTTGCTCCCCAACATTTCCTGCTGGAAAATCTAAAACTACCTGGCCTGCTTCTAGATTATCTACCTTCTTTCCGTTAATAACAACGTTCTCAAATTGCAGTGTATTATCAAAACGACCAAGAACTACCTTACCCTGGAAGTTTTCCCCGCTAAAAAAAGCTGGCTTACTTGGAATTACAATAGCCTCATAATTCTTAAGGGATACATCACTTTGAAGCTGACCTGAAAGCATAGAAGATAGAATCTCACTTTCTGTGCTCTTAATATCGGCCTGCATTTGAGTTAGCTGAGTGATAGATGCAACTAAAGGAAATCCTTCAAAGCGGTATTTCAACCACGGTACTTTAGCACCTTCCACATTCTCCTCTTCTGTTGCAAATTCTTTCTGAACATTTACTTTTTGAGCAATGGTGTTATATTCATTATCCAAAATTTCAGAAACACCATTTCTATAGGTTTCAATTTGTGCAAGGAATTCTTCTCCCTTAGGTGAAATTCTACCACTCTGAAAGAACATTTCATCCATTGCACTGGATTGATCCATCGTTTCATAATCATTAGGATCATCTACTGAAGTTTCCAATTCTTCTTTAATTCCTTCTATATACTGAGTGAAATTTGAAGATAATTCATGAATCTTATCAGCGTCTGCTTTAATGCTGGTATATTTTGCAGGTTGCTCTTCTACCTTCGTAGCAAGTCCCGCCATTAAAGCATTATTTCTTTCTTCGTAATTTGCTGTAGAAGCCGTAAGCTTCTCATTCATTAATCCAAAAGCGGTAAGAACCTCTTTGGACATATTTAGTGCCATCATAGCGATGAAAACCAGATACATTAGGTTTATCATCTTCTGCCTTGGCGATTGTTTTCCGGATGCCATGTCTAATTTGTTATTTTAAAATTAATAAAACAGCTTAATTGAAAATTCAATTAGACTCTTGGTTTTCCGTTCATTGCAGTCAACATTCCACCATAAACATTGTTTAATGACGCCATATTATTCGCAAGTGAATCCATTTGTGTTTTTAGTTTCCCGGCATTATCAGCAACCTCCTGATTAACTTCAGCTTGTTTAGCTGCAGATTCTACCTGGGCTTTATAAATATTATTCAAAGTTTCCATTTGAGCAGCGGCAACACTTAATTCTTCACTGTATTTCTTCTGAGAAGCCATAGAATCTACAGTTGGGGCTATACCTTTGGCGGCTCCTTCAAAATTTCTAATACTATCTCCTAAAGAAGACATTAGATTCGCATCTAATTTGGCCTCTTTTAGCATTGCATCCAGTTTTTTAGAAAGCATTCCTTCTGCTTCTTTCTCTTCAGCAACCACTGCGCTCCTATTTCTTCCTGGTCCTCCAGCAAGTTCAGGGTAAACCAGTGACCAGTCCAGGTCATCATCTACAGGTTCAAATGCAGAGTAAGCAAATACCAATGCTTCTACTACAAGTCCTAATATTAACATTGGGTTTCCACCAGGCCAGTGCATGATTTTAAACAGGGCACCCAGAATAACTACAGATGCTCCCAGACCATACACCATATTGGTCACTTTTTTTGTTGATCTTGAATTTGCCATAACTCTAATGTTTAGATTTTCTTAGTTGATTTATTGATAGGTTTAAGTTCAAAATTTAAATTATGGATTCTTCTGGTTAAGAGTTACGTCTGTTCCAAGATAATCCTGAACAGTTCTAAAACCTATATAACTTCTAGCTGAATCCATATACTCATAATCTCTGGAGCTTACCTGAAGGAAGTAGGCCACATCTTTCCAGGAACCTCCACGCACTACTTTTCTTCGATCTTCCGGGTTATTAACGGTAGGGTTCATTGTAGACATATATTCATACGACCCCGGATCGTAAGATGAATCCACCCATTCTGCCACATTACCTGCCATGTTATAAAGTCCATAATCATTAGGATCGTAGGACTTTGCCTCGACGGTATACAATGCCTGATCTGCTGCATAATCTCCTCGTAAAGGTTTGAAATTAGCCATAAAACATCCACGATCGTTCAGCGTATAAGGACCACCCCATGGGTAAGAAGCTCCCTGAAGGCCACCTCTGGCTGCATATTCCCACTCCCCTTCTGTCGGCAATCTATAAGTTGGAACATTCGCATCTCCCTTTTCACGTCTAAAATCATTATGATATTTTGTCCTCCACTGTGTAAAAGCCCTGGCCTGTTTCCAGGAAACCCCTACAACTGGATAATCATCAAAAGCGCTATGCCAGAAATAATCATTATGCATAGGTTCGTTATATGAATAATTGAAATCTTTGATCCAAACGGTGGTATCGGGATAGATCGCAACCTCTTCTTTTTTTATGAAATTACTTCTTTTACCCTGGGTTTTTGCTGCAGACTGAATATCCATATATGAATACATGAACTTCAGTTTTTTAACGTCTATGGTACGCTGGCCATTGTACACCTCGTCCATTGGGATATACATAGAATCCATCACCTCGGCATAATACACATCAGGATAATCCTGAGTGTCCCAGACTATATCAATATCCTTATTTAGTCTTCTGTTCGCGTAATCATCTGTAGGCCCACCCTGACCATATGTATTCAACATATATTCTTCATAAGGTGTCATTTCTCCTTCTTCAGCATCAGCAAATGCATATTCACCAATGGCATCATCACCTGGTGTAGCACCCTGCAGTTCTGCCATAATCGCAAGATTAACCCTAACTATAGAGTCTCTTACATAATCTACAAATTGTCTGTATTCAGAATTGGTTATTTCAGTTTCATCCATATAAAATGAACGTACTGTAACCGTTTTTGGTGGTGCATTTTTCTGGCCGGCTATATCATCATCAGATTTACCCATAATGAACGCTCCGCCAGGAATTAATGTCATACCATAAGGCTTTTCCGGATTCCACTTCTTTCCCTCCGCACCTACAAGCTGTCCACGATCGCCACCGCCACAGCTCGAAAGCAAGGCTAGAACAGCAATGAGCGAAATATACTTCTTCATAATTATCTTAGGTTAAGACATTTTAATTTACGGCAGTAAACCTATCTAATTATTTTTTAAAAAACAATATTTCAGATAAAAATACAGTAAATCAGAATAATGTCTGAATATAATTTTTAGACTTCGTTTTTTCTTTTGGCTTTATACCAGCGTTCCGGAATTACCTGATTGCACGCCTCAAGGTAATCTTCTTCGCTGCAAGGTAATAACGTATGCCTTTTTAATTTAGTATTTACATTTGATAAAAATGGAATTTCGATCCACCAACGCCCACTTAGAGGGCTTTTGAAAAATACCAGAACTTCATCATCGATCGGCACTTGATACTTTGTAAACTCTTTTTTTGCCGAAATAGTATTTTCATTAGTACGATAATTTGCACCTTCAATGAAATACCATATAATTTGGGAAACAAGCATATTTGCAAGATCTCCCAAATGATTTTGATATTCGTAAACTCCAAAGGAAGACACTTTATCACTAATCCCCGCATATCTGGATAGCGCACAGATTTCCCTACCGTTAAAACCGTTAGGAGAATTAAAATATTCCGAATTCATAGACGCCGAATCTATCGCTCCCAGGTCCAGCCCCACCAGGTTTGCATTTCTAAAAACAGGTTCCATCAAAGAAATATCTGATGTTACTTCACCCAACCTGTATGCTTCAAAAAACAGGCGCTCCATCAATTCAATTTCTTCCTGAGAATTAAAGTAAGTTTGATAACCTAAAGCTGAATAATTAAATAAATTATAAGGCTTATTGACTACGATTTTTCCTACATAAGAATGGTTAGAAATTGTTTTTTCGGCATCTCCCAAATCAAATTTACCATCAATATTTACAAGGTTAACCATTTGATCCAGTTTGTCATAGGCTCTATATTGAGCATAAATAAGATCCTGACTCCCACCTATGATCACAGGCACTATATCCTGTTTAATCAAACCTTCAACGAGCGTTTGCACGGCAAAGTAGGTATCTTCCACGGTATCCCCCGGTTCAATATCCCCCATATCTGCCAGTTTAAGCCTCCAGTTTCCCGGGTATAAACTATAAAACTGACTCCTTATTCCATAAAAATCGGGAGACTCTGTCTTCTTTACTGCCATTCTATTCTCCCGAACACCAAATAGTGCAATGTTCACATTTTCTAAATCAGGAACACCCGATCTTTCGGAATGCACCTTAATTTGAGCACCTATGGATTGCTGATTTAAATGGCTAATCTTGTCCAGAAGGTCTTCATGCACCGGACTAAGAAAATCGAACTCCATACTTTATTTCTTTTTGGTAGTTTTTTTTGTGGTCTTTTTTGAAGTACTTTTTTTAGCCGTACTTTTCTTTTTAGCAGGCTTCTTTTTCTTAGTATTCTTCTCAATAATTTCTTTTACCTCCTCCAGCGTCAATTCATCTGCTTTTGTAGTTTTAGGCAACTCAACCTTAGTTTTACCTTTGATCACATTGAACCTTCCCCATCTGGCTTTTTCTACCCGAATTCCTTCTTCTTCCCAGTGTTGTATCAATTTATCACGCTCTTTCTGGAGCTTATCTTCTATAAGCTGCTCAATATCATTGTCTGAAAGATTATCAAAGTCATACTTCTTGTTCACATTAATGAACATATTGTTCCATTTCAAATAAGGACCAAATCTCCCAACACCTTTCTGAACAGGCATTTCTTTATACTCATAAATTGGAGCATCTGCCTTTTCCTTCTCCTTAACCAGCTCCATCGCTCTTTCAAAATCAACATTCAGGGGATCTTCGCCTTTTTCTAGTGAAACGAATTTCTTCCCAAATCTCACATAAGGACCATATCTACCATTGTTTACTTCTACCGCCTCTCCTTTATACTCGCCTAATTTCTTTGGAAGCTGAAATAGATCCATCGCTTCTTCATAAGTTAGGGTTTCCATATTCTGGTCTGGACTTAAGCTGGCAAACCTTGGCTTCTCTTCATCTTCTACGCTACCGATTTGAACCATTGGTCCAAATTTTCCTAATCTTACACTAACCGGCTTCCCGCTTTCAGGATCCTCCCCAAGAATTCTTTCTCCAACTTCTCTTTCGGCATTTTTGGCAACGTCCTGTACATGAGGATGGAAATCTTTATAAAACTCCTTCATCATTGCCGTCCACTCCTTATTTCCTTCAGCAATATCATCAAAGCTTTCTTCAACGTTTGCCGTGAAATTATAATCGAGAATGTTCGAAAAGTGATTTACAAGAAAGTCGTTCACTACCATTCCTGTAGCAGTGGGAACCAGCTTTCCTTTATCGCTACCAACGGTTTCGGTTAATTTTTTCTCAGAAAGCTTATCATTTTTCAGTTCATATTGCACATAATCCCTCTCTGTACCATCTACTGAACCTTTTTCGATATAATTTCTACTCTGAACAGTAGAAATCGTTGGTGCATAGGTAGAAGGTCTACCAATACCCAGTTCTTCCAGTTTCTTAACCAAAGAAGCTTCAGTATATCTATAAGGTGGTCTTGTAAATCTTTCGGTTGCGGTAATATAATCGCTATTTAGCTCCTGCTGAACTTTTAGTGCGGGCAACATTCCGCTTTGCTCTTCATCTTCATCATCGCTTCCTTCCAGATACACTTTTAAGAAGCCATCAAATTTCAAAACCTCCCCATTTGCAGTAAATTGATTGTCATGCTTATCTGCTTCAATCTTAACATTGGTTCTTTCCAACTGCGCATCACTCATTTGAGAAGCAATCGCTCGTTTCCAGATAAGATCGTACAAACGTTGCTGATCCCGCTCTCCTGAAATAGAGTGCTTTTGAAATCCGGTAGGCCGTATCGCTTCGTGAGCCTCCTGGGCACCTTTAGATTTCCCTTTAAACTGACGTGTTTTTGAATACTTTTCACCGTAAGCCTTAAGAATTTCTTCTTTAGCTCCCTTTCTAGCATCTTCGGAAAGGTTAACACTATCGGTTCTCATATAGGTAATATGACCAGCTTCATATAAACGCTGCGCCAGGGTCATGGTTTTTCCTACTGAAAAATATAATTTTCTCGCTGCTTCCTGTTGAAGCGTTGATGTGGTAAATGGAGGTGCCGGATTTTTCTTTGCCGGTTTAGTGGTAAGATCGGCAACCTTAAAATTAGCACCAATATTATCTTTTAGAAACTTTTCAGCTTCTTCTTTTGTTTCAAAATTCTTAGGGATCTTAGCCTTAAAAGACTTCCCCTCTTCTGTAGAAAATTCGGCATCTATTCTATAAGAGGCCTGCGGATTAAAATCTGTAATTTCGCGTTCTCTCTCCACAATAAGCCTTACAGCTACCGATTGAACACGACCTGCTGAAAGCCCGCCTTTCACTTTTCTCCATAAAACCGGCGAAAGTTCATACCCCACCAATCTATCAAGAACTCGTCTTGCTTGCTGAGCGTTTACCAAATTATAATCTATACTCCTAGGATTTTCAATTGCACGAAGAATTGCAGATTTGGTGATCTCATGAAAAACAATACGTTTCGTCTTTTCCTTCTTTAGCTTTAGCTCCTCTGCCAAATGCCAGGCAATCGCTTCTCCCTCACGGTCTTCATCACTTGCCAGCCATACCATTTCCGCATCCTTGGCAAGTCCTTTAAGCTTCCTAACTACGTCCTTCTTATCTTTGGACACAACATATTTAGGCGTAAAATCCCCTTCGGTATCTACCCCAATTTCCTTGGTTGGTAAATCGGCTATATGTCCAAAGCTGGAAGCAACTTTATAGTCGGTTCCTAGAAATTTTTCAATAGTTTTAGCCTTCGCAGGAGACTCAACAATCACTAAATTCTTAGCCATAAATCTGTTGGTTTGTAATTGCAAAAGTATATCAAATTTTTCTTCTGCCCGTTAAACTTGAACTAAAACCGGAAGATCCAAGCTTCAAACAGCTGAAATTGATACAAGTCTGGTGAGATTTTTTTTCAAAATACGTTCAGGAACAAACCATTTATTCAGTAAAATAAAATACCGAAGAGGCTCCGGCAAGATCATATTTTAAATCTGGCGCAATATTTCCTGAAATTGAAGTAGCGTCATTAAAGGCAAGAACGCGACCTCCATTATTTAAGACCTCTGCTACAAAAATTACGTTATAAGCCGCATTGTAAACAATATTTACGGGATTTCCCAATAATGTATTTTCACCGGAAATCCTTAATTGATCTTCGGTTTTAATGAATCCACCATTGGTGGCACTGGCAAATTTAGCATCAAAATCCTGAATAATATGCAACCCGCCATCTGATGCAGATTCTGCTTCGCCTATATCAGAGAGGACCATAGTTCCATTGTCATAATCCAGCCCGTGGGTTCTGATTAATCCCTGGACACCTACAATTTTATCGGCCGTGACTATTCTGTTGCTGGGGTTTGATTCTATAAAACTCCTGTAAACCGCTACTTTATTTGTTTCATCAACTACGGCATAAAGATCTGAACCAACAAATTCGATCCCCCAGACCTTAAATTTTGTGATCAGTACATTTCTTAGCACAAATCCTGTTTCAGTTTTAGTATAAACAAAAAGTCTCCCCTCAGGTGTAGTTTCATCCTCATCAAGATCTGTATTATCTGAAACCACATAAAACTGTCCATTTACGGCAAGATCCCTGGGACTCTCGAGATCTGAGGTTCCTACAATTCCCATTTCAGGGTTTTTGATTCCGCCAGAACCAAGTGAGTCAATATCGTTATAATTTTCAAGCCGATTTGAAGATCTGGAAACAATACTGATCGCATCTACTTCCGGAGAATAATAAAAACCCTCAATATCTGTAGATGCGCTATTATATCTCGTTACAACCCCGTCATTAATATCATATCGCCTGAGCTCCCCGTTATGGGTCGTAGCATAAAGGTGTGCTGTTTCGGAAGTTTCCACACCATTATTGAGATCGTCATTGTTATTACAACCTAACAACAAACAAGCAAGTATGCCTAAGTAAAAAAATCGCGGTGCCATGAAAATGAAATTTTTTACGAATATATAACGAAGAAAACTTCATGATCGTGTAGCGGCGTTAAATATCTGTTATTTGAAACTATTTTAACGCTGATTAATGCCAATAATGATCATCTTAAAAAAGAAAAAGAATTATGATAGAAGAGAAAGTTACAGTAATTACAGGAGGATAAAATTACGATATCGAGTAGGAGAAACTAGAACCGAAAATATTGCCGATGCAGTATTTTATACAGTTTCGCAACCCGATTCTTTGAATGTAACTGAACTATTAGTAAAACCGACAGGAAAATCCTGAATTGGAAACAAGTAATTTTAAAATAGAAAATATGGGAATTGGACATATAATGAAATTAGGAAGTAAATTTTTAATAAGAGGAGTTATTTACAAATCTGGCAAGAAAGCTGCGATCAAAGGCGGGAAAGTAGGAATAGGAATATTTTCTGTTCTTTATGCCGGTTATTTAGCGTACACTCTTTATAGCCTTCGAAAAGAAAGTATAAATGAACAAAAGCAACTAGGTGTAGACAGAGGTTGGGATCGTGAAACTGTAAAAGAAAACTAATTGCGATTCACATTAAATAATGGTACATGCATATCAATTTTAAATATCTCAGTATTCAATTCACTATATTGAGAATTGAAATCCAACTGAAATGGCACTAAGACTACTGCTTTTAATTATAATAATACCTGTTTTCGGTTTCACTCAGAATACGGAGTGTGCCTGTTGCAGCACTGAATATAAAGCTTTTGATTTTTGGGTTGGCAACTGGGAGGTTTTTGATCCTGAAGGCCAAAAGATTGGCGAAAATCTCGTGAAAAAATTAGAAGACAATTGTATCCTTAATGAGAACTGGATAAGTGAAAAAGGAGGCTCAGGAAAGAGTTATAATTATTATGATCCATCAGATGATACATGGAATCAACTATGGATAAGCAACACCGGAAACATTTTGAAATTAAAAGGTCGCCCACAACCCGATAAAATGGTATTGAAAAGCGAACCCAAAGAAGGAAAAAACGGGAAATACTATAACCAGATCACCTGGACTAAAAACCCCGATGGTAATGTAACTCAAAACTGGGAGATCTACGACCTGGAAGGGAATCTTACCAGCAATGCCTTTATTGGAATTTACAAAAAGAAAGCAAACGATTAGTCGCTGTTAAAAATACTACCGGAATCCCCACCTATACTTTGCACTGAAGTGGGACTGTCATTTTTAAAACTTTCAATTCCTTTTTTTAACCAACTATAATATTCTTCTGCATCTGGCTCATAGGCTGAAGGCGCAATAAGCATCTCTTCATTATGATCAATAAGAACATAATAAGGCTGCGCATTGGCTTTATATCTGGTGATCTGAAAATCACTCCATTTATTACCAATACTTTCAATCTCTTTACCAGTAGTTTCTGAAACATACTGCTCATTTTCTGGTAATTTCCTTTTATCATCTACATACAATGAAACCAGTACAATATCATTTTTCAAGGCCTCGAGCACCTGAGGTTCACTCCAAACCCGCTCTTCCATCTTTCTACAGTTCACACATGCGTGGCCCGTAAAATCGATTAAAACAGGCATCCCTTTTTCTTTTGCATACGCCAGGCCAACTTCATAATCGTGGAATGATATAATATCGTGTGGCCCATATTCAGCTCCATCAGGTAAACCTTCAGCATTAGCTTTAAAACCAGATTTCGAGCTTCCAATTCCATCTGGTGATTCGCTATATTGAAGCGGAGGGGGAAATCCACTAATCAATTTTAGGGGTGCACCCCATAGTCCCGGAATTAAATAAATCGTAAAAATTAATGCTATAAGCCCTGTAATT
This sequence comes from Gramella sp. MAR_2010_147, assembly GCF_900105135.1. Classification (NCBI taxonomy): domain Bacteria; kingdom Pseudomonadati; phylum Bacteroidota; class Flavobacteriia; order Flavobacteriales; family Flavobacteriaceae; genus Christiangramia; species Gramella sp. MAR_2010_147. The sequence goes on along the minus strand of NZ_LT629741.1, from coordinate 2,581,521 downwards.
AATCTACCTACAGATATATGATCTTCTTTTGAATCGTGTGGTAATCTAATTTTCCCGAAGAGATAAAGTGCCAACATCCCAAATATCGCGATCCAGATTGCCAGGAATATCTCTCTTTCTATAATATGAAGTTGTAAAACAAGATCTGCATTAGATAAAAACTTGAATGCAAGCGCCAGTTCCAGAAAACCTAAAGTTACTTTTACCGTATTTAACCAGCCACCAGATCTTGGCAATGTATTTAACCAGCCAGGGAATGCGGCAAACAGCGCAAATGGCAAAGCAATAGCCAGAGAAAAACCTAGCATCCCAACAATTGGGGCAATCCCACCTTTTGAAGCTGCTTCCACCAGTAAAGTACCTACAATAGGCCCGGTACATGAAAATGAGACAATAGCAAGTGCTAGGGCCATAAAAAATATACCAATAAGACCGCCTTTATCTGCTTTAGAGTCAATTTTTGTTCCCCAACTACTAGGCAAAACAATCTCAAAAGCTCCCATAAATGAAATGGCAAAGATCACAAGAAGCACAAAAAACAACACATTGAACCAAACATTTGTAGATAATGCATTTAACGCATCTGCTCCAAAAATCACGGTTACCAAAATACCCAACAACACATAAATTACAATAATGGAAATTCCATAAAAAATGGCATTTCTTATCCCTGCGGCTCTTGACTTACTTTGTTTGGTAAAGAAACTAACCGTCATTGGGATCATAGGAAAAACACAAGGGGTTAACAGGGCTGCAAAACCAGAAAGAAAAGCAACAATGAATATTCCCCAAAATGAGCGTTTCTCGTTAGGGTTCGCCAGTGCAATTTCTCCCTTATTATTTTCAGATTTATCACTTAGAGTGCTCGCATCCTCAAGGCCGGCAGCATTTTCATTGATAATAAATTCAAATTCTTCGGTTTTAAAAATACAGGCTTTATCATCGCAGGCCTGATATTCTACTTTCGCATTTATTTTTCCAAGACTACTGTCTTTAACCTTTATATTCTGAACAAAGTTTGCACTATTCTTAAAGTAGGTGAGATCCATCTCAAAAACACTGTCATACTCGGTAATAGATTCACTCTCCTTGGTTTTACCCAACAACTCAAATTGTTCGCCGGCACTTTTAAAAATAAATACGGTTGGCAAAGCGCCTCCTTCAGGAAGATCTTGGGAGTATAAATGCCATTTATCTTCTATAAAGGCATTCACAACAAGTTGATATTCATCTTCAGAAATCTGCTTTACTTCAGTATCCCACTGAACAGGGTCATGAATCTGAGCCTGAGTGAAAAATCCCGTGAATAATATTATAAAGAGAAGGCTTTTTTTAAGCAAATTTTCTATCATATCATTGAAATCCTGATGATCCTTAATTCCTGGATTGCGCTCAAATTTAAGGAATTTAAAGAGAAATATAATTCAAGTTATTTCTAAATTAAAGCTACTTCAGAGGAAGGCTTAGCTTAATGGTTGTACCTATATCTTTTCCAGAAATGATATCAATTTCCCCAGCCAGGTCATGTACCAATTCTACAACCAGCCTAAGCCCCAAACCAAAGCCTTTTTCGCCAGATGTACCAAGGGATGATTTTAGCTTTTTCTCACGAAAATCCTCCAGAATATCTTCTGAAACTCCCATCCCACTATCTACGATGCAAAATATAAGATGTTTTTTTCCTTCTAGATCAGCAATGTCCAGGCTAATCTTGATCCAGCCATTAGACGGTGTAAATTTTATCGCATTAGAAATAAGATTACCGAAGATTGAAAATAGCTTTCTCCTGGAAAATGTGTAATCCCTATTGTGTGGATTAGTTTTAACCTGAAGATCAATATTTTTAGATTCGGCAGGCAACCTGTATAATTCCATTAATCTATCTGCTAATTGCTTTGAATTAATGTAACTCGTTTTTACCTCATCTATTGACTTTGCATTTTGAAGAATATCGTTAGTAAGCTCAAGAATACTATTTCCAGATTCTTTAATAAGCTTAAAATACTGAAGCTTTTCTATGTCACTGGAGTCTTCAGTTTCCGCAAGTTCTGCAAGACCGGTAATACCATTTATAGGCCCCCGTACATCGTGAGCAAGCTGATTTTTAGTCTTTACCGCTTCATTTAATGAAAATATCTTTCTATCCAGCTCTTTCCTAAGTTCCAGTTTCTTTACAATTTCCGAGGCCACAAGACCAAGCATGATCTTGCTTTTCTCACTAATAGTTTTAGGCGTTTTGTCCAGCACACACAATGCTCCTATAACATCTCCAGAATCAACAATTAAAGGAATTCCAAGATAGTAACTAAAACCAGATTTTCCCTTAGAAAACTCCTGATGCTTAAATTGTTCATCTTTATCCAGGTTTAAAATTTCAAGGGGTTTGCGAGATCTTATCGTCCTGTCACAAACTGAATCTTCTCTAGGCATTTGCAATAGTTTAATGGACTTGGAAGCCACCGTCCATTGAAAATAATTGTCAATTAAATTGATAACTGAAATCTGGGTACCTGCGATCATTGCAGCCAGTTCAACAAGCGGTTCAAATTCATCCTCCAATTCACCATAATCAAGATCAAAGTCGCTAAGGCTTTTAATCCTGTGATACTCAGTCTCAATATTTTCATTTATTCCATCAGACATAGACGATTTTTAAAATTGTAAAAGTAAGTTCGACGTATATAAAATGAATATTATGAACTTTTAGAAGATGCTCCGTAACATCAAAATTCATTTTCGTTCTTATAGAGTCTGAAATTGGTCTCGAAACTAACAGGTATCATTAAGTTAGTTCGATAAAACTGAGGATCTTATTAACAAAATGTAGTTTTCTGGTGACATCTCATAGAAACCAATGAGAGGCCAACCTGATTTTATAGAAAATGCGGTATTGACTTTAAAGCTTAGCCTCTAAATTTTCGACGAGACTTAAAATGCACAATTAAAAGGTAAATTGAAATTGGAATCCCGAGAATAGCCAGAGCAACGGAAGCGAAAAGAAGAAATGCAGTCATATTATCTGTATTCAGAATAGTCTACATAGGCACCGTTTCAGATGAAAATGTTTTCCATTTATTAGAAAACAAAACTATATAATATACAGGTAGATGACTATAACAATAAATTATATTATTACCGTTTTCCCCATATCAAAACTTTAAAAAAACAAAAAAGCCTCTTCCCGTTTATACGGAAAAAAGTTTTTCATTGGTTAACCAAAATCTTCACAACATAGGGTTATAAATCGGTTAACTACACATCCCTGCTTCCAGGGATAAACAACACAACTAATCATTAGTGCCAAAAAAAGCCCCCCGTTTAGAGGAGCTTTCTGCAACTTTGCGGTCTGAAGATCCCCTCATATATTATTGAATAAAGATTATATACAGGGGCAAAAAAGGTGTATCTATACTAGTATAATAATTAGAGTTATTACAATTGCTGAAAAAGCTATGATGGTCATGCTAATTGCTAATATACTTTCCTTGGTAGCTAAGTATTCCTCTCTGAAGCCTTCGTCTTGTTTAACTAATTCTTTCATTTACATATTTGTACTATCAAATATACCCCACATCTTCTTCTTTTAAAATACCTTTTTAAAGGTATTTTGATAATTCTTAATATAGATTAATTATAGCTGGCTAAGTAAGAAAGGGAAGTAAAGCCTTCATAAGACCTAAATTTTATTGATTAATAAAATGGCTCACCTCAAAAATATTTTAGCTCACCTTTTTTCGTCAGAAAAGTCTTTAAAGGATGTAAAGTGAAGAATATATAAAAACAAAAAAGCCTCTTCCCGTTTATACGGAAAAAAGCTTTTCATTGGTTAACCAAAATCCTCACAACATAGGATTATAACTCGGTTAACTACACATCCCTGCTTCCAGGGACAAACAACACAACTAATCATTAGTGCCAAAAAAAGCCCCCCGTTTAGAGGAGCTTTTTTGCAACTTTGCGGTCTGGACGAGACTCGAACTCGCGACCCCCTGCGTGACAGGCAGGTATTCTAACCAACTGAACTACCAGACCGTTGCGTTATTGCGAGGGCAAATATACGCCCCTTTTTAGATTCACCAAACCTTTTTTTAAAAATTTTCAAACTAAAAAATAAGACGCTATCCAAACTTTTGTTTTTCAAGTAAATAAGCTGTCAGAATAGTATCAAAATTTTTATTGATATCTGCCTCTACATACTTTATACGGTACTTAGCACATTGCATTTTAAGATCAGAAAGATATTTTTGCACCTCTTTTATATAATTTTCTCTAATATTATCTGAATAAAGATCTACCTCAGCTCCTGTTTCTACATCGGTAAATCTTCTAGGAGTGTTTTCAAAATTAAAATCCAATTCTCTTTTTTCGTCCATTACATGAAAAAGAATTACTTCGTGCCTGTTATATTTTAAATGCCTCAAGGCTTCAAAAAGTCTTTCTTCATCTGCGTCTGCCTGGAACATATCGGTAAAAAGAAAAATGAGTGATCGTCGTTTTAACTTTTCCGCTATCTGGTGCAAATACGTATAAGTATCTGTATTTTTTCTCGGTACCGAAGCACTTAAAATCTCATCTAGCCTACTCAAAAGCATGTGATGATGCCGCTCACTCGACTTCTCTGGAGCATAAAACTCAAATTCATCACTATACACACTTATACCCACTGCGTCTCTCTGTCGTTTTAAGATCTCCATTAAGCAGGCTGAAGCTAAAACTGAAAATCCAATTTTATTCAGAGAATTCAAACTCTGATCTTTCAGCGCTGGATAATGCATGGAAGCGGAATTATCTAATATAAGGTGACATCTTAGATTCGTCTCTTCTTCATAGCGTCTCGTATAGAGCTTTTCTGTCTTGGCAAACAGTTTCCAGTCTATATGCCGGGTACTCTCCCCGGTATTATAGATCTTATGCTCAGCAAATTCTGCAGAGAAACCGTGAAATGGACTTTTATGAATACCCGAAATATAACCTTCTACCACCTGCTTTGCTAATAGGTCAAGATTTAAAAATCCGCCGGTATTATGAAGTTCTTTTTCAATGTTCATAAGAAATATGAAAGTACCTGTATTTTATGAATAAAAAAAGCCCCGCACATGGCGAGGCTTTAAATTATATAGATTCAGTTATTACAATAACTGATCAATTGCATCAGCATAAGTTTGTTTTGGAGCAACTCCAACCTGACGTCCTACAACTTCTCCGTTTTGAAAAACCAGCACCGTAGGAATATTTCTAACTCCATATTTAGCAGCAAATTCCTGGTTTGCATCAACATCTAACTTTCCTACAACAGCTTTCCCGTCATACTCAGTACTAATTTCATCGATAATCGGTCCAACCATTCTACAAGGTCCACACCATGCAGCCCAAAAATCTACCATTACAGGCTTATCACTTTTAAGTACCTGTTCTTCAAAATTTGCGTCAGTTATTTCAACAGCCATAATATCTTATTTTTTATGTTTCTAATTTGATTCGTAAAAGTAGTCAATAAAATAAATATTCCTTACACCTCCAATATTGCATTTGACTATGAGCATATTGGTTACTTTTATTTGGGGTCCTCCCCTCGCCCCCGCTCGGGGTCGGGCTTTCGGCGCTACACGGTAGCTTGCCTCAATCCCTGGCCCAAGCCCTGATGAGTATCCGTCAAGCTGAACTTGTTTCAGCTTCTCATTTTTAAGATCCTGAATCAAGTTCAGGATGACAACTTAAGAAGGATTTTAGTTCAACTTATACATAAATTGCTCCTTCTCTAATGCTTCTATCAATTCCTGAGAAATCCTGATCTTATGTTTCCTGCTCGGCATTCTTAATTTTACCTGCTCCTCCATTTCATAAACCACAAAATTTAAATGGCAGTCTCCCTTATGAGACATAAAAGTATCCTTTAGCCATTCGATCTTCTCATTCTTAAGATCATTGATATTCAACTGGATCGTCAACTTTTTTGCATTCTTATCCATTACATCATGTAATAGGCCAATTTCCCTGAATTGAATTCTGGGTTCGCCTTTCTTACCTGTATCTTTATTCGTCCACCCCTCTTTTACGAATATCTTCATATGAATAAAATTATTCGGAACAAAGAAATGCTTCATCCTCAAATACTCTTCCCCGAATATTTTGAACTCATAAGATTCATCATAATCTTCCACTGTAAAGATGGCCCAGCCTTTTCCATTTTTAGAAACTCTATGCTGAACATCAACCACCACGCAACCCATAGTCAACTCTCTGTTCACTACCGACTCAAGGTCTCTGCAATCTGATAATTTCCCATTACAGAAATAGCTCATCTCTATCTTAAAATCATCCAATGGATGACCAGAAATATAGATTCCCACCACTTCTTTCTCCCGGCGTAGCTTTTCCATGGTTCCCCATTCTTCACATCCCGGAACTTCCGGTTCTGGAATTTGAACATCACTCGCTTCACCAAATAAGCTTACCTGAGAAGAGTTTTGATTCTCTTGAAACTTCTGAGCATACTTCACCACTTTTTCCAGGAAGCTCATTCCGCTGCCGTCATCATGAAAATATTGTGCTCTATGAGTTTTACCAAATCCGTCAAAACCTCCTGCTAAAGCAAGATTCTCAAATGCCTTTTTATTCGCAGATCTCAAGTCTATTCTTTTAGCCATATCGAAAATAGATCGATAAGGACCTTCTTTTGTTTTTCTGTTTTCTACTATTGTTGCAACCGCTCCTGAGCCCACTCCTTTGATTGCACCCATTCCAAAACGAACGGCATTATCTTTATTTACAGAGAACTTATAGTACGATTCATTTACATCTGGCCCAAGCACATTCAATTTCATACGCTTACATTCCTCCATAAAGAAAGTAACCAATTTAATATCGTTCATATTATTAGAAAGCACTGCCGCCATATATTCTGCAGGATAATGGGCTTTTAGATAGGCAGTCTGGTAAGCGATCCAGGCATAACAGGTAGAGTGCGACTTGTTAAAAGCATAAGAAGCAAAGGCTTCCCAGTCTTTCCAGATTTTCTCCAGCACCTCTGCAGGATGTCCTTTTTCGTTTCCACCATCTATAAATTTAGGTTTTAATTGTGCCAGTAGCGCCACAAGCTTTTTACCCATCGCTTTACGAAGCATGTCGGCTTCACCCTTGCTAAAACCGGCAAGTTTCTGCGACAAAAGCATCACCTGCTCCTGGTAGACTGTAATTCCGTAGGTTTCTTCCAGGTATTCCTCCATTTCCGGTAGGTCATAAGATATCTCTTCGTCTCCGTGTTTTCGGGCGATGAAACTTGGAATATACTCCATAGGTCCCGGGCGATATAAAGCATTCATGGCAATAAGATCATCAAAAACCGTTGGTTTTAATGCCTGCATGTGCTTTTGCATCCCCGGAGATTCATATTGGAATATCCCAACTGTTTCTCCTCTCTGGAACAACTTATACGTCTCTTCATCATCCAGCGGAAAGCTATCTGGATCCAGATCTATATCATGCCTTCCTTTTACGATTTTTACGGTATCCTTAATTAAGGTCAGTGTCTTAAGACCCAGGAAATCCATTTTTAGCAGACCCGCACTTTCAACGACCGAGTTATCAAACTGGGTTACATACAAATCGGAGTCTTTTGCTACCGATACCGGCACATAATTGGTAATATCACCGGGAGTGATGATCACTCCACAGGCATGAATACCGGTATTTCGTACTGAACCTTCCAGAATTCGTGCCTGGTTCACCGTTTGAGCTTCCAGGTCATCTCCTTCAGAAATATTAAAGAGTTCATTTATTTTCTCAATTTCATCCCCACGGAATTTAGACTTTATGGTCTTATCATCCATGGCGAAAAGCTTTCCGAGTTTGGTATTTGGAATAAGCTTCGCTATCCTGTCAGAATCCATTAAGGGCAAATCCAGCACTCTTGCAGTATCACGAATGGAAGATTTTGCCGCCATCGTACCGTACGTAATGATCTGCGCCACCTGGTTGGCACCATATTTTTTGATCACATAATCCATCACCCGGCTTCGACCTTCATCATCAAAGTCGATATCAATATCGGGCATACTCACACGATCCGGATTCAGGAAACGCTCAAAAAGCAGATCGTACTTCATAGGATCGATATTCGTGATCCAGAGACAATAGGCTACCACAGATCCTGCGGCAGAACCACGCCCCGGCCCAACCGAAACTCCCATTTCCCGGGCAGCACGAATAAAATCTTCTACAATAAGGAAGTAACCGGGATATCCGGTGTTTTCAATTACCGACAATTCGAAATTAAGCCGTTCCTCAATTTCAGAAGTAATTTCAGGATATCGTTTTTTAGCGCCTTCAAAAGTGATATGTTTTAAAAAAGCATTTTCTCCTCTTTTCCCCCCATCTTTTTGATCCTCTTCGCTTAAAAATTCCTCCGGAATTTCGAAAGCCGGAAGCAATACATCCCGGGCTAGCTCAAAAGGTTCTATCTTATCTACAATCTCCTGAATATTACTAATAGCATTAGGCAAATCTTTGAAAAGCTTTTTCATCTCGCTGCCCGACTTGAAATAATATTCTTCGTTAGGAAGTCCGTAACGGTAACCTCGCCCACGACCTATTGGCGTTGCCTGTTTTTCCCCGTCTTTCACACAGAGTAGAATATCATGCGCATTGGCATCTTCCTGCTTCCAGTAATAAGTATTATTAGTAGCAATTAATTTTACGTCATGCTTTTTGGAAAATTCAACTAAAACCGGGTTCACCCTATTCTCATCTTCCTGCTCATGACGCATCATTTCAATATAAAGATCGTCACCAAATTCCTCTTTCCACCAAACCAAAGCTTCTTCGGCCTGCTTCTCCCCTAGATTTAATATTTTACTTGGAACTTCTCCATAAAGATTTCCGGTTAAGACAATGATATCTTCTTTATACTGTTTTATCACTTCCTTATCTATACGTGGCACATAATAAAAGCCTTCTGTATAAGCCTTGGAAGACATTTTAGCCAGATTGTGATAGCCATTTTTATTTTTGGCAAGCATCACTATCTGATAGCCATTGTCTTTTCGGCTTTTATCAGTATGATTCTCACAAACAAAGAATTCGCAACCAACAATTCCCTTTAATGGTTTTTTGAGGTCTTCACCATTCTCTTCGGCAGTGGCATTATGTTCTTTTACACTTTTATTATAAGTCCCAATTTCTTTTACGAAATGGAAAGCTCCCATCATATTCGCATGATCGGTAAGCGCTACCGCATTCATATCTTCTTCAGCCGCAGCGGCTACAAGATCGGGAATACTTATCGTTGATTGTAAAACTGAGAATTGTGAATGATTATGAAGATGAGCAAATGGAACCTCATCCAGTTTCTCCAGGTTCTCCTGGATCTCTTCATTGGAAATATCATCTGAAGGCTGTTGCTTTTCCAGTCTTTTTCTGATCTTATCTGAAGCTTTCTTTAAATTGATATGCTTCAGGCCGATCAGCTCAATTTTCTGTGGATTCTTTTCAGAAAAGTTTTCAAAATAATCTGAAGGAACATCCAGCTCCTCGATGGTATAGATTCTTTGCCTGATTAATTCAAGAAAGCAACGTGTAGTTGCTTCCACATCGGCGGTCGCATTATGCGCTTCCGCAAATGCTTCATCAAATAAAAATTCGTGTAATTCGGTAAGTGTGGGTAATTTAAATTTCCCTCCGCGACCACCGGGAATTTTACACAATTCGGCAGTAGTTTCGGTACAGGTATCCAAAACAGGCATTTCCTGAAGTGTATTTTCAAAATCTCTTCTGATGAATTCTGCCCCCATAATATTGAGATCAAAACCAACATTCTGCCCCACCACAAATTTTGATTTTTGCAGCGCTGTATTGAATTTCTCAAGAACTTCATCTAAAGGGATTCCCTGTTCTTGGGCGAGATCTGTAGAAATGCCATGAATACGTTCAGAATCATAGGGAATATCAAAACCTTCCGGTTTAACCAGGTAATCCTGGTTTTCAATAAGATTTCCCATCTCATCATGCACCTGCCAGGCTATCTGTATACATCGTGGCCAGTTATCAGAATCGGTTAAAGGTGCATCCCAACGCTTAGGAAGTCCGGTAGTTTCAGTATCAAAAATGAGGTACATTCAGTAATATTTTATGCCTTTTCAGAAGAAAATTAAATGATTCAGCAGACTAAATCATCCTGGCTAAAATAAGGAACTTTGTGACTGAAATAAAACATAGTTTTCAGGAATTATCAACTATAAAAATATCCTTTTCGAATACCCCATTTTTGCTAAGCTGAATTTGTTTTGGACTACTAACTATGTGAAAAATTCTTTTAAAACAGCAAATGGATTTAGAATGATAGGCTCCTGAATTCCAGAATAAATTCAAATAAAAAAGCCTCACAAAAATCTGAAAACTCAGATGATCTGTGAGGCCTGATACGAACACTAAAAACTACTACTTCAATCAAACATTGCTCGCATCTATTTTAATGTTTCAGATTAGAATTTTCAGAAAATCCTTAACATCTGAATTAGTTGGTTACGCCTGTTTTTCAAGGGTCTTTACTTCGTTTAACGAAGCCACGATCGCATTTTTCTGCTTCATCAATATGTTCTGAGTAGAAGCAGGCATTTCTTTTTCTTTCATAACATTTTCGTATTCTTCTACAGCAGATTTTTCTCCGCGGATCGCTTCTTCCAGTACAGATTCGTCTTTGTCATTAGAAAGACTTGCTTTCAGGTTCATCCAGGATCTATGAACATCTCCTTTTAAACTTGAACCTTTATCTGGATTTTCTCCAAAATTTCTAATCTCAGATTTTAACTCATGTCCAAAATCATATCTTTCCTGTGCTCTTTGAGTAAAAAAGCTTTTTAGATCCTGTCTTTTTACTTTTTCCGCTGCCAATTTGTATCCTTTCTCAGCATCATAATTCTTTTCCAATAATTCATTTAACTTATTAGAAACTTCTTTTGAATAACTCATAGCTTTAATTTTTTTGTTTTTCCTTGAGTAAATATAACACCACGAATCCTTCTCAACAACCTATTTAACAGGGTTTAGCACTAATTAACCTCTTTTAACAGCAAGCTAAATTTTTAACTAAAAATCTTCCCAACTATATAATCAACACTTAATTTCTTACACGAAAAGACACCTCTAAATAAAACCTGCAAAAACTTGAAAATTAGAAAAATGTAGTATCTTTGCACACTTATTAATAATCGGGGTCGAGAACCCCAAAATTTAATTTTTATGCCAGTAAAAATAAGATTACAAAGACACGGTAAAAAAGGAAAACCTTTTTTCTGGATTGTTGCTGCGGATACCCGCGCAAAAAGAGACGGTAAATTTTTGGACAAATTGGGAATCTACAACCCTAACACGAATCCTGCTACTATTGAATTAGATGTAGACGGAGCTGTTAAGTGGTTACAAAACGGTGCTCAACCAACAGATACCGCTCGTGCTATCCTTTCTTATAAAGGAGCACTTCTTAAGAAACACCTTGCTGTAGGAGTTTCTAAAGGAGCTTTAACTGAAGAGCAGGCTGAAGAGAAATTCAACGCCTGGATGGAAGAAAAAGAAGGAAAAGTAGATGCTAAGAAAGATTCTTTAGGAAAAGCTAAAGAAGCTGAAAAAGCAAAAGCTCTTGAAGCTGAGAAAGAAGCGAACGCTAAGCGTGAAGCTGAATTCAAAGAAGCTGAGGAAGCTGAAGCGAAAGCTGCTGCTGAGGCTGAAGCTGCTGCAACTGCAGAAGCTACAGATGAGGCTACAGTAGAAGCTGCTGAAGAAGAGGTGGAAGCTGCAACTGCAGAAGAAGCTAAAACTGAAGACAAAAAAGACGCTTAAATAGCAGCCAGCGATGACTAAGGAAGAATGTTTCTACCTCGGAAAAATCGTTGCGAAATTTAGCTTTAAGGGAGAGGTGCTCATTAAACTGGACACCGATGAACCCGAAACTTACACAGAAATGGAATCAGTGCTCGTTGAATACAACGATAATCTGGTTCCATTTTTTATTGAAAGATCTTACCTGCATAAAAGCACCTTACTCCGTGCTAAATTTGAGGACATAGAAACAGAAGAAGACGCCGAAGATATGATTGGCGCCCATGTTTACCTCCCTCTTTCCTTTCTACCTGAACTTCCGGAAGATAAATTCTACTTTCACGAAATTATTGGCTTTGATGTAGAAGATGCTACTCATGGAAACATAGGCAAAGTAGTTTCCATTAACGATTCTACTGCCCAGGCTCTTTTCGAAATTGAAAAAGACGGAAAGCAGATCCTTATCCCAATGAATGATGAATTTATTGAAAAAGTGGATAAGAAGAATAAGGTGGTAAAGGTTAAAACCCCGGAAGGCTTGGTTGATCTTTATTTAGGTTAAATCTCACTTATTTTTTCCTTTATAGTTTTCAGTATTTAAGACATGCTGAAACAAGTTCAGCATGACGACAACGATTTCCAAGACCCATATCGTCACCCTAACGCAATCAATGGTCTATCTATTCTAGGTATAATAAAAAACCGCCTCCTTTCGAAAGCGGTCATTATCAGTTTATGTAGTTCATTGGTTTACCCTACAATATTTACAATTTTACCCGGCACCACGATCACTTTCTTAGGGGTTCGACCATCCAGTTGTTTTTGAGTTCGCTCATCTGCCATCACCGTCTTTTCAATTTCATCTTTACCCATATCTAATGGAAGTTCCATAGTAAATCTCATCTTTCCATTAAAAGAAACAGGATAGTTCTTCATACTTTCTACCAGGTACTTATCTTCGAATTCGGGATATTTAGCCGTGGTAACAGATTCTGAATAACCTAACTTCTCCCAAAGTTCTTCCGCTATATGCGGAGCGTAAGGTGCGATAAGAACAGCCAAAGGTTCTAGAATTTCGCGAGAATTACATTTTTGAGCAGTTAACTCATTCACACAGATCATAAAAGTAGAGACTGATGTATTAAAGCTGAAATCTTCAATATCTTCCGTTACTTTTTTGATCGTCTTATGAAAAGTCTTTAAAGAATCTGCAGAAGCTTTATCATCGGAGACAGAGAATTCTTCTCCATTATGATATAATTTCCAAAGCTTTTTCAGAAAATTATGTACTCCGGTAATCCCGGCAGTGTTCCAGGGTTTTGCCTGTTCCAGTGGTCCGAGAAACATTTCATACATCCTCAAAGTATCTGCTCCATAATCTTCGCAGATCTCATCTGGATTTACCACATTATATTTGGATTTAGACATTTTTTCCACTTCCCTACCAACAACGTATTTACCATCTTCCGTCAGGAATTTCGCATCAGCAAATTCTGGCCTCCATTTTTTAAAACCTTCAATATCCAACTCATCAGAAGAGTTAACCAGAGATACATCAGCATGTATCGGCTGAACATTATTTCCTTTGATCTGGTTTTTGGAAACAAAAACATTCTCCCCTTCAAGTCTATAAACAAAGGCACTTGTTCCAAGGATCATCCCCTGGTTAATCAATTTTTTGAATGGCTCCTCAACCGTCAACCATCCGCGGTCATGTAAGAATTTGGTCCAGAATCTCGAATATAACAGGTGCCCGGTAGCATGCTCGCTACCACCTATATACAAGTCAACATTTTTCCAGTATTGCTGAGCTTCTTCAGAAACAAATCGATCTGGATTCCCGGCATCCATATACCTGAAAAGATACCAGCTACTTCCTGCCCAACCCGGCATGGTATTCAGCTCTAATGGAAAGACGGTTTTATCATCGATTTTATCATTCGACACAACATCATTCTTTTCAACATCCCAGGCCCAATCTGTTGCATTTCCTAATGGCGGTTCGCCGGTTTCTGTTGGAAGATATTTCTCCACTTCAGGCAACCTTAATGGAAGATGCTTCAGGTCTATCATTTTAGGCAAACCATTCACGTAATACACCGGGAACGGCTCTCCCCAATATCTTTGGCGGCTAAACACCGCATCTCTAAGTCTGTAATTTGTTTTTCCGTAACCCTGGCCAGTTTTTTCAAGTTCCAGGATCACTTTATTCAGCGCTTCTTTATATTCGAGTCCGCTTAGGAAATCTGAATTTGCGATCACCGTTCCTTCCTTCCCCGCATATGCTTTCTGGGAAACATCCACATTTTCGAAGATATTCGGAATTGGCAACTCAAAATGTCTTGCAAAATCATGATCACGCTGGTCTCCGCACGGAACGGCCATTACCGCGCCGGTTCCGTAACCTGCAAGTACATAATCTCCGATCCAGATTGGTATAGATTCTTTAGTGAAAGGATGTTCAGCATAAGCACCCGTAAATACACCACTAATGGTCTTCACATCGGCCATACGCTCACGCTCACTCCTTTTGGCACTGGCCTGAATATAAGCGTCCACTTCTTCTTTTTGTGCTGAAGTAGTTATCTCTTTTACCAGGTCATGTTCTGGTGCAAGGGTCATAAAACTAACTCCGAAAATAGTATCGGGACGGGTAGTGAAAACACCAACTTTGTGATCTGTATCTTTTATATTAAAATCCACATGAGCTCCAACAGATTTCCCGATCCAGTTACGCTGACTTTCCTTTAAACTTTCAGTCCAGTCGATATTATTAAGATCCTGAAGTAGTCTTTCCGCAAAAGCAGAAATTCTCATACTCCATTGTGTCATTTTCTTTCTAACTACGGGGTATCCTCCACGTTCAGAAACACCGTTTACGATCTCATCATTCGCAAGAACGGTTCCAAGTTGCGGACACCAGTTCACTTCGGTTTCTGCCAGATAAGTTAATCGGTATTTTAATAGAATATGCTCCTTTTCATCCTGAGAATATTTATTCCATTCTTCAGCTGAAAATTCTGATACATCATCATCACATGCGGCATTTATTCTCGAGTTACCTTCAGAAGAAAAAATGTCTTCAAGCTCAGAGATCGGGCGGGACTTTTCCGATTCCCTATCATACCAGCTTTCAAAAAGCTGAATAAAGATCCATTGCGTCCACTTATAATAATCTGGCTCGCTGGTTCTCACTTCCCGACTCCAATCGAATGAAAATCCTATTTTATCTAATTGTTCACGATAGCGAGCAATATTATTCTCTGTAGTTACCGCAGGATGCTGACCGGTTTGAATGGCGTATTGCTCCGCCGGAAGACCAAAACTATCATATCCCTGAGGATGCAATACATTAAAACCTTTATGCCTCTTAAAGCGCGCATAAATATCACTGGCTATATATCCCAGCGGATGCCCAACATGTAAACCAGCTCCCGAAGGATAAGGGAACATGTCCAGCACATAATATTTTGGTTTTTCAGAATCGTTTGAGGCTTTAAAAGTCTGGTTTTCTGCCCAGTATTTCTGCCATTTTTCCTCGATCTTATTAAAGTGGTAACTCATTTTCTGTCGCTTTCTTTTACATTTCGTCATACTGAACCTGATTCAGCATCTAAAAATAAGACCCTGAATCAAGTTCAGGGTGACGGTTTTAACCTGCCTGCAAAAATACAATTTTCAAGGACTTATGCGGAAAGTTTGGAAGTTCTATTCTTTCGATTTTCTGGCTACTGCCTCCATAGGTTTCAGGCACTCATAGATATACCTGTTAACTGGAGTCTTGACACCCAGTTTTTCCCCTTCTTTTACTATAAAGCCATTGAAATTTTCCAGTTCTGAAGGTTTACCATTCATGATATCTCTCTGAGTAGAGGAAGTAGTTCCTTCCGGTTGAGCACTGATAGTTTCAAAGACCTTTTCTAAATGCTTCTCGGAAAGTGGGATTCCTTTTGCATTTGCAACTTCTATGATCTCCTTTGCTGTATTCTGCATCATGTCATGTAAATAATCACTCTCCCGAATCTTATCGATGGAAACACGCGTCAACCCTCCAATACCGCTTACCGTAGAGATAAAAAGAAATTTCTTCCAGACCTCTAATTGAATATTTTCAGGGATTGAATTCGCAATTCCAGCTTCTTCAAATACATTTTTAAGCTTCAAAATTCTATCTGACTTTGAATTATCGATTTCTCCAAAAGTGATCTTTGGATCAAAAGCCGCATGTTTAATTTTTCCCGGTTTTTCAATATAACTAACCACAAAACAAAGTCCGGCAAGCACGTTTTTCTTCGGAAGAATTTCCTGTAATTTCTCTACATTATCTGCTCCGTTCTGCAATGGAAGCACCATGGTATCTTCACCTATGATCGGTTTTAATTCTGCAGCTACGGAAGGAATTTGCCAGGATTTGATTCCCAGCATAATAAGATCTGGTTTTGGGATTTCTGAAATATCAGAAGTGGCAACTTTAGGCTTTACCTTAAAATTCCCTTTAATGCTTTCAACCTCAAGTCCGTTTTTCTGAATTTGCTTTAAATGCTCTCCTCTGGCGATCATACTTACATTGAAACCTGCATTGGCAAGTTTTCCACCAAAATAACCTCCAACACCACCTATCCCATAAACCAGTATTTCCATAATTCGATTTTTATCAAATTTAGGAAAGATTCTATGAACGTCACCCTGAACTTGATTCAGGGTCTTTAGATGAGATGCTGAATCAAGTTCAGCATGACATCCCTGTGTTGCACTGAGCTTGTCGAAGTGCATTTCTTCAAACGCATACTTCGACAGGCTCAGCATGCCATTATGAGATAAAAAAGAAGGATTCCCAATATTTTTAAAAGTTTAAACGTTTTAAAGATTGAGAAAGCTGAACTTTCTTATTTTTACAAAAAATCTGGAGTGACTCTATGACCACATCTTTTGAAAGGTATCAGAAACGCCGACTTATATCTTCCTATTTTTCAGTAGTTATCAGTATTTCTCTGGTATTATTCCTGTTAGGAATGCTGGGCCTCTTGGTATTGAATACAAAAAAGGTTGCCGATCATTTTAAAGAGCAGATCGCACTGACGGTTTACCTGAAAGATAACGCCAAGGAAGTTGAAATCGAGCAATTAAAGAAAAGCCTGGCCATGGCCGACTATACCAAGTCTACCACGTATGTTTCCAAGGAAGATGCAGCCGAGGCACATAGTGAAGAAATTGGCGAAGATTTTATGGAATTCCTGGGGTATAATCCGCTTCAGAATTCTATAGATGTATATATGAACGCCGATTTTGTCTCTTCAGAACAGGTAGACCAGATCGCAGGAGCTCTTACTTCAAAGAATTTTGTAGACGAGGTAGTTTATGACAAACCGCTTATCGCTTTATTAAACGATAATGTGAAAAAGATCAGTTTCTGGGTTCTAGTAGCCAGCTCCGTTTTCACATTTATTGCAGTATTACTAATCAACAGTAGCATTAGATTGGCGGTATATTCAAAAAGATTTATTATTAAAACCATGCAAATGGTTGGCGCCACCAAAGGTTTTATTAGAAGACCATTTATATGGCAAAGTGTAAAACTTGGATTGATCGGGGCTATTTTAGCATTGATAGGAATGGCTGCTGTATTATATTACCTGAACAATAGTTTTACTGAACTTAATCTTTTGGGGGACGTAAAAATGCTCGTGATCCTGTTTTCAGGGATTTTCCTGATGGGAATTGTAATTACATGGATAAGTACGTATTTTGCGACCTCGCGTTTTCTAAACCTGAAAACCGACGAACTTTATTATTAGAAGATGAAAAAGGATAAAGAGATACACGATGGAGGTAGTTTTAATACCGGGTTTGTTTTCGGAAAGAAGAACTATACTTTTATGTTCATAGGTATGGCGGTGATCGCTTTAGGCTTTATTTTAATGTCTGGCGGCGGTAGCGAAGATCCTAATGAATTTAATGACGCGATCTATAATTTTCAAAGAATTCGACTTGCACCGGCTATGGTGCTGATTGGTTTTGCCATTGAGGTTTATGCCATTCTATTGAATCCCGATAAAAAATAAGAAATTTGGACGTATTAGACGCCGTGATCCTTGGGATCATCCAGGGACTTACCGAATTTTTGCCTGTATCTTCCAGTGGACATTTAGAATTAGGGAAAGCTATTTTAGGAGATACCAGTGTACCAGAAGAATCACTATTATTTACGGTAGTACTTCACTTCGCAACTGCATTAAGTACGATTGTGGTCTTCAGAAAAGATATTTTAGAAATTATAGGTGGTCTACTGAGCTTTAAATGGAATGAGGAAACTCAATTCTCTTTGAAGATCATAGTTTCCATGATCCCTGCAGTTCTCGTTGGGCTTTTGTTCGAAGAACAATTAGAGGCGCTATTTGGAGGAAATATCCTGTTTGTAGGATTTATGCTATTGATCACCGCATTACTTCTCTGGCTGGCAGATAAGGCGAAGAACACCGGAAAAAAAGTTAGCTATAGCAATGCATTCGTAATCGGTGTTTCACAGGCTATCGCCATGTTACCCGGAATCTCCCGAAGTGGAGCTACTATTTCAACTTCCGTATTACTCGGAAATGATAAAACGAAAGCAGCAAGATTCTCATTTTTAATGGTGGTGCCACTAATATTCGGAAAGATCGCAAAAGATCTTTTAAGCGGTGAATTGATGGAAAGCAATGCCGATTTCACCATTCTGGCAGTTGGATTCGTGGCAGCATTCCTGGCCGGGCTTGTTGCGTGTACCTGGATGATCGCACTGGTTAAGAAAAGTAAACTTTCATGGTTTGCCGCGTATTGTTTTGTAGTGGGACTGGCGGCTATTATTTTTGCGTATGCACAATAAGGAAATTACTCCCGAAGAATTCAAAACAGGACAGGTATTACTTTTTGATAAACCTCTTAACTGGACCTCATTTCAGCTCGTAAATAAGGTGAGATGGCTAATCAGGAAAAGTTGCAATATTAAAAAAATTAAAGTTGGTCACGCCGGAACTTTAGATCCGCTAGCCACGGGATTACTAATTATCTGCACCGGGAAATTCACCAAAACGATCCCAGAACTTCAGGGGCAAATCAAGGAATATACAGGAACATTTACTTTGGGAGCCACTACTCCATCTTTCGATTTAGAAACTGAAATTGACGAAAATTTCCCCACAGATCATATTACAGAAGAATTACTTCAGGAAACCACCAAAAAATTTATCGGCGAAATTGACCAAACTCCGCCTGTTTTCTCCGCTTTAAAGAAAGACGGAAAAAGACTTTACGAATATGCCCGGGAAGGCAAGGAAGTTGAAGTAAAATCCAGGAAGGTAGAGATTTCGGAATTTGAGATCGACTCAAAAGAATTTCCGAAGGTTCATTTCAGGGTGATTTGCAGCAAAGGAACTTACATTAGAAGTCTGGCGCACGAATTTGGTCAGGCTCTAAATAGTGGCGCACACTTATCGGAATTACGGAGAACTGCAATTGGCGATTATTCCGTAGAAAATGCCATGAATATAGAGTCTTTCGAAAAATTGCTACCTTCACGAGAGAATAATTAAGTCTACTGACTGTTAACTGTATATGAAACGTTTCGAGGATTTTTTCGATAAGCATAAAGCACTTATCCTGACTACACTTTCTTTTGCTGTCCTGATGCTGGCGCTGTATAATTTCAAGCTTGCCAATAGCAATCAAGCTACGGCTGAAATGCTGGTAGATCTCGAACAATTCAAAGTAGAAGAAAAACAAGAAACAGAACCTGACGAACAGAAAGAAACCCCACAGAAAAATCGAAGGGACGTTCAAACCCACCAGGCCTATAACCAGGATAAAGAAACTCGTGAAACCGATTTTAAGAATCAACTGGATAAGATCTTCGAAAAGAATAGTGCCGAGCAGGAACAGAATGAGAACGAAAATAATGAAGGTTCTAACGGAAATTATTCAGTAAACAGAAAAAATTCTGAAGAGAAGAATAAACGTTCAGATGGAGATGACTCTTCAGAAGAAGCTACTCAAAAATCAGCCGCTTACGATTACAGTTCCATTTCGTTTTCTTTGAAAGGAAGAAGGGCTGTGAAAATTCCAAACCCCGTGTATACATGTGATACTGCAGGAAAAGTTGTTATTAATATTACGGTAGATGCCAATGGTTATGTGTTAGATTCTTCTTTTAATAAAGGTAGTTCAACAACTTCTAATGAATGTCTAATTGATCGTGCTTTGGAATATTCGGCCGGAGCAAGATTTAGTAAGCTGGCAGGTAGAAATGCACAACCGGGAACTATCACTTATCATTTTAGATCTTAATAATTATGGCAGAAATTAAACGTTGCGGCTGGTGTGTGGGCGACCCATTATACGAGGCTTATCACGATCATGAATGGGGAGTTCCCGTTCTAGATGACGATACTTTATTTGAATTTCTGACCCTGGAAACTTTTCAGGCCGGACTAAGCTGGATCACCGTACTCCGAAAACGAAATAATTTCAGGGAAGCTTTTGATAATTTCGATTACCGGAAAATTGCTCAATATAAAGATGCTAAGGTCACTGAATTGATGCAGAATGCGGGTATTATCAGAAATCAGATGAAAATAAGGGCAGCGGTGACGAATGCCAGAGAATTTATAAAGATCCAGGATGAATTTGGCAGTTTTAGCAAATATATCTGGCAATTTGTAGAAAACCAGCCTATTCAAAATAATGTTGAAGATTATAAAGCGGCTCCGGCTACTACTGAAATTAGCGATAAACTGAGCAAAGATCTTAAAAAAAGAGGTTTCAAATTTGTTGGTTCCACGGTGATCTATGCTCATATGCAAGCAACTGGAATGGTGAATGATCATCAAACAGATTGTTTCCGTTATAAAGAAGTGAAAAAATTGGGAGAGAAAATGTAGTGACTATCAAAGCAAAAGTTATTTATTCCTTTCATATTTAAATTTTCAGTAAAAGGTAAGAGAACAATAATTAATCCCCTTCACTTAAAGATAAACTACCATCCCCATTAAATGACGTGAGAATAATGGTTACTGACCAAATTCCAGAAGTGCCGTTTTCCGTAACACCAGAAAAAGAATCTGGCTCAGTTCCACCTCTTATAGATCTATCTAAAACAAGATTATCGTTGGCATCCCTTACTTCTATTTCAAATAAACCCGTGGCTGAAGTAGTAACATCAGCATTATAATCTGCAGTATTTAATGAATTTTGCCAGAAAAAGGTTCTAGTTGCACTACCACCATTCCCGGTAAAGTCACCATCTATATCTCCATTAAAGTCATCCCCCTCATCAAAAAGTACAGTTCCATTTACAGTCACTTCAACCATTTCTGTTGGGTTATCATCGCTACTACAGCTACTTACAGCAAAACAAAATATGATTAATAGAGTGAAATTTATATTCTTTATTAAGCGTGGTTTCAACATACCAATAGATTTAGAATTAAAAGAAACTTATTTAAAAATACTATAAAAAATAAAACCGTAGAAGTTAAAATGCCTTTCCTTTACATAACTCTATATATCACCTAATAAAGAGGTGATAATTATTCTAAGTATTTAATAAACTCTTCTCTGGATATCTCTTCTGCCCCCAAACTTTCCAGATGACTTGTATAGCTCTGGCAATCTATTAACTTCACTCCTTCTTTCTCCAGTTCTTGAACCAACTTTATAAATCCAAATTTTGAAGCGTTGCTAGCCTTAGCGAACATACTTTCTCCGCAGAATACATGCTTATCTTTTAGATAAATTCCATAAAGTCCACCGACTAAATTTTCATTATCCCAAACTTCAATAGAATGTGCCAAACCTTCTTTATGAAGCTGAAGATAATTCTCTTTAATTTCCGGAGTTATCCAGGTTCCATCCTGGCCTTTTCTATCTATCTCCCCGCAATTCTCAATAACTTTTTCAAACTCCTGATTAAAAGTGACCTGAAACTTATCCTGATTTAAAAATGGTCTCATGCTTCTGGCTATTTTCAAATTCTCAGGAAAAAGAACCATTCTTGGATCTGGTGACCACCAAAGTACCGGCTGCCCTTCGCTATACCATGGGAAGATTCCTTTATAATAAGCCTCTTTTAATCTTTCAGGACTTAGATCTCTACTCACAGCAAGTAAGCCATCGCTGTCCGCGAAAGTCACCGGTGGCAATTCCTGATCTGGATAAATAAAGTACAATTGGTTTTCTTTTAGAAAATGAAAATAAAAAAGTCCGGCGAAATCTCTAACCGGACTTTGATTTTATTAGGTCAGCCTGAAGTTGATTCAGGGTCTCCACAGGTAAATTTTTATTTGTGATATTAGAACGAGATGCTGAAACAAGTTCAGCATGACCAAAATACGGTTTATCACAGACTAAAAATATTCATCTTTTTTATACCTCGAACTTCGACAAGCTCAGTTCAACAATTATTCTAGAAAGGAAGATCGTCATAATCTTCTTCATTCAAATCACTGGCAGGCTCGAACTGATCTGGTGGTGGTACATTAGAACCTCCTGACGGCTGCTGCGCCGCAAGGTTTTCAATTCTCCATCCCTGGATAGAATTAAAATACTTAGTCTCACCCTGTGGGCTTACCCATTCACGGCCTCTTAGGTTCACTCCAATTTTCACTGGCTGACCAACCTGAAATGCATCTAAAAGACTGCACTTATCCTGAACAAATTCAATCATGATATGTTGTGGATACTGCTCTTCGGTAGTTACCACCATCTCTCTTTTCTGAAATCCGTTACTACCAAATGTCTTGGTTTCTCCAATAAGTTTAATTTTTCCCTGTACTTCCATTGTCTCGTTTATTTTGCTAATAATATTTTCCAGGCATTTTCCGGCTGATCTTTCTCAAGATAAACCTGAGCCTGTTTATGAATTTTTTCTTTATTGCCGGTTCTTACAATTTCGGCTTCTTCAGTATTCGTTTTTAGAAATGCTTCAATTTCACCATTTTCAGGTAATGCCTCTACATTTCCTAATTTCCCAAGATCATTTCCGGTAAGAATAGCACTTGTTCTAATGTCTTCTGGCATGGCATCTACACCAATTCCCAAAGTTGTAAGAGGTTTTGGAACCTCAAACATCCCTGCTTTTGCACGTGTATACCAGTTACCGCCCATACGAGCCACCTGATCTATTTTATACTGATCTATAAATCCAGTGTCATCAAGTATATCTTCATTTATATGCATTTTTACCACATGACAGATCACCAGATTTCCTGCGCCTCCTTCAGTACCCGTTTCCACAACCTCCTTGATCTTGCACTCCATTTGAACCGGAGATTCAGCCACACGAAAAGGTTTTACCAGATCTGATTTCAGCATAGTTAATCCGGATTTTTCGAATTCATTCACCCCTTCGTCATATTCTGTACTGGAAAGTGACATTTGCTGAACAATATCATAATTGACAATATTGATCACCACCTCATCAACTTTTTTAGCATTCTCAAAGGTATGTTTCGTGGTATTATCTCTTCCTCTTCTTGCAGGTGAAAAGATCAATACCGGTGGATTAGCACCAAAAACATTGAAAAAACTAAAAGGCGAAAGATTTGGCTTTCCGTCTTCATCAATAGTACTTGCAAATGCAATAGGCCTTGGACCTATGGCACCCAGAAGGTATTGATGTAATTTACCAACACTTACATCTTTAGGTTCTATACTGAACATATCTCAATTTTTGCCAAAGATAAAGAAACGAACAGGGAATGAAAAGCAATGCATAAACAATAAAAATAGTTTTAAAACGCTTATATTTATTTTTGATTTAAAGCCGGAAGCATACATGAATCTACCCGACGAACGCAGCTTTAATCGCTGGTTTATCATTATTTCCTGCCTTGTGGTCATCATCCTGGTGCTCTGGAATACAAGTATATTTTTTCAGCGACTAAAAGAGGATGAACGGGCGAAAATGAATATCTGGGCACAGGCACAGGAAGAACTTAGCAATGCTCCTGAGAATGCCGATCTTAGCCTTATTCTCAAGATATTAAATAATAATACCACCATCCCGATTATTCATACAGATGAGAATGGGGAAATTGCATATACTACTAATCTTGATCCTAGCATTCTTGAAGATCCTGAAACTACAGAGGATTATCTCAGTGATCTAAAAGAAGAAAATGATCCCATTATTATTGATCTTGGAGAAGGGCAGGTACAATATCTGTATTACGGTAACTCTCCAGCACTTACTAAATTAAAATATTACCCTATAGGATTAACTTTGATAGGCTTTCTTTTTATTGGAGTGGTTTATTTCTTTTATACCACCACAAAATCCAGCGAACAGAACAAACTCTGGGCGGGAATGGCCAAGGAAACTGCGCATCAAATTGGAACTCCGTTAAGTTCTCTTATAGGTTGGACAGAAATTCTGAAAACCGAAGATATCAATCCATCTTATGTGGAAGAAATGGAAAAAGATATCGATCGCTTAAGAACCATCACTGAAAGATTCTCAAAAATTGGATCACTACCAAATTTAAAGCAAACCGACATCGTCGCGTCTACCAAAGAAAGCTTTGAGTACTTAAAAACCAGAAGTTCCAAGCTTATTGATTTCAGCATAAAAACACCGCGACAACCCATTAATGTAATGCTGAACGAGCAACTTTACAGTTGGACCATAGAGAATCTTGTTAAAAATGCGATCGATGCCATGCGCGGTAAAGGCGAATTGCTCATAGAGATCAAGCAGGATATAAAACAGGCGCATATTTATATAACCGATACCGGAAAAGGGATCGATAAAAATAAATTCAAATCTATCTTTGAACCCGGGCAAACCACAAAGAAAAGAGGCTGGGGTCTGGGCCTATCTTTAGCCAAGCGAATTATTGAAGAATATCATAAAGGAAAGATCAAGGTTGCAAAAAGCGAAATAAATAAAGGAACTACCTTTCTAATAAGTTTAAAGAAGGTTTAAAGTGCAGAGATTCTTTTTCGTAACCAGTCTGGTACAGGAAAGGTTTCATTCTTATCAAAGTCGAAACATACCACCACATCATTCCCTTCCGCACAAATTTCATCATTTTCATTCAAGATAATATGTTTCAAACCAAAACTGGTATTACCAATAAAATCAAGTTTGGTCTTAATAATTGCTCTCCCCGGGTAGTAGAGAGATTTATTAAAATCGCATTTAGTAGAAACCAACATCGTTCCCTGATTAGAGTTCTGGTAAAATTCATGAATACCAGAAGCCTCCCAGAAATTAACCCTGCCGCTTTGAAGATATCGCATATAAGAAACGTTATTCACGTGTTCATACATGTCCAGATCGCTCCAGTCTATTCTTATCTCCAGACTTAATTTAAACTCAGAAAAATTGGTCACAATTCTACATTCGCATTAATAGCCGCAGCAATATCTGTAAATTCCTGGTCGCTCATTTCCACATGATTAGAAAAATCCATTTCCTTCATGCTATTGAGCGGTATAAGATGAACATGTGTATGCGGAACTTCCAGGCCAACCACGGCCATTCCTACTCTCTTACAGGAAACTGTTTTTTCCAGAGCGACAGCGACATGTCGTGAAAAACGCATTAACTCCTGATACATATCTTCTTCCAGGTCCCAGATCTTATCAATCTCTTTTTTCGGAATACACAACACATGACCTTTCGCATTGGGCCTGATATCTAAAAAAGCTAAAAACTGGCTGTTTTCGGCTACTTTATAAGCTGGCACTTCTCCTTTAACTATCCTCGTAAACAGTGTCGACATAATTAGGTTGGTTTTTTTATTAAAATTAAAGAATCCTTTTCTCAAATCCGAAATTGCAGATGAAAGAAAAGGATTTAATTTTAACTGATTTGGGTAGAATTATTCTCTCCAGATCTCGATCACTTCGAACTTTACAGTACCGTTTGGAACTTCAATTTCTGCCGTGTCTCCTACTTCCTTGCCTAAGAGACCTTTTCCTATAGGAGAATCTACAGATATTTTCCCAGATTTAAGATCGGCCTCACTTTGGGCCACCAGCTTATATGTCATTTCAGCTCCGTTCGTTTGATTCTTGATCTTCACATGAGAATGTACCAGAACTTTAGATGTATCTAACTGCGATTCGTCAATTACTCTGGCGTTCGCCACCACTTCTTCCAGTTTAGATATCTTCATTTCCAGAAGTCCCTGAGCTTCTTTTGCCGCATCATATTCAGCATTCTCACTCAAATCTCCTTTATCTCTAGCCTCTCCTATTGCCTGAGATGCTTTTGGTCTCTCTACGTCTTTAAGATGATTAAGTTCATCTCTAAGCTTTTTTAACCCTTCAGGGGTGTAATAAGATACTTTACTCATAACTTTATCGTTTTAATATTTCGTAGCCAGTGGGGTAAACCCTCCAGAGCCGAAAAAATACCTTATAATGATTTTATTAATAATTGAATCCCAGGATGCGGGATTGCCCGGATCTATAAAGTTTTAGCTCTCCGGGTTTAAACTATTGCATCATTAACTGAAAAAATCCCATTTCTAACGGGATTTCTTTAAACAAATGTAAGAAATTTAATCTTTCGGAACAATTATATTATTTTCGTTGCAATTTAAAACTACATGAAAAAAATCTTCAGCATAATAGCAGTTTTTATAGTACTTACGGCATGTTCAGGATCTGATGATGAAATTAGAAATAACCCGAATCTTCCAGATCTGAATTTCAGATTCCAGCTTGATCTAAGCTTTCCAGAATATAATGATCTTCAATTTCCCGGGAACTCGTTTGCTACTTATAATCATGGGGTGAGAGGTGTAGTGATCTATAACATCAATAACTCTCAATATGTAGCTTTTGAGTTAAGTGATCCTAACCATCCGCCAAGCAGTTGTTCAGCAATGACGATAAACGGGGTAATTGCTACCTGTGACTGTGAAGGCAATCAATACAACGTGATCACGGGTGAAATTGTGGAGGGAGATGGCCAGTATACCATGAAACCTTATCGGGTTCAAAAATCTGGTAACAGAATAGAGGTTTTTAATTAAAAAAAGCCTCCCCTCCAAAACCCTACATTTTGAAAAGGAGGCAGCTAAAACACCTGAAGTGTTTAGAACTTCAGGGTTAATCCCAACAAAAAGTTAGTAGTGGCTTGTGGGTAATACCCGGCTCCATCTAAAGTTTGTACTCCAGAAGGGATATCTTCATTGGGTACATCAAAGGTGAAATAATAGCCATTGGACACATACTTCTCATTAAAGATGTTATTTACCAAACCTGTAAGTACAATTTCTTTAAAGACCCATGGTTGATCCCAACTATACTGAACATTAAAGTCGTTAACAAAATAGCTGTCCAGCTTCGAGTTTTCAGCTTCAATGTTACTCATAAACTGTTCTCCCACATATTTTGAAAGCAGTTTAAGCTCCAGTCCGTTTACAGGTTCATAATTGATGATATTTCCTGCAACGATCTCTGGTGAATACGAAATATCGGTATTACCATAATCTCTAAGCTCCCCGTTGAAAGTAGAAACGAAATCAACATTTTTATTCTGGCTTAAGGCAATATTAGGTCTAATTGAAACCTTATCTGAAAGTATAACTGTTGCATCTATCTCCAATCCTAATCTGTAACTATTTCCACTATTCTGGCGAATAAAAGCGCCCACATCATCAATCCCACCGGTAAGTACTAATTGATTTTGATAATCCATATAATAAAGATTCGTATTCACCTGAAGGTTTTTGGAGTTATGTCTCCATCCAAGCTCAAAATCGTTTAGTTCTTCAGGCTCAGGATCTCCATTTTCATAATCATTCCTACTGGGCTCCCTGTGAGCTCTCGCATAAGAAAAATAGAACTGATTAAACGGATTTAGCTCATAGGTTAGACCAGCTTTTGGATTAAAAAAGCTGAAATTATCATCATTTAAGAACCTTGATTGATCGTCCAGTAAACCATCGGTTTCATAATTCACGGTTCTTAGCTGAAGATCTGCGTAACCACCAAGTTTCTCTGTAATCGCAAAATTTGCCTTTGCGTAAATATTAAAATCGGTTTTATCTGCCTCATTGAAGTAATAAGGTTCGTAAGGATCGTTATTTCTGGCAAATCTCGTATACACGACTTCTCCAAAGTGATCGCCGTCATATTTATTCCAGCCTCCACCAAGGGTAGCATCCCAATTAGCATTCTGATAATTTAAACTGAAAACTGTTCCGTAGAAATGATTATCCAGCCATTTTGTACCAACAATATCAGAAGTGGTCACTTCTTCCCCTTCGGCAACAAAGTTTGGTAATCCAAATTCAGCCAGATCGGCATCCTCATTATATTCTTCATAATAACCCCTTCCGTAGGTATAATGAAAAGCAATATTAGAAGACCAGTTGGTATTATAATCCTGATTCCACAGCAGTTGATAATGATCCTGTTTGTAATTATCTGTTTGATTATCATAAAACTTTGTATTCCCGTTTTCATCGGTATAAATACCGGCAGGGTTAAAGGTACGATCGTTCTGCAATGTTTCCTTATCTATCCCATACCATGCCTGGTATGTCCTTTCACTTCCGCCAAAAGTCAATGCTTTAATAAGCGTATTATCATCTACGTAGGCTCCCTGAAGAAAATAAGATTTTAGATCACTACTTGCTCTATCTATATAACCATCACTTCTAATTTTTGAAGCTCTTCCGGTAAAAGAAAAGTGATCATTGATCAATCCTGTGCTAAATTTCACCGTATGTTTAAAAGTGTTGTAAGAACCTATACTATTGGCTATTTCTCCCTGAGCTTCTTCTTTATAAGCATCGGTTAAAATATTAAGGCTGGCACCAAAGGCCCCTGCTCCATTTGTTGAAGTTCCAACACCTCTTTGCAGCTGAAGATTTTCTACAGAAGATGCAAAATCCCCAAGATTTACCCAGAATGTTCCCTGACTTTCTGCATCGTTATAAGGAATACCGTTGATAGTAACATTTACTCTGGTAGCATCGCTTCCACGCACCCTAATTCCTGTATACCCCACACCGGCTCCGGCATCTGTAGTTGTAACTACATTGGGCATATAGCTCATCAAAACGGGGATATCCTGCCCAAGATTACGATCTTCGATTTCCTCGTTACTCAAATTACTATAAGTAATGGGTGATTTATCTCCCACCCTTACTGCTGAAAGAAAAACCTCATCCAGACTCTCTTCAGCACCAGATAGATCCACGTTCAGCACCTTATCTGAATCGATAACCACTCTTTTACTTTTTTGATTTCCAAAAACGAAAATGATAGTATACGTCCCCTCTTCCAGGTTCAGCGTATAGTTTCCTTTTTGATTGGTAAGTGTTCCTGAGCCCGAGTCCTTCACATAGACTGAAGCTTCGTTTAACGGGACTCCGTTTTCGGTTACGGTTCCCGAAAGTTTAAATTCCTGTGCATAGGCCTGTATGGAAAGCGCCAGAAGACCTACAAAAAATAATACATGTTTCATCCGTAATAAAATTTTACGAATAAAAGGGGCGATTACTCTTTCTGTTTTAAAGTTTATAAATAAAAAATCCTGAAACTGCCACTTGGCAACATCAGGAGTACATACACTGCACTTTC
Source organism: Gramella sp. MAR_2010_147 (assembly GCF_900105135.1). Lineage (NCBI taxonomy): Bacteria > Pseudomonadati > Bacteroidota > Flavobacteriia > Flavobacteriales > Flavobacteriaceae > Christiangramia > Gramella sp. MAR_2010_147. Next base: position 2,552,133 of record NZ_LT629741.1, on the reverse strand, counting down.
GTGCAATTCCCTTGGCAGCATTACCTGCCCAGGTTCATTGGGTATGATCTCAGCCCATTTGGGCACCCCTTTTGAGATTGTGGTGCAAATGTAATATGCTTTTTTAGAAATACAATACATTTGGAGAAAATTGCCATATTTGGCTTAATTTTAGATTTAAACCTGAGTTATGTTTAGTGCCAAACGCTCCATCACCGCAAAAGTAGTAACCGGATATGTAATCGTGGCCATTCTGGCCGGGCTTGCTGTTTGGTACGTTTACAACCAGGTAATCGCTTATTCTGAGATTGCGCAATCCAATACTGAAAATAACCAGCAACTTATCCTGGTTAGTGAAATAAGTACCAATCTTAATGAATCTGAAAATACCAGTAGGCGACTTATTCAAACAGGAGCTGAAGAAGAGTTAATGCTCTATAATTCCCAAATTGACACCATAAAGTCTAAAATTAACAGACTGAGCCAGTCCTATGAAAAGATTGACCTGGAAAATGAGACTGACAGTATCAATAAGCTTCTAGAGCAAAAGACTGAAAACTTAAAGGAACTCGTCGCTTTAAGGGATACCGATAGAAATACCAATTATTACTCAAAGGCCCTGAGGGAACTAAGAAATATAGATGCTTCTTTTAAAGATTATAGCTACGAGAACAGGTTTAGAAACCTTAAACCTTACCAAAAGGATATCCTTGTTAAATGGCTTGAATATTCAAAAGAAGATAATGCAGAGCGCATTACCACACAGCGGCTTGATTCGGTTGTAAAATCTGTAAAACGGGTTTTAACAGATCTTGAGTTTGCAAACAGACAATTTCAGAACGAAGTAATTCAAAAGGAGAATGAATTGCTGAATAATGACCTGATTCTTAACCAACAGCTTCAAAGCTTATTATCTGAGCTTGAATTGAAAGAACGGGAGAATGCGGTAGAACGAGCTGAAGTTTTTCAAAATATGCTCAATAAAACCTCTAATATCATCTTTCTTGGAGGCTGTATTATTTTGCTGATCATTCTCTATTTTATCATCAATATTATTGGAGATGTTACCCGTAGCCAGCGGTACAGGGTTGAGCTGGAAGAAGCTAAGGAATTTGCAGAATCACTACTTGCCAGCCGGGAACAATTTATGGCGGCGATCACGCATGACCTTCGGAGTCCGCTTACCACCGTGATGGGTTATACCGATCTTATTCAAAAAACGGAGCTGAATGAGAAACAGAAACATTACCTCACCCAAATTAAAAAATCTTCAGAATTTATCTTAAGACTGGTAAATGACCTGCTGGATCTTTCAAAATTGGAAGCCGGGAAAATGCTGGTGGAAAAACTCTCCTTCAATCCAAAAAAACTAATTAAGGATACCGTAAACAATGTGATTCCTGCTGAAAAGAAAAAAGATGTAAAAATCATTATTGAAGTTTCAGAAGAAACCAATGTTCAAATACAAAGTGACCCTTTCAGGATCAAGCAGATACTTGCAAACCTTATTTCAAACGCCTGGAAATTTACTGAAAAAGGAAGTATTCTAATTGCTGCCGAACTCCAGGAACAATCTAATAAAGACCACATTCTTGAGATCAGGGTTAAAGATTCAGGGATAGGCATTTCAAAAGAAATGCAGGCCAGTGTCTTTGAAGAATTCTCACAGGAGAACAGCAATATTGAAAAACAGTTTGGAGGTTCTGGCCTTGGTCTTGCGATCACCAAAAGACTCACCGAATTGCTCGAAGGGGAAATAAAGGTTAAAAGCGAACAGGGAGAAGGAAGTGAATTTATTATCGCTATTCCAGTAGTTAAACTTTCAGAAACCAGAGAAGAGCCGGAAAAAGAAGGGAAAAATAATGAAGTAATTGAAAAAAGCTTAAATACTGCGGGGATGAAAGCTTTGGTAGTGGATGATGAACCGGGGCAATTATCGCTTACTGTTGAAGTAGTAAGATCTATGGGTTTTGAAATCGAAACTGCAGAAAACGGGAAAGAGGCGCTGGAAAAACTAAATAAGATTAATTTCAATATCGTCCTTACAGATATACAAATGCCCATACTAGATGGCTTCCAGCTGATCAAATATATTCGGAAAGATGAAAAACTTAAAGATATGCCTGTAATTGCCCTGTCAGGAAGAACAGATCTCAAGAAAAATGTTTACACACAGGTGGGCTTTGACAACAAGTTATTAAAACCTTATAAGCCAGACGATCTAAAACAACATATCGCCCGGCTTCTAAAATTAAAGTACGAAAAAAGTGAAGCTCCAGTAGATACTGAAAATGGTAAATTGACATCTGAAGCTTACGATCTTAGCGATATTTATGAATTCTCAGGCCATGATGACGATGCGATGCAAACCATATTAAAAGCATTTCTCCAGGGCGCCGACAATAGCACACAGGAACTCGCAGTAGCCTTCGAAAACAATGATACCGACAGGATGGGGAAATTAGCTCATAGAATGCTTCCCATGCTTAGACAGATGAAAGCAAATGAAGTGATCGCAGTGTTGGTTAAAATGGAGGCTAGAGACAATGTAAGCTCTTCTGAGTTCTCTTATTTTCAGAAAAAAATAAAAGAATTAATGGCAAGCCTGGAAGAAGATATTACAGTTTAATACCGTATTGCTTAAGTTTATTATATAAGGTTTTCCTATCTATAGACAACATCCTGGCGGCTTTACTCTTGTTTCCTCCAGTCTTTTCCAAAGCATCAAGAATTAATTGCTCCTCATTCTTATTTTTAAATAACCCGTAGTCATTTTCAGTAGAACGTGAAGATGTTGCTATCTCATGTGGCAATACTTTTAAAGGTATTAGATCGTCCTTGGTTAATAGAACAGCACGCTTTACCATATTCTTTAACTCTCTAAGATTCCCAGGCCAGTTATAATTTCTAAAAGCATGAATAGCCTCGTCTGTAAATCCAAGGATATTCTTTTCAAGATCTGCATTGGCCTCATCTAGAAATTGATTTGCAAACAACATTAGATCTTCCTTTCTTTCCCTTAACGCAGGGACTTTGATAGAAAACTCATTCAATCTATGATAAAGATCCTCTCTAAAATCACCTTCTTTTACAGCTTCAGAAAGGTCTTCATTAGTCGCCGTCACCACACGAATATCAACCTGGACTTCGTTATTACTACCTACCGGCTTAATTCTACGTTCCTGCAAGGCTCTTAATAATTGCACCTGTAGCTCATAGGTAAGGTTTCCAATTTCATCCAGAAAAAGTGTTCCTCCATTGGCAGCCTCAAAGTGACCAGTTTTATCGTTTATTGCTCCTGTAAAAGAACCTTTGAGATGGCCAAAAAATTCACTGGAAGCGATCTCTTTTGGAATAGCCCCGCAATCTACCGCAATGAATGGTGCTGCATGCCTCTTACTTTGCAAATGGATACTTTTCGCTATTTGCTCTTTTCCGGTACCGCTTTCCCCTGTGATAAGAACAGACATATTTGTAGGTGCTACCAATTCTACATAGTCACTTAATCTCCTTGAGGGTTCACTTACTCCTTTAACCAGATCCAGATTCTCCGTAAGAGGTCCCCTGCTTTTCTTAACCGGTTTTGGTTTTTCGGCTGGGGGAGCAACCTCATTCGTATGAAGTGCATTTTCTATAGTTTGTAAAATAGATTCTGGTCTGAAGGGTTTTGAAACATAATCAAAAGCCCCTTCTTTCATTGCGTTCACAGCCATACTTATTTCAGCATAACTGGTCATAACAATCACCTGGGTAGAAGGATTTTCAGCCTTCACATTCTTAAGGATCTCCAAACCATCGGTATCTGGAAGCCTTACATCTGTAAGCACTAGATCAAATTTACCTGAAGATATCTTTTTAAATGCTTCCGTAGCTGAATAAACAAGGCTCACCTTATAATCCCTTTTCTCTAAAAAGGTTTTTAACATCGTACCAAATGCAACATCGTCTTCAACGACCAGAACTTTAGACATAAATCAATTTTAAAAAAGCTTAGCAAAGGTAATAATCTTTAAATCATTAGGTTTTAAAAGAAAGCATAAAAAAAAGAGAGGTTGATTACAACCTCTCTTTCCTGGCAATTTTGTGGTTATATAAATTGCCTAAACTAATTCCCATTTCACAGATTTCTCATCGTCTCGTAATGTAAACAAGCAAAAAAATGACATTTATAGTGTTAGTCTTCTGGTTGTTAGCATTCAGGTTTAAAACCTAAACACAGTCATTTTTTTGCGAGCTTACCGGGGTAGATTTACTACTTAACTTTTCATTGATCTGTGGTCCTGGAGTTGGTCTCTCCAATAAATGGACCTCTATTTATCGGTTTCTTTTAAATCATCTTTTTCAAGCCATTTTCCATCCTGATCTATATAAACTTTTTCAGTCTCGCCTGCTACATCCAGTTTGAGTTTATAAACTTTCATATCTCCTTTAACTTTCACCCAGGCTTCAGAAGCAACAGCTCCATTATAATCTGTAATTAGAGCATCTTTCACGGCTTGCGGTAGCTCCATAACATCAACTGAAGCAAATTCTTCCTGCTCCACTTCTATCTCCATTTCATCTTCGATCTCTTCCACCTCTTCTACCTGTGCCTGTAAATTTTGAGTAGCAAAGAACATTGCTCCAATGGTCATCATACTTAATGCAAACTTTTTCATAATTTATAGTTTTATTGATCTAATTGGTTTTTTGATCATATTGTTATACTAAATAGGTATAGAATAATTATGCCATTTTCATCAATTAACCCTAAACATCACTAAAACAGAGGAATATTAAGTTTTGAAATATGTTTTTCACAAAATATTATGTAGAAAAATAAGCATCGAGCAACAATGATTGTGGAATTTAATCATCACTTGAATTGATCAATTGGAATAAATGGTCTACTTGTTTGAGGCTTTAAAATAGAAAAGGCTCCATAAGGAGCCTTTTCAATCCGAAAATCTAAATTATAAAACAGAATAAATTAGTTAGTTGTCAATTTATTCTATTCCCAATACTAACCTATTTATTACATTGTAATAATCGTACCATTTATAAAAAGCTGCATAAACATAAGCTTAAATACTGAAAAACATAGATTTAACCCAAATACTTAAATAACCAGTTACAAATTTCCTCAAAATTTATGTGGATTTCTACTCACAATTGGGGATAAATTCCCCAGTATTTTACTTTAAAGGATCTTTTCTCTGAGCTTTGATTTCAGATTGTTTTTTCTTGGCTTTTAGACGTTTAATTTTTGAAGCTTTGGTGGGTTTGGTTTTCTTCCTGGGTTTTGGTCTTTTAAGAGCTTCTTTAATTTCAAAAATAAAATTCCCGGTTACAATATCTTTATTAGTATGCTGGCTTCTGGAATCTTCACTATTCATCTTTAGAATTCCTTCTTTATTAATTCTTCCTGAAAGTTTTCTTGAGATCCTCTTTTTCTCCTTATCGCTAAGAGCTTGTGAACTAGATACATTAAAACTTAGTTCAACCTTAGTAGCTGTTTTATTCGCATGCTGCCCACCTGGACCAGAGCTTCTTACTGCTTTATAGTCCAGTTCAGTTAAAATAAGCTCTTCATCCATATTATCCTGGTTGGTGCGATTCCTTAAGCAGGTCTGAAACCGTTTTCACCGGATTAAAGGTTTCAACAGGAACTTCCACAAAGACCGTATTCCATTTTGCCATGCCTCCGTTCCATAACCCCGGACGCTCCAATGCTTTTAGCGGTTTGCCATCTTTTGTTTTATCGGCAATAAAACTCATGTCTTCATCAACATAATCATGAAGATCAAAACTTTCCCCATTATGATCTTTAAGACCACACACAATATCTACAGGATTAAAATGGGTAGCTTCCCGAGCCGTTTTTGCCTGTTCAGGATTATCATTATCAATCTGAGCACCTTCAATAATTTGAAGTGAGATCACGCCATTCTTATCTTTTACCAGAAAAGGTCCTCCTCCGGGTTCTCCCTCGTTTTTAACCATCCCGCAAACTCTGAGCGGACGATGCAATTTTTCCTTCAGGTTTTCAATAAATAACTCTTGATTAGATGAACTTTTAACAAACAGTTCTTTTCTTAAAAAGTCCTGAATTTCATCTAATTTTTCTGAAGGAACATTACCCTTATCTAATATTTCTAAATAACCGAAAACTTTTTTCTGAACCTGGAAAAGTTTACCTCCAAGCATTTTTTTATGGTCTATTACATTCTGAACTTTATCTTCTGTAACCACATTATCAATATTCTTCACAAAAACAATATCTTCATCTAGTTGATTCATATTCTCGATAAGAGCGCCATGGCCACCAGGCCTGAAGAAAAGATCGTTTTCCTCCGTTTTAAACGGCTCAAAATCGTTGTCAACTGCTATAGTATCGGTTTTAGGGTTTTGGTAAGAATATTCAATTTCAAACTTCACTTTCGTTTTATCTTCCAGTCGCTCCTGAATTTCTTTCCATTCACCTTTAAATTTATCTTTATCGCCTTTAGCCACCGTAAAATGGAGTTTTGCAACATCATCAACCTCAGCATATTCAGCTGCTTCAAAAAGATGTTCTTCAAAAGCAGTAGCGGTATGCTGGTTATATTTATGAAAAGGCACCAGACCTTTTGGAAGATTGCTTAGATATAATCCGTCTGATTCCAGAATCGTTTGGACCAGAATTTTCGTCTGGGAGTCATGAGATAGATCTTCGTAATTAGATTGATTTTTTTTAGCTTTCTCAATAGCCTTATCATAAAAAGGAAGCTTCTCTATATGGTTGAAAAATCGCTGAAGATCGGCATCTCCAGAGGCATCTAAATATTCCCTTAATCCATGTCTTTCCGGATCAAAATCATCTATAAAGTTATGCAGGGCTTTGAACATTCTCGAAGCCGCCCCAGAGGCCGGAACGAATTTTAAAATACTATATTCGTCTTTTTCGGCATCATATAAATCTATTAGCTCCCTTTTTTCAGCAGAATCAATTTTGCTGATTCCGTTGCCTACCGTGGCCGCTTCAGTAATATTCACCTTAATATTTCCTCTTTTGAAAATCTCAATTTGCTCTTCTACTTCTTTCGTTGAAAGCCCTTTTTCTTCAATTTGCAGAATATCCCTTTCTCTAAATTTCACGATTCTTGCTTTTTTATTAGTTCGTCAATTTTTTTCACTGCATTTTTAAAACGCACTTCCCTGTTGCCTCTTAAAATGAAATAAGGTTTTTGATATTTCTCCAATGTATTTTGAAATTTTTGGAACATTTTCTCACGGTCGTGAGGTTTATCCCTTAAATCATCTGGTTTCCAGGGAACATCAATATACGTTAAAAAGTAGAGATCATAATTGTTGTTTAACGCATGTTTAAGAAGTTGAGGATCGCAATAGTTGTTATAATATGCTTCGGAATATACCTTCAACTCTAAAAGATTAGTATCACAAATAAGAAGGTTCTCAGCTTGTTTTGAAAGCCTGTTTTCAGCTTCCATCTGCCCCTTAGCTATTGAAATAATGTCTTTAGGTTCACAAACACGCTTTTCAGAATCCCATACCTGCTGAAGGTATTCACGCATATATTCTTTTACCAGAGGTTCATTATAATAATTGGCGAGATCTTCTGAAAGAGTCGTCTTTCCGGTAGATTCAGGTCCAAACAGGACGATTTTTATGCAGGACGCAGGTCGTTGCGCAAGTGTTTCTTCCATGCTTTATAACCATAAATTGCAATGATGGTAAATACTAAATATTGCAAACTTGTAAAAATAAGGCCTTTATAAAAATAAAGTGGTACAGAAATAATATCTCCTATAATCCAGTAGATCCAGTTCTCGATCTTACGTTTTGCCATTAGCCACATTCCAACAAAGAAAATAGCAGTGGTAATCGTATCTACATAGGCCGTCCAGTTATTCCATTTTTCAAAATATTCATAAACGCTGAATACAAAAAGAAGAGTCCCGATAAATATAAAGACCGATTGAAATTGTTCTCTTCTGGTAGTACTTGTAATGGGTGTAAAATGGTCCGGATCTATTTTTCTTGTCCAGATGTACCAGCCGTAGATACTCATTGAAAAATAGTAAGCATTGATCATCATATCCCCTAGAAGCTGCCATTGCCAAAGCAGATATACAAAAATTACGGTACTTATAATACCGGTTGGATATACCAGAATATTATTCTGCTTGGAATACCATACAGATAAAAACCCGAAGATCACGGCAATGATCTCTAGAATTATAAATAGTGTTGGGTATCCGGAATATTGATCAAAGAAAAAATCAAAAATCGGCTGCATACTCGCTACGGTCGGATTTTACGAACTTTACATACAGGAGTCCACGTTCTATAGCCTCAAAAGCATTTTTGATCTCCTTATTTAATAATGCCATGACCTCATCATAATCTCCGTAAACCTGGGTACTTAAAGGATTCTCTTTTACTGTGAGTCCAGATTCACGCATCTTTTTAATAAAATTGATGATCGCCGGTTCGTAATCATCCTGAATTGGTGTTAGGGTAAGTTCTACTGAAATGTTCATTGAAATTGATTTTTCCACCCAAAGTTAGCCAAAACAAAATGAAAATTTAGATTTAGAGGTATGAAGGTGGAAATAACGGAATATTTAAAATAGCTATTCTTTTTCAGGTCATCTTAGTGAGGAAGTGAAACTCTTTACTTAATAAATAAATTTTTACTACGTAGTAGCAACGAGTAACTCCAAAAACATCCTGGTGAAATTTTTTCAGCAGCTAGACAAACTCTATAAATGAAAGGAAAAATGATAATCATTTATGACAAAACAGCCGAGGTAATTTCATCATTTCCAGAAAGCAAAGCCTACGAAATATCTTTTTTAAATCTAATTTAGTTGAGCTTGAACAAAATGGTTTTTCTGAAAAGCGAATTACTGCATAGAATGGATCCCGATCATATTGCCTTCGGTGTCTTTTGCAAGACTTATAAAACCATATTCGCCAATAGACATTTTAGGTCTTAACAGCTCACCGCCGGCATCTTTAACTCGGGCCTCCTCTATACTACAATCTTCACTCCCAAAATAAACAATGGTGCTATTCCCACCCGCCGTCATTTCTTTCATATATACTAATGCCCCGGAAGCTTTTCCTTTAGATTCCATATCTCCGGGAAATGATAACATTTTCACGGTATCATCAGACGGATCCCCAATTTCTGTCAATTCAGTTTTAAATACTTTTTGATAAAAAGACTGGGCTCGGTTTAAGTCGTTTACATAGATTTCAAACCATACGACTGGATTCTCTATTTTCATAATTGATTGATTTACAGTTACACACCATTAAATTTAAGCTTTTTGAGCAGCTTCGGGAAAATTTTTTTCATAAACAGTTTCGCAATAAAAGTGAGATCCTGAAACCAATAATGTTCACAATTTCTAAAGACAGTGTAACAAATTAAAAAGGGTTACAGTCATTATTAAAAATAATAATGAAATTTTACATCCTGCTATTTAGCCTGTTATTTACGCTTCAAATTAATGCCCAGGAGAATAAGACAAAAGTTCTAACACTAGGCACTTTTCACTTCAATTTCCCTAATAAGGATTTTGTTCAAACCGAAGAATCAAATCAAATTGATGTACTAGAGCCTGAACATCAAGAAGAAATAATGCTAATTGTTGAAAAGCTAAAAAATTTCAATCCGTCAATTATCGTAATTGAACACCCTTCTTCAAAACAGCAGGAAGTTGATTCGTTATTTAATTCCTATTTAGCTGATGAATATGATCTGAAAAGAAATGAAAGAGATCAAATAGGGTTTAGATTAGCCAAACAAATTGGGATAAAAAAACTTTATTGTGTAGATGAATGGGGTACTTTTAACCAACAAGTTGAAAACGTACTATTTGGCAACGATAGCATAGAAAAGAAGAAATTCACTAAATACTATCAAAGCGATCTTGATTCTTCCAGGAAATATAATCCAAAAAAGATATTTAAAGAAAAAGGGATTTTGACGGAGTTGAAAAGATTAAATGATCCTGAAAACATTAAAAAAAGCCTCGGAAATTATTTAATTGGTCCATTTACCTATGAAAGTGAAACCGGAGACTTTTTTGGAGTAAACTTTGAAACCGGACGCTGGTTCAACAGGAACTTAAAGATCTTTAGGAATATTCAGAGAATTAAAGTGAGGCCTGAAGATAAGATCTTAGTTATTTACGGTGCGGGACATATGAATGTTCTCAATTTACTTTTTGAAAGTTCACCAGAATATCAATTAGTTGAAAGCAATGATTTTTTATAATGACACTGTAGGTTTAATTAAGCAATATTTGAGTTTATTCAGGATGAAAATTAGTGCTTAAAGGAATCATTTTCAAAAGCAGTTCCTATTACCACCAAATCTGCTCCCGCATTATAAGCCAAATGAAGTTGTTCTATGCTGCGAATGCCTCCACCAACGATAACTGGTATTTCCAGAACCTTTTTTACTGAACGGATAATTGCTGCAGAGACAGGAAATTGAGCACCACTGCCAGCCTCCAGATAGATCAGTTTTTTTCCGGAATATTGCCCCGCAAGTGCCGTATTCACAATTTGCTGAATATCGCTTTGAACTAATGGAACCGTATTGCTTACTTTTTGCACTGAAGTTTTTTTACCGCCTTCAATTAATATATAACCGGTTGGAATAATTTCAAGATTCGTATTCCTGATTTTTTCTACAGAACGCACCTGCTGCTCGATAAGAAATTCAGGATTTCTTCCAGAGATAAGACTCAAAAAAAGCAAGGCATCAGCGTGAGAAGAAATCTGGCTATGATCTCCCGGAAACAGGATAACTGGTAATTCACAAACATTTTTAATGGCTTTTACCACTGTAGATGTTCTGCCCTCTTCTACTTCACTTCCGCCAACAAGAACATGAGTCGTGTCTTTCGGTAATTTTTGAAAGAATTCTGAGGTTCTGGATTCATCAAATTTATCGGGATCCACAAGTACAGCCATCTGCTTTCGATTCTCATAGACCGCCTCCTGAATTTCTTCCAGATAACTTTGAATATCGATCATCAGGCGTTTGGCTTAGTATTAGAAGGCGTACCAAAAACGCAGGTAAAATTTTCAAATTCCAGGAAGTTGATATCAAACCAATCGTCAATCCCGTTAAACCTCACATGAGTGGTGGTTTTAAAATCATCAAAGTCAAAATCGGTCACATTGATATGCTGTAAAAAACCAATTCCCGGTTGGGCCAGCATTTTATAAACCGATTCTTTAGCACCCCAGACAATGGTTAATTTCCGTATCAAAGCTTCTTCGTTTGCCAGCGTATGATACTCATCCAGCGGAGTAAATTTATTGGCAATGGTAAGGATCTTGTTTCGTTGCTTTTCAATATCTATCCCAACATCCCTATTGCTAATTATGATCGCAGTAAAGTTGAAGGAATGCGTAATGGAAATATACTTATCATCTTTAAGATGGGGTTTTCCATGATCATCATAATAAAGATCGTGATCTGTATAGCCAGCTTCAGCCATCAAATGCCTGATGCTCATAAAACCCCGTCTATGAATTTCAGACTTCATTCCATCAACTCTCTTCTGGCAATGATCTGTTAATTCAACACCTTCAGATAACCACTCAAAAGATTCTTCCACCTTCCAAATGAAGACTTTAGTACGTTCATCAACTGTTATTGTTTTATAAAGAGGCATAAAATTTCTAAGCTTTTCCTTATTTTTGCATTCACAAAATTGCTAATATTCAAATATAATAATATGTCAACTAAAACAGTACCGTATACCGCCTATAAAGTAAAAGATATTGAACTTGCTGAATATGGTCGCCGTGAAATAGAACTTGCTGAAGCAGAAATGCCAGGTCTTATGGCCCTTCGTAGAGAGTATGGTGAATCTAAGCCTTTAAAAGGAGCAAGAATTGCGGGATGTTTACATATGACCATCCAGACAGCAGTATTAATCGAGACTCTTGTGGAGCTTGGTGCTGATGTTACCTGGAGCTCATGTAATATTTTCTCTACCCAGGATCACGCCGCTGCGGCAATTGCTGCTGCCGGAATCCCTGTGTATGCATGGAAAGGAATGACGGAAGAGGAATTTAACTGGTGTATCGAGCAAACACTTTTCTTTGGAGAAGAGCGTACACCTTTAAATATGATTCTTGATGATGGTGGAGATCTTACCAATATGGTGCTGGATGAATATCCTGAACTTGGTAAAGGTATCAAAGGACTTTCTGAAGAAACTACCACAGGAGTTCACAGATTATATGAGCGTATGAAAAAAGGAACACTTCCTATGCCTGCGATCAATGTAAACGATTCTGTGACCAAATCGAAATTTGACAATAAATACGGATGTCGTGAGAGTGCTGTAGATGCGATTCGTCGTGCTACCGATGTAATGCTTGCCGGGAAACGTGTAGTTGTTTGTGGATATGGAGATGTTGGTAAAGGAACCGCTCAATCTTTTAAAGGTGCCGGTTCTATTGTAACTGTTACTGAAATTGATCCTATTTGTGCGCTACAGGCCGCGATGGACGGTTTTGAAGTAAAGAAACTGGAAACAGTACTTCCAAAAGCCGATATCGTGATCACCACTACAGGAAATAAAGACATTGTTCGAGGAGAACATTTTGAAGCGATGAAAGACAAAACTATTGTTGCTAATATTGGTCACTTTGATAATGAGATCGCAGTTGCCTGGTTGAACGAAAACCACGGAAACACGAAAGTAGAGATCAAGCCTCAGGTTGATAAATATACTATCGACGGAAAGGATATTATACTTCTAGCTGAAGGTCGTTTGGTAAATCTTGGATGTGCCACTGGCCACCCAAGTTTTGTAATGAGTAACTCATTTACCAACCAAACCTTAGCACAGATAGAACTTTGGAAAAATACAGATCAGTATAAAAACGAAGTTTATATGCTTCCTAAGCATTTAGATGAAAAAGTAGCAAAACTTCACCTGGAAAGAATTGGAGTGGAGCTTACCGAGCTTAAGCAGGACCAGGCTGAATATATTGGTGTTGAAGTTGAAGGTCCATACAAACCTGAGTATTACAGATACTAAGAATAGATCTTAGACTTTAGATTTAAGATATTAGAAGAAAGCCTCGCAAATAGCGGGGCTTTTTTATTGCTGAAAATCTATTTCCGTTTTCCTTATCTTTGAGAGATCCTTTTAAAATTTAAAGATGTACAAGAAAATTTTTCTCCTTTTTATAATTGCGGGCTTGTTAAGTTGTAAAAATGATACAGCTAAAACTTCGGAACAAAATAATGAAGCTGAAGTGAGTGCTAAATTTGACTCTATTCTGAATAATTACTATGAAGATGGGTTGAAGCTGAATCCAATTTCAGCAACCACCTCAGGAGATATGCGCTATAACGATCAATTTCCTAATATGCTCTCTCAGGAATATGAAGATAGCCTGAGAAATTATTATACAAAATATCAGGAGAAAGCCAATTCTATAAGCGATGAAGATCTTACTGAGACCGAAAAAATGAGCAAGGAAATTCTGCTTTGGGAATGCGAGATGAACCTTGCCTCTATGGAATTTAAAAAATCTAAATACATGCCTATAGACCAGATGTGGTCTGTAAATCTTTTTATGGGACAACTCGCAAGTGGCGCTGGAGCCCAACCATTTAAAACTGTGGAAGATTATGAAAACTGGCTAAAACGTGTGGATGGTTTTCTTAGCTGGATGGAATCTGCTGAAAATAATATGCGGGAAGGAATGCAGCAAGGTTATGTTTTACCTGCATCGCTAATCAAAAAAGTGATCCCTCAAATGGAATCCATGACCAATGCTGATGTTGAAAACCACTTATTCTATGGACCGCTAAATAATTTACCTGATAATTTTTCTGAAGAAGAGAAACAGCGAATTACAGAAGAATATACGGCAATGATCACTGAGAAAGTGATTCCGCAGTATAAAAAGATGCATTCTTTCCTTGAGAACGAGTATTTACCAGAGGGACGAAAATCAAGCGGAATCGCAGATATTCCTGAGGGTGATACATATTACAAACACCAGATAAAGCTTTATACCACTACCAATATGACTGCAGAAGAAATTCATCAGCTAGGCCTGGACGAAGTAGCTCGAATTTCAAAAGAAATGGAAAAGGTAAAGAAAGAAGTGGGTTATGAAGGTGACCTTAAATCTTTCTTTAATCATGTACGGGAGAATAAAGATCTAATGCCTTTTGATAAGCCTGAAAAAGTGATCGCTAATTTTGAAGAAATTCATGAAACCATGAAACCACACATTAGCAAATTGTTCAGCGTTACCCCAAAAACAGCTTTTGAAGTAAGAAGAACAGAAGAATTTCGCGAAAATTCTGCCAGCGCCGAATATAATCCTGGCTCGCTGGATGGGACACGACCCGGAATTTTCTATGTTCCTATTCCAGATGCTTCTGCCTACAATATTTATAGTGATGAATCTTTATTTTTGCATGAAGCGATACCAGGACATCATTACCAGATTTCTTTAACCCAGGAAAATGAAGATTTACCAGATTTCAGAAAAACATTGTGGTATAGTGGTTACGGTGAAGGCTGGGCTTTATATTCTGAATCTTTAGGAAAGGAATTGGGATTATATACAGACCCTTATCAGTATTTCGGGACACTTGGTGCCGAAATGCATCGTGCTGTACGTCTGGTTGTGGACACTGGTCTGCATAGTAAAGGCTGGACACGCGAAGAAGCCATTCAGTATTCTTTAGAAAATGAAGCTGAACCGGAAGCTAGTGTTATATCAGAAATTGAAAGATATATGGCAAATCCAGGACAGGCACTATCTTATAAAATTGGACAGCTAAAGATCCAGGAATTAAGAAAAAAAGCAAAAACAGAGCTGGGTGACAATTTTGATATTAGAGAATATCACAAAGAAGTTCTGGAAACCGGTTGTGTACCACTTCAGTTACTGGAAAATAAAATCGATAACTGGATCGCTAAAACCAAATAAAGTTAAATAGCTGAATAAATAAACTGCAATTCAATTGCATATTAAGCATTTAGAGGATGATGAAAAGATCCTCATTTCCTTCCTGAAAACAGGTTATAAAAAATACAAAAACATCAGACTATGAAAAAAATCCTGATCATTCTGCTTTTCAAAATTTCCATATTTTCATATGCTCAGAATGACGGCTGGAATATTACCGTTGATGATAATTCTGAATATACGGGAATAGCACTGGCAAACGGAAGAATTGGAATGTTATCCTCAAAAAATCCGCTGGAGATTCAGCATGTCGTACTCAATAATGTATATGATGTTGATCCCAACTTAGAGGTGAGCCAGGTTTTACATGGAATGAATTTCGGAAATCTCGATATGTATATTGATGGAGAGAAAATCGATTCCTCAAATATTTCGAATTGGAAGCAGACCTTAAATCTCAAAGAAGCCGTTCTAACAACTTATTTTTCATTCAAAAATAAGGCTGATATATCCTATTCGGTTTATGCCCTGAGAAATCTACCATATAGCGGATATTTAGATGTAAAGGTGAATGCTAAAGAAAATATCAGCCTTAAAGTTTCAGGTAAGATCCTCACTCCGGAAGAATATCAAAAACCTAAAAACTCCTATGAAGTTCTGCGCGATGTGGAAACTACCATGCCTATATTACAATCTGTAGCAGATAGTCCCTTTGGAAAACATACTGTAAGTACTTCTGCAACTTTCATCTGGCACGATATAAATTCTTCTCGCGAGCATCAAAGACCTGAGTTGATACATGAGGTTAAATCTGATCATGAAAACACCTTAAGCTTTGAAAAAAAAATCAGCAAAGGAGAGAGTTCAGAATTTGCCTGGGCAGGCTCTATTTGCACCACGAAGAATTTTTCAGATCCGGTTTCAGAATCTGAAAGAATGGCCATATACAATCTCCTGAACTCAAAAGAAGTTTTAATAGGTCAACACACCTCAGCCTGGGAAGATCTCTGGAAAGGCGATATTATAATTGAAGGTGACCTTAAAAGTCAGCAGGATGTAAGACTGGCTTTATACCATCTTTATGCATTTGCCCGTGGAGATTCTAATTTAAGTATTGCGCCAATGGGGTTATCCTTGCAAACTCCATACAACGGGCATATTTTCTGGGATACAGAACTCTGGATGTTCCCTCCTCTTCTGCTCTTAAATCAGGATATTGCGAGGTCACTGGTTAATTACCGTTCAGACAGATTGGAACCGGCTATAAAGAGGGCAATAAATTATGGATATGATGGTGCAATGTTTCCCTGGGAAAGTGATGATACCGGAGAGGAAGCTACACCGCCATTTGCATTAACCGGCCCGTTTGAACATCATATTACTGCTGATATAGGGATTGCCTTCTGGAATTATTACCGCGTAACTCAAAATAAAGAATGGTTAAGAGAAAAAGGCTATCCTCTTATGAAGGAGGTTGCCGATTTCTGGGTAAGTAGGGTTTCGCCATATGATGACGGCTCCTATTCTATCAATAATGTTGTTGGAGCCAATGAATTCGCTCCCAATGTAAACGATAACGCTTTTACCAACGGTGCCGCCAAAACAGTGCTTGAATACGCCCGTTTGGCTGCTGAGGAACTCGATATTACTCCAAATCCAAAATGGCAGGAAGTTTCATCCGGGATAAAAATCCTGAAATTTGAAAATGGTGTAACCCGTGAGCACGCTGATTATGATGGAGAAATTATAAAACAAGCTGATGTAAATCTTCTATCTTACCCATTGAATGTGGTGAATAATAAAGAAGAGATTATAAAAGACCTGGAGTATTATGAACCAAAGCTCTCTCCTGAGGGGCCTGCTATGGGAAAGGCTATCTTTGCCATACTATATGCCCGTTTAGGAGATTCTGAAAATGCATACCGTCTTTTTAAAGAGAGTTATATTCCAAACCAGCAAGCTCCTTTTGGAGCATTATCTGAAGTGGCTACCAGTAATTTCTCTTATTTCGCCACAGGTGCCGGTGGAATGTTACAAACGGTATTATTCGGTTTTGGCGGGCTTGAAATTACTAAAAATGGAATCGAACAGAAAAATCCTATACTTCCGGAAGAATGGAAGTCTTTAACCCTGAAAGGAATCGGTCCCGATAATAAGACTTTTAAAATCGATCCATAAATAAAGGGATTATTTATTCATAACCCGGAATTCCCTTACCTAAAATAAAATCCCTTTGAATTAAGGACATATCTCCTTTCTTCTGAAGTTGGACTATACCATTACTTCCCCTGGGAGGATCTTTTTGATGATCATTGGTAAGCAATGGATCACCTTCAAAGAAATAAGCAGACAGATAGTAATATCTGCCATCAGGTTCCAGTATAAATGGATGAATATGTGCTGGATTTCGACCATCGGGATAACTGCCCGGCACCTGGGTATAGAAAGTATAATGACCGGTTTTATCAGTTTTTACCCACCCCCTTAAATAGCCATGTCGACTTGCCCAGTCCTTTTCATCACCTTTAGTTGGGTAAATTCCCTCCACATTGGTATGGTGGATATATAGAATAATATTTTCTGCAGGTGTTTTAGCATCTGATTCATAAATAGTTCCGGTGATTTTTAGCTTATTTTCTGCGGAAGCGAATTCAGGCAGTGTATCTACAGCATTAAGATCTTCATCTCCATATTCCTGTACGGCCTCGCAACCTTCACAAGGGCCGCCAACGAGCCTGAATGAACTATTCTCCTGTGATCTCATACAGGAAAACAGCAATAATGAAATACTGAAAATGACTATTCTAATCTTCATTACGAAACAGGCTTTTCTAAATTTAATAAAAATATGAATAGAATTCAAGGGTTTACATAAACTTAAAATCCATTTCCTTAATTTAAGAACAAAAGAATCAAACAGACTTACTCACTGTTTTTAAGTAAATTAGAGTATAAATTTTAAACCCACCAATATGAAATTATTAAAGATTTTACCACTTTTCGCACTGCTGTTCATTTACAGCTGTAATGATGCTGAAAAGAAAGAAACTGACGACATGGACGATATGGCAGAGCAGGCTGAAGTTCGTGATGCTACCGAAATGAATAGACAATGGATAGACTCCTGGAATAATAATGACGCCGCAAGTCTGGACAGTCTTACCTCCTCTTCTGCAGTGCTCTATATGGAAGGAAGCAGTATGACAGCTGATAGTATTCGCGCATGGTACAAAACTTCTGCTCCTATGATGAAAGGACTTAAAACACAGCCTGAGGCAAATTATTCTGGAAAAAATATCGCGTATGAGGCCGGTACGTATAGCTATCAGGTGAAGGGAGACAGTTTGAATAACACTTATAATGGCGCCTATACTCTAATTTGGAAAAAAGCCAATAAAGACTGGAAACTGGAGGTAATGAATATTACCAGTAAAGTATTAGATTCAACCACTACAGAAATGGAAGAAGAATAAGATTAAAATTATTCATTAAAAGCAAGGCTCTTTCATACTGAAGGAGCTTTTTTAGTATTTAGTTCAATGATGACTGAAAATTACGCATCATCTTATAGATACATTTAAAAACGTATTTCCGTTTTTTCATAGAAGGGTTTTTCTCAAACCGGAATTTGATAAATTTCCCTCCAGGCTCATCGCTGGAAAATTGATAATTTGTACCATCAAGAACAAATCGCGTCTTTTCAGAAAAGATAAAATCAGATACATATTTCTTTACCAACCTACGTTTACCGGAAGAGCCTTTCATATTAATTGGTTTTTGGTTAGAGCTATTAAGGTACGAAAAAATTAAGTTTGATTTGATCGACTCATATAAATTTCAAAATCTAAGGCTTTTTTTCTCAACTTTTACTTCCGAAATTTTCTCAAATTCGCGACATCTTTGTAGATAAGCAATGTAATTTAAATATTACTCGGAATCTTGATCTCTCAATTTATAAGTTTATGAAAAAATTCATCGATAAACTCGCCTATATCCACATTCAGGATAAAAAGATCCTGATGAGCCTGAGCAAAGGAAAATCTACATGGTATATTCCCGGCGGAAAACGAGAAAATAACGAATCTGATCTTACAGCTTTATCAAGAGAAGTAAAAGAAGAACTTTCTGTAGAACTTTTACCGGAAAGTATCGAGAAGTTTGGTGTTTTTGAGGCTCAGGCTCACGGCCATCCCGAGGGAACCATTGTTAGAATGACTTGTTATACCGCTAAATTTACCGGCACTCTTTCCGCTGCTTCTGAAATTAAAGAACTGGTCTTTTTCCCATACTCCAGAAAATCTGAAAGCTCATTTGTTGATCATATTATTTTTGATGATCTTAAAAATAAAGACCTGCTCTAGGTTTCAGAGATATTCTAAAAACACCTATTACTTTTTAACGTTCTCTCCACATCCCAAACCAGATTAATTTTATAATTTTGGAATATTTCCAATTAAAAGGAATTATTCCTATTTATGAAAAATACAAAGTCTATAATTCACCTGGATCTGGACACTTTTTTTGTTTCAGCAGAACGAAGAGAGCACCCGGAATTAATTGAAAAACCTGTTATTGTTGGCGGCCTGGGAGATCGAGGTGTGGTAGCAGCCTGTAGTTATGAGACCAGAACATTTGGAGTGCACTCGGGGATGCCTATGAAAGTAGCGAGGCACTTATGTCCCTCAGCCATTGTAATTAAAGGAAATGCCTCCATTTACACCAAACTCTCCCATGAAGTAACTGAAATTATTCAAAATAAAGTCCCTTCTTTTGAAAAGGCCAGTGTAGATGAATTCTATGCAGACCTTACCGGAATGGATCGCTTTTTCGGGATCCACCAGTTTGCAAAAGAACTCCAGCAAAGCATTCTTAAAGAGACAAAATTGCCTATTTCTTTCGGGCTTTCTCAAAACAAGGTGGTTTCTAAGATCGCGACCGGCGAAGGAAAACCCTACGCGCAAAAGATCATCGAACCCGGTACCGAAAGATCTTTTCTGGCTCCTCTTACGGTAAATAAAATTCCAATGGTAGGAAATAAAACTTTTCAAAAATTACTGAATCTTGGAGTTCGAAAAATAGAGACTATCCAAAAAATGCCGGTAGAAGTGCTGGAAAGTGTTCTTGGGAAGAATGGCCGTACCATTTGGAAAAGAGCTCACGGAATCGATAATCCGCCAATCATTCCTTTTCATGAGCGAAAATCTATCTCGACAGAACGCACCTTTAACCGGGATACCATCGATCTGGTTCGGCTTCATGCAACCCTGGTCGCCATGGCTGAAAGTCTTGCCTACCAGCTAAGACGTGGTAACAAGCTCACCTCTAATGTAAGTGTAAGGATTCGCTATTCAGATTTTCAAACCTACAGTAAACAGGCTAAGATCTCCTACACCAGCGCTGATCATATTCTTATTCCGAAGGTGGAAGAACTTTTCAAACAGCTTTATTCAAGACGAATGCTTATAAGACTAATTGGGGTTCGTTTTAGCGGACTCGTAGGCGGGCATTATCAGATCAATCTTTTTGATGATTCTCAAGAGATGCTCAATCTCTATAATTCGTTAGATAAAATAAAAAAACGCTTTGGAGAACATAGTGTGATGCGTGCCGTAAGTATGGATGTAAAAACCATTGGGAGAATGGGAAATCCTTTTAATGGGGAACCACCGATTGTACTTGCGCATAGGAAGCAATAATTAGACAGTAGATTTTAGACGTTAGACTTTAGATTCTGAGATTTCTCCCACTGGTCGAAATGACGAAAACAGAACGTCACCCTGAACTCGTTGCAGGGTCTCAAATAGAATACAACGTCCTCAGTTTCGACTTCGGGACCCGTAGGTGAGGGAAGCGTTAAAAAAGAATTGCTGTTTGACCGAAGGAAGTTCCATTCTTTTAGCTTCCGAGCCATAACGGGTGAACAAGAAAATGAAGACTAGATTTTTTTGTTTCTTTTTCATCAATGGAAAAAGAAAAGATAGAGAACCTACTCTCCAAGGTGGAAGTAACACACAATAGATGCTGAGATGAGGCTAGCATGACAAAAAAAAAGATGATAACTGATAATTGTTGATTGATCATTGTACTTAAACTGCCATACATATTATTCTTTACGCTACGGCACAATGCCTACAGAAGAGCTATGTGAGCTCGCTCAAAAAAATGGAATCAAACAATTTGCTGTTACCGATATTAACAATACATCAGCCTGTCTTGAGTTTTTAAAAATCGCAAAAGAGGCAAATTTTAAAGCGCTGGCAGGGATCGATTTTAGAAATGGAGCACAGCAACAATATGTGGGCATTGCTAAAAACAATGAAGGTTACAGGCAGTTAAATGAGCATCTTTCAAATTACATCCATGCTCAGAAAGATTTTCCAGCTGAAGCTCCTTTCCTGCCCGACTGCTTTATTATTTATCCGCTGGAAAAAGTGATCAGCAAGCAGAAGAACGATTATCAAAAGAATGAGTTTATTGGAGTTTCTACAGAGAGTCTTCGAAAATTAAAGTTTTCAGCATACAGAAAACTAAATGATAAACTGGTAGTTCTTCAAACCGTGAGTTTCAGGAACAAAAGAGATTATAATGCTCACCGACTACTTCGGGCAATAGATAATAACACCTTGTTGAGTAAGCTTCCGGAAAGTGAACAGGGTTCTTTTTATCATCAAATGATTCCGCCAGAAGACATTGAAAAAGAATTTGAAGATTTTTCACATATTCTTGAAAACACTCAAATTTTGATGGATGCCTGTCATGTAAATTTTGAATTTGGAAAATCCCAGAATAGAAATTTACAGGTTGCCGGAAATTCTGCCGAAGAGGATAAAGAAAGACTCATTAATCTATGCTATGAAAAACTTTCTGACAGATATCCAGAAGCGAAAGAGGAGGTACATGCAAGGCTGGAAAAAGAGCTGAGAGTAATTATAGAACTTGGGTTTGTGTCCTATTTCCTTATCAATCTCAGTATTATCGAATATGCCAAAAAGATGGATTATCCGTTTGTGGGGCGTGGTAGTGGCGCAAATTCTATCGTCGCTTATATTCTGGGAATTACCAACGTAGACCCTATTGAACTGAAACTTTATTTTGAGCGCTTTATTAATCCCAACAGAAGTTCTCCACCCGATTTTGATATCGATTTTTCCTGGAAAGACAGAAATGATGTAACCCGCTATATTTTTGAAAAGTATGAAAATACTGCCCTTATGGGAACCTATGTCACTTTTAAACGTCGTGCCGTGGCTAGAGAACTCGGCAAAGTCTTTGGACTCCCAAAAGAGAATATTGATAAGCTCTCTCAGGGATTTTTCAATTTTAAAGAATTGGATCACCTCGAAAAACTTGTGCTTAGATACAGCAGGTTAATCGATGGTTTCCCAAATTATCTAAGCGTGCATTCAGGTGGAATTCTTATACTAAATGATTCTGTTCATAATTATGCAGGAACTTTTCTCCCTCCCAAAGGTTTCAGGACTATCCAGATAGACATGAATATTGCTGAAGAAGTGGGTATTCATAAATTCGATATTCTTGCCCAGCGCGGACTCTCCAAGATCACCGATGCCATTGAAATTATAAAGCAAAATCAACCCACCGCGAAAATTGAAGATATGGAGAATATAGATGCGTTCAAGAAAGACCCGGCGATTAATGATCTACTGAAAGTTGGTGATTGTATAGGAGTTTTCTATGTAGAGTCTCCGGCAATGCGCGGACTGCTTACTAAACTCCAAACCGATAATTATAACAATCTGGTAGCCGCCAGTTCAGTAATAAGACCGGGAATTTCAAGTGCCGGAATGAAAGAGGAGTTTATTCGCAGGCATCGTGATCCCGAACGTAGAAAACAAGCTCATCCTGTGATGTTTAAAATCATGGAAGAGACTTATGGGGTAATGGTCTACCAGGAAGATGTAATGAAGGTCGCTTTTGAATTTGCCGGACTGGATTTAGATGATGCTGATGTGCTTCGTCGCGGAATGAGCGGAAAAAAGACTTCCAAAGGTCAGATGGAAAAGATTGAACAGACGTTTCGTGTGAATTGTAAGAAACGAGGACACAAAGATCAACTAGCCAATGAAGTCTGGGAACAGATCTCTTCTTTTGCCGGTTATGCTTTTCCAAAAGGTCATTCCGCTTCCTATGCGGTAGAAAGTTATCAGAGCTTATATCTCAAAAAATACTTTCCGCTGGAATTTATGGTAGCAGCAATCAATAACGGGGGAGGTTTCTATGACCTTCAAACCTATATTCAGGAAATTAGAAGATGCGGAGGTGAGATACATCCTCCCTGTATTAATAAAAGCGACCATCCCAACACAATTTATGGTAAAGACATTTACCTGGGGCTGGGGTATATTAAAGAGCTTGAAGATAAAACTATTAGACAGATCCTTGAGAACAGGCAGTTTTTTGGCATATTTAAATCTCTGGACGATTTTATAGATCGCGTACATATTTCAATAGAACAGATAAGCCTGCTACTTAAAATTAACGCATTCAGATTTACAAATTTTGACAAGCATCACCTATTATGGAAAGCCTATTTTAAACTTCAAAACAGTAAACCCACAAGCAATCAGGCATTACTTTTTAAACCAAAACACAGAGATTTCGAGCTTCCGGAATTTGAATTCTCAAAACTTATAGAAGCTTATGATCAAATGGAGCTATTAGGTTTTCCGCTATGCAGCCAGTTTGATCTCTTGAAAGAACCTGTAAGAAATTCAATAACTGCTAAAGACCTCAAAGTTCTTACTGGCAAAAATGTAGAGATCTATGGGAATCTTGTGAACTCAAAAAAAACCGGCACCTCTAATGGGAAGTATATGTATTTTGGAACTTTCTACGATATAGAAGGTAATATTTTTGACATAGTTCTCTTCCCTGCAGTTGCAATAAAACACCCGCATATTCATAAAGGTATTTATTTATGCCATGGAACAGCAACAGAAGATCTTGGGTACATCTCAATCAATGTAAAATGGATTTCCAGACAGGCAGTCCAAACAGATCCAAGACTAGTGGAATCGGGTTTTAAATTTGTTTAAAATAAAAAACGACACTTTTAAGTATCGTTTTTTATTTTAAACAAATTTTATACTATGGAGTAATGGTAATAGTCAATAAGGTAGAATCTGTGCAAAATTCACCATTTAATTCATTTGTGACAGTATAAGTTGTAGAGTGTTCTCCATATCTATTAGCTTCATTCGCATATATAAAATTAAGAATTTGTGTGATCGTAGGATCAAAAGTGCCTTCACGGCTAACACCATCTTCTAATAAATCTAAATACATCTCTTTAACGTCAGCAGATACTAACCCAAGTGTAAGTAATTGTCTATAAGAATGAGTTACCGAATTATCTGAACCTGCATCAACCTCACACACCGGCTCCTGTTGAGGTATGCAAATTGGATATTCTAAAAATTTACTGTTGTTTTTTCCAGCCATTTTATTTCCAACCCAAACTGCATAGGTTTCTCCAGATTCATCCATATATTGAATTCTAGCTGCTACAACTAAAAAAGCAGGAATTGTCTCTCCGAAACTATCCAGAGAAAAACTATCTCCCAAATAATCAATAGCAGGTGAAAACTTTTCAGAATGCTCTAACTGACTAACAATAATACCTCCGTTATTGATAGGTAAGTCATCTTCACTCACCGCTACCTCATAATTAATTTTAGAAATTTTATAGCCTTCAACAGAGGTGAAATTTAAGTATAGCTCATCCAAATCATTGGTAATAATGAATGTTCCTAATTTTTCTTCAGAATTACTATTTAAATCATAGGTTTCTGATACACATCCCTCAACATCTAATATCGAATTTGCAATTAAAAGTTGATCTTCTTCTAAATTCATTTCGCCATTATCTACGGAGCACCCCATGAATAATAACCCCAGCATAGCGTTAATAAAAAAATACTTCTTCATAATAAATGATTATCAATGTTTTCATGATAAAAGTAATTATAAGAAAATCGAAATTATTGGTATCATTAGAATACTCGATATCTTTCAAAAATATCCGTCCAAAACACTTATTATATTGATTTATAACACAATAGAATGTAAGAAACCTTTGAAAATTCCTATTTATGCATTGTTAATTTTATTATTAAAATTTGCCAAAAACACTGTGCAACCTTTAAGACTAAAAAAAAATAAATTAAATCTAACTATATGTTTTACTCTATATAAAAGATCTATTTTATATATTTCTGGATATAAAGAGGATCTCGAAACAGCCCACCTAAACAGATCCAAGACTGGTGGAATCGGGCTTTAAAATAAGAGTTGGGAATTAAACTCACAATTCAACTGTGCTCAACGTAACTCATATTTCTTTACAATCGCATCTACACAATTAATCCCATCTATTGCTGCGGAAACAATTCCTCCGGCATAACCAGCGCCCTCTCCACATGGATAGAGTCCTTTTACTTCTACATGTTCTAAAGTTTCAGCATTACGCGGAATTAATATAGGAGAGGAAGTCCTGCTTTCCGGGGCATGTAATACGGCATCATTAGTATAATAGCCTTTCAGTTTTTTACCGAATTTCATAAATGCTTTTCTTAATCGGCGCGCTATAAGATCTGGAAGAACCTTATTAAGATCCACGCTTACTATACCCGGTTGATAAGAGGTTTTCGGAAAATCTTTCGAAACCTTCCTTTCTACAAAATCTTTCATACGCTGTGCCGGAACCCTTTGAGTTCTCCCCGCAGCTTCCCAGCATTTTTTTTCCACTAATTTCTGAAAATCAAGACATACAAAAGGATCATTCGGCTTAAAGTTCGGGAGATCGGCTGGCTCAATACTTACCACTATACCTGAATTAGAATATGGATTATTGCGCTTACTTGGACTCCAGCCATTCGTTACTACCTCTTCCTGTTGTGTAGCACAGGGAGCGATAATACCTCCCGGGCACATACAAAATGAATAAACCCCCATCCCATCTACCTGCTCTACCAAAGTATAAGAAGCAGGCGGCAAATAAGGATTTTCATCATCCCCATGATATTGAATATGATCAATTAATTTTTGTTGATGTTCAATACGAACACCTAAAGCGAAAGGCTTAGCTTCTATTTTAATTTTTTTGTCATGTAACAGGTGAAATATATCTCTGGCTGAATGGCCTGTTGCCAGAATAACATCATCAAAAGAATGCCATTTCTCTGCATTGATCTCAATCGCCTCAATACTATCTTCTTTCAATTTAAGATCGGTAAGTTTGGAGTTAAAGTGTACTTCTCCTCCAACCTTTATAATGGCTTCACGCATGGCTGTAATAATCCTGGGTAATTTATTAGTGCCAATATGAGGATGCGCATCTACCAGAATATCAGGATCTGCCCCAAATTCTACGAACCACTCTAAAGCTTTTAAAACGTTACCCCGCTTTTTGGATCGTGTATACAATTTCCCATCTGAATATGTTCCAGCACCACCTTCTCCAAAACAATAATTTGATTCCGGATTTACAATTTGTTCTTTATTGATCTTAGCCAGATCGTGCCTTCTGGATCTTACATCTTTTCCCCTTTCAAAAACTATTGGTTTTAGCCCCGCTTCCACAGCGCGCAATGCTGCGTATAAACCTGCAGGTCCTGCACCAACAATAGCTATTTTTTTAGCTTCTGAAACATTTTGATACACGAATGGTGTAATCGCAGACTTTTCTTCACCATTTCTCCAAATTTCTATTTGAAGATTAAGTCTTACAGGGTTTTTACGGGCATCTATAGAACGTTTTCTAATTCGCCAGTCTCCAATATCATCTTTTCGAATATTTGATTTCCGAATCGCTCTATTTAACAATAGGTGATGATCATCCTGTTCATGTGGCAATGCCGTAATTTGTACCATTGTGCTCATAAGGCGCAAAGATAGTACGGATTTATGCTAAAATTGAAATTTAACTGCTTTCAGAAAAGTAAATCATTATTTACCTATCCCCTATAATCATATATTTGCAATAAAAAGAATGTCTCTAAAAAAGCTGCTAGAAGAAAAAGGTTACCACCGCATAAAACTAAAATATACTAAAACAAATCATCTGGAATTAGTTGCTAAGATCAACGATATTGAAGGAAATTTTATTCTGGATACTGGTGCTTCCAGTACTTGTGTGGGCATCGATGCAGTTGAACATTTTGATCTGCTGTCAGAAGATAGTGATATAAAAGCTGCAGGAGCCGGAGCTACCAATATGCTTACTCAGGTGTCTCAAAAAAATCGAATAGAAATAAAAACCTGGAAAAAGAAGAAAATAGATCTTGTTTTATTCGATCTTAAACATGTAAACGAAGCCCTTATAAATCATAAAGCTGAAAAAGTACAGGGTATTATAGGTGCAGATATTCTCAAAAAAGGAAAAGCCGTGATTGATTATAAAAACAAGGCTTTATATTTAAAATAAAGGGAAAAATCCCCTTTGACCCGAGCAGCTTAAAATTTTAAATTTGAATGATTACAATTTAAATTTTAAGACGTATCAAAACTAAAGTTTCCACACATCTAATTTTTCTTATCCTGGCCATTTCAGTTGTGGGGATCTTAGCATTGAATGTACTTCGTTTGTTAGTTTTGTTTTAATTTTTGTTAGAATAAAAAAGGGTCAGCTCCTGCTAACCCTTTTTTTATTTCCTTTCACCAAAAACTCTACAATTCCAGAGCTCTTTTTATATCATTATCCATTAATAATTCCTCTGGATTTTCTAAAGCCTCTTTAATAGCAACAAGAAATCCAACAGATTCTTTACCGTCAATGATCCTATGATCGTAAGACAAGGCAACGTACATAATAGGCCTAATCTCTACATGCCCATCGATCGCCACCGGTCTCTCAACGATATTATGCATTCCTAAAATTGCACTTTGTGGAGGGTTGATAATTGGTGTTGAAAGCATAGATCCAAAAACACCACCATTGGTAATTGTAAAGGTCCCTCCAGTCATTTCATCTACTGTGATCTTTCCATCACGAGCTCTTAAAGCAAGGCGTTTCACTTCAGCTTCCACTCCGCGGAAACTTAAGTTTTCAGCATTTCTAATTACCGGCACTGTAAGACCTTTAGGACCGGAAACCGCTATACTAATATCTTTATAATCATAACTTACCTGATAATCCCCATCTATCATGGAGTTTACTGCAGGATATTCATCTAAAGCACGAATAACCGCCAAAGTAAAGAAAGACATAAACCCTAAGCTCACCCCGTGTTTATCTTTAAATTCTTCCTTATATTTCTTTCTAAGCTCAAAAATTGGAGACATATCTACTTCGTTAAAAGTAGTTAGCATCGCCGTATCGTTTTTAGCACTTACCAGACGTTCTGCCAGTTTACGACGAAACATAGACATTTTTTTCTTCTCTTCTCCTCGCGAACCAGTTCCCGGAGATCCCATAGAAGCTTTAGCTTCAACTGCATCCTGTTTAGTAACACGACCGTCTTTACCCGAACCTTTTACCTCTTTTGGATCCATTCCTTTTTCATCCAATATCTTCTTGGCTGCAGGAGATGGACTTCCTGTAGCATAGGTATCCTGCTTCTGATTTGGAGTACTGGATTTTGAAGGAGTTTCAGTTTTAGCCTCTGCTTTATCACTATCTTTCTTGTCTTCCGTCTTTTCCTGGCGTTCTTTCTCCTCCTTTTCAGCTGATTTATCACCTGAGTCATCCTTCTTATCTCCGCCTGATTTTTCTGCTTCGGTATCAATTAGGCAAACAACCTCGCCAACCTCTACCACATCACCTTCTTCAGCCTTTAATGTAATAACACCACTCGCCTCCGCAGGAAGTTCAAGGGTTGCTTTATCACTATCTACTTCGGCAACTGCCTGATCTTTTTCAACGTAATCCCCGTCTTCTACCAGCCACTGGGCTATTTCAACTTCAGTGATGGATTCCCCGGGTGAAGGAACTTTCATTTCTAAGGCCATGATTGTTATCTATTTTGGTTCCTGAAATTCAGGAAATTGATTCTTAATTATTCTCTTCTTCGTTTAAATTCTTATCAAACACGCTGTTAATTACACGTTCGTGACGCTTTTTAAAACGAACCGAACTACCAGCTGCTGGAGATCCATAAAATTTACGGCTGCAAACCCTGAATTTTCTAGCTTCTTCAAAATGAAGTAGTAAATGGCCATAAGCCCCCATATTTCTTGGTTCTTCCTGAGCCCATACTACATCATCAGCATTCTTGTACTTCTCCATCATCTCTTTCATCTTAGAAATTGGTAATGGGAAAAGTTGTTCTATCCTTACCAGTGCCACATCATCTCTTTCATTCTCTTCTCTATGCTTCAAAAGATCGTAATAAAACTTTCCTGTACAAAATACCAGTGTTTTGATCTTCTCCACTTTAGCCTCATCATCATCTATAAGAGTCTGAAAACTTCCAGTTGCAAATTCTTCTTTAATAGAAATTACTCTTGAATGACGCAATAAACTTTTTGGCGTAAAGATGATCAATGGCTTTCTGAACTTCGCCTTCATTTGTCTTCTTAAAATATGGAACATGTTCGCAGGAGTAGAAACATCTGCCACATACATATTATCTTTTGCACAAAGCTGAAGAAAACGCTCCATTCTACCTGAAGAGTGTTCTGCTCCCTGGCCTTCATAACCATGCGGCAGTAACATTACCAGTCCGTTTTGAAGTTTCCATTTATCTTCTGCTGCAGAGATATATTGATCTATCATGATCTGCGCACCATTCACAAAATCTCCAAATTGTGCTTCCCATATGGCAAGCGTGGTTGGGCTTGCCATAGCATAACCATAATCGAAACCTACCACTCCATATTCTGATAGCAGAGAGTTATAAATGAAAAAATCTCCGTCCCTGTCTTTTATATTATTATGAAGAATGATCTCTTCTTCACTGTCTTCTACTTTCACCACGGCATGACGATGAGAGAACGTTCCACGCTCGCTATCCTGGCCGCTTATTCTAATATTATAACCTTCTGCCATCAAAGATCCATACGCCAAATGTTCAGCCATAGACCAGTCCAGCTTATTATCTTCAAAATACATTTTCTTTCTGCCGTCTATGATCTTTTTGATCTTTCTCATAAACTTTTTGCCTTCCGGCAATTCAGAGATAGCTTCAGCTACTTTATCAAGTTTCTCAAGATCGAATGTGGTATCCACATTCTTCATCATTTCATCTTCCTGAACATTTTCAAAGCCTTCCCATTCATCTTCCATAAATGGAGTGATCCTGGTAGTTTTCTCCTTTCTGGAGTCTTCCAGTTCCTCTTCCAGAGAAGCTTTATATTCTTCTTCCAGCTTTTGAAGATAGCTGTCATCTATGATATTGCTCTTTTTAAGCTTCTCTGCATAAATATCCCTGGCATTTTCATGCTTGGATATAGCTTTATACAACTTAGGCTGGGTAAACCTTGGTTCATCTCCTTCGTTATGACCGTATTTTCTATAACCTAAAAGATCAATAAATACGTCCCTCTTAAATTTCATTCTGAAATCCAGTGCAAAGAGTATTGCGTGCACTACAGCCTCAGCATCATCTGCATTTACATGCAATACCGGTGACAGCGTGACTTTCCCAACATCTGTACAGTAAGTTGAGCTTCTCGCATCAAGATAATTCGTTGTAAATCCAATCTGGTTATTTACCACAATATGAATGGTCCCGCCGGTTTCATAACCTTCCAGCTGAGCCATCTGTACAAGTTCGTAAACTATTCCCTGACCTGCAATGGCTGCATCACCATGTACAAGAATAGGAAGTACCTTAGAATTATCGCCTTCGTAACGACGATCCTGCTTTGCACGCGTAATTCCTTCTACTACGGCCCCTACGGTTTCAAGGTGTGAAGGATTTGGCGCAATATTTATATTGATCTCTTTTCCGTTATCAGTAGTTCTGCAGGAAGTCCAGCCAAGATGATATTTTACATCTCCATCAAAAATATCCTGCTCGTAGTCTTTCCCGTCAAACTCACTAAAAATGTCTTTAGCACTTTTTCCGAAGATATTGGTAAGGGTATTAAGCCTTCCACGGTGAGCCATTCCCATTACAAATTCTTTGACTCCAATTTCAGCTGCTTTCTCAACAAGCGCATCAAGCGCAGGAATCAAACTTTCCCCACCTTCCAGCGAAAAACGTTTTTGACCAACATATTTTGTGTGAAGGAAAGATTCAAAAGAAACTGCTTCGTTGAGTTTCTTTAATATCTGTTTCTTTTGGGAATCATCAAATTTTGGATGATTTTCATTAACATTCAATTTGCTTTGAATCCATTCTATCTCCTCAGGTTTTCGAATATACATATATTCAATCCCAATAGATTCACAATAGATCCTTTCAAGATGTCTAATGATCTCTTTTAAAGATGTAGGCCCAATACCCAGAATATCTCCTGCATTAAAAGTGGTATTTAGATCATTTTCATCCAGACCAAAATTGGAAATATCCAGTGTTGGCGTATACTTTCTTCGTTCTCTTACGGGGTTTGTTTTGGTAAATAAATGTCCCCTGGTTCTGTAACCGTCAATTAATCGAATTACCTGAAATTCTTTAATTACATGAGTTGGTATTTCTCCTTCGGCAAAATCTACAGGAGCCTCTCCCAATATATCTTCAGAAACGCCATCCTGTTGCATTCCAAAGTCAAATCCCTGAAAAAAAGCCCTCCAACTGGGCTCAACACTATCAGGATGTTTTAAATATTGATCGTAAAGTTCTGCGAAATATGCAGTGTGAGCAGCGTTTAGAAATGAAAATCTATCCATAAAATTGAAACAAATGTTTCTTTTGTTTTTAAAAACATCACAAAAATACAATTTTTAAAAAAAACAGCTTGCAGGCATTATGATAATTCTCTATTGGATTATAGGAATTTTAACAGTGCCTGAAAATGGATAAATTATTGCTAAGAATTTAAAGGAGCTTAGAAGAAGAATTAGACCTGTCTCTCCATCAACATTTCACCAAACTTTTGCAGTGGCTCCTTCTTATCTTCAGGCAACTGGATTTTTTCAAGAATCTTAAAAGCTTTATCTGTATATTTTTCAATCTCTTTTCTGGTAAGTTCTGCAGCGCCGCTACTTTCAAACAATGCTTTTACCGCTTCAATTTTGCCAGTGTTCTCCACAGGATTTATAGTGTACAAATGCTCAAGTTGAAGCGCCTCACTTCTATTTGCAAGCTCCAGTGTCTTAAGATATAAAAATGTCTTTTTATTTTCTATAATATCACCTCCGGGTTGCTTCCCAAAAGTTTTGGGATCACCAAAAGCATCCAGATAATCGTCCTGAAGCTGAAAAGCAATTCCCAGTAATCTGCCATATTGATAGATCGCTTCCTTGCATTCTTTAGAAGTTTGAGCTACGATAGCCCCCATTTGTAGTGAAGCACCAACCAGAACCGCCGTTTTATACTCAATCATTTTAAGGTAATCGTCAATACTTACATTATCACGAGTCTCAAAATCAATATCATATTGCTGCCCTTCACAAACCTCTATCGCTGTTTTCGTAAAAAGTTTTGAAAGCTCCTTAAAAGTATCGCCTTCATAATTTTCGAATAGCTGATATGCGTTTATAAGCATAGCATCCCCTGAAAGAATTCCGGTATTAACATCCCATTTCTCGTGAACGGTCTCTTTTCCTCTTCTAATTGGGGCATCGTCCATGATATCATCATGAACCAAAGAAAAATTATGAAAAACCTCTATAGCCAACGCTGCATCCAGAGCCTTTCTATAATCACAGTCAAAAATTTCTGAAGCCATTAGAACCAGAACAGGACGAAGTCTTTTCCCTCCCTGTTCCAATATATAAACCATTGGCTCATACAGGTTCGCAGGTTCTTTCACCTTAATTCTTTCCTGCAAATAATTGGTTATGGCTTCTCTATACTCAGAAATGGCAAGCATGCGGTCACAAATTTTTCCGCTAAAATACCATAATTGAATATAATTCAAATTTTAAGCGCATGTTAAAAAATAGTAAACTTTGGAAACTTTTATTGTTTTTAAAGTTTCCTTGTTTTATTTTTGCGCCAAATTTTAATGAAGGTGAGAGATAAAATTTTAAATACAGCCGCAGATATGTTTCTAACATATGGCTTTAAAAGTGTTACCATGGATGATATTGCTGAAGCCATGGGAATATCTAAAAAGACCATTTACACGCATTTTTCCACAAAGAACAAACTTGTATTAGCTACCAGTTTTCATGTGGTCGAAAAAATAAATTGCGGTATTGAAGAAATTAGAGAAAAAAAACAAAACCCCATAAAAGAGAATTTCGACATTAAACACTTTGTGTCGCATCATCTAAAAGGGGAAAAAACCTCCCCACATTATCAACTTCAAAAATATTACCCAAAAGCATACGAAAGCTTAAAGAGCAAACAGTTTGAACTGCTTGAAAATTGTATGGTGGGAAATATTGAAAGAGGTATTGAGGATGGTTTTTATAGAAAAGGAATCCCCGTAGATTTTATCACCAGAATTCACTTTGTTGGAATGATGGGGATTAAAGACACTGAACTTTTCCCGATTGAAGAGTATACCCATCCAAAGCTCATGGAATATTTTCTGGAATATCACCTGAGAGCTATTTGCACCTTAAAAGGAATTAAAACTCTGGAAGAACTAATAGATAGTAATGAGAAATAAGACCCTAAAAATTTTAAGCTTCCTTATACTGGCATCAACCGGAATATTCGCTCAGGAAGATAGCCTAAAAACCTATCGCTTTTCTTTACAGAAGGCGATAGAATTTGGAATAACCAATAATTATCAGTCACAAATTGCTCAAAAAGATGTTGACATTGCCCTAAAACAAAAATGGGAAATCATATCTCAGGGGCTTCCGCAAATAAGTGGATCTGTAGACTATCAAAATTATCTACAGCAACCGGTCACATTGCTTCCTGCCGAAATCACGGGTGGTGAACCAGGCACCTTTACCCCGGTTACCTTTGGAACACAGCAAAGCATGAACGCTACAGGAACATGGAATCAGCTAATTTTTGATGGTTCTTATATAGTAGGTATTCAATCTGTAAAAACTTTATTACAGATCTCCAAAAATGCCAAAACAAAGACCGATCTCGAAATTAAGAAGGCAGTGATTAGCGCTTATGGAAATGTGCTTCTGGCAGAAGAAAGCGTGGATATCCTGGAAAAGAATGTGGAAACACTTCAGAAGAATTATAACGACACCCAAAAGATCTATGAAAATGGATTAACAGAACAGGAAGATGTAGAGCAGTTAGAAATTACACTTCTTGGTCTAAAGAACAATTTAAGCCGCAATGAAAGGATGCGAGATATCGCTTATGAGATGCTGAACCTTAGCCTGGGAATCCCAGTGGATAATAATGTGACTCTAACTGATGATCTGGATGAGCTGGCGATGAAATATTATGATATTTCGCTTTTAAGGGAAGAAATTCCAGTTGAAGAAAATATCGACTATCGTATCGCGAAGAATTCAGCAGAATCAGCTCAAATTCAGGTAAGACTACAAAAGGCAAAAGCACTGCCAACACTGTCTGGGTTTGTAAACTATGGGTACCAGGGATTTAGTGAGAAATTCACATTCTTAAACAATGATCAGGAATATTTTGGTCAGTCAATTTTAGGAGTAAGTCTAAATATTCCAATTTTCAGCAGTGGGATGAGAAGTTCCAGAACCCAACAAAGAGAACTTGAATACGAGCAGGCGATGCTGGATCTTGAGCGTACCGAAAATGAAGTAAAGCGCCAGATAAATATGGCAAAGAGCGAATACGAATTCAGTCTTGAGAATTATCAAAACGCTATTCGAAATTTAGAACTGGCTGAAAGGATTGAAAATAAAAACCAGATAAAATTCTTTGAAGGTATCGCCAGCAGTTTTGAACTAAGCGAAGCTCAGCGACAGCTTTACTCCTCCCAGCAGGATTATCTACAATCTATGCTGAATGTAATTACAGCCAAGGCTGAACTTGACAATTTACTGGACACAAGAACTTACAATGATGAACAATAATTTCCCATTTATAATTAAGAATATGAAGAAGTTAATCCTAATAATTGGACTGCCTTTAATATTGATCTCCTGCGGTGAAGCAAAGAAAGATTCTACCGAAGCCATTTTAGAAAGCAATGATGTTGAAAAGATTCAGCAGAAGAGAGATGAATTAACCTCTCAGCAAGTTGAACTGGAAGCTGAAATAAAACAATTGGATGCGAAATTGAAGGAAATTAATCCGGAAAGAAACATCCCGCTGGTAACCTCCTTTGAAGTAGAATCTGAAAAATTTGATCATTTTCTTGAGCTACAGGGAAGTGTTGAGACCAAGAAAAATGTAGTATTAAATGCTGAAATGAGCGGTGTTCTTGAAAGGGTTTATGTAGAAGAAGGGCAGAAAGTTTCCAGGGGACAAAGACTTGCTTCTATTAATGATGGCGGACTAAGTCAGCAATTAGCTCAAATGCAAACTCAATTAGACCTTGCAAAAACCACTTTTGAACGTCAAAAGCGTTTATGGGATCAGAAAATTGGTAGCGAGATGCAATACCTGCAGGCAAAATCAAGCTACGAAGGTCAGGTAAATGCCGTGAACCAAATGAAAAGCCAGGTTGCTAAATCTGTAGTTACGGCTCCATTTTCAGGAGTAATAGATGATATTATTACTGAACAGGGAAATGTGGTATCACCAGGTCAAACCCCAATTCTTAGACTGGTAAACCTTGACGACATGTATATAAAGACAGACGTACCTGAAAGCTATATTTCTAATGTTACCGAAGGAAAAGCTGTAGAGGTAAGCTTTCCTGTATTAGGAGAAACCGTGGATACTAAGATAAAACAAACCGGCACCTACATTAATCCTAACAACAGGACTTTTAATGCAGAGATTGAAGTTCCAAACAAGAACAAAAATATCAAACCAAATCTTACGGCCCGTGTAAAGATCAATGATTACACAAATGAAAAGGCGATTTTGGTGCCTCAAAATATCATTTCTGAAAACGCAGAAGGACAGCAATATTTATACGTTCTTACCGAGACTAAAGGAGATACTGCTGTCGCAAAAAGAGTGATCATAGAGACAGGAAAATCTCAGGGCGACAAAATAGAGATCCTTAAGGGATTAAAAAATGGAGATATGATCATTCAGGAAGGCGCACGTAGTGTGAAGGAAGGACAAACCGTCAAACTAATTAATTACTAAGGGCAACATGGCGAAAAAGAAAACATATCTGGAAAAAGAGTTTGGGCTCTCTTCCTGGGCTATAAAGAACAAGACCACGATCTATGTGAGTATGATTCTTATTCTCTTCTTTGGTATCTCTGCATATTTTAGCATGCCAAGGGAAAGTTTCCCGGAAGTGAAAGAAACAAAGATCTATGTAAGCTCTCTTTACCCCGGAAATACTGCCGAGGATATTGAGAAGCTCCTAACCAATCCGTTGGAAGATAAACTAAAGACGGTAAGCAATGTTGTGGAGATCACTTCTACTTCTCAGGAAGATTACTCCATGATCGTAATAGAGTTTGACGAGGATATTACTGTTGAACTTGCCAAACAAAAGGTAAAGGACGAAATAGATTCAGAGACTTCAGGAGAAGATTGGCCAACCTTTAATGGCGCCAAAGTAGAACCTAATGTTTTTGAACTTAGCCTTTCTGAAGAAATGCCTATTCTTAACATCAATATCTCGGGAGACTATCCTGTTATGAAATTGAAAGAATTTGGAGAATATCTTCAGGATGAGATAGAAAATCTACCAGAGATCAAAAAGGTGGATATTCGAGGGGCTCAGGATAAAGAAATTGAAGTAGCCGTAGATATTTATAAAATGATGGCTTCCTCTGTTAGCTTTAACGACATCACCAGTGCCATAGGGAATGGAAATATGACCATGTCTGCCGGGAATTATGTCGCCAGTGGACAACGAAGGACCATTAGAATCTTAGGAGAAATTGAAAGTCCTTCAGATCTGGAAAATTTTGTTGTAAAGTCTGAAGATGGTGATAATGTATATTTAAAAGATATTGCAGATATCACTTTCAAAGCGAAGGAAAAAACCACTTACGCCAGGGAGTTTGGACATCAGGTTGTGATGCTTGATGTAAAGAAACGCTCAGGTAAAAACATGGTGGCCGCTGCCGAGAAGATCGATGAAATAGTTGAAAAAGCACAGGCAGATGTTTTTCCTTCTAATCTTGATATTTCTATTACCAACGATCAATCTTCTAAAACTATTGGTCAGGTAGATGACCTTGTAAACAACATTATTTTCGGGATTATCCTGGTGGTAACCGTATTGATGTTCTTCTTAGGATTTAAAAATGCATTGTTTGTGGGATTCGCGATCCCAATGTCCATGTTCATGTCACTGATGATCCTGAACCAATTAGGCTATACCATGAATACGATGATCCTTTTTGGTCTGATCATGGGGCTGGGAATGCTGGTGGATAACGGAATTGTGGTTGTGGAAAATGTATACCGACTCATGGACGAGGAAGGTTATTCAAGAATCGAAGCCGCCAAAGAAGGGATTGGTGAAATTGCATTTCCAATCATTATCTCAACAGCAACCACGGTTGCTGCATTTATCCCCCTTGGTTTATGGCCTGGACTCATGGGACAGTTTATGATCTACTTCCCAATCACACTATCGGTAGTGCTGGGATCATCCCTTTTTGTGGCAATTTTCTTTAACTCGGTACTGGTCTCCCAGTTCATGAGAACAGAAGATCGAAATATGCCATTAAGGACTATTATTCGAACCTCTTCGATCATTGCCGGGATTGGACTCTTAATCTTAATTTTTGGTGGAGAATATCGCGCACTTGGAACTTTAATGATTTTCACCGCGATCATGCTATGGGTTTATAGATTGTTTCTTAGAAAAATGGCCAATAAATTCCAGACCAGTGCATTGGTAAGACTTGAAAACTGGTATGAGCGAAAACTCACCTCTTCTTTCAAGAAAAAACGACCATACTGGATCGTTGGAAGTACTTTTCTGCTGCTTATCGTAGCGTTTATGGCATTTGGAGCTTCCCTTGCTTCCCAGAGAACGAAAGTTGAATTTTTTCCGGATAATAAACCTAACCAGATCATTGTCTACATTGAATATCCTGAAGGAACCGATATTGAAAAGACCAACGCGATCACCAAAGAGATTGAACAAAGAGTCTATAAGGTTCTGAACAGCGATGAATATATGGACGATGGCTATAATTTCATGGTAGAAAGTGCTGTTTCCCAGGTAGGGGAAGGTGCCGGAAACCCACAAACCGATGGAGGTTCTGCTGCGGAGATGCCTCACAAAGGTAAGATTACGGCATCCATGAGAGAGTATAAATACCGAAGAGGAAAAGACAGTGAGATTTTACGCCAGAAAGTTCAGGAAGATCTGGCTGGGATCTATCCGGGAGTTCTTATTTCAGTAGAAAAAGATCAAAATGGCCCGCCTGCAGGTTCCCCAATTAATATTGAACTGGAGGGTGAAGATTATGATGAATTGATCGCGACTGCCGAGCAGATGCGTGAATATATCAACACGAAAAATATACCTGCGATTGATGAATTAAAGATCGATGTTAATAAAGACAAACCCTCTATGCAGGTGGAAGTTGATCGTCAAAAGGCTGGAGAACTTGGAGTAAGTGCAGGACAGGTTGGTACGCAGCTTAGAAATTCAATTTTTGGTACTAAAGCGGGAGTATATAAAGAAGGCGGAGAAGATTATGATATCTATGTTCGATTTGATGAAGAAAGCCGCTACGATAATAGTGCGCTTTTTAATCAAACAATTACATTCAGAAATAATCAGGGGCGACTAAGAGAGATTCCGGTTGCAGCAGTGACTTCTAAAAGCAATAAATCTGGATTTAGCGCTATTAAGCATAGAGATACGAGAAGAGTAGTTACTATCTACTCAGCTTTATCCCCAGGTTATACCGACGCAGGAGCTGCGGTTAGCCAGATCCAGAATGAAATGCGAAATTTTCATGGGGTTCCTGAGGATATCAAGATAGATTATACCGGCCAGATAGAAGAACAGAATAAACAACAGGCTTTTCTAATGGGAGCTTTCTTCAGCGGACTTGGACTGATATTTTTAATACTAATCTTCCAGTTTAATTCAGTTTCAAAACCTTTGATTATTATGATCGCAATTTTCCTGAGTTTAATAGGAGTATTTGGAGGTATCGTAATTACGGGATCTGCTTTCGTAATTATGATGACCATGATGGGAATTATCTCCCTGGCAGGTATTGTGGTGAATAACGGGGTGGTGCTATTAGATTATGCCCAACTACTCATAGATAGAAAGAAACTAAGGCTTGGAATTCCTGAAAATGAATTTCTCTCAAAAGATGAACTTTTACTTACGATTATTAGAGCAGGTAAAGCACGTCTAAGACCGGTATTGCTAACCGCGATAACCACGATCTTAGGATTGATACCTTTAGCCATTGGTCTTAACCTTGATTTCTTCTCGTTGTTCAGCGAGTTTGATGCAAACATCTATTTTGGAGGAGATAACGTGATCTTCTGGGGTCCACTAGCATGGACAGTAATTTACGGATTAATGGTTGCAACCTTTCTTACGTTGATCATCGTTCCGATATTATTTTACATCGCGATAAGGATTAAAATGTGGGTTCATTCTATGAGAAGTAGTACAGAAGCTTCCACCAGTAAAGATCCTGAAGTGGTGGAATATGCGGAGTAACTTCGCATATGAGAAATAAAAAAAGCCCGAAGCATTGCTTCGGGCTTTTTATTTATATAATTTTTCTCTATAAGTTATTAACCAGAGAACTTTCGCTTTTCCAACTATTAATAGAGGCGATTACGCTATTTTGATAGTCAACTTCGGTAAGTTTATCTTCAGTCCAAAAAAACCATTTCCCGTCTTTCTTTCCATGCTTGTAATTCGCGATGGCTGTCTTTTCACCATCTTGGTTGTAAGAAATCCATTCTCCGTGGAGTCTACCGTCCTTGTACGTACCTTCCTGTCTAACACTTCCATCTTCATAATAAAACGTTCCTTTAATTAGATCTCCCTGCTTTTCAAATGCAGGTTCAGAGTCTTTTTCCTGTGCCATTGCAACTCCTCCTACTAGGAATACAGTTGCCATAAGTATGTTTTTTATTGTCTTCATGAGTCCTTGTCTGTTAACATTTATATCACAAATATACCAAAAGTTTACAAATTAGCAATAATCAGGTAACATTAAGTTAACATTAGAAATTTTTTTAACTGTTTTTCAGCGTATTACATTATTAATGTTTGGTAACACTGAAATAATAATCAATAATATTTAAGTACTAAAGGTTCAGTAAAAGTGTTTAACTTCTTACTTTTGTGCCCATTCTAAATTTGAAGGACAACATGTACAGAAGTCACACCTGCGGGGAACTAAACGCAGAACAAATTGGTAACAAAGTAATCCTATCTGGATGGGTTCAAAAGGTAAGAAATAAAGGATTCATGATTTGGGTAGATCTTCGTGATCGCTACGGTTTAACTCAACTAATATTTGATGAGGAACGTTCTTCAAAGAATTTAATGGATAGGGCTGGTAGTCTTGCCCGCGAATTTGTGATTCAGGTTGAAGGAACGGTGATTGAGAGGGAGTCCAAAAATCCAAATATTGCTACCGGGGAGATCGAAGTTCTTGTAGAGGATTTTAAAATTCTCAATTCTTCAAAAACTCCTCCTTTTACTATTGAAGACGAGACCGACGGCGGAGAAGATCTTAGAATGAAATATCGTTACCTGGATATTCGTAGAAATCCTGTAAAGAATAAATTGATGTTTCGCCACCAGGTAGGAATGAAAGTGAGAAATTATCTTTCCAATGAAGGTTTTATCGAAATTGAAACCCCATATTTGATAAAATCTACTCCCGAAGGTGCTCGTGATTTTGTAGTGCCAAGCAGAATGAATGAAGGCCAGTTTTATGCACTTCCGCAATCTCCTCAAACATTCAAACAACTACTGATGGTTGGTGGAATGGATAAGTACTTCCAGATCGTAAAGTGTTTTAGGGATGAAGATCTAAGAGCCGACAGACAACCTGAATTCACCCAGATAGACTGTGAAATGGCCTTTGTTGAGCAGGAAGATATTCTGAATATATTTGAAGGCCTTACCAGACATTTATTGAAAGATATTAAAGGAGTTGAAGTAGCAGAATTCCCAAGAATGACCTACGATGAGGCCATGAAAAAATATGGAAATGACAAACCGGATATCAGATTCGGGATGGAGTTTGCAGAACTCAATGACCTTGCAAAAAATAAAGGTTTTAATGTATTCGATCAGCAGGAACTCGTTGTGGGAATTGCTGTTCCGGGAGCTGCCAGCTTTACCAGAAAAGAGATAGACAAACTTATTTCCTGGGTGAAAAGACCTCAGGTGGGTGCAAACGGACTGGTTTGGGCCAAATATAACGAAGACGGAACTTTAAAGTCTTCTGTAGATAAATTCTACTCTCAGGATGATTTAAAAAACTGGGCAGAGGCAACCGAAGCAAACCCAGGTGATCTTATTTTAGTTATGGCCGGCGATGCTACCAAAACTAGAACTCAGCTAAGCGCTCTTAGAATGCATTTAGGAAATGAACTCGGTTTGAGAAAAGCTGATGAATTTGCTCCTTTATGGGTGGTAGATTTCCCTCTTTTAGAATGGGATGAAGAAACAAAAAGGTTCCATGCGATGCATCATCCTTTTACCTCTCCAAAGAAGGAAGACTTTGCACTTCTTGAAACCGAGCCGGGCAGAGTAAGAGCTAATGCATATGATCTTGTTTTAAACGGAAACGAAATTGGCGGTGGTTCCATAAGGATCCATGATAAGGAAACGCAGTCACAAATGTTCAAATATCTAGGATTTACTCCTGAAGAAGCAAAAGAGCAATTCGGGTTTTTAATGGACGCCTTTCAGTATGGAGCACCCCCACACGGTGGAATTGCTTTTGGATTTGACAGGCTGGTTGCTATTCTTGGAGGTCAGGAAAGCATCAGGGACTTCATTGCATTTCCTAAAAACAATGCGGGACGGGATGTGATGATTGATGCTCCGGCAAAAATTGATGAACAACAACTTAGCGATTTACATCTTCGTTTGAAATTATAAAAAATTGATCCCGCATATTGCGGGATTTTTTATATTCACAGACTAATCATTAAAGAGTGGCAAAATTTGGGAAATCTTTGTTGCATACGTTCCTAAACTGGAAATCCAGAAACCTTTCCCATCGCCAGTTTTTAATGATCATCAGTGCCTTGATTGGGTTTATAGCCGGTATTTGCGCTGTTACCATCAAGAACCTCACCCACTTTATTCA
Source organism: Gramella sp. MAR_2010_147 (assembly GCF_900105135.1). Lineage (NCBI taxonomy): Bacteria > Pseudomonadati > Bacteroidota > Flavobacteriia > Flavobacteriales > Flavobacteriaceae > Christiangramia > Gramella sp. MAR_2010_147. Next base: position 2,509,814 of record NZ_LT629741.1, on the reverse strand, counting down.
GGTGCTTTTAAAAGGTGAAACTGTAATAAGTTATCACAATGCCTTTTATTTTATTTTTCCGGTGATAGGACTCTTAATAGTCTATTTGATCTTTAAGTTTATCCTGCGCAAAAAAGTTGGGCAGGGCATCCCGGCTACTCTCTATGCAATCTCCCGGCAAAAAGGGATCATGAAAAAATTTCAGATGTATTCCTCTTTGATCACAGCCCCTATAACCGTAGGTTTTGGTGGTTCCGTAGGATTAGAAGCACCTACAGTAGCCACGGGTGCTTCCATTGGTTCAAACCTTTCCAGGATGTTTTTATTGAACCAAACCACAAGAACACTTCTTATTGGTTGTGCAGCCGCAGGCGCCATGTCCTCCATTTTTAATGCACCAATTGCCGCAATTATTTTTGCCATCGAAGTTTTTAGCCTGGACCTAACCCTTACCTCACTTTTACCATTGCTTATAGCATCTGTTTCAGCAGTACTTACCTCCTATTTTTTCTACGGAAGTGAGATCATCCTCCCTTTCAATCTGGAAGATGCCTTTACCATTTCTGAAGTTCCTTATTACATATTACTTGGTATTCTTGCTGCAGGTTGCTCCATCTATTTTACCAGGGTACACTTTAAGCTGATGCAATTAATGGTGAAAATCAGGTCTAAAATTGTTCGGCTTTTAACTTCCGGGCTCCTTTTAGGTCTAATCATATACTTTATTCCCCCTCTTTATGGAGAAGGCTACAGCGTGGTTAATAATCTGCTTCAGGAAAATTATCTGGAAGCACTGGGCACCAATTTATTTAATGCCTACCTCGAGAATATCTGGGTGGTGATCTTATTATTAACGGGTCTGGTATTGTTTAAGATCGTTGCAACCTCCTTAACCTTAAGTGCAGGAGGTGTTGGAGGTATTTTTGCTCCTGTAATGTTTATGGGCAGTGCCATGGGTCATGGATTTGCGCTATTACTTAATAATCTTGGAATTTTTAAACATCAAATTTCCGTGAGTAATTTTACGCTGGTTGGTATGGCCGGCCTCATGGCTGGAGTTCTACATGCCCCCTTAACCGCAATTTTCCTTATTGCTGAACTTACCCACGGCTATGAACTATTCATCCCATTAATGATCACTGCCGCCATCTCTTTTATGGTCACCACCAAATTTCAGCCACATTCAGTGTACACTATGGAGCTTGCGCAGCGTGGTGACCTGCTAACTCATGATAAAGACCAAACGGTACTTACGTTGATGAATATTTCGCAGGTAGTAGAAAAGAATTTTATTCCGCTGGAAATAGATATGAATCTGGGCGATGTAATTCATCAGGGTGTTGTAAAATCATCCAGGAATATTTTTCCGGTTATTGATGAAAATCGTAAATTCATGGGGATCATTCTGCTGGACGACATTAGGTCTATTATGTTCAATGAAAAACTGTATGTTGAAGTGAAAGTTAGGGATATCATGCAGCAGGCTCCGGAAATCATTGACCTTGAAAATGACAGGATGAAAGCCATTATGAAAAAATTCCAGGATAGTAATGCCTGGAACCTTCCGGTAGTAAAGAAAGGAAAATATGTTGGCTTTATTTCAAAATCCAAGCTTCTTACAGCTTATCGACAGAAGTTAATAGAAGTAACCGTTTAAACACCTTATAATATCTTTTTGTGATGAAATTATTTATGAAATTACTCGGAATTGCAATTTTAATAGCCATAGGCGTTGGGTTCTATTTTAGATTGACCGATAGAGTTTTAACGGGTGACAGGATCATCGGAATTTCAGTTCTTGCCAGTGCATTTATATTAATGCCGATCTTCTTAGTGATACGCTGGAGAGGAAAAAAATTGAAAGATTATACTCTCTCTGACGAGAATATGAAAAAAATGAAGGATAGGGGAATTGACTAAACCTCAACAAAAAAAATCATAAAAAATTCTGATTTTCAATCAATTCTAAAATTTTATCTATTATGTTTGTGCTTTATTAATTATTATTTTTTATGCAAGGCACAGTAAAATTTTTCAATGAATCTAAAGGTTATGGATTCATTACCAACGACGACACCAAAAGAGACATTTTTGTACACATCACCGGTTTAAACGGTGAAACTCTCCAGGAAGGGGATAGAGTTGAGTACGAAGAAACAGAAGGAAAAAAGGGAGTGAACGCTACAGAAGTACGCGTGATCGAATAATATATTTTTTTCTGATTACCAAAATGTAAAAGCCGCTTTTCAGCGGCTTTTCTTATTTTTAGTCTTGTGCTTTCAGGGTCTTCCCTACTCCTTCCAGCATGGTTGTGGTAAGTTTATCAAGATCAAACTCATGTTCCCAACCCCAATCATCTCTTGCAGTAGTATCGTCTATACTAGATGGCCAGGATTCAGCAATACTCTGTCTGAAATCTGGATCGTAAGAGATCTTAAAATCTTTGATATGCTTTTTTATCTCATTAGCCAGGACTTCCGGAGTAAAGCTCATAGCCGCAAGATTATAAGAAGATCTCACTTTAATTTTTTCTGAAGGAGCCTGCATGACGTCAACGGTTGCTTTTATAGCATCGTCCATATACATCATTGGTAATGCGACATCTTCTGCCAGAAAGCTGGTATACGTCGAGTTTTTCAAAGCTTCATGAAAGATCTCAATGGCATAATCTGTAGTTCCTCCACCAGGCAAAGTTTTATAACTTATAATTCCAGGGTATCTTATACTTCTAACATCCACACCAAATTTACGGTGGTAATATTCGCACCAGCGCTCCCCGGTTTGTTTGCTAATCCCATAAACCGTAGTTGGCTCCATCACCGTTGTTTGAGGAGTATCAACTTTTGGTGTTGTGGGACCAAATACCGCTATACTTGAAGGCCAGAATACTTTCTTTATGGTTCCTTCTTTTGCTATATTTAGAATATGAAATAAAGAATCCATGTTCAAATCCCAGGCTTTCATTGGAGCTTTTTCAGCAGTGGCGCTAAGCATGGCTGCCATAAGGTAAACCTCCTTTACATCATAATCTTTAATTACCTGCCTAATATGTGCATCATCTGTGGCATTCAAAAGTTCAAATGGGCCCGATTCCATCAATTCTTCTGCTCCCTCCCTTATATCACTGGCGACCACCTGGTCGTTCCCATGAATTTCTCTTAACTTCAGCGTAAGCTCAGTACCAATTTGTCCGCAGGCACCAATAATCAATATCCTTTCGGCCATAAATTATATTTTTTGCAAATATATTTATTTAAACAGAGGAAATCCTAATCTTAGTATTTTCTTGACGTTCTTTATTATGAATCTTTCAATGATATTTTAATAAATGTATATCGGCGAATAATGAATAACTTTGTAGTACTTTGAATTCTTTTTTTATGAAAAAACTCATCTGCTTTATATCCATTCTGGCTTTAATTTCCTGCAAAGGCGAGCAGGATGCCGAAAACGCCGGTGAAAATAAACTGGACACTACGGCATTTCAGAAAAAATTAGAAATTGCAGAATCCCAATTTACACTGGAACCCGAAGCAAAAAAGTTTGCACTTAACTGGGTTGAATATATTACGGCCCAGAATGAAATAAACCGACTTGAAAATTCAACTGTAAAAGAGGTCATGAATAGCGCCCCTGCTATTGCACAAATAATGGAATCTTTAAAAAGTTCATTGCCCGATAGTTTGAAGTCGGTAGCCGTTGAATCCAGGCTGAATGTTGTTAATACCAAGGCACAACTTTTAAAACAATATTCAGGCAAGCAGGAGCCAGATGCTGAAGATATTGCTCAAACTACACAGGAACTTCATCTGGAATTCAATAATCTAAAACTCCAGATGAACGAGATTTTCTTAAAATCACTGGAAGACTTTGAAAAGGAACTGGATGAATTTGAGCAATTAGAAAGAGAGCAAGACTCAATTTCAGCAGATTTAGATACCCTCGAAAGTTAATACTGAAAAACTTAGATCATGAAAAAATCAATTCTTATTACTTTAATACTGGCATTATTCTTTTCAGTAAATAGTGTAAACTCACAGGTTAAGAATACCGAAGAGAATATTAATGCCGTGAAAAGGCAGATCAATAAAACAATTGGCAATTGGCATAAGGCAGCAGCGGCGGCTAATTTTGAAAACTACTTTGATTTAATGACCAAGGATGCTGTATTTATTGGCACCGATGCTACAGAGAACTGGACCTTACCTAAGTTCAAAAAATTCTCAAAACCTTATTTTGATTCCGGAAAAGCCTGGAGTTTTTCCAGCCTTGAAAGAAATGTGTATGTTCACGAGAACATCATGGTGGCCTGGTTTGATGAGCTCCTGGATACACAAATGGGTATTTGTCGCGGTTCGGGGGTATTGATGAAAGAGGATGGAATATGGAAAATTCATCATTATGTACTTTCTATCGCGATTCCTAATGAAAATGTAGATGAAATCACAGCCATGAAAAAAGAATTTGACAATAAGCTGATCTCCAAACTAAAGAAGAATTGATTTCAACCTGCCAGCTTTCGAGAAATATTTTTTTACTTCACAATATGAGCTATTCTTAATTTTTCAGATCACCAGGAACTAAAATTAATAATCTGATAATAAATTCTTTATTTCTTTAGTGGATTTTTTATTTTAGCCTGCATATTCATAATTATCAATGAAAACAATGAAAAAAATAAACAGATTTCTGCTTTTGTCATTAGTAGGAGCCGGATTATTTACGGCTTGCAATGATGACGATAAAAAAGCAGAGGAAAAAGATGATGAGATCCATGGCATTAATCTTGCCTATATGGATACTACTACAACTCCAAAAGAAGATTTCTTTCGTTATGTGAATGGAACCTGGCTGGATAGCACAGAAATTCCAGATGATCGTACCCGTTGGGGAAGTTTTGATGAATTACGCCAAAGAACCGATGAGGACGCATTGGCGCTGCTTAAAAATCAAGCAGAAAGCGATAGCCTGGATGGAACTACAGATCCCGGCAAAGCTGTTTTTCTGTACAAAAGCATCATGGATACTGTAAGCAGAAATGAGCAGGGTATTGAGCCCGTAAAGCCATATTTGGCAAAAATCGATGCTATTCAATCTAAAGAAGATCTTCAGGATTTTCTGATTGAAATGAGTGAGTATGGAAGTGCTGGTTTCTTTTCATTTGGTGTTGGCGCCGATAGTAAGAATTCAGATATGAACGCTGCCTATCTTAATCCATCTGGTTTAGGTTTGCCTGAAAGGGATTATTATCTAACCCAGGATTCAGACTCTAAAGATAAAAGAGAAAAGTACAAGGCCTATATCACAGACATGCTACAGTATATAGATTATTCTGAAGAAGAAGCTTCTAAAGCTGCTGAAACCATTCTTGCTTTTGAAACCAAACTGGCAGAACCCCGTTTAGATAAAGTAGAGCGTCGTGATGCAAGAAAAACCTATAATCCAATGACTATTGCCGAGCTTCAGAAAACAGTTCCAGCAATGCAGTGGAATGCCTATTTTGAAGGTATTGGGGCTAAAGAGCTTGATACAATAATTGTATCTCAACCAAAGTACATGAAAGCGCTTCAGGGAATTCTTGCTGCAAATTCAGTTGAAGAATGGAAAACTTATTTAAAGTGGGATCTTTTCAATAGCGCTGCACCTTCTTTAACTACAGATCTTGAGCGCGAGTCGTGGGAATTCTACAGCAAAACATTAGGCGGCGCTAAAGAACAAAGACCTAGAGATGAAAGAGCCCTTGGTAGAGTAAATGGAGTTCTAGGTGAAGCCCTTGGTAAATTATATGTTGAAAAGCATTTCCCTCCTCAGGCTAAAGAAACAGCTAAGGAGATGGTAGCAAATATTATTAAAGCTTACGAAACCAGAATCAACAATCTTAGCTGGATGAGCGAGGACACGAAAAAGAAAGCTCTGGAAAAACTAAGTACTTTCAATGTTAAGATTGGCTATCCAGATGAATGGAAAGATTACAGCAAACTGGAGATCATAAGTCCTGCAGATGGCGGCTCTTATTTCCAGAATATGCTAAATGCTCAAAAATGGAGAGTTGCCGAAAATATGGCAGATCTTGGACAGCCGGTAGATAAAAGCGAGTGGTTTATGTCACCACAAACCGTAAATGCATATTACAATCCACGTTATAATGAAATTGTTTTTCCTGCTGCTATTCTTCAACCCCCATTCTATGATTATAAAGCTGACGCGGCCGTAAATTATGGTGGAATTGGAGCTGTAATTGGTCATGAAATCTCTCATGGGTTTGATGACAGTGGTGCTCGTTTTGATGCCGAAGGAAACCTGAACAACTGGTGGACTGATAAAGATCTTGAGCAGTTTGAAGGTCTTGGAAATGATCTTGCTGAACAATACAGCGCTATTGAAGTAATGGATAGTGTTTATATTAACGGTAAATTTACGCTTGGTGAGAACATTGGTGATCTTGGTGGTGTGAATGCTGCTTACGACGGACTAAAACTTCATCTTGAAGAAAATGGAGATCCTGGAAAAATTGATGGATTTTCTCCGGAGCAACGTTTCTTCCTTTCATGGGCTACCGTATGGCGTACTAAAATGCGCGAAGAGGCTTTGAGAAATAGAATAAAGACCGATTCTCATTCTCCTGGAATGTACAGAGCTTATGTGCCACTTCAGAATATTGATGCATGGTATGATGCATTTGCGATTGAAGAAGGCGATGCGATGTATGTAAAACCAGAAGACAGGGTTAGAATCTGGTAATTCTTCGAATATATTTTAAAGAAAGGCTGGTCTGTGACCGGCCTTTTTTATTTTATTAGCTTTAATTCACTAATTTTAATCATACTCTGAATAAATAAAAATGTCATGTTGAACTTGATTCAGCATCGATTACATGCCTGAAACGAGCTCAGGCTGACGCACCTAAACAGATTATTAAAATTTAATAATGAAATTATATATAATCTTTATTCTCTTCATGGTTTTTCCATTAGACTCGAATACTATAGAAATGGATTTTAGGCAAAATCCAGAAACTTTTGACTGGATAATTGGTGACTGGATCAGGACGAATGGTATGCATAAATTAACCACTACTGAACACTGGAAAAAGATTTCCTCTAATTTGTATGAAGGCACTGGTGTTACAAAAAAGAACAATGAGACCGTTTTCAGGGAAAACCTAAGAATTATCAAAAAAGAAGAAAAGTGGATTTATGAAGTTACCGGTGTTAATAAGGAAACTACTAATTTTTTGCTGACCTCAATTTCTGACAACACTTTTACCGCGGTAAATCCCGAAAATGAATTCCCTAAAAAAATAAGCTACCGTACAGAAGATAAAAAACTCATCGCGGAAATTTCAGATGACCGTAAAAAAGAAATTTTTGAATTTAGTAAAGCAAATCAGAAATAAAGAAATGCATCCTGAATATGCTCAATCCGGGTACCCGTTTTGTTCTTAATAATCGCTATAATATCAAACCTTACCTCAACATCCAGATTTCGATCTTCCACGTAAAAATTCATCGCCTTTACTAATTGCTGAATTTGCTTCCGCTTTACAAAATCCTGTGGATTTCCAAATTCCGGAGTGCTACGAGTTTTTACTTCCGCGGCGATAAGGGTATTTCCTCTTTGGGCAATGATATCAATCTCAGCCTTTTGATGACGATAGTTTAATTCAAGAATCTCGTATTCCTTTAATCGTAGATATTCCACGGCAAGCTCTTCCCCTTTTTTCCCAAGTTCGTTATGCTCTGCCATGAATTAAGTTTTTAGATAGCGTAATTAATCATTATAGAACCTACTTTAAGGTCCAGGGCTTCAATTTCTTCAGGCGTTGCTTCTATAATCTTATCACCATAAAATTTATTTAAAAGCTCATTTCCCGGTTTAAGAAAAACTCTAAGTCCGCTTTTTTCCAGTTTTCCTCCATTCCAGTCTACTGCTCCACTGTAATCCCAGCCAAAACCGTAAAAAGAAATTTTCTTTCCGTTCATTTTATTAAGATCTTCATACGTTGTTCCTATGTTTACTCCAGTTTCAGATTTCCATCTGCCATTTTGAGCATATCTTAAATCATGAATTTTAGTTCTTTCCTTATCCTGCCAGGTTATATGAAGTTCATCTGTAGTTCCGGGATATAAAATAGTAAAAGGTCTTTCCTCAGTCTCTTCTTCAAACATATCGGCACCTTCTTTCACGTTAGCATCAGGATAATTTCTTTTAATATCTTCAGCAGCCAAATCACCCAGGTTTTCTACGGTAAATTTTGAAGTATTTCCTGAAGTCCTCTTTTTTGTACTATTACATGCAGTTATTACAAGTACTGCAAGGATCATTGCTATTTTACGCATTCTAGTTTCGATTTTAGGTAAAATTAGAAAGTTATTCTTCATGGCTTTTGCCTTTTACAAGAATTTAACGCGTATTCAAACACCTTTATGTAACTTTGCTCCTCTTAAAAAGGAATTAGAATAATGAACAAAAATCCTAAGAGATTTACGATTACAGCGGCCTTACCTTATACCAACGGGCCTATTCATATTGGACATTTAGCCGGCGTTTATGTACCGGCAGATATTTATTCCCGTTTTTTGCGAATGCAGGGCCACGATGTTGCCTTTGTTTGCGGTAGTGATGAGCATGGGGTGCCTATTACCATCAAAGCAAAAAAAGAAGGGGTGACTCCACAGGATGTAGTTGATAAATACGATGGAATCATTAAAAAATCCTTTGAGGAATTTGGGGTAAGTTTTGACAATTATTCCAGAACTTCAGGAAAAACGCATCATGACACAGCTTCGTCATTTTTCAAAAAAATGTATGAAGATGGAAAATTCATTGAAGAAACTACCGAGCAATTATACGATGAAGAAGCAGGACAATTCTTAGCTGACAGATTTGTCACCGGAACCTGCCCAAAATGTGGAAATGAAGAAGCTTACGGCGATCAATGTGAAAGCTGTGGATCTTCGCTGAATGCAACAGATCTTATCAATCCAAAATCGGCAATCACAGGCGCTGTTCCTACTTTAAAGGAAACAAGACACTGGTTTCTTCCGTTAGATCAATATGAAGATTTCTTAAAAGAATGGATCCTTAAAGGTCATAAAGCCGACTGGAAATCTAATGTTTACGGTCAGGTAAAATCATGGATAGATGATGGCCTTCGTGCACGTGCAGTAACCCGTGACCTGGACTGGGGAATCCCGGTTCCTGTTGAAGGTGGTGACGGTAAAGTTCTATATGTGTGGTTTGATGCACCTATTGGATATATTTCATCTACCAAAGAATGGGCTGAGCGTGAAGGAAAAGATTGGGAACCGTACTGGAAAGATGACAATACTAAGTTGGTTCACTTTATTGGAAAGGATAACATTGTATTTCACTGTATTATTTTTCCGGTTATGTTAAAAGCACATGGAGATTATATACTTCCTGAAAATGTTCCTGCCAATGAGTTTTTAAATCTGGAAGGAAAGAAACTATCTACTTCTAAGAACTGGGCGGTTTGGTTGCATGAATATCTGGAAGATTTTCCAGATCAGCAGGATGTCTTGAGATACGTTTTAACCGCCAACGCTCCAGAAACAAAAGATAATGACTTTACCTGGAAAGATTTTCAGGCTAGAAATAATAATGAACTGGTGGCTATCTTCGGAAACTTTATTAACCGGGTGGTAGTGCTTACCAATAAATATTATGACGGAATTGTTCCTGAACCAGAAGCCTATTCAGAAGTTGACGAGAAAACGATCGCTGAGCTAAAAGCCTATCCATCTGTAATTGCAAGTTCTATCGAGAGATATCGATTTAGAGAAGCACAGGGAGAATTGATGAACCTGGCCAGAATGGGTAATAAGTACCTGGCTGATGAAGAGCCGTGGAAACTGATCAAAACTGATGAAGAAAGAGTAAAAACCATTATGTATGTAGCACTACAGATCGCTTCAGCACTATCAATTATCTCAGAACCATTTTTACCATTTACCTCAGCAAAACTTAAGAAAATGCTGAATCATGTGGATGAAAATTCAGATAACACCCCAGATTGGGATATTATAGGAACCAAAGAAGCGCTTCTTCCGGCAGGTCATCAAATTGGCAAGGCTGAATTGCTTTTCAGCAAGATCGAAGATGAACAAATGGAAAAGCAACTGGAAAAATTAGAAGCTACTAAAACTGCAAACGCCATGGAAGATCAGAAAGCCGAACCTCAGAAAGAGATCGCCACTTTTGAAGATTTCACAAAAATGGATCTTCGCGTTGGAACGATTATCGAAGCTGAAAAAATGCCTAAAACCAAAAAACTGATGGTTTTAAAAGTTGATACCGGATTAGACCAAAGAACAGTAGTTTCTGGAATTGCTGAACATTTTAAAGCCGAAGATATCATTGGCAAAAAAGTGACTGTTTTAGTGAATCTTGCTCCAAGAAAGTTACGCGGAGTAGAAAGCGAAGGCATGATCCTAATGACCGAAAATGCTGAAGGAAAACTGGTTTTTGTGAATCCTGATGAAGACGGAGTAACAAGTGGTACTACAATAAACTAATTTAGTTTTTATCATATGGAGCACAGTCAAAATATGTTGAAAAATCTTATTACTAAAATCTGTTTTAAATTATGTTCGTCAAGCTGAACTTGTTTCAGCTTCTCTTTTATACTATGAACTTCCAACAGATCCTAAAACAAGTTTAGGATGACGGTTATTGGACTTCATTTTAAATCGGTATTTCCAAATCATGCTCAAAATCGCCTTCCATCCTATATATAAGCATCCGTTGCCCGAAGGTCACCGGTTTCCAATGGAGAAGTATGATTTGCTGCCCAAGCAATTGCTTCATGAAGGGACTTGTGAGGAGAACAATTTTTTTGAGCCAGAATTTCCCGATGAATCCCATATTTTAAAAGTTCATGATCCAGATTATGTACAGCGGCTGAAAAACCTGAATTTAACAAAAAAAGAAATCAGGGTTTCCGGATTTCCTCTTTCAAAAGAATTGGTGAACAGGGAGCAAATTATCGCTGATGGAACCATAAGAGCCTGTGATTATGCTTTGGAAAATGGAATTTCCATGAATATCGCCGGGGGAACCCATCATGCTTTTTCTAACAGGGCTGAAGCCTTTTGTTTGTTCAATGATCAGGCGATTGGAGCCAGATATCTTCAGAAAAAAGAGCTTGCACATAAGATTCTTATCATAGACCTGGATGTTCACCAGGGCAACGGAACAGCAGAGATCTTTCAAAATGATGATTCCGTATTCACTTTTTCGATGCATGGAAAAGGGAATTATCCTTTCCGAAAAGAAAAGTCAGATCTGGATATAGAATTGGAAGACGGTTCCAAAGACGAAGCATATCTTAAAAAGCTAAAATCTATACTACCAGATCTTATTGAAAAAACGAGCCCAGACTTTATTTTCTATCTGTGCGGGGTGGATATTTTAGACACTGATAAACTTGGTAGGCTTTCCTGTTCTATCAGTGGTTGTAAAGAAAGAGACAGGTTCGTTCTACAAACCTGTCACGATCTTAATATCCCAGTGGAATGTAGTATGGGAGGCGGCTATTCTAAGGAGATTAAACTCATTATTGAAGCTCACGCCAACACATATCGATTAGCTCAGGAAATCTACTTTTAGAAGTTTATTTACCAAGAAGCAAAAGTTCATGACAAACCACTTCAGTGATATACCTTTTAATACCATCTTTATCTTCATAACTCCTGCTGGTTAGCTTTCCCTCTATGCCAATTTCCTTTCCTTTAGGAACATAATTCTCTACTAGCTCAGCGGTTTTTCCCCAGGCTACAATATTGTGCCATTGAGTATCTGTGATCTTTTCACCTTTCGCATTTTTATAACTTTCGTTAGTTGCTACTGAAAATTTTGCCAACTTCTTCCCCGATTCAAGGTTTACGATCTCAGGATCATTCCCTACATGCCCAATCAATTGTACTGTGTTTCTTAAAGTGCTCATAACTATAGAATTTATTGCAGCTGAAAATCATTCGTTCATTTCAACAGGACAAATATGCGATGAGCTTAAAAGCATAATCGTCTAAAAAGTATTTGTATCTGTTTACTTTCGTTTGTAAACGTTTAAAAATGATTTAAGAAAAACCTACAATGCAATTACAGACCTGATACTAAATGCAATACTTTTTTATGTTTTTATCAGATAAATCCATAAATAATTATAAACTTTAAGGTGTTTAATGTCTAGAAATATATTTTACTAACTTCTAACCATGAAAATAAAGAAAGTTTTAGTTGCTAATAGAGGAGAAATTGCAATACGTGTTTTTAGAGCCTGTGTAGAAATTGGTGTTAGAACCGTAGGAATTTATACATACGAAGACCGTTATTCATTACACCGTTATAAAGCTGACGAATCTTATCAGATCGGGGAAGATCATGAACCTTTAAAACCATATTTAAACATAGATGCCATTATTCAGGTTGCGTTAGACAATAATATTGACGCGATTCATCCTGGTTATGGATTTCTTTCTGAAAATGCTGAATTCGCTCAAAAATGTGAAGATAACGGCATTATTTTTATCGGCCCTAAAGTTTCAGTATTAAAAGCACTTGGAGATAAAATTACGGCTAAAACTGTCGCTGTAAATAATGATATTCCCATTATTCAAAGTAGCGAAAAAGATCTTGTAGATATTGATATTGCATTATCTGAAGCTAAGAAAATAGGATATCCTGTGATGCTTAAGGCCGCTTCTGGTGGCGGTGGGCGTGGGATGCGTGTTATTCGTTCTAAAGAGGAGCTCAAAAATGCTTTTAACGAATCCAGACGGGAATCGCTTAATGCTTTTGGAGACGACACTGTTTTTCTTGAAAAATATGTGGAAAACCCTAAACATATAGAAATCCAGATTGTCGCAGATGCCTATGGTGACATTGTGCATTTGTTTGAACGTGATTGCTCAGTACAGAGACGTTATCAAAAAGTTATTGAATACGCACCGTCCTTTGGACTGGAACAGAACGTAAAAGATAAACTCTATGCCTACGCTATCAAAATATGTAAGGCTGTAGATTATAATAATATTGGGACGGTAGAATTCTTACTGGATGAAGATGGTAGTATTTATTTTATAGAAGTAAACCCCAGAATCCAGGTAGAACATACAGTTACCGAAATTGTAACCAATATAGATCTGGTAAAAACCCAGATTTTTATAGCGGGTGGATACAAACTTTCTGATAAGCAGATTAAAATTCCAAATCAGGAAGCAGTTAAGGTTACCGGTTTTGCTTTACAATGTCGTATTACCACTGAAGACCCAACAAACGATTTTAAACCAGATTACGGAATAATATCAACCTATAGAAGTGCTTCAGGTTTTGGTATTCGCTTAGATGCGGGTAGTTTGTACCAGGGTGTGAATGTTTCTCCCTTTTTCGATTCCATGCTGGTAAAAGTTTCGGCCAGTAGCAGAACTTTAGATGGCGCCTGTAGAAAAATGCGTAGGGCTTTAGCCGAATTTCGTATTAGAGGAGTTAAAACAAATATCTACTTTTTAGATAATATTTTAAATCACCCTACTTTTCGTAAAGGAGAAGTGACGGTAAATTTCATCAAGAATGAGCCTTCTCTTTTCGAATTTGCAGAACCGCGAAATCGCGCCACTAAGCTGGTAGGATATTTAGCTGAAGTTATTGTAAACGGAAACCCGGATATAAAAAACAAAGAGCCAAATAAAGAATTTCTAAAACCCATAGTTCCAGCTTTTGATAAAGCTGCTAAATATCCAAAAGGCACCAAAGATCTATTAACAGAACTTGGTCCCGAAAAATTTTCAACCTGGTTAAAGGAAGAAAAGAAAATTCATTTTACCGATACGACCATGCGGGATGCGCATCAAAGCCTTTTGGCTACTCGTATGCGGACTACAGATATGCTTAAGGTCGCAGAGGGTTTTGCAAAAAATCATCCGGAAGTATTTAGTATGGAAGTTTGGGGAGGCGCCACTTTTGACGTGTGCCTTCGGTTTTTAAATGAGAATCCCTGGGAGCGATTAAGATTGCTACGAAAAGCGATGCCAAATATGTTGTTGCAAATGCTTATAAGGGGTTCCAACGGAGTAGGCTACACTGCCTATCCAGATAATTTAATTGAAAAATTTGTAGAACAATCCTGGGAAAATGGGGTCGACATCTTTAGAATATTTGATTCCTTAAACTGGATGAAATCCATAGCGCCCTGTATAGAACATGTACGAACTAAAACCGGTGGCCTGGCGGAAGGATCGATTTGTTATACCGGAGATATTTCAGACCCTAAGAAAACAAAATATGATCTGAAATACTATGTGCAATTAGCTAAAGATATAGAAAATGCAGGAGCCCATATTTTAGGTATAAAAGATATGGCAGGCCTATTAAAGCCCAATGCTGCCTTTGAACTGATTTCAGCATTAAAATCTGAAATAGATATCCCTATTCACCTCCATACACATGATACTTCATCTGTACAAGCCGCAATGTATTTAAAAGCTGCAGAGGCCGGAGTAGATGTAATAGATGTGGCTCTTGGCGGACTCTCTGGACTCACCTCACAGCCCAACTTTAATTCCATCCTTGAAATATTTCAATTTCACGAAAGAGCCAACAAAATAGACAGCAAAAAGCTTGAAGAATATTCAGATTACTGGGAACTGGTTAGAAACTATTACTATCCATTTGAATCTGGTTTAAAAGCCGGTACCGGGGCCGTTTATACCCATGAAATCCCGGGAGGCCAATATTCTAACTTAAAAGGCCAGGCAATTGCTTTAGGACTGGAAGATAAATTCCCGGAGGTTACCAAAATGTATGGCGAGGTCAATCAGCTTTTTGGAGATATTGTAAAAGTTACGCCTAGTTCTAAAGTGGTTGGTGACATGGCTCAGTACCTTATTTCCAACAACCTAAGTATACAGGATGTAATGGATAAAGGAGATACTATGTCTTTTCCGCAATCTGTAATTAGCTTTTTCAAAGGCGATCTGGGGAAACCGGTGGGAGGCTTCCCGAAAAAAATTCAGGAATTGGTATTAAAAGGAGAAAAACCATACACCGAAAAGCCTAATGCCCATTTAGAGCCTATAGATTTTGATGCAGAATTTGAAAATTTTAATCGCATTTTCTCTAAAGGTATGGGCAGAGATCTGGATATTACCGAATTTTTATCATACAATTTATACCCAAAAGTATTTACAGAATCATATAACCACCATGTGAAATACGGGAATGTGATGAATATTCCCACCAAAAATTTCTTTTATGGAATGGAAATTGGCGAAGAAATTATGGTAGAACTGGATAAAGGAAAGAATGTTTTAATATCCTTTGTTTCTATTACAGATCCTGATGATGAAGGAAATGTGGATGTTTTATTCAAGGTTAACGGGCAGCTAAGAAATGTTGTTGTAAAAGATAAGACCGTAAAGGTGGTCAAAGTTGAAAATGTTAAAGCAGAAGCCGGGAACCCAAAACAAATTGGAGCTCCCCTTCAGGGACTATTGTCCAGTGTACTTGTAAAGAAAGGACAGAAAATTAAAACGAACCAGCCCCTATTCGTAATCGAAGCTATGAAAATGGAAACCACTGTTGTGGCACCCGTTAATGGAATTATAGATAAAATTCAGCTTCAAGAAGGAGCCCTGGTAAAATCTGAAGATCTCGTTGTGAAAATGGAGTAAGAATATAAACTTTTGATTCTGGTTTTGTTCAGAAGCTTATTTTAAATGCTAATCCCAGCTAAAAATAACTGGGATTAGCTATTTTAGAAAACTGAAGTAAATATGAACCTAGGTCATTTCTTGGCTGATTATTTTTCCAGAATTTCACCTCCATTTTACTTTATCTGCTTCTGGATATAAGTACATTCTAGAAAATTTTTAAAAAAAGTGTATTTTTCGCCATCTATGGAGTTATCCTAAGCCTTATTTTACTTTTTATTTCAAGATGAGTATAGAAAAAGCATACAACCAATGGTCTTCGCAGTATGACACCAATAAAAATCGCACCCGGGACATGGATAAAAAAGTTACGCGTCATGTTCTAACAGATTTAGAATTCAATTCTGTTCTGGAACTTGGTTGCGGTACGGGAAAAAATACTGAATGGTTACAATCCAGAGCATCTAATATTTTGGCAGTAGATTTTTCAGAGGAAATGCTGAATCTCGCAAAAAGTAAGATCAGTCATTCAAAAGTAATTTTTCAGAAAGCAGATATTACGAAAATTTGGGACTGGACCTTAGAGAAATATGACCTTATTACCTGCAATTTAATTCTGGAGCATATTAAAGATCTTGAATTCATCTTTAATCAGGCATTTTCAAAATTAGAATCTGGCGGATATTTTTTTATTTCAGAATTACATCCATTTAAGCAATATAATGGCACAAAAGCCAGATTTGAGTCGGGAGATGGGTTAATTGAACTTGAAACCTTTACGCATCATATTTCAGAATATCTCAATGCCGCCCATGCCGCCGGTTTTCAACTAAAAAGATTGAACGAGTGGTTCGACGAAAATAGAAACACCTCTCCAAGATTATTAAACCTTCTTTTCCTGAAACCATGATAGCCAGTACACCAAAACCACCTTATTACGCAATAATTTTTATTTCTGAAATGAGAAATGATCATGAAGGATATTCTGAAATGGCTGAAAAAATGGAAGCTTTAGCTAAGTTACAACCGGGATATCTTGGATTTGAATCGGCCAGATCTGAAATTGGCATTAGTATATCTTACTGGCAAGACCTGGAAAGCATTAGAAAATGGAAGGAAAATACAGATCATATCATGGCGCAAAAACTAGGAAAAGATCAATGGTATAGATCATATAAAATCAGGATTTCAAAAGTAGAAAGAGATTATGATTTTAATGTTTAATGAACATAAGGACGCAACCTTTCCGGCTTAAACTCATCTACTTAGAGAAAGAGAAAATTTCATCATGAAAAATATAGTTTTATTATTACTAATATCGGTCTTCTTAATCTCCTGTAGTAAATCTGATGATCATCCCCGCAATAATCCAGATGATGCAAATTATATTGTCTACCCCGACTCTTCACTTGTATTTACCAATACCGAAAATGGTACATTTATAGAAGTTCAAAGCGGAAACAAACTCGTTTTTGAGTATCGATATTCTACAGAAGGAAGACCAGAAATTGCCGATGACGAATTTACGGAAGTGGTGTATTTTGAACTTGATCCAGCCACGGAAAATTTCACCATAAACCAGGATAGTTTTGAAAGTACCCAATCTTATCTGGGAAAATTCTGTTTTTGCGGACGAACAGGGTATTTCCCGATAACCTCAGGAGAAATTAACGGAGAAAAGACAGGCAGTTTGCAATGGAGGGTCTCGCTGGACGTAAATGCACTGATTGAAGCTGAAAATAATATTCCTGAAATGACTTTTGAGGCTAATGCTTCAGGTACCTTTAAGCCCACCAATTAGAATGTTCTCCTTAATTCGCATCTCCGCTTTTTTTAGTTATATTTCAATATGGAAAAATCTTGCCCGGAGTGCGGAGAGAAAATTATAGGCCGAACCGATAAAAAGTTTTGCAGCGACTACTGTCGAAATGCTTTCCATAATAATGCAAATAAGGATTCTAGCAAACTCATAAGAAACACCAATAACCTGCTTCGTAAAAATTACCGTATTCTGGAAGAATTAAATCCCAATGGGAAAACATCGGTTTCCAGAAACAAATTACTTACAAGGGGCTTTAATTTTGAATTTTTTACCAGTATCTATACTACAAAAACCGGGAATCAATATTTCTTTATTTATGACCAGGGTTACCTAAAATTAGAAAATGATTTTTATGCGCTGGTAAAAAGGAAATAGTAATTTTTCAGACTGCCATATGTGATTTACCTGAGATCAAGACAACATAAAACCTATTAAACCATAAATTATTTATTTTATAGCTCCTGTTGTTATTCGACCGGAAACAATACTCAAATTCTTCAATAATTCCAGGTATGACCTTTTAATTTTAAAGCTGCATTTAAAACATCCCTTTGGCTAATTTGCCCTACAAGTTTTCCATTCTCAATAATTGGAAACCTCCTAAATTTAAGTTCTGTAAATTTTCGTGCTGCCTCCAGCACATTCATATTACCATCTATCGTTTCCACAGTCGTTATCATTCTTTTACCAACAGTTAAATCTGTCATAGGCATATTGTAGTAACGGCTATCTGAAATCTCTTTCATACAGTCCCCTTCAGAAATCATTCCCAGTAATTCCATTTTTTCGTTGACCACGCAACCACCAGAAATACCATGCTTGATTAGTTTTTCCATCACATCCATGATATTTTCATTTTCTGTAAAAGTGACAAGATTTTGAGTCATATAATCCTTTACAGAAATAGGTGTTTCTGCAGGTTTTTCTGGCGCTGCCCGCCTTCCCATAAAACTTTTTATACCCATAGCATTAAGTTTTTGATTACTAATTACTTAAATATAAGGATTTTTAGTTTAGTGGCACAGGAGTTATTTTCTTGTCTAATTATAAAACTTATTTAACTTTAAGACTTCTGAACCTAAATTCATGACTAACCGATTTACTGGCTTAATCGCCTTTCTCCTGATCATCTTCACGGTATGGTTAAGTTTTAATTTTGACCAACCTGATTTTGATCCTGATACAAATGGTAATTTAACCAACTTTTCTACCTCCCGTGCTTTTGAGCATGTAGAAGCGATAGCAAAAGAACCTCATTACGTGGGTAGTCCTGCTCACAGTAAGGCGAGAAACTATATCGTAGATCAACTTCAAAAAATGGGTCTCGAAGTCCAAACCCAGGAGGCTTATCATCTTAATAAACACGGAGTCCTTGTTAAACCACAAAATATACTTGCCAGAATTGACGGCTCCAGGAATGGTGATGCACTTGTATTAATGACGCATTATGATTCTGCGATGCATTCTTCATATGGCGCAAGTGATGCCGGAAGTGGGGTAGCAACCATACTGGAAGGCATAAGAGCTTTTCTTGAAAAGAACCCAGAACATCAAAATGATATTATTCTCCTTTTTACAGATGCTGAAGAGCTGGGATTAAATGGTGCCGGACTTTTTATTAAAGATCATCCATGGGCTAAAGACGCAAAGCTTGCTTTAAATTTTGAAGCACGCGGCAGTGGAGGAAATCCTTTTATGCTCCTGGAAACTAATGGGAAAAACGCAAAATTAATTGAAGCCTTTAAAGAGGCTGATGTTGATTTCCCGGTCACTAACTCCCTGGCATATAGCATTTACAAAATGCTTCCTAACGATACAGATCTCACGGTTTTAAGGGAAGAGGGAGATATCAATGGATATAATTTTGCTTTTATAGATGACCATTTTGATTATCATACGGCAAATGATCTTCCAAAAAACCTTGATAAGGAAACGCTCGCGCACCAGGGAAGCTACCTGATGCCTCTTCTTGATTATTTTAGCAATAGGGATATAGAAAATCTTTCCAGTGACAGGGATCTTATCTATTTCAGCCTGCCTTTTGGGGAATTTGTAACCTATCCATTTAACTGGATCTCTCCAATGCTTATATTGGCAATTATCCTGTTTATAGCGCTTGTGATCTATGGCATAAGAAGAGAAAGCCTTAATATAATTGGGATCTTTAAAGGTTTTATTCCAGTAATATTAAGTTTGATCGTTTCTGGTTTACTTGTTTGGGGTTTCTGGCAATTCTGCCTTTTTATCTATCCAGAATATTCTGAAATGGAACATGGATTTACCTACAATGGCTACTGGTATATTTCTTCTTGCATATTTCTGGCACTGGCCGTTTGTTTTATGATCTATCATTTACTCAGGAGAAGTCTAAGAACAGCTTCTGTGTTTATAGCTCCATTAACTTTATGGTTAATAATATGCGGATTGATCTCTGTGTACCTTAAAGGTGCTGCTTACTTTATAATCCCGGTTTATTTTGGATTATTACAGCTTTTTGTAATGATACGCCAGGAAAAACCAAACCGAATTCTAATGGTCGTGCTCTCCAGCCCTGCGATATTTATCTTATTACCTTTTATATGGAGTCTTCCCGTTGCATTAGGACTAAAAATGTTGTTCGTTACTGCGATACTTGTAAGCCTGTTATTTTTTCTATTCCTGCCTTTATTTGGATATTTTAGACGTTTAAAATCTTTTGCGGTGCTATGTTTCCTAATATTTAATGTTCTTATTTTCGTGGCGCATTATTATTCAGATTTCAGTATAGACAAGCCAAAACCTAACAGTTTGGTATATTTGCAGGATCTGGATGAAAACACCTCTACCTGGTATTCCTATGACAGTATGGTAGATGACTGGACTTCAGAATATTTTGGGGAAAACCCTGTTAAAACCTCTCATACAGAATCTAATTTTAGCAGTAAATATGGAAGCGGTTTCACCTTTAAGGCAGAAGCTCCATATATAAATATTCCAGAACCCAAAATTATTATTGAAAACAGGGGACTGGATAGTTTGAGCAACCAGAACTATTCTTTGAAAATAGCGCCAAACAGGGTGATTAACAGGATGGAGATCTATGAGACAAAAGATGTAGATTTCAAAGAATTTAAAGTAAACGGGCTTGAAGCCGGTGAAGTATATTTAGGAGAGAATGCCTTTCATATGTTCAAGAGACGCTGGAAAGAGCGGTTATTGACATATTACGCATCCAATCAGGATACATTAAGAATAGACTTTAGCGTGGAGAAAGGAGATCTTCCGGAATTTGTGATCTATGAATCTGCTTACGATCTTATAGGGAATAAGGATCTAAATGTAAAAGAAAGACCTGAGGGCATGATCCCTAGACCTTTTATATTGAATGATGTCACCATTTTAAAGAAAACAATTAGAATTAAAAATTAAGATGAAAATAGCAATATTGGGGTGCGGATGGCTTGGAATGGAACTTGGAAAAAGACTTCGGAAAGAAAACCACGAAGTTAGAGGATCGGTTACCAGCATGGATAAAATGAGTGAAGTACGCTCTGCAGGTATTGTTCCCTACTCCATTAAACTTTTTGAAAAAGGAATTCAGGGAGATATAAGATCTTTTCTTTCCGGAACGAATCTTCTAATTGTTGATGTCCCTCCGGGATTAAGAAAAAATCCTGAAATCGATTTTGTAAAGAAAATAAGAAACCTTATTCCATATATCGAAAAATCATATCTTCAAAAAGTGATCTTTACCAGCTCCACTTCGGTCTATGAAGACACCAATGAATATACTGTTTACGATGAAACTTCAGATACAAATCAAAATGACGACACCTCTATACAACTACGTAACGTAGAATTGTTATTCCTGAACAATAAAAGTTTTAACGCTTCCATTTTAAGGTTTGGTGGTCTAATTGGAGAAAAAAGACATCCCATTAATCACTTATCAGGAAAAGATGGAGTGAAAAATCCTGATGCGCCTATTAATCTGGTTCATCAGGAAGACTGTATTTCTGCAATTTTTAAGCTAATAGATAAACCAAAAGATAATTCGATCTGGAATGTAGTGTATCCCGAACATCCTCCAAAAAAAGAATATTATACAAAAATAGCTTTAGATCGCGGAATGCCGGCACCCGAATTTGAAGATTCAGGAAACTCCAAAGGAAAAAAAATAAGCTCCGAAAAAATAAAAAGTAAGCTCAAATTTGAGTTCTCAAAATCTATCTGGTAATCTATTTTGAATAGGCTTCCGAATAAGGCGACCAAATTTCATAAATAGGATCCCCTTTGGAGCTTTTTCCCGAGTGATGCCACTCTCCATCTTTTAGTTCGTAATTAAAATCAAGACTGGCTCCTACCCGGTTACTATCCCTTGAAAAGAATTCTATATTCTCAATATATTTTCCGTTTTCTGCGGAATAGGTTCCCCCACCGGTTCCGGAAAATTCTTTGGTGGCCGAATTAAACGCTACCCATTGAAATCGTCCACCGCCCAGCATTTTGATGGTACGCCGATCTCCAGGAGTCATAGTGCTCATTTCTCCGCCTCTTTTTCTGCCGGTAATTACCCAATTCCCGTCAAGATCTTTCTTTTTGCTTGAAACTCGCTTCCAGACCTGGACAGAATTTGGTCCTTCGATTTTTATGGTTTGATCATCCACCCATGTTAAATCAAACTCTGTGGTTTGCCCGATTAATTCTGGAGATGTAGTATGAAAATCTAAAGTTACAGAGTGATCTTCGTTTGAATATTCACCTCCTTGAGCCCAGAGAAATTCATTAGAACCTGTTTTCTTAGCACCTTCAGTAAAATAATTGTCCTGATAGATCCTGATAATTTCTTTATCAGTTAACTTTTTACCATTTTCTTCTGTGAGTTTCCAGGAACCTTCGAGAGATTGTGCCGTAACGCCAAAGCTCATCGCTAAGACAACTAAAAGTATATATAACTTTTTCATAATTTATAAGTTTTTGATCCTCATAAATTTAAAAAGATACTTTCAAAATTCAGTCAAAGCTTTATTAAGCTATTCCTTTTCTTCTCCGTATTTATCATACTCAGGATATAGAAAATTGTTATAAGGAAACCTTGTTATATGAATATCTCTTACTGCCTCGTATACTTTCTTGCGGAAATCTTCCATATTTTCCTTATTTAACGCCGAAATAAAAAGGGCATTATCACCTACACGATTCATCCATGTCCTTTTCCACTCCTTTAAGGAATAATGTGCTGAAGTCTTTTCGGTAATAAGGTCGTCCTCTTCAATCTTTTCAGGTTGATAAGAGTCTATTTTATTAAAGACCATGATCGTTGGTTTTCCCAGCGTTTCAATTTCAGTGAGGATTTTATTTACTGAATCTATATGATCTTCAAAGTTAGGGTGTGAAATATCTACGACATGAAGTAAAAGATCGGCCTCCCTCACCTCATCAAGAGTCGATTTAAAGGACTCTACAAGCTGTGTAGGTAACTTCCTAATGAATCCCACCGTATCACTTAACAAGAAGGGTAAATTGCGTATAACCACTTTTCTAACGGTTGTATCCAGAGTAGCGAAAAGTTTGTTCTCTGCAAAAACATCACTTTTACTTATTACATTCATCAATGTGGATTTTCCAACATTGGTATATCCCACAAGTGCCACTCGTACTAATTGCCCCCTGTTACCCCGCTGAACCTCCATTTGTTTATCTATGGTCTTCAGTTGTTTTTTAAGAAGGGAAATTTTATCGCGAACTATCCTACGGTCGGTCTCGATCTCTGTTTCTCCGGGACCACGCATTCCAATACCTCCACGCTGTCTTTCAAGGTGTGTCCACATTCCCGCTAATCTTGGTAACAGGTACTCATATTGCGCAAGTTCTACCTGGGTTCTTGCATAGCTTGTTTTAGCTCTCTGCGCGAAAATATCAAGGATAAGACCGGTCCTGTCCAGAATTTTACACTTTAATAGCTTTTCAATATTTTTCTGTTGTGCCGGTGAAAGTTCATCATCAAAAATAACCGCCCCAATATCGTTCTCTGCGGCAAATTCTTTCACATCATTCATCTTTCCAGAACCAATAAAAGTTTTTGGATCTGGTCTATCCATTCGTTGCGAAAATCTTTTAATCACTTCCCCACCGGCGGTATAAGTAAGAAACTCTAATTCGTCCAGATACTCCTCCAGTTTTTCCTGATCCTGATCTCTGGTAACTATACCAATTAGAACAGTTCTTTCATAAGATAAATCGGTCTTTTCAATCATAAGCACAAAGGTAATCAATAGAAAGCTATCAGTTTAAAACTGAAAATACTTCAACAAAATTTTAACTGAAAAAAGCCTGTGTATTTAAAATACACAGGCCTCTTATTATTTTAAGGCTTGATTTAATTAAAATCCAAAATTGACTCCTAATCCAAAAACTTCTCTAATCTGGAACGCAGCAACAGCATTGTCATCATAAATCGCCTGGAATATTAAATTAGCCGATAGATAATCGTTAATACCCATCTCAAGATTTAGTAAATAATCTATATCTACATTTCCTGGTTTATCGAGATAATTTGAATATAATGAAAGTGAATGCTCCATATTCACATTTTCAAGTACTTCATAACTCAAAAATGCACTAAGGGCCGCACCTAATTCAAATCGCATAGATTTACCCTGATCTACTCCAAAATACTGACCATCTTCATAACCTTCAACGCTAGTAAAATCTTTATCTACAAAAATGAATCTTGCCGTGGCAGGTGCAAGGTTCAATACAAAATTGTCACCTTTTTTATACATGATACCCGGGCCTGATTGTAAATATGCAGGAGACATAAAATGAGTGGTTTCGGTACGAATAGTTTCTCCTGTTTCCGGATCCTCACCAAATTCATATCCTTTTGCAAACTGGGTTCTGAAATTCAGGAACCACGAATAATAAAAATCGGTTTCTTCAATTTGTTTACCTGCAATAGAGTTTAACTCCAGCCTGTCACTGGTCTTTCTTGCAAATTCATCTCCCTTTACCTTTGTTAGCCCGTAATTCGCAATAATTTTATTATCCCAGGTAAACTCATTCATTCTATAATTGAACTCATAGTCTACGGTTAGATTTCCGGCAACGCTGGAAGTTCCACCACCGGTCCACTCTTTATTAAATGCCGATTGATTAAAAAGCAGCTGGACATTTCCTTCTTTTTTCCAGCCATTTGGAATGGTATCGTTCTCTTCTTCTTGTGCGTAGGAAATCGTTATACTGAGCATTAATGAAAATGCAAAGAGCAAAGTTTTCTTCATTTCTATTTTTTTGATTTTTTATATAAAGGAACTGATGAGCATGCCTCACCGTACATGAGACTTTTTACAACAGGTTGTAATTTTTGTATTAGGAAAATATAGGCGTTTTTGGGTACTGGTTTATTTGAACATCCTTTCACAATCACAGCTTTATCCTTTAAATCTGCGACATCAATATTTTCTATAACCTCCTGATAAAGATGACTTTCCAGCATTTCAAGATCACCAACCACTACCTTTTTAGCATATGGCTCTAAATATGAACTTATAAGCATATAAGCCCAGGCGGGCACTATAGCATCTGTAGAACAATTTAAAGCTATGAATTGATCTTTATGCTTTGACCAATCATACTCCTTTGCCTGATTTCTAAACTCCTTTTCTCTCAATACAAAGCCCTCATACAACCACTGGCTAATATCAAAAACCAACCTTTGACCTTTTGGATAATGATCCTCAAGATTAAAGGTTATTAGTTTACTTTGAGCGACCCGATTTAATATCTCTTCCGCCATAATTCTGAATTATAAAAGTCCGAGTTCCAGCTTGGCACCTTCACTCATCAAATCCTGACTCCACGGTGGATCAAAAGTGATCTCCACTTCAGCATCTTTTACCATATCCAGAGATTTCACCTTTTCTTCCACTTCCAGGGGAAGCGTTTCAGCTACGGGACAATTTGGAGTGGTAAGCGTCATTAAGATCTTCACATCATAATCTGTACTTACCATCACATCATAAATAAGCCCAAGCTCATATATATCTACAGGGATCTCAGGATCATATATTGTTTTTAGAACAGTTACGATCTTCTCCCCTAATTCCTGTGTATTTATTTCCTGTTCCATCTTAATTTAATTGTGTTTGATATGCTATCGCATACATTTTTAATTGTTTGATCATACTTACCAGTCCGTTGGCTCTGGTTGGAGACAAATGCTCTTTTAAACCAATTTCATCAATAAATTCAGTATCGGCATCGATAATTTCTGAAGGATGTTGGTCTGAAAATACTCTAATAAGAATGGCTACAATTCCCTTTGTTATAATAGCATCACTATCTGCAGTAAAAGCCAGTTTATCACCTTCAAGTTCAGCATGAACCCATACCTTGCTCTGACAACCTTTTATGAGGTTCTCATCGATCTTATATTTCTCGTCAATAAGAGGTAATGACTTGCCCAGCTCTATCATATACTCATAGCGCTGCATCCAGTCATCAAACATTGAAAACTCATCAACTACTTCCTGTTGTTTTTCCTGAATCGTCATATTTCAATTTTATGCAAAAGTACAATAAGCAGCAGTGCTATTCAACATTTTCTGCCAATCTTAGAATAGCCTCAACTAATGGTTTCACATCTTCCGGTGGATTCCCATGATCAAAGGAATTAGTCTTATAAATAGTATCATTCTTACGCACACTCAAAATTGCATGTAAAGCAGCATCTGAAGCTCTTGAATCTGAAGGGGCTTTTAACTGACTCATCTTTGAAACATCTATAGTATTAGTAATTTCTATTAAAGCTGACCAGTCATCTGCAGCAATATTATTAGAATTTTCATCAGCATTTAAACCTGTACTTTTCACGGTAACCTTTTTCGGTGTAACAGTATACATGGTAGATGAGCCTCTTGTAAAAGTTTCATAGCTAAAAGATGCTATCAGGTCTCCTTCCTGATTAGAACAATCATTAGTAGAGAAAAACATAAGTATAATGGCTAAAAAGGAAATTTTCATATCTCTATTCTTTTTGTATTTATAGCATATTACAAAAAAAGGCACCACAAGGGTGCCTCTTTTAAATTTTATTAACTGAAAGATTAGTCAGCCATTGTCTCACGGAAACCTCCGTTAGCAAATACACTAAGCATTCTAGACTTTTGACCTTCAGTAAACATGTTCAAACATGGATCGTCAGAATAGTCCATGAAATTCATGGTCATATCTGCAGTTCCACAGTTTACAGTTGGATACGTAGGGCATCCTCTTGAAGCAGCATCAGAATCTGGAGTATCAGCTACAAAATCTGTAGCACCACATCCACCGTCACCCCAAATGTGACGTAAATTTAACCAGTGACCTACTTCGTGAGTTGCAGTTCTCCCGGTTGAATACTGAGTTGTTCCCGTAAACCTGTGGTCCATAACTACACCATCTGTAGCCCAGCTTCCTCCAGGAAATTGAGCATAACCGAGGATATTACCTCCACGGTATGGCATATTACTTACCACCCAGATGTTAAGGAATTCTTGTGGATTTACAACGTCAGACCCGTCACTGGAAGCAAATTTCATACTATCATCTGGTCTCCATTGACGTTTTTTGGTTTTAACACGAATAACGTCTTCCAGAACGAAACGAACACCTATGTTTGCTTCTACGCTCTGAAATTCTGCCGGAATAGAATTTCTTCCAGGGTTGTTCAGGCTAAAATCTTCGTTTAAGGCAGTAACCTGATCCTGAAGTTGAGAAAGTGGAATATTCTCACTTGCATCTTTATAAAGTACATGGAAAACGATTGGAATTTCAATTTTTCCATCAGCCGCAAGACGCTTTGTCCAACCGTTGCTAACAGCTTTTTGAGTATGCTCTTCTACAGCAGCCATTTTTGCAACAAGACCTGGATTCTCAGCGATCTTCTCGTCAAGAACTCCCATAGTTCCACATTGCTCTTTTGCAATTGCAAGGGTTTCCTGTGGTGCTGCCATAGATTCTTCAACACTTTCTTCTGAAGATTTCTGGCAGGATGTGAATACCAGGGTCAGGGCCGAAGCCAGTAAATAAATTCTTTTCATGTAGTAATAAGTTTTTGGTTAAAAAATTATTTCCCGTCGGTAGTTTTAAATTGTATTGGCCAAAAATGTGAAAAATACCGACTTGTTAATTGTTTGGTTCAAGTTTGATATTTTTGACACTATTTCATAGGTTTTTATGAAAAATACGAGCCGAATATAGCCAAAGTCTTAAGCAATCATTAACGGAAAGGAAAGATTCTGTTAACACAACAAGTTGTTTCGACGGTGAAACAAGGCTATTCGTCGAACGAGAAGAGATGTTAAAATTTAAAAAATCTTAGAATTTTTGGAAATAAGTTACTATTCCAGCATCGTTTTAGCTTTTTTTACCGCATCGATAAAAAGATCTATTTCATGAAATGTATTATAGAAAGAGAAAGATGCTCTTACAGTTCCAGGAATTTTAAAGAAGTCCATCACGGGTTGTGCGCAATGATGACCGGTACGAACTGCTATACCCATTTTATCCAGCAAAGTTCCTATATCGTAAGGGTGAAGGCCTTCAACATTAAATGAAATCACCGCTGTTTTCTCAGAAGCTTCCCCATAGATCTTCATTCCCTCTATTTCCTTTAGCTTCTTTGTTCCGTAGGCGAGTAATTCATGCTCATAGGCAGCGATCTCATCAAAACCTAGTGCATTCATATAATCTATAGCCGCCCCAAAAGCGATTCCACCGCAAATATTTGGCGTTCCAGCTTCAAATTTATGTGGAAGACCGGCGTAGGTAGTTTTCTCAAAAGAAACCGTGGCGATCATTTCACCACCACCCTGGTAGGGGGGAAGTTTTTCCAACCACTTCTCTTTTCCGTAAAGCACTCCTACTCCCGTTGGACCACACATTTTATGGGCAGAAACTACATAAAAGTCAACATCTAATTCCTGAACATCAGCTTTAATATGCGGTGCAGCCTGTGCTCCATCAATTAAAACCGCGGCACCCTTTTCGTGGGCTTTTTCAATAATACTTTTTATTGGATTTACGGTACCAAGCGCATTAGAAACATGATTTAAAAACACCAGTTTTGTATTGGCATTTATTAGGTTTTCAAATTCTGAATAAACAAGTTCTCCCTTAAGATCCATTGGAATCACCTTCAGTTTGGCTCCCGTCTTTTCACACAGCATTTGCCACGGAACGATATTAGAATGATGTTCCATTGCCGAAACCAGTATCTCATCTCCTTCCTTCAAAATTGAAGAAAATCCGTTAGCTACCAGGTTAATCCCGTGGGTAGTACCTGAAGTAAAAATGATCTCGTGAGCCTTTTCAGCATTAAAATGCTTCTGGATCTTAATCCTTGCTTCCTCATATTTATCGGTGGCTTCCTGAGATAAGGAGTGTACACCTCTATGAATATTGGCGTTGTAATTTGAATAATAATCAACGATCGCGTCCATAACCTGCTTAGGTGTTTGGGCAGTCGCTGCATTATCAAAATAAACCAAAGGATAGCCATTCACCTCACGGTTAAGAATTGGAAAATCCTTGCGGATCTTTTCAACCTCAAATGTCTTTGCCTGAGTTTGCTGACTCATCCTTTATAATTTTAAATAATTTCTTATTTATCTGGCGCTACTTTGTGTCTCGCCCATAGCCTTTGATATGCTCAGGCTGAAAAAAACACATTTATATTACCAGGATATTTTAACTGACTACAGGTTAAAACCTAATTCTACTTCCAGTTTAGAAGCGATCAGTTTATTGATTCTTTTCTTTACTTCCGGGATCTTTACACTCTCCAATACGTTGTTGGCGAAAGCATACATCATCAATCCACGAGCTTCCTTCCTAGGAATCCCACGAGATTGTAAATAAAATAAAGCATCTTCATCTAACTGACCAATGGTACAACCGTGACTACAGGCCACATCATCTGCAAAGATCTCTAATTGAGGTTTAGAGTTGATCGTCGCTTTATCATCTGCCAGAATATTATTGTTAGACTGGTACGCATTTGTCTTTTGAGCTTCTTTCTCTACCAGCACTTTTCCATTGAAAACACCGGTTGAACTATCACCAAAAATTCCTTTATAATCCTGGTGACTCTCACAATTTGGTTCTATATGATGAACTAGTGTATTATGATCTACGTGCTGCTTACCTTCAATGATCGTCACCCCTTTCATGGTAGAATCTATACGCTCGCCTTTCTGATAGAAATTCAGATTATTACGGGTAAGTTTTCCGCCAAATGAAAATGTATGGACTGAAACATTGCTTTCATCTTTTTGTTCTATAAAAGTATTGTCTATCAAAGAAGCAGAAGCTTTATCATTCTGGATCTTATAATAATCAACCATCGCGCGTCTATCGGCAAAGATCTCTGTTACAGAATTGGTAAGTACTGGATGATCTGTAAGACTTTGGTGCCTCTCAATAATTTGAACGTACGAATTCTCTTCTACAACTACTAAATTTCTTGGCTGAAGTAAAAGGGAAGACTCGTTTCCAGTTGCAAAATTAATGATCTGGATGGGCTTATCTGCCTGCTTGTTCTTATGAATATGAATAAATGCACCTTCTTTTGCAAATGCAGTATTCAATGAATTTAAACCAGATTTTGGCGCTACCTTACTAAAGTAGTTATCTATCACCGGCCTATATTTATCCTTAGTTAATGCAGATGACATCAAGCAAACATCGATCTTCTCATGAGTAGTTTGGGAAAGATGAGAAGAATAAATTCCATCAATAAAAACCAGGTCATAAGTATCTATATCATGAATCAAATATTTCTTGATATCACGATAATCTATCGCATCTTCTTTCTTAGGAAATACGCTATAATCATGTTTTAAAACAGCATTAAGCGAAGTATATTTCCAGTCCTCATCTTTTTTATTAGGAAAACCAAGGTTTTCGAAATCCTTGATCGCCTGATTTCTTATGGTATCCATTCCCCTATCAGGTTCCAGGCCTTCTTCAAAGGCTAAAAATGATGAGATAAGTTTATCTTTTAATTCCATTTTGTTCAATTTCAGGTTTAAAATTTAAAATTCAGAGTTTTCTTTTTCAGAAACATTGAATATTAAATCCTAAACTGTTTCCTTTTTTACCCAATCGTACCCTCTTTCTTCTAATTCGTGCGCAAGTTCCTTTCCTCCAGATTTTACGATTTTTCCGTCTACCATCACATGCACTACATCTGGGACAATATAATTCAACAATCTCTGATAGTGAGTAATAAGCAATACCGCGTTATCTTCTCTTCTCAATTTATTCACCCCATCAGCAACCACTTTTAAGGCATCGATATCCAGGCCTGAATCTGTTTCATCAAGAATAGATAATTTTGGGTCCAAAACCGCCATTTGGAAGATTTCATTACGCTTCTTCTCACCACCTGAAAATCCCTGATTAAGAGAACGTGATAAAAATTTACGGTCTATTTCCAGCATTTCAGATTTCTCACGAATCATTTTCAGCATTTCATTGGCTGGCATATCCTCTTTTCCATGAGCTTTTCTCTGGGCATTGATGGCCGTTTTAATAAAGTTGGTCACCGACACCCCCGGAATTTCCACCGGATATTGAAAAGAAAGGAAAATACCTTTGTGAGCTCTTTCTTCAGGATCCATTTCGCGAAGATCTGCTCCTTCAAAAATCATTTCTCCATCAGTCATTTCATATTCTTCCCTTCCTGCAATCACTGAAGATAACGTACTTTTTCCTGAACCGTTTGGCCCCATGATCGCATGGACCTCCCCCGGATTGATCTCAAGATTAATTCCCTTTAAGATCTCTTTATCTTCTATGCTGGCGTGTAAATTCTTTATTTTAAGCATGTCTATCAATTCTGAATCTGCCTAAGCAGATGGATTTAATTTTTTCTATTTATTAATTTATAGTGTCTAACACTTTTGCTCCTTCAGGAACTTTAATAATCTCTAAAATTTCAATTACCTCTTCCCAGCCTTCCTGCGCTGGATTAGGCTTTATTTTCGCTTTTACCGTCACAGGGATCATTTGAAAATCGTCCGATTTTAAAGGAGCTATTTTATCTGAAAGAAGCTGGGACAATGAATCCAGGGTAACTCCATAAACAAAGTTCTCACCTCTCATTACCGCAGCATCTGCGCCATATACAAATTCCCCTTTTAGAACCTGAATACTGTCTGGCACTTTTTCAACTTCCGGTTGATCCATAAGTTCCCTACGTTCTTCATCCTGACAGGAAAAAAGAAGAGAACTCAATATCAATAATCCAAATAACTTCTTCATAGCAATTATAGCGCTGGTATTATCCAACTGAACCTTCAAGTGAAATTTCGAGTAGTTTTTGCGCTTCTACTGCAAATTCCATTGGTAACTTGTTTAAGACTTCTTTACTAAAACCATTCACGATCAATGCGATCGCTTTCTCAGTATCTATACCTCTTTGGTTACAGTAAAAAATCTGATCTTCCCCAATTTTACTGGTGGTAGCTTCGTGCTCTACCTGGGCAGATTTATTTTTAACCTCGATATAAGGAAAAGTATGCGCTCCGCATTTATTACCCATTAAAAGGGAATCACACTGCGAGAAATTCCTTGCATTATGAGCTCTTCCATTGATTTGGACAAGTCCACGATACGAATTCTGAGACTGTCCTGCCGATATACCTTTTGAAATGATCGTACTCTTAGTATTCTTCCCAAGATGGATCATCTTAGTTCCGGTATCGGCTTGCTGCCAGTTATTAGTTACAGCAATAGAATAAAATTCTCCAACCGAATTATCTCCTTTCAAAATACAACTAGGATATTTCCAGGTAACAGCAGATCCTGTTTCCACCTGAGTCCAAGAGATCTTCGCGTTATTCTCACAAAGCCCTCTTTTAGTAACAAAATTGAAAACTCCTCCTTTTCCTTCCTTATTTCCAGGAAACCAGTTTTGAACTGTACTGTATTTAATTTCAGAACCATCCAGTGCTACAAGCTCTACAACAGCCGCATGCAATTGATTTTCATCACGGGAAGGAGCAGTACAACCTTCCAGGTAACTTACATAACTATCTTCATCTGCTACTACAAGTGTTCTCTCAAACTGCCCGGTTCCTGCCTGGTTGATTCTAAAGTAGGTTGAAAGTTCCATAGGACAACGAACACCCTTTGGAATATAACAGAAAGAACCATCACTAAATACTGCAGAATTCAAAGCAGCATAAAAATTGTCTTTTTTAGGCACCACGGTACCCAAATATTTCTTCACCAATTCCGGATGTTCCTTGATCGCTTCAGAAATGGAACAGAAAATAATTCCTTTCTCAGCAAGGGTCTTTTTAAAAGTGGTAGTCACAGAAACAGAGTCCATCACTACATCTACCGCAACACCTGCAAGTTTCTTCTGCTCATCCAAGGAAATACCAAGTTTTTTAAAGGTATCCAGCAATTCAGGATCTACCTCATCTAAACTTTCGTATTTAGGTTTTTTATTTGGTGCTGAATAATAAGAGATATTTTGAAAATCCGGTTTTGGGTATTTTACATTCGCCCATTCCGGTTCGATCATATCTTCCCAGGCGCGATAAGCTTCCAGGCGCCATTCAGTCATCCATTCTGGTTCTTCTTTCTTCTTAGAAATCGCTCGCACGATGTCTTCGTTCAAGCCCACAGGAAAAGTATCAGATTCTATATCTGTATAAAATCCATACTCATACTCTTTTGTTTCGAGCTCTTTCTTTAAATCGTCTTCAGTATATGCCATTATTGCTAATTCTAATTTAGATTGACGTCAACCTCGGTTAACGTTAAAAGTTTTATAGTGAAAAACTCTCACCACACCCACAGGTTCGCTGCGCATTTGGGTTATTAAAAACAAAACCCTTTCCATTTAAACCACCTGAATACTCCAGAATGGTTCCTGCCAAATACAGAACACTGCGTTTATCAACAACAATTTTCACATCATTGTCTTCAAAAATTTTATCGCCATCCACCTGACTCTTATCAAAATTCAATTCATAAGACAAGCCAGAGCAGCCACCACTCTTCACACCAACACGAACATAATCGGCTTCGGGATTGAAACCGCCTTCGGTCATCAGAGCAGAAATTTTTGTTTTTGCTTCTTCGCTAACTTTAATCATAACCTATAAAGATTAATTCTAAATTGGGCACAAATATACTACAAAGCATGTGTTTTACCATAGACTAAGCATATGTTTTAAGAATTGAATTATAGAGCCCATCAATCAAAATATCAAATTCTTAAAATACTTATTCTTAAACACTTTTTGCTCATTTTAAAGCTTTTGCTTCATTCTTCCTCAATGAATTTTATAATCGTACTTTTGCACTTTAAAATTCAATTGCATGTTTGATAATAGTCAGGAAAGCAAAACAAACCTTTCAGAATTAGGTGAATTTGGTTTAATAGATCATCTTACCGGGAACTTCAGTCCTAAGCTAGAATCAACAATTAAGGCTATTGGTGATGATGCCGCAGTACTTAATTTTGAGAATAAACAAACCATTGTTAGTACAGACCTTCTGGTGGAAGGAGTCCATTTTGACCTGGCTTACATGCCTTTAAAACATCTTGGATATAAAGCGGTAATGGTAAACCTCTCAGACATTTATGCAATGAATGCCACGGCTACCCACATCACTGTTTCTATCGCTGTTTCAAACCGTTTTCCAGTAGAAGCACTGGAAGAATTATATGCAGGAATTCAATTAGCATCAAAAATATATAATGTAGATGTCGTTGGTGGAGACACCACTTCCTCCACTTCCGGATTACTGATAAGTGTCACGGCACTTGGGGTTGCAGAAAAAGAGGATATTGTTTACCGTGATGGCGCAAAAACAAACGATCTTCTGGTAGTAACCGGGGATCTTGGAGCTGCATATATGGGATTACAAATTCTGGAACGTGAAAAAGAGGTTTTTAAAGCCAATCCAAATTCTCAACCAGATCTGGATCAATACACTTATTTAATTGAAAGACAATTGAAACCGGAAGCGAGAAAAGATATCGCCCCACTACTTAAAGATCTTGAGGTAAAACCAACTTCCATGATAGATGTTAGTGACGGACTTTCATCTGAAGTGATTCATCTTTGTAAGAATTCTAAATTGGGTGCTAATCTTTTTGAGGAAAAAATCCCGTTAGATCCAGCGGTGATATCTGTTTGTGAAGAATTTGAAATAGACAGCACTATGATCGCATTAAGCGGTGGAGAAGATTACGAGTTGCTTTTTACGATTTCTCAGGATGATTATGTTAAAATTAAAGGAAACCCGCATTTGACAGTTATAGGCCATATGACCGAGCAAAATGAAGGAATGCACCTAGTCACCCGAGCTAACCAGAAACTGCCATTAATAGCCAGAGGCTGGAATTCGATGGGAAGCAAAGAAGATTAAGAAGCCTTTGCAATAAATACCCGTCTGCGTTTTTTATGAATTTTTGCCAGATACGCATTAGTCTCCTTAAATTTGGGGGTTAGTCTTGCCAAAAGCCCATCTGCAGTGTCAGTCATCTCCATACCACAATTTTTACATTGGTACTCATGTACATGATTCGTAATGTTTTTAGACACTCTTAATTTGTGTCCGAAAATACTGCAACAAACCTTTGCAAATGAAAATGAAGTAGGGTTTGCTTTTTTCATATAAGGTTAATTTTCTGGTTTCTAGATTACTAAAGTATAAAAAAAAGTTAATGGTTCGACAAAATGCACAAATTAATCGATTAAGTGTATTATTGTTCTTAAATTGTTGATATCTTCAACCGGGGAATTATGACCGTTTTCCATGCTATAAAATTCACAATTACATTCTCCGGATATATTTTTTAAATCATTCATATCTAAAATTGAATCCTCTTTTGCGGCTGCGATGATCTTTTGTCCAGGAAAGCCTTTAAGTTCATGTAAATAATTTGTACGAATTTTCATTCCTTTTAACGAAGCCTGTATATTTTCAATCTCCATTTTCATTGCCCGGGACTTCAAATCTTCAATTTCTGAAGCAAATTTTAATCTACTTTTTTCAGAATAGAGATTCGAAATAGCCATACTTATATAAGCTTCTTTATTCTTACCTACTAATTGCACAAATCTTTCACGTATTTTTCGCTTTTCCACACTATCCTCAATAGGCGTTGAATTTATCAACACAATGCTTCTTAGTATCATAGGAAATTTTTTGAGGAATTCCAAACTCACATAACCACCCATGCTGTGTCCCGCTACGCTAATCTCTTCTATTTCAAGATGTTTCAAAACCTCCCGAACCACATCGGCCATCAGTGATATTGAATGTACCTCAGCGATTCCTTCAGATTTTCCATGACCTGGTAGATCTATGCAAATAATCTGCCGTTCCATTTGTAGCTCCTTAACAATTGGGGCCCATATTTTAGAATCTTCCAGAAATCCGTGTAAAAGCACTAAAGGAACTTTAGCTCCCTGCCCCCGACTTGTATAATGGATTTTTGCGCCTTTAAACTTTAATTCACTCATATCTTAAATTAAAAAACCGCAAATTCAAGAATGGATATTCAGGAATTTGCGGCAATTATTAACTTTTAAATTATCCTTAAGGATCTAAGAATTCATTATTTCCTCGATCTCCTCTACTTCAATAGGTATATTTCGCATTAAGTTAAAAGGCTCTCCTTTTGCCTGGATCACCACATCGTCTTCAAGCCTAATCCCGAAACCTTCATCTGGAAGATAAATTCCCGGCTCTACAGTAAATACCTGATTCGCCTGCATAGGTTCGGTTAGAATTCCATAATCATGAGTATCTAAACCAATATGATGAGAGGTGCCATGCATAAAATACTTTTTATAGGCAGGCCAGTCCGGGTCTTCATTTTGAACGTCAGCCTTATCAAGCAATCCAAGATCAAGCAATTCAGAAGTCATCATTTTTCCAACTTCTACATGATATTCTTTCCACATAGTTCCTGGAACCAGCATTTTCGTAGCGTTCTTTTTTACTTTATTTACCGCGTTGTAAACCTGCTTTTGCCTGTCTGTATACCTTCCTGACACTGGAATTGTTCTACTAAGGTCACTGGAATAATTCGCATATTCTGCTCCTGTATCCAGAAGAATAAGGTCTCCTTCCTTACACTGATGCCTGTTCTCTATATAATGTAGAACATTGGCGTTATTTCCACTTGCGATAATTGGTGTATAAGCAAAGCCTTTAGAGCGGTTTCTTATCATTTCGTGATAATATTCCGCTTCTATCTCATATTCCCACACTCCGGGTTTTACAAACTTTAATGTCCTGCGGAAAGCTTTTTCAGTAATATCACAAGCTTTCTGCATTAAATCCAGCTCAATAGGATCTTTTACGGAACGTAACCTCTGTAAAATTGGATTAGCCTTCGCCACCTGGTGCGCCGGGTACTTTTCCTTGCACCATTTTATAAAACGCTCATCTCTTGTTTCCGTTTCATGGTTCGCCCTGTAATGTTCATTTGTATTCAAATAAACAGTTTCACATTGCGTCATCACTTCAAAAAAGATCTTTTCAAAATCTTTCATCCAGTACACGGTTTTGACACCACTTACTTCAAAAGCATCATCTTTAGTAAGCTTCGCCCCTTCCCAAACTGCAATATGTTCATTGGTTTCAGTAAGAAAAAGAATTTCGCGGTGCTTTTCTTCAGGAGCATCCGGGAATAACACCAGAATACTTTCATCCTGATCTACACCACTTAGATAAAAAATATCACGGTTTTGCTGAAAAGGCATGGTACTATCGGCACCAATAGGATAAACGTCATTAGAATTAAAAACCGCCAGACTTTTTGGCTTCATCTTCTCCATGAAGTTTTTTCGGTTCTTTATAAAGAGTCTCCTATCTATTCTATCATATTTCATAAATAAATCGTTTCAATTTTTTCAAAATTAAAAGGAATTAAATGCAAAAGCTATAAAAGAGATTTAAAATTTTGTTTGAGCCTGTTTATAAGGAGATGTAAAATAGTCAGCAAGTATTTTATGGGTCCCATTTTATTCGTAAAGTCCCAATCTGTTTTTCAATTGAAGATTATCCTTTTGAAGTTTCTGTATTTGCTTTAGTAAATGATCAATAGCTTCAAGTCCCTCCAAATTGATATTTAATTCATTGTGCAGGCGCATCATTTTTTCAAAATTGGCCAGATGGTCACAGTGAACATACTCAGTCTCCTCTATTGTGATTACCTCTATGATCCCGCTATCGTACAGTGAGCTTACAAACTGACGCTCCACTTTATAGCGAACACAAATCTCTTCTGCAGGAATTAAGTCTTCTTTGTTCATATTCCCGTTTTTTTAAGTTCCTGAAATAATTCTTTCTGCCTATCGGTTAAACGCTCCGGGACTTTCACTTTATAGGTAATATAAAGATCTCCGAATTGGCCTTCTTTTTTATACTTCGGAAATCCTTTTCCTTTTAATTTAATCCTGCTATCATTTTGTGTTCCCGGCTTCACCTTCAGTTTGACCTTTCCGTTAAACGTATTTATAGCGATCTCCCCGCCCAGAACTGCAGTACTCAGATCAATTTCTTCAGTTGAGTATAAGTGTTCTTTTTCTCTGCGAAAGGAAGTATCATTCAGGATATTGAAGCTAAGAAAGAGATCGCCCCTTGGCCCACCCTGAACTCCGGGACCACCATGACCTTTAATTTTTATGGTTTGCCCATTCTCAACGCCCGCTGGTATGGAAAGCCGAATGTTTTTACCATTTACGGTAAGCGTATGTTTTTCACTTTTATAGATCTGACTAAGTCTTAACTGAAGCTCCGCATTAAAATCCTGACCTTTAAAATGTGCTCCGCGATGGGCTCCCTCTGCTCTTGCCCTACCTCCAAACATCTGTTCAAAAAAATCTGAAAAAGTATCATCATCAAAATTGCCTGAATACGAACGTGACTGACTACCTTCTCCAAAACCTCCGGAAAATCCTCCTGAAGCTGCCTGTTGTTTTCTTGCAGCTTCAAATTGATCTGCATGTTGCCAGTCTTTTCCGTATTCATCGTATTTCTTTCGTTTCTCGGGATCGCTCAACACCTCATGAGCCTCATTGATCTGCTGAAACCTTGCCTGAGCCTCTTTATCATTAGGATTGAGATCTGGATGATATTTACGAGCCAGTTTTCTATACGCTTTTTTAATATCTGCCTGGGAAGCCGATTTATTGATTTCTAAAAGTTTGTAGTAGTCTATAAAATCCATTTAAAAAACCTGCTTTTAAATTCTAAAAACACCTGAATCTATTTCTTTCTTTTTGAGCTGACTTTCGATCAAGCCAATTTGTCCAATATGATAAATATCGTGTTGAATGATCCCGTTTAATAAATGCTCAAAATTGTAATCTTTACCCTGAACTTTTTTATCCAGAAAAGAATCATCCTCTTTTTCATCTAAAAGTTCATAGATCTTACTCTGTGCTGCAACCAGTTTACGCTTTAGTTCCTCCCATTCTTTTGCAGAGTGCACTTCAATATGAGCCCAATCATCTTCAGAATCTATTTCAATGCTAAAATTTGCATTAGACTTCAACTTTTCTACGGCATAAATTTTCCAGGCAATGAGGTGCCCAACAATTTGAGCCACACTATGGGATTCTGGATTACAGGTTTTATACCCTATAACATAAGGCACGTTTTCAAGTTTTCTCATTACCGACTCGCCGTACCAGGGTAGTCCTTCAAAAATCTCTGAAAGTGATCTGACGATTTTTTTTGTTCTATTTTTCATTGTAGGGATAAATGAAATAGGAAATTACGAAAATTGCCTTTTTAGTGCAGTTAAGCTTTTGCCAAAACAATGATTATCATTCGGCATGATCACTTTAAGATTTGTTTAAAAGCCTAATCTGCAAGCCACTCTCATTCAAAGCTTCAACAAATAACAGGCTACTTTAAATTAGTTCTAAATAGTGAGTAAAAAGAACTCCAAAGTTTGTTAAAAATTAGAAGGAAGCTTATTTTTGCTCCACTTTATCTAAATAATTCAAAACATTTATGGCGAAATCTGCGCTTTTAAAGTCATCACTGGCGAAGAAATACTGGATGGCTTTCACAGGTCTTTTTTTATGCCTGTTTTTAGTAGGTCACCTTCTTGGAAATTTACAATTATTGTTACCGGTAAGCGAAGCGGCGAAAGACCAGTTTAATGAATATGCATTATTCATGACCACGAATCCTGCTGTTAAGGTATTATCCTATCTCACTTATCTAAGTATTATTTTTCACGCCATTGACGGGGTGATGCTAACAATCCATAACCGTAAAGCAAGACCTCAAGGATATGTAAGTTTTAAACCTTCTACTAACACCATGTGGTCTTCCAGAAATATGGGGATTCTTGGTACGATCATTTTAGCTTTTATTGTAATTCATATGACCATGTTCTGGGGAGAAATGAAATTTGGAGGTCTGGATGATACTGTTTATACTACAGAAAATGGAGCAAAGGTGAAAGACCTTTATACTCTTACCATTAAGACATTTCAGGATGCACAATACGGACTCATTTGGGCGATAGCTTATGGTTTAGCCATGCTTGCTATAGGTTTTCACCTGTCGCATGGTTTTGCCAGCGGATTTCAGTCACTCGGTGTTAATCATCCTAAGTACAATGGCTTTATCAGGAAATTTGGATATGCCTTTGCAGTTTTAGTTCCTCTGGCATTTGCTGTAATTCCATTTTATATTCACTTTGTACTAGAAAAAATTTAAGCTATGGGAATATTTGAATCTAATGCACCTAAAGGCCCATTGGCAGAAAAGTGGACCAATCATAAAAATTCTATAGACCTGGTTAATCCGGCCAACAAACGTAATATTGATGTTATCGTTGTTGGAACTGGACTTGCGGGAGGTAGTGCTGCGGCAACTCTTGCTGAGCTGGGTTATAACGTAAAAACATTTTGCTACCAGGATTCTCCTAGAAGAGCGCACTCTATTGCTGCTCAGGGAGGTATCAATGCAGCAAAGAACTACCAGGGAGATGGTGACTCTGTTTACCGTCTTTTCTATGACACTGTAAAAGGTGGTGATTATCGTTCCAGGGAATCCAACGTATATAGACTTGCACAGGTTTCCGGAAATATTATTGACCAATGTGTGGCTCAGGGAGTTCCATTTGCCCGAGAATACGGCGGACTTTTAGATAACCGTTCTTTTGGCGGAGTACTTGTTTCAAGAACTTTCTACGCCAAGGGACAAACGGGGCAACAGTTATTGCTTGGAGCCTATTCAGCAATGAACCGCCAGATAAACCGTGGAAAGATCAAATCTTACAACAGGCATGAAATGCTTGATATTGTAAAAGTTGACGGAAAAGCCCGTGGTATTATTGCTAGAAACCTGGTAACAGGAGAACTGGAAAGACACTCAGCACATGCTGTGGTTGTAGCTTCAGGAGGATATGGGAACGTATTTTTCCTATCTACCAATGCTATGGGAAGTAATGTAACTGCCAGCTGGAAAATACATAAAAAGGGAGCTTATTTTGCTAACCCATGTTTTACTCAAATTCACCCAACCTGTATTCCGGTTTCAGGAGATCATCAGTCTAAATTAACGCTGATGTCTGAATCACTTCGGAATGATGGTAGAATCTGGGTTCCGAAGAAGAAAGAAGATGCCGAGGCAATTAAAGCAGGCAAGAAAAAACCAACAGAGCTTTCCGAAGAAGAAAGAGATTACTACCTGGAAAGAAGATACCCGGCTTTTGGAAACCTTGTACCTCGTGATGTTGCTTCCAGAGCAGCCAAAGAACGTTGTGACGCAGGTTTTGGAGTAAATAAGACCGGAGAAGCAGTCTATCTTGATTTTAGTTCAGCCATTATGCGTTATGGTAAAGAAGCTGCAACTACTCAGAAAATAGATAATCCTTCTGATGCTGAAATAAAGAAATTAGGGAAAGAGGTTGTAGAAGCCAAATATGGTAACCTTTTCCAGATGTACGAGAAAATCGTAGATCAAAACCCATACGAAACTCCTATGATGATCTATCCTGCGGTACATTATACCATGGGTGGTGTTTGGGTTGATTATAACCTTCAAACCACCATTCCGGGATGTTACGCGATTGGAGAAGCAAACTTCTCAGATCACGGAGCTAACAGGCTTGGTGCTTCTGCCTTGATGCAGGGACTTGCTGACGGATATTTCGTATTACCATATACTATAGGAAACTATTTATCTGATGATATTAGAACCGGTGCGATCCCTACAGATTCTGCCGAATTTGATGCTGCAGAAACTGAAGTGCGTGAAAGACTGGAAAAACTGGTAAATACCAAAGGATCTAAATCTGTAGATCACTTCCATAAGATTCTTGGTAAGATCATGTGGGACAAGGTTGGTATGGCTAGAAACGCTAAAGGCCTAAAAGAAGCTATTACCGAAATCAAAGAACTTCGGGAAGAATTCTGGAGAGATGTTCGCGTTCCTGGTAATACGATGGAAATGAATGCTGAGCTTGAAAAAGCTGGTCGTGTGGCAGATTTCCTTGAGCTTGGAGAATTATTCGC
This sequence comes from Gramella sp. MAR_2010_147, assembly GCF_900105135.1. Taxonomy (NCBI): domain Bacteria; kingdom Pseudomonadati; phylum Bacteroidota; class Flavobacteriia; order Flavobacteriales; family Flavobacteriaceae; genus Christiangramia; species Gramella sp. MAR_2010_147. The sequence goes on along the minus strand of NZ_LT629741.1, from coordinate 2,467,800 downwards.
CAAAGATGCATTACATAGAGAAGAATCTTGTGGTGGTCACTTTAGAGAAGAATACCAGACAGAAGAAGGGGAAGCGATGCGTGATGACGAGAACTTTATGTATGTAGCTGCCTGGGAATACACTGGCAATCCTGCAGATGCTATTCTTCATAAAGAAGATTTAGATTATGAAAATATTCAGGTAAAAACAAGGAGTTATAAATAGAATTGAGATTTGAGATTTGAGAATTGAGACAACTGTCCCGATAATTCTAAAATCTCATTTCTAAATACTCAATACTTAAAGTATGAACCTTACATTAAAAATATGGCGTCAGAAGAACGCCGATACAAAAGGAAAAATGCAAACCTACCAGGTTTCTGATATTTCCACAGATATGTCTTTTCTTGAAATGATGGATGTTCTTAATGAGCAGCTCATCGCCAAGGGAGACGAACCTGTAGCTTTTGATCATGATTGTCGTGAAGGAATCTGCGGATCGTGTAATTTACAGATCAACGGAGAGCCTCATGGACCAGATCGCGGAATTACGACCTGCCAGTTACATATGAGAAAATTTAATGACGGTGATACTATCGTTATTGAGCCTTTTAGAGCTAAAGCTTTTCCTGTAATAAAAGATCTGGTAGTAGACCGCAGTTCTTTTGACAGGATTCAGCAGGCCGGTGGGTATATTTCTGTGAATACTTCAGGAAATACCCAGGATGCAAACTCTATCCCGGTAGATAAGGAAAGTGCAGATATGTCTTTTTATGCAGCTACCTGTATTGGTTGCGGAGCTTGTGTTGCGGCCTGTAAAAATGCCAGCGCCATGTTATTTACCTCAGCCAAAGTGAGCCAGTTTGCACTTCTTCCGCAAGGAGAAGTTGAAGCAGATCGTAGAGTATTACAAATGGTAGAGCAGATGGATAAAGAAGGTTTTGGTAATTGTACCAACACCGGAGCTTGCGAAATTGAATGTCCTAAAGGAATCTCTTTAGAGAACATCGCAAGAATGAACAGAGAATATTTGAAAGCCAGCGTAAAGTAAACCGCTTTTAAAATAAATATAGATCAACCCGGACTTTGTAGTCCGGGTTTTTTTATGCATTTTAATTAAAAAATGAACTATGGCTGGAATCACTGAATACGAATCAAAACTGCCCGGTACCAAAACCAGTATTTTTTCAGTAATGAGTAAGATGGCTAATGATCATAATGCCATAAATCTGTCCCAGGGATTTCCAAATTTTAAAACCGATCAAAAACTGAAAGACCTGGTTTCCGAGGCTATGAAAGATGGATATAATCAATATCCTCCAGATTCTGGTGTACAGGTTTTAAGAGAGCAAATCGTTAAAAAGATTAAATCTCTTTATGAAAAAGAATATAATGCTGATTCTGAAATTACAGTTACCTCAGGAGCTACTGAAGCTTTGTACTGCGCCATTACAGCTTTTGTGCAGAAAGGAGATGAAGTGATCGTACTCAAACCCGCATATGACACTTATGAGCCAACCATTAAACTAAACGGTGGCAAACCGGTTCAAATTCAATTAAAAGACGATAATTATCGTGTTGACTGGGACGAAGTAAAGGATGCGATTACTTCCAGAACTAAAATGATGATCATCAACACTCCGCATAATCCTACCGGCACAATCCTTTCTGAAGATGATATGCTGAAACTGCAAAGCATTCTTTCAGCAACCAATATCATCCTCTTGAGTGATGAAGTCTATGAGCATCTTATTTTTGACAAATTAAAGCACCAAAGTGCTTCAAAGTTTCCTGAATTAGCTGAAAGATCTATAGTATGTGCATCCTTCGGTAAAACTTTTCATAATACAGGCTGGAAAACAGGATACTGTGTTGCACCGGAAAAACTGATGAAAGAAATTCGAAAAATCCATGAGCTCACTGTTTTTTCTGTCAACCATCCTATGCAACGAGCATATGCAGAATATCTAACGAATCCGGAGAACTACTTAGAACTTTCTAAATTTTATCAGACTAAAAGAGATCTTTTTCTGAATTTGATAAAAGATTCTAATTTCACATATAGCCCATCTAGTGGGACTTACTATCAACTGTTAAATTTTTCCGGGATAACCGATGAAAATGATGTAAATTTCGCTGAGAGATTAGTGAAACAACATGGATTAGCCTCAATTCCAGTATCTGTTTTTAATATTAACAAGAAAGACAAAAGTCAGCTGCGATTTTGTTTTGCGAAAACCGATGAAACTCTGGAAAAGGCGGCAGAAATACTTTGCAAATTATAGATGAATTTTAACATCAGAATTCGAAATCAGGATTTCGTTTTGCATCCTTTTGGCGCAATCTACTGGCCGGAACAGGAAGCGCTACTCATTGCTGATGTTCATCTGGGCAAGGTTTCCCATTTCAGAAAACACGGGAGTGCAGTTCCCATGCAGGCTATCGCACAGAACTTTCACAAACTTGATGAACTTAGAAAAGAATTTGACCCTGAACATATCGTATTTCTTGGTGATCTCTTTCATAGCTCATTGAATATAGAGTGGAATATGTTTGAAGAATGGATTTCAGGCATAGATAACCAGGTACATTTGATTGCCGGCAACCACGATATTATTTCACCTATTAAATATCAGGATATTGGTATCAAGATTTTTTCAGATATAAAGATCGAAGGCTTTTATTTAACCCATCATCCTCAAATTCTCGAAAATCATTTCAACATCTGTGGACATATTCACCCAGGTTTTAAGATGAGAGGTAACGGAAAACAAATATTAAGATTATCTTGTTTCTTTAAAAGTCAAGATCAGATGATATTGCCAGCCTTTGGCGAATTCACAGGAAATTATTTTATGCAACCTGAAGAAGGGGATCGTATTTTTGCAATCACCGGAAAAGAAGTAATTCCCGCTAACTAAAATCACCCCCAATGATAAAAAAACTAGCAGTTTTAAATTTTGTTTCTGTAATTCTCAATATTGCAATCAATTTTTATGCACAAACAGGCAGGTTCAACAACACCACCATAGGTGAGATGAGCGACAAATATTCAAATCTTTTTACTCCGGCAGATTATGCTTTTTCTATTTGGGGTCTTATTTTTCTAAGTCTTCTGGTCTCCTCAATTTTTATGATTCATCAGGCTTTCACCGGTGGGAAGCATACCAGATTTATTAAGAATACTTCTATCTGGTTTATTGTAGCAAATATTGGCACCGGTCTCTGGGTAATTACCTGGCTTTACGAATTTACCGGAATGTCGGTAGTTTTGATGTTCTTTGTATTAGCTAAGCTTTTAAAGCTGATCATTAATAACGATATGGAAATATGGGATGCTCCATTTAAAGTTATAGCGTTTTACTGGTGGCCTGTTTGTTTATATTCCGGCTGGATCGCTGTAGCCAGCATTGCTAATATGGCAGCGTGGCTGACTGAGATTGGTTGGGACGGCGCACTTTTTTCTGAAGTTGAATGGACGGTAATTATGATAGGCGTAGCCGTCATTATAAATCTACTCATGATTTACATTAGAAATATGAGAGAATTTGCCGCAGTTGGAGTCTGGGCCTTAATAGCAATCTATATAAGACATCAGGGCACCGAAGAATTTATTGCAGGAACAGCACTAGCAGGATCAATTCTTTTATTTCTGAATATTGCCTACCATGGTTTCAAGAACAGAAAGCAAACGCCTTTTTACAGAATGATGCACCGTGAAAGCAGTTAAACCATTGCCTTAAGATCGCTACCCCAACTAGGATAAGAAAAGATCATTCCTTTTAAGGTTTCACAGGTTAATTTACCGCACATTGCCATTACAACCATGTTGATCATTTCACCGGCATCCGGCCCCACAAGATGAGCTCCCAGGACTAAACCGCTTTCTTTATCTACCAGTGTTTTATAAGCGTAATATTCTTCATTGATTCGTTTTGCATTGAACCACTCCGGGATTAGCTTTTGTTCCAACCTGAAATCATAACCTTGTTCCTTTGCCTGTTTTTCATTCAATCCCACAGATGCCAGATTAGGCAAGGTAAATACCACAGAAGGTTGTGGAGGATAGTCGACAGTTTTTTCACGATCTTTGTCCAGAATATTTCCCGCTACAAGCCGGGCTTCCTGAGAAGACAATGGTGTTAAAGGTAAACCTTCACTGGCAGAAACATCCCCGCAGGCATAGACGCTCTTATTGGAAGGACTTTGCAAGTGTTTATTTACGGTAATTCCTTTTTTGGAAAATTCCACATTCCCTTTTTCAAGATCAAGATCATCAATAGATGGAACTCTTCCTGCAGTATTTACCACCAGTTTCGCCTTCAATTCGATCTTCTTTCCTTTTTGGTTTGCAGTTACTCTATAGTTCGTCTGAAGTTTCTCTATTCCGGTTACTTCCGAATCAAAAATGAATTTAATTCCAATTTCTTCAGAAGCCTTTTGAAGATGTTTTACCATATCTTCATCAAAATTATTGAGCGATCTGGATTCCCCCTCAATTATAGTAACCTCCACTCCACATCTTGCTGCAATATGGGCAAATTCCATCCCAATATAACCGGCTCCAATAAATATCATGCTTTCAGGCAATTCTTCCAGCTCCAGGAAGTCATCACTTGTTATAGGAAGATCCCTTCCCGGAATTGGTAATTCCAGGGGTTTGTTCCCTGTTGCGATCACTATCTTCTTTGCTTTAACGGTTTTACCCTCCACTGAAAGTGTATTTTCATCTAAAAATTTTGGAGATTGATGATACATCTTGATCCCAAGTGCTTCCATATCTTTTTCTGTTGCTGCCGGAACGGCAACTGTAAAAGTTTTTTTGAACTGCATCAAATCTTTCCAGCTAAATTCAGGTAATTTGGTGATTCCGTAACCTTTCATTTTATCAGCCCTATCCAGAATTTCCGTTAATCCAACTAGAACCTTTTTGGGGTCACAGCCACGATTAGCACAAGTACCTCCATATTCACGATTATCGGCTATTGCTACTCGCAAGCCTTCTTCAACACATTCTTTAGCAACACTTTTCCCTGCTGTTCCTGTCCCTATTACAAAGACATCAAATTCTTCAATTCCCATAATTTCTTTAGATTGTTTTTACTACTCCCCCATCTACACGCAAGGATGCTCCGTTTGTGGCAGATGATAAGGGACTGGCTACATAGGCTATCATATTCGCTACTTCCTGAGGATCTGTAAAACGTTGAATTAACGATGTAGGCCTCGCTTTCTCAAAGAATTCCTCTTCTGCTTTTTCCCTTTCCTTACTATTTTCGGCCTCTACCATTTTTTGAACCCCATCTGAAAATGTAGGTCCCGGAAGCACACTGTTTACAGTAACATTTGTGCCCTTGGTCATTTCAGCAAGTCCTCTGGAAATGGCCAGTTGGGCTGTTTTGGTCATTCCGTAGTGAATCATTTCCACCGGAATATTCAAAGCACTTTCACTTGAAATAAAGATGATTCGTCCCCAATCCTGTTTTAACATCTTCGGTAAAAATGCACGGGATAGTCTTACCCCACTCATAACATTAACTTCGTAGAATTCCAGCCATTCCTCATCTGCAATTTCACCAAAATCCTTCGGTCCAAAAATGCCGACATTATTTATTAATATATCCAGATCGCCAAGTTCCTTTATAAGCTTATTGATCTCTTCCTTATTTGAAAAATCACAGGCAAAACCGGAGATCTTAGCATCTGAAATCTCATTCTTTAATTTTTCCAGTGCTTTATCAACCGAATCTTGTGATCGCCCATTAATAATCACCTCTGCTCCTTCTTTCGCCAGGACCTTTGCAGTTGCAAATCCAATTCCTTTGGTAGAACCTGATATAAAAACTCTTTTATCCTTTAATTCTAAATCCATTTCTAAACTTTTCTATTTTCTGAATAAATAGCCATGCGCTCATTCTCCTGATAAAATAACAGAAAGAAAATGTATAAAGCATATAGCATTTGTGTTCCCACTGCACCCCAGTCTTCTTTGAAAGCACTTCCGGCAATCAAAAAGATGATAAGGATGGCTGCACCCGTTAACGTTTTTTTGGTAACTAATCCTAAGATTAAAAAAAGTCCCAGAACTAATTCCACGATAGGTATGGCATAAGCAACTGGTAATACCAGAATCTCCGGAAGCATTGTATTTTCAAATCCTTTTGCTACATCATTGGCAAAAGATTCCATTTTAGGTAACCTTACCAGACCGTGAATAAAAAAGTTGATACCCAGCGTGAGCCTGGCAAGAAAATAAGCGAGCTGTTTATTGTTCATTTTCAATTTTACGGGAAGTTAGGTATTGATAAGCTGTTCTTGTGTTATGAAAGTTATAAAATGAGCAATGCTATTTAATAGTTAAAAATCAACGAACTGGTTGTAAGGCAATTTGGATGAAATTATATTTGCAGTAATGAGTACAAGTCTTATCGCCCAGAAATTTGCACAGTCCCCGCAACAGCAGGAACTGCGAAATGCTATTGCCGTTTCCCAAAAAAATCTGTCTAATATTCATCTTAAAGGCCTTGTTGGTTCTGCCCTGTCTTTTGTAGTGGCAGATGTTTTTAAGGAATCTGACCACCCTTTCCTGATGATCTTTAATGATAAAGAGGAAGCTGCCTATTATTTAAACGATCTTGAACAGTTGGTTGGTGAGAAAAATGTGCTTTTTTATCCTGGAAGTTACAGAAGACCTTACCAAATTGAGGAAACCGACAATGCCAACGTTTTGTTGCGTGCTGAAGTTTTAAACCGAATTAATTCCAGAAAGAAACCGGCACTCATAGTCACCTACCCTGATGCACTTTTTGAAAAAGTAGTTACCAGAAAGGAATTAGATAAAAGTACCTTGAAAATCGCCATTGGTGACGAACTTTCTATAGACTTTGTAAATGAGGTGCTGTTTGAATATCAATTTAAAAGAGTTGATTTTGTGACCGAGCCGGGAGAATTTTCTGTGCGTGGAGGGATCATCGATGTTTTTTCCTTTAGCCATGATGAACCTTACAGAATTGAATTTTTTGGTGATGAAATAGACAGCATCAGGACTTTTGATGTAGAAACACAACTTTCTACAGATAAAAAGAAGAAAATCTCTGTGATGCCCAATGTGGAAAACAAACATTTGGATGAAGTTAGAGAGAGTTTTCTAAAATATATTTCAGCAAAAACCATTGTTTTTATAAAAAATCTTGACCTGCTATCAGCCCAGGCAGATAAACTTTACAAAAAAGCAGAGGAAGCATTCGAAAAACTTTCCGAAGATATAAAACATAGTGAACCCAAAGAACTTTTTTGTAATGGTGAGCTTATTAAAAAACAATTACTGGAGTATACTTCAGTAGAATTAAGCAACCAATCTTTTTTACGTCATTCTGAACTTGTTTCAGAATCTGCCAATGAAAAGACCCTGAAACGAGTTCAGGCTGACGTGACCAAAATAGAATTCCACACCAAGCCGCAACCTTCCTTTAATAAGCAATTTGATTTACTAATTGAGAATTTAGTTGAAAATCAGGAGGCAGGATATACTAATTTCATTTGTTGCGTAAGTGAACAGCAGGCGAAACGATTTCACGATATTTTTGAAGATCAGGAGAAGGAAGTAAAATACCAGACACCTGTATTTTCCATGTTTCAGGGGTTCATTGATGAAGATTCAAAAACTGTTTGTTATACAGATCACCAGATTTTTGAGCGTTATCATAAATTCCATTTAAAAAATGGATACGCCAAAAAGCAGGCGATCACCCTGAAGGAATTAACCAATCTGGAAGTTGGCGACTATGTAACCCATATAGATCATGGAATTGGAAAGTTTGGCGGACTTCAGAAGATCGATGTAGAAGGTAAAAAGCAGGAAGCCATCAAACTGATCTATGGAGAAAGGGATATTTTATACCTGAGCATACACTCTCTACACAAGATCTCTAAATTCAACGGAAAAGATGGTAAACCTCCCAAGATCTATAAACTGGGAAGTAATGCCTGGAAAAATCTGAAGAAAAAAACAAAAGCACGGGTTAAGCATATTGCTTACGACCTTATAAAATTGTATGCAAAAAGAAGATTGGAAAAAGGATTTAAATTTGATCCCGACTCCTATCTTCAACACGAACTGGAAGCTTCGTTCATGTATGAAGATACACCAGATCAAAGTTCTTCTACAGCAGCTGTAAAAGCAGACATGGAAAATGAGCGTCCTATGGATCGCCTGGTTTGTGGGGATGTTGGTTTCGGAAAAACAGAAATTGCCATCAGGGCTGCTTTTAAAGCAGTAGACAACAATAAACAGGTAGCTATCCTAGTGCCTACCACCATTCTTGCTTTTCAGCATCATCAAACCTTTACGGAACGTTTAAAAGATTTTCCTGTGCGCATTGATTATTTAAATCGATTCAGAACTGCTAAAGAGCGTAAACAAACCCTTGCTGATCTGGAAGCTGGAAAGGTTGATATTATTATTGGAACCCATCAGCTAGTAAGTAAAGCGGTAAAATTTAAAGACCTTGGCCTATTGGTGGTTGACGAAGAACAAAAATTTGGTGTCGCCGTAAAAGATAAATTAAAGACGATTAAAGAGAATGTTGATACACTTACGCTAACAGCGACGCCAATTCCAAGAACCTTACAATTTAGCCTGATGGCGGCACGTGATCTTTCTACGATCACCACTCCGCCCCCTAACCGCTATCCTATAGAAAGTCACGTGATTCGATTTTCAGAAGAGACCATTCGTGATGCTATTTCTTATGAAATCCAGCGAGGGGGACAGGTCTTCTTTATCCATAACCGGGTTGAAAATATTAAAGAAGTTGCCGGGATGATCCAACGACTGGTTCCCGATGCCAAGATTGGCGTGGGACACGGCCAGATGGAAGGTAAAAAACTGGAGAAATTAATGCTGAGCTTCATCAATGGTGAATTTGACGTGCTGGTATCTACCACGATCGTAGAAAGTGGACTTGATGTTTCGGAAGCCAATACCATCTTTATAAATAATGCCAACAATTTTGGCTTGTCTGATCTTCACCAGATGCGTGGACGTGTAGGCCGTAGTAATAAAAAAGCATTTTGTTATTTTATAACTCCGCCATATTCCGCAATGACCGAAGATGCCAGAAAGCGTATTACTGCTCTCGAACAATTTTCAGAATTGGGAAGTGGATTCAATATTGCCATGAAAGACCTGGAGATTCGGGGAGCCGGAGATTTACTGGGAGGAGAACAAAGTGGATTTATCAATGATATAGGCTTTGATACCTATCAGAAAATTCTAAACGAAGCGATAGAGGAATTAAAGGAAAATGAATTCCGTGACCTGTATGCTGAAACTGAAGATGTGGAGCAAAAGGATTTTGTCAAGGATACGCAAATAGACACAGATTTCGAACTGCTATTTCCTGATGATTACATCAATAATATTACTGAAAGACTGAATCTATATACCAAATTGAATGAACTAAAAACTGAGGAAGAACTTCAAAAATTTGAAGCTGATCTGGTGGATAGATTTGGTGAATTACCCACACAGGCCGTGGATTTATTAAACTCAGTAAGAATTAAATGGATCGCTGCGAAAATTGGTCTGGAACGGGTGATCATGAAAAAGAACAAAATGGTAGGTTATTTTATTTCTGATCAAAAATCAAGATTCTATCAAACCAACAATTTCACCCGGGTTCTCCAGTATGTCCAAACCCATCGGCAGAACTGCACCATGAAGGAGAAGGAAACCCGCGGCGGTTTAAAGCTTTTACTAACTTTTGACAGGATCACCTCTGTTGAAAAAGCGCTGAAAGTTTTACAACCACTGGATTTTAGAGAGAAGAAGGAAGAGGTTGTCACCTGATCTTTTCTTTACGAAATTACCGGGAAAAGAACCTCCAAAATTTACAATCCATAATTAAGGAGGTATGTGAATTAAAAAGAATATTTAGTTCTATTTATTCCCCGGTTACTCTAATATTATCCAGATCATAAGTAGTAGTCTTGTCAAAAGTTGAGCCCAGATATCTAAAACCTACCCATACTTTATCTTCAAGACAAGAGATATTAATTTTAGAATTTTTAAAGATGCTGGAGTTTGAACTGGAAGGCCCCAAAGGAATGTTTGCATCTAATTCTATCCATTCTGTGGTTCGTGGATCTCCGGTAAAATCCTGAGTGATATAAACCTCCAATATCAGCCCTTTGTCATAAGATGAAAGAATATCAAAACTCAAAATCTCATCCATTGAATTATTTAAATCAATTTCAGGAGTAACCAGCCAGGCTTCTAACGGGCTTTCATTCGTATTGTACGCTGAAATTCTGAGTATTCTATTGCCTGCAGATAAAGTTGGTGTAAACTTCTTTTCTCCGCCGCTTACATTTATATTAGTCCAGCCTCTTGAATTTAAAGTGGTATTGGAAGTAACTCCGTCAAAATTCTCTTCGAATAAAATTTTTGAAGCTTCCTCCTGATTACCGCCGCAATCCAGATATTCAGTATCACAACGTTCGTCATTCATTTGTAAAGCATCTGGGGTATTTACAACAATTACATAATGTTCATCATAAAAATTACGGGTAAGAATCCCCTCAACACTTCCTGAACCTCCCGGAATAAGGAGCGATTTAAAATTAGAAAACGTACTCGTACTCATCAAAACGGTTTCGCCGGTTTCACAGTTTTCTAATTGTCGCTCTCCGTCGTATTGATCTGCAGGATTTGATGCAAAGGAAAATAACTGATTTTCTTTTACTAAATTTCTATCAAACTGAACGTCCTGAATCCTAACATATAGATTCTTTAATTCGGGATTAAAGTCTGAAATTTCTATAGGTAAAGCTTCAATCTCTTTGGTAATTTCAGACCTGATAATATGATCGTCTATCAAAGAATTTGGAATGGCCACAACGTCTCCTAAATTCTGAATTCCAAGCTGCAAAACTCCATTATTATACCATAGACTCAACCCATCTAATTTCACATAAATCTTCCTTCCCAGATTGTAAGTATCAAAAAGCGAATTATTATCCAACAATAAATGTATTCCAGAAGTTGGATTTGAAGCCTTATCCTGAACAATTAATTCCTTATAAAAGTTCCCTCCCGCATCACTGGAAATCACATAGGCTTCAAACCAGGTATCGGTTTCCCGAAATGTATAAATAGCTTCTGTTTCAAAATTGAAATTCCCTTTTACAGCCGCAATACTTGTAATATTTCCTTCAATCTCTATTTCCGAAATTTCAAGATCAGGCAATTCAAAATCGTCCGTCTTCACACAACCCAACATTGTAAAAATTGCCAGTACACCCAAAATTTTAATATTCTTCATTTTCTATCGATTAAAACCTTAAATAAACATTAGCAAAGAAGGTAGTTCCCTGCCCATACCAGTATTTGTTTGAGAAAAGAGGTAAATCACGATCAAGGTCTTCCTTCAAACTTCTGAAATTTGAATTTCTGGCCTGCTCGTAACCACCACTTTTGTAAAAAGTGTCGAAAATATTGTTCAGACTTATAAAAGTCCCGAGGTATTTATCTTTAATACGCCAGGACTTACCCCCTACCATATTTGTCAAAAAATAATCCTCAAACTCTTCTTGTCTTAAGAGCTCTGATGCTATTTCAGGATTATAGTCCAGTAAAGGAAGCCCGTCATAATCCTGTTGAAAATTCACGGTTCTGGTAAGCGGGTTTATATCTACAAATCCGTTTGCGAAATAATTGAGCGTGACCCCAAACCACCAGAAATCCGGATCTCGATATTCAAACCCGATCTGTGCTGCGGTTTGTGGGCCGCCGGATAAATGATAATTTTTGAGGTTAGCTCTGCCATAATCCAGATTCCCTTGAAAAGAGGCAGAATTTAAAGATAGTTTTGGATTATTGGAATAGATATATTCTCCCAGAGCCAAAGCAGATTTCAGTTTTATCGTAGAAGTAATCTGGGATTCTGCTCCTACTTCCAGACCATAATATTTTTTATCCATCTCACTAAGTACCTCCTGAACAAATGCCGTTGTATTTTCTCTTTCCAGTCCTGAGAGCCCGTCAGCATAATAATAGGAGACTTCTGTCACATCTTTTATTTCAGAAATATATCCGGTAAGCCGAAAATTGAGAAATGAAGCTCTGTATCTATAGGAAATATCTCCAGTAAGAATTTTTTCGCTAGTGATATCATTAACTAAAAAATTATTCTGTCTTGGATTTATAAAGGCATTTCTAAAACCGGGAGCTTTCGTAAAATAGCCGGTATTCATTTCAAGATTCTGCCGACCTGAAAGTTTATAGACCGCACCAGATTTTATTCCGAAATTAAAAAAGTCGGCAATCTCACTTGAACCAAGCGAATTCTCGGGAAAAATTCCATTCTGATATTTTCCAGTTCTCTGATAATTTACCTTTTCTAAATTCCCTGCCAGATAAAGTTCTATGTGCCTGGACGTCCATTGCAACTGACTAAAAAACTCGGTTTCTACCGCACCAATTTCATAATCGTATTTATACCTGTCTCCTTCCCCAACCAATCTATTTTGATTTAATAGATCGCTTTGAGCCGCTAATCCTGAAACTACTCCTATTTCATCCTGTACAAAAACATCGATATCCAGAAATTGTTCTCCTCCTAAAAGATCTTTGATCCTGGCAAAATTTTCAGATTTCAGATTTTGGTATCTTAAAGAAGCATTCAGTTTTAAATTATTCTGAAGCTCCCAACTTAGGTTTGAATTCACCGTAAACTGTCTATCCATATTTACATCTTCAGAAAGCGCATAAATAGAATTCTGGGAGTTTATTATATTTGCCTGATACAGAGATTTCCAATCTAGCTGTCCGTTAGTAATAATATCATTCCGGGATCTATAGGCAGCTTCATAATTCTGAGCATTCTCAAACCTTAGAAAATAAGAAGGTAATTTTTGATAATAAGATGGATCTGGATTTGCCCCACCTCCAACAAAACTAAGCTGTGCATTAGCCATATTTAAGCTCGTTCCTCCATAATCTATTCTGGAATTAGAAGTTTCTCCAAACTGATAGTAAATACTACTATTCAGTTTTATTTTTTCAGAAAAATCTCCAAAATGGTTCAGCATTAAAATTGGTTCTTTGACTTCCCGCAATCTGGAATTTCGAATTTCCTCATTTTGCAAACCCCAATAGGGATTATAAGTTCGGCCTTTTAAGTCAAGTACTTCTTCAGTAATCGCGGCTGAACGTCCACGTGTATTTGGAGTATAGATTCCGCTAAAATTTAGAAAATGCTTCTCTCCCAGTTTCTTTTCTACGGAAACAAAAAATGAATTTGCATCATAGACTGTCCCGTCTATATATCCTTCCTCCGCAAATCTTCTTCCCAAAGAAACTGCATAATACCAGCCATTTTTCTCTTCCCCGGATGCATAAGTAGCCATGACCCTTCCCGTATAACTTCGATTTGAGCCGGCCAACGAAATCCTCCCTCCTTTTTGATATTTGGAAGCTCGCATCATTATATTGGTAGTACCTCCTAGCCCACCAAATTGAAAATCATTCGCTGAAATTCCATTATTAAATACCTGATTGCGCTGTACATCATTCAAACCTCCCCAATTTGCCCATTGCGGTCTGCCATCAAACATTTTATTCATTTCAAGCCCGTTTATGAGCAGCTTTCCATATTCTGACCCAAGACCTCTCGGTCGGAAAAATGTCTGACTAAAATCAAAGGCAGCAGCATTGAGAAATACATCGCGAGTAGATTGTAGAATGCCCGCAATATTATCAAACTCACTTTCATCGGAAAGCAACTCTGCATCTGAAAGGCTGATGGTATTTTGATGAATCTGTTCAAAAGCGGGATCTGGTTGTAATAGAATAATTTCCATGAGTTTATCTTCAGAAGAAATACTAATAGGAATTCGTTTAAGAAGATAACCGGATTTATCAATTTTGAGAATATATTCTCCCGGAGCAATATTATTTAACTCCAGCCGGAATTCTCCGTTAGAATTTGAAACTGTTTCTGAAAAAAGACTTTCGATTGAAACTTTTACCTGTGGTAAGGGCACTTCGGTAAAGGCATCTGCAAACTTACCTTCTAAGGTGATTTGCTGGGAATTCATGGACATGCCTGCCAGCATCGCCAGAAAAACCAAAACAACCTTTATATACATTTAATTGCCCCAAAATAAATTGTAATTATTCTATCGGTTAAATATATAATAAACTTAAATTCAGTGGTTTAAAAAAAGTGATTAATTTTAAAGATTAGATAAAATAATTTTAAATGAGATATAAGGGTTTTCTTTTGTTGAGCATTTACTTACTCTGTCAAACAGCTTTTGGTCAAGAAAAAAAGGATTATGAAATTCAAACAATCGCCTTTTATAATGTAGAAAATCTATTTGATACTGAAGATGACCCTGAGACATTCGATGACGACCGGACGGCAGGCGGAAAAGATGCCTGGAGTATTGAAAAATACAAACTGAAAATTGATCATATTAGTCAGGTGCTTTCTGAAATTGGAAAAGAAGTTACAAAAACTCCCCCGGCTATTATTGGTCTTTGCGAGATTGAAAACAAATCGGTTCTGGAAGATCTGGTAGATCATCCAAATTTAAAAGATCTTCATTATGGAATTGTTCATTTTGATTCTCCAGACGAAAGAGGGATTGACGTCGCATTGCTTTATAGAAAAGAACACTTTCAGCCCATTAATAGCAAAGCCAGAAAATTGATTATTTACGAAAGTGATAACCCAGGTAAACGAGATTATACCAGAGATCAGCTAGTTGTATCAGGCCTTTTAAATAAGGAAGAAGTTCATTTTATTGTAAATCACTGGCCCTCCCGGGGCGGTGGCGAAGCCCGTAGTGCCTATAAAAGGGAGAAAGCTGCTTATTTGAATAAAATAATTATTGATTCATTGATCAAATTAAATCCAGAGGCAAAGATCATCTCCATGGGAGATTTTAATGATGATCCCACTAATAAAAGCTTTAAAAAAGTACTGAATACAAAGCCCTCGAAAAAAGGAATATTAGCTACTGAACTTTTTAATCCTATGGAGAATATGCTAAAACAGGGAAAGGGAAGTCTGGCTTATAGGGATTCCTGGAATTTGTTCGATCAAATTTTCATGACAGGAAATCTGGTTTCGGGATCTACTTCTGGTTATCAATTTTACCAGGCAGGAATATTCAACAAACCTTATCTAATTACTACTTCTGGCCAATTTAGAGGATATCCGGCAAGAACATACGGATATGCAGGGTATGAAGGTGGTTATAGTGATCATTTTCCGGTTTATATATACCTCATAAGAGCTATCACTAATCCATAAAAAAAGCCCGGAAAGAATCCAGGCCTTTTATATTATAATTCTAGAAATTTAGAACCAGGCACTCCATGGAATTCTGGTTAAAACTACTACAAATGCAAGACCATAGAAAATGGCCAGCATCTTAAATTTTGGCCTGGATGTAAGTTTCTTTTTATGCTTTGAATATCCTAAAGTAATTAGAACAATAGCCAGGATCATCATAAGCGGGTGTTCAACCAGGTACAATCTTAAAGTAGCACTCTTCATAACTTCGCTCATACCGCCATCAAACCGGGAAAGGTTTCCTGGTGTAAGGTATAATACGATCCCAATTAATAATTGTATATGAGAAACTATAAGGGTAAAAAGAGCTATTCTAAAGTTGGTGGCTGAATATTCTTTGTTGGCTGCAAAACCAATAATTCCATTGAAACTTGCAATTAAAAGCATAAATAACACCAAATAGGCCCAATAAGAGTGTATAAACTGAACGGTTTCGTACATGTAAATTTAATTTTTGGTCTTTGCTAAAATACTAAAAGCAATTGTATTATTCCCAACGATTTTCCGCAGCATCACCACCCCAGATAAGAGTAGCAAGGAAAGGATTATCGATAAATGGATTACGATTACCCTGAGCTGCTTCTATCACATCATTTCTCTGTAATTCGAATGCTGAAACCGGATCTTCACGATTCCATTTTAAAAATAATTGAAGATTTCCAACTTCATTGAAATCATCTCCGTAACTAAGATTTACATACATAACCATTCTAGCCACATCACCCTTCCATTCATCACCAGGATACCAGCTATCTCCACCTACAAGCTTATATTCTCCGCTACCATCAATAAATGGATAATTAAGTCTTTCTGAATTAATCTCTGCATCAGCCACTCTTAATAAATGAAGATCGCTTACAGATTCTTCAGTATTTAAACGAGACTGAGGATAGATATGTTCCGTATTAAAACTTTCATCACCGTCAAGATCTCCCAGCTGGAACTCATCGTCTGGTCTTAGTTCACCAGAATAAACAAGTACTACCATAGTTTCATCATCAAGTGCAGCATCCGCATCATATAAATAATCATGACGATCTGTATAAGTCAGGCGGTTCGTGTGTTGCGCGTTTGTAAAATCTGAAAGCTCTGAATACAACAGGTCTGGATCTACAGTAAAGCTGGCGTCTGAATAGTATGCCTTCAGATCATCCGGAACATTGAATTTAACCGCTTCGACGATATTTACAGTAACAGTAGCTGTAGAACAGCTAGCATCGGCATCATCATCACAAATGGTATAAGTAAAAGTATCCTCTCCCATAAAACCGGCTTGCGGGGTATAGGTTACTGTTCCATCATTATTCAAGACGATGGTCGCGTTACTTCCAGAATCATCTACAGAAGAAATTGTAGCATCATCAATTAGATCATCATTTTCCAGAAGTTTTGTGATCACTTCTTCGGAAGTACCAGCTTCAATTACAACGGTGTCATCTGAAGCGACCGGTGAACCTTCATCTTCCACGTTCATAGTGACAGTCGCAGTAGAACAGCTAGGTGTTTCATCATCGTCACATAACGTATAGGTGAACGTGTCCTGACCAGAAAAGAATGCGTTGGGTTCATAAAGTATGCTACCATCGTTCTGAATTGTTACAGTTGCGTTGCCACTCGTACTTTCCAGGGAAGTTACTGTAGCATTATCTACGACCTGGTCATTGTCTAGATGATTGTTGATGGTATAAGCTTTACCCTCCTGAGTGGTATAACTATCATCGGTGGCTACTGGTTCACCAGCATCTCCAACAATGATCGTGACTACTGCACTGGAACATCGATCTGAATCTCCAGGAACGCAAATGGTATAGGAGAAAGTATCATTTCCTGTAAAATCATCTGCAGGCTCGTAGGTATAAGTTTGATCGCGATTGTCTGTTATGCTTCCTCCAGTTTCAGTTTCTGAATCTATACTGGTAATGATCGCGTTATCCACGATGTCATCATTTTCCAGGAGCATAGATCTATTGAACGTATAAGCTTCATTTTGAACAGCAGATAATTCATCTGCCGTTGCTACAGGATTTTCTTCTTCAACTGGTGGTGTTGGAGTTGGGATAGAATCGTCTTCACCTGAGCAACCCAGCATGAGAGCTAACAAAAAGAGTCCGGTATATTTTTTCATAATTTGTGTATTGTGGCTGCAAATATCTGACATTTTAAGCCAAATAAAAACCTCTTACCGTGAAGATAAGAGGTTTATATAAATTGAGCTTTGAACTTACTCGTTAACTACCCACTCGCCACCTTGTCTAATAAGACTTAGGCTTTCAGTAGTATTTGATCCGTTATAGATATCGAACGTTAGAACGTACTTCTGTCCTTCTTCAGCATTAGGAGCAATCTCATTCAGTAAAGACTGCATTGCAAGAAGAATATTGTCATCATTCCAGTAAGCGCTAGCTCCTGGACGACGGTCGAAGTTATTGTAACGTGCAACACTTGCAAGTTGTGTTGAAAGATCTGCATTATCAGCAAGAGCATCAGAAATGATTGAATAGTCTGCAGAAGTCAACATATAGTTGATCGTGTTGTCTGGTACCCACATTCCATCTTCAAATCCAAACTGAAGTGCATCTGAAACTACAGATGGAATAGCCTTCCAGTCACCACCTTCAAATACGAAGTTAGCGTACTCAGTTACAGTAGCTTCCCCGTTGTAGAACTGGTAACCAACCGCTTTGTACTCACCTTCAGTGGCGTAAGGAAATTCTCTTCCTAAGAAAATAGCAATTTTGGAAAGTGCTTCTTCCTCATCTCCAAAGTTGCTGAAACGCTGACCGAATTCTTCAGTATAAGAGTTTTCAGGAAGCATATAAGGCGTATCCCAGTCTCCATTCGTGTAAGCAAACACCTTAGTTTCTTCAATAGTTGAAACTGAAGCATCTTCATCGATCTCAACAGCATCTCCATTAAGTAAAAGGTTTACTACGATCGTAGCAACAGACCCATTATATACTTTGTAAGTCAGTACAAATTGATCACCATCCTGAGCTGAAGGAAATTCATTAGTAATTACAAAAGCAAAAGCTTCTAAAAGCATGTCTTCGCTCCAGTAGTTATCGCTAGTTTCTCTTACATCAAAACTTCCAAACTGAGCTGCATTCCCAGCAGGTCCAGGATAAGTGGCTGCAAACTCATCACCAATGGCGTCATAATCTGCACTTGAGATCTCGTAAGCAGTACCACCGACAGAAATATAAGTGTTTCCGTCAAATTGAACAGACATACTTCTCTCTTCCACACTACCACTATATACAAGGTAAGTCACATTATATTTCTGTCCTGCTACTGTTCCAAAATTTTCAGAAATAATAGCACCTAAAGCTTCTACGATCATATCATCGCTCCAGTAATTAGAACTGGTCTCTCTTACATCAAAACTTCCAAACTGAGCTACATTTCCAGCCGGCCCAGGGTACTGAGTCTCAAACTCATCTCCAACGAAATCGTAATCATCATCATTTAATTCATAAGATTTCTCTTCCGCAAGAATATTATAAGTAAGTCTTACGTACTCACCTTCTTCGGCCTGTGGATATTTCGCATCAAGAAAGTCTACAATCTCTCCCATTCCAGTGAAATAGTCAGTAGAAAGATCGATCATTTCGTAATCTGAACTGGATACTGAGTAGTCCTGAACTCTAAGTGGATCGAAAAGATCAAATCCAACATTGATAATAGAACCCGCACCATAAGTTGGGTAAAGGTCTGAAAGTAAAGATGGTATTAAAGTTCTTGCATCTTCTACTGAACCGAAGTTTGGAAAACTCTGTCCAAGATCTTCATAATCATCTTCAGTCAGTACATAATCTCTCTCTGCGACTGCAAGCTGGCTATCCAGTTCATTGTCGATCTCATCATGAATGTCATCCATCGGCTCACAGCTAGTTAAAGCCAGACCTACGAAAGCCATTAGTACATAAAATGTCTTTTTCATCGTGTTGTGTTTAGAAGTTAAGTTTTGCCCCTACAGTGTAAGTTCTTCCGAAACCGTACCATACAAGTGCTGTACGTGCATTATTCTGAAGACCATTCTGTGCATTCGCAATGTATTCTGTATCTGTAATGTTATAAACGTTTGCGTTCAAAGTAGCGTCAAATCCAGCTACAGAGAAGTCGTAGGTAAGTCCTACATCAAGAGTTCCGAAATCTGGAAGTTTCCATGTCTCACCAGCATCAGGGTTCGTACGACTTACAGGATCAAAGTCTGACCAAAAATCTCCGAAGTAGTTATAGTTACCTCTAATTCTCATGTCTTTAAGGAATTCGTAATCTACTCCAAGACCAGCAGTAGTTTGTGGTGTACCACCTACTTTAGTATCCTCGATAAAAAGATTGATCTCATCAATAAGATTCTGCTCTTCGTCAAAGATTTGTACACCTGTTACATCACTCTCCCATCTATAGTCTCCAAAAGATGCGAAACCTGTGATAGAAAGTTCCTCGAAAGGACGGTATTCAAAATCCAGTTCAAGACCCTGGTGAACTGCATTTACGCCTAAAATGTTTGCTACACCAAGAGATCCATCAGGATTGTTGTAAGAATAGATTAAAGATCTGTCTCTCCAGTTTGTTCTGTACACGTTTACGTTTGCTCTTAACACAGAACTTCTGAAAGTATATCCAAGCTCAGTACTAAAGATCTTTTGATTTTCAGCATCCGGGTTAAGGTCGTTTACGAAGTTTAAGAATACTGCATCGAAGAACGGTGCTCTTTCAAAGTACCCAATGTTAGCGAATACACCACTAGTTCTAGTGAAGTTATAGTTCGCACCACCTTTGATCTGATAACCGAAGAAGTTTGCGTAATCTGATTCCTGATTAGGATCTGAATCAAGGTTGTTGAAGTAATCAACACGCTTGTAAGAAGTGTTCGAAGCTGCAAGGGAAACAAAGATATCAAGATCATCTTTAGAATATTCTCCCTGAAGGAATCCACCTTCCCAAAGAACGATACCGTCGTTGTAGTAGCTAATCTTATCTCCAACCTGTGCAAGGTTAACAGGATTGTTTACGTTGGAATCATCGAAGTAGTACTGTCCACCAAGAAGATCTGTAACTTCCTGAAAGTGTTCTCCTTTGTAGTATCTTAAATCGATACCTGCAAGAAGTTCAATATTATCAGTAATATCTGTAGATAAAGTTGAAAGTGCTCCAAACCAGTTGTGGTCGTTTCTTGAAGCTCTTAGAATAGTTTCAGAACCATCAGCACCTCTTGCGATGTTTTCGTCCACAATTAGATCAAGGTTTACGGGTTGTAAATAACCATCTCTGTATTTCGAATCAAGCCCAAACTTGTTAGTTCCGGCCCATCCGCCACCGCCTCCTGTTCCAAAGGAAGCATAAAGTGCAGTAGACAATTCAGTATTTTCATTTATATCCCAGTAGTGATTCAAAGACATTTGTGGTTTATGATAGAAGTTATCTTCAATATGAGTAACCTGACCGTTTAAATAACCCCAGTCTCCGTTAAATTTGATACCTCTTTCGCTTTCTCTATAAGTTTCGATAAGGTATCTATTTTGACGCTGTCCATGTCTTTGCGGAGCACCAAAAGCAGTGAAAGAAAGTTCGTGATCTTCACCAAGTTCTTTAGCTATGTTCACGAAATAATTGTAACCAATGAACTCCGTACCGTCTACATAACCATCTCCAACTGTTCTTGAAGCAGATACGGTAGCTGCAAGTCCGTTCTCAGTTCTACCAGTTGATACAGTAGCTCCAAATTTAGTATAACCATCATTACCAGTTGCCGCGTAAATATTTCCGCCTTTTTCAGCATCTGTTGTTTTAGTTACAATATTAACCGTACCAGCAATAGAAGGAACTGCAACTTTAGCCGCACCTAAACCTCTTTGAGTTTGCATAGTTCTGGTTACATCTGAAAGACCAGCCCAGTTACTCCAGTATACACGACCATTTTCCATGTCGTTTACAGGAACACCATTAATCATTACCGCAATGTTCTCACCTTCAAAACCTCTCATACGAAGCTCAGCATCACCAAAACCACCTCCGGCTTTGTTAGCATAAACTCCAGGAGTAGATTTCAGTACTTCAGGAAATTCCTGGTTACCAATCTTAGTTTCGATCTCTGCAGCACTAATTGTAGATACAGCTACCGGCGTTTTTCTGTCGATGGCAAGAGAGAAACTTGTTACAACGATCTCATCTAAAGCGTTGTCATCTGCACCCAATACGATTTGTCCAAGATCTTGAGTACCGCCTGTAATGTTGAATTTCACTTCCTTAGAAGTGTAGCCTACAAAAGTAACTTTAATTGTACCATTAGATTCGGCAACTTCCAATGTGAAGTTTCCATCAAAATCTGTCATTGTACCATTGTTAGTACCAACTACCATCACATTAGCTCCTGGAAGTGGTCCCGATGTTTGAGAATCCATTACCACACCAGTAATAGTTCCTTGAGCAAAAATCGTAGCAGACGTTAAGAACATCGCTAAGAGTAATAATTTCCTCATTTTTTTTGTGTTTGAGTTTGATTATAAAATTCGTGGCAAAAAAAGCTAATTCCTGAACATTAAACTTTATCAGAATGTTAAGATATTTAACTTTAACATTATGCCGTCGCAAATCTATATAAAAAAACAAAGTGCCTGATATCAGGCACTTTAAAACTACGAACAGGTTTTTAACAATTTGTTCTGTATTATCTTAAATAAAATTTTAATAATTTTTTAGTAGAAGAATCGTGGTTATCCACAGCATTTGTTGAGAATTCGGCAAGAATTTTGTTAGCAAGCTGCTTACCTAATTCCACACCCCATTGATCATAACTAAATATATTCCAGATTATTCCCTGTACAAAGATCTTATGCTCATATAAAGCAATAAGTTTTCCTAAACTCTCAGGGGTTAATTTATCAATCAATATAGTATTTGTAGGCTTGTTGCCTTTAAAAACCTTAAAGGCCTTTATCCTGTCTATTTCTTTCTGGCTAATGCCTTTTCCCTTTAACTCATCTTCTACCTCCTGCTCTGTTTTACCATTCAACAAGGCTTCTGTTTGAGCAAAATAATTTGCCATTAATTTATCCTGATGAGATTTATCACCAAAAAGCGAATGTTTAAATCCAATAAAATCGGTAGGAATCAATTTTGTACCCTGGTGAATTAACTGGAAAAATGCGTGTTGAGAATTAGTTCCCGGCTCTCCCCAAATTATGGTTCCGGTTTGATAATCCACCTTTTCACCATTTCTATCTACACTTTTTCCGTTGCTTTCCATGATAGCTTGCTGAAGATATGAAGGAAATTTATCTAAATATTGGGAATAAGGGATCACTGCCTCACTTTCGGCTTCAAAGAAATTATTATACCAGATGCTAATAAGAGCTAACTGAACAGGTAAATTTTCCTCGAAAGAGGTCTCCCTAAAATGATCGTCCATTTTACGGGCACCTTCCAGTAAATATTCAAAATTATCATATCCTATAGCCAGGCTTATTGAAAGACCTACAGCGCTCCATAAAGAGAAACGACCTCCAACCCAATCCCACATGGGGAAAATATTCTGAATATCAATTCCAAAATCTTCAACCTTTTGAAGATTGGTTGAAACTGCCACAAAATGTTTAGACACCTCTTTCTGCGGTACAGACTTTAAGAACCATTCTCTTGCCGTTGTCGCGTTACTAAGTGTTTCTATAGTAGTAAAGGTTTTAGACACCACTAAGAACAAGGTGGTTTCTGGATCCAGATCTTTTAATGCTTCATGAACATGATCACCATCTACATTAGAAATAAAATGAACATTCAGATGATTTTTATAGAACTTAAGACTTTCAGTAACCATTACCGGTCCAAGATCTGAACCACCAATGCCAATATTTACAATATCTGTGAAAGCTTTCCCGGTATACCCTTTTCGTGTTCCGTT
This sequence comes from Gramella sp. MAR_2010_147, assembly GCF_900105135.1. Lineage (NCBI taxonomy): Bacteria > Pseudomonadati > Bacteroidota > Flavobacteriia > Flavobacteriales > Flavobacteriaceae > Christiangramia > Gramella sp. MAR_2010_147. The sequence continues at coordinate 2,444,552 of NZ_LT629741.1, read as the reverse complement.
AATGATCTCGTTACTAAAATCCCTGATTCTGGCTTTTACATCCTGAACTTCCGGAACTACATTTTCATCCCGTACCTTTATATCTGCATTTTTATCGGCTCTTAAGGCAGTATGTAAAACCGGACGATTTTCGGTTTTATTGATGGCATCTCCACCAAAATAACTATCAATAGCATCTTTTAAGTGGCATTCTTCAGCCATCTGAAGTAACAAGGATCGCGTATCTTCAGTAATTCTATTCTTACTATAATCTACATAGAAATCTTCCCACTGGATCGTGAATTTCTCTGCACGTTTCTCTTCATTCATGAACATATCTTTCATATGCTCATCCTTGATCTTTTTATAATGATCTTCTAATTCCTTCCAGGCTTTGGTTGTGGTTGGATTTATATTTTTCATTTAAATGTTTTTGTAGGGAATTTGTTCCAGTTCTTCCTGTAATGGTTTTATATATGCGAAATACTCATCTTTAAGCGCTTCTTCTATATGTTTGGCAGATGGGAGATTTTGACGATAAGGATCTACCTGTCTTCCATTTACCCAGAAACGATAGCACACATGAGGTCCTGTAGCAAGACCTGTGCTTCCCACGTAACCAATCACATCACCCTGTCTCACCGTTTGACCATTCCTCACGTTTCTCTTTGTCATGTGAAGGTACTGGGTGGTATATTTAGTATTATGTCTCACTTTCACATAATTTCCATTGCCCGAGGTATAACTGGAAGCGATCACCGTTCCATTGGCAGTACTTACAATTGGAGTACCGTAGGGAGCAGCATAATCTGTTCCAAGGTGAGCCTTCCATCTTTTCTGAACTGGATGAAATCTTCTTTTAGTATATCTTGAAGATATTCTTGAATAGTTGAGTGGTGCTTTTAAAAAGAAACTTTGTAATGCTTTAGCTTCTGAATCATAAAAACTTGGCTGACCAGAAATAGTATCGGTTAAATATCTAAATGCATAATATGGTTCTTCAGAATGTTTGAAAACTGCGGCATCTACCTTCTCTATTCCAGCAAAAATAGTATCATCGATATATTTCTCCTGGTAAACCATTTTAAACTGATCTCCCTTCTGAAGTTTAAAAAAGTCTATGCTCCACTGGTAGATATTAGACAGTTCATAAACAAGTAAATTGCTTAGACCCTGAGCCTGCATAGCTTCAGACAGTGAAGAGGTGATCACCCCTGAAACTTCTCTTCTTTTAATGGTAACCGGTCTTTTTTTCTTTTCAGCATAGATACTATCTCCCAGCGCAACTACCGTATAATTGATCTTATCATTTTCGTAAATAAAATACTGCGGCGTTTTTGCTGAATCTTTCGCTTTAAGGATCATATATCGCTTGCCAGCTGTAATTCGCGCAGGATTGAAAGTATCTTTTACCTTATTGGAAATCTCAAAGACCTTCCCGTGTCCAACCCCGTTCTTATCCATGATAAAACCAAAACTATCTCCAGACTCAATAGTATCTTTTACCACCTCAAAGTCATTAAGCACAAAGCCATACTCCTTTTCAACAGGAGGCAACTTTTCCTTTTTCACTTCTTTCACAGCCTGGTCTTTCTGGTCATCGTTGCAGGCAACCAGTGCCAGCATCATCACTAACAGTAAGCTTAATTTTTTCAATTTTTGTCCTTTTATTTTTCAGTATTAAAAGTATGGTTCACCCATTGTTTACCCCAGTTTTCCTGCTCTTCTTTTGTCCACAGATTTGGGAAAAATGAGATTCTTTGAAAGCTTGGCGGCAGAAATTTTTTCCAATTGGTTCCACCCGTAGCTTTTACGGTTGTTTTGTCTTTACTAAGGTAGCGATATGCAGCACCCATATGCATTAGCAACCAATTAATGTTCACATTAACATCCAGATTTCGCATCGCCTCAATAAGAGCGTCGTTATTTCTATCATCTTCATGCATCTGGAGATAACGGTGATATAAGGTTTTTTCATATACCCCATTTGCAATACGTAAAAACCGGGGGGTATATCTTTTTTCGAATTGTCTTAAGGTGAGCGTTTTCTCTCCCGTTTCCAGGTCTATACCACCTTTTTTCCAGTAGATATTCTCGTAGAGTTCTTCCGGACTATTTTCTGCTGAAAAATCCTCTCGAATTTCAGGAGAAACCAAATGTTCTAATGGAGTAGAATACAACTCTATCATCCTGAATTGTGCAGACTGAAATCCGCTGGCAGGCAATAGAGCCATTCTAAATTTTAGAAATTGTTCTCTTTCCATTCCTTTGATCATTACATCAAAAGAATCTATAAGTATTCTAAAATAACGATTTATTCTGTTAAGCTTTTCCACGAAGAAAGACGCGGTAAGCGTTGTACTATCTATGATCTGTTTTTGCTCATGGATAATGAGCTTAAAATACAATTCTGTTATTTGATGATAGGTGATAAAGATCGTTTCATCAGGGAAATGCGTATTTGTTTTTTGAAGACTTAATAATGTATCTACTTCAATATAATCCCAATAAGATAAGTAGCGGTCGTAAAGAAGACCATCTAAATAGGACCCCATATCCTGTCCCGAATTCTTAAACTTTTCTTCCAGTTTGATAATTCGTTCCGCGATTTCGGGCTTAATTTCCATATATTTAATTCAATATAATACTAAATTGATGCTTTAAACCTTTATATGCCTCAAGGTCTGCATCCAAAGACCCCACGGCAAGATCGGCTTCAATTTTTACAGGAATTTTATTCTTATCGTCACTTATCCAGAAAGTAAGGCTCTCTTTTTCCTTAAAAACCCTTCCAGCCAGCACATAAGGTCTGAACTTTAAGGTCGCTACTTTTCCAAATTTTGTTTTGATAACTTCTCTCCCCAGGAACACCAGTTTAAAATCAAGGTTTTCATCATCGATGAACATATTTACCTTCATTTCATCACCCGGTTTGAGCTCCTTACCGTTAATTTGGTTGCGAATATAATAAAATGATGATAACATATCGTGCACATTATTGGGCACAGAATAGGATTTTTTCTCCCGGTTCTTTTTATTTAAAACATGAGCCTTGTTATTGCTATGATCAAAATCTATCTCAAGGTTTTTAGTATATCCACCCTCATTGATATTCCTGATAAATTTGTAAGGTTTCCCCGTCCTTTTATCTATATAGGTTTGATAATCATCGTCTACTTTAAAAAAAAGACCTAAAAGCCCGGTGGATTTCCCACGACCTTTAATATGATAAACTGGGGTATTATTAATCGTAGCTTCATCAACCTCTAAGGTAGCGTAGCTGGCATTGAACATACCGTAATGAATTCGAAATTTAAACCATTCACCAGAACCGAACGCCTCCTGAGAAAATGATGGAGTGGTTATGGTTAGACAAAAGAGTATAGTAATTGCAAAAAGTCTTTTCATCATAATAGGTTTCCTTGGGTTCAGTATATAAGCTTAATACGCTGATTACAATTACTATTCCAAAAGTATTAAAACAAAAAACCCCATCAAATTAATGACGGGGAATTTTATCTTATTAACCAACTAAAACTTAAATTATGAAAAAAATTTAAATAATTTCTGGTAACCACTCCAGAAATGCGGTGCAAAAGTCTTCTATTTCTACCTTCCCCGCAAACCTAAAAAAAACTTTAACTTATAAATTATGTGATTATCAAAAATTAGTTTTTAACACTTAAGTTTTCGCAGTTTTTTAGTTCTAATTTAATGTACCTCTCAAATCCTGTTCCCTCTCAATTGCCTCAAAAAGAGCTTTAAAGTTCCCTTTTCCAAAAGATTGGGCTCCTTTTCGCTGAATAATCTCGAAGAACATCGTGGGCCTGTCTAAAACTGGTTTGGTAAAGATCTGAAGAAGATAACCTTCATCATCTCTATCTACCAAAACACCCAGTTCTTTAAGTGGCTCCAAATCTTCATCTATTTCACCAACGCGATCCAGAAGATCATCATAATATGTTTCAGGTACATATAAAAATTCAACTCCTCTATCTCTAAGTTGAGTTACAGTTTCGATGATATTATCTGTAGCTAAAGCAATATGCTGTACTCCGGCTCCATTATAGAAATCTATATACTCTTCTATCTGGGATTTCTTCTTCCCTTCAGCCGGTTCGTTGATTGGAAATTTAATCCGGCCATTCCCATTACTCATTACCTTACTCATAAGAGCGGTATAATCTGTAGAGATATCTTTATCGTCAAAAGAAACCAATTGCGCGAATCCCATAACCTTACCGTAGAATTCCACCCATTTGTTCATTTCATTCCAACCAACATTCCCCACCATATGATCAATAAATTTCAGGCCGGTATCAGGAGATTTCGCTTTCGTAGCATACGCTCTGTAACCTGGTAAAAACGGACCTTCATAAGCTCCTCTTTCGATAAAAAGGTGAATGGTTTCCCCATAGGTATGAATTCCAGAGATCACAGCTTTTCCATTATCATCTTCCACTTCATAAGGCTCTACGTAAGATTTAGCACCTCTTTTAGTGGTTTCTTCATAACTTTTCCTGGCATCATCTACCCATAAAGCAACGAATTTAACCCCGTCACCATGTTTATTTATGTGCTCATTAACGTCTCCCCCCTGTTCCAGTGGTGAGGTTAGAACGATCCTTATCTTTCCCTGTTGCATTACATAAGAAACTGTATCTTTTTTCCCGGTTTCCAAACCTGCATAAGCAACTGGCTGAAATCCCCAGGCATGCTGATAGTAATATGCAGCCTGTTTCGCATTTCCCACGTAAAGTTCTACGAAATCGGTTCCCAGGATTGGAAGAAAGTCTTCGGCGTGCTGAACCACTTTTTCTAAATGTAATGATGTATTATCTGTTGACATGTTATTTTGTTTTTAGGATGATTGTTATTGTAAAAAATTGAAGGTTAATTTCAAAATATTACCACATCGCTCTATCCTGTGCTGATAAATCTTCTTTCATGTTAATGATCGTGTCCATCTTCCAACCATGACTTATGGTAGGTTTCATCGGCAATTTCCATCGCATCTTCGGTAAGCTTTAATGGCTTAAATGTATCTACCATCACCGCAAGTTCTTCAGTTTCCACCTGGCCAATACTTCGCTCTACAGCTCCGGGATGCGGACCATGAGGAATACCCGCAGGATGCAATGAAATATGGCCTGCTTCAATATCATTTCTGCTCATAAAGTCGCCATCTACATAATATAACACCTCATCGCTATCAATATTACTATGACTATAAGGTGCCGGGATACTTTCCGGATGATAATCATATTTTCTGGGGCAAAAACTACAGACCACAAAAGCATCTGTCTCAAAAGTCTGGTGCACCGGTGGTGGCTGATGTATTCTACCCGTTATAGGCTCAAAATCATGAATGGAAAATGCATAAGGATAATTATACCCGTCATACCCCACTACATCAAATGGATGCGTAGCATAGACCATATCGAAAATCTTACCCTGCTTTTTGATCTTAATTAGGAAATCTCCTTTTTCATCATTTGTTTCCAACTCGTGTGGCTGCCTAAGGTCTCTCTCACAAAAAGGTGAATGCTCCAGCAACTGACCAAACCAGTTTCGATATCTTTTTGGAGTATAGATAGGTCTTCTGGATTCTACTATAAAAAGACGATTGTCTTCATCATCGAAATCCATTTTATAAATAGTTCCCCTGGGAATCAAAAGGTAATCGCCATATTTAAAATCGATATTACCTAAATGCGTTCTCAACTTTCCTTCTCCTTTGTGGATGAAGATCAATTCATCTGCATCTGAATTTTTATAGAAATAATCATCTGTAGAACCCTGAGGAGACGCTAAGATGATATCACAATCTGAATTTGTCAACACCGGCTTACGGCTTTGCAAATAATCTGGATGCGGTGTGATTTGAAAACCTTTAAATCTATAAGATTTTAAATTATTATCTACTGCAATTTTTGGAGTTACATCATAACTACCCTTGATCTCTTTTACCTGAGTTGGGCGGTGTTCATGATAAAGATTGGAAGACATTCCGTCAAAACCAATAGTCCCAAATAATTGCTCATAATAGAGGCTGCCATCAGGTTTTCTAAAAATCGTATGGCGCTTATGTGGAATTTTACCAAGTTTATGATAAAAAGGCATAATAAGTTGTTTTTAAATCGACCTAAAATTCACGAATCTTTAAAAGATTGAGATAAAATCGACTTTATTTTTCGATTTATACAAATATCATGAAAATTAACCGAAACAATCTTAAAACTAGTCTAAAAACTAGTGTTGAAAAGATAAAATATTATGGTTAAGAAAAATACCCTAAAACCAGAAACCGAGACTAAAAAACCAGAAACTCTCTCTAATTTCCGGAGAATATGAATATTTCACCTCCAATGGCCCCATAAAAGTATCAATCCCATAACCCAGGGCATAACCTGTATAATCTGGCGTGCTAAACCAATTCCCTGATGTATAAAGCCTGTCCTCTACATTCGCAATATTGGCACTGGCGATTACATGATTCTTTCGGAAGATCTGGTAGTCCACTTCCAGGAGCGCTTTTATATAGCTATCTCCAGAAATACTTAAGAAATCATATCCATAGAAAGGTTTTATGTTATTGATAAAGTCATTCCCATATCCCCCTAGAAAAAAATCCAGCACCTCGGTGCCATCATTCCCGATTTTAAATCCGGTTTCCGTAGAAATTCGGGTAGTTAAATTATTAAAAGGTGTTACTGCATAACCAATAGCGCCTTTAGCGATAGAAAATTCCGCGAAATTATCATTAAAGTCTGAAGAGTAAAGATATAAATGAAAATCTCCGGTAAAGCTTAGACCTTTGGTTGGAAAATACTTACTATCATAAGAATCGAACCTTAAATATCCAAAAGCACTGCCGTAATGACTATTGTCAAAAATTAATTCGTTATCAACATTACTTTGATCATTAAAAGTCCTGCTGCTTAGTTTAAGATATTTATGCTCAATTCCGGCTCCAATTGAAAATACCTGCTGAAAAAGGGTTTCAGCATAAAACTGATTGGTAAAATCTTTAAAATCTACCCCTAGTTCCCTGATAGATTCAAGCCCATCCAGCCCATCATCATTACCAATCCTGGTAAGATCTATATCTTTTTCAAATGTATTGTAACGCGAATTCACCCCTACACTCCAGTAATAGCCCTTATCCAGGTAATAATTAAAATTATACCTAAGATTGTCGCCCACAATAAAGTCTATTGAAGCAACATCGTTGGTAAATAGCAGACTCTTACGTGTTAGATTTACAAGGGCGCCACTTCTATAAAGCTCGTCATAATGCAAACCAAGCCTAAGCAGCATCTTATTTTGACTTTCCTCCATTTGCATAGCCAGAATATAATTCCCTTCATCATCGTCAGGAATTAACTGATAATTGATCCTTTCAAAATTCCCGGTTGCTGAAAGGTTGTTCAATCCAATATTAAGATCATCAAAATTATACGGCTCGTCATAATCCAGTTTTAATTTCCCCTGCACATAAGCCCTGGGATACGTATTGTTCCCTTCCAGTGTAAGCGCACTAATATTGAAGGTGTCAATTTTTTTAATGCCTTTTCTTACATATTTTTCAGTCTTATCATTAGAAAGTTTTCTCAGCTCAGGTAACTTCTCCAACGCAGCCACTCTTCCTGAATCTATAATAGCGTTTCCAGCTTCAAAAGACATTACCGAAAATGGACTAATATCAGGTTTGATATAAATATCAGTTAGCGGGATTTTATCTTTCATATCGTTTATCGTGCGGAAATTGCTTATTTGAGACATGATCTCAAATACATTTTTCAATTTTTCACGTTGTACCAAACTATCCTGCACATCTACACCTATCACAATATCTGCGCCCCTTCTTTTTAGTTCTTCCACCGGGAAATTGTTAGCCACACCACCATCAGTAAGTAATTGATCATTAATTTTAACAGGGCTAAGTAGTGTTGGAATCGCTCCACTTGCAGAAATTGCTTTCGCCAGTGAGCCTTCATCGAGAATCACAGCCTCTCCGGTTTCTACATTGGCGGCCACACAAAAAAAAGGAATTGGCAGTTTGCTGAAATCATCCACATCACTTACATGGATAGTAAGCCGGGACATCAAATTATAAATATTCTGGCCCTTGAAGAGACCGGAGGGAAAAGAAATATCAAAGTTATCGAAGGGTAAGGTGATCGCGTATTTTTCAGAATCTTCCTTTTCATAAAATGTTTTGGCCCTCCTGGGAAGGTTATCCTGAATAAGGATCTCAAAATTTGTCTTTCTAAAGATCGAGTCCAAATCTTTGGCAGAATAGCCCGATGCATACAAGCCCCCAATAATGGCACCCATACTGGTGCCGCCAATATAATCTATTTTAATCCCCTCGTCTTCCAGGATTTTCAGCACTCCAATGTGTGCCAAACCTTTTGCTCCTCCTCCGCTCAAGACCAGACCAATCTTAGGTTCGGTTGCTTCCTGGCTAAAGCCAGATAACGTGAAACTTAGAAATAAAAAGGCTAGAAGTCTTTTCATCTATTCTTTATTATAAAAATTATAAACAATTCCTGCTTTTGAAGTTCCCACCACATCTGCCAATTCATTTAAGGAAGCCTCTTTAACTCTTTTAAGTGATCTAAAATGCTTCAATAATTCAATTACCGTTTTTTCACCTATCCCCTGAATAGATTCCAACTCTGTATTAAGCGCTGTCTTGCTTCTTTTATTGCGGTGAAATGTGATCCCAAATCTATGAGCTTCATTTCTTAACTGCTGAATGATCTTTAAGGTTTCCGATTTTTTATCAAGGTACAAAGGAATTGAGTCTCCCGGATAAAATATTTCTTCCAGCCTTTTCGCAATTCCAATAATCGCGATCTTACCTCGAAGACCTAAATCTTCCAAAGCCTTTACCCCACTGGATAATTGTCCTTTACCACCATCCACAATGATCAACTCTGGCAGATCTTCACCTTCATTTAACAATCTGCGGTATCTTCTAAACACCACCTCTTCCATAGAAGCAAAATCATTTGGACCTTCAACGGTCTTGATATTGAATTTACGATAATCTTTCTTACTTGGTTTCCCGTTTTTAAAAACAACACATGCCGCAACGGGATTGCTCCCCTGTATATTAGAATTGTCAAAACATTCAATATGTCTTGGTTCTTTAGTCAGCCTCAGATCTTCTTTCATTTGAGCCATTACACGGTTCACATGCCTGTCTGGCTCTACGATCTTCATCTGTTTAAATCTTTCCTGGCGGAAGTATTTTGCGTTTCGCCGGGATAATTCCACGATCTTTTTCTTATCCCCTAGTTTAGGCACCGTAATTTTCAATTCTTCCCCAACATCTACCTTAAACGGAACGTATATTTCAGTTGAAGTTGAATTAAATCTCTGCCGAATCTCTACAATAGCCAATTCCAGAAGCTCAAGGTCACTCTCGTCCAGTTTCTTTTTCATTTCTATGGTATGGGATCGAATTATGGCACCGTGTGATAATTGCAAAAAATTCACGTAACCATATCCTTCATCGCTAACAACAGAAAAAACATCTACATTACTAATCTTTGGATTTACTACAGTAGACTTAGACTGGTAATTTTCTAATACATCTATTTTATTCTTTATTCGTTGAGCATCTTCAAATTCCATCTTTTCAGCATGTGTCTTCATCTGATTTCGAAAACGCTGCAAAGAATCTTTAAAATTCCCTTTTACAATCTGGCGTATCGCCTCAATATTGCTGTTGTATTCTTCTTCCGCCTGAAATCCTTCGCAAGGTCCCAGGCAATTTCCCAAGTGATATTCAAGACAAACTTTATACTTCCCGTTCCTTATCTTATCTTCAGCCAGATCATAATTGCAGGTTCTTAATTTATACAACCCCTTAATAAGATCCAGAAGGGTATTTACCGTTTTGAAGCTTGTAAATGGACCATAATATTCACTGCCGTCTTTAATTAATTTTCTGGTAGGAAAAACTCTTGGAAACCTTTCATTTTTGATACAGATCCACGGATAGGTCTTATCATCTTTAAGCATCACATTAAAGCGTGGCTGATGCTTTTTTATAAGGTTGTTTTCCAACAGGAGGGCATCTGTTTCAGAAGCCACCACGATATGCTTAATCTCATTAATCTTCTTAACCATGACACCTATACGATGGCTGTCATGCTTTTTATTAAAATAAGAGGTAACTCTTTTTTTAAGATTTTTTGCCTTTCCAACATAAAGAATCTTCCCGTTCTTATCAAAATACTGATATACTCCCGGGCTGTTGGGCAAAGTCTTTAATTGAACTTCCAAAGCAGGTTTTTCCATTACTTCAAATTTAAAACATAATTAAGAGCCAGATAAACTTTTTTAAAAATGCTATATAAAAAACCTGCTCAGGTATGGATGAATTTAAATAAATAGATAATCTTTGCTTTACTTTGCAAGGTCTTAGGTCTTACGCCTTTTTAGTATATTGCACTATGGAGAAAATCGTAATCGGCAGGTTTGATAAAGCAGACTTTCCTGGTTTACACCTCAAAGATATCGCCGTAAAAATCGATACCGGAGCATACACTTCATCCATACACTGTGAAAATATTGTCGAAAAAGACGATGTTCTTCATTGTACTTTTCTGGATGACGAACATCCTCACTATAACAATAGGGAATTCGTATTCAAAGATTATGATGTTGTATTTGTTCGAAGCAGTAATGGGATTATCCAGAAAAGATATATGGTTCAATCCACTATTAAATTGTTCCATAAGGTATTTAAAATTTCATTGTCTCTTTCAGACCGACAGGAAATGAGATACCCGGTATTGATCGGCAGAAAATTTTTAACCAAAAAATTTATAGTAGACACAGAGTTAATAGATGTGTCTTTTAATAAAAAATTAGATGAAGATAAGAATTCTATCAAGAAACCCTAGACTATATTCAACAAGTAGACTGGTTGAGGCAGCAAAGAAAAGAAATCACGATGTTGAAGTGATAGATCCAATAAAATGTGATCTTATCATAGAAAAGAAAAAGCCTACCATATATTATAAAAATCATTTTCTTGAAGAAACAGATGCTATTATTCCAAGAATTGGTGCCTCTGTCACTTTTTTTGGTACTGCCGTGGTTAGGCAGTTTGAAATGATGGGAACTTTTACCACTACTGAATCACAGGCGCTTGTACGAAGCAGGGATAAATTGAGGAGCCTCCAGATACTATCTAGGGCCAGGCTTGGCCTACCTAAGACGGTATTTACTAATTATTCTAAAGATGTTTCAGAAATACTGGAACATGTTGGTGGTGCGCCCGTAATAATTAAATTGCTGGAAGGTACTCAGGGTCTTGGTGTGGTACTGGCAGAAACTAAAAATGCGGCAGAATCTGTAATTGAAGCTTTTAACGGTTTGCAGGCCAGAGTAATTGTACAGGAATTTATCAAAGAAGCTGGAGGAGCCGATATTCGAGCCTTTGTAGTAGATGGCCAGGTGGTTGGCGCAATGAAAAGACAGGGAAAAGAGGGAGAATTCAGATCTAACCTGCATAGAGGTGGTTCAGCTTCTGTGATCCAGTTAACCGATGAAGAGGAAAATGCCGCAATAAAAGCTGCAAAAGCAATGGCTTTGGGAGTTGCCGGTGTAGACATGCTCCAAAGTAGTCGCGGGCCCTTGATTCTGGAAGTGAATAGTTCCCCAGGATTGGAAGGTATTGAAGAAGCCACGGGAAAAGATATTGCCAAAACCATTATTAGATATATAGAAAGAAACGTCTAGCCTATGCCCCGTATAGACAAGAACAATATTCTTGAAATTTTAGGTGAGAAAGTACTTCCTGGTAAGGGTGCGACAATTAATTTCAATATGGCCAAGCTCTATACTACCACTTCTGTGGAAGTCCCGGTAATTATTGAACGTTCTAAAAAACCAGGACCTGTGGTTCTTCTAACAGCAGGTATCCATGGTGATGAAATTAACGGAGTAGAGATCGTTAGGCAGCTTATCTCCAAAGGAGTGAACAAACCAAGCATTGGGACTATTATCTGCATCCCTATTGTGAATATTTTTGGCTTTTTGAATATGGCCAGGGAGTTTCCAGATGGCAGAGACCTAAACAGGGTTTTCCCGGGAACAAAGAACGGATCCCTGGCTAGCAGATTTGCCTATCAGTTCGTAAAGAAAATACTGCCCATCGCCGACTTTTGTTTAGATTTTCATACAGGTGGAGCTTCAAGATTCAATGCTCCACAAATAAGAGTAAAAAAAGGGGATGAACAGAGTATTAAATATGCTCGCATCTTCAATGCTCCATTTACTATACACTCCAAAACAATTACAAAATCTTACAGGGAAACCTGTTCAAAATTAGGAATTCCAGTATTGCTTTTTGAGGGTGGAAAATCTCAGGACAGCAACAAGGATATCGCAAGATATGGCGTTGAAGGGGCTATGAGAATTTTAAGTCATCTGGATATGCTCAATTCAAAATTCGAGTATCCTGATGTTAAAAAGGAAACAGTGCTTATTGGTAGCAGTTCGTGGTTACGGGCTAAATACAGCGGACTTTTACATGTAAAAATACCCTGCGGGAAACATGTTGAAAAAGGCGAATATATTGCTACAATAACAGACCCTTATGGAAAATTCAGACATAAAATTAGGTCGTCCAGCGAAGGTTATGTTATTAATGTAAATGAATCGCCCATCGTCTACCAGGGTGATGCCATTTTTCATATTTCTATGCAACCAAAAACAGAGGAGCATGCACAAGAGTGACCTCAGAAAAAAGTATAAAGATCTTCGGTTTAAATTAGAAGTTGAAGAAATTGAAAAATTAAGCCTGGAAATTGCAAATAGATCACTTGAACTACCTATCTGGAACTATAGATATTATCACATCTTTTTAAGCATCGCAGAGCAGAAAGAAGTGAATACTGAATATTTATTGCATATACTAAACGGGAAAGACAAGGAAGTGATTATTCCAAAAACTGATTTTGAGAAAGGGGAAATGATAAATTTCCTTTTAACAGATCAAACACTTATAAAAAAAAATAAGTGGAATATTCCAGAGCCGCAAGATGGTATTGAAATTGACCCCAAAAAGCTTGATATTATCTTTATTCCATTACTCGCATTTGACGAAAAAGGACACAGGGTTGGCTATGGAAAGGGATTTTATGATCGGTTTTTAGCCCAATGCAAACCAGATATTATGAAGATTGGACTCTCTTTTTTTGAACCCGTAAAAGATATAGAAGATGTATTTACCAGCGACATCCCGCTAAACTACTGTGTGACACCAGATAGTATTTATAACTTCAAGGCTAAATAATTTTTGTAATCAAACAGTTTATACGTTATTTTTAACCTGAACAAATCTATTAAATGTTAACCGATCTACAGTTAAACAGTATACTGGAAGATTTTGATATTGCCTATTGGAAAATAAACCTGTTTTCTAAAGAGATATCCTGGTCTGATCATTTCAACATCCTGGTAGGAAAGCCAGAGATTGAAGAAGATAGATTTGAGTTCTTCATTAACCATATACTGCATCCCGATTACCGTTACGATTTCAGAATTCATTTTGAAAAACTCATTAAAGAAGATGAGCCTTTTAGCTTTGAAATAAAACTGAAACTGGAAAATGGCAAATACCGGTGGTTTCAATGTAAAAACCAAAATAGTAGAGTTAACAAAGAGTTTAAAGAATCTTCTGTACTGCTTTTTGTAAATATTCATCAAAGCAAAAGAGATCAATACACAATAGAAGAAAATTTCTTTTACTACCGTGAGACTGCTGAAATGACCTCTACGGGTGGCTGGTATGTGGACACCCTGAATAAGAACATTTACTGGGATGATGTTTCTAAGAAAATTATTGACTGTCCCCGCGATTTTCAACCTGCTTATGAAGACCGCATGAACTTCTATGCCGCAGAGCATCATAACAGGATGCGTAATGCGTTTGATAAATGCGAGAATTTTGGTATTCCGTTCAAACTGGAACTTAAAATGATCTCTTTTCGGAATCGCGAATTCTGGGTGAGATTAACTGGAAAACCTGTTTATAATGATGAGCAGGTAGTGATTGGCATTCGTGGCGTGCTTCAGAATATTGATGAAAACAAAAACAATGAATTAAATTTACAGAATTCACTGGATATCATTGCCACACAAAATTCAAGACTTTTCAATTTTGCCCATATAGTATCCCACCATTTAAGATCTCATAGTAGCAATTTAAGCCTCATCGTTGAGCTGTTAAGAGAGTCTAAGACCGATAGGGACAAACTGGATCTTCTGGCTAATGTGGAAGATGTGGCCGGCAACCTGGACTCAGCCATTTCAAGGTTAAATGATATCGTTAGCATCCAGACTTCCCTGCGAAAAGAAAGAGTGAAAATTAAGTTCGAAGAGGCTCTGGAGATCGTTTTAGCATCTATTTCTTCCCTTATTAATCGAGAAAATGCAAAAATCGTCGCTGAATTTCAGGATTTAAAAGAAATTCGCTATATACCTGAGTATCTTGAAAGTATTTTACTAAATTTAATCACAAATGCTATCCGGTATAGACAACCGGGGCGTAAACCAGTCATTTTTATTCAAACCTATATCGAGAACGACCAGGAGTTTCTGGAAGTTAGTGACAACGGAATGGGAATTGACCTCGACGAGTATGGTGATAAGATGTTTGGTATGTACAAAACATTTCACCAGAGTAATTCAGAGGCAAAAGGAATTGGCTTGTTCATTACAAAAAATCAGGTAGATGCACTTGGAGGAAACATATCTGTAAGTAGCACTTTAAATATAGGGACAACATTTAAAATAAAATTCTAGATCTATTTACTATGGGGCAAAAAGTAGAACTAGCGTGTATCATTGATGATGATAAGATATACGTGAATTTAGTTAAGAAGATTATCGAGATCAAAAAGCTTTCAGAAAACTTACTTATTTACAAAAATGGTAAGGAAGCTTTGGATTATTTCAAGAATATCATGGAAACCGCTACCGACGAAGACAAGCTGCCAGATATTATTTTCCTTGATCTGAATATGCCGGTAATGGATGGCTGGGAATTCTTAAATGAATTTATTAAAATAAAGAACAGCTTAAATAAGAAAATCACCTTATACGTGGTTAGTTCTTCTATAGATCCCCGAGATTTGGAAAGAGCGAAGTCTTTCAATCTTGTCACCGATTATCTAATTAAACCCATTGAATTGAAAAAATTCGAAAAAATATTCGCTAAAACTGCCGCTTAAAAACTTAAAAAGGTTTTACTACTCGTCCTACTCGTCCTACTCGTCCTGATCGCTTTTAGGAAAAGCTCTCTTATTAAACACTAAAAGCATCGCTACTCCAATGCTTATTGCTGAATCTGCAATATTGAATACCGGCTCAAAAAAGGTAAAGTATTGTCCACCCCAGAATGGAACCCACTCAGGCAAATAGCCTTTCCACAGAGGGAAATACAGCATATCTACCACCTTCCCGTGAAAAAGGGAGCTATACCCCCCGGCTTCTGGTAAAAAGCTCGCTACATGCCCGTAACTATCATCAAAGATGATCCCATAGAAGACAGAGTCGATGATATTCCCAAAAGCACCCGCAAAAATAAGAGCAATAGAGGTAATTAAGATCTTTGATCCGTTTTTACGAACAGAATCCCATAACCAGTAGCCAATTCCAACAATGGCAACAATACGAAATAGAGTTAAAGCAAGCTTCCCGTACTCCCCAGGGATCTTAGTCCCCCAGGCCATCCCTTCATTTTCCACAAAAAGAATTCTAAACCAGTCAAAAACCTCAATTTCTTCACCTATGGCAAAATTAGTTTTGATATAAATCTTGGAAACCTGATCTATTAAGAGAATCAGTACAATAAGAAATCCGGCTTTTTTAAGGGACATGAATGTATTTTAATTGAAAACGGCTCAAAAATACTAATATTATTTAGTTTTTACGCACCTTAATATCACCGTCTATACTAGTAAGTCTTAGTGGATTTCTACCGGGCATAAAATCTGGAGTTTCAACCTCTCCATTTCTTGAACTTGCATCGATAAGGCCCGAGGTAGTTTCTATCAAAATATTACCCGAATATGTATTAATAGTCGCGGCTCCAGAAAATTCTGTTAGTTTACAATACCCCTGTTTAAGATCGGCATTCACCGATTTAAACTCACCTTTAGCCTCTAAAGAAGCTATATTAGATCTTATATTTATTTCTAAGCCTTCTGGAATTTCCAGGTGAACTTCTAGAGAAAATACTTTATGAGCGCTAAGTTTATCATAGCCACCGGCAAGTTGCTTCGGATAATTTGTATCGATTAGAAGTTCATCTCCGTTTATAGAAGACTCCAGCACTATTTGCCTGAAATATTCTCCTTCTGAATAGGTTTTTATCCTGATCTTAGAGGATTTTACCGAAATAATTCTTACAAGGAAAACCTCATCGGTATTTATCTGGATACTTTTAATATGATGTGCATCGATTATTTCCTGCGTTTCCTTTTGCGAAAAAGAGTTTACAGAAAATAAAAAGACAGCCACGAATATTAAAAATTTCATCTTCATTTTAATCCTGAAACAAAAAACGTCCAGAACCGGTTTTAGGTTTGGACGTTTAAATATATAAATTCTGTTTTTTAACGCTGCATATTCTTAGCTTCGATGCTTAGTGTTGCATGCGGCACTAAAAGCAATCTTTCCTTAGCGATCAACTTTCCGGTTACTCTGCAAACCCCATAGGTCTTATTCTCAATCCTCATCAAAGCATTTTTAAGGTCTCTAATGAACTTTTCCTGACGAATAGCCAATTGAGAATTTGCTTCTTTACTCATCGTTTCACTTCCCTCTTCAAAAGCTTTGAAGGTTGGAGAAGTATCGTCGGTACCGTTATTACCATCATTCTTGTAAGCATTTTGATAATTCTCAAGCTGTTCCTGAGCTTTTTCAATCTTACTTTTGATCAGAGCTTTGAACTCTGCCAAATCAGCGTCGCTGTAACGTTCTTTTACTTCTGTAGACATGGCTTTAATGTTTTTTAATAAACAATCTGGTGGCAATATCGTCAAATTCAACCTCAGCACCTTCATCTACCACCTCTGCAAATTCGAGTGTTGCAGTTAATGTTTCGTTCTTAATATACGTTATATTATCGTTGACGGCATCCTCGATAATACCGTCCTTTTGTAGGGTTACATCAATCGTATCAGTCACTTCGTAGCCCGAATCCTTTCGGAGATTCTGGATCCTGTTTACCAGTTCCCTGGCAACACCTTCCTTCTTTAACTCCGGACTGATACTAACGTCCAGGGCTACCGTTAAGTTACCACTACTGGCAACTAACCATCCTTCAATATCCTGAGAAGAGATCTCTACCTCTTCAAGAGACAATTTAATTAAATTTTCGTTAATCGCTACTTCAATCTCGCCTTCACGCTCGATTTCCGCAATATCTTCAGCACCAAAGTTATTTATCTTATTGACAATCAATTTTATATCCTTACCAAATCTTGGACCAAGAATCCTGAAATTTGGTTTTATTTGTTTTACCAGAAGACCTGAAGCGTCGTCAATTAACTCGATATTCTTCACGTTAACTTCAGATTTAATTAGATCTTCCACCGCCTGGATTTCCTGTTTCTGAGCTTCGTCAAGTACCGGAATCATTACCCTTTGTAAAGGTTGACGCACTTTTATCATTTCCTTCTTTCTCAATGAAAGCACTAAAGAAGAGATGGTTTGAGCTTTTCCCATCTTTCTCTCTAAAGATTTATCAACAAATGCTGGTTCATAAACCGGAAAATCAGCAATATGGACAGATTCAGACTTATCTTTTCCTGTGGCCGCATTCAGATCTTTAAAAAGTCTGTCCATAAAAAATGGTGCTACCGGTGCTCCCAGTTTTGCTATTGTTTCAAGACAGGTATAAAGCGTTTGATATGCTGAAATTTTATCCTGCTCATAATCGCCTTTCCAGAATCTTCTTCTGCTTAATCTTACAAACCAGTTACTCAGGTTCTCCTGAACAAATTCTGAAATTGCCCTGGTAGCTTTTGTAGGCTCATAATCGGCATAGAATTTATCTACTTTTTCAATAAGTGTATGTAATTCTGAAAGTATCCAGCGGTCTATTTCAGGCCTTTTCTCCAAAGCAATATCTGCCTCGGTGTAACTGAATTCATCGATATTCGCATAAAGCGTAAAGAATGAATACGTATTGTATAAAGTTCCGAAGAATTTACGCTGAACTTCCCCGATCCCTTCTATATCAAATTTTAGATTATCCCATGGATTTGCATTCGCAATCATATACCAACGTGTGGCATCTGGGCCATAAATAGAAATAGTTTCAAAAGGATCGGCGGCATTCCCAAGACGCTTGGACATCTTCTGGCCGTTTTTATCTAATACAAGACCGTTAGAAACCACATTTTTATACGCAACATCATCAAAGATCATGGTCGCGATGGCATGCAGGGTATAGAACCAACCTCGTGTCTGGTCTACTCCTTCTGCTATAAAGTCTGCCTTCCGCCACTTATCTTCTACTTTTTCTTTGTTTTCGAAAGGATAATGCCATTGTGAGTAAGGCATAGAACCAGAATCGAACCAAACATCTATAAGATCGGCCTCGCGTTTCATAGGTTTTCCAGATTCTGAAACAAGAGTGATCGTATCTACAACATTCTTGTGAAGATCTACTTTATCGTAGTTCTCTTCACTCATATTTCCAGGCTCAAAACCTTCAAAAATATCCTTTTCCAGAACACCAGCTTCTACCGCTTTTGCCATTTCTTTCTTCAGCTCAGCTACAGAGCCCATCACTTTAACCTCGGTACCGTCTTCAGTTCTCCAAATAGGAAGTGGAATTCCCCAATATCTACTACGACTTAGGTTCCAGTCATTCGCATTTGCAAGCCAGTTTCCAAATCTTCCTTCACCTGTAGATTTAGGCTTCCAGTTGATCGTCTGGTTAAGCTCGTGCATTCTGTCTTTGAATTCAGTCACTTTGATAAACCAGGAATCTAACGGATAATATAAGATAGGCTTATCTGTTCTCCAGCAATTAGGATAACTGTGAACATATTTTTCAACCTTAAACGCCCTGTTTTCTTCTTTTAGCTTGATCGCTAACTCGACATCTACAGATTTCTCGGGAGCCTGGCCATCATCATAGTACTCATTCTTCACATACTTCCCGGCAAATTCACCCATTTCAGGCCTGAATTTTCCCTGGAGATCTACTAACGGAACCAGATTTCCGTTTTGATCTTTTACCAATAAGGGTGGCACTTCCGGAGTTGCCTGCTTAGCAACCAGCGCATCATCTGCACCAAATGTTGGTGAAGTATGAACGATCCCGGTACCATCTTCTGTGGTTACGAAATCTCCAGAAATTATTCTGAACGCATTTTCTGGATTATCATTTGGCAGGGCATATGGTAGCAATTGCTCATACTTTATCCCTACAAGATCTTTTCCTGAAAAGCTCTCCCCTATTAAATATGGAATTTTTTTATCTTCTTTTGCATAAGAGTTCAAATCCTCTTCAGACTCCGCTTTTCTGAACTTCTTATCAAATTGTTTTTCAGCAAGATTTTTCGCGACAACGATTGTTATCGGTTCAAAAGTATACTGGTTATAGGTCTTTACTGTAACATACTCGATCTTAGGACCAACCGTTAGAGCGGTATTAGAGGGCAACGTCCAGGGTGTGGTTGTCCACGCAATAAAGAATAAATGACCGGCCTCATTTTTAAGCCCAGCCGGGAGGCTTTCATCCTTAGCTTTAAACATAGCAGTAACCGTAGTATCGGTCACATCCTGATACGTTCCCGGTTGGTTAAGTTCATGAGAACTTAAACCAGTACCTGCTTTTGGTGAATACGGCTGAATGGTATAGCCTTTATAAATAAGATCTTTTTTATAGATCTCAGATAGCAACCACCAGACCGTTTCCATATATTTGGATTTATAGGTGATGTACGGATCTTCCATATCTACCCAGTAACCCATCTTTTTGGTAAGATCGTTCCAAACATCGGTATAACGCATTACAGCATTCTTACAGGCCTCGTTATACTTTTCTACACTAATTTTAGTACCAATATCTTCTTTGGTAATTCCAAGCTCTTTCTCCACGCCAAGTTCTATTGGAAGACCGTGAGTATCCCAACCTGCTTTTCGTTTTACCTGGTAACCTTTTTGTGTTTTATAGCGGCAAAAAATATCTTTTATAGATCGTGCCATGACGTGATGAATTCCCGGCAATCCATTAGCTGAAGGCGGGCCTTCAAAAAATATGAATGGATCCTTACCTTCACGGGTAGACACGCTTTTTTCGAAAATATCATTTTCTTCCCAATAGTTTAGGATTTCCTCTGCCACCTTGGGCATGTCAAGACCTTTATATTCCGGGAACTTTCTGCTCATTTTCTCCTTTTTTCAAATGATGTGCGAAAATAAGGATTTTTGACAAAAGAAGATATTATTCTAAGGTAAAATGCATGTGTATTTATTCTTTGCTCAAAACTTAAAAAGCTGAAAACTAATCGCTTTTAGGGAAAAGAGATTCCTCGTTATAAACAGCAAACTCCAAAAAGAATAGCAGAGAAAATAAGGCTGCTTCAGCCTATACAGTTTTTTATAGAGCATTTTTAAAAGGTGTACGAAAGTGCAATGATCAAATTCCTGCCTGCAGCAGCGATACCCGATGAATAGGTTCGATAGCGCTGATCTGTAATATTCTCTACTGAAACGGTTGCCAGCCAGTTAGCATTCATCTCATACTGCCCGGTAAGATTCAATGTATACCAGGCCGGTGAATAGGGATTGCCATTATTATCCAAGGCATATAGATATGGTTTGTCCTGTTCTCCAGGAGCAAGATCTTCAAAATCGAACTGCCCGTTATATTCAGCGAAAAGATCGAATTTAAACCTTCTTTTATTCCAGATAAGATGGGTGTTTCCAAACATTGGTGCTGCATGTCTTAAAGGGACATACTCCCCACCTTCATTTTCTTCACCATGGGTATAACTAAATTGAGATTTTAACCTCAATGCCACTGAAAAATCTATCTCCAGGCCGGCCTCTACTCCGTAAACATAGGCATTTGCAGTATTCTGGATCGCCTGCACCCTGCTAGGTTCTCCCTGGTAATCTATCTCTGTCACCCCATCCAGATCAAAATCGCGGCGCACCATCGCATCATCCAGATATGTATAATAACCCGTAAGCCCTAACCGAATATTATTAGAGAATTTAAAATCGGCTCCAAGTTCTGCATTGTAGGCGTATTCTGGTTTTAATCCAGGATTTGGAACTACTACAGATCCTGGTTCAGAATCGAAGATCTTCCCGACATCATCAATATTTGGAGCTCTGAAAGCAGTTGAAAGGCCTAATCTCCATCCCACAAAACTATTTTGTCGCCAGTTCAATCCCAGACTCCCTGTTATCGCTCCGGTACTAATATCTGCCTTCTCAAAAGGAAAATCGTAAAAACGATCATCAAAATCAGCATCTACCAGAATATGATTATATCTCACTCCTGATTGTAATGAAAGATCTTCGTTCAATTTCCACTGATAACTGGAATACACAGCCATAGATTGCCATTTCGAACCATCGGGATATCTACTTGCGGTTTCTCCGGTTTCAGCATTTTCAATATTTCTAAAACTTCCTTGAGAACTGATGTTATTAAGCACATATTCAAATCCATAAAACAATTTGCTTTCAGAAAAGTCTTTTTCAAAATCAAGATTTGCCGAATAGGCGTTCACGTTTTCTTCAGTCGTAAAAAGTACAGGATCACCAAAATTCCTGTCATTCCTGCTTTCAGCAAAGAACTGATAAGCACCCGTGAACTGCATCTTATCATACAGGTTTGAGTTACTTCTATGATTAATATTCAGATTCCCCAAAAACCATGTTTGCGGACCATAGTACCACTCTGCCGAACGCAATACTCCATCTCTTTTTCTGTAAAGACGATCAAAACGTGGGAAATCTGAAGTACCAGAATACACCAGGCCGAGATTGAAATCCCAGTCTTTCGAGGGCATATATTTTATCTTCTGGAGCAGGTTAATTTGATCATAACCTGTTGGCCTTTGCACTAACGGATCGGGATTTAAAACCATTACATCAGTCCCGTTCTGTCTTTCCACATAATCCTGTCTCAAATAATCATCAGGGCCATGCTCACCCATTCTAAGATCTCCAAAGTCTGAATATGTAACACCGGTTCTAAAAGCCCAGTTTTCCCTACCAATATTCACATCTGCATGCACCGTATTTTCATTATTAGCAGTTGAAAAACGGGTATAAATATTCCCCGAAAAAGAGGTGCCTTCGGTAAAGCTAAATTTTGGTTTAAGGGTATAAAAGTTGATCACTCCGCCAATAGCATCGCTCCCATAGACCACTGATCCAGGGCCCAAAATAACCTCAGCACTTTCCACCATCATAGGATCTACAGAAATTACATTTTGAAGATTTCCGCTCCTGAAAATAGCCGAATTCATACGCACCCCATCAACCGTTAATAAAAGTCGGTTGGTTGCAAAACCACGAATCATGGGACTTCCTCCACCCAATTGACTTTTTTGCATATAAACCTGCCCCGTGCTTTCCAGGAGATCTGCCGAGGTTTGCGGACTTGCCATTTGAATTTCGGAAGGTGAAATGGAGACTATTTTCTGGGGAATTTCATCTTTTTTCAGTTTGAAACGAGCTACAGAAAGGGTTACCTGCTCCAATTGATTTTCCAGTGAATGGAGAAGCACGATGTTATTATTGCTTAATATTTCCCTTTTTCTACGATAAGCCTCTATATGTGAGACTACCTTGAAGATAATTACTTCAGTATCGGTAAAAGGAGAAATATCTGCAATTCCAGAATTGTTCGTGATTGTGGAAATAGACTTATCCTTATTATATATTGCCACATTCGCAATGGGCTCGCCAGAATCATTATCTAAAATTGTGACCTCCTGACCAGAGGTGATTGAAGAAAAAAATAAAAAAAGAGCTAAGAATCCTAATCGCATTTAACCGAAAATTTCATTTAATACACTAAGTGATTTTGGCTTACGAAAGCCTTCAATATGCAGCTCATAATACAGCAAAAGCATATTTGAAAAATCATTCCTGGAGGTTTGATTCATCTTTATGTATTGTAAAGCATCAAAATCAGTACCTAAAAGGCTTTTCAGCAAATCTACATTTTTACCTTCTATACAGTAATCGTTTGAAGAAAAATCCTGAAAAATACCATCCAGCATATTAAAGACTGGTAAATCCTGAATTCCCATATCTGGTTGAAAGCCTAAATATCTTGTTAGATTCAAAAGGAATAGCAAGTGAAAATTGGCAAATTTCTCTGAAGAGTCAAGCACCTGAAAACTATATTCCAGATAATGAAACAATGGTTTATTACTCTCTTCTTCCCGAATAGCATTACGAAGCATTTCTGCCAGAAACATTACCATGGCTAGTTTGACCGGATGAGTGTGCAAACTTTGATAATTGCCAATTACCTTAGCTTCTTTTAAGTATTCCATTTTACCTCCCCCGCGGTGGTTAGATATAATATCAAGCTGGGTTAAGCTTTGAAACATAGAAGCTTTAAACTTTCCTTTCTTAGATTTTAAAACACCCTTTAACATATAGGTGCAAAGGCCATTAGATAGTGTATAAGCTTTGACAATAAGATCGGCTTCCCCGTATTTAAGAGCACTAATCACTATGGCTTTTGTATGAACGAGCATTTGGGAATATTTGCCGTGAATTTATAAAAAAAGCCGCTTTTTCAAGCGGCTCGATATATTTAAATAGACCTTATTTTTAAACCACGCCTTGCGCAAGCATAGCATCGGCCACTTTTACGAAACCAGCAATATTTGCACCTTTAACGTAATCTATAAAACCATCTTCTGTTGTTCCATATTCTACACAAGCCTCATGAATATCATTCATGATCTCATGCAATTTTTTATCAACTTCTTCTGAAGTCCAGCTATATCTCATGGAATTTTGAGACATTTCCAATCCAGATGTAGCAACACCTCCCGCATTAGAAGCTTTTCCTGGAGAGAAAAGAATTTTCTCTTTATGGAAAACCTCAATAGCTTCTGGTGTACACGGCATATTAGCTCCTTCACCTACACATATACAACCATTCTTCACCAATATTTTCGCATCTTCTCCTTCCAATTCATTTTGAGTTGCACAAGGAAGCGCTATATCACATTTGACACCCCACGGAGTTTTACCTTCGTGATATTCAGCTGAAGAATATTCATCAACATATTCGCTGATTCTTCCTCTTTTCTCGTTCTTCAACTCCATAATGAACTGAAGTTTTTCCGCATCAATTCCATCTTTATCATATATAAATCCTCCGGAATCTGACATGGTCACTACTTTCGCTCCTAACTGAGTAGCTTTTTCCGCAGCATACTGAGCAACGTTACCAGCTCCTGAGATCACTATCGTTTTACCAACCAGCTTTTCTCCTTTGGTTTTTAGCATATTCTGGGCGAAATAAACATTCCCGTAACCAGTAGCTTCAGGTCTAATCAAGGAACCTCCGTAAGAACGACCTTTTCCGGTTAAAATACCGGTAAACTCATTCTGGATCCTTTTATACTGACCAAATAAAAACCCGATCTCACGACCACCAACACCTATATCACCTGCAGGCACATCGCAATCTGCCCCAATATGTCTTTGAAGCTCTGTCATAAAACTCTGGCAGAATTTCATTACCTCATTATCTGATTTTCCTTTAGGATCAAAGTCTGAACCTCCTTTACCACCGCCCATTGGCAATGTTGTAAGGCTATTTTTGAAAACCTGCTCGAAAGCGAGGAATTTAAGAATACTAAGATTTACAGAAGGGTGAAAACGCAAACCACCTTTATAAGGTCCAATTGCTGAATTCATCTGAATACGAAAACCACGATTCACTTGTATATCACCATTATCATCTAACCATGGCACTCGAAACATCACCACTCTCTCAGGCTCTACCATTCGCTCAAGAAGCATTTTATTCTGGTATTTTTTATTTTTTTCTATAAAAGGAATGACCGTTTCTGCCACTTCATGAACCGCTTGCATAAACTCTGGTTCATTCTGGTTTCTGGTTGACACCTTTTCCAGGAAATTTTTGATGTTTTTTTCCATAATGACGGGCGCTATTATTAAATTATAAATTTTATGTCTAAATAATGTGGCAAATATAAATATTCTTTAATGATTAAAAGTTTCATTCTAAGATTTCATATAAAATTAACTTTTAACTTTACAAGCCGCAGTAATACTAAGATTAAATAAATATTCGTTATTGTAGTTTTGCTATATTTGCCAATACTGCAAGCCAATAAACATGATTTACACCAGGGCAATCTTTATATTAAGTTTGGTTCTCTCGCTTTGGTCGGGGAAGGCCTTTGGTCAATTAAGTATCTCAAACGAATTAGGAGTTATTACCGGCCCGGCCGGTTTTTTTACCGACTATGGCGAACGTTACAACCTGCGAAACAACATAGATAATGGGGGCTTTGGAGTAGGACTAGTGCATTATATGAATTTTGCATTTAAACCCGAGTGTAGTTGCCGCCCCACTAAATTGTGGTTCACAAGACATTTTAGAATTCGAAATGAGATAGATTACTTACAATCAAAGCTCGATCATTACGGTCCTGTGGCACAGAAAAATGATGAAGGCGGACGCCAATTGCGGGCCATGCATGGTAAAACCCGGCTAATAGAAGCCGGAACCGCCCTGGAATACCACTTTTTTGGTATAAAAGATGCTCGTGATTTTGCTGTTTTATTCGCTCCCTATATTAGTCTTGGAGTTCATTACGTACACTTCTCTCCAGAGGCTTATTCTGAATTGGGACCTTTAGATAGTCCAAAAGTATTATTCAGGACTTTTGAAGATGGTCTGTTTCTGGAAGAAGGCAGTACTTTTGCTATTCTTGGTAGTGCGGGGCTACGTTACCGCGTTGGTAGATATAATGATTTACAAATAGAGGCAAGAGCAACCTATTATGACACCGATAAGCTGGAAGGTCTTGATGTTCAGGGACCTCAGAATAAATTTAATGATTTTGTATTGTGGTTTAACATTGGCTATATCTATTATCTGGATTTCTAAAAATTTAATTCTTTATAAGACA
This sequence comes from Gramella sp. MAR_2010_147, assembly GCF_900105135.1. NCBI lineage: Bacteria > Pseudomonadati > Bacteroidota > Flavobacteriia > Flavobacteriales > Flavobacteriaceae > Christiangramia > Gramella sp. MAR_2010_147. The sequence goes on along the minus strand of NZ_LT629741.1, from coordinate 2,418,366 downwards.
TCATATTTCCTCCTTTATCTCTTATATCCTGCTTCGCTTTTTGAAAAGCATCTTCACTTAAAGCCCTTGTAACATCTTCTAATAAAATTGAATCAAAACCTTCATCGATAGCATCCAGTATTGAAAATTTCACGCAATATTCTGCAGCAAGACCAACAAAATAAAGCTTTGTAGCTCCTTTTTCTCTCAAATACCCCGCAAGTCCCGTGGATTTTTGTTTCGCATTATCATAGAAGCCACTGTAACTATCAATCTTAATATCGGTTCCCTTTCTAAAAATCGCTTCGATATTTGAAGTATTTAGCTTAGGATGAAAGCTGGCTCCATTAGAATTCTGAACGCAATGATCTGGCCATAGAACCTGATTAATACCATCCAGATCTATAACCTCAAATTCACGTGATCCCTTGTGTGAAGAGGCGAAACTTGCATGTTTTCTAGGGTGCCAGTCCTGAGTTGCAATCACCAGATCAAACTTTTCCTGCAATTCATTTATAACAGGCACTATTTTATCTCCATCAGGAACCGCTAAAGCTCCACCCGGCATAAAATCATTCTGTACGTCTATAATTACAAGAGTTCTCATTTTAATTTTTGCTTATTAGCTTTGATCAGTTTCTCCCGTTCTTCACGCAGCAACTCGCTCATCCCGATTTTATAGATATGCGGATTATTAAAACGTTTATATTCTATAGGAAATTCTGAAAGTCGGGTGAGACTATATTCTGAAATTTCTTTCAGGCTTCTCTTATCAACAACCACCTCCCCGTTCTCCATTACTTTATGAAGAATTGCCTCCTGATGATATTTTTCCAAATTCATAGATTTGTAGGGCTCAAAAGGATGAAACATTTCTCCTATCCTATTTTCATGATAGAGACCAATTGCATCTGCCCCAATGCATTTTCCATGATCATCTTTCATCCTGAAAACCTGCTTTTTATGCGGGAGCGTTACTTTGAAAATACTTTCAGAAATCTTTATTCTCGGTTTACCATTGGAAGAGGCTAATTTATAAACGCCATCTAAAGCACCATCCGGATCACCGGTAACCAGGTTAGTTCCCACACCAAAAATATCTATGGGTGCCTGTTGTTCCAACAAACTTTTTATCACGTATTCATCGAGTTGATTGGAAGCGGCGATCTTTACATAGTTTAGACCAGCATCATCAAGTAATTTCCGGCTTTCTTTTGCAAAATAAGAAAGGTCGCCACTATCCAGGCGTATGGCCAGCAGCTGCTCTCCTCGAGATTCCATTTCGTTTGCTACTTGAATGGCATTTGGAAGTCCGCTTTTTAGAGTATTATACGTATCCACTAAAAGTACACAATCTACCGGTCTGCCCTCTGCAAAATCTCTAAAGGCCTCCAGTTCGTCATCATAACTTTGCACAAATGAGTGAGCCATAGTTCCGGAAACGGGAATATCAAAATTCTTAGCCGCTACTACATTACTGGTTCCATTAAAACCACCAATCATTGCTGCACGGGTTGCGTAATAACCTCCTGTTGCCTGGGCTCTACGAAGACCAAAATCCAATAGCCTTGCATCTCCCGACACCAATCTAATCCTGCTGGCTTTAGTAGCTACGAGGGTCTGAAAATTAAGAAGGTTTAGAAGAATGGTTTCAATGATCTGGGCTTCGATAATGGTTGCTTCAACCTGTAAAATTGGCCGGGCTGGAAAAACAATATCTCCTTCACGGGCCGCATAGATCTTTCCGGTAAATCTAAATTCTTTTAGATATTTCAAGAAATCATCTTCAAATCCCTGAGATTTTAAAAATTTAATATCATCATCATTAAAATGAAGCTTTGAGATCACCTTCAGTAAATCTTCCAGACCGGCAAATATGGCGTACCCGCCTTCAAAAGGTAATTTCCTAAAGTAATAATCAAAAATTGCATGGTGATCTTTATGGCCTTTTTTGAAATATACCTGAGCCATCGCCAACTGATACTGGTCTGTATAAGTCGCAGAGAAATTATTCATGAAATCTAAATTTGGTTAGCCAGCACTAATCTTCTTCAATTTAATATGATATAACTGAAGATCTTCAGTATTGAATACCACAAATTTAATCTTTTTGAGATTTTTGATTCGGGGCAATTCTGCTAAAACTGTATTAAAAGCCACCTCTACAGCTAAGTTTGAAGGATAGCCAAATATTCCTGTAGATATTCCCGGAAAACCGATAGAGGTGATTCCGGCTTCTTCCGCTATTCTAATACTATTGCGGTAACAATTAGCCAGAAGTTCACTTTCGGGTTTATCCCGGCCATAAACAGGACCTAAACAATGAATCACGAATTTATTTGGTAAGTTATAAGCACTGGTTAGAACAGCCTCCCCCGGTTTTATGGGTTCCAGGTGTCTACATTCTTTATATAGAACTGGACCGGCTGCTGCATGAATTGCTCCCGCAACTCCTCCCCCGGGAGCGAGCTTGGCATTAGCGGCATTCACAATAGCTTCTAATTCTGGTTGATTCGCGATATCTCCTTTTGCTATTTCAATCTCAATACTCCCTAAATTAAGTTTCACTTTTTTTTTAAATGATAATTTACGGAATAATCAAGTCTGCCAAAAACTGGATAAAGAGATTTAATTATCCAGATCATCAGAAATAGATACCTGGTAGGCTCCATTTTCCAAAGGCAATAGTTTAGCGCTTTGCAGCTCTATAGTATTTCCATTCTGGATCCACGGAATTTCTTCAGATGGATTATCTGCATCGTACCCTGTGAACCAGGCAAAATCTATGTCCTTATAATAGGAAGTAACCTTCAGCTTATACACCTCTCCTTTTTTATTCCATTCTATCAAAAATTCACTATCATTTGGAATGGGTTCGGCGGTTTCAGGATCTCCACTATCTGAAATGTAGATAGTTTTCATATCTCCAGGCTTAAACCACAAATAGGTGTTATCCCATTTTTCTCCGTAACTATCAGGGTTTACCAGTGCAATTGGATTACAACTACTAAAACCGAAAACGATCATCGTCAGAAAAAACAGTTTAAATTTAGATGTTGAAATTAAGTTCTTACAGTGTGTTGGGGTCATTGCGTATTTAGAAAATACACCTTTAATAAATATCATATAAAATGTTTCGAAACAGTAGGCTGAATCGAAGTAGAGTTATGGGGCGCCGCGAAAATATATTTATTCATTAGACTATTGAAATGAACGTCTAATACTAACGAAACTTTAATATATTTTAGAACAGTTCATCTACAAAGTTCAAGTTTAAACGATTAACGGATTTTAAAAAGAAGTTTTCCGTAAGAAGGTTTGCCAAAACCAGGTATTTGATCCTGAATTGTCCCTTAAAAATAGAAGGTATAAGGGATTTGTAGCTCATTATAATCTTCAGACTTTATTATCTGATATCTAAAAAAAAGAAAGCCACTTGAATAAAGTGGCTTTCTTTTAACTCTCCTGAAAATGCCCTTATACTTTCTTATAACTAGAATTGTATTCTTCCATCAGGTTCATAATGGCATTCATCAAATCTTTTGTTTCCAGTAACAAATTGAAATACAAAGTAGTATTCTTTGGACTTGATTCTTCTGTTCTGGTTCTTCCAACCTGTTTTTCTATTTTTTCAGAAATATTGTTTAATATTTCATCTTTGGAAGCCACAATAGCACTGATCTCTTCAAACTTCTTCTCTGTAAAGATCCTGTCTATTTTACTTAGCAAGTCACTTAACGTATCATCTATTTCTTTTAGATCTGTGATTTGATTATATCTTAACGGCTTATGATTGTTATTCACATGCTTGTAACTCTTCTTTGAAATATATTCAAGAGATTGAGCAATATCTGTTAGGTATCCAAGAATAGTAATATAAAAACTACTACCCCTCACACTAGTCTCATCAAGACTTTTAATAAAGAAGAAAATATGATCTCTCAGTTCTTCAATTTCTCCTTCCAGCTTTGCAACTCCTTTTTTACTCTTTTTCAGCTTTTTCTTATCCTGCTTGGAAAGACCAGTGAAAACATCTGAGAAGATCTTATTTGATCTTGAAACCACATTTGAGATGTTATCTGCACTTTCAGAAATAATTCCCTGAACGGTATTACTTTCAGATTTTTTGAGTCCAGATTTATCAGCCTTTTCAATAGCTTTATTTTTATGAGAAATATAGTTTCTCACAAGAAGGCCAATCGCAACAAGCAGTAAGATCGCAATAGCCGGTCCTTTACCAAGGAAAATGATATAGGTTAAGATCCCTGCGGCACTAAATGCACTAAAGGCTGTAAAAAACCATCCACCAATAACGTTCAACACCCCGGCTACCCTGTAAACTGCACTTTCTCTTCCCCATGCTTTATCGGCAAGAGAAGTACCCATAGCAACCATAAAAGTCACATAGGTTGTAGATAAAGGTAATTTGTAAGAGGTTGCAATAGAAATAAGAACACCAGCCACAGTAAGGTTGATCGCCGCTCTAATCATATCAAAAGCTGGCTGCTCTTCTGCCTTATCACCAATGAGAATGTCATCTGGCTTTTCAAAACTTTTGCTTATCCTTCTTTTGGTTCCCGCTGGAAGAATATGTCTTAGTCCTTCAGCCAATTTGGTACTTCCGGCAACTACTGCTCTGGATAACATGTTAGGATCAAACTTTTCGGTTCCATGCCCCTGTCTGGAAAGTCCTATTTCAGTATCAGCAACACTTCTTGCTTTCTTAGAGAACCATAATGTGAGTACCATGATCCCTCCTGAAATAAACAAGAGTATTGGCTCTGCCGGTACTTTTTCCCGAAGAACTTCCATAGAGAAAGTTGAAGCTGCCTGCCCTGAAGCTGCCCATGCCTCATATGAGTGATATGCCGCCATTGGCACCCCAATGAAGTTTACCAGGTCATTTCCTGAGAATGCCAGTGCCAAACCAAAGGTTCCTATGGCAATAACGATTATAAGAATACTTCTTTTAAATATTTTCATGAACAACCATGAAAACAAGGTCCAGAATACAAAACTCACTCCAACAACAAGCATCCACTGGCTGGCAAGTACGTCTTTAAAATTATCGTAATAAGGTGTTCCTTTTAAACCTTTAAAGAAGATAAAGTAACCAATGGCGGTAAGACAAAATCCTCCAAACAATGCTCCAAAATTCTTGATCTTCTTTTCATATTCAAATGAAAATACCATTCTGGAAAGCCACTGTACCAGAGCTCCTATTGTAAATGCAATGATTACCGATAGAAATATACCCGAAATAATTTCGGTTGCTTTATCGGTATTTATATATCCCGCAAGATTTGCCAGAGTTTCTGTATCTGAAGCGCTTATTTTTATTAAAGCCATCACCACAGCAGCACCTAATAGTTCGAATACGATAGATACCGTTGTAGAAGTAGGCATCCCTAGTGTATTAAAAAAGTCCAGGAGAAGAATATCAGTGATCATGACGGCCATAAAAATGTACATGATCTCATCAAAATAGAATTGCCCCGGCATAAAAATCCCTTTTCGGGCAACCTCCATCATTCCACTGGAGAAAACTGCTCCAATAAAGATACCCAGACTGGCAACGATCATTATGGTTTTAAAAGAGATCGCTTTAGAACCAATGGCTGAGTTTAAAAAGTTAACAGCATCATTACTAACTCCAACCACCAAATCGGCGATGGCAAGAACCACTAAGGCCACTAACATCAACAAATAAATATTTTCCATTTTATTTAGTTTATAAGGCGGTGCAAGTATCCAATCAAAATACGGATTTACTGTTACCTAATTGTTAATTTTTAGAAATGAAAATCGAAACCAAATCTAAAGACAATTTCATCATTAAGGTTGTTCTCTTTTGCATAATTAAGATCAGCCTGAATTTTAAGCTTATGTCCTACTACATATTTTGAGGCTCCAAGGGTATATACTTCTGCATCCGGCCTGCTACTAATCTCTTCATAATCATTTGTAGTGTACCTTGCGGCAATCTCATAGTTATTCCCCAACATATAACCCGCCTGAAAATTAAAGGCATTTCCCTCTAATACTACAAAGCCAGCCGGATCTGATTCACCCGTCTGCATAGCTACAGGATCTTTTGCCGTTCTATTGGCATACTCTGTCATTATGGAGAGCCCCTTATACTTAAATACAGCATCTGCGAAAAAAGTAGTAATATCTGTTTGGTAAAAACTACCATCATCAAGTATCATATAAGAGCCCTGACTACTCCTTGTTTTTACCGCATCGTCATTAAAATCGTAAACGACACCCATCATTAATTTTGGTGATTCCTCATTTACAAGATCTGCCTGAGAATAATCTCCTCCTTTAGTAAACTCCCCCAGAGGTAAAAACTCAAGTCTTCCGGTATATTTTAATCCGCCAATATTTCCCGTGCTAATATTTCTTCCCTCACCTTGAGATAAAGCGAATTTCTCCTTGATCACAAAATTCTCTCCTAAATTGATTTTATGATGAAGTTGTAGTCCTATATCACGATCAAGATTGAAACGGCTGTTTAAAATAGAACGATCTATAAGCTGAAGGTTACCAGAAGAAATAACTCGTTCCACATTTCCGGGTAATTTTGTCTGACCTGCCCAAAGTTCAAAATTCTCATGAAAATTCCATTTTAATACAGCATCCAGAATATAGCGAGGCGCATTATTGGTAAATACATTGGCTCCTCCAATATCATTATTAGAAAGCCCAAGTTCAATTTTATATTCAAGTTTTGGAGTAAGTGCCCATCCATCAAATTTTAACCTTGCTCTTCTAATTAGAAAGGACTGTTCCGGACTCTCATAACTTTCACCGTCATAATTCCAGGAGGTGTAAGACCTAAATTGAATTCTAGGAGCGAATTTTACGCTGAAAGAACTATCTTTTGCAGTAAAATTGATAAGGCCTTTACCAAATTTGGTATCGCTTATCTCCTGAGAGTGTAAATTAAGAGTAAAAAGCAGGCACGCGATAAATGCGTAAATAGCATTTTTCATAGATATCGTTTATAAGTTTTTGTCGGCGACAAAGAAACAACACCTATGTTAACTTAATGTTTCCAAACAGTTAAGCCTCTAGTATTTTTTATGTAGATAAAAAAGGGCCACCAGAAAGGTAGCCCTGCACACATTTTTATAAATCTAGTCGACAAAAACTAAAACGATTTTTAGTGTGCTTCTTTATTGAAACAAATAAAGGGCATCAGTTTAACCAAATTGTCAAGGGTATATTAAATTAAAATTAAAAATGGATAGTAGAATTAAAACTAAATCGGATGGCAATTAGTAAAAACAAAAAAGCCGTTCAAATTGAACGGCTTTTGTTGCTCCTCCTCTTGGGCTCGAACCAAGGACCCTCTGATTAACAGTCAGATGCTCTAACCAACTGAGCTAAGGAGGAATGCTTTGCTTTGTAAGCGGTTGCAAATATAAATCAAATTTTAAATGCTGTCAAAAGATTTTTTCGATTTTTTTCGAAGAAATTTCCGTTGATTTTGAATCTTACGGATTGTCAATAATTTAGAGCCTTCATCACTCCGGATTTTTTTTATAAGCGACATAATTCCCAAGAACTAACATATCCATTTCTGTTTTTAAAAAGCATTCTACGGCATCCTGCGGAGAACAGACTATAGGTTCATCTTTGATATTAAAACTAGTATTGATCACAATCCCATGCCCGATTTGCTCTTTTAGTTCATTCAATAAATTCCAGAAACGAGTATTCATATTCTTTGAAACTGTCTGAATTCGTGCCGTATTATCCACATGAGTTACTGCAGGAATATTAGATCGTTTCTCATTCAGTCTTTGCATAAAACTTTTTGAATCTCCTGTAGATTCATATTTTTCAATGTCTTTCACTTCTTTTACCAGAAGCATATATGGAGAAGGCCTGTCCAGCCGAAAGTAATTTGAAACATCCTCCTCGATTACACTGGGAGCAAAAGGCCTGAAACTTTCCCTGAATTTAATTTTGAGATTAATCTTTCTTTGCATTTCCGGATTTCTGGCATCTCCGAGTATGCTCCTGTTTCCTAATGCGCGCGGACCAAATTCCATTCTTCCCTGAAACCACCCAACTACCAATCCAGACTTAATTGCTTTTGCAGTTTCTTTTATAAGCCACGAATCTTCAAAAAATTGGAAATTAAGATCGGTATATTTTCTGATCATAGAGAAAATTTGTTCGTTACTATATCCAGGACCCAAATAAGAACCCTGCATAGCATCCTCAGAAATTGCCCTTCTTTCTTTATTCAACGAAATATACCAGGTAGCTAAAGCAGCGCCAAGAGCTCCTCCTGAATCTCCAGCAGCAGGCTGTATCCACATTTCATCTAAACCGGAAACATCCATGATTTTGCCGTTAGCGACGCTATTAAGCGCAACACCACCAGCAAGCACCAGATTTTTAGCACCCGTTATATCAAGTGCTGCCCGGGCAAGCTTTAAAACGATTTTTTCAAGTACTTTTTGTGCAGCGAAAGCCAAATTCGCATGCACTTGTTTGAGATCATCCCCCTTTTTCCTTCTGGATAATTCAAAAAGTCGCTTCCATTTCTGATCATTTGTCATCGTTAAATGGGTCGCAAACTGAAAATACTCCATATTCAGAAGAAAAGACCCATCCTTTCTAATATCAGTAATATTATCAAGGATCTTATTCATAAAAGCTTTGGTCTCTTCAGCTTCAGGTTCAGCATATGCTGCGAGACCCATCACCTTATATTCTCCACTATTTACCTCAAAACCTAAATAATAGGTTATAGCTGAATAAAATAAGCCCAATGAATGTGGAAACTGCTGTTCTTTTATAATCTTGATCTTGTTCCCGGAGCCATAACCAATGGTTAAATTAGCCCACTCACCTACTCCATCTATGGTTAGAATTGCCGCTTCTTGAAAAGGCGAAGGATAAAATGCACTTGCTGCATGAGAAAGATGGTGTTCCGGAAAAAGTAATTTTAACCTGGGAAAACCAATTTTCTTCAATTCAGAATTAATCATTCTTCTGAAAAAAAGCTTGTCTTTCAGCCAAACCGGCATGGCCTTCATAAAGCTTTTCAAACCAATTGGAGCAAAAGCATGATAGGTTTCCAGAAGTCTTTCAAATTTTAGTAAAGGTTTTTCGTAGAAGGCGATCTGAGTGACCTCATCTGGCCCTACTCCAGCCTCTTGCAGAACATATTTCACAGCATTTGCAGGAAAGGAAGCATCGTTTTTAATCCTGCTGAAGCGCTCTTCCTGAGCCGCTGCAATAATTTTGCCGTCTATAACCAATGCTGCGGCACTGTCATGAAAAAAGGCTGAAATTCCCAGTATTACTTCAGCCATATTAAAACGGGTTGTTTAAATTTGAAGATGTATAGGTATGATCTCGCTCCTGCATTACAGAATCAGAAGATTTTTTGAAACCTTTTAATAGTAAAGAATCCCTGCCCAGCATTTTTCTGAAAATTCCAACCGGTGTAACCAAAAAAAAGAAAAGTAACGTTAGTATAATATGAGAGGTAATAAAGCTCAGGATTTTCGCCAGTCCAAACCACAAAAATGCGATTGGTTTGAAAAGAACTGGAATAATCAAAGAAACCAGTAAGACTCCGGCCGCGATCAGGCTAAATATCCATTCCTGAACATACCATGCGTAGACAACCATAACAATTGCCAGTAAAATGCCGGTTTCCAGATATTGGCGTCGAGTTAAATGGAGCATATTTAGTTAAAAAAGAGAATAAATAAAAGGTGCTAAAGCAGAACCTGCCGTTAAGACGATTAGAAAACTAACAAATAAGAGCATCAGCAGGATTGGGATCATCCAGTATTTCTTTCTGGATCTTAAAAATAGCCAAAATTCCTTTAAGGTTTCCATAGATTCAAATTACAATTTTTTAAGCAGATTTCTGGCTTCGGCATTTTCAGGATTTATTTTTAAAAATTCGTCCAACAGCTTTTTAGATCTTTCATTCATGCCTACCTGATAATAAACTTCGGCAAGTATTAGCTTTTTATTTGATACTGAATCGACGGAGATCGAAACTAAATCTGACCTCAATTTCTTACTTATGATATCACCAGGGTCTTTTTTTTCTATAAATTCAAGATATGAAATAGCTTCTAAAAATTGATCGCTCTTTATTAAATTTACCGTGATCTTTCTTGCCACAGTCACCGAAGGTTTCAGTTTAAAAGTCTTCTTATAGATGTTAAGCGCCTTTTCTGAATCATTTATTTTCGCTGCCAGATCTCCTGCTTTTATGTAGAATTCCGGTTCGTTTGGATATTCGAGAAGTATCGCTTCAGAAATCTTTAAAGCTGCTTCAAAATCCTGGATATTATAATAGTGTCCATACAAAGATTCCATAGCCTGTTCCCAGCTAATCTTCCTCAAAGCTAACTGGCCGGCAATTTTTTCAGGAATACTAAGATTAGAACTATCAAATCTTACCTGCTCGTAATAAGGCCAGCCTTGTTTAAGCATCATAACCTCATAAGCACCCTGTAAAGAATCAAGTTCAGTAACCGGCATTTTTGATCTGAATTCTTTTAAAGTCCAGGAACTTTTCCAATCCAGATCCAGAACATTGTTGTTTTTAAGAGCTTCATAAAAATTATATCCAATCAATGAATAACCCTGTAAATTGGGATGCACATGCTCTACCAGCAATTCATTTCCTATGCTTAAATGAGGTGAATTTTCAGTAAAAATCACTTCTGAATCTACCAGATATACATTCTCATTTGTTTCAAAAGACCTTATGATCTCGTTAATTTCAGAAGGTGCCCTGAATCGCAGCATATCCAGGTTTTTTGCTTTTATAAAATTTTGTTTTGCCTGCTGGTAATTCGCTTTCTCGTAATCATCTTTAGCCGTTAAAAAATAATCATTTGCGGATTTTCCCATGGAGGTACTATCGCTAATAAAAGGCCTGATATCTTTCTCATTACTCGCGATCGTACTTAGAAAAACGGGAATATCGTTTTGATTTAAATTCTCCAATAGTTCCTGAAAATTATATCTGAATTGCTCGATACCATCTCTGTAAGTTTCAGAGCCAAATGAAATTGATTGCTCTGCCACCATTTTCTTCATCAGGGTTTCCTCTTTTTGATTTTTAGCTTTGAATAACGACTGAATTTTCCCAATTCCGCCAGATATCAATTGCACCAAACGATATTCTCGTAATTGAAGCGCAATATTCACCAAAGCAGGATAGCCGCCAAGCGAATTCACCGCACCTACCCCCAATGCACCATAATATTCGTTATGACCTGCATAGATAAGAACTGCATCTGGATGATAGGCCGAAAGTTTTTTGGCAAAATCTTTCAGGGTATATGAGTTGATCGCTGTTAAGGATAAATTGATAACTTCAATATTCTGCTCGGGGAAATTTTCATTCATCGCATATTGAAGCCATCTGTGAAAAGACCCGTTTTTAAGATACGGATAGCCTATGCCGGTGGATGCCCCAAGCACAAAGATTCGTTTAGTTTCACTGTCTTTCTCAGCTTTAAAAAGTTCACGATATCCCGCAGTGGCATTATTGGTTCCAAAGAAATACTTATTTGAAACATTGGGATTCATATAAAGATAACCGGGCTTATTTTCAGCTTCTATAAAAAGTGGGAAATCTGAACCATAACCAGTAAATCTTAAGATCATTTCCAGCAAAACAATAAACATCAATGCAAGAAAAACCGCCGAAATTTTAAAAATTAGAAGCTTTTTCCGGCTGAAGTTGCCGGTATCTTTCATTTTAGATCTTTGTTTTCCTTCCGCTTTCATTTTACCTATATCAAATCGATCTAAATATCGATTCTTTTTTAAAGTGAGCCAAATCACCTGGCTTAAAATAATGTTCTAAAAACAAAAAGCAGCGCAATTGCGCTGCTTTGGTTATATATTTATCTAAAATTTAATCGAATATAGCCCGATAAATATCATTCCCGTTGGCATAGAGCACCAGGGCGATCAATAAAAAGAAGCCTACCATTTGTGCAACTTCCATAAATTTATCGTTAGGTTTTCTCCCCGTAATCATTTCATATAATAAGAACATTACGTGCCCTCCGTCTAATGCCGGGATTGGTAAAATATTCATGAATGCCAGGATGATAGAAAGCAATGCCGTAGTATTCCAGAAACCATACCAGTTCCAGGTGTCAGGAAATAGTCCGCCAATTGCTCCAAAGCCTCCTAGTTGAGAAGCACCTTTCTTGGTGAAAACATATTTGAACTGATACACATAATCTCTTAAGGTCCAGTAACCATAATCAAAGCCCTTACTAATACTTTGCACCAAACCAAATTTCTTTCTCTGAACATCAAAGTCATAGTTTTTAATAAAACCTATTTTCCCTTCCTCATCGGGTGTGATTTTAGTGCTTTTTATCTCGCCGTTTCTCTCGTAAACAAGCTCAACTTCCTTATTTTTATTTTCCGAAGTTACAGGAGCAATCTCATGCCAGTAACCAATTTCCTTATTATTAATAGAAAGGATCTTGTCATTCTTTTTTAGTCCGGCGTTTTCAGCTGCCAGGCCAGTAGGCACTGAATCTAGTACGGGAGCCATAATTGGCACAAATGGCTGCATAATTCCCTGTTCAAACATTTGCGTCCCAATTTCCTCTGGGATAGCAATAGTTTCTTCAGAACCGTTTTCATGAAGTACAGTGATATTCTGAACATCTCGCATAAACAGATGTTTATTGATATCCAGGCTGTTTTCAAACTCTTTTCCATTTACCTCAAGAATCCTGTCGCCATCTTCAAAACCATATTCTTCAAAAGAATCAACCACCGCAAAACCTTCCGGCATTTCTTCTGGACCTACATAAGCAGTTCCCCAAACGAACATGATCATCATATATATAAGGAAACCAAGCACCAGATTTACAGTAACTCCGCCCAGCATGATGATTAATCGCTGCCATGCCGGCTTGCTCCGGAATTCCCAATCTTTTGGTTCCTGGGCCATCTGCTCCTTGTCCATGCTTTCATCTATCATCCCCGAGATCTTCACATAGCCTCCAAGAGGTAACCAGCCAATTCCGTATACAGTGTCCCCGATCTTTTTCTTAAAAAGAGCAAATTTCACATCGAAGAACAGGAAGAATTTTTCTACCCTGGTCTTAAAAAGTTTTGCCGGTACAAAGTGACCTAATTCATGAAGAACGATCAAAAAGGAAAGGCTTAATATTAATTGTATGGCTTTTACTATAAATGGATCCATCAGCTAACTTCAAATTTAAAATCGCACAAAAGTAAGTTTTTAAAAGCTCCTACAAAAGTTTAAGTTTCAAGGGATTTCTTTCGAATAAAAATTTCACATCCAGAATTCGACTATTTAAGCCACAGGCTATAACTTTGCAGAAATTTAAGGTATGCTTCAGTTTTTTGCTCGATATAAAACCTTTGCCATCGTTTTCTTTATTCTTTCGGCAATTATCGTTTTCTGTATTTATACATTACTGAAACCAGATGAACGTCTTCCTGTTTTTCAACCCGATATGGTAAATGCTGAACTTGTTGATTCTACCGTACAATATGTTAGAAAATATCATAAGATCGCCGATTTCAGCCTGATAAATCAAAACGGTGAGACGATTACCGAAGAATTCTATAAAGACAAGATCTATATAGCCGATTTCTTCTTTACCACCTGCCTGACCATTTGCCCGATTATGACAGATCATATGGTAGAAATTCAGGAAAAAATTAAAGATGATAAAAATGTTTATCTATTGTCCCATACTGTTTTTCCAGTATCAGACAGTATTCCGGTTTTAAAAAAATATGCCGAAGAAAAAGGAGTGATCGATGAAAAATGGAATCTGGTCACAGGAGATAAAAAAGAGATCTATGAACTTGCCCGTAAATCCTATCTCGCTACTAAATCTCAGGGTGATGGCGGTCCTTACGATATGATACATACAGAGAATTTTGTTCTTGTTGATAAGAACAGGCAAATTCGTGGCTTTTATGACGGGACAGATCCTGAAGCCATTGAAACCCTTATGCACGACCTCAAAATACTCAAGACTGAGTACCGCCAATAATTTCCCGTCTTTAACTTTTGTATTGGTCTAAATTCCATTACTTTTGCCTTGTTTAAAATCAATCTAAATAAAAAGTGAAGGTAACTGTTGCTAATTTAAAAAGGGGCAGCGGGGAATTATTAAAGAATTCTCGGCAGATATGGTTCCTTTAAAGCTTCTGGAAATGGGTTGCCTTCCCGGAAACGAAGTAGAGCTGGTTCAAACTGCGCCATTCCATGACCCTATGTACCTTAATATTAACGGGAGTCACCTGGCCATTAGAAAAGAAACCGCACTGCTAATAGAAATTGAATTAATAGGCTAATATGGGTAAGCAAATTAATGTTGCTTTAATTGGAAATCCCAACACCGGCAAGACATCTGTATTTAATCAGTTAACAGGCCTTAACCAAAAGGTTGGTAACTACCCTGGTATTACCGTAGAAAAGAAAGAGGGGATTTGCAAACTTCCCCGCGGATTAAAAGCCCACATTCTGGATCTTCCGGGAACTTATAGCCTCAATGCCTCATCTTTTGACGAGAATGTGGTTATTGAATTGCTTCTCAATAAAAATGACAAAGACTTTCCTGACGTTGCAGTAGTAGTTAGCGATGTTGAAAATCTGAAACGAAACCTCCTTCTTTTTACCCAGATAAAAGATCTTGGGATTCCCACCATACTTGTAGTCAACATGGCAGACAGGATGGATCGTAAAGGGATCAAACTGGATGTAGAACTTTTAGAAGAACGTCTTAAGACTAAGATTGCCCTGGTAAGTGCCCGTAAGAGGATGGGAATAGATTACCTGAAGGAACTTATTATAAATTACCGACATCTTCCTGTTGAACCTTGCGTAAATGCTTCGGTAATAGATCCTGAATATTTCGGAAACCTTAGAAAGGCTTTTCCTAATCAGTCTCTATATAAATTATGGCTGGTGATCACACAGGATGTCAACTTCGGAAATATTAACAGGGGCGAACTAAAAAATAATTCTGATTTCCATACCAAATCGGTGAGCGATCTTAAACGTCTCCAGCAAAAGGAAACGATTTTAAGATATCAGTTTATAAATGGTATTCTGCGTGAGACCCTCGTTGTAGATAAAAATGCAGCCACCGATCTAAGATCCAGGTTAGACAGTATTTTGACCCATAAAGTTTGGGGATATTTTATTTTCTTCGGAATCTTATTATTGATCTTTCAGGCAATTTACAGCTGGTCCAGCTATCCTATGGATATGATCGATGCTGCCTTCGCTTCATTGAGCGAGTGGACCAAGGACACCTTACCCAGTGGAGCGTTCACTAATCTTATTTCTGAAGGTATTGTGCCGGGACTTGGCGGAATCGTCATATTTATACCACAAATCGCCTTTCTTTTCCTTTTTATCTCCATTCTGGAAGAATCGGGATATATGAGTAGAGTGGTGTTCTTAATGGACCGAATTATGCGTCGGTTTGGACTTAGCGGCAAAAGTGTGGTACCTTTAGTTTCCGGTACCGCCTGCGCAATTCCAGCAGTAATGGCCACCAGAAATATCGAGCACTGGAAAGAACGCCTAATCACTATTCTGGTTGTGCCTTTTACCACCTGTTCAGCCCGTTTACCAGTGTACCTTATCATTATCGCTCTGGTAATCCCAGACCAGACCTACCTGGGTCTTAATTTGCAGGGAATTACCCTTATGATCCTTTATCTTTTAGGATTTGGTATGGCGATTTTTTCGGCATGGCTACTTCATAAAATTATGAAGTCCCAGACCAAAAGTTACTTTGTGATTGAAATGCCAAATTACAAGCTACCAATGATAAAGAACGTAGCGATAAATGTAGTTGAAAAGACAAAATCGTTTGTTTTTGGCGCCGGAAAGATCATCCTGGCGATATCTGTGATTTTATGGGTATTAGCAAGTTATGGTCCTGGCGATAATTTTGATAATGCCAAAGAAATCATTTCATCTAAATATGATGCCGAAAGCAATATCACTCAAAATGAACTGGATGAAGAGATAGCTTCCTTCAAACTGAAAAACTCTTACATAGGGATCATGGGTAGAGGGATTGAACCTGCCGTAGCTCCTTTAGGATATGACTGGAAAATAGGAATTGCGATCATTAGTTCATTTGCAGCAAGGGAAGTTTTTGTGGGTACATTAGCCACGATCTATAGCGTAGGTAGTGACGAAGAAGAAACTATTAAAAATAGAATGGCCGCTGAAACCAATCCTGTACTTGGCGGTCCCTTATTCACATTTGCCAGCGGAGTAAGCTTATTGTTATTCTATGCTTTCGCTATGCAATGTATGAGTACACTCGCCATTGTTAAGAAAGAAACGAATACCTGGAAATGGCCTTTATTGCAACTCATTATTATGAGTGCATTTGCATACGTGGTTGCACTAATAGCATTTCAATTATTAAAATAGTAAGGAACTTTATTCAAAACGACTGAAAGAACATGGAACTTTTACAAGAAATACTGGTCTTTATAACTTTTCTAACCGCGGTAGGTTATATTATTACAAAATTTGTATGGAAACCTGCATTTTTAGGAGGTAAAAAGAAAGCAGGGTCTTGCGGAGTTTCAGAATGTGGTTGTGGTGACTAATTCGCTTCTACCTTTTCTGAAATTTTGAGGTTTAAGCTATATTCTTCAGGAGATATTTTTACTCTGCCCCGGGGATATGGTAATACTTTTACACCACTAATACTAAGATCACTCACTTTAGAAAATTCTGAAAGGGAAATAGCAGCACTAGCTAAAATCTCTGTTTCGCCCATTAATCTATTAGTTCCTGCTACCACTTTTTCACCTTTTAACTTTCCATCTTCATAGAACTCGACTAAGACGGTTACCTCGCCAGCCCATATGCAGGTGACAGCATCTCCCGCGGGACATCTGGAATCTGAAATTACTTTTTTGAACTTAATTTCCTTATCACCAAATCTCATAGTATCTCCGGCACAAAGTGTGGCGCTATGATAATTATATTTTGATGACTTTGTATCCTGATTAAATACCAGTATCGAATTAAATATTACAAGAAAGAGCATTGTCATCTTCATAAAGGTCTTTATTATAAAGACGACACACAGCTATAATCGTTGCAAATATTTTATCCAAGACCTACATCCAGGGTCATCATGATCATAAACCCGCCAATGAAGCCCATGGTAGAAATATCGGTAAAGTTACCTTGTTGTGCTTCGGGAACCACTTCTTCTACCACTACAAAGATCATCGCACCAGCAGCAAAACATAAGGCGTAAGGTAGGATGGGTTCGAAAGTAAGGACAGCCCAGGCACCTAACACGGCTGCTGCCGGCTCCACGATTGCAGAAAGTTGTCCATAGTTAAAGCACTTCCATTTACTTAAACCCTGCCTTCTTAGTGGCATCGCCACCGCAAAACCTTCAGGAAAATTCTGAAGTCCGATTCCCATAGCTAAGGCTACCGCACCACCAATGGTAGCACCGTCAAATCCAGCAGCTACACCACCAAATAAAACACCTACGGCGAGACCTTCAGGAATGTTATGTAAAGTAATAGCCAGGGTCAATAGAACAGATTTATGCCAGGGAGTTTTGATTCCTTCAGATTCACTCATCTTAAAGTTTACATGTAAATGAGGTAAGACCTTGTCCAGTCCAAATATAAAGAGTGCTCCAAGGCCAAATCCAACTAAGGCTGGAACTACTTTTTCAAATCCTTCTCCCGGGCTCATTTCTATTCCTGGCGCAAGCAAACTCCAGAAACTGGCAGCCACCATAACCCCACCTGTGAACCCAAGCATTCCATCAAAAAAGGCTCTATTCATCCCTTTAAACAGGAATACCAGTGACGCACCTAAAGCTGTAAGTCCCCACGTAAAAAGTGTCGCAAGAAAGGCTGCATATACTGGATCTAGTGATTCAAAATAGTCTATTATAATGTTCATTCTATAGTGTTTTAATAAATAGGTTCGTTGATATTTGATTAGATATCCTCAATTCATTGCCATTCATTTCAATCAACATGGACTTATCAAAATCTTCTTTCTCTAGTATTCTGATCTCTTTTCCAAGAGATATTTGGTTTTTATCCAGGTATTGTAAAAACTCTGCTGAAGAATCTTTTACCCCAACGCAAATTCCTATCTCACCTTTTTTAAGGTCAGATAAAAGCATACGGTTGGCTACCGTAAAATTTCCCTGGGCATCAGGAATTGGATCTCCATGCGGATCTCTTTTAGGGTATTCCAGGAATTTATCAAGCTCATTGGTTAATTTTTCAGACTTGATATGCTCAAGTTGCTCTGCTATTTCATGAACTTCATCCCAGTTAAAACCAAGCTTCTCCACCAGAAAAACCTCCCAGAGACGATGTTTTCTAATGACCTCTATAGCGGCATTTCTACCGGCCTCGCTTAATTTAACTCCCTGGTATTTTTTATAATTCACCAGATCCTTATCTGAAAGTCGTTTAACCATATCTGTTACAGAAGATGCTTTGGTTTGCATTTCTTCTGCCAGAGCGTTTGTACTTACACCACTTTTATAAGCTGTTTCAAGATGAAAAATGGCTTTTAAATAGTTTTCTTCGGATAAGCTGAACATCAAATAAATTTTAATTAGGCCAAAAATACATTTTTTAATTTAATTAATCAATTTTTTAGATGAGACTAAAATATTTTTATAACTTTGCATAAAATTAATTTAATGAATAACCTAATAAGAATCATATTTAGTCTTTTGTGTTCTACAGTTGTCGCTCAAAATATTGAGGTGAACGGGACTGTAACCAACAGCGAAAGGCCTATACCATTTGCAAATGTTTTGGTTTCAGGAACAAATAAAGGTACCAGCGCTGATCTTCAGGGGAAATTTTCTATTCAACTGGATGAACAGAAAGTAAACCTTACCATTCAGGCAATTGGTTTTAAAACCCAATACATATCTATAGATCCTCAGAATTTTTCAGATAAATTACTGCAAATTGAAATGGAAGAAGATGCATTGGGCTTAGATCAGGTAGTGATTAGTGCCACTAGAAACAGGATAAATCTAAAGGACGCTCCTGTGATTGTGAATGTATTGAATTCAAAACTATTCAATGCCACACAATCGGTTTCGGTAGCGGAAACCTTAAACTTTCAACCCGGAGTAAGAGTTGAAACAAATTGCCAGAATTGCGGCTTTACTCAGGTACGCTTAAATGGCCTTGATGGTAGTTATACCCAGGTTCTCATTAATAGCCGCTCGGTATTTAGTGCCTTGAACAGCGTTTACGGACTGGAACAAATACCAACCTCCATATTAGATCGTGTAGAAGTGGTACGTAGTGGAGGTTCCGCTTTATTTGGCTCCAACGCCATTGCCGGAACGGTGAACATAATTACAAAAGAACCCGTTTTAAATACCTGGAGCATTAATAACAATATCTCCTTAATAGATGGTAAAATACCGGATCGCACCTTAAATCTGGCCGGCTCTGTGGTATCTGAAGATCTTAACAGCGGAGTTACTATCTACGGGATGAATCGAGACAGATCTGCATACGATGCAAACGGTGATGGATTTACAGAAATTACCGAGCTTACTAATAATACCCTTGGAGCCAAAGCATTTTTAAAACCTTCAGAGACCAGTAAAATCACCCTGGATCTAACCGCTCTTAAAGAATATAGAAGAGGTGGAGATCGCCTGGAGCTGGCTCCCCATTTAACCGATATCACCGAGCAGCTGGATCACAACACTTTTATTGGGGGACTTACCTATGATTTTGCAAATACAGATTTGAGCAATAACTATTCGGTATATATTTCAGGGCAACATACAGATAGAAAAAGTTATTACGGAGGCCTGGGAGGTGGGCGCACTGCACAGGATAGCATTTCAGCATCCAATGCCTACGGAAATACAAATGATGTAGCTCTATTAGGAGGCTTTCAGTACACAAGGAATTTTAAAAACCAGGATGTACTCACCACAGGTGTTGAATATAATCATAGCAATACAGAAGATGATATAGCGGGTTATCAAAGAGATATAGATCAGGAAGTGAACTCTTATGCGGCATTTGCCCAGTATGAATGGAAACCGCTGGATGATTTCACAGCTCTTTTAGGTGCAAGATTAGACCATATTGATGTTTCCGGGAATTATGCCGTGGAAAATATTCAGCGAAAATCTGAAATTGCAGAAACCGTCTTAAGTCCTAGATTAACTGTCTTATATGATATCACCGAAGAATTACAGTTTAGGGGTGGCTATGCAAGAGGTTTTAGGGCACCACAGGCTTTTAATGAAGATCTTCACATATCTTCGGTAGGTGGAGAACCGCAATTTGTGATCCTTTCTGATGATCTTGAGACAGAATACTCCAATGCTTATACTGCTTCTTTCAATTATTCCAAAAGCATCAATAAATTACAAACCGATTTTCTTTTAGAGGGTTTTTATACTGAATTAAAAGATCCTTTTACCACTGTGAGTACAGGAGCAAGTTTGCCTAATGGTTCTATCTTGAAAGAAGTTAGAAACGGAAGCGGCGCTTATGTTACCGGTACAAATTTTGAAATCGGTGTTTCCCCTTCTTCAGACCTTACATTTCAGGTAGGTGGAACATTCCAGCAGTCTATTTACAAAGAAGATCAGATTCTATATGAAGCCGATCCTACCTCAACAACAGAAGAGGATATCATTATCACTGAATTTGTAAGGAATCCTGATTTCTACGGCTATTTAAATGTTAATACTTCGCCGTTCGAAGATTTTTCACTGGATCTAACAGGAACTTATACTGGTAAAATGACCATCCCAAAGGTGATCAACGCCAATGGATTTTTAGAGCTTAGAGAGTCCCCTGCTTTTTGGGATATGAACTTAAAATTAGGTCAGCATATAGATATAACAGAGAACTTTCATGTTAATCTAAGTACGGGTGTCCAGAATGTGTTCAATGCATATCAGGATGATTTTGACTCCGGCCCTACACGGGATTCAGATTACATCTATGGACCTTCCAGACCCCGTACTTTTTTCTTCGGAATTAAATTTGGAAACCTCCATAACTAATCTATAGAATGATGAAAAAACTCATTATAATACTACTAATTCTAGGCTTTCAGTCTATAAATGCTCAGAATGAAATAAAATGGATTGGATTTGAAGAACTCGAAGACTCCTTAAAATCTGAGATCAAACCTGTAGTGATCTATTTCTATACAGACTGGTGCGTGTATTGCAAAAAAATGGATAGAAATGCTTTTAAAGATCAGGAGATCATTTCTTCAATAAATGAAAAATATTATGCAGTTAAGATGAATGCTGAAAGCACGAAAACTATAAATTTCGAAGGACAAACATTTACCAATGAGCAAAGTAAGACAAAACGTAACGGAATTCATCAAATCCCGTTAATGTTAGCAAGCCGAAAAGATAAGCCTGTTTCATTTCCGGTGGTGATGGTTCTGGATACCGATTTTAGAGTAAGAAAAAAAAGTCACGAATATCTTACTTCAGAAAAAATGAAACTATTAATAAAAGGCTAATAGAGCGTTTTTACGCTCCTGGGTTTTTTCATAATTAGCCTTGGTTGGAAGACCCCTCGATTTTTTTCGGGGGGCTTTTCTTTATAATCCCCTCTCCTTTTGGATCTGTTCGTAAGCTTCCTGAACTTTAGTGAATTTCTCCTGAGCACCTTTTCTATAAGCCTCATCCATATGGCCCAGTTTATCGGGATGGTATTTTTTAGCCATTTTTCGGTAAGCTTTTTTCACTTCGGCATCACTGGCAGATTTTTCAATTTCCAGGATCGTATAGGCACTGTCTGTACTTTTGAAAAACATCGCTTTAATACTCTCAAAATCTCTGGCCCCAATTTGAAGATATCCAGCAATATCTCTAATTATCTTAGCTTCCGCTTCACTAACCCGACCATCTGCCTGGGCAATTCCGAATAAAAAATGGATAATCTGCAGCCTAGTAGGATATTTAGTTCTTGCAGCAAGATATCTGGCAACATTTGAAGCAGAAACCTGCCTGTTCTTTACCACTTCATTAAAGGTTCTAAACGTAGCATTTGCCCGTTCCTTTCCATAAGCCTGAATAAAATAGGATCTTACATAATCCAGTTCCTGCTGTGAGACATTCCCATCAGCCTTAATAACAATGGAGCTCAGGGAGAGAAGGTTTAATTCAAAATCCCCTGGAGAAACACTTTGCTTTTGTCCACCAAGCATTGAATTAAAAATACCCCCGGAAGACCGGATATAATTATCCAGTAATGAACCTATAATAAATCCTATAATAGCACCGGGAAACCTAAAGTATATATATCCCAGCACTGCGGCAAGCCATTTGATCATTGGGCAATTTTCTTTGGCCGCTAAGATAACATTTTCAATATTTAATTTGTTATCTAAGCCAATCTGTTATGCCTGCATCCTATAAATTGAACCTATTAGCACATAGTAATTTGAGATATGCAAGCTGAACTTAATTTGGTATCTTTGTACTTCATTAAAGTTTAATACAAAAAAAACAAAAATATATGTATCCAGCAGATTTAGTAAAACCAATGAGAGAAGATCTTACCAGTATTGGTTTTCAGGAATTGCACACGGTAGAAGATGTGGAAAAGGCAATGGAACTTAAAGGAACAACTTTAGTAGTGGTAAATTCAGTTTGTGGTTGCGCCGCCGCTAATGCAAGACCGGGAGCCAGAATGTCTTTACAGAATGCTAAAAAACCAGACAATCTTGTAACCGTATTTGCCGGAGTAGATAAGGAAGCTACTGAAAAAGCAAGGGATCTAATGGTACCATTCCCTCCTTCTTCCCCTTCTATGGCACTTTTTAAAGATGGTGAATTGGTTCATATGTTAGAGCGTCACCATATTGAAGGGCGTCCTGCAGATATGATCGCAGAGAACCTTATTGGTGCCTACAACGAATTTTGCTAATTCGTGTTCCATAAAATATAGAAAGCCACGCTGCAAGCGTGGTTTTTTTATGCCCGTAAATTGAAATGCTTATTTTTGTAGTTTTAAATTAAGATGAAAAGATTTTTCTCCTACCCCTTATCGGTCATTTTCTATATTTTCTTTTTTCTTAATCTGTTGCTCTTTCATCCCATTCAATGGCTTTGCCTTAAACTTGGAGGTTACGAAGCACACAAAACGAGTGTTGATGTCTTCAATTTTATGCTAATGAAATGCCTTAATATTCTAGGCACTACTTTTAACATAGAAAACGAGTTTGACATTCCAGTAGATAAGCCCTGCATTTTCGTGGCAAATCACCAGGGAATGTATGATATCCCTCCCATCATCTGGTACTTTAGAAAACACCATCCTAAATTTGTGAGTAAGAAAGAACTGGGCAAAGGAATTCCAAGTATCTCTTATAATTTAAGGCATGGAGGCTCTGTTTTAATTGACAGAAAAAACCGAAGGGAATCACTCATAAAGATGAGTCAGTTTGGAGATTATTTAAAAAGAACAAGAAGGTCTGCCGTGATTTTTCCGGAAGGAACACGAAGCAGAACTGGAGCCGCTAAAGAATTTCGTAAAAATGGAATGATGATGCTTTTTAAAAAACTTCCGGAGGCAATAGTAGTTCCCATTACCATTAATAATTCCTGGAAACTTTTTAAGCATGGTAATTTCCCTATGGATCTTGGTGTAAATGTTCGATTAAAAACGCATAAACCAATAGAAATAGGATCTCAGGATCCCGAAGCCCTTGCCGCCGAAATTGAAAGAACCATTATTGCAGATATTAGATAATCTAACTTTTCTATGCCGAAAAATAACCTGATCGAGAATACGATCCAATTTGTAAAAACAACACTTGAAGGAGCCGAAGGCGGGCATGACTGGTTTCATATTGAAAGAGTTTTAAATAACTCCAGGCTCATTGCCAGGGGGGAAGAAGCAGATCGTGAAATTGTTGAATTGGGAGCTTTATTACATGATATCGCAGATTCCAAATTTCACAACGGAGATGAAACAGTTGGCCCTAAGGTTGCTTCAGAGTTTTTGAGAACACAAAATGTTTCGGAAGAGACAGTCGATCATGTGGTGAAGATCATAGAGAACATCTCTTTTAAAGGAGGAAATACAGATCAAAAATTCACTTCAGCTGAACTGGACATCGTTCAGGATGCAGACCGGCTGGATGCTATTGGAGCGATGGGAATTGCCAGATGTTTCAATTACGGCGGATTTAAAGGTAGAGCCTTATATGATCCTGCAATTGAGCCAAATCTCAAAATGACTAAGGAAGAATATAAAGCTTCCAATGCGCCTACCATCAACCATTTTTATGAAAAGCTCTTGCTGCTTAAAGACAGAATGAATACCGAAACCGGAAGAAGGATCGCTGCAGACAGGCATGCGTTTATGGTAAGCTATCTAGACCAATTTTATAAAGAATGGAAAGGACAGGCTTAGAAAAGCTTCATCTGTCCATCTTTGTATTCTTCATGTAACTTACAATTCAATTTAGGTCTTTCTCTGTCATTTAAATAAAGTTTTCTGGCAATTTTAAATTGCTGTTTAACCTGATCTGCAAATTCACCTTCACCTTTCATGCGGGTTCCAAAACGACTGTCATTTAAACTTCCACCATGAATATGCTCAATTTGATGCAACACCTTTTCAGCCCTGTCTGGCATTGCTTTTCTAATCCAATCTGTAAATATTTGCCCTATCGATCCATTTAGCCTCACAATGGTATACCCTACTCCCAGTGCCCCTCTTTCTGAAATTTCTTTTACCAGGGGCATTATTTCATGACTGTTAATAGATGGTATTATGGGTGCCATCATCACACTTACCGGGATATTTGCACCTGAAAGTTTCTCTACGGTCTCCAGCCTTTTCCTGATAGTAGCGGTTCTTGGTTCCAAAATTCTTCGGGTTTCTTCTTTAAGGGAAGTTATAGATAAACTAACATGTATAAGATTATCCTGTGCCAGCTCCTTTAAAATATCAATATCTCTTTGGATCAGGCTATTTTTTGTGATCATTCCAACAGGATGACGATATTTTAAAAAAGTTTGAAGAAGACTTCTGGTGATCTTCAATTTCTTTTCAACTGGCTGGTAACAATCGGTATTTCCAGATAGAACTATGGGTTTTGCCTCCCAGCTCTTACTTTTCAGTTTTTGTTCCAGCAGTTCTACAGCATTTCTTTTTACCAGAATCTTTTGTTCAAAATCAAGGCCTGCACTATACCCCCAATATTCGTGAGAATTGCGTGCATAACAATAAATACATCCATGTTCACAACCCTGGTAAGGGTTTAGCGAATACTCCATTCCAACATCCGGACTAGTCACCTTATTTACGATTGTCTTTGGAAAAGTTTCTATGATCGTAGTTTTAGATTCCCTGGAGTCGTCCCCTTCCGCAGCACAATAATTTAGAAAATCATCTCTCATTTCATGACTATGTTCATGAAACCTATTAGCAACATCTAATTGTGCTCCTCTTCCTTTTATAAAATCTTCTGAAGACATAACACAAAAATATGGAATTTTTCCTTTTTATAGGAACTTATCCATATTAAATGACATATAAAAAGAGGCAATTAAAAATTTTCTCCGGTCATCCTGAACTTCTTTCAGGATCTCATTTTGATTTCACACCTGGAAACTAAAACGAATTCATTTTGACGAAAACCTAAAATTAATTACCTCTTTTATGTCTTTTATTTCCCAGGGAAATTTGCTTTTCTCTTTCCTAAAAATGCAGATGTCCCTTCTTTAAAATCTTCGGTTCCAAAAGAACGTCCAAATTCATTGATTTCAGTTTCAAAACCATTCACACCATCTTCAAAATTCGCATTTATTGCCTTGATCGCGGCGGCAACTGCCACGGTAGAATTTTTCATGATCTTAGCTGCAATTTTTTCAGCAAACTCCAGCAATTGATCTATTTCTACCACGTGGTTCACAAGACTGTATTGCAGAGCCTGATTAGCATCTATCATCCCGGCGGTCATAATCATTTCCATTGCTCGTCCTTTACCTACTAATTGCGACAAACGCTGAGTTCCACCATAACCAGGGATCACTCCCAGAGAAACTTCCGGTAGACCCATTTTTGCATTCTCAGCAGCTATCCTAAAATGTGCCGCCATAGCAAGCTCAAGTCCGCCACCTAAGGCAAATCCGTTAATAGCCGCGATCACCGGTTTAGGAAAGTTCGCCACGTAGTTAAACAATTTCTCCTGCCCGTCTGCAGCCAGCTTTTTGCCTTCTTTTGGAGAATAATCAGCAAATTCACTAATATCTGCCCCTGCAACAAAAGCTTTTTCTCCGCTTCCTGTGATAATTATAACTTTTACCTCTTCATCATTTTTAGCTTCTTTAAAAGCCTCATGAAGTTCCTGTATGGTTTCACGGTTTAAAGCATTAAGTTTCTTTGGTCTGTCAATAGTGATGGTAAGTATATTATCATCAATAGATTCTAAAATATTATTATAACTCATAAATTTGATTTTGGAAATCGCACATTAAATATAGTGCCTTTATTTTGTTTGGAAACAAAACTAATGTTTCCATTATAGGTCTCCACAATATTTTTTACCATGGCCAGCCCAAGACCCATCCCACTGGATTTTGTGGTAAATTTAGGCTCAAAGACCTTATCCTTATTTTCTTCAGAAATTCCCGAACCATTATCTGATACCGAAACAAGAACCATCTCTTCTTCCTCTTCTACCATTACCAGAATATGTGGATCTTCAATATCTTTTAAGGCCTGGGTTGCATTCTTTACCAAATTGGTTACCACTCTTATTAACTGCGTCCTGTCAAATTTGGCAAGAATTTCCTCCTTCTCACATTTGAATTCTATATACTTCTCGTTAAAAATATCCAGAGCCAGTTTTACAATTTTTGGAACATTTAAGGTTTCATTTTGCTGGGCCGGCATCTTGGCAAAATTTGAAAATGCAGAAGCGATAGAACTCATGGTATCTATCTGGTTAATAAGCGTGTTGCTGTATTCATCTACTTTATGCTGAATATCGGGATCATTTTTGTCAAAATTTCGTTGGAAACTTTGCACGCTCAATCTCATGGGAGTCAATGGATTTTTGATCTCGTGGGCCACCTGCTTGGCCATCTCTCTCCAGGCCTGTTCGCGCTCCCCGGTAGCCAGCTTTACCGCACTTTCCTCCAGCTCATCGATCATGCTGTTATATGCAGAAACCAGTGAATAGATCTCTTCGGTAGCATTTGAAAGTTCGATCTTTTGATTCCGTTTATCAAGCCTGGTTTGATTGATCTTTTCAGAAATGATCTTAAGGGATTTGGTAATATATTTAGAGAGGAAAAACGAAAGAATGATTGCAATAAGAAGCATAAAAAGATAGACCTCAGCCATTCTTACCAGGAAATTATTCAAATCACGATTAAGCAGACTATCATCCTGAAGATAAGGCAAATATAATATCGCCAGGGGTTTAAATTTGTGATCGGTTATATAGCTGTAGGATGATTGATATTTCTGGCCATTAACCTCGGTTTTCTTCAAATACCTCTTATCTGAAGATGCGTCCAGTTTTTCCAGGATTTCATTTGCGATCCTAACTTCAGTAGTGTCTTTAAAAAATGATTCGTCAGACTTGATTACCAGATTTCCCTCCAGATCATAGATATGGATCTGCATCTCGTGAACCTCGGCCATTTCATCAATTTTATGGCGTTCGGTAAAAATAGGCTCAAGATTCTCTGTATCAATCACATAAGTTGTGCTTGCCAGAACAAATTTTATGTTTTCAAGAATTGCTTTTTGCTTTCTTTCAAGACGTTCTTTATGATAATTTTCGGCCTCCTGCTTATATTGATAGACTGTTACCCCGAATATTAAAATTGATGCGCCCAGCACCAGTAATATCATGGAGATAAAAATCCGGGTTCGTAAGGATAATTTAAGCAGTTTCATAGTTGCTGGCTTGCTTCCATTGTAACAATTATCACACCATTTCAGGCTTCTGGGTTCTTTGCCCTAATTCTTTTATATAATTTTATTCCCAACATTAAGATGATCGCCAGTAGAAATATTCCAACCACCCCATAGATCCAGTTGATCGCATCCCTAACAATTACAAGAAAAATTACTGAAAACAGGATAAGAGTCGAACCTTCATTCCAAATACGCATTTGGTTAGAAGTCCATTTTACTACATCCTTTTGAAGCTGCTTAAAGATCAGGTGACATTTTATGTGATATGCATAAAGCAGGACTACAAACCCAAGTTTTATATGCATCCAGGGCTGTTGAAGCCATTCCGGAATCATAAAAAGCAACGTAAATGCAAAAATACTGGCCAGAATTGCCGAGGGCCAAGTAATGATAAACCAAAGTCTTTTGGTCATTAATTTCAACTGCTTTACAAGAATTGATCTTTCTGGCTCTTCTTTTTGAGATGCTTCAATGTGATATACAAAAAGTCTGGGGATATAGAATAAGCCTGCAAACCAGGTGATCACAAAGATGAGATGCAGCGCTTTTATGTAATTATAATATTCCATTATTCTTCAGCCTCTACAAAAAGATAATTTAGATCGAGTGCATTGAACTGCTTATTAAATTCTTTAATCTCATTCTCCAATAAACTATCAAACTTATCGAGTTGTGCATTGATCTTTGTAGTTAGCTGCTCTTTTACCTGGATATCCTGAGTGGTTGGCGGGAAATCGTCCATCCCTACCAGGCTGTTTAAATGGGCCAGTTTATTGGTAAGTTTTATCGGGAAATTCAGAGGATCCTGATTACTCTTATTTTTTGTCTGGTAAAGTGCATTTTCAATTTCAGAAAGCTGCTCACTTAATTTTTCAGCTTTTTCCAGTAAAGATTTTACTTCCTCATTCCCTTTATATTGTTTCTGAAAATCTTTTAACTGAACATCAACTTTTCTCATTTTAGCAATGGATTTATGAGCCTTATCAACAGTTTTATTTACACTATTGATAAAATCATATTGCTTTTGCATCCCGGCAACGTCTGCTTCAGAATTTCCATCGGGTAAAATTTTGAATTTTTCGGTGAGTACCTCATCACCTATTTCAAGAACTACTTTATAATCTCCCGGCACTGCTTGTGGAGCATCTGTACTTGCCCACCATAAGATCATTCCGTCAAGTTCTTTAGCACCTTTGCCTCGCATGTTCCAGGTATGCATATTGGCTCCCTCGCTCACTTTTAGTTTGTTCTTTTCATCTTCAGTGCTAAAACTTTGAATGGTATCATTTGAAGAACTTAGGTAGCTAATCTTTACTTTCCTGTCTTTTGGATCTTTCACATAGAAATATGTATTAACGCCTGCAGGATGATTGGTTCCGGCGGTCAAAGATGTAGAAGAACGGCCATCCATTCTATAGCTGTCTTTTGGTTTGAAAAGAATATTTGAATCTTTGCCAGTTTTAGATAATTGATGGATTAATGACAAATCATCAATGATCCAAAGACTTCTTCCCTGGGTAGCCACAATAAGATTACTGTTCTTGATAGTGAGATCTGTAATAGGCACTATTGGCAAGTTTAACTGGAAAGTTTGCCAGTTCGCCCCGTCATCAAAAGAAACATACATTCCGGTTTCAGTTCCTGCATATAAAAGTCCTTGTTGCTCGGGATCTTCCCTCAATACACGCGTAAAATGTTCAGAAGCGATCCCGTTAGTGATTTTTTTCCAGGACTTACCATAATCTGAAGTCTTATACAAATAAGGCGCAAAGTCTCCCAGTTTATAACGTGTACCGGCCACATAAGCAGTAGCCTCATCAAAAGAAGAAGGCTCCATACTGTTTATCATCATCCATTCTGGCATTCCTTTAGGAGTAACATTTTCCCAGTTTTCTCCTCCGTCTCTGGAAATATGGATCAACCCATCATCACTTCCTGTCCATAAAATTCCGGGAGTTACAGGAGATTCAGCTGCAGCGAAAATTGTGCTGTAATATTCTACCGAAGTATTATCCTGGGTAATAGGCCCTCCAGAAGATTTTTGTTTTGACTTATCGTTTCTCGTTAGATCCGGACTCAATTCTTCCCAGCTCTCTCCTTCATTCGTAGTAACATGAAGGTGATTAGAGGCAGTGTAGAGTTTATCTGGATCGTGCGGAGAGAAAAATATCGGGAAATTCCACTGGAACCTGTATTTGAGATCTTCCGCACCGTGTCCCATGGGATTATCTGGCCAAACGCTTACACTTCTTACTGTTCCGGTCTCATGATTATAACGAGTTAAAAAACCGTCATAGCTACCTCCGTAAACAATTTCACTATTTTCAGGATCTACGGCAATATGGGCACTTTCTCCACCAGCGGTAGATTCCCAGTCGCTTTCACTAATACTTCCACCTTCTGTTCTGTGCTTTATGCGCACGGTTGAATTATCCTGCTGTGCGGCATAAATTCTATAAGGAAAAGCATTATCTGTGGTTACACGATAAAATTGTGCGGTTGGCTGATTGTGATACGTACTCCAGGTCTCTCCTCCATCGTAAGTAACCTGTGCACCACCATCGTCTCCCATGATCATGCGTTGTGGATCATTAGGAGCTATCCAAAGATCATGATGATCCCCATGCGGAGCCCTGTCTGATTTAAAAGTTTTTCCACCATCGGTACTTTTATGATAACTCACATTAAGCACATACATGATGTCTTCATCTTTAGGATCGGCATAAAGTCTGGTATAATACCAGGCTCGTTGTCTCAGGCTTCGGTCATCATTTATATGCTCCCAGGTTTCTCCCCCATCATCACTTCTATAAATCCCTCCCTTTTCTTTATTTTCAACAATGGCCCAAATGCGCTCGCTATTTGCAGGAGAAACAGTAACCCCAATAATTCCCAGGGTATCTTTTGCAAAACCTTTATTATTCGAAATCTCTTTCCAGGTTTCCCCGCTATCGGTACTTTTCCATAAAGCTGAACCTTCTCCTCCACTACTTAGACTATAAGGTGTTCTTTGAACATTCCATGTAGAAGCATATAAGATCCTTGGATTATTAGGATCCATAATAAGGTCTACCGCACCAGATTGCGCATTAGAAAACAGTACTTGTTTCCAGTTCTTTCCACCATCGGTAGATTTATAAATTCCGCGTTCTTCGGTTGGCTTATAAATATTACCTAAAACTGCCGCATAAACGGTGTTATAATCATTAGGATGGGTTACAATTCTCGGCACATGCCTGCTTTTTTCCAGACCTGCTTTTTTCCATGTTGTTCCTGCATCTTCTGTCTTCCAAACTCCATAACCCGAAGACACATTTCCTCTTACCGTTTTTTCACCCCCCCAACATAGATCACATTAGGGTCATTTTTTGCAACTTCAATGGCACCTATAGAGCCTCCAAAAAATCCATCAGAAATATTTTCCCAGCTTCTTCCTCCGTTTTCTGTTTTCCAAACACCGCCTCCGGCAGCTCCAAAATAATAAAGGTTTGGCTCGTCTGGCACGCCGGTAACCGCAGCACTTCTTCCGCCACGAAAGGGTCCGATTAATCGGTATTCCAGCGCATCATATAATTTCTCATCGTAGTTCTGGGCTGAAAGGTTTTCAGTGAAAATTCCGCTGAATAGTAAGCAAAGACAAATGCTTAACTGAAGTATTTGTTTGTTCATTGAGTTTTGGTTAGATAGATTTTAAAGATAAGGATTTAAGTCAATTTCCAAATTTTCTATTTCAGGGTCTTAACAATCTCGCGATTCAGAAAATATGCTGTTACAATTGTACTTAACACATCTGCTATGGGAAATGAGATCCAAACCCCTATTTCACCATAATAAACAGGCAATATTAATATTAATGGAATAAAAATGAAACCCTGCCTGGACAGGGTGAGCAAAAATGCTGGCACAGCCTTTCCGATCGCCTGAAAATAAGCTGCCCCTATTAACTGGACAGCGACCATTGGAATTGCAGCAAAGACCCAGCGCATCGCAGAAGGAGTTTGCTCTATAATAGAGGTTTCCTGAGTAAAGATCTTTACAATACTGGGAGCAAAAAACATAATTCCCAGAAATATCAATAAGCCCATAGTGCAGGCATACAGAATAGCCGTATTGATGCTTTTTCGCACCCGTGAATAATTTCCAGCTCCATAATTAAATCCTGCAATGGGCAGAAAACCCTGAGTAACACCCAGAACCGGAAAAAGCGCAAACATGAGCATTCTGGCAATGATCGCATATACGGTTACCGACTCTTCACCTCCCAGATCAAAAAGTATATTATTCATCAAAAGGTAGGTAACACTTACCACCGCCTGCCTGGCCAGAGTGACTGCACCAAGCGAAGACATTTCCTTTAAAATTGGAAGATCAAGCCGAAAATGTGCAAAACTGATCTTTAATTCTGAATTCTTCGAAAGGAAGAACCAGACGATATACCCCAGACAGAATAAGTAAGAAGCGGTAGTGGCCCAGGCAGCACCCTCCATACCCATATCCAGCCTGTTAATAAGAATATAATCTAAAATAAGGTTGGCTATGGAAGGTATGATCATTGCCGTCATGGCAAAACGTGGTTTCCCTTCAGCTCTAATCACATTATTTCCCATCATGGCCAAAGCCAGAAATGGAACTCCGCACAATACAATAATATAATAGATTTTAGCGGGATCAAAGATCTCCCCTTTCCCTCCAAAAGCAGGAATCAAATCGTTAACAAAAACAAGTCCCGGAATCACCAGGCCTATTGCCAGCAATATGGTAAGGGTGATCTGGTTTCCGAAAGTTTTTAGGGCTTTGGACTGATCTTCAGCACCAAGAGCTCTGGAAATGATGGAAGAACCTCCAATCCCTATGGCCATTCCCAGCGCAGCAATAAAAAATGAAACAGGAAGCACTACGTTTATAGCAGCAATGGCTATTGGCCCTATCCAGTTACCAACAAAGATCGTATCTATAAGGATATTAAGGGACATTACAAGAATCCCTACAGAAGCAGGTAGCGCCTGCTGAATTAACAGTTTCCCAATGGGTTTTTTACCCAATTCTTTGGAGTTTCTAACGGCCATTAAGCTTCAACAGGCTTTTGATGAGCCCATTCATCTATCCAGCGGGAAAGTACTTTCACCCAGTCTTCCCTGTCATTTAAACAAGGAACTACTGAAAATTTTTCACCACCAACTTCATGAAATATTTCTTCACCTTCCATCGCAATTTCTTCCAGAGTTTCAAGACAATCTGAAACAAAGGCCGGAGTAACTACAGCAAGTTTTTTCATACCCTGCTTTCCAAATCTTTCAATAGTTCTATCTGTATAGGGTTTTAACCATGGATCAAATCCCAATCTCGACTGAAAAGAAACACTGTAAGTATTTTGCTTTAATTCTAAATATTCAGCAACCAGTCTCGTGGTTTCAAAACATTGATGGCGGTAACAAAACTGGTGTGCAGAAGAAGGAGACTGGCAACAGGAGCCATCTATTTTACAGTGAGAATTGGTCACATCACTTTTTCTTATATGCCTTTCAGGAACTCCGTGATAAGAAAACAGAATATGTTCATATTCCTTATCTTTCAAATATTCAGCAATACTATTCCCCAGTGTCCTTATATAATCTGGGTGATTATAAAAAGGCGGAACTGTGGTAAAACTCATATCTGGAAAATACTCTTTACGAAGTTCTTCTGCCAGAACCAGAATAGTTTCTGTAGTCGCCATCGCAAATTGGGGGTATAAAGGAAAAAGCAAGACTTCATCTACTCCCTGATCGTATAATTCCTGCATTCCCTGCTTAATACCAGGTGTTCCATAACGCATTGCTAGAGATATTGGAACAGAAGTTTGATCATTTACCTTGGATTGCAGTCTTTCTGAAAGTACAATTAAAGGAGAACCTTCATCCCACCAGATCTTTTGATAGGCTTCTGCAGATTTTTTAGGTCTTGTGTTCAGAACAATTCCCTTTACTAAAAGCGTTCGTGCCCAGTAAGGAACATCTATTACACGTTCATCCATTAAAAATTCGCCAAGATATTTTTTAACATCTTTAGGATCGGTACTATCGGGAGACCCCAGGTTGACCAGCAGTACACCTTTACTCATAATTTTTCTTTTTCAGCTCAAAATTAATATTCTGCATCATTCTACCTCGCCTTTTTCTATCGGAGTTTTCTATGATTAGATAATGGAATATCTGGTTATTATAATAGTTAACTCGTCACCCTAACCTTGCCGCCATCTAAATTGCTAGTCTTTGCGATTCTAAAACAAGTTCAGAATAACGCCATCTGGCAGTTTACAGACCATCAATTAGATAACGCAAATTCTATACAACCACTTAAATGTTTCAGAAAATCAGGTTCAGAATAAGATTCTGAGGTATGCCCGCCACCTGTATAAATTGAAATTCCTCCGCCACTATAATTCTGAAACCAGGCAATGGGATGAAAATCCCTGTTTTCACCACCTTCATAACTTGTTTCATCTAACGTCATTAAAACATTTAAACCCTTTGCAATATCTTTATAATTATACCATTCATCTGTTCTTTTCCAGGTATTATCACGTAAATGATCTACCGTGATATGCTGAGGCATTTTTATATTGATCACAGCTTCCTGAACTTCAGGATGTCCTTTAAAATAGGCTCTCACTAGATCTCCATACCATTTCCAGTCATATTCTGTATCTGCCGCAGCGTGGATCCCGAAGAAGTTCCCGCCATTTTCCATATAATTCTGGAAAGCCGTCTGCTCCTCCATATTCAAAATATCACCGGTGGTGTTTAAAAAGATTATAAGGTCTATCTGGCCCAGATCATTTTCAGTAAAGAACCGGCTATCCTGACTTGTGATACTTTTAAAATTAATTTCGTTTCCTATATCTTGAATTGCCTGGATGCCATTTTCAATAGAATTATGCCGGAAGCCTTCAGTTTCTGAAAATATCAAAACCTGTTTCTGCGGGGCCTGAAAATTTAAGCTTATAAATAGAATGAGGATGAAAATTTTATAACGCATATCTAGATTAATTTACTGATAATGTATATTTCTTAGGGGTAGTTCCAAATTTCTTCTTAAAACCTGCGATAAAATGACTGGCCGTACTATAGCCAACTTTTAAACCCACTTCATTCACATTATATTCCCCTGTTTCCAGGAGCTTTCTTGCATATTCCATCTTATAATCAAACAGGAAACTATAGACCGAATCTCCATAGATCTGTTTGAAGCCTTCTTTAAGTTTTTTCAGGCTTAAACCAATTTCATCTGATAGCTCCTGAAGCGATGGTGGTTCAGCCATTCGAGCAATTACAATGTCTTTTGCACGCCTTATCTTTTTAATATTCTCCTCATCACTCAAAAAAGGGCATTGCTCCAGATCTGGATTTTCAGCTTTGTTAAAATACAAACTTAAAAGCTCATATGCCTTGGCCTTAAAATAGAGATTTTTAATACTGGGCGTTAGATTAAAATTCATTAACTGATTTAAAACCACTGCCATAGATGGTGAAACCGCGGCATCTTTATAGTATTTTTTATCCTTGTTATCTGCACTTAAAAATGTGATATAATCGGCTTCCTGAGAAAATAGCGCATGAAATTTCTTGATAGAGATCACCAGGGAAACCAGCCAGGATTCAGATTCCATAAATACATTTAGTGGAAGATCCCTTTGAGGATTATACAGCAACAGAGAATTCTCTTCCTGAAGCGGTAATTCGTAATTCCCATTATTAAAAAGAAACTTGCTGCTTCCTTTCACATTAAAATGGAACTGGATAAAGCTATTATCTATAGCCCTGGACATTAACTTGGTATCTGCCGTGTCATTCTGAAATTTCAGAATAAAAAAACCATCTTCGATCTTCATTTCTTCAGAGATACTTACAGCGTTATTTTTTAAGTGGTCTTCCATAAGACAAAATTTTTATTTATTTAGAATCAATCTAAACTAATAGCTCCAAACAAGCTATCATTACTACAAAAGTATGGCATTTTGAAGTTTTCAGTCTTAATTTCATGATAATTATCACCTATCGACACATTTAGTGCCTCCAGCGTTATTTTTTGATTTAGCCTTGTCCTATTTTTGCAAGCGTATCCACCTAAACCGATACATGGAAGATTATCACATTTCTAGAGGAAAGCATTTTTACACGATAGGTTTAAGTTACAAAAAAGCCGATGCGGAGATCAGGGGTCATTTTAGCCTTGATGAAGCTTCTAAACAAAGGCTTCTTGAACAGGCCAAAGACGAAGGTATTGACGGTATTTTAGCAACTTCCACCTGTAACCGTACTGAAATTTACGGTTTTGCCCAGCATCCATTTCAGCTTATCAAATTACTTTGTGAACATACTCACGGTACCGTTGAAGAGTTTGAAAAAGTTGCCTACGTTTATAAAAACAAACAGGCAATTTCTCATATTTTCAAGGTAGGTACCGGGCTGGATAGCCAGATTCTGGGAGATTTCGAAATTATTAGTCAGCTTAAGATCGCATTTGTTAGATCTAAAAAGCTTGGTTTGGTCAATGCATTCTTAGAGCGCCTGGTTAATGCAGTAATCCAGGCAAGTAAACGCATAAAGAACGAAACGGAGATCTCCAGCGGAGCGACTTCAGTTTCATTTGCTTCTGTACAGTATATACTTAAGCATATAGAAAATGTTTCAGAAAAAAACATTTTGCTCTTCGGGACCGGGAAAATTGGCAGAAATACCTGTGAAAACCTGGTAAAACACACTCGCAATAATCATATCACACTTATTAACCGAACTAAAGACAAAGCTGAAAAGATCGCTGGAAAGTTCAATCTTATTGTAAAGGATTATGCAGATTTACAGGCAGAAATAAGAAACAGTGATATTTTAATTGTCGCTACAGGTGCTCAAAATCCCACCATCTCCAAAGAGCTTATCTATCCAAAAAAAGAATTACTGGTGCTGGATCTGTCAATTCCTAAAAATGTTTCAGATGATGTTGATGAACTGGAAAATGTAAAACTCATTCATTTAGATCATCTTTCACAGATGACCGATGAAACCCTGGAAAGACGCAAACAGTTCATCCCACAGGCAAAGGAAATTATTACAGAAGTTGAAAACGACTTCAACCAGTGGCTGGAAACCAGGAAATTTGCCCCCACCATTAAAGCTTTAAAGAAGAAGCTGAAGATGATGAAAGATGATGAACTCGATTTTCAGCGCAGGAAAATAACCGATTTCAACGATGAACAGGCAGAAATTGTGAGCAACAGGATCATTCAAAAGATCATGAAGCACTTTGCCAATCATCTAAAAGGAGATACGGAAACTACCGATGAAAGCCTTGAACTTATTCAAAAAGTCTTTCAACTTGAAGAAGTTAGAAAATGAGCAAAGTAATTAGAATTGGTACGCGAGACAGCGAATTGGCACTATGGCAAGCGAAAACCGTTCAAAAAGCTCTTGAAAAAACCGGACATCAAACCGAACTGGTTCCTGTAAAATCTACTGGCGATCTTAATCTGGACCAGCCTTTATATGAAATGGGCATTACGGGAATATTTACCAAAACTCTGGATGTCGCTATGATAAAAGGTGAGGTGGATATCGCAGTTCATTCTATGAAAGATGTCCCAACAGCACTTCCAAAAGGAATTGTAGAGGGTGCTGTGATGAAAAGAGCCAGCAATAAAGATATTTTAGTTCATAAGGGAGTAGAAATCCTCGAATCTGAAACCGGGACTATTGCCACCGGAAGCCTTCGACGAAAAGCCCAATGGCTTCATAAATATTCAAACCATAAAGTAGTGGATCTTCGGGGGAATGTAAATACCCGTATGCAGAAACTCCATGATAATACCTGGAATGGAGCTATTTTCGCCGCTGCCGGACTGGAAAGAATTGAAATAAAACCTGAAAATTTTATTGATCTAAACTGGATGATTCCTGCTCCCGCACAAGGTGCCATGCTCATTGTAGCTATGGAAGAAGATTCTTACTGCCGGGAAGCCCTTTCTTTGCTAAATCATAAAGAATCCCAGATTTGTGTGCACATAGAACGTGAATTTTTGAAAACTTTGGAAGGTGGATGCACAGCCCCCATTGGAGCACTGGCCAGGAAAGTTAATAACCATATTCATTTTCACGGAGCACTTTTTAGTCTTGATGGGAAAAAGAAAATTGAAGTAGAAAGAGCTCTTCCCGTAGATGAAATTAAAAATATGGGGAAAGAATGTGCACAGGAAATTCTAAATAATGGCGGTAGTGATTTGATGAAAACAATCAAATCAATTCTAAATAATTGATCTATGCCTACTGTGCTTTCCACAAAAAAGCTGGCTGTTAACCAAAAGGAGTTATTGTTGAATAGCGGAATTGGATTCGTAGAATATGACGCTATTTCCATAAAATTCATTGATTTCGATCTAAAAAAAGAAGCTGTTGAGAATGCTATTTTCACCAGTAAGAATTCGGTAAAGGCAATTGCTGAAAAACCTTTTGAAATAAAGAATTGTTTCTGCGTTGGAGATAAAACCTCAGTACTACTTGAAGAAAAAGGCTATTTGGTAGTAGAAAGGGCCGAAAATTCAAGAGATCTGGCGCAAAAAATAATTCAGAAGCATAACAATAAGCAATTCCATTTTTTCTGCGGAAATATGCGAAGAGAAGAATTGCCTCAGTTATTAAACAAGAATGGCATTCAGCTTTCTGAAACTATGGTGTACGAAACATCCATGAATTCTAAGAGGTTTGAATCTGATTTTGACGGAATCCTGTTTTTTAGTCCGAGTGCTGTTCAAAGTTTTACAAAAGAAAATAAAATAAATTCCATTGCCTTTTGCATTGGAGAAACCACGGCTAATGAAGTAATGAAACATTCAGAAAATATCATTATAGCTTCAAAACCAACGATAGAGAATGTGATCGTAAAAGTGGTCTCAAATTTAAAGAATAAATAAAAATTCCTCAGGAAATGATAAAGAACGACCTGTTATTAAAAGCATTAAAAGGAGAATCTGTAGAACGTCCACCGGTTTGGATGATGAGACAGGCAGGTAGATACTTGCCAGATTTCATGAAATTAAAGGAGAAATACGATTTCTTCACCCGTTGTAGAACTCCAGAGCTGGCTACAGAAATTACCGTAATGCCTATAAGACAGGTTGGCCCCGACGCTGCAATCCTTTTTAGTGATATCCTGGTAGTGCCGCAGGCGATGAATATCGAGGTGGAAATGAAACCGGGTGTTGGACCATGGTTGCCAAACCCGATAGATTCTGCCAAAAAAGTAGAGCAGGTCATTGTACCAGATGTAAATGAGGAATTAGGCTATGTTTTTGACGCGATAAAACTCACCAAACAAGAACTGAATGATGAAGTTCCTTTAATTGGTTTCGCTGGTTCCCCCTGGACCATTTTATGCTACTGTGTACAGGGTCAGGGTTCAAAAACCTTTGATAAGGCGAAAAGATTATGTTTTATGGAGCCTATTGCTGCCCATACCCTGCTTCAAAAAATCACCGATACTACTATTGCCTATCTAAAGGAAAAAGTAAAAGCGGGAGTAGATGCTGTACAGCTATTTGACTCATGGGGTGGTTTGTTAGAACCTAAAGATTATCAGGAATTTTCCTGGAAATATATGCAACAGATCATTGATGCTTTAAAAGATGAAGTTCCGGTAATCGCTTATGGAAAAGGATGCTGGTTTGCTTTGGACAAAATGGCAAAATCTGGTGCTGCCGCGCTGGGTGTAGACTGGACCTGTGAAGCAAGAAATGCCAGGTATTTAAGTGGCGGACAGATAACGCTTCAGGGGAATTTTGATCCCGCAAGATTATATTCTAAACCTATTGAAATAAAGTATATGGTGAACGATATGATCAAGGCCTTTGGTAAAGACAGATATATCGCGAATCTTGGTCACGGAATTTTACCTGATATTCCCGTTGATAATGCCAAAGCATTCGTAGATGCGGTTAAAGAATACAAGGAGTAAGTGATCATACAAAGGCTAAAAAGTTTATCATACAAGAATCTGTTCATTTTAGTGAGTGCATTCATCTTAAAGCCTTTATACATACTCCCCACTTATAAAGCGACCAGAACCACAATTAAGATCTGTAATAACTTTTTCGGAAATAGACATCATGGAGATACCAGAGCTAATGCTTTTAGACATGCGTTATGGAATTATCTAATTTGTGAAAATTGCTACAGATCCTCAAATTCGATGGAAAATGCGATTAACTGGAGTAAAAAAATAACCGATTTACATGAAGATCTTTCGTTAAATTTAAAACTGGCAAAGGCCATGGATCTTCATAATAATAGAATAGGCCGGGAACTATTTTCAGGAAATATTCAATTCGAGGATGATGCAATTGAAAAATTAAGACAAATGGCCAAAGCCTCGATAAAAATTTCTTCTAGACAAGATATGAATTCCTTCAAAAATGAGTTGGTCTATATAGAAGATTGAAGTTTGAAAAAATGAAAGAGAAGTTTTACCAATATATACGGGAATTACAGGAGAACATTACTTCCAAACTTGAAGAAGTAGATGGAAAGGCGAAGTTTCAGGAAGATATCTGGAATCGTGAAGAAGGTGGCGGTGGAAGAACCCGCATTATTGAAAATGGTGCCGTTTTTGAAAAAGGTGGTGTAAATATTTCAGCTGTTTTTGGACCCCTCGCTCCTGCAATGCAACAATATTTTAAAGTTGGAGATGTAGATTTTTTTGCCTGCGGACTTAGTCTGGTATTGCATCCCAAAAATCCAATGGTGCCAACCGTACATGCCAATTGGAGATATTTTGAAATGTACGATAAAGATGGAACCATAATAGACCAGTGGTTTGGCGGCGGCCAGGATCTTACTCCTTATTATCTTTTTGAAGAAGATGCGCGACACTTTCACAGGATTTCCAAAAATGCCTGTACGCCACATGGCTTTTCATTATATACAGATTATAAACAAAAGTGTGATGAATACTTCTGGAATTCCCATCGTGATGAGGCCCGTGGAATTGGTGGGCTTTTCTTCGATTATTTGAAAGGCGACAGCCACATGAAAATTGATGACTGGTATCATTTTGTTACCGACGTAGGGAATTCTTTCCTTGATGCCTACATTCCAATTGTAGAAAAAAGAAAGAGCCATTCTTATACTGAAAAGAACAGGAACTGGCAGGAAATAAGACGTGGCCGTTATGTAGAATTTAACCTGGTTCATGACAAAGGAACTTTATTCGGATTAAAGACCAATGGAAGAATTGAAAGTATTCTTATGAGTCTGCCGCCACATGTACAATGGGTCTATGATCATCATCCTGATCCGGGAAGTGAAGAAGAAAAACTTCTCAAAGTCCTCAAAAACCCTGTAAATTGGGTTTAATTATAACAAAACTTAAAGAGTATGTATCCATTACGCCGCAATAGAAGACTTAGAACTAACGAGAGCATTAGATCAATGGTAAGGGAAACCATAATTTCTCCGAACGATTTTATCGTTCCCTTATTTATTGTAGAAGGAAAAAATGTAAAGGAAGAGATTGCTTCCATGCCCGGATACTTCAGATATAGTCTTGATCTTATTGAAAAAGAGATCAAAGAGCTCTGGAACATGGGTCTCAAATCTGTTTTGCTTTTTGTAAAAGTTTCTGAAGAGCTTAAGGATAATGCAGGAAAAGAGGCTATTAACTCTGGAGGCCTGATGCAACGCGCGGTGAAAACTGTAAAAAATGCCGCTCCCGAAATGATCGTGATGACCGATGTGGCTCTCGATCCTTATTCGGCGTATGGTCATGACGGAATTATTGCTGACGGTAAAATCCTAAATGATGATACCACCGCTATTCTCTCTGAAATGGCTCTTTCCCATGCAAAATCTGGAGCCGATTTTGTTGCGCCTAGCGACATGATGGATGGCAGAATTTTTGAAATTAGAAGTTTATTGGAAGATGAAGGTTTTC
Organism: Gramella sp. MAR_2010_147; assembly: GCF_900105135.1. NCBI lineage: Bacteria > Pseudomonadati > Bacteroidota > Flavobacteriia > Flavobacteriales > Flavobacteriaceae > Christiangramia > Gramella sp. MAR_2010_147. The sequence continues at coordinate 2,376,426 of NZ_LT629741.1, read as the reverse complement.
ATGATACTGGAATCATGAGCTATTCTGCGAAATATGCTTCCGCATTTTACGGTCCGTTTAGAGATGCTTTGGATTCTGCCCCGGTAGATGCTGAGAATATTCCTAAAGATAAAAAGACCTACCAGATGGATCCTTCCAATAGAGATGAAGCCATTAGGGAAACTCTTATGGATGTTGAGGAAGGAGCAGATATCGTAATGGTAAAACCTGGATTATGTTATCTGGATATTGTTAGGGATATAAAGAACGTGGTAAATGTCCCCGTAGCTGTATATCAGGTGAGTGGTGAATATGCGATGATCAAGGCGGCTTCAGAAAAGGGCTGGTTAGATCATGATGCTGTGGTGCTGGAACAGTTAACAGCTATTAAACGCGCAGGAGCCAATATGATCGCTTCTTATTTTGCTAAGGAAGCGGTAAAATTAATTTCCTGATATTCTGAAAAATATAACTAAATTTTTCAGCTGCCAGTTTGTTTTCTCAGTACGTTTGTGATGTGAAAACAAGAAACCATTTCCTTTTCGGTTTTTTCTTGCTGCAAGTATTATTTCTAACTTCAGCCACCAGCACTTTCGCCTATCCTCAAGCTCCCTTAGATCTTGACTCCAGGCAGGGAGAATTTTTGAAGACAGATCTAAACAAAAAAGCGGTGATTATAGAGGAGCGCTTATCTGAAGCCTCTTTTCAATTTTCTGCTGAAGATGAAACTAACACTTTTTACTCATTTTCAGACTTACTATCAGCAACTGATCAGCTATCAACTTATTCTGAAAACAAATTGTCTTCAGAATATAAGCTTAACATCAGAAATCTCCTTAAAACTCAGCTTTTTCCATTCCATTCTTTCTGGTAATTAAATAGATTTTCAGCTTTTACAAGCAAAAAATAATCCTCAGCACTACTGCAACAGGAACTCTATTCGATTACCTTAAATAATTACAAAATGGATAAATCATCATTAATGATAGGAATGTTGCTACTGATAGTTTTTATGTTCCCGATACTTTACGTGATACTAAAACAAAAAGCGACAGAAAGTAAAATTAAAAAAGAACTGGACAAAATAGCTCTGAAAAACGGACTTAAATTAGATAAATTTGAAACTTTTGGTCATCTAAGCCTTGGTCTGGACAGTTCACAAAAAAAGCTTGTGATCATAGATCCCAAAGCCATTATAGATCATGAAGTTATAGATCTTAAAAAAGTAAGCCAGGTTCGTTTGGCTAAAAAGATCTTAAAACAAGAATTTTCTAAAGAAAGAATCATTCACTTAGGACTTGAGATAGTTGAAAAAAATTCATCTAAGATCACTGAAATTATTTTTTACGACGAAGATGATTATGAGAGTATAGATGCTGAGATTCGTTTACACAACGCTAAAGAATGGGATGATCTTCTTCAAAAAAGCCTTGCGTTTTAATGTTTAGTGAATCAGTTTTAGAAAGCCTTCATTTAAAATAGAAGGCTTTTTAATTCCCTTTTATCATTTCTTTGTAAAAAAATGCTTTAAGAATATATAAATTAGCCAGTCTAACAGTCAATTAAGCATATGGGCTTATTAATTATTTTTGCCGTATTATCAATATTCTTTTCTTTTATGTGCTCCATTCTGGAAGCCGCATTATTGAGTATCACCCCCTCATATATAAAGATCAAAAAGAAAGAGGGCAAAGCATTTGCAAATGAACTTGCGCACTTAAAGCAGGATATAGACAAACCTTTAATAGCCATCCTCACCATTAACACAATTGCGCATACCGTAGGAGCAATTCTAGTAGGGGTGCAGGCTGAAAAAACATTTGGGGATGGCGGAAATTCTGTTGGAATCGTTTCAGCCTTGATGACGCTTGCCATATTGGTACTTTCAGAAATTATTCCGAAAACAATTGGTGCTACCTACTGGCAATCCCTGGGAAATTTCACTGCCAAGGCTTTAAATATGATGATTTTCCCATTAAAATATACCGGGATTCTCTGGCTATTGATGCTTACAACAAAGCTGATTGGAAAATCTGCCCATGTAAGCACTATGAGTAAAGAGGAGTTTGCAGCCATTACTGATGCTGCCGAGGAAGATGGTGTTTTCGAGGAAAGTGAAACGACTGTTATTAAGAATCTACTTGTATTCAAATCTGTAGAAGCTAAAGATGTGATGACGCCATTTTCAGTAGCAATTACTGAAGATGAAAGTATGTCTCTGGAAGATTTTCATCAAAACCACAGGAATTTGAAATTTTCAAGGATCCCTGTGTACAAAGACAAATCTAATAATGTATCAGGATTTATTTTAAAAGATGATGTTCTCGAGGAGATGATCGATGAAAAGGGACAACAGCCTTTAAGCAGCATCAAAAGAGACATTCTTGTTACCAAAGACAACACACCAATCCCTGAACTTTTTGAAATTTTTGTTCAGAAAAGAGCTCATATTTCTATGATTGTAGATGAATTTGGGAACGTGACCGGGATAGTCACCATGGAAGATATCATTGAGACATTACTGGGCCTCGAAATCATGGATGAGAGCGACAGCGTGGAAGATATGCAGATGCTGGCACGGAAAAACTGGGAAAGACGTGCAAAACGCCTTGGATTGATCCAGAGAAAACAGGATCAGGAAACCGAAACTATTCCAGAGAAAGAAGAAAACACAAATGAAGAAAGCAAGAATTAAAACACCTCTTGGAATTGCCGAACTATGTGGGGATGAAAATGGACTTGCTTCAGTAAAAGTTTTGGACAAAGGCAGTATTTCATCAGAAATTCCTGCTGAATTAAAATTGGCAACTCAACAGCTCCAGGGATTCTTCAACAGAGCATTGAAAGATTTTGATCTTAAACTTAATCCTCAGGGAACCGATTTTCAGAAAAGAGTCTGGAAAGAACTTTTAGAGATCCCTTATGGAACTACCACTTCTTATCTAGAATTATCACGAAAACTTGGGGATGAAAAAGCAATTCGAGCTGTAGCAGCCGCAAATGGAAAAAACCCTTTATGGATCATCGTTCCCTGCCACAGGGTAATAGGAAGTGATGGTTCTTTAACGGGTTATGCCGGAGGTTTACACCGCAAAAAGTGGTTGCTCGATCTTGAAAATCCACCAAAACAGCAGAGTCTGTTCTAAAAATAAGTATTTTAATCAGATGAAAAAGCTATTAAAAGCCATTTTATTTTTTATCGGATTTCTAATTTTTGCCTCGCTCATATTATATATTTTGGGCTTTGGTTATATTTTTAAGGCTGTTAATACCACCTATCTCACAGGGCACAAAACTGCCTTTATAGATGACCATCCATATTTTGACAATCATGTTATACAGAATTCAGAAAATATACAGGAATGGGCTTTTGCAGAAGCTTATAACCAAACCGAAGCGACCTCTACATTAGACAGTTTACACAACGAACTTGAAACCGCCGCTTTTTTAATAATCAAGAAAGACAGTATCTGGTTTGAGAAGTATTATAATGGGTATAATGAGAAATCAAAGACAAATTCCTTCTCAATGGCAAAAAGTTTGGTCACTGCTTTGATGTTTAAAGCTATTCAGGATGGACATCTGGAAAATATAAATCAGCCGGTAGGAGATTTCTTCCCTCAGTTTGACAAAGAACTAACAATTGGTGATCTAGCATCCATGTCATCTGGTCTAAACTGGAACGAAAATTATTACAATCCGTTTGCTTCTACCGCCAGGGCATATTTCGACGAAAATATCAGGGAACAGATCCTGGAATTAGAAGTGATCGAAAAGCCAGGAAAAGAATTTAAATATCTCAGTGGGAATACACAGTTACTGGGAATGGTACTGGAAAAAGCGACTGGAAAAAGTCTAAGTAACTATTTGAGCGAGAGTTTCTGGAAGCCTCTGGGAATGAATGATGATGCCTTATGGCAACTGGACAGCGAAGCTTCGGGCATGGAAAAAGCATATTGCTGTATTTCCAGTAACGCGAGAAATTTCGCGAAATTCGGTAAGCTATTTATCAATAATGGAACATGGAATGGGAAACAGCTCCTTGATTCAGCTTATATCGCCAAAGCATCTATACCCAGGTTTAAAACCACCCCGTATTATGGATATGGTTTTTGGTTAAGTGATCATCTGGATAAGGAAATCTTCTACATGCGTGGTGTTTTAGGCCAATACGTTATTATAGTTCCTGAAGATGACCTGGTAATAGTGAGACTTGGCAGAAAACTTATTAGGAGCACCAATGGTGATAAACACTACAAAGACTTTTATATGTATATTGATGAGGCTTATAAAATGTTAGACGATGCTTCATAAACTTCACCTGGAAAATGTCCTTTTTCTGGACATAGAGACCGTTCCTGAATTCAGGAATTTTTCTGAATTAGACGATGAAAAGAAACTCCTCTGGGAAGAGAAGTCAAGATATCAACGTAAAGAGGATTATACGGCCGAAGAATTCTACGAAAGAGCAGGGATCTGGAGCGAATTTGGTAAAATCGTTTGTATTTCGGTAGGGTTTTTCAGTTTTAGAAATGATAAAAGAAGCTTCCGGCTTACCAGTTTTAAAGGCGAAGAAGAAAAACTGCTAAGGGATTTTACGGCTTTACTTGAAGAATATTTTTTTCAGCCAAATCATCTCCTCTGTGCGCACAATGGGAAAGAATTTGATTTTCCATATATCGCCCGGCGGATTCTCATTCACAATATGCGCTTACCTTCTAAACTAAATTTATTCGGAAAAAAACCCTGGGAAGTACCTCATCTTGATACGTTGGAATTATGGAAATTTGGCGATTACAAACATTATACTTCTCTCAAGCTATTAACTCACGTTCTGGGAATCCCTTCACCTAAAGAGGATATAGACGGTTCTATGGTTAGAACGGTCTATTACGAAAAAGGAGAAATAGACCGAATTGTGGAATATTGCGAACGGGATGTCCTCGCCATTGCGCAGGTAATATTAAGATTACGGCAGGAAGATTTGCTCAACGAATCTGAAATAATTTCAGTAGAATAAGACTCCCCGTACATATTTTTTAAGTGGCTCTACTCCCTTCTATTAGAACCTGGGGATGTGATTTCCTAACTTTCATTCCTATCCTTTAACATAAGCTTAACTAGCGCAACAGAACCAACCTCTAGCCTGAAGCGTAAATAGAATACAAAAGAAAACTAAATAAAAGTTTTCAAATTTAAATTTACAGATCTTATGAAAAAAATTAAACTTTTTACCGCGCTGGGAGTAGCTATTGCAGCAGTGATTTTTATTGCGGCAGACCACGTTGATGCTCCAGGGGTTGCAGGCTCTTCGGCAGATATTGCCGATTTTTATGCCTTTGAACCCACTACAGGCTCGGACAACACGGTCTTTATCGTTGACGTTCAATCTAACGTGTTACCAGATCTTACATATGGCTCTTTTGACGAGGATGTTCTTGTTGAGATTAACATAGACCTTGATGGGGATCTAGTCGAAGACCAGGTGATACAAGCTATTCCAAGAGACGGAATGATGTATTTCTTTGGTCCGTTTAGTCCTTCTTCAACAGGCCTAAGCAGCGAAGTGAATGTTGATGCTGCCTTAGGAAGTGTTGAAATCTCCTCAAATTCAGCAATTACAGAAACTACCTCAAATGGTGTATCTCTATTTGCTGGACCAAGACAGGATGCTTTTTACTTTGACTTTGTTAGGTTTAATGAAGTTGTAGCTCCATCTGCAGAAGATAATTCTGGATTTAATGTTCCGGGAACAGATACGTTTGATGGTGCCAACACACTATCTATTGTTGTTGAAATACCAAACTCTTTACTTGGAACTCCAACCGCTCAAAATGTAATTGGAGTACCGGTTTATAAAACATGGGTGACAACAAATAGAAAACAATAATCTGAACAATAAAATAAATTATATAATTATGAAAATACGCAATATAAATATCCTCTTCGCTGGTTTATTCCTTAGTATACTCACTGTAGGATGTAGTGACGACGATGATTTTATGACTACCACTCCCCCAATTTCTACAGAAATAGATTTTAGTGGTAATTACAGCCAGGTAGACCATATAGGAAGACCCGGGATAAATACTGTATTGAGTAGCAGTGCTGAAATAAAGAATATGCATAACACTACTATCCCTTCCCAAATGCAGTCTGCTTTCCAGGCTTCATTTGAAACTCAACTAGAAGGTTTACATGATGCATATGCTATAGCTCTTGGCGCAGATCCTGCAGATATCAATTTTGAACCAAATATTCTTGGTGATATCCTAAACGGACCTGAACCTACTTCAATGGATAATCCCAATCCTGTTTCTGCGACTGTTTTAACTACAGTACTTGCATCAGATGTTTTAGAAGTAGCTCCAGATGCACCAACGACCTATTTTAACCCGGGCAGCGGTGCTCCATCTTTTGAAGGTGCTATCGGTTTTACAGGTAGAACCTTACAGGATGATGTTATAGATATTTCGCTTATCCTATTATTCGGTGGGGAAACAGGAGCTCGTTTTAACGGTGAGGGTGGATTACCCCAACTGGTAACCGATGGTGTAGCTTTAACTGCAGATAATATTTCTTCAGACTTTCCATATATTGGAGCACCTGAATAATTACTGAAACAATATAAAAAAGCCCTGTAAAAAGGGCTTTTTTGTACCCAATACTCAAATTATGAAAATCAATATTTCCTTACTTATCCTTTTGCTTGTCATTGTAGGGTGTTCCAATAATTCCTCTACCGAAACAAAGGTTTCCAATCCTGAAGATTACAATACTTATCTGGCTAATTATGAGGTGAAAACTACCTCTCCTTATTTTGAGTTGTGGAATTCAAAAATCACAGAAGACAGCATACAATTACCAAGTTTTACTGCTGTTGCAGGGCAATATAATCTCTTCTTTGAATCTACAGGGGAAATAGAGTATCTGAAAAAAGCTGAAAAATCATTGGAAAAGGCAGTTGAAATCGCCAATATAGATAACGAGAAATATTATAGCTCGCTTGCAAGAAACTACATTTCTCAACATAGGTTTAAAGAGGCTAAAAAGTTTGCTGATTCTGCAATAGCTATGGGTCACGAAATCACTGCCTATCAACATTTACTTTTTGATGTATATATGGAACTTGGAAATTACAAGGAAGCCGATAGCATCCTTAAACTCTTTGCCGATCCTTATGATTTTGGTTATATGATAAGAGCCGCAAAATGGAATGACTACGACGGAAAACTTGATCGTACGATCATGTTCATGGAAAAAGCTAAAGAAAAAGCAGAAGCCAGTAAGAATCGTGATTTATTACTTTGGGTATATTCCAATCTCGCTGATTATTACGGACATGCAGGCAGGATCGAGGATAGTTACAATCACTATCTCAAAACCCTTGAAATAGAGCCTTCAAATGCCTATGCTAAAAAGGGAATTGCCTGGATTATTTATTCTCATGAAGATAATCCCAAGGAGGCACAACGTATTCTGGATTCAATATTAAAAGGGCACAATTCACCTGACATACATCTTCTGAAGGCTGAAATAGCTGAATACAATAATAATGAAGAGTTAAAGAAAGAATCGATGGATAATTTCTGGAAACTTGCAGATAAAGACCAGTACGGGGCAATGTATAATACCTACAAGATAGAGCTATATTCTAATGATTCTAAAAATACAGGTAAAGCATTGGAGCTAGCTGAGAATGAGGTGAAGAATCGCGCAACTCCAGAAACCTATCAGTTGCTTGCCTTAGTAAATTTAAAGGCCGGAAATAAAGAAAAAGCACTCGAAATTATAAATACCAGGGTTGTAAATAAGACCTATGAACCGGCAGCCATTTTTACCACAGCTAAAATCTACAAGGCTAATAATATGCAGGATAAAGTAAATAGCCTTAAGAAAGAATTAATGGATGCGGGATATGAATTGGGACCAGTAACACTTGCCGAAATCCGGTCACTATAGGCAGATAAATAAATATTTAAAATCCGTACTGCATTCTATTCCAGTCAACTTATAAGGAAATATTAAGATTTTCTTCTATTTTGTGTATTACCTTTAAGTGATAAAAACAGTTTTTTAATCAAAAAAATCGACAATATGTATTTATATATTGAAATGTGGAACGTCACTACAAAATGGATGAAACTCGGAAAAGAAGAAAGAAGGAAGTTGATGAGTGATATGCAAAACCGGGTAAAAAACATGAAAGCCAGTGGCGTGGAAAATATAGGATGGGCCAGAAATGACGAACATACCCCTTACCGTAGTGATTATCGCTATATGGCAGTTTGGAAAATGCCTTCAATAGAAGAGGTTAAAGTACTCGAAGCGAACTTAAAAAATGTGGGATGGTACGAATATTTTTCACAGGCCAACTCCAGAGGAGAAATGATCTTACAGGAAGATGCGATCGATTTTCTGGTAGATATTGAAGAAAATTCGACTTCGATGTCATAATATAATAAAAAGAGGACTGAAAAGTCGTGAACATTGTCATTTCGAGGAAAGAAGCAATCTTTAAGCAATTGAGCTATTAAAAGAGATTACTTCACTCCTCGTAATGACTTTTAAATTAGACTTTATAGTCCTCTTTCTTTTAATTCAATTTCATTTCAGGAATTTCGCCCTCCACAATTAACTTTCCTTCCGTAGCATTTTGTATTTCCTCTACACTCACGCCGGGAGCTCGTTCCATTAATTTAAAACCGTCTTCAGTAACTTCCAGTACTGCAAGATTGGAAACAATTTTAGTTACACATCCCACTCCGGTTAAAGGTAGCGAACACCGCTTAAGAAGTTTAGAATCTCCAGCCTTATTGGTATGCATCATAGCCACAATGATATTCTCGGCGGAAGCCACCAGATCCATCGCCCCTCCCATACCTTTTACCATTTTTCCTGGAATTTTCCAGTTTGCGATATCTCCGTTCTCAGCTACTTCCATTGCTCCAAGAATGGTAAGGTCTACATGCTGACCTCTAATCATTCCAAAACTCATGGCTGAATCAAAGAAACTAGCTCCCGGCAACGCTGTTATTGTTTGCTTACCCGCATTAATAAGATCGGCGTCCTCTTCACCATCAAATGGAAATGGACCCATACCCAGAATTCCATTTTCACTCTGAAATTCTACCTGTATATCATCACGAACAAAATTGGCCACCAGGGTAGGAATTCCAATTCCAAGATTTACGTAATATCCATCCTTTACTTCTTTGGCTATACGTTGTGCTATTCCATTCTTGTCTAATGCCATAATTATGCTTTTTGTCTTACTGTACGTTGCTCAATTCTTTTTTCATAGTTCTTACCTTCAAAGATCCTTTGTACAAAGATTCCCGGAATGTGAATTTGATTTGGATCTAATTCACCGGGTTCTACAAGTTCTTCAACCTCAGCCACAGTGATCTTTGCTGCACCACACATTACCGGGTTAAAGTTTCTCGCTGTTCCCTTGAATATTAGATTACCGGCTTTATCTCCTTTCCAGGCTTTTACAAAAGCAAAATCGGCTTTGAAAGCTTTTTCCAAAACATACATCTTACCATCAAATTCTCTTGTTTCTTTTCCTTCCGCGACTTCAGTACCATACCCTGCAGGTGTATATATGGCAGGAAAACCCTGCTGTGCGGCCTGGCATCTCGCTGCTAAAGTACCCTGCGGAATAAGCTCTACATCAAGCTCTTCGCTTAACATTTGTTTTTCAAAAATGGCATTCTCGCCTACATAGGAGGAAACCATTTTATCAATTTGTTTCTTATGGAGTAATTGCCCGAGACCAAAATCGTCTACCCCGGCATTATTAGAAATACAGGTAAGATTCTTTGCGTTAAGTCGAACAAGTTCAGAAATCGCATTTTCAGGAATTCCGCTTAAACCGAAACCTCCAAGCATAAAGGTCATTCCGTCATTAACGCCTTCTAAAGCCTCCTGTACATTATTAACCGTTTTTATGATCATTTTTTCAGAATTTTACCCGAAAATACGAAAATAAAAATGTGGTTACAACGAAAGATGTTCGCGAATTAAAGAATAGATAAAATTAAAGCTTGTTTTTTGTGAATAACTTAAAAGTCCAGCTCATCAGGGACTGAATCATTAGTATTTTGATTCACCTTATAATTTCTGCAATCTACTTCAATACTTAGGTTTTCAGGTCGTTCAAAAACGTCCTTAGAAACCTTAAGGTCTTCGTTCTTATAGACGTCTTTCATATACATTCCCCAGATAGGTAATGCCATAGTTGCTCCCTGTCCATAGGTGATCCCGGGAAAGTGAACCGCACGATCTTCTGCTCCTACCCAAACTCCGGTAGCAAGGTTTGGAACCATCCCAATAAACCAACCATCACTCTGGTTTTGTGTAGTACCTGTTTTACCAGCAATAGGATTTTTAAAATCGTATGGATAGCCTGTAACCGCTCTCTCATAATCTAGTCTGCCCTTTGCCCAGACTCCCCTTAAGCGCACACCAGAACCGGTTTGTGTAACGCCTTCTAATAAATTAGTGGTCACATAGGCCGCTTCCTTACTTAAGACATCCCGGGTTTCCGGTACATGCTGATAAAGAACTGTTCCGTTTTTATCTTCAATACGATTCACTAAAACAGGCTTCACATATACACCCTGATTTGCAAAAGTGCTAAACGCCGAAACCATTTCGAAAAGACTGAGATCTGCTGTTCCTAATGCAATAGAAGGCACCTTTGGGATATTGGATACATCCACTCCAAGTTTTTGTGCCAGATCAATCACAGGTCCCGGACCTGTTTTATCAATCAGTCTTGCAGTAACGGTATTGACAGATTTTGCCAGTGCCTCTTTTAAAGAGATCATTCCTTCATAACCATCATTCCCGGCATTTTTAGGAGACCAGTCTTTTTGGTTTCCATGCTTCCCGGCTTCGATGGTAAATCTTGCTCTTGGTAAAGTATCACAAGGAGAAAACTTCAGCTGATCTATGGCAGTAGCATAAACAAATGGCTTAAATGTAGATCCAACCTGTCTTTTTCCCTGCTTTACGTGGTCATATTTAAAATGTTTGAAATTAGTCCCCCCAACCCAGGCTTTTACCTCGCCGGTTTGTGGCACCATAGACATCATCCCTGCCTGTAGAAAAGATTTATAGTATAAAATAGAATCTCTTGGAGTCATCACGGTATCAATGGTTCCCTTCCAGCTAAATACACGCATCTCTGCATCTTCATTGAAAGATTGCCTGATTTCTTTATCAGATTTTCCCTGAGCCTCCATTTTTTTCCACCTGGCTGAACGCTTCATCGCACTTTCTACAAGACTCTCCACCTCACTTTTATCAATATCACGGAATGGTGCCGTAGCGTTATTTTCATTTTGACGATCAAACTCTTTCTGAATATGAGAAATATGCTTTGTCACTGCATCTTCAGCATATTCCTGCATTTTAGAATCTATACTGGTATAAATTTTAAGTCCGTCTCTAAAAAGACTGTATTCAGTTCCATCTGGCTTGGGGTTTTCCTCGATCCATTCTCTCATGAACTTCTGAAGATAAGCCCTGAAATAAGTTGCCATCCCTTCATCATGACCTTCAGGAGTAAACTCGATCTTCATGGGCAATTTTTGTAGGGAATCCATTTCCTGTTCAGATAGGAATCCGTTGCGGTTCATCTGTTCAAAAACCTGATTTCTTCTGGATTTTACCAGTTCTGGTCTTCGCATGGGATTATATAAAGCTGAATTCTTAAGCATCCCTACCAATACAGCCGACTCCTCAATCTTTAGATCCCTTGGCTCTTTATCAAAATAAATTTTAGAGGCTGAACGTATTCCTACCGCCTGGTAAATAAAATCATATTTATTGAAATACATGGTGATGATCTCCTCCTTGGTGTACTGCCTTTCTAACCTGGTAGAGATCACCCATTCTTTTACTTTCTGAAAAACCCTTTCTACGTTGTTCTGAGCGACATCCTCTGTGAAAAGCTGTTTGGCCAATTGCTGCGTGATGGTACTTGCCCCTCCCCTGGTTCCCAGGTAAACTGCAGCTCTCAAAGTTCCTTTGGCATCTATTCCAGCATGCTGGTAGAAACGTTCATCTTCTGTTGCCACCAATGCCTGCACCAAATGATCTGGAAGATCTTCGTATTTTATGGGTGTTCTGTTTTCACTGTAATATTTCCCTAAGGTCTCACCATCTGAAGAAAATATTTCTGTGGCAAGATTAGTTTCGGGATTTTCAAGCTCATCAAAAGTGGGCATTTTACCAAATGCTCCCCATCCTGCGAGTAGAAATATAAAAATTGCTACAAGAATTCCTATTCCAAAAAGTGTCCAGAATCCAAGAATATACCTGCTATTACTTTCAGCAGGTTTTTTAGTTTTTTTGGGTGTGCGGGCCATTTATATCACGAAAATTAATTGTCTCTTTTTTCAATTCTGAATCCAACATCTGTGATTCCTTGCAGTTCCTGGATTCCGTTTACTTCACCATTCTTACGCATTGCCTGCTGAATGCTTACTTCGTATCTACCAGATTCCTCAAATCTTACATTCTCCTTATACCAAAGTTTGTTCTCCTTAACATCCCCAAAACCTGTACCAAGCCATTCCCCGTTTGGTTTGGACATATCGTATTCCAGAGTATCGCTTATCACCTTTCCCTGAGGGAATTTAATCTCTGTAATTAAAAAAAGGTTACTGTACTGGTAATCATTATTATTCCTAATATTTATAAATAAATTATAGGTCTTTAAAGAGTCTATATTTTTCAGTTCAAAATTAACAAGTGAATCTTTATGCCATCCTTGTATAGACTCATACTCATCAAAAACCCTGTTTTTATCACAGGATGAAAACAGGACAATTGTTAAAATCAAAGAAGAAACAGAAAAAACACTACGCATTTTTAGACTTTGAAGTATTCCCTTTATGTTTTTTTCTTTTTTTATTCTTATTTCTACGCTTGCGCTGCTGTTTAGGTCTGTCAAACCTGGTTAGACTATCCTCACTAACCGAGTTATTAAAACCTTTTTTATCGGTTTCGTCCAATTGCAGGTCTAACGCATATTCCTCTAAACTGCCAACCACTTCGTCCTTCCTGTTCTTAGCAACAATCTTGTTTGCCTGTTCCGGGGTTAATGTATGCCAGTTCATCCATTCACCTTCGTATGCGTACCAAAGAAAACCTTTAAAAATGTCAATTTTCTGACATACTGCGGTACCTTTCTTTGTCTTTAATTTAACGTCGGTTTTCGGAAAAGATTTCAAAGCTTCCAGATAAGTATCTAATTCGTAGTTTAGACAGCATTTCAACTTTCCGCATTGTCCCGCCAATTTCTGCGGATTTAAAGACAATTGCTGATATCTCGCCGCTGATGTACTTACAGATCTAAAATCGGTTAACCACGTAGAACAACAAAGTTCACGCCCGCAGGAACCAATTCCTCCCAATCTTGCAGCTTCTTGGCGCAGACCTATCTGCTTCATTTCTATACGCGTATTGAATTCTCGCGCAAATTCCTTGATTAATTGTCTGAAATCTACACGGTCTTCCGCAGTATAATAAAAAGTAGCTTTGGATGCATCTCCCTGAAACTCGATATCGCTAATTTTCATGCTTAATTTAAGCCTGATAGCGATCTGTCTCGAACGCTGCTGGATCTTTTCTTCCCTGTCACGGGCTTCCTGCCAAACATCGATATCTTTCTGGGATGCCTTCCTATAGACCTTAAGAAACTCTCCTGATGCGGGATCTTCCTTTTTCTTTTTCATCTGAACCCTTACCAGTTCACCGGTAAGACTTACAATTCCAACATCGTGACCTGGACTGGCTTCTGTAGCCACCACATCACCGATACTCAGACTTAAATTTTCAGTGTTTTTAAAGAAGTGTTTACGCCCGTTTTTAAAACGGACCTCAACAAAATCGAAAGGTTCTGTACCTCCCGGAAGAGACATATTAGAAAGCCAGTCGAAAACGGTAAGTTTATTACATCCGTCTGTTCCACAGGTTCCATTGTTCTTACATCCTTTAGGCTGACCGTCTTTCCCGGTCGAGCAACTTGTGCAAGCCATATATTATATAGATTGAGGAAGTCGCTTTTGTGCTTTCATTATACATCATTCTGTCCTGCCTTTGAGGCAATAATTGCAGAATCTCCTTCATCTTCACTGGCATTTTCAGCCGATAGCACATTTTTAAAGCACCTCCTTGAGGTTCATAAAAATTTTCAACAGTAAATATACCAATTATTAATTGGCTCTGCCATTTTAGAAAAGAAACCTATTGTTTAAACCGTAAAACCTCAGACCTCCCTTTTTTAAAGATCTTGTTGCTTGCACCTTTACCTTTTCTAAGCGCTTTTTGCTCCTCATAAGGCAATGCTGCAATTTCTTTACAGTTTTTTGAACAACAATCATTCATTTTCTCAGCGCACTCTTTACACTGAATAAACAATAAATGACATGCTTCATTCGCACAATTTACATGCGTGTCACAAGGTTTTCCGCATTGGTGACAATGTGCGATCACATCTTCAGAAATTCTTTCAGAACGACGATGATCAAACACAAAATTCTTTCCAATAAATTTATTTTCCAGCTTTTGGTTATCTACCTGGCGGGTATATTCAATAATTCCACCTTCCAGCTGATACACATTCTTAAATCCGCGATGCTTGTAATAAGCACTGGCTTTTTCACAACGAATTCCGCCGGTACAATACATCACCAGGTTCTTATCTTCCTTATGCTCCTTAAGATCTTCTTCAATGATATCCAGAGAATCTCTAAACGTATCCACATCTGGTGTAATGGCGCCCTGAAAATGACCAATTTCACTTTCATAATGATTTCTCATATCCACCAAAATTGTATTGGGATCATTGATGAGTTCGTTAAATTTTGAAGCATCTACGTGAATTCCTTTATTGGTAACGTCAAAAGTTTCATCATTCAGTCCATCTGCAACGATCTTGGTTCTAACCTTTACTTTTAGTTTCAGGAAAGACTTAATATCATGTTCTATGGCGATATTTAAACGAACATTTTCCAGAAAATAGATCTCATCGATAAATGCTTTAAATTCAGCAAACCTTTTTGCGGGTACTGAAAGTTGCGCATTAATACCTTCATGAGCCACATAAATTCTACCAAGAACATCCATCTGGTCCCAGGCAATGAATAAATGATTTCTGAATAATTCGGGGTTTCCGATCTTTGCGTAAGCATAGAAAGAGAGCGTAAGCCTGTCTTCTCCGGCTTCTTCTAAAAGGGCCTCTCTTTCTTTAGCGCTCAATTTATTGTACAGTTGCATGCTATACTAATACTTTAAGTGTTAAAGAAAATTTTTGCAAAGATAAAAAAGAAATTAAACCGCCGCGCTGGATAAAATAAAAATTAGTTTCGCTGGAATTTACTGATAATACCCTCAAAATATCAATATTCCAAAATTTTGGAATATTTCCATAAATCATCCATAATAATTATTGTATTGCAGAAAAAGTTATACTATTTTAGCAGTCCTTAATTTCACAAAAATAAACACATTCATGAGCAACGATAAAGAAAAAGAAGCGAAACTAAAGGCATTAAAGCTTACCCTGGATAAAATGGATAAAACCTATGGAAAGGGTACTGTAATGAAAATGAGTGACCAGGCGGTGGCAGATGTTGATGCTATTTCCACGGGTTCCTTAGGGCTTGATCTGGCTTTAGGTGTTGGCGGTTATCCAAGAGGAAGGGTTATTGAAATTTATGGTCCTGAATCTTCGGGTAAAACAACCCTCACACTGCATGCTATTGCTGAAGCTCAGAAAAAAGGAGGTATCGCTGCATTTATCGATGCAGAACATGCTTTTGACAGATTCTATGCTGAAAAACTGGATGTGGATATTGATAACCTGATAATTTCTCAGCCAGATAATGGTGAGCAGGCGCTGGAAATTACCGATAATCTTATTCGTTCAGGTGCTATTGATATCATTGTGATTGACTCTGTTGCCGCGCTTACACCAAAAAGTGAGATCGAAGGAGAAATGGGAGATTCTAAAATGGGGCTTCATGCCCGTTTAATGTCCCAGGCACTTAGAAAACTTACCTCTTCTATCAGCAAGACTAACTGTACGGTAATTTTCATTAACCAGTTAAGAGAAAAGATCGGGGTCATGTTTGGAAACCCTGAGACTACCACTGGTGGTAATGCTCTAAAATTTTACGCTTCGGTTAGACTGGATATTAGAAGATCTACGCAAATAAAAGACAGTTCTAATAATGTGATGGGTAACAAAACCCGTGTGAAAGTGGTAAAAAATAAGGTTGCTCCTCCATTTAAAATGGCTGAATTTGATATTATGTATGGGGAAGGAGTTTCTAAGATTGGAGAGATCATTGATATTGGAGTAGATTATGAGATCGTAAAGAAAAGCGGTTCATGGTTTAGTTATGAAGACACAAAACTAGGACAAGGACGTGACGCTGTTAAGATACTTCTAAAAGACAATCCAGACCTAATGGAAGAGCTCGAAGAAAAGATCAAAAACGCGATTAAAGCCGCTAAAGAATAACTTAAGAATCCCCGGAAGGGGATTTTTTTTTGTTTATACGCAACCTTTTCACTTCTAACGCATCTATACTACAAATGCTGATATTATATGAAAAGATTGCTATTTGCCATGATGGCTTTGCTGATGCTAGGGAGTTGTTCTGTAGATAATGACACACCAAACACAAAGTTTGAATTAGCTGAAATTACAGGAAATGATCTGCCCGATAGCTTTAGATTTGGAGAGAGTTATTCTATTAATATAGATTATGTACTTCCTTCAGAATGCAACTCTTTTGCAGGCGTAGACGCGAGAAGAGCTGGCACATCTCAAGAAGAAAGGACACAAATATATATTGGAGTAGTTACCAGAGTAAATAACAGCACTAATTGCGACGCAGGTGATACAGATATCCAGGGTTCAAGTAATTTTTCCATTTCAATCGATGCAACTGAAGATTATACTTTTTACTTTTGGACAGGAACCGATGGAAACGACCAGCCAGTATATACAGAAATAGTAGTTCCAGTAATTGAAAGAGGGGCTGGGAGTTAATCTTTTATTGAAATAATAAATAACAATTTTTTGTGGGTTTAAAAGACCTCATTCGCCGGTGCAAAAATCAAGATAGGGGTGCACAGGAAGAGCTTTATCGCTTATACGCGGCAAAGCTTTTTGGTCTATGCCTCAAATATTCTGAAAATTACCAACAGGGCCAGGATAATCTTCAGGATGGGTTTGTTACCATTTTTGAGAAAATAAACCAGTACAATAACAAAGGCTCTTTTGAAGGTTGGATGAAACGTATCATCATAAATACGGCGCTTCAAAAACATCGACAACAAAAAGTGTATGATATTACCAATGAAGATAATATTCAGGATGAAGAAGTTGAAGTAGAAACAGATAAATTATCTGTAGAATTTCTTCTGGAATGTGTACAAAGTCTTCCAGACAGGTATAGGCAGGTATTTAATATGTATGTAATGGATGATTATTCACACAGGGAAATATCAGAAATACTAAAAATTTCAGAGGGAACCTCAAAGTCGAATCTTGCCAGAGCGAGAATGGCTTTACGGGAAAAAATAGAAAAAAAAGAACATCTTAAAAATTCGGCTCAATCAACATGAAAGAAAAGAAAAACATAGACCGGATCTTTCAGGAGAAATTCAAGGATTTTGAAAAGGAACCTGGGGAAAAAGCCTGGGAAAATATTGCTTCAAAACTTGATAAAAAAGATAGGAAAAGACCGCTTATTTTACCTTTATGGTTAAAGATTGGAGGAGTTGCAGCAGTTATGGCTTTAATTCTCGCTGGTTTACTTTTTACCGACAGTCAAAATACTATAACCGGTGAACCAGAAGTAGTTTTTGAAGATCCTGAAAATGCAACCAGTAAAGAAGATAATCCCGCTAAAGATTCAACAAAAAAAACGAATGAAATTGTGGATACTGAAGATCAATTTTCTTCCGAAGAAGAAAATCTGAATTCTGAAACTGATCAAATGAATAAGGCTTCCAATAACAGATCTTCACCTAATACTGCCATATCCAGCAACAAAAACAATTCAGTTTCAAAAAAATCTACCGAAAATAGTACCCTGTCAAAGAAACAGCATAAAACCGAATCTGCTATCGTTGATAATGATGAAACTTCGAGTCATCAATACAAAGCTGATAGGAAGGAGTTTATTGAACCCTCAGAGGTTTTAGGGAAAAATTCTTCCAGCACAATTGCCGCATCAGAAGCTATTGAAACCGACTCTCTTAATACAGAATCGATTTTAAAAGAAGAAAATGCGCTGGCCCAGGTAGAAGATGAACTGAAAAAAGGCAAAGATGAAGAGGAGAATATTGCCGAGGTTGATTCTAAAAAAATGAGACTCTCTACTTTCGCTGCTCCTATCTTTTATAAAAATATTGGAAGCGGAAATGAGCTTTCCAATCAACTGGCTAATAATTCAAACTCCTCTGAAGTAACATTATCCTACGGTGTTAAAATAGCCTATAAAATTTCTAACCGACTTAAAATAAGAACGGGAATAAGTAAAATTGACATTAACAAAAATGTGAGAGATATCTCATATTCTCCCTCTGCAATGTCTGCGAGTTTTGAAAATATCAGTCCGCTGGAAGATAATATTGCGATCACAGATAACTCACCCTCAGATAGTGGCTTGCCCATGGGCGGAATGGAAAATAATAATTCACTCACAACAGCTGTAGTTACTCCTGGAGAACTAAATCAGCAATTTGGGTATATTGAAATACCGCTTGAAATGGAGTACAGCCTGATAGATAAGAAATTTGGACTAAATATTATTGGGGGTGGAAGCAGCCTTTTTCTGGACAATAATAGAGTTCAGTTAATTTCCGGTGAAATAAAAACGGACCTTGGAGAAGCGACCAATATCAATAGTACCAGTTTTAGCACTAATATTGGTTTGGGAATGGATTATAAACTCACCGATAAATTTAGCATAAGCGTTGAACCTATCTTTAAATACCAAATTAATACGTTTGACAGGGTAAACGATGTACAACCGGTAAACTTTGGTGTGTACTCCGGGCTCAACTTTAGGTTCTAACAAGTGCCAGGATCTGTAAGCTCACGAAGAATGATCTTATAGGTTTGATCTTTTAGTTGCTTTCTTTGAGTAGCTTCCAGGCCTTCAGTACAAATAAAATGATGAATTTTCACTCTTAAAGTGCCGGGTCCTCCAGCAAATAATTTATAGGGAAAGCGTTTCTTATTGTCATGGAAAGTAATAGGCACAATTGGAATTTGATGTTCAATGGCCAGTCTGAAAGCGCCATCTTTAAATTGATCTAAAATAATAGATTGATCCCCGGGTACTCCTCCTTCCGGAAAAATACAAATACTATTCCCCTGTTTAAGTCTTCTTTGAGCTTCTTCAAATGCTCCCAATCTGCTTTTTTGGTTATTTCTATCTACAAGAATACAGGTACGACGATAGAAAAAGCCGAAAATTGGGATTTTACCCAGCTCCTTTTTACCTATAAATACAAAAGGTTGTTTTACTATAGAAAGCATCAGCATAATATCTACCATCGAAGTGTGGTTCGCCACCAGCATATAGCTTTTATGTTTCTTCGGAACCTGATCTGCTTTGGTTTTAACTCTAAAACCCATTCCAAAAAGAATGATTTTCGCCCAGATACGCGCGCAAACAAAAAACTGCGGATAAAATTTTTCAGAAGAAGTAAATACAATGAGAAAAGGCAACATAATGAGAATGGGCACGATCATCAAAACATAGAACCATATTCGCCATAATAAGATTAGTGCCGATTTAATAAAACTCATATTCCCAAAAGTAGTAAAATGAACTGAGTGAATTATATAAAAAAAGTACCTTTGCAAGAAAATTCAAGAAGTCAATGTCTAGAATACTTACAGGAGTACAAAGTACCGGAACCCCTCACCTTGGAAATCTTTTAGGAGCTATTATCCCGGCAATAGAAATGGCGAATCTACCTGATAATGATTCTTTTATTTTTATTGCAGATATGCATTCGCTTACTCAAATAAAGGATGCTGAAATACTTAGGCAAAACACCTATTCTGTTGCGGCAACCTGGTTAGCCTGTGGTCTTGACATTGAAAGAAGCGTTTTTTATCGCCAGAGTGATATCCCTCAGGTTACTGAACTTTCATGGTATTTAAGCTGTTTTTTTCCATACCAAAGACTCACGTTAGCTCATTCTTTTAAGGATAAGGCAGACAGGCTTGAAGATGTAAATAGTGGTTTGTTCTCCTACCCCATGTTAATGGCTGCAGATATTCTATTGTATGATGCTGAAATAGTTCCAGTTGGAAAAGATCAGCTACAGCATATTGAAATGACCAGGGATGTAGCTTCCAGGTTCCACGCAAAAATGGGAGAAGTATTTGTATTGCCTGAAGCGAAGGTGCAGAAAGATACGATGTATGTACCTGGAACCGATGGTGCAAAAATGAGTAAATCTAAAGACAATACAATTAATATTTTCCAGACCGATAAAAAACTGAGAAAACAAATAATGAGTATTGATACAGACAGTACTCCCCTGGAAGAACCTAAAAATCCCAACACCTGTAATGTTTTTGCCCTTTATCAATTAATGGCGACAACAGAACAAACTGCTGAAATGCGCAAGAACTATGAAGCTGGTGGCTATGGCTACGGACATGCAAAACAGGCACTTTTTGACCTCGTTAAGGATAAATTTGAGCAACCCCGTGAAAAATACGAGTATTATATTAACAACCTTGAAGAGGTTGATAAGGCTTTAAAAATTGGAGCTGAAAAAGCCAGGATGGTTGCAAATAAAGTCCTGAAAAAAGTAAGAAAAAAAGCTGGCTACTAGATCACTTCAAAGAGTTTCCCCGGTAATGGTCTTATAACGCCTTTTAATTCCATATTCAGTAATAAGGAAGCCGTTTTAAAAGTTGGGAAATTACAGTTGAGCGCTACCTGGTCTAATTCTGTTTTACCTTGTAGTTTAAGGAATTCATAGAGTCTTTGCTCATCTTTCTCCAGCTCTATGAATAGTTGTTTCTGAACAGGTTCTTGTTTTTCTTCAATTTCCCAGTTTAAAATATAGGCAAGATCTACTGCAGAGGTTAGAACATGGGCCTGCTGAGCTTTTATTAAATTATTACAACCCAGACTAAATTTATCTGTAGGTCTTCCCGGCACCGCAAAAACTTCCCGGTCATAAGAATTCGCAATATCTGCCGTGACCAAAGCTCCCCCTTTTTCAGCGCTTTCAATCACCACTGTTGCTTCGCTTAGCCCCCCAATAATACGGTTACGCTTCAAAAAATTATTCCTGTCAAAATTATCTGTACTCCAGAAATCGGTAAAGAAACCTCCATTTTCTTCAATATCATACATGTATCTTTTGTGGGATTTTGGATATATCTGGTTCAGACCATGCGCTAGACAGCCAATAGTTTGAAGATTGTGCTTTACCGCAGCTCGTTGGGCTGTAATATCCACCCCATAAGCAAACCCTGAGATAATCACCGGATTCAGCACTGCGAGATCCTCAATCAGTTTTTCACAAAAGGAAATGCCATGAGGGGTAATTTGCCTTGTTCCCACAATACTTATGATCCTTCTCTTGTACAGATCTATATTCCCTCGAGAGAATAATAAAATTGGTCCATCTAAACAGTGTTTCAATTTTTCGGGATACTCGTCATCTTTAAAATAATGGGTTTGAATATTATGTTGTTCAATGAATTTTAATTCGTTTTCTGCTGCTCGTATATGTTCAGAATTATGTAATTCCTGAATTCTAATCTGGCCAATTCCATCAATTTTAAGAAGATTTGATTTTTTTTCTTTGAAGATATTTTCAGCATTCCCAAACTGCCTTATCAATTTTTTTGCAGTAGTATCTCCCAGATTTGGAATATGTTGCAGTGCAAGGGTATAAATTAAGTCTTCAGAATTCATTCAGGAGAATTTGATTAAAATTACAGAAAAAAACATTTGTTAATAAAATATCTTTGGGTAACTTTATAGCACTGCCAATAACCTATATTTTTGCGATCAATGAATATTTCCAACCACATCCAGGATCTGCTTTACAGATACGAATGCGTAGTATTGCCCGGTTTCGGTGCTTTCCTTTCGCAAAAGCAGTCAGCATACATAGACGAACAATCCAATGAGTTCTATCCTCCTAATAAGGTGATTTCCTTTAACAGGCAGTTGATCAAGAATGACGGATTGCTTGCCAATTATATTGCAGAAGCAGAAGCTGTAACCTATAATTCAGCAAACAACATGATCCAGGAATTCGTGTATGACCTGGAAAATTCCTTGCAGAACGAAGCTAAAGCAGAATTGGGAAATATTGGAAAATTCTATCTGGATGCTGAAGATAAGCTCCAATTTGAACCTTTTACAGAGATTAATTTCCTAGCGCAGTCGTTCGGGTTGAATTCCTATAAAACAATTCCTGTTCAGCGTGAAGTTTATAAAAAACAGGTGGAGGAAATCGAGGAAAAAGCTCCTCTTCTATTTACCCCGGAAAAAAGAAAATCTTCTTTACTCAAGTATGCAGCCATTGGACTTATAGCTCTTGGCGTTTCCAGCTTTGCCGGTTTAAATATTTACAGCAGTCAGGTTTCCAAACACAATATCGCTGAGCAACAGGAGGCTGAAAGCCAGCTTCAGGAACAGATCCAGCAGGCTACTTTTGTGATTGACAACCCTTTACCAGCGGTTACTTTCGAAGTGGAAAAGCAGTCAGGCAATTATCATATTGTGGCCGGTGCCTTCAGAGTTGAAGAAAACGCTCAGAAAAAGGTTGATGAATTAAGAGAAGGTGGCCATAAAGCCAGGCTTATTGGAGCCAATAAATATGGACTTCACCAGGTTGTATATTCCAGCCATCAAGGAAGAAGGGAAGCCATCAATAAACTTTACGAAGTGAAAAGAACGAATGAAGCGGCCTGGCTATTGGTTCAGGAACTTTAATACTTTCTTAACGGCATAACCTCTATAATCCTTCTTACTTTTGCAAAAAAATTGATATGGAGGCCAAATCACCAAGCGAATCACGTACTACGTTAACCGATCTTGTTTTACCTAGTGAAACCAATCCCCTGAACAACCTGTTTGGAGGTGAATTGCTTGCTCGTATGGATCGGGCTGCCAGTATCGCTGCAAGAAGGCATAGCCGAAGAATTGTGGTGACAGCCTCTGTGAATCATGTCGCTTTCAATAAGTCTATTCCATTGGGAAGTGTGGTAACTGTTGAAGCTGTTGTTTCCAGAGCTTTTAAGAGCTCCATGGAGATCTACATAGATGTTTGGGTAGAAGATCGTGAAAGTGGTCGTAGAACCAAAGCTAACGAAGCTATTTATACCTTTGTTGCTGTGGATGAAACCGGGACACCTATTCAAATTCCTGCTCTCAAACCAGAAACCGATCTGGAAAAGGAACGCTATGAAGCTGCTTTAAGAAGAAAACAATTGAGTTTAGTGCTTGCGGGCAAAATGAAGCCGAAAGATGCTACTGAGCTAAAAGCTCTTTTCGAAGAATAAATCCTTTAATTATTTAAGATTTCACATTCTATAGATCCAATCTGCAGGATCCATTTTTTGATCATTCCTGTAAAGTAAAAAGTGTAGGGTGGTCTTCCCTGTGGTCCTGCTGGTGGCAATTTCTCCAATTTCCTGCTCCGTAGTTACGGTATCCCCTCTCTTGACGTAAACTTCTTCAAGGTTATTATAAATGGTTATATAATCTCCATGTCTCACCATTACCGCCTGATTGGCTCCTTTTACTGCCTGCACTTCACTAACCGTTCCGTTGAAAACCGCACGAGCTTTCCCACCCTTATCGGTATCTATTCTAACCCCATTGTTGTTTACCATTACAGATCGTACCACCGGGTGTGGCTGTTTACCAAATCGCATGGTAACCACCCCAGATTTAACGGGCCATGGCAATTTCCCCTTATTATTATTAAAATCGGCTGCAAGCGCCTTCGCTGCCGGAGTCAATTCAAAAGTACTTCTGGAAGTTGAACCGCTGCCGCTTTCCTTATTCGCTTTTGCTATAGACTCCCTGATCATTTTATCTATCGCACGGTCTATCTCATCGATCTCACTTTGCTTTTTTCTAATTTGGGTGGCAAATTCTCCCTCACGCTTTCTAATAGTCGCCATAAGCGTTTGCTGGGATTTCCTGTTTTCCTCAAGCTGTGCCCTGGTTTTCCGGTTTTCGGCGATAAGCTTCTCCTTTTCTTCTTTCTGCTGAACAAGTCTCGCATTAAGCTCCTGTAATTCCTTTGTATTTGCCTTTATTTCTTCTCCCTGCTGCTTTCGGTAGTTCGTATACTGTTTCATATACTGAAGACGCTTATATGCCTGCAAAAAGTTCTTAGACGATAACAGGAACATCACCCTGCTTTGCTGGGATTTACTTTTATATGACTTTTCAATCATCCGGGCATAATCCTCTTTAAGCTTTTCAAGTTCTTTTCTTAACTGCCCAATCTTATTAGTATTGGTATTGATCTCCCTGTTTAGAAGATTCGCCTGCTGATTGGTAAGTTTAATAAGATCCTCTGTGCTTTTGATCTGCTGATTCAAATCTTCCACCTGACCCAGCACTGACCGCTGTTTCTTCTGATTTGAAATTCGAAGTTCATTGATTCGGCTTATTTCATTCCGCAACTCAATCCTTCGTTTTTCGAGATCTTCACGATTGGTCTGGGCATTAGACAAATTATAGCCGAAAAATAAAAACAACAAGAAAAATAGTGATCTTGAAAACTTTAGTTCAATCATTTTAAACTGATTTCTTCGTAACCGGATGGGATATCAAAAGGGAAACTAACTTCCTCATTAAATGAAATATTTCTATACGTAAGGTGAATATTCGTACTTGAACCTCCTTCATTGGCGATGATCTTAATATTCTCTGGAAATATCAAACCGTCTACCTCCTGGTAATCTGAATACGTCACCGTTAATCCACGATTTTCATCATCCTGAATTAATTGTTGGGCTTCAGCCTTATAATTAGAGAAGTTCAGCAGAAACATTTTTTTCATCATCGTTTTTTCATCTTTTACAAATTGAAAACCACGTGGCGACTGCATAAAATCATATTCCTCTTCACGCAGATCGTAAATCGCCTGCCCTATCAATAAATTCTGAAGTTTTTGAAAATCCAGGGGAGTGCCCAGAAAATCACTAACAAGCCTGAAGTCTCCGTCAAAATAAGTTTGGGTCACCTTTTCATAATAACTTACACTGGTGGGTGTGATATAGGCCTTGGCCACTGGAAACCCAAGAATACTGGCACTCATCCAGATTGCCTTATCTTTTTCCATCCTGAAACTAAGGTTTACAGACTGTGTTTTTTCGTCATCCTTATAAACTGCACGTAGCTTTCCAGATGCTGTTTTAAAATTAGTTTCAGAAGTATAATGCTTTTTAATTACAGAAACTGCTTCTGCATTTTTTGTAGCGATTTTTCCTGCAGATCTCCTGCTGCCACAGGAGATTACAAAAGTTGAAAGTAGGATAAGGGCAACTATTCTCTTTAACATCAGTTAATTTCTTTTTTTATATTTTCTGCCTTCTGGCGATATTCTCCAGCTTTATCTGCATTTTTCATACCACTGTAACTTATGGCAAGCTGGGAATAGAAATCAATCTCCATAAGCCTGTCGTCAATTAAATAATCCAGCCCGTCCAGTAAACTTTCTTCAGCGGCTTCGTATTGCATTAATTTATTGAGAGCCACCGCCTGAAAAAGGTAAAGCATTGGCTGAGAAGGAAAACCTTCCAAGGCTTCATTGCTCAAATCTTTGGCTGCCTCAAAATTGCCAAATTCCAATTGCAAAAGAAGCGTATTCTTTGTTAATTCAAAGTTTTCAGGATTCTCTTTTAATCCTAATTCAAAAAACTTTAGCGCATCTTCCCTATTATTTTTTTTCAGATAATAGCTTCCAAGCTGTTCGTATAATTTAGGAGCGTTTTCCCATTCTGAAAGTTTCCCGGCTACCTCAATAAGGTCTTCTTCATATTCTGGATTTTGCTGAACAAAATTTAGAAAATCATTCAACACCTTAAATTTTGATTCCGGATCTATTTCTTCACTTTCAAAAACGATCTTCATAGAAGCCACTGCAGCTTTTGTATTGCCTTTATCCAGATAAAACTTATAAAGTGCCAGGTGAGCAAGCGTAGAACCGGGATTGGTCTCTAAAAGCTCCTGGGCGACTTTGAAAGCCTCTTCATTATCACCGTTTTCGCTATAGATATAAATTAGATTGAGATAATTTTGCTCAACATCGGGATTGTTGGAAATTCCCTGCTGTAGATTTTCTATTTGCGCACCTGTGTTTTTTGTGCGAGCAAAGATTTGACGTCTTAATGAGTTTCGGTAAGAATTAGCTCCTAGTTTTGTATCAAGCTCATCTAACAAGTTCAAAGCTTCATCGTAATTTTCATTCAGCAAATAAACATTGGCAAGATCTTCTTTATAAGACTCATCAATCGGGATAAGTTTTTTTAAAGTGGCTATTGCCCCTTCAAAATCCTCGTTCATTCCATAGGTCTGGAAAAGATAAACCAGAATAGACTCTTTTTGAGGTTCCAATTCACTTGCCTTTTTGAAATTGCTAATAGCATTATCAAACTGTTCTAGTTCCTGATAGTTTTTGCCTAATTCAAAATAGACCACCGATTTTTCTGTATCCAGCTTAAGGCATTTTTCTAAAGCAATGATCGCTTTTTCATAATTTTCAATGCCTTTCTGCTTTAGAGCCTCAAAGAATAATTCCTGAAACTCATCACTCACATTTCCAAGATCATCCTGGCTAACATCCTGAAAAAGCTGAGGCAATTCCTGTGAATTAGCAGGAAGTGCCAGCATGGCCATTATCAGGATGATAAACAGGTTCTTCATCATTATGTTTTTACTCTAAAACCGAATAGTCTCCAATGCTAATTTGAGTGAATTCCCCATCGAATTTAGCATGGTTTCCAATCATGGCATTATCCAGCTTTGCGTTCTTTACATCTGCAAATGTCTGGATAAGACTATTCTTAATCGTCGAATTCTCAACTTTAGTCCCATCACCTATAGAAACATTAGGTCCGATTTTCGCATTGATCAGCTCCACATTTTCACCGATATAGCAAGGCTCTGTAATTTCAGAGTCTTTGATCTTTACTGAATCTGAAATTAGTTTCTCGCCATCTTTATGGAGGAAATTAAGCATTCTGCCGTTGGTCTCTACAGTTACATTCTTGTTTCCGCAGTCCATCCATTCATCTACCTTACCGGGTACAAATCTTAAGCCGTTCTTACGCATTGCCTCAATTCCGTCATTTATCTGGTATTCTCCTCCACGAGTTAATTTTGCATCCAATACGTTTTGAAGTTCATTTTTCAAGACTTCCACATCTTTGAAATAATAGATCCCGATAACTGCCAGATCTGAAACAAATTCTTCAGGCTTCTCCACCAGATCTGTGATCTCATTATTTTGATTGAGTTTCACTACTCCAAAAGCAGAAGGATTCTCTACCTTTTTAACCCACATCACGGCATCTGCTTCTTTGTCAAGATTAAAATCGGCCTTAAAAAGAGTATCAGCATAAGCAACCACTGCTGGTCCGCTAAGCGATTCCTTTGCACACATAATGGCATGACCGGTTCCCAGGGGTTTATCCTGATAATAGATCGTACCTTTAGCACCAAGACTGTTGGCGATCTTCATAAGGTCTTTTTCTACCTGCTCACCAAAGTCTTCGCCAATTATAAAAGCAACTTCATCAATCTTTTCATCTAACACCTTTGCGATATCTTCTACTAAACGATGCACAATTGGCTTACCGGCTATAGGAATTAACGGTTTTGGTACGGTTAAAGTATGTGGACGCAGTCGTGAGCCACGACCGGCCATTGGTACGATAATTTTCATTTCAATTTTTTAAATTAATTTTTATTTGTGCCCTGTACTTCCAAATCCGCCAGCTCCACGTGTAGTTTCACCAAGGATTTCTACTTCTTCCCAGGAAATATGTTCATGTTTTGCAATGACCATCTGGGCAACTCTTTCGCCATTATTCACTACAAAATCTTCATTAGACAAATTTACAAGGATCACTCCTATTTCTCCGCGATAATCGGCATCAATTGTGCCAGGTGCGTTTAGAACGGTGATTCCTTTTTTAGCAGCCAGGCCGCTTCGTGGTCTTACCTGCGCTTCAAAACCTAACGGCAATTCCATAAAAAGTCCGGTTTTAACGATGGCTCTTTCCAAAGGTTTTAAGGTAATAGGTTCTTCAATATTAGCGCGAAGGTCCATTCCTGCTGAAAAATCGGTTTCGTAATGCGGCAGTTTATGTGCCGACTTGTTTATAATTTTTATATCCATGAACTAAGATTGTATGATTTCGAGAATTTGTTTTTTTTCTGAGAAATAGACTATCCCGATAAATAGTAATAATAACGGTATTCCAACAAAATAATTTCCGCGGAATATATAAAATGATAGAGCCGAAATAAATATAGACAGGGAAAGATATCCTCCTATTTTTTTAAGGTCATATGGAATTGGATAATACTTCTGACCAAAATAAAATGAGAGTAGCATCATTAATCCGTATGCTGCCAGTGTTGCAATCGCAGATCCGGTATAGCTTATTAAAGGAATAAGCAATAAGTTTAATGCAATGGTAAGTATTGCACCGGCAACGGAGATATAGCCTCCAAATTTCGTGCGATCTGTAATCTTGTACCACACCGAAAGGTTGTGATATATTCCTAAAAACAAATTTGCCAGAAGAATTAACGGAACGATCTCCATTGCCTCCCAGTATGTTTCATCCTGAATTAGAACTAATTTCAAAAGATCTATAAATACAATGACCCCTACCAAAATTAAGCTTCCAAAGACAACAAAATAATTGGTAATCTGAGCATAAGTTTGAGCTGCATTCTTCGATTCTGCATGGCTAAAAAAGAAAGGTTCTATGCCAAGCCTGAAAGCTGTTGCGAAAAGGGTCATGAACAGTGCCAGTTTATAACAGGCAGAATAGGCTCCAATTTCAGACCTGGCAATATCGGCTGGTAATAAATAATCCAGCATAAGTCTGTCAAAAACTTCATTGATGGAAAAAGCTATTCCGGCAATAAGCACAGGAAAAGCATATCTCATCATTGATTTCCATAAAGCTGAATTAAATTTAAAATCAATCTTTATATAGAACGGGAACATCAATAATAAAGTAAGTGCACTTGCGATTAAATTGGCAATGAAAACATAGCTAATCTCGAAATCTGGTATATATATGGTTTCAAAAATTTCTGATCCCTCAGCCAGACCTTTGAGGTACAGCAGAAAGAAAACATTCAACCCTAAATTCACTGCAACATTCAATATCTTAATAATTGCATATCGCATGGGTTTTTCTGAAGCTCTCAACCATGCAAAGGGGATAATCACTAAAGCATCGAGTAATAAAATCCAGATGGCAAGTTGAATATACTGCAATGGAATTCCCGAAATTGACGAGATCCAACCCTGAGAAATGAATGCGATTGAAAAGAAAATTATTGAAGATACAACCAGAGATATCCCAGAGGTACTTAAAACTTCAGACTTACTGGAATGTTTACTGTAAAATCGAAAAAAAGCGGTTTCCATTCCATAAGCCAGAATAACATTGAACAGAACGAAATAGGCAAAAATCACCGAAATTTCACCGTATTGTTCTTTCGGTAAAATTTCGGTGTATAATGGAACTAATAAGAAACTGAGCATTCTTGGCAACACCGTTGCCAAACCATAGATAAAAGTTTGCTGAAAGAGTTTCTTAAAAGTACTCAACAGGAGTAGGTTGGTTTAATACAAATATCTGAATAAATAAGCAGTATAAAAGTTTTAGTCTTATTCCTTTTCTACAATTCCTGTTAGTTTAAAATATTTAACCTTATCATTTTGAGTAAATACAAGAATAGCTTCATCATCTTCAATTGAAAAAGGACTTTCTTCTGGCATTTGAGGCGGTTTGTTTCCATATTCCTTCTTTGGATCTTCATGCATTACCATATCTTCTGTTCCCATATGGAAATTTGCCACATATAAATTCGATTTTTCTTTGCTCTTATTTAATTTAGATTTCATCCCATGAAAATATACTGCTTCCATGTTTATTCTTTCGTCCTGAATTGCGGCAACAGGGATATTTAACTGTAAACCATCTGAATTGTAAGTATAATAAACATCATTAAACTGAGCGGGCGCCCGTTCCTGAAGATCTTTATTGCTTCCGCAGGAAGCAAAGAGAGTAAGAACAAAGATTCCTGCCATTAAGTGTAGTGCATTTTTCATATCGTTTGATTTTAAGATTTGAAGTTATAAAAACAAAAGGCATACCAAATAAAAAAACCCTCAAAAATGAGGGCTTTATTATTTGGTATGTCATCCTGAACTTGTTTCAGGATCTAAGAGATGCTGAAATAAATTCAGCATGACGGAATATATTATCCATTCAATGCTTCAGCACCACCAACGATCTCCAGGATCTCATTAGTAATAGAAGCCTGTCTTGCTTTGTTATAAGAAAGTTTAAGATCATCTCGAAGCTCTGTAGCATTCTCTGTCGCTTTGTGCATGGCCGTCATACGTGCACCATGTTCTGAAGCAAAAGAATCTCTAAGCGCTTTAAATAATTGCATTTTTAGCGACTTCGGGATTAGGTCTTTAACAATCTCTAATTTTGAAGGTTCAAAGATATAGTCCAGTTGTTTGTTCTCTTCAGAATCAAACTGTTCGATAGGCAAAAACTGTTCATGCTGAACTATTTGTGTCGCGGCATTTTTAAACTGATTGTACACCAAAACGATCTTATCGTACTTCTCATCAAGGAACAATTGCATCAAATCTTCAGCGATTGCTGAA
Source organism: Gramella sp. MAR_2010_147 (assembly GCF_900105135.1). Lineage (NCBI taxonomy): Bacteria > Pseudomonadati > Bacteroidota > Flavobacteriia > Flavobacteriales > Flavobacteriaceae > Christiangramia > Gramella sp. MAR_2010_147. The sequence continues at coordinate 2,345,469 of NZ_LT629741.1, read as the reverse complement.
GCATTTTCAAAGCTTAGATCGTCATATATCTCATTGTTATTCCTATAAACATCATATTCCTTCTTCAGTATATCATTGGCCTTTTTCCCAAGGGTATAGACATCTATATTTTTAGCTTTGTAATCATTCTTAGCCTTGTACTTAACTCCTTTTATAATATTGGTATTAAAAGCACCGGCCAGTCCCTTGTTTGATGAAATAGCAACGATCAAAACATTGTTCACTTCGCGCTCCTCGGCATATTTACTACCCGCATCATCATCTAATGTAGCACTTAAATCTTGTAGCAACTGGGTCAGCTTTTCAGAATAGGGACGCATTTGGGTAATTGCATCCTGAGCCTTGTTCAATTTTGCAGCCGACACCATTTTCATGGCTTTGGTAATCTGCATCGTTGAAGAGACCGAAGTAATCCTGCTACGTAATTCTTTTAAGTTTGCCATTTTTATTTAGTATTGAGTATTGAGTAATTAGTTGTTTTAAATTACTCAATACTTTTATAATTTTCATTTGTAAATACAATAATCCAAGATCTAATATCTCAAATCTGAGTACTCAATACTATTGCTTGTATTTAGCTGAAAGTTCTTTAGCAGCCTGAGTTAAAGTGTCTATCACTTCATCAGTTAATTTTCCTGCTTTCAGAGTATCCAGCGTATCTCTATGTTTTGTATCAAGATATGCGAGATATTCTCTTTCAAATTCTCTTACTTTCTCTACCGGCACATCTCTTAACAAGTTCTTAGAACCTGCATAGATGATCGCGATCTGATTTTCTACCGGGTAAGGATCGTTTTGTCCCTGTTTAAGGATCTCCACGTTACGCTGACCTTTTGAGATCACATTCATCGTCGCCGCATCAAGGTCTGATCCAAACTTGGCAAATGCTTCTAGTTCACGATACTGAGCCTGGTCAAGTTTTAGTGTACCTGCAACTTTCTTCATCGACTTTATCTGAGCAGAACCACCAACACGAGATACAGAAATACCTACATCAATTGCAGGACGAACTCCCGAGTTAAACAAGTCTGACGTTAAGAAGATCTGCCCGTCTGTAATCGAAATTACGTTAGTAGGAATATACGCTGAAACGTCACCCGCCTGAGTTTCGATAATTGGAAGAGCAGTAAGTGATCCGCCACCTTTTACCTTGTCTTTAAGACTTTCTGGAAGGTCATTCATTTGTTTTGCGATAGCATCATCGGCAATTACTTTAGCCGAACGCTCCAATAATCTTGAGTGAAGGAAGAATACATCCCCTGGGTATGCTTCACGTCCCGGTGGACGACGAAGTAAAAGGGACACCTCACGATACGCAACCGCCTGCTTGGAAAGATCATCATAAACGATCAATGCAGGACGACCTGTATCTCTAAAGTATTCTCCAATCGCTGCACCAGCAAATGGAGCATAAACCTGCATTGGAGCAGGATCTGATGCATTTGCAGCAACAATAGTAGTATAAGCTAAAGCTCCTTTATCTTCTAATGTCTTAGCGATTGCCGCAACAGTTGAGGCCTTTTGACCAATAGCTACATATATACAGAATACCGGCTCACCGGCATCATAAAATTCTTTCTGGTTAAGAATGGTATCGATACAAACAGTAGTTTTACCTGTTTGACGGTCACCAATTACCAACTCACGTTGCCCTCTTCCTACCGGTACCATCGCATCGATAGACTTAATACCTGTTTGAAGCGGTTCAGTTACCGGCTGACGGAAGATTACCCCGGGAGCCTTACGCTCTAGTGGCATCTCAAAAGTCTCACCTTCAATGGCACCTTTACCATCAATTGGAGCACCAAGTGTATCTACTACACGACCAACAATACCTTCCCCAACTTTGATAGAGGCAATACGTTGGGTTCTTTTTACATTAGAACCTTCTTTTATCTCCTTTGCAGGACCTAAAAGCACTACCCCAATATTGTCTTCTTCAAGGTTAAGAACGATCCCTTCAAGACCGCTATCAAATTGTACTAATTCCCCATATTGAGCATTAGCCAATCCATAAACGTTAGCAATACCGTCACCTACGGTTAGAACGGTACCTACTTCGTCTAGAGAGGCCTTGGATTCAAAACCTGATAATTGTTGTTTTAATATTGCTGATACTTCAGCAGGATTTACTTCTGCCATAATTATTCAAGATAAAATGGTACGCCTTGACGTACCGGTTTTAATTAAATTTTTGAAACGTATGTGTTATCTTTTAATTCTCTTTTTAGTCTTGTAAGGTTACGGGAAACACTTGCATCGTATTGCAAGTCTCCAACCCTTAATACAAAACCACCGATAATATCCTCATCTACGATGCTTTTGAGACTGGCTTTTGAACCTGTTAATTCTTTCACCTTAGCGAGAATTACAGTTTCAAGTTCGTTATCTAAAGGTACTGCAGTGGTAACAACCGCTTGCCTTACATTATTTAATTCGTTAAACTGAACGATATACTGTCTGGCTACAATGTGGAGGATATTAATCCTTCCATTCTCTAGCAAGATATCTATAGCGCCTTTGGAAATTGTATTAAGATCCTTGAATATTTCAAGCAAGGCACTTTTCTTAATACTATCTTTTACTACAGGACTGGTAAGCATATTTTCAAGGTCCCTACTGTTAAGTACAGTTTTGGAAATTGAGATCATATCCTCATTTACAGCTTCCGCTGAATTCTTATCCTTTGCTAAAGAAAGGATCGCCTTTGCATATCGTTGTGCAGCTCTGGTTCCTCTCATAACTTAGTTTAGCTTAGCATCACCAATCATCTTCTCGATCATCTGGTGTTGTTCATTCTTTCCTGAGAGTTCTTTACGAACAATTTTCTCAGCGATCTCCACTGAAAGTTCAGCTACATGATTTTTCAATTCTGTCATTGCCGATTGCTTTTCAAGCTCAATGCTTCTTTTAGCATCTGCAACGATCTTATCAGCTTTTACTTTAGCTTCTTCAGAAGCATCTGTAATCACTTTTTCTTTTAACTCACGGGCTTCTTTAAGAATCGCATCTCTTTCAGCACGAGCTTCTTTCATAAGCTGCTCATTGTCTGATTGTAGATTCTGCATTTCCTTACGTGCATTTTCTGCTGAAGCCAATGCATCGTTAATAGATTGTTCTCTATTCTTTATTGAACCAAGAATAGGTTTCCAGGCAAATTTCGCCATAAGGAAAAGCAATACTAAAAAAACGATGGTTTGCCAGAAGAACAAGCCAATTTCGGGAGTTATTAAATCCATAGTTTTAAATAATAATAGTTAAAAACATCATTTAAAGAAGTCCTTTCGCAACCAACCGTTACGAAAGGGACTCTTTGAAATTAATTATCTTAATACACCTAGTAAAGAAGCAACTACTCCAAAAAGAGCAACACCTTCTACAAGTGCAGCAGCGATAATCATAGCTGTCTGGATTTTCCCAGAAGCTTCTGGCTGACGTGCGATAGCATCCATGGCAGAACCACCGATTTTACCAACACCTACTCCGGCTCCTAGAACCGCTAGTCCAGCTCCTAAAGCTGCAAGACCTACATACAATAATTCCATAATAGAAAAATTTAAAAATTAAAATTAATGATGTTCATGTTCCTCAACTGCCATCCCGATGAACAGGGCAGACAGAATCGTAAAAATAAACGCTTGAAGGAATGCTACTAACAATTCCAGTACTGTTATGAATAAGGCAAACGGAACCGAAACCCCGGCAATACCTGCATTTTCTAAAATAAATATCAGCCCGATCAAACTCAGAATGATAATGTGACCCGCTGTAATGTTCGCAAACAAACGAATCATCAATGCCGCAGGCTTAATAAGCAACCCAAGTCCCTCAACAACTGCAAGGATTGGCTTTACCCAGGTTGGGATACCCGGCATCCAGAAGGTATGCTTGTAAAAATCTTTATTCCCATTGAAGATCATGATCAACATGGTAAAAAGACCTAAAGAAACAGTAACAGCTATATTCCCTGTTACGTTAGCTGCACCCGGTAAAAGTCCCATTAAATTCGTTATCCAGATAAAAAAGAATACCGATAAAAGAAACGGCATAAATTTCATATACTTCTTTTCTCCAATTTGTGGTATCGCGATATCATCTCTAACAAACAAGACTAAACTTTCAAGAGCATTATTAAAACCTGATGGTGCATGCTTATGCTTCTTGTGATGTCTCGCAAGACTGGTAAAGAAAAGTAGCATTAAGATCACTGTTAAGAACATAGCAGCTACGTTCTTTGTAATAGAAAGATCCCATGGCTTAGATGCGTTTAAAGGATGATGTTCTGCATCAAACTCAACGGCTTCAGCACCTGCATCCAGTTTATAAATATCTTCGTGTAGATTAACGAAACGCATTCCGTCTTTTTCAACCACATGATGCCCTTCTGTATCATGATGAAACTCACTGGACATGAAAGTTACAAACCCACCTTCAGTGTAAAGAATTACAGGTAATGGAAGTGTAACTGAGCTGTCTCCTGCTCCAAAGAAATGCCATTCATGAGCATCCCCGATATGGTGCATAATCATCTCGGTCGCGTTAAACTCTTCTTCAGCCTCCTGAAGTGACTTATGCTCCTGCTCGTGCTCCTGAGCAAAGGTAAACAAAGGGAAAATGGCAAATGCTAATGCAAAGTACAAGCTAATCACTAAAGATTTCCGTGCTGTCATAGTACCTGTTCTACTTAAAAATTATGGGCTCTAAATTTCCGTGCAAAGGTATACTTTTAATTTTTATCTGAAAGCCCGCCGTATATTTTTTTAGGTGTTTCGGTAATTTTAACGATTTTACTGAAAGACAGTTCGTTATTTTAAATTTAAAAGTTTTACAGCGTAAATAGTTTCAAAAATCAGGAACAAAAAATACGGGATAAAAAAGGCGATTAAATCCTGAAATGGATTAGGCACATCGTTCAGCATCATTGGTAACAGGAAAAGTACTGCTGCCAGCATTTTTAAAAGACTGCAGGCCATAAATGCAAATCCTGTCTTATCACTAAAAGATTTATTTACAAAAACCAGAAACAGATAAATGAGGAATGTTGCAATAACATGAAATGAATAAACTGCAACAGTAGAATAGTAAAATTCTATTTTTAAACTATAGTTTACTATTAAATATTGAATGGCAAAAAGTAAGATCGAAAACGGTAGGAACAGTTTAAGAAATGGAAATAATTTAGCTTGCATTTATTCGTCTTCATTCAAATTTTTAACCGAACGATACACCTGGTAGAGCGCTATAAAAACACCTAGCAAGGATAGAGAGATCGTATAGGCCGAATATTTATTTGGGAATTTTTCGTCCAGCCAGATTCCAAGAAATACTCCGGCAGCTATAATAATGCCCATTTGAAGCGCAATATTAACAAATCCCAGATATTTATTACGCTGATCTTTTTTCATTGTCTTTTTTAAGAGGTTTTACCCCGCCGGTCATTTCGCATGTTGCATTGAAGACCGCCCCGGGTTCTACAGCAAGCTTTCCTGCCACCACTTCACCCTCAATATTTGCAGCTCCTCTTAAACTAAGTACTTCTTTCACTAATAACTTACCTTTAAAATTCCCTTCAATATCGGCATTCTCGCATTCCAGGGTTCCATTAATCAAACCTCCTTTGCTTATTACTACTTTTCCCGGTGTTTTTAAACTTCCTTCCAGTGTTCCTTCAATCCTGAAACAGCCTTTTCCTGAAATTTCTCCGGTAATAAGTGTCCCGGCAGCTATTCTATTTTGTTCGTTTTGATTGGTTGTAGATTTCGTCTTTTTGCTTTCAGAAAACATAGTTTGTAGGGATTAGTTATTATCTAAATAACTTCTTAAATTTTTCTTAATTTGTACAATTCTATAATTTTCTGCCGACATTACAAAGGCTTCCCTGGCTATTTTGTAGTTTTTGTTCTCCTGTAACAATTCCTGGAAGCCCAGTGACTTCGATTTTGACTCCAATCCATGAACTACAACAAAACTTTGTTCAACGTCATAAACATCTAGCGATACACTAAGTTTTTTATAGCCTAATTCTGATAAAGCTTTTTCAATGGTCTCTTTCAGTTTAACAGTATCTTCTTTATCATCAGACTTTACAGGATAAATTATCTTAAAATTGGTTTGAAGGCTATCTGGAGAGAATTCAAGTTTCTTTAGATCTGAAATTGATCTATTTATGATATCCTGAGCTTTCTGTCCCTCCTGAGATTGTGGATAGGTTACAGATACATAATTTAGTGCCTTTTCGTAAGCATCAACGCCAAGTATTCTTGCCGTAGCCCTGGCCTTTAAAAGTTCAAATTTAGGCACCATAGGGTCTCCGGTAAACCGGGACACATATTCATTGGATTTTTTAATTACCTCATCTAATTCCTGATTTTCATACTGACGGAATAACTGGTTATAAAGAACTTCAGGACTATTTTCATCTCTTTGTATACTCTGGGGATTTCTTATAAAGGCTGCATACCTGGAATCTGAATAATTCTGAAGAATATCATTCTTCAATAATTCCTGATCTCTTAACCTGCCCTGGGCTCCATAGATCTTATAAAGATTATATTTTGCCGGAAGTACCAATCGCTCCTGAGGATTGTTATTCAATAAAAATTCGAGCCTTTTAGCAGCGAGATTATATTCCCCGTAATTTTCGTTATAAATGATTCCTAACTGGTAATAGGCCAAATTTTGCTGTGTCGCAAGACTATCTAGAACCAATTGCTCTCCAGGAATCTGATTTACGTAGGTCATAGGATCGTAAAGAGGATCGTTATCCAGGTTGATATCTGTTAATCTTGCCTGTGGATTAATGGAACTTTGATTTAATGCGGAAGAACCCCAGCGCCAGTTATCTGCCAGCTCCCGGCTTCCCCAGGTTCGCAAAAATTCCTGGGCACCTCTCGAGATTCGAATAGGATTATAAAAATAAAAAGAGTTTCCTGTATTAGCAGGGCCCGACGGAGGTAAATTTGCAGAAGGAAAATTATTCTCAGAGCCAATGCTGGCAGTATAAACCGGCAGTTCTCCTGCTTCAATATCTTTAATAGCTTTAGCTCTTAAAGAATCTGTATATTCAGTAAAATAAATGATACGCTCCTCTTCAGATAAACCTGCCAACCTCAAAATACTATCGGTTTCCTCTGCGATTTGCTCATATTTAATGACATCATCCAGATTCGTCCTTTTCTTTTTAATTGCCCTAAACTCTAATATTTCCGGAGACATATAGGTAAGGGTACTATCATAATATTTTCCTGCGTCCTGATACTTTGCACGATCAAAATTGATGTTGGCCAGTATCTCGTAATTGATAGATTTCAAATAAATATCACTGGATGGTGACCTTAGCGATTTATTATAATATTCCAGGGCTATTTCAGTAGAATCTAATCTGCTGTAATATTCTCCAAGCTGAAAATATATTTTATCCAGATAGGGTCTGTTTTCTCTATCCTGCTCCAGTTCGGTTAACAGGTCTAATAAATATTGATTATTTCCAGAATTGAAATCAAAATTTCGTGCTTTCTGTACCTGGGCATTCACGTAATAAATACGCGGAGACTTGCGATGAAGATCAATCACCTCATCAAACGCAGCATTTGCGGTAGCTGTCTCTCCCAAACGATTATGGAGTTGGCCAAGGATATAAAAATAGCGACCTTTCTCCTCATTATTATCTGTATAATCTGCAGCATCATATAAGGGTGCTGCTGCGCTGTCTATATGTCTTAAGTTTATATATGCCTGGGCAATACTTGCACTTGCATCGGCAATATCCTGATCTTCCAGCTTATCTGATTTCAGAATCTTTTTAAGGTTTTTTATCGCAAGCTTCTCATTTCCTATTCTAATATTCGTCTTCTCACGCCAAATCCGGGCATGATTAATATTGTCGCTTGCAGGATAACGATAGAGTATATAATTGAACGCATCCAGCGCCGGGATAAAACGCTGATCAAAATATCTCGCTTTTCCCAGTAAAAGATAAGCTTCATCCATTTGCGGATTTCTCTCTTTCCCGCCAATTTGCATGGAATGCTTTTGAATGGCTTTTACGGCCTTTTCTTCTGCCCTACCAAAATTCTGATTTCTCACACTATCTGGAAGCAAAATTTTCTCGTCTACCGCAAGCCTCTCCACCGGGAGAATATCCCAGTAATTATCTGCATAGTTCTGATTGATCTCTTTTCTACCCTGCTCTATTGCTAACTGGCCGTTGTACAGCGTATTATATTCAGAAGTTACCGCGTGATAATTTCTGTTAATAAAAGAATCTTTCTTTCTTGAACAGCTGAAGATTGCTGCAGAAAGCAGGAGAATGATAGTAAATCGAGTAAACGTATTCAAAATGAACCAATTGTGGGTACCATGAATAACTTTGATACAACTAGTTTAGTATGTAAAAGTAAACTTCTTTTTCTAAAGTCCAATAGGAGTCGAATTAGCCCTCTGCGATTTCTCTTGAAAAGTATTCTTCAAGTTCATTGAGGGTAGCTTCTGAAGTTTCTAAATCACGAACTATAACACCTTTATCCAACACTACGATACGTTCACAAACTTCAGTGACATGAATAAGATCATGACTGGAAATAAGCACCGTAGTGCCTGTAGTTTTTGAAAGTTCTTTCAGTAATTTCTTTAACCTAATTTGAGTGGTTGGATCCAGATTTGCAAAAGGTTCATCCAGGATCACTACATCAGGATCGCCAATTAGAGCGGCAACGATGCCTACTTTCTTCTGATTCCCTTTAGAAAGATCTCTCAGATATTTTTTCCGCCCAATAATTTCACCATTAAAGAGATCTTCAAACTGGTTAAGAAAAGTGTCAATATCAGCTTTATTTCTGTTTCTAAGCTCCCCGATGAAATAGAAATACTCTTCTGGAGTTAAATATCCAATTAAAAAGCTCTCATCGATGAAAGAAGAAGTAAAAGGCTTCCAGTCTTCACTTTGACTTACAGTGATCTCATTGTTGAAAATATTACCCGTTGTAGGCTGAATTAGATCCAGCAACAAGCTAAAAAAAGTTGTTTTTCCTGCACCATTATTCCCTACCAGGCCAAAATTTTGTCCTGAAGGAATATCCAGATGTTCTATATCTAAAACCTTAGTTCCGTTATATATTTTTGAAAGATTTGTTGCTGTAATCATTTTTTGAAATTTTTAATCTCCTTTTTGTTTAAAGCCCTGTATCATCACATATTTTCTTTTGCGATATCTTTGAGCCAGGAATGTTAGCAAAATTGGTCTTAAGATAAGACCCAACCCACCCAGAATAGCCAGAAAACCAACAGCTATTTCATAATTAATAAATTTATTGATGATCCAGAAGAAGAAAATTGGAATCAATAATAAAGGTAAACCAACCAACCACTGGGAGGCACCCGTACCCTGATAATTCATAAACGGACTCTTATCCAGGTCTATGGCTTTTTTATTGAACGAACCGGCATATAATAAAAGTGGTGCATTTACACCCATGTTATACAGGGCGCAAGCAAAATTCAGGATTAAAATATCCCATCCAAAATAAACATAAGGTGTAGATAATATAAATAATACAACCACGCTAAATGTGATCAAGCCAATTTTTGATGCCAGGTACTGTCTCATCGGAATATTCTGAGCCATGATCATTGGGTAATAAGATGAATCCCAGGAGGGAACGAACTGCCCGAAATTGATCATAAAAATCCCGGTTATAAAAATTCCTACAAAAACAAAGAATGCCGGCATTTCCTGATAAGTATCATTTGGATAGAAAATCAGTCCGTATCCAAGCAGAAGAAGCGACATATAAATAGTCGTTTTAGGCCTTTTGTTTCTCCATATTAGTTTAATGTCCTGCTGAAGGAATGGTGCTATACTGCCAAATCGTTTTGTCCAGCCAAATTCCCTGGTATTCACAGTTCTGTTTTTTCCTTTCAATCCTGCGTCTAAATAGAATTTTCCTAAAAGATTTTTATAGTTCCATAGATATAGAAGGATCAACAATAAAACAGGGACTACAGCCAAATACGGATTGATATATACATATTCAATCAACCTCGCAAAATAAGCGCTTATCTGAAAAATCGACAAATAGTCAAGTAGTGCCAAAATTAACCCGAGTACCAATACGGGGATGAGTGCTTTCAAATTTTCAGTAAAGCGTTTCTTAATAATAAAATTGAAATAGTTAACGCATAAGGTGATAATGTACATCGTGATCATCCATCCCAGCATATTTGCCACAGGATAACCTTCTTTCAAAATACAATAAAGCCCGAAAGGCACCACCAGCAATAATGGAAGAAAATTATAAAAAGAATACAGTGATTTAACTAATATAAAATTCACCACTTTCCATTTTTTGAATGGTAAGATCATCAGTGGTTTAATATCTATTACCGGCAAGGTTTGTAATAAAAACCTAAAAAGCAGCTCGAAAGAGAAGTAAGCAAGAGCAAAGGTGTTTACCACTCTTAAAGGATCTTCCTTTGGATATATCTCTTTTAACATTGGAAATAGTGCAATTCCCAGAATTAAAAACATTGCAGAAAAGTACAAAGCAAGAAAAGCCATCAGGATCTTTAAACCCAAACTTTTTCCAAAACTGGCAGATCTTAGAAAGGATTTCCACTCCAGCCAGACGAATTTCTTAAACATAAAAATCGCTATTTAATCAATTGGTACAGAAATTTAAACTTTTGTTACATTTCTAAAACCGAACTACTTTGTATTTTTGCGCACAAATAAAAAATAATGAGTCAGTTCTATCCGCTAAAAATAAAGGAAATAATTCGCGAAACATCACAAGCGGTGAGTTTATCTTTTGAGATCCCGGAAAAACTAAAAGAGGAGTTTACTTTCTCTGCGGGACAATATATTACTATTAAAACCCAAATTGACGGCGACGAATTAAGAAGAGCTTATTCTTTATGCTCTGCACCAAATTCAGGTGAATTTAAGGTAACGGTTAAGGAGGTTGAAGGCGGTAAATTTTCGGTAATTGCCAATAATAAACTAAGTGCAGGTGATGTACTTGACGTACACCCGCCTGAAGGTAAATTTATTTTTAAACCTGGAGAGAAAGCAAATAATTACGCAGCCTTTGCGGCAGGTAGTGGAATTACACCGGTACTTTCTATTATAAAAACGGTACTTCGTGATGAACCACATAGTAGGTTTGTACTTACTTACGGAAATAAATCTGTAGACGATACCATTTTTTTTAAAGAACTCCTTAAACTACAAGCAGAATTTCCACATAGATTATTTGTAGAGTTTGTTTACAGTAGAACCAGGGAAGAAAACTCGCATTTTGGTCGTATAGAAACCAGTACAGTAAATTACGTGGTAAAAAATAAATTCAAGGATCATCCTTTTAATAGGTTTTACCTATGCGGCCCTGAAGAGATGATAAACCATGTTTCTGAAGTATTAAAAACTAACGGAGTAAACGAAGATCAAATTCTTTTTGAACTTTTTACAACAACTGCTGAAGAAAAAGAAATTGTAGGGGATACTGATGGCCAAACTGCTGTGACTATTACGGTAGATGATGAAGAATTCACTTTTGCAATGGAGAGAACAGCTGTAGTGCTGGACGTAGCTCTGGAAAATGATATAGATGTTCCTTACTCCTGCCAGGGAGGTATTTGTAGTAGCTGTATGGCCAGAATTACTGAAGGCAAAGCTGAAATGAGCAAGAATCAGATCTTAACAGAAGATGAAATCAATGAAGGATTTATTTTAACCTGCCAGGCGCATCCAACAACTCCAACTCTTAAAGTGGATTTTGACGACGTTTAAAATTTAAAGATTTTCTAAAATTTTCTGAATAACTTTTCCCGGAGGAATGCTGCGCATTACCTCTTCGTAGCCCTCCGGAACATGATCTCCATACACAGATGTTGGTATTTTAGGGTATAGTTCCAGATCTGGTAAAATACAGTTTTCTATTGGCTGGTTCAGCGCTTTAAAGCCCGTATAAGGGTGCGTTATTCCCCAAAGACTAATTACAGGAATCCCATAGATAGCAGCCAGATGCGCATTTCCACTATCCATAGAAAGCATTACATCAAGATTGGAGATAAGGCTTAATTCTTCAGTAAACCTAAGTTTGCCTACCACGCTAACGGTATTGTTATATTTCTGCTCCCAGTTCGCCAGTTTTTCTCTTTCAGATTTTCCCCCACCAAAGAGAATAATTTTTATATCTCTTCTAGAAGAAAGACCTTCAATTACTTTTTCCATAAGATCCTCAGGATAGCATTTAGATTCATGCTGTGCAAATGGGGCAATTCCCAGCCATTTTTGAGACTGCTTACCAATGATTTCATAAACTTTTGAAAGCAATTTCCTTTTTGGGGGAGGCGTATATTCCGAAATGTCTACCGGAAAACCTAATTCTTTAAAAACATCAGCATATCGCTGGTGCGTAGATTTTAGCTGTTTTAATACTTTATTATTTTCACGGGTTATTGCTTTCTTTTCAGCACGTCCCTTATCAATCTGTTTGAATTTAATTCCGTAGAAATAAAACAAAGACCTAAGAACATTGGTACGCAATACGTCATGAAGATCTGCCACGGCATCGATCTCCTCATCACGAAGTTCAGTGGCCAAAGTTCCCAGACCAAGGACCCCACTATGCACGCCTTTGAGATCGGCTTCGTAAATTGTAACGTTTGGTATATGACTAAATAATGGTCTGAAAAATTGCTTAGTAAGTACTGTAATATGTAATTCCGGATATTTATTTACCAGAACACTAATCACAGGAACAGTCATAGCAACGTCTCCCATGGCTGAAAAACGTATCACTAAAATATGCTGCGCTTTCCCGCTATTATTAGCCGAATGACGTTCCGGGTCACTCATAATGTCTATTTATTACCTCTAAGTACCGGGTTTAGCTCCTCATCGTTATACATCTTCATCTGCTTATAAACCTTCATATATTTTTCACCCTTCGAGATCGCTTCCAGTAACTGGTTGATCGCTGTTGAAAGATCTACTCTTTGCTCCAGTAATACATCCAGTTTCGCCTTGCATTTCATTTGATGTTCCTGAGAAGCATCTTTTCTATTTGCCTCATCAGCCATATGATAGATCTTAAGTGCAAGAATTGAGAGACGATCTATCGCCCATGCGGGACTTTCAGAATTGATCGTCGCATCTGTATTTGGCTCAACATCCCTGTATTTTTTAAGGAAGTAGCTGTCTATATATTCAACCGTATCTGTTCTATCCTGGTTAGAGGCATCTATCTGCCTTTTAAGTGTAAGCGCCGCAACAGGATCTATACTTTGATCACGAATAATATCCTCGTAATGCCATTGAACCGTATCTATCCAGCATTTTCTATAAAGCAGGTGCTCCAAAAGATCTTTTTCTGGATCATAAGGGTTTTTAAACTCCTGATCTACATGATCTTTTTCGTGATATTTTTCAATTACTTCTTTAAAAATCTTATTGGCTTTATCTGAAAACATATCTAATTATTTCTACTGATTCTTGATTTACTGGCTACAGAAATACTTATAACCACAGCGACTACAAAGATATTATTTTTAAAAAGAGTACAGGTTCAAACTCTTATTAAACATTGGGGTCTACACGAAAAATGCCACTACAAAAGGCATAACAAGTAAAGTTATGAGAATAATCTCCTTTAATATTTTATCTTTTTTACTGTCAAAATAGTTTGAAGATATAATACTCAAAGGCACAAAAAAGAAAATAAGTTCACTTCCATTTTTTGTAGGAGAAAATAAGCTAACCGCAGCAGCAACCAATAAACTGAATATTATCATGGTTAATACCGGTCTCCTGGTGATACTGGCTTTTTGAATGGAAGAAAAATACTGAAAAAGTGTCCAGATGAGCAATCCCAGAATAATGCTTAGTGGAATTAATAATTCGAGATCTCCGTATCTAGTGAAATCAAAATTGCTGGCCTGGAACCAGTCTGAAAACGTGTAGAATTGATCATATGCAATTAAATGAAAACAAATGGTAAGGGAAAATACCGCCATAAAAGCTACAAATGGCACGAGCCAGTTCTTAAAATTTGATGCAAAATTCAGGATTGCAAAGAATACGATAAGAAAAAACAAAGCAGACCAAAAATGATAAAGTGTAGCTATACTAATCCAGAATGTTGCATCAAAAATCTTTTTCTGAACAAATTTATGAGACCTGAGACTTATAATTCTTCTCATTGCGAACAACACACATAAATTGGAAATTATTGCTGGTTCATTTCTTAAAAGACTGCTGAAAGAGATACAGAATAAAGCAAAAAGCAATGTTTTATAGGCGCTTCGCTTTGTAAGTTCATTTTTCTTAGCAATAAAATTAAGAACCAGTAAACTGAGGATTAGTAATAACAACCCGCCCAGTTTTTCAATAAGCTCCAGCCAGCCGAAGCCATTTTCCCAGTTAGTAAAATTAGCTCCAATATAAAAAATACAGAGCAACACAATGACCATAGAGAGGTTTATGGGTTTTGATTTACTAAAAAAGCTTGTTAGCATTCGGGTTTTTTATATTTTTGTACTCACATTCAAAGACTATACAATGAAAGATTTATTTGAAGGAATAGCAGCACTTGTTGAATTTACCCTTCTAGACCCTCTCGATGCGTTGAGATCGCTTGAGTTAGATTCCTGGTTTCTTGCTAATATCCTTAACTGGGTTTTCATGATCGTTGGTTTTCTTGCTTTTCTATACTGGATGAAGCAACTTAAAACCTTCAACGATAATAATGAAGAGAACAGAGAATCTACATCTCACTCTTTCTTAGGATAAATCAAAACCTATATCCTTTCTAAAATACATCTTATCAAATTGTAGTTTTTCTGCACTTTGGTAAGATTTTTTTAGTGCCATTTTGTAATCTTCTCCAAAGGACGTTAAGGCTATTACCCTACCGCCACTCGTTACTATATCATTACCTTCCTGTTTAGTTCCTGCATGAAAAACGATAGAATCTTCAATTTCTTTTATTCCTGAAATCACTTTCCCTTTTTCATAAGACTCGGGATAACCGCCAGAAACCATCATTACCGTTGTTGCCGATCTTGGATCTATTTCCAATTGAGCTTTATCCAGAGTTACATTCCAGGTCTTCTCCAGTAATTCAACCAAATCTGATTTTATTCTTGGTAGCACCACCTCCGTTTCTGGATCGCCCATTCTCACATTGTATTCTATCACGTAAGGCTCCTTATTTACCATGATAAGACCGATAAAAACAAAGCCCTTATAATCGATCTCCTCTCTCATTAATCCATTAACCGTGGGTTTAACAATACGCTCTTCAATTTTACTCATTAGCGTTTCATCTGCAAAAGGAACCGGGGAGACAGCTCCCATTCCACCGGTATTCAAACCGGTATCAGCTTCACCAATTCTTTTATAGTCCTTGGCAGTTGGTAAAATTTTATAGTTCTTCCCATCAGTTAAGACAAAAACGCTTAATTCGATTCCATCTAAAAATTCTTCTATAACAACCTTTTTACTTGCGGCACCAAATTTACCTGAAAGCATATTTTCAAGTTCTTTCTTAGCCTCCTTCAGGTCTTCAATAATTAAAACTCCTTTCCCGGCAGCAAGGCCATCAGCCTTTAATACATAAGGAGGTTTCAGTGTTTCCAGAAAATTTTTCCCAGCATCCAGGCTTTCAAAGCTGAAACTTTCATAAGCAGCAGTAGGAATTCCATGCATGGCCATAAACTCTTTAGCGCGCTCTTTGCTTCCTTCCAAAAGTGCACCGCGACTGGAAGGACCAATAATCTGAATATTTTTAAGCCTTTCATCATTGGCAAAATAATCTACGATTCCTTTTACCAGAGGATCTTCAGGCCCTACCACGATCATTTCTATTTCTTTATCCAGGGCAGTATTGGCAACTGCTGCAAAATCTATAGGATTAAGCGACAGGTTCTCTGCAATCTCAGCAGTTCCAGCATTCCCGGGTGCAACATACAGCTTACTGCATTTGCTACTTTGCACAATTTGATATGCAAAGGCATGCTCTCTCCCACCGGAGCCAAGGATAAGAATATTCATATGATTGTTATTTTAAATATTGCATCAAAAATAATTGTTTGTAAATTGAAGCACCAATAAATTCGTTAAAAAAGCTCTTCTGCCTTTGGATTGGTTTAAACTTTCGTTACAGCTTAATAAATTCCCGATTAAAAGGGCACAAAAAACTCTGGAAGAAATTCAACATATTCCTGAAAAGGACTATGCTACGTACCAGAAAAAACGAAAAAATACGATTATAGATTATCACATTCAGCACAATGATTTCTACCGGGAATTCTTTAAATGGGAGGGTTTTGACAATTGGAAGAATGTACCGATCATGAAAAAATCTGATCTGCAACAACCCTTAAAAGAACGACTAAGCACTACATATAACACGAGAACGGCCTATATTGGTAAAACCTCAGGTAGTAGCGGGCATCCTTTTATATTCGCTAAAAACAGGTTTGCCCATGCTTTGAGCTGGGCGGGATTTCAGGATCGTTATCGCTGGTATCACATAGACCTCAACAAATCGTTACAAGCCAGGTTTTATGGCATTCCGCTGGATTTCTACGGAAATGTTCAGGAAAGATTAAAGGATAGAATTAGCCTTAGAAGAAGGTTCAATATTTTTGACCTCAGCGAGAAGAAGATGGAAATCTTCCTGGAACGATTTAAAAAATCTGATTTTAATTATCTGAATGGTTATACCAGTGCCATTGTACTTTTCGCTCGTTTTTTAAAGGATAAGGAGTTGGTTCTAAAAGAGCTTTGTCCCAGCCTGAATATTTGTATTGTTACTTCTGAGAGGCTCTTTGAAAAAGATAAACAGCTTATTGAAAGTGCCCTGGGCGTACCGGTGATCAATGAATATGGTGCCAGTGAAGTTGGTTTGATCGCTTTTGAAAATTCTAACAATCAATGGATCGTTAATTCAGAAGATCTTTATGTGGAGATTCTTGATGAGAATGATCAAATTTTACCCTATGGAGAAGAGGGCCGTGTGGTGATCACATCCCTTTATAATAAGGCACATCCCATGATTCGCTATGATATTGGTGATATTGGATGCCTCTCTGTAAATAGCACATTAAAAAAACCTATTCTCGAAAAACTTATTGGAAGAACCAATGATATTGCCCATTTACCAGATGGCAAGATCGTCCCGGGACTTACATTTTATTATGTTACCAAGACAATTATTGAAGATAATGGGCACATCAAAGAATTTGTGATCACCCAAACCAAAATAGATGAATTTAGGATAGAATATGTTAGTGGCAAAGAATTTTCACAGGTGCAGCGTGGTAAAATACTGGAGGCTATTGGAATCTATGTTGGAGAAAATTTAAAAATTTCTTTTGAAAGAAAGGATATTCTAAAACGCAGCAGAAGCGGTAAATTGAAACAATTTACTTCTCTTTTGAAATAGTTTTTACCTGTTTTGATTTTACAAAGAACTGCTCATTTAAGAAAATAAGCATACGCCAGATACTCTCTAAAAATCCAAATTTTAAGATGTCATAGTAAACCTTAAAATTATACCGGAGCATCTCAAATTTGTTGTTTGAAATAGAATTCTTTCTCTGCCTATATAAGGCCAGCGATTCCTGTATCCCTTCAATGGGACCACCGTCTTCAATTACTTTAAGCCATAAAGCCCAATCCTGACGCTTTGAAATTTCAGGACAGTAGATCTTACCAAGGATATTTACATTATAGATCCCGGTTAGATTTCCTACGTAATTTGCTTTTAGTAACTTGTTATAATGTAATATCGGTAAGGCCTGGATTTGCTTGTTAAGATGCTCTCCTTCTTCATTAATTAGCTCATAACTGGAAAAGCAGGCTGCCACATTTGGCTTTGAAAGTACATTTAGCTGTTTTGTAAGCTTTTCAGGCTTCCACTGGTCATCTGCATCAAGAAATGCAATAAAATCTCCTGAAGCAGCTTTAATACCTTTGTTACGGCTTATATGAGTGCCAGAATTAACAGGGTTCTTTAGGAGATGTATACGTGTATCTTCAGAAGAAAATTTTTTTATAATCTCTCGGGTGGCATCTGTAGAAGCATCGTCAATAATCAGAAGTTCCCAGTTTTCATAGGTTTGAAAAATTACAGACCGAATAGATTCAGTAATAAATGCCTCAGAGTTATATGCAGGCATAATTACTGAAACCAGTCCATTACTTTTCATTTTATCGTCTAATGTGTTTTGAAAAATCTTTATGCTCCCTTTTTTCTAATTCTTCTTTACTTAATCCTTTAAAATAGTCATACGTGATCTTCATCCCTTCAGCCCTGGAAACCTTTGGCTCCCAATTAAGAATTTTCCTTGCCCTTGCAATATCTGGTTGTCTCTGCATAGGATCATCTTTCGGAAGTTCTTCAAAAACGATCTTTTGATCTGTTCCTGTAAGTTTAATGATCTCATCGGCAAAATCCAAAATACTTATTTCATCGGGGTTTCCAATGTTCACTGGATCTGAATAATCGCTCAAAAGCAACCTGTAAATACCTTCCACCTGATCGTCTACAAAGCAAAAAGACCTTGTTTGTGAACCATCACCAAATACAGTAAGATCTTCACCTCTTAGCGCCTGCCCGATAAATGCAGGTATCACACGACCATCATTCAATCTCATTCTTGGCCCATAAGTATTAAAAATCCGCGCAATTCTAGTTTCCAGACCATGAAAACTATGATAAGCCATAGTAATTGATTCCTGAAAACGCTTTGCTTCATCATAGACCCCGCGCGGCCCAACAGCATTTACATTTCCATAGTATTCTTCATTCTGGGGGTGAACCAGTGGGTCTCCATAAACTTCTGAAGTGGATGCGATAAGGATTCTTGCATTTTTTTCTTTTGCCAGTCCAAGGCAATGCAAGGTTCCCACAGACCCCACTTTTAAGGTTTGAATGGGGATCTTTAAATAATCTATAGGGCTTGCCGGCGAGGCAAAGTGCAGAATGTAATCCAGGTCACCGGCTACATGAACAAATTTGGTAATATCGTGATGATAGAATTCAAAATTTTCTGAATTCATCAAATGCTCTATATTCTTAAGGTCGCCGGTAATAAGATTATCCATTCCTATTACCTGAAAACCTTCTTTTAAGAATCGGTCGCAAAGATGTGAGCCCAGAAAACCCGCTGCTCCTGTAATTAGTATTCGCTTAGCCATCTATATTTAATAATTAATCTATAGCATCAATAAGATCGTGAAGACTTTTCTTCCAGTCTTTTACAGTCCAAAATGTGTTGGTGAACTTTTCTTTTGAAAGCACACTATACTCAGGTCTTACAGCCAAGGTCTTAAAAAATCCTGTCTTATTCAATGTAACCTGCTCCATTTTTCCTGAATATTCTAATATTTCTTTTGCAAAATCAAACCAGGTTGCCTCCCCTTCATTGCTAAAATGGTATAGGCCAAAGTCTTTTGAACCAGATTCAATTATTTTGAATACATAGTCTGCAAGGTCATTTGCATTGGTAGGAGTTCCAGTTTGGGTAGTGGTTATATTCAAAGTAGAGTGTTCATCGGCCTTTCTTTGGATGGTTCGGAAGAAATTATGACCAAATTCAGAATATAACCATGAAGTCCTGAAAATAAAATATCGGTTTAAAACCGACTGAATTTCCCTCTCCCCCTTCAGCTTTGAGGACCCATAAATATTTATAGGATCTACCTCATCTGTCTCCTTATAAGGTTTTCCAGATTGGCCGTTGAAGACATAATCCGTTGAAAAATGGAACAAAACCGAGTCCTGCTTTTTGCAAGCTTCCGCAATATTTTTTGCTCCTTCAGCATTTACTAAATAAGCCTGTTCGTTCTCTTTTTCGGCCTGTTCCACGTTGGTATAAGCAGCCGTATTTATACAAAAATCAATTTGATGAGCATTAAAAAACTCCTTTAACGCTGGCTTGGAGGTAATATCTAATTCTTTTGAAGAGCAGTAAAGTATTTTAAAATCTGGATATTTCTTTGACTGTTTCTGAAAACATCGTCCTAACTGACCATTAGCGCCTGTTATTAAAATTGTTTTCATTGAAACGTTTGCTTAAATGTTGGTAAAACCCTGTCTTTTTCAGATAAAATTATCTCCCTTTCTGGAAAATTCCAGTTGATGTTTAAATCAGGATCGTTAAAAATTATTCCAGCTTCAGAACCTGGCGTATAATATTGATCACATTTATAGGCAAACACAGATTTTTCAGAAAGCGTTAGAAATCCGTGTCCAAAACCTTTTGGGACGTATAGCTGGTTTAAATTTTGATCGTCAAGAATGGTTGAAAAAGTCTTTTTAAAGCTTGGTGATTCGGGTCTTAGATCTACCACTACATCCAATACTTTTCCATAAATCACCCTTACAATCTTTGTTTGAGCAAATTCTCCTTTTTGATAATGTATCCCCCTTAAAACTCCATACCTGGACACCGATTGGTTGTCCTGAACAAACTCTTCATCGATACCAGAAAGTTCAGCAAAACGCTTACGTTGATAGGTTTCAAGGAAAATCCCTCTGCTATCTTCAAAAATTCTAGGTTTTATAAGAAAACAATCTTTTAAAGGTGTTTCTTCTACCTGCATTCGATTATATTTTGATTGTTCGTAGTGTGTTAAAACTGCTAAACCGAGCTATCCTTAATTTGTTTAAGAATTAAATATCTGCTCCAGGATCTTTTCAGTAATTAAATAGGTTGGCTTTACACCCGAGGTTCCAAGACCTCCTGAAGCCAGTGTACTTCCCGTCTCTAACGGATTATCTGAAGCATAATAAGCATATCTCACCTTAACATCTTCATCGATACTTTCCCTTAATCTCGAAGCGGCCTGAATAGCTTTTTGATAATGCGCCCCTTCCATTTCAAGCCCACATACATTCCAGGTAGAATCATGGAAAAATCTCAAAATATCTTTATTTTGAAGCGAAGTGCCCAGTACGGTGATCATTGCACCATCTACTACTTTAATCCCATGCCCCTCGAGATCTGATTTTTTCAACTGATTTTCAAACGGGTAATTATCTGCTGTTCCTTCAAATAGATGAGCATCCGGGATCATAATATCTCCTTTTCCGCCTTCCAGAATACCAGCTTTTCCCATGATTGAAATAGACTTCACATTTATTTTTACTTCCTTCTCTTCATGAACAAAAGGTTTTAATAGTTCATCCATGGTTTCGTATGCCTGCTCGCCAAATGCATAATCCATTACAATAATTACGGGTTTTTCCTCAGGCTTAAGGTCGTTGAACTTCGTTCCGGAAAATCCGTCCTCCAGTTTTGCCGTATCAAAAATTTGAACATCTATATTGGTACCGCTCTTATCTTCAAGAAAAAACATTCCTTTATCCAGCGCAGTTTTGGTTACTTTATTTCTCAAAGATCCATTTCCGCTATCACTAAGCTCTTCATAAATATCCAGCGCTTTCTTTTTCTTTAATTCAGTTTTAAGGGCGCAGGGTGTATATAATGTATTCATCACACTATGCATATTCGCGCTTATAATATGAATAGGTCTGGTCATCAGCTTATTTTCAATAAGTTTCAGTTTTATATCATTAGACCAGATCTCCCCGTGAATATGATGCCCTAAGCGTTCTCTTAAAACAGGGCTGAAAGTGATGATCCTTTTCTCATTTTTTATAGCTTCCCTAATGGCCATTTTTCCAAGCGACCAAACAACATTAAGAAAACGGTCTGGATTCTCCGGAGTAGAAAATTTTGGATAAAGTTTACTAATCTCATGAAAAGTTCTTCCCAAAATACTGGCGGTATGCGTAAGAGCTACTTCCCGTTGCGCCTGAGTAAGATCTTCGGTTTGTGTAACTGCAGTTTCCAATTTTTCCCAATCCCTATTTACGCTACCATCTTCATCTATCAAAACCCTTTTCATGATCTTATGAGATTCTATAAAAAGAAAAGTAAGATGTGTAAGAATATCATAGATCTCAGATCTGCCTCGAGTGATCTCAATATTCATCTGCTCCTCGTCAATTCTATAGCAATTTCTTCTTCTTTTAGGAGGGATGATCGGCTTAAAATGTGAGTTCCCATAACCTTCATCGCTGGTAAGGTTAATGAATCTGCACTCCTCTATACCGTGAGGCAGCCTGTCTATTACATACAGTAAACCTTCAAGCTCTGCCTTTTCATTCGCAATAGATCCATAAATTTCAGGTCTTAAAGTAAGTAATGATTCTCTAAGCGTTTCTCCTGAAACACCCATTGGTTTATAGAAACCCCTGTTAAAAAGGTGTCTCATGGTGATATACATTCGCTCAATAGCACCAGAACTTTCCTGTGCTCTTGTTCTGCCCTGTAATTTTAATATAGACATAGTAGTTCTTTAAATAATCTCTTTTAATTTATCGGCAATTTTACGGTCGTTAGAAAGCCTCGGAAGCTTATTTTGCCCTCCAAGCTTACCAATAGACCTCATATAATCCTGAAAAGCATTCTGCGGAACTCTGGTTATTTTAAGTTGCTGAAGAATATTCCCTTCAATAAGATCAAGATAGTAGGAATTTTGCTTCTGTAAAGACCTGTCGATAATTTCAGCAAATTTATTCAAATCTTCCGGTTCCTGCTCAAATTCAACAAACCATTCATGAAAGGGTAGTTCCTCTTCTTCCGGATTTATTTGTGGCGCAACCGTAAATTCACTTATGGCTGCTCCGGTTTCAGCAATTGCCTGCTGCATTGCTTCTTCAACTTCTTTGGCAATCACGTGTTCTCCGAAGGCCGATATAAAATGTTTTATTCTACCCGAAACCATGACTCTATAAGGTTTTACCGAAGTAAACTGAATAGTATCCCCAATATTATAACCCCAAAGCCCGGCGGTAGAAGAAATGATCATTACATAATTTATTCCTATCTCAACATCTTTCAATAATAACCTTTTTGGATCATTATCATAGAATTTATCAGCTTCAATAAACTCGTAAAACATCCCTGAATCCAGCTGAAGCAGCATTCCATTTTCATCCTGTTTATCCTGAAAAGCGAAAAATCCTTCAGAAGCCGGATATAATTCTATACTATCCACTTTTCGACCAATAAGGCTTTCAAATTTAGAGCGATAGGGTTCATAATTTACCCCGCCGTAAATGAAAAGGTTGAAATTCGGGAAAATATCACCTACTTTTTTCCCTGTCTCCTCTATAAGTCTCTCAAAATACATCTGTACCCAGGAAGGAATCCCGCTGATTACAGACATATCTTCTTTTACAGTTTCATCTACAATAGCGTCTACTTTTGCTTCCCAATCTTCTATACAGTTGGTTTCCCAGCTGGGCATTCTGTTTTTCTGAAGATAGCCAGGAACATAATGAGCTACAATCCCTGATAATCTTCCAAGTTTCACCCCGTTTTTCTCATCGAGTTCCGGACTTCCCTGAAGAAAGATCATTTTTCCATCTACAAAATTTGTATTTCCGGTGTCTTCAATATAGCAAAGAATCGCATTTCTCGCCGCATTAATGTGCGTAGGCATTGATTCCTTTGTTAATGGGATATATTTAGCGCCGCTGGTAGTTCCCGAAGTTTTAGCATAATACAATGGTTTTCCAGGCCACAGAATATCTTCCTGCCCTTCTACCATCAAATCTACATAAGGCTTCAGTTCTTCGTAATCCCTTATGGGCACATTCTGAATAAAATCTAAATGAGTGTTGATTTTATCAAAATTGTGTTCTTTACCAAACTTTGTATTTCTTGCTTTTTGAATAAGATCCTGAAAAACTTTATCCTGAATTTCATGTGGATTTGAAGCCCAACGATCTATCTTTTTTCTTATGTAAGATGCAAATATTTTGGCTGCGAAAGATTTTATAGACATAGGTTAGTTGAAATCAATATATTCTGAAGGATCTACCGGGTTTCCTTCGTTCCATAGTTCAAAATGAAGATGTGGTCCCGTTGTTAATTCACCTGTGTTACCCGCAGTAGCGATCACTTCCCCACCAAGTACCACATCTCCCTGAGATTTTGTAAGGGAGGCATTATGCTTGTAAGCAGACAACAGTCCGTAGCTATGCTCAATAATGATCACATAACCTGTTTCCGCGGTCCATTCAGCAAAAATCACCCTGCCATCGGCTACAGATTTAATCGGGGAGTTCCTTGTGGTCACCACATCAACGGCGTAATGTTTATTCTCAATACTATATGGATCTGAAATTGATCCTTTTACCGGCGGAAAAAGGGAGAAGTTAATATTGTCTGTTGCAGTAGGTAAGATATTATATTTATCCTCCTGTGCTACTTCCTCTCTTAATAATGAATCTGCTTTTATCCTATTAATTTCTTCATATTCTATATCTGTGATAGGCTCGCTTAATATAGAATCCCGGTTTAACTGATCAAGATCAAGATCACCGGTTAATGCATTCTTAATGGAATTCAAATATTGATCATTGATGCGAATCACATTTTGAAGGGAATCTGAGGTATATGCCAAATTAGCCGCTTTTTCTTTTAACTGAGCCGAGGAATAACCAGGAATATACTCACGTAAAGGCGTAAATGCGATTAATACTGTGGTTGCGGCAATTAGAAATATCGCAGATAAACCTACTGCTACAAATACATTAAGCCTTGTTAATCTAAATGAAAATCGTTCTTCAAACGTATCTTCATTAAGAACCACCATTCTATACTTATGAAGCAGTTTTTTAGTAAACTTCTTCTTTTCTTTCTTATTATGAGCCATAGCCGTAATTAAGTATTACAAAGATAAATTAAATAATTAGCTGCCCTATAGGCCTAAATAACTTATTCGTGATGGTGTGAATCATTAGCAATTTATTGTCTTCTTAACGTTTAGATTGCTGAATTCTTGTTAAGTTTGTAGAACTAAATTAAAAGACATGAACGCATTTATTTTGCCTTTAGTTATAGGAGCACCACAAATTATACTCATTGTTGTTATAATCCTGCTGCTATTTGGTGGACGTAAAATCCCTGAATTAATGAGAGGCCTTGGTAGTGGAATTAAAGAATTTAAGGACGCTTCTAAGGATGAAGATAAGGGTGAAAATCCAGAAGACAACAAAAAAGTTCCTGAAGACAGTAAGTAATTTTGGAACTAATTTAAAAAATAAAAAAGCCCAACTTTTCAGTTGGGCTTTTTTATTTAGTCAATCTTAGCAGACTGCAAAATTGCGTCCAGTTCAAAGATATTATCTCGCTTTCCACGTGATGGCGAAAATACAAAGCCTTCCAGGATCACAAAACGCTCATTTTTCTCATCTTTTATAGCATAGTTCACAAACGGGCCAGCCATAAAATCATTCTGCACTTCCCATGTCCCACGTGTTTCATAAGCAAATTTCCCATCAATTGTAGTTTCAAATAAATAAGGTGCATAAGCTTTTTCAGTGATCATATAAGAGCCTTCAAGCCGTCCTGGAATTTGTGCTTCTCCAATAGAATCTCTCATTTTAATGATATTCGCTATGACGCTAGAATCATTTTCAATCTTATTTAAAGGAACTTCAT
The DNA here is from genome assembly GCF_900105135.1 of Gramella sp. MAR_2010_147. Taxonomy (NCBI): domain Bacteria; kingdom Pseudomonadati; phylum Bacteroidota; class Flavobacteriia; order Flavobacteriales; family Flavobacteriaceae; genus Christiangramia; species Gramella sp. MAR_2010_147. Next base: position 2,319,942 of record NZ_LT629741.1, on the reverse strand, counting down.
ACACCAGAATTTCCATACTTCCCTTTGGGATCTCTTTTCTTATCCAGGAAAAATGTTCTTCTTCTTTGGCATATCTGTAGGCAGAAGGAAATTTTAGGTTCACCCCAAATTTTTCACTTAAGGCATCATCTTTCTTCAAGGATTTTCTAATCCTGCGTTGCTTTTCTGTAAGTTCAGTCCTTTTTAGGATTTTAACAATAGAATCAGATTCTTTATTAATTACTTCAATTATTTCTTCGGAATCACTTCCCTGAATCACAAAACCCGTTTGAGGTCTTGCAAATTCATCTTTAAAAAGGTCCATTCCTTTGTTTCCTCCTTCTTCAATCTTTAAAAAGATACGGCTGTTTCTAACAAAACCTGTAAAGGTTTCTGGTGGTATTTGACTTAAACTGAATAAAGGCTCTTCCTGAGGCAGCCCATCTACAGGAGCGGCAAAATTAGATCTAATAGCCTCTCCAATTTCCCCTTCCCAGAGTGTATTATCTATCACAACTGTAAGTTGATTGATATTCCCGGAGGAGTCAGACAGTATTCTGTCATTTTTAGCTGAAGATTTTTCGTCGTTTTTACAGGAAATTAAAAGGAAAATACTGGCTAGCAGGATTAGGCTACGTTTCATTTTTTCGGTTTTGATTAATAGCTTTTAACCTTTGGAAAGTTTCAATTTCATCCCTGGTTTCAGGCTACTGGTGTTCATATCATTCCATGACCTCAAATTTTGTACCGTAACGCCTGGAAACTTTTTTGAAATGCTCCAGAGGGAATCCCCGTTCTTTACAGTATAAATTCTTGGATTAGAATTTTCATTTGAACCAGATGAATTAGAACTGGATGCAACCCCAACTGGTTTTCTAGGATAAATAGTTAGATATTGACCCACCCTAAGGTTGTTACTTCTCATATTATTCCATCGCTTAATACTGCTAATTCCCACCCCATACTTTTTAGCGATCTTACCTAAGTAATCTCCACTTCTTACTTTATAACGAATGCGGTCTTCGGTCTCTACATATTGAGGAAGATCTTTTTTCTTCTCTTCTGTCTGATTTTTTGCGAAATCATAAATAGCGCTCTCATTGGCTACAAACCTGCCTGTAGCCGGTTTTGGAAGTCTTAGACTGTATTTTTCATCCTCCACAAAAGGAATAATATCAAGCTTATAACTTGGGTTTAGGAATTGCAGCATCTCCTTTTCCACACCAGATACTTTAGAGATCTGATCAAAGGATAATAACTGCTTTACCTGGATGGTATCTGTTTCAAAATAGACCACATCAGGATTTGGAGGCTGAAATTTATGTTCATCGGCATATTCAAAAAGATAAAGGGTGGCTAAAAACGCTGGAACATAACCTGCTGTTTCACGTGGAAGGAATCTTCTTAAATGCCAGTAATCTGTAGATCCTCCACTCCTTCTAATCGCTTTAGAAACATTACCAGGACCTGAATTATAAGATGCCAGGACCAGGTCCCAGTCACCAAAGACCTTATAAAGACTTGCTAAATACTGCGCGGCAGCTTCAGTTGATCTTTCAGGATCCATACGCTCATCAACGTATGAGCTTACATCTAATCCATGCATTTTTCCAGTAGCGAACATAAATTGCCAGAGACCGGTTGCCCCTACTCTGGACTTCGCTCTTGGATTAAGGGCAGATTCTACAATGGCCAGATATTTTATCTCCAGGGGAATATCATACTTATCAAGTTCCTGTTCAAACATTGGAAAGTAATACCTACTCAAAGCCATTAGACGTTCCATGCCATGCTTATTCCTTTTTAAATAAGACTTTATAACACTTTCCAGAATGGGATTATACTCCACATTAAAAGGAGTTCGTGCATTTAATTTTGCGAGCCGTGCCTTAAGAGTATCTGTGGGTAAGTCTTTATAAACTACATCCTCATAATCCTGTTCTCTTATGCTTTCTTGCATGCTTTCGAACAAATCTGAATTTGTAAGCTCACGTTTCCACAGGGAATCAATGGTTTTAGCACGAGGAAGGTCTTTTAATTCTACTTTAGAAGAATCTCTTATAGCCGCCGAAATTGGCAATTTATCTCTGAATTCAGGATCTGGCTGTACGAGTTTAATTTCAGTATCATCACTTTTTTGAAATATCTGAACCCGAAAATTGGCTTTCTCAACCTGTTCCTTATTTTTCTTGTCCTGGGCATGGATAGAAAAGCCTGCCAGAAGCAACATCATTAAAAATTTTCGTTTCAGCATATATTCATTTTACATTAACAAACGAAAAGTTATCAAACTTCGTACCTCTTTAATTGTTAATTGCTTCAATTCCTGGTAAGGATTTTCCTTCCAACATTTCAAGCATCGCACCACCACCGGTAGAAACATAGCTCACTTTATCATCTAAACCGAATTTTTTCACTGCAGCTACAGAATCTCCTCCTCCAACGAGTGAAAAAGTGCCATTTTTAGTCGCTTCTGCAATAGCTTCTCCTAACTGAATAGTGCCATTTGCAAAGGTTTCCATTTCAAAAACGCCCAACGGTCCATTCCATAAAACAATCTTGGAGTCGTGGATCACACTAGAAAAATTTCTTATCGTCTCAGGGCCAATATCCAGTCCCATCCAGCCATCAGGAATATTATCCACACTTTCAGTTTGCGTGCTTGCCTGCTCTGAAAAACTATCGGCAATTATGGAATCTACCGGAAGATGTACTTCCACTCCTTTTTCTTTGGCCTTCTTAAGTATTTCAAGGGCAAGCTCCTGTTTATCGTCTTCAACAAGAGAGTTACCAATATGCCCGCCCTGTGCTTTTATAAATGTATACGTCATCCCTCCACCAATGATAAGATGATCAATTTTATCCAGTATATTTTCAATAACTGTTATTTTTGAAGATACTTTCGCACCTCCAAGAACTGCTGTCACGGGTTTTTCGTTACTATTTAGAACTTTATCCAGGCTTTCAATTTCTTTAGCCAGCAGGTAACCAAAACACTTTTCTTCAAAGAACTTGGCAACTACAGTAGTGGAAGCGTGTGCTCTATGAGCGGTACCAAAGGCATCATTTACATAAATATCGCCCAGTTTTGAAAGGTTTCTGGCAAAATCTTCATCGCCCTTTGTTTCTTCTTCATAAAAACGAAGGTTCTCCAACAAGAGAATCTCTCCAGATTCAAGATTTTTAGCGGCATCTTCAACTTCCTCGCCAATACAATCCTCCATAAATTTCACTTCTACCCCAATAACCTCAGAAACTCTATTACTGATATGCTGAAGAGAGTATTTACTTTCCTTTCCTTTTGGTCTTCCCAGGTGAGACATTAAAACAACACTACCTCCATCTTCCAGTATTTTAATTATGGTTGGTTTCGCAGCTTCAATTCGATTTGCATCGGTTACTTCCATATCTTCATTTAATGGAACATTGAAATCTACTCTTATAAGTGCTCTTTTATTATTAAAGTTATAGTCGTCTACCGTTTTCATCTTTTTCTAGTTATTTTTTATTCCTCAGAGGTCATTCTACTAATTATTCTGGATAATTTAGAAAATGCATTCTGCCTCATTTCAAAGTATCGCTTTCTTACAAATATAATTTTTTCCGAAGATAATAAAGCTTATATAATTTTATATTTGCGTATGCTTTTTAACGATGTAATTGGACTTCCGCATATAAAAAATCACCTGACAACTACCGCAGACAGGAATAGAATTCCACATGCGCAACTTTTTACTGGAAAACCTGGTAGCGGCGCCCTGCCTATGGCTATAGCTTACGCCCAGTATATTCTTTGTAAAAATACCAATGGAGAAAATGATGATGAAACAGCGGCAAACTGTAATTTGAAATTTAACAACCTATCACATCCAGATCTCCATTTCGCCTTTCCGGTTGCCGCCAATGATAAGGTTAAAAGCAAACCTGTTTCCTCCCATTTTCTGGATGAATGGAGAGCTTTTTTAAAAACCAACTCCTATGGTAGCCTGTACGACTGGTATCAATGTCTGGGCGTAGAAAACAAACAGGGAAGAATAGGGGTTGATGAAGCTCAGAATATCGTAAAATCACTTTCATTGAAGGCATATGAAGGCGGATTTAAAGTGATGATTATCTGGATGGCTGAAAAGATGAACACGGAAGCGGCAAATAAATTGCTGAAATTGATCGAAGAACCCCCAAATAATACTGTTTTCATTCTAATAGCAGAAGACGAAGAACAAATTATACAAACGATACGTTCCAGATGTCAAAGTTTGCATTTTCCTCCTCTAAGTGAATTGGACATTGCTCTCACCCTGGAGAAAAATGAGAATTGTAGCCACGCAGTTGCAAAAAAGATCGCGCACCAGGCAAATGGCGATTACACCAAAGCCATTCATATACTCAAAAAGAATTCAGGCGATGAGCAATTTGAAGCCTGGTTTATAAGCTGGATACGAAGTGCTTTTAAAGCAAAAGGAAACAAATCTACCGTACTTGAACTTGTGTCCTGGAGTGAAGAAATTGCCGCCCTTGGACGTGAGACACAAAAAAGCTTCTTGCTCTATTGTATAGATTTTTTCCGACAGTCGCTTTTAATGAACTATAAAGCGAAGACTCTGGTCTATTTAGAACCTTCTGCTGAGAAGTTTAAACTTGAAAACTTTGCTCCCTATGTTCACGGGAATAACATTCAGGAAATTACAGAAGCACTGGAAACCGCAATTTATCATATTGAACGAAATGGTAACGCAAAAATAATTCTAACAGATCTATCTATTAAACTAACCAGATTTTTACATAAAAAAGCAGCTTAACATGAACAATTTGATGACAAACCTAACTGAAATTCTAATTCTAGTTTTTATCCTTATTACTTTCCTACAATCTGGAATTGACAAGGCCACAGACTGGAAAGGAAATACGGGATGGCTAAAAGGGCATTTTTCTGAAACCATGCTTTCAGGCATAGTCCCTTTAATGGTAGGTATAATAATGATTATTGAGATTATTACCGGAATCCTGGCAATTGCAGGAATCTTTCAACTTATAGCCAACAACGATCCTTCATTTGCATTGTATACTTGCGCATTGGCCTGCATTACTTTATTAATGTTACTTTTTGGTCAAAGAGTCGCTAAAGATTATGCCGGTGCATTTACGCTTACAGGCTATTTTATCGTTTCAATTTTTGGAGTTTATATTCTAAGTTAAATTAAAAACGAAATATTAAAAAAGGCTTCAGATAAAATCTGAAGCCTTTTTTATTTCATCAAGTGAGAGGAAATTACATTTCGTCTTCCACTTCTTCTTTTTCGGTTTCTTCTACTCCACCATATTCCTCATTCAACTCGCTTAAGATTTCCTGAGTAATATCCAGACCATCTTCAGCGTACATAATATTAGCGCTTTCGTTAGATCCAAAAATATAGGTGTAGTTATTCTCTTTACCATAATCTTTTACGTAATCCTTGATCTTGGTAACCAATGAATCCATTACCGTATTACTTTGCTCTCTAAGTTTGTTCCCAACCATTTGCTGTTGCTGTTGAAGCATTTGTTGCTTCTGCATTAGCTCCTGCTCTTTTTCCTTTCTTTGAGCTTCAGACATAGAGTTCATTTGCGACTGGTAAGCCTGAACTTCCTGTTGAAAAACTTTAGCTACAGAATCAAGCTGCTTTCTTACAGAATCAGATTTTGAAGTAAGCTCTGCTTCTACATCTTTCATCTCTTTGTATTCCTTAACTAAAACTGTGGTATCCACATAAGCAGTTTTTTGCTCGTTACATGAAACCATCATAATTGCAACTGCTGCAATTCCAATAAATCTTCTGATCATAATTTTTGTTTTGAATGGCAAATGTATAAAAGTATTTTTTGTACAAAAACAGAAATTCTATTATATATAAACAATTACGATGGTTATAAATTTATAAATAGATTTTTACTATGAATAATAAGTGATTCTATTTAATTATAAGAGCAGAACGCTATTTTCAAAAGGTAAACCCTCATCAAAAGCCATATAATGCTATTAAAACGGCTTAAATTAAGTTTCAGCCTCTTTTTTAAAGAAATATGCGATGGAAGAATACTCCCCGGAGTGCTTTGCCTTCATATTAGAAGATAAGCCTCTATAAAAAGCGTTCAGTAAATTTGAACCTCTATTTTTATTTTTTTCACTTAACAAGCTTACATAATAAGAATCGAATTTGAGAGGTTTTTCGCTCATTAACTTAAAACCATGCTCAGAAAGTTTTTTTGAAATTCCCATTCTTGAAAAATGCCAAAGATGCCTGGGTACATCCCAAGCGGCCCAGTGCTCTTTATAATATTTAGCATCATAAGAATTATAATTAGGAACAGCGATAATCAAAAACCCGTTATCGTCTAAAAGGTCTTTAAATTTAGATAGCTTCGTTTCAAAATCTGGGATATGCTCTAAAACATGCCAAAGACTAATAACGTCATAACTATCATTTTCTAATTCTAAAAGCTCCGAGTGTATTTTAAGTCCTTTTGAAATCCCCAAATTTCTTGCAGATGTACTTGGCTCAATTCCTTCAACATTCCATCCCAGGGTGTTCATTTTATTAAGGAACTCTCCGGTACCTGCTCCATAATCTAAAATATGTCCCTTATTAATATATTTTTTTATCCATTTTGCTTTCTTGGAAAGCATATAAGATTTTACGAGATGATAAACTTTTTCCTGTAAATTTTCTTTGGAATCACTATGAGAAATGTAATCTTCACTTTCGTAATACTTCGATAAATTTTCAGGAACAGGAAAAGTTTTTAGGATACCATTTTCATATTCCCTGATTTCGAAATTCTCATTACTAACCAGGTAATCCTTGCAAATAAGTTTGGTCTCAGATATTGCCTCAGAATTATATTTTGTCTCAGTGTTTTTCAATTACGAACTTTATTTGTTCCACGTGGAACATCGAGTTTTATCTACCCATATATACCAATAACACAGAAATGTCGTTAGGACTAACCCCACTAATTCTGGAAGCCTGAGAAACCGTAGCCGGTTGAACTTTTCTTAATTTTTCACGGGCTTCATAAGACATCGATTTAATATTGGAATAGTCGAAGTTTTGCGGAATTTTTATATTCTCTAAACGATTAAGTTTATCGGCATTATTCTTTTCCTTTTGAATATATCCTGAATATTTCACCTGTATTTCAGTTTGCTCGATCATTTCTTCATCGAGGTCATTTTCAGAAATAAACTCTTCTACCCCAGTGAAATTCTTTACGTCGTCCATAGTAATTTGTGGACGCGAAAAAACCTTAAAAACCTTATCACTTTGTTTCATGGGAGATGACTTTCTTTTTTCAAGAACAGGATTTGCTTCTTCGGGAACCACGCTTAGATTTTTTAAAAATTCTACAAATTTAAAAGACTTTTCCTTCTTTTGTTCCATTTTACGCATACGATCGTCAGATGCCAGACCAAGATTATAAGACCGTTCAGTCAATCTAAAATCGGCATTATCCTGTCTTAACAAAGTACGATATTCAGCACGAGAAGTAAACATTCTATAAGGCTCCTCTGTTCCCTTTGTAATAAGATCATCAATTAAAACTCCAATATAAGCTTCATTACGTTGCAGGATAAACTCGTCCTTTTCCTGAACTTTTAAAGCCGCATTTATACCTGCCATCATTCCCTGGCAGGCTGCTTCTTCATACCCTGTAGTACCATTAATTTGTCCGGCAAAATATAAGCCTTCCACAAGTTTAGTTTCTAAAGTATGCTTTAGCTGTGTTGGAGGGAAATAATCATATTCTATGGCGTAACCGGGACGAAAAAATTTCACATTCTCGAATCCCGCTACAGAACTTAAGGCTTTAAACTGAACATCCTCCGGGAGCGATGTAGAGAAGCCATTCACATACACCTCTACGGTATTCCAGCCTTCTGGTTCTACAAAAAGCTGATGACGATCTTTATCTGCGAATCGATTAATTTTATCTTCTATTGAAGGACAATATCTAGGGCCTATACTTTGAATTCTTCCATTAAACATAGGAGATCTATCGAAACCTTCTTTTAGAATTTCATGCACCTCATTGGAGGTATAGGTCATGTGACAGGAACGTTGCTTGGAAAGTGGTTTGGTTTCATCTGAGAATGAAAATTTACCGGGAATATCGTCTCCAGGTTGTTCCGTCATTTTAGAATAATCTAACGATCTACCATCTACTCTTGGCGGAGTTCCAGTTTTCATCCTGCCAGCTTCAAAACCTACATCGATGAGATCCTTAGTGATTCCTGTAGCCGCCCTTTCTCCTGCTCTACCACCACCAAATTGTTTATCCCCAATATGAATGAGTCCGTTTAGAAAGGTCCCATTAGTACAAACCACGCTTTTCCCGAAAACTTCTAAACCTAAAGATGTTCTAACTCCAACCACTTTATCTTTTTCTATGATAAGCCCGGCAACCATTTCTTGATAAAAATCAAGATTAGGGGTTTGTTCCAGCTTCAATCTCCAGTCTTCCGCGAACCTCATTCTATCACTCTGCACTCTCGGGCTCCACATTGCAGGTCCTTTGGATTTATTCAGCATCTTGAACTGGATAGCACTGGAATCACTTACAATACCACTATAACCTCCCATAGCATCAATCTCTCTAACTATCTGCCCTTTTGCGATCCCACCCATTGCAGGATTACAACTCATTTGGGCAATATTTTGAAGGTTCATGGTAATAAGAAGCGTTTTGCTACCCATATTAGCGGCGGCAGCGGCGGCCTCACTTCCGGCATGCCCAGCTCCAACTACAATAACATCATACTGCTTTTCGAACATATCCTAAATTATATTTTATCATTGTTCCACGTGGAACAATTCTATTTTTTCTTCTTCCTTGCGTCGCATTAACTCGCTTTCCCTTTCAGTTTTATCTTTAAAACCACAAAAATGTAAAATACCATGAATCAAGACTCTTTTTAATTCCTCGGTAAATTCAACATTAAAGTTTTTAGCATTTTCCCTTACTCTTTCAGTACTTATAAAAATATCACCCTGTATGGTATTCCCTAAAGTATTATCAAAGCTTATAATATCGGTGTACGTATCATGGGAAAGATATTCAAGATTAATCTTATGAAGATATTCATCATCGCAGAAAATAAAACTGATGTCTCCAGTAAATTTATTTTCTGAAATGATAACGGCCTCGATCCATTTCCGGTAATCCTGTTCATTTTCAAGAACAAAACCATTTTCGCTAAAAAAATTAATCTCTCCCTTTTCCAAAATAATCTTTAACTTTCTCTCTGTAAATTTGCCGCAAAGGTAAGATTTGTCTATTTAAAATTTCAGTAGAATTAAAATATTCTTTAGCGCTATTAATCTGATTCTGAAGACTGTTCTCATAATCTATTCTATTGGTTTCAGATTGTCTTTGGTCATCGGTTCCCTGTAACTGAAAAGCCTTCTCAAATTTCAACAATTCATATTGCAATTGTTGCATTCTCTTTACTGTTTCTGGATCAAATCCCTTATCCAGTAACTGCTCTTCGATCTTCTTCATTTGGTTAGTAGAATTATTCCCCGGCTCATTTCCATTTTTTTCCAAAATCTTCTCCATCTGCATCCTAAGCATTTGCTGTTCCTTATATATTTCATAAAGTTCACCAGAGCTACCCTCGCCTTCTCCTTCCTGTGTCTTACCATTCTGGTCTGGTTTAGGTTTCCCTTCAATTCCTTCTTGCATTTGCTGCATTAAATCCTGTTGCTTTTTAATAATATCCTGTAACTGGAACTCCTCTCCACCTTTTCCATTTCCCATCTGGGGATTAGCCATCATCTGCTGCATAGAACCAAGGATCTGATCCAGTAAATTTGCGAGGTCATTTGCGCCTGTAACAACATACTGCTGACTAGCGGTTCCCTGTGGAATCTCATTATCAGAAAGGCGTTCGATAGATTTTTCCAAATCAAATTCTACATTGGTTAATTTATCTGTGATTACTTCATTAATCATAGGATTACGCATGGCCAGCATGTAAAGGCTATCGTCTATATGCCTGAAATTTTCCCTTAAATTGCTTTGTTCCTTAAGTTTTCCCGCATACTTTGGATTGCTTTGCTGAATATTTTTAAAAGCTTCCAGGAGATCTTCCTGCTCAAATGAAAAAACAATTAAATTATCCAGGATCTGTCTTAAAGTTTCAGCATCTGCCTCTAATTGTTCAGCACCCTGCATCATAGCAGATTGTTGCATTTGATCACTCATTTGCTTCATTTTTTTTGAAGCATCCTTCTGTTTCTTCTCAGCATCAGGTTTATTATTTTCTTCAAGCTTTTCTTTCGCATCCTTCTGATCTTCTTCAATACTCTTCTCGTCCTCTTCTTCCCTGCCCACGTCCTGAGGTTGCTTTAATGCTTCATTTTCCTTTTCTAAATCATCCATTTCCTGCTGAAAATCACGAAATTCTTTGTTAATTTCTTCCTGATTCTCCGGCGTATTATTTTCCTTCTTATCAAAAATTTCTTGCTGCTTGTCTGACAATTCTTCCAAATCTCTAGCAAGTTTTTGCTTTTTCTCTTCTACATAGTACCTTTTTGTAAGCTCTAATAATTGCTCTAAATTACGCTTGTTACTTTTATTTTGTTTAGACAGTTTATCCAGTTTTTTTCCAAGATCTTCCTTTTGAATCTTTTCAGAATACTTTTCCAATTCTTCTAAAAGTGCTTCATTCTCCTGCAAACGCTTTTCATTATTTTCGAGGCGCTTACTTAACTCTTTTTCCGTAGAAGAATCTTCTTCCATTTGATTCTCTTCAAAAGTTTTTTCAAGTTTTTTTGAATAAGATTTCATCATCTCATTCTGCTTTTTTTGTCTTTTTAAGAACTCCTCCAGCTTTTTCCTTTCACTATAATTTAATTGATCCTTCTCTTTCTCAAGTCTGGAAATTTCTTCCAGAGCTTTCTCTGATTTCTTGAAATCTTCCAGCTCTTTTCCAATCTTTCCCAAAGCATCTTTTTGTTCCTGAAGCTTTTCATTTTCCTGTTCTTCCCGCGTTTTTTTTCTGTAAGAAAAAGTTGTCGATCTTACAGATTTTGCTCCATTTACCGCATCATTATCATATATCCTGAAATAATAATCATAACCTTTTCCTTCTTCCAGCTCAATATTTCCGGGAAAACTAAAGTGAAACACATCAAAACTTTCGTTTGACACAGGAATAGCCACTTTTCTAGAATCTTCTTTGTTTTCCTGGTCATAATAAACCAATTCGAGTCTGCTTAAGCCGTAATCATCGGAAACATCCCCCTTAAAATATTGTATACCAGTATTTAACGAATCCGTCGCAGTAATCACCGTTATCTCAGGATACTCATCCTTAATCACCTTAACGGCATAGTTCAGCTCTTCATAATCTTTAATCATCCCATTAGATGTACTAATGGAATATGATAAATTAGAAGATAAAGTTTTTCTAAATTCTGCCTTATTAGCCACCGATGTAATTTCAACCAAAGAATCTGGGAATATAAATTGGATTTTATCGGTATTTCGGGTACTAAGCATCCAATTAATTTGAGTCCCTTCAGGTACCGTAATATTTCCTGTACCAGATAAATTTTTATCACTTAAGCCCGTATATGCCGGGTAATTCAGGAACATTTCAAAATTTAATAATTTCGGAACCTTTTTTATCTCAAGAGTATATTTCTCAGAAATTACTTCATTAGACTGTACTTGAAATTGTACTTTCTCCTTAATATCTGTAAAAGAATACTCAAAAGTTCCGGGACCGGTTGGTTTCATAAAGCTTTCAACTCCGTTGAAATTTAACCTTACACTTTCCGGATTATAATCTCCAACAGTTTTAATTTCTAACTTAAAGTCCTCCCCTTCCCTGGCCGATAAATCATTATTCAGAATAATAAATTTAAAAGGAGCCGGTCTTAAATAAACTTTTTCATAATCTGAAATCCTTCCAAAACTATTAGTGATCACATCAGCTTTTCCGGCAGCAATTAGACCAATAATGATTAAAAGTGGTAATATCACATATCTTAGATAGCTTTTGTTCTTTCGAAGATCGATAGCTCGTGTAAATGGAATTGGTGTAAGTTCTTTTGATCTTTGGTCTATACTTGCGAGCAAAAGATCAGACTGTTCGGAATTATGTTTTAACTGAAGGAGGTTTTTTAATTTATCATTCACTTCCGGGAAATGGTTTCCTATAATTTCAGAAGCCTGAAATTCATCAATTCCATTGGAGATTTTGAATAATTTGAATAAAGGAAGTCCGACAAATTTAAAAAGAAGGCCAATTTCAACTGTAATGAACAACCAGAATAAAATCGTACGCCCAACAGTGGAAAGCCAGAAAAAATATTCAAGGCTAACGATAATAAGAAAATAGCACAGTCCTGCTGCAAGGAACAACAAGCTCCCTTTTAGTATTAAATTGATATAATACTTTTTAATAAAAGCCTCCAGCTTTTCCTGCACCAGTCCGAAATTCTCCATTTTTTAGGCAATCTTTCCTTAAAAATACAATAAAAATAGGTCTTATACAGGATGCCTTCCCCTGTGTTTAGGATTGGATTAATAAGGTTGTATCTTTGCCAGCAAAAATCAGAAAAATATGTCTTCTAAAGTAAGAGTAAGATTTGCTCCAAGCCCTACCGGACCATTACATATTGGTGGTGTAAGAACAGCCTTATATAACTATTTATTTGCTAAAAAGCACGGAGGCGATTTTGTATTGAGAATCGAAGATACAGATCAAAACCGGTATGTAGAAGGAGCTGAAGATTATATTAAAGATGCTCTAGATTGGTGCGGAATCCCTTATGACGAGGGTCCCGGTAAAGAAAAAGGATTTGGACCTTACAGACAAAGTGAGCGTAAAGATAAGTATCGTGAATTTGCCGAAAACCTGATAGCCTCCGGAAATGCTTATTATGCATTTGACACTTCAGATGAACTGGATGCCCATAGGAAAGATCATGAAGCGAAAGGGAAAACTTTTATTTACAACTGGCATAACCGTCAAAAATTGAAAAATTCTTTATCCCTTTCAGAAGCAGAAGTTCAGAAAAAAATTGAAGCGGAAGAAGACTATGTGATCCGGTTTAAATCTCCTCAGGATGAAACATTGCATTTAAAAGATGTGATTCGTGGAGATATGGAAATAGATACCAACATCCTTGACGATAAGGTGCTTTTTAAAAGCGATGGGATGCCTACCTATCATTTAGCAAATATTGTTGATGATCATCTTATGGAGATCACTCATGTAATACGTGGTGAAGAATGGTTGCCCTCCCTTGCACTACATTATATGCTTTACAGAGCTTTTGGATGGAAAGCACCAGAATTTGCCCATCTTCCATTAATTCTTAAGCCTCAGGGTAAAGGGAAACTTAGTAAAAGAGATGGTGAAAAAATGGGGTTCCCGGTTTTTCCATTGGAATGGAAAGACCCTAATTCCGGTGAAATTTCAGCAGGTTATAAAGAAGAAGGTTATTTTCCAGAAGCTGTGGTTAACATGCTGGCATTTTTAGGCTGGAATCCTGGGACGGAAGAGGAATTCTTTGAATTAGAAGAATTAGTGAAGGCTTTTGAACTGCAAAGGGTTCATAAAGGAGGAGCTAAGTTTGACCCGGAAAAGACCAAATGGTTCCAACAGCATTATATTCAGCTGGCTGACAATGATTTTTTAGCTGATGAATTTGAAAAACATCTTGCTGAAAAAGAATTAAAAGCTGAAAAAAAATATATTTCTGAAGTAGTTGCTCTCATCAAAGAAAGAGTGGTGTTTGTCGAAGATTTCTGGGATCAGGGATATTTTTTCTTCATTGCTCCTACTTCTTTTGATCCAAAAGACTCAAAAAAAGCCTGGAAAGAAGATACCAGTGATTTAATGAAAGAATTAAGTGAATTCTTAAAATCTGTAGACAATTTTCAGGCGGCGCATTTACAGGAAACTGTAAAATCCTGGATTAAAAGCAAAGAAATAGGTTTTGGAAAAGTGATGATGCCATTAAGAATTGCTCTTGTTGGTGCTTTACAAGGCCCAGATCTTTATAAGATCGCAGAGTTTATTGGTAAAGAAGAAAGTTTAAAACGTATTCAAAATGCGATTGAGACTTTAAAATAAAGATTTTATTAAAGCATTTTCAAACCGGTTTCTATCTCTAAGAAACCGGTTTTTTATTTTTATAAGGATTCAAGCTTTTATTCTTAAATTGAAGCATTCATAATTTAATAATTATTACATGCTTAATTTAGTGCTCATACCTATATTGGTAGTGTTTACACTACTCATTATTTTTTCGGGAATTTTTATAGTAAAACAGCAAACTTCAGCAGTTATAGAGCGATTTGGAAAGTTTACAAGTATTAGAAGTTCCGGACTTCAGTTAAAAATTCCATTGATAGACCAGGTAGCTGGCAGGATCAACTTAAAAGTCCAGCAACTGGATGTACTTGTGGAAACAAAAACAAAGGACAATGTATTTGTTAAACTAAAAATATCTGTCCAGTTCCAGGTTCGAAAAGATAATGTATATGATGCCTTTTATAAGCTTGAAAGTCCTCATGACCAGATTACGGCTTATGTTTTTGACGTAGTGCGCGCAGAAGTGCCTAAAATGAAGCTAGATGATGTTTTTGAACGTAAAGATGACATCGCCATTGCTGTAAATCGTGAATTGAATGAAGCTATGCAGTCTTATGGGTATGATATCATTAAAACCCTGGTGACCGATATTGACCCTGACGTCCAGGTAAAAGCTGCAATGAACCGTATTAATGCCGCTGAACGTGAAAAGGTAGCTGCCGAATATGATGCGGAAGCAGATAGAATTAAGATCGTAGCAAAAGCAAGAGCTGAAGCTGAAAGTAAACGATTACAAGGACAGGGTATTGCAGATCAAAGGAGAGAAATTGCCCGTGGCCTTGAAGAAAGTGTGGACGTTTTAAACAATGTTGGAATCAACTCCCAGGAAGCTTCAGCATTAATTGTGGTAACTCAACATTATGATACACTGCAGGCAATTGGTGAGGAAACCAATAGTAATTTAATATTGCTTCCTAACTCTCCACAGGCGGGTAGCGACATGTTGAATAATATGGTCGCTTCCTTTACAGCATCTAATCAAATTGGGGAAGCAATGAAAGAACATAATAAAAAGACGAAAAATAAACCCGATAACAAGAAAGAGTAAAGAAAAAAGCCTCCAAATTGGAGGCTTTTATTTTATATCTAAATATCTCTATTTACTTCTATTAGAGGTAATAATGTTTTTAACTCCCATGATTTTAGACACCGCTTTAAGCACTAAAGCTTTTTGCGCCAAAGACCCCATCATATTACTAAACAGAGACTTTGCACTTAAACTTTCTTTAGTTTGATCTAAGCTAAGTTTAATTTCCTCTTTGTCAATCTCCGTTTGCAATTTCAAGATCTTAAGATCTTTGTCTATTTCCTGAAAAGATGAATATACTCTCATTCGTCATCATTTGGATTAAAAACAGATTTTGAGAACTTTCTAAGTACAAGCTTTTCAATAGGTTCTTTTCCAAAGATAAAGATCAGAACAAAAACTATCATATAAAATCCTCCAACTATAAAATAACCGGAGCTTGGAACACCTATCGCCTGACTAATTACTATAGCTATTGCAAATGAAAGCATTATTCCAGCCGTACTCAAAAGAAAACCCATAACAAGAAAACGAACCAGAGCGGTTGCTCCCTTCATTCCCTGTCTAAAGGCCCTAAGCCTATAATATTCAGAATTACTTTGAATGTAAGACTGAATATTATTATTTAAATCTTGAACACTGTTGGATAGTTTTTCAAATGCCATATAAAGATTATACTACAGCTTTGTCTGGTGAATTTCCAGTAGACTTGCCTTGTTTATCTTTTTGCAATTTAGCATTTTGTTTTCTTAATTCCTCAAGTTTATTTTCCATTGCAGATAAAATATCATCTGCTTTATGACTTGCTGAAGATAAAGTTTCTTCAAGTCTTACCTCAAAATCCATTCTTGCTTTCTTAGCTTTCTCACTTAGGTTTGAACTTGTTTCGTGGTAACGTTTGTTTAGGTTATCCTGAGCCTTTTGAGCATCCTTTTTTAGTTTCTTTCTTGTTTTTTCGCCGCTATCCGGAGCATAAAGTAATCCAACTCCGGCACCGATCGCCGCTCCTGTTATTAATGCTAAAAGTGTATTTCCTGTACTTGCCATAAGTTTTTGAATTTTAAATTATTATTCACTCAAAGATAACGGATAGACCTACCTAAGCTTGTTAATAACCGGTTAATATGTTAAAAATGCTATGCTAAATTATTCTTAAATAAATTTAGTTCTTGATCTTAGCCCAGGAATCACGTAAGCTAACGGTTCTGTTGAAAACTGGTTTCGCCGCTGTAGAATCCCTATCTACACAAAAATATCCAATGCGTTGGAATTGTACTTTATCTCCTTCCATGGCATCTTTTAAGCTAGGTTCAAGGTAGCCGGTAACAACTTTAAGGGATTCGGGGTTTACAAAATCAAGATAATCCCTATCCTTTACTCCATCTGGCGCTTCTTCAGTAAAAAGCCTGTCGTAGAGCCTTATTTCTGCTTCAATGGCATGTTTAACAGAAACCCAGTGAAGTGTTCCCTTGACCTTTCTTAAGGATTCTTCTGTACCGCTTCCACTCTTACTTTCTGGATCATAGGTACAATGAATTTCAGTAATATTACCTTCATCATCCTTCACCACATCCTCACCTTTGATGATATAGGCATTTTTAAGACGTACTTCCTTTCCAAGGGTTAACCTAAAAAACTTTCTGTTCGCACTTTCTTTAAAATCTTCTCTTTCAATATATAATTCCCGTGAAAAAGGAACATTTCTGCTACCTGCAGATTCATCTTCCGGGTTATTTTCGGCATCTAACCACTCTTCTTCCCCTTCAGGATAATTAGTGATTACCAGTTTAACCGGATCCAGAACACCCATTACACGTGATGCTTTTTTATTAAGGTCTTCCCTTACACAGAATTCGAGATGGGAAACATCAATCATATTTTCCCTCTTTCCAACTCCAATGGAGTCTGCAAATTTTCTAATTGAATCCGGAGTATACCCTCTTCTTCTTAAACCTGAAATAGTTGGCATTCTTGGATCATCCCAGGAATCTACAAAGCCTTTTTCAACCAATTGAAGTAGTTTTCTCTTACTTACAATGGTATGACTAAGATTTCTTCTTGCAAATTCTCGCTGTTTCGGTTCAAAATCTCCGGGTTTACTTACTTTCTTTATAAACCAGTTATAAAGTTCACGATGTGGTAAAAATTCAAGAGTACAAAATGAGTGTGACACCTGTTCAATAAAATCACTTTCTCCATGAGCCCAGTCATACATTGGGTAAATCTTCCAGTCATTGCCCGTACGATGATGACTTTTATGAAGACATCTATACATCACGGGATCTCTCATAAGCATATTGCCTGCACCCATGCTAATTTTAGCTCTTAGAACATCCCCTTTTTCCGGAGTATCCCCATTCTTCATCTTTTCAAAAAGATCAAGATTTTCTTCTACAGAACGATTTCTATAAGGACTCTCCGTTCCAGGTTGGGTTGGAGTACCTTTTTGTTCAGCTATTTCTTCTGAAGTCTGGCTGTCTACATAGGCATCTCCATTTTTAATCATTTCAACCGCCCAGTCATAAAGCTGCTGAAAATAATCTGAAGCATAACATTCTTCTGCCCATTTAAAGCCAAGCCATTCAATATCTTTTTTAATGGCATCTACATATTCCTGCTCCTCTTTTGCCGGATTTGTATCATCAAAACGAAGATTTACCGGGGCGTTATAAGTCTCTCCAAGTCCGAAATTTAAACAAATTGAAGATGCATGCCCAATATGAAGATATCCATTTGGCTCCGGCGGAAACCTGAATTTCAGGTCTTCTTTTTTATAATTATTACTTAGATCCTCCTCTATGATTTGCTCAATAAAATTGAGCGACTTTTTTTCTTCGGCCATAACTTATTTAAAATAAAAGGCAAATTTATCAAAATTTAAATCGAAAGCAGTGGTTACAATAGAATACTATTTCCTAAAAGCACTATCAATAATTGAAAACTTCAAATTGTGAGCTTATATTTGTAAAAAATAATTTGTGGGAGTAATAAAACTTAAGAATATTAAGGTCTTTTCGTATCACGGATGCCTTGATGAAGAAAGTAAAATAGGAAGTGAATACCGCGTAGATCTTAAAGTTCATGGAGATTTATCCCATTCAGCTAAAACAGATAAATTAGGAGATACCATAGATTATGTGCATTTAAACAAGATCGTTAAAGAAGAAATGGCAATTAGATCAAAATTACTCGAGACAGTTGCCGAAAGAATTTTGAGTAGGGTGATGCACGAACTCATTATGGTTCAGAAAGCTAAGGTGGAAGTTTCTAAAATTAATCCTCCAATTGGTGGAAATGTGGCAATGGTCACAGTAAGCAGGACGAAATCCCGTTAGATTTTAGTTTTGAAACTTAAAATTTTTATTACATTTGCCAACCCTATACCGGGCATCGTGGCCGAGTGGCTAGGCAGAGGTCTGCAAAACCTTGTACAGCGGTTCGAATCCGCTCGATGCCTCAACAAAGCTTCCTTTAACTGGGAAGCTTTTTTTATTTGTTTGCATTCTTAACTTCTAGATCTCCGAGATTTCCAATTAAAGAATCATTAGGTGTAATTTCCTCAATTTGATCTTTTATCTCTTCTATCTGACTGGGAAAGGCTCCCTGAAATATTAAAACGCCACCAAACAGAATTAAAATTAGGCTTATAGCCTTTTTCATTATATAAATTCTATGCGGGGTAAGTTTTCTATTGAGTTTTTTGGCAAGAAGAATTTTAATTATATCAACTATAAGATATGTAACCAGTACACTGGTAAGAAATACCGAGATCCTATTGATCTCCATTTCCATTTTAGGGCCAAATACAATGATTACTCCCAACCAGAAACCCAGAACACCAATATTGATAAAATTAAGCAGGAAACCCTTTGCAAAGAGTCCAAAATAATCGCTTTTTCCCAGTTTTCGTATTTCCGGCGTTTCATCATCGGTATGAAGGCTCTTTTTGGTCTGCAAAAAGCTCATTACCCCATAAGTCGCCAATATCATCCCGCCAAAAATAAACAATGCGGGGTCATCCTTAAGACTTTGTAATAGCTTTGTGGTACTAAAATATGCGATCGCAATAAAAACCACATCAGCCAGGATAACTCCTAAATCTAAAGAAAAAGCCGCTCTAAATCCCTTTATAGCAGCGGTTTCCAGTAAAACAAAAAATACCGGACCAAATAGAAAAGCTAAAAATAAACCTAATGGTAAAGCAGCTAAAACATCCTGTAACATACAGTTAAGTTGTTTTGCAAATGTAAACCTTTTGTTCTTTTATGGTAATTATGTGCTGTTAAACCCTAAAAGCTAAATTTTAGATGTCTTCCACTAATATTAATTTGCTTCTACCTCTTCTCTATTTCCAAGTAGTGTAAAATCTAAGTGTCGTTTAATAAGATCTGCATTCTTCACTTTTACATACACTTCATCACCCAGTGTGTATGTTTGTCCCGTTCTTTTTCCAACTACCGAGAATTCATCAGCATTAAACTCATAATGATCATCGTTCATATCGCGCAAGCGAATCATTCCTTCGCATTTGTTCTCCACGATCTCTACAAAGATCCCCCATTCCGTCACTCCTGAAATAACCCCGAGAAATTCTTCATTTTCATGATCCTGCATAAATTTCACCTGCATATATTTAATGGAATCTCTTTCGGCGTTAGTAGCCAGGTTTTCCATTTCACTGCTATGGTGGCATTTTGTTTCATATTCTTCCTCGTTCGCTGATTTGGCTCCATCAAGATAATGCTGAAGTAATCTATGCACCATGACATCTGGATATCTACGAATAGGCGAAGTAAAATGAGTATAATAATCGAATGCTAAACCATAGTGCCCAATACTTTCAGTACCGTAATACGCCTTACTCATGGTTCTAATAGCAAGGGTATCTACCATATTCTGCTCTTTTCTTCCCTGAACATCCTCTAATAATTTATTCAGTGAAGAGGTGGTAGAGCTTCTATCTTTAAGATTAAGTTTATGACCAAACCTGCCCACAATTGTTTGAAGAGAAGCTAATTTTTGATCGTCTGGTTCATCGTGATTTCTATATACGAAAGTTTTCTTAGGACTCTGTTTTCCAATATATTCAGCGACTTTTCTATTGGCCAGTAACATGAATTCCTCGATAAGTTTATTCGCATCTTTTGCAGTTTTAAAGAAAACTCCAACCGGGTTATTTTCTTCATTAAGATTGAATTTTACTTCAACCTTATCAAAAGAAATGGCACCATCCCTCATTCTTCTGGATCGCATTTTCTTAGCAAGCCTGTTTAATGTAACCACGGCCTCCACCAGGGCCCCTCTTACAGAATATGCATGATTTCTAATAGAGACATCTTCAGGAATTGTTCCAGTTCCTGTCTCAAGAATATGCTGTGCTTCCTCATATGCAAAACGTTCATCTGAATAGGTCACTGTTCTACCAAACCACTGATTCTTAACGTTTGCGTTATCATCTATTTCAAAAACTGCTGAAAAAGTAAATTTCTCCTCTTTTGGTCTTAAAGAACAGGCGTTATTAGAAAGAATTTCAGGTAACATAGGGACCACTCTATCTACTAAATAAACAGAGGTTGCCCTTTCATAGGCTTCTTCATCCAGAATCGTTCCCGGTTGTAAATAATGGGAGACATCGGCAATATGGATTCCAATTTCAAAGTTTCCATTTTCTAGTTTTTGAAAACTTAACGCATCATCAAAGTCTTTCGCATCTTTAGGATCTATTGTGAATGTGAGCACATCGCGCATATCGCGCCTTTTGCTAATTTCTTTTTCATTGATAGAAGTATCTATCTTATTAGCATACTCTTCAACTTCTTCAGGAAAATCGTGAGGTAATCCATATTGAGCGAGTATAGAATGAATTTCTGTATGATGTTCTCCAGGAGTTCCTAAAACCCGGGTTATTTTACCAGTTGGAGAATCCCCTTTTTTTGGCCATTCTTCGAATTCAACAACCACTTTATCACCATTTTTGGCTCCATTTAAATTATTCCCAGAGACAAAAAAGTCGGTATACATAGATTTATCATCGATCACCACAAAACCGAAATCTTTTTTTTGTTGCAGTGTTCCAACAAATTCGGTCCTTTTTCTTTTTAATATATTGGTAATTTCACCTTCAGAGCGCTTTCTTCTTCTACGGTTATAAACATAAATTTCTACCGTATCTCCATCAAAGGCGGCATTCAGGTCTTTATTGGCTATAAAAATATCGTCAACAAATTCTTCCACCATTACATAACCATAACCTTTGGTGGTAAGATCTAAGACACCGGTATAGTAATTTTTATTTCCTTCTATTTTAAATTTACCGCGTTCTTCTTCCAGAATCTCTTTTTTTGCAGCTAATTGAGCCAGCTTTTTAATAATCTGATTTCTGCTACTCGCATCATTCACTCCCAAAATAGAAGCTATCTGTTTATAATTGTAAGTTTTTCCGGAGTTGTTTCGAAGTATATCAATGATACTTCTGGAAAGATTGCCTTGTATTTTTGTATTGGTTTTCTTCTTTTTATTCATTATCACTTAGTATACGATAAAATTACATGATAAATATAAGACTGGAACTTTTTCAATTTAAAGTTTTGTTAAGTCGTCCAAATTCCAAAAACCACTGGTAATCAAATTGTTCTAATAAAGTTTTTTTTTAATCTTTTTAACACAGGAATATTTTATTTCTTAATTTTTTCTTAATTTAGATTTAACTTTCCCCAAGAGTATCCTACCTAATTTTACAGTATAATTATGAAAATTAGTAAGTCAACTAAATACTCGGCCCTTTTCTTCCTCATATTTCTATTTGGGCTCATTTTCTTCGTTGCAAGTATTCATAAATCACTAAATAAACAAACTGATATTTTTTTAGAATCTAAGGAAAATTCAGGCAAAAGTGTTGCTTCAAGTTTTCGGCATTAAATCTTATCTTTAGTAAGGTTTATTATTTATTATGAAACATTATAGATGCCTAGCAACCTTTACTTATCATCATGAATTTATCGTGCTAAAAATAAATTTAGAAAACGCCGGTATACGCCATTATTTCCAGAACGAAACGCTAGTAGGCCTTCTACCTTTATCCTCATTTGCGTTTGGTGGAATACGTCTTATGGTACATCCTTTAGATATTTCTAAAGCAAAGGAAATTATAGATTCTTTAAATGACAAATCTTCTAATCTTAGAATCGTTTAATCTATCATAGTTATAAACATTATATATCATATATATCTTTTCTTCTTTTATAAAAAAATTAAATGATGGTATATGATAGTGTGTTAATTTGTAGAACAATTTTTCTGAATATTATTTGGTATTTGAGTTGTGAGTATTTGATAACAGTTTATCAACATAGATAACTATTCTTAAGTAATTGATAACCTTAGTGTTTTAAGATTTACTTAACAAAAGTTCATAAAATACTTTTAAAATGAAATATTGAAAAGTTAGAAGTTAACAATTGTCAATAACGTGTTTTTATATGCTCATAACTATCTAAAAATTTCCATACTTATAATTTGATTTATTCAATCATATGCCTGTATTGTTATTATTTTCTTTAAAAGCAAATTTCTTTATAAGTAATTCATCAGATGTTTTTCACAATTAGGTGTCAATTTTAAAAGCCTGAAAATTAAGATATTCTATAAAGTAATTAACAATGAAAATTAAGCTGGTTAACAGTGGCTTTTTTTAACTTTGCATCAAACAACATAACTATGAAAATATCTATTGGAAATGATCATGCCGGTACCGGTTATAAAGAGATGATCAAAGAAAAGCTGGAATCTCTGGGGTATACGGTGACCAATTATGGAACAAATTCTGAAGACAGCGTAGATTATCCAGATTTTGTACATCCTGTGGCAGAAGATGTGGAAAACAAGAAAGCCGATCTTGGTATTATTATATGTGGTAGCGGAAATGGAGCAAATATGACAGCTAATAAGCACCAGGGTGTTAGATCTGCGCTTTGCTGGAATGTAGAGATCGCAAAACTGGCGCGTGAACATAACGATGCGAATATCTTGAGCATACCTGCAAGATTTGTTTCTGAAGAACTTGCTACTGAAATGATGGAAGCATTTGTTAATACCAAATTTGAAGGCGGTCGACATCAGCGTAGAGTAGATAAGATCCCTGCAAAAAAGTACTGTTCATAACCTATGAATTTAAGGATAGAAGTAAAAAAGTTCAATGAGTTAAACCTTGTCGAACTTTATAGTATCTTACAATTAAGATCTGAGGTCTTTGTAGTGGAACAGAATTGTGTTTACCAGGATATAGATGGTAAAGATGACAAAGCACTACATATAATTGGATTTAAGAACGATAAGATCGTGGCTTATACCCGTTGTTTTCAACCTGGATTCTACTTTAATGAAGCTGCGATAGGTCGTGTAGTTGTAAAAGATTCTGAAAGGAAGTTTGGATATGGGCATGATATAATGAAAGCATCAGATAAAGCGATACTGGACTTTTATAAAACATCAAACATCAAATTATCTGCCCAACAATATCTTATTAAATTTTATAAAACCCACGGTTATCAAACTACTGGAGACGGATATCTCGAAGATGGGATTCCTCACATTGCCATGGTTAAAGATTAATTTTTTGTCTTGATAGATTTGTTAAAGGGTATTCCCAACTGATAACTAATATTATCTGATGTATTATCGTTTACAATATCAATTCCGTAGCGAATATTTTGAGGCTTATCGTATACAAAAGTTCCAAAAACCCTGTCCCAGATACTTAGCATATTTCCGTAGTTAGTATCTGTCCATGGAAGTTGATAATGATGATGAAATTTATGCATATTGGGAGTTACTATAATATAACTTAAAGCTTTATCAAGGCTTAATGGAAGACTAATATTAGCGTGTGTAAAATAAGTGAAGAACACACTCAGAATTCGGTAGAATAAATAGAAGGCTACCGGCATTCCCATGATGATAACAGCAATAATGGCAAAACTTTCACGAATCATAAAATCAAATGGATGATGTCTTGTTCCTGTAGTAGCATCCACATGCGTATCTGTATGATGAACTAGGTGTAATCTCCACATCCATTTGACCTTGTGAAGTAGAAAATGAACAAAATATTGCGCCATTAAATCCAGAACCATCAGCGCCAGGAGCAATTCTAGCCAAATTGGTAATTCTATTAGTTGTAAAAGTCCAAATTGTGAATCATCCAGCCATAAGAATACTCCTGCGGTAAGAACTCCGAAAACAAGATTTATCATGATTACAAATCCCAATAGAAGAAAATTAGTTCTGGCATGTTTCCATTTATCATATTTGAATTTTATCAAAGCGTAATAACCTTCCAGGATCCAGAATATTCCAAGTACCAGGATGATCCAGACCAGCTTTTGCCAGTTAGGCATATTTTCAAAAAACAACAGAAAACTTTCCAAAATCTGGTTTCTAATTTAAAATTTTAGAATATTCAGGAGGATTATTAAGCAGTGACTGGGCTTGATTTATCTCAGGATTATGGGCTGTATAATACTCATACAAGCCTTCTTTATAAAAATATCTTTTAATGATCTCATCAGTCAGTAAACTAAAGATCTCCGGCTTTTTATTTTCTAATTCCTGTTTTTTAAATGAAGAAATCTGTGATCTTATCTTATTTACTTCACCAGCTATTTTTGTTCGTAAATCTTCTTCCTCTGCCTTATCCATCATTTCATTCAGTTCCATTTCAGTGGCAGTTCGATATTTAAAATCTGATAATTCCAGATATTTCTTAAAATCATTAAAATCCTCATCAGTAAAGCTAAATTCATTAGGATTGGCCAATTCATGAGAATAATAATATTTGGTAGCGTAATCAAAAATAGCATCCTGCAGAAGTAATGAATTGGTAATGTCGCTAAACTTTGATGTTTCCAGTTGAATATCAGGTAAGATGCCACCGCCATCAAAAACTTTTCTACCGTTACGGGTGGTAAATTCGTTATAATCTTCCACTTTGGTTCTCACGGCTTTTCCTTCTTCATTTCTGGTTCTGTAATCCAATGCCTGTATACATCTTCCGCTAGGTGTATAATATCTGGAAATAGTAATTTTTAACTGTGTTCCATAAGCCAGTTCTTTAGGTCTTTGTACCAATCCCTTTCCAAAACTCCTGGCGCCCACAATAACACCGCGATCGAGATCCTGAATAGCACCGGCAACAATTTCACTGGCAGATGCACTCCTGCCGTTAACAAGCACTACTAATGGAATTTTGGTATCTATTGGTTCTTTTTGAGTAAAATATTCCCGGTTATACTTTTCAATGACAGATTTGGTGGTGACGATTAACTCTCCTTTCGGAATAAAGATGTTGCTTACATTAATAGCTTCATTTAATAGACCTCCCAGGTTACCTCTAAGGTCTAAGATCACCTTATCTGCACCTTTATTCTTTAATTCTTTAAAAGCCTGCGCCACCTGGGTAGAGGCCTTGGCATTGAATTTAGAGAGTACGATATATGCCGAATTATCATCGAGTAATTTATAAAAGGGCACCGCATCCAGTTCTACAGAACTACGCTGTAAACTGGTGGTTCTGATCTCTCCCTGCCTACGATACGTGATATTAATATTACTATCTGGAGAGCCATTAAGCAATTCTCCCGCATCTTCTTTAAAATCGGTCACATTGATATTACCTATCTTAATAATCTCATCTCCGGCTTTTAAACCGGCTTTATCGGCTGGATAATCCTTGTAAATTTCCATGACCGTAAGAGCTTCCTGTCCGGTTTTTACCAATGCACCAATACCTGTGTATTCTCCGGCACTATTAATCCTGGCTGCTTCCACATCCTGTTCATTCCAGTAATTTGTATAGGGATCAAGATCTGTGAGCATAGATTTAATGGCAGTATCCATTAAATCTGCAGGATTGGTTTCATCTACATAATTCATATTGATCTCTTTGAAAAGAGTCGTGAAGATCTCGATCTGCTTGGCAATTTCGAAGAAGTCTGATTTAAAACTTACGGTTCCTATAAATATCCCAATAAGAACTACAGGAAGTATGATAATTCTACTGATTCGCTTTTTCATCTGTTCCAATTTTTTCTATGAAACTCTCCAAAATTTTCTTCATGCTTCGGTCTAGCTTTTCATAGGTCATCTCTTCGCGGGAAATATGGATGAACATGAAGGCATAAGAAGAGAGTAAATGATCGTTAACAAGGTACTTATTTTTTCTGAAAACCTCTCGCATCATCCGCTTTATTCTGTTGCGTTTCACCGCGGTCTTCACCAGTTTTTTTGGAACCGAAACTCCCGTTTTTAATTCAGGGTTCTCAGAATTTCCAATTGGAACATACACCAGTTTTAGAGGATAAGATTTAAGATGCTTTCCTTCTGCAAAAAGCTGGTCTATGAGCTTTTTGCTTTTCAGTTTTTGTGATTTTCCAAAACTTTCGTTCATGTCTCAAAAGTAAGCATCTTGAAAATAAAAAACCCTTCCGGTTAAGAAAGGGTTTTCAATATAGTTGAGAACTAAATACTAGTTTCCAGAATTGGTATTTTCATTTTCAGAGGTCCCCCAGGTATTGTTGCTTCTATCAATATCTGCCATTAACTTTGAAGAATCAATTTCTATGGAAGTGATTTTATCTTCTGAAGCGGGAATCTCAAGCTCGTAAGTAGGGAATCCCCAGGCCCAGTCTTTTTTAACTGTTCGTTTGGTGCCTTCTTCAGCAGGTTTTTCCCAACGCATCATTTGCAATGGGATATAAAACGTTTCTTTTGAACCATCAGTATAAGTTACGTCAACATCTACAGGCATTGGCATCAATCCGCTTCTCTGCAAATTCACTTTAGTAGTTTCTCCTTCGCTTTCAACTGAATTGATCGCGTAATCTATTGTATTCGTAGTTTGAGTCCAGTCCTGCAGATACCAGTCCAGTTCAGCTCCAGAAACTTTTTCAGCAATTCTTATAAAGTCATTTGGAGTTGGATGTTTGAATTTCCACTCGTCATAATAACGTTTCAGGGTTTTAGCTAAATTTTCTTTCCCAATTACATATCCAAGCTGAGCAAGAAATACCGCTCCTTTTGAATAAGCAGAAGCTCCATAAAGACCATTCATCGCATAACGATCTGCATGCGTAGTTTGTGGCTGTTCTTTACCTGAATTGGCAAGATATCCATAACCTCTATAAGAGCCAGTATGAGGATTTTCAGCATTTTTCCCCATCACTACATTTTCAGCTTCCGAAGAAATATAGGAAGTAAAACCTTCATCCATCCACTCGTGAATGCTTTCATTGGTGGCCATTAGATGCTGAAACCAGGCATGAGCCATCTCATGCGCAGTGACACCTACAAGGCTCCCAAAAGAACGTTCCCCGGTAATAAGAGTAAGCATTGCGTACTCCATACCACCATCACCACCTTGCACCACAGAATATTGGTCCCATGGATATGGTCCTATATGTTCATTGAAATAAGTAAGTAATTCAGCAGTTTTTGGCTGGAGATTTTTCCAGTTTTCCTTGATTTCATCATTGTCCTTATAAAGAAAATGAAGTACCGTACCATCTTCAGCTATCACTGTATCGTGGATATATTCTGGATCTGCCGCCCAGGTAAAATCATGAACTTTTGGAGCTTTAAAATGCCAGGTAAGCTTATCACCTTTGGTCTTTTTGACTTTAGTTCCTTCTTCTTCATAGCCATGACCTATTTCCTGCGGATTCTGAAGATATCCTGTACTTCCAACAGTATAATCTTTATCAATTGAAATTTTCACATCAAAATCTCCCCATACTCCCTGGAATTCACGAGCGATGTAAGAATCTGCATGCCATCCCTGGAAATCATATTCAGCTAATTTAGGATACCACTGGCTCATGGAAAGTGCCACTCCTTCTGCACTATTTCTACCAGATCTCCTAATTTGTTCCGGTACCTGACCTTCAAATTCCATATTGAAAGTTGTTTTCTCACCAGGTAAGATTGGATTTGTAAGCTCTACTTCCAGTACGGTTCCCACTTCTTCATATTGAAGTTCAGTTCCATTTTGAGTTAAAGAGTTCACTCTTAAATAACCAATTTGATCTTCTGAAAGGCCTGTAATTCTACTCACTATTTCAGGATTCTCCTTGGTTCCTTTATTCATGGTCATTCTGCCATCTGGATCTGGAACACTTTCTAAGCGCGCATTCATTTCGCTACCCGGCTGAAATGCGTTGAAATATAGGTGATAAAATACTCTGTCTAAGGTATCAGGTGAATTATTGGTATAAATCAGTTCCTGAGTTCCTGTATACTTAAAATTCTCAACATTCATGTCTACATCCATCGTGTAGTCTACATGTTGTTGCCAGTAAGAAGTACTGTTCTGGGCTTGCAAGAAGCCTGTTGTAATTAATAGAAAGCTTAAAAATATTTTCTTCATTTTATTTATTTTTCGAGATTTGGTCAGCTAAAATTAGTGCGTTATAAAGGTTTGCCATTTTTCCTGAAATAGACAAATTATCAAATTTTTTAGTATTGTTAGTATCCCCACCTACGATTACCGTCGCTTTGGTTGTTAGACCACTGTCCATTATCACTTGTTTTACCTGTGCTGCGGAAAGCTGTGGATAATAACCTCTGATGATGGCTGCGATCCCGGCAACTGCCGGTGAAGCCATAGAAGTTCCTTGTAAATACTCATAAGTATTATTTGGAGTGGTAGACCATATTTTGGTTCCAGGTGCAAAAACATCTACGTTAGATTTTCCATAATTTGAGAAATCTGCAACCAGACCTGATCCATATTCGTAATTCAGTGCTCCAACGGTTAGGAAATTATCTGCTATTTCATTGGAGTTTGAAGGATCCTGATCGTTTGGGTACACTCTGTTTGTGTCAAGATCAATTCCCTCATTTCCTGCAGCATTCACAATAAGGACGTCGTTATCAGCAGCATATTTAATCGCATCTATAACCCATTCCGGGTTCGGAGAAAAATATTTACCAAAACTGGTATTGATCACTTTTGCTCCATTATCTACGGCATATCTAATTCCTAAGGCAATATCCTTGTCATACTCATCTCCATCTGGAACTGCCCTCACCACAAGAATTTTTGCGTTACCCGAAACTCCTTTAAAACCGATATTATTAGATCGATCTGCTGCGATGATCCCTGCAACGTGAGTACCATGTTTTACATTCTCCTTATCTGCTTCTGGCCCCTGAACTTCGTTGTTTCCATAATTGGTATCAGTGATATCGTAAGGATCGTCTCCTACTTTAGCACGCCCGTCCAGATCCATATTAAAATGGGTTGCAAGACGATCTTTATAATAATCTATGGCTTCTTCAAGCTCTGTGAGGGCCTCCGGAATATTCTCGTTTACGTTATACTGAATTTGAGTAAGTATAGATTTATACTGAGTCATTTGCTGGGACTGAGGTTTAAAATCTGAAAGTTGCTCTTTTGTATAATCTTCAGTACCTAATTCTTTTGAAACAGCATTATGCGCCGCAGTGATCTGACTTTGAATCTGAAGATACTGTTCCCTGGTATCTACCGCTTCAGCATATTCTTTATCATATTCAGCTTTTGCCGCTTTATAAGTATTGAATTCTTCACGATCTGCCGTGCTGATACTACTTTCAGATTTACCTTCATATTTAGGCTTCAATCTTTTATAAATACGGGTATACTCCATATTCTCTGCGACTGCATCCCCTAAAAAATTCCATCCATGAATATCATCTATATAACCATTATTATCATCGTCTTTCCCGTTCCCAGGAATTTCATCAGCATTTGTCCAAAGCACCCCTTTAAGGTCTTCATGATCTATATCTACACCGCTGTCTATTACCCCTACAATTACTGGGGAAGGTCTATTATTTTTAATAATTTCAGCATAAGCTTTATTTACACTCATTCCTGGAATAGTATCCGTAATAAGATCGGCATTTGTCCAGTCTTTTAGCTGGGCGTCTGATAGATCCTGAACTTTTAGAGGAATAGAATCTATGTTACTAACCGGTGTAGAAACTACACTAGGGGCTGTACTGCTACAACCAGTAATAATACCTGCTGCAAGTAGAGATAGAAATGATTTAAAATAGGGAATCTTCATATGTTTGTTTAGTTAAATAATTCGTTGAAGGTATGCGTTTTATCCAGCCTAACACCTTTCTCTGTGTTTTTTAGGGTTATAATTTCATTATGAGCATCATGTTCCATAAACAGATAATAATTTTCATCTGCTGCCGTTTCCAAAAATTTCTTTTTCTCTGGCAAAGTGAGCAAAGGCCTGGTGTCATACCCCATAACGAATGGTAGAGGAATATGCCCGGCAGTTGGCAGTAGATCTGCCATAAAAACAAGCTTTTTTCCTTTATATTCAATATGTGGGATCATTTGCTTATCTGTATGTCCATCTACAAATAATACGCCAAAACCAAGATTTTCGTAATGCTGAAAATCTTTATCCTCCTCTTTTTCAATAAAATGGAGTTTACCACTTTGTTCCATGGGAATGATATTTTCCTTAAGGAAAGAAGCTTTTTCCCGATCATTGGGTTGGGTTGCCCATAACCAGTGGTCTTTATTGCTCCAAAAACGGGCATTTTTGAAAGCTGGTTCATAGCCTGTTCGGTCTTTATTCCATTGAATACTCCCTCCACAATGGTCAAAATGAAGATGTGTCATAAAAATATCGGTAATATCATCCCGGTGAAAACCGTATTTTTTTAATGATTTATCTATACTATGATCTCCCCACCGATAGTAATAACCAAAGAATTTTTCACTTTGCTTATCGCCCATTCCGGTATCTATCAGCATAAGTCTGTCACCATCTTCAATAAGTAAACAGCGCGCTGCAATGTCTATCATATTATTAGAGTCTGCCGGATTTGTTCTTGTCCAGAGGCTTTTGGGTACGACACCAAACATCGCTCCACCGTCAAGTTTGAAATTTCCAGCTTCAATAGGATATAGTTTCATTGCATGATTTTTAAAAATTATCTGCAAAATAGAAAATCTTGTAGCCTTTTCGAATTATTTTCATTTCATTTAACAGGATCAATTTTATGAAAGCCTTGAGATAATAAGCTTTCAGAGTTAAACATTTTTAATATTTTTAGCTTCTATTAGTAAACGAGGAACTTATGATTGAATTAGCGGGAATAGTGATTTTGGGTATTTTGGCTCAGTGGTTGGCATGGCGGTTTAAAATTCCTGCAATTCTACCACTTATACTTATTGGACTTTCAGTTGGACCTCTCTCTACCTTCTTTACCGTAGACGGTTCTAAATTAATCGAACCTATTTGGGATGGAACCTCAGGTCTGTTTCCGGGAAAGGGGCTTTTCTATTTTGTTTCGCTGGCCATAGGTATCATTCTTTTTGAAGGAGGATTAACTCTTAGAAAGGGAGAAATCCTTAATGTTGGACCTGTAATATTAAAACTAATTACCATCGCCGTAATTGTTACTTTTTTTGGTGCAGGGGTGGCCGCCCACTTTATCTTTGATCTCAGCTGGCAGATTAGCTTTTTA
Organism: Gramella sp. MAR_2010_147; assembly: GCF_900105135.1. Taxonomy (NCBI): domain Bacteria; kingdom Pseudomonadati; phylum Bacteroidota; class Flavobacteriia; order Flavobacteriales; family Flavobacteriaceae; genus Christiangramia; species Gramella sp. MAR_2010_147. Next base: position 2,288,257 of record NZ_LT629741.1, on the reverse strand, counting down.
TTCGCGGCTCTAATTATAGTAACAGGACCTACAGTAATTACTCCTATTCTTCGGAATATTCCGTTGAAAAAGGATGTTTCAGCGATCTTAAAATGGGAAGGGATTCTTATTGATCCCATTGGTGCTTTAGTAGCCGTATTAATGTTTGAATTTATTAGTGCAGGTACCGGAACCGAGTTTACCGAAACCGCATTATTAGAGTTTGGTAAGATTGTACTTTTTGGTTTTACTTTCGGATTTACTTTTGCACATGCACTAGCCTTCGCCATTAAGAAGAATGTAATTCCTCACTATCTTTTAAATGTACTTACACTCGCCACCGTGCTTGGTGTTTTTGTACTGGCCGATATGTTTGCTCATGAAAGCGGACTATTAGCCGTGGTGGTCATGGGTATGGTGATGGGAAATATCAATTTACCAAACCTGAAAGAATTGCTTTATTTCAAAGAATCTCTTAGCGTTCTTTTAATCTCTATCCTCTTTATACTCCTTGCGGCTAATATTAATATGGAAGACCTTATGCTGGTTTATGATATTAAAGCACTCATACTATTTGCCACCGTTGTACTAGTAGTGAGACCCCTGGGTGTATTTGTGAGTAGTATTGGCTCTTCTTTAAAGACCAATGAAAAATTATTTATAAGCTGGGTAGGTCCTCGTGGTATTGTAGCTGCCGGTATCGCTTCACTTTTTGGTATTGAACTCGCAAACCAGGGAGTTCCCGGGGCTGAATATATCACTCCACTGGTATTTATGATCGTGCTTGGTACTGTATTATTGAATGCAACCACCGCAAGACTATTTGCGCAACTGGTAGGTGTTTTTCTGAAAAATTCTCAGGGAATATTGATCATTGGTGCTTCAACTATTTCCAGATTAATTGGAGCTTACCTGAAAAAGAATAAGAGACATGTGGTACTTATAGACAGTAATGGTTCAAATATCAAAAAAGCAAGAGAACTTGGCCTGGATGCGATTCAGGAAAATGTATATTCAGATGATCTTATCAACAATATAGAATTAAGTGATGTGGGCTATTTAATGGCTCTAACAGGGAATTCTGAAGTGAATACCAATGCTATTGAAAAATTCAGAAAACATTTTGGAGAAAATGGTTCTTTTAGAGTCGTTTCTTCCGATGAAATGGATGATCCTGAGAATAATCCAAAAGAAGGTTTATTTTCTCAAACAGATGATTATATAAAACTTACGAATCTTGCCCGTAAATATCCTTCTATTCATGAGATGGATCTCAACTCCAAAGAACATTATGAAGGCTTGATAGAGATTAGTAAGACAGATTCTGACATTATTCCGCTATTTGTCAAGAATAACGAAGGAGAATTGAGTATTATCCCTTCTAATAGTATGGACGTTGAGATTGAGGAAGGTTTTATGCTGGTTTACTTAGGAAAGCAAATTGAGCAGGGAGATAGCGAAGAAAAAGAAAATATAAAAGAAAATATCAAGCAGGATTAATCCTCCTGCTTTTCCATTTCCTCAATTAAGTCATCGGTGATTTCAAGATTATGATAAACATTCTGAACGTCATCATCATCTTCGAACTTTTCTACCAGATTCAGGATTTTAATAGCATCATCTACAGGTAATTCAACGGTATTTATCGGAATTCGCTGTACTTCAGAATTTTTTGGCTCCAGTTCAAGCTCCTCCAACTTTGAGGACATCAGTCCAAAGTCTGTAAATTCAGTATAAACAGTCAAGAATTCATCTTCTTTCTCAAATTTACTGGCACCACCTTCAATTAACTCCAGCTCTAACTCGTCGAGATCTTTTTCAATACTTTCTTTTTCGAGGGTAAACACACCTTTTTTATCGAAAAGAAATTCGAGAGAACCATTGGTTCCAAGACTACCAGCATTCTTTGAAAATATAGATCTTACCGAAGCCACTGTTCTATTGGTATTATCTGTAGTACATTCTACGAAAATTGCAATTCCGTTTGGACCATAGCCTTCAAAAGTGACCGTTTCATAATTATCGGCATCTGCACCACTCGCCTTCTTTATAGCTCTTTCAATAGTATCTTTGGGCATATTCACACCCTTGGCATTTTGAACAGCATTTCTCAGTGAGGGATTTGTTTCCGGATCTGGACCTCCACCCTCTTTTACAGCTACCGTGATCTCTTTGATCGCCCTGGTAAATTGTTTCGCCCGTTTCTTATCCTGTGCTCCTTTCCTATGCTTTATATTCGCCCATTTACTATGTCCGGCCATTTCTTGTCTGTAGTTTTCTAGTTCGTAGTTCGTGGTTTTTATTTCTGAGGTTTAATCCTTTTAATTTACAAAAATAAAAACTTCCTAAAAATGATTAAACGCTAGTGGTAATTGAGTTGAATTAGAATAATATTATCTTCAGACTTATGAAATTCAAATTTGAAGAATTAGAGGTATATCAAAAATCAATAGTGTTTACAGATTATATTTATAACATCACAAAGGATTTTCCAAAGGAAGAAACCTATGGTTTAATTTCCCAATTTAGGAGAGCGGCAGTTTCAATATCATTGAATATTGCTGAAGGCTCTGGTGGTTCCAAAAGAGAATTTGCCAGATATCTGGGAATAGCTTCCAGTTCTCTGAAAGAATATATAGTATGTACTACTATAGCTGAAAGACAGAAATATATAAGTTCGCATCACCAAATAACAATGCGTACAAGCTTGACTGAAATATCAAAGATGATATCTCCGGGTTAAAACAATATTTATTGAAAGACGGATAACAACACCGAACTCTGAACTGAAAGCTCCGAACTAATACTAGTCGTTCAACTTAAGTACTGCCATAAACGCTTCCTGAGGAATTTCCACATTACCTACCTGGCGCATACGTTTTTTACCTTTTTTCTGCTTTTCAAGAAGTTTCCTTTTACGGGAAATATCACCACCGTAACATTTTGCGGTAACATCCTTACGAAGAGCTTTTACAGTCTCCCTGGCAATGATCTTTGCGCCGATGGCTGCCTGAATTGGAATATCAAATTGTTGTCTCGGGATCAATTCTTTTAGCTTCTCACACATTTTCTTTCCTATATCGTAGGCATTGTCCACATGTAATAATGCTGAGAGTGCATCCACTATATTCGCATTTAGGAGCATATCTACTTTTACCAGTTTAGACTGCCTTAATCCAATTGGAGCATAATCAAAAGATGCATAACCTCTTGAAACGGTCTTTAAGCGATCGTAAAAATCAAAAACGATCTCTGCTAATGGCATATCAAAAGTTAGTTCAACTCGCTCGGTAGTCAAATAGGTCTGATTAGTGATCTCTCCCCTTTTTTCAATACAAAGTGACATCACATTCCCTACATAATCTGCTTTGGTAATGATCGTAGCCTTAATAAAAGGCTCTTCTACCCTATTTAAACTTGAAGGTTCGGGAAGATCTGATGGATTATTTACCAAAATCACATCATCGGGATTTTTGTTCGTATAAGCGTGATAAGACACGTTAGGAACCGTGGTGATCACGGTCATGTCAAATTCACGTTCGAGTCTTTCCTGAATAATTTCAAGATGGAGCATCCCAAGGAATCCACATCTGAAACCAAATCCAAGAGCAGCAGAACTTTCAGGTGTAAACACCAGCGAAGCATCATTTAGCTGCAATTTTTCCATAGAAGCTCTAAGCTCCTCATAATCTTCAGTATCTACCGGATAGATTCCGGCGAATACCATTGGTTTTACATCTTCAAAACCAGCTACAGCTTCTGTTGTAGGATTCGCAGCGCTGGTAATAGTATCTCCTACCTTTACCTCACGAGCGTCCTTAATTCCAGTGATTAGGTAACCTACATCTCCGGTTTTTATCTCTTTTCGAGGAAATTGTTTTAAACGAAGCGTTCCTACCTCATCTGCATCATAGGTCTTATCTGTAGCAACAAATTTAATTTTTTCTCCTTTCCTGATTGAACCATTGATCACCCTGAAATAAGTTTCCACACCTCTGAAAGGGTTATAAACCGAGTCAAATATCAAGGCTCTTAAAGGCGCATCCACTTTCCCGCTGGGTGCAGGAATACGATTGATGATGGCATCCAGAATTTCCTTGATTCCAAGTCCGGTTTTTGCACTGGCAGGAATCACTTCAGAAGGATCGCAACCTAAAAGATCTACGATATCATCGGTCACTTCTTCAGGATTTGCACTTGGAAGATCTACTTTATTTAAAACCGGAATAATTTCCAGGTCATTTTCTAAAGCCAGATATAAATTCGAAATTGTTTGTGCCTGTATACTCTGAGCGGCATCTACTACTAATAAAGCTCCTTCGCAGGCCGCGATAGATCTCGAAACTTCGTAAGAGAAATCTACGTGACCAGGAGTATCGATAAGGTTTAATACGAATTCTTCGCCTTCATGAACATAATCCATCTGGATTGCGTGAGATTTGATCGTGATCCCTCGTTCGCGTTCAAGGTCCATGCTATCCAGGAGTTGTTCCTGTTTTTCCCTTTCGGTTACAGCTCCCGTAAAATCCAATAAACGATCGGCCAGGGTACTTTTCCCGTGATCTATATGTGCAATGATGCAAAAATTTCGAATGTTCTTCATCTTCAGTTTTTCTGGTTAATTAATAGAAAAATAATTAACAGATTTAAGTTTGCAAATATAGTTTATTTGTATCTCTTGAGAGAATAATTCTGGATTGACAATCTTTTCTGTTAACATTGTATAATAATCCGCTATTCTAAATAACTTTTATAAAAATTTTATAAAAGAATTTGTTTATATTATAAATTTATACATAATTTGTCGTTGCTCATTTGTTATTTTTAATAAAAAAGCCTTGATGATTTCTGTCAAAATGCAGTAAATGAAAAAGAAAATACTTGGTATTGATATAGGTGGAACCAAAATACAACTCGGGATTGTTCAGGAATCAAAAGTTATTCATGAAAAAACGTTTCCCACACTTTCAGGCTCATCCAAAGAAGATATCGTTCTAAATATTATTAAAGAGATAGAAGCTTTAGGTAAACATGATTTTGAAGGTATAGGGATTGGCGTTCCTGGTTTGGTGGACGAAAAAGAAGGCGTTGTCTATGATCTTTTAAATATTTCCTCCTGGAAAGAAGTTCACCTTAAAAAGCATCTGGAAAAACATTTTAAAATCCCTGTAAAAATTACCAACGATGCGAACGTTTTTGCTCTTGGGGAAAAAACTCTGGGAGAAGGTAAAAAATATACTAATATGGTAGGGATCACCATGGGGACTGGATTTGGTACGGGAATCATCGCTAACAATCAGCTTTATTCCGGCAGTTTTTCCAGTGCAGGAGAACTTGGAAGCCTACCTTATCTGGATAAAACTATTGAAGATTACTGCAGTGGTAAATTCTTCAGAAGAGAATATGATGTGAAAGGAACAGATTTATATCTAAAAGCTGAAAAAGGCGACGAGGAAGCCTTGAGGATTTTAGAAGAATTTGGAATCCATTTAGGAAATGCGATCAAAACGATACTTTTTATCCTTTCCCCTGAAGCGATCTTTCTTGGCGGCTCGGTGAGTAAATCTTTTAAATTCTTTGAAGCTCAGCTTAAAAGAACCATCAGTGATTTTCCGTTTAAAAAAGTACTGGATCAGCTGGTGATCAAACCTTCTGATATGGAGAATACCGCGCTTCTGGGGGCCGCGTCTCTCATTATTAGTAAAAGGGAAACTTCAGAAATTCAACAATCAATATTACCTTAAACTTCATTCATCGTAGATATGGCAAATTCCGTAGCAAAAGAAAAGGCTAATTTTTCTCAATCTGGAGGAGGAACCACGCGTTCTATAATTATAATAGGAGCCTTATTTTTCATTTTTGGATTTGTAACCTGGTTAAACTCACTGTTAATCCCGTATCTTGAAATCGCCTGTGAACTCACCAAATTCCAATCGTTCTTTGTAACCTTTGCTTTCTATATTGCCTATGTGGTAATGGCGCCCATTTCTACCCGTACTCTCAATAAATTAGGTTTTAAAAAAGGAATGTCGGTCGCACTTTTAATCATGGCATTTGGCGCACTTCTCTTTATACCTGCGGCCATTACAAGAACGTACCTATTATTTCTATCAGGATTATTCATAATGGGTAGCGGACTTGCAATTTTGCAAACAGCTTCCAATCCTTATGTAACTATCGTTGGACCTGCTGAAAGTGCTGCGAAGCGTATCAGTATTATGGGGATTTGCAATAAGCTGGCGGGTGCTATAGCACCCATTCTTATCGGTTTCTTCTTACAACTGGAAAAGGCAGATGAACTCCAATCTGAAGTAGCAAACTTAACTGCTGCTGAAAGGATCAATGAACTTAATGAAATGGCCTTAAGGGTCATTCCGCCTTATATAGGAATTATAATCGTGCTTTTACTGCTAGCATTCTGGGTATATAAATCAAGCCTGCCAGAAGTGGATACCGATGAAGAAGACGAAAATTTATCTACAAGTAACGCAGGGAAAAACAGTGTTTTTGATTTTCCGCATGTGATATTGGGAGTGATCACCTTATTTCTATATGTTGGGGTGGAAGTGATTGCGGCAGATAGTATTATTAGTTATGGAGCATCACAGGGAATTGCACTTACTACCGCTAAATATTTTGCCACTGGAACCATGGTAGCTATGGTTGTAGGGTATATCATTGGGATTATTACCATTCCAAAATTCATCAAACAGGAAAATGCCTTAAAGCTTTCAGCAGTATTTGGAATCGTATTTTCTATACTGGCTATTTTTACTGAAGGTTATGTATCACTGGCGTTTATTGCATTATTAGGTCTTGCCAATTCTTTAATGTGGCCGGCGATCTGGCCTCTAGCACTTGCAGATGTAGGAAGATTTACTAAGGCAGCATCCTCTTTACTGGTGATGGGAATCGCAGGGGGAGCAATTGTACCTTTAGCGTATGGAGCACTTGCTGAAAGTTGGAATCCGCAAGAAGCTTACTGGGTAATGGTACCTTGTTACTTATTCATATTATACTTCGCAGTTTCAGGCTTTAAAATCAGGAAATAATGAGACCTTATATTTTATCTGAAAGTAAATGGAAAGCAATAAAAGAAGAGGATACAGAGGTAGCTGTATTAACATGGGGCGCTACAGAAGCTCATAATTATCACCTTCCTTATGGAACAGATAATTACCAGATTGAAGCACTCGCTGCTGAAGCAGGTAGGATTGCATGGGAAAAAGGAGTGAAATTAAAAGTTTTGCCAAATATACCTTTTGGAGTAAATACGGGCCAGGCAAATATAAAACTGGATATGAATCTCTATCCCAGCACTCAACTCGCCATATTATCAGATATCATTGAAGTTTTAAACCGCCAGGATATATATATACTAATACTGCTGAATGGTCACGGAGGAAATAATTTCAAACCCATTTTAAGAGAATTAGGATTAAAATATCCAAAAATGCTTTTGGTTTCTACAAATTTCTTTGACGTGGTTGATAAATCGGAATTCTTTGAGAAGGAAGGAGATCATGCAGATGAAATGGAAACCAGCCTGATGTTACATTTGAAACCAGAACTGGTTTCAGATCTTAAAGAAGCCGGGGACGGGAAAGAAAAAAAATCCAGAATCACAGGAATTAGAGAAGGCTGGGCCTGGTCAGAAAGACAATGGTCTATGGTTACTCAGGATACCGGAATTGGTAATCCAAAGAAGGCCAATAAAGAAAAGGGTGAAAAATTCTTCAAAACTGTCACCCAAAAACTAGCAAACCTCATTATCGAAATTTCCGAAGTTGATATCGCTGACAGGTATCAATAAATTCATAAATATTAATATCCATAAGTATGAATTCAAAAGTCTATAAATCCTCAGCAGTATTTTTAATTCTTATGATGTTAAGTATTCCCTGTTTTTCAATGCAGGATATTTCAGGATTAGACTCAGAAAATTTTCCGGCGATCATTCCTGCACCACAACATTTAGTATGGGGAGAGAAGTTTTTTAGTATCCCAAAGAAAAATACCATCTGCTATGATATTGAAAGCGAAAAATCAGTTTCATGGATAAAAAAATTACTGGCCGCGAAAAAATATGATATAGCATTACAGGAAGGTGATAATTGCGGAAACTGGAACCTTCAAATTAACAAAAATTTGCATGGAGACCTGGGCGATGAAGGTTATAAACTACAGGTCAATGCGGCGGGGGTCCATATTATCAGCGCCACTAAGACTGGAATGTTTTATGGAATTCAGACATTAAGACAAATATTTCCTGCAGAAGTGGAAGCGGGAAACTTAGATTCAGAAATTAGACTGCGGTTTGTTGAAATTGTAGATAAACCAAAATTTTCATGGCGAGGAAGCATGCTGGATATCGCGAGAAGTTTTCTTTCTAAAGAATATATCAAGGCACATATAGATAGAATGGCTCTTTACAAACTCAATCGTTTGCATCTTCATTTAAGTGATGATCAGGGCTGGCGAATTGAAATAAAACAATATCCAAAACTAACCGAAATAGGTGGAAAGAGTGCGGTTAAAAATGGTCGTTCAGGGTATTTAACCCAGCAGGAATTTAAAACTTTACAGGAATATGCTGAAAATCGAAATATCGTGATCATTCCTGAGATCGATATGCCAGGTCATATTTATGCAGCATTAACCGCGTACCCGGAATTGAATTGTGAGGATAATAAGAATATTGAACCAAAAAGAGCTTTACCCCCAGATCTTTATGATGGTTATAAAGTAGGATGGTCCAGGTTTTGTCTTAAAGATCCCGCGACCTACAAATTTGTTGATGATATTATTAAAGAACTTTCAGAGATCACAACGGGAAAATGGATACATATTGGCGGTGATGAGATAGAAGATCCATTATATAAGGAGTTTATTGGGAAAGCTGATGCTATAGTTAATACATACGGAAAGATGACAATTGGCTGGGAAGAGAGTGCGAAGGCAGATCTTGATGAAGATTTTATAGTTCAACGTTGGAATGGTCAAACTAAAATTGGGGAAAACCAGAAGATCATCGATTCCTTTTGCAAATTCTTCTACTTAGATCACGGAAATGTTCGCGATCAGGAAAATACTTATAAATGGTGTAGTGCGGAAGGTTTAAGCCTGGAGAAGGTATACAGTTATAGAACCGATGATACTCGTGTGATAGGTATTGAAGCTCCGGTTTGGAGTGAATTGGTAATAAGTGATGACAGGGCCGATGACCGATTATGGCCGCGGAGCATTGCAGTTGCAGAAATAGGCTGGACTCATGATTCTAAAAGGAATTTTGAAAATTTCACAAAAAGGCTCGCCAGGCACGGTAGAAGATTAAATGAACTTGGGATCAACTATTTTAAAAGTCCTGAAGTAAAATGGGAGGTTGGTACTCAAAAGGGAATTTTTTCAGAAGAATTAATTAAAGACCACTAAAATGAATAAAAAGAATCCTGATACAGAGAGAACTTCAAATTATGATCATCTGGAAAAGATGAGCACAATTGAATTATTATCTAATATTAATAAGGAAGACCAAACCGTTGCTGAAAACGTAAAAAAGGAAATTACGTCTATTGAAAAACTGGTAGATCAAATCGTACCAAAGATAGAAGCAGGAGGCAGGTTATTCTATATAGGAGCCGGGACAAGCGGTCGCCTGGGTGTTTTAGATGCGTCTGAATGTCCACCAACTTTTGGAGTTAGCGCAGAAATTGTGGTAGGACTTATCGCCGGCGGAGATACAGCCTTAAGAAATGCTGTAGAAAATGCTGAAGACGATACCCAGCAGGCATGGAAAGATCTTCAGGAATATAATATTTCTGAAAAGGATGTTCTCGTTGGTATCGCAGCTTCTGGTACCACACCTTATGTGATTGGGGGTATTAAGGAAGCAAGAAAAAATGGAATTATTACCGGTTGTATTGCCTGTAGTGCGGGTAGCCCACTTGGAGAAGCTTCAGAATTTCCCATAGAAGTAAGAACAGGACCTGAGTTTGTTACGGGAAGTACTCGTATGAAAGCAGGCACCGCTCAAAAACTTGTCTTAAATATGATCTCTACTTCCGTAATGATCAAATTAGGAAGAATTAAAGGGAATAAGATGGTAGATATGCAATTGTCTAATAGTAAGCTTGTGGGGCGTGGAGTACGTATGATTATGGAAGAACTTGGTGTTGAAAAAGAAGAGGCAGAAAAGCTTTTAAAAGCGCACGGAAGTGTAAGAAAAGCTTTAAAAAGATAATAATATGTAATTGAGTTAATTAAAAAATTCGATTAAGTATATTTTATTATTAAAAAAAATCTCTAAAAGTTTTTTTATTTTCCATTATATTATATATTTAACAATAATTTAAATATTATTTTAATTTATTGTAAAACTTCACTAATGAAACGCTAACTATGGGAAAAAATCGACAATTTTTTGTTCTTCTATTTTGCCTTTTTACTGTAAGTCTCTGGGCTCAGCAAAAAGAAATTACGGGAGACGTTTTTGATGAAGATGGTCTACCACTTCCGGGAGTAACCGTAATGGTTCAAAATACTTCTAATGGAACAGTAACAGATTTTGATGGTCATTTTGAATTATCTGTTCCAGATGCAGGTGAAACGATACTTGTTTTTTCTTCTCTTGGGTTCCAGACACAAGAAGTAAAACTGGGAAATCAATCTCAGTTTCAAATCACCCTTCAAACAGATACTGAAAGTTTAGATGAAGTTGTGGTGGTGGGATATGGTAATCAGAAAAGAAAAGACCTTACTGGTGCAGTATCTACAATTGATACAGAAGTATTGGAATCCAGACCCATAACCGATGTAGGTCGTGGACTTCAGGGTACCAGCCCGGGTCTTACAATTACGAGTCCTACAGGTCAAATTGGTGAAAATCCAACCATAAAATTAAGAGGATCTGTAGGGACTTTGGGAACTGGAGGAGGAGCAGAGCCTCTTATTCTGGTAGATAACGTTGAGGTGTCCAACCTTCAAGCTATAAACCCTCAGGATATTGAAAGTATTTCAGTACTTAAGGATGCAGCTTCTACCTCTATATATGGAGCTAGAGGTGCCTGGGGTGTAATTTTGATTACTACTAAAAATGGTAGCAAGAACAGAGTACCTTCAGTTACATATTCTAATAACTTCGCATGGTCTACGCCAACTGAAGTTCCCAAAGTAGCTCCGGCAGCAGAGGGGGCAGAAATGGCTTTTGCTGCTGTGAATAGGCGTATACCTTCTTTAGACGCCTTTGGTATTGTAGGAATGTATATAGACCAGACGGCTATTGACAAAATGAGAGACTGGGAGGCGCAATATGGCGGCCAGGATCTTGGAATGGAAATGGTTGAAGGCAGAGATTACGAAGTTAGAGACGGGAGATTATTTTTCTACCGCTCCTGGGATCCCCGGGAATTATTCATTAAGGAATGGGCAGCACAGCAAAAACACGATTTATCTGTTACTGGTGGATCTGAAAAGACGAGCTACTACCTTGGCTTAGGATATTTAAATCAGGGTGGCGTTTACAAGACAAATGCAGATAAATTTGAGCGATACAACCTAAACTTAAGTATAAATACTGAAGTTACAGACTGGTTGGATGTGAGGGCAAAAGTTCTAAATAGTAACAGCTTGACTACAGAGCCATTTAAATTTGGTTCTAATACCTATGATGCCTGGTATTATACTACAAGATGGCCTGCATACTACCCTTACGGTACGGTAGATGGAAAACCTTTCAGAAATCATATTTCTGAGGTAGAACAGGCTAATATGAATGAAATTACAAATTCATTATCCAGGGTTAACTTAGGTACTACAATAACGCCAACAAAAGATCTGGAGATTAACTTTGATTATACGCACGATAGAGTAGAGGGTCATGAACACCAAACAGGCGGGACATTATATGCTTATAATTTCTGGGCACAGGGTGCAGATTTTTCTTATGTTCCTTATAGCAGTTCTGCATACGATCGTGTTCAGTATAGCTCAAACTGGAGTAGAAGAAATACGGCTAAAGCTTTTGGGATCTATACTAAAGAACTGGGAGATCACGATTTTAAACTTACATTGGGTGGTGATCTTGAAGAATTTGAATACTGGGATCACTACTCTCAAAGACGAAACCTGTTAAATCCAGATCAGGGTGAATTAGATCTTGCTACAGGTGATCAATTTGTTGGAGGTAATAGAAACCGCTGGACTACTTTAGGTGCTTTCGGAAGAATAAATTATGCTTATAACGACAAATTTTTACTGGAACTGAACGGAAGATATGATGGTGCTTCCAGACTTTCTCCTGATAAAAAATGGGCTTTCTTTCCGTCAATGTCTCTAGGTTATGTGCTTACTGAAGAGGATTTTATGGAAAACCTCAAGGCAGTATCTTTCTTTAAAGTAAGAGGGTCTTATGGATCTGTAGGAAATCAGGATGCAAGGATCAGCAATATTTATCGCACAATGTCATCATACGGTTCCAATTGGGTAATAGACGGGCAGGAGCAGGTAACTGTAGGTACACCAGGGGCCTTGCCCAACTCTTTAACCTGGGAAACGGTGACTACCCTGGATATAGGGCTTGATGCAAGATTTTTGGAGAACCGACTTGGACTTACTTTTGACTGGTATGAAAGAACGGTTTCAGATATGCACAGTAGTGGTGTAACACTTCCTAGCTCATTTGGAACAACGGCTCCAAGAAGAAATTATGGTGAATTGCAAACCAAAGGATGGGAACTTGCAATAGACTTTAAGCATGAGTTTAGCAATGGCCTAAAATTTAATGCGGTAGGAACTTTATCAGATTTTAAAGAGAAAGTTACCAAGTATGCAAATTCTACCATGGGAATACCAAATCCCATAGCAGCTATTAATAACACCTATTATGAGGGGATGACCTTAGGAGAAATATGGGGTTATGAAACTGATGGGTTCTTTACAGAAGACGATTTTAACGAGGATGGTTCTTATGCCGATGGCGTGGCTTCACAGGATATATTTGAAACAAATGGCTGGTTTCAGTATGGACCGGGAGATGTCAAGTATAAAGATATTAATGGTGATGGGGTAATTGACTATGGTTCAAGAACAGTAGGTGATTCAGGAGATTTGAAAAAAATTGGAAACTCTACTCCAAGATATCAATATGGAATACAGCTTGGTGCTAACTGGAAAGGATTCGACTTAAATCTTTTCATGCAAGGGGTAGGAAAACGTGATTTCTGGGCTAACGGACCAGTATTTATCCCTGGATATAGATACGCTGAAGGTTGGTATGAGCATCAGTTAGATTACTGGACACCAGAAAATCCTGATGCATTTTATCCTAGACCAAACGACCAGCAACAATCTAATAATGCAATGAACTTCTTACCTCAAACCAAATATTTACTGGATCTGTCTTATTTAAGAATGAAAAATATCAATCTTGGATATACAATTCCCGCAGGTCTTTCAGAAAGATTTAATGTTGATAGATTTAGAATATACGTAAGTGGTGAGAACCTGTTTGAATTTACTAATGGGAACCTACCTATAGACCCTGAAGTAGATTATACCCAGGCAGGATTAAATGACACGAACACATTTGGACGTGTGTACCCATTCAGAAGATCTCTTTCTGCAGGAGTTCAGATAACTTTATAAAAATTAAGAGAAGATGAAATCAATTTATAAAATAGCAGTGTATTTTCTTTTTGCTTTTGTAATTACAGGATGTGAAAAGGACTTTTTAGAAGTTCCGCCTCAGGATGAACTGGTGGATGAAACTTACTGGACTAGTGAACAGAATGTGAAAACCTTCGCTTATGGCTTTTATACCGGGTATTTTGTTGGATATGGGTCTGGTTATTCATGGGGAGATTATTTCTCAGGTCAGTCATTAAATGATGATTTTGCACCCTCTAATCCACCATTATTTACCCAACAGGTACCAACCTCTGGAGGAGGATGGGGTTTTGGCTGGGTTAGAAAAGCGAATATCTTTATAGACCGTGTTCAAACGGTTCCAATGGAAGAGGAAGCCATCGCTCACTGGACCGGAATTGGAAGATTTTTCAGAGCTATGGAGTATCATGACCTTGTAAAGCGTTTTGGTGATGTACCTTATTACGATGCAGAAGTAGTGGAAGGTGATACAGAGCAATTATATAGAAAACGTGACGATCGCACTTTTGTAATGGATAAAGTACTGGAAGACTTTCAATATGCTGCGGAAAATGTAAGGGATGATGTAGACAATGAAGGGCAGGAAGTAGACCGTAGTGTGGTACTTGCATTCATGTCCAGAGTTTTCCTTTACGAAGGGACCTGGCAGAAATATCACGAAAACGATTCTCAAAAAGCAGCTGAATATCTTGAAGCTTCCAAATGGGCTGCAGAACAGGTAATAAATTCAGGAAAGTTCTCTTTAGGGAACTATCGTGAGGTTTTTAATTCATTAAGCCTTTCCTCAAATCCTGAAGTGATCTTATACCGTGAGTACGAAGAAGGAGTGTTAACACATGCTCTTAACAGTTATAATAATAAAGAGCCTCAAACAGGTCCATCAAAAGATGCGATTGAATCATATCTGGCTGAAGACGGTTTACCAATTGGAATCTCTCCGGAATATCAGGGAGATAAAGGTATTGAGAATGTAATGGCCAACAGAGATCCTAGAATTTATGAAACTTTTGTTTCTGATGAATTAAGGATTAACGGGATAGATTCAGATTATTCCACTACGGCGTATGCTACTCATAAATTCCTTAATGAAGAGATCAAGGATGATCCAATAGGAAGCTCTAACTTAAACCCTACAGATGCACCAGTGATTCGTTACGGTGAAGTACTGGTAAATTATGCTGAAGCTGCTGCTGAACTCGCTAGCGTTGGAGGGCCGGCATTTACCCAGGCAGATTTGGATAAATCAATCAATGTACTACGTGACCGTCAGGGAATAATGCTACCTCATCTTCAATTAAACGGAGCAGAACCCGCAGTGAATGGAGTTACATATGATGATCCTCAAAGAGATCCAGCTGTGAGCGCAATTATATGGGAAATAAGACGAGAGCGAAGAATTGAATTAATGATGGAAGGTTTCAGACTTGATGATCTTAAGCGCTGGAAAAAACTAAATTATGTAGATATGGTAGAATATCCTGATATCAACAGAGGGGCATGGATAGTAAAATCAGATTACCCCGATGCAAATCTTGAGAACTTAGTATTAACTGAAGGTGATCAGGGTTATATCATCCCGGCATCAGCTCAGGAGTCCTTAAGAACATTCGATAATCCTAGAGTTTATCTGTCTCCTTTACCACTTGATCAAATTACACTTTATAGAAATAATAACGTGGAACTTGAACAGAACCCTGGGTGGTAGTGTTAAATTAGGAATTAGTCCGGATGAGTCCTTAAGTTATTCTTAAGGACTTTTCTATACATAACTTATTTACTTTTGCTAAATACCTAACTCTATGATATCACGTTATAAAATATTTACGCTACTCTTTGTATTGGTGTTACTGAACTCTTGTAAAACCACTAAAACTACTCAGGAAAAATCTACTTCTGAAAAAATCATCGAAAAAGAAATAGATAGTGCCTCCAGCGAAACAGCTTCCGTGCCTGAAGTTCCTATGGAGAAAGTCGAGACCCCTAAAAGAAACAGAGTGAACCCGCCCCTAAATATTGAAGAGTTCAGAGCGGCCTGGGTTGCTACGGTAGCGAATATCAACTGGCCAAGTAAATCTGGCCTTTCGACGATGCAGCAGCAAAAGGAAGCATTGAAACTCCTTGACTTTCTCCAAACTCATAATTTTAATGCGGTAATTTTTCAGGTGAGGCCTCAGGCCGATGCTTTATATGAGAGCGAGATCGAACCATGGTCATATTTTCTAACAGGGGAACAGGGAAAAGCTCCTGAACCTTATTATGATCCGCTTGATTTCTGGATCAGGGAAGCTCATAAAAGAGGACTGGAATTACATGTGTGGCTAAACCCTTATCGTGCTCATCATACTACCGGAGGAGATGTTACCAATACATCTATTATCAGGCAAAAACCTGAACTTGCTGTAGAACTTGCCAACGGAATGTGGTGGCTGGATCCCGCAAAAAAGGAAACTCAGGATCACTCCGCAGCAGTGGTAATGGATATTGTAGAAAGATATGATATTGATGGGGTTCATTTTGATGACTATTTTTATCCCTACGATTCCTATAATAATGGAAAAGACTTTCCAGATGAAAAGACCTTTGCTTCTTATAAGAGTAATAATGGAGAACTTTCAAAAGGAGACTGGAGAAGGGATCATGTGAACAGGTTCATCAAAAGGATCTATGAAGAGATAAAAGCTGAAAAACCTCATGTAAAATTCGGTTTAAGTCCATTCGGGATATGGAGACCAGGTTACCCGCAATCTGTAACCGGTTATGATCAATATGATAAACTTTATGCCGATGCTAAATTGTGGCTGAATGAAGGCTGGATAGACTATTTTACTCCTCAATTGTACTGGCAGATTAATAAACCCGGACAGAGCTTTCCGGAATTACTGGGGTGGTGGGAATCAGAAAATACTAAAAACAGGCATTTATGGCCGGGCATTAATGTAGGTCTTGGCGGTGATGAAAAAAATGTAGATGAAACCATCAACCAGATCATGATCACTCGCGGGATGTTGCCCGAGAGTAAGGGAACGGTTCACTGGAGTATTGGCCCACTTCTGAAACACGAAAATCTTGCAAAAGCTTTACAGGAAGGTCCATATAGAAAGAAAGCGCTCGTGCCTCCAAGTCCGTGGCTTGATGAAAATGCTCCGGAAACCCCGGTTCTTACTTCCAGGATCGAAAATGATCGGGTTCTGTTGAATTGGGAGGCTGCTAATTCAGAAGAAATTACCAGATATGTGCTTTGGTTTAAATATGATCAGGGAGGCTGGGATTATAAGATCCTCGATGGAAATACGTCTTCTTACAGTCTGCAGTATATAGTAGGGGAAAAGAAGAGTAAGATAGAAAAATTAGGTCTTACTGCAGTAGACAGGGTTGGTAATCAAAGTGAATTCAAAGAAATCAATTTAAAGAGATCATAGATGACGCCCTTACTGGTATTTGGAGTTATAGCTGTCTATTTTTTGGTGTTATTGGGAATTAGCCATTTAACCTCAAAAAAAGCTGATAATAACACCTTTTTCACAGCTAATAAGCAATCTCCCTGGTTCCTGGTAGCTTATGGAATGGTTGGAGCCTCACTTTCAGGAGTTACTTTTATTTCGGTACCGGGTGAAGTGGGAAATTCCAACTGGACCTACTTACAGTTCGTAATGGGGAATATGGTAGGTTATGCGGTCATCGCATTTATACTTATTCCATTATTTTATAAACTAAAGCTGGTATCTATTTATGAGTATTTAAAAAATCGTTTTGGGCAAAATTCTTATTACACAGGCTCTGTCTTCTTTCTAATTTCGCAAACCATTGGGGCATCTTTCAGGCTTTTCCTGGCAGCATTGGTACTGCAGATCGCTTTTTTTGATGCCTTTGGAATTCCTTTTTTCGTTACGGTACTTTCAACGATAATACTCATTTGGTTATATACGTTTCGAGGAGGGATTAAAACTATTGTCTGGACAGATACACTTCAAACAACTTTTCTTCTTCTGGCAGTGGTAATAAGTATCAAAATGATCGTAGATCATATGGGACTTGGTTTTTCGGAAGTAATAGCTACTGTTTCTGATAGTAAGATGTCAACGATATTTGACTGGGATTGGCGGTCTGACCGAAATTTTTATAAGACCTTCCTTGCAGGTATTTTTATTACCATCGCAATGAATGGATTGGATCAGAATGTAATGCAGAAAAATCTTACTTGTAAGAATCAAAAAGATGCGCAAAAGAATATTTTCTGGTTCTCCATCACATTTTTTGTTTCTACAGTTCTATTCCTTTCGCTGGGAGTTTTACTATATAAGTTCGCAATAGATCAGAATATCGCAATTCCAGAAAGAACAGACGATCTATATCCATTATTGGCTTTGAATCATTTTGGTATTCTGGCCGGAATAGTCTTTTTACTGGGAATCATTGCCGCGGCTTTCTCTAGTGCCGATTCTGCTTTAACAGCCTTAACAACTTCTTTCTGTGTAGATATTCTGGATTTACCTAATAAGAAGTCTAACCAGAAAAGAACAAGATTATGGGTTCATATAGGTTTTACGTTTTTAATGTTTGTGGTAATTATAATTTTTAATAGCTTGAATGATTCTAGCGTGGTAAGTGCTGTTTTTAAAGTAGCTGGATTTACTTATGGACCATTATTGGGCCTCTTTGCCTTCGGATTATTAAACAGAAGGTTTGTGAAAGACAGGTTGGTCCCGGTGGTATGCATCCTTGCACCCATAATTTCTGTAATTCTTGATCAATATTCTGAAACCTGGTTCAACGGGTATCAGTTCGGATTTGAAATATTGCTGGTAAATGCAGCGCTTACATTTATTGGACTCTGGCTTTTATATGACAAAAAACCCGGATCTCTTTAAATACGTGTTTATACTTAAAATCTAGGAAATGCAAATACAATACAAATCATTTAACCTGGAACTAAAGAATACCTTTACCATTAATCATGGTTCAAGGGATTTTCAGCCTACACTTATTATAATTTTATCTGATGGCGAGTTTACAGGGTATGGCGAGGCAGCGGCTACAGTCTATTACGGAGTAACGGTCGAGAAGATGATCACTTCCATTAAAGAAGTAGAACCTATAATTGCAAACAATATTCATCGTTCTCCTGAAGAATTATGGGAACTTACTTTCCCACATTTAAAAGAAAATCCTTTTGCCCAGTGTGCTTTAGATATGGCAATGCATGATCTCCACGGAAAGAGAAATTCTATGCCATTGTATAAGATGTGGGGACTGGATATTAAAGACGTTCCTCTTACCAATTATACAATTGGGATGGATACAGTAGATACAATGATTAGGAAGATCAAAGAATTTCACTGGCCTTTGTATAAAATAAAACTGGGAACCAAAGACGATATTGCCATAGTAAAGGAATTGCGAAAGCATACCAATTCGGTTTTCAGACTGGATGCCAATGCGGCATGGACTCTCGAGCAGGCGATAGAAAATAGTCATGCCATGAAAGATCTGAATGTGGAGTTTCTTGAGCAGCCTTTAAAGCCAGAGGATGTGGAAGGCATGAAAGCGCTTTATAATAGATCTGAACTTCCACTAATCGCAGATGAAAGTTGTATCGTGGAAGGTGACGTTGAAAAATGTGCTCCTTATTTTCACGGAGTGAATATAAAATTAACTAAATGTGCAGGGATCACACCAGGCAAAAGAATGATTGAAAAGGCCCGATCACTAAATTTAAAAGTTATGGTGGGTTGCATGACCGAATCTACTGTATCCATGTCGGCGATAGGACAATTGCTGCCTTTGCTGGATTATGTAGATATGGACGGTAGCCTGTTAATTAGGAATGATATTGCAGAGGGCATAAAAATGGATCATGGAAAAGTTCATTTTCCAGACAGGAATGGAACCGGGGTAAAATTGTTTAATTTTGAGTAAATATTTGAAAATCATGAAAATCAAATCAATTTATATAGCGTTGCTAACGGTACTGGTTCTTGTTTCCTGTGGAAAAACTACGGAAAAAGAAGAAGTAAATAAGGCAGAAGATATCATTGCTCAGGTAGATGAGCAGTATGCTCCAGATAACCGGGTAGCGTTGTTTGATATTGAAAGTCATCAAAACGGGGATACTTATGTATTAAAAGGGGAGTCTAATCTTCCCGAAGCAGTGCAGGAACTTAAATCGAAAATGGAATCCCAGGATCTTAAGTTTACAGATAGCATTCAGTTGTTACCTGATGATAAAACACTTGAAGGAAAAACTTTGGGAGTGGTAAAGATCTCTGTGGCGAACCTTCGGGACAAACCTAAACATTCAGCACAACTGGTCACCCAGGCCACCTTAGGGATGCCTTTAAACGTATTTAAGAAAGACGGTGGCTGGTATTATGTACAGACACCTGATGGATATTTGGGCTGGGTAGATTACGGCGGAATAGCAAATAAAACTAAAGAGGAATTTTCTGAATGGAAATCAGCCGAAAAACTTATTTATTTAGAAGCCTTCGGAAATTCTTTCCAGGAAGCCAGAAGTGATTCACAAAGCATTTCAGATTTGGTAGCAGGAGACATTCTAGAGCTTTTAAGCGAACAAAATGGATTTTATAAGGTCAAGTATCCTGACGGGAGGGAAGCCTTTATTTCAAAGGCTGAAGCACAACCATATCAAGATTGGCTTACTTCTTTAGATATGGAAAAAGAAGACCTGGTGGAAACTTCAAAAAAATTAATGGGACTTCCATATTTATGGGGAGGAACCTCACCTAAAGGAGTAGACTGTAGCGGTTTTACCAAGACGGTATATTTTCTTAATGGGATGGTGCTGCCAAGGGACGCATCACAACAGGTTCATACCGGAAAATTAATAGATACTACCAGAAATTTTGAAAAACTGATCCCCGGAGACCTTCTTTTCTTTGGAAGACCGGCGACCGATTCTACTTCAGAAAGGGTAGTGCATGTGGGAATGTGGATTGGAGACAATCAATTTATTCATTCCATGGGAGATGTTCATATTAGTACCATGGATACTACTTCTTCAGATTTTGATGAGTATAATTATGATCGATACCTGCGTAGTAAAAGAGTATTCAATGAAGAAGACAAAAACTTACTTTACCTGAAACAACAAAACATTTTTACGGACGCCAGAACCTCTCAAAAAGTTTCAGAATAGACGTCTTATAGTTTAGTTTAAATACGTAAAAGGTCCCCTTGAATTAGCGGGACCTTTTTTTATGGCTTCCACTCGAGAAGAACAATTTTTCCATCCATTGTCGCTGCAACGAGCTGATGATCATTAATAACATTCACGGTATTAATCATAGAGTTATCTATTTTATAAGACCATTTTTGCTTGCATGATTTGGGATCTACACTAAATACAATACCGTTTCTGCCTCCAAAATATAGAGTTTTATTTTTTTCTATGATCATGGATGGCACATGATCATATCCATAATTCATATCTAATTTCCAGGCAATTTCCGGAGATTTTCTGGTGGTTTTAAAAGCAACCAGGGTATCATTCATTGTTTTGGCATACAAAAACTCTTTATCATTTGAAATTCCAAGCGATTCCCTTACCGTGGCTTCATTACTTCGCCAAAGTGTTTTTCCGTTTTCTGCATTAATTGCTGAAATATACCTGTCTGGAGCTACGATATAAATAGCATCATTGGCAGCAACAGGAATCACCATCGCAGGAGAAAACATGCGATTAGGAGAATCATTAGACCATTTCCATTCCAGTCTCCCTGTATTTTTATTGAGCGCATATAAGAATTTATCCCAGGCTCCAAAGATCACCTTAGAGTCATAAATTAAAGCTTTGCTAACTACAGGTCCTTTTAGACCTTCAAATTTCCATAGTTCTTTTCCTGTTGCGGCGTTTAATGCTCTAAAATTACCATCGCTGCCACCAATGTAAACAATATCATTTTCTATAATTGGCGAACCAAGAACCGAAGCGCCCGTTTTTGTTTTCCATAGAAGCTTGCCATTTTCAGAATTCAGACTATAAATATTTCCATCTCCTGAAGCCAGGATAACAGAGTTTCTATAGGCGGCTGGAGATGAGAAAATTCCTCCTTTTGTGGAATACTCCCATAATTTCTCTCCTGTATCTTTTGATAAAGCCTCTACAGTTCCTGTACTGTTTCCAAATACTATTACATTTTGAATGCTGGAAGGAGTAGAGATCACATTTGCATTCGAGTGATAGCTCCATTTTTTGCTAACCTGTGGAAATGAATCATTGATTTTATAAGAAGGTCTTTTAAAATCTTCTTTCTCCATATCGTAAGATCTTTTACCAAGATATATATTCCTCCAGGCTTCAAGAGTTTTTACACCCGGGATTCTCTCATTAAAAAGAGCTTTGTCCTTGGTGACAGAAATAATACTATAACCCCCAATAGAATCCTTAGCTCTCAAATTAGAACGTCCCATAGAGGCCGGAATTCCTTCAAAATTCATCGATTTATTTCTGTGTCCGTGGCCACATATTGCAAACTGAGTATTGTACTGTTTCAACCTCTCGGTTACTTCATACCAGTTATCAAAGCTATTATCTATAGGATAATGATTTGCAAAAATGATTCGCTGGTCTTTGGATGTGGAAGTAAGGACACTGTCCAGCCAGACTATGGCGTCTCTGGGAATATGACCGTCAGACATTCTAACATAAGGCCCCGAAGCACATCCTATGATCTTATAACCTTCATGTTCAAATACAAATTTGTCATAGCCAAATTCTTTAATAAATGATACTCCGCCAGATTCAGACCAGCCGGTATCATGATTCCCGGGAACGACGTAGTACGGAATTTCTATTTTTGACAGGATTTCTTTTGCCAATGCCAGTTCGTCATCGGTTCCCATTTCAGTAATATCCCCCGTCACGATTACAAAATCAAGGTCTTGCGTATTGATATCTTCCACGGTTCTTTCCAGATCTTCTTTAGCCGTTTCTGTACCAATATGTGTATCTGTGATCTGTGCAAATTTGAAATTCTGGGCACTAAGTGTTGAAAGGGAAAAGATTATAAAAAGCAGTGCGGATGTATAAGAAGTTTTCATGATAAGACTTTTTAATTAGTAGCGCAGGTAGGTTTTTCTTTTTGCCTCAAAATGCTCTAAAGATTTATTCCATTTTTCTATAATTTCTTTGGGTGTTTTACCCTGTTCCAGCATTTCCCTCACTGTAGAAGTTTTAAGAAGATGATCAATCCTTGTCTTGTTCCATTCAAATTCTTTGGGGTATTGACTTTTAAGGGTGTAGAGAATATAAATTCCCAATTCCATAGGTTTCAATTGGTCACGGTTGGTAATCACTATCTTCACTCCCGGAATCTTCTGGCTCATAAATTTTGGAGGGTAGATCTTAATGCCGTCTACAGTGTTTTCTGGCTGAAATGTGATCGGTTGAAAATTTACTCCGGGTAGATCAAAAGAATTGAGATCTTCTGAAAGCTTATCAGAATTTATCCAGGGAGCCCCGATGTATTCAAATGGATGTAATGTTCCCCGCCCTTCAGAAAAATTTGTTCCTTCCAGAAGACAGGTTGCGGGATACAGCAAGGCCGTGGTGAGGTTAAGCATATTGGGAGATGGTTTCACCCAGGGCAATCCGGTTTCATCATAAAAAAGTGTTCTGGAGTAATTTTGCAAGGGTACTACTATGAGTTGAGCTTTAGATTTTCCGGCTTTCCTCCGCTCCTCATTAAACATCTCAGCAAGTTCGCCAATGGTCATATCATGAATTACAGGAAGTGATTCAATATTCTCAACATATCCTAAAGAATCACCTATTGGTCCTGCCGGATTCAGCCCGGAGATAGGATTTGGACGATCCAGTACTATGAAATCCACCTTGTTTTCAGCGGCGGCTTGCATAGAGAAGAGCATAGTCCTTATATAGGTATAATACCTGGCTCCAATATCCTGAATATCGAATATTAAAACATCAGTATTTTTCAACATCTCTGGAGTAGGTTTCTGGATCTTTCCGTAAAGAGAAACCACCTGAAGCCCGGTTTTTTTATCCCTGGAGTTTGCAACATGACTGTCTTCTTCTCCGCGAATTCCATGTTCCGGACCAAAAAGAATAGATAGTTCAGTATCGGGATGCTGGTGTAAGAGATCTACCAGGTGTTCTCCATTTGGTAGCACGCCGGTATGATTAGTAATAAGACCTATGCGCTTATTTTCTAAATGCTTAAAAAATTGAGGTTCCAGCAATCGTTCAGCTCCAACAACAACCCGTGGATCATTCCTAAGACCAGGCAGTTCCTGGTAAAGATCCTGGCCGGGGCAACTTGTTTCAGCCTGATCTTTATGTCCTGTAATTGTGGAAAGGGGGATGTTATATTCAGAAGAAACATAAGAAACCAGCTTTTTTAGACTTTCCCTTTGCGCAGGTAATAGTTCTTCTTTATTGAAGTCTCCTTCTACTACAATAAGAACGTGGCCGTTTAGATCATAATCTGTATTGGAATCCCCCTGAAAATTGATATTCCTGCCTTCTGCAATTTCACCCGAGGTTGTGATATAAAAATGATAAGGAACATCTGCCCAGGCTTTTTTAATGCTTCCATCCGCCATTTTTGAATCTTTCTGAGAAAAATTCTGAAGCCCCTTCAGTTTTTTCTCAATACTCAATTCTGGTTTTTGTGGCATTCCGGTATGGTGAATGGTAATGAATCTGGGCGTATGCGCCGTCATTTTCATCACTGGATCGTTTGCTTCCCAGGCTTCCCGACTTATAATTTCCGAAGAAATTTGCTGTGTTTGTGCTAAGGATTTAAAAAGGAAAAGATTAACAAGACAGAAGAGAAGAACGGAGCGGAACATATATATTTTTTAGAGATATTTCTGGTATAGGTTATAAAGTACCTTCAGGTCTTCTTTTCTTAATACCGGATTTTCATAATCCTCCTGAATAAAGTGAAGTTTGAAAGCTTTAATTGCTGAAGCAAGGTTGGAGATGTCGTATCCAATAACTTTAAGAGCGACTTCATAATTAAAGTCGGCAGGGATTACATCAGGAAAAATATACTTGTTTAAGAAGGGAAGGCTTTGGCAATCGGGTTGTAATTCAAAACCGGTAGGGAAAGGCCCAAAAAAGTCTGATGACAATTTAAGGTTCTCAAGTTTTTCTTCGTCATACCAAAGCCCGTATCCTTCTTTTGCAAGTATTTTCCATGGAAAATTAGCGTTGGGATCGACTTTTCTGCCCGGAGCAATATCTGAATGTCCAATGAAATTTTTTGCGGGAATATTGAATTTATCTTTCAGCTTCTTTAATACATCCAACAAACTATTAATTTGCTCTTGGCTAAAATCTTCATAACCATTATTGTCTAATTCAATACCTATGGAAGAAGAGTTAAGATCGGTATTATTACCCCACATTCCCACACCTCCATGCCAGCCGCGGAAATAATCATTGAGCATATGATAAATATCCCCATTCCTGGAAATCACATAGTGTGCGCTTACCTGCGTTCTTTGCAGGGTGAATGTTTTCAATGTTTGTTCAACTGAATCCTGTGCAGTATGATGAATAACCACATAATTTGGTTTTCTCAGGTTGAAATTTGTAGTTCCAACAGCATATTCTCCGTACTGAAGTGTATCTGATTCCCGATCTTTTTCAGGGGTGAATTCAGATAATTCTTTTCCATACTCCTTCGCACGTTTCTTATAAAACTTGTTTGATTTTGAATAAGGATTTGAAGCACAGGAACAAATAAATGCTGCAGTAATAACATAACCTAATAAACCGGACCGCTTCATAGTTATAATTTTAAAACTCCCAGCGAACAAAGGCTTCCATGGCCTCGTAATTTGCCAGTCCTAATTTGTGGTAATTAACTGCGGTTTCACGATTTCTTTCTTCGGCTCTAATCCAGAATTCCCTTTCATCATCGCCGGGAAAAACCGGCCTGTCTTTTTGAGATTGATGCTGGAAAATGGCATGTCGCTTTCTTATTACTTCCTGTGGTGATAATGGAACGGCCATTTCAATCTCATGTACCTGAAACTCCTGCCATGCACCTCTATATAACCACAACCAACAGTCTTTTATCCAGTCTTCCGTTTCTTTGAGTCGTTTTAGTGCTTCAATAATAATTCTGAAACAAACAATATGGGTACCGTGAGGATCGGCAAAATCACCTGCAGCAAATACCTGATGAGGTTTGATCTTTTTGAGCAGCTCCATTGTAAGTTTTATATCTACCTCGGTAACCGGGTTTTTCTTTCTTTTACCGGTTTCATAGAATGGCAATTCCATAAAATGGATCTGGTCATCCTTAAGGCCGGCATAGCGTGCTCCCGCGATCGCTTCTGTTTTTCTAATAAAGCCTTTAACTTCCTGGATCTCTTCGAGATCTATGTCATTAGGTTGTTTTGTTTTGAGAAAGCTTCTCATCTTCTCATAAATAGAAGTGAACTGAGATACGTCTTCGCCAATGCTTTTTTTGAAATCTATGGCAAATTCCATATACCGTAACACGTCGGTATCCCAAACCGCTGTATTTCCTGAAGTTTGGTAGGCTACATGTACATCGTGTCCCTGATCTACCAGTCGAATAAATGTACCCCCCATGGAAATCACATCATCATCAGGGTGCGGACTAAAAATAAGCGAATTTTTATGAGATGGCTCTTTTCTTTCCGGTCTTTGGGAATCATCGGCATTCGGCTTTCCTCCCGGCCAGCCGGTAATACTATGCTGAAGTTGATTAAATACATTAATGTTAATGTCGTAAGCAGGCCCCTGTTCAGTGGCCAGTTGTGCCATTCCGTTAGAATTATAATCTTCTTCAGTTAATTTTAAAATGGGTTTATTTACCGTTCTGGATAACCAGATAACTGCTTTTTTTACAAGCTGAGGTGTCCAGTTACAATCTTTAACGAGCCATGGTGTATCAAACCTTGTAAGCTCTGATGCTGCATCTTTATCCAGTATAAATTCTACATTATCAGATAATTGTAAAAATGTAGCGGGAACGCTGGAGGAGATATCTCCTTCTACCGCCTTTCTAATAATAGGAGCTTTTTTCTTACTCCAGGCCATCAGGATAATTTCCTTTGCCTTAAAAATGGTCCCTATTCCCATGGTAATTGCCTTGGTAGGAACATTTTCTTTACCACCAAAATCCCTGGAAGCATCCCTTCGGGTAAGATCATCAAGAGTAACCAGCCTTGTTCCTGAATTTGGCGCGGAACCTGGTTCGTTAAAACCTATATGTCCTGTTCTACCAATTCCTAGTACTTGAAGATCCAGCCCTCCAACTTCTGTGATCTTTTTTTCATAGTTAAGACAGTAATCGGCAATATTTTCCTTTTTCAATGTCCCATCCGGAACATGAATATGCTCTCTTTTTATATCAATATGGTTAAAGAGCTGCTCATCCATAAAGCGGACATAGCTTTGTTTCGCTTCCGGCTGCATGGGGTAATATTCATCCAGATTAAAGGTGATCACATTTTGAAAACTTAAGCCTTCTTCTTTGTGCATTCTCGCCAGTTCTGTATATACCTCAACGGGAGTTGCCCCGGTTGCCAGGCCAAGAACCGCATTTTCGCCGTTTTTTTGTTTTGCAATAATGATATCAGCAATTCTGCGTGCCACCTTTTTAGATGCAATGTGTTCATCTGGAAATACACTTACCGCTAATTTTTCAAATCGGGTTTCTTCTAATAGGTTTAGTCTTGGCATAATTCTGTACTATGTTAATCTTTTGGTCTAATTCAGATTCGATTTAAGTATGTCTACCTGTTCTTTGAATATATTATCCATTACAGCGATCGTACCACCAAACAAACTGGAGTTAGAACCTAGGGTTGACAGTTCTATACTTGTTTTTTCCTTAAGCTGCATCATACAGTAAGTGTTGGTGGATTGCTGAATAGGAGTGGTAATAAATTGTTTTGCCTGTGCGATCTCTCCTTCAAGAATAATTAATTCAGGATTGAAGATCTGGATGAGTACGGCAATTCCTTTACCCAGGTTTATTCCTATTTCAGATAAAATGTTAATGGCGAACTGGTCTCCTTTGTTGGCTGCAGAAATAATCACACTAGGATCCATTTTTTCAAAATCTTCAGCATTAAGATTGTTAAGAATAGAAGTCTCTCCTTTTTTAAGACCTTCCTTTGCTTTGCGAACAAGCGCAAGGCCTGAAGCTTCAGTTTCCAGACAACCTCTTTTTCCACAGTGACACAATAAGCCATCTTCGGTCATTGGTATATGGCCAAATTCTCCGGCAAATCCAGAATGGCCGGTATGCATCTTCCCGCCCATTATAATTCCCAGGCCTATACCCCAGTCCATAGAAATTACCAGTACATTTTCTTTTTCTTTTGCTATCCCGAATCTGTATTCGGCAAGACAGGCACTTTTAGTGTCATTTAATATTACTACCGGTCTTTTAAATTTTTTCTCGAATTTCTCTTTCAGAGATTCCGGTTCCTGCTCGGTGAGATAATAAGTAAAGTTCTTTCCTTCCGTAGAAGATACCAGTCCTGGCATGCCTATCCCGATTCCCAGAAGTTTCTCTGTATCTATTCCTGATCGTTCTATCACATTCTCAGCGGTTTCGTGCAGCAGATCCACAATGTTGGAATTTGGAGAAATTTCAGTCGCAATGGTTTCTTCGGTAATTATTGAATGATTATTGTCTGTAACCGCGATTTTGATCTTGAATCGCTTAATGTGTATGCTTAATACGAAAAAGGATAATTCCTTCAATCCGTATAAATCGGGCTTTCTGCCACCTTCAGATTTTCCCTGACCTGATTTTACTACAATACCGCGATCCATTAACTGATTTACGAGCGCCATGGAAGTGGGAAGGCTGATGCTAAATTTTTCGCATATTTCAGCATTAGATGTACTGCCGTTTAAAAACAGGTGCTTGATGATTTTGATCTTCTGAAGAAACTTTTTCCTTTCGATATTACTAATGTCAGCTACCAGCTCTTTAGTGATAAGGAAATCCTGTAAACTTTTAGTCATATAGAGATTTGAAATTTATTATTCAGCTCAAAATACTTTAATTATTTAAATCTCCTTAAGCTGAATTTAAAATTATAAAAAAAAATCATTTTTTAAAACAATTAAATAAAAATTTTATGAAAGATTATTTAATTAATAAAAATTTATACTTTTATATATTATTGATATAGATATATAAATAAAGTAGCGGCTTTCAAGTTTCTTATACGTATGGAAAAGACAGTGAAATCTACCTCCAGACAACGATATTTTGCCCTGGATGTTCTTAGGGGAATGACTATTGCTCTCATGATCCTGGTGAATACCCCAGGCAGCTGGTCTACCATATACGCACCATTTAAACATGCTTACTGGCATGGATTCACGTTAACAGATCTCGTTTTCCCTACATTTCTATTTGTAATAGGGAACGCGGCAAGTTTCAGCTTGGGTAAATATGAACAACAATCAGAAGCAGTTTTTTTAAGAAAAATCTTCAAACGCAGCATACTTATATTTTTAATTGGGTTATTCCTGAGCGCTTTTCCATTTGTATACCGAGAAGCCGGTGAGCTGGTTCTTAAAGATCTTAGCAAAATTAGAATTATGGGAGTATTGCAGCGAATTGCGCTTTGCTATTTCTTCGGTTCTCTTATTTTGCACTACTTCAGGCTAAGATTCGCTTTGATATTCAGTGCTTTCCTGTTACTGGCCTATTGGTTTATTTTATGGTATTTTGGTTCTCACCCAGATCCTTATAGTATTGAGAATAACGCTGCATTAAAGTTCGATCTACTAATTTTTCCAAAAGAAAACCTATGGAAAGGTTTTGGTATTCCCTTTGATCCGGAGGGTTTTTTAAGCACGATCCCGGCCATTGTAAATGTAATTGCAGGTTATGCAGCCGGAAAATTTATTCAGGTTTTCGGTAACAATAAAAATACGGTCGTCAAACTAATAACAGCAGGATTGGTATTCCTGGGAATTGGTCTGGTATGGTCTCTCTATTTTCCTATTAATAAAGGAATCTGGACAAGTTCCTTTGTATTATATAGCACAGGTTGGGACCTTCTCATTCTTGCAGTGTTAATTTTGATCATAGAAATATTAGGTTTTAAAAGATGGACTGCTTTTTTCGAATCTTTCGGGAAAAACCCGTTATTCGTTTTTATAATGTCAGGAGTGGTGGTAATGCTAATGGCGATAATATACATAGACGGTCAACCCCTTAAAAGCTGGCTTTATACTAATTTTTACCTGAGCTGGATAAGCGATTACAATGCATCTCTTGCTTTTGCCGTTACCTATATACTATTAATGTGGTTAATAGGATATCTGCTGAAGAGAAAAAATATTTATATAAAAGTTTGAAATTATACCTATGCGATTAAATAAGACATTTCTTTTGGTCATCACCGGAATATTTTTCGGATTGAACCTTACGGCACAGAATTCCGGTCCTGAAAAACCCGAATTTCTTCAGTATACCAATAGTAAGTGGGTAGATTCTGTAATGACAGAACTTTCTGTAGATGAAAGAATTGCGCAATTATTGATGATACCGGCATTTTCCAATAAAGATGCAGATCATAAGCAGGAAATCTTAAGACATATAAAGGAGTATAAGATTGGCGGACTCATTTTTATGCAGGGAAATCCTAAAGCTCAACTGGAACTAATGAACGATTATCAACTCGCCTCGGAGGTCCCTTTATTAGGAGCAATAGATGGGGAATGGGGACTTGGGATGAGACTGGATAATACAATAAGTTACCCTTACCAAATGGCTCTTGGGGCAATTCAGGGAGAGGAATTAATCTATGATATGGGGGTGGAAATAGCACGGCAAATTAAGCGTACCGGCCTTCATGTGAATTTTGGGCCGGTGGTAGATGTGAATAATAACCCGCAGAACCCGGTGATCAATTACCGTTCATTTGGAGAAGATAAACTGAATGTTTCTAAGAAGGGAATCGCCTATATGAAAGGAATGCAAAGTCAGAATTTGCTGGCTACGGCAAAACATTTTCCCGGGCATGGAGATACCGATACCGATTCGCACTATGCTTTACCCCAGATCAATCATCCTTTTGAAAGACTTGATGATTTAGAGATGTATCCATTTAAAGAATTGATAAATGCCGGAATAGGCGGGGTTATGGTGGCGCATTTAGATATTCCTGCACTGGATTCAACTGGAACTCCTTCTACATTATCGAAGCCAATCATTACCGGAATTCTAAAAGAACGTCTTGGTTTTGAAGGTTTGATCGTAACCGACGCTATGAATATGAAAGGAGTAGCAGAAGGTAATGAGCCTGGAGAAGTAGACAAAAAAGCGATACTTGCCGGAAATGACCTGCTTGAATTTTCAGAAGATATCCCGAAAGCGATTGCTGAAATTAGAAACGCCATTCGTAGCGGACTCATTTCACAAGCTGAAATTGATAGTCGCTGTAGAAAAATACTGGCCGTAAAGCAATGGGTAGGTTTAAATAATTACAAACCACTTTCAGTAAAAAATATAGAGAAAGAGATCAATAGTGGTGGTGCTGAATGGTTAAACCGAAGGTTGGTTGAAGCTTCCCTAACCTTGCTGAAGAACGAAACATCTCTGGTGCCGTTACAAAGACTGGATACATTGAAAATTGCGTCAATTTCTATTGGTGCTAAGAAAACAACCAATTTTCAGAAATCGCTGAACCTGTATATGAAAGTCAAAAATTTTCAGCTGGACCGTAAAGCGAATGCTTCAGAAGTAAATGATCTTAAAGAGGATTTAAAAGATTATAACCTGGTTATTGTTGGGCTACATGATTTTAGTATACGTCCCAGAAATGAAATAGACCTTTCTGAGGAGGTGAAAACATTAATTTCAGAACTTTCACAAGAAAGGAATAGCATTTTTAGTCTCTTTAAGAATCCTTATGTCATCGATAAACTTGAAAATATTGAAAAATCTGATGTTTTAATTGAAGCCTATCAGGATTCTGAACTTACTCAGGAACTTTCAGCGCAATTAATATTTGGAGGAGTGGGAGCTTGGGGGAAACTTCCTGTCACTGTAGGTGAGAAATTTAAAGCAGGGGATGGTCTGGATCTTAAAGCAGGCAATCGTTTTAAATACAGTACACCCGAAGATGCAGGGATGAATTCAGAAGAATTAAGAACAGGAATAGATTCACTTATGAATGAAGCGATGGCGGCAAAAGCTATTCCAGGAGGAGTGGTACTGGTAGCCAAAGATCAAAAAGTAGTTTTTCACAAAGCCTATGGCCTTCATAAATACAGCGATACTATAAAGGTAAAAAGATCTGATATCTATGATCTGGCTTCGGTTAGTAAGATATCTACCGCTCTGCCGGCAATAATGAAATTATATGATGAAGGTAAGTTTGATCTTGAAGCTGGTATAGAGGAATATCTGCCGTATTTTAAAAATTCAAATAAAGAAGGAATCGCATTTAGGCAAATCTTTGCTCACCAGGCACGTTTTAAGCCGTGGATCCCCTACTGGAAAAATACATTAAGGGATAATGGAAGTTTTAAATGGAACACTTTCAAAAAAGATTCCTCGGCCAGGTATCCGGTAAAAGTTAGTGAAGAGCTGTGGTTGCATAAAAATTATAAACATAAAATATTTAAAGCGATTAAAAAGTCTCCTTTGGAGGACAAAGCAGAATATAAATATTCAGGACTTGTTTTCTACTTATTGCCTACAGTGGTAGAACGTATCACCAAAGAAGATTTTGAAACCTATATCAACCAGAACTTCTATGAAAAATTAGGAGCTACAACCGTTAATTATAATCCTTCTGAAAAATTTCCTATGAATAGAATTGTACCTACCGAAAGCGATTTCAATTTTAGACATGAAGAAATCCATGGAAATGTACATGATGAAGGAGCTATTATGATGGGTGGTATTTCAGCCAATGCGGGGCTTTTCGCTAATGCGAATGATCTGGCAAAATTGATGCAAATGTATTTGAATATGGGTGAATATGGTGGTGTAAGATATATAGAGGAAGCTACTGTGCAGGAATTTACAAAAACTCAATTTCCTGAAAATGATAATCACAGGGCTATCGCTTTTGATAAACCATACCTTG
Source organism: Gramella sp. MAR_2010_147 (assembly GCF_900105135.1). Taxonomy (NCBI): domain Bacteria; kingdom Pseudomonadati; phylum Bacteroidota; class Flavobacteriia; order Flavobacteriales; family Flavobacteriaceae; genus Christiangramia; species Gramella sp. MAR_2010_147. The sequence goes on along the minus strand of NZ_LT629741.1, from coordinate 2,255,518 downwards.
ATTACAGGGGTGAAGACAGTAATACTGCAAAAGATGTTAGCTCAGATAGTTTTGGTCATACGGGATTCACGGGTATCATGGTATGGATGGACCCAAAGGAAGATCTATTGTATATTTTTCTGTCTAACAGGGTGCTTCCAACCCGGGAAAACACCCGTCTTTATAAGTTAAATACAAGAACTAAAATCCAGCAGATACTTTACGGTTCCCTTGAAAAGTAGACTTATTTAAATCGCATTAATTTTTAAAATATTTATAGATTTCTCGAGAGACTTATTAAAAATATGTTGAAGTGTTTAATAAATTTTATATTTGTCGATATTTTATTTAAGATTACGTCAACCTACTTATGTCAAAAGTTAAGTTCGCTCCCCTTTTTATTCTACTAATTCCATATGTTTTCTTTTCTCAGAATTCACTTTCCGGAAATATTCAAAATCAGGATAAAACACCTGTGGCCTTTGCTAATGTGATCCTTTTAAATGCAGCAGACTCTACAAGTGTATATAAAGGAACAATCTCTGAAGATGATGGAAGTTTTTTAATCGAGAACGTTAAGGATAGCACCTATATATTAAAGGTTTCTTTTGTAGGATACACAGAACTTCTTCAGGAAGTCAGCGTAAAAGGTCCTACAAAACTTAAACCGATTACTTTAGAAGAGTCTTCAGATAATCTGGATGAGGTGGTAGTGAATGCCCGTAGGCCTAAGATCAGCAGAAAAGTTGACCGATTGGTTTTTGACGTTGAAAACTCCAGTTTGTCTACCGGCAATACATTTGATATTTTAAAGCGTACTCCCGGTGTTATTGTAAGTCAGGGAAATTTACTGGTAAAGAACAGGCCTGCGACGGTTTATATTAATGACAGGAAAGTTTATTTAAGCTCACAGGAACTTCAACAGTTGCTTGAAGGATTTTCTGCAGGAAATGTAAAAACGGTGGAAGTGATCACAAATCCTCCTGCAAAATACGATGCTGAAGGCGGAGTTATTCTAAATATCACAACCTCAAAAAATATTTCTATAGGCTATAAAGGAAGTATTAATGCCTCCAATACTATTGCTGTTGTTCCTAAATACAATATTGGAACCAATCAGTATTACAAGAATGACTGGCTTAATTTTTACGCCAGTTATAATTACAATCAAAGGGATCTCTACAAAAACGATGAGAGTTACATAGAATTTTATGCACCTAATTCTGAAGTAGAATCGCGCTGGATCACAGATTTTAAAAAGAATACTTATATGTATTCTCACAGCCTTAATACGATTCTCGATTTTACGCTTGGCGAGGCAAGCACATTAAGTTTAAGTGCCAATATTCAAATAACGCCAGATTCAGATAGTGATATTAATGGTTTAACGAATATCTATGACAATACGAATGCTCTGGATTCTTTGTTTACTACAGACACTCGCTTACACAGCAACACAGACAATATACTTCTGGCCGGTACGTATAATACCAGTCTGGGTGAAAATGGAAGCCTATCTGCGATTGGAAATTATATAAACTATGATAACAGCCAGTTTCAGCATATCATGACAAATTACTTTGAAGAAAATGGAAGTTTTATAAGAGATAATTCTTTTACTACAGAAGCAAAGCAAAATAGTGAGATCTATACAGGGCAGATTGATATTTCTACTCCATTAGGTTCTACAGATTTTGAAACCGGTGTAAAATATTCAGGCTTGAATACAGAAAGTGGACAGGACTATTATAATACAAATGATGGTTTACGTAGCTTTGATCCTGCGTTATCTGATGGCCTTGTATATGATGAAAATATTTATGCGGCCTATGTGAGTCTCTCTAAAGACTGGGAAAAATGGGCAATGCAGCTTGGGCTTCGTGGTGAGTATACAGATGTGCAGGGAGATTCCAGAACTTTTGGAACCGTGAATACCCAGGAGTATTTTGAACTTTTCCCCACCTTTTATGTTTCATATTCACCTGAAGAGGACCATTCATTTGGACTTGATTATAGCCGCCGAATTTCAAGACCAAGATTTCAAAGCCTGAATTCTTATCGTTATTTCATAAATGAAAATAATTTTCAGGAAGGTAATCCTAATTTAATGCCTTCAATTTCAAATAAGATCACCTTTAATTATAATTATAAGAATACATGGTTCTTTGATCTATATTGGGACAGAGCAGAGAATTCCATAGCACTATTACCTTTTCAGGATAATGAAAACAGAAATTTGAGAAGCGTGAACCTGAATATGAATTACGAACAGCAATTTAGTTTTGATGTAACGTATTACTCATATTTAAATGACTGGTGGGTGCTTTCTACCTATGCTTCCTTTTTCTATATGGAAAATGAATTCCCGGCTCTTGAAAGTGGCGGACAGCTTGTGAAAAATGATGTTTTAAGCACTTATATTCAGGCGTATAATTATTTCATCCTGGGCAAAGACGGTAGTTTTTCAGCAGAAGTTATAGGGACTTATTTACCAACCTTTATTGCAGGATCTTATGTATTTGATGAACCACAATATGGATTAACTTTGGGGCTTAAAAAGACCTTTTTTGATTCCAGGCTTACCGCAACCGTGAATCTTGAAGATGCTTTTAATTCTATGAATATTCCGTTAAAATCTCAATACCTCAATCAGAATAACGGGTTTTTTGCCAAACCGGAATCCAGGATGCTTAGACTTGGGCTCATCTACAAATTTGGTAATTTTAAACTGAATGATAACAGCAGGGCGATTAATGCTGAAGAGAGTGAGCGTTTAAAAGAACAATCGGTGCTGGATTAGTACTTTATCTCAGTATTTTTAATCAATTCATTTTATTTAGTAATTTTGCCAACTGAAATACAGTAGTTTTGGCAAAAATTGGAAATATAGATGTAGGAGACTTTCCGTTGCTTCTGGCACCGATGGAAGATGTGAGTGACCCGCCATTTCGTGCGCTTTGTAAGGAGCAGGGAGCAGATGTGGTGTATACTGAATTTATCTCTTCTGAAGGGCTTATTCGGGATGCAGCTAAGAGCACCATGAAACTTGATATTTACGAAAAAGAACGCCCGGTTGGTATACAGATCTTTGGAGCTAACCTGGAATCCATGCTTCAGTCTGTTGAAATTGTTGAAAAATCAGGTCCTGATATTATTGATATTAACTTTGGATGTCCAGTAAAAAAGGTGGTTTCAAAAGGTGCCGGTGCGGGTATTCTAAAAGATGTGGATCTAATGGTTTCTTTGACAGAAGCTATGGTAAAACATACTAAATTGCCAGTAACGGTAAAGACAAGATTAGGCTGGGATCACGATTCTATCAAGATCATAGAGGTTGCTGAAAGACTTCAGGATGTAGGCTGCCAGGCAATTTCTATTCACGGCAGAACCAGGGCACAGATGTATAAAGGGGAAGCCGACTGGGCTCCAATTGCTGAGGTAAAAAATAATCCCAGGATGCATATTCCGGTTTTCGGAAACGGAGATGTAGATTCACCTGAAAGAGCGGTGGAGATGCGTGATAAATTTGGATTGGATGGTGCGATGATAGGTCGTGCAAGTATTGGTTATCCCTGGTTCTTTAGAGAGGTTAAGCATTACTTTAAAACCGGCGAACATATGGCTCCGCCAACGCTTGAAGAAAGAGTAGATGCGGCCAGGAGACATCTTCAAATGTCGATCGACTGGAAAGGAGAACGCCTAGGTGTTTTTGAAACCAGACGCCATTATACAAATTATTTCAAAGGTATTCCTCACTTTAAGGAATACCGAATGAAAATGGTGACCAGTGATCATTCTATAGATGTTTTTAAAGCATTTGATGAAGTGGAGAGAGAATTTGCAGGATATGAATTTGCTTAGCTGAGTGCTTTCTTACTTCTTCCTGCTGCAATATACGAGGCAATGAGTCCAAGTGTGAAAATGGTAATTAGAACAATAAAGATATTTTCAACCTCCATTGCTACAGGATAAGGTAAATTAGGGGTGATCATGACAAGGTCATAATTCATCTGAAGTATAATTAGAATTACTGCAACAGCTAGCCCAATAATTCCGCCTAAACCTGTCATTAGCATCCCCTGTAAAAAGAAAATATTCTTGATTTGATTTGGAGTAGCACCCAGGCTATGAAGCGTTTTGATGTTTTCTCGTTTGTCCAGGATCATTACAATAATAGATCCTACCACATTAAATAATGCAATGGTAAGTACAAGTGTAAATATGAGATAAACGAACAGGTTTTCAGAATTTAGCATTTTGTTTAATGCGTCATTTAATTCTGCACGTGTTTTAATGCTTGCATTACCATCAAATACTTTTTTGATTTCTTCAGTCACCTGATCTGTAGAAATTTCAGGATGTAGTTTGAACTCAATCGCAGAATATTCGTTTTCATCAAGATTCAGAAGATCTTTCGCGAAATTAAGGTGGGTAAACACATATTTATCATCCAGTTCCTCATTTACGCTGTAAATTCCGCTCACAATTGTTTGCCGGGCACTAAAAGCATCCTGAAGATTGGTCATAGTAATGGCAGCTTTCCCGGGTTTGGGCACCATGATCTTAAGGAGGTTTTGATAATTGAATGTTCCAACATCCAGCAACCTTGAGAGTCCGTTTCCAATCACCACCTGTGGTTCACTGTTAGTAAGCCAGGTTCCAAATACAATGGCACTATCAATTTGATTCACCCTTCTGTATTCTTCATCCACACCTTTAATATAGGCTGGCTGCTCTTTAGATTTATAGGTAAGAATAACCCTTTCTTCAATGATCTTGCTGAAACTTTCAACACCTTCAATTTGCTGAAGCCGAATGATTTGTTCTTCAGAAATCCTGATCACCTTACCTTCTTTCGGAAAAGCTTTAAGGTCTGGATCAAATTCATTGGAAAAGGAAAGACTGAAATCTCTTAGTCCTGAAAATCCGCTAAGCACTACAAATAAAGAAAATGCACCTGCAAATACTCCAATCGCCGCGATAATGGTAATAATATTAATGGCATTGCTTTTACTTTTTGTAAAAAGATACCTTTTGGCGATATATAGAGGAAATTTCAATTTAAGATTTTTTCCGCTTATCTAATAGATCTGGGTTGGCCACAGGATCTTCTTTTCCCTTAATAGATTTTTCAATACCATCTATATATTCAAGCGAATCATCTATATAAAAACTGAGATCGGGCATTTTCCTTAACTGATGCCTCGTGCGCTGAGCCATCTCATGTTTGATCTGCGATTTATTTTCGTTTATTTCTTCAATTACTTCCTGCTGGTGCTTAGAAGGAAAAATGCTTACATATGCCTTGGCGATCGAAAGATCTGTAGTTACCCGAACCTTGGAAACAGAAACCAAAATTCCTGTCCTGCCGCTTTCTCTTAGAGAATTCTGTAAGATATCTGCCAGGTCCTTCTGCAACAATCCACCTATCTTTTTTTGTCTGTTCGTTTCTTCCATACTACAAAAGTAAAATTTTTAACTGTGATTTATCTTCATATGAATGAATTTGAATCATATAACATTAATTATTGATATTTGTTTCATCAAAAATTGAATTATGAAGAGAATAGAACATATAGGAATAGCCGTCAAAGATCTGGATGCAGCCAATAAAACTTATGAAGCCGTGTTGGGTGCAGAGCATTATAAAACTGAAGTGGTAGAAAGTGAGGGTGTCTCTACTTCTTTTTTTGAAATTGGTGAAAGTAAAATTGAATTGCTGGCAGCTACCGATCCTGAAAGCCCTGTTGCGAAATTTATAGAAAAAAGGGGTGAGGGAATTCATCATATTGCTTTTTATGTGGACGATATTCATGCTGAAATTAAAAGGCTCAAAGGTGAAGGGTTCAGACTATTAAATGAAAATCCAAAGCCGGGAGCAGATAATAAGCTGGTTGCTTTTATGCATCCGAAAGATGCCAATGGAGTGTTGGTAGAGTTGTGTCAGGAAAGACCCTCCCCAGCACTCCCCGATGTAGAAGGAGCATAGAAGACTTCCATTATATATTTATTTAAAAATGTTTTGTTCGCTACAAAGCAATTATCTAAATTTGCGCTCGCGATACAAATACGTATCCGGTCCCATAGCTCAGTTGGTTAGAGCACCTGACTCATAATCAGGTGGTCCTTGGTTCGAGCCCAAGTGGGACCACTTTTACAACTTGATAGACCCTATAAACACTACAGTTTATAGGGTTTTTTTATTTTAGGGGACGAATGAGGGGACGAATCATCCGGTTAAAATTACTGGAAAACCCTACCTATATAATTTAGGGAAACTAAATAATTTTATTAATTACTGTTACACACTTAGTTTATGATTCAAGATTATTCCTATATCTTTCGAGCAATAATACTGGGCCTCTCGGTTGTGTTAGCGGTTTATATAGTGTATAAATTTGTAGCCTAAATGTTTTAATTTTAAGGTTAGCAAAAGGATGATATTATTCCCCTCGGAATGTCATCCTTTTATTATGCAAAAATTGAAATTAATAGGATAGTTAATACTGATACTGAAAGAAGCACAATACTAATTACAAATTCCTCTTTTTCTTGCCTCATTGGTAGGGTTTAACTTAAATATAGAAAATAATTATCAATCTCATTTTAATCATCGTACGATTTTGTGTAATCGGTTTGCGGTTATCACCAGTTGCGGGAGTAGGGATGCGGACTTGTCGGATTAACCATCTTTTTCTTGGTTTCTAAAAATACACTTTTTCTACAATTCCCGTAATTTGAGATGAACCGCTGTTGTACAAGGTGCATTTATCCAGACTTTACTATTATTTGATAAAAAGTTGTAATATTGTCTGATAGATAACGTTTTAGCTTTAACTCTTAAAATCTTACTTATGTTCAAAATCAAATTTTTTAAGCCTGCTTTAATTATTTTATTTGCGACTTTTCTTGCATTTAATGTTAGTTGTAGTTCCGAGGATGATAGTTCAACTCAATCTGTGGAGTTAACTGTTAATGGAACGGTTCTTTTTGATGATGGGGATGATTTTATCGGTGATGTTGATGGTGATTTCACTGGTAATGGAGGAAGTGCTGAAAAAACTTTTTTATGGCAAAATTCGTTAAATACAGCGGATTATAATGCTGATATCACTTCTTCTAGTAATGGGGTATTTGAAATGGAAGTTAAGGATGCAGAAGGAAATGTTGTTCTAAATAAAACTTTACAAGGCGATGTAGAACCAGATTCATTTTCTGGTGTAACTCAGAATGGAACTTCCGGACTTTGGTCAGTTACTATTACTCTTTCTAATTTTAATGGGGATGGAAGTTTTTCCTTAAGCGAAGGAGATTAGTCAGTTAATTGTAGAGTTTTAAATAACTCAATTGTCAATTTTTCAGTCACCTAGATCAATCTTTGCATTTTGCACAACTGGATATAATATAATAGTTTGTATCGCTAAATTGAATTATGAGATATACTTTCGAGGTAAGTATCTTTCGGGTATTATCTCAATTGTATCAAAGTCTAATTCAGGTGTAACTAAATATTGCATTTTTTTCTTCTATTTACTGCAATTGTAATAATTGAGAATAAATAGATGATATATTGTTCTCATCTTTAGATTTTATAGAATAATATTTTTTTCAATTTTAGGAATTTCTTATTGGTAGTGTAATATAAACCCTTTGCGAGCTTAATATTATAATTATATTCTGCTATGTTTATATCGCAATCGGGTAATTTAGTATACATAAATTAAATCGTTTTATTTTTTTCGTCTAATCGTTTGTAAAGTGGTAATGTTTGTCTGTTCAGGTCAATCATTTTAATATTTAGAAAAGGTCTCTCTATGTGATCTTTAACCTCAAATTCTTTCAGTACTGCATTTAAACGTTTGAAGTTATCCACGAACTCCGTTGTTGTATAAAAGTCGGTATAAAGCTCTGAAATACGCTTAGAACAGTTCCAAACCTGACATTTGAACTTTGCATTATTCTTCGTAACATATTTTGTTACATAGGAAGCGATTGATCTAATATTGCTAGAGTTTAATTGCTTTACATCAAAAGCTGATGATGGCTTATAGTCTTTTTGCCTGGGTTTAATTCCGTTTTTTAATTGCAGGTCTATCCAATAATTCCACCACTTTTCAATCTTCCAATATTTATTAGTGATCATGTGAAAATGAACGTTCCCTTTAAAAGCGTCATTTTTAGTTTGCCTTTCAGCTACCCAGACATATTGAAAATCTTCATTTCGCTTTTTAGCATTATCTAGAAACTTTCTAAGAATATTTACTGCTTCCTCGTCAGTAACTTTATTTAAAAAAGTGAGAGTAACGAAGCTTAATCTTTTATAACATCTGGCGAAGCAGGTGATCTTCTTTCTGATCTTTTGTTTCGATCTTTTAGAGAGAGACCGAAGTTTAATTTCTTTCTTCTTGTCTCCCTCTTTTTTGATCTTCTTAGGTCTTTTATCTGGATCAGGTTTTTTGCGTTGAAGTGCTGAACCTGAAAATTCCTCTTTAGGTACTACCCCGAATTGTCTTGTTGAAAATGCAACACTAATTCCGTAAGTATTCTTTACTATCATAATCTGAATCGTTGCACATTAATAAATACCATATAAAGGTTTTTAACCAAGGGTAGATATTAAGGGCGTTGTATTAAAGGTTAAAAAAAAAGACGCTACGCTTGAATGAATGGAGGGATGAAGCTATCTCTATAAAAGCGACGCATAAAAGCTTTAGTTCTGCGATTATAGACGTTCATATACTGCCAATTAGGATAATCCTTATTCATGAACATTTTAAACCCATTGAGTTTATGTACATAAGTCCATTTCTTAGGTGTAGTGCCATCCTCAAAGTGAACTATAACCGAATAATCATTTTTCTTTTTTAACATGATAGCCCCCTTCCTGTATTGATTTGGTTAAGTGCTTGCTTAACTTCATCAAGTTTATAGAGAACTCTATTACCTATACGGTGAGCTTTTACAGTTCCGTTTTTTGTCCAATCGTGGAGAGTAGGCATAGAAATACAAAGCAATTGTGCTGTATCCTTACGTGATAATAGTTTAAGAGAATCCTGTTCTCTAGGAATAAAGGATTTTAGTTTTCTTTCTAGAACTTCTTCAACGACTTTTTGAATGTCGGATAGTTCAAATGTGTGTAGCATTAGTTTTGCCATTATTTTACTTTATTTTGTTTAACAATGGCGCAAATATGTGGAGAGACCTACCGTGTGGTAGTTAGTGTGGTTACCACTAAGTTATTTAGATATCTTTTCTAAATCAGATTTTATAGTGTTAGAAATTTCATCAAAACCCTGTGATTCAAATAGGTTGAGTGTCTTTTTTAAGGTTTTAGGAGTTCGAACATCATTTTTTCTATTTGCTGAAAGATAGGAGAGATATCTTCTAGTATTTTCTTCGCTATGTCCTATAATTTCAGAAATGATCTTCGCTGTTTTTTTATTATCGAATTTGCTTAAATCTAATCCTAAGTAATGTAGAGCCAGAAGTTTTTCTTTATGATCTAAAGATGACTTTTTAAGATTTTTCTGCGGTGTATTTTTTAATTCATTTAGCCATTTGTAATACTCAACGAATTCTGAAGCCTGCTTTATAATATCCTGCTTTATTTCAAAAGCTTGTATTGGTTCGTAATAATTTTTTTCAATATTAAATTCTCCTGTAATAAGAATAGAATTAAATGCTTCTGCAAAAAACCTCCTTTGTACCTGGGGAATATCTAATTCAAAAATTTCAGTTCCTTTTGTATCGGGATGATACTTTGTATAATATTTATTTTGAACTTTTACTATTGGAAGATTATTAATGAAATTGTTTATTTCTCGTAATTCATTTTCGATTATGAATTGTTTTTCTGTAGAGTGTTCAGTTTTAGAGTTGAAAGATTTTTTTAACTCCAAATGAGTGGTGAATTTCATGTATTAGAGAAAATTGGAAATTATAGCAATAACTAAAATAATTAAGGAAGCTATACAAAGAACGATAGCTGTCTTTAAAAGTCTTCTATTATCCTTATTACTGAACATTAGTTTAAATTAGATTAAAAAAAAACCTAAAAATAAAACTTTTCAATTAAAAAACGGATGGTTCAATAATTTGTCAGCATTTTGCTCTTGAGTAACACGAATATATTGCAAAAATGATCTTTCAGATTTATGTCCTGTAATTTTCATTATTGAGATAGTTGGAACGTCAGCAAGATACAAGTTAGTGGCAAAGCTTCTTCTAGCCGTATGAGTAGAAACGAGATCAAATTTTGAATTAGTTTCTTTTTCCATTTTTCCAGCTCTTGTAATAGTTGTTTCAACTTTCTCTTTCAATCCAGATAAAGAAGCGACCTCTTTTAAATATCTATTCATCACTTGATTAGAATATGCTTTTGGTAGTTTGTTATCATATTTGGATAATATATTTCTAACCGTTTTATGAAGTGGAATGGAAACTCTTTCACCAGTTTTTTGAGTTCTTATTTGAATCATGTTTTTATCGGTGATAATATTCTCAGGTTTTATCTGGATGAAGTCTGAAAACCTTAATCCAGTAAAGCATCCAACTAAAAACAAATCCCTTACTTTCTCTAAACGGGGACTAGCAGAGAGATTTAGTTTTTCAAACTTTTTTAATTCATCTACCGACAGATAAATAGAATCTGATTCTTCTCTTATAGTTTTAAATTTTCTCTTTTTAAAATCTAGGTTTGTATTATGACCTCGATCTGTAGCTTCATTTAGGAATGATTTTATTGTTTTTATATGCTTACCAACTGTATTAGCAGATAGATTATTTTCTACAGAAAGATATGCGATGTACTGATTGTAAAATTCAAGGTTTATTGAATCGAAGTCTAAATCTTTTTTCAATTTCTCTGAATATGACTTTAGGTATTTTTGAGTAGTCTTGTATACTTTAACCGTTCCCTCTTTTTTGTGGAGTTTACTTTCTTCTATATACTTTTCAACGAAATCTAAAAATGTGATCTTTCTAGGCTGTAGAATATTACCAGATAATTCAGCTTCAAAAACCTCTTTTAGTAATTTATTATTTGGTTGAATGCCATCATTTAGTAATCTACGGAATGCAGAATTTATAGCAGTGTCGAATTTTGCCAGTCTGGTATTAAATTCAGGATGCTGAGGAAATTGTTTTGTTTCCTTTACTCTCTGTTTATCTTCATTCCAGAATTTAGGAAGTATTTTTTCTCCAGTAGAATATTTAAATCTTTTGTACTGATACCTGAACAGCATATAGATTAAAGTCTCTTCTTTAGACTTTGGTTCTTTAAGTATAAACTTTGCATTTGCCATGCCGTAAATATATTCTAAAAACACTCAGGGGACGACAGAGGGGACGAATAAATTTAATTTCATCTTATTGTCGGCTATTTTATGTTATTTTAAAAGTGAGTGAATATATGGGTTAAAGCCTTATAAATTGGTAAGATAGAGTAAAATTCAGTAAAAATTAGGAGTGTCCAAGTGGGACCACTTTTATAACTTGAGAGACCCTATAGACATTACAGTTTATAGGGTTTTTTTATTTCAGGGGATGAGTAGTTAAATTTGAAGTCACTTTCTAGATAAATTGATATTCAATAAATTGTTTAGTTGCAAATACTTTATAATCAAACATAAACGCAGAAAGACTGCTAATGTTACTAGAGTTTAATTGCTTTACATCAAGCTTATCAGGAGCTGGAGCATTATTTTTAAATCAGTTTCATGATCAATGAAAAAAGGGTCAGACTTTAAATAGTCCAACCCCTATTATTTAAACTTTACACACTTTGCGGGATAGTCGTTTTTTATTTGACTTATCAAAGCTTTATTGATTAGCAGTATTTGTGCTATCCAGTTTCGTCATGATAGATTCATGTTCTTTTTCCATCATGCGATGTTCTTCTTCCATAGCTTGATGCTCTTCCATCAACTGATTATGTGTGGAAATCATTTCATCAATTTGTGCTCTTTTTTCTGTATCAGATTTTTCCTCAAAGCTTGCTTCCATTTCTTTATGCCTTTCAATAATTTCATCGTGACTTTTAATGATAGCATCATGCTGTTCTAATAGAGTGCTGTGCTTTGCTATATCATCGAATACCGTAGAATCTTGTATCTCCATAGATTCCAGGTTCTGATTAAAATCCTGAAACTTTTGTAACATCTCATCGTGGGTGTTCTTAAATTTAGAATGTACCTGGGAAATACTATCCCGTTGTTGTTCCAGCTTATCGAACTCTTCAGTAAGATCATTATTTTGATTTTGGCATCCTGCTATTAAAAACAGAATCGCAAACAAATTGATTAGTTTTTGCATATCGTTATCTTAGATTTGTTTAAAATTACTAAAATGCTATTAGATTAAGTATTAAAGGATTTGTAAAATATTTAATCCATTTATATAACAGGAAAAGTGAATTCCTTATTTAATTTTACTTAGTTAAATGGAACAACGTAAGGTTTTCTCCAAAAGCTGTATATGATATTCCTATTTTGATTAGAAGTTAAAACTAGCAGGAATTCACTGCGCTTTTTAGTATAAGAAATTTTTAAGATCAAAAAATCGTATTTTTGCATAATCCAAAAGAGGGACAAGAAAAATTATTTTAATTCAATATTTTAAAATTTAATTTTGAAGTATTGAATTGAACTTACTATTATTTACATTTGATAAGTAACTGTTTATTAGAACTGTAATTTGAAAATGATTTAAAAACTATTTCGATAACCCCAATTTTTTTAAAACTTTAGATAGTTTTTTTACGTAATTATTATATAGATAAGATTTTGGTTGCTTATTTAGAAATTATGAAAATTAAGCGCATAACGGAAAATTCTTACCTTAGTCGTAGAATTGTTGATAGAAAATTGAATGTGAAAGCGTTCACCGAAAATACTAACTGAACATCGATGGGGCAAATTAGATGCATATTGCTGGTTTTGACTCTTTTAATAGGGGTTTCTATTGCATCTTATGCTCAAAAAGAAGGTCCGCCAGCGCCTACAGAAAAACGTCACAAAGGACCTCCATGTGACCCCGGTAACGGCAACGGAAATGGTGGAGGACCCTCCGTTCCTCCGGGCTTATGTTTGCCTATAGATGATTACGTGTATGTTTTAATGGCCGTTGGAGTAATGTACGGTTGTTATAAATTGCGCAATTTTGAACCGGCTTAAGAAAATTCGCTGATTCTTTTTACGTATTTCCCAATTACATCAAATTCAAGATTCACTCTATCTCCCACAACGAGATTTTTGAAAGTCGTATGGTTATAAGTATAAGGTATAATTGCTACGCTAAACTCGTTCTTTTTTGAGTTCACCACCGTCAAACTTACGCCGTTAACTGTAATAGATCCTTTTTCTATAGTGATATTACCAATTTCAGGATCATATTCAAACGTGAATTCCCAGCTTCCGTCTTTCTCTTTAATTTCTTTACAGGTTGCGGTTTGATCTACATGTCCCTGTACAATATGTCCATCTAACCGGTCTCCCAATCTCATTCCTCTTTCAAGATTTACAGGGTCACTTGCCCTGAGATTCCCAAGATTGGTCTTTTCAAGCGTTTCCTGTACTGCAGTTACTTTATAATCATCATCATTAATTGAAACAACCGTTAGGCAAATACCATTATGAGAAATGCTTTGATCTATTTTTAGTTCAGCGGTCATTTTTGCATTGATGAAAATATCAAGGTTGCTGCCAGATTTTTTGATGCTGCTAACTTTTCCTACTTCTTCTACGATCCCTGTGAACATTGTTTTCTATAATAATGGTTACATTTGTGTGTAAAATTAAAATATTATATCGGGAAAGTTTATGAAACAAAGCGAAATGATCAAATTGGGAATTAGCATTGGGGATTTGAATGGGATTGGAAGTGAAATTGTGCTTAAGACCTTTGATGATTCCAGGATGCTGGATTTTTGCACCCCGATTATCTTTGCATCTTCAAAAATCCTCAATTTTTTAAAGAAACACTATAAGCTCTCTATTCATTTTCAGGGAATAGACCATCCATCTAATGCAATTGCCGGAAAGGTAAATGTTGTAAATGTTTGGAAAGAAAATGTCAATATAAATTTTGGAGAAGAAGATACCAAAATAGGGGATTACGCATTCAGATCTCTGGAGGCAGCGACAAATGCCTTAAAGAAAGATGAGATCGATGTCCTGGTGACAGCACCAATCAATAAGGCAACAATACAATCTGAAAAATTCAATTTTCCCGGGCATACAGATTATCTAGCTAACGAATTAGGAGGAGAAAGTCTCATGTTCATGATTACAGATAATCTCAAAATTGGATTATTAACAGATCATGTGGCTTTAAAAGATATTGCTGCTGTGATTACCCCTGAATTAATTGAGAAGAAAATTAAAACCATTCAGCAAACTTTGAAGCAGGATTTTAGAGTGCAGAAGCCAAGAATTGCTGTTTTAGGGATCAATCCGCATAGCGGGGATAATGGAGTGATAGGAAAGGAAGACGAAGAGACCTTGAAGCCAACTATTCAAAAGATCAGGGATAAAGGAGATCTTGTTTTTGGCCCATATTCAGCAGATAGCTTTTTTGGTTCCAAGAACTATAAGAATTTTGATGCGGTGGTTGCATCTTACCACGACCAGGGGCTTATTCCATTTAAAACATTATCGTTTGGAATGGGGGTGAATTTTACAGCCGGACTAAGAAAAGTAAGAACTTCACCAGATCATGGAACTGCTTTTGAAATCGCCGGCAAGAACGAAGCAAATATCAATTCATTTAAAGAAGCGGTTTTTAAAGGAATTGAGATCTTTAAAGCCCGCGAAGAATATAAGGTTTTGACTGAAAATCCTTTAAAGAAACAGGGCAGGAAGATATAAACAAAAATTTGTTTATAAACAGTACATAATTGATTAATTTTTATATCTTTGCACCCGCCTTAACGGAAACGTTGGGCACTCAAAACTGAGGAGAGATGAGGAATTTAGCGGAGTTTACAATCCCTTTCAAGGGATTAAAACTTGGGAAACACCAGTTTGAGTATGAGTTAGATAACAGGTTCTTTGAACATTTTGAGTACGAGGAATTCAATAGCACCGATGTAAAGATCGATTTGTTGTTCGAGAAGAAAAGTACCATGATGGAGCTTACTTTTAGAGCAACCGGTACAGTAAATGTGAACTGCGATCTTACTAATGAACCTTATGATCAGGCAATAGACAATGAGCTGTTTCTGGTGATAAAGTTTGGAGATGAATTCAACAATGAAGATGAAGATCTGCTTATATTACCACATGGTGAATATGAAGTGAATATTCAGCAATACGTGTATGAACTGGTTGTACTTTCAGTACCGCCAAAAAGAATTCATCCGGGAGTTGAAGACGGGACTTTAAAATCTGACGTACTTGATAGGCTAGAAGAGCTTAGTTTGAAAAATCAGAAAAAGAAAAATGAGGACGATATAGATCCTCGCTGGGACAAATTAAAAAATTTACTAAACGAATAATTAACAGGAAGCCATGGCACATCCAAAGAGAAAAATCTCGAAAACCAGAAGAGATAAGAGAAGAACACATTATAAAGCTTCAGCTCCAAAAGTGGCTGTAGATTCTGTAACAGGTGAAGCACACTTGTATCACAGAGCTCACTGGCACGAAGGTAAACTTTATTACCGCGGTCAGGTATTAATTGATAATACTGAAGAAGTAGAGGCTTAGTAAAGGATAAAGAGCTTCAAAAAATACAGAAACTCTCACATGGTGGGAGTTTTTTGTTTTTAGTTGAATAAGTCCTAAAAAGACCTTAATTTGCACGCCGGTTCTAATTAAATTTAGTACTTTTCTAGGAATGTAGAAATTTTATTTAGACCGGTGAAGGGTGAATTAAATCCAATTTTATGAATAAAATCACAGCAGCAATTACGGCTGTAGGTGGCTATGTGCCTGAAGATGTTTTGACCAACGAAATGTTGGAAGAAATGGTGGAGACAACAGATGAGTGGATCACCAGCAGGACAGGAATTAAAGAAAGGCGCATTCTTAAAGACCCTGAAAAGGGAACTTCATATTTAGCAATCCAGGCTGCGAAGGAAATTCTTCGAAAAACCAATCTGGATCCCAAAGAAATTGATCTTATAATTTTAGGAACTGTAAGTCCCGATATGCCGGTAGCAGCTACTGGTGTTCACGTCGCAACAGAAATTGGAGCAACAAATGCATTTTCTTATGATTTGCAGGCAGCCTGTTCCAGCTTTCTATACGGGATGTCTACTGCTTCAGCTTATATTGAGTCTGGACGATACAAAAAAGTTCTCGTAATTGGCGCAGATAAAATGTCTTCTATCATCGATTACAAAGATCGTACTACCTGTATTATCTTTGGAGATGGTGCTGGTGCAGTACTTATGGAGCCTAATACAGAAGGATTAGGGCTTCAAGATGAAATTTTACGTAGTGACTCCATTGGAAGAAATTCTTTAAAAATTGCTGCCGGAGGATCTTTAATGCCTCCAACCGCAGAAACAGTTGCAGAGAAACTTCATTATGTAAGGCAGGATGGAAAAACGGTATTCAAATTTGCTGTTTCGAATATGGCCGAAGTTAGTGCCCAGATCATGGAAAGAAATAATCTCACCAATGAAGATGTGAACTGGCTGGTAGCACATCAGGCTAATAAGCGTATTATTGATGCAACTGCCAATAGGATGAACCTCAATGATGAAAGTAAGGTTTTAATGAACATACAGAGGTATGGAAATACTACTGCCGCAACTTTACCATTATTATTAAGCGATTACGAAAAACAATTAAAAAAAGGAGATAATTTAATATTTGCCTCTTTTGGGGGTGGCTTCACTTGGGGAGCTTCTTACCTTAAATGGGCTTATAACTCATAAAAACCAACACCAATTATTATGGATTTAAAAGAAATTCAGAATCTAATAAAATTTGTAGCTAAATCTGGCGCAAGTGAGGTAAAACTGGAAACTGGAGATGTAAAAATCACCATTAGAACAGGTTCAGACGAAAAAGAGACTACCATAGTACAGCAAATGCCGGCTGGGGCACAGATGCCTCAAATGCAAGCACAACAACCTCAGCAACCTCAGCAACAGGCTCCCGCACCACAGGAAACTGCAGCTCCGCAAAAGGAAAATAAAGATTCTGCTGGAGACGATTCAAAATATATCACTGTAAAATCTCCAATTATTGGTACTTTTTACAGAAAGCCATCTCCAGACAAGCCTACTTTTGCTGAAGTTGGTGATAGCATTAAAGAAGGTGATGTACTTTGTATCATTGAAGCAATGAAACTTTTCAATGAAATTGAAAGTGAAGTTTCAGGAAAAATCGTCAAAGTATTGGTAGATGATTCTTCTCCGGTTGAATTTGATCAGCCTTTATTTTTAGTAGATCCATCATAAATTACTGCCCGTTTTAACAACTGCAAGCCCTTTTTCGGGGCTTCAGAACTTTAAAAGCAACTAGGTATGTTTAAAAAAATATTGATTGCCAACAGAGGGGAAATCGCGTTGCGCGTGATTCGTACCTGCAAAGAAATGGGAATTAAAACGGTAGCGGTTTATTCTACTGCTGACGCTGAAAGTCTTCACGTTAGATTTGCCGATGAAGCCGTTTGTATTGGTCCTGCGCCAAGTAACCTTTCTTATCTTAAAATTTCAAATATCATCGCTGCGGCAGAAATCACCAATGCTGATGCTATACATCCGGGATACGGATTTCTTTCTGAAAATGCTAAGTTTTCAAAGATATGTGAAGAACACGAGATCAAATTCATTGGAGCTTCTCCAGATATGATCGCGAAAATGGGAGATAAAGCAACTGCCAAAGCTACCATGAGAGCAGCAGGAGTTCCTTGTGTTCCTGGCTCTGAAGGAATCCTTAAAGATTTCAAAGAATGTTCTAAACTGGCAAAAGAGATCGGATTTCCGGTAATGCTAAAAGCTACCGCCGGTGGTGGTGGAAAAGGAATGCGTGCCGTTTGGAAAGAAGAAGAACTTGAACCAGCCTGGGAGTCTGCCAGAAAAGAAGCAGACGCATCTTTCGGAAATGATGGGATGTATATGGAAAAGCTTATTGAAGAGCCTCGCCATATTGAGATCCAGATCGTTGGAGACAGCAGTGGTAAAGCCTGTCACCTTTCTGAAAGAGATTGTTCGGTACAACGACGTCATCAAAAATTGACTGAAGAAACACCATCTCCATTTATGACGGATACACTCCGTAAGAAAATGGGTGATGCGGCTGTAAAAGCAGCTGAATATATCAAATATGAAGGAGCCGGAACGGTGGAGTTTCTTGTAGACAAGCATAGAAATTTCTACTTTATGGAAATGAATACTCGAATTCAGGTGGAACATCCTATTACCGAACAGGTAATAGATTACGACCTGATTAGAGAGCAAATTTTAGTGGCATCAGGAGTGCCAATCTCAGGAAAGAATTATTTCCCACAACTACACTCTATAGAATGTAGAATTAATGCGGAAGATCCTTATCATAATTTCAGGCCATCTCCAGGGAAGATCACGAATCTTCATGCGCCGGGAGGACATGGAGTGCGTATAGATACACATGTATACAGTGGATATATCATTCCACCAAATTACGATTCTATGATCGCAAAGTTGATAACGACTGCTCAAACAAGGGAAGAAGCAATCAATAAAATGAAGCGAGCTTTAGATGAATTTGTGATTGAAGGGGTAAAAACTACCATTCCTTTCCATCGTCAGTTGATGGATCATCCAGATTATGTAGAAGGAAATTACACTACAAAATTCATGGAGGATTTTAAGATGAAACCTCAGGAAGAGGAATAATATAAGCCCCGGTTTTGCCGGGGTTTTTTTATACCTAATATTTTGTAATTTCAGCCTTAGAAAACCCAACCTATGAATTTTTCTTTTTGGGAAACCGATTCCTGGTTCTCAGATATTGATTATTGTATTATTGGCAGCGGAATCACTGGTTTAAATTGTGCTTTAAAACTAAAAGAAGCCGAACCTGATTCAAAAGTAATTATTCTTGAAAAAGGAATCCTGCCAGAGGGAGCCAGTACTAATAATGCTGGTTTTGCCTGTTTTGGCAGTATATCAGAGATTCTGGACGATCTAAATACACATTCCAAGGAAGAAGTTCTTCAGCTTGTTGAAAAACGTAAGAACGGCCTGGATTTACTTCGGAATAATTTGGGGGATAACATTATAGACTTCAAAAATCTGGGCGGCTATGAATTATTTACGGAAGAGGATAAAGATTTATACCACGAATGTCTGGAAAAAATTCCTGAAATAAATGCCTTATTGAAACCGGTCTTTTCTGAAGATGTATTTGAGGTTTCCACGAATAAATTCGGCTTCAAAAAAATTCAAAAAGATCTTATCTATAATAAGTTTGAAGGCCAGATTGATACCGGTAAAATGATGACAGCACTTGTGAAAAGGGCTATGGTTGAAGGTATTCGTATATTGAATGGAGTAGAAGTTGAATCATTTTCAGAAGCAGAAGATGAAATTTTAATAAAAACAACAAAATTCAATCTTCAATCAAAAAAACTAATGATCGCAACCAATGGCTTTGCTTCCAGGCTGGGAATTGATGAGGTGAAACCTGCAAGAGCACAGGTGCTTATCACAAAGCCGATCAAAAATATTCCGTTTCTAGGAACTTTTCATCTGGATAAAGGCTATTATTATTTCCGTAATATTGGCGACAGGGTTTTATTTGGTGGAGGTCGAAATATGGATTTTGAAACCGAAGAAACCGATGAATCTGGATTGACAGAGATCATTCAGAATAAATTAAAGGAACTTTTGAAAACCTGTGTATTACCTGAAACGGACTTTGAAATTCAACAATCCTGGAGCGGAATTATGGGTGTTGGAGATCAAAAAAAGCCAATTATCAAAGAAGTTTCAAATAATGTTTACTGTGGTGTGCGTCTTGGTGGAATGGGAATCGCCATAGGAGCTATCGTAGGTAAAGAATTAGCAGATCTAGCATTAAAATCATGATAAAGAGATTCTTCAAATTTATTTTTAAAGTGCTGTTGGGGCTTTTTCTTTTCAGTATCCTGATCGTAGTCATTTATAAATTTGTACCCGTACCATTTACACCTTTAATGGCTATACGATATTTTGAAAATCCGGAAGAGCCTTTGGAACACGATTGGGTACCTATAGAGGATATTTCAAGGCATCTTCAACTAGCTGTTATTGCTAGTGAAGACCAGAATTTTGCTAATCATAGTGGTTTCGATTTTAAGGCTATAGAAAAAGCCATGGAAGATAACCGCTCTGGTAGGAAGATTCGTGGGGCGTCTACAATTTCACAACAAACCGCAAAAAATGTTTTCCTATGGCCCGGGAGAACCTGGTTTAGGAAAGGAATGGAAGCTTATTTCACTTTTCTTATTGAAATAATCTGGAGTAAAGAGCGAATCCTGGAGGTTTATCTTAATAGTATAGAGATGGGAAAAGGTATTTACGGAGCTCAGGCAGCCTCACAACATTGGTTTAAAAAGGATGCTATAACGCTTAGTCCTTATGAAGCGGCTGCTATTGCGGCGGTATTACCCAATCCAAGACAATACAGGGCAAATCCGGCTTCAGGTTTTATCCAGGGAAGAAAGAACTGGATCGTGAGGCAGATGCAGAATTACGGTAAATTTATGTTGGATTAATGGAGAAATTAGATCGCATTAAACTAATTCAGGCATGCCAGGAGTATCTGAACAAACGAATTGCTGTGGTTAAAAAAGCGATAGATGGTCTCAAAGAGGATCTTGAAAATGAGTCCAAAAGCAGTGCCGGGGATAAATATGAAACCGGCCGGGAAATGATCAATATTGAATGGAATAAATTAACTATTCAATTAAATGAATATGATCGCCTGGCACAAATCCTGGTTCGGATCAAAGATCATAAAACCGGGGATAAAGTTGTTTTGGGAAGCCTCGTTTGTACAGATGCGGCGAATTACTTTATTTCTATCCCGGCAGGTGAAATCAAGTCAGAAAATCAGAAATATTACGCGGTTGGTATTAAAGCACCAATTTCTCAGCAGCTTCTTGGAAAGGAAGCAGGAGATTATTTCACAATGAATGGGAAAGAATTCAGAATATTGAATATTATCTAAGACGTTTTTTAATTAGATCTTCTGAAACTTTTAAGTTGATATTTTTCCCCTGAGCTATATCTTTTCTATGGTTTACAAGAATTTTTTCTCCGTTTAAATTTGCTTCAATAAGATAATCCTCACCTTTGAAATAAGATTTTACAACTTCGGCTTTAATATCTGACGAGGTAGTTATTTTAATTTCATGGGGATATAGAAGTATACGTTTTCTACTCGATTCATTCTGGCGAAGATTTTTCAGCATTACATGGTTTACGTCTCCAAAGAGAGAGGCAACATATTTATTAGGAGGATTTTTATACAATTCTTCAGGGCTGCCATCTGCATATATTTGCGCATTTTTTAGAACGAAAGTACGGTCTGCAAAAGACAATGCATCGGTACTGTCGTGCGTGGCGATCATACAGGTTATATTTTTCTCTTTTAAATAAGAAAATAATCTTCTGCGTAAATTATTTTTTCTGAAATGATCTATATGGCTAAAAGGTTCATCCAGTAGAATTAATTCTGGTTTCTTAGCCAACGCCCTTGCAAGTGCAATCCGTTGTTGCTGGCCACCACTTAATAATTTTGCTTTTTTATCAGCCAGATCTTCCATTTCCACCACCTCAAGCAATTCCTTGATTCTACGTTTCTTTTTGATAGGGTAAAAATTACTAAGGTGTTTTCCCACATTTTCAGCAGCAGTTAAGGGAAGCATTAGATCGAAATCTTGCGCCAGATATTTTATAAAAGGCTCACCTGGAACTAGGTTATAATTAGGTCCCAGCAATTCATTATCCTCCCAGTAAATTTTACCTTCGGTATGAAGTAGCCCATAAATTAGTTTCAAGAGCGTGCTTTTTCCGCACCCACTCTGGCCAATAATGGAAACATTCTGACCTTTTTCCAACGTAAAGCTAATATTCTTTAAAACAAGGTCTTTATCGTAAGCGAAGTTTACATTTTCAAGTTTCAGCATAGTTATCCGAAAGTTAGAATAAAAAAAGCGCGGATCATAATCCGCGCTTTAACTTATAAGGATCTTAGAAGATTAGCCTTTTATGTTTTTATCAAGTTCATTTGGCAGAGACTCAAAACCCATATTGTAAAGGGTGAAACCAAAAATATCTGCATACTCCTCGATGATCATGCTCGTAGGTTTCCCTGCTCCGTGCCCTGCTTTTGTTTCAATTCTAATTAAGACAGGTTCATTTCCAGCATGCTTTTCCTGAAGTTCAGCAGCAAATTTAAATGAATGTGCTGGTACTACACGATCATCATGATCCCCGGTAGTCACCATAGTAGCAGGGTATTCAACACCTTTTTCAATATTGTGTACCGGAGAATATCCATATAGATATTTGAACATTTCCTCGTTGTCTTCAGCAGTTCCATAATCATACGCCCAACCTGCGCCAGCGGTGAAAGTATGATATCTAAGCATATCCATAACCCCAACAGCCGGTAAAGCAACCTTCATAAGATCTGGACGCTGCGTCATGGTGGCTCCTACTAGCAATCCGCCGTTAGAACCTCCTCTAACAGCCAGGTAATCACTGGAAGTGTATTTGTTTTCAATCAGGTATTCTGCAGCCGCGATAAAGTCATCAAAAACATTTTGTTTTTTAAGCTTCGTTCCGGCGTTATGCCATTCTTTTCCATATTCTCCACCTCCACGAAGATTTGGAACCGCATATACACCGCCTTGTTCCAGCCATACGCTCATAGCGGTACTGAATCCTGGAGTTAGGCTGATATTGAATCCCCCATAACCATATAAGATTGTTGGGTTCTTACCGTTTAATTCAGTTCCTTTTTTATAAGTGATGATCATTGGAACTTTAGTTCCATCTTTTGAATTATAAAAAACCTGCTCGCTGGTATAGTCATCAGGATTAAAATCGATATTTGGTTTATTGTAAACTTCAGAAGTTCCTTCTTCAATATCATATTTATAGATAGTTCCCGGAGTCACATAATTAGTAAATGAATAATATAAAACATCTTCCTCTTCTTTAGCTCCAAAACCTCCGGCTGAACCAATTCCTGGTAATTCCACTTCACGAATCAGTTTTCCCTCAGCATCATATTGCTTTACTTTAGAAATGGCATCTACCATATATTCAGCAAAAAAATCACCTCCCGCCGTAGAAGGACTCAAAACATTTTCTGTTTCCGGAATAAAATCTTCCCAGTTTTCGGGAGTAGGGTTAGAAGCATCCACGCTTACGATTTTCTTATTCGGAGCATCAAGGTTGGTTACGATAAAAAGTTTGCTGCCCTCATTTTTGATCACATAAGTATCAGTATCCTCATTATCCAGAATGGTCACCAATTCAGGATTATCTTTAGTTAGATCCATCAGGAATAATTTTCCTCCGGAAGTGGAATTACGTGCAGAAATGGTAAGATAACTATCATCTTCAGTAACTCCTCCGCCTACATATCTATGCTTTTGATCTGCAGTTGCACCAAAGATCACTTTATCTTCAGATTGCGGAGTACCAAGCTTGTGATAATATAATTTATGCTGATCTGTTTTTGCTGAAAGTTCGCTTCCGTCAGGCTTATCGTAGCTGGAATAGTAAAATCCGTCATTACCCTTCCAGGACATCCCGCTAAATTTCACATCTTTAATAGTATCTCCCAGAATCTCCTGATTCTCGGCGTTCATGATGATAATCTTTCTCCAGTCACTTCCACCTTCTGAAATCGCATAAGCGAATTTTTTACCATCTTTGGAAAAACTCAAACCGCCAAGAGAGGTGGTTCCGTCTTCACTGAATTTATTAGGATCAAGAAAAATTTCAGCTTCACTATCTTCTCCTTTTTTGCGATACATCACGCTCTGGTTCTGTAATCCATCATTTTTAAAGAAGTAAATATAATCACCTTCGGTAAATGGAGCACTTAATTTTTCGTAGTCCCAGAGTTTTGTCAATCTTTCCTTTAGTTTATTGCGATAAGGAATATTTTCGAGATAGTTGAAAGTCACCTTATTTTGAGCTTCCACCCAGTTTTCGGTTTCCTCACTACGATCGTCCTCGAGCCATCTGTATGGATCTTTTACTTCAGTTCCAAAATAATTGGTTACGGTATCTACTTTTTTAGTTTCTGGATAATTCAAGGCAGTAGTTTCATTTTTTTTATTGTCTTCACTACAGGAGGCTAATATTCCTGTAGCAATGACCATGGTAAGAATTTTTTTCATGGTTTAGGTTTCAATTATGCATAAAATAAGTATAAAAAAAGGCCTGAAAGTTACATTCTTTCAGGCCTTTAAGATATTGAAATATTTAATTTCTTATACCAGCTTATTTTTTAAAAGATATTCAGCAATCTGAACAGCGTTGGTTGCAGCGCCTTTTCTAAGATTATCGGCAACTATCCACATGTTTACTGTATTTGGCTGAGAGTAATCTCTTCGTATTCTTCCCACAAATACATCATCTTTTCCTTCGGCATAAATAGGCATAGGATAGGTGTTTACCGCTGGATTATCCTGAACGGTAATCCCTGAAAAATCGCTAAGTATTTTTCTAACATCAGCCTCCTCAAAATCTTTTTGGAATTCAATATTTACAGATTCTGAATGTCCTCCTACAACAGGAATCCGTATCGCAGTTGCCGTTACATTTACTGAATCGTCTCCAAGAATTTTCTTGGTTTCATTGCTCAGTTTCATCTCTTCCTTGGTATAGCCGTTTTCCTGAAAAACGTCACAATGCGGCAATGCATTTTTATGAATTGGATATGGATAGGCCATTTCTCCCTTTTCGCCTGAATACTCATTTTCCAGCTGCTGAACTGCTTTTACACCAGTACCCGTAATAGACTGATATGTTGAAACCACGACACGCTTAATTCCATAAGTATCATGTAGTGGCTTTAAAGCCATTAAGAGTTGAATCGTGGAACAGTTTGGGTTGGCGATGATCTTATCTGTTTTTGAGAGAAGATTAGCGTTGATCTCCGGGATCACCAGTTTATTATCGGGATTCATTCTCCAGGCTGAAGAATTATCGATTACTGTGGTACCAGCTTCCGCAAATTTTGGAGCCCATTCCAGGGAGGTATCTCCTCCTGCTGAAAAGATAGCGATCTCCGGTTTCATAGAAACAGCTGTTTCTAAACTCACAATTTCATATTCCTTATTTGCGAATTTCACCTTCTTACCTACAGATCTTTCAGAGGCTACAGGGATTAACTCCGTTAACGGAAAATTTCTTTCTTCAAGGACTTTCAGCATTACGCTTCCTACCATTCCGGTGGCTCCAACAACAGCTACTTTCATATTACAGGTGCTTTATTAAAATTTTGATTGCAAAGGTATTAGTTGCACTTAAACCTAATGTGTTTAGAAACAAAAAATTGCTTAAGACATAAAAATTTGTACGTATTTGCTCATATTGTTAAAAAAAGACCCCGATTTTCATCGGGGTTTATTATTAAAAATGAATAGTGTAGCGGTAAGCGTACGTCATTATGAATTTTGCTTTCTTAGTTCGTCTCTTATTTCTAAAAGTATTTGTTCCTGAGTAGGACCTTTTGGAGCATCTGCACCCTCCACATCCTCTTTTTCTTTCGTTTTTTCATAAGCCCTTAACACGAGAAATATGAAAAGACCAATAATAATAAAATATATAATGGCCTGAATTAAATTACCATAAGTTAGCACAGCTGCTTCAGCCTCTTTTGCGGCTTCCAGATTGGCATACTGCCGGCCATCCAATGCAATGAATTTTTGCGAAAAATCAATCCCACCAGTAATAATCCCGATAATTGGCATGATAATATCGTCTACTACTGAAGAGACGATCTTATTGAATGCTGCCCCAATTACCACAGCTGTTGCCAGCATGATAATGTCTTTCTTGAAAAGAAATTTTTTGAAATCTGCGAAAAAGCCCATAAAAAATTGGTTAGAAGTTAGTTTGAGCTAATTTATACAAAAAAATCAATTCTTATTCAGGAATGATCTTTCGGGTAACTCTACGCTGAATGCCAGTTATTAGTTCATAGGAAATGGTCCCTCCGGCCTGAGCAAAATCTACAGGATGTTGATGAGGTCCGCCAAAAATGATCACTTCATCTCCTTCTTCACAATCTATTCCGGTAACATCTATCATGATGATATCCATACAAACATTTCCAACTATTGGAGCGTATTTACCCTTTACAAATACCCCGGCTTTTTGCTTTCCATAAATACGGTTAATACCATCAGCATGACCTATAGGAAGGGTTGCAATGTGCGAAGGCTTATTGATTTTATGGGCCCGGTTATAACCCACAGTTGCGCCTTCTTCAAGTTTCCTGATTTGCGAAATAATGGTTTTTAAGGTGCCTACAGGTTTTAATTGGGGATCCACTGTTTTATCATTTCCGTAGCCATAAAGCCCGATACCCGTTCTCACCATACTAAAAGTGGCTTTGGGGTAATTTATGACTCCGGAAGTATTACAAATATGAAGTAATGGTTCATAGCCGAGATTTTCTATAAGTTGCCACGTCATTTTTCTAAAAAGATCTATCTGATCTAACGTAAATTCCCGTTCCTGCCAGTCTTCACTTGCTGCCAAATGGGAAAAGACTGATGAGATCTTTATAGAAGGTGTGTTTGAAATTAATTCCTGAACCATTGAAATTTCAGCCTTATCAAAACCAAGACGGTTCAGGCCGGTATTAAGCTTAATGTGAACGGGATAATTTTTCTGGTTGAGCCTTTCAGCTGTAGAAATGAAAGATCTCAATGTTTTCTCACTGTAAAGATTAGGTTCGAGGCAGTTTTCTATGATCTCTTCAAAATGGGTGAATTGAGGGTGTAATACGAGAATTGGTTTGATAATTCCATTTTCCCTTAACCGAATCCCTTCTTCTACATAGGCTACCGCAAAATAATCGGTTCCTAATTCTTCCAGTTTTTTTGCAATTTCTACTGAATCACTTCCGTAGGCATGGGCTTTTACTACTGAAAGAAATTTTACATCCTTGCCTATTTTAGATCTTAAAAAGCGATAATTATGAGCCAGGTTTCCAAGATTAATTTCCAGAACGGTTTCTTTGGCTTCACGCATTTTCTTCTTTAGGTTTTTGATTTAATTCTTCGGCATCCTTCACCTCCAGTTTTTTAAGCCTCTCTCTAAGCATTGCTTTGTAGTAAGCAGCACGGCTCAGTGGCTCATATTCTTCGTTTTCTCCAAGGAATACCAGGTCATCATTAATAGCTTTTCGGTAACTAAACTGGGCAAGATTTCCGGTTCTGGTGCAAACTGCATGTACTTTAGTAACATACTCGGCAGTTGCCATTAAATTAGGCATTGGACCAAAAGGGTTTCCTTTAAAATCCATATCCAGGCCTGCTACAATTACACGAACGCCTCTATTTGCCAGATCATTACAAACAGTGACGATCTCGTCATCAAAAAACTGGGCTTCATCAATTCCTACCACATCGCATCCATCAGCTAAAAGACGAATATTAGAAGCAGATGGCACGGGTGTTGATCGTATCTCATTAGAATCATGCGATACCACCATTTCTTCGTCATAACGAGTGTCTATGGCAGGTTTAAAGATCTCTACGTTCTGTTTAGCGAATTTCGCACGTTTGAGCCTACGGATGAGTTCTTCCGTTTTTCCGGAAAACATTGAGCCGCAAATTACCTCAATCCAGCCAAATTGCTCTTCGTGATTTACTGTATTTTCGAGAAACATTTTGTATTTTTCAAATCGAAACGGGGAAATACCTCTTTCGCATAAAGGTGGAACAAATTTATTAAAAATACAACCCGGTTAAAGGGCGAATCTTTAAAGTTATGAAATGAACCATAACGAAATTTAACTGCCAGCTAAAATGATTATTTGCGAATCGCATCTGACCGATAAAAAACAAATAAAAATAAACAGATGAAAAAGAAAATTGAGACTGATCTCATTCGAATTGCTGAAAATATCATTCAGAATAAAGGCAAATTGGATGCGAATGGATTGAAGGAAAAAGCAAAGGATCTTTACGAAAAACTTACGGTATTGGCTTTCACGGAAAAGCATCTTGAAGAAGATAAAAGTGAGAAAGTAGCTGAAAAGCCTGTTCAGAAAAAAGCTAATAAAGTTTCTTATGACGAGTTTTATCCGGACGGAACTGAATATAATGAAGATTCTGACGCCATAACAGAACCAAATACTGAAAAAATTAAAGATATCGTTGCACAAATGCCTCCGGAAACTGAAAAGATAGATTCTATGATGAGTCAGATAAATGCTGCTCCAGAACCATCAAGATCATCTGATAGAGGACAGGAGAAAAGGGATTTTAGAAATATTGGGGTAGATTATGATAATCTTCCAGATTTTGAGCCGGTAAATCACGTAGAAAAAACCAGTAAGCCAAGATCTTTAAATGACCGACTCAAAAAAGGAATTAATATAGGTCTTAACCAACGCCTTTCATACATAAAACATCTTTTTGGAGGAGATACAGCCGATTATAACCGGGTACTTTCCCAGTTAAACACTTTCACCAGCCTGGAAGAAGCCAGGAAATTTATTGATAAGGTCGTAAAACCAGATTATAACAACTGGGAAGGAAAAGTGGAATATGAAGAGCGTTTTATGGCGCATATAGAGAATAAATTCAGCAATTAGTTCAAACTGATTTATGGGAAAACTGTTTCTGGTTCCAACGCCTATTGGAAACCTGGAGGATATTACTTTTAGAGCTATAAGAGTTTTAAAGGAAGCCGATCTTATTTTAGCTGAAGATACTCGAAACAGTGGTAAACTACTGAAGCATTTCGAAATTCAAACCCAGATGCACAGCCACCATATGCATAATGAGCATAAGACGGTTGAAGGAATAGTTTCCCGAATCCAGTCTGGAGAAACGATTGCACTTATAAGCGATGCCGGTACACCCGCCATTTCAGATCCCGGATTTCTTTTAACCAGAGCCTGTGTGGAAGCCGGAGTTGAGGTAGATTGTTTACCCGGTGCCACTGCTTTTGTTCCAGCCTTGGTCAACAGTGGATTACCAAACGATAAATTTGTTTTCGAAGGCTTTCTCCCGGTTAAAAAGGGCAGGCAAACCAGATTAAAAATTCTTGCTGAAGAAACCAGGACCATGATCTTTTACGAATCTCCTCATAAACTGATCAAAACCTTAGGTCATTTTACGGAATATTTTGGCGAGGATAGACGAGTTTCTGTTTCCAGAGAGATTACGAAATTACATGAAGAGACCATTCGAGGTACGGTTACAGAAGTACTTACCCATTATACCAATAAACCTCCCAAAGGGGAAATTGTTGTAATAGTAGAAGGGAAATCCTGATATTTTGGAAGATCTTCTGTGTACCATAAGAGATTGCAAGGTTTGTAAAGATCATCTTCCGCTGGGACCAAGGCCTATCATTGAGGCCAGTAAGAATTCTAAAATTGTATTGATTAGTCAGGCGCCCGGAAGAATTGTTCATGAATCTGGAATTGCCTGGAACGATCAAAGTGGTAAAAAGCTAAGGGAATGGCTGGGAGTAGATAAAGATACTTTTTATAAGGTAGATAACTTTGCTATTCTCCCGATGGGTTTTTGCTATCCCGGAAAAGCTAAAACCGGTGATTTGCCTCCCCGAAAAGAATGTGCTCCTTTATGGCATGAATCGGTGTGGAAAGAAATGAAAAATGTTCAGCTGAAAATTATTATTGGCTCTTATGCCGCAAATTACTACCTGGGTAAAAAGGAAAATCTTACTCAAAAGGTTCAGAATTATAAAGAGTATTTACCTGAATTCTGGACAATTCCGCATCCGTCGCCTGTAAACCGATTCTGGCGGATGAAAAACCCCTGGTTTGAAGCTGAAGTGGTACCCAAACTTCAGAATAAAATTACTGAAATATTAGGCTAAGTATTTATTTCGTATACCTTGTTTTTTACTAATTTCGATATTCTTTCAATTTCTAAAAATTATGCGCTGGACCTTAAAACCCAAACCCGATTCTATGACTGTAAATTCTTTAGCAGAGAAGTTGGGGATTGGGATACCAGTCGCTAAACTCCTGGTGCAACGAGGAATCACGTCTTTTGCGGAGGCAAAGAAATTTTTCCGACCTGATCTTAAAGATCTTTATGATCCATTTCTAATGAAAGACATGGATAAGGCTGTAGAACGTATTGAACGGGCTATAGAAAACGGAGAGAACATCATGGTCTATGGAGATTATGATGTAGATGGAACTACCAGTGTTGCATTAATGTCTTCATTTTTGAAATTCCGTTATCCTAATGCGACCACTTATATTCCAGATCGTTATGAGGAAGGATATGGGGTTTCTTATCAAGGAATAGACTATGCCGAAGATAATGAGGTAAGCCTGATTATCGCGTTGGATTGTGGAATTAAAGCTATTGAAAAAGTAGCCTACGCAAAAAATAAAGGGATTGATTTTGTGATTTGTGATCACCATCGCCCGGGGAATGAAATTCCCGATGCCGTTGCAGTTTTAGATCCAAAACGTGAGGATTGTAACTATCCTTATGATGAGCTATGTGGATGCGGAGTTGGTTTTAAGCTTATCCAGGCGATCACTCAAAAAAACAAGGAGCCAGAGGAAACTTTATTGCCATATCTCGATTTAGTTGCCACAGCGATAGGAGCTGATATTGTTCCCATCACCGGGGAAAACAGGATTCTGGCTTATCACGGTTTGCATGTGATTAATGTAGCACCGCGAAAGGGTATCAGAAGCCTATTAGGAGATCGAAAAAATGTGAGTATTACTGATGTGGTTTTTATCGTGGCACCACGTATAAATGCCGCGGGGAGAATGAAACATGGTTTACATGCGGTTAATCTGCTAACGGAAGAGAATGAAACTATTTCCGGAAATTACGCTGAAGAAATTGAAACCTATAATACAGATAGGCGAAGTGCCGATAAAAGTATTACCGAAGAAGCTAAACAGCAAGTCATAACTCAAAAGGAAGAAAACCGATTTACCACTGTAGTTTATAATGAAAACTGGCATAAAGGAGTCATAGGAATCGTTGCTTCCAGGCTAACCGAAACCTGGTACAGGCCAACCCTGGTATTTACCAAGAGTGGCGACAGGCTTGCAGCTTCAGCAAGGTCGGTTAAAGGTTTTGATGTGTATGAAGCTTTGGAAAGCTGTAAAGAATATATTGAGCAATTTGGCGGACATAAATATGCAGCCGGACTTACCCTTTTGGAATCTGATTATCTGAATTTCAAGCAAAAATTTGAGGAAGTGGTCTCGGGAAGTATAGACAAAAACCTATTAACTCCAGAAATAAGTATAGATGCAGAATTGGATCTAAAAGATATTACGGCTAAGTTTTACCGAATTTTGAAACAGTTTGCACCTTTTGGTCCCG
Source organism: Gramella sp. MAR_2010_147 (assembly GCF_900105135.1). Taxonomy (NCBI): domain Bacteria; kingdom Pseudomonadati; phylum Bacteroidota; class Flavobacteriia; order Flavobacteriales; family Flavobacteriaceae; genus Christiangramia; species Gramella sp. MAR_2010_147. The sequence goes on along the minus strand of NZ_LT629741.1, from coordinate 2,224,021 downwards.
GGAATATGTCACCGGTCTTTTTGAGTAAAGGATTGACAGATACAGGTTTTGGGAAATGTGTGGGTGAAGATAAGACCCATTTGAAATGCCAGGTAAAACAGGAAGATTCCAAAGCAAGTTTTGATGTAATAGGTTTTAACCTGGGAGAAAAGTTGGATTTAATAAAAGAAGGTAAAAAATTTGATGCGGTATATAGCCTGGATGAAAATACCTGGAACGGGAATACTAAAATTCAGTTGAAATTAAAGGATATACGAGAAAGTATTTAAGAATCGAGTTTTTTCAACTCTAATAATTCCCCATCAAAAACCGCGTAGGTGTAATGGCTTATCCAATCTCCGGTATTGATGTAGGTAGATTTTCCGTTGAGGTCTATTTCTAAAGGCAAATGTCGATGGCCAAATAGGAAATAATCATAGTGTTTGGTTTCCAGTTTTCTTCTGCAATACTGAATGAGCCATTCTTCGTCCTCGCCAAGAAAAGTCTGATCTTCATCTCCCGAGATCATTTTGTTCTTTACGGAGAAATACTGCGCTAAAGGCACTCCTAAATCTGGATGTAGCCATCTATAAAGCCATTTAGAAAGCGGATTGGTAAAGACTTTTTTCATTCTTTTATAGCCTTTGTCGCCTGGACCAAGGCCATCCCCATGTCCTACCAAAAAAGTTTTATTATTGAATTCAAATTCTTTTGGACGATGATATACCGGAATGTTTAATTCACTTTCAAAATAATCGTTCATCCACAGGTCGTGATTTCCCACAAAAAAATAGATGGGGATACCACTGTCTTTAATTTCAGCAAGCTTTCCAAGGGTACGCACAAATCCTTTTGGAACCACATGTTTATATTCAAACCAGAAATCGAACAGATCACCCAGGAGAAATATTGCGGCAGCATCCTCTTTAATCTCATCCAGCCATTTTACAAAAACAGCTTCTCGCTTTCGGCTTTCTTCCATAGTGGGAGCGCCAAGATGATTATCGCTGGAAAAATATACTTTTTTGCCTTGAGGGATATTCATAAATACTTAATTCGGGGGTAAAGATAGGAGATTTCTCCCTCTGGTCGAAATCACAGTCTTGGTTGAACAATTTTGTTTATGAAATTTATTCATCCTGAACTTGTTTCAGTTAGATGTGATTCCAGCATAGCTCTATTAATCTGTCATCTCGACCAACGGGAAAGATCTCATGGAAGTTTGAACTAATCCAGCGATGTCTCCTTTGCTAAGCTTTTTCGAAATGACACTTATAATTAGAAATATAGAATTCGCGCAAGGGATAGAAGCGGTTAGCTCCCGATAGCATTTTAGCGATCGGGACTAAAAGCGGATAGCCCGACCCGTAAGGGTTGCGCCCTAAATATTATCACTAGCATACCACTCTGCAAACGAAGTTTCAGTTTCCTGAAGTTTCAGGGAGTGTAAACTAATATGTCCTGGAAGATGTTTCTTTATTTTCTTAGCGAAATCTATTACCATATTTTCACTTGTAGGCTGGTATTCTACCAGGATCACGTGATGCCCGCGATCTTTCAATTCGTTGGCAAGTTCCAGATGTGGGGTATTCTTATTGAAAACTGTAGCATGATCAAACTGATCTACGATCTCAGACTTTACGATTTTTTTGAGGTCTCCGAAATCTATTACCATTCCAAATTTCACATTTTCGTTATCACTAATAGGTTCTCCAACAACAGTTACGCTCAGTTTGTAACTATGACCATGTACATTTCGACATTTCCCATCGTAGCCATAAAGGGCGTGCCCGGTCTCAAATGAAAATTGTTTGGTAATTCTAATGTTGCTCATTTTAGCATATTTTGTTACAAAGATAAATGATTTTTTGAGGCTTAATTTTAACAGTTTTCAATTTAATATCTAAAGTATATTTGCGAAATTTTTGAAATGATGCTTTCAACCGATCAGGAACTTTTTGAACAAATTGAATTTCAGGAGAATCCGCTTTATGAGCGAATTATCCAGGATATTCTAGAGAGAAAATACAGTATTGTAGATGATTTCTTTAATGCTGATGAGGTTGCGATTCTCCGGAAACAACTAATTAATAAATATGAAGAGGATAATTTTAAAAAAGCAGCGATTGGAAACAGGACCAGTGAGGTAATTGAAAAGTCTATTCGCGGTGATTTTATTCTCTGGATCAATGAAGCGGAAGCGGGAGAAGCAGAAAAAACTTATTTCAACAAGATTAATTCCTTAGTGGAGTATTTAAACAGGACCTGTTTTATGGGAATTCTTACCAAAGAGTTTCATTATGCGGTTTATCCTGAAGGTACGTTTTACAAGAGGCATCTGGATACCTTTCAAAATGATGGGAGGAGAAAGTTATCTATGGTCTGTTATCTGAACACGGAAGACTGGAAACCTGAGAATGGAGGTGAACTTGCGATCTATACCCAGGAAAACGGACAGGAAAAACAACTGAATATCTACCCGTTTCCGGGACGAGTGGTGATTTTCGAAAGTCAGGAGCTGGAACATGAGGTGAAACCTGTAAAAGTTCCCCGACTGAGTATCACCGGTTGGCTAAAAACAAGGTAATTATTTTCTGAATTTCTTATAAATAAAGACTCCGATTAGTACCAGTGCTAAAACCAGCCATAATCCCATCCCACTTAAAAAGCTGAAAAATTCCCAGGTGTCCTGATCCATTAATTCTTATATTTTCGTGAATTTCTAACATTCCAACGGTGACGAGCGAAAAAGAAAAGGCCGAGCAGTATTAGAATAGCCAGTAAATACCAGAAATTTTCAATTACAAATTCCTGAATGGTCCATCCCCACTCCTGTACTTCATTGGGATCCTTATCTTTTGGTAAATGTTCCTGCATCACGGTTTAGTTTTAAAAGTTTTTCTCATCACAATGGCCACTATAATTCCAATGATAAGACCCAGGATTAGAAATAGGTTATCTCCAATAAAACTGCCTAAATCATAACCCATCTGGTAAGCTCTGTCACCATCAGAGATCTGTAAGAATTGTAGCATGTCTATTACTTAATTTTATCACATTTAAAATTACGTCATTCTGAAGTTTTTTCAGAGTTTTTAGTTCTTCGAATAATACAAAATCTGTCTGAACTAAATTCAGGATGACCAGATCACTATTTTTTAAATTTAGCCAGGGCTTTTTTAGTGAAATCTGAAAGTACCAATTCCCCTGAAACTGCCGCTCTTTCTTCCAGTAACTGTGTCCAGTTTTCCGTATTCTTCCAAAGGATTTTTTTCATTTCCAACAGAGCCTGCGGATTGTAGGAAGCCAGCTTTTCAGTAAATAATTCAATTTCCAGATCCAGATCCTTAATCGATTCAAAAATCTTGGCATATAATCCTTTTTCTTTGGCCCAATAGGCATTTTTCCATTCATGAGCTCCAAGAGTTAATTCTGCCAGAGAATCCACGCCCATTTTCCTTTCTACAGCGGGAGCGATCACAAAAGGACCTATACCAATACTTAACTCAGAAAGTTTGATTGCAGCGGCATCGGTTGCCATGGCATAATCGCAGGCGGCTACCAATCCTACACCACCTCCAACGGTTTTACCCTGAACACGTCCCACTATGAGTTTTTTACATTGACGCATGGCGTTGATGACCTTAGCAAAACCTGAGAAAAATTGCTTTCCTGTTTCCAGGTCATCTATTTCTATCAACTCATTAAAAGAAGCGCCGGCACAAAAGGCCTTTTCTCCTTCAGATTTAAGAAGAATAATATTTACATCATCATTTTGTGAAAGATCGTTGATCTCTTTTGCCAATCGGTCTAAAAGTACAGATGGAAGTGAATTACTGGCGGGATGCCCGAATTCTACTGTTGCAATCTTATTTTCAATATTTGTGTATAAACTCCCGTTTTCGCGGTTGGTCGTCATAAATAGTCTATTTTTATCAAAGTTAATGATATTGCAGGAAAGCAAATAGCTCCTTAACAGAATCTAAACTTCCTTCTGGAGGTATTTTCTTCGGAAATAAATAACCAGGGTGCTACTTCTAATAAGCATCCAGACGAAAAATGCAATCCAGATTCCGTATAATTTCAATCCGAAATAATCTGAAATGAGAAGTGCCGGGGTAAATCCTAAAAAGGTAGCCACCAAAAGTACATTCCGTAGATATTTTGCTTCTCCCAGACCTTTGAAAATTCCGTCGAACATAAAAGCGATCGCGTTAACGGGTTGCATGAGAAGTACGATCCAGAATACTGAAGAGAATAAAGCCAGCACGCTGGTTTCTTTATTGAACAGCAGACCGATTTCATCATAGAACAGGGCGCAAATTCCCATTAATATCAGAGCAATAAAAACTGCATACTTGCTTATCTTCTTACTAAGTTCCCATAAATTCCGATAGTCCATGGCTCCCAGCAATTTTCCACCAATGGCGTTTCCTGCGTTTGCATATCCATCAATAAAAAAGCTAAAAAAGAGCCAGATATTCATCAGGATACTTTGCGCTGCAATAAAATTTTTACCATAATCTGTAGCATAGGCGTTGGCAAGATAAATGGCAAAATTCAAGGCAGCCGTTCGTACAAAAAGGTTGGCAGCCATAAGGAGAAGTCCTTTCATACGTGGATTGATATTGAAACTCAGTTTTAAATGAAAAGGGGTCTTTTTGAAGAAGAACCACAAGGCCATGATGAGCATAGTTCCCTGAGCAGCTAAACTGGCATATGCGGCTCCTTTTAGATGAAGTGGAGGTATTATGCCGTCAATTCCATAAACAAGCAGATAATCCAGCGCAACGTTGACAACAGCTCCGGTCAAACTGCATTTCATAGCCCAAAGTGTATTCTGCAGACCTCTAAAAACGCCAAATATCGCAAAAGTCACCAGTGTCAAGGGATAACCTAAAGCCCGAATTTGATAATAATCTTCAGAATATTGAAGTATTAAACCTTCTGCATTATAGGCGCCAAATATGGCTTCTGCAAAGAATGCGGTTAACCCATAAATTAGCAAGCTAAAAAGAAAATTGAAAAATATAGCTTGCGGGATGAGTGTTTTTACCGCATGCAGGCGATTTGCACCTAAATGCTGAGAAACGATAGCAGAGATCGCAGTTTTTGTCTGGGCTACGATCCAGATGATGGCTGATAGAAAAGAACCTACAATTCCGGCTGCCGCCAGTGCTTCAATAGAATTATTATCTACATTTCCAATTACGGCAATATCGGTAAGGGAGATAAGGGGTTCTGCAATTCCTGCAATGATCGCCGGAATGGCAATTTTATTGATATTTTTAAAACTAACTGAATTTTCCAAAGGTCAATTTCCTGAAAGGCAAATATAGAATGCGCTACATTAAATAAGCAATTCATAACAATAAAATGGATGTTCACTTTGCTTAGGAAAGTAAATATTATCTAATCTTTGATAACCTCTGGCTTCATAAAAACGCTGGTTACGGTCGTTCTTACTGAATGTGTCCAGTCTTACCGATTCAAAATCATTTTTCCTGGCAAAATTTTCAGCAAAATCCATGAGTTTTTGAGCGTATCCCTGTCCCCAGAAATCGGGATGCGTGGCGAGTCGATGTATATAGATATTATTGTTTGTCTTGCTTAGCCATTCTACTGGAATATATTCTTCGTCCATGACTTCAGTAATAACAATGATTCCAATAATTTCGGAGCTACTAACGCATACATATAGTTCTTCTTTTAGAATATCATTGCGCAGTTTTTCCAGGGATGGATAATGTTCATTCCACTGAAAAATTTGCAATTTTATCATTGCCTGGGCGCAAGCTTCTGTGAGTTTTTTTATTTCCTCAAGTTCATTTATTTGTGCTTTCCTGATCATTTTCTGGATAAAAAATAAAGATTTCTATATTTAGGAAAAATTGTTACATTTGCTCCCAGCCGGGGGATTAGCTCAGCTGGCTAGAGCGTTTGGCTGGCAGCCAAAAGGTCATCGGTTCGACTCCGATATTCTCCACAAAAAAACCACTGTTTTTGCAGTGGTTTTTTTATTTCTAATCGTCATCAGATTCTCCATACTCATCCCAAAGTGTTTTGGAATCTGTTTTTAGAAAGTCCAAACTCTTTTTAATCACATGTTTAAATTCCTTAGTTAATTCATCCTTTTCCCAGGGATGCTCAATTCCAAAAACATGGTCGGCATTTTCTACCAATAAAAGTTTTGGAGCCGGGCTCCATTCAAATAAATTTCCTGCTTCTCCAATAGAAACGCTGGTATCACTACTACCGTGGGCAATTAAGTGTGGAATTTCAAGCTTTTTCGCCGCCTTTTTAATATTAAGACGTTCTTTATTCTCTTTGAAATTTTTGTAAAACTGGTAATGATGAGGTAATTGCTGGCCTGTTCTGGTATTCTTAATATACCGAACACCTTTTTTTTCCCATTTTTCCAGGTTTTTACCCTCTGGAAAACGCGAGCTGAAATCTGAGACAGAAGCCAATGTGATAAGTTTGGTGATCCTTTTATCTTCTGCAGCTTTTAATACTACAATACCACCTCCTCGCGAATGCCCAATGAGGTTGATATTATCTGGTTTAATCTGTTTAGAGAAATTAAAGCTTGGTAAAAGTATCCAGTCGATCACCTTTTGAAGGTCATCTAGTTCAATAACATAGTTATTATCCCCAAAAGCCTCAATATCCATAAATTCAGTCAGATTTTCAGGATTGGTACCATTATGACTGAAATTGAATTTCACAAAAAAGAAACCTTCAGAGGCAATTTGCTCTCCCATTTTATCCCAGGCTCCCCAATCTTTAAAGCCTTTATAGCCGTGACAAAATATTACAACGGGTTTAGGCTTACCGTCATCTTTAAAAATAATATCTGCTACAATGGGCTTATTATGTTTTCCCTCTATAACAATATTTTCCTTTTTAGAAACTTCCATATTTCTTTTTAATTTCCTTTTCTATAAATGGAATCTCCGGATTGCAGATCTCCATAATTAATTTCTTTAATTCACCCTGAAACAGTTCTAAAGTTTCTTCAGTTATAAGAGAATCTTTTTGTTTTGAACCTGCTTCTTTCTTTTCAAACTTTAAAAATCCAGATTTTAAATTTTTAAAGGATATAATTCCGGCTTCGGCCGGGAATTTAAGACCTTTCTCTAGCGCAATCAAGGACGCATAAGTTAAAACCTGAAAACTTTTAGAGTAATTGTCATAATCTTTTGTTATTTCCTGCCAATCAGTAACGTTAAGATGTTTTGACTCCACTTTCCCAGTCTTGTAATCTATAATTCTGGGGATTCCATTGGTGCTTTCCAAACGGTCAACCTTGCCGCGAAGATAAACTGAAAAAGGCAATTTTTCGAGAGGAAATTTTACTTTAAGGTCTTTTTCTATTTGTACTATTTTAATTTCTTGCCCAGCTTTAATTCTCTTTAACTCAAATCTCAGGAAATTGTGTAAATAACGTTTAGCTACTTCAAAAATGAGCAGATTTTTTCCTTTTTCCAGAGGTATTTTACTGTAGGTCTCGTAGAATTCATTTATAATTTCCCTATCTGCTTTTTTTATGAAATCCTGAATGATCTCTTCGGTAATAAATTTGCCTTCAAGTGGTTTATAAAGATTTTCAAGTGCATTATGAACCACCGTTCCCAGGGTATTGAATGCCACAGTCTCTTCAACTTCTTCCTGATCTTTTACGCCTAAAACATATTGGTGATAGAAATCCACTGGATTTCGAATATAGGTGGTAAGTGCTGAAGGTGAAAAGCCGGAATTAGCCAGAGACCGTAATTTTTCCATCATTTGAGGAGTCTTTTTTATTTCTTTCAGGTTTTTTTTGGTTACACTAACTTCGGGGCTTATCAGTAATTTTCTAAGGCTATGCGATTTGAGGTTTTCAATTTCTAATTGTGTAATAAACCTGCTTTTCTCACCTGAATTTAATCCGTCAGCTTCGGTATTATAAAGAAGGAATACGTTTTTTGCTCTTTGTAGCAGTCTATAAAAGTGGTATGTATAAACTGCGTCTTTTTCGCGATAAGTAGGTAGTTTATATTCCTGTTTAAGATCGTAAGGAATAAAGGAGTTATCAGATTTTCCTGCAGGTAAAACACCTTCATTTAGAGAGGTTATGATCACCGTATCAAAATCCAGGGCACGAGATTCAAGCATTCCCATAAGTTGAAGCCCTTGAAATGGGCGTCCCTGAAAATCGAGAGTTTCGGTGCTAACCAACTCTCGGTAAAAACCATAAAGCGATTTAATGGTTTTTAGGTGAGGATAAGATTCGTTGAGGTTCTGAAGTTTGTTAAATAATACATGAAAATGATATAAAAATTCCAGTCCTATTTTATCCTCCTCCTGTTTCAAATAAATTTTTAGTTCCTGAATGATGATTTGAATATCTGCAATAAATGATGAAACTGAATCTTCCTTTGGGATGAAACAGGCAGAAATCAATTTTTCAATTTCCTTGGGAAAATGACTGGCAATACTTTTCGCTTCCAGATAAACCAAGTTTTCTGAATTGATCCTGATCATTAACTCATCTGCAGAATTTTTCAGAACAGGATTAAGCACCGGATGATTGATGATTGAAATTACATCTTTGTAATAATATGTGCCTGTTTTATTGATATGCATTTGAAAAAGACTTTCAAAAAGCGAATTTACAGGCGCATTTTTCACCGGAAATCCCATGGTGATATTCAGATCTTTGATTTCTTCTGGTAAGGAATTTAATACAGGTAAAAGCAACTCTTCTTCCCCAAGAACGATGGCTGTATTTTCTAATTCACCGGCTGAAAGATCGGTTAAAATTTCTCCCAGATATTTTGCCTGACCTATATTTTTTGGAACTCCAATGAGCTCAATATTTTTTCCATTTTTAAAATTACTCGTAAAATCATTTGGTTCATTATCCTGGTAATATTGCCAGTTTTTTAAATAATCTCGTATAAAAATGGATGCCCCGTGATCTGGATCAGTAAAGAATGTTTTGTCTAAGTCCCAATAAACTTCTGCGAGATCTGCCTGCAGTAATTTCTGAATAATTAATTGTTCAGAAGCATTTAAGGCATTGAAACCAATGAATACATGTTTTTGGTTTTTAGTGGCAGCATAGTCTTTTATATTTTCTGCGGCTCTTCTGTAAATGAGTCCCTGATAAGCCTGCCCCCTGGAAAGTAGTCGGTTGGATAGTGCCTGGTAATAGTTTGGAAGATTTTTCCAGAACTCCAGGTATCTTTTAATAAGATCTGTTTTTTCTTCTTTTAAATACCAATGGTTAATGTCCTGAATTCCGGAGAGGTAATTGAAAAATGGCTTGTAATCTATTAGATAGCGATCTATTTCATTAAAATCATGAATAAGGCTTTGTGCCCATGTGATAAAGGTTTCAAAATCTTCCTGATTATCTTTTGGAGTAAGATCTTTGTAAACCTCATAAAATTCAAATAAACTAATCGTATTATCTATAGTATCCAGATTAGCTATTACTTCTGTAAACTCTTCAATGCTATAAATGGTTGGAGAAAAGATGTTCTTATCTGAAATGGAAGAAAGCTCTTTTAAAAGGTAAGAGCCCGCTCGCTTACTGGGAAGTATAAAGCAAATTTCAGATAGCGGAGTATTGGTGTTTTTAAGTTTCTGTAAAACTTCGCGTATAAAAGATTCCATACGCCTAAAATAAAAAACGCCCCGCAATGCGGAGCGTTTTCTTTTGTGATTTATTCAGAAATATTAGTTCATTTCTTCTTCACCAGACTTGTCTTTCATCTCTTTGTCTTTATCAAGAGAGATCTCTACACGTCTGTTATCCTGTCTTCCTTGGGCAGTACTGTTAGTAGCAATTGGCTGAGTTTCACCATAACCTTCAGAAGTTAATCTGTTTGCAGGAATTCCGTTTTGTTCTAACCAGTTCTTTACAGAAGCTGCTCTTTCTTTTGAAAGCTTCATGTTATAAGCATCACTACCTGAACTATCTGTATGTCCTTCAATGTGGAAGATAGTAGTAGAATATTCATGCATGATATCGTGGATTGACTGAAGAGCTTCTTCAGATTCTGATCTGATTGTAGCTTTATTAAGGTCAAAAAGTACAGTCTTAGAGTATTCATTCAATTCAGAAATAACCTCTGCAGTTGGTTCTGGACATCCATTAGATGCAGCAGGACCAGCTTCTTCAGGACACTCATCATCTTTATCTAGGATTCCGTCACCATCAGTATCAGGCCATGGGCATCCATCATTTTCAGCAGGACCAGCTTCTTCAGGACAGTTATCTTCATCATCTCTTACTCCATCACCGTCAGCATCAGGACAACCGTTCATTTCAGCAAGACCAGCAACTTCAGGACATTCATCATCAGGATCGGCTACACCATCACCATCAGAATCTGGACATCCGTCAAATTCAGCAAGACCAGCTTCGTTTGGACATTTATCCTGACGATCTTCGATTCCGTCACCGTCAGTATCAGGACAACCATTGAATTCTTCAAGACCTGGTTGTTCTGGACATTCGTCATCTTTATCATAGATTCCGTCACCATCAGTATCAGTTCCTCCAAAGACAAACTTGATTCCTGCAGCGTGCTGGAAATGAGAACCAGTTTCAGATTCTAATACATGCTTATATTTAGATTCTAAAGTCAAAGCTAGATTATCAGAAAACCAGAAATTTAACCCGGCTTTTCCGTTAAGAGTAGCGGCATCAAGGTTTTCGATATCAGATCCATCTTGATCACCAATCCAAGTGTAACCACCACCAACACCTAGAACTGGATCAATCCATCCATCATTTAATAGTGCTCTAAGGCTGTAGTCTAATCCAAGATCTACCGCATAGTAAGAAAGATCTCCAACAGATCTATCTCCATACTTGTCAATTTGGTTGATAGAACCACTTAGTTCTCCAACGAATCCACCACCTATATACCTTGATACAGATAATTTAGATACTGCCGGTAAAATGTTCCAGTGATCTCCAGTGTTGAAGTATTCATCGAACATACCACCAAGAGGCGCATCTTCCCCTGTAGGATAAAAATCAACTGCATTGGTACCAATACCAATTGCCCATGGGTTGTCAGCATCCTGTGCCTTAACCGAAGTAAAGCCAAATATCAGTAATGTGGCCAGTACAATTTTGCTAAGATGTTTCATATTTAATAGTTTAGTTTTAAGTGTTAATTGTAAGCAAAAGTATATTCTTAATGCATATTAACAAAAGTAAAAATAATAAAGTTTTCTTAATTACAGCGCGTTTCCAAGCGATTTGTAGGGTTTTTATTAACTGATTATCAACCGTTTTGATAATAAACTGCCAAGTTTAAAAAAGAAATTTTTTTATTATATCACCTTTAGTTCCTTACCAACTTTTTTAAATGCATTTATAGCTTTATCTAAATGTGCTTGATCATGAGCTGCAGAAAGTTGCACTCTAATTCTTGCTTTTCCTTTAGGTACCACCGGATAAAAGAACCCAATTACATAAATACCTTCTTCCAGTAATTTATCGGCCATATCTTGTGATAATTTGGCATCATGAAGCATTACCGGAACAATTGCTGCTTCGCCATCAATAATTTCAAATCCGGCATCTTTAATTCCTTTTTTAAAGTATGCTGTATTCTCTTTTAATTTTTTACGAAGACTGTCATCGGTTTTGAGCATATCAAATACTTTGATGGAAGCTCCAACAATTGCCGGTGCCAGAGAATTTGAAAACAAATAAGGTCTGGATCTCTGTCTTAATATCTCAATAATCTCCTTTTTTGCCGTAGTATAACCACCCATTGCGCCACCAAGTGCTTTTCCCAGCGTACCGGTGATAATATCTACACGGTCTAAAACTCCTTTCTCTTCAAGGGTGCCTATTCCGTTTTCTCCTATAAATCCTGTTGCATGACACTCATCAATCATTACAAGCGCGTCATATTTATCTGCCAGGTCACAAATTTTATCAAGTGGGGCAACAAGCCCGTCCATAGAGAATACGCCATCAGTCACGATTAATTTAAATCTGGCCCCTTTTTCATTTGCATCTTGCAATTGCTTTTCCAGGTCTTCCATATTTCCATTCTCATATCGGTATCTGGCGGCTTTGCATAAGCGTACACCGTCAATGATAGAAGCATGATTAAGTGAATCTGAGATAATTGCGTCATCTTTGGTTAAAAGTGGTTCAAAGATTCCACCGTTGGCGTCAAAGCAGGCAGCGTATAAAATGGTATCTTCAGTTCCGTAGAAATCAGAGATCTTTTCTTCTAACTCTTTGTGAATGTCCTGAGTTCCACAAATAAAGCGTACACTGGACATCCCAAATCCGTGAGTATCCATGGTATCCTTTGCAGCCTGGATAACTTCAGGGTGTGAAGATAGTCCAAGGTAATTGTTCGCACAGAAATTGATCACTTCCTGTCCCGTTGAAATTTTTATAACGGCATCCTGAGCCCCGGTAATGATCCTTTCTCTTTTGTAAAGACCATCATTTTTGATCTCCTCAATTTCTCTTTCTAAATGTTCTTTTATCTTTCCGTACATATTCGTTTGTTTTACTTCTAAATATTTTATTTCACAACCATATGATAACATAAGTTATATATTGGATGGTAGTGGCAAATTTAAATTTCTTTTACACATTTTTTATAATAATGGGATTATTGGTATAAATAAGTAAGGATCTATCAATTTCATATCCCATTTTTTCCAGTGCTTTCGCATAATTTGAAACCTGTTTTTTATGTGTATCCACAAATCCCCCGGTTTTATAATCTATAATGGTTATTAGCCCTCCATTAATATTGATCCTATCTGGTCTTAATCTCTGTCCATCTGTTGTAATGATTTCCTTCTCATTAAAATTCTTTACCTCCTTGGAGTAATATTGTTTTAATTCTGGATGTTCAATAATTCCTGAAATTAGTTTCGTAATTTCTTCTTTCGAATCTATCGTGATCATACCTGAATTAATCGCCCAGGTCACGGCTTCGTTAAGATCTTCCCGGCTATTAATTCGTGCTAAGATCTCATGGGCAATTTCTCCCTTTTCAATCGCATCCTGTTGTTTAGAATCCCATAAAGAGCCAGATCTGGTTACGATATGAACAGCTTTATTTTTAGTGGAAGAAGAATAAAAACGACGGTTTGAAACACTGGCATTTTCAGTACTTTTTGAATCAATAATAGTATTTGGGTCTCCAAATTCATATTCTAATTGATCATTCCATTTTCCTGCTGATCTTAAATAATCGGTTAATAGATCTGAAATATTAGGAGAACTTTTAGCTTTTTTGTGGTAATTAGATAAGATATAGAGCTGTTGAGCTGCCCGGGTGCATGCTACATACAAGACATTCAGGGTGTCTAATTCATTCTTATATATAAGTTCATTATAAGCCTGAGCGGTATCTTCATTCCAGTTCAACATTTTTTTGGAAGCGCTCACATAGGCCACCGGAATATCCTCACTGTTAATATCCAGCCATAAATTATCATTTCGGGTATCCTGAAGTTCTGAATTTGCAAAAGGATAAATCACTACAGGAAACTCCAATCCCTTAGATTTATGGATGGTCATGATCTGAACTGCATTGTCAGTTTCTGGAACTACAATACTTAATTTGTCTTTTTTCTGTTCCCATTTCTCGAGAAAATCATTTAGACTATTAGATGTTTTTTGAGCGGTTTCAAATACGAAATCCAGGAAGAATTGAATGTGGGCATCAGACTTTTCAACTAAACTGAAACTTCTAATTATATATTCTACAGCTTCATATAAGGAGAGTCTTTTAAGCTCTTCCAATTTAAATTCAATACCTAGCACTGAAAGCCACTTAAAAAAATCAGTACCATTCTCAGGCAAATTTTGAACTAGAACTTTATGAGCTTCTTCTGGCGGTAAATAATTTTCAGATAAAAAGTCAAATAGCTGAAGTTTCAATTTATTGTCTTCAGGATACATAGAGAAAGCAAGCATATTTACAATAAACTGAACTTTGCGGGATTGAGAAATCAGGAGCGTTTCCGAGGAAATTACAGGAACAGAATGCTCACCCAGGAATTCAGCTATGGCAATACCTTCGTTTTTTCTTCTGGTTAGAATGCAAATATCCTTTCTATGAAAGCCTTTTGAATCGAGATCTTCAATGATCTCGAGGATCTTTTCAGGATATATTTCAAATTCTTCCTCTCGATTATCAGCCTCCACGAAATTTAATTTCACATAACCAAAATCTCCTTTTTTTGGTTTTTGAGCTGACGCTTTGAAGAGCTCAGTATATTCTGGAAAGCTTAAAATAGAAGCGGCGTATTGAAAGAAATTGTTGTTAAAATTTACAATGCCAGAACCGCTTCTGTAATTATCTGGCAAATTTACCACTTCCTGTTCTATTTGAAAGGGATGAGTTGTTTGATTGCTTAAATCTATGAACTGTTCAGCGCGCCCTCCTCGCCAGCGATAAATACTTTGCTTGGCATCTCCAACAAGGCTAAGACTGGAATTTTTCTCAGAGGTAGAAAGGTTGTGACCAATAAGCGGAATTAGATTTTCCCATTGCATTGTAGAAGTATCCTGAAACTCGTCTATAAAATAATGCTGATACCGCTCTCCAAGCCGTTCATATATAAAAGGAGCCGGTTGATCTTTCACCTGTTCGCTAATCTTTGGGTTAAATTCAGAAATTAAAACCAGGTTTCTATCCTTTTTAATTTCTTCAACTTCGCGATTAATCTCATTTAAAAGTGAAAGCTGAACAAGATTTTTTCTTATTTCAGTTAAAAATTCAATTTGAAAATAAGCTTTCTTGGTAGTAGCAAATAAAGCTGCAATTTCCGGTTGGAGCCTATCCATCAAACTCTTCGAAGAATCGTCTAAAGATTTATTATATAATGCAGCTGAATCAATATTTGCCGCCCATGCGGTAATATAATTGATAATAGCTCCTTCTTTTTTTATCTTCCGGAAATAACCCGGGATGGATCCACGACTAAACCATTTTTCATCAATTCCATTATCCTGAATGAATTCGAAAAAATAATCTGAGGACGTATTAAGAGTTTCATTTGCTGTTTTTATATCAGCTCGTAACTTTTTTCCGAATTTTTCGAAATCCTCTAAGTTTTTATCTTTTAGTAACTGAATAGGTTTTTGGTGATTCTCATTAATTAAAAGCTTTGAAATATTGAAAAGATCGCGACTAATATCCCAGCTCTTATCATCATCGGTTTTAGATAGAGTATAGTTAACAAGAACTTTTGTGAGTTTCTCATCAGAGCCCGCACGATCTATAAGGCTGTCAACGGCTTCCATCAAAACCTCATCTGCACTTAATTCAACTTCAAAATTCATTGGAATTCCCAGGTCCCTTGCGAATGTTCTAAGCACCCTATGGGTAAAGCCATCGATCGTTGAGATTTCAAAAGCCGCGTAATTATGGATGATACTCTTTAGAATTTCGGTAGATTTTTTTCGAATGAGCTCTGGCGGAAGTTGCGTTTCTTCAGCTATAACTTTTAGTAAAGGGTTGTTCTCAGGATTTACCTCGGTTTTTGAAAATTCAGCCAGGCTTTCAATGATCCTGGACTTCATTTCACCTACAGCTTTATTAGTAAATGTAATTGCCAGGATATTTTTATACCGGTCTTGCTTTGGTGAAGTAAAGAGAATACTAAGATATTCCTTTACCAGGGTAAAGGTTTTTCCCGAGCCAGCCGAGGCATTATAAATTTTAAAGGAATTTTTCAAGAAGGATGGGATTATATAATTAGGTGACAGCCATAAAACTTTAAATTTAAAATAAAAATGACATTTAAAACGCAGCTGCTTTTAAGTATTTTATAACACTAAATAATTTCCATTAAATACCTGAATAGCTAAATTTGGGAGAATTAAAGTACTAATCACTAAAAAATCAGATAATTATGTCTTTTGAGTTACCAAAATTAAAATATGCTTTTGACGCATTGGAGCCACATATAGATGCAAAAACTATGGAAATTCACCATGGTAAGCACCATGCTGGGTACACAAAAAAACTGAATGCCGCTATTGAAGGAACCGATATGGATGGAAAAAATATCGAGAACATTTTAAAGAATCTCGATAAGTCTAATAAAGCGGTTCGTAATAACGGAGGTGGTTTTTATAATCACAGTTTATTCTGGGAAATCATGTCTCCAGATGGAGGAGGAAAGCCAGAGGGTGAATTAGCCAGTGCAATTGATGCCGCTTATGGGTCTTTTGAAGCTTTTAAAGAAGAATTTTCAAAAGCTGCAGCTGGACAGTTTGGTTCTGGTTGGGCCTGGCTTTGTGTTCACGATGGCGGGAAAGTTGAGGTTTGTTCTACACCAAACCAGGATAATCCAATTATGCCGGAAGTAGGATGTGGAGGAACTCCAATTTTAGGTCTTGATGTTTGGGAGCATGCCTATTATTTAAACTATCAAAACAAACGTCCGGAATATATTGATGCGTTTTTTAACGTAATAGATTGGCAGGAAGTTTCAAGTCGTTATGCGAAAGCAAAATAAAAATAACGAGTACTAGTAATAAATAGATATGAAAAAGGTCGCTATATGCGGCCTTTTTTATGCCTGAACCTGAGTTTACTCCATAAAAAAAGGCGGAATGAATTCCACCTTTTTTTGCCCCAAATCTACCATGAACTTAACCTACTTATGCTATGGTATAGTAAATATATACCGAATTATTCTTTAAATTTTACTTTTTAGATGAAATACCCAAAAATTAGTTAAAGGGCTATAATTCAGTTTTTTGAGCAGTTTATCGATAAATTATTCATTTGAGAATGAATATTGTTCATCTATTATATTCATAAAAAAAGGCGGAATAAAAATTCCACCTTTTTTTGCCCCAAATCTACCATGAACTTAACCTACTTATGCTATGGTAGTTTAAAGATAGAAAGAAACTTTCTATGTTTTTATTTTTTTAGACGAAGTGCCTAAAAACTAGTTAAATAGCTGTAAATCAAAAAAATGTATAGGAGTTAGAAGAAACTTTTCTACAATCTAGAAGCGGGTAGAAATAAAAAAAGGCGGAATGAATTCCACCTTTTTTTGCCCCAAATCTACCATGAACTTAACCTACTTATGTTATGGCAAGTCTAAATGTAGATATAAAAGCACGGTGTAAAAAAAATAATAGACAAAGTGCAATTATACTAGTTAAAAGGTATTTTTTTAATAGGCACGGTCTTTTTTCCCTTCGAAAAAGTTCATAAAGGCTCTATTTACTACCCTGTTCCCACCAGCTGTTGGATAATCTCCTGTGAAGTACCAATCTCCCAGATTCTTAGGGCATGCTTTATGCAGGTTTTCTACCGTTTGATATATGACTTTTACTTCGGCGTTTACATCTTTATCACATAATAGTTCAGAAATTTTATTAGAAATTTCTTCATCGGTAAACGGATCGTAAATCTCTTTTACAAAGTTTTGAACTTCTTTATCGTCCAGGTCAACCTGCTCCTTACATTTATTATAAACCTGTTCTACAATCGCATACTTACCGTTTTGGTTTAATAATTCCAGCGCCGCCCTAAAAGCTACAAGATCTTCCAGTCTGGCCATGTCTATTCCATAACAATCTGGATATCTAATTTGGGGAGCAGAGGAAACCACAACGATTTTTTTAGGTTTTAATCTGTCCATCATTTTAATGATGCTCTTTTTCAGGGTTGTTCCCCGTACAATACTATCATCAATGATTACGAGGTTATCTTCCGGTTTTACAACTCCATAAGTAACATCATAGACATGGGCAACAAGATCATCACGACTGCTATCTTCTGTAATGAAAGTTCTAAGCTTTACATCTTTAATAGCAATTTTTTCTGTCCTTAATCTATGAGATAGAATTTCCTGAAGCCTGGCATCTGTCAATGTTTCTTTTTCTTCAAGAATTGCCTCGTTCTTTTGTTTATTTAATTCATCCTGAGCAGCTTCTACCATCCCATAGAAAGAAGTTTCCGCAGTATTCGGGATAAAAGAAAACACAGTTTTGAGGGTGTCGTGATTTATAGACTTCAAAACTTCTGGCATTAAAAGCCTACCGAGCATTTTTCGCTCTTCATAGATCTCAGCATCACTACCTCTTGAAAAATAGATGCGCTCAAAAGAACATGCTTTCCGTTCTAAGGGCTCAAGGATCTCAGTTATTGAAACCTCGCCGTTCTTTTTAGTAATAATGGCATTCCCCGGAGGTAATTCATGAACATCATCAAAATCTACATTAAACACGGTTTGTATCACCGGTCTTTCAGATGCCACCACTACCACTTCATCATCTTTATAATAGTAAGCGGGTCTTATTCCTGCAGGATCA
Organism: Gramella sp. MAR_2010_147; assembly: GCF_900105135.1. Classification (NCBI taxonomy): domain Bacteria; kingdom Pseudomonadati; phylum Bacteroidota; class Flavobacteriia; order Flavobacteriales; family Flavobacteriaceae; genus Christiangramia; species Gramella sp. MAR_2010_147. The sequence goes on along the minus strand of NZ_LT629741.1, from coordinate 2,205,708 downwards.
CGAAGCACAAAAGAATCACCATGCCCAATTAATCCGGCCATGGCATAACCACCATCCCAGTTTTTTGAAGATTTTCTAAGGATCTTGGCGACATTCAGCTTTTCTGCGATTACAGGGGAGGCTTCCACTTTTGAAAAACCTTCTTTTTTTAATTTCTTATATAGTTTGCGAACCTCATCATCCAGGAAATGACCAATTTTTTCCATCACGGTAACAGTGTCTGCTCTCTCTTTTGGGTGCTGGCCAAGTTCCACAAGATTATTGAAAAGCTTGTTAACATTGGTCATATTAAAATTGCCCGCAACGATAAGATTACGGTGCATCCAGTTATTCTGCCTAAGAAATGGATGAACATTTTCAATACTGTTCTTTCCAAAAGTGCCATATCTCACATGTCCTAAAAACACCTCTCCTAAATAGGGAATAAACCTTTTTTGCAGCTCTGTGTCATCGGCATATTCTGGATTAGCTTTTATTTCTTCATTAATCCGTTCGTTGATCTGTGCAAAAATATCCTGTATTGGCTGAGCCTGATTAGAACGAACCCTACTGATGTAGCGTTCTCCAGGAATAGTATTAAGTTTAATGCTCGCAAAACCAGCGCCATCCTGGCCACGGTTATGTTGCTTCTCCATCATCAGGTACATTTTATTTACGCCGTAAAATGCTGTACCGTATTTTTTCTTGTAGTAATCAAGAGGTTTTAAAAGCCTTATATGTGCAATTCCGCATTCGTGTTTTAAAGCATCACTCATATCTTAGTTTCCTTTAGGAATTTGTTGTGTTTGGTGTTTGTCACAAAAAAAGCCCTGAAATTACAGGGCGTTATTTTTAATCTAATTGTGTTTCAAATTGTGTTAGCTTCCTGAACTGATCAAGCCTTTTGTTCATTTCATCTCCTGTTAGGGATTGCATTCTCTCTGTTCCAAATTTTTCTACGCAAAAGGAGGCAAGATTGGAACCATAGATAATTGCGCTCTTCATATTTTCAAAAGAAATATCTCCGGTTTTGGCCAGATAACCAATAAATCCACCAGCAAAGGTATCTCCCGCACCAGTTGGGTCAAAAACTTCTTCTAAAGGTAAAGCCGGCGCAAAGAATATCTGATCTTTATGAAAAAGTAAAGCACCATGCTCACCTTTTTTAATTACCACATATTTTGGCCCCATTTCTTCAATTTTCCTGGCCGCTTTTACCAATGAATATTCTCCTGAAAGTTGTCTTGCTTCTTCATCATTAATAGTAATAACATCAACTTTAGCAATCACCTTCATCAAATCTTCCAGACTATTATCCATCCAGAAATTCATAGTGTCTAAAACTACGAGCTTCGGCGATTTTACCTGCTCCAGGACACTTAACTGAACTAAAGGATGCAAATTTCCAAGCATTACAAATTCTGAATCCTTATGTGTTTCAGGAACCACAGGATCAAAATCAGCAAGAACATTCAGCTGAGTATCCAGTGTGTCTCTAGTGTTTAGATCGTTATGATATCTACCGCTCCAAAAGAAGGTTTTACCGCCTTTTACAACTTCAACACCTTTTATGTCTATATTATTTTCTTTAAGCAGATCTAAATATTCCTGGGGGAAATCGTCGCCAACTACTGAAACTACAGCACTGTTTATATCAAAATTTGAGGCAGATAGCCCAATATAAGTGGCAGCACCACCTAAAATTTTATCGGTTTTTCCAAATGGAGTTTCAATGGCATCGAACGCAACGGTTCCTACAATAAGTAATTTACTCATAACGGGGTTTAAAATGACGCTGCAAATATACAGTTTGTTTTTCAAGCTGTAAACCTGAAAGCAGTTGCAAAATGTTAAGCTTTGTAACCGGTATCTTCTAAAAGATCTTTTCCCTTGGAAGCCATTACCGCTAATGCGTCACAGCGTTCATTCTGGGGATGATCGTTATGACCCTTGATCCATTGAAATTGAACTTCATGTCTTCGGAAGACTTTTAAAAATGCTTTCCATAGATCAGTATTCTTGCGATTGACAAAATTCTTTTTTTCCCAATTAAATACCCAGCCTTTATTCACCGCATCAGCCACATATTTTGAATCGGTGAAAACTTTTGCAGGTGTCCCGGGATTTTTAAGTTTACTAATGGCAACGATAACCGCCATCAACTCCATCCGGTTATTGGTGGTAAGTTTAAAACCCTGAGCATATTCTTTTTTATAGGGTTTGCCTACCCATTCCATCACCACCCCAAAACCGCCTGGTCCGGGATTGCCTCGAGCAGCCCCATCAGTGTATATATGAACTTTGGGAGTTTGCATTAGTTAGATTCTTCTAATACTTGCTGAATTATTTCAGGGAAGTGTTTATATTCGAGCTCATGAATTTTTTCAGCTAGGCTTTCAGCTGTATCATGATTTTCTATATGTACAGAAGCCTGAAAAATGGTGTTGCCTTCATCATATTTTTCATTTACATAATGAATGGTAATGCCGCTTTTTACTTCTTTTTCTGCAATGACCGTTTCGTGAACTTTAGATCCATACATTCCCTTCCCACCATATTTAGGTAATAATGCAGGGTGGATATTGATAATTTTATCAGGAAATTCATGGATGATATTTGATGGAAATAACCAAAGAAACCCGGCAAGAACAATAAGATCGGGGTCTATATCTTTTAAAATGTTCAATACGTCATTGGTGCCATAAAACGCTTCCTTATCAAATAACAGCGCTTTTACATTTAGATCGTGGGCTCGTTTTAAAACTCCGGCCGATCTTCGGTTAGAAAGAACTGCAGCTACCTGGATATTTTTGGATTTCTGGAAGTATTTTATGATATTTTCGGCATTGGTACCGGAACCGGAAGCAAAAATTACAATCTTTTTTGTGTTCGTACTTTCTTTATCACTCAAAATAAGCTTGTTAACATTTATTAGGATGTAAAATTAATTGCTTTCAATGAATTTATGTAAATTACCATCACATTTTTAGAGGAAAAATCGGTTTTAAAATAAAGTTTTTTATTTTTGCCACCTAATCAAAATTAAAATAAAAAATTATGTCAGACATTGCATCAAGAGTAAAAGCTATTATCGTTGACAAATTGGGAGTTGACGAGAATGAAGTTGTAAACGAAGCCAGCTTCACCAACGACTTGGGTGCTGATTCACTAGACACAGTAGAATTGATCATGGAATTTGAGAAGGAATTTGACATCCAGATCCCAGACGATCAGGCAGAGAATATTGCTACTGTAGGTCAGGCAATTTCATATATCGAAGACGCTAAGAAATAAAATCAACACACCATATGGAGTTAAAGCGAGTAGTAGTTACAGGCCTTGGTGCCTTAACCCCAATAGGTAACAACTTAGAGGAATATTGGGAGGGACTTGTAAACGGTAAAAGTGGTAGCGCGCCTATCACTTATTTTGATACCGAAAAGTTCAAGACTAAATTCGCTTGCGAACTCAAAAACTTTAATCCGCTAGATCATTTTGATCGAAAGGAGGCGAGAAAACTTGACAGGTTCGCTCAGTATGCCATGGTTTCTGCAGATGAAGCCATTCAGGATTCAGGAATCGATCTAAATACTGTAGACAAATATCGGGTTGGCGTAATTTGGGGAGCAGGGATAGGTGGTCTTGAAACTTTCCAGAATGAAATGATCAATTTTGCAGAAGGTGATGGTTCTCCAAGATTCAACCCTTTCTTTATTCCGAAGATGATCGCAGATATTGCCCCTGGTAATATTTCTATCAAACACGGATTCATGGGGGCCAATTATACCACAGTATCGGCATGTGCATCTTCAGCAAATGCGATGATAGATGCACTGAACAATATTCGTTTAGGTCATAGTGATATCATTGTTTCAGGAGGATCTGAAGCAGCAGTTACCATAGCGGGAATGGGCGGATTTAACGCAATGCATGCCCTTTCCACAAGAAACGAAAATCCCGAAACAGCATCGAGACCTTTTGATGCTACAAGAGACGGATTCGTTCTTGGTGAAGGTGGTGGTGCGCTTATATTAGAAGAGTATGAGCACGCGAAAGCCAGAGGAGCTAAGATCTATGCCGAGGTAATGGGTGGAGGATTATCTTCAGACGCCTATCATATGACGGCACCTCATCCTGAAGGTGACGGAGTAGTAGCGGTAATGAAGAATTGCCTGAAAAATGCCGGATTAAAACCGGAAGATGTAGATGCGATTAACACGCATGGTACTTCAACGCCTCTTGGGGATGTTGCTGAATTGAAAGCAATTACCAAGGTTTTTGGAGAGCATGCAAAAACAATGAACATCAATTCTACCAAGTCAATGACGGGTCATTTATTAGGAGCAGCGGGAGCGATTGAAGCGATTGCAGCAATTCTTTCTATGAAACATGGAATTGTACCTCCAACTATTAATCATGAGCATAACGATGAAAACATTGATCCTGAATTGAACCTTACATTAAATAAGGCTCAAAAGAGAGATGTTGAGGTTGTAATGAGCAATACATTTGGTTTTGGCGGCCATAACGCCTGTGTGGTGTTTAAGAAACTGGACGAATAACCGATGAGCGTTATTCGTAACATACTAAATTCCCGTTCTTCAAAAGGCGGGAATTTTTTTAATATACTTACTAAAATACTCGGATTTAAACCTAAGTCCATATCCCCTTACAAAAAAGCCTTTACGCATCGCTCTTTAAACCGAAAAGATGAAGCAGGGAATGCCATTAATTTTGAACGCCTGGAATTCCTCGGAGATGCCATGTTGAGTGCGGTGGTAGCGTCTCATTTATTTAAAGCAGTTCCTGGGGGAAATGAAGGTTATCTAACTAAGATGAGGTCTAAAGTGGTGAGTAGAAAGCATCTCAATGAGCTTGGAAAAGACCTGATGCTCATCAAGCATATCCAAACAAATATTCCTACAGATCAGTTCGGGGTAAATATTCATGGTAATTTATTTGAAGCGCTGGTCGGAGCGATTTACCTGGATAGGGGTTATAAATACTGTAAAAGATTTATTTATGAGCGCGTAATAGATCCTTATGTAGATATTGAACAGTTAGAAGGGAAAGTGATTAGTTATAAAAGCCTGGTCATTGAATGGTGTCAAAAAGAAAAGAAAGAATTCGATTTTAATGTGTATGAAGATACCGGCAATAATGAACTCAAGCATTTTGCGGTAAAACTTAGATTAGATGGCCGGGTTGTGGCCAAGGCACGAGCAACTTCCAAGAAAAAAGCAGAAGAGAAAGCCTCAAAAAGAGCTTATTATGCGCTCCAGAATAAAATAGATTGAATTTTAATGATTTCACGTAAACTAAAACGTTTTCGTAAAAAATTATGAATTTTAGGGCCTTAATATCTTCATTTTGTTAATCATATAGTATCTTTAACCTTAAAGTATAAGTTTATGCAATCGCATAAAATGCTTCTGGAAGTTGAAGATGAGCATTTTAATTTAATTGCCATTTATTCCTCACTTGAGGGATATAAAATGGCATATTTTCTAAATAAGTATCTTAAAGTTAATCTGGAACGGGAACGAAAGGATATAGATTTTAATCATACAGATTATGATGCTTTTTATGCTCTGTTTTCACATAAAGAACCAAATTCATATTATAGCCTAGATCTAGTCGCTAACAAGTTTAAGGGAGAGGCGAAAAAAATTCTTAGTTCCGGGTCGCTATTTGAAGAGGAAGAATTGAGTCCTCAGGAAGTAAATTTGATCCCTGAATATAATAAGGTTGATTTTTTTTTAAAAATCAGTGAAGAGATTCGACCAAAAGAATTTAACAGGGTGCTCAACAAAATAGGACAGATACCTGGAGTTCAGGCTGTATATGCCGTTGATGTTGATAATCTAAAATCCAAACAAAATCTAATATTCGAATAATGCCTACCAACAAAAAAACAAAAATAGTAGCAACACTGGGCCCTGCAACCAGTAGTAAGGATGTATTAAGAAAAATGCTGCAGGAGGGTGTGAATGTTTTTCGTATTAATTTTTCCCACGCCAATTATGACGATGTAAGGGAAAGGATTAAAATGATCAGGGAATTGAATGATGAGGACGGATTTAACGCTGCCATTTTAGGGGATCTTCAGGGTCCAAAACTTAGAGTTGGCGTGATGAAGGAGGAAGTGGTGGTAAATGAAGGCGATCATATAGTTTTCGCTACAGGAAAAGAATTCAAAGGAACTGCAGAAAGGGTTTATATGAATTATGACTCTTTTCCAAGGGATGTTAAAGCAGGAGAAAGAATTTTGCTGGATGATGGTAAACTTATCTTTGAAGTGGTGAAAACCAATAAAAAGGATGAAGTAAAAACCAAAGTGATCCAGGGAGGTCCATTGAAGTCTAAGAAAGGGGTTAACCTTCCAAATACTAATATTTCATTGCCCGCGCTTACTGAAAAAGATGTAAAAGATGCAAAATTTGCCTGTGAAATAGGAGTAGACTGGATGGCGCTTTCTTTTGTGAGACATGCTGAAGATCTTATGGAGCTTCAGGAACTTATCAAAAAACACTCAAAATATAAAATTCCAATTGTTGCCAAGATCGAAAAACCCGAAGGAGTAGCAAATATTGATAAAATAGTTGCCTATTGTGATGGTCTAATGGTAGCCCGTGGAGATCTTGGTGTAGAAATTCCGGCTCAGGAAGTTCCTCTAATTCAGAAGAAACTGGTGCTTACGGCAAAAAAGGCTAGAATTCCTGTCATTATCGCTACACAAATGATGGAAACCATGATCACGAGCCTAACTCCAACAAGAGCTGAGGTAAACGATGTTGCAAACTCTGTGATGGATGGTGCCGATGCGGTAATGCTTAGTGGGGAGACTTCTGTAGGACAATACCCGGTACAGGTAATTCAGAAAATGTCTCAGATTCTTCAGAGTGTTGAGAATTCCCCTTTGATTAAGGTTCCACATGAGCCGCCCCATGTAAGAACAAAAAGATATATCACTAAAGCGGTGTGTTATCATGCAGCCCATATGGCCAATGAGATCAAGGCTAAAGCTATTTGTACTCTTACCAATAGTGGCTATACTGCCTTTCAGATCTCTGCATGGAGACCAGAAGCACATATCCTGGTTTTTACGTCCAATAGAAGAATTCTTAATCAGTTAAGTTTACTATGGGGTGTAAAAGCCTTCTACTATGATAAATTTGTAAGTACAGATGAAACCATAGAAGATATTAGTGATATGGCTAAAAAGACAAAATTTGTAGAAACTGGTGATTTTACTATTAATCTTGCGGCAATGCCTATAACCGCAAAAGGAATGGTGAATACATTAAGAGTATCTGAAATAGAATAAGTTTTATTTAAAATATAAAGCCACGAGTACATCATGTATTCGTGGCTTTTTTTATGCCTTAATAAGTTTAATACGGAATGGCTAAAACTTAAATTTTAACTGAACAAAAATTTCTTTTTTTTCATCTTCTGAATCTTCTTTTTCGGTATTCAGGTTAGAAAGGGAAATACCCAGCAGACGTACAGAATTCTTCATCTTTTCCTGATATAAAAGTTCCCTGGCGATCTCCAGAATTAATTCTTTGTTCGAGATATAGTAACTAATCGTTTTACTACGGGTTTGCTGGGTAAAATCACTGTATTTAATCTTCAGAGTAATCGTTTTACCGGCTACTTTGCTTTTCGTCAATCGGCGTTCTATTTCTTCGGCAATATTCTCCAGTCTTTCCAGCATAAAAATTTCAGAAGAGATATTCTCGTTAAAGGTTCTTTCCGCTCCCAGTGATTTTCTTATTCGGTGGGGCTTTACCTCGCTAAGATGAATACCGCGAACTACCTTATAAAAATGAGTGCCGCTTTTACCAAAATGCTCGGTAAGGTATTCTTCAGATTTCAGTTTTAGATCGTTCCCGGTAAAAATTCCCAAACGATACATTTTTTCGGCAGTAACTTTTCCTACTCCGTAAAATTTTCGAATATCGAGTTCTTCCAGGAAACCTAGGACTTCTTCGGGCTGTACCGTTTTTTGTCCGTTGGGCTTGTTGATGTCACTGGCTATCTTCGCAATGAATTTATTGATAGAGATTCCTGCGGACGCATTTAACCCCGTTTTCTCTTTAATTCTATCCCTAATTTCTTTGGCTATTAAGGTAGCGCTGGGATTTCCTTTTTTATTTTCGGTCACATCCAGGTAGGCTTCATCTAATGAGAGGGGCTCCACCAGCTCTGTATATTCAAAGAAAATTTCTCGAATTTGACCTGAAATCTCCTTGTATCTCTCAAATCTTGGTTTTACAAAGATGAGGTCTGGGCAATTGCGTTTGGCAATAACACTACTCATGGCACTTCGTACTCCAAACTTCCGGGCTTCGTAACTTGCGGCGCTAACCACACCTCTTTGAGAACTGCCACCTACGGCTACCGGTTTTCCGCGAAGTTCGGGATCATCCAGTTGTTCTACCGAAGCATAAAAAGCATCCATATCTATATGGATAATTTTACGAAGTCTTTCCACATTACAAATTTAGTGAAACTTCATTTCCGAAGCCATAAGCACAACGTAAATGATTAGTTTCCCTACTTCTAACGAAGAAATCTTTTTATAAAAAATGGCGTTGTTTCCATAATTTCTGAATGACTAAAGTGCAACGCTGTTACAATTCAAATATTTAATTCTAAAACATTAAACTTATCTTTGATAGTGTATTAGTATAAATAATGAAACAAAAAACTGCTATAATACTAGGTGCTACCGGCCTAACCGGGAGTATTTTGCTGGAAAAGCTCTTAAATGATGATCGTTATCGAAAGATTAAGGTATTTGCCAGAAATCATGTTCAGCAAAAGCATGAGAAAATTGAAGAATATCTTATCAACCTTTTTGAACTGGAAAAGTTTGCTGATCTTTTCACTGCAGATGAGGTTTATTGCTGTATTGGTAGTACCCAGAAGAAAACACCAGACAACGATACTTACAGGATGGTAGACTTTGGAATACCGGCGACAGCGGCAAAACTTTGTAACAGGAATCAAATTGGTACTTTCCAGGTAATATCGGCGATGGGAGCCGATGAGAAGAGCACTTTTTTTTATAATCGAATAAAAGGTGAGATGGAAGGTGCCGTTCTAGAGCAGCAAATTTCTAATACCTATATCCTCCAGCCGTCTTTAATTGGTGGAAAAAGAGAAGAGAGCCGTCCTTTTGAATTTATCTGGAAAAAGATAATGAGTGTTGGAGATAGCTTACTCATAGGGAGTCTTAAAAAGTACAGAAGCATTCATCCTGAAATCATTGTGGATGCTATGATATATCTTGCTAACAACGATTATAGAAGTGGTAAAATACCTTCAGATGAAATTAAAAAAATTGCTGAAAAGAATTAACTGAAATGCAGGAAATTGAACGAAAATTTTTAGTGACTTCAAATAAGTTTAAGGAACAGGCTTCAAAAAAGACACTGTTTGTTCAAGCCTATTTAAATACGCATCCTGAAAGGACCATAAGAATAAGAATAAGCGGGGATCAGGCTTTTATGACCATTAAAGGAAAGTCTTCTGAAAATGGATTGTCAAGGTTTGAATGGGAAAAGCAACTTACTGTAAATGAAGCACGCGAATTACTGAAATTATGCGAGCCAGGGAAAATTGAAAAATACAGATATCTTATCCCGTTTGGAGCTCATACCTATGAAGTGGATGAATTCCTTGAAGATAATGAAGGTCTTGTACTTGCTGAAGTGGAACTGCAAAGCGAAGAAGAGGAATTTAAGAAGCCAGATTGGCTGGGTGAAGAGGTAACTGGAAACCTGGATTATTACAATTCAAATTTAATAGCAAAACCTTATAGAAACTGGAAACGATGAGAACTATTTTATATTTAATGATTCTTGGACTTGGGATGTCTTGCAGCAATACCTCGAAAAAAAATGATGGGATCGAGATGGATTCGGAAATAAAAGATACCGTAACTACGGAGTCTTTAAGCACATCCCGAATGGAAGCCGACCTTAAAAAGAAAGGATACCAAACTTTTAGTTATAAAGCGGGGGACACCACCTATTTAATGCAACAGTACTATATGGTATTTTTAAAGTCCGGTCCCGAACGTAGTCAGGATTCTACCGAAGCAGCTGAACTTCAGAAGCAACATTTAGCACATTTAACCAGACTTTATGAGGAAGGTTATACCAGTTTAACCGGGCCCATGGGGGATGATGGCGACTTACGCGGGATTGTGGTTTTCAATACCGCTACTCAAAAGGAAGCCGATAGCCTTGCCAATTTAGACCCAATGGTGAAAGCAGGAAGATTGGTCGTTGAAGTTCACCCTTGGTGGGTGGCCAAAGGCGGTAAACTGAAATAATATTATGGAACTTTCCAATGAATTACCTGGACTAAAATATGTAGGCAATGAACAAAAAAAGCAAACACTGCATTTGTTCTTTCAGATCTTAGGAAAGATTAGAATGTGTTTTGCACCCAGAAAAAACCATTGGTGGTATATCACATTATATGTTTACGAGAAGGGTTTCACCACAGGACCAATCCCTACAAATAACGGTTTTGATTCTTTTTCGCTTAATTTAAATATACTTCAGAGCAAACTTGAGATCACAAATAGCAGCGGGGAAACCAAAGAATTTGATTTATACAAAGGACTTAGCGTTGCTGCATTTTACAATAATCTCATCAATTTTTTGAGTGATCTTAACATTCAGGTAAAGATTAAAGGGAAGCCATATGATTTGAATATTGATAAGGAATTTTCAGAAATAACCGATATTCATGATTACGATATGAAGTATAGCACTTCTTTGTGGAAAAGCTTTCACTGGGTAGATTCAGTTTTTAAGGAATTTAGTGGAAGATTCTACGGAAAAACTTGTCCCGTCCATTTGTACTGGCATTCGATGGATCTGGCTGTAACCCGTTTCTCTGGAAAAAAAGCACCGCCAATGCCTAAAGAAACAAGAATTTCTGACAGGGACGCCTATAGCCATGAATGTATAAGTTTTGGGTTTTGGGCTGGAGATGAAAATGTTCAGGAACCAGCGTTTTATTCCTATACCTATCCGGCACCAGAGAATATGGATTTACAAGAACTTCATCCTAAAAGTGCCAACTGGGTGATGAATAATGGTAGCCATATGGCAGTCTTAACCTATGCCGATCTCAAAAAAGAAGATAATCCTCGAAATACACTACTTAGTTTCATGGAGTCGGCTTATCATGCCGGAGCCCAATTAGCCGGTTGGGAAATTGAAGATTTTACGGTGCCACCGCTTAAAGAACTTTAGTTAGACCGCGGTTATTTTATCCTTGATCTCATGTTTGGGCAGCACACCAGATTGTCTCCATACCTGCTCTCCATTTTTAAATAAAATCATAGTAGGCACTCCACGTACCTGATATTTGGAGGCAAGCGACTGATTTTTATCAACATCTATTTTGATGATCTTTACGTTATCCCCTAATTCTTCCTTTACTTCTTCAAGAATTGGGGCAAGACTTTTACAGGGACCGCACCAATCTGCAAAGAAATCTACAAGTACTGGTGTCTCACCTTTTATAATTTCACTAAAACTACTTTTCATAATAGAATATTTATCTTCTGAAATTATTAAATACTGCGGAGAAATAGCATTAAGAATAGGTTAAAAAGTACCTACCAATCCAACTCTTCCCAACCCAACATGCATCTTCCAGGAAATACCATTCTTATCAGGTTTTCCGTAATCCCTTTCATTATTAAGGTATTTATCGATACTGTCTACTACAGCAACACTGAGGGCAAGACTTAAACCAACATCGGTAAGCCAATGCGCGCCAGACCATAATCTTGTAACAGGAGAGATGAGGCCAACGCCTATGAGTCCGGTTTTTACAAACGGATTCTCAAATTGCTTGGAAAGCGCATACATAGTGGTAAAAGATAATATCGTATGCCCAGATGGAAATGAATGGTATGCCCCTTCACTACTAAAAGGATCAAAGCTGTTTTTCCCTTCTTCAGTAGAAGGTCTGGCCCGTCCTACCACAGTTTTGGAGATGGATTGAATAATTCCTGAAGCACTGGCTGCAGAAATCATGAGCACCCCCGTTTTTCTTATTTTTTCATTCTTTGTAAATAATCCAACAAGATAAACGGCTCCTGTAAGACCATAGTTATTTTGAGGACTTCCAAAATACCATCCAATATCTTTAACCAATTCTGGTGCGTCTTCTCCCTGTTCCCGAAAATAATCGCTGGTTTCTTCATCAAAAATATAAAGAGCGGCAGTCCCGGCAACCACGGCTCCTGCCGTAATATAATCATCCTTTTGCCAGCTTAACGGAGCAGTATAAGCTTTTTTCAACCCACCAAAAGCGCTTACACCATCATACTTCATTAGTTCCCAGGTAGCGGGAAGACTGTCATTTTCTTCTAATTCCTGGCCAATAGCCCCGGTTTTCAGAAGACAGATAAATAATAACGAAAGAATCATTTTTTTCATAAAACATATAATTTTGAAAACTGGCCTCAACTTCTTATGTTCGAGGCGAGGCCAAATTCAACCAAACAACTAAAATTTAATTATTTCCAAGCTCCACCAGGGGTTTCAATTTGTCAACTCTAACCTGGGCGGCATTCAAATTGGCTTTTGCAACCTCAGTATCCTAATTTAGGGACTGAGTTTCCAGTTTGAACAGCCGTTGTCCTTTCTTCACCATCATACCTTCATCTATAAGCACATCGGTAATATAGCCTGTAACCTTTGCTCTCACCTCACTATTAACAATTCCTTCGATGCTTACAGGATACGAAGTATATCCAGTTAAGGTCTTTTTGGGTACTTCGGTGACTGGGCAAGGCATTACCTGGTTGCCAGAGGCGGCGGCCTGGACTTGAGAATTTTGATTACCTCCGCAGGAAATAAAACTACCAGCCAGGGCAATCTGTGCGATATATTTAAATACTATTTTCATAATTCTAGAATAGATTTTCCAGATGCGGTATCTAGAGAGAAAGCTCATTCATTTTTTCAATAGTATGCTCCAGGTTTTCTTTTTGAGCGATCAGGTGTTCTTTATACAAAATGACCACACTACCAGTCTTTTCAAATTTTTCTGTATTATATGATGCGTTAAATGAATGTATCTTTTCTGTAAGCCTTATATCTTGCTTGATTTGGTCAAGGTTTTCTTTCAGCGTATTCTTCAAATAGGTTTTACTGGCTCTGAAATATCTTTTACGGTCGCCCGGCTTGGTGAAATACTCCACCTTGTTCATTTGTAAGAGCAAGTTCAATTGGGTAGATACAGAGCTTTTACTTGCCTGGATAATTTTAATAATTTCATCGAAAGTATGGCCGTCGTTGGGTGAGAGAATCATGATCACATAGATTCTGGCAGCAAGCGGAGCAAGATTATGAACCTTTTCAAAATGAACCCCAATCTCTTCTATTAGTTTTTTCTTTTCTGGTGAGCAACAATCCATAGGTTATCTTCAAATTTGAAATGCGAAAATATATTTAGTTCGGTAATAACCGAACTAAACAAACTTAAATCTTCGTTAAATAAATTTTGAAATGCAAAAACCCGGAGTGAATGTCCGGGTTTAAAAGCTATATTCAATGAATTGGGAAAGAAAGGGAAAATTTCGTCCTAACTCTTATTTTGAATAAATTTTAAAGATTATTCCTTATAAATACCAATGCTCATCTCTCCGTTTGAATTCATACTGGCCCGATACATCCCTGCGGTATTAAATTCCATAGAAACATTTCCATCATGATCAATAGCTATAATTCCACCAGTTCCACCCAGTTCTCCCAGTTTATTCTGAATTACTTCATGGGTGGCCTCTTTTAAAGAAACTCCTTTGTACTCCATCATAGCTGAAATATCATAAGCCACAACACCGCGAATGAAGTATTCACCCCAGCCGGTACTCGAAATTGCAGCAGTTTTGTTGTTGGCATAAGTTCCAGCTCCAATGATGGGAGCATCGCCAATTCTGTTATACTTTTTATTAGACATTCCACCTGTAGAGGTCCCGGCAGCAAGGTTTCCATTTTTATCCAACGCAGCACAGCCAACGGTTCCAAATTTTTCATCTTTTATAAAAGGATCATAAAAAGCAGTCTTATTGCTCTTTTGTTTTTCCCGCTCCCGGGCTCTTTCCATCGCTTTAAACCTGTTTTCAGTATAGAAATATTCAGGATCAACAATTTCAAGTCCCTGTTCTTTGGCAAAGTCCTCTGCTCCTTTTCCTGAAAGTAGCACGTGTTCTGAATTTTCCATCACTTCATAGGCCAGATTGATTGGGTTCTTCACATTGGTAACTCCAGCAATTGCACCGGCATTCAGGGTTTTTCCATCCATTATGGAAGCGTCCAGTTCATTTTTACCTTCATTAGTGAACACCGCTCCTTTTGCTGAATTGAACAACGGACTGTCTTCCATGACATTGATGGTTTTTTGAACGGCTTCAATCGCTGTTCCGCCGTTTGCTAAAATTTCGTGTCCGGTTTTAATAGCTTCTTCCAGTTTATCTTTATAAGCCTGTTCCAATGAATCGCTTATATTTTCTTTTAGAATAGTTCCCGCACCTCCGTGAATTACAATTCCGAAGTTCTGGACACTGTCATTTTCTGTGGTTTTTTCAGATTCAGACTTATTTTGCTTTTGTTTTTCCTGGTTTGCATCGTTGCAGGATACAAAACAGATAAGACTAAAAAGTAAGAGTAGATTTTTCATAAGAATTCTTTTGTACCGAAAGTTAGTCAAAATATATATGGCTATAAAAATGAATTCAAAAATTAATAATCCCAAAACTACCTAGTTTGCTGCGTATTCAGTAATTTTAATTAAAATAATTGTTATGCCAGTAGAAGGACCATTCAACTTAAATAAATGGATAGAACAGAATAGGGAGAGCCTAAAACCACCTGTTGGGAACCGAAATCTTTACAAAGAATCTGGAGATTATATTGTGATGATCGTGGCAGGACCAAATGCTCGTAAAGATTATCATTATAATGAAACCGAAGAGCTATTCTATCAGCTTGAAGGGAATATAGAAGTACATATTCAGGAGGACGGCAAGAAAAAGACCATGAAATTAGGTCCGGGTGATATGTATCTACACCCCCCAAAGGTTCCGCATTCACCGGTTAGGCATGATGGCTCTATTGGATTAGTGGTAGAACGCAAAAGATTAAATGAAGATGGAAAAGACGGACTTATCTGGTACTGCGATAACTGTAACAACAAACTTCACGAGGTTTACTTTCCGCTACAGGATATAGAAACAGATTTTTTGAAACATTTTAGAAGTTTCTACAATAGTAAAGAGCTTAGAACCTGCAACAATTGCGGGGAAGTAATGCCTGTTGACGAACGATTTACGGTTGCTGAGGATTAGCGGTTTATTTTTACTATTTTCGCAACAACTACACAAATTAATCGATAAAAACGCAAATTAATGAGCAAAATCGCTGAAGAATTCGGGATAAAACAAGCCCTGAAAGATTTAGGTTTAAACGACATCAATAACGGAACCTCAACCGGAAACGACTGGTTTAGTAACGGAGATATCATAGAATCTTATTCTCCTGTTGATGGAGCACTTATAGGAAAAGTAAAGGCAACCACTAAAGAAGATTACGAAAAAGTGGTGACTACAGCTGAAAAAGGCTTTAAAGAGTGGAGAACATGGCCTGCGCCGCAACGTGGTGAGGTGGTTCGTCAGTTTAATGACGAATTAAGAAGATTAAAAGAACCTTTAGGGAAGCTTGTTTCTTATGAAATGGGAAAATCTTATCAGGAAGGACTGGGAGAAGTTCAGGAAATGATAGATATCTGTGATTTTGCTGTTGGATTGTCACGTCAGCTTCATGGATTAACCATGCATAGTGAGCGCCCGGGACATAGAATGTACGAGCAATATCATCCGCTTGGAGTAGTTGGGATTATTTCAGCTTTTAATTTCCCTGTGGCAGTATGGTCTTGGAATACGGCGTTAGCATGGGTTTGTGGTGATGCCTGTATCTGGAAAGGTTCAGAAAAGACTCCATTAACATCAGTGGCTTGTCAGAACATCGCGGCAAGGGTTTTTGAAGAAAACAAGGTGCCTGCAGGAATTTCCAGTTTAATCACTGGTGATTATAAAGTAGGTGAAATGATGACTAAGGATGATCGTGTGCCATTAATTTCGGCTACGGGATCTATCAAAATGGGTAAAATTGTTGCTCAGGCAGTAGCAGCAAGACTTGGAAAATCCCTTCTGGAATTAGGAGGAAATAACGCCATTATCGTTACTCCAGATGCTAATATTAAGAATACGGTAATAGGAGCTGTGTTTGGAGCTGTGGGAACCTGTGGTCAGCGCTGTACTTCCACCAGAAGACTTATCGTACATGAAGATGTTTATGACAAGGTGAAAGATGCTGTGGTAAAAGCTTACAAACAAATCAGGATTGGAAATCCACTGGATGAGAATAATCACGTTGGACCGCTTATTGACAAAGATGCGGTTAAGAATTATCAGGCTGCTTTGGATAAAGTGGTAGAAGAAGGTGGAAATATTCTTGTTGAAGGCGGAGTTTTAGAAGGCGAAGGTTATGAAAGCGGATGTTACGTAAAACCTGCTATTGCTGAAGCTGAAAATCATTTTGAGATCGTGCAGCATGAAACTTTTGGTCCGGTACTTTATATTATGAAGTACAAAGGAGATGTAAGCGATGCCCTTAAACTACAGAATGGCGTGAAACAAGGGCTTTCTTCGGCAATTATGACCAATAATTTAAGAGAGGCCGAGAGATTCCTTTCTACTGAAGGATCAGATTGTGGAATTGCCAATGTGAATATTGGAACTTCAGGAGCCGAAATTGGTGGAGCCTTTGGTGGTGAAAAAGAAACCGGTGGAGGCCGCGAATCTGGATCTGATGCCTGGAAAGTTTATATGAGAAGACAAACAAATACGATCAATTATACAACTGAGTTACCACTTGCGCAAGGGATAAAATTCGATCTATAGTTTATTTTTAAGTGTGATTAAAGCCTGTTTTATTGTAAAACAGGCTTTTTTATTTTCTGACAATTGGTCTTTTGAGTTATCGTAAATTATCATTCATAGTTAAATCAAACTTAAATAGAAGACAATTTTTGCCTTCGAGACGAATAATCTTTAATTTCGATTTCTACTAAATTTAAAAGTTTATGAGCACATTTTCAGAGGAGAAAGCGAAAGAAGAGCATTCAAAAAGGGCGGAGGAGTTTGAAAAAGAAGATGTTGAAAAGGTTATAAACAAGGAAGAAAAGATACTGGATAAATTTGAAAATAAAGGCAAACTAAAGCGTTATATGGATGACGCTAAATTGTTATTTTCCCTGGTAAGAGATTATGCCAGTGGTGATTACAGGGAAATTCCTTTCAATATTATTGCGGCGGCGGGTGCAGCATTATTATATGTGTTATCTCCAATAGATCTGATTCCAGACTTTATTCCTGTGTTAGGTTATCTTGATGATGCCGCAGTGATTGCATTTTGTCTCAATTTAATGGAAAAAGACTTAGCCGTTTATAAAGTATGGAAAGATACTTTCACTAAAACTTCGTAAGAAAAATTTAAAGCAATTCAATAAAAACCCCTTCATAAGGAAGCGGTTTTTTTATCTAAAATCTATATCCAATATTAAAACCAGCGTTAAATTCAATCGCAGAGAATCTGTCTTTTACTTCCTCACTAAAATTTCTTCCTACGTTTATAAATGGTCCCAATACAAAGGTATCGTTGAAATTCCATTTATAGCCCGAGCCTATTCCTATGATTAAAGAATTCATATCTGTAACAATTTCTGGCGCTTCTACATCTCTATCTTCTTCACTAAACTCTCCGGTTCTATATTTAAGGAATGGATTTACATAAAGGCCTGATGCCGTATAATCTTCTCCAAAATAATAGTTATAACCAAGTTTGAAACTGTTGGTTTGAAAATCTCTGGAACCACTTTCAGAATGATAATTTATACGATCGTTGATCAATATCACTCCTTCAATGGACTGATGGTAGTCCAGGAAGCGTTCATATCCAAATTCTACCGACGCTATTGCTATAGTATTGGCAATGTTCAATTTTATTTCGTTTTGCTTTTCGGCATTTTGAGAATAACCCATATTAACTCCTGATATAAGAATCAGGCACAATAAAATCTTCTTCATAACTGGTATTTAGATCATTGATTTATAAAAAGAATGTACATAAAAAACCCTGCTAATATATCGCAGGGTTTATAATTTTAATAACAAGATGGTTAACGGCCACTTAAACCATTCCGTTAGCTTCCACCCATTTGAATTTATGCTGATCCTGTGGAACAGCAATTCTATCGGCGATTCTTGTCATTCTATCTGGTAATGCCATTAAATAATCTCTGGCTTTTTCAGCTTCATCGGTAAGAGATCTCATCTTGTCTATCTCCCAGTATCCATTTAATTTCTTTAGAATATCAATATAATCGTAGGTGGTATAAACACCCAGTCTTTGCGCTGCATTGGAGAAATTTTCAAAAGCCTCCGCAATTCCCTGGCCAGATTCTCTAATGAACTGTGCGGGCATTACGATCTTTTTCTTCATCATATCTACATACGCGAGCATCATTTCACTTGGATCATGTTCAAAAATGGTCTTTACAAATTCTCTGTAAGCCATATAATGTCTCATTTCGTCTCCCGCAATGATATTACACATTTTACCAAGCATCTTGTTCCCTTTCTTCTTAGCTAATTGTCCTACACGTTTATGTGATATATTAGTAGCTAGTTCCTGAAAACTCGTATAAACAAAATTTCTATAAGGATCACGACCGGTACCGATATCAAAACCATCATTGATAAGGTGCTGGGTTGTTTTTTCAACTTCCTTCATATCTACCCTTCCAGATAGATATAAATACTTATTTAAGGTATCCCCGTGACGGTTCTCTTCACCAGTCCAGTGTCTTACCCATTTAGCCCAAGCATTCTGTTCACCTCTTTGTGCTCCATGCTGTTCTACTCCTTCCATATCCATTAACCAGGATTCGTAAGTTGGAAGAGCTTCTTCAGTAACCATATCAGCAACAAGAACTACCCAGAAATCATATCCTAATTCTTTGGCTTCTTCTCTTATTTGATGAACTTCATCAAAACCTTTGTCATCCTGTAAATTTGGAAGCATATCTGTTGGTTGCCATATTTCATCAACAGGAATAAGATATTGATCGATAAAACCTTGAACAGATTTCTCGACCGTTTGCATAACTTCCAAGCGTATATTGTCTAATGCCATTTTTTTAATCTTTACTAAAACAATTATAAGCCAAATATTTAGGGCCTTTTACTTATAATATCTGCAATAACTATGCAGCTTTTCAAATCCATAAAAATCCTGCTAATTCCAGGATGGAAAAGATTGGACTTCAAATATATGAATATGCTGTTAGAAGCTGTAATAAAAAAAGCCTAATTTCTTCCCTGTTCATCGGGATAGAAGGTGTGAACCGGATCACTTTGATAAACTTCTTTAGAATCTACATCAATTGCTGAAATAGATCCTTTAAAAGCCGCTCCTGTATCTACATTCCAGATATTAGCTTTTTTTACAGGTTTGCTTTCACCAATGCGGGTAACCGGAGTGTGACCAATATATATTTCTTTAAAATGCTGAAGTCTTTTAGGGTAAAAATCATTTTCTGGTTTAAGGTCTTCTTTCATTGATAACGCCATTTCCCAGAGGGTGCGATCCCAATAAAATCCTGTGTCATAATATTCAAAATCAGGACCGTGAAGGTTCGTAAAGCCTGCGTGAACAAATAAACGCTCCTCGTCATCTTTATAAAAATTGAACATTTCCCTAAAGAATTTTATATGCGCTTTTTTTTCATCTTCACTAAAATTCCTGTAGGCGTCTATACTTGATTGACCGCCATGTTCCAGCCATTTTTGATTCATCTCATCGGTTTCCAGCCATTTGTGAGCAAGGTCATCATGATTCCCTCTAATGAAAATGCAGGAATTCTGTTTTGCCAGTTCTATAAGGTACGTAACAGTATTTGCAGAATCACTCCAGCCATCTACATAATCCCCAAGAAAAATAAGTTGATCTTTGGGCGAAAGGTCTATTTTTTCAAGGAGCTGAATCAAAGCTTTCAAGCCTCCATGTAAATCTCCAATCACTAATTTTCTTGACATATTAATTGTATTTCACTTTCCTTAGAATGCGCATGCTTTCTTTATAAGAGTGATAGGCATCTTTATCATAGGCCTTAAGGTAAGGCTTGGCTTCTTCAAGTTTGGTTAAAGCTTCTGTAAAATTATTTAAATAGCATATTAAATAGGTAGAAGGAAGATTTTTTAGATCTTTTCTATCTCCTGTGTTGAGATCGTAGCCTTTTTCCAATTTCTTTATTAATGCCTGATTGGTATTGTAAATATGAAAAAGCGTTTTTTTGTCAAATCTTGGAGGTTCAAATAGTAATTTACTGTCTATATCGTAGCTTCCATTATTTCGAAAACTGATGGTGACTTCCTCGAGGGGATAATATTTAAACTGATCGTGCAATCCCAGATGAACATATTCTATAATTTTGAATGCATCGTTATCCTGAACAATACTTACCTCATCCAGATCTGAATAAAAAAGTTTTACCTGTTCATTAATAAGTTCAATATCTACCCTGGAAAAATACATTTCACCCTTGATCTTTTTCATCTTTCCTGCCCAACATACTACAAAATATTCCTTAAATACTTTATAAGTTGGATTGTAATCCCTTCTCTTTTTCATAAAATCGAAGACGCCATCCAGCGTATATTCAAGGTGATTGTGGGAATGATTTTCAATAGACGCAACCTGTGCCGAGTTTACATCTTTTATCTCAATATCAAAGACCTTTGGCATGCTTATACTGCCATCTCTTAAGAAAACAGATCCTCCATAATATTTCCAGATGTTTTTTCTGAAAGAACAAATTTTACCGTGATTCGGTCTAATGCTTACAAGGCCAACTACTAAATGATCTGGCAAATGTGGGAATGGAATATTTTCATAAGAGATAATAGGTGGATTGCTGAGGTAGGCATTAATGAGATTCTGAATCTTACTATCATCAAAAAAATCGATTCCAACAATTTTGCTATCCTCATCTTCCACACCAATCACGATATATGAATTGTTCTTGGGGTTTGAATTAGATAATGCGCATATGTGCTTTAAAAATTTCGCCTTGCCTTCTTTTTCACCAATATTTAGCTGCCGCTTCTTATCATAAAAGCTATTCTCATCATTATGAGCAAGCAGGTTTTTTATAAGAAGACGTTTGTTGATCATATTTTAGTAGCGTTAAGCGAATAGCTTAAAAATTTATGCTTTTTTGTTTACAAGTGTACTGGAAGCCTGTGCTGTGGGCATTACCGTAAGATCTGCGATATTTACATGATAAGGCCTGGTAACTACAAAATGGATGATATCGGCAATATCTTCTGGCTGCAATGCTTTAAATCCCTGATAGACCTTTTTAGCTTTATCTATATCTCCCTTAAACCTTACATCACTAAATTCTGTTTCGGTTAAACCTGGATTTACGGCTCCTACGCGAATTCCATTTCCATTAAGATCTATTCTCATTCCCTGGTTTATGGCATCAACAGCATATTTGCTGGCACAGTATACATTCCCGTTAGGATAAACTTCTTTCCCCGCTGTAGAACCTATATTAATGATATGCCCGGCCTGTCTCTCCAGCATTCCGGGAATAATTGCCTTGCTTATATATAAAAGTCCTTTTACATTAATATCAAGCATAGCATCCCAATCTTCTATGTTTCCATCCTGAATGGGGTCCAGGCCATGTGCATTACCCGCATTATTTACCAGGATATCTACCTGGCGAAACTCTTCAGGAAGGGAGGCTATTTTTTCGAAAACCTCAATTTTGTTCCTCACATCAAAATTGAGGATGTGTACCGATGTTTCTACAGATAGTTCAGATTTTAATTGCTCTAAACGGTCAGAACGTCTTCCGCATAGAATGAGTTTAAAACCTTCAACAGCGAAACGAATGGCTGTAGATTTTCCAATACCACTCGTGGAGCCAGTGATGAGGGCTGTCTTCATACTTTAAATTTTATTTCTAATGTAAGAAAGTATTATGTATCAAACGGGAAAGTGCTATTAAAGCATGGTTAAGATCCGTTAAAAAAAGTTAAATCTTAGTGTCCCGGGAAAATCTTGCATAAAGCTTGTCGTTATCCTGCCAGAACTAATAAAATCTACATATGAGATATTTGAAAAATGGAACTTTAAAGAGTTTAATGATCGCAACATTCATTTCGTTGGGATTGGCAAGTTGCAGTGAGGATGATTCAAGTGAAGCAACCACCGGGGGAACTGCAAATATGACGGTAAGAATGACCGATGCTCCTGGAGATTATGATGAAGTAAATATTGACGTCCAGGATGTACAGATTAAAGTGGAAGCTGATGCAGATGCTGAAGTTGATGCTGATGGATGGGTAAGCCTTAGTGGAGTACAAACCGGAGTTTATGATTTACTGGAACTAACCGGAGGGATTTCTCAACTTTTAGCTGATTCTGAAGTACCTGCAGGATATGTTAGCCAGATGAGACTGGTATTGGGTACTGAAAATACGGTAGTGGTAAATGGTGAATCAAAGCCCTTGAATACTCCTAGTGCGCAACAATCTGGTTTAAAATTGCAATTAAATAAGGAATTAGAAGCAGGTGAAAACTATGCTTTTCTTCTTGATTTTGATGTGGAAGAATCTATCGTAGCTCAGGGAAATGGTGGATATAATCTAAAACCAGTGATTAGATTAAGCGCTGAAGCCGATGCTGGAATGGTAATAGGTAGCGTTGTAATTCCTGCAACTATTGAAACTAATGTTCAGAGTCTTGTGAAGTTGAGTGACGGAAGTGTTACTATTTCTGCTTACACTAATACAGAAGGTGATTTTGCACTAAACGGTGTACCTGCAGGAACCTATGATCTACAGGTGATTCCTGAAGCTTCTTCTGGTCTTACTGTTTTCGCCCTGACCGATATTGAGGTGAAACCAAACGAGACAACAGATCTTGGAGAACTGGAACTTTAGGAAAATTAATTAAAATATTTTGTGGTAAAGGCAGTGTTTCAAAGCACTGCCTTTTTATTTTAACCTAAATTTAACTACCCTAAATCCAATAAATTTTCAATTTGCGACGCTTACTACAAGTACGTATATTCACGACATCAAAATCTGAAAATCATGATGGAAAACGATTCATCTGTTGATATTACCAGTATTAACGAAAAAATTGAAAAAGAGAGTGCTTTTGTAGACCTGCTCACCCGCGAAATGAATAAGGTGATCGTTGGTCAGAAACATATGGTAGAACGCCTGCTAATAGGGCTTCTTGGTCAGGGTCATATCTTGCTGGAAGGTGTGCCGGGACTTGCAAAAACCCTTGCTATTAATACGCTTTCACAGGCCGTTCACGGTAGTTTTAGCAGAATTCAGTTCACCCCAGATCTATTGCCGGCAGATGTTGTTGGTACTTTAATATATAATATGAAAGTGAGCGATTTCAGTATCAAAAAAGGACCGATTTTCGCCAATTTCGTATTAGCAGATGAGATTAACCGTGCTCCTGCCAAGGTGCAATCAGCATTATTGGAGGCAATGCAGGAAAAGCAGGTGACCATTGGCGATGAAACCTTTAAACTGGACAGGCCTTTCTTGGTAATGGCCACTCAAAACCCGGTAGAGCAGGAAGGAACTTATCCTCTGCCAGAAGCGCAGGTAGACCGTTTTATGCTGAAAACAGTGATTA
The DNA here is from genome assembly GCF_900105135.1 of Gramella sp. MAR_2010_147. Taxonomy (NCBI): domain Bacteria; kingdom Pseudomonadati; phylum Bacteroidota; class Flavobacteriia; order Flavobacteriales; family Flavobacteriaceae; genus Christiangramia; species Gramella sp. MAR_2010_147. The sequence continues at coordinate 2,181,889 of NZ_LT629741.1, read as the reverse complement.
AATATCCTCAAATGGCCGAGGAACAGCTTATCATCAGGGCGAATCTTAAAGGTGGGTTTGAAAAAGTGAATCCGGTGGTAGATCTTGAGCAAATTCTTCGAGCACAAGCTGCCGTTCGGGAAGTGTATATGGATGAAAAGATCGAAAAATATATTCTGGATCTGGTTTTTGCTACTCGTACCCCGGAAAAATATAATCTGGAAGATATTAAACCATTAATTAGTTTTGGCGCTTCCCCAAGGGGAAGTATCAACCTTGCTATCGCTTCAAAATGCTATGCTTTTATAAAACGCCGTGGATATGTAGTGCCTGAAGATGTTAGAGCCGTAGTTCACGATGTACTGCGCCATAGAATTGGTATTACCTACGAAGCCGAAGCCGAAAATATCACTTCAGAAGATCTTATCAATAAGATCGTAAACGAGATTGAAGTACCGTAACAATTAACAATTATTGGTTAACAATGATCTGGTTAGCGAATGTTAATTGATTATTGAGAATTGTTTATTGAAAAAGATGGATACAAAAGAACTCCTTAAGAAAGTTAGAAAGATAGAAATTAAAACTCGCAGACTGAGCGATCACGTCTTTGGCGGGGAATATCATTCTACATTTAAAGGGAGGGGGATGACCTTTAGTGAAGTTCGTGCTTATCAATTTGGAGATGATGTGAGAAGTATAGACTGGAATGTCACTGCCCGTTATAATGAACCTTTTGTAAAGGTTTTTGAGGAAGAAAGAGAGCTCACCATGATGTTGATGGTAGATGTTTCTGGTTCGGAAATGTTCGGGACACAGCAGCAGCTAAAAAAAGAAGTCATTACTGAGATCGCTGCTACCCTGGCGTTTTCAGCGACGAATAACAACGATAAGATTGGATTGATGCTGTTTACAGATCAGATAGAACTATATATTCCGCCGAAAAAGGGAAGATCTCACGTATTAAGAATTATCAGAGAATTACTGGAATTTAAGCCGGTGAATAAAAATACAGATATTAAAGCCGCATTAAAATACCTATCTAATGTTATGAAGAAAAAAGCGATCGTCTTTTTGCTTTCAGATTTTATGGCAGACGAATATCAACATACCCTCAAGATCGCTGCGGGTAAACATGATGTGACCGGGATAAGGGTTTTTGATAAAATGGAAGAAACTATTCCAAATCTGGGGATGGTTCAAATGCTGGATGAAGAGACCGGAGAATATATGATGGTAAATACCGGTTCAAAGTCTGTGAGAAGATCTTATTCAAAGTATTATAATGACCGGTTAAATTACTTTCACCAGAGTTTTTCGCTAAGCGGTGCCGGAGTGATTAATAATCGCACCGATGAGAGTTATGTAAAAAAATTACTGGGCTATTTTAAAAGAAGAGCTTAAAAGAAAATGTATAGAATTTACGATAGAACATACTTAAAATTCAATATCTCAGGAGGCCTGGGATTTCTGTTTTTTATGTGCCTGCTATTTTCTTTTTCCGAAGTTTCAGGACAATCCAGAGTGTCTGCTTCCATAGATTCTACTACAATAAAAATTGGCGAGCAGATAAAATATAAGATAGAAGTGCAAACAGATCCTGGGGACCTGGTGGTTTTTCCTGAAGGAGAAACTTTTTCCCCTCTGGAAATGGTAGAATCCCTGGAGCCGGATACAATAAGAAAAAACGGTAATTACAGATTGCTTAAGGAATATTTTCTAACCCAGTTCGATTCAGGAAAATATGTGATTCCAGGTCAGGAAATCTTAATAAAAAACAGTTCTTATTTCACAGATTCTATTGCCATTGAGGTAAATGATGTAGTAGTAGATACTACAAAACAGAAACTTTATCCTATCAAAGCCTCTGTAGAGGTGGATGCCGGTTTTAGTATTCCAGATTGGGTTTGGTGGCTGCTTGGGATCTTTTTGATTGCCGGAATTGTCGCTTTTTTAATTATAAGAAAAAAGAAAAAAGATACTCAGGAACCAGAATTACCTCCTTATGAAGAGGCCATGGCTGAACTCCAGAAGTTAGATAACTCGCACCTGCTTGAAAACAGGGAGATTAAAGAATATTATTCTCAACTGAGTTTTGCTGTTAGGAAATACCTGGATAGAAAAATATACGATCATGGTCTTGAAAGAACCACGAATGAGCTGATTCTTTATTTGCGCGCCCAGAAAGATGCAGGTAAATTAAAACTGACCGATGGAACCATCAGTGATTTTGAAAGAATTTTACAAAGAGCCGATCTTGCCAAGTTTGCCAGATCGAAACCAGATGTGATCACTGCCAAGGAAGATCGTTCCAGAACAAAACATATTATTGATGATCTTCGGGCTTCTGTCCCTGAACCTACACGGGAAGAATTACTTCAGGATGAAGCTTTTCTTCAGGAACAGGCCAGAAAGCGAAAAAAGAAACGCATCATCATTGGAATTGTAGCCGGGATTGTGGTCATAGTGCTGGGAATTACTGCTCTTATTGCCACAAAAGGCTATACCTATGTAAAAGATACTTATTTAGGCCATCCTACAAAAGAATTGCTGGAAGGCGAATGGATTAGAAGTGAATATGGAAATCCTAGTGTTGCGGTTACGACCCCAAGAGTACTTAAACGTGGAGAAATTGAAATGCCGCAGGAAGTACAACAGATGATGGTAGGATCTGAAACTTTTATCTATGGAAGCTTATTAAGTAATTATTACACCACCCTGAGTACGATCAAGTTTAAAGGAGAGGTACAATTCGACCTTAAAAAAGCGGTAGATGGTATTTATACCAGTCTGGAGGGGCAGGGAGCGAGAAATATTGTAATGAAACAGGAAGATTTCACTACGCTTAATGGAGCTAAAGGTTTAAAAGTTTTTGGAACTCTGGATGCAGAAAATCCTGTGACCGGAGAATCTATTCCTAATGAATATGTAATTCTGAATTTCGCCGAGAAAGGTGGTTTTGAGCAGATCATGGTAATATTTAATGAAAATGATCAATATGCAAAAGAGATTTCAGAGCGGATCATCAACTCGGTAGAAATAAATAATTTGAACGAATAATGTTTGCAAATTTTACATTTGAAAACCCGGAATTCTTCTGGCTATTTTTGCTGCTTCCGCTGGCAATAGCCTGGTATTTCTGGAAACGAAACAAGCAAACACCAGAATTAAAGATCTCAAGTACTAAAGGCTTTAAAACAAAACCTGGGATTCTTCCAAAACTAAGACCTTTACTGTTCCTGCTAAGGTTGCTAACGCTTTCATTAATAATAACGGCGATGACGAGACCAAGGACAGTAGATGTTTCAACACAAACCAGTAGTACGCAGGGAATAGATATTGTGATGGCGATAGATGTTTCTGCAAGTATGCTTGCGCGGGATCTGCAACCAAATCGTCTTGATGCCACAAAGAATGTAGCTGAAGAGTTTATTCAGGATCGGCCCGGAGACCGGATTGGATTAGTGGTTTACGCCGGAGAAAGCTTTACCAAAACACCAATTACAAGTGACAAAGCGATAGTTCTGGATGCTCTGGAAGATATCGAGTACAATAATGTCCTTGAAAACGGTACTGCTATAGGCTCCGGACTTGCAACGGCAGTAAATAGAATTAAAGATAGCGAGGCAGAGAGCAAGGTGATCATACTGCTTACAGACGGGGTAAATAATGCCGGATTTATAGATCCAAATACGGCGAGTGAACTTGCGGTTGAATTTGGCATAAAAGTGTATACCATTGGAGTGGGAAGTAATGGAATGGCTTTGTCTCCAGTTAGGGTTACCCCAACTGGAAGGATTCAGTTCGGGAACGTTCAGGTGGAAATAGATGAAGATTTGCTAAAGGAAATTGCTGCGGCTACCGGAGGGAAATACTTCAGGGCTACCAATAATGAAAAGCTGGAAGAAATTTATTCTGAAATTGATTCGCTTGAAAAAACGGAGATTGAAGAATTCAGATATTACAATTACGATGAGAAATACCGCCCGTTAGTTCTACTGGCCGGTGGTCTATTATTGTTCGAAGTGCTTTTAAGACTCACAATTTTTAGAGGATTTATATAAATGTTTGTATTAGAAGAAAAAATATGGTTTTGGTTATTACTGGTAATTCCAGTGATCGCCCTGTTATTTCTGATCTTTATTTTCTGGCAGAATAGTACCAGGAAAAAGTTTGCAGACAATAAGTTACTTAAGTTTCTTGCGCCAAACAGATCAAGATCAAAACCTGTTATAAAGATAGTGCTTGTTCTTCTTGCGTTAGCCAGTCTGGTAATTGCGCTGGTAAATCCCAAGATGGGAACTAAAATGGAAACGGTAAAGCGTGAAGGTGTAGATATTGTTTTTGCCATAGACGTTTCAAAGAGTATGGATGCTGAAGATATTGCTCCTAATCGCCTGGAGAAATCTAAGCAATTGGTAAGTCAGATCCTCAACTCTTTAGGAAGTGACCGGGTTGGTATTATTGCTTATGCAGGAGGAGCCTATCCTCAATTGCCGATAACTACAGATTTTTCAGCAGCAAAAATGTTTCTGCAGGCATTGAATACCGATATGATCTCTTCACAGGGAACAGCGATAAGTGATGCCATAGAACTGGCAACCACTTATTACGATGACGATAAGCAGACTAATAGAGTGTTGTTTATTCTAAGTGACGGGGAAGATCATGAAGGAAATGTAGAAGACATTGCAGAGCAGGCAGCTGAAAAAGGAATTCGTATTTTTACCATTGGAGTAGGTACCGAAAAAGGAGGGCCTATTCCTATTAAGAGGAACGGTGTCGTTCAGAATTATAAGAAAGACAGGCAGGGAGAAACGGTGATCACAAAATTGAATCCGGCAACGCTGCAGGAGATCGCAAATGTTACCGATGGGAGTTATATTGAAGGAAATGTGACCGGCAACGTGGTAGATCGTGTGAATGAAGAATTACTGAACATTGAAAAGACTGAATTTGAAGCAAAGCAGTTTGCCGACTTTAAATCTCATTTTCAATGGTTTCTGGCATTAGGTTTGGCATTATTATTTCTTGATATTTTTATACTGGAGCGAAGCACCGCCTGGTTAAAAAGACTGAACCTGTTCAACGAAAGAAAAAGAAAAGGAACGAAAGCAGATGAAGATTAAGAAACGATACATTCTATTTTCAGGGATTCTTATCCTTTTTGGGGTAAGTGCTGTTACTGCCCAGGAAAAACCTGAAAAGCTCAAAAGAGAGGCAGATAAATATATTGCAGAGGCCCAGGAGTCTTTAGCTGAAAATGATTTCGCGAGCGCCGAAGCCTCTTATAGAAAAGCAATTTCAAAGGATCCTTCAAACCTGAATGCGAAGTATAATATGGGAAACCTCTATTATACCAAAGAGAAATCTTTGAACGCTGAGCAACGTTTAAAAGAAGCTGCAGAGATCGGTACTACAAAAGAAGAAAAACATCGTATTTTTCATAATCTCGGGAATTCCTATATGCAGCAAGAAAATTATCAGGAAGCTGTGAATGCTTTTAAGGAAGCACTTCGTAATGACCCTACTGATGAGGAGACCAGGTATAATCTTGCTTTGGCCAAGAAAATGCTGGAGAAGGAGAAGCAAGATCAGGATCAAAATAAAGACCAGAACAAGCAGGACGACGAGAAAAAGGACGAAAATAAAGATCAGCAGGATAAAGACAAGAAGGACGGTGAAGGCGGAGAAGATGACAAACAGGATCAAAAGCCCCAGGATGAAGGAGAGAATGAAAAAGATAAAAAAGAGGGTGATCAAAATGAGGATAAGCAAAAAGATAAGGGAGATGAAAAGAAGGAGAATGAAGGAAAAGGCGATAAAGAAAAACAACAGCAGCCAAAACCTGCTCAGGGACAGCTTTCTCCTCAGCAAATTCAAAGTCTGCTAGAGGCTATGAATAATGAAGAAAAGAAGGTTCAGGATAAAATAAATGCTGAAAAAGCAAAAGGAGTAAAAGTAAAATCTGAAAAAGATTGGTAACATTTAAAGGTTTTTTTCGACAAAATGTGTCGATTCTATAGGAGGAAAAAGATGAAATTGAGGTATTTAATTTTAAGTTTTTTATTGTTTGCTTCCGGGCTTATTCAGGCCCAGGTAAGGTTTGAAGCAAAGGTGAGCAGAGAAAAGCTGGGAATTAATGAACGGCTTAGGGTAGATTTTGAAATGAATGAAGATGGGGACAACTTCAATCCGCCGTCATTTAATGATTTTACCGTTGTTGGTGGACCCAATCAGAAAATAAGCACCAGCATTCTTAACGGGAAAATGGCGTATTCAAAAACCTACAGTTTTTATCTTCAGCCTAAGAAAAGGGGTAGGCTCACCATAGGACAGGCAGAGATCGTTATCGATGATAAAACATATAAAACTTCGCCACTTTCTGTAGAAATTACAGCTGCGGTAGATAAACCTACCGATGGTGATAGCAGCGAGATGATCGCAGAAGATAATTTGCATCTGGTAGCCGAGGTTTCCAAGGCCAGTCCCTATTTAAATGAGGCGCTTACCGTTGTGTATAAGCTGTATGTGAGCCCGCGTGTGAGTGTAAGTAACTGGAGAGAATTAGACAGTCCTAAATACAATGATTTCTGGAGCCAGAGTATCGATATTCAACAGCTAAGGGTAGAAAACGGCGAATACAGGGGGGAACCTTATCGCTATGTCATTCTTAGAAAAACGATCCTCTATCCGCAGAAAACAGGCGAACTAAATATTGAACCACTTACACTTTCTATCGCCGTAGATGTGCCTAGTGAGCGAAGGGATATTTTTGGGAGCCGAATTTATAAAACGGTTAATAAGACCGTAGCTGCCGACAATAAAAAGATCAATGTAAAACCACTTCCAGCTGGAAAGCCTGCTAATTTTACGGGTGCTGTGGGAAAATTTGATTTTAATGTTACGGCGGATAAGGATGATTTGAATGCTGGTGAAAGTCTTCAGGCAAAAGTGGAAGTTCGTGGAAACGGAAATCTTAAGTTGTTTGATCTCCCTGAACTTACAGCGCCATCTTCTCTTGAAATGTATGATCCGGAAAGACAGGAGAACGTAAATACAAATCTGAACGGAATGCAGGGGAGTATTGCTGAAACCTATACCATTGTTCCCACACGAAAAGGTAAATATCCAATACCGGCTTTATCATTTTCTTATTTTGATCCTTCTACCGAGTCATACAAAACTCATGCATCAGGGGAGCTTGTGATCAATGTTGAAAAAGGACCGCTGGCAGGAAATGAGCCTTCGGGATTTTCAGGGTCCAATAAACAAAGCCTGGCTATTGACGGGAATCAGTTTAGGTTTATAAAATTAAAAACCAGTTTAAAACCCGTAAACAGTGATAGTTTCCTGGGGTCTTTAGGTTTCTGGAGCGCTTTAATCCTTCCACTTGCAGCAATCCCGCTTTTTATTATGTTTGGAAAAAAGCGAGAGCAAAGGGCTAATGATGTAAAGGGTAACAGAATTAGAAGAGCCGATAAACTCGCCAGAAGATACCTTTCAGAAGCGAAAAAGAACCTTGGTGATCAAAAAGAATTTTATCTCGCTTTAGAGCGTTCCATGCATAATTATTTAAAAGCGAAGTTAAGGATCCAGACCGGTGAAATGAGTAAAGAGCGAATTTCAGGTTTGCTACATGAAAAGGGGGTGAGCGATCAGACAAGCTCAGATTTTATTTCGTTGCTGGAAAGTTGTGAGTTTGCCAGATATACACCGGCATCTTCAGATGCCATGCAGCAGGATTATAACCAGGCAGTTCTTGTAATTTCAACACTTGATAAACAGTTATAGGAATGAAAAAGTTGATATTATTTTGTTTTATAATGTTGAGCTTCTTTGGGTTCTCTCAAAATACAGAATTGTTTGATGAAGCAAACTCAGCCTACCAGAAAGGTGATTATGAAGTGGCTATTTCGAAATATGAAATGATTTTAGAAGAGGGAGAAACTTCGGCCGAGCTCTATTTTAATCTGGGGAATGCACACTATAAACTGAATCATGTGGCGCCCAGTATCTACTATTATGAAAAAGCACTTCAGTTAGACCCCGGAGATGAAGATATAGAGAATAATATTGAATTTGCCCGAAATATGGTAATTGATGATATTGAAAAGATTGAGCAAACCGGCTTTTCCATGTGGTTTAATAATTTTGTTTCAACTTTTTCCTATACAACCTGGGCGGTAATGGCAATAATATATTCGGTATTCTTTGTAATTCTTTTTCTTCTCTATTATTATGCAAGTAGATCCCTATATAAAAGAGTATTCTTTACCGGAGCGATGATTTGCGTTGTTTGTTGTGTGATCTCAGTCACTTTTGCGTTTCAGCAGCAGTCCTATGTTCAGGATAATCAATATGCCATTATTTTTGAAGAAGAGGTTGAGGTTCGTGATGAACCTACTTTACGTGGTGAAGCTAGTTTTCAGCTCCATGAGGGAACCAAAGCGAAGATCCTGGAAGATTACCAGGAATGGTCCAGGATCGAACTTTCTAATGGCGCTCAGGGCTGGGTGAATTCAGACAAAATAAAAATGCTATAAGATTTTTTGATAATAGTTTAACTATTCGATATGATTAAACTTATTGGTATTTGTTAAAATTGCCTATTTTTGCCGCCGTGAAGCTGTTTGCCTATATACTGGGATTTATATTTGTTACATTTTTATTCGCTCCAACGGTAATTTCGTTGATCGATAGAAATGTAGATATCTCTATTGCATTCAATGTAAATGAAGAGGAGAGTTCTTCCAAGAATCAAATTAATTTAGAATATACAATTGAAGAAACTGTCTCTAATTATGATAGTATTCATTTTCTTCAAATTATGAAGATAGACGGTCATTTTTATAAAGAGAACCGGTACAAAGTCTTCCTTTCTATTTCTTCCCCTCCACCAAAAATAGTATAATATTCTTCTAATTCTTACATGCCATTACTAAGGCATTTGAGGGAATCTTTAGGCTCCCTTATCATTTTATTTTGTAAAAATTCAACAGGTTTTTAGACCTGTTTAAAACAAGTATGTTATGTTTAAAAATCTTAATAAAGATTTTCCGGCAAGTGTTGTCGTATTTTTCGTTGCTATTCCATTATGTTTAGGGATCGCCCTGGCTAGTGGTGCGCCGCTATTTTCCGGTTTAATTGCCGGTATTGTTGGCGGTATTGTAGTTGGTTCTATAAGTGGAGCCAGTTTAGGAGTAAGTGGTCCTGCTGCAGGTCTTGCCGCGATTGTTTTGGTAGCCATTTCCAGTTTGGGAGGTTATGAAAATTTCCTGTTGGCTGTGGTACTTGCCGGAGTGATTCAGATTCTATTTGGATTTCTAAAAGCGGGAATTATTGGATATTATTTTCCAAATAGTGTGATTAAGGGAATGCTTACCGGTATCGGTATTATCATAGTTCTGAAACAAATTCCTCACTTTTTTGGATATGATGATGATCCTCAGGGAGACTGGGCTTTTTTCCAGGTAGATGGACAGAATACTTTTTCCGAAATAATAAACTCTGTTAATAATATTAGTCCTGGAGCTACCCTGATTGCGATTATAGGGATGGCCATTTTAATACTTTGGGAAGCAGTACTGTCAAAAAAAGGAAAATTTTTCAAATTAGTTCAGGGACCCTTAGTTGCGGTGGTGGTAGGTATCGTTTATTACCTTGTAACCCGTGATTCTGAAACCATGGGAATTTCTGCAGATCACCTGGTAAATGTGCCGGTGCCAGACAGTTTTGATTCATTCATGGGCCAGTTTACTACCCCATCATTTAAAATGATAGGAAATCCACAAATTTGGATCACAGCTTTTACCATTGCATTGGTAGCAAGTTTAGAAACCCTGTTATCTGTAGAGGCGATAGATAAACTGGATCCCCATAAAAGAACAACTCCAACCAACAGAGAGCTTTTTGCTCAGGGAACTGGTAATATGGTGTCAGGACTAATTGGAGGATTGCCTGTAACCCAGGTAATTGTTAGGAGTTCTGCAAATGTTCAATCTGGAGGACAAACAAAAATGTCTGCGATCATACACGGGTTCTTATTACTGATCTCTGTAGTGATTATTCCAAATATTCTAAATTATATTCCACTTTCAGTATTGGCAGCTATTTTATTCCTGGTTGGTTATAAACTGGCAAAACCATCTTTATTTATAAATATGTATAAAGCGGGATGGAAACAATTTGTACCTTTTATAGTTACCATAGTGGGAATCATTTTTGGAGATCTATTAATAGGGATTAGCTTAGGTCTTGTCGTGGGTGTTTTTGTGATCTTAATAAAAAGTTACCAGAACTCTTATTTTCTTCATATCGAAAATGTTGAAAACGGAAGTAAAACAGTAAAAATGAGACTTGCTGAAGAGGTTACTTTTATCAATAAAGGAGCTATTCTTAAGGAGCTAAATAACCTTGATGAAAATTCTTATCTAGTGATGGATGTAAGCAAAACCAGATATCTGGACAGTGATATTATTGAAATTCTTGATGACTTTAAAATTAAGGCTGAGGAAAAAAATATAAATATCAAGATCGTTTCAGAAAGAGGAACCGTTGAAAATCCTGATAGTTACCAGCAATTTTTTAATTTAGATAAAAAGCCAGCTTAAGCATAGATTTCACTATGTCTTATGCATTCTTAAGTAGAATTAATAAAAAATAACATTATGATTACTGAAATAATAAATAAAGAAAAACAATCACAATTAAGTCCTGATGCTGTTCTAAAAGATTTGATGGATGGAAATAAGAGATTCACTGAAAATAAAATGCATCAGAGAAACTATGGTTCTCAAATAGAAAAAACTACTGGAGGGCAATGGCCACAGGCAGTAATTCTTGGCTGTATAGATTCACGTGTTCCTGTTGAAACTGTTTTTGACCAGGGTGTAGGAGATGTTTTTGCTGCAAGAGTAGCAGGTAATTTTGAAAATACCGATATTCTTGGGAGCATGGAATATTCCTGCAAGGTAGCTGGAAGTAAGCTTGTACTCGTACTGGGTCATGAAGGATGTGGTGCTGTAAAAGCGGCTTGTGATGACGTTGAATTAGGTAATATTACTCATTTACTAAGTAATATAAAACCAGCCGTAGAGACAACAGAAACCGATGGGGATAGAAACTCTAAAAACGATTCTTTTGTTGCAGATGTTGTGGAAAACAATGTAAAGCTCACCATGGACAGAATTAGGGGTAAGAGTCCTATTTTAAAAGAAATGGAAGAGAATGGAGAGATTAAGATCGTTGGAGGGGTTTACTCGATTTCCAGCGGAAAAGTTACTTTATTGTAATTCATCTAATCGGCCAGAATAGGCTATGAAAAGTAAGAGAAATCCGGAGCATACTATGTTCCGGATTTTTTAATATTTTAAAGCCTGGCTACATCATCGTCATCATTCAACAGATCTCGTTCCTGTACCTGTTTGATGATAGATGGTAAAATAATGGGGGCGATCCCTTCAACGGGTTCATAAAGTATAGATTCTTCCAGTGTTCTATCTTCAATGATCTCTATACGTTCATTGGTAGCTTTAAAGAACATAATGATCACACTGGTAACGAAAGCTGATTTTATAAGTCCAAAGACTCCACCAAGAAGCTTGTTAACAATTCCAAGAGCTGCAAAAGCAGCGATCTTCGTAAGCATTTTTCCTATTAAGGAAACCAGAAATACGATAAGGATAAAGGTGATCGCAAAACTAATAAGATTAATATATTGAACTTCCCAATCTACATGATTAACCAGGATATTACCTAAAAAATGTGAAAAATGAATGGCGCCGTAAATTCCGGCAACAATTCCTATAAGGGAAGCAAGCTCGGTAAGCAATCCTCTGAAAAAGCCACGTACTAATCCGTATAAAAGTACCAGGCTTAAAATAATATCCACCGTATTCATAAACCAAATATAATAATTATTAAATCTAGATGGTATCTTTGCAATATGGCAAGAGATGAACAACTAAAAGATAGATGGGAGAGAGTTCAAAAGAAACTTTCAGATCAATTTGCAGATGGGGATTTAATGGAACTGGATGCTATTATTTATCTAATTGGAGTACAGGAGTTAGGGCAGCCCCATAAGCGATATAAAAAAGATCATAAAATAGATTTAATGCATATAGCCATTTGCACTTTACTGGAGCCGTATGGTTATTATGAATTCGATTTTTATGATGAAGATGGCTGGCCACATTTTAAAATAAAAGAGGAATTACCTACGTTAAAGGCCGGTGAGCAATCAGTTTTAATGAAGGAAGCCATCGTACAATATTTTATGGAAAAAGAGTATATTTCCTAAATGAATCTGGGACTTTCTCTACTTTCTTTTCCGCAGGATAGCGGGCCTATTTACCAGGAAACTTTAGCGGGAAGGTTGCCCGTAGAGCCTTTTAATACATACAGCAATATTTTCTTCTTACTTATAATCATCTATTTTTCATTGAGAGTTTATAGAGATTATAAAAATCACCGATTCCTGGCGTGGAGCATCCCTGTTCTTTTTACAGGGTTTATTGGAGGTACTGTGTATCATGCTACTCGTAGTCATGATATTTGGATGTATATGGACTGGCTACCAATAGTGGTGCTATGTCTTGCAGTTTCTATCTATTATACGATAAAACTAAAGGCAACCTGGCAAAAAAGGCTAATACTTATTTTATTGGTTTTATTCCTTGTCTTTGGCGTTCAATTACTGCCGTTACCCCAACATTTAAATACTTCGGTAGGATATATCGCTACAGCTATAGGTTTGCTGTCACCCATTATCCTTTATTTCTATACTACCAGGTTACACCATTGGTGGCTCATTTTACTGGCTTTTTTGAGTTTTGGATGTGCAATAAGCTTTAGGATCCTTGATAATTTTGTCTATATCTTCCCGATGGGAACTCACTGGTTATGGCATACTTTCGGGGCTTTATCTGTGTTTTTTCTGATGAATTATATTTATAAAGACAAATTGACCCCACTTAGGGCCGCTTCGGAAAAATCAAAAACTGAATAAGGCCTTAAAAGCTGAAGTTTAGGTTTAAATTTTATTAAATTTGCGCTTCCGAAACGAAATCACCTATGATCGATAAAATTAAAGGACATATCACTGATGTTGAAAGCTTTAGTGCGAAGACAAAAGACGAAATCGAAGCATTCCGAATAAAATATCTGGGAAAAAAGGGAATGCTTAATGAGTTTTTTGCGGAGTTTAAGAATGTTCCTAATGAAGAGAAAAAAGAATTTGGTCAGGTAATTAATGAACTGAAAACGGCTGCTCAGGCCAAAGTGAATTCTTTAAAGGAAGAGCTCGAGAATACCCAGGAAGAAAAAGGTGTTTATGGAGATCTTTCCAGACCTGCGGAGCCTGTTGAGATTGGTTCCAGACATCCTATATCTATCGTTAAGAACCAAATCACAGAGATCTTTTCTAATATTGGTTTTAATGTATCTGAAGGGCCTGAGATGGAGGACGACTGGCATAATTTCACGGCTTTGAACCTTCCGGAATATCATCCTGCCAGAGATATGCAGGATACGTTCTTTATTCAAACAGATCCTGATATTTTATTGAGAACCCATACTTCATCGGTTCAGGTAAGATATATGGAAGAAAACAAACCACCAATAAGAACTATTTCTCCTGGAAGGGTTTTTAGGAACGAAGCAATTTCAGCAAGGTCGCACTGCATTTTTCACCAGGTGGAGGGCTTATATATAGATAAGGATGTTTCGTTTGCAGATATGAAGCAAACCATCTTATACTTTACAAAGCAATTATTCGGAAAATCGAAAATAAGGTTGAGACCTTCTTACTTCCCGTTTACCGAGCCAAGTGCAGAGGTGGATGTTTACTGGGGGCTGGAAACCGAAACTGATTACCGAATTACCAAAGGTACCGGCTGGCTGGAAATTATGGGCTGCGGAATGGTTGACCCGAATGTTTTAAGAAATTGCAATATAGATCCTCAGGAATATTCAGGTTTTGCTTTTGGAATGGGAATAGAAAGAATTGCAATGCTACTATATCAAATAGAAGATATTAGAATGTTCTATGAAAACGATCTTCGATTCCTGGAACAATTTAAGTCAGCACTTTAATGAAAAAATACAGCTTCCTGGTTTTAGCAGTTGTGATATTGGGTATAATAATTTATATCACGTTCGTAATTGCTTTGATAAAGATCACTTTAGGCCTTATTTTATTAGCTGTTGCGGTTATTTTTTTATGGTTGCTCTGGCAAAAAATTAAAGAGAAAGCGAAAGAAAAGTTTTGAAAAAGGATATCGAAATACCTGAAGTTAAAGATGTTCATGTAGCCGCGGTTAAAGTCTTCAACGAAGAATTTGAGGCATATGAATGGAATGTGTATTTGGTTAATAACACCAATGAACCCATAGAAATGGTTCTTATTGTTTCTAAAGGTTTTGATAAGAAAAGAGAGACTTCTCTAATGCGGCATAAAATTGAAGTGTTGCCTTCAAAGAATTTCGCAAAGGTGGAGTATTTACAGGATGAGGTTCTTAAACTGAACAATGAATTCAAAGTCACTTATTTTGCCGGAACGCAGATGATGGAAAAGACTTTTCTTTTTAAGCCAAATACTATTAAAGAAAGTACTGCGGTAAAAATACCTGTTATTCCTGAAAAAGGGATTTTAGCAAAATAGACATGCCTTCATAAACTAAAAATAAAAAAGCCTCCGCAAAAATGGAGGCTTCTTCTTTCAACGTCGTTTTAACCTAAACTAATTGAATTTATTATTTAGATCTTCAAAATTACCCAGTACTTTACCCCCGCTATTGATTTTAACGTCTCCTGAAACGTAGATCCTGGAATCTTCTCCAATAAATTCCAATGTCCCTTCACTTTGAATATGTAGATCTCCATGAATTTCAACCAGGCCTTCAATTTTAAAGCTACTGTTGGAACTTATTACAAGATTTTCTGAAGATTTCTTGTTTCCAAGTTTAAAGTTTCCAGACACGTTAAGCACTGATTCACTACTTAAGTTGGCGCTTTTCTCAATAAGCATTTCTCCACAGAAGTTCAAGGTACCATTTACATTAAGATGCTTTAGGTTCATTAAACCATTATAGGAAGCCATGGAATTTGATGGGATAGTGAGGTTTTTGCCTCCGGTATATAAGTCAAATTCTGAGCAGGTAAGAAAGTTACCTGTTTCTATATCTGTTTGTGGAGTGATAATTTTCAGGATCTTCAATCCGGTTCCAGTTGCCAAATAGATATATTCTCCTTTAGCCTGAACAAAATTTGCACTTCCTTCAATTTCAGCAACACCTTCAGCAATGGGATTCAGTTGCTCATTTAATTTTATAATGTCAAGTCCCGCTCCGCCATTGGCCATATAAATAAAATTACCGTCTGTAGAAATGGCATTCGTTACCTTATCTTCAGTATTTATGCTGGAAGCATCAGGATGTATCCTCAATGGTAATGTCATCACTTTCTGACCTGCGTCAAAGTTATATATTCCTGCTCCTTCAATTCCTTCAGAAACTAAGACGTTGTTGCCATACCATGCGATTGTTCTCTTTGATTCTGGCGTTAATGTAGCAGTTCCTATGGCATGGTTCTCTATAAATTCTTCGTTTAAACTAAACTCTAAAAGTCCATCCTCACCACTTAAAACAGCGAGTTTATTATCATTGCCTGCAGCATATCTCAAATCGCCAAGGCCAATCTCAGCTCCAGAAGTGAACGCACTGTTAGCACCTGAAAGCTTATAGCTTCCTGCAATTCCTGAATTGCCACTAATTAAGATTGTATTTCCATTAAAGTCTAATACATGTACACCTGTATGACCTGCAAGCGCATAATCCAGTTCAAAATCTGAGGAAAACTGTCCGTTCTGGGTTGAGACATATCCCAAAAGGCTGTGATTTCCTCCTTCGCCATTGATGGAAGCTCCTGTAAAAACGATATTGTTATTAGTGTCTATATAAAGAGAATTAATATCTGCGATATTAGATTTCATTCTACTTACAAGCACTGGATTATATTTATCACTAACATCTACAATATCTATCGCACCAAGGTATATTGCACCCTCTTTATTATAAGATACATAGGCGAAATTCCCTTTTACATCAACGTGAGTAGCACGAAGCGTTTCACCGTTCAATTTTGGTGGTTCAAGGTAAGCGATTTGCTCGATCCCGAAGATCCAGGCAGGTTCCTGGTTTCTAGTATCATTATTTATTCGTGATATTCCAATGACCCCGGTTTCTTCTAAATTTATAGCTGCCTGTAATTCTGAAGTCTCTGTAGAGATATTGAAGTTTGATTGCTGCTCTACCAGATCGTTATTTGATTTTTCATCCTTTTGACAGGAGATAAATATTAAAGCAAAAGAAAGGCTAAGTAAGAATAATCTTTGAGTCATAAAATAAGTTAGGTTTTTGTATTTGGGCAAGTAAAAATAGCAATTAAACCGAGCAAAAAAATAGAAACTCTTTGAATAGCAGGACTATTCGATAAAACGTAAGAAAAAACCGATAAGAAAATTCTTTCCAATAAAAAAGGCTGGTTTTTTAACCAGCCTTTATAAATATTCTAATTTGGAATTTACTTTATTTTTTGCGAGACATCTTCAAATTCACCTTCTATAAGTGCTTTCTTTGAGATCTTTGCTTTTCCAAGAACTTCTATAGAACTATTATTTCCAAGGAACCTTAGAATGGTATTGTTATGTAACACCAGATCTCCTTTAATAATAACATTGCCTTCTACAACCAGATGACCTCCATAATTCACTTTTACATCACCTTCAGTGATCATCTCTCCACCAAGATTAAAGGTGCCTCCCTGATTAACTTTTACGCTTTCACGAATGTTTAGGGTGCCACAAATATTTAATTGGTCGCTGATAACGATATTTTCAACGTCAATTTCGCCATGGTATGATTGTGGCGCATCATAAACGGCCAGTAGTTCTCCTTTTCCATCATAGTGGCCATACGTATCACAATTTGCCAGCGCTCCCTCAAAAGCTCCAGGATCGTGTAAATTCTTTCCTGATTCACCATCTAGATAATAAGGACCGTCATGCCACTTATTAACGTCATGTTTTTTTTCTTTCTGACTATTTTGAATTTCATTGATCTCTTCCGGATTTTCTGAAGAAACATCAGACTGACAGGATGTAATAGCCAGGGCTGCAATTAAGCAGAAGCTCGCGAATTTTGTGTTCATGATAATTTGATTATTAGGGGTTTGGGATAGTAAAGGTAATATTTATTTCGATGAATCATGTAAGATTGTCGTCGAAATGTCATTATCTCAACAACTATATTAATATAAAGTAAGAAAAATCTTAGGATTTAATCCAGTTTATCTACTAATTTATTGAAGACCTTCTTTGGGTTTTTCCCCTCGTAGAGTATCGCATATACTGCATTGATAATGGGGGTTTTCGCCTTTTTTGCCTTATTGATTTTATAAGCGCTTTCAGTAGCATAATAGCCTTCTGCCACCATACTCATCTCCATCTGGGCGCTTTTTACTGTATAACCCTTACCAATCATATTTCCAAACATTCGGTTACGACTAAAAATAGAATATCCGGTCACAAGAAGATCACCTAAGTAAGCAGAATCATTGATATTCCGCTTCATCTTATGCACTTTTTTAATGAATTTCTTCATTTCTCTAATCGCATTGCTCATAAGAACACTCTGGAAGTTATCTCCATATCCCAAACCATGCGCAATTCCTGCGGCAATCGCATAAATATTCTTCAATACGGCCGCATATTCTGTTCCTATAACGTCGTCACTAATTTTACAAGTGATATAGTCGCTTCCAAGATATCCGGCTACGATCTCCGCTTTTTTTTCATCCTGGCACGCTACGGTTAAATAAGAAAGTCTTTCCAGGGCTACTTCCTCGGCATGGCAGGGACCTGTAAGAATTCCAATATTTTCGAAAGGAACCTCAAAATATTCATTGAAATGTTCTCCTACAATTAAACTTGTTTCTGGAACGATACCTTTTATAGCTGAAAATACGATCTTATCTGTCAATGGAACCTTTAAAGCATCTAATTCGCGTTTTAGGAATGCAGATGGAATAGCGAAAATTATATAGTCTGAGGCGGCAACAGTTTCATTAATGTCATTGCTTAAATTAAGCTGGTTTACATCAAACTCAACAGAACTTAGGTAGTTAGGGTTGTGATCCTGCTTTTTTATGTGTTCAATAGCGTACACGCTACGCATATACCAGTTTACCTGTTCCAGGTTTTCACATAACATCTTTACAATTGCAGTGGCCCAGCTACCACCTCCAATAACACCAAAACTCGGAGCTTTATCCATATATTTACATTCTCTTTTCCAAAAATAGTCAAATTTCGAAGTATTTAAAGTTTTTCGCTTTGAATCCTACTGTTTATTGAGAATATTTCAAAAAGACTCGTTTTTAAACTTTAACAATTTATGGAATCTTTAAATGCAATCTCATAAGAACTGAACCGTTATAAACCTGTTCTTCCTGTACATCTTTTTCAAGAAGAACGCTCTTAGTTTTTTTGGTTGGTTATTTAGTTGAAAAGACCGTTTCATAAGAAGCGGTCTTTTTAATTTCTAAATAATTTTTTGGAAAACTTTAGGATTGCGAAAAGGTCCAGACTTGATTGTCTTTTGTACATTTAGTTAACTAACTATAAATCATAAAAATGGGTATATTTTCTTTTATTAAAGACGCGGGCAAGAAGATTTTTGGAATAGACAAACCTAAGTCAAAAGAGACCGGAACGAATGATGACCTAAGAGAGAATGAAAAAGCAGCTAGAAAGCTTGAAGAAACCATTAAAGACCTGAATCTAAAAGTTGAAAATTTAAAAATTCATATAGAGAATGACATGGCGGTTGTTTCAGGAAAAGCTCTGGACCAGGCCAACCGGGAAAAAATTATTTTGGTTGTTGGAAACTCTGAAGGGATCTCACAGGTTGATGATAAGATGGATGTTGAAAATACAGAGCCAGAAGCTGTATTTCATACTGTAGAAAGAGGTGATACTTTAAGTAAAATATCAAAAGAACATTATGGAGATCCTAATCAATATCCATTGATATTTGAAGCCAACAAACCAATGTTGCAGGATCCAGATAAAATTTATCCAGGACAGGTGCTAAGAATACCACCTATGGAAGCAAAAAGATAATATAAAACAAAAAAGACTGTTTAGAAATTTTGAGAATGTTACACTGAGAGCAGTCGACGTTCTAAAGCTTGTAGTTCCACAATGAAAAAAGTAGGATCAATCAGCTAAATTGAAGATTCAAAATAGGTTTTTAAACAGTCTTTTACCTATCTATAAAAGTTCATTTCATCAATATAATTCCAAACCTTTTCATCCAGAAGAGGGCGTACATTCTTTAATTCCATAATAGATTTTCTTATAAAAGTGGAAGAGATTTCAACAATAGGGGCATTTACCCTGGTGATTCTGGGATGATCCTGGTATTCTTCTGATACTGCACCAGGAGCAATCCTTGGGTACACATAGATCTCATGGTTTTCTAAAATCACGTCAGAATTTTTCCATTTATGAAAACTTTTGAGGTTGTCTTCACCCATAATAAGACAAAACTCATTAGTAGGAAATTTTTCCTGAAGGTGTACCAGTGTCTTTACGGTATAATTAGGTTGTGGAAGGTCAAATTCAATATTGCTGGGCTTTAGTTTTTCATAGTTCTCACAAGCCCTGTGCACCATCTCCAATCGATGATGATTATCAAGTAAGCTGCTTTTCTTTTTAAGTGGATTATGAGGCGTAACCACTAGCCAGATTTCTTCAAGATCTGAATATTCAGCCATATGATTTGCAATGATCAAATGGCCGGTGTGAATAGGATTAAAAGTTCCAAAGAACAAACCTACCTTTCTATTCATTCTTCCGGTTTTTCAGCACCTACATAATTTGAAACCAAATTATAAGCTTCTTTTAAAGCCGTGCCTAAATGATTATTTTCAATAATAAAATCAAACTGAGGAGCGGTTGCTAATTCTATAGAAGCCTTTGCAACCCTCATGCTAATCTTATCGTCACTTTCCGTCTTTCTTTTCTTCAGCCGGATCTTTAACTCTTCAATACTTGGTGGCTTTACAAAAACCGCCAGGGTCCTTTCGGGATAAATATTCTTTATATCTAAGCCCCCAACCACATCGATATCAAAGATCACATGCTTGCCTTTTTTCCAGATACGTTCTACTTCACTTTTTAAAGTTCCGTAGAAATTGTCCCGGTATACCTCTTCCCATTCAAGAAACTCATCATTTTTGATCTTCTGTTTAAAATCATGCAGGGAAAGGAAATAATAATCCTGGCCATGAGTTTCATTTCCTCTGGGTTCACGGGAAGTTGCCGAAATTGAAAAATCCAGCTTTAATTCCTGGTGCTTTAATAAGTGACGTACTATCGTGGTTTTTCCAGATCCCGACGGGGCAGAAAATACGATAAGTTTCCCTTCGCTCATTTAGAGTACGTTTAGAATTTGTTCTTTTATTTTTTCCAGTTCGTCCTTCATTTGCACCACTAATTGCTGCATCGGGGCGTAATTTGATTTGCTACCAATGGTGTTAATTTCACGCCCTATCTCCTGAGAAATAAAGGCCAGTTTTCTACCATTGGAATCTTTGGAGTTTAAAGTTTTTTGAAAGTAATCCAGATGATTGTCAAGTCTTACTTTTTCTTCGGTAATGTCAAATTTCTCGATATAATAAACGATCTCCTGCTCAAATCGATTTTCATCTGCTTGTTCCTTGATCTCCTCGATCCCTTTACGAAGTCTTTCACGTACGGCATCAACCCTGTCCGGATCAATTTTAATGACTTCTTTCAGTAGATCCTGAATATTTGTAATTCTTAATTTAAGGTCTTTTTCAAGGGCTTTCCCTTCATCATTTCTGAAGTTATTGATCTCTTTTAGCGCATCTTTAACAGCAGTTTCAATTGCGTTGAATTCTTCATCATCAATCTCATCTCTTTCGGTTTTAAGAGAATCTGGCATTTTAACGGCCATTTTCAGTAATTCAACCTCGCTGGCATTTACGATATCCCTCAACTGGTCCATGTAATTCTTTACAACCTCAGTATTTACATTTGTAGAGGTTTGCTCTCCCGTATATTCAACATATATAGAAAGATCCACTTTTCCGCGGCCAAGTGAATTTGAAATGATATTCCGAAGATCGAGTTCCTTTTCACGATATTGGGAAGGAATGCGCGCATTCAGGTCAAAATTCTTACTGTTTAGAGATTTCAGCTCTACAGTGATTTTTTTATTGGGAATTTGAGTAAGACTTTTCCCGAAGCCCGTCATAGATTGAATCATGCCTGAATTTTAAAAGCTTGCGCAAAGATAATCAATTCTATAGCATCTCCAATTGATTACGTATTTGATAGTCTCACACTTAACTTAAAGTGATTCAATAAATTCTATGGCTCGTTTTTCATGGTAAAAGTTGTTTGATTTGGTGACAAACCCAACGTGCCCACCATAGGAAGGGACTTCCAGGTGAATATATTCTGAATTTTCGGCAATTTCATAAGGATAACATTGGGGAGAAAGAAAACTGTCATTCTTAGCGTTTAAAATAAGAACAGGTTTCTTAATTCCTTTGAGAAAACCCAAAGCACTGGTTTTTTTATAATAATCTGATGCATCCTTATATCCATGGGCTTTGGAGGTGTAAAGATCATCAATATCCCTTAATGAACTACAGGCTGAAATATTATTTTTCTGAATATACTCTGGAAATTTTTCAGCCCTGGCATAGAGATGTTTTTTTAAGTTTAGTTCAAAGCGTTTTGCATAGACAAAATTCCTCATTCTATTGATAGCTCCTAGAGAACCTGCAAGATCAAAGGGTACAGAAACTCCTACACCGCCAATAATCTCCTTGGGTAAGCTCCTGTTTTCGCCCATGTATTTCATGAGCATATTCGCTCCCAGGCTAAAACCTACCAGGGCAATTTTCGAATATTTCTTTAGGGAGAGTATATGAGTTATTACTTCGGCAAGATCGTCGCTGGCACCGGCATGATAACTTCTGAAAAAACGGTTTAGTTCTTCACTACAACCCCTGAAATTCATAGCAGCAGCATCCCAGTTTTGATGGTTAAAGGTGCGGGCCATTCCGCGCATGTACGGCCGGCTGGTATTTCCTGCGAGTCCGTGCAATAGTATTACCAGTTTATCGGTTTCGCTGGAAGCATTACTCCAATCTAAATCTATAAAATCACCATCGCTTAATTCTATTCTCTCCCGCTCATATACCGGCATTTCTACCTTTCGTAGAGTAGCAGCAAAGATCGTGGAAGCATCTGAATTTTTAAAAATCCCTGGCGGAATATAGTTTCCAGTTATGATTGGCATGCTTTTCAATTTTAATATAAACTTAGGTAAAATTAGCTATGCATGCATAATATTTATTGGTAGTTTTGAATAAATTGAAGATTATGTATAGCAAAAAATTTGAAATAAGATGGAGTGATCTGGATGCCAACAGACATTTGGCCAATTCAGCATTTATAAATTTTATGAGCCATACCCGTATGGGTTTCCTTATGGAAAATGGATTTGGGCACAAGCAGCTCTCTCATTATAATCTGGGGCCCATTGTCTTCTACGAGCATATCTATTATTTCAAAGAAATATTTGCTGGGGAACCGGTAACAGTAACGCTGGAATTAAGCGGACTTTCTGAAGATGGGATGTACTTTGAATTTACCCATAAGATCTATGACCATAATGGTAAGAATTGCGCCACTTGTGAAATGATGGGATCCTGGATAGACCTTGAGAAAAGAAAGCTTACTACGCTGTCTGATGAACTTTTTAAGCAGCTGGATAATACTCCAAAATCAAAAGATTTTAGAATCCTTACTAAAGAAGATACCCGTAAATATGGAAAACGACCTCAGGATCTTACTCAGGATGAATTGAACGATCTATAATTTTTATGGAGGAAACAATTAAAGAGATCTGGTATGCCTGTTATGGCTCCAATATTAGAAAGGAGCGTTTCATGTGTTATATTAATGGTGGAACTCCTCCTGGTGCCCTAAAAAATTTCAAAGGTTGCGTAGATAAATCTGAACCCAGGGACAGCAGAACCATCACCATAGATCATGAAATGTATTTTGCCAAAAAATCCGCTACCTGGAATGGTGGCGGAATTTGTTTTTTAAAAGCAAAAAAAGATTCTTCTGCGAATACATTGGGAAGGACTTATTTAATCAATTCCGGTCAGTTTATAGATCTGGTTAGGCAGGAACTCAAGTTTGAAGGAGAGATCGTAATAGATTTTAAAGAGTTGATTAAGAATGGATTTTATAATTGCATGAGCGATGGCCGTTATGGTTTATTATTGTATTTGGGTGAAATTGAAGGAAAGCCTGTAGTGACCTTTACCAGTGAAGTCTTTTTGGAAAATGAAATTAATAAACCCGATGAGCAGTATCTGCTAACTATAATCCGCGGTCTAAAAGACATTTATCAAATTACTGATCTCGAAATTCTTAAATATCTTCAAAGCAAGAAAGGAGTTGAGAATTTATTTTCGTCTAGCCAACTTCAGAAAATAATACGTAAGGTCTGATTGATTTTAAATAACTGAAAATCAGTAAATTTACTTTGTAATCTGTCATTCTAAAAACCTACTTGTCTTGAAGTCTTAAATTCAGGAAGATGAGAAGTTTTAAAATCACTCTAAGAGCATATGCAAGGTACTTGTCGGTATTAATTATTTTCCAAAGTTGTAGTATTTATTATTCGGGCAATATCAGTCTTGAAAAAGCTTCTGAAACAAATCGAAAAGTCCGGGTGACTACAAATTCTGGAGAAAAGCTTCGTTTTAAATGGATAGAAGCTGTGGGTGAGAATTACTACGGTTTCACAAGGGAAAATTCAGGTTCTTTTAAAAGTTTACAAAAATTGGGTGTGACTGGAAGAGATTCTGGCAAGTTTTATAGGTTTGGATTAGAGACCTTGCAAATTGATAAAATTCAGGCTAAAAATTACTCGGCTTCTACAATTGCTACCGTTGTTATTTCAATTGTAGGTTTATTGGCTGTCTTAGTTACAATTGCTGCGGCAACGTGGAATGTTGGCTTTGCTGCCTGGTAACATAGTAAAATTACCAGGAACGTAAGATGTTTTATAAGAACTTAAAAAAACCGTGGGCTTGTTATTGTGATTCCCTAAAACCATTCTGGAGGTGTCATTGAATAATCAGGGCAAAATGCTGCCATTTAGCTGGATTAAAGGTGGTTAAATATACATTACTTAACTTAGGGATCATTTAAAAAGCATATTATGAAAATAATAAATTCCCGCCTCCACGGTATCATCGATTACCTGGTAGTGCTATTCTTAGTAATTTCACCCACTGTTTTTAATTTACCCGAATTAGCCGCAATGGTGGCATATCTTCTGGCTGGAGTGCATCTACTGCTTACGATTTTTACATCTTTTGAATTTGGAGTGATAAAACTAATTCCGTTTAAGCTACATGGGGTGATAGAGCTTATAGTCTCGTTTGCTTTGGTGGGACTGGCGTTTTACCTGGGTGTTGAAGAAGGAGTTTTAGCCAGAAACTTCTACCTAGGCTTTGCAATCGCGGTGTTCCTTACCTGGTTGTTTACAAATTACAGGTCCGCTTAATTTTTGATCTTAGTTTTTCTTACACTAACCATATACACGCCAATAAATACAAGAGCAGCGGCTAATCCTTTGATCCACGTCAATTTATCGGCTCCAACAGAAATTGCAAAGGTGATCGCGATCAATGGCTGAAGATAAATAAAAGCGCTAATTGTAGAAGCAGATAGTTGTTTAAGCGCATAAATATTCAGCAGATAGGTCATAAAGGTGGTTCCTAAGACCACAAAACCCATTTTCCAGACAGCGTCCAAAGGCAGGCTGGTCCATTCTACAGCAACAAATTCAGTATAAGTAACCGGTAGATTGATGAAGATTGCGATGAAGAATAACCATTTCATCAGGGTAATTGCGTGATATTTT
This sequence comes from Gramella sp. MAR_2010_147, assembly GCF_900105135.1. Classification (NCBI taxonomy): domain Bacteria; kingdom Pseudomonadati; phylum Bacteroidota; class Flavobacteriia; order Flavobacteriales; family Flavobacteriaceae; genus Christiangramia; species Gramella sp. MAR_2010_147. The sequence goes on along the minus strand of NZ_LT629741.1, from coordinate 2,156,861 downwards.
TTAGTGAGCGGTTTTACTAAGATCAGGTAAAGACCATAGGAGAAAGCATTCACTATAAATAACATATTTCCCAGGGGAACATTGGGAGCATTAAAATTCTCTCCTGAACTAAAAAGAATTAAAACCAGTGCCCCGCCCATTCCAATGATGATTCCAAGAGTCTTTAGCAGAGTAATTTTTTCTTTGATAAGGATAGACGCAAGAATAAGAACCATTACCGGAGACAGGGTAATTATTACGGAAGAATTAATTGGAGTAGACAAACTTAAGCCCTTGAAAAAGAAAAGCATATTAATGACCATTCCAAAAATAGCGCAACCTAGAATTCTAGGCCAGTCTGAATTATCGATCTTTTCTTTTGGAGCAAAAAGACTTATGATCCAGAAAAGTATTGCTGCTCCGGTTACTCTTAGCAGAATAAATCCAAAAGGCTCTATATAAAGAGGCATTAGACCTTTTGCAATCGTATGATTTACACCATATATGGCACTTGCTGCAAATGCAGCCAGAATGGCCAGAAGACGGCTGTTATCCATGAATAGATTCTTTAGCTTCAGCTACCGTTTTCTTGGAATTGCCAATAAAAATCTTGTCGTTATTAATTATTACCGGTCTTTTTAAGAAAGTATAATGTTCAAGTATGAGATTTTTAAATCTACCTTCATCCAGATCTTCATTTTTAAGGTCTCTTTCTTTATACAATCTGGCTCTTTTGCTAAAAAGTGATTCATAGCTACCAGATAGTTGACGCATTTCATCTAATTGTTCTTCTGTAATTTTTTCAGATTTAATATCCTGAAGAATAAAAGAATCTGGCACTTCGAGTTCCTTTAAAATTCTCTTACAGGTATCGCAGGTAGAAAGATGATATATTTTTTTCATAGCCAGAAATTTATAAATGCAAAGAACGGAATTTTCAAATAAAGAAGAGCTGACTTTTCTATGCTTTTGGTGCTGCTATCTTCAAATTAAAGAACTGTTCAATCTTGTTTCTTGAATAGGTTAGAATAAAATTACCTGCAGCATAAGGTGCAATTTCATAGGCATTGTAATGTAATATCACCTTTTCGTTTGTAATCCCGATATTTTGTGGAAGATGAAACCTGTCGTTTTCGAAAAATAGACCCGTGCTATTAATGTTTTCATTCAAAGGGATTCCTTTTTTATTCCTGAAATCTTTTTCTACAAAATCAATAAATTCTGAAGTAAATAAATCTTCGGGTTTTAAGATCTTTCCTGTTTCGGAATCAAAATTCAAATACCGGGTGCTTCTATATCCATGTGCACCACCGGTAAACATATCTGTATTGAATTTAAGAGATATTAAATTAGGCGTGTGATATGCGACCTTGCCGTTGATCGTGGCTTCCCAAGGCAATTCATATTCAGGAAACTCCCGTGCTGTTTCCTGGTAGTTCTTAATAAAGTTCTCTGCTAATTCTTCGGGTTTTTCTACCCCACCATCTTCTTGATAATCTATAGTGTTCAGAAGGAAATTCTCAATTTCTTTATTGATTTTTTCAGCTTCTCCGGTTCCATTTTCAGCAACGGGGAACACAAGACTTATAAAGGTACAATCGCCTTCTTCAGGATTACAGGCTTCCAGTCTTTTTTCTATGGTTTTAGATGAAAAACTAAGTTCCTTTTCGGTCTTGTTTTCAGATTCTTTTTTCTCATCGGCACAGGATATACTCAATAATGCCAATAGCAGCGGCAACAATATTCTCTTCACAATACAGGTGTTAAATAACATGATAAAGGTAAAGGCAATTTTGTGATTGCCCAACTGGGTCACTACATTTGTTTTTCAACTTTTTTAAGGTAGAAAGTTTATACAGAGAAGAAATTGTTTTTCCCACTTCTTCATTCGAAAATTAATGCCTTATAATCATTTCATAACATGAAATTCAATACTAAGACTATACATGGAGGTCAGGATAATATAGATCCGGCCTACAATTCAGTGATGCCTCCAATTTATCAAACAAGTACCTACTCACAAAGTACACCGGGTGGTCACAAAGGTTTTGAATATTCCAGAAGCGCCAATCCTACAAGAACTGCTTTGGAGAAGTCTCTGGCAAGTATTGAAAATGGAGAATTTGGACTTGCGTTTGGATCTGGGCTTGCTGCGATTGATGCCGTACTCAAATTATTCAAACCTGGAGATGAAATTATTTCCACCAATGATCTTTATGGAGGTTCCTATAGATTATTCACCAGGATCTTTGAAGGACTTGGTATTAAGTTTCATTTTGTAGGAATGCAGGACTTATCTGGCATAGAAGAATATATTAACGATAATACGAAACTCATTTGGGTAGAAACTCCAACCAACCCCACTATGAGTATTATCGATATTGAAGCTGTCTCGAAGATTGCAAAAAAACACTCTTTATTGATGGCAGTAGATAATACGTTCGCGACACCCTATCTTCAACGCCCTTTAGACCTGGGAGCCGATATTGTTATGCACAGTGCCACTAAATATCTTGGTGGACATAGCGATGTGGTCATGGGAAATCTGGTGGTTAGAGATAAAGAGCTGGCAGATAAGCTATACTTTATACAAAAGGCCAGTGGTGCTATTTGTGGGCCGCAGGATAGTTTTTTGGTGCTTCGGGGGATAAAGACGCTTCATTTAAGAATGCAGCGACACTGTGAAAATGGGGAGGCGGTTGCGAGATTTCTTAGATCTGATCCTAAAATAGATAAAGTTTACTGGCCGGGTTTTGAAGACCATCCAAATCATGATATTGCGAAGAAACAAATGTCTGGTTTTGGGGGGATGATCTCTTTTACCACCAGGGAAAATACGCTGGAGAGTGCTACCAAAATTGTTGAAAAGCTTAAAGTCTTTACGCTTGCGGAATCACTTGGCGGCGTGGAATCCTTAGCCGGGCATCCTGCAAGTATGACACACGCCTCAATTCCTAAAGAAGAAAGGGAAAAAACGGGCGTTGTAGATTCGTTAATTCGATTAAGTGTAGGTGTAGAGGATGAAGAAGACCTTATAGCCGATCTTAAGCAAGCGATAGGATAATTATTAAAATATATTTACTGAAATTTACCGCCTATAATGCAATTACTCAGGCAGGCTTTATTTATTAAAAAACCATTTATGAAAAAATTCTTATTACTTACATTGTTCCTGGTAGGAGCGACTCACTTTTCTGTCGCCCAAAATTTTCAGTCACCAGATGGAAATCTGAAAATGAATTTTTCTTTACAGGACGATGGAACTCCGAATTATAAATTATCCTTTAATGGAGAGGATGTTATTAAAACCAGTAAACTCGGCCTTAATTTGAAAGAGCAGGAAGATTTGCTTGCAAATTTCAGTATAGAAAGTACAAAAGAGTCAGGTTTTGATAATACCTGGATGCCGGTTTGGGGAGAATCAAAAGAGATAAGGAACAATTATAACGAGCTTGAAGTAAATCTTGTTCAGAAAGAAACCGGGAGAAAATTAATTGTTCGTTTCAGGCTTTTTAATGAAGGTCTTGGATTTAGATATGAATTTCCAGAGCAGGAAAATCTGGTGTATTTCATAATTGAAGAAGAGCGTACGCAATTTGCAATGACGGGAGATCATACTGCATTCTGGATTCCTGGTGACTATGATTCCCAGGAATATGATTATACTGAATCTAAACTTTCTGAAATTAGGGAAAAGTTTGATGGAGCAGTTCAGCCAAATGCTTCCCAGGAGCAGTTTTCTAAAACAGGGGTGCAAACTTCCCTGATGATGAAAACTGAGGATGGTTTGTATATCAATTTACATGAAGCAGCTTTAGTTGATTATTCATTGATGAATCTTAATCTTGATGATAAGAATATGGTCTTTGAATCCTGGTTAACACCAGATGCGGTTGAAAATAAAGGATATTTGCAAACACCTGCTGTTTCTCCGTGGAGAACTATTACGGTAAGCGATGATGCCCGTGATATACTGGCTTCTAATATGAATCTGAATCTTAACGAACCAAATAAACTGGAAGATACTTCATGGATCAAACCAGTTAAATATATTGGAGTTTGGTGGGAGATGATTACAGGTAAAAGTTCCTGGGCGTATACAGATGAGCTGGCTTCTATAAAATTAGGAGAAACCGATTACTCTAAAACTGAACCTAACGGAAAACATGCTGCAAATACAGAGCACGTAAAAGAATATATAGATTTTGCTGCAGAGCATGGTTTTGATGCCGTACTGGTTGAAGGTTGGAATCAGGGCTGGGAAGACTGGTTTGGGAAATCCAAAGATTATGTTTTTGATTTTGTAACTCCTTATCCAGATTTTGATGTGGAAGAAATACATGAATATGCTAAAAGTAAAGGAGTTAAAATGATGATGCATCATGAAACTTCGGGTGCCATTAGAAATTATGAACGTCATTTGGATACTGCTTATCAGTTTATGAATAAGTATGATTATCCTGCGGTAAAAAGTGGATATGTAGGTGATATTATTCCGCGAGGAGAACATCATTACGCACAATGGGCCATAAATCATTATCTATTTGCCGTTAAAAAAGCTGCAGATTATAAAGTGATGGTGAATGCGCATGAAGCGGTTAGACCAACAGGATTGAGGAGAACCTACCCCAATCTTATAGGAAATGAATCAGCCCGTGGAACCGAATTCCAGGCCTTTGGTGGTTCTAAACCAAATCATGTCACAATTCTTCCATTTACCAGATTGATAGGTGGCCCAATGGATTATACTCCGGGGATTTTTGAAATGGACATCAGTAAACTGAATCCAGATAATAATTCCCATGTGAACAGCACCATAGCCAATCAATTGGCATTGTATGTTACCATGTATAGTCCGTTGCAGATGGCGGCAGACCTACCAGAAAATTATATGAGATTCCCTGATGCCTTTCAGTTTATTAAAGATGTAGCTTTAGACTGGGATGAGAGCATCTACCTGGAAGCAGAACCGGGAGATTATATCACCGTTGCCAGAAAGAAGAAAGGAAGTAGTAACTGGTTTGTTGGAAATGTCAATGGAAATGAAGCAAGAACTTCTAAGATCGAATTTGATTTCCTTGAAAAAGGGAAGAATTATATAGCGACGATTTATTCAGATGCGTCTGATGCTCATTATAAGACCAACCCGCAGGCTTATGAGATCAAAAAATACAGAGTGAACAGTAAATCTGAACTTTCCCAGAAATCTGTTCCAGGAGGTGGTTATGCTATTAGTATCATGGAAGCTGAAAAAACTGAACTGAAAGATTTGAAGAAACTATAAAAGAATAATTTCGAGGTTGTCTGAAAAAGTTAACGCCAACCAGAACCAGGTTCTGCTTGGCGTTAAAAAAAATCTCTCAGGCGGCCTTTATTTTTAAAATATCTGCTTAAAAATACCAACAAGTTTATTTACTTCCTGAAGGGTGTTGTAGTGGACAAGACTTACTCTAACCACTCCATTCTTTGCCTGAAGGTCTAATGCCTTAATGAGCTTTTTGGCATAGAAATCGCCAAATCTTATTCCAATTCTATGAGCGTCAACTTTTTCAACGATCTCATCACTTCTTAAGCCTTTATGAATAAACGAAATCGTAGGAACGCGCACTAAAGCGTCTGGTCTAGTGCTCCCAATTATCTTTACATCGGGGACATCATTTAAATACTCCAGAAGTATCGTCGCCAATTTCTCTTCATGAGAAGCAATGGTTTCAAAGGTTTCGGTGAGTTTTTCTGAAAAACTGATTGATTTGGAATTAAAATGATGGCGGTAAAATTCCTCGTAATACTCAATAATTCCTAGCGTGCTGTAAGTTAATTCAAAATTGAAATTTCCCGGCTGGAGCTTATAAGGCACCTCTTTTTTTCCAATAAAATAATGGTTAAGGCTTTCCAGTTTTACTAGCTTATTATACTTTCCGTACATCACAGCCAGATGGGGTCCGTAGGTTTTATACCAGCTAAAAGTATAGAAATCTGCATCAAGTTCCTGAACATCTACTTTTCTATGTGGGGCATAGGCAACACCATCAACGCAAATAAGTGCTCCGGCTTTATGAACTTCTTTTGAAATTTTTTTGATTGGATTTATAGTTCCAAGAACATTAGAAGCATGGGTTACCGCAACAAGTTTTGTGCGACTGTTCATCAACTTCCTTAGATCTGAAATTTCCAGTTCCAAAGTCTCAGGATTCACTTTCCATATTCTTACTTCAATGCCCTTTTCCTTAAGATCCATCCAGGGAGAGACATTAGCCTCGTGATCTGTATTGGTTACGATCACTTCATCTCCCTTTTTCCATTGTTTGCTAATGCTGATAGATAAAATACGCATGAGCATGGTGGTAGATGAGCCTATGACTATTTCTTCATCTCTGGAAGCGTTTACCAATTCTGCAATTCTGGAGGTTGCATATTTCAGTTTTTTGCCCGCTTCTTCTGAAACTTTATAAGAAGCTCCCAACTGTACGTTATGATGAAGAAGATAGCCGCTAATTCTTTCGGCCACCTTACTTAAAACCTGAGAGCCACCGGCGTTATCCATAAAAATAAAATCTCTTTCCAGCGCAGGAAACTGATTTCTTACAAATTCAATATCTATCATTTAGCTAATAAACTTTCATTAAATAATTTCAGAATTCTTCTGTATTCATCGGTCCAGCTGCCTGGTTCAATAAAACCATGTCCTTCAACAGGATAGACCGCCATTTCCCAGTCTTCTTTGCCCAGTTCTATGAGCCGCTGTGATAATCTTACAACATCCTGAAAGTGCACATTGGTATCTACCATTCCATGAGCTATTAAAAGATCTCCTTCTAAACCTTCCGCAAAATAAATAGGTGATGATCTGCGATACGCTTTAGGGTCTTTAGAAGGCTCATTTAAAATATTGGAGGTATACCCATGATTATAATGTGCCCAGTCTGTAACCGATCTTAAAGCGGCTCCTGCCTTAAAAGTATCTGCTTCTGTGAACATGGCCATTAGTGTAATAAAACCGCCATAACTGCCGCCATAGATGCCTACTTTTTCAGGGTCAATATCGTGATTTTCGAGTAAGTATTTCACACCGTCAACCTGGTCGCTAAGGTCTTTTCCGCCCATGTGGCGATAGATACCAGTTCTCCAGTCCCGTCCATAACCGGCACTTCCGCGATAATCTATGTCAATTACCGTGTAGCCCAGATCGGTTAGAAGATTATGAAACATATATTCTCTAAAATAACTGGACCACCATTTATGGGCATTTTGAAGGTATCCTGCTCCATGTACAAATACAATGGCAGCCTTATTTTTTGTAGATTCTTCTGGAACAAAAAGTCTGGCCGGCACCATTGCACCGTCGCTGGCCTTAAATTTTATCAATTCCGGCTCTCTCCAATTATAGTTTGAAAACTCTTCAGATTGTCCACTTGTAAGCTGCTGCGGTTCCTCCTCAGAACCTGTTTCTTTCAGGTATAATTCTTCAGGTTCGTTAATATAAGAAAAGGTGATCGCCATGTATTTCTCGTCAGGAGAAAGTTTTACCTCGTTATTCCCCGTCATACTGGTTAGCATTTCCATCTTTCCGCCCATCAGTGGCATTCTGTAGAAATGTCGCTCTCCTGCATGCACTTTTGAAGAGGTGAAATACCAGTGCTTTTTATCATTGGAAATAGATGGATCAAAAACCTCATAATTTCCTAATGTAAGATCTTTTTTCTTTCCGTTTTCAACATTCAGAATATATAAATGTGAATATCCGGTTTCTTCGCTTTGAAAGTAGATATGTTTATTGTTTGGTAACCAGCCTAATTCCTCATAACCATAATAGGTGTAGCCAATTCCAGGCCCTGCAAGCCAGGCTTCATCACGTTGGTGTTCTATAGATTTTAGCGTTCCTTTTTGAAGGTCAATGAGGGCGATCCATCTATCTTTATTATCGGTAGATCGTAGGTTAACCACCGCTTTTTCACCATCTTCAGAAAAATGAACATTAGACGGGATCACCTCTCTGGGTTCCTCTTCCCAATCTTTATCAGGATAGTCTTTGGTATAATCTGGAAGTTTGGAGATCCCTGGTAGTCCCGACACATCAATTATAAATACCGTATCTTTTTCAAAATTATAAAGAGCAAGTTCTGCGGTATATTCCATATTACCTACCTTACTTCTAGCTGAGATATCTTTGGTATAACCACTTTCATCTACATAATTAGGAACTTCGGTACTTTCACCGCGTTCTCTGTTTATAATGCTAAAACCTGCATATTTCCCATTTGGAGATACTTCCAGGTTTCCAAGTTCTTTGTCTTTCAAATAAAAAACAAAATCAGCTTTCTTTTGAAGAGATTCTCTGTAAGCTTTTGAGTTCTCATCGTCCTTCTTGCGTTGATTTACTACTTCCAGTAGTTCGAGGTTTTCCTCTTCTAACCATGCAGCTTTATCTGAAGATTTTTTATCAGATTTCACCGATTCTGATCCAGTTTCTATATGGGTAAGCTGTTGAATACTACCCTGCTGAAGGTCATAAATAAAAACATTGTTTTCCGCCTTAAACGCTATCTTATTATTGTCCAGCAGGAATTCAGGGTCGTTAATAGGGAAAGGAAGATCGAGTAGTTCTTTCCTTTTTCTGGAATTTACGTCATAGACTATAAGATCCCCCTCTTCAGTAAAAACCTTTCTGGTTTTTGCCTGGTTAAAATCACCACTTGTTGGAATTAGCTGCTGTTGCTCTTTTCCTGAAACTTTTATGATCTTATTCAGATTATTGATCTCTACTCTGTATAGGGAATCGGCGGGGTTTCTATCTGGATTGTATTTAAAATAGATGTTTTCTCCATGTATTCCCCATTGTACTGAATTTGGGAAAGTTCCCATCCAGTCTGGATCCTGCATAATTTTTTCTACACTCAGAGGTGAGGTTTGTGAAAATGACAGAAAGCTGCCTAAAAAGAAAAATATAAGAACGTTAAAGCTTTTATGCATAAGAACTCAATTAAATTTAAGGTTTGCCAATATAACTAAAATTTGATTCCTCTTTAAACCTTAAGCGTGGACAACAGTCTAAAATCAAAGCTTTACAAAAAATAGCGATATTGTAAATTCAAAATTCACCAAAAAAATACACTTTATGATCAAAAAACTCAGCCTTGTATGCTTACTTCTTATTAGCGTTTCACTGGTTTCTGCGCAATCTCAGCAGGAAATGGTGGAGAAAATTGTAAAAGAAGCTGAAGAAAATTCACAATTAGAAAAACTGGCTCATGAACTACTGGATGTTGTTGGCCCCAGACTGGTTGGAACGCCACAAATGAAAAATGCTCATGACTGGGCGGTAAACAGGTATTCTAATTGGGATATTTCTGCCAGAAATGAAGAATGGGGAAAATGGAAAGGCTGGGAAAGAGGGATCACACATATAGATATGATCTCTCCACGAATTCAAAACCTGGAGGGTAGACAACTTGCATGGAGTCCTTCAACAGGGAAAAAAGGGATTACCGCTGAGGTTGTAATTATACCTGAAGCAAAAGACTCTCTTGATTTTCTTGAAAAAATAAAATCGGTCAAAGGAAAATTCGTGATGATTTCTATGCCGCAACCTACAGGCAGGCCAGATGATAACTGGGAAGAATGGGCTACGAAACAATCTTTCGAAAAAATGAAGACAGAGCGAGATTCTTTAGAAGATCTTTGGGATGAAAGACTGGAAAAAACGGGACTTTCCAGAAGAGAATTACCAAAAGTGCTGGAAGATGCCGGCGCAGCAGGAATCATTAGTTCTTACTGGTCAAGAGGATTTGGCGTGAATAAAATATTTTCAGCATCAACAGAAGAGATACCAAGCCTTGATATTTCTCTTGAAGATTATGGTTTATTATACCGATTAGCTAAATATGGAGATAAACCGGAAATAAAAGTAACGGCGGAGTCTACTGAAATGGGGGAAGTCCCAACTTTTAATACTATTGCTGAAATTAAAGGAAGTGAAAAACCAGAAGAATATGTTATCCTTTCTGCGCATTTTGATAGTTGGGATGGTGCAACGGGAGCAACCGATAATGGTACCGGAACTATTGTAATGATGGAAGCTATGAGGATCCTGAAAAAGCTGTATCCAAATCCGAAAAGAACTATTCTTGTGGGGCATTGGGGGAGTGAAGAGCAGGGTTTGAATGGATCCAGGGCTTTTGTGAAAGATCATCCTGAAATTGTTAAGAATGTGCAGGTATTATTTAATCAGGATAATGGAACCGGAAGAGTAGTAAATATTTCGGGTAACGGATTCTTAAATGCCTACGATTATCTTGGTAGCTGGCTTTACGAAGTTCCCGATAACGTAACAGAGCATATTGAGACGAATTTCCCTGGAACTCCTGGCAGAGGAGGATCAGACTACGCAGCATTTGTTGCTGCTGGCGCACCAGCTTTTAACCTGAGTTCATTGAGCTGGGATTACTGGAATTACACCTGGCATACCAACAGGGATACTTATGATAAGATCGTTTTTGATGATGTGAGGAACAATGTGATTCTTACTGCAGTATTAGCGTATATGGCCAGTGAAGATCCTGAAAAAACTTCAAGGGAAAAGATCAAATTACCCATGAGTAAAAGAACTGGAGAGCAAATGACCTGGCCAGAGGCACGAGATGCGAATAGAAGAGGAGGCTTAGATTAATAAAAACAGGCAGTTAATCCTGAAATTTCAATTTCAACTGATTGGCTGCCTTTGTATATCCCCCATCACCACCATCTATAAAATGAATGTGTTGATCTGTACTCATATCTTTTACATAACAAGACATAATGCTATGTTCACTAACATGAAAGCCGTATTTGACCATATTCGATTTTTCAAGCTCATCCAGATAGGCAATGAGCTTTTTACGTTGATTTTTAGTCCCTGTGATCACAGTATTAATTCTACCATCCAGCGTGAGATTATCTGAAAGCTCTACTAATTTTTGAAGATAGCTTTTCCCGGCATCGGTATTTCGAAGATAAAATTCACCAAAATTTGAAACCATAAAACTTCTTATAAAAGCTGGAAAACTCCATCTTCCAAGTTTTATCATCATTTCATCTTTGATCCTTTGCAAGCCAGCTTTGATTTTTAGCCTTCTAACCGATATTGGCTTTCTTCGTCCAATAGAGCCGTATATTTTATCTATGTTAGACATAATACTGGAATAAACACTGGAAAAATCGGTATCTCCACATCCAGCAATAATTAGACTTACAACTTCCTGATTTTCTTTTGGAGGTTTTATGCGATCCCATTTACACTCCATTCCCGTCATATTTAGTGGAGTTTCATCAGGGAAAATTTTTTCTGATAATTGATCATCTTTGATCATGTTTTCAGCATAATGAAGTCCGTTCCCTAGAATCACAGGAATATTAAGTGTTTCATTAGCCTTTACTCTTGAAATCTTAAGATCAATTTCTTTTTTATATAATTCATTAATCGCTAAAGATCCTACTGCAAGGCTAAAGCCGAAGTTTTTCTGTGTATTCTTATTATGTTTTTCGAGGACTGAAAGTGATTTGTCCTTGATCTTTTCAGGAATAAGAAATGTAGCCCCGTCACCTCCAAAAAAGAATGGAACCGAGACATCGTTGGCTTCAGCAAGATTCAATATGGCAATGACACAACCAGTGGCAACCAGATTTACCTGGTGATGATTTCCGTTTAGAACTGCCTGGGTAGAATTGCGAATATCAGCAACCAAAATATGCCAGTCTTCCGGTAGATTTGAAAATTTGGTCTTGTCTCCAATAAGCTTACTTATAGAAGAATCATAGACCGGAAGATCCCGATAGAAATTAGTGGTAATACCTTTCATAAAGTTTAGGTCGCAACAGTAGCTGGATAATTTCTATGAGCCTCCATTAAACTCAATCACTTAATTGAGTTCGCCACCAACAGGAACTGAACAATCGTGGCCTGGTTCGCCGTGTGGAGGATTAATTTTTGGAGTAGCACTTTGCAGTCTAACCGGTGAACCGTTCATTTGTTGCGGAGTATTAGAGACATTTGCCTTGTCTAGAGGCGCCCCAACAGGGAGGTCACATCTATGACCCTCCACTCCATGTGCAGGATTATACTCTGTATCTGCACTTTTAGACATACCATCTTTCATTTCTTCTGAAGAAGGTTTTTCAGCGATCACTTCTTCTTTTTCTGCCGTCTTTTCTTCATCCTTACACGAAAAAACAAGCCCTGAAATTAAACAAAGAAGTATAATGGAAATTTTATTCAATCTTTTCATAACTAATGATTTAGTCTTATAAATATATTTAAATTATTCGGTAATTTCCTGGAGTTCGGCTTCAGAAATTGTTAGAATACCAGAAGCTGGAAGTCTGGTGATCATTTCTTTCCAGTTTGCATCAGCTTCAAAAACTGTTTTAAAAATAGGTTTAGCTTCATCAATTCTTCCGCTATTGGCTAGCGCAACTGCTTTCCAGAATTTCATTTCTAGGTTGTCAGGAAACATTTTTCCTGCTGTACCATATTCTTTCAGCGCTTTTTCCATATCCCCGGCTTCCACCGCGAGATCTCCCTTGTTCATATGCTCATAAGCTCTTGCGACCTTTAAAAGTCTGGATAATTCTTCTAGCGGATCTTGATGGTCATCTACTTTAAGATCTATTTTTTTGTCTTCCCAGCTTTGACTCGTTTTTTCAGGTCCTACTACTACCAGCGCAGCCGACTGTTTTCCCCGAATATCGCCGCCAGCTTCCTGAGCAGCTTTAAGTGCTTCTACCACCCTTTCAGCCAGCGGATAGTCTGAAAATCTCACAAATGCCTCGGCCATGGCAGGAACTACCTTATCATTCAACATCATATTAGCCTGTACAGAGAAGTTCTTTCCTTGAAGATCTTCTGCGGCTTCCACGCATTTTTCACCGGTAAAAGCAGAAACATTGCCATTGGCATCTAAAAAAGCAACCTGTCTAAATGCTCTTCCCTGATCCTTTTCAACCATTTGAGTTAAAGCCTGTTCGGCAGAGATACCACTAGCCATTAATTCCAGGCCTTCCGGACCATATGCCGGATTTACAAAAGATTGTGTAGCAACCACACCAACACCAGCTTTTCCCCAGGATACAATTGATCCTACAGAGAACCAGTGACTTTGAACGCCTACGGCCATTTCACCGGTAACAGTATCTCTGGCAACAATAGAAAAGGTATGTGCAAATGCATCTTTAGCAACGCCCTCTGGATTCTGAGACATTAATTGAAGACTGCCTAAGAGGCAAAAAAACAGCGTGATCTTTTTCATAAAATTGATTATCTATAATGTCTAAAGATACTAAAAGCCTTCAGATATTAGAAGCTGTGGTGCAGGCTTAGTTGAATTTGTCCCTTACTAAGGCTATTTGATGTTTGCTCCATATATCCAGCCTGGACTTTTAGGTTATCTTTAATAGCATAACCCAGTGCTCCATAAAGCCTGTTACGATCAAAAAGTTCTACACGGCGGCCATCTCCTATATCTTTCTGCCCATTGATAAATAGCTCATTGTAAAAAGCCAGATAAATCGAGTTTTTATTTAAATTAGGTTGGTTCAGGGGAATGTTCAGAAATATATTATAGCGATACCTGGTCCTGAAATCCTGATCTTCTACCCATCTTTGCTCATATCTAAATCTATGTTTAAGATAAATTCTTTCAGAAATTTTATGTGGGAGGAGCGCCTCCTGATAGATCCTGCTTTCAGTTGAAGTGTCGTTTGAATCTCCAAACACCCCTGAGGTAATATTCCCGTATCCCAGTGTAAATTTCACATTATCTGATGGGCTATAAGTAATACCCGCTCTTAATAAAAGTTGTTCCAGATCACCAATTACATCCCAGTTTCTGTATTGCACATCTCCCTGAAGGCCGAATTTTGAATCGCTGAACTCTGTATTCCAAAAATACATATACCAACCACCATGTTGATCTTCATCTACCTGGGCATTGGAATTCACAGTAAAAAATAATGAGATGAGGAGTAAACTAAATAATTTTTTCAAAACTTAAATTTTTACCGGCAAATATAAAATTAGGGAGGGGTAAATACAAGTTTTAAAAGGTAACTGGCTATTTATTAACTTTTGTAACTAGTAGGTAAACAGGTCCACCGTCAACCGGATATCCTTCTATAAGTGTAGCAGTGATCTCAACTTCCTGATCCTCGTAATTTTCAAGATTTATCTTGTCACTTTTAAGGGCGTACACCTTTTGTTGGGTTTCCAGCCTGTGGGTACCGTATTGGTAGGTAGTGATCCCGGCAGGTTTGATGATGCCGGTGTACTGTTCTTCATCATTAGCATTGTCAGAATTACAACCGTTTTGGACAAGTAAGAACAAGCTTGCCATTATTGTGAAAATAAACTTCATAGATCTCATTTTTAAATACCTAATTAATATAAAATTAAATCTAAATCTATGAAATTTGAAGTTTTGAAAAAGTATTTTTATTTTCTGAGAATTCGTTTTTTTGTTCAAAATTGGCCTCATAGTTCAATGGATAGAATAGAAGTTTCCTAAACTTTAGATCCAGGTTCGATTCCTGGTGAGGCTACAACAAACCTTTCGTTATTAAACGAAAGGTTTTTCATTTCTACGTAAAAATCTTTTCTGTGGGATTAAGAATAAATAATATATAGCCTGTTTTCAATTGTTAATAGTTTGGTTGAAAACTATTTAAGGGAATTTTAAATGGAAGGAGACCTATTCTTAACTTGCAAAAGCCCCACGTACTTTACATATAAAATATGAATTATCTACGGTAATGTTATTGCCCTAAATCATACTATATGAAAACTCTGCTGTATCGTGTAAGATTGTTTGATGGAGACGATCTGGATTTCCCTGTTTTATTTCTTAGCTACCTTTGCAAAGCGCTAATGATCGTCGCTATTTCGTTTCTGGTATTTTTACTTACATCTAAAAATTACCATAACTCTTCTTTTGGAAATAATGAGGTGATTACATCGCAAGAAACAACCGCACATCCGCCATCTCCATTCTAAAATTGAGTTTTAAGCTTTAAGTTTTGCGGCTTGCAATACTATGCAGCACATTGTATCTATTATCGTATATCCAGCTACTTATTAGATGCATTCTTTTCTTGTTCAATTAGTAAACTAATCAGATTATTTAAAAAATTAGATGGCGTCTGGTATTTCCATAAGCTTTGCTATTTTAGTTGAACTATGAAAAATAAGATCGAAACACTAATTTTTGATGTAAACGAAACATTACTGGACCTGGAGCCTCTTAAAAAAAGCATCGATGAAGCGCTGGGAAATGATCATGCATCCCAGGTATGGTTTGCTGAACTGCTTCAATATTCACTGGTAGAATCTCTAACGGACTCTTATCATGACTTTAGCGAGCTTGCTTCGGCTATATTTAAAATGAATGCTAAGAAGTATCACAAAGATTTTTCTGATAATGAAATTAAGAAAATCCTAAGTCCAATAAATAAACTGGAACCTTACCCTGACGTAGTACCCGGTTTAAAACAGCTGAAAAATTCGGGATTTCAATTAGTTGCTTTTAGTAATGGAAAGCCTTCTGTTTTAAAGGAGCAACTGGAGTTTGCGCGTCTATCAGAATATTTTGATAAGATTTTAAGCATTGATTCTATCAAAAAATACAAACCACATTCAGCATCTTATAAATATGCTTTAAAGGAGGCAAATTCTAATTCAGAAAACTCCATGATGGTTGCTGCCCACGGATGGGATATAACAGGAGCCATGAGAGCTGGATTGCAAACAGCTTTTATACAACGTCCCGGGAAGTTTGTTTTTCCTTTATCTGAGAAACCAACTATAGAAACCACAACCATTCAATCTTTAGCTGACAAATTGGACTAGAAAAAGACAATAAAAAACCGCGATCATCATTGATGGCGTGGTTTCTTTTCATTTTATAGCCTCGATTTAGAAGTCAAAATTGAAAGTGAAATTCAGTCTTCCTCCTTCATCACCCACATAGTATCCTATATTACCTGTAAAGGCTTTAAAGGCATTGATAAAGATAGAACCACCATAGTTGGTATGCCAGTCATTACTGTTATCATCATCTACCCAAACTCTACCATAATCAAAACCTAAACTTGCCCCCATTCTAATTGGGATAAAGTCGGTTCTAAACTGAGTGATACCACTTCTAATATCAATATTCTGATAAAAAGCATATTTACCGTTGAAACGTTCATTTCTATATCCTCGAAGACTATTCCTGTTTCCTCCTCCAAGTTTGGCGGCATGATAAAATTCATAATTATCTCCAAGAATTGCCTCACCACCAATTTTGGTCGCTATTGCAGCAAAACCACTTTCATGCAGAGGGTAATCTATCGCAAGCATTGGTCTTACATAGGCAAACTTATTGTCGTGATCATCGATGTTTGTCTTATATCCCGCGGTTAGATCCAGTTCCATTCCTCTTGATGGGAAGGCAACACGATCCTTATTAAAGTAGTTGTAATTAAGCTCCCCTCCAGCGTACATCTGGCTTTCAAATACATCATTGGTTGGTTCAAAGGTATCGGCAACGAATCTACCTTCATCATAGGCGATTTCCATAGATTCCACCAGCGGCTTAATATAAAAGCTTACATTATTATTTTTTCTATAGATCAGCGAAGGTGCAAATCTCCATTGCTCTATTTTAACACGGTTATAATCTTTCGCGATATCATCAGGATCATATTCAGTATCGTTTCCTGTTCCAAAATAATTGATCACAAAATTAGGACTGGAATAATACGCGTCCAGACCAAAGTTCCAATTGTGAAATATATGGGCGAACTCTCCTGAATATCCTACATCAAAACCTTTAGTAGCAAAATAATAGTTAGCGGTTACATTATGCCTTGCAGTGAAAGGATTTCTAACCAGCCCCTTTATGGTATATGTATTATTTACACCCAGACTGAATCCCTGGTCTGAGTTAAAATCGGCAGCAGGTAGAAAAGTATATTGTCTGATTTTCTTCTTGTTTGGATCGTAATTGTTAATCTCATAAGAGTCTACCAGCATTTTACGAGCACCGGGAGTTTTTATTGTATTATCCTTACTCTTATAATCATAGAGTTTCGCTCTTCGTTTATTTTGAAAATCATAAATATCGTTTTCTTCCCCGCCAATCACTTTTAACGGGACAAGATCAGAGCCTTTTCCAACGATCTGAAATTCGTCATCTCCATCCAGCCCGTAAATCCAAACTTCTCTGGTAACATCTGAACTATATGATTTTTCAGCAAGGATCTCGTCATTTTCATTTTTCAATATTACGCTGGTAATTCCATTTGGCTTTCTTGTGATCAAAAATTTATCATCTTCCTCTGTACCGGTAAACATGTCAAATTCAGCCAGATGTTGATAATACTCTTTCGCTATCTTGTCCAGGTTGCCTCTTCGCGCTTTCATAATTTCTTTAATCTCTGCAACATAAGGATCCTGAGCCAGATCCTGAGGTAACACTGCAAATGCTTCCTGAATTACATCATCGGTAATATTATTTTGAATATAATCAACCTGAGCTTCCCAATCTTCCCATTGAGCATTTCTTATAAAAGCTTTATCTAAAGGATACCCGGCTATATTAAACCATTTTGGACTTTTAACCATTGGGCTGTATTCTTCCATCGCTCTAAATGGAGGGAAACCCATTCTTAGAAGAGAAAGTGCTAATCCGTCCATTCTAGGGAATACCTGATCACGGTCTTTTGCGATTGGTAAATACCTCTTTTTGCCTTCTTCATCTTCAAATTCAGCCCATTCATACTGGCCTTCATGTCTGTCCCAGTCTCCCAGTAACATATCCAGTAATCTTGCTCTTATGAACATATCTTCATCTACATATGCATCTTTACTTTTTCTCATATCCAGTAAAAGATCAGACGTATTTAAAATATCATCTGCATTTCCGAAGATCTCAAGGTTTTTATTCTCCCCTCCAACATGAGCTTCGAACATATATAGTTCATCTCCATATTCTTCATTATAAACTCCCAAAGCCTCCTGTTTTGGAACATAATAAAGATTGGAGTTGGGATGGTAAATGTCTAATTCGTCCATAAACCTTCCTGCTGGAAAGGTTCCGTAAGGAAAGGCTGTGGTATAAAAGTCCTGTACATATCTTTCGGCTACCGTGTTTTCAAGATATTCTTTTACGTAATGAGTAGTAACTACGGTACTTTGAAGAAATTGGAGCGCACTTTTTTTAAGAGCTCTCATGGTGTATTCATGATCGTCTTCATCCTTAAAACCTAAGGATCTTGACTGGTGCCCGCCACCTGCACCAAGAACTTCAAGGTTCCCAGGTATGGTATCCAGGTAAAGCACAGGAAATTCAAAATCTCTGCTATATAAGGGACGATAGTGTTCACCCCAAATGGCTCTAAAAAGCCCGTCTTTATCTGTTTCTTCATCTGTATAGACAGAAGCCATAGTAGTATTTCCAATTCTGGTATCAGGCCATTCTACTTCATCCAGGGTTGGACGTTCACGAGAAATTTGTTTATTGAATATCTTTTCTGAACCAGATTCCAATACCTTAAAAATCTCAACATTTGAACTTCCATCCTTATATATATTCAGCCTGGCGTAACCAAGCTCGTACGCTGCAAAATCGCCATTATCTTTATCTGGCCTTGCTTTTTTAGGATTTTCAGTAACTCCGGCAATGATCTGTTCTACATCATCGTCCTGTACATATTGTAAATTTTGATCTTTTCCAGATAAGAAGATCACATCGTTATACTGTCTTGCCAGGGCTTCAAGGGTCCCCATTAATTCTTTTAACTGCGGATTTCTTTCCGTTTGAGTTCCTGCACCGATGATTTTTTCAAAAAAACCGATCTTAGATTGAGTCATTATTGGATGATGTACAGCTACAAGCACTGTTTTACGCTGATTATCTTCTAATTCATCATTGAATTCCTCACGAAATTGAGCTCTGGTTTTGATCTCACACTTATTGTTGATATAAGGATGCTTGTCCCAGTCTTCTATAAACCATTGTGAATCTACCATAATCAACTGGACATCGTCACTAAGACTTTCAGATTCTATAGCACAGCCATCGTTAGGCCAGAATTTTGCGCTGGAATTATCCTGAAGAAAAGACTCCAGGTCGTCAATATTATCTGGTGCGTCTGCCTGCCATTCATTGTAGCCAGGGGTAAAAACAATATTACCTTTAAAATCACTGATCTTATCCAGCAAATTTTTCTGAAGATCCTGTTCTACTTTATCACGACCGTTGTCTTTATCTGGAAAACCTTCTTTTGGAACCAGGTTACCAATAATCACTAAACTGGAAGAATCCCCTTTTTTGGAGGCCTCTACAATCTGTTTTAAAATTTTCTGGTTGGATTCATTGCTTCGCAACCCCGTGTTTGAAGTGATATAAACCGAATGTACTATGCCTTTGTCTTTAGAAGA
This sequence comes from Gramella sp. MAR_2010_147, assembly GCF_900105135.1. NCBI lineage: Bacteria > Pseudomonadati > Bacteroidota > Flavobacteriia > Flavobacteriales > Flavobacteriaceae > Christiangramia > Gramella sp. MAR_2010_147. Next base: position 2,137,432 of record NZ_LT629741.1, on the reverse strand, counting down.
ACTCTCCTGAGCCTGTAGTGAAAAAACTGAAAATAGTAGGGATAAGGTTAAAAAACTGAAATTTTTTGAAATCTTATTATTGTGTAGTCTTTCTATAATGCCCATATAAGCTTAATTGTTTGATTGAAATTGGCTTTGTAGTTTACAATGTAGTATTTATAGTATATGTAACTTCCAAAAAAATCTATAATTCTTAGGATGTCATAGCTCTTTATAATACTTTAACATCCATGCCTAAAAATTTTACTAATAAAATATGGTCGGAATAATTGAAAATTTTATTGTTTTGAAGATGATTGCGGAATTTTAGAATATAATTTGGAATATCCTTTTGAATATTAAGCTCACTATAGTATTTCTTCTTTTTACTTTCCTGGGAAGCTTCGCACAGGAATTGCCTCCTGTGGTTAATTTTGGCCCTAATCAATACTCTGCAGGGAACCAGAACTGGATGATCGCACAGGATGAGGATAAGAATTTTTATTTTGCAAATAGTACCGGATTACTGGAATATAATGGTGAAAACTGGAATCTTTATCCGGTACCGAATAATACCATCGTTAGATCACTAAAAGTTGTAGGAGATAGGATTTATACCGGTGCTTACATGGAAGCCGGATATTGGGAGCGGGATGATTTCGGAAAATTAAAATATACGAGTCTGGTGCCTAAGTTCTCTAATACCATTAATGATGGCGAGCAATTTTGGGATATCGAGTTTTTGGACGATCTCGTGATATTTAGAAGTTTCGCAGGAATTTATTTTTTTAATCCCCTGCAAGATGAGTTAACAAAAATGGAAAATCCCCTGGGAAAACCTGTTTCCGGGATTTTTAAACTGGATAACGAACTTTATTTTCAACTTGTTGGAGCAGGTCTTTTTAAATTTAGTAATGGAATTCCTGAAGCTATAATTCCATTCGATCAAATTGGTGAAAGGGCCATCATGCATCTCTATAAAAAAGATAAAGAGCTTGGTGTGATTTCAGGTAGGTCTGAATTTTTTACATGGAATGGAACCAGGCTTATTAAAGAGGATCAACAATTTAACAGGGAACTTGGAAACCCTAATATTCTGGATGTAGTAGATCTCGAAAATGGGGGAATTGTAATGGGTACCGTTGGCAAAGGTGTGGTTCAATTAGATGCCAACGGTGCAATAGTCAATATATTTAACCAGGAAAATATTTTGATGAATAATACGGTTCTAGATCTTTTTTTAGATGATTCTGGAAAAGTTTGGGCCGGCCTGGATTACGGTATTAGCAGTATAGATCTAAATTCAACATTTCGGTCTTTTCAGGATAACCGGGGGGAAATAGGTTCTGTTTATGCTTCATTTGAAATAAATGGGAATCTTTATCTGGGAACTAATCAGGGATTATACCTTAGAAAAGAAGGACGAAATAATTTTCAGCTTATTAAGGGGACCGAGGGACAGGTATGGTTCATTGATAGTGTTGGCCAGAATATTCTTTGTGGACATAATAATGGTACATTTTTAATTAATGAAGGGCGTGCTACAAAAATTTGTGACCGCCTGGGAACCTGGATAGTGAAAGAATATAAAGACGGAGTTTTTATTCAGGGACATTATAACGGAATTAGTTTTCTAAGACAAACTAATGAAAACCTGGAAGCTACCCCGATGCTTGAAAATTTCCCGCATTCTTCAAAATTTATTGAAATTAATAATGATGGCAATATTTGGATAAGCAATGAGCATAAAGGCGTTTTTAAATTACAGATCAATGATAGCCTTTCTCAAATAGCAAATGTCGAGAATTATACTTTTTCCAAAGAATCTGGTATAACGTCCAGTTTATTTCATTTTAATGATACCCTCTACTACAGTTCCAGAGAAACGATCTATAAGTATTTGAATGATTTAAACAAATTTTCGAAAGAGAATCGTCTAAATACTGTCATTTCCGGGATTAATAGGGTGTCCGGAAAAATGATAAGTGAAGGTAGAGAACAGAAATTATGGGGCTTTGGAGACGAGGGCATATTTTATATTGAGCCCGCAAAACTGAGTAAGAATTACAATCTTACTTCGGTATTTATAGAGCAGGATTTTAGAAATATTGCCATAGGATATGAGAATATTTCAAAATTTGAAGACTCTCAATACTTACTGGGTATAGCCAATGGGTATATAAAATTTAAAGATCCAAATGCTGGTCCCCGGGATATATCCGTTAGACTGAATAAGATTGAGGTAAGTGCACTCGATGCCATAGCCCAAAGGGTAAGAATAAGTGAATACACAGAATTTGATTTTAAACATAATAACATTGCTTTTCATTTTAGTGCCCCGGTACATGAAAAATATCAGGAATCACTTTATAGTTATAGACTCATAGGTTTAAGCCCTAATTGGAGTACATGGAGTGAATCACCTGAGGCAAATTTCAAGAACCTGGATTTTGGAGATTATACTTTTGAGGTAAAAGCAAAAATTGGCGATTATGAGACACCAATTGCAAACTATAAATTTGCCATAGACAGGCCCTTCTATTTGAGGACGTTCGCGCTGATTGGGTATTTAATAATATTCTTACTTATTCTACTACTGGTACATATTTTAAATAAAAGACACCATCTAAAAAATGTTGCTGAGAATGAACGTGCCCTCAAAATGAAAAATCTGGAAGCAGAACAGGAGATCATTAAGTTGAAAAATGAGAAGCTGGAACAGGACATGGCAAATAAGAATCGGGAGCTTGCTGTTTCTACGATGAGTCTTATTAAAAAGAACGAGTTTCTCACCAGTATTAAAGACAAGTTAAAGGAGTCTGAAGATTCTACCAAGATCCATTCAGTAATTAAAACTATAGATAAGGACATTAGCGAAGAGGATAACTGGAAATTTTTTAAAAAAGCATTTAGTAATGCCGATAAAGATTTTTTCAGAAAAATTAAAAGCAAGCATCCAGGGCTTACTTCAAACGATCTAAAATTATGCGCGTATTTACGTCTAAATTTATCTTCAAAAGAGATCGCACCCTTATTAAATATTTCTGTGAAAAGTGTCGAAATTAAACGATATCGATTGCGTAAAAAGATGGATTTAGACCGGGAAACAAATTTAACCGACTATATTCTCGATCTCTAAACTATACAGGAGCTTTAATTAACTCTACATTACCTCTACAAGAACATATTTTATTGATTTGTAATAAATTAATTCCAGGTTTTCATATCCTCTCTAAACTCCTTGCAATATTGTAATATCCTTAGATTTAGTGCATTATTGTTAGTATATCTATAATTGTAGATTTTTTGTAAAGGTCATTTTCTGTACGACTGGTCAATATGTTAATATATTGATAAAGCAAATTTTAATAATAAACACATGAGGAAATTTACCTGTCTTTTGATTGTTTTTCTAAGCGGGTTTTTTGGGGCTTATGCGCAATCATTTTCGGTTAGCGGATCTGTATCTGATGAAAACAACATGCCTTTACTGGGAGTTAATGTAATAGTAAAAGGAGAATCACGAGGTACCACTACCGATTTTGACGGTAACTACACCGTAAATGATATCTCAATCGGAGACGTGTTACAATTCAGTTACTTAGGCTTTCAGACCCAGGAGATCACTGTGAGGGATCAGCAGCAATCAATTAATGTAGTACTACAAACCGATTCAGAATCTTTAGATGAAGTTTTAGTCATTGGTTATGGGACACAAACTAAAAAGGAAATTACCGGTGCCGTGAGTGTGGTAGGTTCCCAAACTATCGAAGACCTTAACCCTACAAGGGTTGAGCAGGCTTTACAGGGAACTGTTGCTGGTGTGAATGTCACATCTACCTCAGGATCACCAGGAAGTAGCTCCACTATTAATATTAGGGGAATTAGTACCAACGGCGATAACAGACCATTAATATTAGTAGATGGGAACGTTATTGAAGATCTGAGTGTGATCAATCCTAATGATATTGAAAGTATTAACGTTTTAAAAGATGCTACCGCCGGTATTTATGGTGTACGAGCAGCCAATGGGGTTATCCTCATCACCACCAAATCTGGAACCTATAATACAGATCTAAAAGTGGAGCTGGACGCTTATACCGGAATACAACAAACCACGAGAAAACTTCCTGTTCTCAACGCTACAGAATATGCGGTGATCGTAAATGAAGCATATGCGGCGGCTGGAGAAAATCCGCCTTTTACCAATTTTAGAAATCTTGGTGAGGGAGTAGATTATCAGGATGAAGTGTTTTCTACGGCTCCAATTTCAGACATTAACCTTAATGTTTCTGGAGGAGGAGAAAAGTCAAAGTATTCTGTAGGAGCTTCCTATTTCAATCAGGATGGTATAGTAGGAGGTAGTAAGTCTAATTATGACAGACTTACCGCGAGACTTAATTATAATCTTGAAATAATAGAGAACCTTAAGCTCAATGTCTCAAGTATATATACCAATACAAATAGAAGCACGTTATCTGAAAATGCTCTTGGATCTGTATTATTTAATGCGGTGAACATGAATCCCAATCTGCCTATTTTCGATGAAAATGGTGATTTCACGCTTGCAGAGGGACTAGGGAACGAGGTAATTAACCCACTTGCTCAAATTGCAGATACTTTCAATGATACAGAGATCAATAAAATAAGTGGTGTTGGTGGTCTTGAATATATTCTGTGGGATAAATTATCAGCAAAAACTCAATTTCAGTTTAACTATTCTGAAGTAGATGGAAAATTTTTCTCTCCTGAGGTATTTTACGGTTCAGGAAAGGTTTTTAATGTAGACCGTAATAGTGTAACAGAAAACTTTGAAATATATCGCGATTATACATGGGATAACTTTTTAACCTATGATGATAGTTTTGGAGACCACAACCTGAAATACCTTCTGGGAATGTCAGTTTTTAAAACCACTGGAGATCTTGCCTCTCTTACCGGTTTTGAACTTCCCACCAATGATTATGGAAATGCCAGTATTGCTAATGCTGCTGAGGTTCAGGATAATTATCAAAATGGAGGTAATACTTTCGATTCCAGACTGCTTTCTTACTTCAGTAGATTACAATATGATTATAAAGGGAAGTACCTTTTTTCTGGTCTTATAAGACGTGATGGTTCTACAGCATTTGGTCCTGAAAATAAGTTTGGATGGTTTCCTTCAGCTTCTGTTGGTTGGGTGATTTCTGATGAGAATTTCCTTAAGAACAGCGATGCTCTAAACTTTTTGAAACTGCGTGCTAGTTACGGGATTATAGGGAATGATAGAATTCCTGCTTTTAGATATACCTCGTTATTAAACGGAGAAGGAACCTATGTTTTTGATAACGAACTGGTTTTTGGTAAAGCCGGTGGCGCTCTGGGCAATCCGGAAATTAAATGGGAAAAACAAAAAACGCTGGATGTTGGTTTAGATCTAAGACTTTTTGATTCCAGGGTTGATATAACAATGGATTATTTTAAGAAGAGAACAGAAGACCTTCTTGTTGTTTCCCAGGTGTCAGGTATTTTGGGAGTTGGAGCTCCCGGTGCTGCTCCGCCAGTTATAAATGGTGGTATTGTAGAAAATGAAGGTTTTGAATTTTCTATTGGTTATAATCAGATGGTAAATGACAATTTTAAGTTTAATATCAATTATAATCTTACAGTGCTTCAAAATGAGGTGATCTTTGTGAATAGTGAAAATGGCTTCCTAACCGGCGGGTCCTTCGGGATCGGACAGGAGCCACCATCAAGAATGGAAGCTGGTAAAACTTTAGGTTATTTCTACGGGCTGGAAACGAACGGGATCTTTCAGAATCAGGATGAAGTAGATAGCAGTGCAGAACAACCAAATGCAGCTCCTGGAGACATTAGATATGTAGATCAAAATGGTGATGGTATTATAGATACAGAAGACCGTGTGAATATTGGAGATCCTATTCCAGATTTCACGATGGGGATGAATCTGGGTTTCACCTTTAAGAACTTCGATTTTAATGCATATGCTTTTGCCTCTTTAGGTAACGAGATCGTTAGAAACTATGAACGTAATCAGCCTAATACCAACAGAACGAATTCCTATTTGGGAAGATGGACGGGTGAAGGTTCTACAGATAGTTTCCCAAGGGTAACCATAGGTGCAAATTCAAATAATTTGTTTTCAGATTTTTATGTAGAAGATGGTTCTTATCTGAGACTGCAGAATGTGCAATTGGGATACACACTGGATTCAGACCTTATAGCAAACACAGGAGTAGAAAAATTTAGAATCTATGCCTCTGTAAATAATGCATTTACGCTTACCGAATATAAGGGATATGATCCTTCGGCATCTAACGGTGCTCCTATTGGGGGTGGTATAGATCAGGGATTCTATCCGGTGCCTAGAGTTTATATGTTAGGAATTAATTTGAAATTTTAATTAGATGAAAACGAAAATAAACACAATCAATTGGATCCTCGCCTTTGCTTTTCTGGCATTGTCTGGATGTAGTGATGACTTCGTAGATATAAATAGCCAGGACGAGAACTCTGAAGACTATTTTAATACACCCGAAGAATATGATCTGGCATTGGTAGGAGCTTACGACTTACTTCAATCTACTTATCTAAATGTGATGCTAGGTGAAATAGCATCAGATAACACACTTGCCGGTGGCGAGAGTGCTACAGATGTTCCCGGTATTCAGGAAGTAGATGATATGGTTCACACACCGGTTAATCAGCAACTAAGGGATATCTGGAGCTGGATGTTTGCGGGGGTGAACCGTGCAAATTATGTACTGGAGTTTCAGGATAAGATAGATTTTGATGGAAAAACAGAGATCATTGCCCAGGCAAGATTCTTAAGAGCCTATTATTATTTTGAGCTTGTAAAGTGGTTTGGTGATGTCCCGTTAGCTGTTAATGAAAGAATACTGTTTGGGTCCCAGTTTGATATTCCAAGAACTCCCAAGGCAGAAATTTATGCGCTGATAGAACAGGATCTCATGTTCGCAGCTTCCAATCTCCCTGCAACCCAGGCTCAGGAAGGAAGAATAACTTCTGGAGCTGCACAGGCATTACTCGGGAAAGCTTATTTGTATCAGAATAAATTTACTGAAGCTGCCGCGGCATTTGAGCCGGTTATTAATGGCCCGTATTCTTTAGTACAGGATTATGAAAGCATATTTGAACCTGAAGGAGAGAATAATTCAGAATCTATATTTGAAGTTCAGTATACCGATAAAGAAGGAGCAGGATTTGGATGTTTACAATGTAGCGAAGGTAATGTTGCGGTTGGATTCAATGGAATTAGAAATTATTCAGGACCGGTATTCGAATCAGGATTCAGTTTCAATGTACCAGTACAGGAAGTAGTAGATATCTTTTCAGAAGACGATTTGAGAAAAGACGTTGCCATTCTTGATATTGAAGCATGGGCAGCTCAAACGGGAGCAACTTATTCTGAAGGATACGAACATACGGGATATTTCAATAGAAAATATATCTCAAGACAGGGAGACCTTAATACAGGGGATGCCAACCTTACAAATCCAAATAACTATCGAGCAATTAGACTGGCAGATGTTCTTTTAATGGCTGCGGAAGCTAATTTCAAAAAATCATCCCCAGATGAAGATAAGGCCAGGAATTACCTGAATCAGGTTAGAGATAGAGCAGGCCTTGAAGATGTAACACTTTCAGGTAGCAATCTTTTAAACCAGATATATGAAGACAGAAGACTTGAGCTTGTAGGAGAAGGACATCGTTTCTTCGATCTTGTAAGAACAGGAAGGGCTGCCGATGAAATTGATGGTTTCGTTTCAGGTAAACACGAATTATTCCCTATTCCGGCTATAGAGATACAGTTGGCAGGAAACAATTGGGAGCAAAATCCAGGTTATTAAAAAATTATAAAAAGAATAAAGATGAAAATATTCAGAATCTTAGCAATGCTTACCATCTCGCTTCTATTATTTACAGGATGCGAGGATGATGAAATTATGAATTATGCATTTCAGGAAATTTCTGCTCCTACAAATGTAACCGCATCTTTTGATGTGATGCAGGATGATTCAGGAACTGTGACCGTTACTCCTAGCGGTGATGGTGCTACAACCTTCGAAGTTTATTTTGGAGATACCGAGGATGAAACTCCCACGATCGCTGCTGCAGGAGAGACTCTTACTCATGTATATGACGAAGGGGAGTATATGCTTAGGGTGGTGGCCGTTGGATCTACAGGACTTACCAGCGAATTTAACCAGATGCTTACGATTGCCTTTAGAGCTCCTGAGAATTTGGAAGTAACAGTAGATCAGCCTGCAGGTGATCCAAGGAATATCACATTGAGTGCTTCTGCAGATTTTGCGACATTATTTGATGTGTATTTTACAGATTCAGAAGATGAAGAGCCTGTTCAACTAATGCCGGGAGAAAGTATTCCTTATTCATATGATGCTCCTGGGACCTACAGTATAAGAGTGGTTGCTCGTGGAGCAGGAGTTGCTACTACAGAAACTACGGTAGAAGTCGTGGTTCCAGAAGCTAATGATCCGGTTAAATTTCCTATCACTTATGATGAACCAACAGTAAATTATGCTCTTGGGGTATTTAATGGAGCCAGTTTTGAGGTGATTACAAATCCAGATCTATCTGGCGCGAATACGGCAGAAAATAACGTAGGTGCACTTACAAATTCTGGTGGTGCTTTTGAAGGTGGTTTTTATAATCTGGGGGAACCTCTGGATTTTAGTGGTAGTGCTAAAACAATATCGGTTAAAATTTGGTCTGATGTTGCGGTACCGGTATTACTTAAATTTGAAGGTGGTGTAAGCGGGGAACGTCAAACGGAAGTGACCGCAAATCATACTGGATCTGGATGGGAAGAACTCACCTTCAATTTTGCTACAGATGCCGTAAAAAGCTTTGTTGATGGAGATCCAGAGAATGGAACCCCATTCGTGCCTACTGGGCAGTATGGAACTATGGTTATCTTTATTGATGGTCCTGGAAATACAGCAGGTACCTTCTACCTTGACGATTTTAAACAAACTGGCGCTGCATTTGCTTCTGATATCGTTCAGGATTTTGAAGGAACTGCACCAGCTTTTACAGTATTTGGAGGGATTGCTGCAACTGAAGTTGTTGATAATCCAGACCCATCCGGGGCAAATACCACCTCTAAAGTGGCTAAACTTACCAAATCCTCGGGATCTGAGGTTTGGGCGGGTACTTTCTTTGAAACTGCGGCACCTTTAGATCTTAATACATATAATACAGTACGGGTTAGAACATGGTCTCCAAAGGCCGGGGCTACCGTTAGATTTAAATTAGAAAATCAAGCTGATAATAGTCTTTTCTACGAGGTAGATGCGGTTACTACGGTAGAGAACCAATGGGAAATTTTAGAATTTGATCTTAGTGGCGCTGATTCTTCGGTAGATTTTGGAAGAGTGGTGTTGTTTTTTGATTTCGGTAATAATGGAGATGACTCTGTTTATTATTTTGATGAGATCCAGTTGACCAATGGCGGAGTGGAAATGGCTTCGGATATGGTGATCGAAGATCTGGAAGGCGATGCTCCTGCTTATACCGTATTTGGAGGTATTCCGGGAATCGAAATTATCGATAATCCGGATCAATCGGGTGTAAATACATCAGCAACCGTAGCTAAACTCACAAAAACTGATGGATCTGAAGTTTGGGCGGGGACTTTCTATGAAGAAGAAATGCCGCTGGACCTTGATACTTACAGTAAAATGAAGATTAAAACCTGGTCTCCAAAAGCAGGAGCTACCGTTCGACTCAAGTTTGAAAATCTTGCAGATAATTCGCTTTTTTATGAGGTAGATGCTGTAACTACAGTAGAGAACGAGTGGGAAATTTTAGAATTTGATCTAAGTGGAGCTGATACTTCAATAGAATATGGCAGAGTAGTACTTTTCTTCGATTTTGGGAACAATGGAGATGGTTCTGAATATTACTTTGATGAATACACATTATCTAACTAGAATATTTGAAGACTATGAAGATGTTTAAAAATATAGCAATACTAACTCTGTTCATCGGATTGTTCTCCTGCCAGGAAGATGATCTTAATCTGGATACCATTATGGTTCCATCAGATCTTAGTATAAGTTCACAAATTAGTGATGATGGTTCAGGCCTTGTGCAGTTTAATGCTTCCGCAAACAATGCCATCACCTATGAATATAATTTTAGCGATGGTTCATCTGCGGTTGCGCCTAGCGGAAATTACACAAAACGTTTTACCAGGACAGGTCTTAACACTTACCTCGTAACCGTGGTTGCCTATGGGCAGGGAGGAGTTAGCAGTTCAAAATCTGTTGAGGTAGAAGTAAGGAGTGATTTCTCAGACCCTGACACTAAAGAATTTCTTACCGGAGGTAGTTCAAAAACCTGGTATGTTGCCTCTGCCCAGCCAGGGCATTTGGGTGTTGGACCTACAGAAGGGAATGGTTTTGAAAGCCCGATCTTTTATACTGCCGTGCCTTTTGAAAAAGGAGGAGATGAAGTTAGTTCATGTTTTTATACCGATGTGATCACTTTTGCTGAGAGTGGTGAAAACATTACTTATGAACTTAATAACAATGGCTTCACTTTCTTCAATGTAGACTATGCCGGAGAATTTGGAGGCGCTGCCGGGCAGGATGAATGCCTTGCTCTGGATACTTCAGGTGAAAAATCGGTGACACTTGCACCGGCTTCTTCAGGAATTCCCATGGAGCAATCTACGGGAACTGAGATCCAGATAGGTGGTGACGGATTTATGAGTTATTATATTGGTGCGAGTAACTATGAAGTGCTTGATATTACTCAAAACACTCTTTATGTAAGAGCTGTGATGGGAAATAATCCTGCATTGGCATGGTATCTTAAGTTCACTACAACGCCGTATGATCAGCAAACCGCCGGCGGAGGCGAAGAAGAACCTGAAGAATTTCAGACTCAATTTGAGGATCTAGCATGGTCTGATGAATTTGACGGAGACACGCTGGATACGGACACCTGGAACTATGAAATTGGAAATGGAACTAACGGTTGGGGTAATGGAGAAGTCCAGTATTACACTGAAGATAATATAAGCGTTCAGGATGGGAATCTTGTAATCACGGCGAAAAGGGAATCTGAAAGCGGATTTGAATTTACTTCAGGAAGGATCACCACACAGGATAAATATGAATTTACCTATGGGAGAGTTGAAGCGAGAGCAAAAATGCCTGAAGGGGGTGGAACATGGCCGGCAATTTGGATGCTTGGAGCTAATTTTGATGAAGTAGGGTGGCCTCAAACCGGCGAGATCGATATTATGGAATGGGTTGGAAACAATCCTGAAGAAACTTCTTCAGCGCTACATTTTCCAGGGAATTCTGGCGGTAACGCTGTGGTAGGTAGAACAGCCATTGCAAATGCCTCTTCTGAATTTCATACCTATACTGTAGAATGGACCTCAGAGAATATCATTCTTTTACTTGACGGTGAAGAGTTCTTTACTTTCACTAATGAAGCATCTTTACCATTTAATAAGGATTTCTTCCTTATAATGAATGTGGCTATGGGAGGCGGTCTCGGTGGAACCATAGACGATAATTTTCAGGAGTCATCGATGGAAGTAGATTATATAAGAGTATACCAGTAATTGTTTGTTTAGGCTATAAATTCCCGGGGTTTCGGCTCTGGGATTTATTCAATTAATCATGAGAAGATATTATTTAATTATTGTGTCCCTTTTTTTCGGGACCATGGGAACTTATTCCCAAAAATCAACGATTCCAAGTTCAATTAAGAACGTGGAGGCTAAAGTAGATTCTGTTCTTAATTTGATGACTTTAGAAGAAAAAGTTGGGCAAATGGTTCAGTATAATGGTAGCTGGGACCTAACAGGACCGGCTTCTGAAACCGGTAATAAGCAAAAGGAAGAAAGGCTCAAGAAAGGTCTTGTGGGTTCTATGCTCAATGTACTTTCTGTAGAAGCCACTGAAAAAGCACAGAGAATGAACATGGAAAATTCCAGGATGAAAATTCCTTTGATGTTTGGTTATGATGTGATCCATGGGTATAAAACAATCTTTCCTGTGCCGCTTGCAGAAACTGCCAGCTGGGATATGGATGCTGCACAGGAATCTGCAAGAATTGCCGCTTTAGAATCTGTTGCTGAAGGAGTGAACTGGACCTTTTCACCAATGATAGATATTTCACGTGATGCGCGTTGGGGTCGCATTATGGAAGGTTCAGGAGAAGATACTTATTTAACCTCTAAAGTGGCGGTTGCAAAAATAAAGGGATATCAGGGGGAAGACCTGGCTCATCCAAATACTATTGCGGCAACGGCCAAGCATTTTGCGGGATATGGACTTGCAGAAGGCGGAAAAGATTATAATGCCGTAAATATTGGAAAGAATGAACTTCATAATGTGGTGCTGCCCCCATTTAAAGCAGCTGCAGATGCAGGAGTGGCCACTTTCATGAACTCCTTTAATACTATTGACGGTATTCCGGCAACAGGAAACGCTTACCTGCAAAGGAAGGTCTTAAAAACTGACTGGAACTGGACCGGATTTATGGTTTCAGACTGGGGTTCTATTGCTGAAATGATCCCTCACGGTTTTGCATCAGATAAAATTCATGCTGCTGAAATTGCTGTTAAAGCCGGTAGTGATATGGATATGGAAGGTGGCGCCTATGAAGCCGGCCTTCAAAAACTGGTTGCTGATGGTAAAATTGATGAAACTCTTATTGATGATGCGGTAAAAAGGATTCTTCGGGTAAAGTTCAAAATGGGACTTTTTGAAGATCCTTACAGGTATATGAATCCTGATCTTAAAAAGAATGTCCAGTATCAGGACCATTTATCTACTGCGCGCGATATTGCTAAAAAATCCATAGTTCTTTTAAAGAATGAAAATGAGCTTCTTCCCATTAAAAATTCAGTAAAGAAAATAGCAGTTATTGGTCCGTTGGCAGATGATAAAGACACGCCCATTGGAAACTGGAGGGCACAGGGAGAGACAAATTCGGCTGTTTCGGTATTGGAAGGACTTAAAAATGCCAATTTAGATGCTGAGATCACGTATGCCCAGGGAGTAAAACTTGGCACGGGTGAAAGAAGTTTTCTAATGCCACTTAAGATCAATAAGACTGATACTACGGGAATGGGCGAAGCAGTGAGAAATGCCAAAAATGCCGAGCTGGTTCTAATGGTTTTGGGAGAAGATGCTTTTCAGTCTGGAGAAGGAAGAAGTCAGGTGAATATAGGACTGGCAGGACTGCAAAAGGAATTACTGAAAGAGATATATAAAATAAATAAAAATATAGTCCTTGTGCTCATTAATGGGAGACCGATGGAAATTGCCTGGTCTTCAGAGAATATCCCAGCGATCGTGGAAGCCTGGCAACTTGGATCTGAAAGTGGGAATGCCATCGCAGACGTACTTCTTGGAAAATATAATCCCTCGGGTAAATTACCGGTCTCTTTCCCCAGAGCGGTCGGGCAGGAACCACTGTATTATAATCATAAAAATACAGGAAGGCCAAGTAGCGCTGAACATGTAACCTATGCTCATTATACCGATATAGAGAACGGACCACTGTATCCTTTTGGCTTCGGACTAAGTTATACAGATTTTGAATACGGAAAACCATCAATTTCAGCCAGTAATTTAAAAGCTGGTGATTCCCTTAGTTTTAGTATTTCTGTAACTAATTCTGGCAATGTGAAAGGGCAGGAAGTGGTTCAGCTCTATTTACATGATTTGGTGGCAAGTGTTGCAAGACCTGTAAAAGAATTAAAAGGTTTTCAGTTGCTTGTACTTGAGCCGGGAGAAACTAAAAATGTGGAATTCATAATTACTGAAGAAATGCTTAAATTTTATACCGCTTTAGAAAAGTGGGAAGTAGAAGAAGGTGAATTTGAACTCATGGTAGGAGGAAACTCTGAAGAGGTACAATCTTTAAAATTTAATTTCAGCAAATCATGATAAAGTATTCCGAAATAATATTATCAGTATTTCTTGCAATGGGAACATTTTTCCCCGTAACTGGCCAGGAGAAAATGATCTTTCAGGAAGATTTTAATGGGGATCGTCTGGATATGAGTATCTGGAACTACGAAGAAGGTGATGGTTGCCCGAATCTTTGTGGATGGGGAAATAACGAAGAACAGGTCTATGACCGCAAATATGTTGAGGTGAAAGATGGAAACCTGGTGATCACTGCTGTAAAGAAAGAAGGACAATATTATTCAGGAAAGATCAACACTAAAGGGAATATAGAAATTACTTACGGAGTTATAGAAGTTAGAGCAAAAGTCGCTACAGGTAAGGGCCTCTGGCCAGCTATTTGGATGTTGGGTGCTGATATTAGTGAGGTTGGTTGGCCTGCCAGTGGCGAAATTGATATTCTTGAATATATAGGCAGAGAGCCGGGAATGGTCTTTACTTCACTTCATACTCCTGCCAGTCATGGGAATACTATAAACACAAAAAAGACGAGAATTGAAGATATCGAGGAAGGTTTCCATACGTATAAGACCGTTTGGACAAAAGATTATATCGAGTTTTTTGTAGATGATCATTCCCTGTATAAATTCATTCCAGAAAAAGATGATGAAGAGCATTACCCCTTTAAAAAGGATTTCTATTTTCTTATAAATATGGCTGTTGGAGGAAATTTAGGTGGCGCTGAAATCAACGACGAAGCCCTGCCTGATAAATTTTATGTGGATTATATAAAGGTAACTGAGTTGCCTGAAGAGTTGAAATAATTTCTATTTCCTAAAATTAGTAGATCCAGCCTGTATAAAAAAGTGAGAAACCTGATCCTGAATTTATTTCAGGATCTTATATAATTGAAAATAAAGATCAATTAAGAACTGAAATAAGTTCAACGTTAAGCTCTTTTATGTGTTATTCTAAGGAGAGAGAGGAGTTTCTGTCAAGCTGGAAGATTCTCTGCTTCCCTGGGTTTTGTTCTAATTTAAATTTCGTTTTTCAATAAAAAAGCGTTTTAAAAGTGAAGAAGCTTCTTCTTTCATCACTCCAGGGATTACTTCGGTTTTTGGATGAAGTTTCACACCAAATTTCCTATAACCTCTCTGAGTGTCTTCTGCGCCAAATACAATTTTTGAGATCTGACTCCAGTACAATGCGCCGGCGCACATCTGGCAGGGTTCCAGGGTGACATACATGGTGCAGTTCTGCAGATATTTGCCACCAAGAAAATTGGCAGCTGCAGTGATCGCCTGCATTTCAGCATGTGCAGTGACATCATTCAAAGTTTCTGTTAGGTTGTGGCCTCTGGCAATAATTTTATCATTGATAACCACGACGACCCCCACAGGAATCTCTCCTTTTTCATAGGCAGATTCAGCTTCTTCCAAAGCCTTTTTCATAAAATAGTCATCGTTGAAAGGAGAAAGCATTTTTAAAATTTTCCTGAAAGATATAAATTTTGAGTTTTCCTTTGGCTTCAGTAGTTCTTATTTCAGATTCCTTAATGTAACTTTGTTGGGTATGGCCACGAATATTTTAAATAAAATAAACAGTCCCGAAGATCTGCGAAAGCTTAAAAAACAGGATCTTGATCAGTTAACATCAGAGTTACGTAAATTCATCATTGATATCGTGGCAACCAAAGAAGGACATCTTGGGGCAAGTCTTGGTGTAGTAGAACTTACCATTGCCCTTCATTATATTTTTAATACTCCTGAAGATCTGCTGGTCTGGGATGTAGGCCACCAGGCTTACGGTCATAAAATTTTAACCGGAAGAAGAGATGTTTTTGACACTAATCGCCAATTAAACGGCTTAAGTGGTTTCCCTAAGAGAGATGAAAGTGAATACGATACTTTTGGAGTGGGGCACTCTTCCACTTCAATTTCAGCTGCTTTGGGGATGGCGATCGCTTCTAATTTAAAGGGAGCTACAGAAAAACAACATATTGCGGTAATCGGGGACGCCTCTATTGCTAGCGGGATGGCCTTTGAAGGGCTTAATCATGCCGGTGTCACCCAGGCAAATTTACTGGTAATTCTTAATGATAACGCAATTGGAATAGACCCCAGTGTTGGAGCTTTAAAGGAATACCTTACCAAAGCCAGGGTTGGATATAAACCTTCCAGCGATAATATTATTGAGGCTTTAAATTTTAAATATTTCGGTCCTGTAGATGGTCATGATCTGGAAGGTCTTTTAAATACACTGAAGGAAATGAAAAGTATAAAAGGCCCAAAGTTCCTTCATGTAATTACAAAGAAGGGGAAAGGTCTTAAAAAGGCGGAAGAAGATCAGGTGAAGTATCATGCTCCCGGCAAATTTGAACCGGAAACAGGCGAACTGTTGAAATATGATACTGACGGACTTCCTTTAAAATATCAGGACGTATTTGGTCTAACATTGGTTGAGCTTGCCGAAAAAAATAAAAAGATCATAGGGATCACACCAGCAATGCCTACTGGCAGTTCATTAAAATATATGATGAAGGCTTTTCCTGAAAGAGCATTTGATGTTGGGATTGCGGAGCAACATGCGGTAACGCTTTCTGCGGGAATGGCTACGCAGGGTTTTGTAGTGTATTGTGCGATCTATTCTACATTTTTACAAAGAGCCTACGATCAATTAATTCATGATGTAGCACTGCAAAATCTACCTGTAGTCTTTTGCCTGGATCGTGCAGGTCTGGTGGGTGAAGATGGCGCAACACATCATGGTGTTTTTGATATAGCTTATGCCAGGGCGATCCCAAATCTTATAGTCGCTGCACCCAGAAACGAGGTGGAACTCCGAAATTTGCTCTATACGGTACAACAAGGTTTAACCTCTCCAGTAATTATCCGCTATCCAAGAGGGAGAGGTGTTCTAAAAGAATGGAAACTACCATTTAAAAAGCTTGAAATTGGTAAAGCAGAGCATTTAAAGGAGGGTTCAGAAATTGCTGTATTAAGTCTTGGGAATATGGCAGGAAACGTTAAAGAAGCTATTAAAGAACTCAGTATGGTAGATCAGGAAAAGATCGCTCATTACGATATGAGATTTGTTAAACCCCTGGATAAGAAAATTCTGAATAAAATTTTCAAACAATTTTCTAAAATTATTACTGTGGAAGATGGAGTGATACATGGCGGTTTTGGATCTGCAATTTTAGAATATGCGGCAAACGTAGGTTTTAAAGGCGATTTAGAGCTTCTCGGTATTCCAGATAAATTTATTGAGCAAGGAAGTGTAGAAGAATTACAAGAAATAGCAAAAATTAACGTTCAAGGAATACAGCAAAAGCTGGAATCTATGATTTGATTTTTTTATTTTCGCAATTCCGAAAACCTAGTTCCATAAATGAAGTTCCAAATTCTACTATTCTTATTCTGCATTACATCAATTAAATCTCTAGCATCTGAATTTAAGTACCTTGCGATAAGGGACACTACAGCAACCACCGTTAAGGATACTACCAATACAGATTCTATGCTCATCTACTGGACAGAAAAGAATACCTTTGGTATGAATCTTAGCGAAGTAGCTTTTGTGAACTGGAATTCTGGAGGGAACAATTCTGTTTCGGCTCTTTTTTATGCAGGTTTTGACAGGAATTTTGAAAAAGATCTTACCATGTGGAAAAATTCTGCCTCTTTAAGATATGGGATCAACGCCCAGGAGGGCAGGGAAATAAGGAAGACAGAAGATGAATTACGGCTAAGATCGTCTTTTGGATTTAGAAAGGATAGTACATCAAACTGGTATTATTCAGCCAGGTTCAGTTTTAATACACAGTTTTCTAACGGATATAAATACCCGGATACCGAAGTGCCTATTTCGCAGTTCATGGCTCCCGGGTATACTTTTTTAGGTGCAGGAACCGAGTTTTCACATCCGGAAGAAGATCTTGCAGTTTATCTATCTCCCATAACTTTTAAATCTACCTTTGTACTGGATCAAAAACTGGCCAATGAAGGGATGTTTGGAGTAGAGCCCGCCGTAACCGATGAGCTGGGAAATATCATTAAAGAAGGTGAAAAATTACGGACGGAATTTGGTTTTCTGGTTACCAGTGATTTTAGTAAAGAAGTTTTTGATAATATAGACCTTAGTAATCAATTAAGCCTGTATTCAGATTATCTAAATAAATTTGGAAATATTGATGTAGACTGGCAAATGGCCGTAAATATGAAAGTGAATGATTTTGTGAAAGCAAATGTAGGCACCCATATTCGGTATGATGACGATGTGAAATTTAAAGAAGACATCAACGGAGATGGAAAACTGGAAACCTCCGGGCCACGTCTTCAGCTTAAGCAAATGCTTGGCGTTGGAGTGGTTTATGAATTTTGAGCAAAATTCAACTTTGTACGTTGTTTTCCAGGTTCATTGATAACTCGTGAAATATAGACCTTAAATTCTGTTCCAAAATTATCTTTGCTGATTAGTTCTACCTTACCTCCATGAGCTTCAGCAACCATTTTAACGAGGGTTAGACCTATTCCCCAGCTTTGTAATTCTTTCTTATTAGTACCTTTAGTATGGTCTAGAAAATTAAAAATTTCTTCTTGCTTTTCCTGTGGAATTGGAGGGCCAAAATTGTGAACTGCCAGACTTAAAAAACGCTCACATTCCTTAACAACTTTTAAACTGATTGGTTTTTCCGATTCCCCGTATTTAACTGCATTGGTGATAAGGTTCTCCAGAAGTCTTCTAATGGCTGTTGCGTCAAAAATTCCATTAAGCTCTTTATCTGCACATTCAAAAATTATCTTTTCTGAATAGATTTCTTCAGCTTCTTCATAAATAGTCCGGATATCTGAAAAGAGATTTATTTCAGAAAAACTTAGCATCATACCCTCTCCGGCTTTGACAGAAATAGAGTCCAGCAAACCTTCAATCATATGCAAAGCTTTGTCTACGCTATACATGCTCATTTTTCTCATCCTCTCTACCCGTTCAGGTCCGGCTTTTAAATCCAGCATTTCTATGCCAAGGCGAGCTGCAGATAAGGAATTTCGAATATCATGAGCCAATGTTCCAATCAGCTTATTTTGCATTTCCTGAATGGATTTGGTAAAAGCCTCCACAGATTTGAGCATGGATTTATCTATGCAGCATTTAAGTAGATGAATAGCCCCTGTATCAGTAACCTTGTGATTGTTGAACACTTCAATGATCTTATTATGAAAGATCATATACTCATGTATGATCTGGTCTACCGTAAAGTATTCTGAAGAAGCGCGGTGCCTCCCGTTCCAGGCTATTCTCTTCAATCTTCGCAATCTTAAAATCCTGTATATTCCAGTCTATAGTATCATGGCGCTCAAAAATATCAATGATATCGTCCAGAATATTGGGAATATGATCGTGTAAAGCTATTTTATGAGCGTGCTTTGCTGCATCTACATGTTGTAAAACTTCTTTTTCCCAGGCACAAATAATATTATCATGATTTTCCTGAAGTATTTGGGGAATTCTTTTCATTACTTGATTTTAGTCTGGTTTGCTGAAAGGAAAGAAGTGTAAATATTTAATTTTTTGAAAAATGTTTCACAAACATAGCTAAATATTTGATATGCAGACAGTCACAAAAAAATATATTTTTATACTATTTAAGTATTTAAACCCTGGAATTTTTTAAATGAGGATACAGTAAGTCCATCTGTGAGGGATGCTATATAGGAGCAAATTCCGATGAGTTTTTCATAAACTGAATGCTCCTCTTCGAGATAATTCAACTGAGGAACAGATTTTAGTACCAGCCTGGTGAAATTGGAATTTTCTTCTTCAACACCAGGAAGTATGGCTTTTGTGTAAGTATCCAGCAAATAAGAGAGCATGCGGTAACCGGCAATCTCTTTACTTATAACTTCTTCGCTCTGATAGATCTTTTCAATACTAATTTTTATAATATCCTTTATCTGGGCTTCATAACTGCTTTTATCAAACAGCGATTCATGAAACTCTCCTTTTAAAATAGCCTCTTCATTTTTGAGGAAAATATCTGCAGCTTCAGTAATAAGTGTATTTATTGCCAGCGCCCTAAGATAAGCCAGTCTATCTGCCGTATTTTTTAACTGATTATACTTGCCGGTGTTAATGTTATCTTTCACCAGTTTTATTAGATATTCAAGGGCGTAATCCTCATCAATAAGACCGAGGTTGATCCCGTCTTCAAAATCGATGATGGTATAGCAAATATCATCTGCCGCTTCCACAAGAAAAGCCAGTGGATGCCTGGTGTAACCAACATCTTTTCCTTCTCTGGTCTTTTTTAGCCCTAATTCTTCAGCAACCTCTTCAAAAGTTTGTCGCTCACTTTGAAAAAATCCGAACTTTTTATCTTCAATTTTTTTCGTAGGCTTATGTGGCAGAGATTCTTTTGGATATTTTGTGAAAGCACCAAGAGTAGCATAAGACAGTCTTAAACCACCTTCAATTCCCGGCCTGTTTTCAGTAAGAATTTTGAAACCGTTTGCATTACCCTCAAACTTTATAAGGTCCTGATATTCTTTTTCTGAAAGCTGATCTTTAAACCGCTTTCCATTACCATGGCTAAAATACTCCCCAATAGCTTTTTCTCCAGAATGGCCAAAAGGAGGGTTTCCAATATCATGTGCTAAAGCAGCTGCAGCAACGATGGCCCCAAAATCGTTCATTTGATACCCAAAGGTATCCCGTAAATGAGGATGTTTCTCCAATAATTTCTGACCTGTTAACCTACCCAAAGAACGACCAACTACTGAAACTTCTAAACTGTGGGTTAACCTCGTATGAACAAAATCTGTTTTTGAAAGGGGAATAACCTGGGTTTTATCCTGAAGACTTCTGAAAGCTGAGGAGAAAATGATACGGTCATAATCTACCTCAAAACCAAGTCGGGTTTCATTCTGTTCCTTTCTAAGTCTTTTATTGGTGTCTCCAAATCGCTTAAGAGATAAGAGTTGTTCCCAGTTCATTTTAGTTGATCGTTTCAGTGATTAGTCCGTAGATTTTGATGGTAAAAATAAGTAAAAAAGAGGCGTTTGGAAATTTTGCAATAGGGATCCTGGATTTTAATCCAGAATCTTCTGCTCCAGGAAGATTTGGAATAAAAAAAGGGAAGTAACTACTACTTCCCTCTTCTTAAATTCAAATTTGAATTAGCCAAATTTTTAAGATCCGCACATTAAGCAATCATCCCCTTCTCCTTCTTTAGACTGAGCAATAATAGCTCTTAGTTCCTCTGGTGACAAAGCTCCTTCTTTTTCAGATTGTTCAGAGATAGCAGGCGTGGTTTCTGCCTTTAGTTTTTCTGCAGCTTTTGCCGGTGCTTCTGAAACTACTGCTACGGGTTCTTTTTTCTTTTCTTTTTCCAGGGTGAATTTAATGGCATCCACCGCAGATTTGGTTCGAAGATAATACATTCCTGTTTTGAGTCCGCTTTTCCATGCATAAAAATGCATTGAAGTAAGCTTGCTGTAATTGGCATTTTCCATAAAGAGGTTGAGCGATTGCGACTGATCTATAAAATATCCTCTATGCCTGGACATGTCTATAATATCTTTCATGCTCAGTTCCCAAACCGTTTTATAAAGCTCCTTTAGATCTTCCGGAATAATATCAATATCCTGTACAGATCCATTATTTCTCATAATAGCATTTTTAACGTCATCTGTCCAAAGATTTCTGGAAACCAGATCTTCCAGCAAATGTTTATTTACCACGATAAATTCACCTGAAAGTACTCGTCTAGTATAGATATTGGATGTGTAGGGTTCAAAGGCTTCATTATTTCCTAAAATCTGGGAAGTGGATGCAGTTGGCATAGGAGCAAGCAAAAGTGAGTTTCTAACTCCATTCTTCATTACCTGTTTACGAAGTTTTGCCCAATCCCATCTACCGCTTAGATCTTCATCCTTGATACCCCAAAGATTGTACTGGAATTCACCTTCACTAATAGGAGAGCCTTTAAATGTTGAATAAGGACCTTCTTCTTTTGCCAGTTCCATGGACGCTGTTACCGCAGCAAAATAAAGTGTTTCGAAGATCTCCTGGTTTAATTTCTTAGCTTCATCTGAAGTGAATGGCATTCTTAACCTTATAAAAGTATCAGCAAGACCCTGCACGCCAAGTCCTACAGGCCGATGACGTATATTGGAGTTTTCAGCTTCTTTTACCGGATAGTAATTACGGTCAATTACCTTATTAAGGTTTTTTGTAACCCTTTTGGTGATCTTAAAAAGTTCTTTATGATCAAACTCGTTTCCTTTAACGAACATTGGTAAGGCGATAGATGCAAGATTACAAACTGCTACTTCATCTTTACTGGTATATTCCAGGATCTCTGTACACAAATTGGAAGAACGAATAGTTCCCAGATTTTTTTGATTGGATTTACGGTTCGCAGCATCTTTATAAAGCATGTACGGAGTTCCCGTTTCAATTTGAGACTCCATGATCTTTTCCCACAGCTCACGAGCTTTTATTGTTTTGCGACCTTTGTCTTCTTTTTCATATTTCTCATAGAGCTTTTCAAATTCATCTCCATAAGTATCAAAAAGTCCAGGGCATTCGTGTGGACACATTAATGTCCATTTTTCATTCTGTTCCACTCTTTTCATAAAAAGATCTGGCATCCACATCGCATAAAATAGATCACGGGCACGCATTTCTTCTTTTCCGTGGTTCTTTTTAAGATCCAGGAAATCAAAAATATCGGCATGCCATGGCTCTACGTACATGGCGAAAGAACCTTTTCTTTTTCCACCACCCTGGTCTACATACCTGGCAGTGTCATTAAAAACGCGAAGCATTGGGACGATACCGTTGGAAGTGCCGTTTGTACCAGAAATATACGAACCGGTAGCACGAACATTGTGAATAGATAAACCAATACCTCCTGCAGACTGGGAGATCTTAGCCGTCTGCTTTAATGTATCATAGATCCCGTCTATACTATCATCTTTCATAGTAAGAAGAAAACATGAGGACATTTGAGGTTTTGGTGTACCTGAATTGAAAAGTGTTGGGGTGGCGTGCGTAAAATATTTTTTAGACATCAGCTCATAAGTTTCTATAGCCGCGTCAAGATCATCAATATGTATTCCTATAGAAACCCGCATCAACATATGCTGGGGCCGCTCTGCGATTACCCCGTTTAATTTCAGTAGATACGATCTTTCCAGGGTTTTAAAGCCGAAATAATCATACCCAAAGTCACGATTGTAAATAATGGTAGAATCCAGTTTCTCTTTGTTATCGGAGATCACTTTATAAACTTCATCTGATAATAGCGGTGCTTTTTCGTCGGTACGCGGATTTACATATTCATATAAATCTGTCATCACTTCTGAAAATGTCTTTTTGGTGTTTTTATGCAGATTGGAGACTGAAATTCTTGCAGCAAGTTTCGCGTAATCTGGATGAGAAGTAGTCATAGTTGCAGCAATTTCGGCTGCAAGGTTATCCAGTTCACTGGTAGTAACATTGTCGTAAAGTCCTTCAATTACCCGCATCGCAACTTTTACCGGATCAACAAGTTCATTCAGGCCATAACAAAGCTTCTTAACTCTGGCCGTAATTTTGTCAAACATGACGGGTTCTTTTCTGCCGTCTCTTTTTACTACATACATAGGCTGTATTTTTAGTTAGCGGTGCCAGAGGATCTTTGTGAAAGAGCACTAGCATTCCAGGCCGGTGATTAAAACCGGATTAATAAATTAAAATTTCGGGTGAAAAATATTAAAGTTCAACTAGCGCCCCGTTGGGGGACGAGACGCAGTTGCTCTTTTAGAAATCGGCGTCAAAGCTGATCTCGTCTGATTCTTTGTCTTTGTTCATAACTCCTGCCTTCTGGTATTCGCTTACGCGCTTTTCGAAGAAATTGGTTTTACCCTGCAGGTTGATCATGTCCATAAAGTCGAATGGATTTGAAACATTATATTCTTTCTCACATTCCAGTTCAACCAAAAGCCTGTCTGTTACAAACTCAAGATACTGAGTCATCAACTTAGCATTCATTCCAATTAAACTTACCGGAAGTGATTCTGTAACGAATTCACGTTCTATATTTAGAGCATCGATAAGGATCTCTCTTATTTTTTCTTTTGGCACTTTGTTTACCAGGTGATGATTATGGAGATGAACCGCGAAGTCACAATGCATGCCTTCATCTCTGGAAATTAACTCGTTAGAGAATGTTAATCCCGGCATTAATCCACGCTTTTTTAACCAGAAAATAGAACAGAAAGCACCCGAAAAGAAGATCCCCTCTACTGCTGCAAAAGCGATCAATCTTTCAGCGAAAGAATCTGATTCTATCCACTTTAATGCCCAGTCTGCTTTTTTCTTAATAGCTGGAAAAACTTCAATCGCTTTAAATAACTGATCTTTTTCTTTATCATCCTTTACATAAGTGTCTATCAATAAAGAATAGGTTTCAGAATGTATATTTTCCATCATGATCTGGAAACCATAAAAGAATTTGGCCTCTGAATATTGAACTTCATTTACGAAATTCTCTGCAAGATTTTCATTTACAATTCCATCTGAAGCTGCAAAAAATGCCAGAATGTGTTTTAGGAAGTAACGTTCGTCTGAACTTAGTTTGTTATTCCAATCCGTAAGATCCTGATGAAGATCAATTTCTTCAGCGGTCCAGAAACAAGCCTCCATTTTTTTATACCAGTCCCAAATATCATGATGTTTAATTGGGAAGATCACAAATCGATCTTTGTTATCCTGTAAAATGGGTTCTTGCTGAGCCATAATTATTCCGGTTTTTTCGGTAGTTTTTAACTTTTATTGAAAAGTGTTTAACAAATATTTAAAAATGAGACGTATAATGAAAGAATTTAGGCTAAACGTTTTCAACAAAGTTTTCAACATGTTTAAGCCTTGATTTTTCATACATTCTTGTTAAAACATGGAATCAAGTGACTGAAAAACAATTGTTTGTAATTTGTTAATAATTTTATGAGCAAGCAAAGTCTTCTTGCTAATTCAGCTAGTAATTATGACCTGAAATCGTCTTGAATCGGGCGGAAAATAAAGGATTTTATATGCGAAAACCGGTAAATATTTACCGGTTTTCTAGAAAACAGAATTAACATTTTGGTTGGTCCACCTATAAAATTGTTGGTATAGATATTCTTTTTTAATTCTATGATAATCATATGATTCCCTTAATAAAATGATTTAAGAGAAATCGATATTACAGATAAAATCTTTTCGGGGGGTAGAAAGGTCTTTAATAGTAACTCCTTTCCATGAATTTAAGTCTCTAAATATAGTAAAATATTCGCTGATATTATAATTTAAGTATCTGAAAATTAATTCGTTATATTATTTCCTGGTCAGAACATTTTTGGCTACTTCCTCTAATTCACCATACCAGTCTTCTCCAAATTTTCTAATCAGCGCGTCTTTTGTGAACTTATAGATAGGAACCTGAAGTTCAGCCCCAAGGCTGCATGCATCATCACAAATTTCCCATCGATGATAATTTACCGCAGAGAACGATGAGTAATTCTGAACTCTAACTGGGTATAAATGACAGGAAACAGGTTTTTTCCAGTCGATATCTCCCTGGTTATAAGCCTCTTCAATTCCGCATAGCGCAGTCCCTTTATCATCAAAAGTAACATAGGCACAATCGGCATCATCTATCAATGGGGTTTCGATTTCACCATTCTCACGAGTAATATAGACTCCCTGTTTTTCGATGGCTTCGATACCTTCTTTTCGCAAGTAAGGTTTTACTTTAGGATAAATCTCCTCCATAATTGCCCGTTCTTCAGGTTCTACCGGAGCTCCGGCTTCACCATCGATGCAGCAGGCGCCTTTGCAGGCTGAAAGATTGCACACAAAATCATTTTTAATGATCTCTTCAGAAACTAAAGTTTTACCTAATTGAAACATGGGGCAAAGATAATTTTCTAAGTCTTAAGGCGAAGAAATTCTGGAATAAAATTCATATAAAATTAACATGGTTGTGGAATTGTTAATCAGATAAGATAAAGTACTTTTGCACGCAATTTTGAAAATAAGCTGGTTATGTTTAAAGTGTTAGATTTCAGGCAAATATTTACCGCAGGGATGATTCTTTTTGCAGTGATTGATATTATTGGAAATATCCCTATAATTATTGATTTACGTAAAAAAGTTGGGCATATCCAGAGCGAAAAAGCATCCATCGTAGCGGGGGTGATTATGGTGGTATTTCTTTTTCTCGGAAAGGAAATTCTAAACCTTATTGGGATAGATGTGAATTCTTTTGCGGTTGCAGGTTCATTTATCCTGTTCTTCCTGGCTTTAGAAATGATCCTGGGGATTAGTTTATATAAAGATGATGCGCCAGAGACTGCCTCTGTCGTTCCTTTAGCCTTCCCATTAATTGCGGGAGCGGGAACTATGACCTCCTTGGTTTCTTTACAGGCAGAATATGAAACAGTAAATATTATTGTTGCTATAGTTATCAATATTATATTTGTATACCTGGTTTTAAAATCTTCAGGAAAAATTGAGAAGGTGCTGGGAAGCCAGGGGATTAATGTAATTAGGAAAGTGTTTGGGGTAATTCTTCTGGCAATTGCTGTAAAACTTTTCGCCGCGAATATTCAGAGTTTATTTTCATGAAGTATCTTATTTATACCATTATTTTTCTAGCCGTTGTTTTTATTGGAATTAGTGTACGATCACTGGATCTTGATAATTTAATGGAAGGCGACAGCGGGAATGCATTGATTGTTATTGCTGCGAGCCTTTGCGTAATTGTTCTTATGGCTATCTTGTTAACGTCTAGAATGATTGCCAGGAAACATAAATAATGATGGATTTTGACGTATTAATTATTGGCGGTGGAGCCGCAGGACTTTCGTGTGCTTTGGTCATAGGTTCCGGTCTTGACAAGGAATTTGCTGAAAATAGAAAAGCAGGAATTATCCTGCATCAAAAGTCTTCTCATTTGCAGTCTGCATTGCTTAAAAATGTCTTCGGAATTGCACCCGGAACAAAAGGGATGGATGTACTGGATCAAGGTGTTAAGCATCTTACAGATATATATCCTGAAATGCGACAGGTTTCTTCGGAAAAAGTAAAGGAAGTAAATGAGATAAATGGGGGATTTCGGGTAATTACTAATAAGAGTGAATACACCACAGAGAAAGTAGTGGTCGCTGTAGGTTACACAAGCCCTTTTAGAATTAACGGACTCGAGGAGTATTTAATTCCACATAAAAAAGCAAAAATATCCAAAGACAGGGTCCAGCTAAAGAATGATGACCATTTAGTGAAACCGGGGTTATATGTTGCCGGAACACTGGCCGGCTGGCGTAGCCAATATGCTATCGCAAGTGGTAGCGGTGCCGCTGTGGCAACAGATATATTAACCAATTGGAATAATGGAGAGCACACCAAGGTGCATGATAAATTAGCTTAAAAAGTAAAAAATAAAGCTAATTGGGAATGTTATGATGGCTAATGCCATAAAACTCTGCTGTAGATTTCTATATAAAAGAGCCCGTTTAAGTTGTCTGGTGAAAATTTTATCATCACTAGAGCTTATTTGTCTCTTTAAAATATTTCGGGAAACATTAGATGTATTCACCAAAATATCTTTTTTCAAAAAAAGATAGGTGCTATTATCCAGTAGTCTGAAAGACACTGCGATTATAAATAAAAACAAAGGAGTTAGTGGCCAGATAGCCGATAGATATTGTAAAACATTTTCCATCGAGAATCCAAAGTATCATTTTTCCCTGGACAACTCAATTACTTTCATAATTATTCGGTCATCTTCGTTTAAATACCGTTCAAATGCATTAGTACCAAATAATTGTTGGGCAATTTCGGCTTTCAAATATTTCTTTAGAAGAGGTTTGCGTTCTTCACTTGTTCTTTCGTTACCAAGATTCATCGTTCTTAAATAGCGGTCAAAATCACTAATCATTTCCGGAGTTATTAGAATCTTTTCTTTGAATTCATCTTTGGTAATAGAATTGTAATATTCCCTGTTTTTTTCCAGTATGTCAAATACAAAGCGACTCATATAGCCGCTGCGTAATAAAAAGGTTAGTTTCTCTTTTTCAGAATCTGTATCTTTTGGTACAAAAATATCGGGGATGATGCCTCCTCCTCCATAAACGATCTTGCCGCCAGGAGTTTTATATCTTAATGAATCGTTGACTTCAATACTGTCTTCATTGTTTAATTCACCATTCTTGTAACGACGCATATAATCATTAAAGTAAGACTCATTCCCGTTTTTATAGGGCTTTTGAATAGATCTTCCCGTGGGGGTATAATATCTTGCAATGGTAAGTCTAACAGCACTACCGTCTCCTAATTCCATTTCCCGTTGTACAAGACCTTTTCCGTAAGATCTACGTCCTATAATGGTTCCTACATCATTATCCTGCAATGCACCGGCAACAACCTCGCTTGCAGAGGCAGAATTTTCATTAATAAGCACAAAAACCTTCCCGTTCTCAAAACTTCCTTCCCTCTGCGCATAGGTCTCTTCTATAGCTCCGCTTTTGTTTTTAGTAAAAAGAATGAGCTTGCCGTCTTTAATGAATTCATCTGCTATATTAATGGCTTCAGAAAGATAACCTCCGGGATTTCCTCTCAAATCCAGCGTTATCTGTTTAGCTCCTTCTTTTTTAAGCTCTTTTATAGACTGACTGAATTCCTTATAGGTAGTTTCAGAAAACCGGTCTATTTTGATGTAACCAAGATCTTCAGTAAGCATATAGGAGGCGTCTACACTTTTAAGCGGGACTTTGCCTCGTTTCAGTTTGAAGGTAAGAAGATCTTCTATGCCTTTTCTCAAAACTTTTAAGGTAACTTTTGTATTAGCCTTTCCTTTTAACTGGGTAGTAATAGAATCGTCACTTATTTCGCGATCAAATAATTTTTCGCCATTGGCATACAGGATACGGTCGCCGCCCCGAATACCAATTTTTTCGCTGGGACCACCTTCTAAAGCTTTTATTACAACAATGGTATCCTGAATTTTATAAAAGCTAACTCCAATTCCAACAAAATCACCTTTCATATTTTCGGTGACTCGGCTATATTCATCTTTTGGGATATATACAGAATGCGGATCCAGATTTTCCAGGATCTTGTTTACAGTAACATCTACAATACTATCTGTATTAACATCGTCTACATATTCATAATCTATGTAGTCTATAAGCCTGTTAAGTTTTTGCTTTTTTGGATTAGCAGAAAAAAGTTCGTCTGTAGGGTGAAAGTCAAGTCTTGCGCCAAGTATTAAACCAATGGCACATGCAATACTAAGTAATAGTGGTGTGTATATTTTATTCCTGCCTTTCAATCTTCCAGTTCTGTTATTTGCTCGAGATCAACTCCGGCTCTTTTTAAAAATTCAAGGCCTGAATTATCTTTATAATCTATTTGATAAACCAGCCTGCTAATACCAGATTGGTGTATTAGTTTACTGCATTCCTTACAGGGGGACATGGTGATGTATAATGTGGCATCCTTGCATGACTGTGTAGAACCGGCTACCTTAAGTATTGCGTTGGCCTCTGCATGTAAAACATACCATTTAGTATAACCTTCATCATCTTCACAAAAATTTTCAAAACCTGTTGGCGTACCATTGTATCCGTCAGAAATGATCATTCTATCCTTTACAATTAACGCGCCAACCTGTTTCCTGTTGCAATGGGATAATTTACTCCATTCTTTAGCAATTCTCAAATAAGCTTTATCAAATTTCAGCTGTTTTTTCTTATTCATGACAACTATAAGTATCTAGGTTGCAGAAATTAATAATAGGTTGCAAATTAATAGATTATTGATGAAAATATAGCTAAACAGACCTTTTATCTATAGCGCCAGATAACTTTCAACTAGAATAGGTAAGATAACTCCAATAACAATTGAGGCGGTGACCATGATCCAGTCTCTTTTTGATACGTTAAGAACGTTTTGAAGCAGAAAACCTATGATCATAACTGCAAAGACAACAATCAATTGTGCGGTTTCAATTCCCAATGCAAACTCAACCAAAGGCCAGAATTTACTTTCAGCTCCTGAAGCGATCATTTTAAAATAAGATGAAAATCCCAACCCGTGAATTAATCCAAAAAAAACGGTGGTGAAATAGAGTAAATTAAAATTAGTATTTCTAAGTTTTTTTCCGGCCGTTGCCAAGTCAAAAATAGCTGTCGCTAATATGGTAACGGGAATTAAAAACTCTACATAATTAGCATCTACTCGTACGATCTCATAAACCGAAAGGAAAAGAGCCAGAGTGTGGCCCAGGGTAAACAGAGTGACCAGCCACAATACACGTTTCCAGGTACTAAAACCGTAGGAGGCAACTAGCACGATAAGAAAAAGCACATGGTCGTATGCCTGCCAGTCCAGAACGTGATCTAGTCCAAGCTGAAAATAAAGCCAAAATTGCGACATAGTTGAGTTTGTTAGCGAAGTTTCGAAAGTACAACTTATTGGAATAATTGCAAAAATGTGAGCTATGAGTGAAATTATCTGAACCGAATGGACAAACCAAAAATACCTTTTTAATGGTATTTTTTTACTGAAGCTTCAGATGTATCTTAGCAATGACAATTAATTGATTTCGATTAAAATTTTTGGATACATAGAAATTTTGAGTAGGGTCAAAATTTCGAAATGTTATGTTGGGGTAAAATAATATATGGTGATCCAACTGCTGAAAAAAATCATTATTTGTCGTAAAAGCCTTCAGGATATTCCCGAAGGCTTTTTATTTGACTCCGTTCTTCGTAAAAATAGGATTGATTAATAAAATCAAACACCTTAGAATTTTATAATTCTTATATTTATTTTTCAATTAATAAACTCCTATGCAGGAAGATATTGAGAAGATCTCAGATTTCTGGAAAAAAACCTATTCAAGTCAGATAAGAGAGTATCGCGGTTTTGAAATTTCAGATGATTTCAAAAGGTTCGCTTCGGTATTTGCTCTTGGGCATTCCTATTTATATATCGTAAACCTTCATGATTTTGAATTAGAATATGTTTCAGATTCGGTAGAACTTTTTACGAATAAGAATCCCGGGGAGGTTAAATTAAACGATCTTCTAAGAATGATACTACCGGAGGAGATCGATAACATCAATTTAAAAAGCAGGGTCATAAGTGATTTTTACACCTCCTTTTTAGAAAAAGATCTTGTGCTGGCTTATAAGAACATGTTTTCTTATCGTTTGAAAGATGTTAATGGACAGGTAAGGACGATGCTTTATCAGGCAATTCCGCTAAGTGTTTTAGAGAATGGAACACCAGAGCATGTCTTGTGTATCCAAACCGATGTATCACACTTAAAGGTGTCCAGTACCAGTGCCGTATCTTTTATTAATATGAATGGCGGGGAATGTTATTTTAATATTGATATTTCTAAAAGGAAAATTTGATCCCCAGGCTTACGATGGAGGGAAAAATGATCTTGCAGAACTTTTTACAAAAAGAGAAATGCAAATAGTGGTTAGATTATCTAGAGGATTTAATGCAGAACAGATTGCGAATGAACTTAATCTATCTCCTCATACCATTAAAACTCACCGAAGAAATATCCTTAAAAAAAGTGGCTGTACAAATACTACAGAATTAGTGGCGAAATGCCTTGCCAACGGTGTAATTCCACCGGGATAGCATAAAAAAAGCCCTGTACAACAGGGCTTAAAATTTACTCAATGATTATTTTTAAATCTGTGGTGTTTCTTGCCCGCTCTCTTTTGTTGTATTTAGAGAATCTGCAGTAATTTCAGCTTCCATAGTTTCTGGGATGTTATCTGTTTTAACTTCAAGATTAGCATCATCCTGGATATTAACTTCTTCAACATTCTCCTCTACGGCATCCTTATTCTCATTTTTACATGAAGTAACTGAAATCATAAGAACAAGTGCAAGAGCACCAAAAAATTGTTTTTTCATTTTATTTGATATTATTAAAAATCGGGCGAATATATTTCAAAAAACAATATGCTGAACATTTTCAATAAAAATTATCTAAAGAATATAAAGTACATTAAATCAGATAATTAAATACTTTGTTTTTAGGGCGCAGGATTTCAAAAACCATTGGCAGGAGAAATTTTTATTGATGGGAATAATTTTTATTGAATTGAATCCTTAGAACTAAAATTTTTATATTTTTGCCATCCACTAGCTCGAGTGGCGGAATTGGTAGACGCGCTGGATTCAAAATCCAGTTCTTTCGGGAGTGCGGGTTCGATTCCCGCCTCGAGTACTAAAGAGATAAGCCGACTTTCATGAGTCGGCTTTTTTGCTTCAGATAATAATATTTTATACAAAATTCTTCAAGTATTTTTTTCATCTAAAACCTAAAATGTAAACCCAATTCTAATTCCTCCCCATTTGGTAGGGGATCCAGAATCAAATTCGCGAGTAAGTACCGTGCGCGAATATTCAAAATATAATGTTCTGGTCTTTAATATAAAACCATAATTAAATTGGCCGGTAAGTCTCGTTATTTCTTCAGAAGGAATCGTATACGGACTATCATTATTAAAAACTCCTCCTTGCAGTGTGGCATCATAGCCGATTAAGTTTCCTAAAACCTGGGAATATCCATAAAACTGAAATTTACTATTTCTTTTATCATCTGAAAATGCTGAATTTATAAGTCCAATATTAGTGTTGAGGCCAACAGATGCATTCGTAAATAAAGTACCAACTCGTGCGGTAGAGTTAGATTGCAGCGATACATAGTCTCCCGCTCTAAATAGCTGTTTTTCATAAGCTATCTCGTAGTTTATAACCATATCATTCTTTATCTGATTTCTCCAGCCTTTGGGAATGGTGTTTCCCGTGATCTTATGAATACCCGCCTGCATTTCTTTTCCAAAAGCACCGGGACCTATAAGCCCTAAACTTAACGAAGAGGTTAATCTGGACTTTGCCAGTGTATCTGTGGTAATGGCGAAACTCTTTAACATGATCGCGGCCGCAAAGGGGCGTTCTCCAAATTGGATTTCCGGACTTCCAATATCTGGAGCTGTAAAACCAATATGTTCTATGGCCAATCCATATTTGACCTCAGAATTTTCAGATGTTAAGAATAGATAATTAGCGGGATTTTTTTCTAAAAAGGGAGCAACCAGTTCAAAACTGTAACCTTGAGTATAATTTTCATCAGTACCAGAGAAATAATCGTTATCGTAATTGAATCTAAAATAAGAATCATTTTTAATATCCCGGAAAGATACCAGGTTATCTATTTTTTGAGCCGGTAAAAGGCTCGGAATCATAAAAAATAAAACAACAAGAGGATTATACTTCATACTATCATTTACGCAATGAGATAGGAACCGGTTTTAGCGAATAAATTTGTTCAACTTAATAATTGTAAATATCTAACTCTTTTATTTATCAATATCCTAGGACTGCGATGGAAGCTAGAGTTCGAGCTAAAAGCTTTTTCGCCATAGAATTTGTATTGAACAATGGTTAAATAAAAGTAAAACTTTTAAAGTTAATAGTAAAACTATTATATTTGTCAAATTTTAAGTTGGGATGGAAGAATTACTAAAAAACTTACGAATATCGGTTAGCGATAGCCTATACCTTAAAGATCCTGAATCCAGTGAGCTGGGAAGAAGGATTATAGAACATGGTATTCTGCTAATCGATAAGATTGGTTTTGAAAAATTCACTTTTAAGAAATTAGGTGCAGAGATTCATTCTAATGAAAGTTCTATTTATCGCTATTTTGAAAACAAGCATAAGTTCCTGGTATATATCACCAATTGGTTCTGGGGCTGGAAAGAATATCAGCTAACATTTTCAACCTTTGGTATTCATGATCCGGAAGAAAAATTATTGAAAGCTGTAGAAGTCATGGCGCATCCTGTAGAGCAGGATATCCGTTTTCAGCATATAGATGAGATGGCTCTCAATAATATTATTATTAATGAATCTTCAAAATCATATCTCACCAAAAAAGTAGATGAAGAAAACAAAT
The DNA here is from genome assembly GCF_900105135.1 of Gramella sp. MAR_2010_147. NCBI lineage: Bacteria > Pseudomonadati > Bacteroidota > Flavobacteriia > Flavobacteriales > Flavobacteriaceae > Christiangramia > Gramella sp. MAR_2010_147. The sequence continues at coordinate 2,103,511 of NZ_LT629741.1, read as the reverse complement.
CTGGTTGTTTTATGCTTTATAAAAATCTGGTAAAGCGATTTAGTGAAATGATTGGAAACCTGGATCCGGATTATAAATATCCATTCAGTCTGGCAACTACCATAATCGATGGTTCGCTGCACCAACATTTTATAAGTCAGCATTTTTTAAGTATTACAGATAGTGTGGATGAAAATAATCCTTCCATGTATTTTAAAAATTTAGTCTCAAATCTTCTAAATATATCCGATGGAAAATAAACTAACACCATTTCAGAGATTTATTGGATTGCTGAAACTGGAGCGCAGAGATTTCCTGCAGATCTTTTACTATGCTATTTTCGCCGGACTCGTAAGTCTTTCTGTTCCGCTGGGAGTTCAGGCGATTGTAAATTTAATGCAGGGTGCCAGGATTTCAACTTCCTGGTTCGTACTGGTTATCATTGTAACCCTGGGCGTTGCTTTTGTGGGAATTCTTCAATTGATGCAGATTAGGATTCTGGAGAATGTTCAGCAAAAGATTTTCACTAGATCTTCTTTTGAATTTATTTATCGTTTTCCAAAAATTAGAATGGATCAGCTTCGCAATTTTTATCCTCCGGAACTGGCCAATAGATTCTTTGATGTACTTATAATTCAGAAAGGACTTTCAAAAGTAATTATAGATTTTCCGGCGGCATTAACCCAGGTGGTCTTCGGTTTAATTCTGTTGTCACTTTATCACCCGTTCTTTATAATTTATGGATTGCTACTAGTTTTTTTAATTTACGTAGGTTTCAAAATTACCGCAAAAAGAGGTCTGGACGCCAGCCTTCTGGAATCTAAATATAAATACAGGATCGCACATTGGATTCAGGAAGTAGCCAGAAGTCTGGTAAGTTTTAAGATATCTGGACGAACCAATCTGGCTATCAATAAGAATGACCGTATGCTCACCGAATATTTGGTTGCGCGTGAAGGTCATTTCCAGGTGCTTAAAATACAATTTATTCAACTCATTATATTCAAGGTTTTGGTTACCGCAGGACTGCTGGCAATTGGAGGGATCCTGGTTCTTAATCAGCAAATGAATATCGGGCAATTTGTGGCTGCAGAGATCATCATTTTATTAATTATCGGTTCCGTAGAAAAAATTATTCTTGGCCTGGAATCTTTCTATGACATCCTTACTTCTCTGGAAAAAATGGGAGAGGTGGTAGACAAGAAACTGGAAGAACAGGAAGGAGATGAACCCTTTAATTTAGGCGAACCACTTACTATAGAATTTGATGGGGTAAATTATAAAGGTTTCAATGAGGAGCGAATTATTAAAAATGTAAATTTTAAAATAAATCCTGGAGACAGGATTCTGTTGAAGGGAACAAACGGTGCGGGTAAATCTACATTGCTTAAACTTCTTGCAGGTCTTATAAGGCCCAGCGTAGGTGAGATTTATGTAAACGATCTATCTCTAAAAAGTGTAAAGCTTAATCATTATAGAGGTATGCTTGGGCATTCTATAACCGAAGAAACTCCCTTTGAAGGGACAATTCTGGAAAATATTACACTTGGCGATCAGGATATTCCCATTCAGGATATCCAGTGGGCACTTGAGAAGACCGGGTTACTTGGCTTTGTAAGACAGCAACCCAAAGGCTTAAATACTATGATCTATCCAGAAGGGATCCAGATGCCTTTTTCGGTTTCAAAAAAGCTAATACTTGCGAGGAGTATTGTGAGGCGTCCCTCGGTTCTTATTCTAAACGATCCGTTGAATCAATTAGATCCTGAAGAAGAAGAAAGAATACTTAATTTTCTTTTTAGCGAAGAGAATAAATGGGCGATCCTGGTGGCCGGAAAAGGGGAGAAATTGGAAAGGTTATGCAACAGGCAGCTTTTCATGAAAAATGGAAAATTAACGAATAAGATCTTGTAAATGCTGAATATCACACATAACAAGCTGCACGAAAAAGTAGATCTTTTACAATATGCCTCGGGTAAGAAGGTTTTCAAAGAACGAAGCCGGAAATACTTCAATAGATTTCTGATCTCGTTTGGAGTGATCTTAATCATAGTTTTATTCCTGCCCTGGACACAAACGGTGGCTGGAAAAGGATATGTGACCACGCTAACTCCAGAGCAACGACCTCAAACCATACAGTCACCTATCCCGGGTCGAATTGAGCGATGGTATATCAATGAAGGTGATTTTGTTGAAAAAGGAGATACGATTCTACATATTTCAGAGATTAAAAATGAATATTTCGATCCGCAGTTGGTAGATCGTACCGGAGATCAGATTAGTGCGAAGGAAAGTTCGAAAAGGTCTTATGAAAATAAGATTCAATCTTTAAACAATCAGGTAAAAGCACTTCTACAAGAGAAACGATTGAAAATCAATCAGGCTGAAAATAAATTACAACAGAGCAATTTAAAGTTCCGAAGTGACAGTATAGATCTGGAAGCTGCGAAAACAAATCTTGCAATCGCCGAAACACAATTTGAAAGGGCCAGAATGTTGAATGAGGAAGGACTGAAATCGATGACAGATCTGGAGAACTCCAGATTAAAACTTCAGGAAGTTCAGGCAAAAAAAGTTTCCCAGGAAAATAAAGTGCTGGCTGCTAAAAATGATATTATTAATTCTGAAATAGAACTAAACCGCCTGGAAGCAGAATATCAAGAAAAGATCTCCAAGACCCAGAGTGATCGTTCTTCCGCCGAAAGTGCCATGTTTCAGACCCGTGCTGATATTAGTAAACTTGAAACCTCTTATGCCAATTATGATAAGAGGCGTGGCTTGTACTATATTCTGGCGCCACAGGATGGTTATATTAATAAAGCGATTAAAGCGGGAATTGGTGAAAGCTTTAAAGAAGGAGAACCATTGGTAGGTATTATGCCTTCTAATTACGAACTGGCCGTGGAAACTTATGTGGCTCCCATAGATATGCCTCTGTTGCATGTTGGGGAATCTGTGCGAGTTCAGTTTGATGGCTGGCCTGCGATTGTATTTAGCGGCTGGCCTAATAGTTCTTACGGAACTTATGGTGCAAGGATCGTAGCCATTGAAAACTTTATAAGTGCTAACGGAAAATACCGGGTTCTACTGGCGCCTGACGAAGATGAATATGCCTGGCCAAGTGAGATAAAAATTGGTTCGGGAGCCTCTACGCTGGCTTTACTGGAAGATGTACCTATCTGGTATGAACTCTGGCGCCAGTTAAACGGATTCCCTCCAAACTATTATTCTCCTGCCGATGCCGCAAATACAAAAGCGACTGAAAAATGAGAAAATTAATCTGCATTGTCATAGTATTGCTGACTCAGGTTACTTATGCTTTTCAACAGGATAGTTTAAGTCTGGATTTTGAGGAGTATCTGGCTATTGTGAAAAAATACCATCCGCTGGTAAAACAGGCGGGGTTAAAAGTTGATGAAGGAGATTTTAAACTTCTTAAAGCCCGGGGTTATTTTGACCCTAAGATTGAAGCAGATTTTTCTGAAAAGGATTATAAGAATACTGAGTATTATAACATTTTTGGAGCGGCCTTTAAGATCCCAACTTATTACGGACTTGAATTCAATGCGAAATTTGAAGATAATTCCGGGGAGTATCTAAATCCCCAGAACACGGTTCCAGATGAAGGTCTTTATTCGGCTGGGGTTTGTCTGGACATCACCAATGGTTTATTTATGAGCGAGCGTATGGCTGCTCTTAAACAAGCGAAGATATATCAGGATCAGTCCCAGGTGAAGAGGGATCTTATGATTGCTGATATTTTGTATAATGCTTCCAGCACTTATTTTGAATGGTATAGTGCCTATCAGAAACTATTGCTGTATCGTAATTTCCTGAATAACGCCGAGTTCAGACTGAAATCTGTAAAAACCCAGTTCAGGTTAGGGGATAAACCGGCGATAGATACCCTGGAAGCGAATATTACTTTAGAAAACAGGGAACTTCAATTAGAGCAAGCCAAATTGAATTATGTGAAAGCTTCTTTGAAATTATCAAATTACCTCTGGACAGCATCTAATATTCCATTAGAAATTACTCCGGAAGTAGTGCCGAATGACGATCTTTTTGAAAGAGTGACCGCCATGTGGATTGATAATGAAATTGAAGCCACAGAAGATATCGAGCAAAATCCTAAGATCAGGTTTCTGGAATATAATCTTGATATGTCGCAAATTGAAAGAAGGTTGAAATCCAATAAACTATTGCCAGATCTTGATCTTAGTTACAATTTTCTTACGAATCAGCCGGAGGAATGGCGAGGGATCAATACACAGGATTATAAATTTGGTTTCTCTTTCAAATTACCCATTTTTCTAAGAAAAGAGCGCGGGGATCTACAACTGGCCAAACTGGAGGTCGAAAATTCGCAATATGAACTTTTAAACGCCAGTCTGGAAATTCAGAATAAGTTAAAAGCACTTCAGAATGAGATCATTTCTTTCAGAAATCAACGCTTTAAACTGAATGGCTTGGTAGATGATTATGGAACGCTGGTAGATGCAGAACAAAGAAAATTTCAATTGGGAGACAGTTCACTCTTTCTGGTAAATAATCGCGAGAATTCATTTATTTCAGCAAAACTCAAAGAGATTGAAGTGATAGTAAAATACCTGAAAAGTCAGGCAGAATTGCTGAAAATCAAAGCCATTTTTTAAAACCGACATTCAGAATAGAAAATTTGCTCGTTGAGTCTTCCTTTAGGCGATATTTCTTTTTGTATCAGTAAGCTTTTCTGAAAAACGAGACCAAATTCAGGCTTGCAGCAATGCAGGCTTTTTAAATTTACAAATATGCCTCAAAAAAGTATCGATTATTCTGTTCTTGAACTGGCTGTAGTAGGGCAGGATATTCCGCATCATAAAGTTTTCGAAAATAGTGTTGAAATTGCACAAACTGCAGAGCGTTTAGGCTATAAAAGGTTCTGGCTGGCAGAGCATCATAATATGGTAAGCATCGCCAGTTCAGCAACTACCGTGCTTATGAGTCATATTGCTGCTAAAACTGAAAGCATTAGAATTGGGTCTGGAGGAATTATGCTGCCCAACCATTCCCCGCTTATCGTTGCGGAGCAATTTGGCACTTTAGGCTCGTTGTACCCCAATAGAATTGATATGGGATTAGGCAGAGCACCTGGAACAGATCAGGTAACCGCACATGCCATTAGAAGTGATCGTATGAATTCGGTTTTTAAGTTTCCGCATGAAATTGATGAAATTCAACGATACTTTAAAAATGAAAGGACGACTACAAAAGTAAGAGCTACGGTAGCCGAGGGAGTAGATGTGCCAATGTATATTTTGGGATCCAGTACAGATAGTGCTCATGTGGCGGCTGAAAAGGGACTTCCCTATGTATTCGCCAGCCATTTTGCACCTGCTCAGTTATTTCAGGCGATGGAAATCTATTACCGGGAATTTCAACCTTCACTGTATCTTGATAAACCATACAGTATTGCCGGTATCAATGTAATTGCTGCTGAAACCAATGCTGAAGCTGAAAAGATCTCTACAAGTTCTCTCAGAATGATGGTAGGCGTGCTAACAGGGAACCTGGATTATCTTCAGAAACCAGAAGAAATGAATGCTGAACTTACTGAAATTCGGAATCATCCTCAATTATCCCGAATGCTGGAATATGCCTTTGTGGGAGACCGTGAAACGATCAAGAAAAATACAGAAGATTTTATCAAGAAGACGGGAGTGGATGAGGTAATTGTAGCATCGCATATCTATCATCAGGAAGATCGTCTTAAATCTTTAAAGATCTTTTCAGAGATCATGAATGAGATCAAGGAGAGGTCTTAAGTATTTATAAAACTGCCTTAAAATATGATAAAAACGGTTAAATATTAGGCTCACAGAACAAAATTGATCTGCTTTTTCATTTATAATCTTTACCTTAAAAAGAAAAATTATGGAGGAGATAGTAAAGATCAAGTCAGTAGGTAATGTTACGCATGATGTTAAGAAATTCGTTGTCGAAAAGCCCTTGGGTTATAAATTTACACCGGGTCATGCCACAGAAGTTTCTATCAATAAAGAGAATTGGAAAGATGAAAAGCGACCGTTCACATTTACCAGTTTAAATGAAGATGATTTTCTGGAGTTTACGATCAAAATATATCCAGATCATGATGGGGCTACCGAACAGCTGGGCAAATTAAAACCTGGAGATGAATTGATAGTTCGGGATACCTGGGGAGCTATAGAATATAAAGGCCCAGGTTATATTATTGCCGGTGGAGCCGGGATTACTCCGTATATCGCGATGTTGCGTGATCTAAACAAAAAAGGCAAAACAGAAGGGATGCATCTTATCTTTTCCAATAAAACAGATAAGGATATTATTCTGAAAGAAGAACTGGATTCCTTGCTAAATAAGAACACCACTTATGTGATCACAGATCAGGAAGATACGAAACACACAAAAGCGTATTTGAATGAAGAGTTTCTTAAGAAAGAGATCAAAGATCTGGATAAACGATTCTATGTATGTGGCCCTCCGGAAATGACCGAGGAAATTAGTAATATTCTAGAAAAGTTAGGAGCAGATACAGATGCGGTGCAACTGGATGATCAATAACTATTTATTTAATACAAAGCCATATAGTTTATCTGGTTTTGCTATAGATCCTCCACAAAGAAGATCGCATTTCTATTTAGATCATATAGTCCGAATTCATTGGTGCCCCAGGAAGTTTTTAACCGTAATCTGTCTTCTGTAATCACTCCTTTTTCAACCAATTCCTTAAAAACAGGCTGAATATCTAATACAAATATTTTAATTACAGATCCGCCCAGTAAAGGGTCCTCCTCAGTATCGGCATGCCATTGAAGATGAATACAAAGGTTCTCCCTTCGCATAACGGCATACATTTCATCTTTTTGGAGTAATCTAAACCCTAGATTCGTTTTGTACCACTCCACATCTCTATTTAAATCGCTGGTTGGTAAAACGGGTGATATTTCAATAAAACCGGAATCCATAATAATTATTCTTCCAATTCAGATTTTAAATTTTCAAGACCAGTTTGAAGATCATCTCCAATCATTTCTTCAAAATCCATAAAAAGGAACATTAGGTTCATAGGGTAATCCATATGTCCGCTAAAGCCCCAGGCTACCCGTGTTTGATCGTTAGACACTTCTTCAGTTGTCATATATGCAGGTTCTGTAGATTCAAAAGGTTCATAAAAGCGCAGCTCAAAATCTATCCTCCTGCCTTCATCTATCTTCACAATTTCCTGCTCCCCTTTTCCAACCTCCTCGTTATCACTATCCCATGCAGAAACGAAACCAACAGTACCATCGGTACCTTTATATGTTTTTTTCATATCTGGGTCCATCATGGCCCATTTGCTGTAATTATCCTGGTTCTTTAAATACTTTACGTAATCAAAAACTTCCTCATTAGGCTGATTAATTACGATCTCTCTTTCTACTGCATAATCTTTCTGAACAAAAAGCGCAACAATAAGTGGGATTGCTATAATGATTACCAGAACGATCAGGATTTTCTTTAAGATTCTCATATTGAAAAGTATTTAGGCTGAAATTTAGAATGCAGCAGGCCACCTTCTAACAACCAAATTATGAAATTAATTCTATTTGAGATGGTTATAATTTTTTAAGGAATTGATTTCATATCTTATTCCATTCCCAAATTCCATATTTAAGCTCGTTTGGTAATTTATAACCTGATAGTTTTAGAGTGAGTAAAATATTTCCCCGATGATGTGCTTCATGATGAATAAAGTATCCAAGCAGGGGAATTATGCCTCTTTTAAAACCTTTCGTTATTCCTTTATTTTCAAAAGCCTTCGGTTAACATTTCACTTATAAGCGCTGCGCTTTCACTATGACAGTCTATGAGCATTGTAATGCTTTTTTTATCTGAAGCCTTGATGGTATGAAGTTCAGAAACCAGGTTTTTATTAAATCTTTCAAGTTTCCAGAACCTTACATTGTACATATGTGCCAGTTGGTGTCCAATAGTACCGCCACCACGTTTTGAAGTGGTGAGATCCAGCGCTTCGTTAGTAATAGAGTTAAGAAGAAGTAAATTTGTTCGATGGTTGATCAGCCAGGTATCAATAATTTGATCTTTGATAAAGTCCATTTTTTAAAAGAGGATGTATATATGTTTTGAAAAAAGATTAGCCTTTAGACTCTGCATACTTCTTAAAGTTATTGAGAATTGCCTGCCAGCCTTCCTTTTGCATCTCTACAGAGTTTTTATCTTCCGGTTCAAAAACTTCCTTTAGGCTTGTAGAATTATTATTTTCAGAAAACAGAACGCTTACCATCCTGTTATCGTCAAGTTTATAAACCAGTTTCTCGTTCTGCTTTATTTCCTTGTAAACCCCTGAAAAATAAAATCCAAAACTCCCGTCTTTAGCCTCCATTCTGTATAAAAACTTACCGCCTTTTTTGAGGTCATTTTCTGCTGACGGACATAGCCAGTCTTCTGAAGCATGATTCCATTGGATAATATGTTCCGGTTTGGTCCAGAACTCCCAAACTTTTTCTACTTTCTTTTCAATGTTCACTTTAACACTTATACTGTCTTTAGTTGCCATGTTTAGATCTTAAATTGATTGATCCTAAAATACCAAATTTCAGGGAGTTATTTTCTATCAAAAATCAAATAGGCTTATTGATCAATATTTCTCATTTTATAGAGATCATGATGAAATACAATGATGAAATAAATAAGAATAATAAGTAGGATTTCGTAGCCGCTTTTTACTTCAAAGCTATCTTTTCTGAAAACTAATTCCATGATAACATCCAGAAAGAAAAGTCCAAGTCCAAACAACAAGGCATTGGCGAGTTTCCCAAACCTCATTTCCGTAATTTCTTTGGTCTCATTCTTTTGATAGGAAAAACTGAAAAAAATGGCTCCTAGGAGAATAAGATCTTTAAATACCCATAGAAAGATATTTTGAGGACCCTGTAAGAGATCATGGATACTATAATTTAGGATCAAAAAGGCTATAGATATGAAAATAAGGGCTAAACCTATAAATTTGAAATATGAAGGGAGTAGTTTTTTCATTTAATAGATAATGGGGTTGAACTGAAATACTTTAGGTGCGAAGATGAGACCTTAGTTAAGGTTTAATGGTCTCTATGGTTTGGGTGTATTCAGAAGAATTAAATATCCTAACATTTATTTGATCATAGTGCCATTTTTCATCTATTCTATAGGCTTCAATATCTAATTTTGCATCTCCTTTTTCACCATTTATTTTTATGGTAGTACTAACTTTTTGGTTATTTTCAGAATACCTTACTTCACCATTTAGTATAACCATCTTATCTATAGGCTTTATAAATCCTATAGATTTCAGTACACGTTGATCCTTATTCGCATTTTCAATGGCATTTTTATATAGGTCATTATCAGCATAAGCCTGAGTAAGATCTGTAGCTATTTTGCCTAGTCCTGAGGAAGTGAACAAATAGAGTATAATTGTAATGATGCAGACTACAGGAACAAGCCATTTATAATTTCTATTGATCCACGGTCTTTTCATGAGATGTTATTTTTAATTATTCAGGAAAAAATGAAATTTTTGTTAGCCTTAAGCTGTTAAATAAATCTTCTCTAATTTTTGAATTCGACATTCTTATACAGCAAGTTTTTAAGGATGAATAAAAAAAATTAGCTTATGTATAGATCAATGCCAATATAAAAGGGATGGTAACTGTTACAGATATAATGGCCGGTTTTATCCAACTTTTCTTCTCGAACTCGATGTTCTTGCCAAGATATCTATTCCAGAAGTATTCGTTAAGAATAATAGCCCCCAGGATATTTAGTGGGATTGTAAGTCTATTGGTTCCCATAGAGTTTATGGTAAAAATCATACCTGCAGAATAAATAATTGAAAAGATTAATACCTGAACCCGTCCCTTTTGCTCTCCCTTTTTCTTGAGATTGCTCATTAGGATCACAGCTCCAAAAATGGTGGAAAAAATAAGAGAAAATGCGGTAATTACCCTTTTAGAGTAAAATTCCGGAAGGATTTCTGTGATCTCGTTTTCTTCGAACTCAATGTTAGCAGGATCTTCGGAATCTGTATTTTCAGATTTTTTCTCTTTAACTTCTGCTATATAACTGAAATTATTATTCAATACGATATGACTTTATATCAACTCTTATATTGGAAAACATGCAGAAGTAGGGATGCAGTTTTACCAATTCTTGGCTAGTTTCAAGCGAAGGTATAAAAATTCATACTAATCCCATAGGATATGGAAAAACTAATAAAAAATAGATATTTGCCACTAAATACCGTTGGAAAACCACTTTTTTGAAATCTGGTGAATATAACTAGATTCAGTCTTGGATTAACATTGTGGTAGTGGCACTTCTTCGATTTCTAAGCTCTTTTTCTACTTTATTCACAAATAAAAAGATCATTAACAGAGTAATGATAATAGAAATAATAAGAAGCTTAAACTGTCTCATCACTTCATTTCTGGCTTTGATACGAATCTTTTCTATAATCTCTTCCAGGATATCTCCCGGGATTTTGTCAGAAAAAATTCCATCCTGCCTAAGCTCATCCCTGTAGATATTTTCGCGAATATTCTCTTTGAATTTGGGTTTGTTAGAATGTAAAAGAGATTTGTTGTGATTTTGCTGACTTTTTATTTCATTTCTGCTGGACATAGATTTTGTCTTAATACTTAGATATGCTCTAAGCTTACGTCTTATTAATAACCAAAAGAATTAGCTCAAAAGATGAAGCGGCTAATTTTCAATAAGTTAATAAATTTTTGTCAACAGTGATTTTTACTACACGGCCGTTAGCTGTAATTGAAATAATTTTTGCTTAATTATCTTTAAAATACCCAGATACTTCTCAAATTGATTAACATTGGTGATTCCGTATTGGGAAACGAGACTAATACTGGAAGTATCATTTTTATCAATTTTCAGAAAAACTCTTTCTCCTTTTAGAAGATCTGAAAGCTTTCGATGAGAGATTAGATTTTCAATAAGGTGGACATCACCGTTTATTTCAAATTCTTGCTGGATTTTCCTGCTTTTTTGTATCAGGATAGAATCTATCATTTTTTGAAATTTAGATTTTGGGCTGATCTCTAAATATGTTTGCAGGTCATCCTCAAAATGAAGTCGTATGCTTGCAGGTTCGGTCACTCTCGAAATACCATTAACAGGATTAAAATTTAAGGTGATCTTTGAACCATTTATTTCAAAACTTCCGGTTTGGGGTTCGTAATGGTAAAGACCTAGTGGGCTTTTAATTGTAAGGTTTCTTTTTTCTTTATAAGGCAGGTTGTGTTTAACTGTAAGTTCTTTGATTAGGTTCATGGATGAGTTAGATTTTTCGGCTTATATCTAAATGGGATATAAGAAAATTTAGAAACGTACTATTCTTTCGGCTTATATAGTAGATACAGATTGTAGCAGATGGTTGCTTCAAAAATCAGAGAAATTTTGAGAAAATGAGGATTGTTTTTATTGTGTGCTCATATTCAGGGTTTTATGTGTGCCAATTGAGAAGGTAAAACCGGATAATATCCACGGACTATTTCCCCAAAGTTTATCATAGGCGGGGTTTTGAAATAGCATGCATGTTCACTATTCTTAAACAGGAATGTTTAGGAAGTTAAGAGAATATTCTGCAACAACTCTAAACGGCAATTGGAGCTAATATTCAGGTATTAATTAGTATCGGTTTCTGCCAGTTTCCTGGTGTCAACATATTGCTGAAAAGCGGTGATCTTCCCGTCTTCAAGCGTCCATAAATGTGCTGCCTGGACGTTATAGGCTTTTCCGGTTTTCCACTTGCCATCATAGCGAAGACTTGCAAAAACCTGATTGTTACTCATCTCATGTAACTCAATATCTTTTAAACTGAAGTATTCATGCTCTGTCATGATTCTGCCAAAAACCCCCTTTACAACTGCATCGGGACCAATATATGGATTGCCATCAGCATATTTATTACCCTCTGCTTCATTCCATTCTATCTCGGGATGCATGTTGCTAAGTGCTGCAGGAACATCCCCGGCTGCGAATGCCTTATATAGAGAGTCAATCATATCGATGTTCTTTGGATCTGAAATTAAGCCCAGCTGAGCCATAAAATCCATATTGTCCAAAAAATCATGTTCTTCCAGAATTTTGCCATTTTTCATTTTTACCAAAGTCACTCCCTCCATATCTATACTTTTTCCTGTAGCTGGAATTCCGAAGAAATCACCGGAATGTTCGCCACGAAACCTCCAGTGTTTCACGATATTATCATCCTGTCCAAAAATATTAATAATATCAAATTTGATATTTGAAAAGCCAGTAAGGAAATTTTGGTAATAGGCTTTAAAAGCCTCAATACCCTTGATATTTTCAGGATTGCTAACAAGAACAATATTTTCATCAAAGTTTGAAGTATTGATCGCGTTAATTTCTCCATTATTAATGATCTCATCCCAGGCCTGGGAGTACATCTGGATATTTTTTTCAGTTTGATTTTGCGTGTAGGCCATCGTAATGCCTGAAATTATAAAGACGAAGAGAAGTACTGTAGTTTTCATGTTAGCTGTATTAATTAAGTATCTTAAAATATTCTTGTATTTTGAAAAAAATAATCAACATTCGGGAGGTATAGAAATTCCCATATTAAATATATAAATTACTGAAATACAAATTCTTGTATTTTTGTGAAATAAGACGATCTATACAATTTACCGGATGACAGGTATTGTAATTGGAAGTGAAATGATGAATATACGTGTTAAACCAGGCACCTTATAAATCCTCTAAGGAAGTAATACTGGGCCAAGTATTTCGAACCAAATTAAGAAACCGGCAATTCCACCGGTGATTCCACTTAAAATAAATGTTGATCGTATATTTTTAGATATAATTTTAAATATCACATAGCAGGAAACTCCTAAGCCTATAAAGCCAAGTATTATAGGAAGGCTTCCTGATGATAAACCTAAATATTCAGAAATATACATTTCGTCGCCTCCAAAATAGATGCCTTCTTGAAAAACTATATTGTAAATTATGGAATGTACCAGGTTAAATACTTCCCGTAACCAGAAAAGCGAGAGAAATACCGCTAACCAGTCTATAGTATTTAACCCGTTTCTTTTTATTTTTTTTCTTCTAATCACTAAAATTAGTAGACCTATACACCCGGTAAGAATTGTTTGTATGGGACCCCCTATCAATATTAAAAAATCGTCAGACTTAAATTTTTCCATCCCTCTTTCAAATGCTTCCTTCTGTTCATATGGAAGATTATTTTCTATCTCATGTTCATTTTCGATATAAATCACATCCAGCTTGTTAGAAAGTTCTGAATTATCGTACCTCATGCTTCCATAGTGAAGGCTAGTGTCATATCCCAGGCTTTCAGCAGCAATTATATGCCCAAATTCATGGCTGATGGTTCCTATTACGGTGAATAGAATAAAAACGAAGATGAATATGATGGGCTTTTTAAAAATAAAGGAGATATTTAATAAATTTTACACCTACGGGTCTACTTAAGCTAATTTTCGGCAATTGTTCTCCGTTTATCAACCCTTATATTTCTTTCTTATTACCGAACTCATTTAACGGCCTGTAGATATATCCAGTAGCCATCTCTATATGGAATTTGGATATTATTAAACCCGGCTTGCTCAAGCCATTCTATTTGAAGATGATAATCTTCGGGCTTATCATATATACGATAATGTTCCATCACCCAATCCCATTTTTCTCCGCCGGGAAAGTTAGAATTCACAAAATCCCCCCATTCCTTTAACAATGCTGGATGAGCAGGATTTGTTTTATTTATCATAAGATCGCTATAGCAGAAGACACCTCCGCTTTTTAAGGATGAATAAATTTTTCTGAAAAGCGATTGTTTTTCTTTCGTATTACAGTGGTGCAGGCTAAAACCGGCTACCACAAGATCGTAATGATCCTTTTGAAAGCAAAAATCTTTAAAATAAGAGTTATGAAAATTAACAGTGTAATTATTGAACTGCTTACGACATAAATCAAGCATTTCTGAAGAAGCATCTACCAGATTAAATACAGCCTCTGGAAAATGCGGAATTAATTGAGCTGTGATATTACCATTCCCGCATCCAAGATCTAAAATAGCCTCCGGATTAAGATCCCTGGGAAGAAATTTACCAAAACTCGAAACCAGATCACGGTAATGAGGTACACAGCCAATCATATCGTTGGTGTAATTTTTTGAGAATTCATTAAATTCTATAGCTATGTCCTTCTCATTCTTCACAAGAGATCTTTTTTGAGAGTATTAAAGATATGATAATTAATCTATTTTGCGATTTAAAAGAGCCAGCGGTGAAAATTGTTATTTTACCATCTCTGTTTGGCTTGAGATATTTCCAGGTTCCCCTGTTAAACCTCTTTCGAAATCATCCCAGTCGTAAACAATCACGAAAATAAAAGCGGCTAATACTCCTAGTATGAAAAATTTAAGATCTCTACTTTTAAGATTGAAATTCATATAATTGATTTTAGGTTATGGTTGAATCCTGATAGACCGTATCTAAATAGGTTATATTATGCTTATCTAATTTTACTTTTCCTCCTGGTTAGTTGAAAAGGTACAGGTTAGAATGCTCAGAATTGCTGAAAGTATTAGGCTTATCATCAGTTTGATTTTACGAATATGAATAGTTTAGAACTTCTAGCAGATAAAACTAATAATTTCTAAACAAACCAACGGTTAAGACTGTTAAAAATATAATTTTTAAGGCTTTTACTTATTTAAATCACCTTTCTTGATAAGCAGGTGGTTTTATGCTGTTATCACAAGGATAAATTTTTAAATTTGCATGCAACGATAACAAAACACACAACAAAAACAACACAACATGCCTGCAACAGAAGCTAAGATCTTTAACTGTACCCAAAGTCGTGAACTTGCCGAGAAGATCGCCAAACGCTATGGTTCTAAACTGGGAAATGTAATCACCTCTACTTATAGTGATGGTGAATTTCAGCCTTCTTTCGAAGAATCGGTAAGAGGTTCGCGAGTATTTATCATAGGGTCTACGCATCCTGGCAGCGATCACTTAATGGAAATGTTATTGATGCTGGATGCTGCAAAGCGAGCTTCTGCAAGACATATAACGGCTGTAATGCCGTATTTTGGTTGGGCAAGGCAGGATAGAAAAGATAAACCTCGTGTACCTATCGCAGCCAAAATGATCGCAAGTATTCTGGAAACAGCAGGTGCTACAAGAATTATTACGATGGATCTTCACGCAGATCAGATCCAGGGATTTTTTGAAAAGCCTGTAGATCATCTCTATGCAAGTACTGTTTTTCTTCCATATCTTAAAAAACTTGGACTTGATAATTTAACGATTGCTTCCCCGGATATGGGCGGATCCAAGAGGGCTTATGCTTATTCTAAAGCGCTTGAAAGTGATGTTGTGATCTGTTACAAACAAAGAGCAAAGGCGAATGTGATCTCCCATATGGAGCTGATTGGTGATGTTACCGGGAAGAATGTGGTTTTAGTAGACGATATGGTGGATACTGCCGGAACTTTAACCAAAGCTGCAGACCTTATGATAGAACGGGGCGCGAAAAGCGTTCGTGCTATTTGTACACATCCCGTACTTTCTGGAGAAGCTTATGATCGTATTGAAAAATCAAAACTTCAGGAATTGATCGTTACAGATTCTATTCCGTTGCGCCAGGAATGCAAAAAGATTAAAGTGGTAAGCTGTGCTGAACTTTTCGCAGATGTGATGAGGAGTGTACAGGATAATGAGTCTATCAGCTCTAAGTTTATTATGTAATTCTTATTATTAATTATTACCACCGGTAAGATTCTGGATGCGCTCAGGTTCATTTTTATTCACAGCGTATATTTCCAGTTTTTTACCGGTCACTTTTTGAAATAGTTTAGACTTTCTTTCGGCACCCCATATTTCCAGTTCAGGATCGCCCATGGTGGTGATATAGAAATTCACCTTTTCGGTTGCGTTTTCTACCTCTAGTTTTTCCACATTTTGATAGTGACTACGATCAAGACCATCAGCCACCCTTAAAAGTGCTGAAAGTTTTTTTACTTTTTTGCGAAGTGGTTTTTCCAGCTTTTTATAAAGAAAATGTTTTTTCTTCGGAAAAGATCTTCGATGGTATCTCGCCACATTGGCCATGATATTGATCTCATCTTCAGTGAAGCCTTTTAAATCTGAATGTATAATAAGATAAAGTGCATGTTTATGATGTTTCCTATACGAGATGTAATAGCCAATATCATGCAGAAGACAGGCATATTCAAGCAACTCTCTGTCTCTTTCTTCAAGTTCCAGTTCTTGCCGGAAACAATCAAAAAGCTGGAGAGCCATTTTGGCAACGTGCTTAGAATGAGCTTCCATCCAATTGCATTTACGAAGTAATTCGTAAATACTTCGTTTTCTGGGTTCGGGAAAATTTGCGACCATATCCAGCTTTGGCCGTTCCTGTTTAATAAAGTTTAGAATCATCCCGTCCCTTAAAGCCGCTTCAGATATCTTGATGTTTTCTAGATTGAATTTTTTCACCAGGTATTTCACCAGTACCATCCCGGGATTAATGATATCTATTCGCTTTTCATCCAGCTGACTTATCTTTTTTCGCTCTTTCCTGTCCAGAATGATAAAATCTTTATAGAGAGATTTAAATTCTGAAGTTTCAAAAATTAGTTCATTAAGGCTCATATTGGCAGTATGCGAATTTCTTTTGGCTACCATCGCCCCAATGTTTTCCATAGTTCCCGAAGAACCTATCATGGTTTTTACATTATATTCTTTTAGAAGCTTTCCAATTTCATTCAGCTCTTTTTTATAGTGTTTTCGTAAAATTTTGATCTCTTCTTTTGAGATTGGATCTGTCTTCACAAATCTTGCAGCCATCCTGGCCACTCCTAATTTTAAACTCTTGTGATAAAGAAATTCTTCATTGTTGCCTATGATAAATTCAACGCTTCCTCCCCCTATATCCACCATAAGCACCATTTCTTCATTCAAAGCAATACTGTGTCTAATGGCGTAACCTATCAATTCAGCTTCTTTAGTACCTGGAATCGCCCTGG
Organism: Gramella sp. MAR_2010_147; assembly: GCF_900105135.1. NCBI lineage: Bacteria > Pseudomonadati > Bacteroidota > Flavobacteriia > Flavobacteriales > Flavobacteriaceae > Christiangramia > Gramella sp. MAR_2010_147. The sequence goes on along the minus strand of NZ_LT629741.1, from coordinate 2,086,428 downwards.
CCTTAATGCCAATTTCCTCCTGGATTCTTTGAATAAGATCACCCCCATTTTTAGCTTCCCTGATGGCACTGGTCGCAAAAGCCAGGATTTCTTCAACTTGCTGACTATCGCAAAGAACTTTGATGCGTTTTAGTGCATCCAGACCTCGTTGCATAGCGTCTTCACTCAAATGTTTATCCATTCCTTTTTCAGCAAGGATCACCATTTCCTTTAATTTATCAATGGTTCTAAAGCTGCCATCGGGATAGATATCTACAATAACCGCATGGAAGGAATTTGTTCCAAGATCTATGGCTGCGATTCGTTTTGTAGGAGATGAGTGGTTCATTTTTTAATTGGTTTTGGTGCTGTTAGTTTCCCGCCGCTGTTGGACACTTCAATTTACTCAAATTTGTCCTGAAAATTCGATAAGCTATTGTGAAATAATTAATTGATGGTGTCACTGAAGGCATTGTGCAGAAGTCGCAGGATATAGCACAGCGACCAGGTCTATGTATGAGATACTTTACAATGTTCAGAATAATTTCCAATTTTATAATTCCGCAGAACTTTTTAAGCTACAGGGTTTTATAGATAAATAAAAAGACCTACTTTTGCATCCTGAAATTTTTGCGCAAATGAAGGCAGTCCATTAAGTGACCAGACAACATTTGCTAATAGTAATTTAAAATATACAAATGAAATCAATTACGATCAACGGATCTAAAAGAGAAAGCGTAGGCAAGAAGGCAACGAAAGCTTTACGTAATGCTGGAGAGGTTCCTTGCGTATTGTACGGGGTAGAAGGTGATCCACTACACTTTGCAGCAGAGGAAAAATCATTCCAGAACTTAGTGTATACACCAGATGTACATACTGTAAAAATTAAATTGAAAAGTGGAGAGTCTTATGACGCTATCCTGCAGGATATTCAATTTCACCCTGTAACAGATGCTATTCTTCATATAGATTTCTACCAGATCTTTGGTGATAAGCCAATTACTATGGAAATCCCAATCCACACTGAAGGTGTTGCAAGAGGGGTTAAGAACGGTGGTGTATTAAGATACAACCTGCGTCGTCTTAAAGTAAGAGGATTGCCTGGAGATCTTCCAGATTATATCGTTGCGAATGTAACCAAACTTAAAATTGGTCAGAAGCTTTATGTAACTGGTGTAGATAGCAAAGATTTTGTAATTCAGCATCCAGATAACACGGTAATTTGTCAGGTAAGAACATCTCGTAACCTTGTTGAACTAGAAGATGATGAAGACGAAGATGAAGTAGCAGCAGATGAAGTGCCAGCAACTGAAGTTGACGATCAGGCAGCTGTAAAAGAAGGAGAAGATAAAGAATAAGCTTCTTTTGAATATATTTAAAAAGCATTCCTTTCGGGTCAGACCGATTTCGGAATGCTTTTTTATTTAATCTAATAATTGAAGTTGTCCAAAAATATAATTTTTGAGACAGCTTCATTCCTCATCGTTTCTCTTTTGGAGAGATTAGAACTGTTTTTTGCAGTTATAGATGAAACTTAAAACTTCGGTTTTGTTTTTCTAATTTAAAAGTATCTGATTAATTTTATCTTTACTAAAACACGAATTAGATGCTTTCATTCTTCGGAAGGATTTTAGGAAAAACAAAGACTGGCGAGAACATAGATCCCATGAAGAAATTTTTAATCGTTGGCCTGGGAAATATTGGTCCTAAATACGAAAATACCAGGCATAATATAGGTTTCAGGATTCTGGACGAACTGGCCCGTGAAAAGGAAGTCACTTTTGAAACTCAAAAGCTTGGCGATGTAGCAAGTTTTAAATTTAAAGGAAGAACTTTCATTTTACTGAAGCCGAGTACGTATATGAATTTAAGCGGTAAAGCCGTGAATTACTGGATGCAGAAGGAGAAGATTTCCATTGAAAACCTGCTGATTGTTACAGATGATCTAAATCTTGCCTTCGGAACCTTGAGATTGAAGACCAAAGGGAGCGATGGTGGCCATAATGGCCTAAAAGATATACAGGCACAATTAAATACCACGAAATATAATCGTTTTAGATTCGGGATCAGTGATGAATTCTCGAAAGGGAATCAGGTGAATTATGTTCTGGGGGAATGGGGCGATGATGAGGAGAGTAAAATGCCCGAGCGTCTAAAAACTTCAGCAAAATTGATACAATCTTTCGGAACCGCGGGTGTTTCCAATACAATGAATACATTTAACGGAAAATAGCAGAAATTGAAAGAGCATAAAGGAGCAAACTCATTTATAAGTGAACGTCAAACGGTGGTCACTATTGGTACTTTTGACGGGGTTCATGCAGGACATAGAAAAATTATTGAACGCCTTGTAAACTCTGCAAATGCAAACAGCCTGGATTCCGTAGTGCTTACTTTTTTTCCACATCCCAGAATGGTTTTGCAAAAGGAAAGTGGAATTCAGCTTATTAATACCATAGAGGAGCGTAAAAAGTTACTGCAGCAAACCGGGATAGATCATTTAGTGGTACATCCTTTTACGCATCAATTTTCAAGACTTACAGCGCTGGAATTTGTTCGGGATATTCTGGTGAATAAATTAAAGGCAAAAAAGATCATTATTGGCTATGACCATCGTTTTGGTCGTAACCGCACTGCAGACATTAATGATTTAAAACAATTTGGGCGAGATTTTGGCTTTGAAGTAGAAGAGATCTCACAGCAGGATGTAGAACAGGTTGCGGTAAGCTCTACCAAAATAAGGAATGCATTATTAGAGGGGCGTGTAGAAAGAGCCAATATGTACCTTCAGCATCCTTTTACTTTAAATGGAACTATTGTTAAAGGCCGTGGTATAGGCAAGGATCTTGGTTTCCCAACAGCCAATCTTGAAATTGCTGAAGATTACAAACTCATTCCAAAAAATGGTGTTTATGTGGTACAAACCAGAATTGATGGAGTGGACGTAAGGGGAATGATGAACATTGGCACCAACCCAACCGTGGGTGGAAAAGAGAAAACCATAGAGTCTTATTTTTTTGATCTCGATCAAGATTTGTATGGTAAAGAGATTGAACTGGAATTACTTGTTAGAATTCGTGATGAAAAGAAATTCTCTTCGGTAGACGATCTTAAGATCGCAATGAGACAGGACCAGGCATTTTCTAAACAATATTTAAAAGATAACCATGCTTAACAGGTGGCTTTTTAAACAAGTCGACAATTCAGCATTGGTCGTCTTCCGGGTGCTATTTGGCTTTTTAATTGCCATCGAAGCATTTGGAGCCATCTTCACTGGTTGGATACGAAGAACACTTATAGAGCCCGATTTCACTTTTAATTTTATAGGTTTTGAATTTCTGCAGCCTTTACCCGGCAACGGAATGCTTTGGTACTATGGCGTAATGGGTGTTTTTGGAATTTTTGTGATGCTAGGTTTTAAATACAGGCTTAGTATCATTTGCTATGGGATCATGTGGTCTGCGGTATATTTAATGCAGAAATCTTCCTACAATAATCATTATTACCTGTTGATGTTATTGTGCTTTATTATGAGTTTTTTACCGGCTCACCGCTGGTGTTCATTAGATGCGAAGATAAATCCCGAAACAAGCAGGGTTTCCATGCCTCGCTGGGTTTGGGTTGTCATTGTTTTGCAGCTTTTTATCGTTTATACATATGCATCAATAGCAAAACTGTACCCAGACTGGCTTGATGGAAGTTTCCCTGCTTTGCTAATGCGATCAAAAGCAGATTACTGGCTGGTGGGAGAATTTCTTCAGCAGGGCTGGATTAGATATGCGATCGCCTATTTCGGCTTGCTTTTCGATCTGTTAATTATTCCATTACTACTCTGGAAAAGAACCAGGTTAGCGGTGTTTCTGGCTGCGATCTTTTTTCATCTTTTCAACAGTTTTATTTTCCATATTGGTATTTTCCCATATATGTCACTTGCTTTTTGCATTTTCTTTTTTCCCCCTGAAAAGATCAATAAATGGTTTCTGCGGAATAAAAAGAGGTATTACGATAAAGGAGAGATCATAATTCCTTCATACCGGAATTTTTTGATAGGTGCGATGAGTGTTTGGTTTATCATTCAGCTGGCCCTTCCTTTAAGACACTGGTTCTTTCAGGATGATGTGCTCTGGACAGAAGAAGGTCATCGTCTAAGCTGGCGTATGATGCTACGCGGAAAAAGCGGAAGAATTGCTTTTAAAGTGGTAGAAAAGGGAACCAGCGATACGATTTTTATTGATAAAGAAGAGTATCTATCACGAAAGCAATTACGGGCAATTCCCACAAAACCAGATATGATCTGGCAGTTCTCACAGCGTATTGAAGAAGAGTATGCTAAAAAAGGAAAGAAGGTCGAGATCTATGCGGAAGGAAAAATTAGCGTAAACGGTGGACCTTACAAACCACTTATTGACCCGAAAGTAGATCTTGCAGCAGAAGAATGGCAGCATTTTCAACATCATGACTGGATTCTTCCCTCAAATTCGGAGTAATTATCTTACCGGCTTTTGTTACATTTGCTGCTTAGAAAAAATTATAAACGGTAAATAAAACGGCCTTATGTTACAGGTTTCAAATATTGCAGAACATAAAGAGAACTACATTAAAGCCCTTAAAAAAAGGAACTTTAACGCAGAAGATATTTTTGAACAGGTATTAACTCTGGATGAAACCAGAAGGTCTACACAGGCAAAGCTGGATGAAACGCTGGCGACTTCTAATAAAATGTCCAAAGAGATTGGATTGATGTTTAAAAATGGAGAACACCAAAAGGCGAATGTTTTAAAAGAAAAAACCGGAAAATTAAAGGAAGAGTCTAAAGAGCTTTCAGAAAAGCTTACTTCTACGGTTTCAGATCTTCAAAACTTACTTTATACGATCCCAAATATTCCGCATAAATCTGTTCCTGCAGGAAAGACCGAGGAAGACAATGAAGAGATCTATAAAGAGGGAGATATTCCTGTTCTTGCTGAAGGTTCACTGCCTCACTGGGAACTTGCTAAAAAGTATGATATTATAGATTTTGAACTGGGAAATAAAGTCACCGGGGCAGGATTCCCTGTTTATAAAGGTAAAGGAGCGAGACTTCAACGAGCCCTGATCACATGGTTTCTGGATAAAGCTATAGAAGCAGGCTATACTGAATATCAATTACCGTTAATGGTAAATGAGGCTTCTGGTCTTGGAACAGGCCAGTTACCAGATAAAGAAGGGCAGATGTATCATGTTACTGAAGATGATCTCTATCTAATTCCCACTTCTGAAGTCCCTATGACCAATATGTTCAGAGGCAGATTAATGAATGAAAAGGATTTTCCAGTTCTATGTACCGGCTATACGCCATGTTTCAGGAGAGAGGCAGGTTCTTACGGCGCCCATGTTCGTGGATTAAACCGTTTACATCAGTTTGATAAAGTGGAGATCGTAAGACTGGAAACACCTGAAAATTCTTATGCAGCTCTGGATAGTATGGTAGACCATATTAAAGGATTGCTTAAAGAGCTAAAATTACCGTATAGAATTTTAAGACTTTGCGGCGGCGATCTTGGATTTACTGCCGCCCTGACTTTAGATTTTGAAGTATTCTCTACCGCGCAGGATCGCTGGCTGGAAATTAGTTCTGTTTCTAACGTCGAGAATTTCCAGGCGAATAGACTGAAATTGAGATATAAAAATAAAGAGAACCAAAAGGAGCTGGTTCATACTCTTAATGGAAGTGCGCTTGCACTGCCAAGAGTGCTGGCAGGAATCCTGGAAAACTATCAAACCGAAAACGGGATCAAAGTACCTGAAGTATTAGTCCCTTACTGCGGATTCGATATGATAGATTAATCTCTTTATCACCATTTTAAAACAGCGCAAATGTTTATATTTACATATGCGCTGTTTTGTTTTTATGGCTTTATGGTGGTTAGCTGGTTGTGGACTTTATGCTCAAAGTGAACAGCTGGCAAAGAATTTTTTTGATCAGGGTGAATATGAAAAGGCACTAAAGATCTACCAGAAACTTTATGAGGGAAACCCTGCCAATCCGGTATATTTTAATGGAGTAGTTTCTGCGAACCAGCAGATGGAAAATTTTGAGGAAGCTGAAAAGATGTTAATGGAACGTCTTAGCCGCTCGGCCAACAATCCTTCCATTCTTATTGAATTAGGTCATAATTTCGAACTCCAGAACAACGAGGAAAAAGCTAAACGATTTTACGATGAAGCCTTACAGGCCATAGAGTCCAGGCCAAATTATGCCTATGCTATTGCCAGGGGTTTTGAGCAGTATAATTTATTAGATTATGCAGCGAAAGCCTATGAATGGGCCATGGAAAAAAGTGTTGATAGAAATTATAATCTTCAACTTGCACGTATTTATGGGGAACAGGGTAAAATTGAAGAGATGTTCAGCAATTACCTGGACCTTATAGAGGATGACATGAAATTCTACGGGATCGCGAACAGGGAATTTAACCGTTATATTTCTGAAGATGCACAGTCTGAAGCCAATATCATATTTAGAAAATTATTGCTGAAGCGACTGCAGGAGGATCCACAACTACTTTATAATGAAATGTTGAGCTGGTTATTTATCCAGCAAAAGGACTTTGATAAAGCCTTTGCGCAGGAGCGTGCTATTTTTAAAAGAAGCGAAAATTCTTTGCAGGGTATCCTGAATCTGGCAGTTCTGGCCAGGGAAGCCGAGGAGTTTGAAACCGCTGAAGAAATTATTGGTTATGCTATTGAAGAGTCGCCCTCCAGGACCTTCAACCTTCAGGCAAGGCATTTTCTTTTAAATATTAAGCAGGAAACAAGCGGTCGTGAAGATTTGGCAAAAGTAGAAGAAGATTTTAAATCACTTTTAGAGGAATATGGATATAGCCTGGAAACACTGGATGTTCAGATAGACTATGCCAATTTTATTGCTTTTAGTTTAGATAAAAAAGAGGAAGCAATCTCATTGCTGAAAAGATCTGCTGAGATTAGTCCGGATAAATTTAATACCGCTAAGGTGAAAATGGCGATGGCAGATATTTTGGTGGTTCAGGAAAAGTTTAACGAAGCGCTTATTTATTATTCGCAGATTCAAAACCTTGTGAAAAATGATGTCATTTCTCAGAATGCGAGGTTTAAAGTTGCAAAGACCAGTTATTATAAGGGTGATTTTGAATGGGCCAAGACTCAGCTTGATATTTTAAAATCTTCTACTTCACAGTTAATCGCGAATGATGCCATGGAACTGAGCTTGCTAATCAGTGATAACTCCCTGGAAGATTCTACACAAACTGCATTGAAGAAATTTGCCCATGCAGACCTGCTTACTTTTCAGAAAAAGTACAGTGAAGCTATACAGGAATTAGATTCAATCCTTGTATATCATAAAGGTGAAAAGATAGAAGATGAGGCATTACTGAGTCAGGCAAAATTATTCGAAGAAGAACAGAATTTTGAAAAAGCAGAAAAAAATTATCTTGAGATCATCAACTCATTTAATGATGATATACTTTCTGACAACGCTCATTATTTTCTTGCGGAATTGTATGCAAATCAACTTGAGGATCCTGAAAAGGCAAAGTCGCTTTACGAACAAATTATCTTTAACTTTGCCGATAGTATTTATTTTGTGGAAGCACGTAAAAAATACAGGATGCTTCGTGGAGACATTATAGAGTAATTCCAAAATTTAAAATTCTAGATATGATCATATATAACGTTACCATTAACGTTCAGGAGGATATTCATGATAAGTGGATAAAATGGATGAAAGAAGAGCATATTCCAGATATGCTGGCGACTAAAAAATTTACAAAAGCTTTAATGACGAAAGTTTTGGTGCAGGAGGCTATGGGCGGAATTACTTATTCTGTACAATATACTACAGAGAGTAAAGAGATGCTGGAGAAGTATTATACTGAAAATGCTGACGAAATGCGTTCTAGATCAAAAGCCTTTGAAGGTAAATTTGTAGCGTTTAGAACTGAACTGGAAGTGATCACCGAGCAGTAATTTCTGCGTCAAATTATTATTATGAAAGATAAACACCGCGCTCCTCAGGGAAATTCATCTGATGTTAGAGCCAAAAAACATCTGGGACAACATTTTCTTACCGATGAGAATATCGCGGCGAAGATAGCAGATACCTTAAGCTACGATAATTACGAGAAGGTTCTGGAAATAGGCCCAGGAATGGGGGTGCTTACCAAATATCTTCTGGAAAAGGATACAGAGGTTCATGTGATCGAGATCGATACAGAGAGTGTGGAATATCTTGAAAGTCATTATTTACATTTGCGAGGTCGCATTCATGAAAAAGATTTTTTAAAGCATGACCTTGGCCAGATATTCAGAGAAGAACAATTTGCCGTAATTGGGAATTTTCCTTATAATATTTCAACGCAGATCGTTTTTAAAGTGCTTCAAATGCGGGATCAGATTCCTGAATTTTCAGGAATGTTCCAAAAAGAAGTTGCGAAACGTATCTGTGAAAAGGAGGGAAACAAAACTTACGGAATTTTAAGTGTGCTTACGCAGGCATTTTATGAAGCAGAATATCTGTTCACGGTTCCGCCTTCAGTTTTTAATCCGCCGCCAAAAGTAGATAGTGGAGTTTTGCGATTACGAAGAAAAGAAAATTTCAGTCTGGATTGCAACGAAAAATTGTTTTTCAGAATCGTTAAAACTTCCTTTAACCAGCGTAGAAAGACGTTGCGCAATAGTTTAAAAAGTCTTAATCTTCCAGATAATTTAAGGGAAGATACTATCTTTGGCCTTCGGCCGGAGCAACTCGGTTTCCAGCAGTTTATTGAGCTGACACAAAAAATTGAGCCGTATGCAATTTCAAATAACTGAAGAATTAATAGATAAGATACAGTACCTCATTGAAGAACAAAACAATGAGGAATTGTTGCTGCACCTGGAAGAAGTGCACCATGCCGATATTGCTGAAATTCTTACTGAATTAAATCTTGAAGAAGCTACGTACCTTGTTAAGCTTCTTGACAGTGAAAAGACAGCAGAGGCTCTTATGGAGCTGGAAGAAGGAGTTAGGGAACGAATTCTTGAAAATCTGTCTGCAAGGGAGATCGCATCAGAGCTTAACGAGATGGATACTGATGATGCAGCAGATATCATCTCTGAACTTTCCCTTGAATTACAGCAGGATGTAATTTCCGAAATAAAAGACGAACAGCACGCAGATGATATTGTGGAGCTATTACGTTATGATGAAGATTCTGCTGGTGGTTTGATGGCAAAAGAGCTGGTTAGGGTAAATGAAAACTGGAGCGTTACTGGCTGTATGGCTGAAATGCGCAAACAGGCTGAAAATGTGACCCGTGTGCATTCGATTTATGTGGTAGATGATAAAAACAAATTAAAAGGGAGGCTCTCACTAAAGGATCTACTTACCGCATCCAGTGATGCCAACATAAGTGATATTTATATTCCGCAGGTAGATTTTGTAAATGTGCATACCGAAGGTGAGGAAGTAGCCAGGATTATGCAGAAATATGATCTGGAAGCCATTCCGGTAGTGGACGAAATGAATCGTTTGGTTGGTAGAATTACCATTGATGATATTTTAGATTTTGTAAAGGAAGAGGCAGAGAAAGATTACCAGATGGCGGCAGGTATCTCTGAAGATGTAGAGGCAGATGCGAGTATCTGGAGATTAACAAGGGCACGTTTACCATGGTTAATTTTAGGCTTGTTTGGAGGTCTTGGTGCTGTGTATGTAATGAAAGGCTTTGAAGAAGCCCTGGCAAATTATGTAGAGCTTTTCTTCTTTACTCCATTAATTGCTGCGATGGCAGGGAATGTTGGGGTACAGTCCAGTGCGATCATCGTGCAGGGGCTTGCTAATGATAATTTAAAAGGCAGTTTATTTAACAGGCTATTAAAGGAAATAGGTCTTACTTTGATTAACGGAGTAGTTTTGGGAATTCTGGTGATTCTTTTTGGCTTTATTGTGGGACAACCCCAAATTGTAAGCTTAACCATTGCACTGGCTTTGATCACAGTGATCATATTGGCCGCGCTTATAGGTACTTTTGTGCCTATAATACTTGATAAACAAGGCATCGATCCGGCGATCGCTACAGGGCCTTTTATCACTACCAGTAATGATATTTTCGGAATCTTTATTTTCTTCTTCCTGGCGAAAACCATCCTTGGGTTTTAGAATACTTCCCTATTTTTTCGACGGTTGATAATCATTCTTTAAATTTGCAAGTTCCGTTTTTGGTAGATAGCTGAAACTACGGAGAATGCTATTTTATAACTAATTTGAAAAAGAAAAGAATATGATTATTCTGCATGCCGATACCAATCATCCAACCTTGATGAAAAAGCTGGAAGAGGCCGGGCATCACAATATTGAAGGATACGAACAAACCAGAGAAGAGACACTTCAAAATCAACATTTATACGACGGAATTGTAATTAGAAGTCGCTATAAGATTGATCGGGAATTTATTGATGCTGCTCCAAACCTTAAATTTATTGCCCGGGTTGGCGCCGGTCTGGAAAGTATAGATGTAGAGTACGCGAAAGAAAGAGGAATTCAACTTTTTTCAGCGCCAGAAGGAAATAGAAATGCCGTAGGGGAACATTCGCTGGGAATGCTGTTATCGCTATTCAACAAGCTTAATAAAGCTGATAAAGAGGTTCGTGAAGGTCTTTGGCATCGTGAAGAGAATCGCGGTGTTGAATTAGATGGCAAAACAGTAGGGCTTATTGGTTACGGAAATATGGGAAAAGCCTTTGCCAAAAAACTAAGGGGGTTTGACGTAGATGTGATATTCTATGATATCAAGGAAGGAATTGCCGATGAGAATGCCCGCCAGGTGGAATATAATGAGTTCTGTGAAAAAGCAGATGTGGTGAGTTTGCATTTTCCACTGACTGAAGAAACGGAACATATGTTCAATAAAGAATTTATCAGTAAATTCAAGAAGCCATTCTGGTTCATCAATACGGCAAGAGGAAAAAGTGTGGTAACAGCAGATTTGGTGGAAGCTCTCAAGGAAGAAAAAATATTAGGAGCAGGCCTGGATGTACTGGAATATGAAAAAGCATCTTTTGAAAGCCTTTTCAGTAATAAAAAGAATGTTTCTATTAGTGCTGCCGATCCTATTCCCGAAGCCCTAAGAGAATTAATGTTCATGCCCCATACTTTATTGAGTCCACATGTGGCAGGATGGACTAAAGAATCTCATGAAGGTCTTGCAACAGTAATCGCAGATAAAATTATCGCAGCCTTTGGCGAAGGTGATGCGGAAAAACCATAGAAATCATGAAAAACAGGGTAACAGGTTTAGGCGGATTTTTCTTTAAATCTAAAGATCCGGACAACGTAAAGAAATGGTATAATGAACATCTTGGTCTTAATACCGATCAATATGGCTGTACGTTCTGGTGGAAGGATAAAGAGGGTAATGACTGCTCAACACAATGGAGCCCCATGAGTGAGGATACCGATTATTATAAGCCTTCACAAAAGCAATTCATGATGAACTTCAGGGTGGAAAATCTTGAGGAATTACTGAAAGTGCTAAAAGAAGAAGGTGTTGAAGTTGTGGGAGAAATGGAAACCTATGATTACGGTAAGTTTGGCTGGGTCATGGATCCTGAAGGAAATAAGATTGAACTTTGGGAACCTGTAGATCAGGTATTTCTTGATCAGGAGAAAAAAGATTAGGTATTGTTGAATTTTCAAACCTGGCTATGTCTCACCCTGAACTTGTTTCAGGGTCTCCAAAGATGATGAATCAAGTTCAGCATGATGATTTTTTTGACATTTCGAGCGAAAGCAATTTGCATAGGTTTACCCATAATTAAATTGAAAGATTACTTCTCTTAGTTCGTAATGACTTTTAGGTATACTTCCTAATATTCATTGGAAATAAAAAAAACCTTGCAGAAGCTAACTTCTACAAGGTTTTTAAATAATAATATTGGTGCTATCTAACCTAACTGACTTAGTTCAATAAGTGCAGACTTTATAGACTCTTCACCTTCAATAGCTTCAAAAGTTATATTTTTCACCAATGGGTCTGCCAGTGACATTACGAGTATAAAAGCAACATCATCTCTGGATATTTCACCTCTTTCATTCAAAGAACCTTTAGCCACTTTAACTTTTGCCAGTCCAAGATCATCGGTAAGTGCTCCGGGACGAAAAATGGTATAACTGAGTCCGCTTTCTTTTAAGTATTCATCAGCTTCTTTTTTAGCCTCTAAATAATGCTTTAGGTCTTCATTTTTTGAAGGATCATCGGCTCCCATAGAGCTTAGCATTACAAATTTTTTCACATTTGCTGCTTTGGCGGCATCAATCAATTTTTTGGCACCTTCCAGGTCTACAGCAATGGTTTTATCTTTTCCTGTGCTTCCTCCTGAACCAGCTGCGAAGATCACTTTATCAATACCTTTCATCGTGTGGCTTACATCTCCTTCAAGATCACCCATCACGGCTTCTACCTCCATATCTTCAAATTGCTGTCTTTGCTCTTCTTTTCTGATAAGAGCCAGCGGATTAAAACTTTCAGAATTATTTAGAATTTCAATAACCCTTTTTCCAGTATGACCGGTTGCCCCGGCAATTAATATATTTTCCATAGTTTTTCTGTCATTTTTACATTTTACAAGATACGGAGGAATAGAAAGATTGCCCAGCGATGGCTTTGGAATAACAGTATATTAACAGGTTCGGAGCTTCAGAGTTCGAAGATTCCAGTTTAAAAAAAAATAATTCATGCTAAGATTTAATCTTTCACATTCTACCAACAACTCATCTCATTGAGGCAGCCTTGTCTTCCAGTTCTTTTTGAAATTCTTCCATAACCGGTTTTACAGTGCTTTCAGGAAGATCGGCAATTCTAATATACATCAAGCCATCTACGGCATCATTGAAAAGAGGATCTACATTAAATGCAACCACCTTTGCATTTTGTTTGATATATTTCTTTATAAGTACGGGAAGTCGAAGATTTTCCGGCTCCAGCTCATCGATGATCTTGTCAAATTTGTTCAGATCAGCTTCACTTTCATCAAATACAAGATCCTTATCTGCATCTTCAAGTTTTACCTTAAATTCTTTTTTTGGTCGAACATATTGGGCAACATAGGGGTCGTAATAATTAGATTTCATGAATTCGATCATCAGCGATTTGGAGAAATTGCTGAATTTATCACTGATAGTTACCCCTCCAATAAGATATTTATGCTCCGGGAATCTCAGAGTGCAATGCACAATACCTTTCCATAATAGGAATAAAGGCATCGGTTTTAACTGGTATTCTTTAATGATAAAAGCTCGTCCCATCTCGATAGACTGACTCATCATTTTATACAATTCAGGCTCGAACCTGAAAAGATCCTGAAGATAAAATCCGTCGATCCCGTGATTGGCGAAAATCTCACTGCCCATTCCCATCCTATAGGCTCCGGCGATTTTTCCAGCGTCATTATCCCAGAGAAAAAGATGGTGGTAATGATTGTCAAATTTGTCTAAATCTATGCTGTTATTAGTCCCTTCGCCAACCGCTCTAAAAGTAATTTCGCGTAAACGTCCAATTTCATTGAGAATATTTGGGATCACCTCACGTTTCGCAAGGAAAACCTCATAATTTTTGCTTTGAAGAAGGCGTTTATCCATTTTCCGGCAATTCTCAACTTCCATTGTCATAAGTTCAGAATTCGTCTCTTCTGCTATATCTTTTGGAGACCTCGGAATTTTGAGAGTTTTTGGCAGGCTGGAAAGCAATTTCTTTTTTTCAAAGACATTCGCTAGCATATATGTTTTTCTTCGCAAAAATGCAGTATAGGCTTCAAGATTTGTATGCTCTTTTTGATCTTCTACTGAAATTGGATGGCCTATTCTTACTTTTATCTTCCGGCGATGCTGCGAAAGCATTTCACTGGGAAGTTTTGCGGTTCTCAAGACATCGCTCATAGAGGCAAGTCGATAGAAAAAGAGACTGTTTTTCGCATGAAAATAAATTGGAATCACCGGCACGCTGGATTTTTGAATCAGCTTCATTGCTGAAGGTTCCCAGGCTCTGTCTACAATATGTCTTTTATCCCTGTCAGTCGATACTTCACCTGCCGGGAATATTCCCAGAGCATGCCCGTTTTTCAAATGCCCAATGGCATTTTTCATTCCACTAAGGCTGGATTTAGCTTCCTTACGATCTTCAAAAGGATTTACAGGCAGGATATATGGTTTTAGCGGATCTAATCTGTGCAGCAAAAAATTAGCGATAACTTTATAATCTGGCCGGCTTTGTAATACCAGTTTCATCAGGATCATGCCGTCAATGCCACCAAGCGGATGATTTGAAATGGTAATGAACGGCCCTTCTTTCGGAATCCTTTTCAGGTCTTTCTCCGGAATTTCAAAATCGATATCAAATTCCTTTAATATCGAATCAATAAATTCAGTGCCTTTTAGCTCCTTTCTTTTATCATATTCCTTATTGATCCTGGAAAGCTTTGTAGTTTTTAGAATCAGCCACCCAATTCCGGTTCCAAGGAACCCAAGTTTTCGTAGGTTCATAACATTGGCAACTTCTTTGGCGCTTACGATTCCCATGAGATCATTGGTTTGGTTCAGTTAAAAGTAAGAAATCAAAATTTAGTTTTCCGCAACCAGCTGAACAGTATTCTGAGTAAGCTGTTTCAAAAGCACATTTTTGTCCTTTTCAAGGCTGTTGATGGCTTCTTCATTGAAATGCCTTATCGTATAAAGCGAAACCCCTGTCTTATAATTTACTTTGAAACGGGCCTTTAAATGTTGAATGAGCTTTTCCAGCTGATTGAATTTATTATCTACGCAAACCCTGAAACTAATGGCTGAATTCTGAATAAGATCAACCTTCATCTGATATTGATGGAAAAGTTTGAATATTTCTGAAATATTCTCTTCTACCATAAATGAAAAATCCAGCGAGGACAATGAGATAAGCACCTGGTCTTTTTTTACGATGAAGCAGGGGATTTCAGGAAATATCGTTTTCCCTTTACTTACTGAAGTACCGTCTTCCGAAGGGTTTATAAAAGAGCGAACGAATAGAGGGATTTCTTTTTGCTGTAATGGCTGAAGTGTTTTTGGGTGTATTACCGAGGCTCCGTAAAAAGCAAGTTCTATTGCTTCTTCATAAGAAATATTATTAAGCAACTGTGCATTTTCGAAAAACCTGGGATCGGCATTCAGAACTCCGGGAACATCTTTCCAGATCGTGACATTTTCAGCATTGAGACAGTAAGCCATGATAGCCGCCGAATAATCTGAACCTTCCCTTCCCAGCGTAGTGGTAAAATTGTTAGGATCTGAAGCGATAAACCCCTGAATGATATTTAGCTTTTTTGGATCTATATTTTCCTGGACAAGCTCCTGGGTTTTGCTCCAATTCACCTTTGCATCCCGGTAAGTACTATCGGTTTTTATAAAATTTCGCGCATCAAGCCAGTTGGTGCTTAAATTTTGAGAATTGAGATATTCACTTACAATAGTGGTAGAAGCGAGTTCGCCAAAGCTCACGATCTGGTCGTATACAAAATCGTATCGATTTGATTTGTTGTGCTGAAGGAAATTTTCAAGTTCAGAAAACAAGGTTTCAACTTTAAAATAGACAGAATCATCTTTGTTTGGAAAAAGCGCTTCCATAATAGTTCGATGATAATTTTTTACCTCCTCCAGGCTTGCCGGAATCTTAGTTGTTCCCAGGTAATCTTTTACCACTAATTCTAAAGCATTCGTGGTTTTTCCCATTGCAGAGATCACGATAAGCTTATTCTCGCTACCGGTCTCATTGAGAACTTTGATAAGATTTTTGACTCCTTCGGCATCCTTTACGGAAGCTCCTCCAAACTTAAAAATTTTGATCACTTTTTTGTGGCATTTTTTTGAATTCCGCCTTCTTCCATATGCACGGTTTTCCAGCTTTCTTTAATTTCAGCACCTGTATTCTCATAGAACTCAATGGCATTTCTGTTTCCTTCAGAAACCACCCATTCTATACGTTTAACGCCGTGATCGTGGCCATATTTTACAACCTCTTGGTAAAGCGCCCCACCAAGACCTGTACCTCTCATGCTTTCACGAACTATAAGGTCTTCCAGATGAACAGTTCTGCCTTTCCAGGTAGAAAATCTGAAATATACCAAAGCCATACCCTCGATTTTCCCGGAAACATCAGCTACAAAGCATTTAAAATTGCCGTTGTCAAAACCTTCTTCTTCCAGATCTTCAATAGTAACTTCTACATCATCAAGATGATTTTCGTGAGCTGCCAATTCTTTGATAAGTTCCAGAACATGGCTCATGTCTTCCCTTCTGGCTTCGCGTATTGTATATTCCATTTTGTGTTTTTTAGAGGTCAATTAAATGAGCATTGAATCAATTTATATAATTCTGAAATACATCAAGGTCCACTCTTCATTTATGATATTTAACAAAAATACAGAATGAAATTTATAAGCCTATTAAAGCCGTCTTAAAGGATGCCTTTATTCTGAAGATATTGATGCATAGATTTTTCATCCATTTGTACCGTATCCCAATCTTCCATGACATTGGCGCCACTTCTTCGGTAAAAGTCTGCAGCATCTGTATTCCAGTTTAAAACTACCCATTCGGTACGTTTTACCTTCTGTTCTGCAGCAAATTTTATGACTTCAGTATAAAGAGCAGATCCCAATCCCTTTCCTCTTAATTTTTCTCTTACAATGAGATCTTCCAGATGCACCGTTTTACCTTTCCATGTAGAGTACCTGAAATAGATAAGCGCCATTCCTTCAATCTTTCCATCAGCTTCAGCAACAAAACAATGGAAAGCAGGGTTTTCTCCAAACCCATCTCTTATAAGATCATTTTCATCTATGATCACTGCCTCGGGCTCTTTTTCAAATACGGCTAGTTCATTGATAAGTTCCAGGACGCTTTGCATATCCTGTTTTTCAGCTTTTCTAATCTTGATATCCATGAAAAATAGTTTCTATTGATAAATTAGTTTGAGACAAATTTTAACCCGACTATAGACAGGATCAAGGTGCTAATAAAGAATAACCTCCAGAAACCTGCAGGTTCTTTAAATGCCAGAATTCCAAGGAGTACGGTTCCTACTGCTCCAATCCCTGTCCAGACTGCATAAGCGGTGCCAATAGGTAATTCTTTTGTGACTTTCACCAGTAAAGACATGCTGATAACCAGACATATAACAAATGCTATATACCAGAGCGTGGCTTCATTTCCAGAAGCATTTTTAGCTTTTCCAAGACATGCTGCGAAAGCAACTTCAAATAGTCCCGCGATAATGAGTAAAATCCAGTTCATATCGTTTGTGTTGACCTCACAAATCTAAACAATGATTTACTTTATGAGCGAAAACGTTGTAGTAAGGTTTAAATTTAATACTTTAGCCAGCGAAAAATAAAAATATCCATGCCTAAGCAAAATCAGACTCTCGGAGAATTTATTATTGAAAATCAATCAGATTTCCCGGGCTCTTCGGGAGAACTTTCGAGATTGATAAATTCTTTAAGACTTGCTGCAAAAGTAGTGAACCATGAAGTTAATAAAGCCGGACTGGTAGATATTATTGGTGCTTACGGAGAAACTAATATTCAGGGAGAAGATCAGCAAAAGCTGGATGTTTACGCTAATAATAAGTTTATTCAAACTTTAACCAACCGGGAAATTGTTTGTGGAATCGCTTCTGAAGAGAATGACGATTTTATACAAATTAAAGGTCATAAGGGAGATAATCAGAATAAATATGTGGTACTAATAGACCCGCTTGACGGGAGCTCTAATATCGATGTAAACGTTTCTGTAGGAACTATTTTTTCTATTTATCAGCGAGTAACGCCAGTTGGAACACCAGTTCAAAAAGAGGATTTTCTTCAACCGGGAAATAAGCAGGTGGCTGCTGGGTATATTATTTACGGGACTTCTACCATGCTGGTTTACACAACAGGACACGGGGTAAACGGTTTTACGCTGAATCCTGCCTTAGGCTCCTGGTATCTGTCGCATCCTGATATGAGATTTCCGGAAGAAGGGCAGATATATTCTATTAATGAAGGAAATTATATTCATTTTCCACAGGGAGTTAAAGATTATATTAAATACTGTCAACAGGAAGAAGGAAACAGACCGTATACTTCAAGATATATAGGTTCTATGGTTTCAGATATCCATAGAAATATGATCAAAGGCGGAATTTTTATGTACCCTAAAAGTTCAAAAGCCAGTGAAGGGAAACTTCGATTACTTTACGAGTGTAATCCTTTTGCATTTATCACGGAACAAGCAGGCGGAAAGGCCAGTGATGGATTTACACGAATCATGGATATCGAGCCTACTGAATTGCACCAGCGGGTACCATTCTTCTGCGGAAGCATAAAAATGGTAGAAAAAGCTGAAGAATTTATGGCAAATGCTAAATCAAATCCTGAGTCTCAGGAATTCTCCTTTTCAAGCAAATAACGATAATCTTCAAAGTTTAGCTGTCCGCTAAAGATCTGGATAGAACGTTTAATGATGCCTTCTGAAGCCTGGCTTGAGAACCCAAGACCTATGGCATATTTTCTAACAAGCTCAATTTCCTCATTATCAATTTCATGGTCGGCGAAGATAATCCTGAATAGGTCATGAAGACGTTCCAATCTCCTTTCAATACTGTTGTATGCGGAAAGTGGAAATGATTTTGGGTTTTCAATAACCTTAGCATATTCATCTTCACTAATATCAAGTTTCCTTGCGAAGCGTTTAAGAAGTAATTCTTCATCGTTATTGATCTCGCCATCTACAGCAGCAAGATTTACAATAGAAGCGAAATGACTAAGATTACGCAGGTGCTCTCCCGAGCCAAATAAATCTGAAAAAGACATTATAGTTTCAATTTTATAATACAAATATAGTTAAACCAGTAAGTTTTTAATGCCGGGCGGGGTCTAAAATAAAGCTAGTCAATCGCTAATCTTTTCTTAATCCCTTTAAGCTGAGTTTTTCTTTAATTAAATTCAGTCTTTTCTAAGAAAAAATGAAAACACCTCTTCTGGCATTTAACGATAAGGGAATATACTGCGAGGCGGCAGATGTATATCTGGATCCGTGGAAACCGGTAGATAAAGCGATCATTTCGCATGGCCATGCAGATCATTCACGCTGGGGGCATAAAAAGTATATCACGCATCATAGTAATGTTCCAATTATCAAACATCGGCTGGGAGATATTGTGGTTTCCGGAGTTGAATGGAACGAAAATTTTACGATCAACGGAGTGAAATTTTCACTTCATCCAGCCGGACATATTATAGGTTCCTCACAAATTAGAGTAGAATACAAAGGAGAAGTCTGGGTGTTTACAGGAGATTATAAAACTGAAAACGATGGGGTTGCCGTACCCTATGAACCTGTGCAATGTGATACATTTATTACGGAATGTACTTTTGGTCTGCCTGCATTCAAATGGACGCCTCAGAAAGAGGTTTTTAATGATATCAACAATTGGTGGCAACAAAATCAGGATGACGGCAGGACTTCTGTCCTTTTTGGATATTCGTTGGGTAAAGCTCAGCGTTTATTAAAGCATCTCGATTCTTCTATTGGAAAGATATATACCCATGGGGCTATTGAGAATATGACCGAGGTGTTAAGGGCACAAATAGATTTTCCGGAAACTACAAAAATTACCAGAGAGACTAAAAAGGAAGAAATTAAGGGAAATATCGTACTGGCACCCGGGAGTGCTCATGGAACCACCTGGATCAAAAAGATGGTACCGTATGTAACGGCTTCTGCAAGTGGATGGATGACTTTTAGGGGTGCACGAAGAAGAAGAGCGATCGATAAAGGTTTTGTATTGAGTGATCATTGTGACTGGCAGGGATTGCTCACATCCATAAAGGAAACTGGTTGCGAAAAAGTGATTTGTACCCATGGATATACTGATATATTTTCCCGGTTTCTGAGAGAAAAGGGATATGATGCTAGAACTGAAGAAACGCAGTATGAAGGAGAAACAGGTCAGTTGGAAAATGATAGTGAAAAAGATTCAGAATGAAAGCATTTGCAGATCTTATAAAAACCCTGGATAGTACGAATAAAACCACTTTAAAAGTGGCGGCTCTAACAGAGTATTTTAAAAATACGCCTGAAAAAGATAAAGTCTGGACTATTGCGATTTTGAGTCATCGTCGTCCGCCAAGACCTGTGAATACTACGTTAATGCGAGAATGGGCTTCAGAATTGTCAAAAATTCCACTCTGGCTGTTTGAAGAATCCTATCATATCGTAGGTGATTTAGCTGAAACTATTGCACTGGTTATTCCGCCGGCAGAAGATTCCACAGAAAAAAGTCTGAATCAATTTCTGCAGGAGATCATAGAGCTTAAGAAGAAGTCCGAAGAGGAAAAGAAAGCATATCTTTTTGAAAACTGGTTAAACCTGAATTATTACGAACGCTTCGTTTTTACCAAACTCATTACCGGTAGTTTTAGAATAGGTGTGAGTCAGAAATTAATGACACGAGCCTTATCAAAAGCAACCGATATTGACGAAGACATCCTGGCCTATAAATTAATGGGAAACTGGGAGCCTTCGAAGATCACATTCAACAAGCTAATTCTGGAAGAAAACGAGGAAGATTTTCTTTCTAAACCTTATCCTTTCTACCTGGCGTATGCGATTGAGGGCGAACCAGAAGAATTAGGGGAGGTGTCGCAGTGGAGTGCCGAGCACAAATGGGATGGTATTCGTTCCCAGGTGATCATAAGGAATGATGAATTGTTTGTCTGGAGCCGGGGAGAGGAGCTGGTTACAGATAAATATCCTGAGTTTGAGGCCTTTGTTCAGGAAATTCCTAATGGAACGGTGCTGGACGGTGAGATTTTACCGTTTCCGAAAGGAGAAATAGGAACTTTCAAAGATTTACAAACCCGGATTGGCAGGAAGAACATCAGTAAAAAGTTACTGGAGAAAACTCCTGTGATTTTAAAAGCTTATGATATTCTGGAGTGGGAAGGCAATGATATAAGAGATATGGCTTTTGGTGAACGTAGAAAGATTCTGGAAAATCTCTATCATAAAGTAAAGACAGAAAGTTTGTCTTTACATTTATCTGAAACTATTCAGTTTAAGAATTGGGAAGAAGCGGCACTGGAACGTGAGAATTCCAGAGAAGTAAAATCTGAAGGTTTGATGCTGAAAAGATTGGATTCTCCATATCTGGTAGGTAGAAAGAAAGGTGACTGGTGGAAATGGAAAGTAGATCCTCTCACCATTGATGGGGTACTTACCTATGCTATGCGCGGTCACGGAAGAAGAAGTAACTTGTTTACTGATTACACATTTGGCCTCTGGGATGAAGAAAAAAAGGAGCTGGTAACCTTTGCAAAGGCTTATTCCGGTCTAACTGATAAAGAATTTAGAAGCCTGGATGCGTGGATCAAAAAAAATACACTTGAACGTTTTGGACCGGTTAGAAGTGTAAAGCCGCATCATGTTTTTGAAATTGCCTTTGAAGGAATTGCAGAATCCAAAAGACATAAGAGTGGAGTGGCGACTCGTTTTCCCAGGATTCTTCGCTGGAGAAAAGATAAAAAGATGGAAGATGCAAATACTCTGGAAGATCTAAAAGCACTTATCCCGTAATATGAAAAGGGCAGAATTAATAGATCTGGCAGAAAACTGGTTTTCTCAACAGGGATGGAAACCTTTCAAGTTTCAGAAGGATACCTGGAAAGCATATTTACAAAAGAAAAATGGGCTGCTAAATGCGCCTACGGGTAGTGGGAAAACGTTCGGACTCTGGGTGCCGATTGTACTGGACTACATCAAAAAAAATCCGGATTATCAAACCAAACATAAAAAAGGTTTAAAAGCCATCTGGATCACTCCGCTAAGAGCACTTTCCGTAGAAATTGAACAGGCAGCAAGCAGGTTCGCCGAGGAGATGGGAACTCAATTTACAGTAGGAATCAGGACCGGAGATACTTCTCAAAAAGAGCGGGCCGCTCAGAAAAAAGCGATGCCCGATCTGCTAATTACCACACCTGAAAGTCTTCATCTGCTGTTATCTTCAAAAGATTACGATAAGACTTTCAAAAATCTTCAGGCTATCGTGATCGATGAATGGCATGAATTGCTTGGAACTAAACGCGGAGTTCAGGTGGAATTAGCTTTATCCCGATTAAAAACCGTTTCTAAAGATCTTCGAATCTGGGGAATTTCAGCTACTATTGGGAATTTAGAGCAGGCACGAGAAGTCCTTTTGGGGCCAACTTCTGAGGCTTTGGAAAATTCAGTGATGATAAAAGCCAATCTCAATAAGAAAATTGAAGTGCGATCTATTATCCCGGAAACGATGGAAAAATTTCCGTGGCGGGGACATATGGGGTTACATCTGCTGGATGAGGTAGTGCCCATTATAAATAATTCAAGAACAACCCTTCTATTTACCAATACAAGATCGCAGTGCGAACTCTGGTTTCAGAAATTAATGCATAAATATCCTGAATTTGCAGGCGAGGTAGCCATGCACCACGGTAGTATTAATAAGGAAACAAGACTTTGGGTAGAGCAGGCCATAAGAAATGAAAGTTTAAAAGCAGTAGTTTGTACCTCCAGCCTTGATCTTGGGGTAGATTTTGCCCCGGTAGAAACCATCATTCAAATTGGCGGACCTAAAGGAGTTGCCAGGTTTTTACAGCGTGCAGGCCGGAGTGGGCACCAACCGGGTAAAGTGAGTGTTATTTATTTTCTACCTACCCATGCTATTGAACTTATTGAAGCCTCTGCACTTCAGAAAGCGGTAAAGAAAAAAGCAGTTGAAGACAGAGTTCCTTACTTAATGAGTTTCGATGTACTGGTTCAGTATTTAAACTCTCTGGCCGTATCCGATGGTTTTTATCCTAAAGAGATCTTTCCGGAAATTGCTTCTACGTTTTGTTTTCAGGGAATTAGCGAAGAGCAATGGGTCTGGATCCTAAATTTTATCACTAAAGGAAGTCAAAGTTTACAAGCTTACGACGAGTATAAAAAAGTGGAAATCGAAGAGGACGGCAGATTTAAGATAAATAATCGTGGTGTGGCCATGCGCCACCGACTTCAAATTGGAACTATTGTAAGCGATGCTATGTTAAGTGTAAAATACATGAAGGGTGGTTATATAGGCACCATGGAAGAATGGTTTATTTCAAAGCTGAAACCAGGGGATGTTTTCACATTCGCAGGCCGAAACTTAGAGCTGGTGAGAATTAAAAATATGCAGGTCCTGGTACGTAAATCATCAAAAAAGACCGCAAAGGTTCCCAGCTGGATGGGGGGTAGAATGACATTTTCGGCACAAATGAGCGAGTTGTTACGTGAGGAACTATATGCTGCAGCAACCCTGGAGAAAGGTCAGAAAACAAGTAAAGAGTTAAACGCGCTTTCAGGTATTTTTGAGAGACAAAAGAAAGAATCTATCATCCCGAAAAGCGATGAATTTTTAATTGAAACTTTTAAAACCAGGGAAGGTTATCATGCGGTATTTTATCCTTTTGAAGGCAGGTTTGTGCATGAAGCGCTGGGAAGTTTACTGGCTTACAGAATCAGTCTTTTATCGCCCATTAGTTTTTCGATAGCTTTTAACGATTATGGTTTTGAATTGCTTTCAAATCAGGAAATAGATATGCAACAGGTAATAGATAATGATCTTTTTAGTGCAGATTTTTTAATGGACGATCTTTATAAAAGCCTGAACGCAACAGAAATGGCCCGAAGAAAATTCAGGGATATTGCTGTAATTGCCGGCCTCGTATTTACGGGTTACCCAAATAAACTAGTAAAGAGTAAACATCTTCAATCCAGTTCTCAGTTACTTTTTAGTGTTTTTAGAGATTATGAAGAAGATAATTTACTGTATCAGCAAGCCTTTAGAGAAACTTTTGAGCATCAGTTAGAAGAAGGCAGGTTAAGGTTGGCGCTTGAGCGAATCCAGAATCAAAACGTCGAATGGCGAAAATGTGAAAAACCAACGCCTTTCTCATTTCCGATTATTACTGACAGGCTGCGGGAAAAACTGTCTTCAGAAAAACTGGAAGACAGAATACGGAGAATGCTAAAGCAACTGGAGAATTAATTATTTTCTCTTATCTGTTTATCTACATAATGCCTCACCACTTCTGTAACCACACCAAAGGCGACGTGGGCAAAAAGTTCATTCATTTGCATTCTTATGGGTACATCTGTAGGCTTGGGTTCCAATCCCATAATTGGCAAAGAGGTTTCATGAGTAGAGGCCCAGGTGGTCGCGCCAAATGCAATACCATCCATAGGCCTGAGGCCGTAACGGTCTTTTTTTCCATATCCATAAGCAGCTCCAAGGGAACCACCAACCGGGATATTCACTAATTGCTCAGCCAACGCCTCATTTTCAATACTTACAGGTGACCCTGTTATCTTTGTTGAAAGATCATCTACGATCTTTATTTGAGCTGAACTTTGCTCGATCTTCCTAACCGGTAAAAATTGTTCAATTAGAGATTTTACAGCAGTTCCGGCCAATCCCCCTACAAACCCAGAAATAAGTCCGCGACTTGTATTAGACATATATGAATCTTTCTGAAGAAAAGTACTAACGCTCATAATCTATTTCATTTTTGCAGATTAAAACTATTTATTCGTTAGGTTCTGTCCAATCATTTAACATGTATTTGGCATTGCCGTTACAATTTTTAATATTTTTGAATATGAGTGAAAAATTGAATATTGCAATTATACAGGCCAATCTTCACTGGGAAGATGCAGAGGCGAATAGAAAGCTTTTTTCAAAGGAAATTGAAAAGATTTCCGATGAAGTTGAATTGATTATCCTTCCTGAAATGTTTACCACTGGGTTCAGTATGAATGCGCAAGAACTTGCTGAAGAAACGGAATCTGAAACCCTAAGTTGGATGCGAAAAATCGCAAAAGCCAAATCTTCTGCTGTAACTGGAAGTGTGATCATTACCGAAAATGGCAATTATTATAACAGATTATTCTTCGTTTTCCCTGACGGCTCTTATAAATTATATGATAAAAAACATACGTTTACCCTGGCAAAGGAAGATCAAACTTATACCGCCGGAACCGAGAGGCTAATCGTAAATTATAAAGGCTGGAAGATTTGCCCGCTAATTTGTTATGATCTACGTTTCCCGGTTTGGGCGAGAAATACGGTGGATTATGATCTTTTGATCTATGTGGCCAACTGGCCGGAAAAACGCGTCAACGCCTGGGACGCCCTGTTGAAAGCCCGCGCCATCGAAAATATGAGTTATTGTATTGGTCTTAACCGTACTGGTAAAGATGGCGATGGTTATGTGTATAATGGACATTCCGCAGCTTATGATCCGCTTGGAAAGGAACTCACAGAATTAGACCGATCAGATGCTTTTACTACTGAATTCAGTATCGATAAAGAAAGTTTAACTAAAGTTAGAACCGGCTTGAAATTCCTTCAGGATCGGGATCATTTTACTTTAAACTAAAAGTTTCTACTTTATCCCAGTTGCTTCTCACATCTATGGTGTCGGGATAATAGAGTATTCTTTCAGGCTGTCGCTTCTTCAGATAATTTCCGGTATCCCACTTCATGTTGGAGTTGGTGTCATAGATCACTCGAATTAAGAAATCTCCAGGATTTAAGAAGTCAAAAGTGAATTTACTTGAATTTTCTGAATATTGCTCTGCCATCACTTCTCCTTTGGTAGTGGTGAGTTGTACTATAATTGGAAATGACTGGATATTTTGAAGATTCACAATAATTCTACCATATTCTGATAAAGCTTTGGTCCTTACCCTCTGTACTATAGTATCGTTGGTATCCTGAAAAAGATCGGTGATCGCCCCGGGGAATGCAGAAACCTGATAAATATTTTCAGGAATTTTCTCAAATTTTAAAACTACTTCATTCTTAATCGGAAAGAATTCGGTTGTAAAAGAAACCTCCGAGGAGTCCTGATCAATCACTTTTATAAATTCATCTCTATGCTCTACAATTGGTGTGTTGGCCTTGAATTTAAAATCTTTATTTATTCCGCCAGATTCTGTAGAAACAGCGAGGGAATCCCTGTCTAAACTGCCTAATCTGGATAGTAGCAGGGTATCTCTGGTTTTCGGGGTGCTTACTTCAAAGACAAGGCTATCAAGTTCAGGTTTTATGTTATACCAGTAATAAAGGCTGTCTTTTTCAGGGTCTTTGATAACACGGTAATCATACCCCTGTGGTGTTGTTGAGAGTACTTTTATATTAAGACTATCCAGATCTGTGACACCTTCATACCCAAACAGGATTTGATTTCCTTTAGAATGAGCAGGACGTTTTGGGTTAAAATCTAATTTTTCCTTAAAAACGGTAATATTATAAGTACTGTCTGTTGGGATAGTTACTTGATCTGCAATAAATCCGATTTTTTCAGATTTCGGGTTGTAAAGATAGTTGTCATTAGAATCCATAATACCCACCATTCTATAAGTTCCGGCCTTTAAGTTTTCCAGGGAAAAAGTAAATGTGCTGTCTTGAGAATAGGTGACATATCTTGGAGTTTCCTTGTAGACAATAGAATCTGTATAGGTAGAATCTACTTCATAAAGCATAACCGAAATTGGTTGCGAAGGAGCTTTCAGTCTGGCATCCTTTACCGTTCCGGAGACGCTGAGTGAATCTATATAATCTCCTGTGGAAAATACATATTTGAAATAATTATAAGGGTTAGATTCGTTATTATCTACGATACTTTTTCCAAAGTTAATGGCGTAAGTCGTGTTTTCCTCTAAAGTATCAAAAATCTCAATTTTTATATCTTTTCTGGCTGTTCCCAAAGGCATGATATTGGGCTTTGGATTCATTGGAGGAGAAACAATGATCTGCTGTTGAGGTTTATCCAGTTTTATATATTCATCAAAATAAATTCTAATCTCTTTTTTGTCAAATTGAGTGCTATAATTCTCAGGATTTGCACGGATAAACTTTGGAGGTTCTTCATCTATAGGTCCCCCCTCGGGCATTCCTTTTTTGGCACATTGCACCAAAGTAAAGAGCAAGATCAAAACGAGTATAAAACCGGGTACCTTTTTTTTCATAAACTGAAACTGAAATCTTTTAGCAAAGAAACAATTATTTTAAATTACAACGCAAAGCTTAATCTGTAATTGCCATGGTGGCGATGCTTATTTTCATACCCGGGATCTCGTATAGCTTATGGGCACAGGCCTCCAGGGTAGCTCCAGTGGTTACCAGATCATCTACCAAAAGAATATGTTTGCCCGCTAAATTTTCAGAATTCTGAATTTTTAAAGTTTCTTCAAGTTTGCCCCAGCGTGACAATCTGGTTTTTAGGGTTTGAGTTTGGGTCGCACTTATTTTTAAGAGTACGGTGTCGAGATAGTCAGTATTTAAAGATTTAGCTAGTTCTTTTCCGAAATCCTCCACCTGGTTATAGCCTCTCTGTCTCAACCTTGTCTTATGTAAGGGTACGGGAATAACAACATCGATGAGGTTCATCCAATTAGAATCTGCAAGTTCTGCTCCCAGCCATTTACCCAGATAGGTTCCAATTTCGCGATGTCCCCTGTATTTAAGGTCGTGAATTAATTGCTGAACTCCGGCTTTTTTTCGGAAGTGCAGTAATGCCGTAGCTTTTTCTATCTTTACCCTGCCGTAAAATACTTTTTTAACAGGGTTCTCGTTATCAAGGTGGTAACTGGTAATCGGTAGATCATGGATACAGGAAGTACAGATAAGCTCTTCATTTTTGAGTAATTCTGCCTCACAAATGTGACACACGCTTGGATAAAGAAGATTTATTAAATCGTGAAACATTTGTTAAGGGCTTGTACCATACTTGATTAAACATCTAAATTTACGAACTAAATTAAACTTATGATGACAGAAAAAAAGAACAATACCGCATTAAAGATTCTAACCGGTATTCTGGCTGTAGCCCTGGTTGCGCTTAGCATTTATACCATAAAATTTTATAATGAAGAAAAAGAGAATAAAGAGATTCTTCAAAAGGAAAAAGCTGTAATCGAAGATGAACTCAATGAGCTTATCGTAAAGTATGATGAAGCTATTGATGAAAATGAGGTTATGGATCAGGATCTTGTGAATGCAAGAGATAGGATTTCGAAATTATTAGATTCAGTTAAGGATAACGAAGCTAATCTAGTCCTGATTTCAAGATATCGTAGAGAGATTGGAAATCTAAAAACGGAGAAAGATCGTCTTTTTCGTGTGGTAGATAGTTTGAGTGCCCAAAATCAAATGCTTTCAACTTCCTTGGATAGCACTAGTGTAGCTTTAGAACAACGCACTAAATTTTCAGACTCATTAAAGACAACCAATCAAAGTCTTTCTACAAAGGTTGATAAGGCCTCAAGGTTAAAGGTAACCAGTCTTTCTGGAGAAGGAGTAATTGTAAGAAATAGCGGTAAACTGGTTGAAAACGATAATAATCGACGTGTAGATCAAATTAGAACCTGTTTTACTATTACTACTAACGATCTCGCTGAAGCCGGTGAGAAGCATATGTACGTGCAGGTATATAATCCTGAAAATGAACTGGTGGGTGATGAACTGGTGGTGCAGCATGAAGGAGGAACTATGGTCTATAGTGCAGCATCTAAGGTTTTCTATGAAAATGAAGAGCTTGATGTATGTATCCTGGCAAATACGAACGAGGATAGATTACTGGAAGGTAATTATAAAGTATATGTTTATAATGATGCTATACTTCTTGGTACAGGAAGTTTTAGTCTCAATTAATCTTAATTAATAATTTAAAGACCGTCCTGGATATTATTCAGGGCGGTTTTTTTATTTTTGCGCCATGGCAAAACAAGAAGATCTTTTTAAGAACGTAATATCCCATGCTAAAGAGTATGGATATATTTTCGCATCCAGTGAAATCTATGACGGCTTAAGTGCAGTTTATGATTATGGACAGAACGGTGCTGAATTAAAGAAAAATATCAAAGATTACTGGTGGCGCAGCATGACGCAGCTTAACCAGAATATCGTTGGGATAGATGCTTCTATTTTAATGCATCCAACCACCTGGAAAGCTTCAGGTCACGTAGATGCTTTTAATGATCCGCTTATTGACAATAAGGATTCTAAGAAGAGGTACAGAGCAGATGTTCTGGTAGAGGATCATGCTGAAAAACTTCTTCAGAAAGCAGAAAAGGAAATTAAAAAAGCCAGGAAACGCTTTGGGGAAGATTTTGATGAAGCGATGTACCGGGAAACTAATCCCAGAGTTAAGAGATACCTTGATGACAGAAAGGAAATTCTTGAGCGATTAGCTCGCTCGCTTACCAATGAAGATCTGGCCGATGTTAAAGCGCTAATTGAAGAACTTGAAATTGCAGATCCAGATACAGGCTCAAAAAACTGGACAGAGGTAAGACAATTTAACCTGATGTTCGGGACTAAACTTGGTGCTTCAGCCGATTCTGCTACGCAATTATACCTTCGCCCGGAAACTGCCCAGGGAATCTTTGTAAACTTCTCTAATGTGCAAAAAACCGGAAGAATGAAAATTCCTTTTGGAATTGCGCAAATAGGAAAAGCTTTTCGTAATGAAATTGTAGCAAGACAATTCATCTTTAGAATGCGGGAGTTTGAACAGATGGAAATGCAGTTTTTTGTACGTCCCGGGGAAGAACTGGAATGGTATGAAAAATGGAAAGAAATCAGGCAAAACTGGCATAAATCTTTAGGGCTTGGAGAAGAAAACTATCGTTTTCATGATCATGAGAAATTAGCACATTACGCAAACGCCGCATCTGATATTGAATTTAATTTCCCATTTGGATTTAAAGAACTGGAAGGAATACACTCAAGAACCGATTTTGACCTGAAAGCCCATGAAGAACATTCCGGTAAAAAATTAAGGTTTTATGATCCTGAATTAAAGGAGAATTATGTGCCTTATGTTATTGAAACCTCTATAGGGCTGGATAGAATGTTCTTATCGGTACTTTCTTCCTCATTAAAAGAAGAAGATCTTGGAGATGGTAATACAAGAACGGTATTAAAATTACCTGCTGTTCTCGCACCAACGAAGGCAGCAATTTTACCGTTAGTTAAAAAAGATGGATTGCCAGAGCTCGCGCAAAAGATCGTTGATGAGCTTAAGTGGGACTTTAGCGTTCAATATGATGAAAAGGATGCTATAGGAAGAAGATATCGCCGTCAGGATGCCACAGGTACTCCGCTGTGTATCACCGTAGATCATGATTCGCTGGAAGATAATGCTGTAACAGTTAGATTTCGTGATTCTATGGAGCAAAAACGAGTGGCTATAGAAGAGCTTGACAATTTGATTAGAAAAGAAACAGATTTCAAAACCTGGATGAAAGGTTTTTCAGAATAAATTTTCAAATAATTTTTAATTATTTAAGAAGGCAATTGATTTATTAATTGCCTTTTTTATTTCAATTAAATCGATAATGTCTATTTTTAAACAATTATTTCAATAAGAACCATTTGAGTGATGAAAAAACTACTCCTATTATTTTCTCTTAGCTTTATTTTTCATCTAAATTCTTCAGCCCAAATAAATGAGATTGCCGGGCCGGCTTTTATAGATTCGGCCAGCGTTGTGAAAGCGGGGCCTTTGTCTAAAGCACGATTAATTCGGCCTCAGGAGAAAGCAAAACTATATAATCCAAGAAATCGGGGTATTAATAAAGTGGTTCCGGGGAAGGGGTTGCCAAAAACTATAGATCCTGCGTTACAGAGTAAGATGGGAGATATCCCGGTAAAAGCACCGATCTTTTCTTTTGATGGGGCAGTTTCAAGATCAACCCCGTCAGATCCTACAGGTGCGGTTGGGAAAAATCATTATGTAAACGCATGGAATAGTGCATTTGCTATATGGGATAAAGAAGGAAATCAACTGGTCCCACCTTCTGCATTAGAAAGTATTGGAGGAGCTTTTAGTAACGAAAATGATGGTGATCCTATTGTCTTTTATGATGAATCGGCAGATAGGTTCATTCTTATGCAGTTTAGTGCTGAAGCCGGCAACGGAAGCTCTTCGCCTGCGGCACTATTATTTGCTGTTTCCCAGGGTCCAGATCCTATAAATAGTGGCTGGTATACTTATAGGTTTAATATGGAGTCTCTACCAGATTACCCAAAAATATCTTTATGGAATGATGGTTATTATATAACCACTAACAAGAATGCATTAGCCCCTCAGGGAAGAGAGATCGTATATGTTCTGGAAAGGGACAGGATGCTCCAGGGACTGGATAATGTTCGAATTCTCGGTTTTCCGCTTCCTGGTATACAAAACAACGGATTTTACAGTCCGGCAGGATTTAGTGTAATGGGCACAGATCTTCCACCTCCCGGAAATGCTCCTATAATATATTTACAGGATGATGATTGGGCTGGAGTTAATCAGGATCATTTGAAATTGTGGCTAATCAATGTAAACTGGAACAATATCGCGTCTTCTACAATAGAAGAAAGTCAGGAACTTACAAATGGAGTCTCACCCTTTACGGCAACCTTTGACGGGGGTGGTTTTCAAAATCTTGCCCAACCAGGCGATACGCCCGATATTGATGCGCTACAGGGAGCCATGATGTATATGACACAATATAGAAGGTTTGGTACGCACAACTCGGTGGTTATGAATTTTGTGGTAGATGTAGAACCATCTGCAGCAAAACACGCAGGTATAAGGTGGTATGAGTTAAGACAACCTAATGATGATGCGCCATGGAGCGTATATCAGGAGGGCACATATGCACCAGATAATAGCGATCGTTTTAGTGGAAGTATCGGGATAGACCTACGAGGAAATATCGCCATGGGATACACGGTTTTAAATGATAATCCTGCGAATCCTGTTTTTCCATCCATTAGATATACCGGTCGATTTGTGAATGACCAGTTGGGAGTGATGACTATACAGGAAGAGTCTATTGTGGAGGGTAATAGCCCGCAACCAAGACCGGAAGGTAGATACGGTGATTATGCACACCTGAGTATAGATCCTGTAGATGATCTAACATTCTGGCATAATGCTGAATATTTTGAAGGTGTAGACAGAGTGAATAAAGTGGGTGTGTTTAGAATTGCCGCCAATGAACCTAATGATCTGGGGGCTGTGGCATTGCTGAGTCCCCAAAATGCAACTTTAACCAATTCAGAAGCAGTGACCATTAGAATTAGAAATTACGGTACCAATGCCCAGTCTAATTTTGAGGTAAGTTACAGTATCAATGGCGGTACTGTAGTAACTGAAACCTATGAAGAAACCATTCCGGCAGAGAGTTCTGCTGAATTCACCTTTGAAGTTACAGGTGATTTTTCTGAAATTGGTGAAATATATACGGTCACCATCGCCACAAACCTTGAAAATGATTCTAACACCAATAATGATGCAATAGAAGTGGAGATTAAGAACCTGCCTCCTAATGATGTGGGGGTAACTTCTATAGACTCTCCTTTTACCGATGAAAATTTAACGAGTACCGAAGAAGTGACGGTCACCATTTCAAATTTAGGTGGAGAGCCACAACAAAATTTCCCCGTAAGCTATCAAATTGGGAATAATGCACCTGTTCTTGAAACCTATAGTCAGGTACTTTCGGTAGGGGAAGATGCGGTCTATACTTTTAATAGAACGGCCAATCTTTCCGGTTTTGGAAGATATATGATCGAAGCCAGAACAAGACTGGAAGATGATTTTGATCCTTCTAATGATGCGGAAACAATTTCTGTCGCGAATCTGGATTGTATTCCGGAAGGATCAGATTGTTCCCAGGGCGATGGTATTTTTTATTTTGAACTTGGAGAATACAGAAACGAAAGGATTCCCTGTACAAATGGGTATATAGATTTTATAGGGGGAACTACAGATTTGGATAGGTCGCAGGGAGATTTTACCGTAACCGTTCAAACTGGATTTGCTGAGGGTGAACGTGAGAAATTTTCTATGTGGATAGATTTTAATGATAATGCAGTTTTTGAAGATGATGAGCGTTTGATCACTTCAGAAGTTATTCCACAGGCGAACAGGCAGTTTTCCTACGATTTTTCTATTCCGCGTGATGCCGATCTTGGACAGCATTTACTAAGAATAAGAGCGGGAGATACAGATTTTGCAGGAGATCTTAACGATCCCTGTTCCGTGATGGCTTATGGAACTACCCATGATTATTCGGTAAATGTTACCGATAGCACTCTGGATATCGAAGATTTTATTCTGAATGAAGCAGAATTGGTGGTAGTAACTTTACCTAATCAGGACAATCAATTCAGGGCTATAATGGAAACAAGCTTCCATGAACCTTTGAGGATCACCGTTCATAATGTTCTAGGCCAGAAAATGATCGAAAATGAAGTTCGTAATGACGGAGATGCATATGTTTATGAACTCGACATGTCCTATGCTGCGAGAGGAGTTTACCTGGTAAGATTCGGAACAAGAAAAGTCGGGAAAGTAGCACGATTTATAGTGAAATAGTATTTCTGTGATTGCGCGTATAGTCACGAGGTAACTATGACGGCAAAAAGCCGATACTTTTTTGAAGATCGCAACCAATCCTCATTTGTAATTCCTGCAGATAGCCTTATTTTTGAAAAAACTCAATTTACATGACCATTATTTCCTATAACGTAAACGGTATTCGTGCCGCTATACGCAAAGGTTTATTAGACTGGCTTCAGCAGTCAAATCCAGATATAGTTTGTATACAGGAAATCAAAGCGCACCCGGAACAGTTGGATCTTTCTGAATTTGAAAAAGCGGGATACCCCTACCATTACTGGTATCCGGCTACTAAGAAGGGCTATAGTGGTGTTGCTATTCTAAGTAAAACTGAACCGAAAAATGTTACCTACGGTACTGGTATTGAATATATGGATTTTGAAGGCCGAAGTATTCGTGCAGATTTTGAAGATTTTTCCGTAATGAGTCTTTACTTACCCTCGGGAACCAACATTAACAGGCTGGAACTTAAATTCAAATTCATGGATGATTTTCAGCGATATATAGATCAGTTAAAACTGGAAATCCCAAACCTTATCATTTCCGGAGATTATAATATTTGTCATGAAGCGATAGATATTCACGATCCTGTAAGACTTAAAAATGTTTCAGGGTTTCTTCCGGAAGAAAGAAGATGGATAGATGGCTTTATGGAAAATGGATTTATAGATTCATTTCGCCATTTTAATGATGAACCAGATCATTATTCATGGTGGAGTTACAGGGCCAACGCGAGAAATAATAACAAAGGCTGGCGTATAGATTATAATCTGGTATCAGAACCATTAAAAGAACGTTTAAAACGGGCTGTTATTTTGCCTCAGGCATACCATAGTGATCATTGTCCCGTTCTTGTAGAAATAGAATAACATATTATGAAAATTAGACTTACCTCTTTTTTAGCTTTATTGATATTAGTGAGTTCCTGTGTTTCTTCGAAGAAATACGGAGAATTAGAAAATAGAAATGCCGATTTGCAAAGAAAGAACCGTTCTGTAAACGATGAATTAGATGGCTTTAAAGCCTCTAATGAGAAAATGGAGAAAGAACTCACTGGTTTAAAAACCGATTTTGAAAGTCTTACTACAGAACGCAATCAGTTATTGGAAAAATTAACTGCTCTGCAAAAAAACTATGAAAGTCTGGAAAAATCTTATGATGCTTTAGAGCAAAATAGTTCAGCCGCCATTGCTGAAAATTCAAGACAAAATAGAGAGTTGCTGGCCCAACTGGATGAGAAAGAAGCGAGCCTAATACAGGAAAAGAACAGGCTTGAAAAACTGCAAAAAAATCTTGCAATGCGTTCTCAAAGAATCGACGAATTAGAAAGTGTGATCGCGGCAAAAGATGCAAAAATGAATGCACTTAAAAATGCTGTTTCTAATGCGCTTACCAATTTTGAGGGCAAGGGTTTAAGTGTGGAACAACGAGATGGGAAGGTATATGTTTCTATGGAAAATAAATTACTTTTTAGCTCTGGTAGCTGGGCCGTAAATTCTGAAGGCCGCAAAGCAGTACAGCAATTAGGTAGTGTCCTGGCTCAAAATCCCGATATAGCCGTTTTAATTGAAGGTCATACAGATAATGTTCCTTATGGAGGAAGCGGTCAGTTGCAAGATAACTGGGATCTTTCAACAAAAAGAGCCACTTCAATAGTTCAGATTCTAAGAGAGAACACAAATATAGATCCGCAGAGTTTAACAGCGGCTGGAAAAGGAGAATTTGCACCTGTTGCATCAAATGATACTGAAGCAGGTAAAGCTAAGAACAGGAGAATAGAAGTGATACTAACTCCCAAACTGGATGAAATAACCAGGGTTTTAAACGAAATAGACTAAGATATAATGAAGTATACCAAACTTCCGAATACTAATATAGAAGTTAGTAAGATTTGCCTTGGTTCCATGACCTGGGGTCAACAAAATACAGAAGCAGAAGGTCATGAACAAATAGACTATGCGCTTGATAAAGGTGTGAATTTTATAGATACCGCTGAGATGTATTCGGTGCCTGCCAGACCAGAAACTCAGGGAAGCACTGAGAAAGTTATTGGAACCTGGTTAAAGAAAACCGGTAGACGTGAAGATGTGGTGATTGCTTCTAAAGTAGCCGGGCCCGGAGATATGGTTTCTCATATTCGCAAAGACCTTGGATTTCATAAGGCTGCGATAGAAGATGCTATAGATAAAAGTTTAAAAAGACTTCAGACAGATTATATAGATCTTTATCAATTACACTGGCCAGAGCGTAATGCGAATTTCTTCGGAAAACGAGGCTACGAGCATGAGGCTGATGAGCAATGGCAGGATAATTTCAGGGAAATCCTGGAAAGTTTGAAATATTTTATCGATAAAGGGAAAATAAGACATATAGGTCTTTCGAATGAAACACCATTTGGCCTGATGCGTTTTCTGGAAGAAAGTAAAAATGATCTCCCAAGAGTGGTAACGGTGCAAAACCCATACAATCTACTGAATAGAAAGGATGAGATTGGATTAACAGAGATCTATCATCGTGAAAATGTAGGTCTTTTTCCTTACTCCCCTTTAGGGATGGGAACCTTGAGCGGAAAACATCTGGATGGGGTTAAAGAAAACACGAGACTAAGCCTGTTTCCTCAATACAATAGATATTCTAATGAGGAGGCTGTAAAAGCAACCAGGGAGTATAAGAAACTGGCAGATAAATATAATATGAGCCTAACACACCTGGCGCTGGCATTTGTGAATCAGCAGCCATTTGTAACCAGCAATATTATTGGAGCCACGAGTATAGAGCAGCTAAAAGAAAATATTGAAAGTATAGAGGTAGTTCTTTCAGAAGAGATCCTTGAAGGGATCAATGAGATTCATAACTCAATTCCCAATCCGGCTCCTTAATTAAGAGATTGCACCAGGCTTTCATGGATGAACATAGAACGGTCCAGGCTGTCTCTTACGTGGAACCAGTCCGCAGTTTTGCCCTGTACCATTAGGATTTCCCCTATTTTTCCTTTTTTAATAATGGAAGAATTACTGGCTGCCGGTTTATTTCTGAAATTTGCAGTTTGAGCATTCACCTTTAATCTTGAAGATATTTCTATTTCTTCATTTACTTTAGCTTCTAGTTCTTCTGTTATATAAACAAAACCTAACGGATCTATGGCGCCTTCATTTCTTCTATAGATTCCGAAATGTAAATGAGGGGGAGTGGTCTTTGCATTCCCGGTGTTTCCAACAAAACCAAGTGTATCCCCCGGGTTTACCCTGCCAAGATCGGGGATTATACTATCCAGATGTGCATAATATAGTGATTGTTTGCGTTTGCTGTCTCGCAGCCAAACCTGTTTCCCTCCAAGACCTTTTTCACCTGTATATCCAACCCTGCCAGACGTTGGAGCGATCACTGGTGTTCCCTTTTTAGCAAAAATATCTATTCCCTTGTGATCTCTTCTGCCACCATCACGCATATCGCCCCAATAACTACCAATATCTGCATTGGCTCCATTTAAAACAGGAAATAAGTAGGTAGGAGATTTTTTAATCTTAATTTGGAATTGCGTGTTTGCTTCAATTTCAGGTTGAATTACAATTTTATATAAGCCTTTCTCATTAACCTCGAACCTTAAATTTTTAGTCTCTATTTCACCAGATTTTATCTTTTCAAATTCTTTACTACCAGAATTGGTTTTTTTGTAAAGTTCAGAAAAAATGAGTGTTGAGGAGGTGTCGGTAATGATTTCGGCCTCTACAACTTCTCCTGGAATTAGATAGGTTGCATACGAATAAATTGCAAAATTTCGTGGTTTTAACTCCCCGGTTTCCAGATATGGTAATTCTATTTCAAGACTGTCATTAAGGGCTTTAGGAATCCTGTTTTCCCAGATTTTGAAGATTTCATCTGAAATATTATTGTCTTTTTTGTATTGTTCCTTTTCAGAAAGACCAGTAATTAACTGTTCAGCTTTTTCCAGCTGAGAGCAGGATAGGAAAGAAAAAGATATAAGGAAAAATAGTATTTTTCTGAATCGCATATTTACTCAAATAGAGTCAAATATAATCAGTAATTATGCCATTTCTATTCAAAAAGGTGGCTAACTACATCTTCAATTTTCGCTACTTTGATAATCCTGATCTGAAAATCGCCTTTCGGAATTTTACTTTGTTTTGAAACCATAATGGAAGCAAATCCTAGTTTTTCAGCTTCCATTATGCGTTGTTCAATTCGCGTAACAGGTCTTATTTCTCCTGCAAGTCCTACTTCAGCAGCAAAACAGGTGTCTTTTTCTAAAGAAATATCTTCATTTGATGAGAGTATAGCTGCAACAACCGCAAGATCTATTGCGGGGTCATCTACGCTAATTCCCCCTGTGACGTTCAAAAAAACATCTTTTGCCCCAAGTCTAAAACCGGCTCTTTTTTCCAGTACTGCCAAAAGCATATTAAGTCTTTTAGCATTATAACCTGTAGTAGATCGTTGA
Source organism: Gramella sp. MAR_2010_147 (assembly GCF_900105135.1). Lineage (NCBI taxonomy): Bacteria > Pseudomonadati > Bacteroidota > Flavobacteriia > Flavobacteriales > Flavobacteriaceae > Christiangramia > Gramella sp. MAR_2010_147. The sequence goes on along the minus strand of NZ_LT629741.1, from coordinate 2,048,465 downwards.
GGTGTTCCATAGACCGCAGTACTCACAAGCGCCTGTATTTCTATCATTAATGGACGCATTCCTTCTAATGTAGAGGCAATCGCTGTGCCGCTTAGGTCTTCATCGTTTTTGGAGATCAGAATTTCGGAGGGATTGGTTACCTCTCTTAATCCGCTGCCTTGCATTTCATAAATTCCAAGTTCGTGCGTAGAGCCAAACCTGTTCTTATGTGCTCGCAAAATTCTATAAACATGGTTTCGATCCCCTTCAAACTGAAGAACGGTATCTACCATGTGTTCGAGTACTTTTGGTCCGGCAATACTCCCTTCCTTGGTAATATGACCTATCAGGATCACCGGCGTATTACTTTCTTTAGCGAATTTAATAAGCTCTGCGGTGCATTCTCTAATTTGGGAGATACTTCCCGGCGAACTTTCAATATAATCGCTGTGAAGTGTTTGAATGGAGTCTATGATCACCACTTCAGGCGCTACTTCTTCTACCTGACGGAAGATACTCTGGGTTTTAGTTTCTGTTAAAATTAAGCAGTTGGCAGGATTGGGATTGATGCGTTCTGCACGCATTTTAATTTGCTGCTGACTTTCTTCTCCCGAAACATATAGCACTTTGTAATTTAAGCCAAGTGATATCTGCAGCAAAAGAGTGCTTTTCCCAATACCGGGTTCGCCTCCAAGAAGCGTTAAGGACCCGGGAACGAGGCCACCTCCAAGAACCCTGTCTAATTCATTATTCCCGGTATTCATCCGGTTTTGCGGAGTATTCTCAATATCTCCTATCAGCAATGGTTTTGATGCTTTTTTTGCTTCTTTTTTTGCTGAGGTCTTCCAGTCTTTTGGATCTGGTTTTTGCACTAATTCCTCAACAATGGTATTCCAGTCGCCACAGGAATTACATTTTCCCTGCCATTTGGAATACTGTGCACCACATTTCTGACAATAATAAGTAGTCTTAACCTTTGCCATTTAACTGATCAATTTTACGCTAATAACCGAAATCTTTTTTGATCGCATCGGCTTTCTCCAACATAAAATCAGTGTTTATAAAGGCAATTTTTTCCTGCCCGTAGGCATTTTGGTATATTCTCATCGCCTTCTTAGGATTCCCTGTTTCTTCTTCATACCTGGCTTCGAAGAACGTGCCTAGCATAGTTCCTGGGTAGTGATCAAACGCCATTTTATATAATGCTTTATATTCTTCCCAATTTCTGGTTTTTTCTATCGCATTATAGACCGCCATGAAATCATTAACACTTATTTTTCTTTTAATCCCATATAACTCTTCAATAGAGCTATACTTTTCAGCTAAATATTCAGATGGGGAAACCGAAGTTTGAAGTAGGATTTCATTATAATCTCTCGTTGAAATAGGCCTGTAGATTTCGAACATACTGGAAATGGCTGAAGGAATTGCCTTACCTACCAGGGAATAATGCGTTTCATTCTCAAAATCCTGAAACTTATAAGTGACCATCTTATTTTCGATGTTTTTAAGCTGATTGTCAAAGCTTAAAATATCTTTCTTAAGGGCAGGAATATCATCACTGGCTGTTGCCATGTAATACCATTTTTTTGATTCGGCTGTTTTCAGGGCATTTGTAATCCTACTGGCCATCTCAGGAGCCAGGTCAGGGCTTAAATTAATATAGCCCTGGAAGATTGGAGACTGCTTGAGAAGGTAATAGTTTATAAAATTCGAAGTAAAATCGTGCCCTACGATCATCCTGAAATTAGCGGTCCTGTACTTTTGATCTAGTTGCGCAAGAAGTTCCATTCCTATAAACTCAAAGAATTTAGCGCCTTTTCCAGTTGGGAGAAAGTTATTATCGGCATAAGCGGTGTCATCCATTCTTATTCCATCCTGATTTACGCCGACAACGATCATTTCCGGGATATCTTCCCAATAAGAATAATAATCTACCATTCCTGCTACTGGCTCGAATAGATAATCTCCATCGAGAACCACCACCACGGGATAGCGTTTTTCCTTGTTTTCTTCGTAATTACGTGGAAGCTGAATCTTTATTTGCCTGGTTTCTCCCAGTTTTTGAGAAGAAAGACTTTCATGTTTAATCTGCGAATTGCTCACTATTGGCAAGGCAATTGCCAATAGCATTAGTAATAATTTTTTCATAGGTGTAGTATTGATTCGGGCCTACAATATAATTATTATTTCTTACTGTTTAAAAGAGGGAGTAAAATAAAGGATAAACCTCCAAACAGCAGAACCACAAATGTTTGTGTAGCCCAGGAGATCCATCCAAAAGCTTCGGCCGCTTGTGGCTGGACTCCAAAAAATGCCAATACACCGCCCACAGCAAGTGGGTAAACCCCTATTCCGCCGTTCGTTGCAGAAACCGCAAAAGAGCCTACTACAAAGGCTGCCATGATGGTGCCTACAGGAGCATTGGCAGTTTCCGGAATACTTAGTTTAATGATAAAAAACATGATTAGATACATAGACCAAATGAAAACGGTATGGAATATAAATGCCCATTTTTGCTTCATTTTCAGAATACTTTTCATGCCTTCCAGAAGGCCTTTGGCCAGTTTTCTTATTTTTTTAAATGGCATCCAGTTTGAACGCTTAACGATCATAATTCCAATAACGATGAAGGCCACTGAGCCAAGAAAGAAGAGAAATGTATTTAGTGGCTTGATATTCTGATCGTTTAAATAGATAAGAAGATCATCGGTTTGCAGGATTACAACGATTCCTATGATCAACATTAAAATTAGAAGATCTGCAACCCTTTCAGATATAATGGTTCCAAAACCTTTTTCAAAGGGCACTTCTTCATAGGTGGAGAGTGTAACGGCACGCAATACTTCTCCTGAACGGGGAATACCGAAATTTGCCAGATAAGCGACCATTACTGCCATAAATCTGTTAGCCTGTGAGGATTGGTATCCCATAGGCTCCAGCATAAATTTCCACCGGTAAGCTCTGGAAAAGTGGGAAATTGTTCCAAGAAGAAAGGATATGAAAATCCAGAATTTATTAGCATCAACAATGCTCTGCCATAAATTTTCACGTTCTTCCTGCGTGGAGCTCTTTAGTGAATACCAGATCAAAAAAATCCCCAAAATTAAGGGGATACTGATCTTTAATATTCTGATAAGTTTTTTCTTCAAAGAATTCTTAATTCAAGAGGTTGGTTTCTTCATCTGGAAATACAAGAGCCGGCTTAAAGTTTTTAGCTTCTTCAATTTCCATAATTCCGTAGGCAATAATAATAAGGATATCACCTTTGGCAACTTTACGTGCTGCCGCACCATTCAAAGTAATTTCACCGGTATTTCTCGGTCCCGGAATAACATAGGTTTCTAAACGTTCGCCATTATTATTATTTACGATCTGAACTTTTTCCCCTTCAATAATATTGGCGGCTTCCATAAGATCTTCATCAATGGTAATGCTGCCAATATAATCTAAATCGGCTCCAGTTACTTTTACTCTGTGAATTTTTGATTTTACTACGTGAATTTGCATTTTTAAAATTAGTTGTCCAGAGCAATATTATCAATTAACCTAATGTCATTTGCGTATGCGGCAATAAAAGCTCTGTATTGTTTCCCTTTTTCTTTAGTACTTATTTTTTTTAGAGTTTCTGAATTTGCAATTTCAAAATACTCCAATTTAAGGTGTTTATTACTTTTGAACTGATTTTCAACCCAATTCGTAACATATTCTGCACTTTCTGTGCCAAATAGCTGGTTGGCAGTCTTTAGTGTTTTATATATAAAAGCAGCTTCCACACGATGTTGGCTACTTAGACGCTCGTTTCTTGAAGACCTTGCAAGTCCGGAAGTTTCTCTTAGAATGGGACATCCAACAATCTCTACAGGAAGGCCTGTGGTTCGGGTTAATTTTTTGATAATCTGGAGTTGCTGGTAATCCTTCTCTCCAAAAAAGGCTTTATTGGGAGTAATGATTTCGAATAGATGCTTTACTACGGTACCAACACCGTCAAAATGGCCAGTTCTAAATTCACCTTCCATAACCGATTCCAATCCTTCAAAATCGAAATTTTGAGAAAATATCTTATCGCCGTACAATTCATTGGCAGTAGGTGAAAAAACCCAGATATCTGCTTTTTCCTTTTTTAATAGCTCCAGATCTTTTTCAAGATTTCTGGGGTATTTTTCAAGATCTTCCGGATTGTCAAACTGGGTGGGATTTACAAATATACTTACCACAACCTGATCAGATTCCTTCAGGGCATTCTGCACAAGAGAAAGGTGCCCTTCATGGAGCGCTCCCATTGTTGGAACCAGTCCAATGCTTTTTCCGTCAGATTTTATCCGTTGGATCGCCTGTATAAGTGGTTGTTTCTCCCTAAAAACCTGCATTTTATTATAAAATTAACAGCGTGCAAACTTAATATATCTCTGGCAATCTGCATAAATTTTTGTAATTTTGCGTGTTTTTTATTCGGAAACGTAACTAAAGTAAAGAATTTATGAAAGATAAGAGAGTGTTATACGTCTCGTCTGAAGTTATACCCTACTTACCTGAAACCGATATCTCCTCAACCTCTTTTGAAGCTGCAAAAATGGTTAATAACCTTGGAGGTCAAATCAGGATTTTTATGCCAAGGTTCGGGAATATTAATGAACGAAGGCATCAATTACATGAAGTGATTCGCCTTTCAGGAATGAATCTTGTAATTAATGATTTGGATATGCCGCTTATTATTAAAGTCGCTTCTATTCCAAAAGAAAGAATGCAGGTTTATTTTATTGATAACGAAGATTACTTTAAAAGGAAAGCAACATTAACCGATGAAGACGGAAATCTCTTTTCAGATAATGATGAAAGAGCAATTTTCTTTGCTAAAGGAGTGATAGAGACGGTGAAGAAGCTTAACTGGTCTCCAGATATTATCCATGTGCATGGATGGTTGGCTTCCTTGCTTCCCTTGTATCTAAGAAATTACTATGGTAATGAGCCATTATTCAAAGATTCTAAAATTGTCACTTCTGTATACAATCAAAGTTTTGATGGGACGTTAGATGAAGAGTTAAGAGAGAAGATTTTATTTGACGGTCTGGAAAATTCTAATGTGAAACATTTAAAGACACCAAACTTTGTAAACCTTATCAAGACCGCTGTAGATAATTCTGATGCGGTGGTAATGGGTGGCGATAATGTTCCAGAAGATTTGAAGACGTACGTAGACAGGCTTAACAAACCGGTGCTTCCTTTTACCGAAAAGGAGAATTTCTCTCACGCTTACCAGGAATTTTACGACACTAAAGTATTGTCTGAATAGTAAGAAAAGTATTAAATGAGATTAAATAAATTATTTAGAATAACAGCTGTGATGGCTGTTGTTTTCGCTTTTGTAGCATGTGATGAAGATTTCACGGAAATTGGAGGGGAAATTATCACAAATCCTTCAAATGTTGAACTGAGAGAAGTTGAAGTAAATGCATACTCTCAAAAAATAAATTCAATTCAGACTAATAACCTGAATAATTATTTTTTAGGTTCCATAAATCATCCTGTTTATGGTGAAAGTACCGCAAATATCGTTACTCAGGTAAGTTTATCTCCAACAGATCCAGATTTTGGAGAGAACGTTCAGCTGGATAGTGTGGTAATGACGATACCTTATTATTCTACTGAAGTTGAATCAACAGGAGATGAGTCTGAAATCGAATATAGGTTAGATTCAATTTATGGGAATGGTTCTTTCAATCTTAAAATTTATGAAACAGGCTTTTTTCTAAACGACCTTGATCCTGATGCAGATTTTGAACAACGCCAAAAATATTATTCAGATCAGCAGGAAGCTGTTGAACAAAATATTATAGGAGAGCCTTTGTATGTTGAAAATAATTTTGAACCTTCAAATGAGCCGTATGTATCATACGAGTTAAATAATGTAGGCGAGAATGATACGATCACGAATACTCCGGCATTTAGAGTAAAACTCCCGATAGAATTTTTTCAGCAAAAAATTATAGATAGGGAAGGCTCTGATGACCTTTCAGATAATAGCGGATTTAAAAATTATTTCCGAAGTCTATTGATAGCAGCCGAATCTAATGGTTCGGGAAATCGTCAGATTTTATTAAATCTGGCCAGTCAGGATGCTAAAATTAGTTTGTACTATACATCTGAAGTCGAGGGTACTGATGGCGAAATTGAAAGAGCCAGGGGTACTTTAGCTTTAAACATTTTCGGCAATAATCGTTTTAATACGTATACGGGCGAATTTCCAGCAAATATCACTCAGTTAATCGAAAATCAGTCGGCAGAAACAGGAGCTGAAAACCTGTATCTGAAAGGACAGGAAGGGAGTATAGCAGTAATTGAATTATTTCCAGATTCTGAAGTTCTGGAAAATTTGAAAGAGGAAGAATTATTGATAAATGAAGCCGAACTTACTTTCTATGTAAATGAAGATTTATCAGGTGATATCTTACAACCCAGGCGTTTGTATATTTTTGATCTAACCAATAATTCTATAATCGCAGATTACGCTCTAGATGCTTCTTATAATCCTGCTGATCCTGAGCAATCCCTTACGAGTTTTTCTCAACCTTTAAAGGTTGCTGAAGATGGAAGCGGATCATTCTATAAATTAAGGATCACCAATCACGTTAGTAATATAATCAATGAAGATTCTGATAATGTGAAACTGGGACTGGTTGTTGTTCCAAATATCAATACGCTTGCAGTGAGAGATCAACAGGGTGGAGTTACAGGAGCTTTCAATTCGGCAACTAAAGATGCGCCTGCGTTAATAGATCAGTTGCCGTCTGGTACTTTGCTAACCCCTTATGGAACTGTGTTGCACGGAAACCTATCAGCAGACGACGAAAAAAGACTTAAGTTAAATATTTTTTATACCAACTTTAATTAGTAGAAAAGATGTGTGGAATTGTTGGATATATTGGGCATAGAGAAGCCTATCCCATCGTTTTAAAAGGATTACAAAGACTTGAATATAGAGGTTACGATAGTGCGGGAATAGCTCTTTACGACGGGACCGAGCTCAAAATGAGTAAAACCAAAGGTAAGGTAGCCGATCTCAAATCCCGTTTAGAGAGTGAAATCTCTACAAATGGTACAGTTGGAATTGGTCATACCAGATGGGCGACTCACGGGGAGCCAAATGATGTAAATTCTCACCCACATTATTCTAATTCAGGAGACCTTGTGATTATCCACAACGGGATTATAGAGAATTACGATGCGCTTAAAAAAGAGCTTAAAAAGAGAGGTTATACTTTTAAAAGTGATACAGATACTGAAGTACTCGTTAACTTAATTGAAGATGTAATTAAGGAAGAAAAGGTAAAGCTTGGAAAGGCAGTTCAGATCGCTCTTAACCAAACGGTTGGAGCATATGCAATTGCTGTTTTTGATAAAACCAAGCCAGATGAAATTGTAGTGGCTCGTTTGGGAAGTCCTTTGGCAATAGGTGTTGGTGAAGATGAATTCTTTGTAGCTTCAGATGCCTCTCCTTTTATTGAATTCACCAATAATGCTATCTACCTGGAAGACGGGGAAATGGCAGTGATTAGAAGACATAAGGAAGTAAAAATTAGAAAAATTAAAGATGATTCATTGGTAGATCCTTACGTTCAGGAGCTTCAAATGAACCTGGAGCAGATAGAAAAAGGCGGCTACGAGCATTTTATGCTGAAGGAGATCCATGAACAGCCTAATGCCATTAGTGATACCTATAGAGGTAGAATGCTGGTAGATCAGGGGCTCATTAGAATGGCCGGTGTAGACGATAATATTGAAAGAATCTCTAATGCAAAGAGATTTATCATTGTAGCATGTGGTACTTCATGGCATGCTGGTCTTGTTGCTGAATATATTTTTGAAGATATCGCTAGAATTCCTGTAGAAGTAGAATATGCTTCAGAATTTAGATATAGAAATCCCGTAATTTCTGAAAATGATGTAGTTATTGCAATTTCTCAAAGTGGAGAAACGGCAGATACTATGGCAGCGATTAAGCTGGCTAAAGAAAAAGGAGCATTCGCTTTTGGTGTATGTAATGTAGTGGGGTCTTCTATTTCAAGGGAAACTCATGCCGGAGCTTATACGCATGCCGGGCCAGAGATTGGGGTTGCCTCAACAAAGGCTTTTACCACACAAATTACGGTGCTTACTTTAATGGCTCTTAAGCTTGGGAAATTTAAAGGAACCATTTCTCATAGCGACTTCCAGTTTCATTTGCAGGAGCTGGAAAGAATTCCGGAGAAAGTAAAAGAGGCTTTAAAATCTGATAAATTAATTCAGGAAATTGCCGATAAATATAAAGATGCAACGAACTGCTTGTATTTAGGTCGTGGGTATAATTTTCCTGTGGCTTTGGAAGGAGCATTAAAACTTAAGGAAATTTCATATATACATGCAGAAGGTTATCCTGCTGCTGAAATGAAGCATGGTCCTATCGCCCTTATAGATGAACAAATGCCGGTAGTAGTGATCGCAACCAAAAAAGGGCATTATGAAAAAGTGGTGAGTAACATCCAGGAGATAAAATCCAGAAAAGGGAAAATTATTGGAATTGTTACAAAAGGAGATGAAGAAGTTAGAGAGCTGGCAGATTATGTAATTGAAGTTCCCGAGACTATGGAATCGCTTAGTCCATTATTAACTACAATTCCATTACAGTTGTTATCTTACCATATTGCGGTAATGTTAGGCAAAAATGTAGATCAGCCTAGAAATCTGGCTAAATCAGTTACAGTAGAATAATAATTTAAATCGAAAATATTCTAAAAGCTCTCTGGAAAAATTCAGGGAGCTTTTTTATTTACTATTTAATAATATTCCATTTAATGGAGGCTTTTAAATCAGATTATTAGCGGTTTTGGCAAACATTAAAAACTTCTCAAATTTTCAATATGTTTTTTGCCAGAAAAATTTATCTTTGCAGCCTGAAAATGACCTGTTTCATTTTAATGGTTTTTCAAATCAGCGAAATAGGTTTTTGAATTTTACTATTAAAAATTAAAGAATTAGATAAATGTCTAAAGTCACAGGTAAAGTTGCCCAGATTATTGGTCCTGTAGTTGACGTTGTGTTCGACTCAGAAAATGCTGAACTTCCAAAAATCTACGATTCTTTGGAAATCACCAGAAAAGACGGTTCTATTTTGGTTCTAGAGGTACAGTCTCATATTGGTGAAAATACCGTAAGAACTGTTTCTATGGATTCAACAGACGGTTTAAGCCGTGGTGTTGAAGTACTTGCCACCGGAAATCCAATCCAAATGCCAGTAGGTAAAGATGTTTACGGACGTCTTTTCAATGTTATTGGAGATGCGATCGATGGTTTAGGAAACCTTCCGAAAGCTGGTAAAGATGGACTTCCAATTCACCGTGAAGCACCAAAATTTGAGGATTTATCTGTGTCTACTGAGGTTCTGTTTACCGGAATTAAAGTAATTGATCTTATTGAGCCTTATTCAAAAGGGGGTAAGATTGGACTTTTTGGAGGTGCAGGAGTTGGTAAAACAGTACTTATTCAGGAATTGATTAACAACATTGCTAAAGGTCACGGTGGACTTTCTGTTTTTGCAGGAGTTGGTGAGCGTACTCGTGAAGGGAATGACCTTCTTAGAGAGATGTTGGAATCTGGAATTATCAAGTACGGTGACGATTTCATGCATTCTATGGAAGAAGGCGGATGGGATCTTCAGAAGGTAGATAAAGAGGTAATGAAAGACTCTAAGGCTACTTTCGTATTTGGACAGATGAACGAACCACCTGGAGCACGTGCTCGTGTGGCTCTTTCTGGACTTACAATTGCGGAATACTTCCGTGATGGAGCTGGAGAAGGTCAGGGAAAAGACGTTCTTTTCTTCGTAGATAATATTTTCCGTTTTACACAGGCTGGTTCAGAGGTGTCTGCACTTCTTGGACGTATGCCGTCTGCGGTAGGATATCAGCCAACGCTTGCAACCGAGATGGGTGCGATGCAGGAGCGAATTACTTCTACTAAAAATGGATCTATTACATCTGTACAGGCGGTTTACGTACCTGCAGATGACCTTACAGATCCGGCGCCGGCAACAACGTTTGCCCACCTGGATGCAACTACAGTACTTTCTCGTAAAATTGCTGAGCTGGGTATTTATCCTGCGGTAGATCCACTGGATTCTACTTCAAGAATTCTTACTGCTGATGTTCTGGGCAATGAGCATTATGACTGTGCGCAAAGAGTAAAAGAGTTATTACAGAGATATAAAGAACTTCAGGATATTATTGCCATTCTTGGTATGGAAGAACTTTCTGAAGAGGATAAGCTTGCGGTTTCGCGTGCAAGACGTGTACAGCGTTTCCTTTCTCAGCCGTTCCACGTTGCAGAGCAGTTTACTGGTCTTAAAGGAACGCTTGTAGATATCAAGGATACTATTAAAGGCTTCAACATGATCATGGACGGAGAACTTGATAAGTATCCGGAAGCTGCCTTCAACCTTAAAGGGACTATTGAAGAAGCGATCGAAGCCGGAGAGAAAATGCTTGCCGAAAATTAGTAGGCAGTCTTCAGTAACAGTTGGCAGTAAAAAGCCATGAAATTGTTAACTGATAATTGATAACTGATAATTGAAGAAATGTATTTAGAGATAGTAACTCCAGAAGCTGTAGTATTTAGAGCAGAGGTAGACGCGGTAAAAGTACCGGGGCACGATGGTGAATTCCAGATGTTGAATAATCACGCTCCAATCGTTTCTACTTTAACGGAAGGTGAAGTAAAGATCAATCTTACTGCCGGAAGTGAAAATGAAGTAAAAAGAAAAGATCAGTCTGGATTTAGAACTGAAACTTCAGAGCCTAATGTGGTTTACTACACAATTAAAGGAGGAGTTCTTGAAATGAAAGATAACAAGGCGATCGTTTTAGCTGATTAGCTTTCAAAACATATAATAAAAAAAGGCCTTTCGTTTGAAGGGCCTTTTTTTGTGTTCTAATTTCATACTTTCAAAGTCAGTGACCTCTTTAAAATCCATTATTTAGCTTCAAGCCATTCTTCCCTATTTTTCAGTGCATCTTTTGAAGCGTCTTCATCCAGACTTATGGTGTAGGCAGGATTTTTTCCCAATTGCACTTCTGTGGTTTTTTGAATACCGAATCTTTTAAAGCTTATTTTTATTTTTCCTTCTTTGGAATTTTGAATGATTTCATCCATTTCTTTTCTGGTTTTCATTTCAGTCCCATTAAAGCTTAAAATAATATCTCCGGCGGTTAATCCTGCTTTGTATGCCGGGCTGTCATTAAAGGTGTTTCTGGTAATTTCCAGACCGGAATCTGTTTCTTTTACTGAAGCTCCAAAATGGTTTTCTTCTTTCTGCAGCAACTTAATGCCTACACTCTTAAGTAATTCCTTATAATTGGGCATCTTACTTTTATAGATATAATTGCTGAAAAAATTACTGGCAAATTCAGCTCCGGCATATTTTTCCAGTGTTTTTTCAATATCCTCAATTTTGTAGGCAACTTCATTTTTCCCGTGTTTTTCCCACATCAATTTCATAAAATCATCAAGATTTAGATCTTTTTGCCTCAAAGAGAGGTCTAGAGCAAGTCCAAGTATGCTTCCGTAGGAATAGTAAGAAACGAAGGTGTTTTCGCGGTTGGTAGGGTCTACAGAAGTTGCCGCATCTACAAATGGAGCCTGGTAGCTCATTTCAATAGGACTAAAGTATTCCAGGGCCGGTGAGTTCCAGACATAGTTAAAAGTGCCGGTAAGACCTTCTATATACTCTTTAGGAGTTTTTACATTTGCTCTGCAAAGCATCAATCCGGTGTAGTAGCTGGTAAAACCTTCAGCAAACCATAGTGAGCCGGTCATGTTTGCTTTAGAAAAATCGAAAGGTTCCAGTTCAGCAGGTCGTATGCGCTCCACGTTCCAGGCATGGAAAAACTCGTGGGCAACTGTCCCGATATTTCCTTTCATTCCACCTTCAGCAAGACTTTCTTTATCTGTTAAAATAGTACTGTTTCTATGTTCCATTCCATCGCCCGAAACATTAGGCATATAGCAGGCAAGAAAAGTATATTTGTTGTAATCAAATTCTGGTAAGTTTCCGAAAACCGCTTTTTCCTGCTTAACGATTCTTTCCACCTGATCAAAATATTCGGCAAATTCTTCTTCGGTGCCCTGATGATGTAAAGCAAACTGAATTTCCTGCCCGTCAAGTTTAAAAGATTTCATGTCAAAATCACTAATTTCTGTGGGGCTGTCCATAAAGTAATATAGATTTGGAGCGGTATAGGTGGTTCCCGATTTTTGCTTTAATTGAGTCGCAACTTTCCAGTTTAGATCTTCTCTCACATTAAAATTTACCTCAATAGGTCTGTGCTCAAATTCTTCCGCATACATAAATGTCGCCGGAATATTTAAATGGGCATGAGTTTCATCAATTTGTGAGTAAGTTCCGTCACCGCGATTGGCAAACAAGATATATTCAATATTCACGCTTCCATCGTGACCGCTTACTTTCCAGGAATATGGATCATTTCTTTCAATTTTGAGCTCATTTCCTTTGCCATCTGTAGCTTTAAACCCATAAACATTTTTCACAAATTCATGCAGCGCATAACGGCCGGGAGATGTTCGGCTCATTCTAATGTTAAGCTCGTTTGTTTTTACCTCCGGAAAAGAGATTTTAACCTTTGCTTCATGATGTACTGCATTTTCAAAAGAAATATGATAGCTATTGGTTTGGGCATTTCCTATAAAAGTTAGAAATAGGAATGCTAAAAGAATCGTACGCATAGTATTTTTTAAGATTTGCACTAAAGTAAAAATTTTATTTAACTGTAAACAGGTGCAATCTTATTAGACTTGAGACCTGGCCACCTAATATCCAGAATGAATAATAATAAACCTCTTCAAGGCGATATTTCTCAAATTTAACAGCAAACACTTTTCAATTTTTTCATAGAATATTAAGAAGTGTCCAAAATATTAAATCGGTGTTTACATCTTATATTTCAAAAACTATGAATAGCAAATTACATTGAGGGATTAAAGGTTTCCTTAAAACTAATTCTTCAATAATAACTATTATATTTGCCGGAAACAGATTTCACTAAGTATGCTTACCGCAATTCTTACAGGTTTTTTATTTTCTATTTTTCTCGTGTTTGCGGGAAGATTTTTTAAAGGTAAGCTCTCTATCCTTGCATCTTTAGTTCCATTAGGTCTTTTTATATACTTTTTTCAATTTATCGCTCCAGTTTCCAACGGGGAGATAATTATGAGATCTTACGAATGGATCCCTTCATTTGGAGTGGATCTTGGTTTTAAGCTGGATGGCCTTTCGTTGCTGTTTTCTTTAATGATCACCGGGATTGGGTTCCTGGTCTTTGCCTATACTGCATCTTATCTTAAAGGTCATGAGTACCTGGATAGGTTCTATGGATATTTAGGTTCCTTTATGGGCGCGATGCTTGGTCTGGTACTTTCGGATAATATGATCACCCTGTTCGTATTCTGGGAATTAACAAGTATTAGTTCTTTCTTTTTGATCGGTTTTAATAATACGAATCCTGCTTCCAGGAAGTCGGCCATGACCGCTCTTGGAATTACCGGGATTGGTGGTTTGTTCCTCTTGGCGGGAGCCTTGCTTTTAAACAATATTTCAGGTACGTACAGCATTTCAGAAATGCTCACAATGAGTGAAGCAATTCGAGCAAATGAATTCTATTTCCTTGCAGTATTATTCATATTCGGGGCTGCTTTTACCAAATCGGCTCAATTTCCTTTTCATTTCTGGTTACCTGGAGCTATGAAGGCACCCACACCGGTTTCTACTTATCTGCATTCAGCCACGATGGTAAAAGCTGGAGTTTACCTGTTAATGCGTTTTACGCCGGTACTTGGCGGAGAAGAAATCTGGAACACCACTTTAATTCTTGTTGGAGCGATTACGATGCTGTATTCCGCAGTTCATACTATTTTTAGAACAGATCTTAAAGGGGTGCTTGCTTATTCAACAATATCTGCATTGGGTATTTTAGTTTTCCTAACCGGATTAGGCACCCAGGAAGCTTTTCTGGCTGCAGCAGTATTTATCATCGTTCATGCGCTTTATAAAGCCACCCTATTCCTTGTTACGGGAATTATAGATCATCAAACACATACCAGGGATCTTACTCGTCTCTCCGGATTGAATAAAATAATGCTTCCTGTTGGAATTGCAGGGATTTTAGCCGCTATTTCCAGTGCAGGTATCCCGCCAACCATTGGTTTTGTTGGAAAAGAATTAACGTATGAGTCGGTCTTTCATGGAGAAACATTGGTGATATTTCTTACTATAGCCATCGTACTTACAAAGATTCTATTGTTATATGCAGGCTTCGTAGCCGGTATAAAACCTTTTACAGGAAAACTGCACGACGAACATGCAAATGTAAAAATGCCCGGTTTTCTTATGTGGGTTCCGCCCTTATTGCTAGCAACCCTGGGTGTGGTATTTGGTGTTGCGCCGTATTTAATTGAATCAGCTTTAATTAAGCCTGTAGTGGAATCTCTGGGAGCTGATGCTTCTGAAATTCATTTAGCTCTATGGCATGGATTTAATATGGTTCTTGTTCTTAGTTTGATTACCATTGGAGTGGGGATAGCACTTTATTTCTGGATAAAACCATCCAAGAAGCTGGAAACTGGTATCGCGAAATTCGATTTTGTTGCCCCCGAAAATATCCTGGAAAGATTTAATAAACTGTTTGTTGATATTTCTAAATTCTGGACCAGTTTCTTTCAGAATGGGTATCTACGGAACTATATTTCGATCATTATTTTATTTCTCGTGGTTCTCGTGGGATATATTATGATAGGCAATACAAGATTTACGATAGATTATAACTCACTGTCTAAAATTACCGTTTATGAGATCACTACCACTCTTATTTTAATTGCGGGGATCTTCTATACGGTTTTTACGCAGTCAAGGCTTGCTGCTGTCGCGGCGATGGGTGTCGTAGGATTATCTATTTGTTTGATCTTTGTGTTTTATAGCGCTCCAGATCTTGCGATGACGCAATTTTCCATAGATACGCTTACGGTCATTCTTTTTGTGCTGGTATTGTACAAACTCCCGAAATATTTAAAATTATCAGATTATAAAACCAGGCTTAGAGATGGTGTATTATCTACCATTTTTGGATTGATCATTACAACGCTGGCCTTGGAAGTGCTTTCAGAACCGGTGAGTAAAGAGGTTGGTGATTTTTACGCTGCCAATTCTTATATTGAAGCTCATGGAAAGAACGTGGTGAATGTTATTCTTGTAGATTTTAGAGGAGCAGATACACTAATAGAAATTTCAGTATTATCCATTGCGGCAGTGGGTGTATTTGGATTGATGAAGTTAAGGTTGAAAATGAAGGATAGAAGAAGATATGCCGATACAAGATTAAATATCGAATCTGAGAAAGAGAAAAAGAATTTATAACGAATGCGAACTACTATAATTTTAAAAACAGCTTCTAATTACCTTTTACCGGTACTGTTGGTGTTTTCTATTTTTATTTTGCTTCGCGGGCATTATTTGCCTGGCGGTGGTTTTGTAGGAGGACTAATTGCATCTATTGCATTTATCCTGCATTCATTTGCTAACGGACTTTCAAAAACAAGAGAGCTACTCATTATGCATCCTGGGTTTTTACTTCCGGTAGGCCTGGCCATCGCATTTTTAGCTGGACTGGCGCCAGTAGCATTTTTTGACCTTCCTTTTATGACGGGTTTATGGTCACATGATCAAATCGCGATCCTGGGAAGTGTAGGTTCAGCATTATTTTTTGATATAGGAGTATATCTCGTGGTAAATGGAGTAACCCTCACCATTATTTTCACAATTTCAGAATCGGCCTAATATGGAGATCCTTTTAGCATTAATGGTAGGAATTTTATATGGAACAGGTATCTATATGATGCTGCGCCGAAGTATGGTTAAACTTATTATAGGAATCATCCTGCTTGGGAATGGAGCAAACCTCCTTATTTTTCTTTTAGGAAGAATTACCAAAGGAGCACCACCAATTATTTCTGAAAACGCCAAGGTTTTTGTAGACGCCTATGCAGATCCTGTTCCGCAGGCATTGATACTTACAGCAATCGTTATAAGTTTTGGACTTCAGTCTTTCGCTATTGTATTGGTAAAAAGAGCGCATACGGTAGTTAGAACTGATGATCTGGATGAAATGAACGCAACCGACGAAGATTCATGAATGAACAACTAATATTATATCCTCTTTTTCTCCAGATGGCCATCAGTATCATTCTGATGTTTGGCTGGTCAAAAATTAAATTTCAGAAGGTTTTTAGCGTGATTGGTAGTGTCTTAAGTTTAGGCCTTTCCATCTGGTTATTTACATTTATCTGGAATAATGGAACCCAAACCATACAGGCAGGAAACTGGGAAGCTCCTTTTGGGATCACCTTTGTTGCTGATATGCTTTCAGTCACACTGGTTCTGCTTACAGCTATTTCTGGACTTGCTGTTTCTATTTTTTCAGGTGCATCAGTACTAAAAGACCGGTTACGATTTGGTTATTTTCCCATATTTCACTTTTTACTGCTTGGTCTTAATGGAGCTTTTCTAACTGGTGATATTTTTAATTTATATGTCTGGTTTGAAATCATCATTATCAGTTCTTTTGTATTGATCACCATTGGAGGAGAGAAGGCTCAGCTGGAAGGTGCGGTGAAATATTTTACGCTGAATATTCTTGCTTCCATGATTTTCCTGACTGCTATCGCAGTACTTTACGGGATTACGGGTAGTTTGAATATGGCAGATCTTGCAGGGCAGATCGCTGAAGTTGAGAACAGAGGGCTCGTGCAAATAACAGCTTTATTATTTCTTATTGGCTTCGGAATAAAAGCAGGGGTTTTTCCGCTCTATTTCTGGTTACCGGCATCTTACCATACACCACCATTTGCAGTTTCTGCGATCTTTGGTGGTTTATTAACCAAAGTCGGGGTTTACGCATTGATAAGGGTATTCACCCTGATATTCGTAGGAGATACTTTTCTGAATAATATTATTATGATCATTGCGATCTTAACCCTGGTTAGTGGAGGGATAGGAGCGTTGGTACAAAACAATATGAGAAAGGTTTTCTCGTATCTTATCATTTGCCACATTGGGTACATGATCGCGGGTATAGGTATGTTTACTGAAATTGCCATTGCAGGAGCGATTTTCTATCTCATTCATGATATTATCGTAAAAACAAATCTTTTCATGATTAGCGGCGTAGTGTATAGAATTAAGGGAACAAACAGCATGCGTGATCTTGGCGGGATCTATGCCAAATGGCCAAAGATTAGCTTACTGCTATTTATACCATTGTTTTCACTGGTGGGAATTCCACCGCTTTCAGGATTCTGGCCTAAAATAAATTTGATAAAAGCTGGGTTTACCAATGGTTCTTACATTACTGTTGGAGCGATTATTTTTGCCAGTTTTATCACCCTGGTAATTATTGCAAAGTTGTGGTCTGAAGTATTCTGGAAAGAAGATAAAGAACTGCCTTTAAGAAGTAATTTTGGGTATTTTTCAAAAATGACCAATGCTAAGAGGATGCAGTTTATAATTCCTGTGGCTTTTTTAAGTATTGTATCTTTGTATATTGGTTTTGGTGCTGAACATATTCAGGAACTTTCGGCAAGAATTGCAGATGAACTGGTAAACAGTGAAGGCTATATTAATGCAGTTCTAAAATCGAAGAATTAAGAGATAATGAAGAATAAATTTCTGTCTAACATATTATTGACCTTTGTATGGGTAGCACTTACAGGAGATTTTTCTTTTGAAAATTATCTTTTTGGATTCTTTCTGAATTTTCATATTCTTTGGCTCATTACCGTAAAAAGAAAGAGTAGTACCTACTTTCTCATTGTTCCCAAGATCATTATTTTACTGGTGTTCTTTTTATATGAGTTAATAAAGGCAAATATTGAAGTTGCATACGAGGTAGTCACGCCTAAACTTAATATGACTCCGGGAATCATTATGGTACCTCTGGATATAAAGTCTGATATAGGAATTACCATGTTGGCGAATATGATCTCGCTAACACCGGGAACATTGAGTCTGGACGTATCAAATGATAAAAAAGTACTATTTGTGCATGCAATGTATGTTAAGGATAGAGAGAGGTTTATCAGAGGTATAAAAAATGGGTTTGAACGTAGAATACTGGAGGTATTGTCATGACATTATTTGAATATTTACATTTTATAATTTTGCCCATTCTGGTGGTTTCGGCCGTTCTTATTTTATGGCGTTTTATAAAGGGACCAAGCATTGCTGATAAGATTGTTGCACTGGATCTTTTGATTACTACCGGGATTGGGATTATAGCTGTTTATAGTATCATATATAATCAGTCTACATTGATGGATACTGCTTTAATTTTAGCTTTAATAGCCTTTTTAAGCACGGTTGCCTTATCATATTATCTTGAAAAAAGAAAAAGAAAATGATAGACATAATTATAGGAACCATAGCAACTTTTGGAGCTCTGTTTGTACTTTTAGCGGCAATAGGGATCGTAAGAATGCCAGATACCTACCTAAGGATTTCAGTAACTACAAAAGCGGCTACCTTAGGTGTAGGATTGGTTTTGCTATCTACCACTGTTTATTTTAGCAATGCTGATGTGACTTCACAGGCATTTGTGATCATTTTATTTTTGTTTTTAACGGCCCCGGTAAGTGCTCACCTAATTGGGAGAGCTTCGTACTTTATAGGGGTGAAACTTTGGGATAAGTCTGTAGTTGATGAGCTTCGCGGAAAATATCAAAAAAACACACATATTTTGAAGAGTGTGGTAGACGACACTCCTGAAGACAATGTAGACCATTCCAAAATGAAAGATAAGTAAGCTTAATCTTTACTTTTTTCTTTCTTTTTCCTGTCCATTAATTTTCTTTCAATAAGACTAAAAAAGAAATTAACGAAGATTATAAGGATCGTAGTAACTACAAGCTCTTTAAAATAACCAAAGCCAGAAAGACATCCAATAGCCGCACTACACCAGATAGTTGCAGCGGTAGTAAGCCCCTCGACATCTTTACCTTTTTTCATGATGGTACCGGCCCCAATAAATCCAATACCAATAATTACCTGACTAAGAACCCTGGTCATATCTGCATATTCTGCACCCTCAAATTCAAGGGACATCATAATAAAAATGCTCGCACCAAGGGCGACCAGGGCATGCGTTTTTAAACCAGCATGTTTCCCTCTAAACTCACGTTCCAAACCAATACATAAGCCCGCAATAACAGCGACTCCTGTTTTAAGTGCAAAATCTATGATATCCATATTATAAAAGAATCCTGTTTTATATTTTAGTACAATGAAAAAACTACCTTTAAAATTAGATAAAAGACTCCAAAAGAGAAAGGAAGAGGATTCTTTTAGGGAATTATTATCATTTTCAAAGGGAGTAGATTTCTTTTCTAATGATTATCTGGGTTTTTGCCATTCTGAAATTATAGCAGAAAATACTGTGAAAATAATGAAGGAGTATGGAACTTTTAATGGTTCTACAGGCTCCAGGCTGCTATCTGGGAATCACCCGCTTTTTAAAAAATTAGAAAATCAGCTGGCAAGTTTTCATAATTCTCAGGCTGCATTGATATTCAATTCTGGATATGATGCGAATGTTGGTTTCTTTTCGGCCATTTTACAGAAAGAAGATGTCGTCTTTTATGATGCGTATTCCCATGCTTCCATAAGGGATGGTCTTAATATGAGCCTGGCTAAAAAGTATAAATTTTATCATAATGATCTTGAAGATCTACAAAATAAACTAGAGCGTTTAACCTCAAAAGGCGATAGTTCTGAGATCTATATTGTGACCGAATCTGTTTTCTCCATGGACGGTGATTCTCCAGACCTCAAATCTATGCTGGATATTACTGAGAATTATAACGCACATTTGATCATTGATGAAGCTCATGCTACCGGGGTTATCGGTGATAAAGGAGAGGGCCTGGTGCAGCACTTGAAATTAGAGAAAAGGGTCTTTGCTCGTATCCATACTTTTGGGAAAGCCATAGGTTGCCATGGAGCTGCTATTCTTGGAAGCACAGCTTTAAAAGAATATTTAATAAACTTTTCCCGCAGCTTAATTTACACTACTGCCCTGCCACCACATACGGTTGCTACCGTTATTGCTGCTTATCGATATTTGGAAAGTGACCAGGCCACTTTGAGTAAACTGAAGAAGAATATTGAGCATTTCAAAGCTGAGATCATTAAAAACGAACTTCAGAATTTATTCGTTAATAGCGATTCTGCGATACAGGCCTGTATTATTTCAGGAAATACAAATGTGAAAAAAGTAGCATCAGAGCTTCATAATAAAGGTTTTAATGTAAAGCCTATTCTGTCACCAACAGTCCCGCAAGGAAGCGAAAGACTAAGATTTTGTATTCATTCTTATAATTCTCCTGAAGAAATATCGGAGGTCTTAAAAGTCTTGGGTAATTTTGTGGCAAATAATCAATAATGCCGAAGACATTTTTTATTACCGGAATTGGAACTGAAGTAGGAAAAACCATCGCCTCTGCAATCGTGACCGAAGCAATGGGTGCAGATTACTGGAAGCCGATACAGGCAGGAGATCTTAAGAATTCTGACTCCCATAAAGTAAAGAAGCTGGTTAGTGACACCGATTCTCATTTTTTTGATAATTCTTATGCGTTGAATACGCCAATGAGTCCGAATGCAGCTGCGGAAATTGATGGAATTGAGATCGATCTAAAAAAGATAAAAAGACCGGTTACTGAAAAAGATCTGGTAATTGAAGGTGCGGGCGGATTGATGGTGCCACTTAATAATAAGGAAGTCATCGCAGATCTAATTTCCAAAGAAGATGTTGTGATCCTTGTTTCCAGACATTACTTGGGAAGTATCAATCATACGTTGCTAAGTATTGAGGCATTAAAAAGCAGGGGAATTACCAACATAGCGATCATTTTCAGCGGAAATGAGCATACTACTACTGAAGATGCTATTAAAAAACTTGGAAAAATAGAGGTAATTGGCCGTATTGAAGAAGAACCCTATTTTGATGAAATGGTAGTGAAAGAATATGCCGGAAAATTTAGAAAGAGACTATGCGAGATATAGAAGTGGAGAAAGAGAGCCTGGAAGAAAGGGATAAAAAGCATTTATGGCACCCTTTAACGCAACATAAAACGAGTGTTGGAATGTTGCCTATAAAAAAAGCCAAGGGCTGTATTCTAACTGATGAAGATGGGAAAGAATATATAGACGGGATTTCTTCGTGGTACACGGCTGTATATGGACATTGTAACGAATATATCACCACCAAGGTCGCTGCACAAATGCAAAACCTGGATCAGGTGGTTTTTAGCGGATTCACGCATAGACCTGCAATAGAACTTTCTGAAGCTTTAATTGAGATATTGCCAGCAGGTCAGCAAAAACTATTTTTCAATGACAACGGTTCTACGGCAACCGAGATCGGGATCAAAATGGCGTTGCAATATCATCATAATCTTGGGAATGACCGTAAAGTGATGCTGGCTTTTGAAGAAGGTTTCCATGGCGATACTTTTGGCGCCATGTCGGTTTCTGGTTTATCTGTTTATAATGGAGCTTTTAAAGATCATTTTATCAGGGTAGAACGAATTCCTGTACCTACAGGTGAAAATAATGAAGAAGTTATTTCCACTTTAAAAGAACTTATAGAAGATCATCATATCGCCGGTTTTATTTACGAACCTTTAATCCAGGGTGCTGCGGCTATGAAATTTCATGATGCCGATGGTTTGAATGAAATTTTAAAGATATGTAGGGAAAATGATATTGTGAGAGTAGCAGATGAGGTGATGACAGGTTTTGGTAAGACAGGGAAATATTTCGCTTCAGACTATATGGAGGAAAAACCCGATGTGGTTTGTATGTCTAAAGCATTAACCGCAGGTTTGCTACCAATGGGGCTTACTTCATGTTCTCAAAAGATTTATGATGCTTTTTATTCTGAAGATATCGCCAAAGGATTATTTCACGGCCATACCTATACTGCGAATCCCTTAGCTTGTGCAGCGGCTTTAGCTGGTGTGGAACTATTGGTTTCTGAAGAGATGCAGGTAAATATTCAAAATATCACCAAAGCTAATATTGATTTTGTAACTAAATTGAATGCACACCCAAAAGTAACAAATGCAAGAAGTATGGGGGTGATCTTTGCCTTTGAACTGGATGTGCAAACCGATCGTTACGGAGGTCTTAGAAATCAACTTTTTAAATTTTTTATGGATAATGGTGTATTTCTTCGTCCATTGGGAAATACTATTTATATCCTACCGCCCTATGTGATTTCAGAGAAAGAGCTACAGAGAGTATATTCGGTTATAGAGGATTCATTATCAGTTTTCTAAAAAAAATTGGAACCGTAATGATATTTTGAAAATTCGATTCATTTTTTATCTAATTTAGATAGGTTAATCTGAATATTATGATGCATCCTTATACGAGATTGAAATGGATCAATGATCAAAAGGGTTTTGGCGTTGTTGCGACGCGGTTTATTCCGAAGGGGACTATTACCTGGGTGCAGGATGAACTGGATAGGGTGTTTCAACCTGAAGAACCCGAAAATTTTAAGTCTGCTGCCAGAGAGCAATTAGAAAAATATAGTTTTCGAAATAGCAAGGGAGAGCATATTCTATGTTGGGATATTGCAAAATATATCAATCATAGTTTTAAGTCCAACTGCCTGTCTACGGCTTATAATTTTGAAGTAGCTGTAAGAGATATTCTTATAAATGAAGAGCTTACCGATGATTATGGTTATTTGAATTTATCTGAATCTTTCGTTCCTGAAGATGAAGGGGTTGTTAGAAAAACAGTATTTCCAGATGATATCCCCAAATTTTATAAACAGTGGGATAAACAACTGGAGCCTTTATTTCCTGTAATTGAAAAATTAGAACAGCCGTTGTTAGATCTACTTTCAGAAGAGGTGAGAACTGAAATTAAGCAGGTAGCTAGCGGAAAGAAAAAAATGCCCTCCACCAAAAACCTCTATTTTCAACCTGAGAAAAGCAGAATTTAATCCTGGTAAATTTAGCAAGTCGCCAATTCAGCCTTATTTTTGCTAAAAAATTAAGCCTTTGAAAAATCCGATTTCAATAAGCTCAATCGGCACTATTTCTCCTTTAGGGAAAACTTCTGAAGAGATCTGGAAAAACTACCTTTCAGATGATCATTTTTTTCATTTAAGAGGAGCAGGTAGAGATGCTTCCTGGATGGGAAATTTGCCGGAAGCAATTCAGAAGGATGTAGCTCAATTAAGAAATGAAAATTCTAAATATCGTCACCTGGATGAGTCGGTACTTTACGCAATATTGGCAGGAAGAGATGCTGTTAAAGATTTAAGCCTTTCTAATAATAATGCGGGTATTAATATAGGTAGCAGTAGAGGGGCGACCAGGCTTTTCGAAAAATATCATGAAGAATACCTTCAAACCGGCAGAGCTTCTACTTATAGTTCACCATCTACAACTCTTGGAAATATATCATCATGGGTAGCGCAGGACTTACAAATTAACGGACCTGAATTTTCGCATAGTGTCACCTGTTCTACCGGAATGCATTCTATTTTAAATGCCATCGCATGGATACAAAGTGGAATGGCAAACAATTTTCTGGCTGGCGGAAGCGAAGCCCCGCTCACCGGTTTTACCCTGGCGCAAATGAAGGCAATGAAGATCTATGCTACTGAAAATATTGATTTTCCATGTCGCTCACTGGATATGGATAAATCAAGAAACTCCATGATCTTAAGCGAAGGCGCCGGCATTGTTACTTTAAGTGCAAATGAAGATTTAGGTACTTTGGCAAGTATCAAAGGAATTGGTTTTGCGAATGAAAAACTAAAACATGGCGCATCGCTTTCAAAAAATGGCAAATGCCTTCAGAAGTCTATGAAAATGGCGATGGGGGACATCACGGAAAAAGAGATAGATGTTGTGGTGATGCACGCCCCGGGAACGATAGGAGGGGATCTTTCAGAAGTAAATGCGGTAAAAAAGGTGTTTTTAGGTAAATTACCTGCAATTACAAGCAATAAGTGGAAAACAGGGCATAGCTTTGCAGCTTCGGGGATATTGAGCCTTCAAATGGCGATTTTAATGCTTCAAAAGCAGCAGTTTTTACCGGTTCCTTTTTCAGAATTTAAACAACAACCAGATAAAATAGAGAATATATTAGTGAACTCTGTAGGTTTTGGGGGGAATGCAGTTTCCATCCTGATTGGAAGAAATTAGAAATTGTTAGCTTCCAAAATTATAAATCTATAGGAGCTTTCCTTATTAAACCTTAGTTTTCATTATTTTTGAATTCAAATCTAATTACATGGCAATTAAACACGACTGGACCAAAGAAGAAATTCTAGAGATATATAATAAGCCTTTTATGGAGTTGCTTTATGAAGCAGCGTCTGTTCACCGTCAACATCATGACCCTAATACCGTTCAGGTTTCTACCCTGCTTTCTATTAAAACAGGAGGGTGTCCTGAAGATTGCGGATATTGCCCCCAGGCAGCCCGTTATCATACAGATCTTGAAGGGAATGACCTTATGAGTGTTAATCAGGTAAAAGCACAGGCTTTAAGAGCAAAAGCTTCTGGAAGTTCCCGTGTTTGCATGGGCGCTGCCTGGAGAAATGTAAAAGACGGTGAAGAATTTGATAACGTACTGGAGATGGTGCGAACTATCAATAAACTGGATATGGAGGTTTGCTGTACGCTGGGAATGCTTACTGAAAATCAGGCAGAGCGATTGGCAGAGGCAGGATTGTATGCTTATAATCATAATCTCGATTCTTCAGAAGAATATTATAAAGAAGTAATTTCTACAAGAGGATATCAGGATAGACTGGATACTATTGGGAATGTGAGAAAAACGAATGTGACTGTTTGTAGCGGTGGAATTATAGGAATGGGAGAAAGCGAAGCAGACCGGGCAGGGATGTTGGTAGCACTTTCAACTTTGAATCCGCAGCCTGAATCTGTACCGATCAATGCTTTAGTGCCGGTGGAAGGAACGCCGATGGAAGAACAGGAACCTGTGCCAATTTGGGAGATGATACGAATGGTTGCTACTACCAGAATTGTGATGCCAGAGACCCAGGTGAGACTTTCTGCAGGAAGAACTCAAATGAGTAGAGAAGGACAGGCAATGTGTTTCTTTGCAGGAGCCAATTCTATTTTTGCAGGAGATAAACTGCTAACAACTCCAAATCCTGATGTAAATGAAGATATGGAAATGTTCAAAATACTGGGGCTGAATCCTCAAAAAGCCTTTGAAAAAAAGTCTCAACCGGAAAGTGTCGCTGCAGAAAAATCAAAATATCAGTCGCAGGGAGAGAAACCTAAATGGTCACGTCCTGAACATAAAATTGAAAGAAATCTGGAGGCTCAACAAAAAGCCAGGACTAAGGCGTAGTTTTTAATACTATATAATTGAAACTGGATCTTCAAAATATTCCCAGAAGAAAGAATCTTTCAAAAGAAGATTTTCTCCGGGAATATTTTATACCAAAGAAGCCTGTAATAATTGAAGATATTACGGAAACCTGGCCTGCTTATAGAAAGTGGGATTTCGATTATTTTAGGGAAAAAGCAGGTGATATTGTTGTGCCATTGTATGATGGTAAACCTGCAAAGGGAAAGCAGAGTTCTCACGGGGTGGCTATGAAAGTACCTTTTAAGAAGTATATTGATATTCTTCACAAAGGTCCCACAGATCTAAGAATGTTTTTCTTTAACCTTCTTCAAAATTGCCCTGATCTTGTTAGTGATTTTAAATATCCAGATCTTGGTGTAAAGTTTTTTAAGAAACTACCTGTGCTGTTTGTTGGTGGCGAAGGCGCTAAAGTGGTGATGCATTATGATATGGATCTTGCAAATAACTTTCATTTTAATTTTATAGGAGAAAAAAAGGTGATTCTTTACCCACCAGATCAAACGCGATTTCTTTACAAGGTTCCCTATTCCATTGTAAGTATGGAAATTATAGATATGGATGATCCAGATTTTGAGAAATATCCGGCTCTGGCAAAAGCAAAAGGTTTTGAAGCGAGATTGCGACATGGAGATGCTTTGTATATTCCCAGTCGCTGGTGGCATTTTATTAAATATGAAACTCCTAGTTTATCCTTAACTTTAAGATCGTTGCCAAAATCACCGAAAAAAATTGCAGAAGTGCTTAAAAATTTATTGTTTGTACGTAATTATGATAATTTGATGAGAAAACTGAGGGGGCAGGAGTGGATAGATTATAAAAACCGGGTGGCAATTAAAAGAAGTAATAGAAATGTTGGGATAGAAGAATGAAGCAAGCAAAAATGAACCTTGAGCAAATACCCAGAGTTGAAAGAATATCAAAATCAGATTTTCTAAGGGATTACGTACAGCCTCAAAAACCAGTGGTTATTGAAAGATTTATTGATGACTGGCCGGCATACGAGAAATGGAACCTGGATTATATCAAGGATGTTGCAGGGGATAAAATAGTTCCGCTATATGATAATCGCCCAATTTCCTCAAAATATAAATTCAATGAAGCTCATGAAAAAATGAAAATGAGCGAATACATTGATCTTTTAAAAGCAGGACCAACAAACTATCGCATCTTTCTTTACCATTTAATGAAGGAAGTGCCCAGCCTCCAGAAAGATTTCAGGTTTCCCAATGCAGGACTTCGTTTTTTAAAACAATTACCCATGTTGTTTTTTGGTGGGGAGAATTCGAAGGTTTTTATGCATTATGATATAGATTATGCTAATATTCTTCATTTTCATTTTCACGGAAAAAAGCAATGTATATTATTCCCACCTTCAGAAAGTAAGTATTTGTATAAGGTCCCGCATGCCCTTATAGCCAGAGAGGATATTAATTTCGCAAATCCCGACTTTGATAAGTTTCCCGTATTGAAGAAGGCAAAAGGTTATGTGACAGAATTAAATCATGGAGAGACATTGTATATGCCTGAAGGTTACTGGCATCATATGACGTATCTTACCGCAGGCTTTTCAATGAGCTTAAGAGCTACTCCGCGTACCCTCACCAACTTTTCCAAGGCAGTCTATAATCTTGTGTTTATGAGACATTTTGATAACTACATGCGTAAGCTAAGAGGACAGAAATGGATAGATTATAAGAATGAGCAGGCCGTTAAACGAACCCATAGAAAGAACGATATTAGTCTATGATCTCATTCACACAGTTAAATACAAGAGAAGATTCATAGCCTTTGCGAAGTAAATGATCAACTAGTATTTTTTTCTTTTTGAATGAATTGGCTTCTAAGATCTTTTCTGCTTTCTTCTCTGCCAGCTCATAAAGAGTGTTTTGATAATCTAATTCCTTGATTTCTGATAACCCTAATTTAATGATGGGTGAGGAAATATCCTTTTTCTTAAGTTCCTGAATAATTTTAATACGTCCCCATTTTTTAATTCTGAATTTTCCACGAACAAAACTACGGGCAAATCTTTCTTCGTTTAGAAAATTCTCCTGCATCAGGGAAATAATGATCTTTTCTTTTGCCTCCGGGATCATTTTCATCTGGGTAAGTTTGTCTTCAACTTCTTTTTGAGACCTGTCGCGATAGGCGCAATAGTGCATCAGCTTTTGAAGCGCTTCTTCTACCGTATAAGTTTTCTGGTTAGGCTGCATTTTTAGACAGGTAATTCTTTAGATTGATGAGCTGAAAGATAATCGTACAAAGCAGCCAGATGGAGAAGCAAACCACTTCTGCAGCAATGATATAATAAGTATCGTGAATGTTGATCGTGAGATTCTCCCCATAAAATGTGAATCCAAAGATGAGGGTAATAATACTCACAATAATAGAATACGTTCTCATGTTTCAAATATAGAATTTTGGAGATTATTCAGGAGGGTATATGGATAGGCAATTTTAACCCGGAAAAAAAAGCCTCCCATTTAGGAAGGCTTTGATATGCAGTTTACTACTAATAGCTGTTCTACTTTGCTTTCTTGTTTAATCTACTTTCAGCTAATTTGTCAAGCTTATTATCAGCATTATATTCCTCATCCAGGGTTTTCTGAAGTTTCCTGGCGATGTCTTTATGCCCTAATTCTTTGGCATATCTAACCACGGTGCCGTATCCAGAAATTTCATAATGCTCCACTCGTTGTGCGTCTGCGATAAGACCTGCATCACGTACTTCTTCAGAAGCGTCTTCTTTAAGAAAATCTTCGGCCTCTTCAATAAGTCCTTTCATGGCCTTACAGGTTTCACCGGTTGGTTTAATGCCTAATTCCTTACAAATCTCACTTAATCTTTCTTTATGCTCCCTGGTTTCTTCCAGATGTCCTTCAAATGCCTCTTTAAGTTTTTTATCATGCGCATTCTTTACCATTTTTGGTAATGCTTTGATAAGCTGATTTTCTGCACTATAAAGATCCTTTAACTGATGCTCGAATAATTCTTTTAAATCTTTCATGATTTTATATTTATTGGTTAATAAAGTCTAAATCTAATCCTGAAAAATAGGTTCTTAAGTTAAAGCACTACTAAAGATTTGTTGCTTATATATTAAAGTGAAATAAAGTCTTCCAATTGCATTAAATCTTGATCTCAAATGAGTTAAATGAAAAAAATGCACAAAAAAAACGCCTTCCAAATTAATGAAAGGCGTTTCTTATTATTTGATCACTTTCCCGTCTTTATCGTGAAAGTGGTACTCTAAATACGTGTAAGCATCGCGAGGTAAAATTTTCACCCAACGTTTGTGGTCTACAAACCACTTAGATCGGGGAGATGGAAAGCCTTTCGTTAAAAATGCTGCAATAAATGGATGTGCGCTAAGCGTGATCTTTTTATGTTCTTTCTTGATCAGTTTTTCAAGGTCCACTTTTATCTTGTTCACCAAACTTATTGGTGCTTCAATTTCACCATTTCCGTTAGGATTTTCCTCACGGGTTTTGATGTTCATTTCTGGCCTTACGCGCTGTCTCGTAATTTGTACTAATCCAAACTTACTTGGAGGCAAAATTTTATGTTTCGCCCTGTCGTCACTCATTTCATTCCTGAGGTGGTCATAAAGCGTTTTTCTATTCTCCGCTTTATTCATGTCTATGAAGTCTACTACGATAATTCCTCCCATGTCACGAAGTCGTAACTGTCGGGCTATTTCAGTAGCGCTAATCATATTTACCTCCAGTGCGGTATCTTCCTGATTCTTAGATTTATTAGAACGGTTTCCGCTATTTACGTCTACAACGTGCATGGCTTCAGTATGTTCTATAACCAGGTAGGCGCCTTTACTCATGGAAACGGTGCGCCCAAAGGAAGTTTTTATTTGTCTTTCGATACCACTTTTTTCAAAAATGGGTTGATTGGATTGATGCAATTTTACGATTGATTCTTTTTCTGGAGCAATTTCGCTCACATAATCTTTAATTTGGGTATAAAGTGTTTCATCGTCTACGACTATAGAAGTAAAGGAGTCATTAAAAATGTCTCTTAACAGGGACGAAGCCCTGTTCAATTCTCCCAGTACTTTAGAAGGATGATGTGGTTTATACAGTTTTTTACACATGGCTGTCCAGCGACCTACTAAATTTTGGAGATCTCTGTCCAGTTCTGCTACTTTTTTGCCTTCGGCTACGGTTCTTACAATAACCCCAAAACCTTTGGGTTTAATGCTTTTTACCAGTCTCTTTAAACGTTCCTTTTCATCTTTGCTTTCAATTTTTTGAGAAACTGAAATTCGGTTTGAAAAAGGGACCAATACAATATATCGGCCAGGTAAGGATAGCTCTGAGCTTATCCTGGGACCTTTAGTAGAGATAGGTTCTTTTACGATTTGAACCAGTAGCGACTGATTTGATTTTAAGACATCGGCAATAGAGCCGTTTTTGTCTATATCCTTTTCAAAAGTAAAATTCTTTAAAGAATAATCTTTTAATTTACCTGTGCTTACACGTTTTATGAACTTCAATAAAGAAGATACCTGGGGTCCCAGATCATGATAGTGTAAAAAACCATCTTTTTCATAGCCAACATTTACAAATGCGGCATTTAACCCAGGAACAGATTTTCTAATTTTGGCGATATAAATATCTCCAACATTAAATTTGTTACTGTCCTCTTCCTTGTTGAGTTCAACAAGTTTTCCATCTTTTAATAAGGCAAAATCTACAGCAGAAGGTTCGGACCGGATAATTAATTCTTTGTCCACACTTCCAGATTTTTTATCCATATCTGTCATAAAACAAACATAGATGGATTAAACATTATTTTTTTCACAGGTTTTGAATCCTGAAGAAACCTCATCGACATAGGTAAACTGTCGGGGGTTTCGATTTCAAAGAACGATTAAATAAAAAAAGTAGTGATCACACTACTTTTTCTTGTGGCGATTTGCTCTTCTTCTTTTCTTACGCTTGTGCGTAGCCACCTTATGTCTTTTTCTTTTTTTACCACTTGGCATAGTGCAATGTCATTTAAATTAATAATTATTTCTTTTGAAGCCCGACCCATGCCGGGGATCAATTATTTTACCTCAACATTCGATTTCACTCCTTCCACAAAAATCTTCGCAGGCTTAAAAGCTGGAATATTATGTGCTGGAATTTTAATAGTAGTGTTCTTAGAAATGTTTCTACCGGTTTTTTCAGCTCTTGTCTTTACAACAAAGCTTCCAAAGCCACGAAGGTACACATTATCTCCACTTTCTAGGGAAGTTTTTACTTCATCCATAAAAGATTCAATAGTAGCCTGAACGTCACCTTTTTCCATTCCTAATTTTTCTGAAATGTTTGCTACGATATCTGCTTTCGTCATTTTCGTGCTATTTAAATTTATAAATTGGGGTTTCAATTTTTCAAGGGGGCAAATATAAGAATTAAATCTGCAATATTTCAAACCTAATTCACTAATAATAACGGAATAAACTCCTATTATTGCGGAGATTCCTCAATTATTATGGTTTTATCCAATAGACTGATGCATTGGTACTTGCAAAACAAACGTGATCTGCCATGGAGAAAGACTCACGAACCGTACCAAATATGGCTAAGCGAAATTATGCTTCAGCAAACACGAATAGAGCAGGGTTTACCTTATTTTTTAAAATTTATTAAAGCTTATCCAACAGTTTTTGATCTTGCTCGGGCTACTTTAGATGAAGTGCTAAAGCTCTGGCAGGGCCTGGGTTATTATTCCCGGGCACGAAACCTCCATGAAACTGCAAAATATGTTGCTTTTGAACTCAATGGTAAATTTCCAGATTCTTATAAAGGACTCCTTAAATTAAAGGGAGTTGGCGATTATACTGCAAGTGCCATTGCATCCATATGCTATAATGAACCTGTGGCGGTGGTAGATGGGAATGTGTACAGGGTGCTATCAAGAATATTTGAAATAGACACTCCTATTAATAGTACTTCAGGTATTAAAGAGTTTAAAAAACTTGCTCAGGAATTACTAAATACGAAAGATCCGGCTACTCACAACCAGGCGATCATGGAATTTGGAGCTTTGCATTGCAAGCCTCAAAATCCTAAATGTGAAACCTGTCCTTTTAATGATAAGTGTCTTGCGCTAAAAAATGACAGGATTAAAGAGCTACCTGTTAAACTGAAAAAAAGCAAGGTTAAAAAAAGGTATTTCAATTACCTGGTTTTTAATCTGGGGGATGAGAAAACAATTCTTGAACAACGAACTGGAAAGGGAATATGGAATGGTTTATATCAATTTCCATTAATTGAATCTGATGAATTGCTTGAAGAAAACCAGTTAATAGGTCTGCAGGCGTTTAAAGAATCGGTCCCGGATTCAAATATTCAAATTGAACTTCACAATGAAACTCCTATTGTTCATAAGCTTTCACATCAACATTTATTTACCAGGTTCTGGCTGATAGATTCTAATGCTACCTCAGATAATTCAGTCTATATTAAAAAGGTGGCAGATTATCCGGTTCCTGTTTTAATTGAAAATTTTCTGAATGAATACCTCCCTGATGCTTTTAAATAGAACCTTGTTTATATCTTTGAACGTTTTTGTTTACACAGGCAGAAATTTTTAGTATTTTAGGATAAATTTTTTAAGTCAAATAACCGATTTATCGGGATCTAAATAGTTGAATAATGACAGGTACATTAAACAAGGTAATGTTGATTGGACACACAGGAGATGACGTGAAAATGCATTATTTTGAAGGTGGAGGTTCCATTGGAAGATTTCCACTGGCCACAAATGAAAGTTATACAAACCGTACTACCGGTGAACGTGTAACTAATACCGAGTGGCATAATGTAGTGGTTCGAAATAAAGCTGCAGAAATTTGCGAGAAATACTTAAAGAAAGGCGATAAAGTTTATATAGAAGGACGCATTAAAACACGTAAGTGGCAGGATGACGCTGGAAATGAAAAATATTCTACCGAGATTCATTGTACAGAATTTACTTTCTTAACACCTAAGAATGAATCTGGAGCTCAGCCTGCAAGCAATCCTCAAACAACTGAGGGCAGCGCTGCTAAACCAAAAAATGATAACTTTGCAAATAAGAATGAATCTTACTCTCAGGAAGAAGAGGAAGATGATTTACCATTCTAAGTTTAATTAAAATTTTCGCCCTTGGATTCGGAGCCTCCCAGTTTGCTTTTGTTGTGGACCACTATGGGAATTACCCATCTTATAAGTTTCATCTCTTTATTTGTACTATTGTTATGTTCTGCATTGATTTCTGGAGCAGAAGTAGCTTTCTTTTCGCTTACACCGGCAAATTTTATTACTGAAGACGGGAAAAGATCCAAAACGCAGAATATTGTTATCAATCTACTGGAAAAGCCTAAGAAGCTTTTAGCAACCATCTTGGTAGCTAACAATTTCATAAATATTGCGATTGTCCTTTTATTTGACAGTCTTGCTGATGATCTTTTTGCAGGAATTAATACTGAATTCTATGGTGTTGATCTTCGATTTTTCTTTGAAGTGGGGCTGGTAACTTTTCTTATACTTCTTTTTGGTGAGATCCTGCCTAAAGTTTATGCAAGCAGGAATAAAGTGCAGTTTTCCAATTTTATGGCATATCCAATTAACTTTCTGGATAGTTTTTTCTCTCCTTTAAGTACTCCCATGAGGGCTGTGACCTTGTATTTGCATGAAAAATTCGGGAAACAAAGATCTTTTATTAGTATAGATCATCTCTCACAGGCATTGGAGCTTACCAGTGAAGAAGATACAACCAGAGAGGAGCAAAAGATACTTCAGGGGATTGTAAGCTTTGGTAATACAGATACCAAACAGGTAATGCGGCCAAGAATGGATCTATTTGCGTTAAACGAAGAAAGCGCTTTTAATGATATTTTTCCTGAAATTATTGAAAATGGATATTCCAGGATTCCTGTCTACCGTGAGAATGTAGATAATGTGATTGGAATTCTTTATATAAAAGATCTGTTGCCTTATTTGAATAAAAAGAATTTCGATTGGACCACGCTACTTAGAGAGCCCTATTTTGTGCCTGAGAACAAGAAGCTGGATGATCTTTTAAATGATTTCAAAAACAAGAAAAATCACCTGGCCATCGTGGTAGATGAGTATGGAGGAACCAGTGGTCTTATTTCTTTAGAAGATATTATTGAAGAGATTGTAGGGGATATTAGTGATGAGTTTGATGATGAAGACTTGATCTACTCAAAGCTTGATGAGAATAATTTTGTGTTTGAAGGCAAAACACCTCTAAAGGATTTTTACAAGATCGCGAAGATTGAAGATGCTACAGTTTTTGAAGATCAAAAAGGAGAAGCCGATACGCTGGCTGGATTTTTACTGGAGATTTCAGGAGGTTTTCCTAAAAAGAATGATGAAATTGTTTTTTTGAATTATTCGTTTATTATAGAGGTGATTGACGATAAACGTATCAAACAAATAAAATTGAGTATCGCTCCCGTATGAGAAGATTGATTTTGGCTAGTATTGGAATTTTCTTTTTATGTATTTCCTGTAAGCAGGATTTGCAGCCAAAACCAAAAGGCTTTTTAGCTCTTGAATATCCAGAAGCACAATATAAAACTATAGATATTGGCTGTCCTTATTCTTTCGAAATGAATAAAATGGCAGAGATATCACCGTCCAGAAACCGGGTTCCATGTTGGATTGACCTACAATATAAGGATATGAATGGGGTGATATTCATTACG
The DNA here is from genome assembly GCF_900105135.1 of Gramella sp. MAR_2010_147. Lineage (NCBI taxonomy): Bacteria > Pseudomonadati > Bacteroidota > Flavobacteriia > Flavobacteriales > Flavobacteriaceae > Christiangramia > Gramella sp. MAR_2010_147. The sequence continues at coordinate 2,014,245 of NZ_LT629741.1, read as the reverse complement.
TACCAGCCCGTTAAGAATAATCTTGATTCACTTTTAATGGACGCGCAAAAGTTGCCGTTGCAACATACTATTAAAGCCGATGTAATTGAAGGTGATGTGTATACCAACGAATTACATAATACATACGGAATCTTCTATGAAGTAGATGGCAATGCGGCTTCCCAGGCCCAATTCTATTTAACCGACAGTACAGATCATTTTCTTACAGGTTCTGTTTATTTTAACAGTCTTCCAAATTTCGATTCCATAGTCCCTGCTGCAGAGTATCTTAAGACAGATATGCGACATTTAATCGAAAGTCTGCGCTGGAGTTATTAACAAATGTTGAATTATTAATCGCCGATTTTTGTTAAATCAATAATAAAAATGCTTAATATTGTTAATATAACACTAAAATTAACAATTATGAGGCAATTTTCTTTGAGTTACTTCAAAGTGATTTTCTTTTTTCTTTGTCCTTCATTACTTCTTTCCCAGGAAGTTCTGGAAGGGAAAACGATCAACGAAGCAACCGGCGAGCCGGTACCATTCGTAAATGTGATCGAGAAAGGAACAAGCAATGGTACTACCAGTGATTTTGAAGGTAACTATAGTATTTCGGTAGAATCACTCCCCACAACCCTGGTATTTTCATATTTAGGTTTTGAAACCCAGGAGGTAAATGTGACAAACGTCTCTCCAATGACCATCCAGATCTCTGAATCTGCTGCGGCATTAGACGAAGTAGTTGTTACCGGATTAGCTTCTTCTACTAAGCGTTCTAATACCGCTAATGCTGTAGCGTCAGTTTCAGCAGAAGAATTAACAGGGGTTACAGTACAGTCAGGATTGGACGGAGCTCTTTCAGGTAAATTTAATGGTGCAGAGATTAAATCAAATTCAGGTGCGCCCGGAGGAGGTATATCCATGCGTTTACGTGGTGTAACCTCTATTTTTGGAGACCAGCAACCTCTTTTTATAGTAGATGGGGTGTATGTGGATAACTCCTCAATTGGTTTAGGTAATAATATTGTTAGTGAAGCTGCAGGAGGTGGAAATCCTTCAACCAATCAGGATGACGCTTCCAACCGTATTGCGGACATAGACCCGCAAGATATTGAAAGCGTAGAGATACTTAAAGGTGCCTCAGCTGCGGCCATTTATGGATCACGGGCTGCTGGAGGGGTAGTTCTTATTACCACAAAGAGAGGTAAATTAGGAAAGCCAAAAGTTTCATTTTCACAGGTGGTAGGTCTTAGGAGTCCTACTCAGCTTCTTGGATTAAGAGACTATACCCCGGAGCAGATCACCGCTTTAGGCGGGCCTGCTAATCCAACATTAAGGGATTATGAGGCAGAGCTTTTTGACAATACAGTGGTTTCTTCCACAACACGTTTTTCAACTTCAGGAGCGAATGAGAAGACCGATTATTTTTTCGGTGCAACTCATAGAAATGAACCTGGATTGGTTGATAATACTGGCTACAAGAAAAGTTCCGTTAGACTAAACATAGGGCAACGCTTTAACGATTGGCTGGATCTTTATATAACCAGTAATTATATCAATTCTCAATCAGATAGAGGATTCTTTAATAATGGTAATGCCAATAGAACGGTGGGTTATGCATTAGCTTTCACATACCCATGGGAAGATCTTTCGCCTGTAGATGGTGTTTATCCTTTTGGTGGAGCGGGTTCTAACGTATTGGAAACGGTAGCTTTAACCACGAACAGGGAAGAAGTAAATCGTTTTATAGGAAGTGCCAAGACTAATGTGAAGCTGTTAACTACAGATCGCCAAAGACTAAAATTAGTATTAGAAGGCGGATTTGACCAGTATACCTTAAGAACTACAAGTATCTTCCCTAGCGGACTTACTTATTTCAGGGATCCAAGTTCCCTTGGAGGTGTATCAATATCAGGTAGTACTGTGAATACCAATTACAATTTATCTGCCTTCCTTGTTCATAACCTTGATCTGGATAATGGGCTTGCATTTACAACTCAGGCGGGTAGTTTTCTTCAGGATTTCAACAGAAATACAGTAATTACTATTGCGACAGGATTAAATGGTTCTCAAACCAATCTGGGACAATCTACCAATGTTTCAACCAACCAGGTAATCAGGCCGCAAAGGGATAAAGGATTTTTTGTTCAGGAAGAAGTCAATTTTGATGACAAGATTATTGGAACCGTGGGTATTAGAGGAGATAAATCCACTAATAACGGAGATGCAAACGAAATGTATTATTATCCAAAAGCTAACCTGGCGGTTAACCTTCATGAATTCGATTTCTGGAATATAGATTTTCTAAATGTCCTTAAACCAAGGGTAGCCTATGGTGAGGCAGGACGATTCCCGAATTTTAACGATCGATTTTCTTTAATGGATGCTCAGTTTATTGATGGATCATCGGGTTTAAGCCCGGCGAATTTGCGAGGAAATTCGAATATTGGACCAGAGAGACAAAAAGAATTGGAATATGGTCTGGACTTCGCATTATTTGATAAAAGACTAGATTTTTCAGTTTCATTCTATGATAAAACAATCGAAGATCTGTTAATTCAATCTCAATTCCCAACTTCTTCTGGGTTTACTACAGAGGTTGTAAATGGTGGAGAACTTCAGAACAAAGGGGTTGAACTGGGCTTAAATGCCATCGTGATGGAAAAAGATGATTTTTCATGGAACGCCAGTTTAAAATGGTGGAAAAATAAGTCTGAAGTGACCAGTCTGGATGTACCATCTTTTACTAATGGTGGATTTGCAGCAGGTCTGGGAACATTCCTTATTCAGGAAGGAAAAAGTGCAACGCAAATCGTAGGTACTTATGATCCAGATGCCTTTACTGCAGAAGAAATTGCAGCAAGAGATCCTGAAGGTGACGGATTCTTTGTTTATGGAAATGCAGAGCCAGATTTTCAGATGTCCTGGTATAACGAAATCAAGGTGGGGAACTTTGATTTTACATTTTTATGGCACTGGAAAAAAGGCGGGGATAATATTAATTTAACTACCTTACTATATGATCTTGCTGGTACTACCTGGGATTATAATGATACAGATCTGGACCCAAGTGGAGAGCTTAGTAATGGGCGGTATAGAGCCAGTCAGGCTTTTGTGAATCCAGGTCCTTTTATTGAGGATGCCGGTTACTTGAAACTAAGAGAGGTTGGGTTGTTTTATACACTCCCGAATGACTTTATCAAATATGCATCTAACATTAAAGTTGGAGTGTCAGGAAGAAACCTGATCAATATATTTGACTATAACAGTTATGATCCTGAAGTATCTAACTTCGGTAACAACGTTCTGGCTAATAACGTTGAGGTTACGCCTTACCCTATGTCAAGGTTCGTTAATTTTCATTTAAACGTTAACTTCTAAAAAAATAGAACAATCATGAAAAAATTATCAATAACATTCATCTTCATGTTTGCGTTGATACTCTTCCCGGGGTGCGAATTAGAAGATATCGAAAATCCAAATGCACCTACCGTAAGTAGTTTTGAAGAAGGGGCAACCGCTGGTGATATTATGCTACTGGCTACAGGCCTTGAGGCTATTATGCGTAGCGACCTGGAGTTTCATTATGATACTGTGAGTATTTTAGGTAGGGAGTATTATGACCTCACAAGTGTAGATCCGCGATATACCGGAGAGCTGCTGAAAGGGCCTCTGGATAATAATGGATTTTTAACCACGCGTTCATACGCCGCCTGGTATAAGATCGTGAAGTCGGCTAATATTCTTATTGAAGCCGTTGAAAATTCTGTAGCCGGATTTAGTGATGCGCAAAAGAGCGACTACTATGGTTATGCCAAGACCCTGAAAGCATATGCTTTATTGATGGTGGCGAACCGCCAGTTTGATAACGGAATTAGAATAGATGTAGCCGACCCTGATAACCTTGGGCCGAATGTGGGTTACGACGAAGCTCTTACCGCTATTATGAGTCTTCTTGATGAGGCTAATGCAGATCTTGCTAGTGGAACTGAAGAATTTGTAAGTTTAAGTTCAGGTTTTGATGGGTTTGATACAGCTGCTACTTTTAGTGAGTTTAATAGGGCTATAGCAGCAAGGGTTGCCTTGTACCAGGAGAATGATCAATTAGCTCTCAGCTTACTGGCAGATTCATTTCTTGATCTGGACGGGGACTTGTATGAAGGTCCTTCACATATTTTTGGTTTAACCGGTAACGATATCCTTAATGCACAATATCACGTGCCTATGCAATCCGGCCAGGAATTTATGGTTCATCCATCCTGGATCGCAGATGCGGCTCCTGGAGACTTAAGAGTTGAGGAAAAATCTATAATGCTAGAAGAGGTAGTATTAACAGATGGCTTATCTGCGCAATACCAGATCACGGTATACGAAAGTAATGTGGATCCGGTATATTTAATTAGAAACGAAGAACTAATCCTTATCTATGCTGAAGCCAATATTGGAACAGATAACGATGAAACTGTTGAAGCAATTAATATTGTAAGAAATGCCGCTGGATTATCAGATTATTCTGGTGCTACTGATGCAGATAGTTTGCTTGAAGAAGTTCTAAGACAAAGAAGATATTCTTTACTGGCTGAAGGTCATCGTTGGATCGATCTAAGAAGGCTGGATATGCTCAATGAAGCGAATGTGCCGTTAGATCGTGCTGGAGATAACATTATAGATGCCTTTCCAACACCATTTACCGAGCAGTTAAATTAGAAACGAATATCTAGAACAACTAAAAACCTCTAACGTATGTTGGAGGTTTTTTAGTTTTATATATAAGCCTGATCCTATAATTAAATTTTAGAAAGATCATAATATTCAAAATCAGACCTTAAGAAACATGGAACTTATTTCTATTATAGGTTTTGGAGTATTCCCAATTAAAGAGCTTCAAGAAAATATATCTTCGCAGTCCTAATTTAAAAATAACAGGCTGTGAAAAACCTTAAATGGATCTATTTGATCATACTTTCTATTGTATGGGGAAGTTCCTTTATTCTCATTAAAAAGGCGCTTATTGGTTTAACTGCATTGCAGGTAGGATCATTCAGAATTATTTTTGCTGCTCTTTTCCTGATCCTGGTAGGATTTAAGAGTATTTCAAAACTTACAAAACAACAATGGAAATGGATCGTTATTTCAGGTTTTCTTGGCTCTTTCTTTCCGGTATACCTTTTTGCTTTTGCCGAAACTGAAATAGATAGTGCCATAGCATCTATTCTGAATGCCACAACCCCATTATTAACGCTCATTTTTGGAGTCTTATTCTTTAGGGCAGTATTTACCCAGAATAAAATTACAGGTGTGATTATTGGCCTCCTGGGAACCGCCGGGCTTATATTTAGCGGGGCAAGTATCAATCCAGATCAAAATTATTTTTATTCTTTCTTAGTGATTCTGGCTACCGGTTGTTATGCTTTGAATGTAAATATTCTTAAAACCCGAATGAGTAATATCACGCCACTTGGGATAACCGCAGGAAATTTTTCAGTGTTACTTATTCCGGCCATTGCCATTTTGTATTATTCTGGTTTTGAAATGTCAAATTTGAGCGTAGAAATACGATCTTCTTTAATTTATGTGGGAATTTTAGGAGTGATAGGTACTGGTGTGGCTATGATTATTTTCAATAAACTTGTTCAAATAACAGATCCCGTGTTTACAACATCGGTAACCTACACTATTCCAGTGGTTGCTTTAGGTTGGGGTATTTTAGACGGAGAAGTATTTAGTTTCTGGCAACTTATCTCATCTTTTGTGATTTTAATTGGTGTGTTTATAGTAAATAGATCAAAAGATATTGTCTCTAAATTCAGAAAACAGGCGACATAAAAAAAGCCCCGAAATAGGGGGCTTTAGTTTTACTGTTTTATTAAAATTTATTCAGTCGCAAAATCCTCTTCAGAAATTCCTTCGTTTACTAGAATTTCAGAAACTTTAAATTCAAAAGACTGTGGTCCCATGCTTTGAGAGATCGTAAAAGGAAACTTTACTCCTTCTACTTCCTGGTAATCACTATAACCTGTTGGAATAGTCATCGTTTGTCCAGCCTGGCTCACAGTTTTAATAGATTGAACTTTTAATCCTGTTTTAACGGAATAGAAATTTTTGTTGTTGTCATCTATTTCAACAACATAAGCATCTTCACCATTCACCTTTTCCAACCCTGTTACCTTGGCATCACCAACACTTAATTCAGGAAATGGATTGGCATCTGTTTTAGCGGTTTCAATTTGTTCTTCATTATATGGCATTTTTTGTCCCTGTGCCATTACAAATCCGGTTTCTCCGTCAAAAACCTGCTTATTCATCACATTTCCTCCCATAGAAATTGACTGGGAAAGTTTGCCTTCCATGGTTCTTTTCATTTCAAGGTCTAATTTCATTCCCTGAACCTCAGCCTGAGCAAGCATTACAACACTTTCTACATTATTTACGGCTTCTTTGCCGCCAATAGCGTCAATATATTTGGAGAAAACAGCCTCGGTAGTAACAGAAGCATCTACTGTTTTGGCTTCTGGTTTTTCAGTCTTTTCACCAAATCTATTATAATAATTTATCGGAATTGTTTTGCCGTTATAAGTCATTTTTTCCAGATTCTCAAGTACATCAGAACCTTTTCCTGCGATCACGATTCTCGAATTATCTGCCATGAAATATTTCTGGGCAACTCTTTGGACATCATCTTTAGTTACCTCATCAATTCTTTCAAGATATTCTTCGTAGAAATTATCGTCAAGATCCTCGGTTTCAATTTCCATGGCAAAATTTGCAATAGTTGCAGGTTGCTCCAGGGATAAAACAAAATCTCCAGTAATTTTGGCCTTTGCATTTGCAAGTTCCTGATCTGTTACTTTTTCATTTCTAATCTTGTATACTTCGTCAAGAAAAGCAACCACAGAGCTATCTGTAACTTCATTTCTAACGCTGGCGCTGGCTACAAAGGTAGACGCATATTTGTCATTTCCTGTACTGGAGTAAGCTCCGTAGGTGTATCCCTTGTCTTCTCTTAAATTAAGAAAAAGTCTCGCTTCACCACCGCCACCAAGGATCTTGTTAGCTACAAGAACCGGGAAATAATCGTCGTCTTTCTTCTTAAGATTGATAGTGTTCACTAGCGCGATTTCACTTTGAACAGCGTTTGGCATATTTACGAAATCGATCTCTGTTTCTTCAACATTAGAAACTGTAGGTAAAGTCACATCTGGAGTAGCAGTTCCTTTCCAGCTGGAAAAATTCTTTTTCACAAGATCTTTCACTTCATCTTCGTCTACATCCCCAACAATAACCAAATAGGCATTTTTAGGAGAGAACCATGTGCTGTAATAAGATTTCACATCGGCAAGCTCAATATTATTTACCGTTTCCTGAGTAGAAAATTCACCGTATGGGTGATCTTTTCCATAAGCAAGTGCAGATCGTACTCTTCTTGCGTTATAGGAAACATCTTTTTCGCTGCTCTTAAGCCCATCAATAGTTCTGGCTTTTGACTTGTCAAATTCTTCCTGAGTGAATTTTGCGTTCACCATTCCATCAGCCATCAGGCCTAATACTTCAGGGAAATATTTAGAAAGGGTGTTAGCGTTTGCTCCTCCAGCGTAGAAATTTAAACGTGCTCCAAGAAAATCAACTCTTTCGTTGAATTCATCTTTGGTCATGTTCGTAGTCCCGGTTCCTATAAGGTCCCCGGTAATTCCTGAAACACCTGCTTTACTACCTTCTACATGGGGAGGGTTGTCAAATCTTAACGACATCGCTACCCTTGGTAATTTATGGTTCTCAACGATCATTACCTGTAATCCGTTATCCAGATCAAAAGTTTCAGGTTCGTCCACATTTACTTTCGGAGCAGGCCCAGGTTCGGGCATTTTACTTCGATCTATTTGAGCTGAAACACCAGCAGACAGAGTTAAAACTGCTGCCAGGGTTAATATATTTTTTATCATTATCTATATTTTTTGATTTATTATTCTGCCTGTTCGTTTGCAGGTAAGTATTCCAATACCACTCTTTGATTTGGTTTCAGGTATTCGCTGGCTACCCTCTTTATATCCTCACGAGTAATAGAACGGTAGATTTCGATCTCATCATTAATAAGATCGGTATCCCCGTAAAGCAGGTAGTTTCTAGCTAAGGAATTTGCGATCCCTGCCACGCTCGAATTAGAATTCACGAAACTATTTTCAGCTTTATTCTGAAGTTTTTGAAAGTCACTTTCTGAAATCATCTCATTTCTTAGTTTAGCGATCTCCTCTTCTACTTCGGTATTCAAGGTCTCCAAAGATGTTTCGCCAAGAGGGATACCAAAAATAAGGTACATTCCATAATCTTCCTGTTCAAGGTTAAAGGCACCTATTTGAAGAGCTTGTTTTTGCTCATCAACCAATTTCTTATACAATTTAGAGCTATTCCCGTCACTTAGATAATCTGAGATCATATTTAGAACATATGAATCCTTTTTTGTGAAAGCAGGGGTTCTATATCCAATTACTGAAGCAGGAATTTGAATGTTAGAATCATAAGCTTTTGCATTTATTTGCTTTGTAATTGGCTCTTCTTCTGGGTAATTTCTTGTGATCTCTTCCCCTTTCTGGATAGGACCAAAATAATCCTTGATCATTTTTTTAGTCTTATCCATATCTATGTCTCCCGCTACAACAAGCACAGCATTGTTAGGTACATAATATTTATCAAAATAAGCTTTAAATTCGTCCAGTGTCGCAGCATCAAGATCTTCCATATAACCAACATTAGGATCTTTGTAAGGGTGGTTCACAAACATGTTCTCTTGCATGGACTGCAGGAGATTTCCATAAGGAGAGTTGTCATATCGAAGTCTTCTTTCTTCTTTTACCACTTCATTCTGGGTATCCACTCCCTTTTGACCAATAATTGGGTGCATCATCCTTTCAGACTCCATCCATAATCCAAGTTCAAGGTTGTTTGAAGGAAATACTTCGTAATAATAAGTTCTGTCCTGGCTTGTGTTCGCATTGTTACTTCCCCCATGGGAGCTAACTATTTCAAACCATTTTCCATTTGGAATATTTTCAGTTCCTTCAAAAAGAAGATGTTCAAAGAAATGAGCCATTCCGGTTCTTCCATCTTCACGATCTTTTCCTCCAACGTGGTACATTACAGAGGTGGTAACAACCGGTGCCGAATTATCCTTATGCAGAATAACATGGAGCCCGTTGTCTAAATCATACTCAGTGAATTCAACTTCCTGAGCGAAACCTACGATTCCTATAAAGAAAAAGCAGGCAACAAGTTTTAGTTTGTTAATCATTTTAAAATAGGTTTTTTCAATTGTATTAATTAGTAACTATTAGAGCTAAAAAGTTACATTATTTTGGTATAAATACTAACTCCTGGTGAAAAGTGTTAAAATTAACATGCTATTAAGGTAATAAACGTAACATTTTTTGGAAATTTACTATGAAAAATCTCAAAGTGCTATGGACAAATTAAGTATTCCCGTTAAATATGGAGTTGCTATTGCAGCTGGTTTAATTGCTTATTTTTTAATACTCTCCTTATTTGGAGCTCATGTAAATCCAATTTATAGTTTATTTAATGGAGTTATTATGGCTTACGGGATGTTTGAAGCAATCAAGCATTACAGACTGCATAAGGGGAATAAATTCAAATTTCAGAAGGGGTTTATGGCCGGCCTTCTAACGGGTTTTAATGCTACGATCATTTTCACTATTTTCTTTGGTCTTTATGCTACAGAATTTAATCCTGGATTTCTTGATGATCTCATTACAGTTTGGATCAAAGATTATAATACCAATATTGGAATTGTACTTTTTGTAGTAGCTGTGATGGGCTTTGCAACAAGTCTGGTATTGACGCTAGCTTATATGCAGTTATTCAAAAAATCATGGAATACTAAAGAAGCGAAGAAACATACGATTTCTGGTGATTCTGAAAAATAGAAAAACCTTTGTCAATTAATTAATTAGGATTATATTTGCACCCGCTTGCGTGAAAAATGTAAGCACTATTTTAAGTATTTAAATAATTAATTATACGCTATGTACGCAATTGTAGAGATAGCAGGGCAGCAATTTAAAGTTGCAAAAGACCAAAAGGTTTACGTAAACCGTTTAGCAGGTGAAGAAGGAGACAGTGTTTCTTTTAACAAAGTTTTACTTACTGCAGATGGTGATAATGTTACTGTTGGCGCCCCGGCTATAGATGGAGCTCTTGTTGGAGCAAAGATCAACCGTCACTTAAAAGGTGATAAGGTTATTGTTTTCAAAAAGAAAAGACGTAAAGGTTACCGTGTTAAGAATGGTCACCGTCAGGCTCTAACAGAGATTCTTATTGAAGGAATAGACCTTAAAGGAGGTAAAAAAGCATCAACTAAAAAGGCAGAGCCTAAAAAAGAAGAAGCTAAAAAAGAAACAAAGAAGACTGAGACCAAATCTGATAAGAAATCAGAAGACCTTAGCCAGAACACAGTAGTAGAACTGAGGGAAATGGCAAAAGAAAAAGGTGTTGAGGGATACTCTTCTATGAAGAAAGCAGAATTAATTGCTGCATTAAGCTAAGTTTAACTACTAAAAACGAAATAAAATGGCACATAAAAAAGGAGTTGGTAGTTCCAAGAACGGTAGAGAGTCAGAATCGAAACGCTTAGGTGTGAAGATCTTTGGCGGACAGGCTGCTGTTGCAGGAAATATTATCGTAAGACAGAGAGGTACTGCGCATCGTCCAGGTGACAATGTATACGCAGGGAAAGATCATACATTACACGCTAAAGTAGATGGTCTTGTAAAGTTTACTAAGAAGAAAGATGATAAATCTTATGTTTCTATTGAGCCTTTCGAAGCTTAATTAAACAACCTGATATTTATACAGAAACCCTTTTCTAAACGGAAAGGGTTTTTTTATGTCATTCAGTAAAATTGTTTAACTTTAATCTATATAAATTAAACAAAAAATGAGCATTGCGAAAGAATTTCAATTAGAGGAACGCCAGATAGATAGAATCATTTCCATGGCCTGGGAAGATAGAACCACTTTTGAAGCAATTGAATATCAGTTTGGGTTAACAGAAAAGCAGGTGATCATCTTTATGAAAGAGCAAATGCATCCTCGTAACTGGAGAAAATGGAGAGCTCGCGTTCAGGGCAGAAAAACAAAACATGAGAAATTAAGAGGGAATGATGTGAATAGGTTTAAAAGTAATTCTCAAAGACACATCACCGGGAATAGAATTTCTAAAAAGAAATATTAAAATAAAAATCCCCGCCCTACACGGGGATTTCTAAAAAAAACCAAACAAAAAAGGGAATTAATTCAAAGTAAAAGAACTTATTAAATTAATTTCGTTACCCTTATAGGAATACTGGTAGAGTATATTATCCCCAACCATAAGTAGTCTTTCATCAAGGGGGATGACATCATAGGTGTTAATGTTACTGAATTGATCGATATACTTAAGGTTAGGGGTTTCTTCTATTCCAAATATTTTTAAGCCTGCATTTCCGTCGCAAACAAATAACCAGTTGTCTTTTACACCAAGTCCATAAGGATTTGTCATTTCATAAGAATTCACAAGCTTAGGATTGGATTTGTCTGATACATCCACAACATCAAGTTGATTCATATTTTGACCACAGGCATTACCACCGCGAATCGTTACATACGCATAATTATCTTTAACAACCACCGGGTCACATCCGCGAACATGTTGTAGAAATGATTTTTGCTGAGGATTTGCCGGATCTTCAATAGTGTAAATATACATTCCGGTACTGCTGCCTAGGTATAGATGATTTTCGTAATTAAAAATTGTTTCTACCTGCCAGCCTACATATTCATTCTTTAGTAGATCTGGACTGGAAGGTGTTGAAATATCAAAAGTAGAAAGTGAAGATTCATCGGCAACATATAAGTGGTCATCGTTGAGGCTAAACCTGGCCATGCTACCACCTGTGCCCGAATTTCCTCCTCCGTCTGCGGCTGACTCAAAGAAAGGGCCATCCCCACGTGTCTCTGCATGCTCAATTCTCCTTGTTTCAATTACGTATCCAACAATTACTTCTTTAGAGGGATCAAAACTTTCAAAATCAACATAATTAACACCTTCAGGAGCAGTAGCGTAATAGTTTGGGAATACATCCTGAACTCTTCCAACTTCAGAGATTTTATTAATGTTGCTTATATCAAAGACCACCAGGTCCATTCCATTATCTGCATAAAGTTTTTCGTCCTTTATGGCAATGTCCATATTTCTTGGAATCTTGAGGAATTTAATATTTTGAGGATTAAAAGGATCGGTGTTATCTATTATATGTACACCCTCGTTTTTATCGTTGATGAAAATATAATCGTTCCAGGCATATATTTTCCCTGACTCCTTTATGGTTTTGGGTGCCTGCACCTTAATGGAGGCTCTAAAGTCTGCGATAGATTGTGTAACAGGAACAGCGACATTAGAAAGATTAGAATTCTCCTCTTCGTCACAGGAAATAAAAACCAGAAATACCAATAGGAGCGGAAAATTAAGTAGCCTGTTCATTTCTAAATCGGTTAGTTACCTTTTAGATGCAACTAAAGAAGAAAGGTTGCGTATATATTTATAAATTTTTTTCTGTCACTTTGTCAGAATTGTCTTTAGTCCTATCTTTGCCAATCTAAAAACCGACAGGTTATTAAAGAATTATGGAGAAGATTATAGACGAGAAGAAACAGGGAAACTCTTTGGTAATAGAGCCTAAGGCAAATAATAGTCGTAAGCTGTTTATTGAAAGTTATGGCTGCGCCATGAATTTTAGTGATAGCGAAATTGTAGCTTCTATTCTTTCTAAAGAAGGTTTTAATACTACTCAAAATCTGGAAGAAGCAGATCTTGTTCTAGTCAATACCTGTTCTATAAGAGAGAAGGCTGAACAAACCGTACGGAAACGTTTAGAGAAATATAACGCAGTAAAAAGAATTAATCCCGGAATGAAGGTGGGCGTGCTTGGTTGTATGGCTGAACGTTTGAAAGATAAATTTCTGGAAGAAGAGAAGATCGTGGACCTGGTTGTTGGACCAGATGCTTATAAGGATCTTCCAAATTTGATAAATGAAGTTGAGGAAGGCAGAGATGCTATCAATGTAATCTTAAGCAAAGAAGAAACCTATGGGGATGTTTCACCGGTAAGATTACAAAGCAACGGAGTGTCGGCTTTTGTTTCTATTACCCGCGGCTGTGATAATATGTGTACATTTTGTGTGGTTCCTTTCACAAGAGGGCGTGAGAGAAGTAGGGATCCACAGAGTATCGTTGAAGAAGTGAACGATCTTGCATCAAAAGGCTATAAAGAGATCACATTGCTGGGGCAGAATGTAGATAGTTATTTATGGTATGGTGGCGGGCTAAAAAAGGATTTCAAAAATGCCACAGAGATTCAGAAAGCTACAGCGACCAATTTCGCAGGGCTTCTAAGACTGGTTGCTGAGGCACAGCCTAAAATGAGAATTCGATTTTCTACTTCGAATCCGCAGGATATGACCCTGGATGTTATTGAAACAATGGCTGCTTATAGAAATATTTGTAACTATATTCACTTGCCTGTTCAAAGTGGAAGCGATCGTATTTTAAAGAAAATGAATCGCCTTCATACCAGAGAAGAATATTTTGAGTTAATCGATAATATCAAAAAAATGATCCCTAATTGCGGGATTTCTCACGATCTTATCACCGGTTTCCCTACAGAAACTGAAGAAGATCATCAGGATACGATTTCTCTTATGGAATATGTGAAATATGATTTTGGATACATGTTCACTTATTCTGAGAGACCAGGTACTACGGCAGAGAGAAAATTAGAAGATGATGTGCCAGAGAAAGTCAAGAAAAGAAGGTTACAGGAAATCGTAGATCTTCAGCAAAAACATAGTAGGTACAATACTAATTCAGTAATAGGAACCACCGTTGAAGTTTTAATTGAGAAGAAATCTAAAAAATCTGATGCTCACTGGAGTGGTAGAAATGAAAGAAATACGGTAACGGTGTTTCCAAAAGAAAATTACAAGATCGGTGATTTTGTAATGGTTAAAATTCAAGACTGTACAAGCGCAACCTTAATTGGTGAGCCTGTGGGGTATAGCGATATCAACTAATTATTATTAATTACAGTATAACAGTTCATGTTTTATTAACTGATTGCTGTTTACTAACTACTGAATACTTAAAAATGGAATCAGTTCAGGCAATTAAACAACGTTTTGGCATTATAGGTGACGATCCAAAACTTAACCGTGCAGTTGAGAAAGCCATACAGGTTGCTCCAACAGATATCTCTGTACTGGTAACCGGGGAAAGTGGAGTAGGTAAAGAAAGTATACCTAAGATAATTCATGCATTATCTCATAGAAAACACGGGAAATATATAGCAGTAAACTGTGGTGCAATTCCAGAAGGTACTATAGATAGTGAGCTTTTTGGACACGAAAAAGGAGCTTTTACGGGGGCAACTCAAACCAGAAATGGATATTTTGAGGTAGCAGATGGTGGAACGATCTTCTTAGATGAGGTAGGAGAATTACCTTTACCAACCCAGGTGAGATTGCTTAGGGTTCTGGAGAATGGGGAGTTTATTAAAGTAGGTTCTTCTAAAGTTCAAAAAACCAATGTGCGTATTGTAGCTGCTACTAATATCAATATGTTTGAGTCGATCCAGAAAGACAAATTTCGGGAAGATCTTTATTATCGTTTAAGCACAGTAGAGATAAGCCTTCCGCCGCTGCGTGAAAGAAAGGATGATATTCATTTACTTTTTAGAAAATTTGCTTCAGATTTCGGACTTAAGTATAAAATGCCTACAATCAAACTTGAAGAGGAGGCAGTAGCATTATTGCTGAAGTATCGTTGGGGAGGAAATATTCGTCAGCTCAGAAATATTGCCGAGCAAATTTCAGTTCTTGAACAAAACAGAAGTATAAGCGCTGCAGATTTAAGACATTATCTTCCAGATGTTGGCAGTAATCTGCCTGCAGTTATTTCAGATAAGAAGAAGGAAGGTGATTTTAGCAATGAAAGGGAGATACTATATAAAGTGCTCTTCGACATGAAGAACGACCTTAATGATCTAAAGAAGCTTACCTTGAAATTGATGCAGGAGGGAGATAGCAAACAGGTACAGGACGAAAATGAAGGTTTAATTGAAAAAATTTATGGTAATAGTGGGGACGATATAGATGAAGCTGATATAGATGAAGATGAATTGAACGTACTTCAAATTCCGCAACAGAATTCAGCTGGATCAAGGCAGGAAGAAAAAGATAAATATTATTTTGCCGAAGAGATAGAGGAAGAAGAAACACTTTCCCTGCAGGACAAAGAACTGGAACTTATTAAGAAATCCTTAGAAAGACACAGCGGAAAAAGAAAAGCTGCGGCAGATGAACTGGGGATTAGTGAAAGAACTTTATATAGAAAGATCAAACAATATAATTTGTAGTATTAAGCTATCGGCTTACAGCTAAAACATATGAAGAAACTATTTTTTATTTTTTGCTCTACCTTACTTTTAAGTCTGCAATCTTGCGGAATTTATTCCTTTACAGGAGCAGATACCGGTGAAGCCGAAACTTTTCAGGTCAATTTTTTTCAGAATAATGCAGATCTTGTGGAGCCTGGAATAGACAGGACGTTTACTAACTCATTGCAGGACCTGATCTTAAATCAAACAAGTTTAAACTTGACCAATACCAATGGAGACCTGGTATTTGAGGGGGAGATTACCCAGTATTATATTTCTCCAATGTCTGCGACGGCACAAAATACAGCAGCACAAAACAGATTGACGATTTCCGTAAACGTAAGATATTATAACACGCTGGAGCCGGAAAAGGACTTTGAGAATAGGTTTTCGTTCTATTATGACTACCCTGCACAAACACAATTAGTAGGAGCGGCTTTACAAACTGCGCTGGATGAAATATATACCAGATTAACTCAGGATATTTTTAATGCAGCATTAACCGATTGGTAATGGATGTAAAAGAGCTAACATATCTCTTAGATAATCCCGGAGAAATTACTTCCGAGCAAACCCGAGAGATTGAAAAAATCCTGGTTAGAGCACCTTATTTTCAGGCGGCCAGGGCTATTAGGTTAAAAGGTCTTAAAGAACATCAGGAGTTTAGTTATAATTCAGCGCTTAAGAAAACAGCTGCTTACACTACAGATAGGAGTATCCTGTTTGATTTTATTACCTCACCAGAATTCAATCAAAATCAGATTGCAAAACAAATTAGGGAGCAGGAGGAAAGATTGAAGCAGATCACGGTCTATGAAGCTGAAGAAGTTCATGGGCGTCGAAGTCTTGATATCAATGAAGCTATCAAGATGAAGCAATCTGAATCTGAGCGGGTGATGGATCCTTCTTTGTTTGAAAGGCCTATGCATTCAGAAATAGCAGAAAGTCATGCTGTTGGGAATGAAGAGTCTTCAGAAGAAGAACTGGGGATTGGGAAACCTTTGGAGTTTGATGGAAAAGAGTCGCACTCATTTTCAGAATGGCTAAAACTAACTAAAGCAGAACCAGTACAAAGAGATGATGAGAAAATAGAAGAAAAAACAGATGAGGGTCGTTTAAGGAAATTTGAACTTATTGAAGAATTTATTTCAAAAAATCCAAAAATAAAACCCGGTAAAATTGCCAATAAAGCGAATCTCGCAGAAGAGAGTGTTGCAGCCCCGGAGTCCTTGATGACAGAGACTTTAGCGAAGGTTTATTTAGAGCAGAAGAACTATAAAAAAGCCGTTCAGGCATATAAAATATTAATTTTGAAAAATCCCGAAAAAAGTGGTTTCTTTGCAGACCAAATTCGGGCAATAGAGAAATTACAAGATATTAATAACGATTAAGAATGAGCACATTCACTATATTTTTAGCTTTAATAATTATCGTAGCATTTTTGCTGGTAGTTGTGATTATGGTACAGAACCCTAAAGGAGGGGGACTATCTTCATCTTTTGGTGGCGGGGGTCAGCAAATGGGAGGTGTTAAGAAAACAACAGATTTTCTTGATAAAAGTACCTGGACATTAGCAACTTTATTATTGGTGCTAATCTTACTTTCCAATGTTACAATTATGGATGCTCCGGCCGAGGCTGGAACCAGAGTTTTTGAAAGTGATGAACCTGTAAATACTGAAATGCCTGCAACACAAACTCCGGCTCAACAACCGGTAAGAACTGACAGTACTCAGTAATTTTCACATAATATTATATTCTTAAAATGCCAGCTTATGACAAGCTGGCATTTTTTTTTTGCTATTGGCAGAAATAAGCTACTGGCATAATTTTAGAAACATCCCTAGCAACATTGAAAAATTAATTAACCTATAATAAAATTTCGAAAAAAATGGGACTAAACGTTAAGCCACTTTCAGACAGGGTTGTTATTGAACCTGTTGCTGCAGAAAATAAAACTGCATCTGGTATAATCATTCCTGAAACTGCTAAAGAAAAACCTCAAAAAGGTAAAGTAGTAGCTGTAGGTAAGGGAACCAAAGATCACGAAATGACCGTTAAGGAAGGTGATATGGTACTTTATGGTAAATATGCTGGTACAGAGCTTAAACTTGAGGGTACAGATTACCTGATTATGCGTGAAGACGATATACTGGCAATAGTATAAGTACACGCCAATAAGCTTTTCCTCATTTCGCAGGAAATAAATTCAAAAAATTAATTAACCACATTTTTTCAGATTTAGAATATTCTGAAAATTAAAATTTATAAAAATGGCAAAAGATATAAAATTTGACATCCAGGCCCGTAACGGGATTAAACGTGGAGTAGATGCATTGGCCAATGCTGTAAAAGTAACCTTGGGACCAAAAGGTCGTAATGTTATTATTAGTAAATCATTTGGAGCACCAACCGTAACAAAAGATGGTGTTACTGTAGCAAAAGAGATCGAACTTGAAGACCCTCTTGAGAATATGGGGGCTCAGATGGTAAAAGAAGTTGCTTCTAAAACCAATGATCTTGCAGGTGATGGTACCACTACTGCAACGGTTCTTGCTCAGGCGATCGTTCAGGAAGGTTTAAAGAACGTTGCTGCCGGTGCAAATCCAATGGATCTTAAAAGAGGAATAGATAAAGCTGTAGAGGCTCTTACAAAAGACCTTGCAAAGCAAACCAAAGAAGTTGGAGATTCTTCAGAAAAAATTAAGCAGGTAGCTTCTATTTCTGCTAACAATGATGATGTTATTGGTGATCTGATCGCTCAGGCATTCGGGAAAGTTGGGAAAGAAGGAGTAATTACTGTAGAGGAAGCTAAAGGTACTGAAACGCATGTAGATGTTGTGGAAGGTATGCAGTTTGACAGAGGTTACCTTTCTCCATATTTCGTTACAAATTCAGAGAAAATGACGGCAGATCTTGAAGATCCTTATATCCTTCTTTTTGATAAGAAGATCTCTTCAATGAAAGATCTACTTCCTGTACTTGAGCCAGTAGCTCAGTCTGGGAAACCATTATTGATCATTGCTGAAGATGTTGATGGGGAAGCACTTGCGACTCTTGTTGTAAATAAACTTCGTGGATCACTTAAAATTGCAGCTGTAAAAGCTCCAGGATTTGGTGACCGTAGAAAAGCAATGCTTGAAGATATCGCGATCCTTACAGGAGGTACTGTAATTTCTGAAGAAAGAGGATTCTCTCTTGAGAACGCAACAATCGATATGTTAGGTACTGCTGAAAAAGTAGCGATAGATAAAGATAATACTACCGTAGTAAATGGAGCGGGAGACGATAAAGCGATCAAAGAGCGTGTGAATCAGATCAAAGCTCAGATCGAGTCTACAACTTCAGATTATGACAGAGAGAAGCTTCAGGAGCGTCTTGCTAAGTTAGCAGGTGGTGTTGCCGTACTTTATGTAGGTGCAGCTTCAGAAGTTGAAATGAAAGAGAAGAAAGACCGTGTAGATGATGCACTTCATGCAACCAGAGCGGCTGTGGAAGAAGGTATCGTTGCTGGTGGTGGTGTTGCCCTTGTTAGAGCCCAGGCTGTATTAAGCAAGATCAAAACTGAAAATCCAGATGAGGCTACGGGAGTTCAGATCGTATCTCGTGCAATTGAATCTCCATTAAGAACAATCGTTGAAAATGCAGGTGGTGAAGGATCTGTAGTGATCAATAAGGTTCTTGAAGGTAAGAAAGACTTTGGATACGATGCGAAGACTGAAACATATGTAGATATGATGAAGGCTGGTATCATTGATCCTAAGAAAGTAACCAGAGTAGCCCTTGAAAATGCTGCTTCTGTTGCCGGAATGATCCTTACTACAGAGTGTGCATTGATCGATCTTCCAGAAGATAATGCTGGTGGAGGCGGAATGCCACAAGGAATGGGTGGTGGAATGCCAGGAATGATGTAAAATAGAAGTTAGACGTTAACTTTTCGGCGTCAGACTTATTTTCAATAAAAACCCGCTTCAAATATTTGAAGCGGGTTTTGTTTTTAGTAGAATTTCTCAGAGAAACGTCCTGAACGATTTGAAGAAATTATTCAGGAGCTTCCATAAAATCAAACCCTCCTTTACGAAGATTGATTCCATATTCTAAATAAGCTTTCATACAGGCAAGAAAATTTGCCCAGCCTTCGGTATTTCTTCCAAACCAGGTGATACCCTCCTCGTTAGCCTCCATTTTTCCTTCTGATATTTTTATAAGCGTACTGTTTCCAGGTCGTTCTTCCAGGTGTATTTTTACTTCCAGATTGCGGTTGGCACTTCCTTCCCATTCAAAAACAACTTCTTCATAAGGTCTTACTTTTAAGACCTGCACATTAACTTTCATATCTGGAAACTCAGGAAATCCCCAAACTACAGCCTTTCCCTCCTCCATTCTGTCAGAACCTTCAGAGATAAAATAGTGAGACATCTGTTCAGGATTTACGATCGCTTCAAAAACGACCTTTTTTGGTTTATTAATCTGAAGTGCAGCTTTTATTTCTAAGTGTTTCATTTGTATAGCATTTATTAGAACTTAAATATCGGAAATATTAATCGAATAATTCTCTAATGCCAGTCCATCGGATTTCCATTTTACTCTACTTAAGAGAGGTTGAAATTGTTCTTTTAGGATCTTTTGATCTGTTCTATTGCTAATACTGAAAAAAGCGATGCTGTTTATAAGGAGATAAATTTAATTATCTTCCGTTTAAAATTGAATGAAATGAAGGGAGCCTTCAGAAAAGCGGCTTTGATGGCGGGGCCAATCTTATTCCTGATTTTACAGGTACTTGGAAAACCTGAAACTATGCCTGAACCTGCATTTGATGTACTATGCGTTACCCTTTGGATGGCGATCTGGTGGGTTACAGAAGCAATCCCAATATCTGTAACTGCACTTCTGCCAATAATTCTTTTCCCACTAACCGGGGCTCTGGATATAGATCTTACTACTGCAGCCTTCGGGCATAAATATGTGTTCCTTTATCTTGGCGGTTTTATACTTGCTGCGGCCATCGAGCGATGGGGTTTACATAGAAGAATAGCTCTTAATATCATCAATTTAATAGGAACCAATATTAAATTTATTATTCTGGGATTCATGATTTCTACTGCATTTTTATCTATGTGGATCTCCAATACCGCGACTTCGGTAATGATGTTGCCAATAGGCACAGCAATTATAAGCCAGTTAAAAGATAACCCTGGGACTAGAAATAATGAAAATAAGATGTTTGGGAAAGCCCTGATGCTTGCAATCGCATACAGTGCTTCAATTGGAGGAATTGCGACACTCATTGGAACTCCACCAAATTTAGTATTTGCAGGTATTGTGGAAGAATTATATGGCTTTGAAATTAGCTTTTCGAAATGGATCATCCTGGGATTGCCAATTTCAATCTTATTGCTATATATATGTTGGAAATACCTTACTTCTAAAGCTTTTGATTTTAAACAGCAGGAGTTTCCCGGTGGAAAAAAAGAGATCCAGAGGCTTATGAAGGAGTTGGGAAGAATAAGTGTTCAGGAAAAACGTGTACTTATAGTTTTTTGCATTACAGCCTTTTGCTGGATAAGTCGAAGTTTTCTATTGCAGCCATTTTTGCCATTTATTGACGATACGATTATTGCGATGAGTGCTGCGGTGCTTCTATTTATTATTCCGGGAGGGAATAAAAGAAATCTCATTACCTGGAACGAGGCGGTTAAGATCCCTTGGGGAATTATTTTACTCTTTGGAGGTGGTATGGCTCTGGCTAAAGGTTTTGGTGAATCAGGTCTGGCGATTTGGATAGGGGAGCAACTTACCAATCTGGAAAATCTGCCTTTATTTTTACTGATATTGGTATTAATTGCAGCGGTGAACTTTCTTACAGAGATCACTTCAAATCTGGCCACTACCGCCATGCTTCTCCCAATTCTCGCCAGCATGGCAATTGCATTAGAGCTACATCCGTATTTTTTAATGGTTGGAGCAACTCTTGCAGCTTCCTGTGCTTTTATGCTTCCCGTAGCGACGCCTCCAAATGCTGTAGTATTTGGCTCTGGTTATTTGCACATCCCGGATATGATAAAAGCCGGGTTATGGCTAAATATCATATCTATATTAATTTTAAGTCTTATGGTATATTTTGCCCTTCCGCTATTATGGGATTTTGATCCTCAAATAATTCCTGAAAAATTTGAAATTCAGGGTAATTAACCCATTCCTTCTTCTACTTCAGCGTCCTTTAAGTTCTTTTTGCTTTTTAAGAAGTATTTTGGGCTCACGCCGTATTTCTCTTTAAATATTTTAGAGAAATAAGACCGATTATTGAGACCTATGGAAGTAACGATTTCTGAAATATTTTTTTCAGAAGCCTTCAGCATTTCTTTTGCAGCTTCAAGCTTTACATGCTGCATATATTTATTTACGGTAAGGTTGTAAACATATTTAAACCCTTCCTGAAGCTTGTTAACATTTGTGCCAGCTTCCTTTGCGAGAGTTTCTACCGTTAAATTAGTGCTGAGATCACCCTGGATTCTTTTGGCAACATAATCTACTTTCTCAACATCAGATTTTCTTAAGATTTGTGGTAGATTTTCACCATTCTCGTCATCCTCATATTGTGCTATCTGAATAACAAGCATTTCAAAAGTTTTTCCTTCAAGGAAAAGATTCCGAAGAAACCCGGTATAAACATTAGTATTGATATCTTCCATCAGATCTGCAGCTTTAATGCTATAATTTCCCTGATAGAAAAATTGCTTTTTAGAAACCGCGTCTTTAAAGAGTTCTTTTAAGGTAGGATCAAGATCTTTAAAGTCATAGTTAGATCTATGGGTAAAAATAGATCTAATAATTTCCAAACTGGAAACGTGTGTAGGCTCATCTTTCTTAAAATATAAGATATGCCCGTCATAACCATTACTACTTACCACGATATTCTGGTAAGTATCTATATTATGGATTTTTTCTTTTTTCTGAAAACAATGGCCAACACTACCCTGCGAGCAGAAAATAAATTTTAGGGGATGTACGGTATTAAGGGAGAAATGAATTTCCACATCCTCGAAAAATTTACAATTATAAGTAACATACCCCATACCCGAATCAAAACTAACTCCTCTTATATAGCCTTCTCCGACTTCTGCAGGTAATTCAATAGTTAGTTCACCGCTGTTGTTTTTTAACTCGGTATCTAAAGATTTGGCAATGTCATCGAGGATTTCATTAACCGGCAATGTTTTTACATCAATTCTCATTTATAAATGCTGTAAATTAACGCTTTTCAAAGTTACGCGTTTTTTAACAAAAAATTTCATTAAATGGGTGCGTAAAACTATCAATTGCGTGAAAAAATTAAGAATTTCATTCGGTTTTATCACCGTATGAGCTAATGGTTATGCGAAAAACGTTAGAGCCAGTACTATTTATCATTAAACTAGCTCTGAAATGACCAAAAGACCTTTTATCGGGTATTAAAAACTTTTGTTAATTCAAGATCGAAACTTTTAGAACCTGGGATTATCCCGTAAATTCATAAAAAACAATCATGGATACAAAAAAAGACCGTTCTTCCCCGGTACCAACAGATCATAAGGAAACAGAACAGAGCAGAAATCAGTCAACCGAAACAAGAACAAATAACTCTGGCTCGAAATTATGGGTTGTTATACTTGTTGTTATTGTTTTTTTGCTTATCATTCTTGCAATTACAGGAGTAGTAAATCTCTAAAACTATTTACCTGAAAATTTCGTACATATTATAAATACTAAAAGCACCTGTTGCTATGTCTAAAACTTATTATGATCCAGCTGATCTTAGAAAATTTGGTGAAATAACTGAATGGAGTGAAGATCTGGGTAAAAAATTCTTCGATTACTACGGAAAGGTATTTGAGGAAGGCGCGCTCTCTGCCAGGGAAAAATCTTTGATAGCACTAGCCGTTTCCCATGTGGTGAAATGTCCATATTGTATAGATGCTTATACCAAAGATGGTCTTCAAAGAGGAATCACTAAAGAGGAAATGATGGAAGCTGTTCATGCCGGAGCAGCAATTGAAAGTGGCGCTACTTTAGTACATGGTGTGCAGATGATGAACAAATACAAAAAGCTAAGCATGTAAGTAATTTCAGAAAATCTGAACTAACTTACTAAGCAAGAAATATTCTTTATGTTAACGAAGTCCCTAAAAGCTAGAAAAGACGACCTTTCAAGCCCAAAAAATCAATTAAAATTTTTAAGTAATGGAATCTTTAAAGAGGGGAAACTTCCTCGTTTTAAGGATAAGATTGCAGAAACGGGAAAATTTCCCTTAAAGCCTAAAAAATTAGAGATACTCCAGTTAAATCTGGGGTATATGTGCAACCAGGTATGTTCTCATTGCCATGTTGATGCGGGTCCTGATAGAAAGGAGATCATGACTAAAGAAACCATGGAGCAATGTCTTGAAGTTATTAAGACCACGGGTGCCCATACACTGGATCTTACAGGTGGTGCTCCAGAAATGAATCCTAATTTCAGATGGTTTGTAGAAGAAGCTTCTAAAGCAGGAATTAAAGATTTTATTGTAAGGTCTAATCTTACCATTATTCTTGCAAATAAGAAATATCACGATCTTCCGGAGTTCTTCAAAAAACATAATGTTCATGTGGCGTCCTCCCTTCCTTTTTATAAAAGAGAGAAAACCGATAAGCAGCGTGGAAGCGGAGTTTTCGATAAATCTATTAAAGCACTTCAAATGTTGAATGCAGTTGGTTATGCCCAGGAAGGAACCGGTCTTAAGCTGGATCTGGTCTATAACCCTTCGGGAGCATTTTTACCAACAGATCAGGAAGCTATGGAACGTGATTTTAAAGTGGCGCTAAAAGAAGATTTCGATATAGATTTTAATAGTCTTTTTGCCATTACTAATTTGCCTATAAGTCGCTTTCTTGAATATTTAATAGCATCAGAGAATTACGAAGAATATATGTATTCATTGGTAGAAGCATATAACCCAACAGCGGTAGAAAATGTAATGTGTACCAACACTATTTCTATTAGCTGGGATGGCTGGTTGTATGACTGTGATTTCAATCAAATGCTTGAGCTTAAGGTAGACAGTAAAGTGCAACATATCAGCGAGTATAATGAGGATCTTTTAAACGATAGGAATATCATCATTTCCCAACATTGTTACGGCTGTACCGCAGGTGCAGGAAGTAGTTGCCAGGGAACCGTAACGGAATAAATAGCAGAATGAAGAATAATTCTGCTGTATTGATATTTGCAAACTCTGCCCAGAAGGAGATCTTGAAAAAAGGGATTCTTTCTCCTGAACTTTTTGATAAGCTCAATGAGCAGGTGCTTAAAACCGTTAAAAAATCTGGTTTAGAGTATTTTTTAATTACCGAAAATGAGCAAAAAGGTAATTCCTTTGGGGAGCGTTTTAGCAATGCAATTCAAGAAATTTTTGATAAGGGCTATGACCATGTTATTAGTATTGGGAATGATACACCGCAGCTCACATCTGCTCATTTAAAGCAGGCCAGCGAACTGCTTCTGGATCATAAGATCGTTCTTGGACCTTCCATGGACGGTGGTTTCTATTTAATGGGAATTCATAAATCTCTCTTTAGAAGAACACAATTCTTAAAATTACCTTGGCAAACCACAAGTTTAGTAAAGTGTGTTAAGAGATTAATCCAGAAGTCTGGAGTAGCCAGTTATCGTTTGGAAAAGCTTCAGGATATTGATCATGCTGAAGACTTAAATTCTTTACTTCATATTTTTAATGGAGTATCAGTAGGGATACGACGTATCATCGTTCATTTTCTGAAAAGGCGTTTCTCTTTTTTTGAGAAGAAGCAAATTATAGAAAAAAGCAGTTACCTACATTCGTTTTACAATAAAGGTTCACCGGAAATACTTCATATTTAGTTGAATTCAGGCTGATTTTTTCAGCAAATATCCATTTTAACTTAACTAACCAATGAAGTTTATTTTTATAAGCATTTTCATGTGCTTATCACTATCTGTATTTTCACAAGAGCAAATCACGGGTAGAGTTACCGATAGTTCAGGAATTGCACTTCCTTATGTGAACGTGATTCTTGTAAATTCCTCTAAGGGAACTACTACAGACGAAGCCGGACGATATAGTCTAAACCTGGAAAATCTTGAAGGAAATCTTGAATTTTCTTCCCTGGGATATAAAACACAAATTATCCCGATTAATGGAAGGAGTATAATTGATGTTGTTTTTTACGAGTCGGAATCTGTCCTGAATGAAGTGGTGGTTACCGCTTTGGGGCAGGCACGAGAAACCCGGGGCCTTGGGTATGCCGTGCAAAGCATTCAGGAAAAAGAGATCTCAGAAGTAAAGGCTCCAAATTTCCTGGATAATCTGGGCGGGAAACTTGCGGGGGTCACCATTAATCAGGGGGCGACCGGAGTAGGCTCTTCCACAAAAGTGACAATTAGAGGAGAAGCTTCTTTTTCTAACAACAATCCCTTATTTATTGTAGACGGTACACCTATTAATAATAACACCGTTTTTCCAACAACTTCTGAGGCCGCTGCAGGTTTTCAGGAAGTAGATTTTGGTAACGGAGCCATGGAAGTGAATCCAGACGATATCGCTTCGGTTTCGGTTTTAAAAGGTCCTAGTGCGGCAGCACTTTATGGGACACGTGCTTCCAACGGGGTTATTATTATAGAAACCAAAGATGGATCTAATCAAAAAGGTTTGGGAATAAGTATAAATTCCAGTGTTTTTATAGACACCGCCTTCAAATTACCTGAATTTCAAAACGAATATGGCCAGGGAAATTCTGGTCAGTTTGAGTTTGTAGATGGACTTGGAGGGGGAATTAATGATCTAATTACGTATAGCTGGGGTCCCAGACTTGACGTGGGAAATATGATTCCGCAATTCGATAGTCCGGTAGTTTTAGATAATGGAACATTAGTTAGAGGAGGCGATACTTCGGTGTATGGAGATGAAGCTATTACACCTACTGCTTTTAATTCACATCCCGATAATTTGCAGAATTTTTATAGAACCGGAGTGACAACGATTAACAATGCCGCGGTTTCTTCTAGTTTTGATAATGGCAATTATCGGATATCGTTCACCGATCTTCGAAGCGAATCTATTCTTCCCGGAGTTAATTTAGACCGGCAAACAGTTGCTGCAAGTTTAAATTTTAAGCCCTTAAAAGGCCTCAAAGTTAGATCTCATATTAACTACGTGAATTCAGGTAGTGATAATCGGCCGGCAAATGGTTACGGTTCAGAAAACCTGAATTATTCCCTGGTTGCGTGGGGACCTCGTTCTTTAAATACCGAAAATTTAAAAGATTACTGGCAGCCTGGACTTGAAGGTGTACAGCAGTTCTCTTATAATTATACGTATTTTGATAATCCGTATTTTATTCTTTATGAAAATACAAACTCCTTTGGGAGGGATCGTGTTTTCGGGAATATTTCGGCTACACAACAGATCAATTCTAACTGGAGTGTGAGTCTTCGCTCGGGAATGGACTATTCCAGTGAAAAAAGAAAGTTTAAGCGGGCTTTTAGTTCTAATAGGTTCAAAAATGGAGCTTATGGAGAACAGGATGTTTTATACAGGGAAGTGAATACCGATTTTCTGATAAATTATGCCAAGGCTTTCGGCGATATTTCTGCTGATATTTCTTTCGGCGGAAATAAATTAGATCAGAAAGTTTCAAATACACAAAGCCAGACAACTACACTTGCACAGCCGGGAGTTTTTAAACTTACCAATGCAGCTTCGCCAATTGAAGTGTATCAGTTTGAATCTGAAAAACGAATTAATAGCCTGTATGGAATTGCGAAGTTGAAATATAAAAACTTTCTTTTTTTAGATATTACAGGTAGAAATGACTGGTCTAGCGCATTGGCAACTCCATTTTCAGTAGATAATACCTCTTTCTTTTATCCTTCGATTTCTTCCAGCTTTATAATATCTGAGGTTGTGGATTTACCGGAGGCAGTTTCTTTTACTCAATTGCGTGCAAGTTGGGCGCAGGTTGGTAACGATACCAATCCTTATCAAACCACTGGTGCTTTTGTGGCTCAAACTCCTTATAGATCACAGCCAACATACAGTGATCAGAACATTATTTCCAATCCAAACCTGAATCCGGAGCAAACCACTTCATTTGAAGTTGGCGGCGATATTCGCTTTTTTAAAGATAGATTAAGATTTGATGTCACTTATTATAATGCTTTAACCAAAGATCAGATTTTATCATTGCCTATAGGGATATCTTCAGGCTATACACAGAAAGTTGTGAACGCGGGGAAAGTGAGATCTAAAGGGATTGAAATAATTGCAGGAATTACACCCGTTAGGAACTCTAATTTTGAGTGGAATACACAGCTAAATTTTAGCAGAAATATTTCGAAAGTTGAAGAGTTGCCACAGGAAGCAGGTAGATTAACGCTGGCATATAATAGAATTTATGATAATCCAGATCAAACAGTTTGGTTGCAGGTGGAAGAAGGCGGTGAAATAGGAGACCTTTATGGAACCGGCTATAGAAAGAATGAAAATGGAGATTTTATCTTAACGGAAGAAGGACGATACATAGCCGATAATAATTTGCAGAAATTGGGGAATTATAATCCCGATTTTATGCTTGGGATCAATAATAACTTCAACTATAAAAACTGGAATTTCTCATTTTTATTTGATTGGAGACAGGGCGGGATCTTGGTTTCCAGAACCAGGGCATTGGCAACAGTTGGTGGGCAACTAGCAGAAACCACTCCACGTCCTGAAGAAGGAATAGTCCCTGAAGGTGTAGTGAATGTTGGGACTGAAGAAAATCCTGAGTATGTACAAAATACAACCGCAGTTTGGGCAGAATCATACTATCGTCAGTTCTATGATCGTAATCACGAAGAAAATAATATCTATGACGCTTCTTATTTGAAATTAAGGCAGTTTTCTCTTGGATATACTTTTGATCTTAAGAATGATTTTCTTGGGTTTATGAAGCAGGGGGGTACGGTAAATCTTTCGCTAATAGGCAGAAATTTATTTGCCCTGAGTGAAATTCCGCATTTTGATCCTGAACAGCTTGCCGTACAGGGTCAGGGTTTTATTAGCGGGGTTGAAGATATGTCTTATGCGACTACCAGAAGTATTGGGTTTAAAGCCGGGATTAATTTTTAGGCTATAATGGCCGTTTATAAACTAAAGAATTCGTCAAGTTGGACTTGTTTCATTTCTCAAGTTCATAATGACGTAATTATAAAATATTAAAAGATGAAAAAGTATAAAAATATTGCTGGTTTGATTTTGGCAATTTTCGCCATGCTTTCCTGTACCCAGGATTTTAAGGAAAAGAATACAAATCCCAATGCCCCGGTAGAAGTTCAGCCCAGTTTGTTACTAAGGCAGGTAATCTACGATTATGGAGAGCAGATGTCTTATGAGGGTTTTGTTGCCGGTAATTTGCTGGGACAGTATTTAACCGCATTAGATTTTAACCTTTTTGACCGCCATGCATTGAAGTCTCCCCAACTAGGAGGAAATCCCTGGCCAGTTCTGTATACCAATCTTCGCGACAATCAAATTATCCTGAATAAATCAAGGGAAAATGAAGCTTTTCGTGTTTATGAAGGTCCGGCATTGATTCTAAAAGCCTATATGGCTGCCACTTTAACCGATCTTTTTGGCGATGTTCCTTATGCTCAGGCTTTTCAGGGGAAAGAAGTGACTACGACACCGGTTTACGATTCCCAGGAAGATATTTATATGTCTGAAGGAGGAATTTTAGATAATCTGGATAATGGAATCTCAGCAATAGAAGCGTATAATGGCAATTTTTCGTTGGAAGGAGACATACTTTTTGAAGGGGATCTGGATAATTGGGTTCGTTTTGCAAATTCTCTAAAGATTAAATATTTGATGCGAATTTCTGCCCGGGTAAATGTTTCAGCCGAATTACAACAGCTTTATTCTGAAGTAAATTATATAGAAACAAACGCTCAAAATGCAGTCTTCAACTTTACTTCAGGAGAACCAAATAGCTTTAGAATGCAACAATTAAGAGTTGGAGATTTTAATAATTTCGTCATGTCTGAAACGATAGAAGAAATACTTTCAGAATTGAATGATCCCAGAATAGAGGTTTTATTCAGGCCAACGGCAAATGATGCGACACAATATAATGGGCTGATAAATGGAATTGATGCTTCTCAAACCTCTATTTCTCCTGCAAATTATTCGTATGCAGGAATGATTTTTAGAGAAAATACGGGTGTTTTAGATGCCAATTTTCTTACCGCATGGGAAACCAATTTCTGGCTGGCAGAAGCAGCTGAAAGAGGAATGATCTCGGCAGATCCTGAAATGCTTTATAATACAGCTGTAGAACAAAGTTTTGATTACTGGAACACTCCTTTTCCCGAAGATTATTTAAACGGAACTGCAGCTTATGGCACAACTGGAAATAATTTAGAACAAATAATTACTCAAAAATGGATTGGGAATATGATCAATGGGTATGAAGGATGGATAGAATGGAGAAGAACCGGGTATCCAGATTTAAAACCTATATCGGCAAGTCTGAATAATGACATGATTCCTGTTAGAATGCCATATCCTACAGAGGAAGCGGCACTAAATGCTGAAAATTATGAAGCAACGGCCGCTGCTACTAATGGAAATAGTATCAATTTCCCGGTATGGTGGGATGAATGAATAAATATAAAAATGAATTAATTGATTGATTTTTCTAAAATAGAACCGGTTTATTGGCAATGGGGATTGCTTGTAATATCCAGTTTGGCATTTTTAATATTGTCTCCGTGGGCAAAGACGAAAGCACAGTTTTTCAAAGCCACCTTTCGGAATAAAGCTCCAAGTGCAGGCATGCTTACAGGCAGCCTTATAATTTCCTGGATTTTTGCGAAAAGCATTACCAATGCTGCAAATCTTGGGCTTGATTTTGGGATTGTAGGCGGAGTCGCCTATGCAGGATATTATCTTTCTTTTGCGGTCGCCGGGATCATTATTTATTTAATGCGGGTAAAAGGAGGTTTCAAAAGCATTCACCAGTTTCTTATCGAAAAGTTTGGAAGAGGAGCGATTATTATTTTCTCGATTCTTATCAGTATTCGGCTTTTTAATGAGGTTTGGTCTAATACCATGGTAATTGGAAGCTATTTTGGAGAAATTGGTTCATCTTCCTTTTACTGGTCTATTCTGGTGTTCACATTATTAACACTGGCTTATGCCTTAAAAGGAGGGTTAAGTAGTTCCATTTTTACCGATGTTATCCAAATGGGTTTATTTTCCATCTTATTATGTGTGATTTTGTGGAATATTTTCAACATTGGAGAGATGGAAGTGAAAGAAGTTGTAAACTCTGGTAACTGGACCATGGCTACTGGGATGAATTTACTCTTTGCAGCGGTTTTACAGTCTTTTAGTTACCCGTTTCATGACCCTGTACTAACTGATAGAGGTTTTATTAGTAAACCCAAAACGACCCTTCGAAGTTTTATACTTGCCAGTATATTTGGCGGAATTTGTATTATTTTTTTCAGCATCATTGGGATATATGCTCAAAAAAATGGAATGGAAGGCCAGGCGGCGGTAGAGGTTGGAAAATCATTTGGAGTTGTTATTTTGTTGGTGATCAATTTTATCATGATCACTTCTGCCGCATCTACCCTGGATTCTACTTTTTCATCTTCTTCAAAATTGTTAACACTAGATCTAAAGTTTGGAAAAACGATAAGATCGGGTAGAGTAGCCATGATTATAGTAGCTATTCTGGGGACTATTCCAGTTTTTCTAAATGCTGAAATTCTTTCAGCAACAACAATTTCAGGAACCATGGTAATTGGCTTAACTCCTATTTTTATATTTTGGAAAATGAAGGTGCCTAAGATCAGTTTTTATCTTAGCGTGTTTTGCGGACTCGTTTTCGGGTTTTTGCTAGTTTTTGATATTTTCCCTCAATCTTTAATTTTTACGGAAGGTCCATATGCTGATCTACTGTGGATTAATATATGGGGAATTCTTAGTTGTTTAATCCTATATTTGATCCCGAAATGGCTAAAAAAGTAATCGATCTAAATAAAATTAAAGGGAAGGTTCTTGTTTTTGGTGGTGTCTATAGCAATTTGCAGGCTTTACAGGAACTCATTTTAAAAGCAGAATCTTTAGGAATTCCTCCTGAAAATTGTATTTGTACAGGAGATATTGTTGGCTACTGTGCGCAACCGGAAGAAACGGTGCAGGCTTTCAGAGAATGGGGTGCTCATAGCATTGCGGGGAATGTGGAAATTCAGCTGGCTGAAGACAAGGCAGATTGTGGGTGCGACTTTCGTGAAGGCTCCCGCTGTGATGATTTTTCAAAGCAATGGTACCCTTATGCGAAGATTCATCTTTCACAGGATTCCATAGACTGGATGAAAGAATTGCCCTTGCATATTAGATTTAATTATGCCGGAAAGAAAGTTCAGGTAGTTCACGGTTCTGCATTTCATGTTTCAGAATTTATTTTTAAGTCGACTGATTGGTCAGTTAAAAAGCGCAATTTCATCGAAACCGAAACTGACGTTATTATTGCAGGACATTGTGGGTTGCCTTTCTCAGATTCAGAAGAAGAAAAACTTTGGATAAATCCCGGGGTAATTGGGATGCCCGCAAATGATGGTTCTCCTAAAACCTGGTATGCGATCCTGGATTCAGAAAAGGAAATTACTTTTAAGCATCATTCCTTAAAATATGATCATCAACTGGCAAGTTCACTTATGATGAAGAACCATTTGCCGCAAGAATATGCTCGTACGTTAATTACAGGAATTTGGGATAACACCGAAATTTTACCGGGTCTGGAAAGCGGTTTACAGGGATTTGGTATAAATCTTTAGAAAACGATAACATCTCGTGTTCCATTAATTTCGTAAATAGAAGAAAGAATCACATTGAAAAACCTACTAAGTTTAATATTGATAATTTTTGGATGCTCAATTGTCTCAGGACAGAACGAGCCTTTAGATAAATTATTATCTAAATATAATAAAACGGATGTTCCATATATATCTGTGGAAGAGTTGAAGATGAATCGTTTAAAAGATTCTGTTGTTATTTTAGATGCAAGAGAAAAAATAGAATATGATGTGAGTCATCTCCCTGAAGCAATATTTGTAGGCTATTCTAATTTTTCAGAAGACCAATTTTCACAGAAGTTTAAAGACAAATCTGCTCCTATCGTGGTATATTGCTCTATTGGAATTCGTTCAGAAAATATTGGCAATAAGCTTCAAAAAGCCGGTTATACGAATGTTTCAAATTTATATGGGGGAATCTTTGCATGGAAAAATACAGGTTTTGAGGTATTCTCTAATGGAAAAGAGACCAATAAAGTACATACGTTCTCCAGAAATTGGGCGAAATACCTGGAAAAAGGCGAAAAAATATATTAAGTGACTGAAACTATAAAAGATAAATTACTTCTCATATTTACTAAAAATCCCGTTGCTGGAAAGGTAAAGACCAGACTGGCAAAAGACCTTGGGAATGAGAAAGCACTCGAAATCTATAAATTTTTACTGAATCATTCAGCAAAATTTACTGCTGCCGTAAATGCAACGAAACAGGTCTATTATTCCGATTCCGTTAATAAGGACGATATTTGGAATAACGAACTTTATTCTAAAAAGAAGCAATTAGGGGAAGATCTTGGGGAACGCATGCAGAATGCTTTTCAAAATGGATTTGAAGAGAATTATAAAAAAATAATTATCATAGGAACCGATATGTATGATATCGATTCTACTGATATTGAAAATGCTTTTCAGGATTTGGAAAATCATGAGTATGTGATTGGCCCTGCCGAGGATGGCGGGTATTATCTATTCGGTATGAAATCCTTAAATTCTGATGTATTCAAAAATAAAGAGTGGGGAACTTCCAGTGTATTACAGGATACTCTGCAAGATCTTAAGAACAAAGACGTCAAATTACTGGAAACCCGCAACGATGTAGATCTATTGGATGATATAAAAGACCATCCTGCATTTCAAAAATATATAACAATATGACAGATAGAATAAACGAATCTGTAGATTATTTAAAATCTAAAGGCTTTGGAGAGCCTGAAGTTGGTATCATCCTGGGAACAGGCCTGGGAAAACTTATTGGCGATGTAGAGGTTGAGGTAGAAGCCAGTTACAACCATATCCCTTACTTTCCAACCGCAACGGTAGAATTCCATAAAGGAAAACTCATCTTTGGAACACTCCAGGGGAAAAAAGTGGTAGTAATGCAGGGAAGATTTCATCTTTATGAGGGCTATAGTCTTTTTGATGTAACTTATCCTGTAAGAGTAATGAAGCGTCTGGGGATGCAGAAATTACTGGTTTCAAATGCATCCGGAGCCATTAATCTTGATTTTAAAGAAGGTGAATTAATGCTGATCGATGATCATATTAACCTGCAGGGAGGATCACCATTGGCATTTCATGGAGTAGAAAAATTAGGTGAACGATTTGTAGACATGAGCCAGCCTTATGATGCTACCATGAACCAAATTTTTGAAGAATCTGCCAAAAACCAGAATATCACCTTACATAAGGGAGTATACGCTTCGGTTGTTGGACCGCAACTTGAAACCAGGGCAGAATATCGATATTTGAAAATTATCGGTGCAGACGCGGTAGGAATGAGTACGGTGCCGGAAATTATTGTGGCGAATCATTTGGGAATCCCGGTTTCTGCAATTTCAGTGATCACCGATCAGGGAGATCCCGATAATCTTGAAAAAGTGGATATTCAGAATATACTCGCCAACGCCGCCAGGGCAGAGCCAGATATGGTTAAACTATTTAAAGAATTACTTCAGAAAATATAACATGAGCTATTTAGAAACTACTAAAGATGTATACAGAGACGCGGCATTAACTCCAGATGTTGGATTATGCTGTACTACCAATCCTATTTGGGAATTACCGGGCTTAAAGATTCCTAAGATCATGCAGGAGATGAACTATGGCTGTGGGACTACCGTGCATGCAAGAGATCTCACTAACGATCCCCGAATTCTCTATGTAGGTGTAGGTGGAGGAATGGAATTACTTCAATTCGCTTATTTCTCCAGACAAAAATCAGGGGTTGTAGGGATAGATGTAGTAGATGAAATGCTGGAAGCTTCCAGGAAGAATTTTAAAGAAGCAGAGGAATTGAACCCTTGGTTCAAATCTGAATTTGTTGATCTTAAAAAAGGAGATGCGACAGAACTTCCTGTGGAAGACAATTCTATTGATGTGGCAGCCCAAAATTGTCTTTTTAATATCTTCAAAACCGAAGAATTAACAAAGGCTTTAAAGGAAATGTATCGTGTTTTAAAACCTCACGGGAAGCTTGTGATGAGTGATCCTACCTGTGAGCAGGAGATGAATGAAGAATTGAGAAATGACGAAAGACTACGTGCACTATGCCTAAGTGGAAGCCTTTCTATTAAAGATTATGTAAAGGCGTTAACCGACGCAGGTTTTGGTACTATTGAAATTAGGGCAAGAAAACCATACAGAATCTTGGATCCAAAAAACTATCCAACCGATGAACTCGTATATATAGAATCTATAGAAGTTGCGGCAATCAAAGACCCTATGCCAGAGGATGGCCCCTGTATTTTTACAGGAAAGGCGGCCATTTATTATGGGGAAGGAGATCATTTTGATGATAAAAAAGGGCATATTCTATTAAAAAATCAACCACTGGCAATTTGTGATAAGACCGCAAATGCATTGGCAGTTTTAGGTCGTGATGATATTTATATCAGTGAGTCTACTTTTCATTATGATGGTGGTGGCTGCTGTTAATTTTAAAATTTAAACTATGAAAAAGTTATTTTTAAGTTTTGCAATTCTAATATCAGGAGCATGTATGTTTGCTTCCTGTAATCTTATTTCCAGCGCGGGCCTGAACAGTAAAGGTTTGCCAACCCCGGATGCTTCTGAACAAACTTCATCTGATGTGGATCAAGTTATGGATCACAAGATATGGGATGATTTGCTTCAAAAACACGTAAGTGCAAGCGGAATGGTGGATTATAAAGGTTTTAAGAATGACCGTGAAAAACTGGACAAATATTTAAAAATGTTGTCTGCACAAGAACCTACGAATGACTGGGGAGCAAATGAATTACTTGCTTACTACATCAATCTTTACAATGCTTATACGGTAGATCTTATTCTAAGAAATTATCCGGTAAAGAGCATTAAAGATATAGATAGTCCCTGGACTAGCGAATTCGTGAAAGTAGGCGATACTGAAATTTCTCTTGGAGGCATTGAAAACAGCGTGCTAAGAAAAATGAACGAACCTCGTATTCATTTTGCGATCAATTGCGCCTCTATCTCGTGCCCAAAACTTCTGAATGAAGCTTATACTGCAAATAAGATTGAGGAACAATTAGAAAGAGTAACCAAAGAATTTATCAATTCTGATAAAAATGAGATCTCAAAAAATTCAGCTAAATTATCTTCAATTTTCGACTGGTATAAAAAAGATTTTAAAGAAAATGGAACCGTAATAGATTATGTAAACCAGTATTCAAATACAAAGATAAGTTCAGGAACCTCTATCACGTATAAAGATTACAACTGGGACCTGAACGAGGCTAAATAATCGTTAATGATCAGTATTATTATTCCGGCATATAATGAAGAACAACAGCTTCCAGGCCTGCTAAGACACCTGGAAGCAACTTCT
Organism: Gramella sp. MAR_2010_147; assembly: GCF_900105135.1. Lineage (NCBI taxonomy): Bacteria > Pseudomonadati > Bacteroidota > Flavobacteriia > Flavobacteriales > Flavobacteriaceae > Christiangramia > Gramella sp. MAR_2010_147. Next base: position 1,978,059 of record NZ_LT629741.1, on the reverse strand, counting down.
TCAGGGTATGTGACTGAAATATTGATCGTGGACGGCGGAAGTACCGATGGAACTGCTGAAATTGTACAAAAATCCAGCAATGCTAAATATGTGTCTTCAGCAAAAGGCAGGGCTGTTCAAATGAACACCGGAGCCCGGAACGCTAAAGCCGATATTCTTTATTTTTTACATGCCGATAGCTTACCGCCACAAAATTTTGATTCGCTAATTGTAAATGAATTGAGAAAAGGGAAGAAGGCGGGCTGTTTTCAAATGAAATTTGATAAAAATCACTGGTGGCTTAATTTAATGGGACAGTTTACGAAAGTGAATCATATTACCTGCAGAGGGGGTGATCAATCCCTGTTTGTTGAAAAATGCCTTTTTAATGAAATTGGTGGATTTAATGAATCTTATAAGGTTTATGAAGACAATGAAATTATTAGAAGACTTTATAAAAAGAAACAGTTTACGGTTATTAAAAGTTGGATAACAACCTCTGCAAGACTCTACGAAACAATGGGAGTTTGGAATACACAGTGGCTTTTTATTGAGATTTACTGGAAAAGGAGACGTGGAGCTTCACCTGAAGAACTCTACAGCCACTACTACAAAAGGCTTAGTTCCTGAATTTTTGATAGTATTCTTTTACTATATTTTCAGCAGGTTTATTTTGAGGAGTAAAACGATCATTTTCTAATCCGCCAGAATCCTCATGTTGGTGCCATTTCCAAATATAACCGCCGGCAAACCAGCTTTGAGTCCAAAATTCTTCATATAAAACTTGCAGGGCTCTCGCTTGTAAACCATGATTTGTTCCTGAAATATCTCTATTCGAATTCCAGGGTTCTTTTAACGCATAGTCTATATTTCTGTATCCGTATTCTGTAAAAAGTATCGGTTTTTCATGTTTAGAAGAAAGACTTTTAAGCATACTTTTATGCTTCTGCCATCCATTTCTGATTTCATCTTCAGAAGGAGAAACCTTTTCGCTTAAAGGAAAATAGGCATCAACTCCAATGAAATCCAGATCATCCCATATATTTACCAGATCTACTTTATCCCAGTTCTCTGCGTATACCAGTTTCCCTTTGTAAATCTTTCGTATATCACTAATAAGTTCTTTCCAGAATTCAGGCCTGGAACTTACAAAATGGTATAATTCCGTTCCAATACATAGAATCTCAATATGATGCTTTTCTGAGATTTTTGCATAGAGCATAATGTATTTTTTATAGGACGTCTCAAATCTTTCCCATTCAGCTTCTGTAGAAAATTGAAGATCACCGGTAAAATCTCCATTTCTCAACCAGATATGGGGCTTCATCATGATTCTCAAATCCTGTTCCTTTAAAAGTAAAATAGCCTGTTCTATGCCCTCTGCTCTTTCTCCAAACCATTGTCTTTCGATATTATAAATGAGTTCCGGCTCTTTTTTATTGCCCATAAACGCATACGGCATTAGAGCAATAGCGTTAGCATTAACCCTGGTAAGTTGGTTTATTTGAGCTGGATTTAGACTGTCTCTGGATGCTACGAGACTTATTCCGTTGATTTTCCTGGAAGGAATCTCTGCCTGGCACGACAACATCAGGAACGTGATCGTTAAAATGATCATTGTTGCGTATGGTAATCTTGAATTGCTAGACATTTGTTTGAGGCATAAAATCCTTGATATAATTGGGATTCTGGCTATTTTCAGCGTTCTTTACTTAAGTGCTGTCCGGCCTTCAGCCAAATTAAATAAATTAATGGAGCATATTGTTATAATTGGAAACGGAATTTCGGGGATTACTGCGGCAAGGCACATCCGGAAACTTTCCGATCACAGGATCACTGTGATTTCAGGCGAATCTGACTATTTTTTTTCCCGTACTGCACTAATGTATGTGTATATGGGGCACATGAAATGGGATCATTTACAACCTTATGAGAACTGGTTTTGGGAAAAGAACAGGATAGAATTAAAAAAAGCCTGGGTAGAGCAGATCGATTTTGATAAAAAGAAACTTCGTTTTTCATCTGGTGAGCCTCTGGGGTATGATAAGTTGGTGATCGCAACAGGTTCTATTTATAATAAATTTGGTTGGGAAGGAGAAGAGCTGGACGGAGTTCAGGGCCTGGTTACTAAACAGGATCTTATTGAGCTTGAAGAGAATACTGCTTTCACAAAAAAAGCAGTGATCATTGGTGGTGGTTTGATTGGGGTAGAGCTGGCTGAAATGCTTAGAACACGAAATATAGAGGTGACGTTCCTGGTGCGGGAAGAGGCATTTTGGAGTAATGTATTACCGTTGCCGGAAGCTAAAATGATCTCGGAACATATTTCTTCCCATGGTGTAGATCTTAGACACCATACAGAGCTGGAAAAAATAATTCCAGATGAAGATGGAAGGGTAAAAGCGGTAAGAACTAAAGGCGGAGAAGAGATAGAATGCCAATTGGTGGGACTTTGTGCAGGAGTAAGGCCTAATATAGATTTCCTGAAAGATTCTGATCTTGAAACCGATAAGGGCATTTTGGTCAACGAATTTTTAGAGACTAATATCCCTGAGGTATATGCTATTGGAGACTGTGCGCAACAAAGAACTGCCATCGGTTTAAGAAAACCTGTTGAGGCGGTGTGGTATACAGGAAGGATCATGGGTGAGACGCTTGCAAAGACTTTAACAGGAGATCGAACTGCGTATCAACCCGGGAATTGGTTTAATTCGGCGAAATTCTTTGATATAGAATATCAAACTTATGGTTGGGTTTGGGCTAAACCTAAAGAAAACGAGCAACATTTTCACTGGAGGCATGAAACAGATCTAAAGGCAATCACGATCTCATACAATACTGAGACCAATGAGTTTTTGGGTATAAATACTTTCGGAATTCGAATGAGACAGGAAATTTTTGACTTATGGTTAAATGAGAATCGAAAAATAGACCATGTTCTGGCAAATTTGAAACTCGCCAATTTTGATCCTGAATTTTACGATTCCCACGAAAAGGAAATTTTTGAAAGTTTTAAAAATAATCTACAAGAAACTAAGTAATGAGCAGAATAGAACATAATATGGCGCTTACCGGAGATGCCCCGGCATCTATTAATACACAACAAAAACTAGCCACTTTTTTAGGAATGTCGGGCCTTATAATTCTTTTGCTAGCAAGTTTTAATTTAAATTTCCCGAATAAAACATTGTGGTTAAGTATCTCATTAATTTCGATTTTTGCCGGGATCGTATGGTTTGCGAAGGCGGCATATACAGGTAAACATCCTGGTATTAAGAACGATGGTGTCTGGTTTAAATCGATGACAAATAGAGGTTACCTGGCCTGGCTTGCCGGTATATCCCTTACAGGGTTTTATGTTGTTCTTTACTTCTATCCGCAGTTTATAGGGCTGCGTGCCGAAGGTGATAATGTAGGTTTAATTGCCTTATTTGATCCTTTAAGTAAATTATTAAGCGGTAATCCAGCCAGTCAGTGGTTTGTTTATGGAACTTTATATACCATTGCAATTACCGCATTTGGTGTAAAATTTCTCTATAAATACCGGCATAATCGCTATGAAAGGCTCAGAACCTTTTCAGTGATGTTTTTCCAGACATCTTTTGCCTTCCTAATTCCTGAATTTATGGCCAGGTTAAACGGAAAAGGCTTTTCCCTGCCCTATTATGACCTTAAGAATATCTGGCCGCTCAATTATTATAATTTTGAACAATATAGGGTAGACGATTTTATTTCTGCCGGAACTATTGGCATTGCTTTATTGCTCTTCGGAATAGTTTCTATCTTTATCATCACTCCAATTTTAACTTATAAATATGGAAAACGCTGGTACTGTAGCTGGGTTTGTGGTTGTGGTGGATTAGCCGAAACAGCCGGGGATCCTTATAGACATTTATCAGATAAAAGTCAGTTTGCCTGGAAAGTAGAAAGATGGGTTGTGCATAGTGTACTGGTTTTTGTAGTCTTAATGACCACAGCGGTTATCTATTCTTATTTAGGTGAAGATGCTTCGAAATACTGGTTAACAAGAGATGTCTTTCTAATTGGAGTTGGGATTTTTCTAACCTTACTATTTGCCGGGATATGGTATTTTAAAAGAGAAGAACTTGAAAAAGACGCCAGGTATGGAGCGATAGGTTATCTGGTAATTATCCTTGCCCTGATAGGTTTCCACTATTTTAGCGGAACAAATTTATTCCTCTTTAATGCTGAAAGTTTAAGAGCATCCTACGGATTTCTTATAGGGGCAATATTTAGCGGAGTGATAGGAACCGGTTTTTACCCAATTTTCGGTAACAGAGTATGGTGTAGGTTTGGTTGCCCAATGGCGGCAATTCTGGGAATGCAACAGAGATTGTTCTCAAAATTCAGAATTACAACAAATGGAGGTCAATGTATTTCCTGTGGAAATTGTTCTACTTATTGTGAAATGGGAATAGATGTCAGGGCGTATGCGCAGAAGGGAGAGAATATCGTAAGATCAAGTTGTGTAGGTTGCGGAATTTGTTCAGCGGTTTGCCCTAGAGGAGTTTTAAAACTCGAAAACGGATCAAGGGATAACAGAATTAGTTCTGAAGATGGAATTTTAGGTGACAATGTGGATCTTTTGGACCTTATCAACCAAAAGACCAAATAATCTGTAAGGATTAAGTTTATTTACACACTCCCTAATAAATTCTGAATTTGCATACCGCAGTGCCCCCAGTTATTAAGGTTATTATTCCAGCATTTAACGAAGCTGAATCTATTTCGCATGTTATTTCTGAAATTCCAGATATTGTAGAAGAAGTAATTGTTGTGAGCAATAATTCTACCGATGATACTGGAGTTAATGCTGAAAAGGCCGGAGCTACAGTGCTTTCAGAATCAAGAAAAGGTTATGGATATGCCTGCTTAAAAGGAATGGATTATATTTCCAGGCAAAACCAAAAAACTGATATTATCGTATTTCTGGATGGTGATTATAGTGATTACCCGAATGAGTTGAACAAAATTATTCAGCCCATATTAGAAGATGATAAAGATTTTGTAGTTGGAGCTAGAGTAGGTAAATGGAGAGAAAAAGGTTCCATGACATTCCCGCAGCTATTTGGAAACAAACTGGCTACCACCTTAATGAAATTGCTCTTCAAATCCAGGTTTACAGATCTTGGCCCATTCAGGGCAATTAAGTATGAAAAACTGCTTCAGCTTAATATGGAAGACAAAACTTATGGATGGACGGTTGAAATGCAACTCAAAGCTTTACGACAAAAACTAAGTTATGCAGAAGTCCCGGTTCATTACAGGAACAGGATTGGCGTGTCTAAAGTTTCAGGAACCATCAAAGGTGCTATCTTTGCAGGCGTAAAGATTCTAGGTTGGATTTTTAAATATAGTTTTAAATGATCGATTTTGCGGTAATTCTAATTTATACTCTGGCACTGCTCGTTATCTTTATCTATAGCCTTTCCCAGCTTCATTTACTAATCAATTACCTTAAGTCGACTAAAGCTACCGATCATTCTGAGAAATTTGATTTTTCAGAAGAAGAATTGCCAATGGTTACTATTCAATTGCCACTTTATAATGAATATTATGTTGTAGAGCGATTATTGAAGAATATTGGGAAAATCAACTATCCACTGGATAAACTGGAAATCCAGGTTTTAGACGATTCTACAGATCATTCTATCGAGAAAACTTCAGGAATCATTCTGGAGCTTCAAAATTCGGGACTCGATATTCAGCATATAAGAAGGGAGAACAGAACCGGGTTTAAAGCGGGCGCATTAAAAGAAGGGCTAAAAATAGCCAAAGGCGAGTTTGTAGCTGTTTTTGATTCTGACTTCGTTCCGGGTGAAAACTGGCTTATGGAAACGCTCCCATATTTTAAAAATCCTAAAATTGGAGTGGTGCAAACCCGTTGGGGACATTTAAATAGAGATTATTCCCTGCTTACAAAAATTCAGGCTTTTGCACTTGATTTTCATTTTATACTGGAACAAACCGGTAGAAATTTTGGCAGGAACTTCATTAATTTCAACGGTACTGCGGGGATCTGGCGAAAAGAATGTATTCTCGACGCCGGGAATTGGAGTGGTGACACTTTAACGGAAGATCTTGATCTTAGCTATCGTGCCCAGATGAAGAACTGGGAATTCAAATATCTGGAGGATGTGGAAACTCCGGCAGAACTTCCCGTGGTAATTAGCGCGGCAAGGAGTCAGCAGTTTAGATGGAACAAAGGAGCCGCTGAAAATTTCAGAAAAAATTACGGAAAATTATTAAGGGATAAATCGGTTTCTTTTAGTACCAAGTTTCATGGCTTTTTTCATTTGTTGAACTCCAGTATGTTTTTAATTGTGCTGTTACTGGCAGTGCTAAGCGTACCGGTATTATATATAAAACATGGCAACCCTAACTTTCACTGGTATTTTAATGTGATGGCGGGTTTTGCCATTAGCACCTTTATATTCTTTGCCTGTTATTATGTTGCCTATGCGAAAATTCACGGAAAAAGCATAAAGAGTTTTTTCAAATTTGTGGGAATGTTCATTACCTTCTTTTCTATTGCTATGGGTTTTTCGGTGCATAACTCACTGGCCGTTCTGGAAGGTCATTTTGGGAAAAGGTCTGAATTCATCAGGACCCCTAAGTTCAATATTAATTCTATAAAAGATTCCTGGAAAGGAAACACTTATTTAACCAATAGGTTTTCTAAGAATGTAATCCTTGAGGGACTCCTGTTCCTGTATTTTGGTTTTGCGATATGGAGTGCTTTTAAACTGAATGATTTTGGATTGTTAATCTTTCACCTAATGCTATTTACTGGCTTTGGCTTTGTATTCTTTAAAAGCCTAAGAGCTTAAATTTTTATATTTTAGCCAAAAGCCTGTTGCCCTTCATGGATTTGAAATTTCTTAAACTTTATAAGTTTCCCGTTCTACTGGCGCTTTCCTGTCTCGCATTTTACTTTTCTTTTGGTTATGGATTGGAGCGGTCAGATTTTCCAAGACTAATTTTACTATATACTGCGCTGTGCTTTCTAAGTTATAAGCTGGTAAATATGCTAAAAGCAGATCTTCGACTTTTAATAGGTTTTGCAGTGCTTTTCCGGCTAATATTTCTGTTTGCTCTGCCCAATCTTTCACAGGATTATTTCAGGTTTATCTGGGATGGGAGACTGGTGGCGGAAGGATGGAATCCGTATCAATACATTCCAGACAAGCTCATAAATCTTGAGAACTTCAGCATTGCTCAGTCTAAAGAATTAGTTATGGGAATGGGGAATTTAAGCGCTGGCCACTTTTCAAATTATCCTCCATTAAACCAGTTGATATTTACCATTGCCGGCTGGATTTCTTCTTCAAGCATCCTGGGATCGGTGATCATTTTCAGGATCATCATAATTTTGGCAGATCTTGGAACGTTATTCTTCGGAAGAAAATTATTGAAATCAATGGGATTGCCAGAACATCAGATTTTCTGGTATATTCTTAATCCATTTATTATAATTGAAATGACTGGAAATCTCCATTTCGAGTCTGTCATGGTTTTCTTTTTAATCTGGTCATTGTATTTGTTACATCAGCGAAAATGGTTTTGGAGTGCTGTTATTTTCGGTCTTTCCATATCGGTAAAATTACTTCCATTGCTGTTTTTGCCATTGCTCTTCAAATATTTCAATAGATCTAAAGAGCAACTCGGCCTTAGAAAACTAATTATATACTATTTGGTTTGTATTCTTACGGGAATCATTTCCTTTCTGCCGTTCTATTCAGCTGAAGTAGTTTCTAATTTCTTAGGCAGTATAGGTTTATGGTTTGGGAAATTCGAATTTAATGCGAGTATTTATTATCTCGTGCGATGGATTGGTTTCCAGGTGAAAGGTTATAATATAATCGAAACTGCTGGAAAAATACTTCCCATTATTAGCATTATAGTCATACTTGGATTAAGCTTTTTCCGAAGATTTCAGAGCACCAAACAACTTATAACCAACATGCTATTTGCGGTAACGGCTTATCTGTTACTTTCAACCACTGTGCATCCCTGGTACTTGGCAATTCCGTTGATTCTAAGCGTTTTTACCGAATTTAAATATATATTGATATGGTCAGCAGTGATAATGCTCAGTTATTATGCTTATTCCAATCCAGAATATCAGGAGAATATGTGGCTGGTGGCTATAGAATATATTGCTCTCATAGGTTTTATGATCTATGAGTTTTATAAGGGAAAGAGTCAGGTTTCTGCTTAAGCTTCAAATTTTTCACCAACCTGTGTTTCAGTTTTTTTCAATAAATACATATCTCTCATGTAAATGATAGAGCCGAAGAAATGTGCAGCGATAAGCACCGGGTCATGTCTAAATATTCCGTAGGTGAATAACAGGACAGAACCAATTAGACTAAGAATCCAGAATCCCATAGGTAGGGAAGATTCATGAGTCTTTTCAGAATAATACCACTGATAAAAAAATCTTGAAGTATAAATTATCTGCGCTAGAATTCCAAGACCTATGAGCCATCCGGGAATAGTCCCTGTATCAAGGAGAACATCTGCCCAGGTGAGAGTTCCAAGAAAGAGGATGTAAGCCGCAATACCAAGAGGAAATATTATGATAAGAGTTTTAAAGAAAATATTTCTTGGTTGCCATTCACCCATTAAACTAAGATTTCGCCAGTAAATTCCATAGATTAAGAATTGTCCAAGCATAATCGCAAAATCTTCACGTAAATAACCATAAGTGAATAGTAGAATGGAAGCAAGTAAACTGAGTTTCCAGAATAAAACAGGTGTTTCTACTTTTTTTGATTTTTCAGAAAGAAACCACTGACTAATCAGTCTGGCAGAGAATAATAATTGGGCTAAAAAACCGATTGTGAAAATGGGCCAGTCTTGCATAAATTCAATAAATAAAAAAGCTGCCCAATATTAATCAATAAGATACATTGAACAGCCTTAACTTCCTGTAATTCTTTGTTAATTACATGTCAAGCAAATATGCGAAAATGAGAGGGGCGACAATCGTTGCGTCACTTTCTATAATATGCTTTGGAGTATCAATATCCAATTTACCCCAGGTGATCTTTTCATTAGGTACAGCTCCAGAATATGATCCATAACTGGTGGTTGAGTCTGATATCTGGCAGAAGTAACTCCAGAAAGGAGTATCAGGTCTTTCCATATCCTGATATAACATAGGTACAACGCAAATTGGAAAATCTCCGGCGATACCGCCACCAATCTGGAAGAAACCTATTCCATTTTCAGAATTATCGGTATACCAGTCGGCCAGGAAAGTCATGTATTCAATCCCAGACTTCATAGTGCTTGCTTTCAATTCACCTTTTAAAACGTATGAGGCGAAAATATTGCCAAGCGTAGAATCCTCCCAGCCTGGAACTACCATGGGTAAGTTCTTTTCAGCTGCAGCATACATCCACGAATCTTTCAGGTCAATTTCGTAATGCTCTTCCATCACACCGCTTAATAAAAGCTTATGAAGAAATTCATGCGGGAAATAGCGTTCCCCTTTTTCTTCAGCATCTTTCCATATTTTAAAAATATGCTCCTGAATTCTTCTGAAGGCTTCCTCTTCAGGAATACAGGTGTCGGTTACACGATTTAATCCTTTTTCCAGTAGATCCCATTCGTCCTGCGGAGTCAGATCCCGGTAATTAGGAACTCTTTTGTAATGAGAATGTGCCACAAGGTTCATCACATCCTCCTCAAGGTTTGCACCGGTACAGGAAACGATATGAACTTTATCCTGGCGGATCATCTCAGCAAAGATCTTCCCTATTTCAGCCGTACTCATTGCACCGGCAAGGGAAACCAGCATTTTAGAACCTCCTTCAAGCTGTTTTTCGTAATCTTTAGCAGCATCTACAAGGGCTGCAGCATTAAAATGTAAATAGTACTTCTCAATGAATTGAGATATCTGTCCTTTACTCATCTTCGTCTTCTTCGTTGTAATTTTGATATTTAAATTTGTAGCTCAACATTTTATAATAGAGTTTTGCCGCAAGAAAATCTGATGATTTTTCATCTTTATTCGGGCAAAGTTCTACAATGTCGAATCCTACTACGTTCTTTTTCTTGAACATCATTTTTAGAAACTCCAGTGTTTCATACCAGAACAATCCTCCCGGTTCCGGAGTTCCTGTAGAAGGCATGATACTTGGATCAAAAGCATCAAGGTCTATCGTGATAAATACATTCGGTGTCATTTGTCCAATGGCATCTTCCTGCCAGTCTTCATATAGATCATGAGCAAAATAGACCTGGTTTTCATCCATATGGTCGTTTTCTGAAACATCCATAGAACGAATTCCTACCTGTACTAAATTGGTTGTTTTGCTAGCTTCGTGCATAGCACACGCGTGATTACAACTAGAACCTTCGTACTCCGGTCTAAGATCTGCATGAGCGTCTAATTGCACTACGGTAAGATCTTCAAAAGACTCATTAAAAGCTTTGATGCTCCCAATTGAAATAGAATGTTCGCCCCCAAATAATGTTACGAACTTATCCTGTTTAATATAGTTTTTTGTCGTCTTGTAAACGGCTTCCACCATCTTTTCAGGAGAGGAATCTTCGGTTACCGGAGGAGCAAGATAAATACCCTGTCTGTAAACCTCAGTTCGGGTTTCAATGTCGTAAAGCTCCATATTTTCGGAGGCATTCAAAAATGCTTCCGGGCCTTTATCGGCGCCTTTTTGCCAGGTACTGGTACCATCGTAGGGAACAGGAATCAATACCACTTTTGCTTCGTCAATACGAGCATGTTTATCGGGTATCCCGGCATAATTCTTTTTGCTCATGGCTAATTGAATTGATTAGTTAGTTGATTTTTAAAGTTATAAAAAATTAATTGTTTCTATCGTACCCCAGAATGCTAAGCATATCTTCATGATTTTGCTGTTCACTGAAAAGGCGGGTATTAATTTCACCATTTTCACCTTTATCTATCAAGATATGTTTTGGCTGCGGAATAAGACAGTGTTGTAATCCACCAAATCCGCCAATTGTATCCTGGTAAGCTCCGGTATTGAAAAACCCAATATACAAGGGCTTTTCTTTTTTAAATTTTGGAAGGTAAATCGCGTTTGTATGTTGTTCTGAATTATAATAATCATCACTATCACAGGTTAAACCACCCAGAAGCACTCTTTCATATTCATCGTTCCAGCGATTTACGGCCAGCATTACAAATTTCTTGCTGATCGCCCAGGTATCTGGCAATGTGGTAATAAAAGATGAATTGATCATATTCCACTTCTCACGATCATTTTGTTGTTTTTGATACAGGACTTCGTAAATGGCGCCACCGCTTTCTCCTACGGTAAAACTTCCGAATTCAGTAAAAATATTTGGAACATCAACTTCGGCTTCTTCACAGGTAAGCTTGATTTGATTGATGATTTCATCAACCATATAGGCATAGTCATAATCAAATGCCAGGGAATTCTTAATTGGAAATCCGCCGCCAATATTAAGACTGTCCAAATGAGGCGCAACCTTTTTTAATGCGATATAAACCTTTAAACATTTATTAAGTTCGTTCCAGTAATAGGCGGTATCACGTATCCCGGTATTGATGAAAAAATGCAACATTTTCAATTCTACCTGGTCGTTCTCTTTGATCTGCTTATTATAAAAAGGAACTATATTTTTATAACCAATTCCAAGTCTTGAAGTATAGAATTCAAATTTTGGCTCTTCTTCTGAAGCGATTCGAATTCCAACCTGGAACTTATCATCTATCTTTTCTGAAAGTAGGTCTAATTCTTCGTAGTTATCTATTACCGGAAGGCAATTTTTGTGACCGCCGTTCAATAACCGACTAATATTCTCAATATATTGATCTCTTTTGAAACCATTACAAATCACCCATTGTTCGTTGGAAATTTTACCTGCTTTTTTAAGTTTTTCAACGATGTTGATATCGAAAGCTGAAGAAGTTTCTATATGAATATCGTTCTTAAGGGCTTCATTTAAAACATGCTCAAAATGGGAACTTTTAGTGCAATAGCAATAGTTATATTTTCCCTGGTAGTCATGCTTTTCAATAGCCGAATTAAACCAGCCTTTCGCACGATTGATATTCTGGGATATTTTAGGCAGATAGGTGAATTTTAATGGAGCACCATATTTTTTTACCAACTCCATGAGGTCTATGTCATGAAATTTTAATTCTGTTCCTTCCAGTGTAAATTCTTCCTGCGGGAAGTAATAAGTCTGGTCAATTAGATCGCTGTACTTGGTATTCAATTTCTTAAAGAGATTTAAGGCTAAAAATTAGAGAATAATTTATAGGGTCAAAAGAATCGACTGGTAAATTAATGTTAAGAATAAAATTTGACAACCCAGCGGTTAGATCAAGGAATAGATGATCATGCTGAATTTGAGATGCTGAAAAGATTTCAGACTTATAAAATGGTTTTCTGTTCAATTACCTGAAAATCGAAAAGAAACCGTCTTCAAAGTAAGTATTTAGTCTGGCTTAATTTATTTCAGCTTCTCGTCTTGTTTTAATTAACAAAACCATTAAATTCCTGAAATAAACTAAAGATGACGTTTTTCCACCTTGAAAGACTGCTTCGGTTTTTGACGAAGTAAATGTATTAAAAAAACGGAATGAAAAACCTAAAATAATATTTAATGCATTCCCAGGTTAATTACCTCTTGTTGAGTAAGGTTGCGATGTCTTCCGCGAGCTAGATCTTTCTTGGTAAGCCCGCCAAAAACTACACGATCAAGACTTTCCACTTCATAACCCAAACTTTTGAAGATACGGGTTACAATATGCTCTTTAATGCTGTATAGTTCAATTCCTACCTCATTGTGAGGTTTGTCTTCAATAAAGCTAATGCTGGTGATAATTACCTTGGAACCTTCAATGTAAACACCTTTTGAAATATTTTCAAGATCTTCTTTACTCATTGTCTTATCCAGAGTAACCTGATAGATCTGTCTTATCCCATTTTTAGGTTTGGCAAGTTTTTTAGCAAGGGTCCCGTCGTTAGTAAATAGTAAAAGGCCTTTTGCCTGATTATCCAGTTTACCTACAGGACTTACTTTTGCTGAAGTAGCTCTGGAAATCAATTCCATTACTGTTCTTCCTCCTTTTTCTGGATTTCCTGTTACAAAAAATCCGCCTGGCTTATTTAATAGAATATATTCTGGTTTTTCAGGATTTAGTCTTCTACCGTCAAAACGAACATCGTCTTCCAGTTTAACACGGTATCCCATTTCAGTAATAGATTTACCATTTACGGTTACATTACCAGCAGCGATATACATATCGGCATCCCGGCGTGAGCAAACTCCTGAATTGGCGATATATTTGTTGAGACGAATCCCTTCTGTGTTAGACAACGGACTTTTCTCCATTTTCGGTTTAATGGGCGCATTTCCACGTGCATGGGATTTCTTCTTTTGTCCTCCACCTTGCCTTCCGCTGTACTTTTTGCCTGAAGATCTGTCGTTTCTACTCATTGCTAAAATTTTTGCAAAGATACATCATCCCCAATGAGGAAGCCAAGTATTTGAGAAAAGTTTTAGAATGAGCGGGTTATCTAAAAAACACGATTTAAAACTTCGTCAAAATCTATAAGGAGAATACTAAAAACTCCGGCAACGATGATCAGTTTCAGAATATTATGCAGTAAAAGATATTGCCATTTCGCTTTGCTGAAATAAAGCATTAAAAGAAAAATTACTAAAAGTAAGAATGAAGAATAAAAATAATAATCCATATATCCCGTCTCGAACCTGGTAACTAACAGATATATTGGGATAATCGCAAGGATGGTACATACTCCAAGAAAAAATTTACTCCATTTTTCTCCATAAACCAATGGAATGGTTTTATAATTCTGTGCCAGATCACCCTGCATATTTTCCAGGTCTTTCACCAATTCGCGCATCACGATCATTAGATAAAGGAAAGTGGCGTGTATAAAAATGACCGTTTCAAAGTTTTTATAATAAATAAAAATCACAAAGAAAGGAGTGATCGTAAGGATAGAAGCGACCAGGTTGCCCAAAAATAATATTTTCTTAAGCCTGTGGGAATAGAGCCATATCACAAAAATGTAGATAGAAAAAAATACTACGGCTCTAAAGGAAACATAACTCGCAAAAAAGATCGAAGCAAAATTAAGGATAAAATAAACCGAAAGCTTTGTTCGCTGGCTAACAATTCTATCCAGCATCGTTTTTTTAGGCCTGTTGATGAGGTCTTTTTCGCTATCGTAAAAATTATTGATGATGTAACCTGAAGCGATCGCACTGGAAGATGCAAGAATTAAAAAAAATAAATTGGCGTCAAAAAGTACTTCCCGTAACGGCTTGTCATGAGCAAGTATAAAAGCAGAAGTGAGATACTGGGCTATAACAACAACCAAAATATTGTAGCCCCTAACTACAGAAAAAAGACTGAATATCTTTAGTAGTAAGCGCTTGTTAGCAGTAGACGCCATAAGCTAATTAGAAGTTATATACTACTTCTAAATTGTAATCTTTTAAGGCTTTTCTGGCTTTATCTATATCTTCGGTAAACCCAAGAATATAACCTCCGCCACCAGAACCACAAAGTTTTAAATAGTAATCGTTGGTTTCGATTCCCTTTTTCCAAAGTTTATGGAATTTGGCAGGAATCATTGGTTTGAAGTTATCCAGAACGGTATGAGAAAGTTTCTTAACGTTAGAGAATAAAGATTTTACATCTCCTTTCAGGAAATCATCCACACAGGCATCTGTTTGTTTTACAAACTGGTCTTTCAGCATTTTCCTGAAAGGCTCCTGTTTCATATTTTCCATGAAAATACTTACCATGGGAGCTGTATCTCCGGTAATGCCACTATCCAGTAAAAATACTGCTCCGGTGCCGTTTTCAGTTTGAGAAGGTATCCCGGCAGGTTCAATATTTTCTTTTGAATTGATAAGGATGGGAATGCTTAAATAAGAATTAAGCGGATCCAGACCTGAAGATTTTCCATGGAAGAAAGATTCCATTTCTCCAAAGATCTTTTTCAGTTTTAATAATTTATCCCTGGTGAGATTTTCAAGTACCGTGATCTTATCTGTAGCATATTTATCATAGATAGCTGCCACTAAAGCTCCGCTACTCCCTACGCCATAGCCCTGAGGAATACTGGAATCAAAATACATTCCATTAGAAATGTCTTCTCTTAATTTCCCAAGATCAAATTGCACCAATTCTGGATTATTATCTTCAAGAGCTTCCAGGTATGCAGCGAACTTTCTAAGATTCTCATTAGATTTCGTAGCTACCTTATCCAGATTCTCATCGAGCTTAAGTGCGCCATTATAGAAATTATAAGGAATGGATAAACCCTTGGAATCTTTAATGATCCCATATTCTCCAAAGAGAAGGATTTTCGAGTAAAATAGAGGTCCTTTCATAGGTATAAATGATTCTTACCGGTAAATGTTAGGCTGTCAACGTACTAAATCTACAATATTTTTGCTCCACTACCAACCTGGTCGCAAATATACTGTCCGTTTTGACAATATACAACTAACTCATTCTTAATGAATTCTAAAACATTATCTTTTTGATCTTCAGGATATAAGACATGAACGTTAGCACCTGCATCTAGAGTGAAACACACCGGGATACCGGTTTCCTTTCTAAATACCCAGATCTTATTGATGATCTCCAAGGTATTTGGTTTCATTAAAATAAAATACGGCTGGCTGCTCATCATCATTGCGTGAAGACTTAGTGCTTCACTTTCCACGATCTTTATAAATTCTGAAGTATCGCCAGACTCAAGGACATTAACTAATTTACTTAAATTATCATGGGCTTGTTGAAAACGTTGCGCAGCAAATGGATGTCCATGCATAAGATCATGTCCAACGGTGCTGCTCACTTGTTTTTCTCCTTTATCTACCAGTAAGATCGTGTCCTGATAATTCTTAAAAATTTTATTGACTTTATAAGGAAATTGCTCGCCAAATAAATCTGAAGAACCTTCAATATTTTCATGTGTCCCCCAAACTACAAGTCCACCGGCTATGCTTCTGGAGGCACTCCCAGATCCAAGTCGGGCCAGAAAAGAAGCTTTTTTATTGAAGTATTCTTCTTCAATTTCAGGAAATAGTTCTTTTTCAAGACTCATTAAACAAAGCGCAATTGCACTCATGCCACTGGCAGATGAGGCTATTCCACTACTGTGCGGGAACGAATTTTCGCTATATATCTCAAATTCATATTCCTTAAGATAAGGGCAATAAGATTCTATACGTTCAAAGAATTTCTCGATCTTAGGTTTAAAATCTTCTTTTTCCTTGCCCTCAAAGAAAAAATTGAAAGCAAAATCATCGGTTTTTTTCCTCTTCTTAAATTTAAGCGTAGTAGTACTCTTGCAATGGTTGAGCGTAAAACTGATGGAAGGGTTTGCCGGGATTTGATTTTCCTTTTTTCCCCAATATTTTACCAGCGCAATATTGCTTGGAGATTGCCAGGTCACCTTACCTGATGAGATCATTTTAGGTTCTTGTATAGGAATAAAATCCTTTGGAGTCATCCTCAAATTTTTTGTCAAAGTTAAACTTTTCTCTCTTTCAATCCAGTCGTTACAATCCAAATTAATTCCTATTTTAGTATATTCAACCGGGCAGTAATGACTAAAAAACTATTCATAAGAAGTTCCTTTGCGGTGATGGTTTGTCTCATCTTTGGTTTTATGGGTGCCGTGGCCACTCAAACGGGTATTGCCAATTGGTATCCCACGCTTAAAAAACCCTGGTTTCATCTAGATGAAGATCTTTTTAACTCCATTTGGATATTTATGTATGTTTTAATGGGTGTTTCTGCCGGAATTGTTTGGAGTAAAGGCTTTTATCACAAATGGGTAAAAACTGCACTATTCCATTTTGGATTTCAAATTCTGCTTAATGGATTCTGGTTTGTGCTTTTTTTTGCTCTTGAGAAGCCTTTTCTTGCATTCCTTGATCTTATAGTGCTATTTATTGTTATTCTTTTCACCATTAAATGGTTTAAGATTGTAAATAATAGGGCGGCATATTTATTGGTTCCCTATGCAGTCTGGGTTCTTTTTGCAATTGTCTTTAATTTTGAGATCTGGCGTTTGAACCCATAGCCTTTGCCGCCAGGAATCCACCCGTCCATGCATTCTGAAAATTGAATCCTCCTGTGATGGCATCAATATTTAGAATTTCCCCTGCAAAATAGAGGTTTTTGTGAAGCTTACTTTCAAAGGTTTTAAAATCAACTTCCTTAAGATCTATCCCCCCGGCAGTTACAAATTCCTCTTTAAAAGTACTTTTTCCATTTACCGTGAATATTGCTGATGTGAGTTCTTTAGAAAGATTTTTAAGCTGATCCTTATTTAGATCTGCCCATTTAGTTTCCTGTTTTATTTTTGAAGCTGAAACAATATTCTGCCAAAGTCTTTTTGGAAGCTCAAATTGAGGCCTGGTGGATACCTGTTGCTTTGAGAATGAAAATTTTAATTCTTTTATTTCTTCTAATATTTCATGGAAAGAACTACCTGGAATCCAGTTTACCTGGATCTTAAAGTTATAATTTAGGCCATTTAGCTGCCTCGCCCCCCAGGCCGATAATTTTAAAATTCCCGGACCGCTCATTCCCCAGTGTGTGATCAATAACGGGCCAGAGCTTTCCAGATTTTCGTCAATAATAGCAGCTTCTGCATCTGAGGCAATTCCCGCCAGACCCTCAATTCTTTTATCTTTAATATTAAAGGTAAACAGGGACGGCACTGCAGGGACAATCTCATGCCCAATTTTTTTCAGTAAATTCCAGACTTTTGAATTACTCCCTGTAGCCAGCATTAGTTTTTTTGTTCTAAAGCTATCTTTATTTGTGAATACATCCCAGAAACCCTCGTTTCTATGAAAGGTATTCAAACTCTGACCTTTTCTAACTTCAATATTTAGCTTTGTGCATTCACTTTTGAAACAATCTATAATAGTTTGGGAACTGTTAGAAACGGGAAACATTCTTCCGTCTTCTTCGGTTTTTAATTCAATTCCGCGGGATTCAAACCAGGCGATAGTGTCACCGGTCATGAATTTGTGAAACGGTCCGCGAAGTTCTTTTTCTCCCCGAGGATACCGTTTTACAAGTTCAGAAGGAATAAATTCGGCGTGAGTAACATTACATCTTCCACCACCAGAGACTCTTACTTTTGTGAGCACTTCCTTTCCTCGTTCAAGGATCATAATTTTAAGTTCAGGGTTATTTTCAGCAGCATTAATTGCAGTGAAAAATCCTGCGGCACCTCCACCAACGATAATAATATCAAATTGTTCCAAATTTCGCTTCTTTAAACCTGAGGTAAAAATAGGGAGATATTAAGTGATTCTGAACCCCGATCTTAAGGATTCAAATTTAGAACAGGATTATGCAGCCTGTTAGGGTAGTCTGAAATGATACCATCAACCCCGAAATCTATCATTCTCCTGATGTCTTCTCGTTCATTTACCGTCCAGACGTTGACCTTAAATCCATTATCCTGGCTCAGTTTGGTATTGTCCCTGGTTATAATTCCTAAAGATGGGTGAATAGCCAGAGCTTTGAGATGTTTTCCTAATTCTATTGCTTCCGGGACACTGGCCTTGCTAAGAACGGCGATGGGAACCTGATCATTATTATTACGAACTTCGAAAAGTTCGTTTTTCTGAAAACTTGAAATAATAAAATCTGAATATTTCCATTTTCCTGTGGCAATTTTATGTTGAACTAAATTACATACAGGCAGGGCAGTATTTAATCCTTTAAGCTCAATATTTATCGTACATTTTCCTTCAATAAGATCAAGGACTTCGGTTAGCAGCGGTATTTTAAAATGCCCTTCCACTTTAAGATTTTTAAGTTCTGAAGCAGATTTTTTGGCAATTTCTCCGCTTCCGTCGGTAGTGCGGTCAAGCGTAAAATCATGGATCACCCAAAGCTCACCGCTTGCACATTTGTGCACATCAATTTCTATCATGTCTACACCAATATCCAGGGCTTTTTGGATGCTTTCCAGTGTGTTTTCCGCTAAATGTCCCTTAGCACCCCTATGACCTATTTTAAGAAATTCGTTCATATTCAAAAATATTCAAATAATCTGTTTCAACTATTTTTTAACGCAATCGATTTTAATGCTTTAAGATTTACAAATGATTATGAGTGCTTAACATTTAATTAGATAGGTTCCTGTTTAATTTAGTTTTTCGATGAATATTAATTAGCTTAATGCGATGAATAAGAAAAAAACCTTTCCGACTCAGAATCAGGAGCAACCGGGAGATGAATATAAGATGAAGCCTGAACCTGAAATTATAAGAAATGATTATAAAGGCAGTGAGAAACTTCTGGGAAAAACAGCATTAATAACAGGAGGTGATAGCGGGATAGGTAGAAGTGTAGCGGTTCATTTTGCGAGAGAAGGCGCAGATGTGGGTATTGTTTATCTGGAGGAGAATGAGGATGCGGCTAAAACTAAAGAACTGGTAGAAAAGGAAGGTAAACAGTGTCTTCTAATTCATGGAGATTTAAAAGAGGAAAAATTCTGTAAAGAACTGGTAGATATTTTTGTAAAGCATTTTGGAGAATTACATATCCTCGTAAATAATGCTGCTATGCAATTTCCCAAAGATAATATTGAAGATATTAGCAATGCTCAATTCAGAAAAACATTTGATACGAATCTTTTTCCATATTTCTACGTTGTAAAAAACTGTCTTGAACATCTAAAAAAAGGAAGTGTTATAATAAACACCACTTCAGTCACCGCTTATCGCGGAAGTGAACATCTTTTGGATTATTCCAGTAGCAAGGGTGCAATTGTTAGTTATACCAGATCGCTATCTAAAATGCTGGTGGATAAAAATATCAGGGTAAATGCGGTGGCGCCGGGACCAATTTGGACTCCGCTTATTCCTTCAACTTTTGATAATATCGAAGACTTTGGAAAAAAAGTACCTATGGGGCGAGCAGGACAGCCTAGTGAGGTAGGTCCCGCTTACGTGTTTCTCTCCAGTACCGATAGCAGCTACATGACAGGACAGGTGATTCACATTAACGGAGGAGAAATAATAGGAGGATAAAATTTAATTATGGAAAAATGGTTTGCTTTTGAATGGAACTCAATGATCGCTATTCTCTTAACGGCTATAGGGATCTATATAGCGATTATAATTTTTACAAGAATAGCTGGAAAACGAAGCTTTTCCAAAATGTCAAGTTTTGACTTTGCAATGACTGTGGCCCTAGGATCGATGATTGCCACGACGGTATTATCAAAAAGTGTAAGTCTTTGGGACGGAGTTGTGGGTCTTGGGATTATTTATATCCTGCAAATTTCGGTCGCGCTCTTAAGAAGGTTTCAGGTAGTACAGAAAATGGTGGATAATGCTCCACTTCTTTTAATGGAGGGCGAGGAGATTTTTGAGGAGAATTTAAAGAAAGCAAGGGTAACCGAGTCTGATTTGAGATCTAAACTTAGGGAAGCAAACGTCATAAGGTTAAAAGAAGTAAGAGCTGTTATTTTTGAAGCTACAGGAGATATTTCAGTCTTACATACGGGTGATGATAATGAGGAACTGGAGGATTGGTTATTAAAAGATGTTGATCGATAAAGCGATATGGAGTTTGGATGGGAGCAAATATTAGGTCTGGTAGCTGGTATCTGTACCACTATTGCTGTAATTCCTCAAATTATTAAATCCTGGAAAACGAAAAAAGTGAAAGATGTTTCACCTTTTATGTTCACAATTTTATTAATCGGAGTTTGCTTATGGGTAATTTACGGAGTCACTCAAGGCGATATTCCTATAATAGCGACCAATGGGATCTCTCTGGGATTAAATTCCTTTATGATGTATTTAATGCTGAAGTATAGAGACAGCGATTAGTACATAAAAATGATGGCTCCAAATGCGAATAGGATGTGCGCAAAAAAAAGTTGAATATAGAACCCTTTAAGAGCTATATCGGGTGGTCTGGAAGAAATATAGAACATAAGATGCCAGCTAAGTATGGCCAGGATTCCTGAAATGATTCCATAAGTTATTAAGGAGATTAAAGAAATATTGAAAGAGAAAAAAAGACGAAACAGGTTAAATAATGTCATTAAAATAATACCAATTGAGAAATGCAATACCCATCCAATTATCGAATTGTTTGAAGGATTCATGTGCTCATGATTGGATCTTCTCAGGATCATATTCAGCAATCTAGGTTCTTTAAACTGGCGGGAAGTAATTATTGAAACGATGTAGCTGAAACTCGTCATAAATATAGTTCCCAGCAGTCCGGCAATTACCACCTTAAAAAGTTCCATAGGTTGAAGATTAGCAACTATGAAAATAACGAAAATCTAAAAATTATGAAAGTAATATATAAAGATGTAAAGAAGGAAACGAAGCGTGATGTTCCAGAGAATGCTGAGGTAAGGAGAGACTTTGAAAAATTCATTCTGACTCAGGACCATCCATGTATCATGGCGAAGACAGTTTTTAGTATGGATCAGGTAAATTTGTTTACTTATACAAATTTTGGAGCCGAAAGTACGGCAAAAAAAATTCTGGAAAATTTGAAGGAATATCTTGCAGATTATGATTTTGAATCAAATGAATTTAAAACATTTTTGGCGGTATTTCCTGATTCTCCTAAATATTCCGAAATTGGTTTCGAAAAGCTTCTTTGGAAACAGCTAGAGCATATTCATAAACTGGATCATTCTAATTGGGACCCGGAGGTAAGTGATGATCCCGAAAATGAAAATTTTAGTTTCAGCATTGCGGGTAAAGCTTTTTATGTAGTGGGAATGCATCCCAATTCATCCCGAAAAGCAAGGCAAAGTCCTTACCCGGCTATAGCTTTTAATTTACACTGGCAGTTTGAGAAGCTGAGAGAGATGGGAAGTTACGAAACTGTTCGTGATAGAATAAGGGATAGAGACAAAGCTTTGCAGGGAAACATGAACCCAATGCTTGAAGACTTTGGAAATAGCAGTGAAGCCAAACAGTATAGTGGTAGAAATATCGGGAAGGAATGGAAATGCCCTTTTCACCGTAAAGACTAGATAAATGTACAGACCTTCGAAGTACCGAAAAGATGATAAAGAATTCATATTTTCATTCATTCAGGATCATCCTTTCGCCACTTTTGTGATGAGCGGTGAGAACCTGATCGCAACCCATATTCCGGTGATGACGCAGGGCGATGCCGGGAGTTGGAGGTTGTATTCTCATATTGCCAACCATAATGAACAGAAAACATTCTTAAAAGATGGGGCAGAAGCTTTACTTATTTTTCGGGGGGCAGATGCCTATATTTCATCTTCCTGGTATAAGGAGAAAGATATAAGCACCTGGGATTATTCGGCAGTGCATGTGAATGCCAGGGTAAAATTGCAAACTAAAGAAGAGCTTGAAAATTCACTAGATCAACTTGTAGAAAGATTTGAGAAAGATCAGGAAAACCCTCTGTATTATAAAGAGATCCCTACGCAAATACTCGAAGATCATCTACCTCTTATTACCGGTTTCTGGCTAGAGCCATTTAAAGTAGAAGGGATTGCCAAATTGCATCAGGGATATCCAGAATATGATGTAAAAAGAACGATTAACAAGCTAAAGGAGTCTCAAAATTCAGTGGAAAGAGATCTTTCAGAAGCCATTAGAAAAGAAAACAAGATTGAATAGATCGAAATTTAAAATGGAAATAATTCAGAAACAAAGCGGAGCAGCTTTTAAACTCAATAAAGGTCAGCTTCTAAAAGTAATAGATCCCCAAGGAGAGCAGGTGAGCGATATGGTTCTTTTTAATACCGAAGATAAGCGGGAAAAGATCTCCAGCGGAAAGACCATGGATTTTGAAGAGAGCATTCTCATTACCAAGGCAAATTATATTTGGAGCAACCGAAGCAATAAAATGATGGAGATTCTTGAAGATACTAATGGGCGTAACGACTTTCTTCTTGCTCCCTGTAGTCCGGAGACCTTTAAGATCATGTACAAAAACGAGCAATACCATCCCAGCTGTTTTGAAAATCTATATACCAGTCTTGAAAAATTTGATATTGAACCAGATGATATTCCAACTGCCTTCAATATTTTTATGAACGTCCAGTTTGACAAATTTGGAAAGATCTCTGTAAAGCCTCCAAAAACAAAGGCCGGAGACTATATTCTATTTGAAGCCAGAATGGATCTTATAGTTGGGCTAACTGCTTGTTCAGCTGAAGACAGCAACGGTGGAAGCTTTAAACCTATACATTACGAGATCATTGATTAAACATTCTTTTTGCGATATCGCATATTTAGCATTTCTATGGCTAAAGAAAAGAAAACTGCAAAATAGATATATCCCTTTGGAACGTGGTAATGAGCGCCTTCCACGATTAGCATGACGCCAATTAGAATTAAAAAAGAGAGCGCAAGGATCTGGATGGTTGGATGATTATTCACGAATTCTCCAACGGGTTTTGCAAAGATCATCATAACTATAATGGCTACAACTACAGCAATAACCATTAATATAATTTGATCTGTAAGTCCAACGGCGGTTAAGATCGAATCAAATGAGAATACAAGATCCAGTAAAACGATCTGGAGAATAGCTGAAGAAAAGGAAATAGTCTTTTTCGTTCTTTTACCATTTTGTGATTCCTCATGCTGGCCTTCTACTTTATGATGAATTTCTAAAGTACTTTTTACCAGTAAAAAGATTCCCCCGGCAATTAATATAATATCACGCCAACTCAGTTCAAAATCTGCTACGGTAAGTACCGGTTTTGTTAAGCCAATAATCCAGGTGATACTTAAAAGTAAAAGGATTCGCATGATCAATGCTATGGAAAGTCCTCCCACTCTGGCTTTTTTCTGACTTTCTTCCGGTACTTTTCCGGCTACAAGTGAGATAAATATAATATTATCTATCCCAAGAACGATTTCTAAAAATGTAAGGGTCAGTAAGGCTACCCAGGTATCTGGTTGTAAAAAGATTTCCATAGTATATTGGTTGGCTATGCTTCAAAATTATATAATTTTCGATGAGTTCAAGTTAAATTTTTGACAAAGGCTCTACGAAAAAGTATGGAATTTTATTTTGGAAATCCAAACTTGTAGCTAACACCACCGTAGACTGAAATCTGGAAAAAATCATAATCGGTTCGCCAACGATTTTCTCCGCGCAAATAGATAAAAAACCTTGAAAAATGAAATTCCAACCTGCTGTTCAGGGCTAGCGAGGGAAAAGTTTTCCAGGGTCTCCTAATAAAGGAGAGGGAAATGTCTGCCACAGGAACAAGCATTTTTCCCGGTCTGAAAACATAACCTGGATTTACTCCCATAGATTCATATCGTATGGCTGAAAAAGTTTCGTAATAAGCTAGAATGCTGAAATTTTCATTGCGGTAGCCGGCCGTCCAGGTACCATCGTAAGCCGCAGGATTTACGGTGCCTCCAAAAGTTGCATTTCGCAGGTCTAAACCAGTGCTTACAAAGAAATAAGTGTCTTCACGAGTAAGCCAGTATTGGGCAAAAACATGAGTAGGCAACACCAAAAGCAGCAATAAAATAATCTTTTTCATTCATAAGAATTAATCTGAAGCTACTGTAGCTTCAGTTCCTGAACTTTTTGGTTGCTTAAACATTTGATTATTGGCCGGTTATGAATATACTAATAAATTTTGTAGCCTGTGATTCTCAATTTAAATTCTTAAATTTATAATAGCAGATTTTTATCGGATCAGAATGAAAGCCTCAGAACCACATAAGTTTCAGGATAGCTTTGGAAGCCTTCTTTCCACTTTCAGAATAGATCCAAAAACAGCTTTCTACAGCGGAATCTTATTCCTGATTTTTCCTTTTCTATTTTTTATAGGACTCATTCTAAAACAGTACCTGTAGATAGATTTCTTAATTCTTACAGGGGTTTATGAATGGACAATAGAGAGCGATCGTAAATATGGAGATGTTTCATTATTAAATTGGTTACTAAGATTTTTAATATTAGGAGGCCCTTTGATTGCTGTTTTTTTAAATGCTTTGGCCTGGATTGGTTTCAGAAATAGGCCAAAAACTTTTGTGAACTACAAATGGCTCAACCTTTTAATACTTCTGTCCGGATTACTGCTAAGCATAGTCTTCATGACTTATTTAATTATTGAAAACCTGCCTTTATCCTAGGATGTTTTAGGTAAAACAATAATAATTTGCTTAAATATCTCGCTTTGAGACGCATATTCCTTAAAAAATTTATAAATTCTACTGCAAATTATTTCAGATATCTAAATACAAATATTGATTGTTGTAGAGTATTAAATAATCCTTCCTTTTTTATTCCATTTTAATTAATTTAAATATGAACAAAATCCTTACCTGGTCCATAAGTGCTGCGCTTGCCGGTTTCCTTTTCGGTTTTGATACCGTGGTAATTTCAGGAGCAGACAAACAACTTCAGGAATTATGGAATACTTCAGATGCTTTTCATGGTTCTGTAGTGATGGCCATGGCCCTTTGGGGAACTGTCGTCGGGGCCATATTTGGGGGAATACCAACCAATAAATTTGGTAGAAAGAACACCCTCCTGGTGATAGGAATCTTATATTTTGTCTCGGCATTAGGTTCAGCCCTGGTAGATGATCCCATTACTTTTGCAGTTTTCAGGTTTATTGGCGGCCTTGGCGTAGGTGCATCGACGATTGCAGCACCGGCATATGTTTCTGAAATCGCGCCTGCCAATCAACGAGGAAAACTGGTGTCTCTTTATCAATTTAATATTGTACTGGGGATTTTAATCGCATTTCTCTCCAATTACCTTCTTAGAAATACCGGGACCGAGCCCTGGAGATGGATGGTGGGTGTAGAGGCAATTCCGGCTTTGATCTATTGTGTATTTGTTCTTTTTATCCCCAGAAGCCCACGATGGCTTATTTCTAAAGGAAGGATGGAAGAAGCTAAAAAAGTTCTGCAGCTTATAAACCCGGGTATTGATGTTACGACTAAAGTTGCTGAGATCAAACATCAGGATGACATAGAAGAAACAGGAGAGCATATTTTTATGAAAAAGTACAGATTCCCACTTATCCTGGCTTTTCTAATTGCTTTTTTTAATCAACTTTCAGGAATCAATGCCTTTCTATATTATGCGCCGCGAATATTTGAGTCGGCGGGACTGGGTGCAAGTACAGCGCTTTTAAGTAGTATAGGGATTGGAGTTGTAAATTTATTATTTACTCTCTTAGGTGTATTTCTTATAGATAGGCTGGGTAGAAAACAATTAATGCTTTACGGTTCTATTGGATACATAATTTCTTTATCACTGGTAGCAGCTGCATTTTTTCTGAATTGGGGCGGTTTATGGGTGCCTGTTTTCCTGTTCCTTTTTATTGCTTCACATGCTATTGGCCAGGGAGCGGTGATCTGGGTTTTTATATCTGAAATATTTCCTAATCGTCTACGCGCATCGGGACAGGCTTTTGGTAGTTCCACCCATTGGGTGCTTGCAGCCATCATTCCGTCTTCCATTCCATTTTTATTTTCCACTATAGGACCAGGATTTGTGTTTGCATTTTTTGCATTTATGATGGTACTCCAATTACTTTTCGTCCTGTTTATGATGCCCGAAACTAAAGGTAAATCCTTAGAAGAATTAGCTGAGGAGCTTTCTTTTAAAGAACAAATTTCAACTACAACTAACTAATATGAGAAAGAATATCAAGACAGTAATCTTGTTTGCAGTATTTGGTTTTTTTGTGATCTCCTGTAAGAACGATACTAAAAATACCGAAAAAACCACCGATGAGAAAATTGCAAAAGCACAGAGCGACGAAGATTTTAGGCCAAATTTTCACTTTACTCCTGAAAAGAACTGGATGAACGATCCCAATGGGATGTTCTATTTAGACGGCACCTATCATTTATACTTTCAGTATTATCCAGATGACAATGTATGGGGGCCAATGCATTGGGGACACGCGACCAGTAAAGATATGATCACCTGGGAAGAGCAGGAGATCGCACTTTACCCTGATGAAAAAGGCTATATATTCTCTGGAAGCGCCGTAGTTGATAAAAACAATACTTCAGGTTTTGGTGAAGATGGGAAAACTCCTGTGGTCGCAATGTTTACCTATCACGATCCTGTAGGTGCTGAAAATAAAGAGGAAGATTACCAGTCTCAGGCCATTGCTTACAGCCTGGATGAAGGGATGACCTGGACAAAGTATAAGGGTAACCCCGTGATTCCAAATCCCGGAATTATAGATTTTAGAGATCCAAAAGTTACCTGGGACGATATTCATAAACAGTGGTTAATGGCGCTTGCCACCAGAGAGAAAACACTTTTTTACACCTCCCGGAACTTGAAAGAATGGAAGAAAGTTTCAGAATTTGGATCTGGAACAGGTGCTCATGATGGTGTGTGGGAATGTCCCGATTTCTTTCCCATGAGGGTTGAGGGAACCAATGAAACAAAATGGGTTCTAATACAGAGCCTGAATCCTGGAGGTTATAACGGCGGTTCTGGAACCCAGTATTTTGTTGGGAATTTTGACGGGAAGACATTTACGCCTGAGGAGAACATGAAAACTTTGCAAGAAAAACATAAATTCTGGATAGATTTTGGAAGAGATAATTATGCCGGTGTAACCTGGTCAAATATTCCTGAAAAGGATGATAGAAAGCTATTTATGGGATGGATGTCTAACTGGCTTTATGCTGAAGAGGTACCAACTAAAACCTGGAGAAGCGCGATGACGATCGCAAGAGAATTGAAATTAGTCAAAAAGAATGATACATATCTGGTGACTTCTAGTCCCGTTGAGGAACTAAAAAAATATCGATCTTCAGATATAAAAAAGGATAATCTACAGGTAGATTGGAATAGGGTGTTAGTTGATTCTTCTGAAATTGACCTTGCTAAGGCCGAGATTAAATTTAAAATAAATAATCTGAAGGAGACTACCTATAATTTCAGACTTTCCAATTCTGTTGGGGAAGAATTTATTGTTTCCTATAATCATTCTAAGAAACAATTTAATGTGAACAGGGCTCATGCCGGACAGACAGATTTTTCAGATAAATTTTCAGACAAGGATTCAACGGCTCCACGCATTTCTGATTCAGAAGATATGGAGGTGGTTCTCATTATTGATAAAACTTCTATAGAAATGTTCTTCGATAATGGAACAACGGTGATGACAGAAATTTTCTTTCCCAATCAACCATGGACTGAATTTTCTCTAAGCTCGGTAAATGAAACCTTCACTGTAAGTGGTATAGAGGCTTATGAACTTAAATTTAAATAGAAAGTAACGGTAGATATGAGTAAAAAAATAAAAGCAGTTTGTTTTGGAGAGATATTGTATGATATCTTTCCTGATATGGAAAGAATTGGTGGCGCACCGTTAAACGTAGCTAGCAGGTTGAGTAGTATGGGAGTAGATACTGAAATGATCAGTAAAATTGGTGTTGATGAAAAGGGAAATGAACTACTGAACTATCTACGTTCAAGAAATATAGAAACAGGAAATATTTTAAAGGATGAAAAGCATCCTACAGGGATGGTGAAGGTGAATCTTTCAGCAAGTGGTTCGGCGACTTATGAGATTACGTATCCTTCAGCATGGGATAAAATTGAATTGACAGATTCCATGATCAATTCGGTTAAGAATTCAGATGCTTTTATTTTTGGAAGTCTGATTTGCCGGGATGAGGTGAATAGGAAAACGCTGTTTCAGTTAATTCCAAAAGCGAAATACAGAGTTCTCGATTTTAATTTGCGTCCACCACATTATAGCATGGAACTTTTACTGGAGCTCATGCAGCATGCTGAATTTTTGAAATTCAACGATGATGAACTTTTTGAAATAACCAAAATGATGGGTTCTCAATACAATTCTTTAGAACAAAACCTACTCTTCATGGCTGTTAAATCGAATGCAAAAACTATTTGTGTGACTAAGGGAAGGCATGGAGCAGTATTATTGCATGATAAAAAAATGTATTATAACTCGGGTTACAAGGTTAAAGTGAAAGATACTGTTGGCGCAGGAGATTCTTTTCTTGGAACTTTGCTGGCAAAGCTTTTACAGGGAGAGAAGCCACAAGAGGCTTTAGATAAGGCTTGTGCCGTAGGAGCACTGGTGGCAGCCAAAGAAGGTGCAAATCCCGAGATTTCTGAAAAACTTCTAAGTCTTTTTATGAATCCCGTTAGCGCTAAATAAGTAATTAAAAGGCTTTCGTAGTACACCCAAATCATGTTTACTTTCAAAAAATCTATTTTTATAGTCTTAATTCTTATTGGATTTTCCGCTTGTTTTTCTAACAGATTAATGGAAAGGAATCCCGATCTTAAGATAGTGTCTAATAATGTTGAATATGAATTGTTAGTTGTTTCTCAGAACAATCAAATGAACAGCTATGGGCTTATTTTTAACGAAAGTTCTAAAAACACTTCAACTGGTGAATTTGGGAAATTATATTTAGCAACGCTGGAGATCAGGAATAAATCAAAGGAAGTGAAATCTGTTGATCTAAAAAATATTCTACTGTGTGATAAGAATAAAAACTGTCTGCCACCTGTAAGGTTTGATATTAAATCTGCCATTGATGCACATGCAAAAGAAATCTTAACTCTAGATGCGGGTGAAAAAAAAGGACGTGAGATTTATTATGCAGGTTCCAAATCATTTTTCCCGGGTTTCCTTCTCTTAAAGGATAGCGGTGACTTTGTTGAATTTGAATATAAAAAATAGGCCGGATTAAATTTTTAGAAAATGAAATTAACCAATGCGCAACAAGCTGAAATCTTAAATACCTTAAAAATTCGTTTTGAAGAAAACAGGCATCGGCATAAAGATCTTAAATGGGATCCTATTGAAATGAAATTGAAAAAGAACCCTGAAAAACTATGGTCTTTACAGGAAATGGAAATAACAGGTGGGGACCCAGATGTTGTGGATTTTGATTCTGAAAGTGAGCAGTATATTTTTTTTGATTGTTCCGCAGAAAGCCCGGATGGGCGTAGAAGTCTTTGCTATGATGAGAAGGCGTTAAAGGCAAGGAAAAAACACAAGCCTAGAAACAGCGCCATGGAAATAGCAAAAATTATGGGTGTTGAAATATTAAATGAAGCTGAATATAGAAAGCTGCAAGCTACAGGTAGTTTTGATACAAAAACTTCAAGCTGGTTAAAAACTCCCTCTAAAATAAGGAATTTGGGTGGTGCTATTTTTGCCGATTTTCGATATGGGCA
Organism: Gramella sp. MAR_2010_147; assembly: GCF_900105135.1. Lineage (NCBI taxonomy): Bacteria > Pseudomonadati > Bacteroidota > Flavobacteriia > Flavobacteriales > Flavobacteriaceae > Christiangramia > Gramella sp. MAR_2010_147. The sequence goes on along the minus strand of NZ_LT629741.1, from coordinate 1,947,818 downwards.
GGTCTTTGTCTATCACAATGGTGCAGAGTCGTATTATGCGGGCAGAGGTTTTAGAGGTTCTCTAAAGGTTTGATCTGGTAGTTAATGTAACATTTTTGTTTAGTTTTTAAATGTTAAGTGTTGTATCACAGTTAGTTGAATATTTGTTGTAAATTGATAATTATAAGAGACGCCCTTCAGATTTTTTCCTTTCCGCTACTTATCCGGTAAACATAATTATCAATTAAAAACTACAATTATGAAACGGAGAAAATTTACAAAACTGGCAGGTCTCAGTATGATCGCCATTTCAGCTTCAGGATTTATTAAATTTGACGGATTGGGTTATGCCGGGGATTGCGAAACTACGTCAGATATTTTAGGACCTTTCTATAGACCAGATAGTCCGGTTAGAAATAATCTGGTGATTAAAGACATGCCTGGAGAGGTCGTTGAACTTTCAGGAGTCGTGAGACATAAAGACTGTAGTACTCCCTACAAAAATGCAAAAGTAGAATTGTGGCATTGTTCTAATGAGGAGGTGTACGATAATACAAGTGAAGAATTCAAGTATAGAGGAACCACGTATTGTAATGACAGCGGAAAGTATAAGTTTACTACTCAAATGCCGGTTCCCTATGATGTTGGAGGAGGGGAAATAAGGCCGGCTCATTTCCATATGATGTTTTCTGCGCCCGGATATCAAAGTTTGATCACCCAAATTTATTTTGAGGGAGATGATCATTTAGATGAAGACCCCTCTACGCTAAGTCCACGCGCAAAACGAAGAATTTTGAAAATAGACGATAGTGAAGAAATCCATAAAATAGTTTTTGACTGTAATATGAATGACAAGTTAAAGCCAACCAATACTGCACTGGAAAGTATTATTGGGAAGTTCAGAAATGTGGATACCGGTGAGATTAATGAGTTCTTTAAAAAAGATGGAGATCTATGGATTAGAAATGATGTTTTTGGTAAAGTGTTCACTTATACCGGAAAAAACACTTTTGAATATGACGGGCTTCCGGAAGGCATGTATGAGCGCCTGCAGTTCGATCTTAAAACTGGCGGGGAAGTATTGCTTAAAAAATCAACTTATTACGGGAGCGGAGATGAGATAGTCAGAAATTTCAAACGAATTTGAAAAAGCATATTTAAGATAGTTTAAATATTGTTCAAAATCATAATTTTGCAACTTCATAATAAAGCTGAAAATTTAAGCGAAAGATGAAGACAGAATTAGATATTTCCACCTGGAACAGGAAGGAGCATTTCGAGTTTTTTTCAAAATTTGAAGAATCATTTTTTGGAATTACCGTAGATGTTGATTGTAGCCTTGCGTATGAAAAAAGTAAAAAGGAGGGCATCTCTTTTTTTCTTTATTATCTATACCTTTCTTCTAAAGCCGTTAATTCTATAGAGCCATTTAAATATAGAATAGAAGATGATAAGGTTTTTATTTACGAAAAGATCAACGCATCTGCTACCGTTAGCAGGGACGATCATACTTTCGGTTTTTCACATATTGTTTTTGATGATGACCTGGACATTTTTCTTAAGAATGCTGAAAAAGAGATCAAACGTGTGAGAGCAGGAAAGGGATTAATGCTGGACAAGATCCGTCAGAATGAAGTGCACTATTCTGCATTGCCGTGGCTTAAATTTTCTTCCCTGTCACATTCAAGGGCTTTGGGAAAAGACGATAGTTGTCCTAAAATTTCATTTGGCAAGCTAACAGATGATGGTCATAAAAAGATCATGCCTGTTTCGGTACACGTGAACCACGCGCTCATGGATGGGTATCATGTTGGACTGTTCATAGATAAATTTCAAAAACTTCTGAATACTAAGTGAATAGGATGTATTCTGAAAAGTATAAATTAAAAATTGTAGTTTCAGGTCATTATATAACAGACTTGCTAACTTTAGTGAAAGAGTAACAATATAATTTTTGAAAAGAAATCTCAGAGTTTATTTCCTTAAAATACTTGTATGGCTTTTATATATTATATACCTAACCGTTGTTGATGAATTGCAGTTTCCTAAACATTCAGAACCCTAGATCTCATAAATGAAAAATATTCTAATCATTCTTCTGTTGATTGGAGGAATATCACTTATAAAGGCTCAGGAAGACCGTCCTTATGACGGTAAATTTTATAAGATGGGATTAAATATGGGCTTTGGGTCGGTAGATAATCCTGTTTTTTATGATGATGACTATTTTTACGAAGTTCATTTAAGAAAAATTCAAATTTATTATCGAATAAAGTCGGGAAGTGTCTTTGATTATGAGTTTATCTTCCAGCCAGAAGTGAATTTTGTAAGACACCAGCTTACAAGCGATAGATTTATCGTTGGAGGTCACCTGCTCTACGAAAGAAGGGAGGAAATGAAAACTTTGAAATCTTTCAATGAGTATTTTATGAATTTTGGAATGATCTTACGAAAGAGCATTAGAAAAGATTTAGATGTCTATTTCCTGGCAAGTATAGGCCCTGGATATATTGAGCGCACTACAGAGAGAATGGCAAAAGGAATTGGTTTTTCTGATAATATAGGCTTTGGCGCAAGCAAAAAACTGAATAACTTCTATATAGATTTAAGAATGGGGTATCGTCATCTTTCTAATGCAAATTTCAATGAAATTAATGATGGCTATGATATTATGGTAGCTGAAATAGGAGCAGGATTTTATTTGAATTAATATTAAGTGCTAACTTAAAGCGGTTTCTTAGGCTTATTGCACAGTCGTAAAAACGATCATTATTTAATATTGCCAACAATTAAGGTGTTGAGAAAGGTAATTTTGCAATGGAGAGCTGATTTTCAATATATAAGCGGTGCTTTTTTGTGAATTTTATTTCAAAAACGCATTAAATATTTAAATATTTCTTTAAGTTTACTACCCGAATTTGGTCTTATCTATAAAATGTTGTCCCTACTCCGCATTGTATTGCAGAGACCTGTAAACGCTAAGTCATGAATAAAGTAAGGATCGTGGGTGTAGGGAGCCTGATCGTTGGAATTGTTATCGGTTATTTTTTTAATAGAACAGATGTGCATTTGTTATCTGGAATGCTCATTGGGCTTGGAATAGGATGGCTTATTACAGGGAGATTTATGGTAGACTCAAAAGTTAGAAGATCCAGGATTAGGTCATAATAAAAGTCTTATTCAAAAAGGCTTCAAAGTAAAATTAACTCATTCCATTATTCAACCAGCTATTTTGTTTTCTTTTTCTCTAGCATGGTGAACGTAATACATTTTTAAAATTCTGCCGTTTTTAACTTCTACTTCTCCACGGTATTCACAATCGAACTTTCTTTTTATAAGCTCATAAGTGTTTTCTGAGATGTTTATCCTGCCAATATCTGAGTGAGATTCCATACGAGCAGCGATATTCACAGTATCGCCCCAAATATCGTATGCAAATTTTTTAGTGCCCACAACACCGGCAACTACCGGACCTGAATTTAAACCAATTCTTACATCAAAATCGGCATCATCATAAAGAGAGTTCTCCTTGGTTTCTTTTACAAATTGAATCATTTCGAAGGCAGCCATCAAGATTCTGGAGGCGTGATCTGGATTTGGAAATGGAAGTCCGCTGGCAGCCATATAACTGTCTCCAATGGTTTTTATTTTTTCAATATCATATTTCTCCATGATCTTGTCAAATTTGGAGAAATAGTAATCTATTGTTTTTATAAGTCTTTCTGGAGTAAGTTTTTCTGCTACTAGTGTGAATCTTTTAAAATCTGCAAAAAGTACAGTAACAGATTCAAATTTCTTCGCGCGAACTTTTCCATTTTTCTTTAATTCCCGGGCAGTTTCTTCAGGAAGGATATTCAATAACAATAGTTCAGAACGGTTTTTCTCTTTTTCTATGATCGCGCTGGTTCTTTTAATAAACCGGTTTCTGCGATAAAGTCCGAAAGCCAGCAAACAAATTAAAAAAGAAGCTATGGCAATAGATATTACTACCAACTGCTGATTTTTTCGCTGTTCACTTAACAGATCAACTTCGGCCTGTTTTTGAGCTACTTCATAATCTGCCCTGAGGCCGGCCATATTTTGTGCGGTAGAAACGTTGAGTACACTATCTTTATATACAATGTATTCTTTGTAGAAATAATAAGCTTCAGACATATTACCCGTCTTTTCGTAAAGTTGGGCAAGTTTTAAATTGGCTTCTCTAACTTCATTTTTAAAACCGTACATTTTTGCTAATTCTCTGCTTAAACTTGCGAATTCTATGGCGGTAGAGTCCTGGTCTTTTTCAGTATAGATATCAGACATTCCATTTAAAAACTCACAAATTGGAGAATAATCTTCTTCTTTTTCCAGCGTTTGAATGGCTTGTTTAATATTCTTTTCAGCTTCTTCATTTCTGCCTAATTTTGCAAAGGCAAGTCCTAAAGTGCCGGAACAGTATGCCAGGCCCAGGCTAAAATTGATATTTTCGAATATTACTTCAGCTTCTTCTAAGTATGAAATGGCTTTATCAATTTCATTATTTTTTAGATAGCCATCCCCGGCATTAAAAATTACAGAACCTAGCGTCAAAGAATCCTTTGTTCTTCTAAAAATTTCAATTGCTTCATTATAATAGTTGATAGACCTGTCGTGGTTCTTAGTAAGGGAATAGACATCTCCAAGAGTGACCTTTATCAGGCCTAACTCTTTTTCATTTTTTGCTACTGAAGCTGCTTTAAAGTAGCTTTCAAGGGCATCGCTAAAATCTCCTCTAGATGCCAGGGCATTCCCTTTTTGTAAATACCCCGAATATAAATAGCTGGAAGAGTCTTGTTTTTTCGCATGTTTAAGTAGCTCCTTCGAAAACTTTAATTTCATGTAGGGAGCTATTGTATTTTCGGCAAGGCCTTTTAAAACTTTTAGATCCTGTTTTGCTTTATTACTGGAATTATAAATTTTTTCAATACTATCTGCACGTGTTTGATCCTGAGAATAAGAAGCTATGGGTAACAGGATATTTAAGCAAAACAGGACTAAATTAATCCAATTATTGAATGTACAGGTATGTGATCCAGATGTATTAATCATCAATAAATGCTTGTTATTCTTGAGGTACAAGTTTGAGCTTTGGATCTATTCTATAAATATTCCCGGACTGCTGGCCTCTCTTAACTACCTCAAATTTTATGATGTATTTTTCATAATCACCGGGATTTCCATTTACAATGATACCCACAACAGCTCCCGGAGTATTATTATCGGTTAACCTCTTACTTTCAAAAAGGCTGGTCCCGTCTTCATAAATTATGGCCTTAATATATACGTGGTCACCATTACCATTTTCAGATCTGGCTTGCCATATCACCATATCACCCATTCTCACATTAGTAGTATATTCTTCGTTGCTAATATCATTGGGTTGACCAAAATTGCTCATCGTGTTGATGTTTTCCTGATTGATCTCCTGGGTATTGACCATCAGATTAATTTTAACCGGGTTTCCCTGAGCGTTAAGATGTTCACTGATAAAAATTAGACTAATGAATAAAATTAGAATTGTAGTTTTTGTTTTCATTATTAAATATTTTGGTTGGTAAAATATCGTAGGGAAATGTTCGGGGTAGAAACCTGTAAATCAGATAAATAAAATAGGGATTGTCTAATTTAGTCTTTTTTCTTGATTAAAAACTAATTAAGCGGCTGTAAGTTAGATACTTGTGTGTGTTTAGGCAACCAGTATCAAGATGAGAAAAGCAGTAGATATAAGGTGATTTTCGATAAATATGCCGAGGCATAAGAATAAAAAAGCAAATATGACTATCTTCAGAACATGATCTTCTAATTCATTTAAATATTCCTAAAATGAGAATTATCATATTCATTCTAATTGGCCTGATAAGTGTTTTTAGCTATTCACAGAAAACTTCAGAAATTTCAACGATAGATTTTGTGGAGGTTTTAAATGATCATAAAGAAGAAGCATTGTTTTATTATCAGAAAAACTGGAAAGAACTTCGTGAAAGCGCAGTAAAAGAAGGATATATTTCATCTTTTGAAATGCTGGAAACATCTCCAGGTTTAGAATATCCCATTAGTTTTATTTTAATCACTACCTATGCCGGGAAGGAGCAATATGATCTTAGGGAAAAGCATTTTGCTGAACTTATCAAAGCCAAAGGAAGTTTGGATCTTTTAAATGAGAAAAAGCCGGATGAATTTAGAAAAACTCTTTTCAGTAAGGAAAACGTAGTTCGCATAAAATAATTGAAAATACTGAAGCCAGAAAGTAGGTTTGGGATGAATGCTAACTTTTTTATCTAATTTCGGGCAGACTTTTTTGATATCTATTTCTATCCCTCAAATTCTGAAGACCTTTGCCATTTCCAGATGTTTTAAACCCCATATTGTGTGTTGGAAATGTCATTAATTTCATGAAAAGTTCATTAAAATTTAATATAACATGTCAATTATCTTACCTTAAAAGCCTTTGTAGTCCTGGGTTCAATAGTTTCAGTGTCATGATCATTATATTTTAAAAATTTTGTTCTTAAACGTTTTACTGTTTCTGAATAATTCTCATCTTCAATAAGATTTTGTTCCTGAGAAAGGTCATTAGATAGATCGTAAAGTTCTGTTGCCTTATTATCCCGATCCACCACAAGTACGAGATCGCCCTGTCTTATTGCTCCTGTGAATGCGAAACCTGCCTGGTAGATTATAAAATCATGAAGAGGATCTTCTTCAGATTGTTTTCCGGTAAAAATGGACATTAAGGAAGAGCTGTCTTTCGCCTGATCTTCCTGCATATTCTGTTGGGTAAACTCATACATGGTGGCTACCCAGTCGTGACCAATTATTGTTTGGTCTGAAACTGTTCCGGGTTTTATAACAGATCCTTCGGAGGTTCCATCACCCCAGCTTGCGATAAACGGAACACGGTGCCCTCCTTCATAAATAGAAGCTTTGTAGTCTCTAAGAACACCATTATTGTCGTGTTCGGGATTACCATAATGGGTAACGTTTGGCCATAAAGCCCCATTATCGCTGGTGAAAATAATGAGTGTAGTTTCCAGAATTCCTTCCTCTTTTAATTTATTCATGATCTTCCCAACCTGCAAATCCAGTTCGTAAAGTACGTCTGAAGTCATGGCGCCAGTCTTCCCATAAACCTGCTCATCGATGTTTTCCGGATTTCCATCAAAATCGAATGGGGGAGAATGAGGAACATGAATTGCCTGAGAAGAATAATATAGAAGAAAGGGTTGATCATTTCCACTCTCTTTATTTGTCGTTAAATGTTGATCTATAAAATTGACTGCTCCATTGGAAAGAATGATGCCGGCCTGGCTCGAATCATAATCTTCATCTCCTCTGGCGGGAACTCTGCCGGCTTCTACAATTTCTGAAAGTCCGTTGCCGCTCACCTTGTAAAAGCCATTCTTCAATAACCTGGTACTTTCATTGGTGGCCGGATTATCAGGATCTACAGGGCGGTATTTACCATTTTCGAAATACGCATAAGGTTCATGCTGAATTCCGCTAAGAAGTCCCAACCAGTAATCAAAACCGTGCTTGTTTAACCCGTCTTCAACCCCACGGCTATAATCCATGGTATTTATTTTTTCCTTTTCCCTAATAAGATTTCCATCAGTATCATAAACGTCACCACCTAAATGCATTTTTCCGAAGAAAGCTGTCTTATAACCTGCATTCTGCATGATCTCCCCAACGGTAATATGTCTTCCTGCTTTGGTTCTGTCGCCATTTACACTAAATGCTGAACTATTGTTTACATCCCAGGATCCGCCCGGTCTGCCATTTCTATAGGGATAACTTCCGGTTAATAAACTAAATCTTGATGGTGCACATAATGCAGCTGGTGAATGAGCATCTGTAAAACGCATTCCCATTCTTGCAAGGCTATCAATATTAGGAGTGGGTACAGTGCCGCCATCAATCCCCAGATTGGTATAACCAACATCATCGGCAAGAATAAAAACGACGTTGGGAAGTTTTCTCTCCGAAGTATTTTGCTGACAGAAACTTATAAAGCTTATAAAAAACATACTGAGGACCAATAATTGTCGCCATTTTGGGAAGTAAAATATTTGCAGGATCTCTAGATTTAAGAAATTACAAAATACAAAAAAGCCGACTTAATTAAGCCGGCTTTACTATTCTTGAGAAACTTTGGGTTTAAATTAATGACTGTGACCGCCTTCACCTTTTTGCATTTCAGCCATTAAATAGTAAGCATTGTTATAGCTTATCTCGGCTTGCTCCGCTACCTGGTTTAATAAATCTACCTGTATCCAGCCAGAATCTTCCGCACCGATTCTTACCTCCACAGGTTTAAAACTCCAGTCGTTTCCTTCTTTTTCAACCGTAAAAATAAAATGCTTTCCATTATCTCGTACAATAGCATCTTCTGGCAATGCTGTTGTTTCCTCATTTTGGATGAGAATACGCCCTCTTACATACATTCCCGGAATAAGATTTTCAGGTTTGTCCTTAATTTCAGCATGGGCATGGAGCGCCTTGGGATCGTTTTCGAAGGTCTTACTTATGGATAGGATTTCCGCAGTCAATTCGGTTCCCGGAAGAGATTCCACGGTAAATTTGACGGTTTGCCCCTGTTTTACTTTTGAAACATCTTTTTCAAATACCATAAGATCTACATGAACATGATGGGTGTTAACAATCTCAAATAAATTGGTTTGGGCCTCTACGAATTGTCCTGTTTTGATATTTACTTTTTGAACAGCCCCTTCTATAGGACTTACTAGGGGAACGTTTTTCTGAATATTTCCGCTTAAAATAGAAGAGGGGTTTAGATTCAGTATTTCTACCTGCGATCTTAGTCCGTTATACCTCCCTTGAGCACTCTTAAGACTGGCTTCAGATCTTTGAAATAATTCTCCTGAACCTACACCTGCCTCGTAAAGTTTTTCCTGTCTTTCAAATTCCTTTTCTTTCAGTTCCATATCGTTGAAGGAATTCAGAAATTCACTTTGAATTTCAAAAATATCAGGATGTGAAATATAAGCAAGAACCTGTCCTTTTTTTACATTTTCTCCTTCTATCACCAGAATTTTGGTAATGTTAGCACCAAAAACAGTAGTAACGCTTGCTTCGCTCTGCGGTGGTACTTCAAGTTCGCCATTTACCTCTACATATCCGCTCATTACCCTTCCTTGGAGACTGCCTTTCTTGATATCTAAAGCCTCATATTGCTCCTGGCTAATCATAACTTCCGTAGGAGTTGATGCTGAAGTGTTTTCCTTTTTTTTCGAGGAATTTTCAGTGTTTTCAGCTTCTTTCTTCTCTCCGCATGCAATGAAGATCCAAAAAGGGAGTGCGATTAATATTAATGATCTTATTTTCATTTTTTTCTTATTTGTTGCTTTGGAAATATTCTAATTCGGCAAGGGCAATCCCGTAATTTTTAAGGGCTTCGAGAGCCTTTAATTCGGTTTGCAAAGCGCTATCAAGATTCTGTATCAGGGAAACATACGAGATGGCACCTTCATTAAAAGCCAGCAGGGAACCGCTGATCTGTTCTTTAACCAATTCAAGCCCCTCATTCTGGTAATAGCTCCAGGTTTCCTGCCACTTCTTATAATTCTGAATGGCGATGGCATATTCACTTTCTATCCTTTTTTTGTGATATTCCAGTTCGGTTTCGGCTATTTGTCTATCAAGTTTTGAAGTTTTTACCGCTGCATAGCTTTCTCCTGAAAGTAACGGAATAGAAATTCCTGCCTGGAAGCTTCTGAATCCTGAATTGTTGTTTACCTCTTGTATGCCATATTGTAAATTTAGATCTGGCAAAAATTCAGCAGCCGCTTTTGTTTTTTCCGCTTTTGTAACCTTTATCTTTTGTTGAGAAATATTCAAAACTGGATGATTCCTAAAGTCATTTTTATCTTCAATCATCAATTCTTCTTTCTCGAAATTAGAGGTATTCGGAATTGTATATTTCGTATCATCGGCAAACCAGAGTCGGAGATTCGTCAATGCAGCCTGGTATTCATTTAAAGCCTGATTCGTCTCCAAACTTATCTCTTTGGCTTTATTGGTAGCGGTTAACCGTTCCAGATTCGAAATTGCTTCAACCTCATATCTTAGATCAACTGCTTTTTGAAATTTCTGGTAAACCGAATCCAGTCTCTTTAGAAGCAAATATTTACGTTTGGCGTAATAAGCAGTGGTCCATGTAATTTGAACCTGTTTGGTAACTTCAAGCTTTGAAAGGTCAAAAGCCGATTCTGTAAGCCGCACTTTTTCTTTCTGAAGTTTTGATTTTGGTGCAATCCCAAAAATATCGATTCCCTGTTGCTGAAAGCCGATTTTTGTGTAAATCCCAACATCATCGTTCAGTTCTTCACCACCGGTAAATATCTGAGTATTCCCCAGGTCCCAGGCACTGATCTTATTAGCTTTTTGACGTTCTATTTCCAGTCTTTTTTTCTGAAGTAATGGATAATCTTCTATGGCTTTGCTCACGGCATCCTTTCTACTTATCTCTAATGAAGTTTCCTGAGCATTGAATTTATTAGGGATCAATAAGCAGGATAAGATCATCGCTCCAGCTAAAACCGGTTTTTTAATTTTCATCTTTCCTGAATTTTCTTCGATCCATTTATAAAGGATAGGTAAAATAATAAGGGTTAGAAGTGTTGAAGTGATCAATCCTCCAATAACCACTGTAGCCAGAGGTCGTTGCACTTCTGCACCTGCCGAAGCTGAAACCGCCATTGGTAAAAATCCGAGAACATCCGTAAGTGCAGTGAGCATAATGGGTCTTATTCTTCTTTTGGTTCCCAGGCGTATTCTTTCCCCGAGATCGTTCACACCATCGGCTTTCAATTCATTTAAACCGCTAATTAAAACGAGTCCGTTTAAAACAGCTACTCCAAAAAGAACAATAAAACCGACTCCGGCAGAAATACTGAAAGGCATGCCGCGAAGCCAAAGCGCAAATACCCCGCCTATTGCCGCCAAAGGAATGGCCATATAGATCATGGTAGTTTGCTTAAAAGATTTTAATGCGAAATAAATAAAAATGAAAATAAGCAGCAGCGCTATGGGAACAACGAGTTGTAATCGCTTACTGGCTCTTTCAAAATTCTCAAACGCTCCACCGTACCTTATATAATAGCCGGGCGGTAATTGCAATTCTGCATCCAGTTTTTCCTGAATATCCTCTACTACAGATTTTACATCACGATCACGGATGTTAACCCCAACATAAGTTCTTCTCTGGGTATTATCACGACTTATCTGCATGGGGCCGGGCAGGTAACTTATTTCGGCTACCTCTTTAAGTGGGATCTGACTACCGGACGGCAGACTTACATATAGATTTCGAATATTGCGGATATCTTTTCGCTGACTCTCGGTAAGACGCACCACCAGATCAAATTTCTTTTCCCCGTCGAAGATCACTCCGGCTTTTCCGCCCGCAAATGCCGACTGGATCAATGAATTCAACTCATTTACATTCAGGCCGTACTGGGCGAGCTTATTTCGGTTATAATCTACCGTGATCTGTGGTAAGCCAACAGTTGCTTCTACCTTCATATCGCCAACACCTTCAACCTGACTAATTAAAGAACCCATTTCTTGGGCCTTTTCAGCAAGGACATTTAAATCTTCTCCATAAAGTTTGACGGCAATATCTTCCCGAACTCCGGTAAGTAATTCGTTAAAACGCATCTCCACAGGTTGCGTGAATTCATAACTAACTCCCGGAACAGTTTTCAGTTTCTCCTTGATCTTGGAAATCAGTTCATCTTTAGTTTCTGCAGAGACCCATTCAGATCTTGGTTTTAAAATGATAAAACTATCCCCAATATCCATTGGCATAGGATCTGTCGGCACGTCTGAGACACCAAACCTGGTGACTACCTGTTCAATTTCAGGAAATTCGTCTAACAAAAGAGCCTCGATTTTAGTAGAGGTTTTGATACCTTCAGTTAAAGAGCTCCCGGGTTTTTGAATAATATGATAGGCAATGTCGCCTTCATCAAGTTGGGGAATAAATTCTCCTCCCATTCTGGTAAATATTAAAACGCTGATCAATAATAAGCCTAGAGCAGCTCCTACAAGAATTTTTGCATGCCCCAGCGACCATTTAAGAACAGGTTCATATTTGTTCTGAAGCCAGAGAATTGCTCTGTCTCCCCATGACTTTTTAGTGTTTTTACTTTCCTTTAAAAACATCGCTGAAACCATTGGAACATAGGTAAGACAAAGGATCATAGCCCCGATCATGGCGAAAATAAAGGTTAATGCCATAGGTCTGAACATTTTTCCTTCAACACCTTCTAAGGCTAAAATGGGTAGAAAAACGATCAGGATAATAAGCTGACCAAAAAATGCTGAATTCATCATCTTTTTGGAGGAAGAGGCTGCGATCTCATCCCGATCTTTTTGATTGATCTTTTTATTCCTTCCAATTCTTTGAGAAATAATAAAGACGGTGCTTTCCACAATGATCACGGCGCCATCCACAATAATTCCAAAATCGATAGCACCCAGACTCATAAGGTTGGCCCAGACGTCAAAGACATTCATTAAAATGAATGCGAATAGTAGCGATAGTGGGATCGTGGAGGCAACGATTAATCCGCCGCGCCAGTTTCCGAGCAAAATGATGAGAACAAAGATCACAATAAGTCCCCCTTCAATTAAATTCTGGGTAACTGTTGAGGTAGTATCCGAAATGAGCTCACTCCTGTCCAGAAATGGTTTTATGGAAACTCCGTCTGGCAGTGATTTTTGAATCTGAGTGATCCTGTCTTTCACATTTTCAACAACTTCATTAGAATTTGCTCCTTTCAGCATCATCACCATTCCGCCCACAGTTTCTCCCTGTCCGTTTTTGGTTAGCGCTCCATATCTAACGGCGCTGCCAATTTTTACTTCCGCGATATTATCTATGGTGATAGGAATCCCTTCAGAATTCTGGATTACGATATTTTTTATATCTGAAATGTTTCTGGCCAGGCCTTCACCACGAATAAAGTTTGCCTGATGGTTCTTTTCAATATAAGCGCCACCAGTGTTCTGGTTATTTTTTTCGAGGGCCGTAAATACATCGGAGATTGTTAAACCAATAGCTCGTAATTCTTCAGTATTAACGGCAACTTCAAATTGCTTGATCTTGCCTCCAACGCCATTGACTTCAACCACGCCGGGAACCATGGCCATTTGTCGTTTTACGATCCAGTCCTGAATGGTCCTTAGTTCCGTAGGAGAATATTCATCTTTAAATTCTTCTTCAACTTCAAGAGTATATTGGAATATTTCGCCAAGACCCGTAGAAATTGGCCCCATGGAAGGTTGCCCAAATCCTTTGGGAATTTCTTCCCGAACACTGTTTAGTTTTTCACTTACCAGTTGCCGTGGAAGATAGGTTCCCATATCGTCTTCAAAAACGATAGTAACTACAGAAAGTCCGAACCGGGATACCGATCTAATTTCCATTACCCCGGGTAGGTTGCTCATTTCGATCTCTACAGGATAGGTGACAAACTGTTCAATATCCTGGGTTCCAAGATTAGGTGCCTGGGTGATCACCTGTACCTGATTATTGGTAATATCGGGTTGAGCATCTATAGGGACTTTAATCATGCTCCATATTCCTGCGACGATCAAAACGCAGGTTAACAACCCAATAATAAATTTATTATTGATTGAAAAATCAATGATTCTGTTGATCATAAAATTTTGATTTGAATTCAGTAAATCTGCTTAAAAAGGAAAATTTTCCTAAAAAAAATGGACATAGCTGTCCTATAAAACTGAATTAAATACGCGGAGGCTGAAAGTGTGTGTCTGGAATTTCTATTCCAGATTCTGAATTTCTTTCAATAATTAAAGTTGAAGCCTGAATATCAAGCTCTTCAGATTCCATGGTGTCAATCTTCAGTATATGAATATGGCAACAGTGGCACTGGCAAAAGGGGGAGCAGAGATCTGCACCGGTTTCCTGTTCCGATTCAAGACTTGAAACCTGTTCAATACTAATTTCTTCTTTATTGGCATCATCCTCACAAGGAACTACAGTAAGTCCTATCAAATAAATGGATAATATGATGCTTAGTAATTTCACGTTACAAATATAGGAATTACAAAATGCAATGGTATTGCAAATAAACAATATGCTTTTTTAAAAATTTTCAGCCTCGATATAGAATTTGACGGAAACCTTCGTCTAAAAGGAAAAACCGAAACTACAAAATCTTCAGCGTAAACAGGATCTAGTTTCTTCTGTTAGTTTCCGCCTGCCAATCCAGAGCCGAAATTTCATTTATTTAAAACCCTCTTAAGGATTCTTCTTGATCTAGGTTAAGGAAACAGGTTAAACTATTTATAATCATCACTATTAGCCCGAATTCCTGATATCTGAGCCCTAATTTTGACTTCTCAAGGAATCATAAATTAAAATTTTAGAATGATGGAAGATAATATTAAAGGGAAAGTAGTAATTATAACTGGAGGAAGTAGTGGACTAGGAGAAGATACCGCCCGACATTTAGCTTCTAAAGGAGCTAAAGTAGTCATCGCTGCCAGACGTAAGGAAAAACTGGAAGCTATTGCCGAAGACATTAAGAAAAACGGAGGGGAAGCATTGGTAGTGAAAACCGATGTGACTAATAGAAAGGAAGTGAAAAACCTTATAGATACCGCCAAAAAAGAATTGGGAAAAATTGATGTGCTTATCAACAATGCCGGCTTAATGTCTATCGCACCAATAGCAGAGGATAAAGTAGAAGAGTGGGATAAAATGATAGACATCAATGTGAAAGGTGTGCTTTACGGAATTTCTGCTGCATTGCCGGTATTCCAGGAGCAGGGACACGGACATTTTATCAACCTGTCTTCAGTTGCGGGGATTAAAGTATTTAGCCCGGGCGGAACTGTATATAGCGGAACCAAGTATGCGGTAAGAGCAATTTCTGAAGGATTAAGACATGAAGTTGGTGGAAATATTAGAACTACTACCATTGAACCTGGAGCTATAGATTCTGAATTGAAATTTGGAAGCAGCCATGATGAAAGTTCAGAGAATGTAAAGGAATTTTACAAGCAGGCGATCCCCGGAGATTCTATTGCCAGAGCTATTGCTTATGCAATTGAACAACCGAACGATGTAGATGTGAATGAGATCGTGATTAGACCAACGGTTCAGGAATTCTAGATTTTTGAAATAGTTTGAATTGTACAATGAAAAAGTCCTTTAGAAAATGATCTAAAGGACTTTTTTTGTAGTATGATTAGTTAACTGTGGAGTCTTGTAACATCATAAACAACGTCATCCTGAATTTATTTCAGGATCTCATCTAATTGTTGATGAAATTTAATTAGAAGCTGAATCAAGTTCAGCTTGACGACTAGAAACTTTTTTATAGTATGTTTAGTTATCTGCAAAGTCTTATGCCATCATAAACAATGTCATCCTGAATTTACTTCAGGATCTCACCAAATTGAAAATCAAATTCAATTAGAAGCTGAATCAAGTTCAGCTTGACGAATATGTAGACCTATAAAAAAAGTCCTTTAGAAATGATCTAAAAGACTTTTTTATAACTGATATTTTAAAATTAATTAAGAACTCCTTCTCTTTCTGTTTTTACTTTATAATCTGTATATCCTTTTTTACCACCAGAATAAAAAGTATCCTCATCCCATGCATCCAATTCTACATTCTGAGCGAATCTTTCAGCTAGATCTGGATTGGAAATAAATGGTTTTCCAAAGGCCACAAGGTCTGCTTCTCCATCTTCAATAACTGTATTCCCTTTTTGCTGATCAAAATTGGAATTAATCATCAAGGTTCCGTTATAGATCGGGCGATAGCGTTTAGCAATATCTGTTTCAGCAAAAGAAATGTCTGAAACATCTGTAAAAGGTTCTGAAAGGTGCAGGTAAGAAAGATCATATTCATTCAGTTTCTTAACGATATAATCGAAGGTTGGAATTGTTTCTTCATCCATCGTCATCCCGAAAATTCCGTGCATGGAAGGATTTAAACGAATTCCAATACGATTCTCTGGCATCACTTCTTTAACAGCATCCAGCACCTCAAAAAGAATTTTTGCCCTGTTCTCTATGCTTCCGCCATACTCATCATTTCTATGATTGGAAGTTGCATTAAAGAACTGGTGAAAAAGATATCCGTTAGAAGAATGAATTTCTACTCCGTCAAAACCAGCGTCCATGGCATTCCTGGCAGCCTGTTTAAAATCTGCGATCGTTTGCTGAATGTCTTCAATGGTCATTTCTCTTGGCGCCACCGTATCTTTAAAGCCTTCCGGAGTAAAAGATTTGGCGTTTGGATTTACCGGGGAAGGGGCCAGGGGCAACTCACCGCCGTGAAAATCTGGATGGGACATCCTGCCCACATGCCAGAGCTGAATAAAGATTTTTCCATCGGCCTCGTGAACCGCTGAGGTAACTTCTTTCCATCCTTCAACCTGCTCCTGAGAATGGATCCCGGGTGTATTTATATAACCAACGGCATCTTTAGAGATCTGTGAACCTTCAGAAATGATAAGACCTGCGCTTGCACGCTGCTTATAATATTCTGCATGTAGTTCACGGGAAGGTTTTTTCTCCTCGTTATCTGCACGGCCACGCGTCATAGGGGCCATTACTACACGGTTCTTTAATTCTAAATCGCCTAATTTATAAGTTTTTAAAAGTGCTTGTGTACTCATGTTTTTTTCTTCAAAATTGAATACAAAAATACTGGAAAGCCTGCTTTTAGAAATTGATATAGGTTAATCTGAATCGTTAAAGCTTGTTAAGTGCTATATGGATTTTCGTATACGGCTAAGGCTTTCCGGAGTAATGCCCAGGTAATTCGCGATATGGTAATTGGGAATCCTCTTTTCTATGGAAGGGTAGGTGTTGCAGAAGTCAAGATAGCGTTCACGGGCATCCAATTGCAGGCTGGAAAGGATTCTACTTCTCAAAGCCACAAAAGCATTGGTGGTTTTGATCCTGAAGAAGCGTTCAAATTTAGGAATGCGCTCATACAAAGGTTCCAGAATTTCCTTTTTAATGCCGAGTAAATAGGAATCTTCAATGGCTTCAATATGTAAAGAAGCAGGTTCATTCTTGAAAAATGCTTCAAAATCGCTTATCCACCAGTCTTCTATAGCAAATTGCAAAATATGCTTGTTTCCTTTTTTGTCCAGGTAATAAGCTTTTAAGCAACCTTTCACTACAAAATATTCATATTGAACTTCCTGTCCTGGTTTGATGAGGTAATCCTTTTTTGAGACTTTTTTTTCTGCCAGAAGGCTAAGGAATTCATCCATTTCAGCTTTATCCAGCTGAATGTGCTGTTGTATATGTGTGGCTATTTGCTGAAACATTCCTGTGGTTTTGATGCTGATCCCAATTCAGGAATTAAAATTACATATATTATGTTTGAATCAACGAATTTTTCTTTTGACTGAAAAGATCTCCTGATAAAAATTTTTGTGACCCTGATTTTAGAAAATAAGCATAATTCCTGAAAGGCATAAAAGTCCAAGAATTACCTTTTTCAACACATTTTCATTTAGTTTTTTATAGACTATTTTTCCGAGGAAAATAGCAAGAATAAAAAAAGGAATTACGAATAGAGCGTTATATACCTGTTCTAAAGTGAGAATCCCACCGATGGCCAGGGCGGGAATTCTAATAAGGGTGACCAGGCCCAAAACACCAAACATGGTAGCCCTGAAAGTTCGTACATCTGGTGTGGCATTTTTTACGATCATCACGTATAACGGGCCTCCCGTAGAGAAAACTCCGGAAAAGAAACCTCCCAAAAACCCAAAGAGGTATTTCATCTTAGTGCCCAGTTGCAGATCGCCTTTTGGTCTCAAACTGTTTAATACAAACAGAATGATAAATACTCCCAGTGCTTTTTTTAATATAACAGGTTTGGTATAGACTAGCAGGATAATTCCCGCCACCACTCCAATAAGCGAGGAGATCGCCAGTCTCATTAATAATTGTTTGTCAATATTATGGCGCTCTTTATAAACGTAGTAAGGGGTGGAGATCAAATAAAAAATAGACAGATACGCGATGGCGCTGGGCAAAGGCATAACAAAGAGTAAAAAAGGAAGGGCAATGAGCGCGCCTGCAAAGCCAATAATGGTTTGAATAAAAAACCCGACAAATATTCCAATTATCAATAATAAAAGCATCACATCCATAGCGTAAAAGTACTTGTAGATGGATAGTCTTTAAAATTGATTCAACGGATTTTATTTGATTTTTCCGCATAAAAATATAATTTTAAACTTTTTACAGGTTATTTTATGGTAGACGCAATAGATCTTAAAATTATAAGCAGACTTCAGTTAAATTCAAGAGCATCCTTTGTTGAAATTGGAAAGCAAATAGGCCTTTCACCTTCTTCGGTTAGGGAACGGGTACAAAAACTTGAAGAGACGAATGTGATCAAGGCTTATAAAATTCAGCTGAACTATAATAAACTGGGGTATGGGCTGGAAGTGATGATCATGTTAAAAATGTTCAGCGGGAAATTAAAGGATTTTAATAAGCAGGTGCATGATTTTCCGGAGATTAAAGAGTTGTTTAGAATTACCGGACCACATAATATTTTTATGAAAGTAGTGCTGAAAGATCAGTCGCATCTTCAGCAATTCATAGACCGGCTTTTGCTTTTTGGAGAGCCTACGACGCACCTGATCTTATCTGACTTCAGCGATTCTGAATATGGGATTTTTTAAGCTTATCACAGATGATATTCCTTTAATAATATTTATCGTTTCTTCAAAATATTCAATTCTCCAGATTTAACGGTATTCCCTACATATTAGATATAGTTGATAAGAATTTAATCGCCTTTAATTTATGTTTAAAGTATTCCGATAGGGTTTTAAAAAAACCTTGGTGAACTTACATATTTCATTGCATCCCGTATGTCAAATCTCAAAACGATCTCGTGAGAACCGTCATTATACGTTCTTAATCTGGTGGTATCGGCATCATATGAATATCCAATAAAAACCGAATCGAATATTTGAAAACCTGCCAGTGCACTCACTGCTGAATTCAATCTATAAGAAGCCCCCAGGGTGAACTTCTCAGAAAACAATAAGTTGGCAGAAATATCTACCTGTAGGGGAGCACCATCTGTTACTTTCAATAAATAGGCTGGTTTTAATTTAAGCCCAGGGTTCAGGTCAAAAACATATCCTCCCATAAAATAGGTGTGAAAACGTTCTTTTGCCAGAAAAGTATCAGAATTCTCATTGTTCTTATAATGCTCCGTCTCCAGCAATTGTGGTACCGAGAAACCTACATAGAACTTATTACTGTAATAATAGACACCAGCTCCTATGTTTGGAGTAAATCTATTATCGATATTCTGATTAAAATCGGGGTCATCGGGTCCTGAGAGCTGAGTGAAATCCACATTAAGTAAATTTGCACTGGCTTTCAAACCAAAGGCCAGTGCTGTGTTTTCAAAATCAAGGGTATAAGAAAAATCGGCGTTAATGATAGTTTCACTACTAGGTCCTATTTTATCTGAAATAACAGAACCTCCCAATCCAACTTTTTTTCCGATGCGATCATTGATACTGAAAGATAAGGTTTCGGGAGCGCCATCCAGGCCTACCCATTGAGACCTATATACTCCCGATATTTTGAGAAAATCCTCCGATCCTACATAGGCCGGATTGAACAAGGCTGTATTGTACATATATTGGGTGTACTGCGCGTCCTGCTGAGCATATCCCCCCAGGCTTATAATACTTAGTAATAAAAATATATATCTTTTCATAGTAGGTTTTTAACGTGTGAGGTATAAGTAACCAGATTTAGATTTCCATTCTCCGTCTTTATATCTCAATACATAGAAATAAGTTCCTGCAGGGAGTTCTTCCCCTTTTCTAACGGTTAATCTTCCTTCTGAGATCCCTCCAAAAAGATTTCCGTTTTCTCCATAAGCCTTAGCCTCATATATAAGTACACCCCATCTATTGAAAATTTCCAGGGTATTCTCTTCATATAACTCCAGGCCTTCTATCATAAAGAAATCATTAGTACCGTCACCGTTCGGAGATAGTTTCTGAATAATTTCGGGTCCATCTTCAAGGCAGTCGGTAGAAACTGGATTTGGATCACAAATGTTCAACGGATCACTTACTCCGGTTGCAATTGTTTCTGTTGAAGGATCATCGATTCCGTTCACTTCTTCACCATCGTTCAGTCCGTCATTATCTGTATCTGCATCATTAGGGTCGGTTCCTGCTGAAGCCTCTTCTTCATTGATCAGTCCGTCATTATCAGGATCGCAGGTAGCAGAAGTTTGCAATGGATCACAGATGTTTAGAGGATCACTAACATTTTCAGGTACTAATTCGGTTGAGTCATCATCAATTACAAGCACCTCTTCTCCGTCGGTTAAACCATCATTATCAGAATCTGCATTTTCCGGATCTGTTCCTAAAGCTATTTCTTCCTCGTTAAACAAACCGTCATTATCCAGGTCTAAATCGGCTCCAAAACTCAACACGATCGTCTGAACAGTAATTCCACCATTCTCATCAGTAGTAGTGATCTCGAAACTATAATCTCCGGCTTCCAATAGGTTAGCATTTTCAACTGAAAGACTTCCATCTTCATTCAGAATCACACCCGGAGGAAGATTACCATTTGTTACTTCAGCATTTACAATATCACCATCAGCATCAGAAACTGTTGCGAGTACCTCATTATTTTCGTATTCATTGATCGGCTTAGCATCAGCGATGGTATAAATTGCTTCGGAATCAGAATCTGCTCCGAAACTCAAGACAATGGTCTGAACAGTAATTCCACCATTCTCATCGGTTGTGGTGATCTCAAAACTATAATCACCGGCTTCTAATAGATCGGCATTTTCAACTGAAAGACTTCCATCAGCATTTAAAGTAACACCTGCCGGAAGAGAACCGTCGGTCAGTGCTGCATTTACAATGTCTCCATCAGCATCCGACACCGTTGCCAGTATATCCTCATTGTCGTATTCATTGATCGGCTTAGCATCAGCGATGTTATAGATCGCTTCGGAATCAGAATCTGCTCCGAAACTCAATACGATCGTCTGAACAGTAATTCCACCATTCTCATCAGTAGTAGTGATTTCGAAACTATAATCACCGGCTTCTAACAGATCAGCGTTTTCAACTGAAAGACTTCCATCAGCATTTAAAGTAACACCTGCCGGAAGAGATCCGTCGGTCAGTGCTGCATTTACAATATCTCCATCAGCATCAGACACCGTCGCCAGTATATCTTCATTATCATATTCATTGCTCGGCTTAGCATCAGCGATGGTATAGATCGCTTCGGAATCAGAATCGGCTCCAAAACTCAACACGATCGTCTGAACAGTAATTCCACCATTCTCATCGGTAGTAGTGATCTCGAAACTATAATCACCGGCCTCTAATAGATCAGCATTTTCAACTGAAAGGCTTCCATCAGCGTTTAAAGTAACACCTGCCGGAAGAGAGCCGTCGGTCAGTACTGCATTTACAATGTCTCCATCAGCATCAGACACCGTTGCTAGTATATCTTCATTGTCATATTCGTTGATCGGCTTAGCATCAGCGATGGTATAGATCGCTTCGGAATCAGAATCGGCTCCGAAACTCAACACAATAGTCTGAACAGTAATTCCACCATTCTCATCGGTAGTAGTGATCTCGAAACTATAATCACCGGCCTCTAATAGATCAGCATTTTCAACTGAAAGGCTTCCATCAGCGTTTAAAGTAACACCTGCCGGAAGAGAGCCGTCGGTCAGTACTGCATTTACAATGTCTCCATCAGCATCAGACACCGTTGCTAGTATATCTTCATTGTCATATTCGTTGATCGGCTTAGCATCAGCGATGGTATAGATCGCTTCGGAATCAGAATCGGCTCCGAAACTCAACACAATAGTCTGAACAGTAATTCCACCATTCTCATCGGTAGTAGTGATCTCGAAACTATAATCACCGGCCTCTAATAGATCAGCATTTTCAACTGAAAGGCTTCCATCAGCGTTTAAAGTAACACCTGCCGGAAGAGAGCCGTCGGTCAGTACTGCATTTACAATGTCTCCATCAGCATCAGAAACCGTTGCCAGTACATCCTCATTGTCATATTCATTGATCGGCTTAGCATCAGCGATGGTATAGATCGCTTCATCGTCTATAGAGTTTACTGTTATAGTCACCGTTCCGGTGTTGCCTTCTGAATTGGTGTACGTGAAAGAATCTATACCGTTGAAGTTTTCTTCAGGAGTATATTTCACTGTGCCATCATCATTGATGCTTACTACGCCATTAGTTGGCTGAGTCACGCTGGTTACCGGGGATTTATCATCCACATCGGTATCATTGGCGAGTACAGTGATATCAACCGCAGTATCCTCATTTGTTGAAGGATTGTCATCATTTATTGTAGTAGGTTCGTCAAAGTTCTCTACACTCACACTCCATGCTTCAGCATCGGTATTCCCGTCACTATCGGTAGCTACCAGGGTTATTTCATATACATTATCGGAATTGGCATCGGCGGGGTTCTCAAAATCCTTTTCGGTCATAGTGACCACGCCGGTATCTTCATTGACCTCGAACAGGGCAGCATCAGCCCCGGTGATGGTATAGGTCACACTTCCAACAGGAGCATCACCTGATAAACTCGGAGTAGGCCCGGTATAGGCGCTGTTCTCATTTACGGTAGCATCTCCAATAGCATCGATAGTAAAGTCAGCTGCTTCCGTCTGATCGGTGACACTTACACTCCATGATTCAGAATCAGTATTTCCATCAGAATCGGCCGCGGTAATGGTTACTTCATATACATTATCGGTATCAGCATCCACCGGAGCTTCAAAATCTCTGGCGATCATACTTACCACCCCGGTACTGGCGTTGATGGTAAAGTCATCAGCATCATCACCACTCAGGCTATAGGTTACAGTTCCAATCGGACCTCCGGTAATGGATGGGGTCTCACTGGTATAAGCGCTGTTCTCATTTACGGTAGCATCGGCAATCGGATCAATGCTAAAGCTTACTGCTTCAGCAACATTTTCAACCGTGACACTCCATGATTCAGCATCGGTATTCCCGTCACTATCGGTCGCTACCAGGGTTACTTCATATACATTATCGGAATTGGCATCGGCGGGGTTCTCAAAATCCTTTTCGGTCATAGTGACCACCCCGGTATCTTCATTGACCTCGAACAGGGCAGCATCAGCCCCGGTGATGGTATAGGTCACACTTCCAACAGGAGCATCACCTGATAAACTCGGAGTAGGCCCGGTATAGGCGCTGTTCTCATTTACGGTAGCATCTCCAATAGCATCGATGGTAAAGTCAGCTGCTTCCGTCTGATCGGTGACACTTACACTCCATGATTCAGAATCAGTATTTCCATCAGAATCGGTCGCGGTAATGGTTACTTCATATACATTATCGGTATCAGCATCCACCGGAGCTTCAAAATCTCTGGCGATCATACTTACCACCCCGGTACTGGCGTTGATGGTAAAGTCATCAGCATCATCACCACTCAGGCTATAGGTTACACTTCCAATCGGACCTCCGGTAATGGATGGGGTCTCACTGGTATAAGCGCTGTTCTCTGCTATACTGGCATCTGCAATCGGATCAATGCTAAAGCTTACTGCTTCAGCAACATTTTCAACCGTGACACTCCATGCTTCAGCATCGGTATTCCCGTCACTATCGGTAGCTACCAGGGTTACTTCATATACATTATCGGAATTGGCATCGGCCGGGTTCTCAAAATCCTTTTCGGTCATAGTGACCACCCCGGTATCTTCATTGACCTCGAACAGGGCAGCATCAGCCCCGGTGATGGTATAGGTCACACTTCCAACAGGAGCATCACCTGATAAACTCGGAGCAGGCCCGGTATAGGCACTGTTCTCATTTACGGTAGCATCCGCAATAGCATCGATAGTAAAATCAGCTGCTTCCGTCTGATCGGTCACACTTACGCTCCAGGATTCAGAATCTTTATTCCCGTCAGAATCGGTCGCGGTAATGGTTACTTCATATACATTATCGGTATCAGCATCCACCGGAGCTTCAAAATCTCTGGCGATCATACTTACCACCCCGGTACTGGCGTTGATGGTAAAGTCATCAGCATCATCACCACTCAGGCTATAGGTTACACTTCCAATCGGACCTCCGGTAATGGATGGGGTCTCACTGGTATAAGCGCTGTTCTCTGCTATACTGGCATCTGCAATCGGATCAATGCTAAAGCTTACTGCTTCAGCAACATTTTCAACCGTGACACTCCATGATTCAGCATCGGTATTCCCGTCACTATCGGTCGCTACCAGGGTTACTTCATATACATTATCGGAATTGGCATCGGCGGGGTTCTCAAAATCCTTTTCGGTCATAGTGACCACCCCGGTATCTTCATTGACCTCGAACAGGGCAGCATCAGCCCCGGTGATGGTATAGGTCACACTTCCAACAGGAGCATCACCTGATAAACTCGGAGTAGGCCCGGTATAGGCGCTGTTCTCATTTACGGTAGCATCTCCAATAGCATCGATGGTAAAGTCAGCTGCTTCCGTCTGATCGGTGACACTTACACTCCATGATTCAGAATCAGTATTTCCATCAGAATCGGTCGCGGTAATGGTTACTTCATATACATTATCGGTATCAGCATCCACCGGAGCTTCAAAATCTCTGGCGATCATACTTACCACCCCGGTACTGGCGTTGATGGTAAAGTCATCAGCATCATCACCACTCAGGCTATAGGTTACACTTCCAATCGGACCTCCGGTAATGGATGGGGTCTCACTGGTATAAGCGCTGTTCTCTGCTATACTGGCATCTGCAATCGGATCAATGCTAAAGCTTACTGCTTCAGCAACATTTTCAACCGTGACACTCCATGCTTCAGCATCGGTATTCCCGTCACTATCGGTAGCTACCAGGGTTACTTCATATACATTATCGGAATTGGCATCGGCCGGGTTCTCAAAATCCTTTTCGGTCATAGTGACCACCCCGGTATCTTCATTGACCTCGAACAGGGCAGCATCAGCCCCGGTGATGGTATAGGTCACACTTCCAACAGGAGCATCACCTGATAAACTCGGAGCAGGCCCGGTATAGGCACTGTTCTCATTTACGGTAGCATCCGCAATAGCATCGATAGTAAAATCAGCTGCTTCCGTCTGATCGGTCACACTTACGCTCCAGGATTCAGAATCTTTATTCCCGTCAGAATCGGTCGCGGTAATGGTTACTTCATATACATTATCGGTATCGGCATCCACCGGAGACTCAAAATCTCTGGCGATCATACTTACCACCCCGGTACTGGCGTTGATGGTAAAGTCATCAGCATCATCACCACTCAGGCTATAGGTTACACTTCCAATAGGACCTCCGGTAATGGATGGGGTCTCACTGGTATAAGCGCTGTTCTCATTTACGGTAGCATCGGCAATCGGATCAATGCTAAAGCTTACCGCTTCAGCTATATTTTCAACCGTGACACTCCATGATTCAGCATCGGTATTCCCGTCACTATCGGTCGCTACCAGGGTTACTTCATATACATTATCGGAATTGGCATCGGCGGGGTTCTCAAAATCCTTTTCGGTCATAGTGACCACGCCGGTATCTTCATTGACCTCGAACAGGGCAGCATCAGCCCCGGTGATGGTATAGGTCACACTTCCAACAGGAGCATCACCTGATAAACTCGGAGCAGGCCCGGTATAGGCACTGTTCTCATTTACGGTAGCATCTCCAATAGCATCGATGGTAAAATCAGCTGCTTCCGTCTGATCGGTGACACTTACACTCCATGATTCAGAATCTTTATTTCCGTCACTATCGGTCGCGGTAATGGTTACTTCATAGACATTATCGGTATCGGCATCCACCGGAGCTTCAAAATCTCTGGCGATCATACTTACCACCCCGGTACTGGCGTTGATGGTAAAGTCATCAGCATCATCACCACTCAGACTATAGGTTACACTTCCAATAGGACCTCCGGTAATGGATGGGGTCTCACTGGTATAAGCGCTGTTCTCTGCTATACTGGCATCTGCAATCGGATCAATGCTAAAGCTTACTGCTTCAGCAACATTTTCAACCGTGACACTCCATGCTTCAGCATCGGTATTCCCGTCACTATCGGTAGCTACCAGGGTTACTTCATATACATTATCGGAATTGGCATCGGCCGGGTTCTCAAAATCCTTTTCGGTCATAGTGACCACCCCGGTATCTTCATTGACCTCGAACAGGGCAGCATCAGCCCCGGTGATGGTATAGGTCACACTTCCAACAGGAGCATCACCTGATAAACTCGGAGCAGGCCCGGTATAGGCACTGTTCTCATTTACGGTAGCATCCGCAATAGCATCGATAGTAAAATCAGCTGCTTCCGTCTGATCGGTCACACTTACGCTCCAGGATTCAGAATCTTTATTCCCGTCAGAATCGGTCGCGGTAATGGTTACTTCATATACATTATCGGTATCGGCATCCACCGGAGACTCAAAATCTCTGGCGACCATGCTTACCACCCCGGTACTGGCGTTGATGGTAAAGTCATCAGCATCATCACCACTCAGGCTATAGGTTACACTTCCAATAGGACCTCCGGTAATGGATGGGGTCTCACTGGTATAAGCGCTGTTCTCTGCTATACTGGCATCTGCAATCGGATCAATGCTAAAGCTTACTGCTTCAGCAACATTTTCAACCGTGACACTCCATGCTTCAGCATCGGTATTCCCGTCACTATCGGTAGCTACCAGGGTTATTTCATATACATTATCGGAATTGGCATCGGCGGGGTTCTCAAAATCCTTTTCGGTCATAGTGACCACGCCGGTATCTTCATTGACCTCGAACAGGGCAGCATCAGCCCCGGTGATGGTATAGGTCACACTTCCAACAGGAGCATCACCTGATAAACTCGGAGTAGGCCCGGTATAGGCGCTGTTCTCATTTACGGTAGCATCTCCAATAGCATCGATAGTAAAGTCAGCTGCTTCCGTCTGATCGGTGACACTTACACTCCATGATTCAGAATCAGTATTTCCATCAGAATCGGCCGCGGTAATGGTTACTTCATATACATTATCGGTATCAGCATCCACCGGAGCTTCAAAATCTCTGGCGATCATACTTACCACCCCGGTACTGGCGTTGATGGTAAAGTCATCAGCATCATCACCACTCAGGCTATAGGTTACAGTTCCAATCGGACCTCCGGTAATGGATGGGGTCTCACTGGTATAAGCGCTGTTCTCATTTACGGTAGCATCGGCAATCGGATCAATGCTAAAGCTTACCGCTTCAGCTATATTTTCAACCGTGACACTCCATGATTCAGCATCGGTATTCCCGTCACTATCGGTCGCTACCAGGGTTACTTCATATACATTATCGGAATTGGCATCGGCGGGGTTCTCAAAATCCTTTTCGGTCATAGTGACCACCCCGGTATCTTCATTGACCTCGAACAGGGCAGCATCAGCCCCGGTGATGGTATAGGTCACACTTCCAACAGGAGCATCACCTGATAAACTCGGAGTAGGCCCGGTATAGGCGCTGTTCTCATTTACGGTAGCATCTCCAATAGCATCGATGGTAAAGTCAGCTGCTTCCGTCTGATCGGTGACACTTACACTCCATGATTCAGAATCAGTATTTCCATCAGAATCGGTCGCGGTAATGGTTACTTCATATACATTATCGGTATCAGCATCCACCGGAGCTTCAAAATCTCTGGCGATCATACTTACCACCCCGGTACTGGCGTTGATGGTAAAGTCATCAGCATCATCACCACTCAGGCTATAGGTTACACTTCCAATCGGACCTCCGGTAATGGATGGGGTCTCACTGGTATAAGCGCTGTTCTCTGCTATACTGGCATCTGCAATCGGATCAATGCTAAAGCTTACTGCTTCAGCAACATTTTCAACCGTGACACTCCATGCTTCAGCATCGGTATTCCCGTCACTATCGGTAGCTACCAGGGTTACTTCATATACATTATCGGAATTGGCATCGGCGGGGTTCTCAAAATCCTTTTCGGTCATAGTGACCACCCCGGTATCTTCATTGACCTCGAACAGGGCAGCATCAGCCCCGGTGATGGTATAGGTCACACTTCCAACAGGAGCATCACCTGATAAACTCGGAGCAGGCCCGGTATAGGCACTGTTCTCATTTACGGTAGCATCTCCAATAGCATCGATGGTAAAATCAGCTGCTTCCGTCTGATCGGTGACACTTACACTCCATGATTCAGAATCTTTATTTCCGTCACTATCGGTCGCGGTAATGGTTACTTCATAGACATTATCGGTATCGGCATCCACCGGAGCTTCAAAATCTCTGGCGATCATACTTACCACCCCGGTACTGGCGTTGATGGTAAAGTCATCAGCATCATCACCACTCAGACTATAGGTTACACTTCCAATAGGACCTCCGGTAATGGATGGGGTCTCACTGGTATAAGCGCTGTTCTCTGCTATACTGGCATCTGCAATCGGATCAATGCTAAAGCTTACTGCTTCAGCAACATTTTCAACCGTGACACTCCATGCTTCAGCATCGGTATTCCCGTCACTATCGGTAGCTACCAGGGTTACTTCATATACATTATCGGAATTGGCATCGGCCGGGTTCTCAAAATCCTTTTCGGTCATAGTGACCACCCCGGTATCTTCATTGACCTCGAACAGGGCAGCATCAGCCCCGGTGATGGTATAGGTCACACTTCCAACAGGAGCATCACCTGATAAACTCGGAGCAGGCCCGGTATAGGCACTGTTCTCATTTACGGTAGCATCCGCAATAGCATCGATAGTAAAATCAGCTGCTTCCGTCTGATCGGTCACACTTACGCTCCAGGATTCAGAATCTTTATTCCCGTCAGAATCGGTCGCGGTAATGGTTACTTCATATACATTATCGGTATCGGCATCCACCGGAGACTCAAAATCTCTGGCGACCATGCTTACCACCCCGGTACTGGCGTTGATGGTAAAGTCATCAGCATCATCACCACTCAGGCTATAGGTTACACTTCCAATAGGACCTCCGGTAATGGATGGGGTCTCACTGGTATAAGCGCTGTTCTCTGCTATACTGGCATCTGCAATCGGATCAATGCTAAAGCTTACTGCTTCAGCAACATTTTCAACCGTGACACTCCATGCTTCAGCATCGGTATTCCCGTCACTATCGGTAGCTACCAGGGTTATTTCATATACATTATCGGAATTGGCATCGGCGGGGTTCTCAAAATCCTTTTCGGTCATAGTGACCACGCCGGTATCTTCATTGACCTCGAACAGGGCAGCATCAGCCCCGGTGATGGTATAGGTCACACTTCCAACAGGAGCATCACCTGATAAACTCGGAGTAGGCCCGGTATAGGCGCTGTTCTCATTTACGGTAGCATCTCCAATAGCATCGATAGTAAAGTCAGCTGCTTCCGTCTGATCGGTGACACTTACACTCCATGATTCAGAATCAGTATTTCCATCAGAATCGGCCGCGGTAATGGTTACTTCATATACATTATCGGTATCAGCATCCACCGGAGCTTCAAAATCTCTGGCGATCATACTTACCACCCCGGTACTGGCGTTGATGGTAAAGTCATCAGCATCATCACCACTCAGGCTATAGGTTACAGTTCCAATCGGACCTCCGGTAATGGATGGGGTCTCACTGGTATAAGCGCTGTTCTCATTTACGGTAGCATCGGCAATCGGATCAATGCTAAAGCTTACCGCTTCAGCTATATTTTCAACCGTGACACTCCATGATTCAGCATCGGTATTCCCGTCACTATCGGTCGCTACCAGGGTTACTTCATATACATTATCGGAATTGGCATCGGCGGGGTTCTCAAAATCCTTTTCGGTCATAGTGACCACCCCGGTATCTTCATTGACCTCGAACAGGGCAGCATCAGCCCCGGTGATGGTATAGGTCACACTTCCAACAGGAGCATCACCTGATAAACTCGGAGTAGGCCCGGTATAGGCGCTGTTCTCATTTACGGTAGCATCTCCAATAGCATCGATGGTAAAGTCAGCTGCTTCCGTCTGATCGGTGACACTTACACTCCATGATTCAGAATCAGTATTTCCATCAGAATCGGTCGCGGTAATGGTTACTTCATATACATTATTGGTATCAGCATCCACCGGAGCTTCAAAATCTCTGGCGATCATACTTACCACCCCGGTACTGGCGTTGATGGTAAAGTCATCAGCATCATCACCACTCAGGCTATAGGTTACACTTCCAATCGGACCTCCGGTAATGGATGGGGTCTCACTGGTATAAGCGCTGTTCTCTGCTATACTGGCATCTGCAATCGGATCAATGCTAAAGCTTACTGCTTCAGCAACATTTTCAACCGTGACACTCCATGCTTCAGCATCGGTATTCCCGTCACTATCGGTAGCTACCAGGGTTACTTCATATACATTATCGGAATTGGCATCGGCCGGGTTCTCAAAATCCTTTTCGGTCATAGTGACCACCCCGGTATCTTCATTGACCTCGAACAGGGCAGCATCAGCCCCGGTGATGGTATAGGTCACACTTCCAACAGGAGCATCACCTGATAAACTCGGAGCAGGCCCGGTATAGGCACTGTTCTCATTTACGGTAGCATCCGCAATAGCATCGATAGTAAAATCAGCTGCTTCCGTCTGATCGGTCACACTTACGCTCCAGGATTCAGAATCTTTATTCCCGTCAGAATCGGTCGCGGTAATGGTTACTTCATATACATTATCGGTATCAGCATCCACCGGAGCTTCAAAATCTCTGGCGATCATACTTACCACCCCGGTACTGGCGTTGATGGTAAAGTCATCAGCATCATCACCACTCAGGCTATAGGTTACACTTCCAATCGGACCTCCGGTAATGGATGGGGTCTCACTGGTATAAGCGCTGTTCTCTGCTATACTGGCATCTGCAATCGGATCAATGCTAAAGCTTACTGCTTCAGCAACATTTTCAACCGTGACACTCCATGATTCAGCATCGGTATTCCCGTCACTATCGGTCGCTACCAGGGTTACTTCATATACATTATCGGAATTGGCATCGGCGGGGTTCTCAAAATCCTTTTCGGTCATAGTGACCACCCCGGTATCTTCATTGACCTCGAACAGGGCAGCATCAGCCCCGGTGATGGTATAGGTCACACTTCCAACAGGAGCATCACCTGATAAACTCGGAGTAGGCCCGGTATAGGCGCTGTTCTCATTTACGGTAGCATCTCCAATAGCATCGATGGTAAAGTCAGCTGCTTCCGTCTGATCGGTGACACTTACACTCCATGATTCAGAATCAGTATTTCCATCAGAATCGGTCGCGGTAATGGTTACTTCATATACATTATCGGTATCAGCATCCACCGGAGCTTCAAAATCTCTGGCGATCATACTTACCACCCCGGTACTGGCGTTGATGGTAAAGTCATCAGCATCATCACCACTCAGGCTATAGGTTACAGTTCCAATCGGACCTCCGGTAATGGATGGGGTCTCACTGGTGTAAGCGCTATTCTCATTTACTGTAGCATCGGCAATCGGATCAATGCTAAAGCTTACTGCTTCAGCAACATTTTCAACCGTGACACTCCATGATTCGGAATCGGTATTCCCGTCACTATCGGTAGCTACCAGGGTTACTTCATAGACATTATCGGTATTGGCATCGGCGGGGTTCTCAAAATCCTTTTCGGTCATGGTCACCACGCCGGTATCTTCATTGACCTCGAACAAGGCAGCATCAGCCCCGGTGATGGTATAGGTTACACTTCCAATAGGAGCATCACCTGATAAACTCGGAGTAGGCCCGGTATAGGCGCTGTTCTCATTTACGGTAGCATCTCCAATAGCATCGATGGTAAAGTCAGCTGCTTCCGTCTGATCGGTGACACTTACACTCCATGATTCAGAATCAGTATTTCCATCAGAATCGGTAGCAGTAATGGTCACCTCATATACATTATCGGTATCAGCATCCACCGGAGACTCAAAATCTCTGGCGACCATGCTTACTACCCCAGTGCTGGCGTTGATGGTAAAGTCATCAGCATCATCACCACTCAGGCTATAGGTTACAGTTCCAATCGGACCTCCGGTAATGGATGGGGTCTCACTGGTGTAAGCGCTATTCTCATTTACTGTAGCATCGGCAATCGGATCAATGCTAAAGCTTACTGCTTCAGCAACATTTTCAACCGTGACACTCCATGATTCAGCATCGGTATTCCCGTCACTATCGGTCGCTACCAGGGTTACTTCATAGACATTATCGGAATTGGCATCGGCTGGGTTCTCAAAATCCTTTTCGGTCATGGTCACCACCCCGGTATCTTCATTGACCTCGAACAGGGCAGCATCAGCCCCGGTGATGGTATAGGTTACACTTCCAACAGGAGCATCGCCTGATAAACTCGGAGCAGGCCCGGTATAGGCACTGTTCTCATTTACGGTAGCATCTCCAATAGCATCGATAGTAAAATCAGCTGCTTCCGTCTGATCGGTGACATTGACCGTCAGGGTCTGAGTATCGGAAAAGGTTCCGTCACTTACAGTAACAATGGCTTCATATTGATTATCCCCACTGCCTTCAAAATCAGGCGCTGATTTAAAGCTAAGTTCACCTGTATTAGTATCTAAATCAAATAGAGCAGCATCGGCTCCGCTTAAAGAATACGTCAGGTCATCCCCATCAGCATCAGTCGCATCCCAGTCGATCACGTTACCAGTTCCATTTTCAGCAAAGTCTACTGAATGGGTGGCAGCACTGCCGTTATTTGTAATGGCAGGAGCCTCATTGATATCTGAAATTTCAACTGCCCATGCTTCACTATCGGTATTGCTATCTTCATCTGTTGCGATAACAATTAATTCATAGGTATTATTAGTATCATCATCTACTGGGTTTTCAAAATCACGGGCCACCATGCTCACCACCCCGGTACTAGAATTTATCGTAAAGTCACCTGCATCTTCTCCGGCCAAAGTATAAGTTACTGTCCCAACCGGTGTATCTCCAGAAAGAACCGGCGTAGGTCCGGTATAGGCTGTGTTCTCATTTATGATAATATCATTGATTGGGTCTATAGTGAAATTGATTGCCGGAGGAGCCGATGCATCTATAGTAATACTAAAAGGAATATTTCCAGAAATGCATCCGGTGGTGGTATTTAATACTTTTATAACTCCATTGTATGTCCCCCCAGATGCTGTGCCTGGTACCAAAATCTCAATTGGTGATGCGGGTAGATTTGTAGGTGTTGTAATGTCTGTAAAGCCCGCTGAGTTAGCAGATGAATCAAAATCTAATACATAGTTTGCAGGATCATTTACAGCATTTGTATAACTAATAAATGCTGAAGTTTCACTATCGTTTATTATGGGATTTGCACCCAGAGTAATAGCTGGTAAAGGATTTACCGTAACTGAAACTGAGGGTAGAATAATTCTATCGCAGTCTATTCCGATCTTTTGTGCACGGATTCTGATTCCTGTCACTGAGGTATTTAATCCGAAACTAGTAAGTGAAATAGAAGATCCTGTACCAAGCATGGCCGGTCCTACTCCAGCATCGGTTTGATCTATAAGTTCGTAAACTATATTTTCTTCCGTATCGTTTACCTGAAATGAGATTGTTTCGTTCTGGCACACCGTAGTACTTGTTGTTGCACTAAATACTTGTGAGGCTGGCTGTTTACACTGTACAGTTACGGCATTGGAGGGATCACTTTCGCAAAAGCCTATCGTAGGACTGGTAACAGTGACCGTCGCAACTCCACCTGCATATAATTTGTTGAAAGGGGTGTCTAAACCGGTAATTGTCCACTCCTGAACCGATGCTACGCCAACTACGGGATTTACTGTTGCTGTGGCACCTTCTATAGCAACACCATCCATATATAGCTGGATGGTTAACTCAACACTGGTACTAGCTAGAGCTTCGCCCGTTATACTCGCATCACCTTCTGTTATTGGATCTGAAGTGATTTTAAGATTTGGTGAAGGAGTTTTGCTTCTTACTAAAACTTCATTTGAAAATTCACTTACAATTTCTCCAGTGTTCTGTGCGGTTGCAGTAATATATCTGCCAATAAGGATATTTAAGCCGTCTGCAGACCAGGAACCATTTGACTGAACATTTGTAGTTCCCTCCAGACTTTTCATCCCACCCTGCGTTGGACTTGAGTAAATATTAATTTCTGACCCTGCGTCTTCTGATGATACACCATTCACTGTGTTTACCGTCATTCCTCCGGCAAGACAATATTCGCCCCTTACTATAGGAGCATCAGATTTTGCACTTACAGTAACACTTGTTTCTGCACTACAATTTCCGCTTTCGATCGCCCTAATAGTTAATTCATCTCCCTGGGACAAACCAGAAACACTAAAACTCCAGTTTCCACCACTTGCTATATCAACGCCTTGTTCTTCTCCATTGATGAGTAGCGTTATTGTAGCTCCTGTAGTTGCAGTACCAGAAATACTGGTGTCTGATTCTAATATAGGGGTATTAGAAATTACTGGAGCCGAGGAAAAGGTAGCTGTATCAAAACAAAATTCTGTTTTTGAAGATTCACATTTACCAGTTTCAGTCACTGTAAAATAATAAACTCCGGCTGGGATTTTAGTCCCTCCACGCCCATATTCCCAAACCCAGCTGGAAGTGGTGTACGTTGCCGGGTTGCTAGTTCCAGCAGGAGAAACTAGTTTTGTACCGTCTGAATTATATATTGTTAATTCATAACTACCTGAAGCACTGGAAGTACCTTCAAATGCTTTTTTTGACCCGTTCTCTGTACCAGCCACATCAGGTGGATTCGAACATGTAGCTCCTACAGTAGTTTTATTACAATCTGAATAGGATGCAGATTTTTCTTCAGTTCCTGTTGAATCGGCTGTAGCTGCGGAAACCTTTGCAGTTGCAGAGAAGACTTCATTTCCTACTGCAGGACTTAATCCAGAAAGGGTCCAGTTTCCGGCACTCACCGTGGTAGTTCCCACTGATACATCATCGCGAAAAACTTCGATCGTTGCACCATCAACTTCAGAAGAGGTTCCGGTAATAGAGGTAGCATCTACTGCGATAGGGCCTGTGATGGATGGGCAGGCAGCTCTCGGAGGTAATGTAGCTCCAGATCCAATTTCAGTAACACTGGTTGGTGGAAATACATTGATAAGCTCTTCCCATAAACCATCGGTTATTCCGGTACTATCATCAATACCACCCAAATCAGATATTCCATTATTCCCAGTAGCAGCTTTTGGGTTAATTACTGTGTTTCCTACCATTCTCAGCGGAGTATTTACTGTGACAGAAGGAAAAGCTGCGGTAATATCTGCAAAAGGAATGTAGAAATCATAAAAGTAATCATCATCCCCGCAAATTTCTGAAAGGGCAATACTCTTTTGGGCAAAATTATCGTAAGGCCTGTCTGTAACCGCATCTCCCACTTCAACAGGAGAAACCGTTCCATCTATGTCGTATAAACCCACACCAAAATTCGTTCTTAGAACAACTTCTATTTCAAACCCCGGATTGCCAGGGATGTAATTAGGGTCAGCATTTTCACCACTAGCGCCAAATTTTTGATCGGTATCTATAAGAATCGAATATCCTTTAGAGTTTTCTGCGGTGCCACCTAGCCGAAAACGGAACATTAGATTGCCAGTACCGTCCAGATAGGTATAAACCGTATTATTATTTTCAGATTTTACAAGGTCTGTAAACTTACAATCCGGTCCCGGTCCTAAATCACTATCAGGTTCGGAAGCACCTACAGAAGGAAGGGCAGTGTAAGGAATTTCACTCTCTGTTTCATCATTTTCAAAAAATCCCTGATTGGTTTCAGAGGAATAACCGTCTGTATTTGGATCTAATACTGTTTGGCCACTACCAGCAGCCTGCTTATATATAAGTCCTTTAGTTTGCGCATTTAATGAAAATATGGCAAAAAATAAAAAACAAAAAATAAGGGTGTTTTTTCCAAAATTGGAAAAATAGGGGGGTAATGGTTTATCCATAAGATAATGTTCAGTTAATTTGGGCTTCAAATAGTATAATACGCGCAAGCGTACCATATAGAGTACAAATATTAATATATACGAAAAAAAAGCTTTTCGGTTTTCGACGAATGGTGGAATTTTAGCTATAAAGCGGATATCTTAACGTTTGAATTGCTTTGTTTTGGACTTTGTTAACATTAATATTCAGTTCACCGGGCTAAAAATCCCATTCAACTATATGAATTAACAATTGAACGAATTATAAGCCTTTCCTGACCAATATTCTACAATTTTGGTCCTTTCAGTATATATTTTATGTCCAAAAGATTGAATATTCTCTTTATAGAAGATGATGCTATAGAAGTGATGAAGTTACGTCGCACCGTTGCTTTGCTTCCAAACGTCCCGAAAATTATAGAGGCGAAAAATGGAGAAGAAGCTATTGAACAGCTCCAATCTGGAGATCCCCTGCCTGATATTCTTCTTCTGGATCTTAACATGCCTAAAATCTCCGGGATAGAATTTCTAAGAATTCTAAAGAGCGATAATCAGTTAAAATACTTACCGGTAATTATCCTGACAACTTCCAATAACAGAAAAGATGTGTTAGAATGTTATAAGATCGGGATTGCGGGCTATATCATTAAGCCTTTTAAATTTGAAGATTACGAGGTGAAGCTCAAAGCGTTAATAGATTATTGGAGCCAGAATGAGCTTATTAACGTTAGCGGGTAACAAATACTACCGGGGCTCATTTTTTGATATTTCAGTATTGATCATTTTTGGAAAATTCTAAACATTACTTTTTATTAAATTTGGTAAAAAGAATTTTTTTGACCTTTCTCAAAAATTCGCCAAATTTGATATGTACTAAATCTGAATATAATAACTAAATTATGTTCAGAATTCCCACATTAAATGGACTTAACCGAAAGAATTAACGAATTAGAACTTAGGCTGAAAAAGGAAAAGTCTGCACGAATAATAGCCGAAAGAAATCTCGAAAAAAAATCCAGAAAGCTTTTTGACCTTTCTGAAGCTTTGAAACAATCTAGTGAACAATTACAACAGCTGCTCACTGAAAAGACCTCTGAATTAGAAGGTGTATTTTCAAACATTAGCGACGCATATGTGGTGATGGATATCGATGGTTTGGTATTACGAATGAACAATCCTGCCAAAGAATTACTGGGATTTGATGTTTCAGAAAATATAAATTTACTTGATCTTGTACATCCCGATTATAAATCATACACCGTAGAGGCGTTTAAACAGCTTTTTTATATAGGATCTTTTTCTAATTATAAAGCCGTAATTCTTACGAAGAATAATCAGGAAAAAACAGTCCAGATAAATGCTTCCATAATTTATGATCCCGAGGGGAAGCCTAAAGCCGCGCAGGGTATTGTTAGAGATATAACTGAAGAAACACTCACCAAAGAGAAGTTAAATGAACAAAAAAGTCAGTTAGATATTATTATTGATAACTCCCCCCTGGGAATTACACTTATGGAACCTGGGAGAACCGGGTTTACAAAAGTAAATAAGGCTTTTTGTACTATGCTGGGATATTCTGAAGAGGAGTTAATGCCACTGGGTATTAAGCAAATCACCCATAAGGATGATCATGAAACGACCGCGACCTATCTGTCTCGATTAAAAAATGCAGAAATCGAATCTTTTAGTCTCGAAAAAAAATACATTACAAAAGATAAAAATAGTATCTGGGCAAAAACATCAGTCTCTGCCGTTCGTGATGAAAAGAACAATATTAAGTTTCAAATTGCGATTATTGAAGATGTAACCAGCGATCTACAAACCAAGCAGAAGGTAAAGGAATCTGAAGAACGTTTATCAAGTCTTGTGAAAAATCTTCAGACCGGTGTTTTGCTTGAAGATGAAGAGCGCAACGTTCTACTTGTAAATGAAATGTGTTGTAGCATGTTCGAGATGGGGGTAACTCCAGAAGAGTTGGAAGGCACGAACCTGAAAAATAGCGCTGAAAACTTTATGGATTATTTTAAGGATCCAACACATTTTATGAGCCGGATGCAAGATGTATTAAAAAGAAAAGTTCGTGTAGTTGGAGAAGAACTGGAACTTGCCGATGGCAGAATTTTAGAAAGAAATTATACTCCTGTGTATATAGAAGGCACTTACAAAGGTCATTTATGGAGTTTTAATGACATTACGCTGCAAAAGAATTACAAGGATACACTTAAGTCTCAAAAGGAAAAATATAGTAATATTATAGCAAACATGAACCTTGGCTTACTGGAAGTAAGTAACGAAGGCATTGTATTACTAGCGAATCAAAGTTTTACTGATTTAAGTGGCTACGATCAGGAAGAATTGTTAGGTAAATCGGTTTCTGAGGTTTTTAATTATCAAGAGGAATCAGACAGGGTACAGAATTTTATGAATTTGGGGATGTTTATTTCTGAACCATTTGAAGTTAAAATCAAGACTAAAACAGGAAAAAAGAGATACTGGCTGGTAAGTGGTGCTCCAAATTTTGATATAAACGGGGAGCAACAGGGTTTTATACTTATTCACCTGGATATTACGAGGCAAAAAAACCTGGAAATACAAAAAGAGCGCCTGCTTCAAAATCTTGAGCGGCAAAATGAACAACTCAATGAATATGCGCATATTGTAAGTCATGATCTTAAATCTCCTTTGAGGAATATTTCAGCATTATTAAGCTGGACAAAAGAAGATTTTAGAAATCAGCTAGGGGAGGAAAGTCTTACCAATTTAGACCTCATGCAAACCCGGATTGAAAAAATGGATCATCTTATTGAAAATATCCTTAAATATTCAAGCATTGATAGCGACCGGGTAGATAATAGAAGAATAGATCTAAACACATTATTAGAAGAGGTACAGGAGATGCTTTATGTTCCTAAACATATTGAGATTTCGGTTTGTAAGCCATTGCCGGAAATTGTTGCCGATGCGACAAGAATGCAGCAACTTTTTCAGAATTTGCTGGGAAATGCTATAAACTATAGTAATAAAAAAGATGGGCGAATTGAAATAGATCATACCCAAAATGGCTCTGCCTATATTTTTTCGGTTAAAGACAACGGCATTGGAATCGCTCCAGAAGACCATGATAAAATATTTAAAATTTTCAGGTCACTAGGAAACAACGATATGTCCAGCGGGATTGGATTGAGTATTGTAAAAAAAATTATAGAGCTTTATAATGGAAAGATCTGGCTGGAGAGTGAAATTGGTAAGGGAACCACGTTCTATTTTAGTTTAAAAAATGCGATAGTTAAAAAATGAAATAATGTTAAAGTCTCCAAATCTCGATTATATAAAACAGCTATCTGGCGGTGATAAGGATTTTGAAAGAAAAATCATCACGATCATAAAAAAGGAACTTCCGGTAGAGATTCAGTCTTATAAAAAAAACATCTCAGCCCGGGAATTTGAAAAGGCCGCAGAGAATATACATAAGATTAAGCATAAAATAGGCATATTTCAAATGGAAGAAGCATATAAGCTAGCTATAGATTATGAAGAGGCTTTACGTGAAAAAGAAGATAGGTATAAAGAGAAGTTTGAAATATATTTGGGGCAATTAAAAAGCTTTGTTGAATCCTGTGAAATTTAGGGAATATGAAATGTATCATTATAGACGATGAAGAAACTGCCAGGGCCATCTTACAGCAATTAGTAAGTGAGAATACACACCTTGACTTGAAAGGGTCCTTTAATAGCGCTATGGAAGCCATTAAATTCTTGAATAAGAATGCCGATATAGATTTAATTTTTTTAGATATCCATATGCCGGGTTTCACTGGTTTTGATTTGATTGAAACATTGCAAAACCCGCCAAGGATTATTCTAACCTCTTCAGATAAAAATTTTGCGCTTGCGGCTTTTGAGTATGAAATGATTGTAGATTATCTTGTAAAACCTTTTACTCGTGAGCGTTTTGAAAAGGCATTGAGAAAGGCTTCCAATGAACAACAAACAATAGAACAAAAAAGCACTTCAGAAACCATGAAACAGGAGACTGAAGATGATGAAATGTTTATTAGCGTTTCCAGGCGCTTAGTGAAAATTACCATTTCTTCTATCAAATTTATAGAAGCCCGGGGCGATT
The DNA here is from genome assembly GCF_900105135.1 of Gramella sp. MAR_2010_147. Lineage (NCBI taxonomy): Bacteria > Pseudomonadati > Bacteroidota > Flavobacteriia > Flavobacteriales > Flavobacteriaceae > Christiangramia > Gramella sp. MAR_2010_147. The sequence continues at coordinate 1,907,589 of NZ_LT629741.1, read as the reverse complement.
ATATTCTTATAAAAACCATTTCTAAAGATTACGTGGTGCATTCTACACTAAAGAAAATTGAAGAGAAATTACCAGGTTCTACATTCCTTAAAATACACCGATCGTTCATTATCAATATAAGAATGATCATTGATATTGAAGATAATTCAGTTTTGATAGGTAAAGACGTTATTCCTATTAGCAGATCTAAACGGGCCGATTTAATGAAGGTTTTAAACCTGCTGTAGATTCTTTTTCGGCATATTTTCACCTTGCATCATTATTTAAACAGCTCGTCTAAGTTAACCTGCCATCCGTCTAAAAATTCAAATATCAATGATAAATCCCTCTATTTTTGATATTGAATTTGTGCAGGCTATCAGGTTTTGGTTAGGTTATGATAGAAAAGAAAAAAGTACCTTCTTCCCTACATTGGTTAAATATTCTTCCTGTACAAATTCTTTTTATCAATTTTAAGGAGTAGCGTAAATATGGCAATGTATATAGAAGTAGATGAAAAAGGTATTTTAAAAATTGTTGGAAAGTTAACATCTGATAATGCTCTTAAGGTTCAAAACCATCTAAACGAACTCTTGTTTACAAGGAATCACCTGGTACTTGATATTACCGAAGTGGATTACATAGATATTCCGGGTATTTACATGCTTTTTCAATTTAAAAATAAAGCACAGCAAATTTCTAAAGAAGTGAATATTTTATTGAATAAGACTTCTTGTCTAAATGATATTATAAATAGGAGCGGTTTGAAAACCATTCTGGATTAAGCCCTAATTTCAGAAAATAGGTTTTCAAAGAATCCGTTTAGCCTACTTATGTTAGGAAGGTCTCATACTCGTATGAGGCTTTTTTTTTAGATAGGCTTAATTATCAGTCTTTATTAAAGGTAAAAGCTATGATGCCTAAATAAAAAAAGCCGACTCGTTAAAGTCGGCTTTTCTGTTTGGCCTGCACTGAGCTTGCCGAAGTGCGGGCGAAAGGACTCGAACCTTCACACCTCGCGGCACTAGATCCTAAGTCTAGCGTGTCTACCAATTCCACCACGCCCGCATTTAAAGTTTCACAACACTTAGGACTCGTTGTGATTCCTTGCTTAATTACTTAAGCGGGTGCAAATATAATTATTGTTTTTAAATTTCAAATAGTGTTGAAGGAAAATATTAAAAAAAATCTTCTAAAAAATTAGTGGTGAAATTTCACTGTTTTCAACTGGCTGATTTACAGATTCTATTGAAATCCTAAATTTTTTTAGAACTCCTGGAAAAATTTAGCTCACACTTAAGAAAGAGAGCGGAATTCGATTATCGTTTTCCAAAGAGAACTTAGTAACTTTACGCAAACTTGAAATTAAATTCATGGATTCAATAAAAGACTACTTAAATAAGAATAAAGACAGGTTTCTGGATGAACTGGTAGATTTGCTAAAGATTCCTTCCATTTCAGCCGATCCTGCCTATAAAGGAGACATGCTCAAAGCTGCGGAAGCGGTGAAAGCGAGACTTCTTGAAGCCGGTTGTGATACGGCAGAAGTTTCGGAAACACCCGGGCATCCTGTGGTGTATGCTGAAAAAATTATTGATAAAAACTTACCGACGGTCTTGGTATATGGTCATTATGATGTGCAGCCGCCAGATCCTTTGGATCTTTGGGATTCACCACCGTTTGAGCCAGTGATAAAGGAAACTAAGATCCATCCTGAAGGAGCCATTTTTGCAAGAGGTTCCTGTGATGATAAAGGGCAAATGTATATGCACGTGAAAGCGATGGAATACATGACCAAAAATGATGAACTTCCCTGCAATGTGAAGTTTATGATAGAAGGTGAAGAAGAAGTAGGAAGTGAACACCTGGACTGGTGGATCAAGGAGAATAAGGAAAAACTTCAGAATGATGTCATCCTGATCTCCGATACCGGAATGATCTCTAAAGACACTCCTTCAATTACCACAGGTCTTCGCGGACTTTCTTATGTGGAAGTAGAGGTGACTGGTGCTAATAGGGATTTGCATTCGGGACTTTACGGAGGTGCCGTAGCAAATCCGCTGAATATTTTAAGCCAGATGATTAGTCAACTTACAGACGAGAATAATCATATTACTATTCCAGGTTTTTATGATAATGTTGAAAACCTAAGTGATGAGGAGAGATCTAAAATGGCTGAAGCTCCTTTCAGTTTAGAAGAGTACAAGGAGAAACTGGACATAAAAGATGTTCATGGAGAGAAAGGATATTCTACTTTAGAAAGAGGTTCAATCAGACCAACACTGGATGTCAACGGAATGTGGGGAGGCTATATTGGAGAAGGTGCTAAAACAGTACTTCCTTCTAAAGCATATGCAAAGATTTCCATGCGTTTAGTACCGAATCAAGATTGGAAAGAGATCACCGAACTATTTAAAAAACATTTTGAAAGTCTGGCACCAGATTCAGTAAGAGTAGAAGTGAAACCACATCATGGCGGGTATCCGTATGTGACTCCAATAAATACCATTGGATATCAGGCGGCGAGCAAGGCGTATGAAGAAACCTGCGGGAAAACACCAATTCCACAGCGAAGCGGTGGAAGTATTCCAATCGTTTCCCTTTTTGAAAAAGAATTGGATAGTAAGATCATCCTGATGGGCTTTGGTTTAGATACCGATGCGATACATTCTCCAAATGAGCATTTCGGAGTCTGGAATTACCTGAAGGGGATTGAAACCATTCCTTGGTTCTATAAACATTTTACTGAAATGAGTAAAAAATAGATTTACTTCTGCTGGTGTCATCCTGAACTTGATTCAGGATCTATTCAAAAAGACTAAATCTCTTAATCAACGGGGAATCAATTTTATTAAAATTTGATTCCCCGTTTTTATATCTTAGCGCCTCAAAATTTCTTAACAACATGAACAAAATATTAAGTACTTGTCTGTTAGCTGCAGCGCTTACTTTCGTATCCTGTGATCAGGATAAGAAAGATCCGGAAATGGCTCAGACAGAAAATTCTGCGGAAGATTTCAATTTTAAAGCAGATGAATTTGCAGATCTTAAAATTCTGCGGTATCAGATCCCGGGATGGGAAAACTTAAGCTTGAAAGAGCAAAAACTTGTTTATTACCTTACTCAGGCGGGACTTTCAGGACGTGATATTATCTGGGATCAGAATTACCGTCACAATCTTACTATCCGTGAGGCTTTAGAGAATATCTATGTAAATTATGAAGGTGATAAGTCTTCTGAAGACTGGAAGGCTTTTGAAACCTATTTAAAAAGAGTTTGGTTTTCTAACGGAATTCACCACCATTATTCAAATGCCAAGTTAAAGCCTGAATTCAGCAAAGAATATTTTGATACTTTGCTTAAAGAAACCAATACAGACCTTACCGGTGAAGCTTACGAAGTGATCTTTAACGATAAGGACGCGAAAAAAGTAAATCTGAACGAGGCTGATGGTTTGATCGAAGGTTCTGCCGTAAATATGTATGGTGAAGGAATTACAGCCGCCGAGGTGGATGCATTCTATGCCAATAAGAAATCACCAAATCCGGAAAAGCCATTGGCTTATGGAATCAATACCAAGTTGGTGAAGGAGAATGGAAAACTGGTAGAGAAAGTTTACAAAAGTGGCGGACTTTACGGGGAAGCGATCGATGAGATCGTAAAATGGCTGGAGAAAGCAAAAGCTGTTGCTGAAAATGAAAAACAGGCAAATGCTTTAGGTCTTTTGATCGATTATTACAATACCGGAGATCTTCAAACCTGGGACGAGTATAACGTTGCATGGGTAGAAGCTACTGAAGGAAATATCGATTATATCAACTCGTTCATTGAAGTATATAACGATCCTAAGGGTTACACAGGTTCATATGAAAGCATTGTTCAGATCAAAGATTTTGATATGTCTGAGAAGATGAGCAAGGTAGAGCAGAATGTTCAGTGGTTCGAAGATAATTCGCCAATTATGGACGAGCACAAGAAGGATTCTGTAGTAGGAGTTACTTACAAAACAGTGATCGTTGCCGGAGAGTCTGGTGATGCTTCACCAAGTACACCAATTGGGGTAAACCTTCCAAATTCAAGCTGGATCAGAAAAGCTCATGGAAGTAAATCTGTTTCCCTTGGAAATATCATCAACGCGTATGAAAATGCCGGCGGAACTGATAAACTAAAGGAATTTGCCCATGATGAAGAGGAAATTGCCCTTTCAGAAAAATACGGAAATCAGGCAGATAAATTACATACAGCACTTCACGAAGTGGTAGGTCATGCTTCAGGACAATTGAACAAAGGAGTAGGGACTACAAAAGAAACTTTGAAGAGCTACGCTTCGACTTTGGAAGAAGGTCGTGCAGATCTTGTAGGACTGTATTACCTGATGGATCCAAAACTTGAGGAGCTTGGACTTACAGATAATGCTGAAGAGCTCGGGAAAGCTGCTTACAACGATTATATCAGAAACGGACTAATGACTCAGTTGGTGAGGTTAGAGCTTGGAGACGATGTTGAAGAGGCTCACATGAGAAACCGCCAGTGGGTAAGCGCCTGGGTTTTTGAGAAAGGCAAGGAAGAAGGAGTGATCGAAAAAGTGGAAAAAGACGGTAAGACTTATTTTGATATCAAAGAATACCAGAAACTAAGAGAACTTTTCGGGGAGCTTTTAAGAGAAACTCAAAGGATTAAATCTGAAGGTGATTATGAAGCTGTAAAAGAGCTTGTGGAGAACTACGGAGTGAAAGTTGATCAGAAGATGCATAAAGAGGTATTAGATCGAAACGCTCAGTTCAAATCTGCTCCTTATAGTGGATTTATCAATCCTGTATTGGTTGCTGAAATGGATGAAAATGGAGAGATTAACACTATTAAAGTAACTCAACCGGCATCTTTTGAAAAGCAGATGATGATGTATTCTGAAAACTTTAGTTTTCTAACTGAGAAGAAAAGAGCTAATGGGGAAACTAAAAAAGAAGAGACTGCGGAGGCAGCTGAAATGTAAAATTTCATTCCTCATAATAAATTCAAAGCCCGGCGATTGCCGGGCTTTGAATTTATGGCTTTATCCTTGTCATTTCGACCGCAGGGAGAAATCTATTTTTAGCTAAATTTTTGTTGTGAGATTTCTCATTCGTTTCACTACTTCTAAATGACATCTGAAAATTAGCCTTCATCCTGAACTTGTTTCAGGATCTTCTCGAATGTCATCTGGGCTACAGGGAGAGATCTTATGAAAGTTTATTCTAATTTAAAGGGTTTTCCAGGAGTTGTTCTTACGTATTGCGAAAAGTAATAATCCAATTCCAAGGCCGATGAGTGCACCATTTAGAAAATCTGGTATTTCTAAATAATGCCAAATCACTTGAGAACCGGCGACAATTAATATTCCGATTGAAAACAATAATTGTATTTTTCGCTTATTCATATTTTCAGCTTTAGCATTCTTTAAAAATACTAATTCCTAATCTGTGGTTTATGAATGAGTTTACTTAAAATCAGTTCTAAGATAAAGTCTTTCCACTTTTTCCCGAGCCCATGGAGTTTTTCTTAAAAACTTAAGGCTGGATTTTATGGTAGGATTACTTTTAAAACAGTTAATATTGATTCGGTCGGCGAGTCCATCCCAACCATAATATTTTTGCAGTTCTTCTACGATAGTTGCCAGTTTTACTCCGTGTAGTGGGTTATTTGGTTGTGATTCCATAGTTGTTATTCTTGAATTATCTTGTGTGATTTCGACCAGCGAGAGAAATCTCCTTTGGAATTAGATTTATTATTCGCTATGCTTCTTCGAAATGACCTTAAAGTGCTTACACCGTCAAGCTGAACTTAATTCAGCATCTCATTTTGAGACCCTGAAACAAGTTCAGGGTGACGCCAATTTGAGAAATTAAACTTTCTTCACAAATTTCGTGAGAATCACGATTTGTTGCCCTTCTACTTTTCCTTCAATTTGTTCCGCATTATCATGAACCAGGGAAACTCTTCTTACGGCAGTTCCGCGTTTCGCCGTTAAACTGGAACCCTTTACATTAAGATCTTTGGTTAAGACTACGGTATCTCCAACTTCAATAATTGCTCCGTTGCTGTCTTTATGAATGATATTATTTCCTGATTTTTCTTCCGAAATTCCGGCTTTTGCCCAGGCTTTTACTTCATCTTCCATATACATCATCTCCAGAAGATCATTTGGCCAGCCTTCAGCTTTTAACCGTTGTAACATTCTCCAGGCCATCACCTGAACCGCCGGAACCGTACTCCACATACTGTCATTTAAGCAACGCCAGTGATTAGGCTCTACTTTTTCAGGATCTTCTATCTGTGTTTTGCAGGTTTCGCAGATAAGAATACTACTGTCCAATCCATCTTCAGGTGAATCGGGAACTTCAAAAACATTCAATTGATCCTTATTTTCGCATAATTCACAGGTGGAATCACTACGTTGTCTTAAATTTTCTTCAATAGTCATTAAAACTGAATTTGCCTGCAAAGATAATTTAAACTCAGGCGCATGAAATTTATTCTTGAACTACTTTTTTATTGTTAAGAATTAGATTTGATATAATTCATCACCCTTTGCTCGAGAATCGGCAAAGTGACCACACCTTCTTCAAGGATCACTTCATGGAATTTCCTGATATCGAACTCTGTTCCTAGCGCTTCTTCGGCTTTCTTTCTAAGCTCCCTTATCTTCAATTCTCCAATCTTATAAGATACAGCCTGCCCCGGCCAGGAAATATATCGGTCTACTTCGGTATTGATCTCATGAATGGAAAGTGCAGTGTTCTTTTCCATAAAATCTACGGCCTCCTCTCTGGTCCAGCCTTCTGCATGGATGCCGGTATCGACTACCAGTCTACAGGCGCGCCACTGTTCGTAAGTAAGCTTTCCGAAGACTTCATAGGGATTACGATAAATACCCATTTCTTCTGCTAAAAACTCTGAATATAAACCCCAGCCTTCCCCAAATGCGGAGATGTAAAAGTTTTTTCTGAATTTCGGAAAATCCTCCCCCAATTCATTGTTCAATGAGATCTGTAAATGATGACCTGGAACCGCTTCATGTGCGGTAAGAGAAGGTAAAACGTATTTTGGACGGCTAGGCAGGTCATAAGTGTTTACCCAGTAATATCCCGGCTGAGTTTCGTTGGAAGCGCCAATATATCTTCCGGTGGTATATTTTGGTGCAATAGCCGCTGGAACTTCTGCTACTCCATAAGGTTTTCGCGGAAGTTTGGTGAAATAGGCCGGTAATTTCGCATCGATCCTTTTAGAAATATCACGAGCGAACATCAGCAATTCTTCCGGAGTCTGAGCATAGAATTGTTCATCGGTTCTTAAGAAATCAAAGAATTCTGAAAAAGTGCCTTTAAAGTCAGTTTTGGCCATTACCTTTTTCATTTCAGTATTGATCCTTTTTACTTCCTCTATACCAATATTGTGTACTTCATCTGCACTAAGGTTCAAAGTAGTATAATATTCTAGCAAATAGTCATAATGTTCCCGGCCGTTTGGAGTCTCAGAAACTCCGAGTGTTTTTCTGGTTTTTGGAAAATACTCAGTTTCAAAGAATGATTTGATTCTTTTAAACTCCGGGATCACATTCTTTGTAATAGCCATTTTCGCAGCATTTAAAACTGAATCCTTTTGTTTTTCAGATAAGGTTGAAGGAAGATCTTCAAAAGGTTTATAAAAATAACTGTCCTTATAATCGTCTACGATCTGGCTGTCATAAGTGCTCTCATAACCTTCAAAGATCACCAGTGGCTGGGTAATTCCGTCTTTTAAACCTTTACGCAGTAAAACGAAATGCTGATCTACATAAGTAGGAATAGCATTCAATTTGTTGAGGTAAGCTCTTACCTGTGCATAATTATTAAGATCTCTTATGTGGTAATTCAGACTTAAATGAAAGCCGGCATCAGAAAGCAGCGGATTCAAATATTCCTTGAATTCATAGGTTTTTACCGTATTTCTCAGGTCATATTTTAGTAATTCCACCGAGATCTTTTGAGTTTCTGAAAGTTTTTCCAATTCGAGGTCTCTCAGTTCTTCCAGCAGGTCTTCAGCAAAATCAGCCTGATTTTTATAATGCTCTTCAGAATAAAGTCCGAGTGGATAATCTGAACGCTTGTAAGGTTCATAATCCTGAAACTCCGTGATGATCTTTTCAAGGGCAATAGAATCTTTTTGAGCAATGACGGAACTTGAAATAAGCAGAAATAAGGCAAAAATCACCGGGAATAGCCGCATAAATAGAATTTTCCCTAAATATAATAAATGTAAATACCTTGAATCGTGAAAACTGTGAATTCGTCACCACGAATTTATTTGAACTCCGTCGAATCTTCGATTTCAGGATCTCATTTTAAATTCAGAATCAAATAATAAAAGATTCTAAATCAAGTTCAGAATGACGCTTTTCCTGTTTAATCTTAAGAATTGAGTTCCTAATTACCGAGAATGCGTGTCCAAAGTCTGGGGAGAAGGTTTTTCGCATCGGTCATTTCCTTTTCGGTTTCCGTAGCCGTTAACTCACCATGCTCTTTAGCTAATTTATAGCTGAAGATAAATTCTGAATCCGGATCTTCAATATCCAGGTTTCCAAATCTTAGATCATTGAAATATAAATGATCATTTTTCGAAGAAAAGGTATACCAGCCTTCAGAAATTTGAATCAACCGATGAAGATTTGGATCGTCTTTTAGATTTTCAGCAAGAGTGTAATTTTTAGGAATGCTGTAGAAATCAATAGGCTGCGTATCAAAAATCGAATAATTACCGATTAAAAAAGCATCTTCGGTCTCGATATTTGCTGTCCATAGTATGGTATTTAGAGGAGTAGGTCTTGTGTCCATTCGCTCATATTTAATATTCTGAGTTTCCAGAGCATCTTCAAATTGCTGAAATGTATAGAATTTCAAGGCTGGTGTGAGCACCAGTAAATAGATACTGCTTACTATCAATCCGATTTGGTTGAACTTTTTCCTTTTAGGGTCGGTGCGTTTAAGACGCATTGCCAGGATTAGAAATATCAGGAAAGGAAGTGTATACAGCGGATCTATTACAAAGATATTCTTATAAGCCAGCCTTAGATCAAAAGGCCAGAATAACTGGGTTCCCCATGTAGTGTGAGCATCGAGTAGCGGATGGGTGAAAAGTCCCCAGAACATGAGCCATGACCAGTTTTTCCAGTTGGCAACCGACTTAGATTCGATCTTTGAAATAAGCCAGCCAAAAATAGGGGCGAAGACAATTGCAAAAACTATGGAGTGTGAAAAGCCACGATGGATTTCAATGGCGGTGATGGTATCGAAAAAGTTACCCACGAAGGTGTCCAGGTCTGGGATGGTGCCGGCGATCGCGCCATAAAGCATGGCTTTATTGCCGACTTTCTTTCCTAAAACCGCTTCGCCTACAGCGGCACCTAATACGATTTGGGTCAATGAATCCATTTGGCAAATATAGGGGCAAATATTTATTTGAGTGAGACCCTGAATCAAGTTCAGGGTGACGTCTTGGGTATAAGAAATTATAAAAGAACTCGTCATGCTGAACTTGATTCAGCATCTCATAATTCAGAAAATAAATCTTTCAAGTTTGGATTGAGTGTCTTAATCAAATCCCATTTCCATTCTTTTCGCCAGTTCTTTAATTGCTTTTCTCTTAAAATAGCCTGGGTGATGTCAGTAAATTCTTCAAAGTAAAGTAAATATTCAAGATTATATTTTTTTGAAAAATCCGAGCCTATTTTATTCTTATGTTCTGTAATTCTTTTGATCAAATTATTAGTTACACCTATATACAGGACAGTTCTATTTTTATTAGAAAGTATGTAGATATAACTTTTTTTCATTTTCAAAAGTAAAGACCCTGAATCGAGTTCAGGGTGACGTTTATTTTGAACGCCGTCATGCTGAACTTGATTCAGCATCTCATAATCTGGCATTTTGATACATTGTCATGCTGAGCGAAGTTGAAGCATACCTATTGAATATCATATTTCGACTTCGCTCCATGTGAAAGGTTTATCCTCATGCGGAACTCGTTTCAGCATCTCCCCAATTTATTCCTCTACAATTTTCATTTTCCGAAGTAAAAATGAAGCATTCATATTCTGGCATATACCATCCTTCAAATGATAGTCAAAATGAAGTTCATCATTTACGATCTCCGCATCAAAATAGAAATTTTTAACCTCATCCAGTTCTTTGCTGATCTCACATAAGCTGAGGTCGTGCGTGGCAATAATCCCGGTAGAATGGGTGCCAACCAAACGTTGCACAAATTTTCGGGAGCCTATCGCTTTGTCGGTACTGTTAGTTCCTTTTAGGATCTCATCAAGAATGATAAAATAATCTTCGGTTTGAATTTTATCTACAATGAATTTCAACCTCTTTAATTCTGAAAAGAAGTAAGATTCATCATCTCCCAAAGAATCATTGGTGCGCATACTACTAATTAGCTTTGTTGGAGAATAACTACAGGAATCTGCACAAACGGGAAGTCCTATATTAGCCATTACGATCTGCAAGGCGACCGTACGTAAAAAGGTACTTTTTCCCGCCATATTTGCTCCTGTAATGATAAAGAACTGTTCACCATCTATTCTGAAATCATTATCAACACGCTTGTTTGGGTCCAGTAACGGATGCCCCAGATTTTTGGCAGTAATTCCACCGCCTTTTTTCAAAATTTCAGGAAATTGATAATGCGAATGGTTAAAAGCAAAATTCCCCAGACTATTATAAGCGTCGGTTCTTTCTACCGCTTCAAACCAATGTTCTACAGCGGTGTGATGATGCTCGATCCATTTTTCAAGTCGGTAACTTTGTCTTAGGTCCCATAGCAGAAATCCGTTGGCAAAGATCGCGAATAATAGATTATTTCGCTGATCCAGTGCATCAATTGCTTTGGAAAATTCTTTTAGAATTTCTGAAGCTTTCTTAGATTCGGAGGTGATCGAAGTTTTCACTTCCAGCATTAATTCTGATTCGAATTCTTCTTTCTCCAGAAAAGAAAGGAGCTGGTGATATTGCTGAAAAGTATCCTGAATCTTGCTTACCGTTCCCGATAATTCATTGATTTTTTTTAGAAAAACTCCGGTTATAAGAACTCCAATTATATACCACAGAAGTACCTGTGAAAAACCGATGATGTCAAAATAAAAAATGCAAAGCACGCCAACTGATAATATTGAAAAAACTGCCGGGAGCCACTTTATATATTCTGGCACGAAACTTTTGTAATTACGAATCCAGTTGAGAATGAACTTAGAGTCTGTTTCGGTTTTTACGAGTGTTGCGGTAGCAGAATAATTCTGCCTCCAGTCGGCCTTGGAAGCAAGTTCTTTAACCGCCTCCTGTTTCTTTAAAATATCAAGCGTTCTATTTGCAAGAAGAATGTTCGCCAGTCTGGCTTTTCCTTCTCTAAGAGACGTTCTGTTCAGAAACTGAAAAAAAGACTTCTTTCCAAAAAGGTCAATATCCCTGGAAAATTCATGATCTTCTGGTTCGAATTTCTTTCCATCGGGCAAATCAGAAAAATCTCTTGTTTCCAGAATTCTTAATTCCTGCTGATTTATATCTATAAGCGCCTTCAATTTTTCCTGTTCCTTTTTTAGATCTGTATGTCTGGAGATAAGAAAAATAAAACCAGCGATAAGCACCATACCCAGTGGGAGCAGGATAGTGATATTTCCATAGAAAAAATAAATGGCAGCACATAAAGACAGAAAAACGAGTAGTCTTAGCGAGCTGGAAAGTGCTAATCTTTTGGTTATTCGCTTTTTTAATTCGGTATATGTTGCTCTTCGGGAGGAGTAAAAATTTTCAGCTTCTGTCATTATAAATCTTCAAGTTCCTTTTTTAATTTTTTGGTAAGGCCATCAAACACCAGCTTATAAGAATGATCTATCAATTCAAAGACCAGTTTTGGTTCGATTGTTCCGTCTAGAATCATGGTGTTCCAATGTTGCTTGTTCATATGATAGCCCGGCAGAATATTTTCCTCATATTCTTCTCTAAGATCGATCGCTCTTTCGGGATCGCATTTTAGATTTGCCCGCAGCGGAACTTCATCTAAAGAAACGATAGAGAACATTTTGCCCATAACTTTCAGCACAAGGTTATCCGGGCCAAAAGGGAGGCCTTCAGTCACTCCTTTTTTATTAAGGCAATAGTCTCTGAAAGTGTCGATGTTCATTTTTCTGATTTTTAGACCTTAAAACGAGTTCAGGGTGACGTAATAAAACCAATTAAGGTAAAAAGTCGTCATGCTGAACTTGTTTCAGCATCTCTGCATTATTACTTTTCAATTTTGTTATTGCTCGCATCTTCAATAGTCAAGGCCGTATAATCAAGTTTCCAGCCAATGGTTTCCACGATCTTTTCCATTAAAACTATAGTGTCAAGAGCTTCCTTTCTTGCCTGATCTATGAGTCCGCTTTGAGGAATTTTGTCTACGATTGCCTTTTTCGCGTCACGGTTAATATCTGTAAGATCTGAAGTGGTAAAAGGATTTGCCCATCCTTCCCGCTTGTCATAATATTTAAAATCGGTCTCGATGGTTAACAGTTCCGGCTGAGGAAAATTAGTAAGAATGATCTTTTTCTGCTCATTATCACTATCCATTCTAATCTTACTGAGATCAAAGCCTATATGGGCCTTGGCTGTTACCAGTACAATTGCTTTTTTCTTTCCAAGAACAAGACTGAGGTACTTCTCTTTCATATTCTCGTAATGATAGATCTCTGAAAAATCACCTTCAATACTAATGAATTTGCAGACGCTTTTAATCTTATCCATCAAAACAACCGACTGTTCACTGGTTTTCAGTTTTGAGCGATCTTTATTAAAAGCAGCAAAGATAAAGTAAGCAATCACGGCACCGACGGCCAGTCCTATAAAGAGTAATTCCATATTAATTTCCTATTTCTCCCAGATGCGTAAATTTAAAGCCTTTTTCGTACTTCAATCCGTATCCCAGTAAACGATCAAAACTGGCGTGAGCGAACAGAATGATGCCTGTAATTTCCAGTGCCTGCAATTTAAGATAATATCCAAGTAAGCCAATCACAATCGCCAGGCCTTTATGATGAAAAATATTATAGAAAAAAGCGCCTGTTTTTGAATTTACAAGGTAACCCAACATGCCAATATCAGGAAGAAAGAATAACCCGACAAACCACCACCACGATAAATGCTGTAAACTAAACACCCAAATGCTAAGCAGGAGCATACCCAGTTCTTCAAGTTTTAAAGTGAACTTCATATTACTGAATTTTATAAAGTACCGGTTTACAAGGCGCCGCATCGTTTTCAAAGGATGCCGGCTGAAGGTTTAGAAAATATTCTCCGTCCTCGATTTTATTTGGCACATAGATCAATTCTGTGATCGTTGCATCAAATCGGGTGTTTTTTGGATAATCCCAGAATGCTTTATGCGCCAGTAATTTTCCGTCGTCCTTTTCTTTATCAACAGAAGGCTGATCAATCAAAAAATGTTTAATTCCTGCTTCCCTAATTAGGATCATAGCATCTTCTTCTAAATAGGGCCAGTTGGTATGCGAATGATTTTTAGCGATTTTACCAATGTAATTCGGAATTGTTCGCAGCACTAAGGCTTCTGAATCTATTTCCCTTAATTCTTTAGAAATATGTTCCTTGGTAAAAACCAGGTCATCACCTTTTTGCTTAGGTTCTATGGAAATAAGCCTGGCCTTGAAAAAGAAGGTTTTTAAATGTTGCTGAATAGTATTCAATTCAGGAGTGATGTGCCCTACACATTCTGTATGTGTGGCATGCGCATGCGGATTAAACCAGATGTTATTGAAATTCACCGAAGAGCCTTTACTCACTTTTCCAATAAAATCACCATCTACTACAGGTTCAATTTTCGGATGTTTTAAATACCAGGCCATAGGATTCTTGTTGTCTCCCCGCAGACTTATGGAAATATCCAGTGGTTTCGAGAAATCTATGGTATAGGAAACTCCTTTATGGCTGATAGTAGCTAACATGTGCGATCAATTGGTCTTAACAAATGTAGCATTGTTAGTTGATAATTGATAATGCTTTATAAAATTAAGAATTGGAAGGTCACTGCGAGTGCGACGAAGTAGTCTTTTGATGAGATTCCTTCGCTGCGCTCGGAATGACTTAACGATTTTCATTTCGACCGAAGGGAGAAATCTAAATTGAGTGATGCTGAACTTGATTCAGCATCTTCAGCGACCTTGAAACGAATTCAGGGTGACGTTTTATGAAAAATTTTAGTCGATATAAAATAAATCTGCGGCGATCCCGTCGCTCAGAAATTTGCCTTTTGAAGTTATATGAAAATTATTTCCGGAAGTTTCCATAAGTCCATCCCGGAGAAATTTATCTGATTCTTTTAAAAAGTGAAGCCTGTATTTTTCTCCGAATTTCTCCTTAATATCTTCTTCGGAAACCCCAAATTTAGTTCGGAGCCTGGTCATAACATATTCGTTATAAGAATCTGTCGTAGAAAGCTTTTCGGTTTGTTGAGGTAAGTTTCCTGCTTCAATGGCTTTATTATATAACGTATTATTACTGATATTCCACTTCCTGGAAATACCGTCATAAGAGTGGGCAGAAGGACCAATTCCCAAATATGGTTCTCCTAACCAGTAGGCCATATTGTTTTGCGAATGATAGCCCGGTTTTCCATAATTGGAAAACTCATAATGCTCGAAGCCGTTGGAGGAGAGTGTATTTACCAAAATATCGAATTGCTCCCGATATTGCTCGTCTTTCACCGGTTTAATCTTTCCCTTTTCGATGAATTTTTTCAGTGCAGTTTTAGGTTCCACGGTAAGTGCATAACTGGAAATATGCGGGATATCAAGATCTAAAGCCTTTTGAAGATTTTGTTTCCATTGTTCGTTGGATTGTCCCGGAATACCATAGATAAGATCAATACTAATATTATCAAAATACTGCTTCGCTAATTCTAATGATTTCAGCGCCTCTTCAGAATTATGCGCCCGGTTCATCAATTTCAGGTTCTCTTCAAAAAATGATTGAACGCCTATACTTAATCGGTTAACCGGAGAAGTATTCAGCATTTTAATCACTTCTTCGGTAAGATCATCAGGATTTGCTTCAAGCGTAATTTCGGCATTTTCAGAAACCTCGAAATTCTGGGAAATGGTTTTGAAAATCAGATCTAATTCTTCAGAATTCAGCAGGGAAGGAGTACCACCTCCAAAATAGATGGTTTGAATAGGTGGTGCTATTTCTCCTTTTCTAAACTCAAGCTCTTTACAAAGCATTTCAACCAATTGAGATTTCTTCTTCGTGGATGTCGAAAAATGGAAATCACAATAATGACAGGCCTGCTTGCAAAAAGGGATATGGATGTAGATACCACTCATTCAATTATCAGTTATCAATTACCAGTTTTATTCATTCTGGTTGATTTTAGAATAGAAAAAAGAATTTTTGACAATTCATCTGCAAGTTTGAACAATTCTGTAAATTCATTTTCATCGATGGAGTTTGAATCATTAAGCAATTTTAACCAATATTTAGTTTCAAGACTTTCTTTGTAGGCGATAGATATTTTAGCAGAAAAATCGGCATTTGAAATAGCTCCATTTGCTTCAGCAACATTCGCTCCGATCGAAGTGCCACATTTTAATAACTGCCTGGATAAAATATATTCTTTTTGAGCATTTAAATCCTTGCATAGAAAAACGATTTTCAATGCAAATTGATAAGATTTATCAGCCAAAACATTTTTCTTTCCAGACTCGATCATTGATCATTGTTTATTGCTAATTGTTATTTGACTTTATTAGGGTTTTGCTTTACAAAAGCATCCCAGCCGGTGTAACTTTTACCGATCTCCGTTTTGCCGGAATTATAAAAATGACAAACCGCAGCGGCAAGTCCGTCGGTCGCATCCAGATTTTTTGGAAGCTTGCCGATCTTCAACTGACTTTGCAGCATTTTTGCCACCTGTTCCTTACTGGCGTTTCCGTTCCCGGTGATGGCCATTTTGATCTTTTTTGGCAGATATTCGGTAATTGGAATTTCCCTGGAGAGGCCGGCAGCCATAGCGACTCCCTGGGCACGTCCAAGCTTTAGCATAGATTGAACATTCTTTCCGAAAAAAGGAGCTTCAATCGCAATCTCATCGGGATGATAATTATCAATTAGTTCTATGGTTCTTTCAAAAATCAGTTTTAATTTCTTGTAATGGTCTGAATACTTGGTAAGCTGAAGTTCATTCATTTGAATAAAACTCATCTTTTTATTTTCTACTTTGATGAGGCCGAAGCCCATAATAGTGGTTCCGGGATCAATACCGAGAATGATCCTTTCGCTTTTCAAAACTGATTTTTCCGAAGAATTGCTCACAAAAATTACCTAATTTGGGACTTTTACAAAGCTAAACAATTCTGTGTTGGCAGCACCAAACTTACAGGTTATGCTTTTGCTGATCTTTTTTGGAATAATTACCGCAGCTTATCTGGGAATAGTGGCCGCATTTGTTTTTGGTTGGAATAAAGTACCTGAATTCAGTCTAACAGGAATGGCTTCAGTAAACACATTTTCTATTATCATTCCTTATAGAAATGAAGCTGAAAATTTACCAGTATTATTCAAATCCTTAAGCAACCTGAATTACCACACCAGTAAATTTGAAATTATCCTGGTAAATGATGATTCTAAAGATGATTCTAAAATTCTGGCTGAAAATTTCAAGGAAGATTTTCCGGAAATGAATATCAAATTACTGGAGAATAAGCATAAAACAAATTCACCTAAAAAGGATGCGATCCAAACTGCGATAGAGTTTTCAAATTTCGATTATATCGCGACTACAGATGCCGATTGTGTAGTTCCTTCTAAATGGTTGCAGTTTTTTGATGAAAGCATTCAAAATTCAGCTTCAAAAATGATTGCAGGACCGGTTGGTTTTATTCAACTAGTAGGTAAAAAAAAGCCTTATTTTCAGAATTTTGAAGAAATGGATTTTATGAGCTTGCAGGCTTCTACCGTTGGTGCTTTCGGCGTTGAAAAAGCTTTTATGTGCAACGCCGCCAATATGTGTTATGAAAAGGAAACTTTTTTAAGGGAAGCAGGATTTAATGATAATGTAAGAGTTGCCAGTGGCGATGATGTTTTTCTGTTACAGAAACTAAGAAAGAAAGGAATTGAGGTTTTCTTTATAAAATCTATAAAGGCTGCTGTTTATACGAATTACCAAAAAAGTTTAAGTGGACTCATAAACCAGCGAATTCGATGGGCAGCGAAAGCTTCATCCTATACCAGTGTTTTTGCAAAATTTACAGGACTTATCGTTTTTCTGATGAATTTATCCCTGATTGTATTAACAGGTCTGACTTTTTTTAAACTTTTTTCATACCAATTCCTGATGTTGATTTTCCTTCTAAAATTCAATCTGGATTTTATATTGATCTATAAGTCGGCAAAATTCATGAACCGGGAAAACCTGATGCGACATTATCTTTGGAGCAGTTTGCTTTACCCGTTTTTTACGGTGTATGTGGCGATACTTTCTTTTTTTAATGGTTATGAGTGGAAGGGGAGAAGATTTCATAAATAATTGAGAATCGAAAATCCCTCCGCACAGGATGACAATGATTAACATTCCTGCGAGGAAATTGAGGGCCGTCACCCTGAACTGGATTCAGGGTCTCTTGAGATGCTGAATCAAGTTCAGCATGACAAGATTTAATAAGAAAGTCACTGCGAGTGAAATGAAGCAGTCTCCTACTTTGTCTTTCTAAAATCTACTATAGGTTTATTCTGCCTTAACCACAACCGGCATTTTAAATACCGTCGAAACCGGAATTCCACGCTTGCTGGCGGGATAGATCTTTGGAAGAGAATCTATGCTTTGCTTTAACCACTGTTCAATTTCAGGTAATTGATTGGTTACGGTGGTATCTGCCTTCACCGAATCGATTTGGGGTGTTCCATCTTTGGTGATTTCAAGATAAATAAAGATCGTGTCGTTGATACTTTCAGTCACTACAGGCTGCTGACTGGCTAAAAAAGAATAGATCGTAGTGGCTACGGTTCGCTCAAAACAGTTTTTGGCCGCGGCCAGTTCGGTTTCATTCTGACAATTTTCAAAAGCAGGATATTCATCTACTTCCTTCCAGTTCAGAGAACGGGATTCCTGTTCCAGAACCTCTTCAGAAGAGATCTTTTTTGTTTCAAAATTGCAGGAAGTTAGTATTAAAGTAAATACAAAAAGTAAAACTTTTTTCATTGGCCATCCGCTTTCGGATTTCAAAAATAGTGAAATATAGCAGGTTAGGAAAAATTGCAAGAATTAAAATATTCAATTATTAACCTGTAATTTTTCGAACAGGGATTTTTAAATGAAAATAGCTGACTATTTCGCCTGGTGCATCTCGCTTTTTAATTCACTAATACGATATTTTGCAACAGAGATCATATCATTTCTGCCAGATTCACCATATTTTTTTATATAGGTTTCATAAAGATTTAAAACTGCTTCCTGATCTTCAAAATATGCATCGGCAGCAATAGCACGTTCTAATAAGGCTCGTTCGTTTTCAGGATTTTCTTTAAGAGCCGACTCAAAATTTTCAAATGCACTTTTAAAGTCTTCCATTCTTTTAAACGTAAGTCCAATATTGAGATATTCACGGTCTACAGCCTGTTTTTTAATTAGCAGTGCCATAGTGAAGTGTTGCTGAGCTTTTTCAACTTCATTTGTTTTAAGGTAAAGCGCGCCGAGGTTGGAATGAACCGCGCTATTCATATCGTTGATATCCAGCATCATTTTATAGGTTTCTATAGCTTTTTCGGGCTGGGAATTGACGCGATAAGCTTTCGCAAGTTTTCCCAGAATAAATTCTGAACCTTCGCCAAGTGCTACTAGTTTTTCATAAGGAGCAATGGCTTTTTCAAATTGCAGGGAAGCAGAATATGCCTGACCTAAAATTGACAATAAGGAAACATTATCTGGCCTTACTTTCAGCCCTGATCTGGCTGAAACGATCGCATTGTAAGATTTGCCATTTTTAAGGTAGTATTTTGCGGTTTTATAAAGTGCTCCCTGATGAGTAGAATCCCAAATTGTTGTTTTAAAGAAGTACCTCATGGCCGTGCTATCCTTCTTTTTCTCTTTAGCAAGTCCAATCCTATAAATGAAGCCAGCATTTTCAGGATATTTTTCACTTAGATCACTGAAAAGACTATCTGCCATGTCCAGTTTTCCGGTTTCCAGAAGCAGTTCACCATAGTCAATAGAGGTGAGAATTTTTTCTGGATTTTTTTTCATTACCATTTTATAATTCTGAAGTGCTTCCTCATTCTGACCATTGGCCTGCTGGATCCTGGCTAATTTTAGATAGACAGTTTCCGATTTTGGTTGCAAGCTTTTTAAAAGTTCAATCGCGGCTGTTTTTTCGCCTACAGCTGAAAGGCTGTCAGCTGTCTTGATAGTTTCTTCCTGAGAAAAACCAGACAGCATACAGCCTAATATTAAAAATATAATAAATCTAATTTGCACTTTTAAATTTTAAGTAGCCTAACCTTTCTTTTTCTCCTTTTCCGGGACTGCAAAAGCTATGGGCAAAGAATACATGATCGCAACCTCTTTACCATCTTTTTGGCCCGGCTGCATCCTGGGTAGACTGCTTACCACACGATTAGCTTCATTTTGCAAAGCATCTCTAACTTCGGCTTTATCTGCTAAGGAGCGGGAACGAACATTTGTGATATCTCCGTTCGCATCAATTTTAAACTGAACGACTATTCGGGTTTGCCCCTGAATATTCAGCTCTTTCCCTAAAGCAGTGTTGAAATTCATATTTACATGATTGGAGATTTTCTGAACGGTGCAATCTTTTAAATTCTCCCCATCCAGTTGTTCACACCCTGGATATGCCGGTACCTGATCTACCACCGCAAAAGGGATTGATTCATCTTCCTGACTAAATCCGCAAAGGGAAATTAAGGTGAATATGAATGTAAGTGTGTGATAATTAAGTGTTTTCATAATTTTTAAATTTTAAGTTTATCCCGCCACTTTAAAGGCGATAGGTAAGGAATACATCACGCTAACGGGCCTGCCCTTTTGTTCTCCAGGAATCATATTAGGTATCAGGGAAATTACTCTTTTAGCTTCTGCTTCCAGTTCGGGATGTGCAGCTCTTGCCTTGATATCTACTATCGCTCCGGTTTCATCTATTCTAAATTGAACGATCACACGATTTACTCCGGTTAAGCCTAGCTGCTTACCTAAATCTGTATTGAAATTTTTATTTACAAATAATGATATTTGTTTAGACGTACATTCCTTTCTAAGTTTACCCTCTTGCTGTTCGCAACCTTCAAAGGCAGGAACTCTCTCTATCACAGCATATGGTATATTCTCTTTGTCGTCCCATTCTGTAGATTTTTTTTGATCATACCTCTTTTTATTAGCGCTTGTGTTGGAGCCTGTTGATTTAAGGTTCATATACATCGTATATTCTCTTCCATCTTTCATGGAAACCATCATTTTATTATAGGATTCCGGAACCTCTTCAGAAGCTTTATGAACAGAATATGAAACCATATCAGACTCATAATCTATTGTGGCCCAGCTCACATAATCAGGATTATTGATCAGAAAATCTTCAAAGGCCTGATGTGTTTTTTTCTTATCAGGATCACTGTCCAGGTCTTCTCCTTTTTGTAGACTGTAATTGTATTGAGATAATGATGAATCTGTTTCGTCTTTTGTCTCGACATCTGAGCAAGCTACATACATTAACATTGCCAGCATAAGCGGAATGGTTAGTAAAAACTTGAATTTTGAGAGTTTCGATGATTTGTTCTTTTGTAACATAAAAATTCGCTTTTTGATTAATGAATGATTAAAAAATTGATTGATAAATGAAATATTCTGAGTGCTGAAAGCTGTATTCAGCAATTGCTCATAATATGTTTTTCTTTCAGTAGTTTTTACGACTTCTTCATCTGCAATGAACTCATGAAGACCGGCAATCCTGTTCTGATAAATGTAGATCAAGGGATTAAACCAAAAGATCACCTTCAACAGTTCAAAGAAAATTAGATCCAGGCTGTGCTTTTGCCTTACATGTACCATTTCATGAGAAAGAATATGTTGTTTTTCAGAATCTGAAAGTTGATCTCCAAGGAAAACAGTACTAAAAAATGTGTAAGCTGCATTCGAATTTGGTACCTCTATGATCCTGAAATTGTCCTCCTTTATGATCTGCTTAAAGCTGAACAGCTTGTTCAGGTTTTTATATTTTTTGATGAAAAGAAACATAGAAGCTGCGAATCCGGTTAAATAGATAATTAGCCACCAGTTTAGTTGTAATCCGCTTTCACCATAAATGGTCACTATTGGCAAAGTTTCCCTGTAAATATCGGGCTGACTGGCAATAGCCTGAGGAATAATTATTCTGGCATTTTCAGGAACAGCTGCTACGAGAAACTCCAGTCTTAGCCATGGAATAAGAAATGCCAGTATTGGTGTAAGTAGAAGGTATAAACGGTTATAGTTGAAGAAAGTTTCTTTCTTCAGAAATATCTCGTAAACCAGTAAGAAAAATAGCTGGAAAAATATGATCTGTATAATATAGTGTGCCATTACGAGTCCTTTTTGTCAATTTCATTTAATATGGCTTCAAGATCCTTGGAGCTCATATCGTTCTTTTTCATAAAAAATGAAACCATACTTTTAAATGAACCATTAAAATAGTTATTCATTAACTGGTTCATACTCTGATTGCTGTAGGTCTCTTTCTTTACAATAGGGAAGTAGATATAGCCTTTGCCTTCCTGTCTATGATCAACAAATTCTTTATTCTCTAAAATTCTAACGATAGTTGAAACCGTATTATAAGCCGGTTTTGGTTCTGGCATTTTTTTTATAACGCTGGCAACATTAGCCTCTTTCAATTCCCAAAGAATTTGCATGATCTCTTCTTCGGCTTTCGTTAATTGTTTCATATTAGATGAATTTGTTTCTGCTAATATAAACTAAGTTTTTAGTTTAAACTAATATTTTAGTTAAAAATTGAATTTAAGTTGATTATCTTCGTTTTCTTAAAAATATAGAATGGATATGATTTTATTAGTAGTGGCAGGAGTATTCATGCTGCTTGGTGTATTAGGTAGTTTTCTTCCTGTTTTACCCGGAGTACCGCTAAGCTGGATAGGCTTATTGATATTTTATCTTATCCCGGGCGTTGGAATGAATTATTGGTTTTTAGGCATCACCCTCGCCGTCGCTATTCTTTTCTATATCCTGAACCTGATAATCCCAGCAATGGGGACTAAAAAATTTGGCGGAAGCAGAAAAGGAATGATAGGCGCTACCATAGGTTTGATCATAGGTATCTTTGCCCCATTTCCTTTCGCGATCTTAATTTGTCCTTTTATAGGCGCTTTTATTGGAGAAATTTTAAATAAAAGCAATTCCCGAACTGCAGGGAAAGCGGCATTCGGATCTTTTTTGGGTTTACTGGCTTCCAGTTTTATGGAATTTATCGTGACGTTCGCTTTTCTTATCCTTTTTCTATATCAGTTTTGGAGCTATAAAGAGATCATTTTTTAGGAAGAGGCTCATTTTCAGAAACCTTTAAATAATCATACTTTCGCAAAAAAATAAAGGAATGCTGGATTTTATTGTTGTTGGAGCTGCACAGGCTGGTCTGGCTATGGCTTACTACCTTAAGGAACAGGGAAAAGATTTTCTTGTGGTAGATAAAGAGTCAGAAATTGGTGCTTCGTGGCTTAATCGCTGGGATTCACTTACTTTATTTACCCCTTCTGAATTTAATAATATGCCGGGAATGGAATTTCCGGCTGAAAAAGGCCATTATCCAGGTAAGACTGAAGTTGCTGACTATTTTCAGGATTATGTGGAAGAATTTCAAATTCCTATTGAGTTAAATATGATGGTTGAGAAAATTTCCCATCATGACGATCATTTCTTACTGAAGACATCCCGGGGAGAGTTGAGAGCTAAGGAGGTGGTAGTCGCTACGGGCCCATTTCATATTCCTTATACCCCGCCATTTTCAAAAAAGATAGATCAGGATATTTTTCAGATCCATAGTAATTATTATAAAAACCCGTATCAGCTTCAGGAAGGTAAAGCCATGGTAGTTGGAGCAGGAGATAGTGGGTTTCAGATCCTTGATGAAGTTTCTGATGGAGACCGGGAGGTTTATTTTTCAGGAACTACAGAGGTAAAAGTGCTCCCCCAGGAAATTCTGGGAAAAACATTGTGGTGGTGGTTTACAAAATCAGGATTTTTGAGTTTTAGCCGCGATACCTGGCTCGGAAAAAAGATTTCCAAATCAAGACAGCCTGTGATTGGAACCCCTGTAAAAGAAATTCTGGCACGGGAAAACGTAGAAGCTGTTGGTAAAACTAAAAATGCAGAAGGAGAACTAATTTTTACGGAGAATAGGAAAATATCTGATATCAGAAATATTATCTGGGCTACAGGCTATCGTCCAAATTTTAGCTGGATTGAGGGGCTGGAACTGGCAAAGAATGGCTATCCAAATCATTATAGAGGAGTTAGTAATATTGACGGACTCTACTTCATAGGCCTTCCCTGGCTACATACCAGAGGTTCGGCGACTTTGGGCGGAATTAAAAAAGACGCGAAATACCTTGCTGAGTATATAAACCAAAACGGTTAAAAAAAATTCACCTCGACAGTTACAGCAAGTAATTTTCATATTTCAAATAATATTACATAAATTTATTAGGGTATAGGTTAAAACTATATCCCTTTATTTTTCGTAAGTATGATGATGCGTGCTCTAATACTTTCAGTTTCTTTTTTCATACTTGGAATTTTATTTCCTTTATCTATCAGTGCTCAGTCCTCATTTTACCAAACTACCAATGCCAGCATAAAATTTTATTCTTCGGCGCCAGTAGAAGATATCGAAGCAATTTCAAAATCTGGAGTTTCTGTTTTCAATGCTAAAAACGGTTCCATCTCCTTTAAAGTTAAGATCCGAAGCTTTGAATTTGAAAAAGGTTTAATGCAAGAGCATTTTAATGAGAATTATATGGAAAGTGAAGAATATCCAGATGCCAGTTTTAAAGGCGGTTTGATGGAGATGATAGACCTTAATCATACAAAAGTTCAAAATTTAATTCTTGCCGGCACTTTAAATATTCATGGAATACCCAGGGAACGTGAAATCCCGGTGAGGGTGAGAATTTCTAGAGATAAGGAAACTATTACACTAAAGTCTGAATTTGAAGTTTCTTGCAATGATCATAACATTAAGATCCCGAAGTTGTTATGGGAAAATATAGCCGAAGTGATCAAGGTAAATATTGATATGGAATATAAAATTATAAAGGAATGAAAAGATTTTTACTGTTTGCGATTACGATAATCTGTTCTGGAATGTATGCTCAGGATGTAGATAGTATAATGGACAATATTTCAGAAACTAAGGAATTTAGAACCATTGCAACTTTTAAGAGCCCAAGACTGGTGCTACTACAGACCAATGAAACACAAAAAGCACATGATCTGGCTTTCTGGGTTGGACATAGATTTGGTGACATTGGCGGCGAGTTTGGAGGTTCTAATACCTTATACGGGCTGGATGTGGCCAGTGATCTTTATCTTGGTTTTGATTACGGTATTACCGATGCCTTAACCGTAGGAATAGGAAGAAGTAAATTTAATGAGGCTTACAGTGCTTTAATAAAATACAGGCTGTTATGGCAGGATGAAAATATGCCAGTTTCTGTAACCTTGTTTGAGCAAAGTAGCTGGATCACCAGAAAACCATTTTCTAATAATGAATTTGATAGTGAGGGTGATAGGATCTCCCATTTTTTTCAGGCCATTATAGCCAGAAAATTTAGTCCCGGTGTATCTGTAATGGTAAACCCTGGATTTTTATTCAGGCCAGAGGCGCAAATTCAGGATTTTGAGGATGCAGATAATCTTTTTGCTCTGGGAATTGGAGGAAGGTTTAAGATTTTTAAACGAATATCAATAATTACAGATTATACTTTTGTAAATGGTTTGAGCAGGCCAGACGACCTTCAAACAGATTATTCCAATCCTTTTGGGGTAGGTGTGGAAATTGAAACGGGAGGTCATGTATTCGCTCTCAACTTCCAGAATTCACAATATATCACAGCAAACAATTTTATTCCAAATACAACAAAAAGTTGGTCTGACGGTGGCGTTAGGTTTGGGTTTATGATATCAAGGAATTTTAATCTTGGATCGAAAAAGGAGAGTAATTAAATATCATATTATGAAAAGAGGTGAGTTTTTAGTAAAAGGAGTTTTGTTAGCCTGTTCTGGAGCCTGTGCTTTGTCAGCTTGTAGTTCTGGTGATGATGGAGGAGGGACCACGACACCTCCTCCGGGAAATGGTGGAGGAAATAATGGGGAGACAGTTTCGGTCAACTTATCAAATCTTGCCAATGTAGGAGACCAGGTAACCAGCAATGGAGTGCTTTTCTTTCGTATTGGAGAGGGAAATACTTCAGCAGATTTTGTTGCTACTGAAGCCGTATGTCCGCATCAGGGCGGAGCACTGGTATGGGTGGAAGAAGGAGGATTTATTGAATGTCAGTTGCATTTTGCAAGATATGAGGACGATGGGGATGTAATTCGCGGCCCCCAGAATTCTGCCGGGAATACTCGGGATCTGGAAGTTTATGCCACCTCTATTAGTGGAGGAAGCATTACGGCTACGAAAAGCTAATAAAGCTTTTACTATTATTGAAACATACCGGAAAACTTTCCGGGAGTATACTTATTGTTATTTAACGACTTCTATTTTTAGCATTCCGCATTCTTCTATTATTTTTGCGGCTATGATAATTACAGATACCCATACCCATTTATATAGTGATTCTTTCGATGGCGAAAGAAGGGAAGTTATTCAGGATGCGATTAACAATAATGTAAAGAGATTTTTTATTCCCGCGATAGATTCTGAAACTACTCAAAGCATGTATGATCTGGAAAATGAATTTCCAGATCATATTTTTTTAATGATGGGGCTTCATCCTACCCATGTAAAAGAAAATTTTGAAGAAGAACTGAAACATGTAGAGGCAGAGCTGGATAAACGAAAATTTTATGCTGTAGGGGAAATTGGGATCGATCTATACTGGGATAAATCAACACTGGGAATCCAGCAACAGGCTTTTAGAAAGCAAATTCAGTTTGCCAAAGATCGCAACTTACCTATTGTGATTCATTGTCGTGAAGCTTTTGAGGAGATATTTGAAGTTCTTGAAGAAGAGAAGGATGATAAGTTGTTTGGTGTTTTTCATTGTTTTACAGGAACTCATGAACAGGCTTTAAAAGCGCTTTCTTATAATATGAAATTGGGAATTGGAGGTGTTGTCACCTTTAAAAATGGAGGTATAGATAAATTTATTAGTGAAATTCCTCTGGAGGAGATTGTTTTGGAGACAGATTCGCCTTATCTGGCACCAAAACCATACCGGGGCAAGAGAAATAATCCTGTTTATATATTGAAGGTGGCTGAAAAGTTAGCCGAACTTTATAATTTGCCTTTGGAAAAAGTTGCTGAGGTAACCACAAAAAACTCAAAGGAAGTTTTCGGAATTTAGAGCTGTTAAACAGAAATTTTGTTCATTTGTTGAAATAATTTTAGAGATAGGTGCAAAATTTTGACGATATAAGATTTTTTAAGGATGATGAAGTAAATCCTGCTTTGCAGGAGTTTATGAAACATCCAATGGTAAAAGCATTGCTTCAGTTTACATTTCCAGATCTTAGGTCTGAAGATATTCGGGCTGTTTTAAATGAATGTCATTCCATCGCAGATTTTCAAAGCAAGGTAATTTACCTAAGTGTTGAAAAGGTGCTGGAAAAAACCAGTGAGGGATTGACCGATGCTGGCTTTGATAATTTAGACACTTCTGAATCTTACTTCTATATCTCAAATCACAGGGATATTATTCTCGACACCTGTCTTATAAATTACACTTTACACGATCATGACCTTATCATGACGGCTTCAGCTATTGGGGATAACCTGGTGCAAAAGCCTTTCTTAATGGCATTGTCAAAGCTTAACCGGAATTTTCTGGTACTGCGTAATCAGAGTCCAAGGGAAATGCTGAAGAGTTCACTAAAGCTTTCAGAATATATAAAACACCTGCTTTTTTCAGAAGACCGCTCCGTTTGGATGGCACAGCGTGAAGGAAGAACTAAAGATGGGAACGATTTTACCCAGCAGGGAGTTCTTAAGATGGTAGGAATGGCCAAAGGCGATCTGGATGTTCTGGATTATTTCGCAAAACTTAAGATTGTTCCAGTTGCCATGTCTTACGAGTTTGATCCCACAGATATGTTGAAAATGCCAGAGGTTTTGGCAAAACGTATGAAAGAAGACTATAAGAAAAGCGCCAATGAGGACTTTAATAGCATTATGCAGGGAGCGATGGGACAAAAAGGTCGCATCCAGATAAATGCGGGGCCTGTGCTAACCGAAGAAGATTTTGCTGAAATCAGGAAAAAAGAACTTTCCATTAACGATCAGTTAAAAGAAGTTGCCACTTTAATAGATCAGGCTATTTACCGAAATTACAAATTATGGCCTTCTAACTATATCGCTTATGATCTGCTGAAGAATGAAGAAAGGTTCACCAGTGAATATACTGAAAAGGAAAAGAGGCAATTTGATAGACGTATTAGCAGGAGGGTGGATGTGAAAAACCCGCTTGCTCTGAATAGCTATTTATTGATGTACGCAAATCCAGTGATCAATAAAATGTCTCTAAATGAATAATAAGTCCAGGATATTATTAATTTATACCGGTGGAACCATTGGTATGATCAAAGATTATGATTCTGGTGCACTGAAGGCTTTCAATTTTGATGAGCTTTTACAGAATATCCCCGAGTTAAAGATCCTGGAGCACGATATTGAAACTTTAAGTTTTGAAGATCCCATAGATTCATCTAATATGAATCCGGCTTATTGGGAGATTATCGCTAAAACAATCGATGATCATTATCATCAATATGACGGTTTTGTAGTACTTCATGGAAGTGATACCATGTCTTATACCGCATCTGCCTTAAGTTTTATGTTTGAAAATCTTACAAAGCCAATCATATTTACGGGATCACAGTTGCCCATAGGTGATCTTCGTACAGATGCAAAAGAAAATTTGATAACCAGTATCCAGATTGCCGGTTTGCAAAAAAATGGGAAGCCGGTAATTTCTGAAGTTGGTTTGTACTTTGAGTATAAATTGTACCGGGCGAACAGAACCACGAAGATCAATGCAGAACATTTTCAGGCATTTTCCTCGATGAATCATCCTGCGCTGGCAGAATCTGGTGTATATCTTTCAGTAAATTATAAATCCCTGTGGAAACCAAATAGAAAACAAAAGACTAAATTACATGCGGGATTTAATACTGATGTACTGGTTTTAAAAATGTTTCCCGGTATTACTGAAACTACAGTAGAACATATCCTGTCCAAGCCAAATTTAAAAGGAGTGGTACTGGAAACTTTTGGTAGCGGGAATGCTCCAAACGATCCATGGTTCCTAAATATTCTTAAAGAAAAAATTAGCAATGGACTGAGCGTAGTGAATGTAACCCAGTGTATTGGGGGTAGTGTTACAATGGGGCAATACGAAACTAGTGTGGGGCTAAAAAAGATAGGAGTGGTCTCTGGAAAAGACATTACCACAGAGGCAGCTGTCTCTAAATTAATGTATTTATTAGGAAAAGATTTGTCCCCTAAAGTGTTCAAAACAATCTATGAAACATCGTTAAGAGGCGAAATGTCTTAAAATTAACGCTATGTTACTTGATGGGGACGGTTTTTTTTTGTTATTTGCCGCCCCGAAACAATTAAACAGAGAGGTGGCCGAGTGGTCGAAGGCGCACGCCTGGAAAGTGTGTATACGTCACAAGCGTATCGAGGGTTCGAATCCCTTCCTCTCTGCTAAGTGTTTTATTAAAAATAATTTATATCTTTAACCCTTTAACTAATTAAATTAAGACAAACAGTAATGAAAAGATTATTTTCTATTTTGGTAATCGCCGCGATTACGGTTCTTGGGGCCTACAATCTAAAGGCGGCTAACAGCGCGAATATTTTGCCAGGAACGATTGTGACCTTTGTACAAGATGACGAAGAAGCAATGGCCGGTGATGATTTGGAAGGAGAGGAACTTGGTTTTCACCAGGAACTTAAAAAACGTTTCATCGAAGGTGGTCCCGCCTTTATGGGGATCGTTCTATTGTGTTTAATTCTTGGTCTGGCTATTGCCATTGAGAGAATTATCTTTTTAAACCTTTCAACAACTAACACTAAAAAGCTTGCTCAGGATGTTGAGGATGCTCTTAATAGTGGTGGTATCGAAGCGGCTAAAGAGGTTTGTAGAAATACAAAAGGACCTGTTGCTTCTATCTATTATCAAGGTCTTGACAGGGCTGACGAAAGTATCGAAGCTGCTGAAAAAGCGGTTGTTGCTTACGGAGGTGTTCAAATGGGACAACTTGAAAAGAATGTGTCCTGGGTTTCTTTATTTATCGCACTAGCTCCTATGCTTGGTTTCATGGGTACTGTAATCGGGATGATTCAGGCTTTTGACCGTATTGAAGCAGCTGGAGATATGCAACCATCACTTGTAGCAGGAGGTATTAAAGTAGCACTTCTTACTACCGTATTTGGTTTGATCGTTGCGATTATTCTTCAGATTTTCTACAACTATATCATCGCTAAGATAGACAGTATCGTAAACGATATGGAAGACGCGTCTATCATTCTTATCGATATGTTAGTAGCTTACAAGAATAAAAAAAGAATCTAAGACAAAGTAAATTATGAGCTTACATAAAATATTAAAATATCTGGCACTTGTTATTGGTGTGATAGGGATGATCTTTCTTGGAAGGATTATCGCTACCGGTGACGATGCCATTAAAGCCTCGGCAGACCTTCAGGGTAGTCATTTAGACCCTTACATGTGGATTGCTTATCTGGTTCTGGCAGTAGTTATTCTGTTAGTCGGAATATTTGTGATCGTAGGTTTATTCAGAGGTAATATTAAGAACACAATTATTGCTGTAGGATCATTTTTAGTGATCGTAGTTGTTGCTTATGTTTTAAGTGACGGTACAGCAACGGAGCTTAAGGATGGTACTATGCTTTCAGCATCTGGTGATCATTGGGTTGGTGCAGGTTTAATTACCTTCTATATCCTGGCCGGAATAGCTATTGCAGCGATGGTATTCTCTGGAATTAAAAAACTGGCTAAATAATATGGCAAAGAGATCAGCACCGGAAGTTAACGCTGGGTCTATGGCAGACATCGCCTTCTTACTTCTTATCTTTTTCCTGGTAACTACTACCATTGAAACAGATAGCGGAATAAGCAGGAAGTTACCGCCATGGCAACCTGAAGACGTTGAGCCTCCGGTTATTAAACAACGTAACATCTTCACAGTAGAGGTTAATAGTAATAACCAACTACTGGTAGAAGAAGAGGAGATGGAACTTTCTGAACTTCAGGAAGCGGCTGTTGAGTTCTTAGACAACGGTGCGGGTACTGGTGACGAAGCGTGTAGCTTTTGTCGTGGAGCCAAAGATCCTTCATCATCTGTGAATCCTCAAAAAGCTATTATTTCATTGATGAACAACAGAGGAACGGAATACGGTACTTATATCGCTGTTCAAAACGAACTTGTAGCTGCCTATAATCAGCTAAGAGATCGTGAAGCTCAGAGAATGTATGGTATGACTTTCGTAGAGATGGAAAAGAATTATAACGATCCAGGATTTAATGGTGATAAAGATGCCCTTAAAGAGAAGATCGATATAGTTCAGGATATGATTCCTCAGAAATTATCTGAAGCCGAACCAAGAAGCTAGAGCTTTTAACAAACGAAAACGACTTTAATTATGTCTAAATTTAAAAAGAAGAAGTCTGGAGATTTGCCTGCGGTAAATACGGCATCTTTACCTGATATCGTTTTTATGCTCTTATTTTTCTTTATGGTTGCAACTGTAATGCGTCAAAATACTTTGATGATAGAAAACAAGTTACCGTTTGCAGATCAGGTTGAGAAGCTTGATAAGAAAGATTTGATCATGTATATCTATGCTGGTAAACCAAGCCAAAGATACCAGGCTAAATATGGAACAGAAGCCCGAATTCAGTTAAATGATAAATTTGCAAGTGTAGAAGAAGTACAGCAGTTTATCTATTCTGAAAGAGAGTCTAAAAGAGAGGAATTAATTCCTTACTTAACCACTGCTCTTAAAGTGGATGAAAAGACAAATATGGGTCTTGTTTCAGATATTAAACAAGAATTGAGAAAAGCCGAGGCATTAAAGATCAACTACACTACTGTAGTTGGTGATGCTCAGCAAAATGTAGAATAATCTTTTCTATTTAATTATATAAAGCATCCTGTTTGGGTAATCCAGACAGGATGTTTTTTTATATTTAAACTTTAGATACATACGGCCAATGAACATTACTAGAATTTCAATATTCTTTATTTTTATTCTTTCTTTTATAGGAAATGCACAGGAAGAAGAACAAACTAAGATACCAGATTCAGTTCCTTTTTCTATAGATAGCTTGTATAGGGAAGATCAATTTTATGCCGGGTTTCACTTCAATCTGGTGACCGACAGGCCATCTACCATATCACAGGAAAGTTTTTCCGGAGGAGTTAATTTTGGATTTATTAGAGACCTCCCATTGAATGAACGAAGAAATATTGCCCTTGGAGTAGGACTAGGATGGTCTATTAATACTTATGGGCAAAACTTATTTATTGGTAAAAATGAAGATGGATCTACCAATTTTAGAAATCTTGCTGATGAAGATGATTATAGCCGAAATAGATTTACCACTCAGTTAATAGAAGCGCCAATTGAATTTAGATGGCGTACCTCAACCCCTCAAACGTATAAGTTCTGGAGAATTTATTCTGGCGTGCGATTGGGGTATATGTACAATTTTAGAAGCAGATATGTAGATCCAGATAATGAGATTATCGTTAATAATCTTTCTGAGTTAAATAGGTTTCGTATGGGGGCTACTTTTACCTTTGGATATAACACATTCAACTTTCAATTCTATTACGCGCTAAACCCATTCTTTAAAGATGCAGTGGTAGATGGGGAAAAAATTGATCTGTCCACCCTTAAAATAGGTCTGACATTCTATATTCTCTAAGCCATAAATTAAAAACTATTAGTTGTGGGATAACGCCAATGACAAATCCCAGAAAAAGTTCTCCTGAGGTATGTGCTTTATTATAGAGCCTTGAAGAAGCTGTAAGGCCCGTAGCGATCATTAAAAAACTAATGGTGTATATAAAATAGAGGTGAAAGTAAATGCAGAATCCTACTATAAACATCAATAGGCCAGAGATTCCAACCATATGAAGACTCGTCTTTAAATTTAACCAGGTTAGTGAATAGCTTAGTGCTGCAGAGATCATTATCCCAACGAAGTAATAAAAGAGACCGGGATAATTATAAATGTTAAGTATCTGGTGAAGTACCATAAAGCTTAAGAGTACAAAGAAGAATAAAGGCCACCTGCGCTCATTTACACTTTCCAGAAAAATGTTCTTGGCTTTCCCAAGATTCTTTAAAAGAAAATAAAACACCACAGGTATAAAGATGGTAATAATGGCAATCGCCATTAGCTTCGCTTTTACGATCTCGGCAGGGAAATATCTTGGAATGAAAAGGAAATAGAATAAACTTCCCAGAAATGGCATCCAGAGCGGGTGAAAGAGATAAGATGCCAGCTTAAGTACTACTTTCATTAAATTTCTTTACGCAATCTTGCAACAGGGATATCTAACTGTTCCCTGTATTTTGCTACTGTTCTTCTTGCAATTGGATAACCTTTATCTTTTAAAACCTTTGCGAGTTTCTCGTCGGTCAAAGGTTTGCGTTTGTTTTCCTCATCAATAGACATTTCAAGGATCTTTTTAATTTCCCTGGTAGAAACTTCCTCACCCTGATCGTTGGTCATTGATTCTGAAAAGAATTCTTTGATCAATTTCGTACCGTAGGGAGTATCAACATATTTAGAATTAGCCACTCTGGAAACGGTAGAAACGTCCATTTCTATTTCGTCGGCAATATCCTTTAAGATCATGGGGCGCAGATTACGCTCATCGCCGGTTAGGAAGTATTCTTTTTGATAATTCATTATAGAGCTCATCGTCACCATTAAAGTTTGCTGGCGTTGCTTAATTGCCTCGATAAACCATTTTGCGGCATCAAGCTTTTGTTTGATGAACATCACCGCATCCTTTTGCGCTTTTGTCTTTTCCTTGGATTCTTTATAACCCTTTAGCATATTATTATAATCCCTGGAAATATGCATTTCGGGAGCGTTTCTACCATTGAGCGTTAACTGTAATTCTCCGTCTTCAATCTTAATGGTAAAATCTGGGATAACATGCTCCACCATTCTTGTATTTCCTGAATAGGCTCCACCTGGCTTTGGATTGAGGTGCTCAATAACTTCAATCGCATCCCGAAGTTCGTCTTCAGAAATATCGTGCCGGCTTAAAAGTTTGGTGTAATGTTTTTTACTGAAATGGTCAAAGGACCTTTCCATAATATCTATAGCGAGTTCCACCTGTTTTGTAGATTCCTTTCTATGTAGCTGTATCAAAAGGCATTCTTCCAGGCTTCTTGCACCAACACCGGCAGGATCTAGTTTTTGTACTTTTTTAAGTACTTTTTCAACGGTTTCTTCATCGGTGTAAATATTTTGAGTAAAGGCAAGATCATCCACAATATCCTGGACACTTCTTCTAATATATCCACTTTCGTCTACACTTCCTACCAGGAATTCAGCAATTTCATGTTCGGTATCTCCAAATCTAAAAGTGCTAAGCTGTGTTTTTAAATGCTGTGTAAATGAAGTTCCTGCTGCATATGGTACTTGTTTATCATCGTCATCAGGACTATAGTTATTCGCCTGCAGCCTGTAGTTAGGAATTTCATCATCACTAAGATACTCATCAACATCAATCTCAGTCTCTATAGTTTCATTATCGTAATCGTCTTCAGAATTCTCATTACCCAAGTCGTCATATTCATCAATCCGTTCCTCCTTACCATCTTCCAATGCAGGGTTTTCTTCCAGCTCTTCTTTAATTCTCTGCTCAAATGCCTGTGTTGGCAATTGAATGAGTTTCATCAACTGTATCTGCTGTGGCGATAGTTTTTGTGATAATTTAAAATTTAATTGTTGCTTTAGCATAAATTCTTGCTTGTCTAACAAAAATAAGGAAAATACAAACCAACTCGACTTTGGCACGCCTTATGTTGTGGTAAAATTTTGTTAATGCGCCCTGTAATAGCCTAGGTTTCTGAATTTTTTAGGGAGTTCAAGTTGAAAGTTCATCTGCTCCTTGGTAACGGGATGTGCAAACGAAATTTTGCCTGCAAAAAGATATAGATTTCTGCCAACAAATAAACCTTTCTCTTCCTTCCCGTAAATAGCATCACCTACAATGGGAGTTTTATTATTACTCAAATGAATTCTTAATTGATGTGTTCTACCAGTTAACGGAACTAACTCCACTAACGTATATTTTTCATCCATTATGAGGTAAGATTCTACTGGTTTAAGAGTAGTTTTTGAAGTTTTTCCCTCAATGGGCAGATTGATTTCCAATATATTTTCTATCTCACCGTGAACTATTGCGAAATAGATCTTCTGAATGTTTTTTTGCGCAAAAGCTTCCTGAAGTAGAATAAGTGAATTCCCTGTTTTGGCACAAAGTAGAATGCCTGAAGTAGGGTTGTCTAATCTATGCGCTGGTAATGGGTAGGCTAAAGCATCCAGCGCCTCGCTTTTTTCTAAATTATGAGGTAACGCGTTTTCAATGGTTTTGAAATAATTTCCGCTGGTAGGAAATCCCGGGGGTTTATGAACAACAGCGATGTGTTCATCCTCAAAAAGAACATTAAAATTGAGCTTGAATATTTTTTTACTTTCAACAGAAGGTTTTAAAACTTCAATTTTCTGTCCTGTTTTAATCCAGTCACCGGTTTGTGCTTTTTTACCATTAAGAAGGATCAATCCCTTCTTAATAGCCTTCTTAATGCCGCTTCTGGTTTGTATGGAAGTGAAGATAGAAACCGCATATTCCTGCAATCTAATTTCTTCAGAGATTGCAGGAACTATATGCGATTCTAAAACTTTCAAATGATTAAAATTCTGCGTTTTGCGGAGTACGCGGAAATGGTATTACATCTCTAATATTTCCCATTCCGGTGGTGAATTGAACAAGTCTTTCAAATCCTAGCCCAAAGCCGCTATGTACACAGGTTCCGAATTTACGGGTATCAAGGTACCACCAAAGCTCTTCTTCTGGAATATCCAGTTTCGCCATTTTTTCTTTAAGTACTTCTAAACGCTCTTCACGCTGGCTTCCCCCAACAATTTCTCCAATCCCAGGGAAAAGGATGTCCATCGCTCTAACAGTCTTCCCATCTTCATTCATTCTCATATAGAAGGCTTTGATATCTGCCGGATAGTCAAAAAGGATCACAGGAGATTTAAAATGCTTTTCTACCAGGAATCGCTCATGCTCACTTTGCAGATCGGCTCCCCACTCTTCAATAACATAATTGAATTTCTTCTTTTTATTAGGCTTAGAGTTCTTAAGAATTTCAATAGCCTCGGTATAGCTAACTCTTTTAAAGTTATTATC
Source organism: Gramella sp. MAR_2010_147 (assembly GCF_900105135.1). Classification (NCBI taxonomy): domain Bacteria; kingdom Pseudomonadati; phylum Bacteroidota; class Flavobacteriia; order Flavobacteriales; family Flavobacteriaceae; genus Christiangramia; species Gramella sp. MAR_2010_147. The sequence continues at coordinate 1,871,856 of NZ_LT629741.1, read as the reverse complement.
TAGCACAAAGTTCAACTTCTCAAGAAGATTCATGTCGCTACGTTCAACTTTCGGCTTTAGCTTATCCTCATTCTCCTGTCTTTCGGCAAGAAATTCAAGATCTTCTTTACAGTTTTCTATAACATACCTAAGAACATATTTTATGAAATCTTCAGCAAGATCCATATTCTGATCCAGGTCACAAAAAGCAACTTCAGGCTCGATCATCCAGAATTCAGCAAGATGGCGTGAAGTGTTCGAGTTTTCAGCTCTAAATGTTGGTCCAAAGGTATATACCTGGCCAAGTCCAAGCGCAAAAGTTTCGGCTTCTAATTGCCCGGAAACTGTAAGATTGGTCTCTTTCCCAAAGAAATCTTCTTTGTAATTGATGCTTCCATCTTCGTTCTTTGGAGGATTTTTCATGTCTAATGCAGAAACTCTGAACATTTCTCCGGCTCCCTCAGCATCACTACCTGTAATAATAGGAGTATTAACGTAATAGAAGTTCTTTTCCTGAAAATATTTATGCACGGCGAAAGACAGTTTACTTCTTACTCTCATAACCGCCCCAAAAGTATTGGTGCGCACTCTTAAATGAGCTTGTTCCCGAAGTTTTTCCAGACTATGCTTCTTAGGTGAAAGAATAGTGAGTTTTACCTCTTCAGGATTTGCATCTCCAAGAATCTGAAGTTCGGTTACCTCAATTTCTACTCGCTGTCCGCTTCCCTGACTCTCTTTCAAAGTACCTTTTACTGAAATTGCAGCACCTACGTTGATTCTTTTGATGAGATCCTCACTGGTATTTTCAAAATCGATAACACACTGAAGGTTTTTTATAGTTGAACCATCATTAAGGGCAATAAACCTATTACTTCTAAAAGAGCGTACCCAACCTTTAATATGGTGTTCCTGTAAAAACTGATCGCTTTCCAGTATTTCAGCGATTTTTGCTTGTATCATTTAGTTGAAATTTAGAAAAAACAAAGATAGTTTTTCGCCTGAAGCTTAGCAAGCAGGCTATTTTATTAAAATTTTTAATTCTTTAGTTCTTCAGATGTATAATTTTTCTCGTCCTCTTCTGTTTCGATGATCTTCATCGCCGGCTCTTTTAATACTTCTTTATTGGCGATGCTTCTTTCAAGAGACAGCAGTAAAGAAGGTAAGAGTAGCAGGTTGGCAAGCATCGCAAATAATAAGGTTGCTGAAACAAGACCTCCTAAAGCTACGGTTCCGCCAAAACTACTGATCATAAATACAGAGAATCCAAAAAACAGAACTATAGAGGTATAGAACATACTTACTCCCGTTTCTCTTAAAGCTGCATAAACCGAGCGTTTTATTTTCCAGTTATTTGCTTTAAGCTCCTGCCTGTATTTAGCCAGGAAATGGATGGTGTCATCTACCGAAATTCCAAAGGCGATACTAAAAACCAAAATTGTTGAGGGTTTAATGGGGACCCCAAGGAATCCCATGACTCCTGCAGTTACCAGTAAGGGCAATAAGTTTGGCACCAGCGAAATTAAGATCATTCTAAAACTTCTGAACATCCAAGCCATTAGTAACGCAATTAAAAGAATTGCAAGACCTAAAGAGATAATAAGATTTTTTACGAGGTAATTGGTTCCTTTTTGAAAAAGAAGAGCTTTCCCGGTTATGGAAACATTATATCTTTCTTCCGGGAATATTTTTTTGATCTGAGGTAAAAGATCATTTTCAATCTCTTCCATTTTCTCGGTACCCACATCTTTCATAAAAGTGGTGATCCTGGCATATTGACCTGTGGAATCTATGTAAGATTGCATAATTCCTTCGTTGGAAGATAGACTTTTCGCATAAGGCATAATAAAATTGCGTTCCTGCGAAGAGGGTAACTGATAATATTTGGGATTTCCGTTATAATACGCCTGCTTAGAATATTTTACCAAACGATTTACAGAAAGAGGCTTGGAAAGTTCAGGGATCTCCTGAATAAAATTTTCAAGCTCTTCCATTCTTTTTAGAGTAGAAAGCTTTAAGACCCCTTTAGGTCGCTTGGTGTCTACTAGAATTTCCAGCGGCATTACCCCGTCAAATTCCCTTTCAAAGAATTTAACGTCCTTGAAGAACTGGGTGTTCTGAGGCATATCTTCAAGAATACTTCCTGAAATTTTTATGGTGTAAATTCCTATAATGCTTAGAACAAGAAGAAGTACAGAGGAAATGTAGATTGCGATCCTGTGATGTCGAACCATATTTTCCATCCAGTTTACAAAACCACCTATCCATCTCTTGGTAAGGTGTTTTAGATGTCTATCTTTTGGAGGTTTGAGATAGCTGTAGATAACAGGAATTATCAATAAACTTAAAATAAATATTGCGAGAATATTAATGGAAGCCACGACTCCAAACTCACGAAGTAACTGGCTATCGGTTAGAATAAAAGTAGCGAAACCGGAAGCGGTGGTAACATTGGTCATTAACGTGGCATTTCCAACCTTGGTGATCACACGTTGTAATGACTTTGCCTGATTTCCGTGTTTTTTTATTTCCTGCTGATATTTGTTTATCAGGAAAATACAGTTAGGGATCCCAATCACAATAATTAAAGGAGGGATCAGCGCTGTTAAGATCGTGATTTCGTAATGTAAAAGTCCGATAACCCCGAATGCCCACATCACACCAATACAAACCGTAAACATTGAAATAATGGTAGCCCTGATAGATCTAAAAAAGAAAAAGAAAATTAGAGAGGTTACTATTAAAGCCGCAAGTATAAAAAGCCCGATTTCATCAACAATATTTTGGGCATTCAGCGTCCTTATATAGGGCATTCCTGATACCCGTACATCAATATTATGTTTCTTTTCAAATTCCTGGATAATTGGTTCCAGTTCTTCAAGGACAAATATCTTTCTGGCTTTGGTATTTACCAGTTCTTTATTCAGGTAAAGTGCAGACTGAATGGTGTTAGAATGAGAACTATAAACCAGATTCTCATAAAATGGTAGTTCAGTAAAAAGCTTATTTTCGAAATTAGCAAGTTCAAGACTATCCGGCGAATCACTCTCTAAAACCGGGACCATTTCAAACCTTTTCGGATTTTCAAATTTTTTAAGTTCCTGAAGGCTTGCCGGGGAAATTATATGATCAACCTCAGGATACGTGGTAAGCTTCGAGGTGAGCTCATTCCATGCCTTAAATTTTTCAGGAGTAAAAAGAGCAGAATCCTGAACTCCTAGCAAAATTAAATTTCCTTCTTCACCAAATCTATCCAGAAAGTCATTGTAAGCAATATTTACTTCATGATCATCGGGCATCAGGTTTGCCTCGGTAAAAGAAAAACGCATGTTTTTCCATTGGGTAGAAAGCAGAAAGGTTGCGATGGTAATTAGTAGAATTATTACAATCCTGTTTCTTAAAATAAGGCTGGCGATGGAGTTCCAGAATCCAAAGCTAAAGATCTTCTGCATGGCTTCATTTTAGCGGCGCAAAGGTAGAAAAAGCTTTGTTAATTAGTTTGGTATTAAACGATTAATAATTGCAATTATTAAAGTTGAAGCTGAAGTGTAAATTTAAACGAGAAGTTTTGCTTAAAGGTTGGTAGGTGATAGGCTCCATATCTATAAGCCGTACTTAGGCCGAAACCTCCCAGGAGTTTATTTAACTCTATACCTGCTTCAGAATATCCATGCTCTAAGGTATTGAAACTAACATTTTGATGTTTTTCTGGATCTTCAAAATCTCCAATGGCATGCCTTGAAATAAAAACAAGTTCTGGCTGAAAGCTTTTGGAGATATGGAAAGGTCTTAATTGATGGCGCACGTGAAGCATGGCCTGACTGGTACTGTAAAATTCGTTGAAATACATGGTTTCAAAGCTATTTCTACCTGCAATGGAAAATCTTCTAAAAATACTCTCCCTGTTAGGGTTGTTGGGGTAGGAATGAAATGCATGTGTTAAAGGAATATCTCCAAATGCATAATTTCCTTCGAGAATAAATTCGGTTCTGGAGTTGTCAAGTCTTTTAATTTCGTGCTCAGCCTTTAAACCAATTCGGGTAAAGTTGAAATCCCCGCCGAAAGCTGAAAATGATTGTTCTAATTGTCCTGTGAACTGAGGAAAATCCTTTTCAAGAATAATATTTCCATCGGGGGTATTCAGGAATCTGGAAAATGGTCTCCATAGAAAAGAAAAACTGGCGCTGGTAAGGTCATATTCTTGAAATTGCTGGGCGTCTTCAAGGTAAGTGTAATCCCTGATTTGCCAGATATCTTCTCTGGAAAGTCTTAACTGGGTATCAAATTTAGGAGTGATCCTATGCTCCAGCCCTACAGAATACCGGCGATAATTATAAAAGAAATTAATGTTTACAAATCTAGGTTCCAGTATCGAGAATGTATTTTGACCTTTTAAATAACCAAAGGAAGCAACTTCCTGAATGTCCCTGGAAAAATTAAAGTTAAGGTTGGTGCCGTTCTTTTTATTTAGATAGATCTGTGTCCCAATTCCATATTTAACCACTTCATCTTTAAAACCATAAGTGGTATATCCATTTATATTGAATTTTTCTGAGACCCGGTCATTGGTTCTGCCTCCAAATCCAAGTCTAATGCCTTCGTAGTTATTAAACTTGAAGATCTTGCTCAGGTCCAGATCCCAAAACCCAACGGGGTAGGAGCCAGAGGCCATGGCTTTTTTAACCTCTATCTTACGCTCCACATCGCCAGCTTTTATAAGACTGTCTACCTTCTGTTTTGTAGCTTCATCGCGTGAGGAAAAACGAATTTTACGGTTCTCCTGCCAAAAACTACTATCCCTTTCAATAGCTTTGCCAAACACATTTATATCTGCATCAGATTTTTTAACATTAGCGTCAAAATCGAGATCTATTTCATAATTTCTGGTGGTTGAATTAAGGTAAATATCACCGGCAGATTTTTGCTTAGAACCAAATATTTTACTCAATAATCCACCTCCTTGTTGTACCGCGCCTACAGAAATAGTACCTCCAAAAACAGAAACTTCTTTTCCACCAGCTCCCGGTCTAATTTTGGTGGTTTGTTCTAAAGGAAACCAAAGATCTTTTTCAGGATAGTATTTATAAGTGTGGGTAACTTCCAGTTTTATGGCGCCCAGAAGCTGAGCTGTTGCTTTTTGAATTGCCAGGCTTTCGGTGTCAAGATATAAGATGCCTTCAAGTCCTGCTACAATTTGTTCGCGTTTAGGTTTAAAGTAAACCATATATGATGGCCTCTCTGAAGCAATTGTGTCCAGAATTTGATATTCATAATTCCGAAGTGCATTATTGGCTAATGGTCCGGCATATTTGGTTTTATATAATTCGTAATCTCGTTGGTACAGTGAAAATGGATTTACTTCCATCGCAAGCACATTGTATACTGGTTTATTAAAACCGGCAGTTTCAATGCCAATCACATCTTCTCTTCTTCCGTTTTTGGAAGAGAAGGAAAGCTCTGCGACTTTTTCTGAAAGATAGGCTCTGCCTTCATTAATGATGGTTTGCATGGCAGAGGAAGTAGAATCGGCCTGTAATGAAATTCCATTGAATTCGTTATCTATAATGAATTTTGTATAAGAGGTATATTTGAAGCCGTCCAATACTTTTTCAGGATCATTGAAATCTCGTCTCTCAATGGCCTTTTTAATCAGTTTTTCTGCCGGATCTGGTGCGTTTGAGATCGTTACTGTTTCAAGCATTTCCATTTTTGGGGTCATGCCAACCTGAAGATATTGGGTCGCTTCAGTGATTTCAATGGTAATTGGCTCAAAACCAACATAATAGAACGTGACATTTTCACTTTCTTCGGTTAACTTTAGCTTGAAACTGCCATCAATATTGGTTAAAATCTGAGAGCCTTCTTCAGATGAAATCTTTGCATAGGCAAGCGGTTCCCGGGTATCTTTATTTATTACTCTTCCGGGAATACTTTTTTGTGCAAAGAGAAAAAAGCCACTAAAGAAGAATAGTAAAAAAAGAGAATGACGCATGGGGTTGCTTAGTTATAAGAACTTAAAATAAAAAATGCCGAATCAAATCTGATATTTTTCAGATTTGAGCCGGCATATAAATGTGCTGTAAAGATCATTAAACAGTCATGATCTCTGTTTCTTTTACGGTAAGAATCTTGTCGATTCTTTCAATATAAGTATTGGTGAGTTCCTGAACATCATCTTCAGAGCTTTTCAGTAAATCTTCAGAAATATCAAGTTTTTTCAATTCCTGATTTGCCTGTTTTCTATCGTTTCTCACACCAACTTTAGCGTCTTCAGCCTCAGCCTTTGCCTGTTTAGACAATTGTTTTCTTCTTTCCTCGGTTAACGGCGGAACGTTAATGATAACGCTCTCCCCATTATTCATAGGATTAAATCCAAGATTCGCAAGCATAATTCCACGTTCTATTTCCTGGATCAAACTTTTTTCAAAAGGTTGAATAGAAAGTGTTCTGGCATCTGGAGTATTCACATTCGCCACCTGTTGAAGCGGAGTTTGAGATCCGTAGTATTCAACCATTACACTACCAAGCATGCTTGGGCTGGCTTTCCCTGCACGTATATTTGAAAGTTGTTTTTTAAGATGCGAAATGGCTTTTTCCATTCCTTCTTTTGCTTCTTCTAAAATAAATTCAACTTCATCCATTTTTAATATGATTTACAATTTGAGATTTATAAGTTCACTTTGGTTCCAACACGTTCTCCAGTAGCTACTTTTAAAAGGTTGCCCGGTTTGTTCATGTCGAAAACTATTATTGGTAATTCGTTTTCCTGACTTAGGGTGAAAGCTGTGGTGTCCATAACTTTCAGGCCTTTTTTAATTACATCTTCAAATGTAATGAAATCGAATTTAGTTGCTCCTTTGTCCTTTTCGGGGTCTGATGTATAGATCCCATCTACACGTGTTCCTTTAAGAATTACATCAGCTTTAATTTCAATGGCTCTAAGTACCGCTGCTGAATCTGTGGTGAAATAAGGGTTTCCCGTTCCACCTCCAAAGATCACGACTCTGCCTTTTTCCAGATGTCTAATAGCCTTACGCCGAATAAAAGGTTCTGCCACTTCATTAATTTTTATTGCCGATTGTAACCTGGTTTGGATATTGGCGTCTTCGAGAGCACTTTGTAAAGCCAGTCCGTTTATAACGGTTGCCAGCATGCCCATGTGGTCGCCCTGCACCCGGTCCATTCCCCGGCTCGCGCCTGCAACACCTCTAAAAATATTTCCTCCTCCAATAACAATAGCCAGCTCAACACCTTTATCAACTACCGATTTGATTTCTGCGGCATATTCTGCCAGTCGCTCGGGGTCAATGCCATATTGACGGTTTCCCATTAAAGCTTCTCCTGATAGTTTTAAAAGTATTCTTTCGTATTGCATAGCTGCTTTTTAATAATCGTTGCAAATATAGCTAATATCTGAATTTGTGAAATATAAAGCGACTATTTTGAAAATCATTCAGAGACTTTAAATATTTATTAACGTGAACTCGCAATTATTCAAGCTGTCATGCAAATGCAATGGCTGGATTTTTGATATCTTTAAAACCTATAAAAATGAAAAAAATTAAAAGATGTTAGGATATTATATAATAGCAGGACTTATTTTTCTGGTAAGTATGTTTGTGAGCAACAGGCTCAAGAGTAAATTTAAAAAATATTCCAAGGTTCATCTTCAAAATGGGATGAGTGGAAAAGAGATCGCAGAAAAGATGCTTCGTGACAATGGGATTACAGACGTGAAAGTGATCTCTACGCCGGGAATGCTTTCAGATCATTACAATCCTTCTAAGAAAACTGTAAATCTTAGTGAAGGAGTTTATTCACAAAGAAATGCCGCAGCCGCAGCTGTGTCTGCTCATGAGTGTGGCCATGCAATTCAACATGCAAAAGCCTATAACTGGTTGCAAATGAGAAGCAAGCTGGTACCGGTGGTGAGTGTGGCTTCCAAGCTTTCGCAATGGGCAATCTTTGGTGGTCTTATTCTAATGACCATGGTTGGAGTTGGTGTAGGACAAACAGTCCTTCTTATTGGTATTATCATGTATGGGATGGGTACGCTATTCAGCTTTATCACTTTACCTGTAGAATATGATGCAAGTAATAGAGCGCTGGCATGGTTGGAAAACGAAAATATGCTAACTGCTTCTGAACATGATGCTGCTGAAGATTCCTTAAAATGGGCCGCGAGAACTTATGTGGTTGCGGCCGTTGGATCACTGGCTACGCTGCTTTATTTTGTAGGTATATTTATGGGAAGAGATTAAAAAAAATCGATTGAAATATAAAAGAAAAAGGCTGCTTAATTTAAGCAGCCTTTTTTGATTAAATCTTAATTTGTCTATCTATCTGTTGATTTAGAGAAATAAATGTCTCTGTTCTTGAGACACCTTCTATCGCCTGAATATTCTTGTTGAGCACATGCATTAAATGCTCATTATCTGTACACAGGATCTTTAAAAAAATAGACCAGTTCCCTGTAGTATAATGGCATTCTATAACTTCTGGGATTTCATTAAGCTGTTTTACAGCCTGGGGATTACTTACGGCCTTATCCAGGTAGACTCCCACAAAGGCCATAGTCTTATAACCAAGCAATCTGGCATCCAGCATCATTTTTGAACCTTCGATCAAACCTGATTTTTCAAGTTTCCTTAAACGCTGGTGTACCGCAGCACCGGTTATTCCAATATTTTTCGCGATCTCTAAAATTGGTTTTTTAGCATCTTTCATCAGGAAGTTGAGAATAGTTTTATCAATTCCATCCAGCTTCACATTATCATTCACTATTTTCATAGATAGTTCGTTTTTGATTGTTAAGCTAAAATATAAAAAATGCTTTCCAATTCTAATTGCCTACCTCTCCAAATGGGTTATATCCCAGGTATTCTGTCTTTTTTTCTTCAAATTTGATATTGTGGTCCTCCAGTTTCTTTAATATTGGTTCATACACCTCTTTATTTATAGGGAGCTGAACACCGTGAGTTTTAATTTCACCATTAAGGATCATGATCGTAGCCATTGCAACCGGTAATCCCACAGTCTTAGCCATGGCTGTCTTAGACTGGTCTTCTCCAATATGTACCATGGTAGAGTCAATCTGTTTTCTTTCGCCATTTAATTCATATCCAAACTTATGGTACATCACGATCATATCCTTATCGTCTTTTGCTAATGACCATTTTTCCATTAATATCTTTTGAAGAGCCTGGGCGGGAGTAGCATTTTTAATGCCTATTTTTTTATTAGGGTTGAACAGGTCCAATTCTATTAGTTTCTCCCACATAATATCATCCTGGTCAATCTTCAGGTTATGACGCACTTTCAATTCTACTGAATCGCTTGGAGAATAAGGCAGGAATGAATTTATGAAGTCCCTGTAACTCATTTCTTCAGAATCCTTCATTTCAAAACTGTCATCTGTCATTCCCAATTGAACAAACATATTCCATGCACGGCTGAATCCTACTTTTCGGATGGTTCCTCTATATAAGGTGAGGGCATCTTCCAGGCCATAAATACTCTGGTATTTAAGTGAATTTCTGTTGGCCAGGCCTTCAAATTTACCATGTCCCTGAATTTGTAGAAATTCCGTTCTTCTAAATAGGCGGTGGTAAGGAATGTATTTGTATTTACCTTCCTGGATAAATTCGGCAACACCACCCTGACCGGCAACCACCACATTTCTTGGGTTCCAGGTAAATTTATAGTTCCATAGATTGTTGTCGCTTTCAGGGGCCACGAGACCGCCGGTAAAAGATTCGAATAATAGTACTTTGCCGCCTTTGTCCCTGATTCTGTCTATCACCTGCATAGCACTCATGTGGTCTATGCCGGGATCTACGCCAATCTCATTCATAAATACTAGGCCTTTGGCTTTTACCTCTTCATTCAGTTCTTTCATTTCATCGCTCACATAAGAAGCGGTCACCATGTTCTTTCCAAATTTCAGGCAGTCCTTTGCTACTTGAATATGAAATCTGGCAGGGAGCATAGATATAATAATATCGGCCCTCTTTATGGCTGGCTCCCTGCTTTCAGCTTTAAAAACATCAAGTTGGAAAGCTTCACATTTAGCATGGTCGTTACAGGCTTTTTTTGCATTTTCTATATCAAGATCTCCAATTCTTAAAAAAAGGTCTTCTTTGTCGGCCTGCTCTAGCAGGTAATTTATAAGAACAGAGGTAGATTTTCCTGCTCCCACAATTAAAATTTCTCGCATAAATTAAGTTAGTTTTGTGTAGTTGGACGAATGTATTAAAACTTTAATTCAAATAAAATTGAAAGTATGTACAGGAAATTTTTAGTAGCCGGGACACTTTTCGGGTTGTTGGCAGTAATTTTAGGCGCTTTTGCTGCTCATGGTTTGAAAGGAACGATCTCTACAGATGCATTAAATTCTTTTGAAACCGGTGTAAGATTTCAAATGTATCATGCTTTTTTGTTGTTAATAATAGGAGTTTCAGGATCATTTTCAGAAAAAACATTGAATACTGTTTTTTATCTTATAGTGATAGGAACTGTTCTTTTTTCTGGTTCTATATACCTGTTGTCTACGGGAAGCGTTTTTGCTGTAGATTTTACTTCAATCGCATTATTAACTCCTTTAGGCGGAAGCCTTTTGATCATTGGCTGGGTGATTTTGCTCCTGAAATTCATAAAGTTAAAAAAGAAATAAATTGATTCTGTTTAACGTTTTATCTTCATAAGATTTTTATTTTTGTACGCCTAAACAAACAACAGAATTGCTTTTTTTTATGGTCGATAACACCCAAATTACGAAAACGATTTCGTTAGAGGATTATGGAATCAATAATGCCACAGTACATTATCAGCTATCTCCACAGGAATTACATCAGGAAACTTTAAGACTCGGTCAGGGAGTTGAGAGCTCATTTGGAGCTTTGGCCGTGAATACCGGGGAGTTTACAGGAAGATCACCAAAGGATAGATTCATTGTAAAAGATGAAGTTACAAGCGATAAAGTATGGTGGGGTGACATTAATATTCCATTTGATCCGGAAAAATTTGACAAACTTTACCATAAGGTAACTAATTATCTTAGTGGTAAAGAGGTATACGCCAGAGATGCTTATGCCTGTGCAGATAATAATTACCAATTGAATATTAGAGTTTTAAATGAATATCCATGGTCTAATCTTTTTGCATTTAATATGTTCCTGCGTGCTGGTGATGAAGAGTTAGACAATTTTAAGGAAGACTGGCTGGTTGTAAATGCACCAGGCTTTAAAGCCGATCCTGAAATAGACGGAACAAGGCAGGAAAATTTCGCCATTCTCAATTTTAGTAAAAAGATCGCTTTAATTGGTGGTACTGGATATACGGGAGAGATCAAAAAAGGAATTTTTTCTGCATTGAATTTTGTGCTTCCGGTTTACAAGAAGACATTGCCAATGCATTGTTCTGCGAATGTTGGAGAAGATGGTGATACCGCAATTTTCTTTGGATTATCGGGAACTGGAAAAACCACCCTTTCTGCAGATCCTGAGCGTAAACTTATTGGAGATGATGAGCATGGCTGGACCGAAGAAAATACTATTTTCAATTTTGAAGGAGGTTGTTACGCGAAAGTGATAAACCTTTCAGAAGAAAATGAACCTGATATATATCGTGCGATCAAGCCGGGAGCAATACTCGAGAATGTTGTTCTTGATGAGAATGGAGATGTAGATTTTGATAATACCACTATTACCCAAAATACTAGGGTTAGTTATCCAATACATCATATTCAAAATATTCAGGAGCCGTCTACTGGTGAAAATCCAAAAAACATATTTTTCTTAACGGCAGATGCATTTGGTGTTTTGCCTCCTATTAGTAAGCTTACACCAGGCCAGGCTGCATATCATTTTATAAGTGGATATACGGCAAAGGTAGCTGGAACAGAAGCTGGTGTAGATGAGCCGGTACCAAGTTTTTCAGCTTGTTTTGGAGCACCTTTTATGCCGCTCCATCCAACCAAATATGCTGAAATGCTCAGCAAGAAAATGAAGGCTGCCAATGTAAATGTCTGGCTTGTAAATACCGGCTGGACAGGTGGACCTTATGGAGTAGGAAGCAGAATGAAGCTTAAATATACCCGTGAGATGATTAGTTCTGCACTTGAAGGTAAGCTTGATCATGTAGATTATGAAAAGCACGATATTTTTGGTCTGGAAATGCCTAAGACATGTGAAGGTGTGCCTTCAGAGGTTTTAAATCCTAAAAATACATGGAAAGATCAGAATGCATATGATCTTAAAGCCAAAGAGCTTTCTAGTTTCTTCAGAAAGAACTTCAGTAAATTTGAAGAGTATGCTAATGAAGAGATTTTGAACGGAGCTCCGGTTGAATAGTGATAAATTGTTAGATGTTGAAAATGAAAAATCCGGTCTGTTGACCGGATTTTTTATGTTATTAAAATAAATCCAGAAGAATTACTTCTTATTTACTTGCGTGATATATTTGTTAATAGCCATGGTCATACTTGGAGTCTCCGGAGTTGGAGCTTTAATATTGCAAACAAGACCATGCTCTTTAGCTGCCTTAATGGTAGTATTTCCAAAAACAGCAATTCGTGTATCATTTTGTTTAAAGTCCGGGAAGTTCTCAAAAAGAGATTTAATTCCACTAGGGCTAAAAAATACCAGAATATCATAGGTCACATCTTTCAGGTGAGAAAGATCACTTACAACTGTTCTGTAAAAAACCGCTTTTTTCCATTCAACACCTAACTTGTTCAATGTCTTTGGAACATCAGGCTTAAGCATGTCTGATGAAGGCAAAAGAAATTTTTCGTTCTTATACTTCTTAATTAGTGGTGCCAGTTCAGCAAAAGTTCTCTTCCCTACATAGATCTTACGCTTACGGTATACTACATATTTTTGCAGATAATATGCTACTGCTTCACTCAGGCAGAAATACTTTAAAGTGTCTGGCACTTTAAATCTCATTTCTTCAGCAATTCTAAAAAAATGGTCAACGGCATTTCGGCTTGTAAGAATAATGGCCGAGTACTCCGTAAGATCAACCTTTTGTTGTCTAACTTCTTTAGAAGGTACGCCTTCAACATGAATAAAGGGGATGAAATCAATTTTAACTTTTTGCTTTTCCTCTAGCTCAAAATAAGGTGAATTTTCTACCTTAGGTTCTGGCTGAGAAACCAAAATTGTTTTCACTTTCATAAATTAAACTTTATTAGATCCTTTTTAAATTGTAATAAGCTTGTACAAAATAATATAAGGGGCGATTTCAAGTGCGCAAAGGTACAAAATAAAATAGAACCAATTAGCGCTAAGTACACTTTGATTTCTTTTGTATATGATAATTAGGCCAATAGCGTTCGCTAGAATCGCCAGGATTCCTATGGTACCGAGGATTAAAGAAGTTGGATTTATGGTGTAGATTAAAAATAAAGAAGCGGCTAATATAAAAAGAGAGATGAAGTTTCTATAGCTAAATTTCTGAAACAGGTAATAATCGATCTTTTCATCCAGCTCAAAAATATTTCCAATAATTTTTTCAATGCCTGCTTTTATGAGAATCAAACATAGGTACGCAGTTAGTATACGTATATACAATATAAAATCTAATATGGAGGTTTCAAAAAAGTGTGAATACGCAATGTGTAGAAACAGGGATATTGCTATAGCCTGTATCCCCAATAATAAAATGTTAAAAGCATGAAAAGCCTTATTCTCTTTTCCTTTAAAGGCTATAAATTTGCCGGAGTTCAAAAGGGATGCAAATTCCTCGAACCGTTGTGGGAATAATAATTTTGCAAGGACAAGAAGAGTAAAGCATGCCAGGAAAATAATGGTAATCCAATCCTGATATTCATAAATTCGCTCTGTCGCCTGCATGAAATAAATTTTTACAAATGTAAAATTTTGACCATTATTCCTACGACCATACTTAAAGTTTTGAAATTTTAATTTGCATACATTTGTGCAAAATATTTGGGAATGGTAAATGGGATAATTATTATACCCACCTTTAATGAAATTGAGAATATAGAGCGCATTATAAGAAACGTGTTCTCTCAACGTCGCAAATTTCATATTCTGGTAGTGGATGATAATTCTCCAGATGGTACTGCAACCCGGGTGAGAACCCTGCAGGCTGAGTTTCCGGAAAGATTGTTCATTGAAGAGAGAGTTGGGAAACAGGGATTGGGTACCGCCTATATTCATGGTTTTAAGTGGGCGTTAAAGAGAGATTTTGAATATATATTTGAAATGGACGCCGATTTTTCTCATAATCCTAATGATCTGGTAAGATTGTATAATACCTGCAAAAGGGATGGGGCAGATGTTGCCATTGGTTCAAGATATATTACAGGAGTAAATGTGATTAACTGGCCAATGAACAGGGTTTTAATGTCCTGGCTGGCATCCAGATATGTCAGGTTTATAACCGGGATGGATATCCAGGATACCACGGCAGGTTTTGTTTGTTATAAAAGAAGAGTACTGGAAACTATTAATCTTGACAAAATTCAATTTGTTGGGTATGCTTTCCAGATAGAGATGAAGTTCAAAGCTCATCTTCATAATTTTAAAATTTTAGAAGTTCCGGTGATATTTACTGATAGGACACGAGGAACTTCAAAAATGAGCGGCTCCATAATTTCTGAAGCCGTTTTTGGGGTAATTAAAATGAAGCTTAAAAGTCTGTTTAACAGGAAAAAAGTCTAATGAAGAAGGTTTTAATCAAGAACGCGAAGATAGTAAACGAAGGAAAAATTGTGGATGGTGACGTTTTTATAGAAGACGGCATTATTTCAGAAATTTCAGAAAGTATAAGTGCCAAATCTCCCGACGTAAACATTTTTGATGCGGAAGGAACTTATCTGCTTCCGGGTCTTATAGATGATCAGGTACATTTCAGGGAACCGGGACTCACTCATAAGGAATCTATTGAAACAGGTTCTAAAGCGGCAGTAGCCGGTGGGATCACTTCTTTTATAGAAATGCCAAACACCTTACCCCAGACAACCAATATGGAAGAGCTGGAAGGGAAGTTTAAAATAGCTTCTGAAACTTCATATGCTAATTATTCTTTCATGTTTGGAGGCACCAACGATAATCTTGAAGAAATTGAAAAAATCGATCCTAAGAATGTCGCTGCTTTAAAACTTTTTCTCGGTTCATCTACTGGTAATATGCTGGTAGATGACGAAAAAGTGCTGGAGCAGATATTCAAAAAATCTCCTGTATTAATTGCGGCTCATTGTGAAGATGAAGCGACAATTAAGAAAAATATGGAAGATTGTATAGAAAGATATGGAGATGATATTCCTATTGAGTTACATCCTAAAATTAGAAGCGAGGAAGCTTGTTACAAATCTTCTTCTAGAGCGGTGGCACTTGCAAAAAAAACCGGGGCCAGACTTCATGTATTTCATGTTTCAACAGCAAAAGAGCTAAGTCTATTCAATAATAAAAAGGCTTTAAAAGATAAAAAGATCACTGCAGAGGTTTGTATTCACCATCTATGGTTTAATGATTCAGATTATGCCAGAAAGGGAACTCTTATAAAATGGAATCCGGCAGTAAAGACAAAGAAAGATCAGGATGCTTTATTAGCTGGTTTACTGGATAACTATTTAGATGTACTGGCAACAGATCACGCACCGCATACCAAGCAGGAGAAGAAGAATGTTTATACCAAGGCACCCAGTGGAGGCCCACTGGTACAACATGCTTTACCTGCGTTATTGCAAATGCATCACCAAGGGAAGATCTCCCTGGAAAAGATCGTTGAAAAAGCCTGTCATAACCCGGCAATTTTGTTTCAGGTAGAAAAAAGAGGTTTTATAAGGGAAGGTTATAAAGCAGATTTAGTGCTGGTTGATCTTAATTCTCCATGGGCGGTGCAGCCAGATAATATTTTTTCTAAATGCCAGTGGTCTCCATTTGAAGGTACCACCTTTAAATCAAGAGTGACACATACGTTCGTGAACGGGAAACTTGTGTATAAGAATTTTAAGCATGCAGCATTCACCAAAAACGCCGAAAGATTAAGCTTTGATCGCTAATTATAGAAATATTTTAATTCTAATTTCAATTTTGATCTTTTCAATTTCCTGTCAGGATTTGAAAAAATCAGAAAAGCCTAAAGATCTTATTCCTGAAGAGAAAATGATAGATGTTCTTACAGAACTTTCTCTTCTTTACGCTGCAAGAAACTATAACAAACAAAAACTGGAGGGTACCGGGGTAGATCCAGATACATATCTCTATGAAAAATTTGATATAGATAGTCTTCAGCTTGAAAGGAGTAATGATTGGTATTCTGAGCAGTACACTCAGTATGAGCGGATATATGATAGTGTGAAATTCAGGGTGGAGAAGATGAAATCTAAACTGGATTCTCTAAGGGATATCGAGGTGAAAATTGAAGATAGTATACGCAAGGCCAAAAGAGATTCCATTGAATTAATAGACTCATTAAAATTAGATCCTAAATTAAGGGATTCCATCAGAAATGATTCTATCAAACGCAGGGAAATCGAAGAATTGAGCAGAAGCGAAAAAGATAGTTTGTTGCCACCTCCGGTTTCTACTGAAAATGATTCTGATCAATAATTTTCTTTAATGTAAATTTTTGCCGTTTCTTCTAAGACGTGGCTCATTGGGGTAAATTTAAAACGGTGCTCGGTTTTAATTTTACTATTGTCAAAATACGATTTCTCGTAAAGACCATGAATAGAATCTCTGGTGAGCTGCCTTTTTGCTCCCAGCAAACTTCCAGTTTTCTGAAAGATCCAGCCTAAAGCGATCATCCATTTTTTTAATTGTTTTGAAGGTTCTGGTTTATTCATGTACCTGGCCGATTCTTTAAAAACCTTTTCAAAACTCAAATTTTCGGAAACCACGATGAATTGCTCATTTTTTACTTCAGATTCCATGAGCTGAATCATACTTTTCACCACATCTTTTACACCAACAAAGCCTGTTATTTTTGGAAAATGATAATTTAGACCTTTGTCTATTTTACTAAAAATTTTCCCTGAGCCAGAATTCCAGAATCCAGGGCCTATGATCACTCCTGGATTTATAATAACCGTGTCTATTCCTTCCTGAGTACCTCTCCATACTTCAATTTCAGCACCATATTTAGATATCGCGTAATCATTATGATTTTCTTCCGGGTTCCATTTAGAAGTTTCATCAATTTTAGAATTGTTGTGCTTAGAACCAACAGCCGCGATACTACTTACATAACACAGTCTGGAAATTTTATTGGCAATACAGAGATTTACAATATTTGCGGTGCCTTCTATATTGACCTTCCTTAGTCTTTTTTCATCGGATGGGTCAAAAGACACCAGTGCTGCGCAGTGGTATACTTCTGTGACATCTTTAAAAGCTATATTAAGAGAAGGAATATCATTGATATCTGCTTTGATCCACTTAATACGATCAAACAGCTTGTTAGCTTCAGTTTCTTCACTGTAATAGCCAAAAATTTTTCTCACCTGAGAAATATCAGATGAAGGCCGAATTGTTGCCTTGAGTTTTTCATTTTTGGCCGCCAAAGCATATAAAAGATGGGAGCCTACTAAACCTGTTCCTCCGGTTACCAGAATCATGGGGTAAATATAACTAAAGCACTTAGGAAAAATAAGAGTAAATGGTATCTTTACGGCTGTTTTTATCTGAATAATTAGAATATGGAAAAGAATTTTGTTGAAGAATTAACCTGGCGGGGAATGTTGCACGATGTGATGCCAGGGACTGAAGAACATCTTATGGAACAAATGAGATCTGCTTATGTTGGGATTGATCCTACAGCAGATTCTTTACATATAGGGCATTTAGTAGGGGTAATGATGCTGAGGCATTTTCAGCTGGCAGGGCATAAACCTTATGCTTTAGTAGGTGGTGCAACTGGAATGATTGGTGATCCTTCTGGGAAATCTGCTGAAAGGAATCTTCTGGATGAACCAACGCTAAGGCACAACCAAAATTCTTTGAAAGAACAACTATCGCGATTTTTAGATTTTGATTCAAATATGGATAATGCCGCTATTCTGGTAAATAATTACGACTGGATGAAGGAGTTTTCCTTTCTGGACTTTATTAGGGATGTGGGCAAGCATATCACAGTAAATTATATGATGGCTAAAGATTCGGTTAAAAAGCGATTGTCTTCAGAATCTGCTGAAGGAATGTCTTTTACTGAATTTACCTACCAGCTGGTACAGGGTTATGATTTTCTACACCTGTTCAGAGAAAAAGACTGTACTCTGCAAATGGGAGGGAGCGACCAGTGGGGGAATATCACTACGGGTACAGAACTTATCAGAAGAATAGGAGACGGTAAAGGTTATGCGCTTACCTGCCCTTTAATTACAAAAGCAGACGGGACTAAGTTTGGCAAGACAGAAGGAGGAAACATCTGGTTGGATGCCAATAGAACCTCGCCTTACAAGTTTTATCAATACTGGCTAAATACGAGTGACGAAGACGCTGAAAAATATATTAAAATCTTTACCTTTTTGAGTAAAGAAGAGATTGAAGCACTCATTGAAAAGCACCGGGAAGCTCCACACCAGAGAGAAGTACAAAAGGTTCTTGGAAGAGAAGTGACTACTATGGTTCATTCTAAAGCTGATTTTGAGAATGCCCTGGCAGCTTCTGAGGTTTTATTCGGGAAAAGTACTGCAGATGATTTTAGAAAACTGGATGAAGCTACTTTCCTGGATATTTTTGAAGGTGTTCCACAGGCTGAGGTTTCAATTATTGATATTGAAAATGGTCTGGATATGATCGCGGCACTTTCGGCCAAAACAAACTTTCTCAATTCTAATGGAGAAGCGAGAAGAGCCCTGAAAGAAAACTCAGTTTCTATAAATAAAGAAAAGGTAAAAGACGATTATATGATTACTACGTCTGATCTTATCAATAATAAATATGTGATTCTAAATAAAGGAAAAAAGAACACTTATATCATTCACGCCAAGTAAAAAAAATCTGTGTGTTTAAACTGTGTTACTAATTTTTACGTAAGTATTTACACACAGTATTATGAATAATTCAAAGGCTGAAAATATAGTGAGCTTGGTTATTTTTACCGTTTCCATAGCGGTGATTCTATATCTAACCTTTTTTCATAAGGTATGATAGCTCATTTTTATTATAATTTAAAGTAGTACAAGGCTGCCAAAAAACGAAAGCCTCCAGATAAACTCTGGAGGCTTCGCAACTAACTAACCAATCTAATATGAAAAATTTCACTTAGCCTGCAGAATATCAGTGATATAGTGTCACTTGCTTTCTGCACTAGTTGTGTCGTAAAACTTTCTGAAACTTTACAAATAGATTGAATATTTTATAATAAAAGCAGGTTGCACCCTCTAACATCACTATTATCAAACCTTCCCAGGATTTCGATTTTATTTTTCTCGATTCGTCCAAGATCCTGAGTAGCAATAAATGAACATGAATTGATGTTCGCCAGATCAATTACATTGATGCCTCCTGTTTTTCCTTCAGGCATGAAAGATTGAGCGTCTTCAGGATCACGTATTAAGAATTTCATCCAGGAGGGGCATTCAAAAGTACCCTGTCCTTTTGAGTAGGCCTGTGAAAGTAACTCAGTCATTCCATATTCACTATGAATATGATCTACTCCAAACCCCTTTTTTAAATGCTCATGTAATTCTTCACGTATCATTTCTTTACGTCTACCTTTCATTCCACCAGTCTCCATAATTATAGTATTCTTCAGTTGAAACTGCTGTTTTTCTATGAGATCGAGAAGTGCAAATGAAACCCCTATAAGAAATGCTTTTTTTCCGCTTTGGTCCAGTTTAAGGAGTTTACTGGAAAGAGAGTCAAGATCGTCCAGGTAAAAACCACTTTCCCGGTGGCCTGAACTTTTTATTAAATGATCTGCCATGTAAATCAAGGAAGATCCCTGGCGTTCGAGATAAGAAGGTAGAAGCGCTAGAAAAATATAGTTGGAAGGCTGGCCGTAGAATTCTGTAAAGGCCTTCATAAAACTTTTCTCGTAAAGACGAAGATCGGTTACATGATGCTTACTTGTTTGGTTTCCGGTTGTCCCGCTACTTGAAAAAGTGATTTGTGGAATCCCTGTATCGCTTACTATCTTTTTTGTCTTGAAGAATTCTATTGGTAGAAAGGGAATTTCTTTTATGTGATGCACCGTTCCCGGGTCTTTATTTAGAAGCTTGCAAAAATCACCGTAAACTTTGTTATTGCTATATTGATGTTTAAAAACCTCTAATGCAAGAGCCTCAAATTCTTCGTTATCTGAGATCTCAAAAATTCTTTTTTGAAGCATGGAGATTAATTGGATTTTTCTCAAAATTAAAGAATAAAAAAAGCCTCTGAAACAGAAGCTGTTTAAAAAGTAAATCGTGTAGAATTATTTCACCACTAATTTTCTTGTAGCTCTCGCTTTTCCTTCCTGGATTTTAAGAATATATATTCCTGGTGTTAATGTAGCTACATCTAATTCACGACCTCTTAAACGAGCTTTTTGGACAGGTTTTCCCAGAACATTGTAGATGTCAATAATCTTATCCTGATTTTTGGTAGAAGAAATATATACTTTTCCGCCGGTAACGGGGTTAGGATAAATAGATAGACCATCAATAGGAATCTCTGTTCGTTGTGGAGCACGATCAGATTCCTGAGCCCTTGCCGGAGCGGCAATTATCAGGAAGCATACAAGAAAAAAGGCAAATAAGTATTTTTTCTTCATTCTATTTTGATCGAGGTTTAAACAAACTTACAAATAAAATTTCAAAAATCTTGCCATGAAATCTAACTAAATAAAAATTTATAAAATAAAAAAAGGGATTGCTCGTTACAATCCCTTTAATATTGGCTAATTATTGATATTCAATTTATTACAAAACTTAGAAATAATTAATTCACCCATTCAAACAGACTGATATCTACCGTAGCGGCAGCATCATACGCAGCAGTAATATCTACGATGGTACCGTCTATTGTAATTCCTGAAATATCTGTTCTTGTATCGTCTGTAATATCTATGATAGTTTCATATCCGCTTAAAGAAAGTCCTGTAATTTCAGCTCCAGAAGTCGCTTTAAATTGAAGGGCGGTTCCCCCTGTTGAAGAAACAGCGGTGAAATTAATGATCTTAGGCATCGCATTTCTTTTATCTGCTTCTATAGCGGTAGAGAAATTTTCTATGGTATGATTTACGTAAGTATTTTCAATAGTGCCGTTCCATCCTTCAGTCCAGTCTACTGCATCATCTTCATTGTTTTCAAGATAAATGTTTTTTACTGAAACGGTTCCTCCAAAGAACTCAACTCCATCATCTGCACCATTCAGGATTGCGATGTTTTCTATCACAGTACCAGAGCCAACTGCATAAAGGGAAAGGCCATTGTATTGAGATTCAGAATTTATAGAAGCTCCCGCATCTTTTAAAACAAGGTATTCAATAGAACCAGAGTTGTCATCATCTGTAGTTCCTCCATAGATAATTCCGCCTACTTCAGCCGTGGCATTTACACCGGCATCTGTAGAAGCATTACCGGCGATTACAAGACCTCCCCAGCTTCCCGCTTCACCTGAAGTAGAAGACATCACTACAGGATTACTTTTAGTTCCCTGAATGTCTATCATTCCTCCTCTTTGTACTACTATATAAATACTAGTTGCGTCAGTTTCGCTATCACTTCTCGCGGTAATCTGAGTTCCCGCAGGAATAGTAAGTGTTGCACCGTCCTGAACAGAAACAGTACTACTTATTACATATTCACTGTTTGCATCAAGACTTAAGTCATTTTCAATGCTAGAAGGTAATACTGAAACCTGACCTCTGTTAGTGATCCAGTTGAACATAGCAACATCTACGCTTGGGTCTCCTGAGTAATCCAGGCCAAGATTTGCAGTTGCTCCATTAAGCTGAATTCCTGTAAGATCAGTTCTTGATTCGTCTGCGATATCTACTGCGGTATCATATCCTGAAAGGGAAAGACCTGTAATTGTTGCTCCTGAAACAGACTTGAACTGAAGAGCAGTTCCTCCTGTGGTAGAAACAGCAGTAAAATTAGTGATCATTGGATTTCCATTCTCTTTATCTGCTTCTATAGCAGTAGAAAAATTCTCTATGGTATGAAGAACATATACATTTTCCAGGGATCCATCCCATCTTTCTGTCCAGTCTACAGCATCATCCTCGTTATTTTCAAGATATAGATTAGTTATAGAAACAGATCCTCCAAAGAATTCAACACCGTCATCAGCGCCATTTACTAAAGCTACATTTTGAATAGAAGTTTCAGAACCTACGGCGTAAAGAGATAATCCGTTGAACTGGGATTCAGAATTAATAGATGCTCCGGCATCAGAAAGCACAAGGTAGTTGATAGAACCTGAATCATCTGAAGCATCTTCTCCTCCATAGACAATCCCTCCTACCTCGGCAGTAGCATTTGCTCCTGCGGCAGTTTCAGCATTTCCTGCAATAATTAATCCGCCCCAGGTTCCAGGTTGCCCATTTTTAGATCTCATAATTACTGGAGAAGAAGAAGTACCCTGAATATCAATCTGAGCTCCTTTTTGAACTACAATATATACATTGGTAGCATCGCTATCATCAGTATCGGTATCTGCAATGATCTCAGTTCCTGCTGGAATGGTTAAAGTTGCACCAGATTCTACAGATAGAATTCCCGTTAAATTATAAGTTTCAGCAGGGTCAAGAGTTCTGTCTTCTTCTATAGATCCGTTTAACTCTGTGTCACCAGTTGGTGCTCCACCATTGTCATCATCTGTAGGGTTAATAGGCTCAATGTTGGTGTCATCACTACAAGATGTTGCCAGTAGTCCCATAGCAACTGCAGAAATCAGCATTAATTTTTTTAAGTTTTTCATAATCTTAAGTAATTCTAGCGTTAAAAATTGGTTTGTGGTTTATAAAATTTCAATTGATTAAAAACTATAGTTTACTCCCAGACTTAATACCGCTCCACGATCATAAGATCGTACCGTTTGATTTGATTCTCCTGCATTTCCAGAGATAGGGCGTATTGCCTGGATTCTTTCAATTTCAGGGTTTAGAAGATTTTGTCCTCTAAACTCCAGTTTCCAGTTATCGTTAAGTTCTTTAGACATTATAAGATCTAAGGTTACAAATCCTTTTTCAATGATCTCATCATTATATTGAATGTCAATTTGATCCAGTCTCTGGCTTTCAGGGTTTCCTAAAGCATATATTTTATCTGACGCATATGCTCCTACAAGGGTTGCCTGAAAAGGATTTTCAGTTTCAGTTGAAACATTTACAGAGGCGTTGAAAATCCAATCTGAAGCTCCCTGAAGTCCTATTTCATCCTTAGCATTGTAACGGAAAGTTCTAATGAAATTTCCATTAGCGTCATACACATCTTTAAGATCCTGGGAATGCCACATTCTGGTCACGTTTCCAGATGCTGTAAGGTCAAGACCCGCTTCATTTTCATTTTCGATCACATTTATTCTGGCTTCGAGTTCCAGTCCATAAATATTCGCTTCTTCTCCTGCGTTGAAATAGGAGAATACCGGGGCAGATCCTCTTTCTCTTGCCTTGTTTATAGGGTTATCAATATTCTTATAGAATCCTGTTAATGAGATCAGTTCTCCAGAGCTTGGGAACATTTCATATTTAATATCTACGTTTGTGTTTGTGGAAGCTTCAAGATTTGGATTTCCTCTTGTAACCAGACCTGTTTGAGAAACATATTCAAAAGGAGCAATTTCCTTGAATTCCGGTAGCGTGATCGTTCTGCTTGCCGCAAATCTTATGTTCGAATCATCGTTAGGTGAATATCTAAAATTGATGCTGGGATAAATATTGTCGTAAGACTGGTAGACAAAATTAGGAAGGTTAGACGGGTAGTTGTTTACATCAAAAACCACATCCAGGTCGTCCTGTTGAATTCTTGCCCCAAGGTTTAGGTTCCATTTCGCATTTCCATAATTGAAAAAAGCAAAACCAGCCAGAGATTCCAGACTAGCCTCATAGATATCAGGGTTAAGAACATTGAAAGAAAGAGCTCTTGAATTGAAATTCTCTGTGGTAAAAATCCCGCTAAGATTATCTATAGAAGTAGGGTTTATAGTATTGTAATCCCTTTCTTCAGTTCCAAAGAATCTTGAATAAAAATCTCTTTGTTTATTACGATAGTTCCCTCCAGCTTTTAAGAACACCTTTTTTTCAGTTTCATCTTCCTGAACAAAATTATATTGGTTCTCTATTAAAGCGTTAAATTCAATATCATCAATCTCCTGAATAGATTTTCTTTGCTGGTAAGCGTTTGTTTCACCAAGAAGAATTGGCTCAGTTGGATGGATATTTACCTCGTTTCTAATACGGTTAGGCTCATCTGCATCTACCATATTGTAGCCTGCAGCCCATTCCAGCTCATTTTTACCGTCCAGCATATCATGAAAACCATGTAACTGATTTACCCATAACCTGGTTTGTTTGGTGTTCTGGTCACGAACAAATTGATTAAAACCATCACCGCGATCACTTTCTTCAAAAACGATTCCTTCGCCATTTCTACCACCTTCAAAAACTTCGTCAGAAACTTTATTGATGAATAGACTGGTTGCTTTAATCCTGTTGTTGTCATCTATCTGATAGCCCAGGTCAAGAAGTGCTGTATTATTATCTGTTTTCTTATAATTTGTCGCATCAGTAAAACCATCTTCAAAATCGTTGTTACGATAATTTGCAAAAGTTCCCTGATTATATTCGAAGCTTACTGAATTAGAAGCGGTGAATAAAACTCTTAAATCGCCAAATTCTTTACCGGCTGTAAGCGCATATCTTCTGTTTATCGGTAGCGTGGCATTTCCGGGATCCCAGGCCTGATTATTCAATGCGTTTTCTGTAGGAATCGCCTGGTCATAAAACCCAAAATAAACATCATCCTGGTTTGGAGAGACTTTGAAATCGCTAAACTCACCTACTGCATTTGTATTAGCACCAAGTCTTACTCCAAGATCTAATTCATTTTTTCCTCTAAGTTCGCGAGAAGTGATGTCTATATTTCCTGAAGCCTGGTCTGCTGAATTTTCAGCTGAATAGTTCTTACTAATAGAGATATTCTGGATAACTCTCGTAGGAAATAAACCAAGATCAATATTCTTGCGTTCCACATCGTCTGAAGGAATTGGAAGTCCGTTTAAAGTGGTGTATAAATAACGATCTCCCAGACCTCTTACAAAGATATCTCCAGAAGCCTCACTACTAGTAACTCCTGAAATTTTTGTCGTTGCCGTTGCAGCATCAGAAACTCCCAATTTTGCCAATTCCTGAGCTCCGATACTTTCCTTAATGTCTACAGAGTTCTTCTGTTCAATTAATAAAGCAACCTGTGAATCTCTTCTGGAAACGGTGGTAATAACAACCTCATCAAGAGCCGCAGCGCTCGATCCAAGATCAGTATTTACCTCTGTAACTTTTCCTGCTTCAACAACAACATCAGGAACTTCTAAAGTTTCATATCCAATAAAGCTAAATACAAGGGTATAAGTTCCGGGTTGAAGTTTATCAAGTAAGTAAAGACCATCATAATCTGACGTTGTACCTTTAGTAGATCCTTTTATTAATACGTTTGCAAATGGTAAGGGCTCTCCGCTCATTTCGCGATCAGATAGTTTTCCGGCAATAGATCCGGTGGTGTCCTGAGCCTGCATTATGCTTGCAATTAATAATAATGATAGTAATAAGAATTGTTTCATTTTGTTTTTGCTATAAAATCTCGCTGCAAATTAACGGCGAAGACAGGAGGCTCATGTTACCTAAGAATTAATCATTTGTCATTAAAGAGTTAGTTTAATGTTACTAATGTGTTAATGCCTTTATAGTTCAAATTATTGGTTAATTTTATAAGCTCTTAACTACACCTTAATTAGATATGAAGAAAAAAGACATTCAAATTTTACTGGTAGATGATGAGCCGGATATTCTGGAAATAGTGGGTTATAACCTTTCTTCAGAAGGCTATAATGTTATAACTGCAGATAATGGAGCAGATGCTGTAAAGCTTGCAAAGAAAAAGAAGCCTCATTTAATTATACTCGATGTTATGATGCCCGAGATGGATGGCATTGAAGCATGCGAGCAAATAAGAAAAATGCCAGATATGGAAGGGACAATTATAACATTCCTTACCGCTCGTGGCGAAGATTATTCCCAAATGGCAGGATTTGATGCCGGTGCCGATGATTATATTACAAAACCTATCAAACCAAAAGTTTTGGTTAGCAAGGTTAAAGCATTATTAAGGAGATATCGCGACGAAGAGAAAGCCTCTAGTGTCGTGAAATTAGGCGACATTACCATTAATAGGGAGGAATATAAGATTGTACAGAATGGTGAGGAAATGGGATTGCCACGCAAAGAATTTGAATTGCTCTCTTTATTAGCTTCAAAACCTGGAAAGGTCTTTACCAGGGAAGATATTCTGGATAATGTATGGGGTAATGATATTGTGGTTGGAGGAAGAACCATAGATGTCCATATAAGAAAACTTCGGGAGAAAATTGGGGATGAAAGGATCAAGACCATAAAAGGAGTTGGTTATAAGTTTGTTGTGTAATGTCACAAAGCCTTAAGCGTTCATACAGGTTTGCATTAAGAACTGCCCTTTTCATAAGTGTTTTTCTAACGGTGATCATGGGTGTATTTGCCCTTTTAGAGATCCGGTCGCTTTGGATATCACTTTTGATTTTTGCTGGGCTTTGTTATGTTTTTTCTTTCCTGATCATTCAGTATAGAGTAGAAAGATTTATTTACCGCAGGATTAAAAAGGTATATGATAATGTTTCCTTGCTGGATTCAAAAACTTTGAGTCCAAATCAAATCACCACCGATATGTCCAGCCTTACCCGCGAGGTAAAAAAGTTTGCTGAAGACAAGAAGTTGGAGATAGAAACACTTAAAGTAAGGGAAAATTATAGGAAAGAATTTATGGGAAATGTTTCTCATGAGTTAAAAACACCTTTATTCACCGTTCAGGGTTATATACTTACTTTACTGGATGGAGCTCATAAAGATAAAGTAATTAGGAAAAAATACCTGGCTCGCGCTAATAAGGGAGTAGAAAGGCTTATTTATATTGTCAAAGACCTGGATATGATCACTAAATTAGAAACGGGGGATCTTCATTTACGATATGAGAATTTTGATATTGTTGAGTTGATTCAGGCTTCCTTTGATCTCTTGGAAATGAAAGCTGCCCGGAAAAATATCACATTAATCTTTGATATTGATTATGAGGAGCCAATTTATGTTAGAGCAGACCGAGAAAGAATTCAGCAGGTGCTTACTAATCTTATAGTGAACTCAGTTAAATATGGAAAAAAAGGTGGAACAACTGAAATTAGTATTGAGAACCTAATCAAAAATAAGGTGATCGTAAGGTGTACAGATAATGGAGAAGGGATTGAGAGCGAAAATATTCCTCGATTATTTGAACGATTCTATCGTGTTGATAAAAGTGGTTCTAGAAAAGAAGGAGGCTCTGGTCTTGGGCTCTCTATAGTGAAGCATATTTTAGAAGCTCACGGGGAGAGGATCTATGTAGAAAGTGTTTTTGGGGTTGGAAGTGAGTTTTCATTCACTCTTGAAAAGAGTAAAAAGATCCCGGGAGATAGCGTGATTCCCGAAATTACCTAAACCTTTATATGTTTCAATGTTTCTTAGCAGGCTTAAATTAAAATCTCTTTGCTTGCAATAGGGTGCAATTCCCAGCTGGTTTAGTCTTTTTGCGAGATATTCCTGTTCCTTTTGACCGGGAGTAGGAATAAAAAAAGCTTTTTTATCCAGCTTAGCCAGGTCCATAATGCTGGTGTATCCTGATCTTGAGATAACATACTTACTGGCATTTATAGCTTCCTCTAAAGCTTCGCCAAAAAGATGATTCTTTATATTGATGTTGGGATTTGTAAATTCTAATGAATCTTCTGAAAAAAAACCTCTAATCAATAGAATTTGAGCTTTAGAATTTCTGAATTCTTTCAGTAAAATGGATTCTAATATACTTCGCTGAGGTTCCGGTCCACTTAGTAAAATAAGAAAGTCATAAAGTTCGGGCGTTTCTAATTTTTCCAGTCGGCTTAGTGGTCCTATATATTTTACATTTTCAGGTTTCTTTTTAAGATGTCCCAAAATGCCACTAAGATTTTTTTCTCCTTCAACATCAGGAACCCAGCACTCATCAAATTTACTGATGTATTGTTGATTTAAATAGCTGCTTAAAAAAGTAGTGTTTCCGCTAAGCACATTTAGCTGGTGCGTAATAAAGATATTCGTTTTCAAGAGTTCATTTCTAACACCAAAACGGTTGTCTGAAATAATTCCTTTAATATCATAGTCTTTAACGATTTCTCTGGTGAGATTCTTTTCTGCTTTTATAGCCTTTAAGATCATGGGACTATCCATGATCATTTTCCATTTAAGATAATAGCCTTTTTTGGTGTATTGAATGTTGTATGAAGGGAGTTCAATATGAATTAAATGAGGAAATTCTTTTTTTAAAAGTTTGAGAGCCTCCCCGTCTGAAGCTACGATGGGTTCGAAATTATTTAATTGAAGATGTTTTATAATTGGAATGCAACGGGCAGAATGACCTAATCCCCAATTTAGGGTCGCAACCAATATTCTCTTCTTAACCATATTACAAATATATTCTCATAGACAGGTGGACGATTTTATTTAATTTTACCAAAATATTAATTTTTAGTGGGAAGTAAGAATAAACTAAAGCGCTTTAAGGAAAACGAAAAATTTGAAAATGTTATCCAGCCTTCCAGGGAAGAGCTTACCGATAATTTATTTGAATTAAAAGGAAAGTGGAGCAAAGATTTTTTCAAAAATGATCATCCTGTCGTTCTTGAATTAGGTTGTGGTAAAGGTGAATACACAGTAGCGCTGGCCAGGCAAAACCCCAACAAGAATTTTGTAGGTATAGATATTAAAGGAGCCAGATTTTGGCGCGGAGCGAAAACTGCAATAGAAGAAGACCTTCCAAACGTAGCATTTGTTCGTACTCAAATAGAATTAATAGAATATGCATTTGCAACAAATGAGGTTAGTGAGATCTGGATCACATTTCCTGATCCTCAGATAAAATATAAACGAACAAAGCATCGATTAACAAATGCTGAATTTCTCCAGAGGTATAAAAATATCCTGAAAGAAGACGGGATTATGCATTTAAAAACAGATTCTGAATTCATGCATGGTTATACTCTTGGACTTTTACACGGGGAAGGCCATGAGATTTTATATGCGCATCACGATATATATAAAAATGAATATTCCCCAGAAGAGGTGACGGGTATTCAAACTTTTTATGAAAAACAGTACCTTGAAAAAGGAAAACCTATAACGTATATTCAATTTAAGATTAAATAAGAGGTATTGGAAGAAGCAAAAGTTTTCCTGATTACTTACCTGGCTGCTTTTATAGGGGTGGTTCCGCCCGGTTTAGTAAACATGACGGTTGCAAAAACCTGTGTGGAAAAAGGTAAGAAAAACGGATTATACGTAGCTATTGGAGCGGGGATCGTAATTTTAATCCAGGCTTTTATTGCTGTTTTACTGGCTAAGTACATCTTTGATCATCCTTTTGTGCGAAGAATGATCTTACGCGCTGGGTTGGTAGTTTTTTGTATCCTGGCAGTCTATTTCTTTATACAGGCAAGACATCGAAAAGGAATCAAGCATAATCGACAGCAAGCAAATGCGAATAGCGTTTTTAAGGGCATGTTCATGGCTGCGCTTAATATTTTTCCAATTCCATATTTCGTTGCCATTGCAGGTACAATGGATATAAGCGGAGGGATGGAGTATGACTGGTCGCTTATTATTTCATTTGCATTTGCCGCCTGTATGGGAAGCTTTACCTCACTATATCTTTACGTGGTTCTTTTTGATAAAATTGAAAAGAAGGCCGAATCTTTCGCTAAGTATTCCAATTACTTTATGACCGGCCTAATGCTGGTCCTTATAATTGTGGCACTGATAAGAATATTTAACACCTAGATTTTGAGCGATAATTCAGGATTTTTTGAAAGGGTTTATGAAGTCTGCAGGAAAATACCTGAAGGAAGAGTAACTTCTTATGGAGCGATCGCAAAATATCTGGGAGCCGCTAAAAGTGCGAGAATGGTGGGTTGGGCAATGAATTCTTCGAAGAAAATGGAGGATATCCCGGCACATAGAGTGGTAAATAGAAAGGGATTGCTAACCGGTAAAAGTCATTTTGGAGGAACCAATGCCATGCAGCAGCTACTCGAAGAAGAGGGAGTAGAAGTAAAAGAACTTCAAATCATCAATTTTGAAAAGTATTTCTGGGATCCTGTGAAAGAACTTTCCCAGGATTTATAGGTTGCTTTTAATCGAAATTTTATCATTAGGTTGGGGTCAGGCTACCCGTTAGATATCTTCTGAAATATAAATAAGGTGTTTTTTACAGTTTTGAAGAATAGTACATAATAACTTTCCGGTTTTTAGTGCAGATGCCAAATGAAGTGAAGGAAACTGCCTTGCCAGATGTCTTAGGCTTGTTCACTTTAATAAAATTTTTATTTATAATTTTCAACTATTACAGCATAAATCTAAAATGCCTAAATTCTTCGTATTCTTAGCTTTTCCAACTATATTTGCGTTTAGAATCAGTCTATATAAGCTAGAGAATCTGATTAAAATTCGTATATGAAATTAGACAGAAAAGAGATTTTAAAAGCGCTGGAAACCATATCCGTAGCAGGAGAAGGTAGCAATATGGTAGAGAGTGGTGCAGTTCAAAATGTAATGACTTTTGGTGATGAAGTAGTGGTAGATCTGGTACTTGGTACTCCCGCACTTCATATTAAGAAAAGAGCAGAGGTGGATGTCATGAAAGCGATCCATGAAAAAGTTTATGAAAAGGCGAAAGTCAAAGTAAATATTAAAGTGGAAGCTTCAGAGAAGAAGAAGCCGGAGATCAAGGGAAAAGCCATTCCCGGTATTAAGAATATCATAGCCGTGGCTTCAGGAAAAGGTGGCGTAGGAAAATCTACAGTTACCTCCAATCTTGCCGTGACACTTTCTAAAATGGGATTCAAAGTGGGTATTCTGGATGCCGATATTTATGGTCCTTCTACACCAATGATGTTTGATGTGGAAGCTGAAAGACCACTTTCAGTAAATGTTGATGGAAAATCTAAAATGAAACCTGTAGAAAACTACGGGGTGAAAATCCTTTCTATTGGTTTCTTTACAAAACCAAATCAGGCGGTTGTATGGAGAGGGCCTATGGCTGCTAAAGCACTTAACCAGATGATCTTTGATGCAGATTGGGGTGAACTGGATTTTATGCTGGTAGACCTTCCTCCGGGAACAGGAGATATCCATCTTTCCATCATGCAATCATTGCCAATTACCGGTTCAGTGATTGTTAGCACCCCGCAAAATGTGGCCTTGGCAGATGCTAAAAAAGGAGTGGCAATGTTTCAACAGGAAAGCATTAACGTGCCAGTATTAGGGATCATAGAAAATATGGCCTATTTTACACCTGAAGAATTACCCGATAACAAGTATTATATTTTTGGAGAAAAAGGAGCTAAGAATCTTTCAGAAGATTTAAAAGTACCTTTTCTTGGCGAAATTCCTTTGGTGCAAAGCCTGAGAGAATCAGGAGATATTGGTAGGCCTGCCGCGCTACAAACAGCAACTCCAATTGAGGCTGCTTTTGAAGATATTACCAGGAATATGGTGCAGGAAACGGTAAATAGAAACAAACAGCTCCCACCCACAGAGGCCATTAAGATCACAACAATGGCGGGATGTAGTGCTGTTAATAAGAAATAAATGACAAGCGAAGAAGTTAAAATTAATGTTGAAAAGGCTTTAGCCGAGATTCGTCCTTTCCTTGAAAGTGATGGAGGAAACATCTCTTTAGTTTCCATTGAAGAAGATGATCGTCTGGTAAAGGTCCAGTTGGAAGGTGCATGTGTTGGCTGTACAGTGAATCAGATGACGCTGAAAAGTGGAGTGGAGATGACTATAAAAAAATATGTACCCCAAATTGAAAAGGTGGTAAATATTGAGCGATAGATTTGCTAGCCTTTAATTGAATTTAAACATGATTAAAACCGATATACTTATCATTGGTGCAGGTCCTACGGGCCTTTTTGCCGTTTTTGAAGCTGGATTATTAAAACTGAAATGTCATCTTATAGATGCGCTCCCGCAAGCCGGAGGTCAGTGTTCTGAAATTTATCCAAAGAAACCTATTTATGATATCCCGGGATTCCCCGAAGTAATGGCAGGAGATCTTGTGGATAATTTAATGGAGCAAATAAAACCTTTTGAACCTGGTTTTACTTTAGGAGAAAGAGCAGAAACTATAGATAAGCAGGAAGACGGAAGCTTTATTGTAACTACAAGTAAAGGAACAAAACATCATTCGCCGGTAGTAGTTATTGCTGGAGGTCTTGGAAGTTTTGAGCCTAGAAAACCACCAATTCCATCTATTAAAGATTACGAAGATAAAGGTGTTGCCTATATAATTCGCGATCCTGAAGTTTATAGAGACAAGAAAATAGTGATTGCTGGTGGTGGTGATTCTGCTTTAGACTGGAGTATCTTTCTTGCCGATGTGGCTTCTGAAGTTTCGCTGGTTCATAGAAGAAAAGATTTTCGAGGAGCTTTAGATTCCGTGGAAAAAGTGGAAGAACTTTCAAAAATTGGAAAGATCAATTTGATTACTAACGCTGAAGTGGTTGATCTTAAGGGTGAAGATGAATTAGATTCTGTTCTTATTAGACATAAAGATCAGGCACGTGGAGAAGAACTTAAAAAAACAGATCATTTTATCCCTTTATTCGGACTGTCTCCAAAATTAGGTCCTATTGCAAACTGGGGGCTGGAAATCGAGAAGAATGCTATAAAAGTGGATAATTCTTACGATTATCAAACAAATATTCCTGGGATTTATGCGATAGGAGATGTGAATACATATAAGGGAAAATTGAAGCTTATTCTATGTGGTTTTCATGAAGCAGCGATCATGTGTCAAAGTGCTTATCAGCGAATTAATCCAGATAAGAAATACGTGATGAAATATACCACTGTAAGTGGTGTAAGCGGATTTGATGGAAGTAAAAAAGAAGCGAAAAAAGAAGTGGTTAAAAGTATAAATTAGGATTATCGTCAAATTGAAGTGTCACACAAGCTTGTCCTGAGCTTAGGCGAAGGGTCAGCTTAATTTATTAGGTTCTGAAACAAGTTCAGAATGACAATATTTGAGTATATATTAAAAGAAAATGTCAGACATTAAGATCACCATTATAGACCGCGAAGGGGAAGCTCATACCATAGATGCCCCTACAGATATGAATATGAATCTTATGGAAGTTATACGTTCTTATGAACTCGCTCCAGAAGGTACTATAGGTATTTGCGGCGGAATGGCGATGTGTGCTTCCTGCCAATGTTATATGTTGAATTTTGAGCATATGCTCCCTGAAATGAGTATTGAAGAAGAAGATATGTTAGACCAGGCTTTCCTGGTGGAGGATAACAGCAGACTTAGCTGCCAGATCCCAATTACCGAAGGGCTAGATGGCCTGGAGGTTAGGATTGCACCCGCTGCGGAATAGGGATTAGATTCTGTAGTGCTTTTCATTTCGAAGGAAAGTAGCGACCTGGGAATCTCAAGATTGCAAATACGAATAAAAAAGATCTCAGCTTTTGATCGAGGTGAACCACCACCTTGAGCGCAGTCAAACGATTAATGCGGGCAAAGCGAAAGAGTCGCTATGCATTTTCCAGCTTCGTTTTTGCTTCAATTTCAGATTCAATACCATCCCAGAGTTCAATACGGCTTGTAAGTGATCTTTCAGCAGTTTGCTTCACTTCATCCCATTTTATATCCTCATTTCCGCAAAGATCTGCTACCATTTTAAAAGCCATAGGCCCATGTTCATCTCCGTCTAATTCAATATGTCGGTCAAAATAATACTTGAACAGGCTAAGATCATCCTCAGGAAAGTTCTTTTGAACTTTTTCTATGATCGCCGAGAACATATCAGGAATAAGTCCTTCGCGTCCAAATGTGAATGCTGAAGCAATTTTATGAGGCTCTCTGCTGTAAACAACTTCAAAGGTATGTTTTAGAAATTGTTTGATACTAATAGGTAGTTCGCTGGTGGCAATTACCAAAAAAATATCGGTGCCATGGGAGACCTGCATTAATAGATCCTCAATTTTCTTTTTATTGGCTCCTGCGGCATTCATAGCATCCAGATACATTTCAAAATGACTTTGTCTTTTGCCGTGAATATTGACATCGGTCTCCTCAGCCAGAACAATTTCATTAATTAAATACCGGGTTTCAGGATCTCCTACAGGTAACCAGGGATTTGTAGTTTTGGTGAGTATTTCCTGTAAGGAGGTTAGTAAGGACATAAAATCCCAAACTGCAAAAATATGATGCTCCATAAAGATTTGAAGTTCTTTTGGAGTGTTTATTTTTTTATATAAAGAATGATTTATTAACTGGTTGGTTAGAGGTGCTAAACTTGCGTTTATCTCTTTGATCATAATTCTTCCAATTTTTTGCAAAGGTAAAATCTGAGGAACTATTTAGAAAATATTAATTGGTTTTTATGGCTTGTTTAACGCAGAAGGTCAGCCCTTTGGATTATATTAAAACATGGCTTGCAAAGTTGTTAGGAACATCCACGTTATCGTGTTCTATTCAAATAAATCCAAGGATTATTTGAAGGTGGAAGGAGTGGTGGCTAAAACACCGAAGCCTTTAAAAAAGGAATGTTGTGAAAAATATAAAAAGGGCAAACGTTGTAAACGCTGCCCTTGTTTTGATCTCTTGTGAAAACTAGCAATTATCCTCGCAGACTTCCTTTAATTTTTGAAGTGCTTTAGGCCAGGTATTTTCTAAATCTTCCATCCAGTCGTCTTCCGTATCCATTTCTACTTTTAATAAAGTAGAGCCGCCTTTATCTTCTAAATAGTAATTTTCGTAAAGATCATCACCAAAGGAAGTTTCTTTGCCTTTCTCTAGCATGCCCAGATGCTTAATACTTATAAACTTATTAGGTTCGAGTTTTTCAATCAGGCTATGCATTCCGGCTTTTTCTCCTTTTTCAGTTTCACCTAGAAATAAAATCTTACTGCCTTCTTCCCAGGAACCTTCGTAATGTGAAGTTGGGTTGAATATAGCTGTCCATTCCCGGTAATGCTCTTTGTCCAGCATAATTTGAAATACCTCTTCTTTGGGGCAATTGATCTCTATTTGATAATGAACTTTCTTCATAATAATAGAATTAAAATGCTGGGTGTCCTGTAATATCCATTCCTGTGATCAATAGATGAATGTCGTGCGTACCTTCGTAAGTGATCACACTCTCAAGGTTCATCATATGTCTCATGATGCTGTATTCACCACTAATTCCCATGCCACCAAGAACCTGTCTAGCTTCCCTGGCAATTTTGATCGCCATTTCTACATTGTTCCTCTTGGCCATGGAGATCTGCGCTGAAGTTGCCTTGCCTTCATTTCTTAGAGTCCCTAATCGCCAAGCCATTAGCTGGGCTTTTGTGATTTCTGTGATCATCTCGGCCAGTTTCTTTTGCTGAAGCTGTTTTGAAGCAATTGGCAACCCAAATTGTTCTCTTTCCTTGGCGTATCTCAAAGCTGTATCATAACAGTCCATAGCCGCTCCAATAGCGCCCCAGGCGATACCGTAACGAGCAGAGTCGAGACAACCAAGTGGCGCTCCTAATCCAGATTTATTCGGCATGAGGTTTTCTTTTGGAACTTTCACATTGTCAAAGATCAGCTCTCCGGTGGCACTTGCACGCAATGACCATTTATTATGGGTTTCGGGAGTGGTAAAACCTTCCATTGCGCGTTCAACGATCAATCCATGAATTCGTCCTTCCTCGTTTTTAGCCCAAACGATTGCGATATCGGCAAAAGGTGAATTCGAGATCCACATTTTAGCACCATTTAAAAGGTAATGATCTCCTTTATCTTTAAAATTAGTGGTCATTCCACCGGGATTAGAGCCGTGATCTGGTTCAGTTAACCCGAAGCAACCAATCATTTCACCGGAAGCTAATTTTGGTAAAAACTTCTTCTTTTGCTCTTCAGTTCCATATTTAAAAATAGGATACATTACCAGGGAGGATTGAACCGAGGCAGTAGAACGAATTCCACTGTCACCACGTTCAATTTCCTGCATGATCAATCCGTAAGAGATCTGGTCTAATCCGGCCCCACCATATTCTTCAGGAATATAGGGTCCAAAAGCACCAATTTCGGCTAGGCCGTTGATTAGTTGTTTAGGAAATTTTGCTTCTTGCGCCGCTTCTTCGATGATAGGGGAAACCTCACGTTTTACCCATTCTCTGGTAGCGTCGCGAACCATTCTATGTTCATCGGTTAAGAGGTCGTCAATATTATAATAATCAGGTGCCTGAAATTGGTCTGGTTTCATTTTGTGTAGTGTTTCTAACAAATGTAACCAAGTCTTTTATGAGAAGCAATCTTTTTTATTGGGGTTTGAAATGTTGAATTTTGACCCTGATTCGGTTCCGGAATTAAAAATTTAACGGAATACGTCACCCTGAACTTAACCCAGGGTCCCAGGAGAAATTTTAAAATTTGAAAAATGCGAGATGCTGAATCAAGTTCAGTATAACGTAAATTGGCAAAAAAGGATTATAATTTTAAGTAAAAATCTTTAACCAGTTCTTTAAATTCCTCAGTATAATGATGTCTCGAAATTTCTAAAACGAGTTCTTTGATTTTAGGTTCAGTTTCGTCAAAACTAAAACTGATCAGGCTTCTTTTGATTGGAGCAGATTCTGTGCCTTTTACTCTGGTGATCTTAGAAGGAAATAATCCATGGTTTTTTCCAATATTAAGGCCATTGCTTTCCTCTGAAAATGGAATAATAATATCAAAATGACCATTTTCTGAAAGTAGCAGAGAAGCTCCTTCGATTAATTCAGTTAGGGGAAGAGCATCAGCGAAACGTGCCTTATCACGGTTTTCATTTCCGCTTTTATAGTCTTCAGAATAGAACGGGGGATTGGAAATTATAAGGTCATATTTATCTTCTTCCTGCATCTCTTCCACAAATTCGTCAAATCCTGCGTGGTAACAAAACAACCGATCTCCCCAATCGCTTTTTTCAAAATTTTCTACCGACTGCTCATAGGCGTTTTCTTCGATCTCTAAAGCGTCTATTAATTTGGCTTGAGACCTTTGAGCTAACATTAAGGCAATTAGGCCTGTGCCAGTGCCGATATCGAGGATACTTTCAGGATTGTGGTCCAGAGAAGACCATGCACCAAGAAGTACTCCATCTGTACCAATTTTCATGGCACATTGATCCTGATCTATGCTGAATTGTTTGAATTTGAAAGGTTGGTTTGACATTCTGTAAAAATAAATATTATTGATTGTCTTCTCGATTGAAAGGAGGGATCTATTTGGGATTCAGGTTAATCTTCGTAGAGATTTCTCAGTCGTTGCACTCCCTCGAAATGACATTTCCGTCAAGCTGAACCTGATTCAGCTTCTCCAGAGATCCTGAATCAAGTTCAGGATGACAGGTGGTAAAAAACAAAAAGAGGTTTTAAATGAATAAAACCTCTTTTTTCAATTTTATATAGAATTAGCTTATCCTAAAGCTACTCTTTCAAAACCTACAACTTCAAGGTCACTGTCTACAGACTTAACGTACTGGGCAACGCTTTGTTTGTTGTCCTTGATATACGCCTGGTGTACCAAAGTGTTGTCTTTAAAGAAACGCTGAAGTTTTCCCTGAGCGATCTTGTCCAGCATATTTTCTGGCTTTCCTTCTTCTCTTAAAGTATCTTTTGCAATCTCGATCTCTTTGTCGATAGTAGCCTGGTCAACACCACTTTCATCCAGTGCAACCGGGTTCATAGCAGCAGCCTGCATAGAAACGTTTTTCGCAGCTTCTTCAGCTCCATCAACATTTTTAGAAAGACCTGTAAGAACAGCAATTTTATTACCAGCGTGGATATAAGATCCTACGAATGGAGCTTCCAGAGTTTTGAATGCACCAATCTCGATCTTTTCACCAATAACTCCGGTTTGTTCTGTTAATTTGTCTTCAACAGAAATTCCTTTGTAGTCTGCCTTAAGAAACTCTTCTTTTGAAGAATAATTAAGAGCGATATCAGCGAAGTCGTTTGCCATTTTGATGAAATCATCATTCTTAGCAACAAAGTCTGTCTCACAGTTCAAAGAGATGATCACACCTTTTGTGTTTTCACCGTTTACCTGTGCAATTGCAGCTCCTTCAGAAGAATCTCTGTCGGCTCTCTTTGCTGCAACTTTCTGACCTTTTTTACGTAGCAATTCAATTGCTCCGTCAAAATCACCTTCAGCTTCTACTAATGCCTTCTTGCAGTCCATCATTCCTGCACCAGTAGCTTTTCTTAATTTATTTACTTCAGCGGCGGTTATCTTAGCCATAATTTTGTTTTTTTATTTAAAAAAAGTCGTTTAGAAACTCACTGTAAAGAAAGAAACCAAACGACTTTTAGATTTTATTAAAACCTTATTTTATTCTTCTTCGTTAGATGTTTTGGCCTTGTCTAAAGTTTCACTTTTAGATTCAAGTTTCACATCTTTCTTAGCTTCTTTCATTGCCTTTTTATCTTCGGCATCTTTAGAAGGAACTTCAGCTTTTTTCTCCTTTTTTTCTTTTGGAGCTTTATCTGATTTCTCTGACTTTTCTTCTTTTGAAGCCTTTTCATCTTTCTTCTTGGTAGTCTTTTCAGACTTTCTTTCAGAAAGACCTTCTACGATAGAATCTGCAACGTAAGAAACAACTTTGCTAATAGATTTAGAAGCATCGTCGTTAGATGGAATTAGATAATCAACCTCACGTGGATCTGAGTTGGTATCTACCATCGCAAAAATTGGAATGTTTAGTTTGTGTGCTTCTTTAATCGCGATGTGCTCACGTGTAGTATCTACAACGAAAAGCGCAGCTGGAAGTCTTGACATGTCTGAGATAGAACCTAAGTTCTTTTCTAGCTTAGCTCTAAGACGATCTACCTGCAAACGCTCTTTCTTAGAAAGAGAGTTAAAAGTTCCGTCTTTCTTCATTCTATCAATAGAAGCCATTTTCTTAACAGCTTTACGAATAGTCACGAAGTTAGTAAGCATACCACCAGGCCAACGCTCGGTGATATAAGGCATATTCGCCTTTTCAGCCTGTTCAGCAACGATCTCTTTCGCTTGTTTCTTTGTAGCTACGAAAAGGATCTTTCTTCCGCTTGCTGCGATCTTTGCAAGGGCATCACCTGCCTCCTGCATTTTAGCAGCACTTTTATATAAGTTGATGATGTGGATTCCGTTACGCTCCATATAGATATATGGGGCCATGTTTGGGTTCCAACGTCTGGTTAAGTGTCCAAAATGAACACCAGCATCAAGTAATTCTTTTACTTCTACTTTGTTTGCCATTTTTGTAATAGTTTACGTTCTGTTGAGATAGCAACATTCAGGTGGCTACTTTTAAGTACGGCCCTGAGTGTTTAGATGCTAAACTAACTTCTGCCCGGCATGAACAGAATAACAACAAAAAATTAATTTTTTAATGAACTCCCCGGAATATATTCCGGTAATAATATTAACGTTTAGAGAACTGGAATTTCTTACGGGCTTTCTTCTGACCGAATTTCTTACGTTCTACCATACGTGGATCTCTTGTAAGAAGACCTTCTGGCTTAAGAGCGCCATGGTTTTCTTCGTCTAGTGCTACCATAGCTCTGGAAAGCGCCAAACGGATCGCTTCAGCCTGTCCAGTGATACCGCCACCGTATACGTTAATTTTAACGTCGAAGTTTCCTTCGTTCTCGGTAAGCATCATTGGCTGGTTCACTTTATATTGAAGTGTTCCAGTTGTGAAGTAATCATTAAGGTCTTTCTTGTTTACGGTAATGTTTCCTTTTCCTTCTGAAACATATACACGGGCCACAGCTGTTTTTCTACGGCCAATTTTGTGAATTACCTCCATTACTTAACGTCGTTTAAGTTAATAGTTTTAGGTTTTTGAGCTTCGTGATCATGTTCAGATCCTACATAAACCTTTAAATTTCTGAATAGGTCTGCTCCAAGTTTGTTCTTAGGAAGCATTCCTTTAATTGCCTTTTCGACAAGTCTCTCCGGACTTTTTTCGAATAATTCGGCAGCTGTTAGACTTTTTTGTCCACCTGGAAAACCTGTGTGACGGATGTATTCTTTCGCGTCCCATTTTTTTCCTGTCAAGTTGATTCCCTGCGCATTCAATACAATAACATTGTCTCCGCAATCAACATGTGGGGTGAAGTTAGGCTTGTGCTTTCCTCTAAGTAGGTATGCTACTCTTGAAGCAAGACGACCTAAATTTTGTCCTTCAGCATCTACCACAACCCATTCTTTGGTTCTGGTGGCTTTGTTAGCCGATACTGTTTTGTAACTTAATGTGTCCACACCAATTGATTTTACTAATTATTAAACATTCCAATCCCATTTACCCGAATCTCAATCGGGAAAACAGGGGTGCAAATGTACAATTATAAATTCTAATAGCAAATAGGGAAAAGATTATTTTATTTGCTTTGAAAGGCTGATTCTCAGACCAATCTAATCAGGATTATTTTTAATGCCAAATCTTATGTTTTGAGTGATAATTTGTAGTGTATTTCTGTAATAACAAAAAGAATCCCACGTTGTAAACAACGATAAAATACATTAAAAATCGATTAATGCCAATTTTAATGTTAATAAAGTCATAAAAAAAGTAAATGTTTTTTAATTTTGTACCCAATTAAATGCCCTATGAAAATGAATAACCTATTTAAAATTAAAACTTTAGCTGGCCTTTGCCTGCTGAGTCTTATATTGGTGAGCTGTAGCAAAGATGAAATGTCTTCAGAATCTCAGTTAAAGGTAAGTAATGCCACTGCAGTATCCATGAATGATATGATTGGAAACTGGGACCTCTCCGGGATGATCGCAGATACCGCTGTCAATCTAAATGAAGATGAAATTTACAGCCGAAACTTATTGGATGAAACCCAATGTTTTAACACAATGAATATAACATTTGATGAAGATGGAACGTTTGTAACTAATAATGCCCAAATGACTTTTGAATCTGGAACGTCAAGTGATCAGTTCTCATGTTTGACAGATAGATTGGATAGCGGGGATTGGGAAGTAAGAAATGACAGTTTGATTTTAACATTAGTGATCAATTCTGCTACATATACCCATAAGAAGCTTATTAATTTAGAAACTAATAAATTTTCTTTTGATGTGACAAAGATAGAATCTAATCAATATGTGGATGATCCTGGAAATACACAGGCTTCCCCTATAAGAATTTTAGAATTAGAGTATACTAAATCTTAGTGTACCGTTCTAATTGTAGTTTTAGTGTTAGTTGGAAAAACCTCACAGATAGCATTCTGTGAGGTTTTTTGTTTGCAGCTATTTAAAGTTCATTTATAAAAGTGTAACACTTCAATATTTGTAGCGTCCTTATATAGAACCATCAATCAATATCCACCCATGAATTTCATCAAAGCGGTATTTTTCCTGTCTCTATTTTGCTTATCAATTTTTCAACTCCACGCCCAATCTTCTTCAAATTCAAAGCCAAAACTTGATGTGAGTTTTGCTAAAAGGTCATATACCACAAAGTCCGTAAAGAATCTGGCTCAAATCAAAATTGATGGTATCATAGAGGATTCTGCCTGGGATGCGGTAGAATGGACTTCAGATTATATTGAGTGGGAGCCAGATAACAGTACAGCTCCAAGTCAGCAAACTAAAATGAAGATCGTTTATGATGACAAAAATCTATATGTTGCTTTCAGGTGTTATGAATCTGATCCTGAAAATATTGTTCAGCGAATGGGGAGACGGGATGATTTTCCCGGCGATTGGGTTGAGATCAATATAGATAGTTATAACGACGACAGAACAGCATTTTCATTTACAACTTCGGTAAGTGGGGTAAAAGGGGATG
Source organism: Gramella sp. MAR_2010_147 (assembly GCF_900105135.1). NCBI lineage: Bacteria > Pseudomonadati > Bacteroidota > Flavobacteriia > Flavobacteriales > Flavobacteriaceae > Christiangramia > Gramella sp. MAR_2010_147. Next base: position 1,829,803 of record NZ_LT629741.1, on the reverse strand, counting down.
AGTTTGTCTCAAATAACGGAAACTTTGACTCGAGTTGGAACCCTATCTGGTATGTGAAAACGAATATTGATAATGAAGGTTGGACTGCCGAACTTAGAATACCTCTTAGTCAGCTTCGTTTTAGCAGTGCAAAAGACCAGGTTTGGGGAATCCAGTCTACTCGAAGATATTTTAGTAAGGAAGAACGATCTACCTGGCAACCTATTCCGGCAAATCCTGCCGGTTGGGTAAGTTCCTTTGGAGAACTTAGAGGCTTAAAAGATTTAGAACCTCAAAAACAACTGGAAATTCAGCCCTATTCCGTAACGAAATATAGAACCTATGAAGAGGAAGTGGGTAATCCATATAGAGATGGCAAAGACGGCGAACTCACTGCAGGTCTTGATGCGAAAATAGGGATCACTAACGATCTTACCCTGGACCTTACGATCAATCCCGATTTTGGACAGGTAGATGCCGATCCAGGAGCCGTGGCGCTTGATGGATTCGAGATATTCTTTCAAGAACGGCGGCCATTTTTTGTTGAAAATAAGAATGTATTCGATTATAGTTTTACCAATTCTCAGGACAACCTTTTCTTCTCAAGAAGAATTGGACGCTCACCACAGGGTAGAGCAGTGGGGCCAGGTGTGGTGTATGCCGATACACCTAATAACACCACAATACTTGGAGCAGCAAAATTCAGCGGAAAAACCGAAGATGGATGGACAATTGGTGTTTTGGAATCTGTTACTGCAAAAGAATACGCTGATGTGACGAATGAAAATGGAGAAGAAAGCGAAATTCTTGTAGAACCACTGACAAATTATTTTGTAGGTAGGGTTCAGAAAGATTTTAATGACAGGAATAGTTATATAGGCACAATGTTCACGGCTACACACCGAAACATTGAAGATGATCTAACATTTCTTCATACCCAGGCATTTTCCGGGGGGCTCGATTTTAAACATAACTGGAAAGAAAGAACATATTATCTGGAAGGGAACGCTGTAATGAGTCATGTAAAAGGAAGTAAAGAAGCCATTCTCAACACACAAAATTCTATCGTTCATCTTTTTCAGAGAGTAGATGCAGATCATGTTGAAATAGATCCGGATAGAACATCTCTTACAGGAACCGGTGGCCGACTTGAATTTGGAAAAGGTGGTGGAGGTAAATGGCGTTATAATGCGGGAGGTAAATGGATTTCGCCAGAATTGGAAACCAACGATATTGGCTTTTTACGGCAGGCAGATGATATACGTCAATATATAGGAGTGAGAAGGCTGTTTAATGAGTCTACTAACTGGTATAGAAGGGCAAGTATAGGTGTTGAGCAGTCCAGTGCTTTCGATTTTGAAGGAAACTATAACAGGATGCAGTATGAAATAGGAGCTTTTGTCAACTATAAGAACAACTGGTGGAGTGAAGGAGGGGCTGCACATAAACCCAGGATCTTTGTTAATTCGTTTTTAAGGGGAGGTCCCAGATGGAGATTTAATGAAGAAAATTTCTGGTATCTTTTCTCCGGAACCGATCAGAGAAAAAAGCTAAGTTTTAGGCTGGGTTATGTTCATTCCCAGGCAAAACAAGATGCTTTTAGTCTAAGAAGGTATGTGGTGGGAACAAAATACCAGCCATTAAATTCCTTAAATCTTTCCTTAGATTTTGAATATGAGCAGAATCCCAGTAAAACGCAATATATAGCTGAAAGATCATTTGGCAATTCTGCCCGTTATATATTAGGAGAGATAGATCAGGAAACTTTAAGCGCAACCCTGCGGGTAAATTACAGTATTAACCCCAATCTCTCGATCCAATATTATGGACAACCGTTTATATTCAAAGCAGATTATTCAGATTTAAATTATGTAGTAGATCCTACAGCGAAAGATTTGAATAAAAGAGTTTCATGGTACGATAATGATCAGATTTCTTTTGAAGAAGATATTTATTTAATTGATGAAGATAGGGATGATGTGACAGATTATACCGTGAATAATCCAGATTTCGCCTTTGTACAATTTCGGTCTAATCTTGTAGCTCGCTGGGAATATATTCCAGGATCTGAAATTTTCTTCGTATGGTCCCAGGGAGTCACCGGACTGGGAGATGTGAATAATAAATTTAGTGCGATCGTAGATAATCAGCTATTAAGGCAAAGGCCCCAGAATACCTTCTTAATAAAAGCGACCTATAGATTTATATTGTAATAGATAAAGAATTCATTTTATTTAATTCGAACTCCCTGGCTAGTAAAAGACAAGCCTTGTTGTCCCGAAGTAGAGATCATCACTCCTTCAAATAAAGGTTCAGAAATAGCGTTTTTTATAGCCCATTCAAATACAAAGTTGGCGCCAGTGCCTCCTGCAATATCTGTTTCGTCTACCACTATTTCAACCGTTTCTAAAGGCGCGATATAAATGGGGTGATCAAAATAGGTGCGTATAGGTGCTCCCTCAGTATTAAAATATTCGGCTTTATTTATGTAGATAGTATCGCTCATATTGATGTTTCTCATACTTACCGTGGTGGTGAGATTATGAGTTCTATGCTCTGTCTGGCTATATATTTCTGAATAGACAGACAGATAAGACTTGCCTCTTACAAGAGAATCAATTTCAGGAATTTCCGCACTTCTCGTTTCCCAGTTCACAGGATTATAGGAGCTTATCGTTTTTTCATCTTCGCAAGATGCGATAAGTCCCATAAGAAGGATAAGTAAAATTCCCTTTTTCATATATTAATTATTAATGCGCTTCCAGCCAGTTTTCGCCAATTCCAAGGTCTACATCTAGCGGCACTTCCAGCTTATAAGCGTTTTCCATTTCAGACTTTATCATTTTCTGAACTTTTTCCAGTTCATCTTTATGAGCATCAAAAACCAGTTCATCATGTACCTGAAGCAGCATTTTGGTCTTGTAGTTTTGCTCCTTCAGTTTCTTATGAATATTGATCATGGCCAGTTTAATGACATCGGCGGCACTTCCCTGGATTGGTGCATTCACCGCGTTACGTTCCGCAGCGCCACGAACCACCTGATTCCTGGAATTTATATCTTTTAAATATCTTCTTCTGCCAAGAATGGTGCTAACATACCCATGTTCCCTGGCAAACTCCACCTGGTCTGCGATGAAATTGCTCAGTTTCGGATAGGTTTTATAATAAGTATCTATCAGTTCTTTAGACTCACTTCTGGAAAGCGAGGTCTGATTGCTTAATCCGAAAGCGGACACTCCATAAATGATCCCGAAATTCACCGTTTTCGCATTGCTTCTTTGTTCTCTGGTTACTTCTTCCAGCGGAACATTAAAAACTTTTGCGGCGGTAGAAGCATGAATATCTTCCCCCTCCTGAAAAGCTTTGATCATATTTTCCTCCTGGCTTAAAGCAGCGATAATTCGTAATTCTATCTGGGAATAATCGGCAGCGAGTAAAACGTAATTCTCATCTCGTGGTACAAAAGCTTTTCTCACCTGTCTTCCTCTTTCGGTTCTTATAGGAATATTCTGAAGATTGGGATTGTTAGAACTCAATCTTCCAGTGGCCGCTGTAGTTTGCACATAATCTGTATGTACTCGTCCTGTAGTTTTTTCAACCTGGTTCGGTAGCGCATCAACGTAGGTATTCTGAAGTTTCACCAGTCCGCGGTAATCCAGCACATGACGAACAATGTCATTCTCTTCAGCTAAGCCTGAAAGCACATCTTCACTGGTAGAATACTGTCCGGTTTTGGTCTTCTTCGGTTTTTTGGAAAGTTCCAGTTTTTCAAAAAGAATGATCCCTAGTTGTTTTGGTGAGCTAATCAGGAATTCTTCTCCTGCTGCTTCGTATATTTTGGTTTCAAGATCTTTAATGTCTGCTGATAGAGCTTCAGAAAGAGATTTCAAATAATCTTCATCCAGCTTTATTCCTTCCAGTTCCATATCGGCAAGGACTTCTACCAGCGGAATTTCTATCTCATTGAAAAGTTTTCTTGTTTCGGCATCATCAAGTTCTTTTTCGAAAAAGTTTTTCAGCTGAAAGGTTATATCGGCATCTTCAGCGGCATATTCGGTTTGCTTGTCCAGTGCCACATCTCTCATATTTCCCTGATTTTTACCTTTTTTGCCGATCAATTCTGAAATAGGCTGGGGAGTATAATTAAGATATGTTTCGGCCAGGACATCCATATTATGACGCATATCCGGATTGATCAAATAATGTGCGATCATAGTATCGAATAATGGTCCCTTTACATCGATCTTATATTTGTCTAAAACTTCAATGTCATATTTAAGATTCTGACCGATCTTTTCTATAGTCTCATTTTCGAAAAATTCTCTAAGCTCCTCGATCAGATTTTGAGCTTTTTCTTTGTCTTCAGGAAACGGCAGGTAAAAACCTTTTCCTGCTTCCCAGGAGAAAGCAATTCCAACCAGTTGAGCTTCCAGCGGATTCAAACTGGTTGTTTCAGTATCAAAACAAACACTTTTTTGCTTCAGAAGTTTTTCAATAAAAATTTTGCGGGCCATTTCAGTATGTAAACACTGATAGAAATGTGGAGTGTCAGAAAGATTGGTTCTGGAAGAAGTTCTTTCTATTTCTTCACCATCTCCTCCGAACAGAGAAAACTGACCCGCTCCTGCAGTTGCCTGCGCATTCTTTTTAGCAGATGGGGAATTAGTTACCTGCGTTTGCTGAGTTTCTTCTTCTCCACTAAATAATTTTATGAATTGGTCTTTTAGTCTTCGAAATTCCAGTTCTTCAAAGATTTTCTGGACTTTCTCCCCATCTGGCCTTGATAGTTCATAATCTTCCGCATGGAATTTTACATCACAATTGGTGAAAATAGTGGCGAGCTTTTTAGATAGTCTACCTAGTTCTGCATTCTCGATCACTTTTTCCTTCATTTTACCCTTCAGGTCATCGGTATTTTCAAGCAGTGCTTCCATGCTACCGTACTTCTTCAGGAATTTTTTTGCTGTTTTTTCGCCGACACCAGGAAGTCCCGGAATATTATCTACAGAATCTCCCATCATTCCGAGAAAATCGATCACCTGCTCCGGTCTTTCCACTTCAAATTTTTTCTGAACCTCAGGAATTCCCCAGATCTCAATACCGTTTCCCATTCTTGCAGGGCGGTACATAAAGATGTTCTCAGAAACCAGCTGGGCAAAATCCTTATCAGGAGTCACCATGTAAACCTTGTAATTCTCTTTTTCAGCCTGCTTGGCCAGTGTTCCAATAATATCATCAGCTTCCATTCCGGCGCATTCCACCACCGGGATATGCATCGCTTTCAGGATATCCTGGATAATTGGAATTGCTTCGCGAATAGGTTCGGGAGTTTCATCTCTATTGGCTTTATATTCCGCGAACATTTCCGTTCTTTCCTTACTTCCATCTTTATCGAAACATACCGCTAAATGATCTGGTTTTTCTCTCCTGATTACATCAAAAAGGGAATTGGTAAAGCCCATGATCGCAGACGTATTGAATCCCTTGGAATTGATCCTCGGGTTCTTGATAAAAGCGTAATATCCGCGAAAAATTAAAGCGTATGCGTCTAGTAAAAAAAGGCGTTTTTGATCGGCCATCTGGTTTGTTTAAAGATAAATTGAGAATAATTCAAAACTACAAAGATAAACTCAGTCTTCCTTATGAAAGAATTCAATTATATGTATTTATTGTCACATGGAGCGGAGTCGAAATGTATATACTGAAATAGTAGTATGAATGATTTCTAAATAATATAGGCCACGAAAGCACTAAAAATTCTTATTTAGTACTTTTAATTCGTAGAATAGACCTCGACTGCGCTCAGCCTGACATCGAAATACCAGGAGACTTATTAATGAATTCATACCAGATAAATTGTTATTGCTCCTAATTTATTTCAGGATCTCAGGTTGCTCATCGATACTTAGTTTTATAAGATTCTGAAACAAGTAGAATGAAGCTATTTATGATTTTATGAAATTTTCGGGATATACAAGCTTTTATTCATCCAAATAAGAAGCACTTAGATTATCGGTGCTTTCTCCTTTATGAAATTTGGCATAACTAAATCCTTTATGAATACAGTAAGATCCAATTTCACCCTGTTTATTCAGGGCCACATAGGCTACCTGGAAATCTTTATAATTAGGTGCTTTTCGAATAGTTCTGATCACTGCCTCTTTGCAGGCTTCCTGAGGTGACATTCCATTTCGCATAAGTTCAACAATTAAAAAACTGCCTACGCTTTTCATGATGGCTTCTCCCATTCCGGTCCCAACAGCGCCCCCAACTTCATTGTCTAGAAATAAACCAGCACCAATAATTGGCGAATCACCTACACGACCATTCACTTTATAAGATAGTCCGGAGGTTGTACAGGCAGCTGCAATATCACCCTTATCATCCAGACATAGCATCCCAATAGTATCGTGATTTTCAATGTTGATAATGGGTTTGTATTCTTTATGTTCCAGCCAGTCTTTCCAGGCTTTTTCAGAATCTTCTGTCAATAGATTTTTCTTTTTGAATCCCTGTTGAATAGCGAATTGTAGAGCTCCTTCACCAGCCAGCATTACATGTGGAGTTTCTTCCATTACTTTCCTGGCCACCGAAACCGGGTGCTCGATCTCTTTTAGATAAACCACGGCGCCAGCATCACCATCGGGTGACATAATGCAGGCATCAACAGTAACATTGCCGTCCCTGTCTGGAGCACCACCATTTCCCACTGTTGTATTTTTTAAATTGGCCTCTTCTATCATTACACCCTGCTCAACTGCATCCAAAGCCTTAGAGCCAGATTCAAGCATTTTCCCGGCTTTCTTTGTTGCATTTTGAAAATTCCAGGTTGCTACTGCAACCGGAGTTGTTTTAGTCATATTCAAATTGTTTAATATCGGATTAGAGAATAGGGATGGAGAAGCAATTAGTGTAGCTCCCGCAATTCCTGTATTCTTTATAAATATTTTGCGTTTCATGGTCTTAAAATGACTTCATAAATATAGTATTTTGGATTGGCCGGAACCAAATCCTCACCCTTTATTGATATTCCTTTAGAAACGATCAAATTAAATTATCGTTAATTGAATATTCTTAGGTTCTATTAAACCTATCTTCGCAAAAAATTGTGATAAAATGCGTTGGTTTATTTTGGCCGCGATCTATTTGATCGTAGATATTTATGCATATCAGGCTTTAAGGGTGTTTACTAAAAATACCTGGGTCGCGGTGATCTATTTCATTGTTTCAGCAATAGTGATTGGGAATTTGTTTTATCAATTTAACCAGCCTTCTCCAAATGATGGTTTTGGTGGTGGACGCGGTTATGCCATAGGGATCTTTTTAGCATTTTTTGCCGGAAAGATCGTTCTCCTGTTAGGAATGTTAGGTGAAGACGTAGTGCGTATTCCTTTGGCGGGAATTGAAAAATTCTTTGGATCTTCTAAGAGTTTTGATATGCCCTCCAGAAGAAAATTCATAAGTACTATAGCGATTGGTCTGGCAGCTATTCCCTTTGCCGGCTTGCTTTATGGAATGTATAAGGGCCGTTATAACTTCCGTGTTTTAAGATATACGCTATATTTTGAAGATCTTCCTAAGGCTTTCGATGGTTATCGCATTAGCCAGATCAGCGATGTTCATAGTGGTAGTTTTGATAATAAGGAGAAAATCAGGTATGGTGTTGATCTTTTAAAAGATCAAAATAGTGATCTTGTAGTTTTTACCGGAGACCTGGTGAATAACAAGGCTTCTGAAATGGAAGACTGGAAGGATCTTTTTTCAGAAGTTAAAGCACGGGATGGTGTTTATTCTATCCTGGGGAATCATGATTATGGGGATTACCATAACTGGGAGAGCCAGACTGCAAAAGAGGAAAATCTTGATAAATTGAAAAAGACCCATGCTGAAATGGGCTGGAACCTGATGCTGAATGAAAACAGGTTCATTGAGAAAAACGGGGAGCGTATTGCTTTAGTAGGAGTAGAGAACTGGGGAGCCGGCGGTTTTAAAAAAGCAGGTGACCTGGAAAAGGCTGGAGCGGGAGTAGATGAGAAGGACTTTAAAATTCTTTTAAGTCACGATCCTTCACACTGGGAGCAAGAAGTGAAAAAGCATCCTAAGAAATATCATTTAACTATGAGCGGGCATACTCACGGGATGCAATTCGGGATCGAAATTCCCGGTTGGTTCAAATGGAGTCCTGTTCAATATAGATACAAACACTGGGCGGGTATTTATGAAGAGGCCGGCAGGTATATAAATGTAAACCGCGGATTCGGTTTTCTAGCCTATCCCGGGAGGGTTGGCATTTGGCCGGAAATAAGTGTGATAGAACTGAAAAAAGGTTCGAAACCCGCATAATTAGCAGAATTTCCTATATTTGATTATAGCTGGCATACCTGGTAATTACCAAGCGCTAAAATTAAATCCTGAATTATGTCAAAATTTGGTGAGTTAGTAGATTTAGATATTCCTGTTCTTTTAGATTTCTACACAGAGTGGAATGATGCCTCTGTTGCAATGCATCCAGTGTTAAGGGATGTCGCTGCGGCGTTAGGAGATAAGGCAAAAGTGATAAAGATCGATGTAGATAAGAACTCCCAGTTAGCTGAAGCACTTCGCGTAAAAGGGCTTCCCACCTTAATGATCTATAAATCTGGTGAGATGAAATGGAGACACAGCGGGGAACAGGATGCCAATACCTTAATAGGCTTGCTTAAAGAACATCTTTAAGACTTCTGAATTCCAGACCTTTTTCTTTATAATATTCGAGTATTTCTGGAAGAATGATCTTTAAATTTTTTGATGCTTTTATACTATCATGAAGTACTACGGTGCTTCCGGCAGAGGCATTCTCAATGATATTTTTAAAACATTTTTCTGCGGAAAATTGATTATTATAATCTCCACTAATTACGTCCCACATTACAATCTTATAACCTGCTTTTTTAAGTGTCCTGGCCTGTGAATTTTTAATTCTTCCAAAGGGGGGGCGAAATAGTTTATAGGTTGGAGCTCTTAGTTCGGGGTTTGTAGTTCTTTTGACCTCCAGCTCTATATTCATAGATATCTCAGCCTTCCAGGTGTTTTCGAAATATTCTGATTTTGAGAATTTCCATCCATTCAAATGGTTGAAAGTATGATTAGCGGGTTGATGTCCTTCTTCCTGGATTCTCTTGAAGATATCAAGGTGTTTTTTCACATTTTCGCCAATACAAAAAAAAGTGGCTTTGGCATCATATTCTGCAAGCACGTCCAGTACCCATGGAGTGACTTCGGGAACCGGCCCGTCATCAAAAGTGAGGTAAATGGCATTAGGGTTTTCGATCTTTGTAATCCTTTCCGGATACAGCAGTCTTAAAAGCGCAGGATATTTCGGAAGGAATAGTTTCATAGCTTATTTTCTATTATAGAAAGAGACCCTGAATCAAGTTCAGGGTGACGATCTCGAATTCCTATGTTATCGTCATGCTGAACTTTTTTCAGTATTTATACTAATCGTATCCAGATGCTGAAGATATTGTGCAGAAAGAATTATAGATTTTAAATGTCATTCAGACTTCGCCCTTCGACAGGCTCAGGTTGTTCAGTCTGGCACTTTCGAAATTTTAAAAATCCATCGATTCAGCCTCTAAACTTTATCTCGCTTTGTTTGTTACTTATGTCTAAGATCTCACATCTAAAAACGACCATTACTCCTCCACTGTATCCAGAGAAGTGGAATCAATCATGCTTTCTACCGGAACAGCACCGTCAAGCCCTTTCAGGATTTCTTCCTGCGGTGACTTTACATCCGCATCTATCTCTTCATCTTCTCTGTAAAAGTGCCTGAATAGTCTTAAGTAATTATTAAATTCTTCAGCTTTTTTTCTTGCTGTTTCCCTGTCCTCATAAACCATCATCATATCTACAAGTCCGCGGTAACGCTCCATATCTGTAATGATCTCATCAGCATATCTGTATTGGCGTTCTACTTCCCAATTGCTGTAGAAATTTAAATTCTCCTGATATTTCTTCGCGACTTTCTCCCAAATCTCTCGAGCTTTTTCAGGTTTATTTACTTCATAATACCCGGTAATGAAAGGTTCCAGTAGCGTGTAATATTCATAGTATTCCACAGGCATTTGTTTCATTCCAAGATCCAGGATCTCTTCTGCATGAATGGTATCCCCTTCATTTAAAAGGTTTTCGGTTAACCTGGCCAGATTACTTCTGTAGGTTATAGAGTTTTTGCGTGTTTCAGGATCGTGATAGATGTCATCTGATCCCATATTACCCCAGTCCCAGTTCTTAACGATATTGTACATTTTATTGGTGTTCACCCTTCCCATATCAAATGGGTTTCTGGGATTTAGAGGGGTGCGAATAGGAACCAGCTTATAGGTGACTCCTTCTAACTGAAGATAATCTTTCATCCATAAGTAATCTTCATCGCCAAAACTACCACCGGTAAAATAAATAGGTCTTTCCCAGTTGTTATTTGCCAGAATATCCAGCATTAGAAGGCGGTTCTTATAAAGGATCTGGTCACCAATAGCAATATCTATATGGTCTACAATTTCATCAGCTTCAGAACTATCTACGATATTATTTTGAAGAACGGTTTGCTTGTTTACCGGAATCCGGACATATCTAGAAGGGAAGGTATTGATGAAAGTTCCACTCTGAAGTTCTGCCTGGGTACGCGGATCTTCATTTTCGATATAATTCATCCAGGTTTTAATAGGAATGGTGTCCTGAGTGACTTCTCTCAAGAAAATAGCGTCATTTTTGCCGTTATAGAAATCATTTTCAAGCTGAGATGGAATGGCATCACTTTCAAAAGCTTTACGCTTCATCTGGTCTATATACCAGTCTGTAGCCAGAAGGCTGGTGTTGATAATCCGGACATCTGTACGGTATTTTTCCACTTGCTGTACATACCACAGGGCAAAAGTATCATTATCACCAATGGTGAATAAAATTCCATTTTCATCTACCGAATCCAGATACATGCGAGCCATAGTTAGTGCGGTATCTCTGCCAGATCTATCATGATCGTCCCAGTTCTCTGAAGCTAATAATGTAGGTACACATAGTAAGCTTACCGCGACCACTACGGGAGCAAGAATTTTTGGACTGATAGAATTTCGAAGTTTATCAAAGATCGCGTAGACCCCAAAGCCTATCCAGATGGCAAAGACATAAAATGACCCAACCAGGGCATAATCTCTTTCACGCGGTTCAAAAGGACGTTCGTTCAAATAAATTTTTAAGGCAATTCCGGTAAACAGGAAGAATACCATGAGGACCCAGAAATTCTTTTTATCCTTTTTCAGATGAAAAACTAGGCCTATTAATCCTAGTAATAGTGGTAGGAAAAAATAGGTGTTGCGTGCCTTATTGTTTTTTACGTCTGAAGGCAGTTCATCCTGGGAACCAATATGCATTTCGTCTATGAAATCGATACCACTAAGCCAATTACCATGGAGGTCATTGTATTTTCCCTGAATATCATCCTGTCGTCCCGTGAAATTCCACATGAAATAACGCCAGTACATATAGCCCACCTGATATTCCAGTAAATAGGCAATATTTTCGGCAAAGGTTGGTTTCTGGATATCCAGGTACTCACTCATTTGCCTTAGGAAACTGTGGTAGTCTTCCATATCGCGTTCTCCTCGCGAAAATTGGTTTTTAAATTCATTTACTGCCTGAAGCAGTCTTTCTTCGCCCTGGTATTCAGATTTTATTTTGAAATCCAGCGGCCCGGTAAATTCCATATAATTCACCGCATGTTCGGTACTCCACATTCTTGGCAATATCGCCTTGTGGTCGTCATCAAGGTTCTGTTTGGCATTTTTGTAATCATTTACAATAATGTACTTGCCAAGTTTTTCATCCTTTTCATATTTGGGTTTCGCATCATCATATGGGTTGTCACTATCTAAGCCTGAATACATTTCAGACCACTGTGGGCCATAGAAAAGATGTGTTTCACCATATTGTTCGCGGTTGTAATACGCCAGTAGCTCGCGGGCGTTATCAGGACTATTTTCATTGATCACCGTTGGCGCGTTACTTCTTATAGGAAGCATCACCCAGCTGGAAAATCCTACAAGCACAAACAGGATGCATAATAGCAAAGTGTTGTATTTGTAAAGGTTCTTTTTTCTAGTATAATTTATTCCGAAGTAGAATACAGCGATAATTACGAGTAAAGCCACCACAGTTCCTGTGTTGAAAGGCATACCCAGACTGTTGGTGAAAAACAATTCTGAAGCAGAAAAGAACGTAAGTGTATAGGGCAGCAGGAGTTTAAAAATAAACATCAATACAGCAACTACCACCACATTGGCAATAATGAAGTTTTTAACGGTAACTTTTTTATAGTTCTTGAAGAAATAAAGAAATCCAATAGCCGGTAAGGTTAGAAGTCCCATAAAATGAACCCCGAAGGAAAGTCCTATCACTAATGAGATCAAAATGATCCAGCGATTCCCACGAGGAGTAAACATGTCCCTTTCCCATAAAAGCCCCAGATAGAACATGACAGACATAAAGCATGCGGCCATGGCATAAACTTCAGCCTCCACCGCATTAAACCAGAAACTATCGGTAAAAGTAAAAGCCAGAGATCCTACTAAGGCACTACCAAGAACAGCTATTTTTTTTGACGAGGTTAATTTTGCAACCGGTCCGGCAACTTTAAGTACCAGTAAACTTATAGACCAAAACATGAACATGATGGCAACGGCGCTGGCAAAACCAGACATAAAGTTCACCATTAAGGCAACTTTGGTATTATCTGGAGCAAAAGTAGAAAAGAAGGCACCCATCATTTGGTAAAAAGGCGCTCCCGGCGGGTGTCCTACCTCAAGATTAGCAGAAGTTGCAATGTATTCACCGGCATCCCAGAAACTTGCCGTTGGTTCTAAAGTAAGGGTGTAAGTGGTCAAAGCGATCAAAAATACCAGCCAGCCCAGTATTTTATTCCACTTACTAAAGTTAAAATCAGTCATAAATACTCGTGTGATTGTACTAAAGTGGCGAATTTAATAATAAAATGCTGAATGCTTTAAAAACGAAAGATAAAAGCATTTATTTTGGAAAATGCTGAGAATGAAGACAAAGACTGAGGAGTGATATTTTTTCAGTAAAATTTCAATAAAAAGTTTGTGTAAATTAAAGTTTGTCTTAAATTTGCATCCGCATTTAAGCATTGGCCTATGGTGTAACTGGCAACACGTCTGGTTTTGGTCCAGAAGAGTCTAGGTTCGAGCCCTAGTAGGCCAACAAAAAGCCCAAACTGAAAAGTTTGGGCTTTTTTAGTTATTAGTGGAGTCTTTAGTTTGTAGGTATAGATGGAACAAATATTCATAGTTGGTCATTTTTACAAACTAAAGAAACCTGTATAAAAACTGGAATCCTCTTATACCTCTTTTTGAGAAACCTGAACTGGCGGTATTTATCGCAAATCTTGTGAGGTGTTCTCATTTCAGTGAGCGATAAATAATTTTCAAATCTCCATGTAGCTTTGTTTCCTGTTTTTTCATCTTATCCAACTTCCAATGAAAAAAATGTACTTTTGTAGCCTCAATATTTCTCCATCAAAATAAATACCCTACTACGAGAAATTTTAAATTCTAAAAAAGATCGCGGTATGCCCTGGTATGTAGTAGTTCGAACAAAACCACAACATGAGATAAAGACGGCTCAATTTTTAGAGAAAGCTGGTATTGAAGTCTTCTGCCCGGTAATTACCGAAGTACGTCAATGGAGTGATCGCAAAAGAAAAGTTACAGTCCCGTTATTCAAGTCTTATATTTTTGTGAAAATTCAGGAGAAAGATAGAAATGCCATTTTTAATGCCCCTGGGGTTCTAGGTTTTTTGAAATGGTTACAGAAACCTGCGATTGCAAAAGATGATGAGATAGAAGCTATTAGATCCTGGTTAAATAATGACCGATTAGGTGATTTCCAGGTAAATCAATTAAAAGAAGGTGACGAGGTGGAGATTAAATCAGGGAAAATGACGAATAAAAAGGCCATCGTTAAAGAAGTAGGCAATAAAAAATTAAAGCTTATTCTCAATGAGCTTGGGTGGACACTTACCGCTAATATTCAGGATTTAGTATAATTCAATAAGAATATTTTTTTAATTCACATTCTTATTACTAATTGGAAAGAAATAAATCTGGTATTTTTGGCTGAATTTTAATATCAGGGCAGAATCATTTTTATGAAAATACTCGTTACAGGCGCAGCAGGATTTATAGGTTTTCATTTATGTGAAAAATTAATAAAGGAAGGTCATGAGGTTGTTGGTCTGGATAACGTAAATAATTATTACAGTCAGGAGTTAAAACTTGCAAGATTAGAAGAGCTTGGAGTAAAAAGTGATCATGATCTTAAATTTAATAGGGCGTATAAAAGTTCTTTGCATAAGAACTTTGCTTTTTTCAGAATGAAGCTGGAAGATCGGCAAGAGCTTCCGGAATTGTTTAAAACAGAAAATTTTGATATTGTGTGCAATCTTGCTGCACAGGCGGGCGTTCGCTACAGTTTGGAAAATCCGGAGGCTTATATAGACAGTAACCTGGTAGGATTTGCTAATGTGCTTGAATGCTGTCGCAACCATAATATTAAGCACTTGATCTACGCCAGTAGTTCCAGTGTATATGGGCAGAATAAAAAAATTCCATTTTCTACAGAAGACAGGGTCGATGAACCTATAAGCCTCTATGCAGCTACTAAAAGAAGTAATGAGATCATGGCTTATACCTATAGTCATTTGTATAATTTAGCGACTACAGGATTAAGATTTTTTACCGTTTATGGTCCCTGGGGCCGCCCGGATATGGCTATGTTCTTATTTACAGATGCTATCACAAAAGGAAAAACTTTAAAGGTTTTCAATGAAGGGAATTTAGAACGTGACTTTACTTTTGTAGACGATATCGTTAACGGTGTAATGGCTGTAATTAATCGAATTCCTTCTGAAAAAGACTTAAAATATAATCTTTATAATATTGGAAAAAGCAGGCCGGTAAACTTGATGAGTTTTATAGAGGAAATTGAAACCCAGTTAGGCTTGAACGCTAAAAAAGAATTAATGCCAATGCAGCCGGGAGATGTAGATAAAACCTGGGCCAATTCACAACCTTTAATGAAACATTTTGATTATAAGCCTACTGTTGAAATTAAAGAAGGAGTGGAAAAGTATCTTAAATGGTATAAAGCATATTATTCTTAAATTCGAATTTCAGATAATTATTATAAAATGAAAGGAATAATACTAGCCGGTGGTTCAGGTACCAGACTTTATCCTATTACCAGGGGAGTTTCTAAACAACTTCTGAATGTGTATGATAAGCCGATGATCTATTATCCTTTATCTGTTCTGATGCTCGCCGGTATAAAGGAAATTCTCATCATCACAACACCCGAAGATCTGGCTAATTTTGAAAAACTGCTCGGTGATGGCTCAGATTTAGGGATCAGCTTAAGTTATAAATCACAGCCCAGTCCTGATGGCCTTGCACAGGCTTTTCTTATAGGAAAAGAGTTTATAGGAAAGTCCGATGTTGCACTTATCTTAGGGGATAATATTTTTTACGGACAGGGTTTTACAGGACTTTTAAAGAATTCTGTGAACAATGTCGTAAATGATAAGAAAGCTACCGTATTTGGATATTATGTTAATGAACCTTCCAGGTATGGTGTGGCGGAGTTTGACAGTAAAGGAAACGTAATAAGTGTTGAAGAGAAACCTGAAATTCCAAAAAGTAATTTTGCGATAGCCGGATTGTATTTCTTTCCTAATTCGGTCGTGGAGATAGCTCATCGCGTGAAACCCAGTGAGAGAGGGGAATTGGAGATTACTTCCGTAATTCAAGCCTACTTAAAAGCTTCGAATTTGAAATTAGAGGTTATGGGAAGGGGTTATGCCTGGCTTGATACGGGTACTCACGAATCAATGCTGGAGGCATCCAACTTTATTCATACCATAGAGAAGAGGCAGGGATTAAAGGTTGCCTGTCTTGAAGAAATAGCCTTTGAAAGGGGGTATATCACCAGGGATCAGTTATTGAAATTAGCTGAACCGTTAAGCAAGAATACTTATGGAGAATATCTTTTAAAAAGAGCTAAAAATTTATAGAACATGAATATTCTTATAACCGGAGGTGCAGGCTTTATAGGCTCTAATTTTATTCCTTATTTTCTGGAATCAAATCCCGGGTATACCGTGATTAATTTGGATTTACTAACATACGCAGGCGACCTCAATAACCTGAAGGAGATTGAAAGGCATCCAAGATATAAATTCATTCAGGGAAATATTAATGACGAAAAACTTGTAAAAGGTCTTTTTTCAGAATTTAATATTAAAGGAGTTATAAATTTTGCGGCAGAATCTCATGTAGATAATTCTATAGAAGAGCCTGAAGTTTTTATAAAGACCAATATAAATGGCACATTTACTCTTTTAAGCAGCGCATATCGCCACTGGATGGCTGAACCTGGTGTTTATAAAGAAAATTATAAAGAATCGAGATTCCATCAAATTTCTACAGATGAGGTCTATGGTAGTTTAGGAGCGAAAGGTCTTTTTACAGAAGAAACACCTTATGCTCCAAATTCTCCTTATTCTGCCAGTAAAGCTTCTGGAGATATGCTCGTAAGAAGCTATCATCATACTTACGGAATGAATACGGTTATTTCAAACTGTTCTAATAATTATGGTCCTAAGCAAAATAATGAGAAGTTAATACCTACGGTAATTAGAAAAGCACTTGCCGGGGAATCTATACCTATTTATGGAGATGGCCAGAATATCAGGGATTGGTTATATGTGCGGGATCATTGTATCGCACTTAACGCCATATTTAGAAAAGGTAAAAGTGGCGAAATATATAATGTTGGAGGAAATAATGAGCTGGATAATCTTTCAGTCGCAAATAAAATATGTGGTATTCTGGACAAAAAGAAACCCCTGGAGCGTGGTAGTTACCGGGAGCTTATAAAATTTGTTAAAGACAGAGCGGGCCATGATCGTCGCTATGCGGTAGATTCCTCAAAAATTCAAAAAGAACTAGGCTGGAGTCCAAATGAAAATTTTGAATCTGGATTACATAGAACTATAGAATGGTATTTAAATCAGTAAAATTTTTACTCTAAATGGAGATTGTTAAATGTTCCTTTCGAAGTTGAGATGATGCTGGGTTTTGAACTAAACTCGGAAAGAGAACCTGTTTATGCCGCAGGTTTAAATCTTTCAAAACGCTTCTGAATTTTTAATAATTAGTTTAAGGAACCCGGGTCATTGCATCCGGGTTCTTTGGTTTTTAGGCCCGATAGTTTCTCTAAAAACTCTATTTAACAGGTAATTAATTATCTTTGGCTTCCGGAAATTTTCAACTTTTAAATGAAATTTCTTTTCCAATCTGAATTAAATGGCAAATAAAATTGGTAAGCCTAATAAATCTTTAGCTCTTAAAAAGCCCTTATTTATTGGCCTTTTTGCCTTTTTTCTACTTCTATTGGCAGTCTGCTTTATGCTTTGGCAACGCTATCAGATTTTGTTGGACGATCGGCAAACTGAAATGGCGGCTATTATCGATGTGGCTGAACAGAACATTGACCAGTCTTTAAAATATAGTTATTCGGCAGCACTTTCTTTGGCCCTTCAAATAGATGAAAACGGCAAAATTGAAAATTTTGATGAGGTGGCTCCTCAATTGGTAGATAATAATCCTAATATCGATGCTATAGAAATAGTGCCAAACGGAATTATCACCAGGGTATATCCTTACGAAGAAAATAAAGATGTCATTAATTATAATATTCTTAAAGATAGTACGCGTAATGGAGAAGCCTTTAAAGCAATAGAAAGAAAAAGCATGTTCTTTGCTGGACCTTTGGAATTAAGGCAGGGTGGATTGGCTATTATTGGCAGACTTCCGGTTTTTAAAAAAGGTGATTTTTGGGGTTTTGTGGCTGTTCTTATTCATTTTGATAACCTGATAGACCAATCAGGACTTCAGGATTTAGCCGGAGATAAATTTCGCTTTCAGTTCTCAAAAATAAATCCGGTATCAAAAAAGGAGGAGTTTTTCTTAAATGGAACTGAAATACAGGATAAGTCCTATTCAGAAAAACTGGTATTGCCAGATGGAGATTGGAAAATCTATATCATCCCGGTAGATCCTCATGAACCTTTTTATGCTATAATTCCTATCGCTATTATGATCCTGGTGATATCAGGCGCTATTTCGTGGATCATTTATAATGCTTTAAAGCAACCTGCTAAATTACAGAAATTGGTGAAGGAGCAGGCCGGAGAACTAGCCAAAAGTGAATTGCATTTCAGGACAATCTTCAACCAGGCAGCTATCGGGATGGTACGTGTTAATTCAAATTCTGGAATGATCCTGGAAGCAAATAAGCGGTTTCAAAATTTGCTTGGATATTCAGAAGAGGAACTAAAATTAAAAGATTATAAGATTATTTCCCATCCAGACGATCTGTCTGAAAATGCAGATTTGATGGCTAAATTAAGTCGGAATGAAATTCGTGAATACAGTCTGGAGAAACGCTTGCAAACAAAAGATGGCAGTCGTATTTGGGTGCGAATAAACGTATCGCCATTATGGGAAGCAGGAGAAGAAGTCACTTCACACATAGCACTGGTAGAAGATATCTCGGCTAGGGTGAAAGTAAAACAAGAGCTGGAAGAGAATGAAAATCGCTTTAGATCTCTTGTTGAGAACTCCAATGAAATTATACTTATTGTTGATGATCTAAATAAGGTGAAATATTATTCTCCATCGCTTGCCAAGATCACCAAGTATGAACAAATTGATTTCTCTATTAATGGGGTTCTGTATTATGTTCATGAAGAAGATCATGATCTTTTAAGAATGAAAATTGAAAAAGCTTATCAAAAACCGGGTATTCCTATTGTTGATATTATTTTACGTGTAAAAGATGCTGAAAATAACTGGTTCTGGGTAAATGCGACACTAACCAATATGCTGGCTTCAGAAGGTGTAAACGGATTTGTGGTGAATTTGAGAGATATCACAGGCAAGAAAGAGGCTGAAATGAACCTGGTAAAATCTTATGAACTGGTTATGGAGCAGAACAAAAGATTGTTGAACTTCGCCTATATTGTCTCTCATAATTTAAGATCGCATTCCAGTAATATGTCATCAATACTGGAGTTATATGATATTGAAGAATCTCAGGGCGAAAAGGATTCTTATATAGATCTACTGCGAAAGGTATCAACTAATCTGGATCAATCCCTGCACGATCTTAATGAAGTGGTCTCTATAAATACCAATTTGGATATTAAGGCCGAGTCAATTAGTGTTTCTAAGTTTATAGAGCAGGCTTTGGACGTGTTGAGTATACAGATTAAGTCAAAAAATGCCAGAATTACAAATGAGGTGCCTGCAGATATGCAAATATCTTTTAATTCGGCCTATATGGAGAGTGTACTTCTCAACTTTCTAACAAATGCTCTGCGTTACTGTCATCCTGAAAGGACTCCCGTTATTTCATTACTGGGATATAAAGAAGATAGTGGCTGGGTTCTGGAAGTAAAAGATAATGGAATAGGGATAGATCTAGATAAATATGGAGATAAGGTTTTTGGTCTTTATAAAACATTTTCCGATCGAAAAGATGCCAGAGGAGTGGGGCTGTTTATTACGAAAAATCAGATAAATGCAATGGGAGGAATGGTGAAGGTAGAAAGTGAACCTGGAGTGGGTACAACTTTTAAAGTTACTTTTAAATGAAAAAGACTATTTGTGTAATAGATGATGATGAGATCTACCAAAGAATTATTAAAAAGATAATTTCCAGAGCTGAGGTTTTTACTGATGCACTTTTTTTTAAATCTGCAAAAGTAGCTCTTGATGAATTTCTTAAAAAGGATACACCGTTGCCATCAGTTATTTTATTAGATATTAATATGCCTGTTATGGATGGATGGCAATTTTTGAAAACCTTAGAAAATTTTACTCCCACATTATACGAGGAATCTAAAATTTTTATCGTCACTTCCTCTATAGCTTATTCTGATAAGGAAAAAATGAAGGACTTTCCCGAAGTTTCTGGATTTTTATCGAAACCTTTAAGAACAGAAAAATTAAGGGAAATAGGATTGTCTATGAACTAAAAAAGCTTGGTGTAGGGACCAAAGCTTATATCTATTTAGTGTAAATCGAAGAGAAAATTATGCTGCCGTAGTAATATTGTAATGATCTAAGATATCTTGATAAAAGAAGATACTTTTCTCATCTTTCTTAAGACAGGATCTAAGAAATCTTTCCAGGTCCATACATTCAAATGTAATATTTGTATATTTTTTTTTGCCAACTGGTAGTTGCAGATCGATAGTTTGATCGTCATAATTAATATTCACATGCTTCGCTTCAAAATACTTTTTTATGATAGCTCTATGCATGATCTGAAAATTAGAATTCTCCTGACCTTTATTGATAATGCTATAAGAAATAAGATTTTTGACTTCGTCAAGAATCTCCGGGGGAGTAGTTGTATTCATGGATGTATTGCTTTTCGACATTTATTCTTGGCTAAATTACTATTAGACAGCATAAAAGCTGTTAAAAAAAATGTAATACTTTGCCCGTTAATATTATTTTAACTTCATCAGAAGTTTCTTAACTAGATATTTGGTTTAAATGTCAATTATACGGGGTGAATGCATAATGCGATGACGTTCATCTAAAATAGATAGGTTGAAGTATTGGGTAGATGACTGTTTGGTAGAGCCCGCAGCATGATGAATATGACCAAAGCAATGATATTCAGGTTTAATAAATTTCACTATTTTATTTAATTCTTCACAGCCTAATTTTATACCACTACTAATTTCATCCAAGGTTCCGTATGGTGGTGTATGGGTGATAAGGATATCAGTATTTTCAGGGATGAGATTCCAGTGATGTCTAATTGGGGCACCTCTTTCTCTGTTAAAAGCCCAGTTTTCCATACCTGGAGTAACGGGAGATCCCCAAAATTGAAATCCGTGAATTTTTACGCCACGATCAATAAGTAAGTTTATATTTTCTGGAACATTACGCAGCTGCTCGGGCTTTTCAAAATAGAAGTCATGATTTCCGGGAATTAGAATTTTATGTTTATGAGATTGCAGGGAAAACCATCTTAAAAAATTTTCGGTTTCATTTCTGGTTCCTCCATCGGTGCAATCGCCGGCATGAATTAAAATATCTCCGTCTGGAATTGCGATATCATGATGAAAATTATGTGTGTCTGAAAGGCAAACAAGCCTCATATTTTTTGATTAAAATGAAGGGCAAAATAAATAAAAAAAATCCGTTGAGTTCTTCAACGGATTTTTCAATATATCTACTTGCTAATTTTTATTCTTGTTCATCAGCTGGAATTTCTACCAAACCTCTATCTGTTGGTAAAATTTTATTGATCGTTTTAAGCATCGCGAATGCAATAATTGCGGCAGTCACAGCGAAAAATAAGAATTTGATCAATAGACTTTCGGTAATTACAAGACTGTAAAAACCCAGGAAAATCTCCGTGATAACAAATAATACTTTTATACCGACCTTTAAAAACATTCTTTCTTTTTGATTTATTCCAAATATACTATCCAATTATCATACCGAGGAAGTATTATCCCAAGTTTGACGAAAATTTAACTTTGGCAACTTCTGAATTACAAACTTTTAAGTTAAAAATTCTTAAACAAGGTTTTTGATACACTCTGAATTGTAAATTGGTTTCACAAATTAGATCTAACATTGAAAAGAACTACAAAAATTGCGGTTGGTACTCTTATTGGGATTGGAGTGCTGGCGCTTACTTTATTGTTATTAAATAATTATCTTGAAACCAGGATTAGAACTAGTATAGAAGAAAACCTTAAGAAGGCAAATGGAAGTTTTGAGAAAGTAGATGTAAAACTTTTAGATCGAAGCGCTGAAGTGACCAATCCTTTTTTTACGGTGAAGGGTAAGACTTTAAAGGTGGATGCAATTCAATTAGATGATATTCAGCTTTGGGATTATATCTCTCAAAAGAATATCATAGTTGGAGATCTTCATATTTCCAATCCCGTAATAAAGGTTTTTAAATTTCAGGAAGATAACGTTGATTCTACCTCGGCAAAAAAAGAGAGTGTCAGTTTTAAGAATAAAGTACTTATTAAGAATGTAAATATTGCTGGAGGAAGTCTACAGATCTTTGAAAAAGATAGTTCGTCTCATAAGCTATACGCAAAAATAAAAGACATTAAAATGGAACAGGTGCGGCTTGACGCTAAAACCTTAAAAGAAACCGTCCCTTTTAATTATGATCTGATACTTTTAAAGTCAGATAGTGTTTTTTATGATCTTGATGAACGACATAAACTGGGAGCTGGAGATTTTGTTATGGATAATAATAAAGTCTTGATAAAAGATCTAAAGATCATACCCAGGTTTTCGAAAGCTGGACATCAGAAAACCACCCCCGTTGAAAAGGATAGATATGAGCTGAAAATAGATTCCCTGTCCATGAATAATTTTAGCTGGTCTATGCAGAATGATTCACTAAAAATTCAGAATCCTCTCACTAAAATTTCAGGTGTTTACTATGATATTTACAGGGATAAGCTTCAGCCGGATGATACCAGTATTAAACCACTTTATAGTGAGATGATAAGGAAGATGCCAATCCTGATTCAGTTAGATAGCATTCAAATTAATAGAGCGTATTTAAGATATGAAGAAAAAATTCAAGCCGATAGAGAAAGTGGGGTGGTTGATTTTTCGAATCTCAACGCTCAAATAAAGAATATTACGAATCTCAACCTAACCAGAAAGAATTTTCCAAAGACAGTTTTAATTGCAACCGCCAATTTTATGCAACAGGCTCCTTTAAAGGTGAATATGGAGTTTGATATTAGCGACAGGAGCGACCGCTTTCATATTACCGGGAATATGGGAAGGCTTGCAGCAGATAAAATGAATAATTTTATGAAGCCCGCAATGAATATAGAGGCGAAAGGTGAAATTTTAAATATGTATTTTAATTTTTATGGAAATCATACCAAAGGTAGCGGCGATATGAGATTAGAATATAAAGATTTTAAAATAGAGGTCCTTCGTAAGGATGGTTCAAAGAAAAACAAAATAGTATCTGCGCTCGCAAATCTTATTGTGAAAAATAAAGCGATCAATAAAAAGGCAAATTATAAAGAAATTAGCTTTATTCGGGATAAGACCAAATCATTCTGGAATTATCTATGGAATCTCTTAAAGAACGGAGCATTAAAATCCTTTCTTTAAATTTTAAAAGTGACCACAGGTCGCTTAGCATGGTTTACAAGATCTTCACTTATACTGCCATTAAAGAAGTGTGCGATTCCCTTTCTGCCATGTGTGCCTATGCCTAAAAGTCCGGCATCTATCTTCTGCGCAAAATTAAGGATGCCCTTTTCAACACTTATGTCGTTATATATGTGAATAGTGTATTTTTTGTGATTTGAATCACCGGCGAACTCCATCATTCTTGCATTGGCTTCCTCACTTGTTATAAAATCGTTAGGGGTGTTTACATAGAGCAAATGAAGATCTGCATTAATTGTATTAGCAAATTTTACAGCTTTTGTTAGAACATGTTTGTGATCATTATTGGCATCGGTTGCCAGTACAAAATTTTTAATATCAAAATCAGAGATTTCATTCTTGATCACTAACACTGGAATTTCTGAATGTCTAACCACTTTTTCTGTATTGGAGCCTATAAACATTTCCTGAAACCCACTTGCTCCATGCGAACCCATTACGATCAGGTCGCATTCCTTTTCTTTTCCAATTTCCATAATACCATCAAACGCTCGATGAAATTCTACGGTTTCATGAACTTTAATACCTTTCAGGTAAGGTTCTTTCATAATTTTCGCAAACCTCTGGTGGGCGAGTTTCATAAAAAAAATGGCTTCAGGAATATTTTGACCTCCGCCACCAATGGGATCTATTAGCTGAAGGGGAAGCTCTAGCATATGCAACAAATAGATCTCGCCATCGAATTTTCGGGCTAGCTGTGCAGCAACTTTCAGAGCCTTCTCAGCCTGGTCGCTAAAGTCTGTGGGAACAAGGATATTTCTCATGATTGAAGTTAAATGCTTAAAAATTATAGCTCTATTAAATTTACAAAGAATATTTCATCTGTTCCCGGTTATTTATTATTTTATGGTTAGCTGCGATTGCTAATACCTGCTATTCCCAAAAGAGAAATTCTGTTTTAGCTCATTTCATTTATTTCCACGTTTTTATACTTGGAAAATATTGCTATATTTGCAGCGTTGAAACTAAAAAAGTACAGCGAGGGGACAGAAGTCCCCTCTTTTTATAAGCATGCTGAAGGAGAAGGTAGAAAAGTTAGCAGAGAAGGTATTCGAAGAAAATAATTCATTATTTTTAATAAGCCTTGAGGTAAACTCCGCCAACCATATTAAGATAGTGTTGGACGGTGATGAAGGTGTTTCCGTAAACGACTGTATCCTGGTGAGCCGTGGGATTGAGCATAACCTGGACAGGGAAGAGGAAGATTTTTCTCTTGAAGTTACTTCGGCAGGAGTCTCTGAGCCTCTTTCAATGCCAAGACAATACAAGAAAAATATTGGTCGCAGGTTAAAGGTGAGGACGGAGAATGAAAAATTCGAAGCCGATCTTGTATCTGCAGATGATAGTGAAATAAAGCTTTCATGGAAAGCAAGAGAGCCCAAGCCAGTTGGTAAAGGGAAAGTGACAGTACAGAAAGAGGCGGTAGTGCCTTATACTGATATTGTGGAAGCAAAAGTTAAAATAACATTTTAATCACAAATTGATATGGAAAATATCGCGTTGATTGAGTCATTCTCAGAGTTTAAAGACGATAAACTTATAGATCGTGTTACGCTGATGGCGATCCTGGAGGATGTTTTTAGAAATGCTTTAAAGAAAAAGTATGGAGAAGACGATAATTTTGATATTATTGTAAACCCTGATAAAGGGGATCTTGAGATTTGGAGAAACCGAATCGTAGTGGCAGATGGAGAGGTAGAAGATTCAAACAGGGAGATTTCTTTAGCTCAGGCAAGAAAAATTGAGCCCGATTTTGAAGTTGGGGAAGATGTTTCTGAAGAAGTGAAGCTGGTAGATCTTGGTAGAAGAGCGATTTTAGCGCTACGTCAAAACCTGATCTCTAAGATTCATGAGCATGATAATACAAATATTTACAAGCAGTTTAAAGATCTTGAAGGAGAAATTTATACTGCTGAAGTTCATCATATAAGGCACAGGGCAATTATTCTTCTCGATGATGAAGGGAATGAGATTGTGCTTCCAAAAGATCGCCAGATTCCTTCAGATTTCTTCCGTAAAGGAGAAAATGTTAGAGGGATTATTGAGAGCGTCGAGTTAAAAGGTAATAAGCCTACGATCATTATGTCCAGAACCGCTCCCGGTTTCCTTGAGAAATTATTCGAACAGGAAATCCCGGAAGTGTTTGATGGTTTAATTACGATCAAAAAAGTGGTTCGTGTTCCTGGTGAGAAAGCAAAAGTAGCGGTAGATTCTTATGATGATAGAATAGACCCTGTTGGAGCTTGTGTGGGGATGAAAGGTTCCAGAATACACAGTATTGTACGTGAACTGGGGAATGAGAATATAGATGTGATCAATTTCACCAATAATGAACAGTTATTTATTACAAGGGCCTTAAGTCCTGCAAAAATAACTTCCATTAAAATGGACGAAGAAGCGAAAACAGCGGAGGTTATGCTGAAGCCGGAAGAAGTTTCTAAGGCAATTGGTCGAGGAGGGCACAATATTAGATTGGCAGGTCAGTTGACGGGTTATGAAATAGATGTGTATCGTGAAGGAGTAGAGGAAGATGTTGAGTTAAAAGAGTTTACAGATGAAATAGAAGACTGGGTGATTGCTGAGTTTTCTAAAATAGGTCTGGATACTGCAAAGGCTGTATTAGAGCAGGATGTTAATGATCTTGTTCGTCGTACAGATCTTGAAGAGGAAACCATTAAAGATGTGATGGCTGTTCTTCGTTCAGAATTTGAAGAATAATATTTTTTTAATATAGTTTACATTAAAAGAGGTTAATTTAGAGGGCAATTTATGGCAGAAGCGAAAACAACGCGATTAAATAAAGTTCTACGTGAGTTCAATATCTCGTTAGACAGGGCTGTGGAATATCTTACTTCCAAAGGCTATGAGATAGATGCACGTCCAACGACCAAGATCTCGGGAGAAATCTACGAGGTGCTTTCTGATGAATTCCAAACCGACAAGAGTAAAAAGGTTGCTTCTAAAGAAGTTGGAGAGGAGAGAAAGAAGGAAAAGGAAGAACTTCGCAAGGAGATCGAAGAAAAGCGTAAGGCAGACGAGGAGAAGAAAGAGAAGCAGGAAGAAGCTGTGTCGTCTAGAGCCAAGCTTGAAGGTCCAAAAACTGTCGGGAAGATAGATCTGGATAAAAAGCCAGGCGAAAAACCGAAAGAAGAAAAAGTCGAGGCCCCTAAAGAGGAAGCAAAAGAAACTCCAGCTGAAGAACCTGTCAAAGAAGCTGAAGAAACTAAGCAACCTGAAAAGCCTGCTGCGAAAGCAGAAGAAAAGGAAGAAAAGCCGAAAGAGGAAGAAAAAGCTGAGCCTAAGAAGGAAGAAGCTAAGCCTCAGGAAGCTAAAAAAGAAGAATCTAAACCTGAAGAACCTGCCGAAGCCGGCGAGTCTGAAGAAAAGGAGTCTGATAGGATAGAGACTAAGTATACCAAACTTAATGGTCCTAATTTCACCGGTAAAAAGATAGATCTTTCTCAATTCAAGAAACCTGTTAAGAAGAAGGAGGAGAAGAAAGACGATAAGAAAGATGATAAAGATAAGCGCAAGAAACGTCGCCGTCGCATCAGTAAAGATGTAAAAGGTGGAGGTGGAAACAACCAGCGCGGTGGAGCCAAGAAAGGTGGAAGAACCAGAAGTAAACCTATTACTAAAGAAGAGCCTACCGAGGAAGAAGTACAGAAGCAGGTGCGTGAAACACTTGAAAAACTTCAGGGTAAATCTTCTAAAGGTAAGGGAGCAAAATATAGAAGAGAGAAAAGAGATCAGCACCGTCAAAGATCTGAGCAGGATCTTGCGCAGCAGGAATCTGACGAAAAGATCTTAAAAGTAACAGAATTTGTTACTGTGAGTGAGGTTGCAACTATGATGGATGTTTCTGTAACTCAGGTGATTTCTGCATGTATGTCTCTTGGGATGATGGTTACGATGAACCAGCGTCTGGATGCTGAAACTCTTAGTATTGTTGCTGAAGAATTTGGTTATGAGGTTGAGTTTACAACCGCCGATGTTGAAGAGACTGTTGAAGAAGTAGAAGAGAATCCGGAAGATCTTGAAACAAGAGCTCCAATTGTAACGGTAATGGGTCACGTAGACCACGGTAAAACATCTTTACTAGATTATGTTCGTAAAGAGAATGTGATTGCCGGGGAAAGTGGTGGAATTACTCAGCATATTGGTGCTTACGGAGTAAAGCTTGAAGGCGGACAAAAAATAGCTTTCCTTGATACACCGGGTCACGAAGCCTTTACGGCGATGCGTGCTCGTGGTGCACAGGTTACTGATATCGCGATTATTGTGATCGCGGCAGATGATGATGTGATGCCTCAAACAAAAGAGGCGATTTCTCACGCCCAGGCGGCAGGAGTGCCGATCATCTTTGCAATTAACAAATCTGATTTGCCAACGGCAAATCCGGAAAAAATTAAGGAAAAACTAGCTTCCATGGATCTTCTTGTTGAAGATTGGGGTGGTAAGATTCAGTCACACGATATTTCTGCAAAAACAGGAGCTGGTGTAAAAGAATTGCTTGAAAAAGTGCTTCTTGAAGCGGAGATCCTGGAATTGCAGGCAAATCCTAAAAAACTTGCTAAGGGTACAGTTGTAGAAGCCTTCCTTGATAAAGGTCGTGGTTATATTGCAACCATACTAGTGCAGGCAGGTACGCTTAAGGTAGGAGATTATGTGCTGGCCGGTAGACATAGTGGTAAGGTAAAGGCTATGCACGATGAGCGCGGTCATGAGGTGAAAGAGGCAGGCCCTTCAACACCGGTTTCAATTCTTGGTCTTGATGGTGCGCCACAGGCCGGGGATACTTTCAAGGTGATGGAAGATGAACGTGAAGCTAAAGATATTGCTGCAAGACGTACTCAATTACAACGTGAGCAGAATGTTAGAACTCAGCGTCACATAACGCTTGATGAGATTGGTAGACGTATCGCTCTTGGAGACTTTAAAGAATTGAATATTATCCTGAAAGGTGATGTGGATGGTTCTGTGGAAGCACTAACAGATAGTTTCCAGAAGCTTTCTACGGAAGAGATTCAGGTAAATATCATACATAAAGGAGTAGGTGCAATTACTGAAAGTGATGTGTTGCTTGCTTCAGCATCTGACGCAGTAATCATTGGATTTAACGTTCGTCCTGCCGGAAATGCAAGACAGGTTGCCGATAAGGAAGAAATCGACATCAGAACATATTCTATTATCTATGATGCGATCAACGATCTGAAAGATGCGATGGAAGGTATGCTTTCTCCTGAATTAAAAGAGGAGATTACAGGTACTGCTGAAATTAGAGAAACTTTCAAGATCTCTAAAATCGGAACTATTGCCGGATGTATGGTAACTTCAGGAACAATTTATAGAAGTGCCGGTGTGCGCCTTATTAGAGATGGTGTGGTTGTTTACACGGGTGAGCTTTCTTCATTGAAACGTTTCAAAGACGATGTTAGAGAAGTGAAGAAAGGTTACGACTGCGGTATGCAGGTTAAGAATTATAATG
Organism: Gramella sp. MAR_2010_147; assembly: GCF_900105135.1. Lineage (NCBI taxonomy): Bacteria > Pseudomonadati > Bacteroidota > Flavobacteriia > Flavobacteriales > Flavobacteriaceae > Christiangramia > Gramella sp. MAR_2010_147. The sequence goes on along the minus strand of NZ_LT629741.1, from coordinate 1,800,973 downwards.
ATATTAGAGAGGGAGACGTAATTGAAGCCTTTAGAGAGGTGGAGGTTAAGAAAACCTTGAAGTCTAAATAGGGGCTTGTAATGGCATAAAAAAAGCGACTCATTCCTGAGTCGCTTTTTTTATGCTATAATTTTAAAATTATCGGCGTTGGGGTTTTGGGATAAAGGCGGAAGGAAAGTTTTCCTTTACTTTCAAAAGCGCTCGATCAGCCTCTAGTCTGCTTCTGAAATTCCCGACCCATACTTTGTAATTAGGTGCTTCATAAGTAATTTGTGAAGGGTAATTATAGGTATTCCTGTATTTCTGGATCACCTCGTTTGCTTCCCCATTGTCACCATAGAATAACTGAATAACATAACGATCACCGATCTTGTTATTTTTATTCAGTTCGGTTTTGACTTCCATTAGTTTTTCTATCTTTTGGTTTTGTTGAATAGAAACATTGCCTTCCTGAGCATTCATTTTTTGATTGGAAATGAATAAAAGAACAGCGAAAGATAAAAGAAACAGGGATGTTGGTTTTCTCATGGTATTCTGGCTTTTTGACAAATGTAAAATTAAATAACTTAAACAGGTTGTAAATTATTATTTAGAACTAATATAAATTAACCATTAACACTTATGTAACATTCCTAAAATCGTCTATAAGTATTACTTTTGTGCCTGAATTTAAAGGTACCTTTTTAGGTTTTTAGCCCTAAAATACTGAGTGTAAAAACCGTACCAAAGTTTAGACGTTAATCGAACTTATAATATGAAAAAGGTGATTTTCCGCCATTCAACTTCGCGACAACTACTATTAAGCGTAGCATTTTTATTTACATTCACCCTTTCCGGCTTTGCTCAGGCTCAGACGGCGCAGGATACTACTGCACAGGCTGAAGCTGGTCAGGAGGCTACTGCTTCAGATGCTGCAGCTTCAAGTTTGGGGGATGCTGCCGCAGGAAAAGAATTGTTTAATTCTCTTTGTGCTGCATGTCATAAACCTTATTCAAACTCCATTGGTCCTGCCTTGAATGGCGTGACAGACAGGCATGAAATGACCTGGATCTATGAGTGGATTAAAAATTCAGCGGCATTGATCGCAAGTGGCGATTCTGAAGCACAAGCTGTTTATGAAGAGTGGGGTCAAACGGCGATGCCTGCATTTCCTCAGTTAACTAATGCTGATATTGATAATATTCTTGCTTACGTAGAGCAGCCAAAGCCGGAGCCACAAGCGGCTACTGGAGGTGCTGCTGGAGAAGCTGGAGCTGCCGGAGGATCTGGAGGAGTTTCTACAAATGTGATCCTTGGTATCCTGGTTTTTGTATTGGCTATATTATTATTGGTTTTGTTCCTGGTTAACAAAACACTTAGAAATTTTGCTGATGCTTCTGGGATCGTAATTCCGGAAAAGCCTAAAAGAAAGCCAATTCATAAAGCATTTGTTGAAAATCAGTTCCTGGTATTGGTGAGCGCGATATTTGTTCTTTTGGCAGTTGGTTATTTTGCTTACGGATTCTTGATGCAGGTTGGTGTAGATAAGGGCTATCAGCCAATTCAGCCAATTCATTATTCTCATAGAATTCATGCTGGTGATAATGAGATCGAGTGTAAATACTGTCACTCTTCTGCAAAAACATCTAAGCATTCAGGGATTCCTTCTCTAAATGTATGTATGAACTGTCATAAGTCGATTGCTGAAGTATCTCCTGAAACAGCTACAGAAGATTATTCAAAAGAATTTTACGATAAAGAAATTCAGAAGTTATATGCCGCCGCCGGATGGGATCCTGCTTCCAGAACTTATTCTGGAGAGGAGAAACCTGTAAAGTGGGTGCGTATTCATAATCTTCCGGATTTCGCATACTTTAACCACTCTCAGCACGTAAGTGTGGCGGGTATCGAATGTCAGAAATGTCACGGTCCTATAGAGGAGATGGAAATCGTATATCAGGATGCTCCTTTGACTATGGGGTGGTGTATTAACTGTCACCGTGAAACCAATATCAGGATCGAGGGTAATGAATATTACGAGAAGATCCATGAAGAGTTATCGAAAAAATATGGTGTAGAAGAGCTTACTGCTGCTCAGATGGGCGGATTGGAATGTGGTAAGTGTCACTATTAAAATCCTGGAATTCAGGTATAATTTAAGAAGCTAATATCTAGATATAATATGTCATCAAACAAGAAATACTGGAAAAGTGTTGAAGAGCTAAATGAAAACAGCTCTGTTGTTGAGACGCTCCAACAAAAGGAATTTGCTGAGGAGATCCCGGTAGAGGACTTCCTTGGGGATAAAGAGAATCTTGGAGATTCTAAAACTTCAAGAAGAGATTTCCTTAAGTATGTTGGTTTCAGTACAGCAGCGGCATCACTGGCTGCCTGCGAGGGCCCTGTGACCAAATCTATTCCTTATGTGGTGCAACCGGAAAGAATTGTGCCTGGGATCGCGAATTACTACGCATCTACGATTGCTGATGGTTTCGACTTCGCAAGCGTTCTGGTAAAAACTCGTGAGGGTAGGCCAATTAAAATTGAAAATAATGATCTGTCGAAGTTTAAGGGAGGAGCAAATGCTCGTGTCCATGCATCGGTACTTTCATTGTATGATACAAAAAGGGTGAAACGCCCAATGATTGAAGGTAGAAATGTTTCCTGGGAAGAATTTGACCGTGAGGTTGAGTCTGCACTTGATAATGTAGGTGGGGAAATTGTTCTTCTAACGCAAACATTTGCGAGTCCTTCAACTTCAAAATTAATTCAGGAATTTTCTTCAAAGTATGGGAATGTACGTCATGTAGTGTACGATACCGTTTCTGAAGATGCTGCGTTGAATGCGTTCCAGTCTAAATACGGGCGACGTGCTTTACCAAATTATGATTTCTCGAAAGCGGAAACCATAGTAAGTGTGGGTGCAGATTTTCTTGCCGACTGGCAGGGAGGTGGTTTTGATGCTGCTTATGCGAAGACAAGAATTCCTGAGAATGGAAATATGTCCCGTCATATTCAGTTTGAGTCAAATATGTCTCTAAGTGGTGCAAACGCAGATAAGCGAGTTCCATTAAAGCCTTCTCAACAAAAAGCAGTTCTTGCTGCTTTGAATGGATATGTTACCGGAGGTTCATCTACGAGTGATCTTCCTTCGGGAATTGATGATGCTGTAGTAAAAGCCGCTAGTCAGCTTAGAAAAGCAGGTAGTGGGGCTGTAGTTGTTTGTGGTATTCCAGATGAAGAAGCTCAAACCTGGGCGTTGGAGATCAACGAAGCTCTGCGTAGCGCTGTGATGGATACTTCAAATGCAAGAATGATTCGTCAGGGTAATGCTTCTGAAGTGGCTCAGTTAGTAGAAGATATGAATAATGGTAGTGTTGGCGCTCTTTTGATCGCTGGTTTAAATCCTGCTCATACGCTTCCGAACAGAAAAGAATTTATTGAAGGTTTAAAACAGGTTGATACGGTAGTAGATTTCACAACCAGAACCGATGAGACTTCAAAATTAAGTAAATATGTAGCTGCTACTCCACATTACCTGGAGAGCTGGGGCGATATTCAGTTTTCTGAAAAATCTTTCAGCTTAATGCAGCCTACCATAAGACCATTATTTGATACAAGACAATTTCAGGATACTCTTTTGAAATGGTCTGATAATAATTCGTCTTTTTACGAATATATTAAAGAGACATGGTCTGCCGGATTAGGAGATAGAAACTGGAGCGAGGTGCTTCATGATGGAGTTTTTGAAGCTTCTTCTCCCGTTGCGATGCCGGTTTCAACAAATTCAGGCTCTTCTTCAGTATCGTTCAATATGGACGATATGGAAGGTGAAGGTTTTGAATTAACGCTTTATACAAATACTGCGATCGGTGACGGTCAGCAGGCAAATAATCCATGGTTACAGGAATTACCAGATCCTCTTTCGAGAGCAAGTTGGGATAACTATCTAACCGTTTCTAAAGCTGATGCTGAAGAACTTGGACTGGAGAATGAAAATGTTGCCAACGGTGGTCTTAACGGAAGTTATGTAAACCTTAGTGTTGGTGATACGGTAGTTCAAAACGTACCTGTATATGTAATGCCGGGTCAGGCAAAAGGATCTGTAGGTCTTGCGCTTGGTTACGGTAGAAAAGCTGGTATTCAGTCTGAAATGCAAACAGGAGTAAACGCGTATCCTTTATACAAGAACTTTAGTTCTGTTCAAAAAGTAAAGATCGAGAAGGCTTCAGGAATGCATGAATTTGCATGTGTCCAGCTTCATAATACCTTAATGGGTAGAGGTGATATTATAAAGGAAACCAGTCTTGAGATATTCAATACTAAAGATGCTCACGTTTGGAATCATGTTCCTGAAGTTTCCCTGGCTCACCAGGAAACCCCGGTAACTTCTCCTGAAGTTGATATGTGGGATAGCTTTGACAGGTCTACCGGTCCGCATTTTAACCTAAGTATAGACTTAAATGCCTGTACGGGTTGTGGTGCTTGTGTGATCGCATGTCATTCTGAAAATAACGTTCCTGTTGTTGGTAGGGAAGAGGTGAGAAAATCAAGAGATATGCACTGGTTACGTATTGACCGTTATTTCTCTTCTGAAGATACCTTCACGAACGATCTTGATAAAAAAGAAAATATTGGTGGCCTTGGAAGTTCGCTTTCTGAATTTGGAGAGCTTGAACAGCCGGCAGATAATCCACAGGTGGTATTTCAGCCTGTAATGTGCCAGCATTGTAACCATGCTCCATGTGAGACTGTATGTCCTGTTGCGGCAACTTCTCATGGAAGACAGGGTCAGAACCAAATGATCTATAACAGGTGTGTGGGTACAAGATATTGTGCAAACAACTGTCCTTATAAAGTACGTCGTTTCAACTGGTTTAATTATGCCCAGAACGACGAATTTGATTACCATATGAACAATGACCTTGGAAGAATGGTGCTTAACCCAGATGTGACTGTACGTTCCAGAGGGGTTATGGAGAAATGTTCTATGTGTATTCAAATGACACAAAAGACGATCCTTGATGCTAAACGCGAAGGTCGAACGATTGAAGATGGTGAATTCCAGACGGCATGTTCTGCTGCTTGTGATAAAGGAGCGATGGTCTTTGGAGATGTGAATAACGAGGACTCGAAAGTTCTTGAAAAGAAAAATGATGACAGGATGTATCATCTGCTTGAGTATGTAGGTACAAAACCAAACGTGATGTACCAGACGAAAGTTAGAAATACAACCGAAGCTTAATAATAACGAATAACTAAGAATCAATCAGATAAGGATATGTCTCATTACGAAGCACCTATACGAAAGCCTCTAGTTACCGGGAACAAAAGCTATCACGATGTGACTGTTGATGTTGCTGCTCCGGTTGAAGGAAGGGCTAATAAAACCTGGTGGATAGTCTTTGCTATCTCTCTTGTTGCCTTTCTTTGGGGTGTTGGATGTATAGTTTACACAATTTCTACAGGTATTGGTACCTGGGGATTAAACAAGACCGTAGGTTGGGCCTGGGATATTACCAACTTTGTATGGTGGGTAGGTATCGGTCACGCCGGTACATTGATTTCTGCTGTACTATTGCTGTTCCGTCAGAAGTGGAGAATGGCAATTAACAGGTCTGCAGAGGCTATGACCATTTTCTCTGTAATGCAGGCAGGTCTATTCCCTTTAATTCACATGGGGCGTCCATGGCTGGCATATTGGGTACTTCCAATCCCTAACCAGTTTGGATCTCTTTGGGTGAACTTTAACTCACCGCTTCTTTGGGATGTATTTGCGATCTCTACATATCTTTCAGTGTCACTTGTATTCTGGTGGACTGGATTATTGCCAGATTTCGCGATGATTCGTGATAGAGCGATTACGCCTTTTACAAAAAGAGTATACGGAATATTATCATTTGGATGGAGTGGACGTGCCAAGGACTGGCAGCGTTTTGAAGAAGTATCACTAGTACTTGCCGGTTTGGCAACACCACTGGTGCTTTCTGTACACACTATTGTATCTTTTGACTTTGCAACTTCGGTAATTCCGGGATGGCATACCACCATTTTCCCTCCTTACTTTGTTGCGGGTGCGATCTTCTCTGGATTTGCCATGGTAAATACCTTGCTTATCATCATGAGAAAGGTTTCTAATCTTGAAGATTATATTACTATTCAGCATATCGAATTGATGAACATTGTGATCATGATTACGGGTTCTATCGTAGGTACTGCATATATTACCGAGTTGGTGATCGCGTGGTATTCAGGTGTTGAGTACGAACAGTATGCATTCCTTAATAGGGCTACCGGGCCTTACTGGTGGGCATACTGGAGTATGATGACCTGTAATGTGTTCTCGCCACAGTTTATGTGGTTCAAGAAATTACGTACCAGTATTATGTTCTCGTTCTTTATCTCGATTGTGGTAAATATCGGAATGTGGTTTGAGCGTTTTGTAATTATCGTGACTTCATTGCACCGTGATTACCTTCCGTCTTCATGGACGATGTTCTCTCCAACTTTTGTAGATATAGGGATCTTTATTGGAACCATTGGATTCTTCTTCGTGTTATTCCTTCTATATGCACGTTCGTTCCCTGTGATCGCTCAGGCAGAGGTAAAAACAATCTTGAAGTCTTCAGGAGAAAAATATAAAAAATTAAGAGCTGAGCATGGTGACGATGTTTCTCATGTTGATGTAGACCCAGCGGGTGCAGGCCCTTCAGCAAATATTAATGAGGAGCATACTTCTCAATTTGGTGATACTGAGGGGGAATCACATGAAGATACTGTGAATATGGAAGGTCTTTCTTTATCTGAAGTAACTAAAGATCGTATAGATGAGATGCTTTCCAGAATTGGGACTTACGATCCAAAAACTCAGGATGCTGATGATCTTACGAAATTGAAAAATGTTGGACCGTTGCTTCAGCAACATTTCCATCAGGTTGGTATCTATCTGTTTGATCAGGTAAGTAAATTAACAGAACAGGATTTTGAATTGCTTGATGAAGTGATTGAAAACTTCCCTATCCAGGAGAATAGAGAAGGATGGATCGCTCAGGCAAACAAACTAAAAAATAAATAATCAGGATGGCATCTAAAGTTTTACACGCTATTTACAGAGATGACGATCTGCTTTTACAGGCTGTAAAGCAGATTCGTGAAGCACGCTATCATATAGGGGAGATCTATTGTCCATTTCCGGTTCACGGACTTGATAAAGCAATGGGGCTGGCTCCAACAAGATTGGCAATCACATCCTTTATGTATGGATTAGTTGGTCTATCTGTAGCCGTTGCAATGATGAATTTTATCATGATTGAAGACTGGCCACAGGATATTGGTGGTAAACCTAGTTTTAGCTTTATTGAAAACATGCCGGCCTTTGTGCCTATCATGTTTGAATTAACAGTATTCTTTGCTGCCCACCTTATGGTGATCACTTTTTACATGAGAAGTAGATTGTGGCCATTTAAAAAAGCAGAAAATCCTGATGTGAGAACTACAGATGATGTATTCTTAATGGAGGTAGACGCTTCCAATCATAATATAGATGATCTTACCGATTTTTTATATAACACGGGAGCTTCTGAAATTAAATTAATAGAATAATAAATAGTGATAATGAGAAGTTTGTTCCATAAAACTATAGGATTTTGTCTGCTTGGCTTTGCAGTTGTTTCCTGCCATGACAAGGGGGATCCAAACTATCAGTACATGCCAGATATGTATGAGTCGGTAGGTTACGAAACTTACGGTGAGTATAAGGTTTTTCAAAATGGACAGGAAGCAAAACTTCCTGTAGAGGGCACGATTCCTCGCGGGTGGTTACCTTATGATTACCAGAATAATCCTGAAGGCGCTGCTGATGCAAAAGCTAACCTGAAAAATCCACTGCCTTACACACAGGATAACCTTGTAGAAGGGAAAGCGCTTTACACTGTTTATTGTGCGGTATGTCACGGTGATAAAGGAGCAGGGAAGGGAATCCTTGTAGAACGAGAAAAGATTCTGGGAGTTCCTTCATATGATGATGCCGGGCGTGCGATTACCGAAGGTAGTGTATATCACGTTATGTATTATGGTCTTAATAATATGGGGTCTTATGCTGCTCAAACGACGATAAAAGAACGTTGGCAGATAGATCACTATGTGATGAGCCTTAAAGACAAGTTGGAAGGAAAAGCTGAAAGAGAGTACGAAGAAGAAACCGGGGAACCAACTCAACTTCTTCCTTCAAGAGCCGATGCAAATCTTTATGATGATGCAGGTGATATAAACTCTGATCAGGAAAACCAGAACGACCAAACCGAAACCCAAGAATAAAGATTTAGATCTATCGATATGTATACGCTATCCAGTAAATTAAAATTAACAGCAATCATTTGTATGGTTGTTGGCGCAATAGGTCTCATTTATGGATTCATCGCTGCACCGGAAACCGTAGAGGATGTCAAGGAAATGATGGCTTCTCATGGTGAACATGGTGAAGAACATGCTACAGAAGATACACATCAGGTTAATGTAGAGCAGCTTCCGGGCGCTAATACAGAAGTTGAAAGTATAGAGCATACCCAAGACAATGAATCTCATGCCGCTGAAGCAGGGCATGGCGAAGAAGCTTCACACGATGATGAGCATTATGAACATATATTACATCAATTACAGAATAAGCCGTGGGCTGCATTATATGTGGCTGCCTTCTTTTTCTTTATGATATCTCTAGGGGCCTTAGCCTTTTACGCAATTCAATACGCTGCACAGGCAGGATGGTCTCCCGTACTTTTTAGGGTAATGGAAGCGATCACCGCATACCTTTTACCTGGTGGACTGATTGTATTTGTATTATTGGTGCTTTCAGGATTACATTTAAATCACTTATTTATATGGATGGACCCGGAAGTAGTTGCTCATGATGAGATCATCCAGGCAAAAACAGCATATTTAAATGTTCCTTTCTTTTTGATTAGAGCGGCGATTTATTTAGGTGGCTGGATCTTTTTCAGACATTTGCTTAGAAAGAATTCCATTAAAATGGATGATGCTACAGATAATACCATCTTTAAAAAGAACTTTAAACTTGCAGCAGGATTCCTGGTATTCTTTATAGTGACTGAATCTATGATGTCATGGGACTGGATCATGAGTTTAGATCCGCACTGGTTTAGTACATTATTTGGATGGTTCGTATTTGCCAGTTTGTTTGTTTCAGCAATTACAACTATTGCCATTGTTACCATCTACCTTAAATCAAGAAATTATCTTGAATTCGTGAACGACAGTCATATCCATGACCTTGCGAAATTCATGTTCGGGATCAGTATTTTCTGGACGTACCTTTGGTTCTCTCAGTTTATGTTGATCTGGTATTCAAATATTCCTGAAGAAGTCGTGTACTTTATCCAGAGAATTGAAGATTATCAGTTACCATTTTTCGGTATGTTGGTTACAAACTTCCTTTTCCCTGTACTATTATTAATGAACAGTGATTACAAAAGAGTGAACTGGTTCGTGATCATGACTGGAATTGTAATTCTATGTGGTCACTACCTGAATGTTTATGTCCTTATAATGCCGGCAACTGTAGGAGAATCCTGGTTTATTGGAGTGCCTGAGATAAGTGCAATATTACTGTTTGGTGGGTTGTTCACCTTCATAGTCTTTAATTCACTAACAAAAGCACCCTTACTGGTTAAAGGAAATCCTTTTATCAAGGAGAGTAAGCATTACCATTATTAATTAAGATTGATTGTTTAAAGAAGAACTTATAAAATGACCGTATTTTTAGTAATCATAGTACTAGCACTTCTGGCCGTAACAGGTTGGCAGATCTCTAAGATATTTCAATTATCTCAGAGGCCCGATGCCGATACTTCTGAGGTTGCAAACGATAAGGATAACAAGTTGCACGGAATCCTTAATCTGGCTTTTGTTATTTTCCTTTATGTAATCACCATTTATTGTTTCTGGGAATATGGAAGATTCTATTTACCTGAAGCAGCCTCTGAGCACGGTGGTGAATATGATACTTTAATGTTTATCTCTATCGCGCTCATCATGTTTGTTCAGGTGATCACGCAGGGACTTCTGCATTACTTTGCTTATAAATATAAAGGGAAGAAAAATCAGAGAGCTTTATTTTATGCAGATAATGATAAATTAGAATTTATCTGGACCATTATCCCGGTAATTGTACTTGCAGGACTTATTATTTACGGATTGTTTACCTGGAGTGATATCATGAATATCAACCAGGAAGAAGATCCTATGGTTATTGAACTATATGCTTATCAATTCGATTGGAGAGCGAGATATTCTGGAGAAGATAATACCTTAGGAAAAGCGAATGTTCGTTTTATTGAAGGAGTAAACCAGCTAGGTGTGGATGAATCTGATTCTTACGGAAAAGATGATAAGATCGTAACTGAATTGCATCTACCTGTTGGAAAGCCGGTATTATTCAAATTCCGTTCTCAGGATGTATTGCATTCAGCTTACTTCCCATTCTTTAGAGCACAAATGAACGTTGTACCTGGTATGATTACCCAATTTGGATTTACACCAACGATCACTTCCGAAGAAATGAGAGAGAGTGAATATATGGTAGATAAGGTGAAGAGCGTCAATGACGAAAGAAATGAGAAGAATAAAGAGTTACTCGCGCAGGGAGAACCTACCTTAGATACTTACGAATTCGATTACTTCCTGCTTTGTAATAAAATTTGTGGACAGGCTCATTATAATATGCAGATGAAGATTATTGTGGAGTCTGAAGAAGATTTCAATGCATGGTTAGAAGAGCAGCCAACTTTTGGAAGTACTATGGAAGATCAGAATAAAGATGCTGATGCTTCTGAAGCTACCGAAAGCGAAGAGCCTTCACAACAGGAAAACGGAACAGAGGAGCCACAAGAGAATAACGATGTGGCTGTAGTAGAAAACGAACAAAATTAAGATAAAGAATTAGAGATATGTCAGCAATTGCAAACGCACCGGCACACGATCATCACGACGATCACGGACATCATCATAAAGAGACTTTCATAACGAAGTATATTTTTAGTCAGGATCATAAGATGATTGCCAAGCAGTATCTTATTACCGGGCTTATTATGGGAGTTATTGGTATCGCCATGTCGGTACTTTTCCGTATCCAGCTTGCCTGGCCAGAACAATCTTTCTGGGTTTTTGAAGCATTGTTGGGTGATAGATGGGCTCCAGATGGAGTGATGACTCCAAGTATCTATCTTGCTTTGGTTACTATTCATGGTACCATTATGGTTTTCTTTGTACTTACTGCAGGATTAAGTGGTACATTCTCTAACCTCCTAATTCCATTGCAAATTGGTGCACGGGATATGGCATCAGGATTTCTGAACATGGTTTCTTACTGGTTGTTTTTCCTTTCAAGTGTAATCATGTTAAGTTCTCTATTCGTGGAATCTGGTCCTGCTATGGCAGGGTGGACGATATATCCTCCTTTAAGTGCATTACCTCAGGCTATTAGTGGTTCTGGAACAGGTATGACCTTATGGCTGGTATCTATGGCAATCTTTATTGCTTCCTCATTAATGGGATCATTAAATTATATTGTAACCGTTATTAATCTTAGAACGACGGGGATGTCTATGACAAGACTTCCTTTAACTATCTGGGCATTCTTTGTAACTGCAATTATTGGGGTTGTATCTTTCCCGGTACTACTTTCAGCGGCATTGTTATTAATAATGGATAGAAGTTTCGGTACCTCATTCTTCCTAAGTGATATTTTTATCCAGGGAGAGGTGTTAAGTCACCAGGGTGGTTCACCTGTTCTTTTTGAACATTTGTTCTGGTTCCTTGGTCACCCTGAAGTATATATTGTAATTCTGCCTGCGATGGGTATTGTTTCAGAAATAATGGCAACCAATTCACGTAAACCAATTTTTGGTTATCGTGCAATGATCGCCTCAATACTGGCAATTGCTTTTCTTTCTACGATCGTATGGGGTCACCATATGTTTATATCTGGGATGAATCCATTTCTTGGGTCAGTATTTACATTTACAACATTATTAATTGCGATTCCTTCAGCTGTAAAAGCTTTTAACTGGATCACAACTTTATGGAAAGGGAATCTCCAGATGAATCCCGGAATGCTATTTTCTATAGGATTCGTTTCTACATTCATTACAGGAGGTCTTACCGGTATTATCCTTGGTGATTCTACTTTAGATATCAACGTTCACGATACTTATTTTGTGGTAGCTCACTTCCACCTGGTAATGGGTATTTCGGCACTTTACGGTTTACTGGCAGGTGTTTATCACTGGTTCCCTAAAATGTTTGGTAGAATGATGAATAAGAACCTTGGTTATATTCATTTCTGGGTAACTGCGGTGGGTGCCTATGGAGTTTTCTTCCCAATGCACTTTATTGGTATCGCAGGTCTTCCACGACGTTATTACACCAACACCAATTTCCCGTATTTTGATGATTATGCAGATGTAAATGTGATTATTACCGTAGCTGCGATCATTACGGCGGCAGTACAGTTAGTGTTCCTTTACAATTTCTTTGGTTCTATTTTCTTCGGAAAAAAAGCAGTTCAGAATCCATGGAAAGCAACTACGCTGGAATGGACGACTCCTGTAGAGCATATTCACGGAAACTGGCCTGGAGCAATTCCATCGGTATATCGTTGGGCATATGATTATTCTAAGGAAGATGAGCATGGAAATTATGTGATTAAAGGACAGGATTTTATTCCTCAAACGGTTCCTTTACAGAAAGATGAAGAAGAACTGAATCATTAATAAAAAGATTCAATTATCAATATATAGAAAAGCCTTTTCCCATTTGGAAGAGGCTTTTTTAATTATCTTTGATTCTTAGTTCTTATCTGAAATTTGGCCTAATATTTCTTATATTCATCCGGATAATCTTTTTATAATGAACGAAAACCTTGATGCTACCGGAGATAATTTTTCTCCTGAAGAATTTGATGTGGAAAGAGCTTTACGGCCGCTGAGTTTTGATGACTTTGCAGGGCAGGAACAGGTACTGGAAAATCTTCAGATATTCGTTCAGGCTGCTAATTTACGAGGTGAGGCGCTAGATCATACCTTATTTCATGGTCCCCCGGGATTAGGGAAGACCACTCTTGCACATATTCTAGCTAATGAATTAAATGTAGGGATTAAAATCACCTCGGGTCCCGTATTGGATAAACCCGGAGATCTCGCCGGACTTTTGACTAATCTTGATGAACGGGATATTCTTTTTATTGATGAGATCCATCGATTAAGTCCCATTGTAGAAGAATATTTATACTCGGCAATGGAAGATTATCGAATAGATATTATGATCGAGACCGGACCAAATGCGAGAACAGTTCAGATCAATTTAAATCCGTTTACCCTTATTGGAGCAACTACAAGGTCAGGACTTTTAACAGCTCCCATGCGGGCAAGATTTGGCATTTCCAGCAGATTACAATATTATTCAACTGAATTGCTTTCAGGAATTGTAGAACGAAGTTCAGATATTTTAAAAGTGCCAATTACCCAGGATGCCGCAATAGAAATTGCAGGGAGAAGCCGCGGAACTCCAAGAATAGCAAATGCATTGCTTAGAAGGGTTCGTGATTTCGCCCAGATAAAGGGTAATGGAAAAATAGATATCGAAATTGCTAAATTCGGATTGAAAGCATTAAATGTAGACGCACATGGTTTGGATGAAATGGATAATAAAATACTTGCCACGATAATTGATAAATTTAAAGGAGGTCCTGTAGGAATCACGACCCTTGCAACCGCCGTAAGTGAAAGCGCTGAAACTATTGAGGAAGTGTACGAGCCTTTTCTAATTCAACAGGGTTTTATCTATAGAACGCCAAGAGGACGAGAAGTTACTGAACATGCTTACAGGCATCTTGGAAGAATTAAGGATAATACCCAGGGCGGACTTTTTTGATGCGCTTATAAGGTCTTTGATCAATTGTTCGGCTTGGTACTTTAGTAGTGTTGAAATATTTTGTTGAAAATCTCATGCTGAGTGCAGGTGAAGCGTAATGGAAAAGAAAAATGTTTAATGAATAACAACAAAAATATCCCGGAAGTTTCACTGCTTAAATTTCTAAAGCATTCTGCCAATATTCTGAAGAATCCACTACCGTTTCATCATAACAATTTTCAGAAAAAAGGCGATACTTTTCGGTTGAATATAGGTTTTAATAAATCTGTGATCTTTTCCCGGGATGCCGGGTTGGTAGAATATGTTCTTCAGAAAAACCAAAAGAATTTTGTGAAATCTGAAATTCAAACCAAAGATCTTGTAAAATATGTCGGGGAAGGATTATTAACTTCGGAAGGAGAGCATTGGAAAAAGCAGCGAAAATTAATTCAGCCGGCTTTTCATAAGAAACAGCTTGCTAATTTACTTGGTTCAATAAAAAGTGCTATTTGTGATGAATATAAAAAAATAGTCACCGGAAAGGAGATTGATATTTTTCCTGTTTTCAATGATCTCGCATTTCAAACGGTGGTGAAATCTTTATTTAGCAGTGCAGCTAATCAAAAAGAAATCAACAGGCTGCAATTTATTACCGAGGAGACTCAAAAAATGTTGGTGAGAGAATTGCGGCAGCCATATTTAGGTTGGTGGTTTAGTTTAAGTGGAAAGATTGATTCGTATGTTCAGTTAACTAATGAAGCTCGGGCAATTCTTCGAAATATTGTCCATGAACGCAGGGCTTCACAAGAACGTTTTGACGATCTACTGGATATGCTGCTGGAGGCAAAATATGACGACGGGAATTTTATGGATGAAGAGCAGCTTATCGATGAGATTTTAATTCTATTTACCGCTGGGCATGAAACTACGTCTAATTCCCTGACTTTTACATCTCAACTTTTAGCTTTAAACCCTGAATGGCAGGAGGTCATTTTCAAAGAGGTTAATCAATTGAAGAAAGAATCTGATGATTTGATGTATTTGGTGACCGGTGCCGCTAAAACGCAGATGGTTATAGAAGAGTCGATGCGTTTATATCCGCCTGCTTATTTTATAGACAGGGTAAATTTAGAAGCTTTTGAATTTGAAGGTAAATACTTTGAACCGGGTTCTAATTTACTATTTTCTTTATATGAGGTTCACCGTCATCCAGATCTTTGGAGAAATCCGGATATTTTCGACCCGGAAAGATTTTCTGAAGGAGGAAGAAAATTTTCTTCCCAGTATTTTCCGTTTGGCGCGGGACCCAGAAAATGTATTGGTAATAATTTCGCGATTTTTGAAATGATCATCGCAGTAGCTGAACTGGTTAATGACTATAAATTAATTCCGGTTGCTGAGGATATAGACATAAAACCCTTGATCACCTTAAAGCCTGAAAATGCATTCTTGAAATTTGTAAAACGAACTTGATTTTCATGGAACAATTCTAAAACATTATATTAGAATGTTTTCGTGATATAAAGTTTGATAAATCAATTCGAATTTAAATTTATGAATATGAGAAAGTTGATGTTCATAACGCAAGTGTCTTCGATCTTGTTTCAAATTTGAGATAGGAAATAATAAGTTAATACTATCTTCAGGAGAACGGAGCTGGTATTTAAAAAAGTAGATTAATTTGACTGAATGAGCATTAAATCCAAACATTCCGAATTAATTAAAGCCGAAGCTAAACGCCTCGGTTTTTTGTCTTGTGGAATCTCTAAAGCCGAATTTCTGGAAGACGAAGCTCCCAGACTCGAATACTGGTTGAAAGACAATATGCATGGCGAAATGCGCTACATGGAAAATTACTTCGATAAGCGTTTGGATCCAACAAAGCTGGTTCCCGGCTCAAAAAGTGTAATTTCTCTTTTACTAAATTACTATCCTTCAGATTTTCAGAATAAAGATTCATATAAGATCAGTAAATATGCGTATGGTAGAGATTACCATTTTGTGATTAAGGATAAGCTGAAAGAACTACTTTCATCCTTGCAAGATGAAATTGGTGATTTTCACGGCCGTGCTTTTGTAGATTCGGCTCCTGTTTTAGATAAAGCCTGGGCGGCAAAAAGCGGACTAGGCTGGATTGGTAAACACTCTAATTTGCTCTCTAAGCAAACAGGTTCTTTTTATTTTATTGCAGAATTGATCGTAGATCTGGAACTTGAATATGACACTCCGGTTACAGATCACTGCGGAAGCTGTACCGCCTGCATAGATGCCTGTCCAACAGAAGCTATTGTAGAGCCTTATAAAGTAGATGGTAGTAAATGTATCTCTTATTTCACCATTGAATTGAAGGATGAATTACCAGATTCAATGAAAAATCAGTTTGATGACTGGATGTTTGGCTGCGATGTGTGCCAGGATGTATGTCCCTGGAATCGTTTTTCAAAACCTCATAACGAGCCATTGTTTAATCCGCATCCTGATCTTTTAGAGAACGATAAAAAGGACTGGGAAGAAATTACCAGGGAAACTTTCAATGAAATTTTCAGAAAATCTGCCGTAAAACGTACCAAATTTGAAGGTTTGAAAAGGAATATCAGTTTTCTGAAAGAATAGATTTCTTATTCGCTTCAGCCTTGTTACCTTTGTTACTCAGCCGAAAAAACGAATTATGAGTAATACTTCCAGAAAGAGAAGAGAGGCATTGGTTTATCACGCAAAACCGAAGCCGGGGAAAATTGAAGTGGTGCCTACCAAAAAATATGCGACGCAAAGAGATCTTTCTCTTGCGTATTCACCGGGTGTGGCTGAACCCTGCCTGGAGATAGAAAAGGATAAAGAGAACGCTTATAAATATACTACCAAAGGAAATCTGGTAGCCGTGATCTCTAACGGAACTGCGGTTTTGGGACTAGGAGATATTGGTCCTGAAGCATCTAAACCGGTGATGGAGGGAAAAGGTCTGCTCTTTAAGATCTTTGCCGATATCGATGTTTTTGATATTGAAGTTGATACGAAAGACGTAGATAAATTCATTGAAACGGTTAAGAATATCGCTCCAACTTTTGGAGGGATTAATCTTGAAGATATCAAAGCTCCTGAAGCTTTTGAAATAGAACAGCGATTAAAAGCTGAGTTGGATATTCCGGTAATGCATGACGATCAGCATGGTACTGCAATCATTTCAGCCGCTGCATTACTGAATGCCCTGGAACTTGCTAAGAAAAAGATCGAGAAGGTAAAGATTGTGATAAGTGGCGCGGGTGCCGCAGCAGTTTCATGTACCAAACTGTATAAAGCTTTTGGCGCGAAGGCAGAAAATATCGTAATGCTGGATAGTAAAGGCGTTATTAGAAAAGACCGGGATAATCTTTCAGAAGAAAAAGAAGAGTTTGCAACCGCCAGAAAAATTGATACGCTGGAAGAGGCGATGAAAAATGCCGATGTATTTGTAGGTCTTTCAATCGCTAATATCGTTTCTCCTGCTATGCTGAAAAGTATGGCGAAAAGACCAATTGTGTTTGCAATGGCAAATCCTAATCCGGAGATAGATTATCAACTGGCTATGGATACGAGAAAGGATATCATTATGGCTACCGGCCGGAGTGATCATCCTAACCAGGTAAATAATGTACTTGGATTCCCATTCATCTTCCGCGGTGCTTTGGATGTCAGGGCCTCCAAGATCAATGAAGAAATGAAAAAAGCGGCCGTGAAAGCGCTGGCTGAACTTGCCAAGGAAGCGGTACCGGAACAGGTAAATATTGCTTACGGGGAGACCCGTTTGAATTTTGGCCCCGATTATATTATCCCTAAACCTTTTGACCCCAGGCTTATTGCCAAAGTTCCACCGGCAGTTGCCAAAGCAGCGATGGAAAGTGGTGTGGCAAGACAGGATATTCAGGACTGGGAGCGATATGAAGAAGAATTACTTGAGCGAATGGGTAATGAGAACAAGATTACCCGATTGCTGTTGAATAGAGCTAAAACAAATCCCAAGCGCATTGTTTTTGCAGAAGCAGATCATCTGGATGTACTAAAAGCAGCACAGATCGTGCGGGATGAAGGAGTAGGAGTACCCATTCTTCTTGGTAGGCGTGAGGTGATTAAGGAATTAATGGCAGAAATTGACTTTGAAGAGAATGATGTAATTATTATAGATCCAAAATCTGATGAAGAGGAAGAGCATAGAAAAAATTATGCTTATAAATACTGGCAAACCAGGCACCGTAATGGAGTAACAAAGTATGATGCCGAGAAATTGATGCGAGAGCGAAATTATTTTGCTGCCATGATGGTCAACGAAGGGGATGCAGATGCATTACTATCGGGATATTCACGTGCCTATCCAACCGTGGTAAAACCTATGCTGGAATTGATAGGAATGGCCAAGGGTGTTTCCAGGGTCGCTGCTACCAATGTGATGAATACCTCCAGAGGGCCTATCTTTATTAGTGATACTTCTATAAATATAGATCCTCCGGCAAAAGATCTTGCAAAGATCGCGCAAATGACCGCACGTACAGTACAGTTATTCGGGATGGAGCCGGTGATCGCAATGATCTCATACGCCAATTTCGGATCCTCTAAGGATCCAAGAGCTAAAAAGGTAAAAGATGCGGTTTCTTATTTACACAGGTTTCACCCAGAGTTACATGTAGATGGAGAATTACAGACAGATTTCGCCCTGAACCGTGAAATGCTTCAGAGTAAGTTTCCGTTTTCGAAGTTGGCTGGAAAAAAGGTGAATACACTTATTTATCCAGATCTGGACTCGGCAAATAGTACGTACAAGCTTATTAAAGAACTGAATAATGTAGATTCTATTGGGCCTATTATGATGGGAATGAAAAAGCCGGTTCATATATTGCAACTTGGAGCAAGCGTTGAAGAAATGGTGAATATGGCTGCAGTTGCGGTAGTAGATGCACAGGAAAAGGAAAAGAGACAAAAAAAATAGTTTGATAATCCTACTGAACTTGCTTCCTTTGAAGAATTAAGACGAGTGATTATTTTACTACATTTGAGATTAAACACAAGGTTTTTTCATGATTCATCATTTAAAAGGGCAGTTAATTGAAAAAAATCCTACATATGTTGTTATTGAATGCAACGGGATAGGGTATTCAGTAAATATTTCGCTCCATACATTTTCTTTGATCCCAGATTCTGAGGCCGTGAGTCTATATACACATCTTCAGGTTAAAGAGGATTCTCATACGTTATATGGGTTTGCTGAAAAATCTGAAAGAGAGATCTTTCGATTATTGATTTCGGTTTCGGGAGTAGGAACAAGTACCGCCAGGATGATGCTATCTTCGCTTCAACCAAGAGAAGTTACAGAGGCCATAGCCGCTGGGGATGTGCCAACTATTCAAAGTGTAAAGGGAATAGGTGCGAAAACTGCACAAAGGGTGATTCTAGACCTTAAGGATAAGGTGTTAAAAGTCTTGGGTGATGATGAAGTTTTCGTGTCTCAAAGCAATACTAATAAGGAAGAAGCGTTATCTGCTTTAGAGATCTTAGGTTATAATAGACGCCAGGCCGGCAAAGTTGTAGAAAAGATCCTGAAAGAAGATCCCGAATCTACCGTAGAATCTATAATTAAACTGGCTCTTAAAAAGCTGTAAGTAAATTGAGGAACAATTACCCGAAATTGTCTGTACCGGTACGCCTAACTTTCCTGATCTTACTGTTCTATGCAGTGGATGCTGTAGCTCAGGAGACGCCACAGGATACCACAAGCACTGGTTACGTCCTGGGCCAAATAAGCCTTCCTGATCCTGAAAGTATGGAGTCTAAATACGAGTATGACCCTATTCTTAACCGTTATTTTTATAAAGAAAATCTAGGCCAGATCAATCTTGGTTTGCCATTGGTTCTAACTCCACAGGAATATGAAGATCTTGTGATGCAGGAAGAAATGCGTAATTATTTCAAACTAAAGAATGATGCGCTAACCGGTAGAAAGGAAGGTTCAGAAGATATTCAAAAAGATCTTTTACCAGATTTTTATGTAAATAATAATTTTTTCGAGACGATATTTGGAGGTTCTGAGATTAATATTGTTCCTCAGGGTTCAGTAGAATTAGACCTTGGGCTTCTGTATACAAAACAAGATAATCCTGCTTTTTCACCTAGAAATCAACGAAACCTTTCTTTTGATTTCGATCAGCGCATTAGTTTGAGTATGCTGGGCCAGATTGGAGAGCGGCTTCAAGTGACCGCTAATTACGATACAGAGTCAACCTTCGATTTTCAAAACCAGTTAAAGCTGGAATATACTCCAAATGAGGACGATATTGTTCAAAAAATTGAAGTAGGTAACGTGAATATGCCTCTGAACAATGCATTAATTCAGGGCGCACAAAGTCTTTTCGGTTTCAAAACCGAACTGCAGTTTGGGAAAACAAGAATTACAGGAGTTTTTTCTGAACAGAAGTCTGAAAGAAGAACTGTGAATGTAGAAGGTGGAGCTACTGTAGAAGATTTTGAGAAATTTGCACTGGATTATGACCAGGACAGGCACTTTTTTTTAGCGCATTATTTTCGTGATACTTATGACGAAGCATTACGGAATTATCCTTTTATAAATACTAATATTCAAATAAAAAGGATCCAGGTTTGGGTGACCAATAGAACCAATAATATCCAGAATATTCAAGATACCCGAAATATTGTGGCAATTCAGGATCTTGGTGAAACCAATGTGCCTGGGAATATAGGTCTGGACACCCCTCCGGGTGGTTTTTTTAATCAGCCTGCGGGTGCATTTCCAGATAATACGGTGAACGATTTCAATCCTTTTGGGATCACAGGTGCCGGAGAATCTGTTCTAACTCCTGCCATTCGCGATATCGCAACGGTAGATAGAGGTTTTGGACCGGTTACAGTTTCTGAAGGGACAGATTATGCTAAACTGGAAAACGCAAGACAGTTAAAACCTTCTGAATATACTTTAAATACGCAGTTAGGTTATATTTCTCTTAATCAGCGTTTAAGTAACGATGAAGTTTTAGGGGTTGCATTTCAGTATACAATAAACGGGGAGGTATATCAGGTGGGAGAATTTGCCAATGATGGGGTGAATGCCACCAATGATGATACGGGTGTGGAGCCAGATACCGGGACGAATCCCAGGGCGAGTCAGAATCTTGTAGTGAAAATGCTAAAAAGCACCATTACCAATGTAAATGAGCCAATTTGGGATTTGATGATGAAGAATATCTATAGTCTTGGCGCCTATCAATTAGAGCGGCAGGATTTTAGAATGAATATTCTTTATACAGATCCACAACCACTTAACTACATCAAACCGGTAGAGGGAACCACATTACCGGCCGATGTTGCTGATACACCGTTGCTGAGGATATTTAGATTGGATCAATTAAATTCAAATAACGACCCTATAAACGGGGGAGACGGCTTTTTTGATTATGTGCCGCAAATCACGATAGATCCGGTAAATGGAAATATCATCTTTACTACGGTAGAGCCTTTTGGAAATCATTTATTTGAAAAGCTTGATGAAACCCCGAATGGTGGTTCTGAAGATTATACGATTCCAGAAACATGGAATGAGAATCAGCAGAGATATGTTTTCAGGGCAATGTATCGTACCACCAAAACCCAGGCTGAGCAGGAAGAGGCAGATAAAAACAAATTTCAGTTAAAAGGAAGATATAAATCTGCTGAAGTAGAAGGGATTCCCATTGGCTTCAATCTTCCTCCAGGATCTGTTACGGTTACTGCCGGAGGTAGAATTCTTCAGGAAGGCGTAGATTATGTGGTGAACTATGAACTGGGTAGAGTGCAAATTCTTGATGAGGCCTTGCTGGCTTCTGATATTCCAATTCAGGTAAATACTGAAAATAATGCACTTTTTGGTCAGCAAACTAAGCGTTTCACAGGGCTTAATGTCGAGCACCAGTTTAATGAGAATTTTCTTATTGGTGGTACTTTTATAAACTTGAAAGAACGTCCATTAACGCAAAAAGCGAATTATAGTTATGAGCCAATTAATAATACCATTCTTGGCCTCAATTTAAATTATAATACTGAAGTTCCTTTTCTTACAAGGATGGTAAATAAATTACCGAATATAGATACAGATGTGAAATCAAATGTATCTGTTCGGGGGGAGTTTGCTTATTTGGTGCCGGGCTCACCGGCATCTAATGATTTTGACGGGAAAGCCACTACGTATATAGATGATTTTGAAGCCTCCCAGACTTCTATAGATATTAATAATCCGCTAAGCTGGGAACTTTCCAGTGTGCCAGTTGGTTTTGGAGGTGAACTGTCAAATGGAGATCTGGGTGTAGGATACAAAAGAGGTAAACTCGCCTGGTATACCATAGATCCTATTTTCTATAGCAACAGAAGACCTGATGGAATTAGTGATTCTGATATTTCTACTTATGAGGCCAGAAGAGTTTCATTAAGTGAAATTTTCCCGAATACAGATGTGGTACAGGGGCAACCGCAAGTGATCTATACAATGGACGTTGCCTATAATCCTGAGGAACGCGGACCTTATAATTATAACCCGGCTGCTACAGGATCTAATAATCTACCGAACCCGAGTGGTAATTTCGGTGGAATAATGAGATCTATTAATACTACCAATTTTGAACAATCAAATGTGGAGTATATCCAGTTTTGGGTAATGGACCCTTATATTTATCCGGAGAACTCTGGTAATACGGGAGGGACAATCAATTTTAACCTCGGTAATATTTCTGAAGATGTACTAAAAGATGGAAGAAAGCAGTATGAGAATGGATTGCCTGAGCTGGAAGGAGAAGCGAATATCATAAACACTGCTTTTGGAGCAGTACCGGCAGATAACTCTCTTGTATATGCCTTCGATACGGAAGGCGATGCTCGAACCAGACAGGATGCTGGTTACGACGGACTTCAGGATGCACAGGAAGGTGTGAAATTTTCAGATTTCGCAGGTCTTCCCGATCCCTCTGCAGATAATTATGAATATTTCTTAAGTGCGAACGGAAGTATTCTTGAACGTTATAGAAACTACAATGGAACTGAAGGTAACTCTCCAACACAGGTAACCGATACCAATAGAGGAAATACAACATTGCCAACTACTGAAGATATAAATCGTGACAACACGATGAATACCATTAATAGTTATTTTGAATATAAAGTTCCTTTTTTCCAGGGAATGAATATTGATAACAATGAGTATATCACAGATGTTAAAGAACTTTCGGTAACCTTAAGGAACGGCCAGGAACTTCCGGTGAGATGGCTTCAATTTAAGGTGCCAATCTTTGAGCCAACCAATGCCGTAGGCGGAATAGCAGATTTCCGTTCAATAAGATTCATTAGAATGTTTCTCTCAGATTTCCAGGATCCAACAATTATGAGATTTGGAACCATGGATCTTGTAAGAGGTGACTATAGAAGATATACGCAGAGCCTTTTTGAAGACAGGACACAAATAGAGAACCCTAATACGCTCTTTGAAGTAAACGCGGTTAATATTGAAGAGAATGAAAACAGGCAGCCAATTCCATATGTACTTCCTCCGGGTGTTCAACGTGAAGAGTTGTTTCAAAGTAATTCTAATATCAGGCAAAATGAACAGTCACTATCGTTAAGGACTTGCGATCTTCAGCCTCAGGATGCGAGAGCAGTATATAAGAATTTCCAGATCGATATGCGGCAGTATAAGAATCTTGAAATGTTTCTTCATGCTGAATCCTTATTAAATCAGAGACTGTTGAAAGATGGGCAATTAGTGGCATTTGTTAGAATGGGAACCGATTTTACTGATAATTTCTATCAAATTGAGATACCGTTATCGCCAACCCTCTTTGGAGCAACCACTCCGGAAGAGATTTGGCCCGAAATAAACCGGTTAAATCTTGAGCTTGATCTTCTACAGCAAATTAAAACGGCTGTTCTGGGAGATCCTTCCCTAAATTCAACCGATCTTAATTTCTTTACCGATGAGTTGCAACCTGTAGATGCTGAAGCTGCTTACGACATGGGTAGATTAAGATTAGGGGTGAAGGGAAACCCTAGTTTTGGTAATGTTAGGTTATTAATGGTGGGCGTGAAGAACGGAACAAGCGTAGATGGTGTTACCGATCTTTGTGGAGAAGTTTGGTTTAATGAATTAAGACTGTCAGACCTTAAAAATGAAGGTGGTTGGGCTGGAGTTGTTAGCATGGATAGTAATCTGGCAGATTTTGCCAATATATCTGCAACAGGAAGGAGAAGTACCGTTGGTTTTGGTAGTATTGAACAAGGACCTAATCAACGAAGTAGGGAAGATCTGCAACAATATGATTTTGTTACCAATGTGAATATGGGACAGTTACTTCCAAAGAAATGGGGTGTAAAAGTACCTGTGAACTATAGCAGAGGAGAGGAGTTGATCACCCCAAAATACGATCAGGAGTTTCTGGATGTAGAGCTTGATACTAGATTGGCGAATATTCAGGATCCCGAAGAAAGAGACAGAGTAGAAAAACAATCACAGTCTTATACCAAAAGAGAAAGTATCAATGTGATAGGGCTTCGAAAAGAGAGGGTAGGAGAGAAAACACCTATGCCATACGATGTTGAGAATTTTGCTTTTTCATCTTCGTATAACCAGGTAAATCATCGTGATTTTGAGGTGGAAGAAAGTGTAGATAAAAGTGTAAGACTGGGTGGTACTTATGAATTTAACTTTCCTGAAAAAACCGTGGAGCCTCTAAAAAATATCGCAGTACTGGATAGTAGTGATTATTTTGCGATTTTCAGAGATTTCAATTTTAATTACCTTCCTTCTAATATAAATGCCAGTTCTAATATTTTCAGGCAGTATAATGAGCAAAGATTCCGTTCTCTGGATTTAAGTGATGATGATATTCGTATTCCAACTTTGTATCAAAGAAACTATCTTTTTGACTGGCAATACGGGGTAAATTATAATCTAACCAGGTCTTTAAGTTTCTCTTTCAATGCTAGTAATAATAGGATTATTAGAAATTACATAGATGAAGAAGGTTTTGCCGATAACAGTATAGGCTTATGGGATGATTTTTTTAATATTGGAGAACCTAATCTGCATTTTCAATCATTGCAGGTAAATTATCAGTTGCCTTTTGATAAAATTCCGGTTCTGCGATTTATAAAAGCAACCTATACTTATACGGGAGATTTTCAATGGCAGAGAGGGTCTAGAATTTACCAGCAACTGGAAGGTATTCCTGATATTGGTAACAGTGTTCAAAACTCCAATACCCATCAGATCAATGCAAATTTAAACATGCAGGATCTTTATAATTACTTCGGGCTGGTAGAGAAAAAATCTGGAAGTGCAGGGAAGAGTATTCAGGAGAGAAGTAGAGGGGTTCCTAGTCTTGGTCCGCCGGGTCAGGAGAAAGAAGAAGAGGCTGCTAAACCAGAATCCAGAGGAAATAAAGGTTATAATACTTTTGTGAGTATAGTTACGGGAATTAAGACCTTACAATTAAATTATCGTAATACGCGAGGTATTTTTCTTCCGGGATATACCGAGAGTGTCGGTTTTATGGGCACTTTTAGACCTACAGCAGGATTTACGTTTGGTTTTCAGGACGATATAAGATACATGGCTGCAGAAAGAGGCTGGCTTACTTTATTCCAGAATTTCAATCAGCAGTACACGGCTTTAAAGAACGAACAGTTAGATTATCAGGCAGGCCTTGGGTTTTTGCCAGATCTCACCATAGAGCTTACCGGAAGAAAGAACTATTCAGAGAATTATTCAGAAAATTATAAAGTAGATCCAAACACGCTGGAATATCAATCTTTAACACCATATACGTATGGTAATTTGAATATCTCAACCATACTTATAAGAACCTCCTTTAGTAATTCTACTGAAACGAGTTCAGAAAATTTTGAAACTTTTAGAGAAAATCGGCTGGAAATAGCAAGAAGACTTGCTCAGGATAGGGGGCTGGATCCTAACGATGTGGGAGAAGACGGTTTTCCTCGCGGAATAGGTAAAAGTAACCAGGCGGTGTTGCTTCCCGCATTTATAGCGGCATATTCAGGTCAAGATGCGGGTAGCATAAAACTAGGAGCTTTCAGAGATTTTCCTATGCCTAACTGGAATGTAAAATACACGGGATTAATGAGGCTTGACTGGTTCCGGGATAAGTTTAGAAGATTTTCAATTAATCATGGATACAGAGCCGATTATACTTTGAATCAATTCCAGACAAACCTTGATTATGATGCTGCTAATCCTAATGAAGTGAACCAGGCCGGAGATTTTAAGAACCCGGTGCTTTTTTCTAATCTGGTATTAACCGAATTATTTACACCTCTGGCACGTGTAGATTTTGAAACCAAAGGCAGTATCCAGATCCTTGCTGAAATAGAAAAAGATAGATCCCTTGCATTTAGTTTTGATAATAACCTTTTGACTGAATACAGCGGGAATGAATATACGATGGGATTAGGGTATCGTATTAAAGACCTAAAAATAGCGACCGCACTTGGAGGGAGAAGAAGAGTACTTAGCAGTGACCTTAATTTTAGGGCAGATGTTTCTTATAGAAAGAACCGTACTATTGTTAGATACCTGGATCTGGCAAATGCCCAAACAATTTCCGGACAGGATATATGGTCTATTAATTTCAAGACAGATTACGCCTTTACCCGAAATTTAACGGCGAGATTTTATTACGATCATGTTTTCTCTGAATATGCAGTTTCTACCGCATTCCCGCAAACAACAATTAGATCTGGTTTTACCTTAATATATAATTTCGGAAATTAACGAATTCCTTATTTGAACAATTCGGCTAAAAAACTAACTTTGCGATCCTATTAAAATTATACTATGAATATTCCACAAGAATTAAAGTACACTAAAGACCACGAATGGGTTAAGATTGATGGCGATACCGCGACTATAGGAGTTACAGATTTTGCCCAGGGAGAGCTTGGGGATATCGTGTATGTTGAGGTAGAAACTCTTGATGAAACTCTTGAAAAAGAAGAGGTTTTTGGAACCGTTGAAGCTGTAAAAACCGTTTCAGATCTTTATATGCCACTTTCGGGAGAGATCATTGAATTTAATGATAGCCTTGAAGACGAGCCTGAAAAAGTAAACGAAGATCCTTATGGTGAAGGATGGATGATAAAAATTAAGCTTTCAGATACTTCAGAACTGGAAGATTTGTTATCTGCAGATGAATATAAGGAAGTAGTTGGTAGCTAAGATATTATTATTCGCCGCGCTCATTTATACCAGTGCCATTACCTATTTTTCTTTAATTGTAATGGACTTTAAAGTAAGTGTAGGCGGTTTTGATCCTACAGACAAAATGCTCCATGCCGGGGCATATTTGTTTTTAGCTTTCTTGTGGAAGCTATATTTTGTATTTCAAAAACCTGATTTTAAGAGGTATACATCCAATTTATGGTGGGTGGCTCTCGCTTGTTTTGTATTTGGTATGTTAATTGAGGTTTTGCAGGGAACTCTAACCAGTTACAGGACACCCGATTGGTGGGATGTTCTGGCAAATTCTACTGGTGTAGTACTTGCTGTTTTATTTTTTATCGTCATGGCGCCGACAGTGAAAAAAGTAAAGCAGAAAGTTGCCTAGCTAAATTATAACCTTTATTAACTCAACTTTTTATGAAACCTAAGAAAAACCCGAAAGTGGACCTTCGTCGGAGATGGGTCCTGTTCCTGCAAATTGGACTTATTCTCGTACTTTTTCTAACCCTCCAGGCCTTTCAATGGAAAACTTATGATCCAAAACCCCAGGAGAAAGAAAAAATAAGCATGGATGTTCTTGAAGACGAACAACCTCCAATTATGATTATTCCGAAGAAAACACCTCCACCGCCACCAAAACTAATCGTAGACGTTATTGAAGAGGTGCCAGACGATTCAAACCGCAAAGAGGATGCTGTAATTCCAACAGATCTTGATCTTGAAGACATTCCAGAGCCAGAAGATATTAAAGAACCTGAAAAACCAGAAGAGGATATAAAAGTGCCTTTTGATTTTATTGAGGAGGTACCCATTTTCCCCGGATGTGAAGATTTGATTGATAATGCAGGTCGCAAGAAATGTATGAGTTCAAAAATCTCGAATTTTGTAAATAGAGAATTTGATACGGGATTAGGTGCTAAGCTGGGGCTCACTGGTACGAATCTTGTGGTTGTTATGTTTGTGGTAAATAAAAATGGACTGGTAGAGCAAATTCAAACCAGAGCTCCACATCCCGAACTTGAACATGAGGCTAGAAGAGTAATAGGAGAATTACCAAAAATGAGTCCCGGTCGTCAACAAGGTAAACCTGTTCCGGTTTCATATACAATACCTATTCGGTTTAAAGTTCAGGAATGATAATGAGCGGTTTATAAATTTACTGTAGTTTTAATGACTTATTATTCCAGATAAATTTATTTTTTTAGAAAAAATCTTTATTTTAGCAACCCTTAACAATATAACGCATTATGGAACCTAAGAAAAATCCAAAGGCTAACTTGAAAAGATACAGTGTATTTTTTTTACAACTTGGTCTTATTGTAGTTCTATTTATAACATGGAGGGCGATTGAGTGGAAAACTTATGACCCTGATAATATAGATATAGGACAGGTAAATATGGACGCCCTTGATGAAGAGGATGTGCCAATTACTGAAATGCTTAATACCCCACCACCTCCACCTCCACCGCCACCGGCACCAGAAATTATTGAAGTAGTGGAAGATGAGGAAGAAGTGGAAGAAGATGAAATTCAATCTACTGAAACAAATCTTGATGAAATCGTTGAGGTTGAAGAAGTTGTTGAGGCTCCTGTAGAAGAGGAAGTTGCAGATGTTCCTTTTGCGGTTATTGAAGATGTGCCAATCTTCCCAGGTTGTGAAAATTTGGGTAATAACAATGAGCGTAAGAAGTGTATGAGTGAAAAGATCAGTAGATATGTGAACAAAGAGTTCGATACAGATCTTGGAGCTGAACTTGGGCTTAGCGGGATCAACCGTGTAATTGTTCAGTTTAGAATTGATGAAAAAGGAAATATTGGTCAGGTAAGAGCACGTGCTCCACACCCAAGACTAGAGCAGGAAGCTGCAAGAGTAATTAACAGTCTGCCTAAAATGAAGCCGGGTAAACAACGTGGTAAGCCGGTAGGAGTTATGTACTCACTTCCAATTGCATTTAAAGTTCAGGATTAATTTTAGTATCCTTACTCTAATATATTAAATCCCGGCAATCGCCGGGATTTTTCTTTTTATGTCAATTCCCTTTTGGAAAAAATGTATATTACACCCGTAAAAACTAACTATAGGTCCCCGGCGTATGAAGTATATCTTACTTCTTCCTTTTATTATTTTAAGCTTTCAACTCGCTGCTCAGGATGTTAATCAATCTTCAGAAGTGTATCCTGAATTTGTAGAATGTGAGAATGTCGCATATTCCAATCAGCCAGATTGTTTTAATCGAACTCTTATTGCATTTATAACTACTAACTTTCAGGTGCCTGAAATTGTCCAAACCGAATCCTATAAGGGTCAGTTAACCATTATTTTTGAAGTTGATGAATCGGGAGAATTTCAATTAATCTACCTGGATGCTTCCTATGATGAATTGAAGAAAGAGACGGAGCGCGTCTTTGATGCCTTACCTAAAATAAAGCCTGCAACCTATAACGGTCGTCCTATTCATATGCAGTTCAGGATGCCGCTTAGAATTCCGCTTCAGGAAAATGTGGCGGTTGAGCCAGTTAATCAGGAAGATGAAATTGAATTGAGAGAGGAAAGTGAAACAATGGTTGCTGCTAAGCCTAATGCCTTATCTGAATATGAAAAAATAAAGTCAGATGAATTTAAAAGTCCGCGTTATAATAGCCAGATAAATATTCCCTTATCTCATGAGTTTTATAGCAGGTTTGATGCGCAGTTTAATGAAATTGGTGCCAATACGCATTCAGCCTCAAAACCTTTAATGTTTAGCGAAGTAAATCCTTATTACGATTTTGAAGCAAATCGAGATGAACTGCTTCAGGATAGAAATACGCTGGCGGGAAGAAAATTATGGAATGAACATCTTTTTAGGTATCAAACCGAAAATTACTGGTTTACAATAGATCCTGGTTTTGACCTTCAAATAGGAAAGGATTTTGAACAAACGGAACATGATTTTACTTACAATAATACCCGGGAATTTATCATCCAGGGAGGATTGGGTGAGAAATTCAATTTCTATTCGGTAATATATGAGAGCCAGGGAAGATTTGCGCAGTATTATAATAATTTTGCTGAATCTATAAGGCCGGCGGGAGGTGACCCTGCAATCATTCCTGGAAGGGGGATAGCTAAAACATTTATGAATGATGGTTATGATTATCCTGTAGCTGAGGGTTATCTTTCTTTTACGCCATCAGAATTCATTAACATCCAATTTGGACATGGGAATAACTTTATTGGTGATGGGTACAGGTCGCTGTTGCTAAGTGATAATCCTTCTCCATATCCCTACTTGAAATTGAATACCAAGTTCTGGAAAATTAAATATACCAATACCTGGATGTCTCTACGGGATGTAAGGCCTGCAGTGACTAATAGCGGATCTTTCAGGACAAAATATATCGCCAATCATTACCTGAGTCTAAATATCACTAAGCGTTTAAACCTTGGTTTTTTTGAATCGGTAATGTGGGAGAATGATAATGATCGTGGTTTTGATCTTAACTACCTGAACCCGGTAATATTTTATCGTGCTATTGAATTTGCAACCGGAGCTGACGGAGGAAATGCGATTATCGGTTTAACCGGAAAGTATAAGATCTCAAATCAAATGTACGCTTATGGTCAATGGTTGATCGATGAGTTTTCTTCCGTAGATGTTTTTGGAGGAGAGGGTAGCTGGAAGAATAAGCTTGGTTTTCAGGCTGGGTTCAAATACTTTAATGCATTCGATGTAAAGGATCTTTATTTGCAGGCAGAGTATAACCAGGTGCGACCTTATACGTATTCACATAATTCCATTACTTTGAATTACGGGCATAATAATCAGTCTATGGCACATCTCTGGGGAGCTAATTTCAGGGAGATCATTGGGATTGCCAGGTATAGAAAGGATCGCTTGTTTGGTTCAGCTAAATTGATCTATGGGGAAAGAGGTTTTGATTTTTCTGAAACAGGAGATTATTTTGGACAGGATATTTACAGGAACGAAGAAGATCGTCCATTTGATACCGGTGTTGAAATAGGCCAGGGAAATACCACCAATTCATTTTACTCTGAATTGGAGGCTGGGTATATTGTAAATCCTACTACCAATTTGAAGTTATTTGCCAGCTTTATTTATCGTGATTTTAATCCACAGGCAAATACTCCAGCTAATTTCGAAAATTCTACCACCTGGATAAATTTCGGATTAAGAACCGATATTTTTAACTGGTACTTTGATTATTAGCCATTTTTACTACTGAAAATTAACACATTGCCATCCTTGCTAAAACCTAATTAAGGAGTATCTTTGCGCCAGTTAAAAAAAAGCTTTTTTTGAGCAATACTCGCGTACATAATCCCAGCGCTTCCATCTTATCAGATTTCAAGGAAATAACCAAAATGAGATTGGCTATAAGTGTAGTCTTTTCATCGGTTGCCGGTTATTTTCTGGGAGCAGATAATATAGATTTCGTGGTAGTGACATTACTGGCTATAGGGGGGTATTTAATGGTAGGCGCTTCCAACGCATACAACCAGATTATTGAAAGGAATCTGGATGCATTGATGGATCGAACGAAGAACAGGCCACTGCCAGCAGGTAGAATGTCTGTTCCTGTTGCTTTTGCCATTGCCAGTGCTTTTACCATTTTAGGTTTGATAGTGCTTTATGTTATTAATCCTAAAACAGCAATGTTTGGGGCTATAAGCATCTTTTTATATGTAAGTGTATATACACCTTTAAAAACAAAAACACCTTTATCGGTTTTTGTGGGGGCTTTTCCCGGAGCTATACCGTTTATGCTGGGATGGGTTGCCGCAACAGGAAATTTTAGTATAGAACCAGGAACTTTGTTCATGATACAATTTTTCTGGCAATTCCCGCATTTCTGGGCAATTGGCTGGTGGTTGTTTGACGATTATAAAAAGGGAGGTTTCTTTATGCTGCCTACCGGAAAGCGTGATCGTGGTACGGCAATTCAAATCATTCTATACACCTGCTGGACTATCATGGTATCTTTAATTCCGGTCTTCGGAGTTACTGGTAAGCTATTCCTTACTCCAGTTTCAGGTATTATTATATTCCTGCTGGGCTTAGGAATGCTTTATTACGCGATCAACTTATTTAAGAAGAAGACAGCAGAAGCTGCGAAAAAATTAATGTTTGCAAGTGTTTCTTACATTACACTTTTGCAAATAGTATATGTACTGGATAAATTTATTAGACAATGGATTTAACTCAAGGATCTGAAGAACAAAAATATGGCCGGGCAAAGAAAATGATGCTTTGGTTTGGTATTGTAAGTATGGTAATGACCTTTGCGGGTTTAACGAGTGCGTATGTGGTAAGTAAAAACAGGCCGGACTGGCTTACAGATTTTGAACTGCCAATTTCCTTTCTTTGGAGTACGCTGGTAATTATTGGAAGCAGCATTTGTTTGATGCTCAGTAAGAAGATGATCAAAGCTGGTAACCGTCGTAATGCGAGTGCCCTCTTAATAGGAACTTTAATTCTTGCAATACTCTTTGTGGTATTTCAGTTTTATAGTTTTTCTGAAATTGTAAATTCTGGTTATTACTTTACAGGGAGTGAAAGTAGTATTACCACATCTTTTATTTATGTGCTGGTTTTAGTGCACCTTGCACACCTGGCGATAGGAATCATAGTGCTTTTAGTGTTAATTTATAACCATTTTAAACAACGTTATAAGGCAGGGCAAATGCTTGGATTTGAGCTTGGTGCAACTTTCTGGCATTTTGTAGATGTACTGTGGCTTTACTTGATTTTCTTTTTATATTTCTTTAGATAATAAAATTGCGTATTTTTGCGCATCCTTTAACATTAAACAACTTCTATGGAGGCTACTGTCGTTAGAACAGGCACAGAAGGTAAAACCTGGGGTGGTGGTAATGATCCACTAAAAGCAAGTTACGGAAAGATGATGATGTGGTTCTTCATCCTTTCTGATGCTTTAACATTTTCAGGATTCCTTGCCGCTTACGGTTTTTCAAGATTTAAATTTATCGATTCATGGCCAATTGCCGATGAGGTCTTTACTCACTTTCCGTTTTTACATGGAGTAGATGCCCCTATGTACTATGTGGCTTTGATGACGTTTATACTTATTTTTTCTTCTGTAACGATGGTGCTGGCGGTAGATGCCGGGCATCATATGAAGAAAGGAAAAGTGACAATTTATATGTTTCTTACCATTATTGGAGGAGCTATTTTCGTAGGTTCTCAAGCCTGGGAATGGAAAAACTTTATCAATGGTGAATATGGCGCAGTAACTACAAAAGGAGGAAATGTATTGCAATTCGTTGATGGTGAGGGCGAGCGGGTAGGACTATCTGAAATCGCAGTGCCAATTTCTGGTGATAGAGTAGCACATGAAAGTAGTAGCGGAATCTGGTTTGATTCTGGTGAAGAGCTTCCAACGTATAGCCTTGAAGAAGTTAAAGCTGGTTTTATTCAAAATGAAGACCTGCTTATAAGAACTCAAATGCTTACTGAAAAAGGACAGAAAACTGTTCTTTCCAGAGAAGAATCACTAATGAAAATGAATAATGATGCCATTGGAACGGTAGAAGGAGCAAATCTTGTTCAAAACGAATATGGAGTTCCTTTATTTGCAGACTTTTTCTTCTTTATTACAGGTTTTCACGGTTTCCACGTACTTTCTGGAGTTGTTATTAACATCATTATCTTTTTTAACGTCATCATAGGAACGTATGAAAGAAGAGGAAGTTACGAGATGGTTGAGAAAGTTGGACTTTACTGGCACTTTGTAGATCTTGTATGGGTATTTGTATTCACTTTCTTTTACCTGGTTTAATTTAGAAATAATTAATTATGGCTCACGATACTGCACAACATCACGAATCGGCAACCAAAAGAATTTGGATCGTTTTTGCAATTCTTTCAGTAGTAACTATTGTAGAAGTTATCCTGGGAATTATAAAACCAGAATTTTTAACTGACACCTATTTATTAGGGATGAGGTTGCTTAACTGGATCTTTATAATCCTTACCATTTATAAAGCTTATTATATTGCATGGGCATTCATGCACCTGGAACACGAAACGAAAGGATTGCGAAGATCAATCGTTTGGACAGCGATATTCCTTATAGCATATTTGATCTTTATCCTTCTTACTGAGGGTGGTTACATCTACGACGTTTACAAATCTGGACATGTAGCCTGGGATTTCTAACAAAAGTTAAAAGTATTTGAAAAGGCGGTTTTATGAAACCGTCTTTTTATTTTTGTAGCCCTGTGTAAAACTGGATTTTCATCATGAAAAAGTTTCTGGTACTCGGTATTTTATTTGCCCTTCCCATCACTGCATACTTATTTTTTGCTTCTGGAAAGAATAACTTTGCTAAACTTCCCGTAT
Organism: Gramella sp. MAR_2010_147; assembly: GCF_900105135.1. Taxonomy (NCBI): domain Bacteria; kingdom Pseudomonadati; phylum Bacteroidota; class Flavobacteriia; order Flavobacteriales; family Flavobacteriaceae; genus Christiangramia; species Gramella sp. MAR_2010_147. The sequence goes on along the minus strand of NZ_LT629741.1, from coordinate 1,766,472 downwards.
TAACTGACAATGTTAAGGATATCAATTCTTTTGATACAGACTCTGATGAAGAGATTAGTTTTGAAGATCATATTAGCGTGGTTGCATTCTTTGGCTCAGATCTTGAAAATATAAAAGGGAATACCTTCAATCTGGATAAGAAGATCCTTGAAAAGTATTACGATTTTGATGATTTTCAATTCGTTCTTGTTTTGCCTATGGAAGCAAGGCAGGAAACAACAGATTTCGTACAAAGTTTTAAGAAGATCACAGAATCTTCTAAATGGAAAATAGTCTATGCTGCTCCTGAAGAAATTTCAGAAGTTTTTGAAAGTTTTGAGACGCCTCATCAATTAGATGCTCACAGTTACTCACCGTATGTATTCATTATAGATAAAAAATCCAGTCTTCGAGGAAGGGATGATGATAAGGATCACGGGCAGATATATGGTTACGACTCCAGAGATGTGGCTGAGTTGAACAATAAGATGAATGATGATATGAAGGTAATTTTGGCTGAATACCGTCTTGCCTTAAAGCGTAATAATCCTGAAAGTAATAATTGATATGAAAAATTACTCATATATAGGAATTTCACTGGTAATTCTGGTTTTCGGAATAATTTTTATCCCGAGGATCATCGACAGAATTAATGATGACGAAGTAGTTTCTTCAGATAGATTAAATCAGCAAAGAGAGAAGAAAGCTAAAGATCCAGGTGAGGCTTTATCTTATATAGAGATCAACGGTAAAAAGAAAAAGGCACCAGAGTTTGAATTCATCAATCAGGAAGGAGATACCGTTTCAAATGAAGATTATAAAGGGAAGGTCTATTTGGTTGAATTTTTCTTTACTACCTGTCCCACGATCTGTCCTATAATGAATAAAAATCTCGTAGAGATTCAGAATGAGTTTGAAGATACTGATAATTTTGGGATTGCTTCTTTTACTATAGATCCTGCGCATGATACTCCGGAAGTTCTTGCTGATTATGCTGAAAGTTATGGAATAGATCACCCTAACTGGAATTTGATGACCGGAGATAGAGCGAAAATCTATGAACTGGCCAATAAAGGTTTTGGTTTGTATGCCGGGGAAGATGCTCAGGCTGCAGGAGGTTTTGCTCATCAGGGGATGTTTGCGCTGGTTGATAAGGAAGGGTACATTAGATCGAGAAAAGATCAGTTTGGAAATCCTATGATTTATTACAGAGGTTCCGTCGAAAGGAATAAATCGGTGGCACGTGGAGAAGAAGAACCTCAAATAGAACTGTTAATTGAAGACATAAAAAAAATACTTTGAAAAAAAGCATACAATCATCTGATAAGGTAGCTGTACCTGTTATAATTGGTCTTTCAATCGCTGTACCTGTGATTGTCCTGGTTTTAATGCTACTACCGGAGCGATATAATATTTTTGGAACAGATGCCATTACTTTTCCGTTATTTCATGGAATCTTGAATTTTCTAACTGCAATATTGCTAATTATAGGTTTCTTTTTTATGAAAGCCGGGAAATATCTTGAGCATAGAAATACAATGATCACCGCTTTCTCGCTTTCAGTGATATTTTTAGTTAGCTATGTGCTTTCAAAAATCAGTAATGAGCCGGTGCCTTATGGGGGCGAGGGTGTTTTGAGATATATTTACTTTTTTATATTGATCACCCATATCGTTCTGTCTGGTATAATTGTTCCTTTAGTACTATTTACCATGTACCGGGGCCTGAGTGGGCAATATGATAAACATGCCAGAGTAGCGAGATGGACATTTCCTATTTGGTTATACGTTGCGGTAACTGGTGTATTGGTATTTCTATTTATGATGCCATATTATTAATTTTGTGTCTAATTGCTTAATTTTAAGCGTCCTTAGAGAGTGAAATGATGATGAAGAATTTTAAATATATAGGAATAATTTTTTTACTCCTTCTTTTAGTCCCGGGGTTTGCTGAAGCACAATGTTCTATGTGTAGAGCAGTTTTACAAAGCGAGGCCGATCAAAGCACGGCGAAAGGTATAAATGACGGTATTCTTTATTTAATGATTTTCCCATATTTATTGATAGGCGGGGTTGGATACTACATTTACCGCTCCAGAAAAATAAAGAAGAAATCTTCTTCCAAATCTTAAAGGCGATGTTAACTTAAAGAGTTTTAACGTTTTTAATTAATTTCTGTAACATTTTATTTTTTTGATAGTCTTATTAAGTAGTGAGTCATTTCTCTATTTAATAACCATCAATCATGATAGAAATATCCAATCTTCACAAATCTTATAAGATGGGTGCTAATTCCCTGCATGTACTCAAGGGAATTAATCTCGATATCAAGGAAGGTGAACTTGTGTCAATAATGGGGTCTTCCGGTTCAGGTAAATCTACCCTTCTAAATATTCTGGGAATGTTAGATGAGGCAGATGAAGGTTCTTATGTTCTTGATGGTGTGCCTATCAAGAATTTAAATGAAAAAAAAGCAGCACAATACCGGAATAAATTCCTTGGATTCATCTTCCAGTCCTTCAACCTGATCTCTTATAAAACTGCCTTGGATAATGTTGCACTGCCTTTATATTATCAGGGTTTCGCTCGTGGTGAAAGAATGGACAGGGCAAACAGTTATCTCGAAAAAGTAGGTTTGGCAGATTGGGCGGGGCACCTGCCAAATGAGCTTTCCGGAGGGCAAAAACAGAGAGTGGCCATTGCCAGGGCACTTGCCAGTGATCCAAAAGTGCTATTGGCCGATGAACCTACAGGTGCGCTTGATACTAAAACTTCATATGAGGTTATGGATCTTATTCAACAGATCAATGATGATGGAAGAACCATTCTGGTCGTAACTCACGAACATGACATTGCCCAGATGACGAAAAGGATCGTTAATCTTAAAGATGGTGTTATTATAGAAGATACCGTAGTTTCACAAGTTAGAGCACTGGAAAATGTTTGATATAGATAGGTGGAACGAGATTTTTGAAACCATACGTAAAAATAAATTACGAACTTTTCTAACGGGGCTTTCTGTAGCTTCAGGAATTTTCATCTTAGTGATTCTGCTGGGTATTGGTGAAGGGATGAGAAATGGGATTGCGCGGGAATTTGAACAGGATGCATCCAATTTAATTTATGTTTTTCCTGGAGTTACTTCAAAGGAGTATAAAGGCCTTAATCCCGGCAGGCGCATTCAAATGAAGAACGATGATTTTAACCAGATTTTGCTTTTGTATGGAGATAAGATAGATAATTCTGCATCTACTTTTCAAAACTGGGGAATGGTCTTAAATTATGGCAGGGAGTCAGGTTCCTACGATGTACGTGGTAGTTTCCCGGCTTACCAGCAACTAGAAAATATATCCCTTACTGCCGGGAGATTTATAGATTTAAACGATATCAATAATTCTGAAAAGACCATGGTCATTGGCCATAGGGTTAAACTTGATCTTTTTAAAGATGAGGATCCTATTGGTAAAATAGTGCAGGTATCCGGGGTTAACTTTAAAATTGTTGGGGTTTACACAGATCCTGGAGGCGATAGAGAAGAGAGCAGGGCGGTAATCCCAATCACAACCGCTCAGAAAGCTTTTGGAGGTGGGAATAACATAGACCGCTTATATATCACTTTAAAACCAGAAGAAAGTTTTGACGAGGCAGTTGCTGTATCTACCCAATTTTCAGCTGAGCTTGAGTCTTTTCTTAAAAGCAGACATATAGTAGCGCCAGATGATAATAGTGCTATTCATATCAATAATACTCTGGAAAATGCCAAAAGATTTTTCACTCTCATGGATATGATAAGATACTTCTTCTGGGGTGTGGGCATTTGTACCATAATAGCCGGAGTAGTGGGGGTAAGCAATATTATGCTCATTATAGTTAAAGAGAGAACCCGTGAAATTGGAATTAGAAAGGCATTAGGGGCTCAGCCCATGTCTATCATAGCAATGATCTTACATGAATCAATATTTGTAACTGCCATTGCAGGATTTCTGGGCTTAATTTTCAGTCTTGCCCTATTGGAGTTTGTTGGGCCTTTAATAGAAACGCAATATATCTATAATCCAACGGTGAATTTTACTGTAGCTATAAATACAGTTGTGATTCTTGTAGTAGCGGGTGCATTGGCAGGATTTTTCCCGGCCTGGAGAGCCGCGAGAATTAAACCCATAATAGCTTTAAGAGACGAGTAATATGTTTAGCAGGGATCGTTGGGAAGAAATATTAGAAGCCTTAACCGCAAACTGGTTTAGAACCATTTTAACAGCTTTTGGAGTGTTATGGGGAATATTTATCCTTGTAATTCTTCTAGCTGCTGGTAGAGGCCTGGAAAATGGAGTGAAGCAGGGATTTAGTGGGATAGCCACGAATACCATGTTCATGTGGACGCAGGTAGCTTCAAAACCATATAAAGGTATGCCAAAAGGCAGGCGTTATAGTTTTGAGATTGAAGATGTCACCGCCATTAAAGAACAGGTTCCGGGATTAAGATTTGTGTCCCCAAGAAATCAGTTAGGTGGTTTTGGCGGCGAAAATAATGTAGTTAGAGGGTTGAATACCGGAGCTTTTAATGTCTATGGAGATTATCCTGAAATTATTAAGCAGGAAACCATGGATATTACTTCAGGCCGGTTTCTGAATTACTCAGATATTAATGGAAAACGCAAGGTAGCGATCATTGGAGACGGGGTAGAGTCTGCATTATACGATGAAGTGGAAGATCCGCTGGGAACCTATATAAAAATAAACGGCGTGAACTTTATGGTTATTGGCACCTATAAGAAAAAGAGTCGGGGTGGGGATGCTGAAGAGGGGCAGAAGGAGATATATGTTCCTTTTACCGCGTTTTCGCAGGCATTTAACCGTGGAAATAAAGTTGGCTGGATGGCTATAACCGCAAAGGATGGCTCGTCTATTACCAATCTTAAAGATAGAATCATAGAGATCGTTAAAAGCCGTCATAGTATTCATCCGGAAGATGACAGGGCTGTAGGTAATTTCGATCTTTATCAGGAATTTAGTAAAGTAAACGGACTTTTTGTAGCCCTTAAAGCGGTGGCATATTTTGTAGGCGTCCTGGTGTTGCTTTCAGGAATTATTGGAATTAGTAATATTATGCTCATCGTGGTAAAGGAAAGGACGAATGAAATTGGTGTGCGCCGGGCACTAGGGGCCACACCCTGGTCCATAAGAGGTCAGATCTTGATGGAGTCAATATTTCTCACTATCGTTTCTGGGATGTCTGGAATTATTCTGGCAACCGGAGTTATATGGCTTGTGAACCTGCAGCTTGATAGTATGGATACTTCAGAAATGATGTTTTTGAACCCATCAGTGAACCTTGGTGTGGTAATAATAGCATTAAGTATTTTAATAATATCCGGTTTACTGGCCGGTCTAATCCCTGCACAGCATGCGATAAAGGTAAAACCTGTTGATGCTTTGCGTACCGAATAAAAAGTAAATAGAAACACAATCAAAAAATGAAAAAATTTGTAACCATCGGAATTTTAGTGCTAATCGCTGTGACTTTTGTTGGAGCCCTGTACTATTTGTATCAAAAAAATCAGGAAGATCCCGTAGTTTATGAAACTGAAGAGCCTACTGAGCAAACTATTATCAAGAAAACGGTCGCTACCGGGAAAATAGTTCCAAAAGAAGAAGTGCTTATTAAACCAAATATTTCAGGGATTATAGATGAAATATATATCGAGGCAGGAGACAAGATTAAGGCTGGGGATCTTATCGCAAAGATCAGGGTTATTCCTAATGTATCTTCTCTACAGAGTGCTAAAGATGCTGTGGCGACAGCCAGAATAAATCTTGAAAACGAAAAAAAGCAATTTGAAAGACAAAAGGCTCTTTATGATAAGGGAGTCATTTCTGCTAACGACTTTGACGCGGTACAGGTAAGTTTTCAAAGAGCTGAGCAAAATTATAAATCGGCGCAGCAGAACTACGAAATTGTTCGAACCGGTACCACTAGTGGTATTGGAAGTGCCGCGAATACTTTAATTAGATCTACCGTGGAAGGGATGGTGCTGGATGTCCCGGTAAAGACAGGAAACCAGGTTATTGAAAGTAACAATTTTAATGATGGAACAACCATTGCCACCCTCGCAGATGTAAATGAGATGATCTTTGAAGGAAAAGTTGATGAGAGTGAAGTTGGGAAAATTAAGGAAGACCTTCCTTTAGAGGTCACCGTTGGAGCTATTGAAAATAAATCTTTTGATGCGGTACTGGATTATATCGCACCAAAGGGAGTCGAAGAAAATGGAGCTATCCAATTTGAGATAAAAGGAACTTTGAATAAGGCTGATACAACGTTTATTCGAGCCGGCCTCAGTGCTAATGCTTCTATTATTCTTGCACGTGCAGATAATGTGCTTTCCATTAAAGAAGCATTGGTGCAATTCGATTCAGAAACAAAAGAACCTTTTGTTGAAGTGATGACGGGCGATCAGGAATTTACAAAGCAAAATGTTGAGCTAGGGGTAAGTGATGGTATTAATGTAGAGGTGCTTGACGGAGTAAAAAAAGGAGATAAGATCAAGGTTTGGAACCAGATTAAACCAGCCATGAATATCGCTCAAAACTAGAAATATTATTCCGGGTGTAACAACCTGCACATTTTACAGACATATCATACAGAATAACCATTATGAAGAATTTTAGTTTAATTGCCATTGTATTGCTTTTCTGCAGCCAGATAAATGCTCAACAAAAAGAATGGACGTTAGAAGAGTGCGTAAATTATGCACTGGAGAACAATATACAGGTAAAACAATCTCAACTAGACCTTGAGGTTTCAGATATAGAAAAAAGAGATGCCCTTGGTAACTTTGTTCCAAGTATCAATACACAGGCATCTAACTCATGGAATACGGGTTTAACTCAAAATGTTACCACTGGTATTCTTGTGAATCAAACCAATAGAAATTTTTCTGCAGGGGTAAGTGCCGGGATTACTATTTTTGATGGTCTTAGAAATTTTAAGCAACTCCAGAGAGCTCGTATTTCAAAGCTTTCCAATCAATATGCTTTAGACAAGATGGAAGATGATATTGCTCTATTTGTAGCAGATTCTTACCTGCAGGTACTTTTTAACAAACAAAGCCTTGAAGTGCTTCGCGCTCAAAATGAGGTAACCCAGGAGCAACTTCAAAGAACTCAGGATCTTGTGGACGCGGGAGTACTGCCTCAGGGTGATCTTTTGGAAATTAGAGCTAATATGGCTGATGAAAAGCAACGAATGATCCTTGCTGAAAATCAGATACAAATTTCATTAATAAATCTTGCTCAAATTCTGGCGATCCAGGATTATGAAAATTTTGATATTGTAGATCGCGATTACAATGTATTCGGAAATGAGATTCTTGAAAATACAGTGTATGATGTAATTGATAGAGCAAAAGAAGAACGTTCAGAAATAAAGATCGCAGAGGCTAATATGGAGCTTGCTGAAAAAGATGTGGAACTGGCGAAAGGAGCCTATCTTCCAACCTTAAATGCATTTTTCAATTATAATACAAGGGAAACCAACCAGCCAAGAATTACCGGCTCTTCCTTAGATCCTAATGAACCGTCAAGACAAATCGGGGTTGTAGAATCAACGCAGGACATAGTAGTAGCGCCCAATACAATTCCCAATATAGGTAGTCCGCTGCCTTTTATTGAACAATTATACAGAAATGATGGTATAAACTATGGTTTCCAGTTAAACGTGCCTGTTCTTAATGGATTTGCTACCAGAAATCAGGTGAAAAGGAATGAGATCAATGTAAAACGTGCCGAATATCAGTTAGAGCAGGCAGAACTCGATCTTGAAGCCAATGTTTACCAGGCGTTTACTGATGCTAAAGGCGCCTTTGAAGCTTATGAAGCAGCTTTGGTCGCTTCAGAAGCTCAAAAGAAAGCTTTTGAATATGCTACCGAACGTTATGATGTAGGACTTACCAATGCCTTTGATTTTAGTCAGGCGAAAATTAGATACGAGAATACACAAAGAGAAGCCTTAAGGGCGAAATACGATTATATATTTAAATTGAAGGTTGTAGAACTTTATTTTGGGATTCCGGTTAGGGATTTAAAATTTTAATTACATGAGTAAAAAGAAACTTTTCATCATTCTTGGGGTTGTAGTAGCCTTGATTGTATTACTGGTAGTTGGTAAAAAAGCGGGTTGGTTTGGTAAATCTGCCAATGTAAAAGAGGTAGAGATCACAGAGATTGAGCCTTTAGACATAACCGAAACTGTTTCGGCTACAGGGAAAATTCAGCCTGAGGTTGAAGTAAAGCTTTCTTCTGAAGTTTCAGGAGAAATTATTGAACTTCCGATTGTGGAAGGACAGTCCGTTGAAAAAGGCGATCTTTTGGTTAGGGTAAATCCAGATATTTATCAGTCTAATGTACAAAGAGCCCGTGCGAGCTTTCAAAATTCCAAAGCCAATTATGCGCAGACTCAGGCGAATTTAAAGCAGGCACAGGCAGATTATAACAGAAATAAAACCCTGTTTGAAAAAGGAGTGATCTCTAAGGCCGAGTGGGACGGAATCGTTTCTAATTATGAAATGGCCGAAGCTAATAAAGAATCTTCTTATTACAGCATGCAAAGTAGTGCGGCTACGGTTACAGAAGCTCAGGATAATCTTGGCCGTACCAATATCTATGCTCCAATGAGCGGGACGATTTCCAAGCTTGATGCTGAATTAGGTGAAAGAGTGGTTGGGACACAGCAAATGGCAGGTACTGAAATTCTTCGTGTAGCCAACCTTGAAAATATGGAGGTTGAGGTAGATGTAAATGAAAATGACATTGTAAAGGTGTCTACAGGTGACTCTACTATTGTTGAGGTAGACGCTTACCTTGGAAAAGAATTTAAGGGAATTGTTACTGAAATTTCAAATACAGCCGATAATGAACTAACAACAGATCAGGTTACGAATTTTAAAGTCAAAGTGCGTATTCTTAAAGAATCTTATACAGATCTAATGGAAGGTAAATCTGAGAATTACTCGCCTTTCAGACCTGGAATGACGGCGACAGTAGATATTATTACCAACAAAAGGATGAACGTGATTGGAATTCCAATAAGTTCTATAGTAATTAAGAGCGACACTACGTCTACTAAAAAATCATTCTCTGTAAAAAAAGACACTAATGGAGAGGAAGAAAAATTTGAATGTGTGTTTGTAAAAGATGGCGAAAAAGCTAAACTTCGCGTTGTAGAAACAGGAATTCAGGACGACTCAAATATTGAGATCAAGAAAGGTCTTAAAAAAGGAGATATTGTAATTACCGGGCCTTATAGCACTGTGACCAAAAGTTTGGATTCTGGGGACGATATTGAAGTAAAGAAAGAAGGAGAAGAGGAAGAAGAAACTGACTAAATTTGTGAATTTTGGCAATTATTTTATGTCTTGAAACCGCTACTACCAATTGTTCTGTTGGGATAGCAAAAGATGGTAGATTACTTTCATTAAAAGAAGATAACAGCAAGAATTATTCTCATGCAGAAAAGCTTCATTTATTCATTAATGAAGCTTTAGAAGAGGCGAAGATCACAAAAAATGATCTGGATGCAATCGCGGTAAGTAAAGGGCCAGGATCTTACACCGGTTTAAGAATTGGTGTATCTGCAGCTAAAGGATTGTGTTTCTCCCTTGATATTCCGCTTATTTCCATTCCAACACTGGATCTTTTATCACATAAATTAAAAGGTAAAACTGGTATTTTTGTGTCTATGCTTGATGCTAGAAGAATGGAGGTTTATTCTGCTGTGTATGATTCAAAAATGAAACAGCTTAGAGATACCGAAGCGCAGATCCTGGATGAAAATTCTTTTGCTGAATACTTAGAGACATCCCAGGTGCACTTTATAGGAAATGGAGTAGAGAAATTTGAAGAAATCTGCCAGCATAAAAATGCTGTTTTTTATAAGCAGAAATTTCCATCTGCTAAAGAAATGGCGACACTTGCAGAATACAAGCATCAAAAAAGCGACACCGAAGATGTCGCTTATTTTGAGCCCTATTATCTAAAGGACTTTATTATTGGTTAAAAAGTAAATCTTATTCAGATTTTTTTTCCCTTTCTGTTCCTTTCATTTTTGTCTGATCGTAAAGATATACATCTCTTTGTGGGTAAGGAATTGTCATTCCAGCCTCTTCAAGTCTAATTTTACCTTCTTCAATCATATACCAGTGTAGATCCCAGAAATCAGGCAGTTCAGCAAAATACCTAACTGAAAAATTTACCGAATTATCTCCTAGAGAATGCACAATGATTTGTGGTGCAGGGTCTTTTAGTATTTTTTCCTGTTCCATTACCATATTTGTAAGGACCTCTTTCGCTTTCTTAATATCATCGTCATAAGAAATTCCAAAAGTAAGAGCCTCTTTTCTGGTTTTGTTGAAACTGTAATTGGTAATATTATCGTTACTTAATTCACCATTAGGGATTACCACTCTCTGGTTTCCAAAAGTGTCTATTTTAGTATAGAAAAGGGAAATCTCCACCACACCACCAGAAACACCCTGTGCTTCTATCCAGTCACCAACTTTAAATGGCTTTAAAACAATAATTAAAACACCCCCGGCAAGATTGGCTAGTGACCCCTGTAATGCAAGACCAATAGCTAAACCAGCGGCACCAATTGCAGCGACCAGAGATGCACTTTCCACGCCTAATTGAGTGATTACGAGTACAAATAGAATGATTTTTAAACCCCAGCTTGCAGCGTTTACTGTAAATTTTTCAAGAGTAGGATCATAATCCTTTTTATCGAATATTTTTTTTAGGTACTTTACAATTAACTTAATAACCCAAAGTCCAACAATAAGCAATGCAATTGCTCCAAGAAGAGTAGGTAGATAATCAATAAATTTGGCTCCATACTCTTTGGCGATATCGCCCCAGCTGTCCAGCTTTTCCATAATTTTTTTGTTCGTTTTTTTATTTAAGGCCTAATGGTAAAAAAATAGAGTTTATTTCCTCTTTAAATTTTGTTAAACTTGCGATATATGCTGCAAAGCTTCATGTTTTGATTCTACAGGAAGCTGGCAGGAACCTTCAGTGCAAATATAGATAAGATCCTTGCCGTTCACTAAACGATCTTTAAGGAGGTTCATATCAGATTTAGAACTGGTTGCTGCAAGAACTATATTTGGCAGGTAATCATCTTGAAAACTTTTAGCCATTTTTTTATAATTTCCTCCTGTAATAGCAATTTCAAAGAAAGGATTTGTAAAATTCAGCATGAGATCAAGCCAGTTGGAATAGGCTTGCGGGTACTCTGAAATCTTATCCATAATGGTTTGAAGCATTTTTTCTGCTTTTCTCACATATTCTAAATTACCGGTTAATTTTCCAAAACGAAACAGGTTCCTAGCCATTTCTGAATTGGAAGCAGGAATTACATTATCATTGATCTCGATGGTTTTTGTCACCAGTTGTCTGTCTTTTATGGAATTGAAAAAAAATAATCCCGAAGATTTATCCTGAAAGTCTTCCTCAACAACACTAATTAGATTCTGGGCATGATGCAGGTATTTTTCTTCAAATTTAGATTCATAAAGGTCTAAAAATGCAGTGATAACAAACGCGTAATCTTCAAGATATCCATTAATAGAACTTTTTCCTTTTTTGTAGGTATGGTATAATCGGCCATTTGTCTGGATCTGTTGAGTAAGAATAAAACTGGCATTTTTCTCTGCCGTTTCCAGAAATTGTTCTTGTCCAAAAGCTTTGTGTGCTTCGGTATATCCGCTTATCATCATTCCGTTCCAGGAGGTCAGGGATTTGTCATCCAGGGCTGGTTTTTTTCTTTTTAATCTGGCAACTTTTAGTTTCTCATGGCAATTGGATATCCTGTTTTTTAACTCATCCTCCGAAATATTGAATTCTGAAGCTAATTCACTTCTGGTTTTGGTTCTTATTAATACGTAATTTTCAGCTTCCCATTTTCCATAGTTATTAATGTTGTAATAGGTTGCAAATAGTTCAAAATCCAGGTCAAGAATGGTATTTAGCTCATTTTTTGTCCAAACGTAGTAAGCACCCTCTTCTTTTTTGCCATTTTCATCTTCGCTATCGGCATCTAAAGCTGAATAGAATGCACCGGATTCATCCGTCATTTCAGCATTAATAAATTTTAAGGTTGAATCAATAACATCTTTGTACCAGTCATTTTTAGTGATCTTATAAGCTTTGGAGTAAAGCTGAACTAATTGTGCATTATCATAAAGCATTTTTTCAAAATGAGGAACGTGCCATTTCTCATCTACAGAATACCTTGAAAATCCACCTTCAATTGGATCATACACGCCTCCCCATGAGATTCTGTTTAAAGTAAGAAGGCACTGTTGCATGAGATCCTCGTCAGAATTCTGGAATGCATACCTCATTAGAAACTTATAATTATTAGGCATCATGAATTTTGGAGCTCTTTGATAACCTCCATTATTGAAGTCGAACGATTTCTTCCACTTTTCTATTATAGGAATAAAAAAATCCCGGTGTAGCTTATGAGTTTCTTTGATGGGTTCAATTATTTGAAGTTGCTTTAGACCCTGGTCCAGCTTTTCAGCATATTCTACTAACTTTTCAGGTTGGGATTTATATAAATAGGAAATTTGTTTTAAGGCATCCATCCATTGTTCTTTTTTGAAATAGGTGCCACCCCAAACTGGTCGTCCATCGGGCAGCGCCACTACATTCATTGGCCATCCTCCCATTCCCGTCATGATTTGTACAGCGTTCATATATACCTGATCTACATCTGGTCTTTCTTCCCGATCTACTTTTATATTCACATAATTGGAGTTCATTATTTCAGCTACTGCTTCATCCTCAAAACTCTCGTGTTCCATTACATGACACCAGTGGCATGCTGAATATCCAACACTAATGAGAAGTAATTTGTTGTTTTCCTGGGCTTCATCTAAGCTCTTATCGTTCCATGCTTTCCAATTTACCGGATTATGCGCATGTTGCAGTAAGTAGGGACTACTTTCATGAATTAATTCGTTTGTATGCTTTTTATTATCATAATTCATAAATAGAAAGTTGATTAAAATGATATTCTGGTAAAATAGAATTTAGTGATTAAACTATTAAAATTACTAATATTATAAGACAAGCTTAAATAAGCTCCATATTATTAATCTTTTAATAACTTTAAGGCTCAAGACTTTGTGAAATTATATTTCAATCTTACTGGTTGATAATCGATTTATCTATGGAAGACATTTACCTGGTAATGTTAGTGGCCCTCTTGGCCCTTGCGATTACAGATTTAGTAGTAGGAGTAAGTAACGATGCCATTAATTTTTTGAATTCTGCAATTGGTTCTAAAGCAATTTCTATGCGAACCATCCTTATCGTTGCCAGTATTGGGGTAGCCGTGGGAGCAGTTTTCTCGAGCGGTTTGATGGAAGTTGCTCGGAAAGGAATTTTCTTACCCGGTGAATTTTATTTTGAAGAGATCATGATCATATTCATGGCGGTAATGATTACAGATGTTCTGCTTTTAGACTTTTTTAATTCCCTTGGACTACCTACATCCACTACGGTTTCTATAGTCTTTGAATTATTGGGGGCGGCCGTTTGCATGGCAGCAATAAAAATATATAGAGATAGTGACGGTAATCTTGCGCAACTAACAGAATATATTAATACGTCCAAGGCTACAGAAATTATTGTAGGGATCTTAATGGCGGTGGTTATAGCCTTTCTAATCGGTGCCATTGTTCAGTATATTTCACGGCTTGTTTTTTCATTCCAGTTTGAGAAAAAAATAAAATATGTAGGTGCTGTATTTGGCGGGGTTTCCCTAACGGCGATTCTTTATTTTATTGTAATAAAAGGCCTTAAAAGTGTATCGTATATTCCAGAGGAAACCATGGAGTATATCAATACCCATACTTTTGTGATCGTCTTAATTGGTTTTTTAGTTTTTACAGCAATTTCTCAGTTTCTTATGAGTGTGCTTAAAATCAATATTTTAAGGACGATCATTATTATAGGAACCTTTGCATTGGCACTGGCCTTTGCAGGAAATGACCTTGTGAACTTTATAGGCGTACCCATAGCTGCCTGGCAGTCCTTCGATCTCTGGCAAACTGCGTATGAGACTACCGGGGTTCTACCCTCGCAATTTAAAATGACAGGCCTATCGGGAAGTGTTCCAACTCCCGAGTTATTATTAGTAGCTGCCGGAGGTATTATGGTAATTACATTGTGGTTTTCCAGCAAAGCACGCTCCGTAGTAGATACAGGGATAAATTTGTCCAGACAGGGAGATAGTGTAGAGCGTTTTGAGCCTAACTGGCTTTCCAGAGGGATTGTGAGATATTCTGTGCTTTTTGGGAATGCATTTTCTACTATTCTTCCGGAAAGGATGAAAGTAAAAATTAATAATAAATTCAATAAACCTGATGCGGCCCATAAAAGTAGAAGAATCGATGCACCTGCTTTCGATATGGTTCGCGCTTCTGTAAATCTTGTAGTGGCCAGTGTGCTAATTTCTATTGGTACAAACATGAAGCTTCCACTTTCCACAACTTATGTAACCTTTATGGTTGCAATGGGAACTTCCTTAGCCGATAGAGCCTGGGATAGGGAAAGTGCAGTCTACAGGGTTGCAGGAGTACTTAATGTAGTAGGGGGCTGGTTTGTGACGGCAATAGTTGCATTTACAGCTGCAGCTATTTTTGCGGCCATCATTTATTTTGGCGGTACCATAGCCCTGGCCGTTTTAATTATCCTGGCAATCGTTCTGGTTGTGAGAAGCGGCATATTACATTCAAGAAAAGCTAAAGAAGAAAAAACAAAGAAAAGATTTAATAAAAGCGATATCGTGACCATTAATGAAATTACTTCTGAAACTTCAGAAAATATCTCTAATGTCATTGGCGGAATTAATAAAATGTATTCGAAAACTGTAGATCAATTAGGATATTATGACCTTGGTAAACTCAAGAAAAATTATAAAAAGATTGAAAAGCTGGAATCTGAAGTCGACGAGTTAAAAGATAATATCTTTTATTTTATTAAATCGCTGGACGAAGATTCGGTTGAAGCCAGTAAATTCTATATTCTCACGCTAGATTATCTTCAGGATATGGTTCAGTCAATAGGATTCATAACCAGAAACAGCTATAATCACGTTCATAATAATCACAAAAACCTGAAATTTAATCAGATCCGGGATCTTAAAAAAGTAGATGACAAGATGCAGATCCTCTTTGATGAGATCACCGAAACCTTTGATAATCATGAATTCGGAAATATCAATAATCTGCTGAATGAGAAGCAGGAATTAATGGATTATGTAAGTGATTTAATTCAGAAGCAAATTCAAAGAATTCGTACTTCAGAATCGAGTCCGAAAAACACAAAATTATATTTCGGGATATTACTGGAAACCAAAGATCTTATAGGCTCAACCATGAATTTACTTCAATTGTTCCAGGAGTTTTATAACGAAGCAAGAACTACTAGTTACTAATTAAAAAATCCCTTTTTCAAGGGATTTTTTTCTTAAGTATAGTTGGTTGCAATATTTAAGTATTACCCATTCACCGCTTCTACATATGCTACTTTATCTTTTAACATATCTCTTAGCATGGTTTCAATACCACTTTTAAGAGTCATGGTAGAGGAAGGGCACCCACTGCAGGCTCCCTGAAGGATAACCTTTACTGTCTTATTTTCCTCATTATAACTGTCAAATAAAATGTTTCCTCCATCACTTGCAACTGCAGGCTTAATGTATTCATCCAGGATAGCTATGATCTGCTGTGAAGTGTCATCCAGGTGCTCATAACTGGCAGTGTTGTTTTCCTGATCGGCTGCAGATTTTTTTGAAGCTTCTACGGTCTCTGCATTTAAGATCTCGTTGCCTTCTTCAATATAATTCCTTATAAATTCACGTAATTCCATGGTGATTTCTTCCCAGCCTGACATGTCATATTTCTGGATCGAAACATAGTTTTCATCTATAAAAACTTCTTTTACAAACGGAAAATGGAAAAGTTTCTGAACTAAGGGTGCATTTTTAGCATCATCAATATTTTTAAATTCTGAAGCCTGTAACACAAGTTTTTTATTGGCTACGAATTTCATCACTGCAGGATTCGGAGTACTTTCAGCATAGACCGTTACAGGAACTTTTCCTGTAGAAGTCTTTACTTCTTTAATAACTTCGCCGCCCTTATTAAGATAGGTTTCAATTTGATCTGCTACTTCTTTTTCTACATCCTCCCATTCAACAATATCATATTTTTCTATCGCTATAAAATTCTGGGCGATATAAACCGTTTTTACAAAGGGTAGATAGAATAATTGTTGTGCTAGAGGAGATCTTGCCGCCTCGTCAATATTTTTAAATTCAAAGTTCTCGTGACGGGTAAGAAATTTATCGGCTTCAAATTTAGCAATGGAAGGCGTGGTAGTTCTTACTATGTTGATAGTGAAATCTTTCATCTCAAAATTTTTGACAAAAATACTAAAGAAAAACTACTAATACATATATTTACAGCCTTTATGGGGAGCGTTACTTATATATTGAAATGCAGTTGGAGGCATTTGGTAATTCTGAAATATTCCTTGTTTTTAGTGTTGACAGTATTCTTTAATATATCGGCATTAAAAGCTCAGGAAATTATTCCTACTTATTCCGATTATCTTACAGATAATCTATACCTCATACATCCCTCTATGGCGGGGGCTTCTAATTATGATAAGATAAGGTTGACCGCAAGACAGCAATGGTTTGACGTGGAGGACGCACCAAACTTACAGACACTTGCCTATAATTCCCGTGTAAATGATAAAATTGGGGTAGGGGGCATTCTTTTTAGGGATGAGAACGGTAACTATTCTAAATTGGGAGCTTACGCTACTTTTGCGTATCATCTTATGTTTTCTCGAAGTACGCTAGATCTGAATCAATTATCGTTTGGAATTAGTGCGGGAGTCATACAGCATAGGTTAGATACCAGTGATTTTACAAGATTTGATCCTTTAATTGGGGAGAATAATACCGATATTTTTGCAAATCTGGATTTTGGAATCTCATATTATGTGAGAAATCTCTATTTTCATTTTGCTGCAAAGAATATTTTATCGGTGAACAGGGAGCTGTTTTATTCTGATGCAGTGCCAAGTAATATGAGAAAATACCTGTTTTCTGCAGGCTACGTTTTTTCACTTAATCCAAATGACCCATGGAGCTTTGAACCTTCGATCCTTTTTCAGGCACGGGAGGCTACCAATGAAATGGCTTTAGATGCGAATGCGAAGGCATATTATGAACTGGAAAATGGTAAACTTTGGGGAGGTCTGTCTTACCGTAACAGTTTTGAAAGTGCAGAATATACGGAAAACGGGGAGCTGGTAAATAATCAGCAATTGAGATATATCACCCCGTTTGTTGGGCTGAATTATAAAAAGTTTGTGTTTGGTTATACCTACAGCTACCAGCTAAATTCCATAGTGCTCAGTAATGGTGGTTTTCACCAGATTACTTTAGGGTATAATTTTGGGGAGAGCAGGGAGCGATATAATTGTAACTGCCCGGCAATTAATAATTAAAAATTAAAAATTCATTTCAGCTACTTTATATCCTTTCTCTTTCGCAAGAATGATATCTGAAAGCACTTGTGGGTCGATATTAGTATAAAATTCAGGGATATTATTTCCTTTTACAGTATTGTTGAGCAGGCTGCTGTTGCTTAATATAGCTTTGGTTTGCCTGGCAACCGCCTCTCCCGAATCTATAATCTGAACTCCTTCTGGTAATAGATTCTTAAGCAATGGAATTAAATAGGGATAATGGCTACATCCGAGCACCAAATAGTCAATTTTGGCCTGTATCATGGGTGCCAATAATACCCGAAGTAAGTTCTTGGTTTCCTCTGATTCTTTTTTGCCACTTTCTATAAGCTCCACCAATCCGTTTCCTTCCACTTCAATTACATTAATGTCCCTGGTATATAGTTCTGAGGTCTGTGCAAAAAGCTGACTGGTAAGTGTGCCTCGCGTAGCCAAAATGCCAATAGCTTTATTCGTACTTCTTAAGGCTGCTGGTTTAATGGCAGGTTCAATGCCAATAATAGGTGTTTTATAAGCTGATCTTAGTACTTTAATGGCGTTTGTGGTAGCTGTATTGCAGGCTACTACAATGAGCTTGCAATTCATTTCCAGAAGTTTTTCAGTGTTCTTTATGGATAATTGAATGATCTTTTCCTGGGTTTTTATTCCGTAGGGAGCATTCCTGCTATCAGATAGGTAAATGGTTTTTTCTAAAGGCAAAAGATGATGAATCTCTTTCCAGATGGAGGTGCCTCCTACACCTGAATCAAAAATACCAATGGGCCTGGAATCGTTCATATAACTACAAAAATAAAAACTGCGTACAAGTCTGTACGCAGTTTTTTAATTTTATTTGTAAAAGGCTGAAATTACAGGCCTAATTCTTTTTTTACATCTGGCATTAGATCATAACCGTCAGCAAGAAGTACTCCTGTTCCTGTAGTAGAGTCTAATACGTAATCGTATCCTTTAGCTCTGGCTACTTTTTGGATCGCAGTACGTACTTTCTCAAGAATAGGTCTAAGTAGATCAGTTTCTTTTTTCTGAAGATCCTGTCTGGCTTTAGAACTGTGCTCCTGAATTCTTCTTTGAGCAGCTTGAAGTTCTGTAGCTCTCTTTTGGTTCTCTTCTTCAGACTTCGTATTTGCCTCTGCCTCGTAACGTTGCATAGTGCTCTGAGCCTCAGATAGCATATCTTTTATCTCTGCATCATAAGTCTTCTCAAGCTTTTGAAGCTGATCCATAGCGCCTTTATACTCAGGCAAAGATTGTACTAGATCTTGAGTAGCGACATGTGCAACCTTAGACTGTGCGTTTGTAAAAGCAGTAGCGCCAATCATTAAAGCTAAAGCTATAAAAAGTGTTCTGAATTGTTTCATTGTAATCTTCGTTAAGTTTAATTAAGGTTTAAAATTTAGTTTATCGTATCGTTCTTTTTCTCCCGGGATTTTAAAATAGAATCTCTCTTTCTTTCTCTCTCTGCAAGAATTTTTGCTCTTCTATCTTCAAACTCTTTTTGCCTTGCAGCTTTTAGAGAGTCTCTTTCCCTCTTTTTCTGTTCTAATATTGTCTCACGCTCAGACTTGCGTTCTTCAGCCAATTCCTCCCTTTCTGTGATCTCTTTATCCTGTTCAACAGTTCGGTTTTCAGCTTTCTCGAATGCTTCAATTTCATCTTTATTTTCCAGTTGTTCACGATTAGCTGTTCTTTTAATGGTTCTAAGAACTGTCTCGCTCACATCGAATTGCTGGTCTGCATATATCATTCCAATATCTGCAGTACGATCAAAAACAAAGTCTAAATTTCTATTTTCTGCAATTTGCTGAACAGCCGTGAAAACCTGATCCTGAATTGGTCTTACCAATTGCTTTTTTTGAATCATATAATCACCATTTGGGCCAAATCTATTTTGCTGATATTCTAAAGCCTGTTGTTCCATGTAGGCAATCTCGCCTTCCCGCTCTTCAATAAGCTCTTTGGTTAAAAGCGCTCTTTCATTATCCAGCCTGGATTTCATGTCTTCTACCTTCTGTATTTTTGCTTCGGCTTCAACCTTCCATTCCTGAACGCGATTATCAAGTTGCCTGGTTGCTTCCTGATATTCCGGAACATTTTCAAGAATATATTCCATATCTATATAGCCAAGCCTAATGGTTTTTTGAGCCATTAGCGTTGAAATGCTAAATACGGTAATCGCTACTATGGAGAATATTCTTTTTTTCATTTAGATCGAATATAGAAAATATCGTGCCAAATTAAAATTGTTGGCCTATGATAAAGTGTGTTTCCCATCCATTAGGACCTGGTTGACCAACAACTTCGTCAAAACCATATCCAAAGTCAATACCTAATAATCCGAAGGTTGGCATAAAAATTCTAAGACCAACACCTGCAGATCTATTTAACTGAAACGGATTATAGTCTCTAAAATTGTCATAAGTGGCTCCTGCCTCTAAAAATGAAAGAGCATAAATAGATGCTGCCGGTTTAAGAGTGATTGGGAAACGCAGTTCTAAAGAATATTTATTATAGATCACCGCTCCATCATCTCTTTCATTTACAGGCCTGTCTATTGGAACTACAGATTGGTTTGGGTAACCTCTTAGCTGAATGGTCTCTCTACCGTCCAGGCTATAGGCACCAAGTCCATCACCTCCAAGATAAAAACGTTCAAATGGAGGCACACCTCTTTCATTATTATAGGCTCCCAGGAAACCAAATTCTGCATGCGTTCTTAGTACCAGGTTGCTACTTGGTCCAAAGCTAGCCAGGGTTTCATACCAGTCACCGTTTAACTTAATCTTATAGAATTCCAGCCAGTTGTATTTCTTTTGATCTACTTTTTGCTGGTCGGCTACAGAATTTTCCGGAGTAACTCTATTTCCAAGTTCATCGATTAAATTACCATTATCGTCTCTTAACTGAAATTCATCCAGATTTTCCAGGTTTCCATAATCAACTCCATTCCATAGAGAGTAGGGAGGGGTTAATTTTGCTGTAAAGGCAAATTTAGAACCTCCGGTAGGGAAAATTGGATTTACCCTGGTATTGTCTCTGGTGATTCCTAGCTGGTAATAAAGATTATTTGAATGTCCGTTACCAAAAGTAAATAATCCGGTATTGTAATTGTTTAGATCGTATCTCTGGAAACCAACTACATTAGAAATAGTGGCGTATTGATCTGGAGCTTTTAATCTTTTTGCAAGTCCTATGCTCACCCCAAGAATATCAAAGCTTCTGGATCTATCGGCTTCTCTATTTATATAATCATATAAAAACTGCCTTGTGTAGCTAAAAGATGTAGATAAACTTACCGGTCTTTTACCCCCTAACCATGGCTCTCTAAAGGAAAGGCTGTAGGTTTGATAAAAAGTACTTGCCTGTGCTCTTAAAGATAGGGTTTGCCCGTCTCCCATTGGAATAGGATCGTATGCGTCCTTATCAAAAAGTCCCTGTATAGAGAAGTTGTTAAACGATAGTCCCAGGGTTCCAATGAAACCTCCGCCACCATAACCTCCCTGAAGTTCAATCTGGCTGGCTCCAGCTTCAACAACCTGATACTCCAGGCTTAAAGTTCCTTCTCTTGGATCTGGTTCTACAAATTCAGGATTTAATTGCTCAGCATCAAAGAAGCCTAGCGCACCTAATTCACGTACGGTAGCTACCACAGCTTCCTGACTGTATTTTTGCCCCGGTTTGGTTCGCATTTCACGGTAGATCACGTGATCTTTGGTCTTGTCATTCCCGGTTACTCTTATTTCATCGAAATATGCCTCTTTTCCTTCTACAATTCTTACCTCAAAATCTATCGTGTCATTATATACGTTGGTTTCAACAAGATCGATATTAGAGAAAAGATATCCATTGTTTTGATAAAGGTTGGCTACAGATGTTTTGTTAGGTTCTCTGCCCTGAATTCTCTCATCAATAAGTACTCCATTATAGATGTCACCTTTTTTGAGTCCAAGCACTCTTCCAAGCTGTTCATCGGTATAGGCTGCATTACCAAGGTAATCTATATTTCCAATATAATACTGGTTTCCTTCTTCCAGTTCTAATTTTAACGCGATATCTTCCTCATCTATCTTTATTAGTGTATCTGAAGTGATCCTTGCGTCTCTATATCCAAGTGCTTTATACTTATCAATTATCGAAGCTTTATCTTCCTGATAATCGGCTCTTACAAATTTAGAACGCTTCCAGAACCTGATAAGATTCTTTTGCTTCGTGTTCTTCATGTTACGTTTTAACTTGGCATCAGAAAGTTTTTCGTTCCCCAGAAATTCTATATCTGAAATTTTAACGCGATCACCCTGCTCTATATCCACCACCATATTTACCTTATTGCTGTTGGTCGTGTCTACTACTTCAGAGGTTCTAATATCTACTTGGGTGTTGAAATAACCCTCTTTTTTATATTTATTCTGAATATAATTTTGAGTAGTGGTAATAAGGTTTTCTGTTACTTTTACTCCAGGTTTAAGATCGTTTTCGTCAACAAGATCTTCCCTGTCGCTTTTTTTCTTGATCCCACTGAATTTAACCTGGTTTAAAACAGGTACTTCCTTGATCTCAAGTTCAAGATCTGCAACATTGCCTTCCACATTGGTGATATAGAAATTAATGTCGCTAAATAGATCAAGCTTCCATAGTTTATTAATTACATCACGTAATTTTTCACCTGGAATAAATATTTCTTCTCCTTCTTTTAAACCTGTGTATGCTATTACCGTTTTTTCATTATAGGTAGTAGTACCGGTAACCTTAATATCTCCAATGGTATATTTTTTTGAATCTCCAAGGGGTAGGTCCTGTGCTTTGGCAGCTATGCTGAATATGAAAAATAATGCAAAAAGTGTAAATATCTTCTTCGTCATGAATGCACTAACTGAGTTGCTCACTTGTTTTTCCAAATCTTCGTTCTCTATTTTGATAGTTGTATATGGCTTCAAAAAGATCTTCCCTTCGGTAATCTGGCCATAAGATTTTCGTAAAATACAATTCGGCATAAGCAATCTGCCATAAAAGGAAGTTGCTTATACGCTGTTCACCACTGGTGCGAATTAAAAGATCCACATCTGGTAAATTTTGGGTGTAAAGATGCTCATTTATAACCGATTCATCAATAGCATCTTCAGATAATTCTTCACTTTTAACCTTCGTTGCAATTTGCTTAATACAATTGGTTATTTCTTCACGGCTTCCATAACTTAAAGCAAGGGTTAAAGTCATTTGTGTGTTGCCTGATGTTTTTTCAATTACATCAAGCAATTCGTTTCTGGCTTTCTTCGGGAGGCTGGAGATGTTACCTATGCAATTGAGTTTTATGTTGTTATCTTTAAGAGTCTTGATCTCTTTCTTCAGGGAAGAAACCAGGAGCTTCATCAAAGTATCAACCTCTAATTTTGGTCTGTTCCAGTTCTCTGTAGAAAAGGCATAGAGTGTAAGATTTTTCACTCCAATTTCAGCACAACCTTCAACAACATCCCTTACAGCTTTTGTGCCTTCTTTATGACCGGAAGCCCTAAGGAAACCTTTTTGCTTAGCCCAACGCCCATTACCATCCATAATAATGGCTATGTGTTTGGGTAATTTATCAAGGTTTAAATTGTCTTTATAATTCATCTAAAAGCAATAACATGGCTTTCGCCCAAAAGTAAAAGTGAATGTTATACCGGTAAAAACATACCAGTCGTTTGTATTTCTATTTCCAAATTCGGCAGCTGGCTCTCTTCTTCCAAGGTACTCCTCAGGCCAGCTTCCGTCTAAATTATCTGTGAGGGTATACCTGGCGCCAATTTCAATAGCACCAATAATATGCTCTGTTACAGCTTCTTTATAACCCATTACCATCGGGATCGCAAACTCCCAGTTTGCCCCATTTTGATTTACCAGATTGTTTGCCCTGCCATTTTCAAGATAAATATGATCTGCCCTGAAATAGGTGATACCCGTATATAAATATGGGGTGCTTTGGGGCAACGGATTGGTAAGATCAAATTCAAAAAAATTAAATTCTAATCCCAAAGAAGCCTCAGCAATGGTATTTTCAAAAGAATAGCCACGTTGCTGTCTTCTGGTATCAGCAGATTTTTCATCATCTGCTGCAATTTTAGCATATAGCAAACTAAGCCTCAATGCATGTCGGGGACTTCTATTCCATTTTGCAATTAAACCTCCAACTGGTGTGTTTGGCAGGATATAGTTGGTTTTTCCAACATCTCCAATGAAATTTGCACCGCCGGCAAAAGCTCCAACCTCAATTTGTTGAGAATGTGAACTGGTTGTTAAAAATGCCATTAATACAAAAGCAATTAGGTGCCTCATAGGTTTTCAAAAGTTTGCAAATATAACAATTCTGGTTGCTCTGCAATAATTTGAGCAGATTTGTACATACGTATAAACAGTTTTTGGAAAGTTTTATTGCTTAATTACGCTTGTCTTCTCCCCATAGAAGTTTTTTTCTAAGGGTGTTAAGAAAGCTGTCTCCCTGTAATTCTACGAAATTTATGGTGTAGGGTGCTTTTTTAATAATGATCTCAGTGTCATTTTCAAGAGTGGCAATTCGAGAATCCATAGAAACCAAATGTTCTTTTCCTCTTCCTGAAACTTTTAATTTTATACTGGTGTGATCTTTTATAACCAGAGGTCGTGCGTTCAGGTTATGCGGTGCAATGGGTGTGATCACCAGGGAATCTGCATCTGGTGTGATAACCGGTCCGCCGCAACTTAGGGAGTAACCTGTAGAACCTGTGGGAGTTGAGATTATTAATCCGTCTGCCCAATACGAGGTGAGGTACTGGTCATCCAGCCAGGTGTCTACGGTGATCATGGAAGTGGTGTTTTTTCTGCTTACTGCAATTTCATTCAAAGCAATATGAGAAAATACAGGATCATAACTTTTTGGATTTGTTTCTATAGTTAAAACAGACCTGGGAGAAAGACTGAATTTCTTTTCAAGTATGTCCACCAGCGTGCTTTCAATTTGTTCTTTTTGAATAGTAGCAAGAAAGCCTAATCTCCCGGTGTTGATCCCGACAATTGGAATGTTTAGGTTTCTAATGTAATTGATAGATTTTAAGATCGTCCCGTCCCCGCCAATGCAAAAAAACAGATCAAAAGAATTATCCAGCTCCTCAAAGGCGCTAAAATGCTTGTAATCTTTTTCAATGTTGTTGTTGCTGTGAATAAGTTTAAGAAAGTCTTCCTCAATAAATACTTCTATGTTTTTCTGGTCTAGCAATTCAAGAAGCTGACCGATATACTGAGCTGCATTGGTGTGGTAAAACTGACCGTAAATGCCTATTTTCATAAATTAAATATTCAGGTATTTGTCGAGATATTTCGAGCGATCCTTCAGGTTCTTATTAAATGTATCCTCCTGGTGTTCCGAGATGATGATATATCCATATCTCCTAAATGCCTGTATGATCTCATTCATGCCAGAAGGGGTTATTTTTAAGGTGATCTCTGCCATATCATTTTCAATCTTCGATACAAAAGCGCCTAAAAGATGTGCGTTATTAGATTCTACAATCTGGCTAACTTCTCCAAAAGTATAATCTTTAAAGGCTTTTTCTATAACCAGAATATTTCCTGGTTCGTGTAAAAAAGGGGTTTCCTTAAAAAGGGATATCATCTCGTTTAATTCAACATATCCCACATATAAATTATCGTCATCCAGAACCGGAAGAATATTAGAATTGTTCTGGGCAAAAGCCTCCAGGCTATCCAGCCAGTAATTACTTTCGGTTACATAAAATCCCTCAAGGGCATATCTATAATCTTCCAGTGTTTTGCCATTTTCAAAACATCGCACATCGTTTTCTGAAATACATCCAATATAAACTCCGTCGTTTTCCACGGGCAGATGCGTAAAGGTTAATTGATTGAAAAATTTTTGGACTTCCCCAACTTTTTCAGAAAGATTAATAATCTCTACATCATTCAATATATACTCTTTCAAACTCATTGTTATCTATTCCTTTAATGCAAATTAATCAAAATAAAATTCATTGAAGCAGACTGCACTTTGTATTTTTGTTAATAAAATGAAGCACTAATGACGAAATTAAGCGTAAATATAAATAAGATCGCAACTTTAAGAAATGCGCGTGGTGGGGATGTTCCCAATGTGATTGAAGCCGCTAAAAATATTGAGGCTTTTGGAGCTGAAGGGATCACGGTGCATCCACGACCAGATGAAAGACATATACGATATGCAGATGCGCGTGAGTTAAAACCAATACTTACAACAGAATTTAATATTGAAGGAAAACCTATTCAGCAATTTATAGATCTGGTGTTAGAAGTTAAGCCCGCTCAGGTTACGCTGGTTCCGGATGCTGAAGATGCCATCACCTCCAATGCGGGTTGGGATACCATAAAATATAAGGATTATTTAAGAGAGGTAATTTCTGAGTTTAAGAACAACGGAATAAGAACATCTATCTTTGTAGATCCAGATAAGAATATCATCGAGGGAGCGGCTAAAACCGGTACCGATAGGATCGAACTATATACTGAAAGTTTTGCGGTAGAATACGCAAATGGAAATGAAAATGCCGCGCAATCCTATACTGATTGTGCTAAGCTCGCTCATACACTTGGGCTGGGAATTAATGCAGGACATGACCTTTCATTGAAAAATATCAAATTCTTTAAAGAAAATGTGCCTCATCTCGCTGAGGTTTCCATAGGGCATGCTCTGATTTCGGAAGCGCTTTATCTTGGTCTGGAGAAAACGATTCAACAATATTTAAACCTGTTAAAATAAATGAAATTACATTCATTAATATTAGGAGAAGGTGAACCTTTAATAATCCTCCATGGGTTTCTGGGAATGAGTGATAACTGGAAAACCCTGGGGAAGAAATTTGCAGAAGAAGGTTTTCAGGTTCATTTAATAGATCAGAGAAATCATGGAAAAAGTCCACATAGTGAGGAGTTTTCTTACGAGTTGATGGCAAACGATGTTGTTGAATATTGCAATGATCACGATTTAGGAGAGGTGGTGCTTCTAGGGCATTCTATGGGTGGAAAAACAGCCATGTTGTTGGCTTGTGAAAATCAGGATATGGTAAAGAAACTCATTGTGGTAGATATTGCACCTAAATATTATGCTCCTCATCATCAACAAATATTGAAAGGTCTTACGGCACTTGATGAGGCAAATCTAACTTCCAGGGGAGAAGCTGAAGATTTTCTTGAAGATTATATTCCAGAAACCGGTGTAAGGCTGTTTCTTTTGAAAAATCTTTACTGGAAAACAAAAGAAAAACTTTCATTAAGGATAAACCTGGATGTTCTAAAGGCAAATATAGAACAGGTTGGGAGAGCACTTCCGCAGGAGGCTGTTTATGAAGGTCCTGTTTTGTTTATAAATGGAGAACTTTCAAATTATATCACAAAAGAAGAAGAACCTTTGATCCGGCAACATTTCCCTGAAGCTAAAATTGAAACCATCGCGAAATCCGGGCATTGGGTACATGCTGAAAATATGAAGGACTTCTATGAAGCTGTAATTCGATTTGTTTAAAATCTTTCTAAATTTATTATGTATGCATAATAAAATGTGACAATATGTTGCATAATATCTATTTTGTGCTATTTTTGAAACTAGATTTTTAAGATATGTTAAATAAAATCCTACTCTTATTATGAAAAAATTATTTTTACTTGGCCTGTTTCTTTTGGCTGGCGCTACAACGTATGCCGGTGGTTACAGGGTAAGTCTACAAGGTCAACGAGGACTGGCGATGGGGCATACAGGTGTTGCTGTAGTTAACAATGCAGAATTGGCCTTTTTTAATCCTGCTGGATTGGTGTTTCTTGAAAACAAGATCAATGCTGCTGTGGGTGTGAGTGCTGTATTCTCTGATGTGGTATGGCAAAATGAAGAATTTGGACAAATGGCAAGAACAGATAGTCCTGTGGGAACTCCCTTTTATGCTTACTTCTCTTATAAGTTAAGTGATAAATTTAGTGTGGGTCTGGCTGCGTATACGCCTTATGGAAGTTCAGTTGAATGGGAAAAAGATTGGGCAGGGTCTCATCTTATTAATGATATTTCTTTATCTGCTATTTATGTGCAGGCGTTAGGTTCGTATAAAATTAGCGAAAATCTTTCTGTAGGTGGTGGACCTATCTACGTAAGTGGTTCAGTTAACTTCAATAGAAACCTGACTAGAACACTTACAGATCTTGAGGGAAACCGTTCTAATGTTACTGTAGATGCTTCAGGAGTGAGTGCCTGGGGATGGTCGGCTGGTGCTATGTGGAGTCCTATAGATAGTTTGAATATTGGGGTGAATTATCGTTCAGAAATTATTGTAAAGGCTGAAGATGGGGAAGCAGATTTTGAAAATATTCCTAACTCTCCATTAACTTCTTTTCCTGATACAACTTTTGATGCGGAACTACCTCTTCCTGCTGAGTTAACTGTAGGTGCCTCGTATCAATTAAATGACAAATGGTTATTTGCTTTTGATTACAACCGTACATTCTGGAGTGTTTATGAATCTTTAGATGTAGATTTTGCTGCGGAAGGAACTCCAGATTCTGTGAATCCCAGAAATTATGAGGACTCTTCAATATATAGATTTGGGGCGCAGTATACCGCAAACGATATGTTTACGCTAAGAGCTGGATATTATTTTGATGAATCACCAGTACAATCAGGGTACTTCGCTCCTGAAACTCCAAGGAATGACTCGAATAATTTCACTGGAGGTCTTTCAGTAAATGTAACCGATAATGTGGCGATTGATGCTTCTTTTCTTTATAGTAAGTTCAAGGAGATCGATGAGTCTTATGATTTTTATCAGGAAAACGGACAGAATGTACCTTTTGAAGGAACTTACAAGTCCAGTGCATTTGTACCAGGTTTAGGTGTAACTATTAAAATATAATTTGACGATGAAAAACTATTTTAAATATATAGCTATTCTTGCTTTGGGAGTTGTTTCTTGTGAGCCGGAATTAGAAAATCCAATTGAAGACGGAGGAGTTTATAGTAATGGGGAAGCAGATTTTTCTAACTATGTAGCATTGGGGAATTCCTTAACTGCCGGTTATGCTGATGGAGCTCTTTATATTACAGGGCAACAAAACTCATATCCTAATATTCTTGCAAGTAAATTTGCGCTAACCCAGGAAACAAATGACTTTACACAGCCTTTAGTAGATGATAATACGGGTGGTCTTCTTTTAGGAGGAACCCAGATTGCTGAAAACAGGTTTGTTCTTGCGGTAGGGGCAAATGGAAGTCCTGCTCCGGCAAGGTATACAGGTGCAGCTCCAACGACAGATATTACTAATAAATTGGCAGGTCCTTTTAATAATATGGGAGTTCCGGGTGCTAAATCTTATCATTTACTTGCTCCAGGTTACGGAAATGTTGCTGGTGTACCTTCAGGCGCAGCGAATCCTTATTTTGCGCGATTTGCTTCTTCAGACAATGCAACGGTACTTGCTGATGCGTTAGCTCAAGATCCAACCTTCTTTACTTTATGGATTGGTAATAATGATGTACTAAGCTATGCTACTTCTGGTGGCGTAGGGGTGTATCAGGAAAATAATACAGATTTCACTCAGTACGGGCCGAATGATATAACAGATGCTAATGCTTTTTCTTTTGTCTATAATTCTATCGTAAGCGAGTTGGCTGGAGGTGAGAATGGAGCTGAAGGAGTGTTGATCAATATCCCGGATGTAGCAGATATACCATTTTTCAAGGTAGTTCCGGTAAATCCAATTCCTCTTGATGCCGCAACTGCTGGTGCTTTAAATGCTCAGTTTGGTGCATATAATACTCAAATTTTACCTGGTCTGGCTCAGGCGGGAGTAATAACTCCGGAAGAAGCAAATAGCAGAAAGATCACTTTTGCTGAAGGCCCACAGAACTTTGTAACTCTTGTTGATGAAGATTTAACTAATGTATCTGGGATTTTACAACAGCCTCCGTTTAACCTGGATCCTCAAACCGCCGGTTTGCTGGGACAACTAAGACAGACTACTCCTTCAGATCTTATACCACTTACTTCGTCATCATTCATTGGAACTACAGTTAACGATAATCCTATGCTTATTAATGGTGTTTCTGTTCCGCTAGGTGATCAGCATGTGTTAACTTCTACTGAACAAACTTTGATTTCTGAAGTGACCCAGAGATACAATGCGGCTATAAATTCTATAGCTCAGCAATATTCACTGGCTTATGTGGATGCGAATTCCTTATTAGGTCTAATTGATTCTGATGGGGGTCTTGTTTATGAAGGAGTGCCAATTTCTTCAACTTTTGTTTCGGGAGGTGCTTTCTCATTAGATGGCGTGCACTTAACTCCTCGTGGTTATGCGGTCATTGCTAACGAGATTATTAAAAGAATTAATACCACCTATGGTGCTGATGTTCCTGCGGTGGATGTTGGAAGTTATGGTACGATTACCTTAAATAATGAAGTGCAGTAATATATTAAAATTGCTATAAAATTTAAAAAGGTCGGGAAATTCCCGACCTTTTTTTTGCAACTTTACTCATAACCAATATTAAAAATCATGAATTTTATACTTAGATTGTTGCTAACTGCACTCGCAGTAGTGATCCTGGCCAAGCTTCTTCCAGGGGTAAGCGTAGATGGCTATTTAACCGCCATAATTGTGGCGATCGTTCTGGCTCTTTTAAACTTTATAGTAAAACCGATATTGGTGCTTTTAACGCTCCCTGTTACGGTTCTTACCTTAGGGCTATTCTTGTTGGTAATTAATGCTATCATTATTTTCCTGGCTGATGGTTTTGTAAGCGGGTTTGATGTAGATGGCTGGTTTATTGCCATTATTTTTAGTTTATTACTGTCGCTGATACAATCTATACTTTTCTCTATTTTAAAATCAGATTAGATTTAACTGAATTTCAACATTTTGAAACTTTGTAGACTTTAATAAAAAATGTAATTTTGCACTCCAATTTTTATAATAGATCAAAATGAATATTACCAGAGAGAATATTGATGAATTAAATGCGGTAGTTAAAGTTGATATCGCTAAAGAAGATTATGCCGGTAAAGTAGAGAAGATTTTAAAAGATTACCGTAAGAATGCCAATATTCCCGGGTTTAGAAAAGGTCATGTGCCTATGGGGATGGTTAAGAAACAATATGGTCAGGCTGTATTGGTAGATGAGGTAAATAAATTGCTTCAGGAAAGTCTTAACAAATACCTTACAGAAGAAAAACTGGACGTTCTGGGAAATCCACTTCCTAAAGAACAGGAAAATTTTGATTGGGAAAAAGAAGAATATAGTTTCGAATTTGAATTAGGAATTGCACCTGAATTTGAGGTAAATCTGGATCTTAAGAAGCCAGTGACTAAATATAACATCGTTGCCGATGAGAAAATGGTGAACGATCAAATTGAAAGTATTCAGAAGCAGTATGGTAAGCTAAAGACCAAAGAAGAGGTTGCTGAAGTCGATACTGTTGCGGGAACTTTTAAGAATGAAGAAGAAAGTATTGAAAATGAAACAACCATCGAACTTGAAAATATCAAGGGAAAACGCAACCTTAATAAGTTTGTAGGTGCTAAAGTTGGTGATGTGATCACTTTAAAAACCAAAAGTTTATTTGAAGACGATCACGCGCTAGTGAATCATTTAAACATTGAGCACGATAAATCCCACGATCTTGATATTGAAGTGGAATTCACTATTTCTGAGATCAATGAAAGAGAACTTGCAGATCTTGATCAGGAATTATTTGATAAGCTTTTTGGAGAAGGCAAAGTGAAGTCGGTAACTGAGCTTAAAGAAAAGATCAAAGAAGATGCGGCAAAGCAATTTGAGCAGCAAAGTGATCAGCAGTTAATGAATGATATTACTGAAGCACTTATTGAAGCGACAGATTTTGAATTACCTAAAGAATTCCTTCAAAAATGGATCCAGACAGTAGGTGAAAAACCGTTGACAGAAGAAGAAGCTAAAGAAGAATACGAAAAGAGCGAAAAAGGACTGAGGTATCAGTTAATCGAAGGTAAGGTTGTAAATGAAAATAACCTGAATGTAGATTTTAACGATCTTAAAGCTTTTGCTTCGGAAAAGATCAAGCAGCAAATGGCGCAATTTGGCCAGATGGATCCTTCTCAAAAGGAACTTGATGATATCGCTGCGAGAATCCTATCAAATCAGGACGAGGTAAAAAGACTTTCTGAGCAGTTAATGAATGAAAAACTTCTTGAATTTTATAAGGAGAATATGAAATTTGATGAAAAGGAAGTTACTTACGAAGAATTTGTGAAAGCTATTTATAAGTAAGCCTTTTTACGATATATTAATTATCTTTAGGGCGTTAACTCAACCGGGGTAACGCCTTTTTTGGTTTTTACCGGTTAATTGATTAAGATTAGAAAAACAAAAAAATTGATGGACTACGGAAAGGAATTTCGAAAATATGCTGTCTCAGATCATAATATAAACAGCAACTATTACGATAAAGTAGTGAGTAGTATGCTACCTCAGGGCATGACTCCAAATATTATTGAAGAACGCCAGATGAATGCTGTAGCTATGGACGTTTTTTCAAGATTGATGATGGACAGGATCATCTTCCTGGGCACCGGGATCAATGAGCAGGTTGCGAACATTGTGCAAGCGCAGTTATTGTTCTTAGAAAGTACCGATGCTTCCAAGGATATTCAAATTTATATTAACTCTCCAGGTGGTAGCGTTTATGCAGGTCTTGGTATTTATGATACCATGCAGTTCATAAAGCCTGATGTTGCGACTATCTGTACAGGAATGGCAGCTTCTATGGGAGCAGTTTTACTTTGTGCGGGGGAAGCAGGTAAACGTAGTGGTTTGCCACATAGTCGTGTGATGATTCACCAGCCAATGGGTGGTGCACAAGGGCAGGCAAGTGATATTGAGATCACAGCAAGAGAGATTGTTACTTTAAAAGAAGAATTATATAAAATCATCGCCAAACATTCAGGGCAAACTTATGAGAAAGTTCATGAGGATAGTGATCGTGATTACTGGATGAAAGCTGAAAAGGCTAAAGAATATGGTATGATAGACGAAATTTTAAAAAGAGAAGGATAAATTGTACATTACTTGGAATGAAGTAATTACCCCCGAAAATTTAAATGATGGCGAAAGAAGATCTAGAATGTTCCTTTTGTGGTAGAAAAAAGCCCGAAACAAACCTGCTAATAGCTGGTTTAGATGCTCATATTTGTGATCGCTGTATTGAACAGGCTCATGGAATTGTTGTGGAAGAATCCAAGCAGGGAGAAGCTCGTGAGCTTTCTTCAGACTTAATGCTTAGTAAGCCAAAAAAGATCAAGTCATTTTTGGATGAATACATTATTGGTCAGGAAGAGACCAAGAAAGTGATGTCGGTGGCTGTTTATAATCACTATAAAAGATTGTTGCAACCGGAAAGTGAAGACGATGTAGAGATTCAAAAAAGTAATATCGTAATGGTTGGTGAAACCGGAACCGGTAAAACCTTAATGGCTAGAACGATCGCTAAGATGTTAAACGTTCCGCTGGCAATAGTAGATGCTACAGTATTAACTGAAGCGGGATATGTCGGAGAAGATGTGGAAGGAATCCTGACACGACTTCTTCAGGCAGCCGATTATAACACTGAAAAAGCACAACGAGGAATCGTTTTTATTGACGAGATAGATAAAATCGCTCGTAAAAGTGATAATCCTTCCATAACTCGTGATGTTTCCGGGGAAGGTGTTCAGCAGGCTTTATTGAAATTGCTGGAAGGTACTAGTGTGAATGTGCCGCCAAAAGGAGGTCGTAAGCACCCTGATCAGAAATTTATTGAGGTAAATACTGAAAATATTCTCTTTATCGCTGGTGGAGCTTTTGATGGAATTGAAAGAATTATCAGTAAGCGATTGAATATGCAGGCCGTTGGCTTTAGCGCTTCGAAAAGTGAAGATGCTATTGAGCGTACAAATCTTTTAAAGTATATCATTCCAAAAGATTTGAAAGAATTTGGTTTAATTCCGGAGATCATTGGTCGTTTACCCGCTTTAACTTTTATGAATCCGCTGGATAGAAAAACTCTGAGAGCTATTCTTACAGAACCTAAAAATGCGATTATTAAACAATATAAGAAGCTCTTTGAAATGGATGATATCGAGTTTGATATTACCGATGATGCTTTAGATTATATAGTTAATAAGGCGGTAGAATATAAGCTTGGTGCCCGTGGATTAAGATCGCTATGTGAAGCCATATTAACAGATGCGATGTTTGAACTTCCTGAAAGCGATGAAAACCATTTCACGGTGACCCGTGAATATGCAGATGATAAACTTAATAAGTCAACAATGAGTAAGCTAAAAGCAGTTTCTTAAGCTTTTAGTAGTGTTACAGTAATTGAAAAGCCATCAGATTTTGATGGCTTTTTTTTATTTATAATACCTGAGGGAACTATTCAATCTTGAGCTGGTATTTGTTTAGTAAGCCAACTATTTCAGGGATTGAAAACCAGGCATTCGTAACCTTATTATTTTCCGGATCTATGGAGTAGTTTTTTGCATCTCGAAAATCTGCCTTTTCCAAATTTGTATTCTCAAAGATTGCTTCTGAAAATTCGCAATTTCTGAAATTTGAATTAATAAGTATAGCTTCTGAAAAATCTACATTCTGGAATTTGCTGTATGAAAAATTCGCTTTGGGTAGTTTCACCTGAAAAAAGCTGGAATGATTCATAATACAGCTTTCAGCAGAAATTGAAAATGCAAAACTTTCACACTGCTCAAAACGCAGGCCTATCATTTTACAACTGTAAAAAGTGCAGTCCTGGAATGCGGTTTTTAATAGTTTTGAATTGCTAAGATCGCATTCGGTGAACTCACAATTTATAAATTGAGAACCACTAAGATCGGAATTAGAGAGATTACAATTAAGAAAAGAACAGCCTTCATAATCAGCTTTAATGAATTCTTCTAAGCTGAAATCTTTCTTTTCAAAATGTTCTTCTTCAAAGAATTGATCGTTCATCGGGTTGTATTAGACTAGAATTCAGAATTAGCTAATTTCAGTATTTACCAGCTTCCACCGGCACCACCACCGCCAAATCCGCCACCGCCGAAACCACCTCCAAAGCCTCCGCCGCCGCCAAATCCACCTCCGGAGCTTCCACCTCCAAAGCTGCCGCGACCTAAAGAACTTAAAATAATGGCGTCCCAAAGTACACTTCTACCGGTTCTTCTCCCACCATTTTTACCACCTCCGCGCTTATTGAACATAGAGATCAGGATAACTATAAATATGAAGAAAATAATGATCGTTCTTATAGGGATGCCACCGCTACCAGAACCTTTAGATCCCGGAGCGCCTTTAAAAGTGCCGTTGAGAACCTGAAAAATAGCTGTAGTCCCATTGTTCAGGCCTCCGTATATGTTACCGTTTCTAAATTCCGGGAGAATGATTAATTCTATAATTTCCTTGGTCTTTGCATCAGTAAGATATGCTTCTAGTCCGTAACCTGTAGTAATCCATATTTTGCGTTCGTCTTCAGCTACGAGAATAAGAAGCCCGTTGTCTTTTTTGCTTTGACCAATTCCCCATTCATGGGCCCAGTGTGCAGCATAGGTTCCTTCGTATTCACCCTGAAGTGATTGAATGGTCACTACAACTATTTGAGTTGATGTAGTATCGGCATAATTGATCAGTTTCTGCTCCAGCCTTTTTTCATCTGATGAAGAAAGCATATCTGCTTCATCATAAACACTGGTTTGTTCAGAGGGTTTTGGTGGAATGTCACGCTGGGCCAGCGCGGTGAATCCCGTACAAAGTATAAATAAAAAAAGTAATCGTTTGATAAGCCTATGCTTTTGAAATTTTATCGGATAATTCGTTGGTATCATCTTCATCCCAGGGGAAATGTTTTTGTAACTGCTCACCTGCTTTAAGAATTCCATCTACCAGGCCGTCTTTGAAACGACCATTCTTAAAATGTGATACTATAAGATCTTTGGTGCTCTCCCAGAAATCATCCGGAACCACTTCATTAATTCCTTTGTCTCCAAAAATCACAAAATTCCGATCTTCTACTGCAACATAAATAAGAACACCATTATCTTGCTTGGTATTATCCATTTTAAGGGCATGAAATACTTCCATTGCCCGCTCAAAGATGTCAAGTTTACCGGTACTTGGTTCTAAATGTACCCGAATTTCGCCACTGGTAGTTCTCTCTGCCTGTCTTATGGCATCAACGATCTCCTCTTCTTCCAGTTTGCTAAGGAAGGCTTCGCTTGCTTTACTCATGTTTCTAAAAATCGAATTCTACGTCCGGGGCATTTTCAGCTCCCGCATCTGCCTGGAAGCGTTCCATTCTTTCAAAGCCGAACATACCGGCGAAAAGGTTATTGGGGAACACTCTTATATAGGTGTTGTAATCTGTAACCGCTTCATTAAAACGATCTCTGGCTACATTTATCCTGTTTTCAGTACCTTCCAATTGAGATTGTAATTGAAGAAAATTCTGATTTGCCTTTAGTTCAGGGTATCTTTCTACAGTTACCAGTAATCTGGAGAGGGCAGAGGTTACTCCTTGCTGCGCCTGTTGAAATTGCTGGATCTGTGCCGCACTTAAATTTTCAGCATCCACATTTACAGAAGTTGCTTTTGCACGTGCCTCAATAACTTCGGTTAACGTACCTCTTTCAAAATCTGCAGCGCCTTCCACTGTTTTTACAAGGTTTCCAATAAGGTCATTTCTTCTTTGGTAAGAACTTTCCACATTAGACCATGCAAGTTTTGCATTTTCTTCTTTTGCTACTGCGTTGTTATTAAATCCTGCTGTAAATCTCCAAATTACAACAATACCTATAACGATTATTATTAATGGGATTAGCCACTTTTTCATATTACAATTGATTTTTCAGGTTAACTAGTTCAGCTTTTACACTTTCTAATTTTCTTATGATTTCAAAGTTAGTAAGTGTTTTTTGTTTTTCTTCCTTTAGATGTGTTTTTGCTCCCTCAAGGGTAAATCCCCTTTCCTTTACCAAATGGTAAATGAGTTCGAGGTTCTTAATATCTTCAGGAGTGAATTTTCTATTTCCCTTAGCGTTTTTCTTTGGTTTAATAGCATCAAACTCCTTTTCCCAGAACCTGATAAGGGAAGTGTTTACTTTAAATGCTTCGGCTACCTCGCCAATGCCGTAATAACGCTTTTCAGGAAGGTTTATGTGCATTAATCAAGAGATTGATTTTCACGTTGGGCTCTTTCAAGAACTTCTCCAAATTCTTCCGGAGAAAGATTTCCATAGTAGAAATTGATAGGATTAATCCTGTCTTTATCCTTGAAAATTTCGTAGTGCAGGTGAGGAGCTTCAGAACGTCCTGTGCTTCCCACGAAGCCAATAACATCCCCTCTTTTTACACGTTGGCCTCTACGCACATTGTATTTGTACAAATGTCCATACAGGCTGGTGTAACCGTAGCCATGGTCTATTCTAATGTGATTTCCGTATCCTGTGGACCTGCTGTCTGCTCTTGTCACCCTTCCGTCTCCGGTGGCATAGACAGGCGTTCCTCGTGGCGCGGTGAAATCCATTCCATAATGGAATTTTTTCACTTTGGTAAATGGATCTGTTCTCCAGCCATAACCCGATGCAATCCTGCTTAGATCTTCATTATTCACAGGTTGTATGGCCGGGATAGCCTCCAGCAGTTCACCTTTTTCTTTTGCTAAACTGGCAATCTCATCTAAAGATTTAGATTGTACAACAAGCCTTTTGGTAAGGACATCCATTCTTTTGGTGGTTTCCTTAATAAGCTTACTGTTATCAAAACCTTCCAGATCTTTATATCGGTTGATACCTCCAAATCCAGCTCTTCTTTGTTCTTCAGGAATAGGATTGGCTTCAAAATACAGTCTGTAGATATTATTATCCCGGTCTTCAATATTGGCCATTACATCCTGAATCTGGTCCATTTTCCTGTTTAAGAGACCATACTGAAGTTTCATATTTTGCAATTCACGCTCAAGTGCTTTTTCCTTGGGAGTTTCTATTTGAGGAATATTCAAATAGATAATAAGAAGTATAAAACCAGCCAGGAAAGAACCAGTGATGCTAAGCAGCACAATACCTAATCGCCTACCCTTTTTTTGCTCGATCTTTTTGTAAGAAAGGGTCTCGCTATCGTAAAAATATTTAACCTTCGACATGAG
Source organism: Gramella sp. MAR_2010_147 (assembly GCF_900105135.1). Lineage (NCBI taxonomy): Bacteria > Pseudomonadati > Bacteroidota > Flavobacteriia > Flavobacteriales > Flavobacteriaceae > Christiangramia > Gramella sp. MAR_2010_147. Next base: position 1,728,701 of record NZ_LT629741.1, on the reverse strand, counting down.
TTAAATTTATACTATTTTTGCGTCCAGAAACGGCTCTAATACCGTGTAATGTAATACGGTTAACGAACAAATATATGAATTGTTTTGCCGTCTTCATAATTTAATGAATTTTGCAAGAAAATAACTGAATGAAGTCACAGGATATCCGAAAAGAGTTTCTCGAATTTTTTAAATCGAAATCACATAGCATTGTCCCATCAGCGCCCATGGTCTTAAAAGAAGACCCAACCCTGATGTTTACCAATGCAGGGATGGTTCAGTTTAAAGAGTATTTTCTCGGGAATTCTGTTCCGAAGAGTAACAGGATGACCGATACTCAAAAATGTCTTCGTGTAAGCGGAAAACATAATGATCTGGAAGAGGTAGGGCATGATACTTACCATCACACCATGTTCGAAATGCTTGGTAACTGGAGTTTCGGAGATTATTTTAAGAAAGAGGCCATAAGCTGGGCCTGGGAACTGTTGACAGAGGTGTATAAGATTAAGTCTGAAAACTTATATGTTTCTGTTTTTGAGGGAAGTGACGATAGAGATGATCTTGGCCTGGATACAGAGGCTTTAGAACTTTGGAAAAAGATTGTTCCTGAAGACAGGATCATTTACGGAAATAAAAAAGATAATTTCTGGGAAATGGGTGATCAGGGACCATGCGGGCCTTGTTCCGAAATTCATATAGACATACGTTCAGAGGAAGAGAAAGCTAAAACACCGGGTAGGGATCTTGTTAATATGGATCACCCGCAGGTCGTGGAGATCTGGAATCTGGTATTTATGCAGTATAATCGTAAGGCAAATGGTGATCTTGAAGAATTGCCAGCAAAGCATATAGATACAGGGATGGGTTTTGAACGCCTTTGTATGGTTCTGCAAAATAAACAGTCTAATTATGATACCGATGTTTTCGCTCCATTACTTCGTGAGATCGAAACTATTACTGGTGTGAAATATGGTAGATCCGAAGAAAATAATATTGCGATGAGAGTGATCGCAGATCACGTGAGAGCAGTGGCCTTTTCTATCGCAGACGGGCAATTGCCAAGTAATACCGGTGCAGGTTATGTAATTAGAAGGATTTTAAGGAGAGCAATTAGATATGGATTTACCTTTTTAAATACTAAAGAACCATTTATATATAAGCTTACTCCAATATTGAGCGATCAAATGGGGGCTACTTTTTCTGAACTCAAATCCCAGCAAGGTTTAATTGAGAATGTTATTCGTGAAGAAGAAGCTTCTTTCCTGAGAACGCTGGATCAGGGACTGGTTTTGCTAGACAATCTTATGAAAGATTCAAAGAACAAAGTGATTTCAGGAGAAAAAGCATTTGAGCTCTATGATACTTTTGGTTTCCCTATAGATCTTACAACGCTAATTTTAAGTGAAAAAGGATTCGATCTTGATCAAAAAGGATTTGAAGCTGAATTGAAGAAACAAAAAGATCGTTCTCGTGAGGCAACTCAAGTAAATGCTGGAGACTGGGTGGAGTTAAATTCGGTTGAAGAAGATCCTTTTATAGGTTATGACGAGCTTGAAGCTGAAGTGAAAATCGCTAAGTACCGAAAAGTTGAATCCAGGAAAAAAGGAGAAATGTATCAGGTTGTTCTTGATAGAACACCTTTCTATCCTGAAGGAGGTGGCCAGGTTGGAGATAAAGGAATCATTCTGTCATCAGATGGAGAGGCGATTGAAGTAGCAGATACCAAAAAGGAGAATAATCAGATTATTCACTTTACGAAAAAGCTTCCAAAAAATACCGAAGTTGCATTCAAGGCAATAGTCAATAAAACTGAAAGATCTAATACGGCTGCGAATCATTCGGCCACTCATTTATTGCATCAGGCGCTAAGGAGTATTCTTGGTGCTCATGTAGAACAAAAAGGATCTATGGTGCAAAGTGGTTATTTAAGATTTGATTTCTCTCACTTTAGCAAAGTAACTTCAGAAGAATTAGAGAAAGTTGAGAATTTCGTGAATTCACGAATTCGTGAAAATTTAAAACTAGACGAGCAAAGAAATATTTCTTATCAGGAGGCAATAGATCAGGGAGCGATCGCATTATTTGGCGAGAAATATGGAGATTCTGTTAGAGCTATCCGTTTTGGAGATTCTATGGAATTATGCGGGGGAATTCATGTTCAAAATACCTCAGATATCTGGTATTTTAAGATAACAGGGGAGTCTGCTGTTGCATCTGGAATTAGAAGAATTGAAGCCATAACCGGGGAGGCTGCCGTGAAATATTTTGAAGAGCAGACAAATATTCTTGAAGAGATTAAAAGCAGATTAAAGAATGCCAATGATCCCGTGAAAGCTATTAGCAACCTTCAGGAGGAAAATATAAGCCTTAAAAGACAGGTTGAGAGCTTATTGAAAGATAAAGCTAAGAATCTAAAGTCTGATCTGAAGCAGGAAGTTAAATCTGTTAACGGAGTTAATTTTCTTTCTAAAAAGATAGATCTGGATGCTGCAGGAATTAAAGACCTGGCTTTTCAATTAGGGGAAGATATTGATGATCTTTTTATCTTGTTTGGGACAGAGCAAAACGGGAAGGCACTTCTTTCCTGTTATATCTCTAAAGATCTTGTAAAAGATAAAGGTCTGAATGCAGGACAAATTGTTCGTGAACTGGGAAAATATATTCAGGGTGGCGGTGGAGGCCAGCCGTTTTTTGCTACTGCAGGGGGTAAAAATCCAGACGGATTAAATGAAGCACTACAAAAAGCAGAAAGCTTTATAAAATAACATTAAAAGATCCTGGTAAGTCACCGGGATTTTTTAATTTAAGGATATGGATTTTAGAACTAAGGTTCCCGTTCAGGAAGGTATTTCAAAGATCGAACATTCTTCAGGAGTTTTCCTGATAGGATCTTGCTTTGTTGAAAATATTGGGGGCAAACTGGATTGGTTTAAATTCAAAAACCTTCAAAATCCTACCGGAATTATCTTTCATCCTTCACCTATTCGTAGATTCTTTCAAAGATTATCCAATCACGAAGAATTCAGGCAAAAGAATGTTTTTGAATTTAACGGTGGGTGGCAGTCTTTAGAAGCACATTCTGATATGCGCAGAGATACCGAAACAGAATGCCTTAATGATCTAAATTTCGCACTAAAAAATACCAGGGAATTTATTGAAAATGCTGCGCACATTATAATAAGTCTGGGTACGGCATGGGGATATGTATATGAGGGATCTGAAGAGATTACAGCGAACTGCCATAAGATCCCTCAGAAAAAATTTAAAAAGGAGCTTTCTTCTATCAGGGAGATTGTAAATGACCTTGAGGTGATTAGTCATTCGGTTTTGCAAATAAACAGGAATGCTAAAATTATATTTAGTATTTCTCCCGTTCGGCATCTAAAAGATGGTTTTCAAGAGAATCAACAGAGCAAAGCTCACTTGATAGCGGCAGTTCATCAATTTATTCAAACCAATGATCAATCAGTTTATTTTCCTTCTTATGAGATCTTAATAGATGAGCTTAGAGATTACAGGTTTTATACCACAGATATGATTCATCCAAATGCGGTTGCTGTAGATTATATATGGGAGCTATTTTCTAATCACTGGATGTCTGAAAAATCCCTGGAACTTAACCGTGAAATTAGTAAAATTCAAACAGCTCTTTCCCATCGACCACGAGAAGAAAATTCATTGTCTCATAAGAATTTTCTTACGAAATTACAAGCAAAAATCGAGGAAATTCAAAAAAACCACCCTGAAATTACCTTCTCTTAGGCCTTATAGGCACTAGGATTGTTAAATTTTTAATATTCCTACAACATATTTTTTATACTATATATTAAAATATTCGTATTTTTACCAGGCAGATCTGGAATAATTTACGTCAATTATTATTCTTGTAGTACACGAATAATCAGATAATTATAAAGATTTGTTTTCTAAAATTTGTTGGGGTAGATTTTAGAATATACTAAAGGACGGGTGGGGCCGTCCTTTAGTTTTTATTTAAGTTATTTTAACTTTCTTTTGGATATCAAAATCTTCCGCGCTCCTTCTTTTTTTCTAATTTCCCTTTTATAAACGGTATTTTATGAAAAATATTTTATTGGCCATTTTAATGGTTGCTGTTGTCATTTTAGGATTTATGTACTGGCAGCAAAAAAATAATGAAAAAGAAAGTTTAGAAGAAAATACAGCGCTCATTCAGGAGCAAATTAGAAATGTAGGAAAGCTGGTAGTGACTGAAGGAACTTTTTCCCAGGTGTTCACTTATAAAAATTCTAAGAGCTTCTATTTTGATGTGCTTTCAGCTCGAAAAAAAGCCCTTATCGTTGTAAATGCAGATGTTAGTGTAGCATATGACCTGAGTAAGCTGGATGTAGAGGTAGATGAGGAAGGAAAAAGAGTGATCATTAAAAATATTCCCAAGGAGGAAATAAAGATAAACCCGAACATCAAATATTATGATGTAACCCAGGATTACCTTAATCAATTTGAAGCTGAAGATTATAATAAGATAAAATCACGAATTGAAAAAGGCTTACAGGAAAAGATCGAAAAATCTACTCTGAAATCAAATGCTAAGAACAGACTGGTAAGTGAGCTTCAGAAGATTTACATATTAACCAGTAGTATGGGCTGGACACTGGAATACGAGAGCCAACCCATTGAAAACTCCCAAAGTCTTGAGAATATCAAGCTTTAAGGAGTTACCATCTTGCTTTCGGTCATTTCGATTCCGTCATCAATGAGATGGGCTACTTCGGGTCTTTCTTTTTTAATTTCTTCCAGCCTGCTTTTTATTTCGTTAGCAAGTTTTAGATCATTCTCTGAGGCCAGTTCGTAAATTTCTACAGAAAGTAACCAGTCTTTTTGGTGGTGTTTTCTCACAATATCAAAAGCTGCATTTAGTGAGAACCTGGTGTTTTCACCGTTTCTTATATTTCTAACCGATTGGTAAAGGGATTCCAGTTCTTCTCTCTCCGGCGTCTTTTTGCTTTTTATCGTCGTTGTAGACGGTGTATGGGTGATTAGATCGAATGAACCATGATCTGCCGGGCCAGCGAATGCGGAGATAATATCTTTACCCACGGCCATATCGTACTTTCCCCATTCAGGTTTGAACAAAGTTTCATCATTATAGGTAACAGTGCAATTTTTGAAACTGATCAGGATAATTTTCCCCTGGAGATTACGGGTGCCGGTAATGATCTCTCCTTCAACCTTAATTCCGCCCTCAAACTCCAGGCTAATCTTTTCACCTTCATAGATATCGTAGGCTCTCAGGTCTCTGGGACTCATATCTTCGATGGCCAGGTTAATCCCCTTTAGACTTCCAGCCGGGGAACCAAAGCCTTCAGGGTGTGTTGAGACCCCATGGCCTACCAGTTCTTTTTCTCTGTAAGAAAGTGCCGTTTCTCCGGTAGTCTGGATGTATATTGGTTTGCCTTCGTGTTCAATGACTCTGGAAAAATTACCTGAAACCTGAATTCCGGTACTAAACTCAATAGTTCCAAGATTTTTAGAATCTATCAATTTCTGAATTCCTCCAAGTCCACCTTTTCGTAAGGCCATTTTACTAGCAAACTCTTCCAGCACCAGGCTTAAATGTGCAAAGTCTGGAGTTACAAAAAGCTGAGGTTGAGGTTTGGTAATATCAAATTCTTTTTTTGCTGCTTCGATGGTATAAGGAAATTTTTCAACAGCATCGGTCATACAGGATTTGCTTTCTCCTATTGAAGAAAGAAGTCCCGCGCCATAAATTTTTGGGTTTTCCGGAGTTCCTATTAATCCGTACTCAACGGTCCACCAGTGTAAATTCCTTATCTGAGCCATTTCACTTGGCTTTACATCAGCGTTTTGAAGATCATCTACTCTTTTTTCAACTTTGTCTATCTTTTCTTTCGGAGTATCTTCAGCTTCCTTTAAAATTGAAAGCTCGCGTATGGCTTCATAAACCTCATAATCATGAGAACTGGAAATCGCTTTACAGCCAATTTCACCAAATCGTCTAAGGTATTCTGCGTACTCGGGATTTGCAATGATTGGCGCGTGACCTGCTCCTTCATGAATAATATCAGGCGCTGGCGTATATTCCAGATGCTCTAATTGCCTAATATCACTGGCGATCACCAATACATTATATGCCTGAAACTCCATAAAAGCTGCTGGTGGAATAAATCCGTCTACCGCAACTGCAGCCCATCCAATCTCTTCAAGGATACGGTTCATCCCATACATATTTGGAATACTGTCTATAGAAATTCCGGTTTTCTTCAAACCATCCAGATAGGAATCATGAGCTACTTTACTAAGATAATCTACATTTTTCCTCATTACATAGCGCCATACTGCCTGATTGATAGGGCTGTAGTCATCATAATTCTGAGGTTTTATATATTGCTGAAGGTGGGCCGGTAGCCTGTCCAGTATTTCGTTGGATTGTATATTATCTAACATGATTCAGTTTTACTAAAACGTTTGCGTTAAAAGTACAAAATTTGCCAGAGAAAGGGAAAGATATTGGTTCACGACTGTCTATAAAAATGCCCCTCTTTAAAGGGGCATTTTCTATAAATTATCCAATCTATTCCTTTCGGAATTTATAAGGTTACCTCTCCATTCCAGGAGGATATTTTTCCATGATCTTAGCAACGATCTCATTGATACGTTCCTGTTTTTTATTTACCTGGCTTGCAAGTGCTGCAGTTCCCATTCCCTGCCAAACCAGTTCTTTTCCTTCGGAATCTATAAGATCTATATAAAGTGTTCCCTCGCTGGTCCTATTTACGGTATTAAAACCACTTCCCCAATACCACGGGTTCCATCCCCAGCCATAACCCCAGTAAGGATAGTTGTTTTGATAGATATTTATATTTTCATTGGTTTTTGTAAATATGCTCACAAGAAGGTCTGGATCTTCAGATTTTGTAAACCCATTTTTCTCCATTTCAGTTTCAATAGCTCTTAAAATTCTTTTCTTATCCAGATCAGAGATTTCGGCTTTGTCTATGCCGGGTTTGAAGAAAGCGTAAGTACCATATTTATTAAAGTCGGCTTCACGATCGTAATCTGAAGCAACCCTAACACTGCTGCAGGAAGTTAAAACTACTGCGAAAATAAGCAGCACAGGAGTAAATTTTAGAAATTTCATAGGTTAGATTTTAAAATTATATAAGTTTTTAATCTAAAAGAGCCGGATCTACAAGATTAGGAATCGTAACTTTTAACTGAGGATTCATATCCATTGCACGCTTTGCTGCAAATACGGCTTCCTTATTCCTAGCCCAGGATCTACGGGAAATACCGTTATTTACATCCCAGAACAACATAGATTTCAACCGGTCTTCTGATGCTTTATCACCTTCAAGAATCATGCCGAATCCACCATTTACAACCTCGCCCCAACCTACTCCGCCGCCATTATGGATACTTACCCAGGTAGCTCCTCGAAAACTATCACCTATAACGTTTTGTATGGCCATATCTGCGGTGTAGCGTGATCCATCATAGATATTAGAGGTTTCACGATACGGGGAATCGGTTCCCGAAACATCGTGATGATCTCGTCCAAGAACTACCGGTCCAATCTCGCCGCGACCAATCGCATCGTTAAATGCTTTGGCAATCGCAATTCTTCCTTCAGCATCTGCATACAGAATTCTTGCTTTTGAACCCACTACAAGTTTATTCTCCCGTGCACCTCTGATCCATTGAATATTATCCTGCATTTGTTGCTGAATTTCAGCAGGTGATTTTTCTTTTAGTTTGCTTAATACTTCGGTAGCGATCTCATCAGTTTTCTGAAGATCTTCATCTTTCCTTGAAGCACAAACCCATCTAAAGGGTCCAAAGCCATAATCAAAACACATAGGTCCCATGATATCCTGAACATAACTAGGATATCTAAAATCTTTTCCGTCTTTGCTCATAATATCGGCTCCAGCTCTGGAAGCTTCCAGTAAAAAAGCATTTCCGTAGTCAAAGAAATAGGTGCCTTTCTTGGTGTGTCTATTTATTGCAGCTGCCTGTCTTCTTAAGCTTTCCTGAACTTTTTCTTTAAATAATTCGGGATCTGAAGCCATCATTTCATTAGCCTCTTCAAAACCTAGATCTACCGGGTAATAACCTCCGGCCCATGGATTGTGTAAAGAAGTTTGATCGCTCCCCAGGTCTATATAAATATCATGCTCAGCGAAATACTCCCAGATCTCCACCACATTGCCCTGGTAAGCAATGGAAACCACTTCTTTATCTGCTTTTGCTTTTCTAACCCTTTCTGCTAGGTTTTCTACATCATCAATCACTTCATCTACCCAACCCTGCTTATGCCTGGTTTGAGTTGCTTTAGGATTCACTTCTGCACAAATAGTAATGCAACCGGCAATATTTCCGGCTTTTGGCTGAGCACCACTCATTCCTCCTAGTCCGGAAGTCACAAATAATTTTCCTTTAAGATCTTCACCATGTTTTGAGATCTTTCTGCCAGCATTTAAAACGGTAATAGTGGTACCGTGAACAATTCCCTGCGGACCAATATACATATAACTTCCCGCGGTCATCTGCCCATACTGGGTAACTCCCAAAGCATTAAATTTCTCCCAGTCATCAGGTTGTGAATAATTTGGAATCATCATTCCGTTTGTAACCACAACTCTGGGGGCGTTTTTATTTGACGGGAATAAGCCCATGGGATGACCAGAATACATTGCTAAAGTCTGCTTATTGTCCATAATCGCAAGGTACTGCATGGTCAAGCGATACTGGGCCCAATTCTGAAATACAGCTCCATTCCCTCCATAAGTGATTAATTCTTCAGGATGTTGCGCAACTTCCGGATCCAGGTTATTCTGGATCATCAGCATAATTCCTTTAGCCTGTATGCTTTTTCCCGGATATTCATCTATTGGCCTGGCATAAAAATCATAGTCTGGTTTAAAACGGTACATATAGATCCTGCCGTATTTTTCGAGTTCCTCTCTAAATTCAGGAAGTAGCGTTTTATGATGTTTTTTGTCAAAATACCTTAGCGCATTTTCAAGAGCCAGTTTCTCTTCTTCTTTATCCAGAATTTTCTTCCGCTTTGGTGCATGATTCAGAGCTGGGTCATATGCTTTCGCTTCAGGTAATTCATCAGGAATCCCTTCAAGTATCTGATCTTTAAAATTCATTTTGTATTATTCTTGAGAGTTGGTCTTTTTGTTATATCCGTAGGGGCAATGCCTGCAGCCGCTTTCACAGCAATAACCTCTTTTTAGGTGATATTGTTCAGTAAAACAGCGGTAGCCTTCCGGGGTAAGGTAATAATCCCCATCTTCTAACGGAATTCTTTTTTTCTGAAAATTCATAGGGCTAAAATACAATTTCTTATCTTGAAAGCATGATTTTGATCGTCAACAAAAGGTTGCTTTCCGGCAGGTTTAAAGGTATAAGTTTATGGCCTTTTGTGATTTTACAGGATAAGCGATTAAAGAAAGACGAATTCTTTCTAAATCATGAAAAGATTCATCTCAGGCAGCAACTCGAGCTGCTGGTGTTATTCTTTTACGTTTGGTATGCTATCGAATTTTTTGTGCGATATATAGATTGTCGTGACGGCATGCTGGCTTACCGAAATATTAGTTTTGAACGGGAAGCTTACAGGCGGGAACACGATCTTAGTTATTTGAAAAATAGACCTCTTTGGGCTTTTCGGAAATTTCTTTGATCCTTACTTTAGTTAATTCATCAAGCTGAATTTATTTCAGCTTCTAATAGATCCTGAAATAAATTCAGGATGATGATTTTTCGTAATATTTATTTATTCTGAGTCAACTGAACTAGTTTTGTACTTATGCAGGACTTTTTTGACAAGCGACATTCTAACGATATTCCAAATGAATTTATCACTGAATTTCCAGGTGGGATTCAGCTTTGGATCAAAAGAGAAGATCTGCTGCATTCTAAAGTCTCCGGTAATAAATTTCGAAAATTAAAATATAACCTGCTGCAGGCTAAAAATGAAGGGAAAAATACCATTTTGACTTTTGGCGGGGCGTATTCCAATCATATTTCAGCAACCGCTGCGGCAGGACAACTATTGGGATTTGAAACTATAGGTATCATTCGGGGAGAAGAGCTGGAAAACTCCGATGAAAAGTGGAGCCCGACTTTAAAATATGCAGCTTCCTGCGGAATGAAATTTGGATTCATCAGTAGGGAAGCGTATAGAGAGAAAGATGCTGAAGAATTTTTGGGAAATTTAAATACCAAATATTTCGAAACCTTCATAATTCCTGAAGGCGGAACCAACAACTTAGCTATTAAAGGTTGTGAGGAAATACTTTCAGAAAAGGATAGAGATTTTAATTTTATCTGCTCTTCTGTAGGTACCGGGGGGACTTTGGCTGGTTTGATCAATGCCGCTTCGAGCTTTCAACATATTTTAGGGTTTTCCGCATTAAAATCAGATCATCTCAAAGATGAAATTTCGAAACTTGTTGCCAAAACGAATTGGAGCCTTATAAAAGATTATCATTTTAGTGGTTATGCTAAGGTTAATGAAGAGTTGATCAACTTCATTAATGATTTCAGTAAAAAATATAAAATCAATCTAGATCCAGTCTATACAGGAAAATTACTTTTTGGTATTTTTGACCTCATAAAGCGGGGTTATTTCCCTGCGAATTCTAAAATACTTGCAATTCATACCGGTGGCTTGCAGGGAATTGAAGGGATGAACCGGTTTTTGAAGAAAAAAAAGCTGCCTCAAATTGAATAATATTATGAAGATTACCCGCATTTTATCGCTTTTATTGATCATTATCTTTGCAGCTTCCTGTGGAAGTAAAAAGAAAGTAGTGACTAGAAAGGATAATGTTGAAATTGATAATAAAGGAGAAAAGAATCGTGAAACTCCTGCGGAGGTGGTAGATGATGTAAAAGAAGAAATGCCTCGTAATTCATACCATTATAGAGTGGAGGATTACATCAGGGATTATGCCCCCATAGCACAGGAAGAAATGAAATTATATAAAATTCCTGCAAGTATTACACTGGCTCAGGGAATTTTAGAGTCTGGAGCGGGAAATGGAGATCTTACCAGAAGAGCTAATAATCACTTCGGAATAAAATGCCATGACTGGAACGGCGAAAAAGTCTATCATGATGACGATAGAAAGGGAGAATGCTTTAGAAAGTATAAGCATGCAAAATATTCTTATCGGGACCATTCTTTGTTCCTTTCAGGAAGAGGCAGGTATTCGGAATTATTTGATCTGGATATAGATGATTATAAAGGCTGGGCAAAAGGATTGAGAAAAGCCGGTTATGCTACAGATCGCAGGTATCCCGATAAATTGATAGACCTTATTGAAAGATATGAGCTGTATAAGTTTGATGATGATGTAACAAACCGGCCAGCTCCCAGATATACGGCTCAACCAAAAAAAGGGTCTGAAACGCATCAGGTTCAGAAGGGGGATACCCTTTATTCCATTTCAAAGAAATATAATACCTCGGTGGAAGAAATAAAGGAAATGAATGGCTTAAGAAGTAATAACATTTCAATAGGTCAAATATTAAGTATAAAATAAACGAGACGCCATTCTGAATCAAGTTCAGGAGAGGTGTAAAAAATAAAAGGTCATTTATGATTTATAAAAGAAGTAGTCAATTATTCACAGAAGCACAAAAAGTAATTCCTGGTGGGGTGAATTCCCCGGTAAGAGCTTTTAAAGCTGTTGGGGGTGAACCTATTTTCGTAGAAAAAGCTGAAGGTGCTTATTTGTATGATGAAGATGGAAATAAATTAATTGATTATATCAATTCCTGGGGGCCGCTTATTTTGGGGCACGCACACAAGCCGGTGATCGATGCAGTAATTGAAAAAGCTAAAAAAGGAACTTCATTTGGAACGCCTACTGAGATAGAAACTAAGATCGCAGAACTGGCAGTAAAAATGGTTCCGAATATAGATAAGATTAGAATGGTGAATTCGGGCACTGAAGCTTGTATGAGTGCCGTTCGGCTTGCACGTGGATTTACCGGAAAAGAAAAGATCATCAAATTTGCCGGTTGCTATCACGGGCATAGTGATTCTTTCCTGATCCAGGCTGGAAGTGGTGCAGTGACTTTTGGGACACCAAATAGTCCGGGAGTTACTCAGGGAACTGCGAAAGATACCTTGCTGGCCAAATACAACGATCTGGAAAATGTAAAAGAGCTGGTTGAAGCGAATAAAGATGAAATTTCCTGTATCATTCTGGAACCGGTTGCCGGAAATATGGGGTGTATTCCGCCAGCCGAAGGTTTTCTGGAAGGATTGAGAAAGATCTGCGATGAAACTGGAATTTTGCTTGTTTTTGATGAGGTAATGACCGGATTCAGACTTGCTCCAGGCGGAGTTCAGGAAAGAGCAGGAGTAAAGGCAGATATTGTATGTTTTGGAAAAGTGATAGGTGGTGGTTTGCCTGTAGGCGCTTTTGCTGCCAGAAATGAAATCATGGACTATCTGGCGCCTGTTGGCCCGGTTTATCAGGCGGGAACACTTAGTGGTAATCCATTGGCGATGGCTGCTGGATTAGCAATGCTTACTGAACTGGATAGTAAAAGAGAGATTTTTGAAAGTATCGATAAAAAGACCAGATATCTTCATGAGGGTATGGAAAAAGTTCTTACAGAGAATAATATCGATTTTACCATAAACAGAGTGGGATCAATGATATCAGTTCACTTCGGAACAGAACCGGTAACCGATTTTGCTTCCGCAGCTAAATCTGCAAATCTGGGAACTTTTAATAAATTCTTTCACGGGATGCTGGAAAACGGAATTTATATCGCACCAAGTGCCTACGAAACCTGGTTTATTAGCGAAGCACTTTCTTATGAAGACCTTGATAAAACAATTAAGGGGGTAGATAACGTGTCAAAAAAATTATAGATTTTCAGTGACTCGATATTATGAAAACCGTTGATATCTTTCAGCGGTTTTTTTATTCCCTTTCCATCTTTAGTAATTCTTCTAAATAAGTACGGGAATTGGAAAGCCTTGGGATTTTATGCTGACCGCCAAGTTTATCATGCTTCTTCAACCAGTCATAAAAAAGATCTTTACGTGCCTGGTGGATCTTTGGCATATTCAGCGTCATATTATTGTAGCGCTTAGCTTCATAATCGCTGTTTACCTCTTGCAAAGCAAGATCTAATTGTCTGGTGAAATTTTCGAAATCTTTAGGTGCGGTTTTAAATTCCACGATCCACTCATGAGCACCTTTTTCTTTTCCTTCCATGAAAATAGGAGCCACAGTATAATCTATAATTTCACAATTGGTAATAAGGCAAACTTTTTTGAGAGCAGATTCGGCATTTTCAATGATTAATTCTTCTCCAAAAACGTTAATGTGATGCTTGGTTCTTCCGGAAACCTTGATTCTGTATGGATTTATATCTGTAAACCGTACTGTATCCCCGATCTTATATCTCCAAAGCCCGGCATTGGTGGTAATTACCACTGCATAATTTTTACCAATTTCAACCTCACTTAAAGGAATTGCCATTTCTTCATCAGTTCCATATTGATCCATCGGAATAAATTCATAAAAAATACCATAATCAAGCATTAACAGCAGGTCTTTGGTGTCGTTATGATCCTGACAGGCAAAGAAACCTTCAGAAGCATTATAGATCTCATAAAACCTGAAATCCTCTTTTGGTAGTATCTTTTGATATTGAGAAGCATAGGGCTCAAAACTTACCCCGCCGTGAAAATAAGCTTCCAGATGTGGCCAAACTTCAAAAAGGCTTTGTTTTCCGGTTGTTTCCAGTACATTATTCAGTAAAACCAACATCCAGCTGGGAACTCCGGCAAGGCTGGTTACTCTTTCCCTTGTCGTTTCATCAACAATCGCCTGCATTTTATATTCCCAATCATGCATCAGGGAAACTTCATTGCTCGGGGTACTGCTAAATTCAGCCCAGAAAGGCATATTATCTATCAATATTGCAGAAAGATCGCCGTAAGAAGTGCCATTTTCCTGATAAAGCTCCTTGCTGCCGCCAAGCCTCAAACTCTTTCCGGTGAACATCTGTGACTGCGGATTGTTATTCAGATAGATGCATAAAAGATCTTTTCCGGCGGCATAGTGACATTCTTCAAGCGAATCCTGGCTTACCGGAATAAATTTACTTTTCGCACTGGTAGTACCGCTGGATTTTGCAAACCATCTAATTGGAGTAGGCCAGAAAATATTCGATTCCCCTTTTCTACTCCGCTCTATAACGTCTTGATAATCCTCATATTTCTGAATTGGAACACGCTCTTTAAAAGTTTCATAAGAGGTGATTTCTGAAAAATTATAACGTTTGCCAAACTCGGTATTTTTTGCTTTGGATAGAAGGTTTTTAAGAAGCTCATTTTGAACTTCATGCGGGTATTTTATAAACAATTCCATTTGATGGATTCTCTTTTTCAGAAACCAGGAAGCTATGGAGTTGACTAATGGAATTGGCATTATTCTTCTTATCTTTAAGCCTTATATTTATTGGGCGGTTGGTTATTTGGTTAAAAATAATCGAAACTTTGTAGCCTGCAAAAATTTCATTCAGTCTTAAAACAAAAATTTAAATGCGATACGAGGGAGTTTTAACGAAAATGAGAACTGAAATCACCGATGTGGTTCAATATTACCTTATTTGGGAAAATGATTTTATCAATTTCAATCAGTTGATAGACAAAAAAATAAGTTTGAATTTCCTTAAGTATCAATGTCTTAATTGTGGGCTGGAAAAGAAAATTTACAGACAGGGATTTTGTTATGATTGTTTTAGTTCAATTCCTCAGGCTGGAGATTGGGTAATAAGCCCTGAAAAAAGTAAAGCTCATTTAGATGAAGAAGATCGTGATCTGGAATATGAGAAGAAAGCACAACTCCAACCACATATTGTTTATCTGGCGAATTCCAGTGATGTAAAAGTGGGAGTTACCAGAAGAAATCAGGTTCCAACCAGATGGATAGATCAGGGAGCGCATGAAGCCATTGAAATTGTAGAGGTTCCAAACAGGTACCTGGCAGGGATTACCGAAGTTGCTTTAAAGGAGCACGTTTCAGATAAGACCAACTGGAGAAAGATGTTAACCAATGATATTATTGATCTTAATCTCGTGGAAGAAAGGGAAAAACTGAAGGACTTTATTCCGGAGGAAGCTAAGGAGTACTATATCCAGAACAATAAGGAAACCGAAATTAAATTTCCTGTGAAGCAATTTCCAGAAAAGATCAAATCTCTCAATCTGGTTAAAAATCCTTTCTATGAAGGAGTTTTAAAAGGAATTAAGGGGCAGTATTTGATCTTTGAAGACGGGACCGTTTTTAATGTTAGAGGAAATGAAGGTTTGGTAGTTGAACTAAAAGTTTTGTAACTATCATTCCGAGTATAGCGAAGGAGAAAACCTCTCAATATTTTTTGAACTTTGATGGAATCTCTCCCTTTGGTCGGGATAACAATTTAGACAATATATAATTTCATGGTCATGCTGAACTCGTTTCAGCATGACCATGAAACCAGTTCAGGGTGACGTTCTCAAGAGGGTTGTTGTCATTGCGAACGAAGTGAAGGAATCTCATGTTAAAATGGCTTCACTTCGCTCACAGGGGTTAATTATTATTCTTTGTAGTATCCGTCTTCTTTTTGGAACCTTTTAATAATCCACCAAGAATATTCTTGGCCGCATCCTGAACTTGTTTTTGTTGGGATTGATTGATAGAATCTCTTTTCGTCACGGGGGTGCTGCCTGAAGTAGAATCTGTTTTTACAGCTGTAGAATCATTTTTGTTGAAGGGTTTACTGGGATCTCTTTTGCCTTTAAGAATGTCGTTGATCGCATCTACCGCTTTATTTTCAAGATTCTTCTTTTGTTGCGCAACTACTTTTTGGGTTAGATTATTCACCGCCTGCTGCATATCTAATTTTATCTGCGGACTCTGGAAATTTCCTGTAATTCCTATTGGTAATTCTACCGTAGTATTTTCAATAGTTTCGCCGCTAAGTTTACCTAAAGTGCTGCTTACTTCAGAACCAAGATATTTTGCAGGCACATCCAGTTTGAGGTCATAATTCATATTCATATCGAACCCATGACTTCCCGAAACCTGGAAGTCTATCCCCTTAATGTTAAAGTTCATTGGTGCAACCTGTACCATTCCATCAGTAAACGTCAATTTGGTTTTTAGCTTGCTAAGATCTATTTTATTTAGATCAAGAAAATTAAGCTGCCCGTCTAATTTTGATAATAACGCAGCTTTTTCAGGATTGATTTCAGCAGTTAATAATTCTGCTAAAGCGTTACCGGCAAGACTGGCAAGCTGGGGTGTTAGATCTTCGTTCAGATTCCCTTTAAGATTAACCGTAGACTGAATTTTTCCTTCAATTGCACTGGCTAGCGGCGCAAGATTTTGAATAAGCTCCAATCCATTGAAAGAAGATGCAATATCCAGGGAATTCAGGTTGAGGTCCATTTCAAAAACAGGAGTAGGATTCTTTGTGGAAACCAATCCGTTAACACCAATACTACCATTGAAAATATTCGTAGAAACATCCTGGAGCCTTGCTGTTTCATCCCGGATGATGAGAAGGCCCTTAGCATTTTTAAGTTCCAGGTTATCATATAGAACGGTGTTGGCATTGAATCTTAATTCCATATCCAGGAAAGAAGGCACTTTTACTGCTTCCTTACCGGTAGATTTAGCTACAGTTTTGTCATTCCCATTATCATCTTTAGTAGTGATCTCTTCCGTTTCAGCCACCATAAAGTCATTGACTGAAAAAGTATTGGACTGTACTTGGAAGTTTCCTTTTAATAGCTCATCGGTAAGTAAGAATCCAATCAGGTTTTGAAGCGAACCAGAAGCAGAGATATCTGTCTTTCCTGTTGTCATCTTTAGATTAGGAACACTAACATTCCCCTGGTTAAAGGTCATATCGGCATTCGCAATTTGTACCTCATTTGGAATTTCAGGAGAAGAGTATTTGAAGTTTCTTATTGAGGCCGTACCGCTACTTTTTACATTTTGGTATTGTTCTTTTTCGATGGAATTCATATCGAAAGTGGTTTTAATATCGGCGGTAAGCATCCCGTTAAGATCCTGTTCCAGTTCTAAAGGATATGCTTTGCTGATATTTGCCAGATTCACTGTTCCTTTTAGAGCAAGATCAATTAGCATATTCTCGGTGATATTGCTAATGTTTCCATTGGCTGAAAAACTGTCCTGGTCTATTCTAAAGGTGGCATTATTGATATTGATATAAGTTTCTTCGGCAAGACCGGTATCGTTCAAAATTTCCATGTCCAGGTTAATATCCTGAACACTTTTCGGAAGATCGGGATATTTGAAAGAAGCATTGTCTGAAGCAACTTTAATATCCATTTTAGGGATATAGGTATCATCTGCTTTTCCGAAAATTCTCCCGGTTAGTACAAAATCTCCACTGGTATCTACATTTTCAATATTCTTAGCATAGATTTCAGGAATAACGGCCAGGAAATTCTTAAAGTCTGAAGAAGGAGTTTTAAAACTGATATCCATTTCAGTATCTTCTTCATTTACCTGAACATACCCATCAAAAGTCAGGGGAAGCTGATTCACTTTGGCTTCATTCTCCAAAAACGTATATTTCATATTTTCCAGGTCCATCTGAAATACTGCATCTAAGGTCAGAGAGTTCTGAGTAAGATAGTTTACCCCATCATAATTAAGAGAGACCAGCGCTTCAGAATAGGTGTCGAGTTCAGATTGATCTAATGAGAAATCACCATTTCCTTCATGATTTAGATTTTCTACGTCCAGAGCAATTTTTGATGATCTATCGTCATATTTTACACGGGAATTATTGATCTCATAATGTTTAAGATCCAGGCTGAAAGGAGTATTTTCTGAAGTTGGACCGGTAGTAGTGTCTTCCACGGCAATATCATAATTGGCATTGCCCAGTGAATCTACTTTTATATTGATAAAAGTATTATTAAGCGTTAAGCGATCTATTCTCTTAGGTTCATCACTGCCTTTAAATAATTCTTTTATAGACATCTCCAGGGTGACTTCTTCACCCAAAGCCAGGGTGTCTCCTTCAAAAGGTTTATTATTTATAATGCTAAGATCCTCAATAACCAGTGTTGCCTGTGGAAAACTGCGAAACATGCTAAGGTCTATATCCTGAAAATCTACCTGCGCGTTCAGGTTCTCATTCATTGTTTTCTTAACCAGGTCTTTGAGTTGAGACTCAAAGACAAAGGGCGCCACTATCATTAGGATAATGATGGTAAGTATTATAAATCCTAAAATTTTTAAAGCCTTTTTCATAAGGATTGTTTTTTGTGTTTTATTTAAACTGCGTCAAATTTGAGTTCTTCAGCAGGTTTTAATTTGAAAGATCTTCTCATTCCGTAAACGGCGGCATATAGAAACGGAGTATCCAGTGCAGCGATCAGTACTTTGAATAAAAATCCGCTAAGTAACAGTCCGCCAAATAATTCCCAGTCTATCTTACCAAAGCTACAAAGCAAAAATAAGACCGAAAAGGTATCTACAAATTGCGAAAGGAAGGTCGAGAAATTATTCCTTAGCCATAAGTGTTTGCCTTTAGTAAGTTTTTTCCAGAAATGAAACAGCTGGATGTCTATATATTGTGCCAGTAAGTAAGCTGCCATAGATGCAAAAACAGCGATAGCAGTTGCCCCAAAAACCCTTTCAAACAAAGAATTGTTAATTGGAGACCAATCGGTTGCAGGCACCGCATCAGCCGCATAAATGATCAATAAAGAAAAGAACGATGCAAAAATCCCCGTGGTAACTACCCGATTTGCTTTTTTCTTTCCATAAATCTCACTGATAATATCAGTTATTAAAAAAGTAACCGGATATGGTAAAATCCCGACAGAAATTTCAAAAGTATAGATCCCGAAAAAATCCCAGTAAAAGAACTTTTGAAAGATAAGATTTGAAACAACCAGTGAAGCGATAAACAGTGCGCTTAAGATCATATAAATTTGCTGAGCTTTAAGCTTATCTTTCAGGGTAAGTTTTGCCAAATTTTGTTATTAAGTCTTCAAACAAAATTAAGGGTATGTGCTTTTGTTTTGCTTAATTTGCTGTGAAATTATTTACCGCTACCTATTAAAATTTTCTTAATTCGCTTTGAAATCCCCTAAAACAGTAATACTAGCACTGGGAAGTAATCTTGGTGACCGATCTGGTTACATGCAAAATGCCCTTGAAAAAATACACCAGAATATTGGTTGGGTGCATGATATTTCTAAAATATATGAAACACCTGCCTGGGGTTTTGAGGGAAATTCGTTTTTAAATGCCTGTATTTCGGTTTCTACCAGACTGGAAGCTGAAGAAGTACTTTCAGAACTATTAGCTATTGAAAATGAATTGGGAAGAGAGCGATCTGATTCAGAAAATTATCAAAACAGGACGATAGATCTCGATATTCTGCTTTTTGGAGAAGAAATTATGGAGACTGAAACTCTTAGCATTCCGCATCCTGGAATTCCTGATAGAAGCTTTGTGTTGGAGCCATTAAATGATATTATTCCTTCTGAAAAACATCCGGTTTCAGGAAAAAAGATAAGTCAGTTACTAAAAGATACAACCGATACTTCTGAGATTTCACTTTCTACCGAAGAGCTTAAGAGGTCGGTTCTTCATTATAATTTTCCAACCTGTAATTATATCGCGGTAGAGGGAAATATCGGTGCAGGAAAGACCAGCTTCTCTACGATGATTTCTGAAGATTTTAATGCCAAATTGATCCTGGAACGATTTAAAGACAACCCTTTTCTTCCGAAGTTTTATGAAAATAAAGAGCGCTATGCTTTTCCGTTAGAAATGTCATTTTTGGCAGACCGCTATCAGCAACTATCAGATGATCTTGCGCAATACGATCTTTTTAAGGATTTTGTGATCTCAGATTATGATGTCTTCAAGTCGCTGATCTTTGCGAAGATCACCCTGCATGAAGATGAATACTCCTTGTATCACAAGCTTTTTCACTTAATGTACAAAGAACTGGTAAAACCTGAACTTTATATCTATCTATATCAAAATACTGATAGACTTCTTGAAAATATTAAAAAGCGAGGCCGGGATTATGAGCAGAATATCCAGCCGGAATATTTAATTGATATCAATAATAGTTATTTGAACTTTATAAAATCCCAGAGCAATATGAAGGTGCAGATCATAGATATTTCAGGGCTGGATTTTGTTTCTAATAGAAAAGACTATTTGTGGCTGCTTTCAGAAATTGACAAAGCGCTACGTTAAGATTTTTTGAGCTTTATTTTTGAAAAAAGATCCCATAAAACCACTCCGGTACTCACTGATATATTTAGCGAATGTTTACTGCCAAGTTGAGGTATTTCAATTACGCCGTCACTAGCTGAAACTACTTGTTGCTGAACCCCTTTAACCTCATTTCCAAAAACTACTGCCAGAGTATTTGTGCTTTCAGGAATAAATTTATCAAGCATTACGGCACCTTCGGCCTGTTCAATAGCATAGACTTTTATGCCATCAGCTTTCAATTTTCCAACTAATTCCAGGCTGTCATTCACATATTCCCAGGCAACAGTTTCTGTAGCTCCAAGGGCAGTTTTCTGAATATCCTTATGTGGCGGCTGGGCCGTGATTCCGCAGAGATATATTTTTTGAATGAGAAAAGCATCGGCCGTGCGAAAAACAGAGCCTATATTATTTAAACTTCTCACATTATCCAGGATAATGATAATCGGTGTTTTCTCAGCTACTTTGAATTCATCTATACTTTTTCTCTCCAACTCACTGTTTCGCAATTTTCTCTTTTCCATAGCGCAAAAATAGAAATTTGTAATATTATTTTACAGTATATAATCGCTTGTAAATCAAAACATTATAATTTTTTCATTAAATTAGAATTCTCATTTCCTCTAATCTTATTTAACAGCTATTGCATGTTATGGTTTTATTATTAACTAAAACCAATCATTATGAAAATTTTTAAAATTACTACAATGGCAATGATACTTTTCTTGATTGCCGGGAATTTTAGCTTCGCTCAGGAAATGAAAGCTGAAAAATATGAAGATCCGGAATGGGTAAATATCGCTTATATCAAGTTTAAGCCTATGAAAAAGGATGCTGCAATGAGTATTGTAGAGAATTATTTTATGAAGGCAGACCAGGATGCCGGGATTGATGCCCCAACCAGCTATCACTTTGCTTTTGGAAAGTATGATATGATGGTAATTTGGAAAATGGCCGAAGGTATTGAAACTCTTAACTATAAAATGACACCTGAAGATGTTGAATGGATGAAGTCTATGGCGAAGGTTGCAGGCGGGCAGGATAAAGCCATGGCAAAACTGGAAGAATTCATGTCTTATGTAGAGGCCTGGGATAATAGCCTGGCACGAAAGGAATAGAGTGCTAAGAACTAGCGGATGGGTGATAATCCCCATCCTTTTTCCCAATGGAGCAGTATTAAATAAAACCAACCAAACAATGACTTTATGAAGAACGAACAAAAACACTGGACCAAAGCTGAGCTTCAGATTTATATTTTGATGCTTTGTGCAAATGCCGATTCAAATGTAACCAATGAAGAACTGGATTTAATCAAAGCTAAGACAGACAAAAATACATTCGAAAATATTTATAAAGAGTTTTCAGAAGATTCCGAAGAAGAAAGTTTAGAGAAGATTCAGGATAATCTTGTATTGCATGAGTATTCTCATAAAGAGCTGGTAACCATTCGAAAAGAAATGTTTGAAGTGTTCTTTTCAGATAAAAAGTTCAGCCAGATGGAAAATATGCTAGATAAGATTTTGAACAATATTATTTACTAGCCGTATAGGGCGATAGAAAAACGGTAGCGCTTTTTTGTTCCACGAAATATTTTTGGCTTAACAATATAACCATGGAGAAATCTGAGAAAAAATCTTCTGTTCATTTCAAGAACAAGCATACAGACGATCTAATTGATCATTATTGGGGGAGTATTAGTTACGTTTCCAGTTTAATTAAAGCTTCTGAAATTAAAGCCGGGCTTATTCTTTCATTTTATGGAATCCTGCTAAACTTTGTGTATCAAAATATAGCCCTGGTATTAGAGCGTTTTGAAGATGCTACTGTAATTTACATTTTATTGACTCTTTGGTTTGTTTGTGCTGTTGCATCCATTTATTATAGTATTAGATGTTTTATGCCCCGAATTGAATCTAAATATGATAAGAACATTTTCTTTTTTGGGGATGTGATTAGCAAATTTGGGGACATTAAAGAATTTTCCCGTACTTTTTTCTCTATTAGCGTAGATGAGGATCAGTTGTTCGATCAATTGGGACAACAAATATTTATCAATGCAAAGATTGCCAATCTTAAATTTAGAAATGTTCAGAAAGCCCTGAAATTTCTTGCGATTCAGTTTTTGATGCTCCTTATTATTGTTCTTTATTATGTAATAGCCACTTTTTTATAGACGATCGACGGTTTTAATAAATCTTAGAAGAAATTTGAGATCCTAGTTACGATCCAGCATTTTTCGTTTTTCCATTTCTGAAAAACTACTATTAAATGCTTTCTTTTTGTTCTGAAATGTAGAGCTATAATTTGCGACCCACGTAAAGCCAGTTTTAAGAGATCACTTAAATTGCGTGAAAATTAAATTTATAGAGCTTGCCCAGACCAAAAAAATCATTCGAGACCAATAATATTAATTTTAGGGAGAGTTTTTCTTCTTTACAATTTGTTCCAAGATTCTTTAAAGAAATACGAAGCGTCAATCCATTTCTATTTTTCGCGAATGTTAGCGGACGTATTATGAATGCCGTACTTCCAGTGATCATGCTCTGGCTGGGAAAATTGATCATCGATGAAGTTGTGATCCAGATCACGGCAGATAAAAAAGAACTGGATACATTGTGGTTGCTGGTTGCTGCAGAATTTGGTCTTGCGATCATTTCAGATCTTCTAAGTAGGGGAATTAGTCTTAGTGATGCACTACTGGGTGATCAATACGCAATAGATACCTCTGTAAAGATCATTAAAAAGACTTCGGAATTAAACCTGGATCAGCTGGAAGATTCTGAATTTTACGACAAGCTGGAAAGAGCCAGGCAGCAAACTACCGGTAGAGTGGGTTTAATGTCTAATATTCTTACCCAGGGAGAAGATGTGATCGTGATTATTTCCCTGCTTGTTGGGGTGGTGACTTTTGAACCCTGGTTGATCATCCTTTTGGTTGTTTCTATTATTCCCACAATTATTAACGAGATCAAATTTAGTGGAACCAGTTATTCTTTGGCGAGAAGCTGGACGCAGGAACGCAGGGAACTCGATTATCTAAGGTATGCCGGTGCGAGTGATGTTACGGCCAAAGAGGTGAAATTATTCGGGTTATCAAACTATCTGGCAGACAGGTTTAAAGGACTTTCAGATAAATATTATTTACAAAGTAAAAAACTGGCGAAGCAACGGGCAGGATGGGGTTCTATGTTTAATGTTATTGGTACGGCTGCTTATTACGGCGCCTATATCTTTATAATTTTTAGAACGGTTGCCGGGGTCTTCAGCCTGGGAGATCTTACTTTTCTTTCCGGATCCTTTAATAAATTGAGGTCTAAACTCCAAGGTTTTTTTACTCGCTTCACGGCAATTACTGAAAGCGCCCTGTATCTTCAGGATTACTTTGAATTTCTCGATCTTACTTATACCGAAAGTGTTTCAGATGGGAAGCTTGATCTTCCAGCGAATATTAAAATGGGATTTGAATTTAAGAACGTTGGCTTTAAATATCCCAAATCTGAAAAATGGGTGGTGAGAAATATCAATTTTGAATTGAAAGCAGGAGAGAAGCTGGCATTTGTAGGAGAAAATGGAGCTGGTAAAACTACTCTTATAAAATTACTGCTTCAATTCTATGAGCCCACCGAAGGGGAAATTCTTCTTGACGGGATCCCAATTACCAACTATGATCAGGCAGCTTACAGGCAGTATTTTGGAGTGATATTTCAGGATTTTGTAAAGTTTGAATTAACGCTCCGGGAGAATATTGCCATGGGTGAGATCGGGCAGATCGAAAATCAGGATAGGATTGACAAAGCTGCTGAAAAAAGCCTGGCGCGTGAAGTAGTTTTAGACCTTCCTTTAGGCTACAGTCAGCCTTTAGGAAAACGATTCAAACATGGAAAAGATCTTTCCGGAGGCCAGTGGCAAAAGATCGCCATCGCCAGGGCTTATATGAAAGATGCTGAGGTTTTGATCCTTGATGAACCAACTTCGGCTTTAGATGCACGTGCAGAAACCGAGGCTTTTCAAAGGTTTATTCAACTTACCGAAGGCAAGACCGCGGTAATCATTTCCCATAGATTCAGCACCGTAAGAATTGCTGACAGGATTATGGTTTTGAAGGACGGCGCGGTACTTGAAATTGGAACGCATCATGAGCTCATGGAGAATGATAAGCTTTATGCCGAACTTTTTAATCTTCAGGCTGCGGGTTATCAATAACAGCAAGAATCACTTCTTTATAACTTGTGAGAAAATTGCAATTTCATCATTTCAGAAGAACGCGATAGATTTCTTACTTTAGCGAGCAATAAAATTCCCTGAAATTGGCAGCTAATAAGACTCAGAAAGTAACTCCCTTAATGAAACAGTACAATAGCATCAAGCTGAAATACCCTGATGCTTTATTGTTATTCAGAGTAGGGGATTTTTATGAAACTTTTGGAGAAGATGCCGTTAAAGCCGCCAGAATCCTGAATATCGTTCTAACCAATCGTAATAATGGAGGGGAGAAGATGGAACTGGCAGGATTTCCGCATCATTCATTAAATACTTATTTGCCAAAACTGGTGAAAGCGGGTCAAAGGGTTGCCATCTGTGATCAGCTGGAAGATCCTAAAATGACCAAGACCATCGTAAAACGTGGAGTGACTGAACTGGTGACGCCTGGTGTGGCCATGAATGATGATATCCTGAATAGTAAATCGAATAATTTTCTCTGCGCTGTTCACTTCGGAAAAAAGAATTTAGGAGTTTCCTTTTTAGACGTTTCTACTGGTGAATTTTTATGTGCCCAGGGAAACAGGGAGTATATAGATAAGCTTCTTCAGAATTTCGGACCCAGTGAGATCCTGGTTCAAAAAAAATACAAGAAGGATTTTAATGATAATTTCGGTAAAGATCTGCATTGTTTCTACCTCGATGACTGGATCTTTAAAACCGATTATGCTGAAGAAACCTTAAACGGCCATTTTAATACAAAGTCTCTTAAAGGTTTTGGGATAGATCATCTGGAAGAAGGTATTATCGCTTCGGGCGCGGTACTTTATTATCTGGCTGAAACCAGGCATCACCGTTTGCAACATATTACATCAATCAATCGGATCGCTGAGGAACAGTATGTCTGGATGGATCGCTTTACCATCAGAAACCTGGAATTATATCATTCAACTTCGGCCAATGCCGTGACCCTTTTAGATGTTATTGATAAGACGATTTCTCCCATGGGGGGGCGACTACTAAAACGTTGGTTAGCCTTGCCGCTCAAAGATGCTGAAATGATAGAAAAAAGGCTTCAGGTGGTTGACTTTCTTATCAGGAACCCGGAAACTTTAGCGAATATTCAGGATCAGATACGTGAAATTAGCGATCTTGAGAGGCTAATTTCAAAGGTAGCGACCCAAAGAATTAGTCCGCGGGAAGTGAATCAGCTTAAAAATTCAATGAATGCAATTGTGCCGGTAAAAGAACTGGCCTTGAAATCTGACAATGAAGCGCTGAGGATCATTGGTGATAATTTACATTCCTGTGATCTGCTTCGGGAAAAGATTTCAGAAAGTATCAGCGAGGAAGCACCGGTAAATATTCAGAAGGGAAATGTGATCGCCAAAGGTTTTTCAAAAGAACTTGATGAACTTAGAGACATCGCTTTTTCCGGGAAAGATTATCTGGACAATATGATAAAAAGGGAGACTGAAACCACGGGAATTTCTTCGCTCAAGATCGGGAACAATAATGTTTATGGGTATTATATAGAAGTGCGTAATACTCATAAAGATAAGGTTCCTGCAGAATGGACGCGTAAGCAAACCCTAGTTAATGCTGAAAGGTATATTACTGAGGAACTAAAAGAGTATGAATCCAAGATCCTTGGGGCCGAAGAAAAGATCCAGCAATTGGAGCAGGAGATATTTGGAAAGCTGATCGCGTGGATGGCGGAGTATATAGATCCTGTTCAGCAGAATGCGAGATTAATCGCCAGGCTGGATTGTCTATGTTCTTTTGCTCAGCAAGCCCAGATTGAAAATTATTCTAAACCTGAGATCACCGATTCGTATGGAATGGATATCGAAGATGGCAGGCATCCTGTGATCGAAAAGCAATTGCCCGCGGGAGAAGTTTATGTGACCAATAATCTTCATCTGGATAGGGAAGAGCAACAAGTAATTATGATCACCGGGCCTAATATGAGTGGTAAATCAGCGATCTTAAGACAAACGGCACTTATTGTGTTAATGGCACAAATGGGAAGTTTTGTTCCTGCAAGATCTGCTGAAATTGGCCTTGTAGATAAAATTTTTACCAGGGTAGGAGCCAGCGATAATATTTCTATGGGTGAATCTACTTTTATGGTAGAGATGAATGAAACTGCCAGCATCCTGAATAATATTTCAGATAGAAGTCTGGTACTTTTAGATGAAATTGGTCGTGGAACCAGTACTTATGATGGAATTTCCATAGCCTGGGCAATTAGCGAATATCTACATGAGCATCCTGCAAAACCAAAAACATTATTTGCCACGCACTATCATGAGTTAAATGAAATGTGTGAAACTTTTGACAGGATCAAAAATTTTAATGTTTCAGTAAAGGAGCTAAAGGATAATGTACTGTTTCTTCGGAAACTGGTACCGGGTGGTAGCGAGCATAGTTTTGGTATTCATGTAGCAAAGATGGCCGGAATGCCACAGATGGTTTTGCACAGGGCTAATAAGATCCTGGCAAAACTAGAAGCTTCCCATTCTATGGAAGATTCCGGAGCAGTATTAAAAAAATCTGCTGAAGATGAGATGCAATTAAGTTTCTTTAATCTGGATGATCCCTTACTGGAAGATCTGAAACAGGAATTACTGGGAATTGATATTGATACCTTAACTCCCGTGGAAGCTTTAATGAAACTGAATGAGATCAAGCGAATGCTAGGAAAGAACAATAAACAATGATCTATCATCAGTAAAATTATAGTTGTCATCCTGAACTGGTTTCAGGATCTCATGCTGAGGAAGTCATTCCGAATACAAGGAAAAATCTCAACAATCACCAATAAACAAGTATTAACAACTTGTTTCTGTATCTTTTAATTCAACCTAATTGCGCACGTTTCGTGCTCATTATTAATGACTAAGCAAAGCGTGTACTAATTTATCAAAATCAGCCTGACTTTTTTCTGAAAAAATTCTTTGCTGTTATAAGATTTGTCTTAAATTTGCCTCCGCAATAAAGGCGTCGCCAATATTGTTTGTTCTTAAAAATCGCGAAAATAGCTCAGTTGGTAGAGCGCCACCTTGCCAAGGTGGAGGTCGCGGGTTCGAATCCCGTTTTTCGCTCATTTATATATTCCGCTCGGGTGGTGGAATTGGTAGACACGTTGGACTTAAAATCCAATGGCCATTATGGCCGTACGGGTTCAAGTCCCGTCCCGAGTACTGAAACCCTCTTTAACTAACTGTTATTGAGGGTTTTTTGTTTTTAAATACTTTTATTTGTACGCTCATTTGTACGCAAAAGATAATTTTAAGTTATTTAATACCTCAAATTGATATTATAATAGATTTATTTTTTAATTTGTACCTTTATTTAAAGTATTAAATAATGAGTGTCGAATCAATAATTCTTAGTAGTAAGATGAAATCACTCAAAAGAGTGGTTAATATTATTTCAAATATGGTTTCTTCAAATCTTGAAGATATGTTTGGAAGAGATACTTCATTAATTGATCGAGACATAGTTAAGGTTGTTTTATCAGATCCTGCAAAAAAGAAAATCTTAATGGATCAAATTAAAAAGGATAAAGACTTTTCAATTATACTTCACGGAAAAAATCTTGAATTTGATGAAAAGGAAAATGAATTAGTTCCTCAATAGGTTTATGAATTTAGCCTTAAATTCCATTTTTCTTTTTTTACTAGTCGTTTTCCCTGGAATTGTATTTAGAAGATTCTACTATGTTGGTGAATTTTCCAAACAGTTTAATAGTTCGAATTGGATAACCTCAGTAACCTCAGCATTAATTCCTGGATTGCTAATCCAACTATTTACGTTTCTAACTTTTTCATTGGCAATTATAAAAATTGAACCTGAGAATGTAAATGATGTTTACACTGCACTATCCAGTAATACTTTACCAAAAACCTTATTCGATCTTGAGAATTTGAAATTGAATGGTTTGTATTTGGGTATTATGGTGTTTTATGCGGCTTGCTTAGCGCAAATCTTATATCATATTGTGCGTATAGGGAAATTAGATAGGAAGATTTCAATACTTAGATTTAAAAATCATTGGCACTATTATTTTCGAGGCGAAATTTCTGGATTTAAAGATTTTAAGGATATTGAAATAAAAAAGGTTGGTTTGACCGTTGCTGATATTCTCATTCAGACTAGTGATGCGACTACAAATTTGTACAAAGGATTTCTAAGGCAACATACTATTAATCGCAATACTGGAGACCTTGAAAATGTTTATTTAACCAGTGTACAAAGGTATAGTGAATCCCGCAAAAAGTTTGTGGAAATTCCAGGTGATTTAATGATTTTTCAGAACGAGCGAATTGTTAATATTAATTTGAAGTTCTATCCGCTGGAGCCAAATAAGAATAAAGTTGCTTTCTTTCCATTATTTGCATTCTTCTTTTTGATCGTATTATTCTTTGATCCATTTAGATTGTTCGTAGGGGAGAGTGTATCAATGAAAATTTTAGGTCGAGCCTTGACTATTTTCGACTGGATATTCTTAAGTACGTTTATAAATACACTATTTTCAGAGGATAAAACTGATAAGGCAATGCAATACGCTCGCTTTGGTCTAATACTATTGTCTGTTTCAATTTCAGTAGTAATTTATATACTTATCCAATAGTTGAAAAGAGAATTTCAACGATAATAATGTTAGATAAGTTGCTATAACACGCGAACAGATACCAATGAAGTTTTTAGATGTTAGTTTTCTTGCACGCGCGTAGTGACCTCCATAAAACCTTACTTTGTCTTAATTAACTCTAAATAGTTCTAATCGTATACGCGCGTAATGGTCGGAAAATCTTTTTTTACTGTCTAAATTGTATAATTTGAGGTTAGGAATTAAAACAGATTAGAAATATCGAAATAGGTAAAAAATGTTTCATATTTCTAAATTAATCCGGCTTCTATAGGTTCAACAGGTTCAATAACTTCATCAGTATATTTCTTTTCTTGATTTACTTTTTTCCGATAATTCATTACCGGATGACCTGTAAAAGTTTTTTGTGTAAATCCTTCTTGCATTATCCCCTTGATAATTGAATCACTTTGATTTTGGTTTATCCAATCATTTTCATATTTCCTGTCTAAAACTAAAGGCATTCTTTTTGCCTTATTATGAATTTTTTCGAATAATAGGTTTGCATCTGTAGTTATTAAACTTGCAGAATAATTATCATTATTGTCCTTAGAGTAAATACCAGCAAACATAAAAATTGATCTATTTTTATAATTGTCACTCTCATTCAAATAACAGAAGTAGGGTTGAGATTCACTATTATAATGATGAGGTTCAAAAAATCCATCACAAAATATTAAACACCTTCTTTCTTTAATAGCATTTCTGTAGGAGTTTGATTCATAAACTTTATCATCTCTTGCATTCAGAGTATTGTATTTTCTGTTATTATAGAATTCTTCTCTTTCCCCTCTAAACCAATCAGGTACTAATCCCCAAGATGCCGAAAACCAATTTCCAGGTTCTTCCATAGGAATAATATATATATTATCATGTGTAAAACCATCATTCATGTTATATGCCTCAAAATGGGTATTGATGTATGGAGGTTTATCCATATATCTAGTTAAATTATCTTGAAATTGATTAAGTGATTTCTGGTAGCACATGATAATTAAATTTCAGATAGTAGTCTATCTAATTCATATAGTTCTCCTGCTTTCCTAGGAATTTTAAAAAAATCTGACCGAATCTTTTTTCTTTTCTTTGCTAGTTCGATATTTCTTTCAATTTTAGAAAAATAAAAACCTGCCCCATCAGTTTTAAAGGTGCCAATTAGTTTTCCTTTATAAAAGTTCGTTTTACTTCTTGTATCGGTTATCCAACATGTTCCTTTAGGCGTAACCTCCATCCTGCAATGTTTTATATCATTTTCATAGGATAGGTTAAGATCTTTAAAGGCAATGATTAAATTTTCAATTGCTCTTTTAGGAATGTGTTCTTTTATTTCTTCTCCGATATAAATTTTATCCTTTATCAAATCTTGAGTCTTTTAACCAATTTATTATTTCCAGATCCTCTTTAGGTAATAATAACCAATCTGCACCGCCATTTTTACTGCTAAAGTTTTCCCACATTTCAAAGGCTTCATCTTGATTAACCTTTAAAATCATCGATAACCTTTCTACATCTTTGATTCTGTATTTTTGTTTTGCATCCATAATAATGAATTTTACTTTTAAAATACATTAAGAAAATGACTTTTGCATAAGGGATAATGGAAATTTTAATTTTGAAGATTAAAATATTTTTAAATACTTAATTGTTCTAAATAATCTCATTTGTAATAGTTTTTTTGCCTAGCCTAACTAATTTTTATAAATATGATTCTTAATATCCAGAGGTGAAAAGTGAAGTTTTGTTAAGTTTCAAAGTCAAGTTTTGACAAATTATAATCTCAGGTTTTTTCAGGTTCTTTAAATACAGGTTAAGTAATAACGCTCTTTTAAGTAGTTCGATTCGTTCGGTTTCTAGTATTTGTAAATTTTTACGCGCGAACAGATAGGGAAATATTTGAAAACGTTTGATTAATCAAATTTTTTAGGTTTAACCGTATAATTTTATAAATAACTCTATTTTAGTATTTCTAAACTAATCACAATGAAAAATGTAATATTAATTTTAGGTGTTTTCGCCCTGGTTTCCTGTAGTGCTGAAGATGACAATTGTAGGTATAACAAAGCGGAACTTGACGCTCAATATGAAGAGTGGTTTAAGCAGGATTTAACCGACTTTGAAAGAAGACAAATGCAAAAAGAATATTCTGCTAAATTAGAAGAGGCTTGTTAATTATATCTTCCCTTTTTTTGGTTTCCGAAAACTCTTTTTTATCGTGTGAAAAACAACCTTTTTTATAGTGTAAGAAAACTCATCTTTAATTCAGTTAAATTGATTTAGTTGCAACGTCGCGCGATTTTATCTATGATTAATCAATAATTTCAAATCCCAACCCTAGTCCAATCCAGAACTTATTGTCGTAGTTCCATAAATCACTTTGGTTTCCTACAGCATTATCCCATCCGCCAAAAACTGTACCTTGAAACTTTCCAATAGATATACCAGTACCAAAGCCATAACTTAATACTCCCTTTCTGAAAGTTTCATTAGCATCTAGTGAAGGTAACGTATTGTTAGTATTAAATTCAATTGAAGAAGTACCTATAAATAATCCCATTAGCCACTTTGTTTCTCTTTCTAAATTGTCAACATTTTTCCGATACATGAATTTTTTTCTTCCTAATGAAAAACCAAAAAGAACATTTACATTAATATCACTTGCAAAATCCTCTTCAATATCGCCATTTTCGCTTCCAAACCTATATTTAATAGGTAGTGTAACTGCAGAAATGAATAATTCAGAGAAAGGAATTTTTATTGATTGCCTATTCTTCAATTCATAATAGTAAGTCTTGCGCGTATAATTACTTTCCTCTTCGGAACTATTACTTATTGAATCATTCTTTTCAAGAAGTTGATTTATTTCATCAATATCTATCGACTTTGAAATTCTTTCTTCCTGTCTTGAAATTTCCTTTTCCATTATTAAGTAAGGATTCACATATACCTTTTCTTCTTTCATTTTTAAATTTCCTCTGTCAAATCCTGGACCAACATATGGAGTTTCCATTTTAAAAAGAAGATCTTCAAAAAAAACATTATCTATAGAAGTTTCGGTTTTAATTGTTATCTCAGTTTTTAATGAACTATCCTTTTTATAAAAATTAATTTTTTTACCCATTGGATAGGACTTTTGAATCTCTTTTAATTTTTTCTCGTAAATCTTCTTAATCTCTTTGTCTGAAGAATTTGCTAAGGAATCTATTTGGCTTTTAGTCCAATAGTTAGTTTCCATAAGTAATATTGTCTTTCCGTCTTCAAACGATATTTTTTCAGGTATCCAAAAGGATTTTTTGAACACTTCTTGTGAGGTTCCATTTAAAGAAAATAGGGCCAGAGCCAGAACTAATAAAATTTTCTTCATTCTAAATATCTATTAATTACAAAACCTAAGATACAGAATATTAGTATTTTAAAATAACCATATATTTGAAAAGGGGGAAAATCCCCTTCCTTTGCGGAGGAAAAAAAGATCCTAAATACAATTTTAAATATCTACTAGATAAGTGTGTAATGATTAACAGTATATAGATTAGTTAATGGTTACACATTTCAGTACTTTCTAAGCGGTTAATAGTTACACACTTTTTTAAAATATCAATTGTAAATTTGGCTTTAAGATTTTCTGAATACTTAATTATTGTTTCCTGGAGTTTCTTCTTATGCCTATCTCTATGATGAGGTTTTAAATCTTTAAGCCAAAATTGTAGATTTGCGTATTTATTTAGGCGAATTTGAAGAGGTTTAGAAATGCCACATTTTCTTATTGTATAATCGTAATAAACCACTTCATCAAACTGCCTTAAAAGTTCAATTTTGGCATTTTCTAGGGTTTTTATATTAATGTCTGCAAATGTGTAAATACCTAGTTTGTTAATCTTATTTGATTTTTTCAGGCTCATCTCTATTCTAGTTGTAGGTGTTAGCATTCCATACTGCTCTGACTTGTTGTAAATCTTAATTCTATATTGTTGATGTTCACAGTAGTAGAAATTACCATTAAATTTACTTTCAAACCTTTTTCCTTTATGATAAAGCAATCCTGGCAAAAAGGATAATTGATCAATCATTGGTGTGGTATTGATTCCAAATTCTATATTTTGAAAAACCATTTGATTGGACTCGCATTTAAATAATCTTCTTAAATGATCTCTAACATAAATAATATTTGAAAGGGTAAATTGATTACCGTTAAAACCTTTGTATTGTTCTTTACTTTTTGGATTGTAATTCGGTGCATTTATTCCTTTAATTGAATTGAACATTTTGTGAATACTCCCAGTAAATAGGATTAATCCATATTCATATACTGTAATTTTGCAAAAATGATATTCTGCTACGTGTTTATGAATTTGCCCTCCATTCCTGAAAACAACAGTTTTAAACTCAAAACAATTATTATCTAATATGCTTGTAGGATTTATGCCTAAAAGCCTTATTTTAGTATAGTCAATCAAAGTATTTACTTATATTTGTAAAGGGGGTACGCGTTGCCAGTGTACTCAGCATTTGAACAATATTAGAGGGGTTATGCGCCCCTCTTTTTATTGCTAAATACTAACTAACTGTTACAGGTGCTAAATATTGAAGTTGTCTAGTGTAATAATTTTGGTAATAATAAATTTTAACCTCTTTGCCGTTGTTTAAAAACTCGGCTAATACTAGATGCTTTTTATAATATATGTCACCAAAATAAATACCTTTAAAATCAGTAGGAAAGAAACCAGTCAGGGGTTTGCTCCATTTGTTGCCGTTCCTAATCTTTAACCAGTAGTCTGGCATAGATCGAGCATATTTGCGGTCTTTCTGAATATTGATTTTTTCAGATAGTAAAGATTTGCCATTAATAACCTCATCGAGTTCATAATGCTTTACACTTGCGTATTTTCCCGCGTTTATTTCTTTGTAAGTGTGAATTACTGGAGTAGGAATGTTTTGCGTTGCCATATCTGAAATTTTTAAAGTTGAATAATTGCTTTCTCTATTTCAGATCTTTTATAATAGACTCTTTTACCAAGTCCATGCCTTTGTAATTTACCGGCTTTAGTCCAGTTGTGAACAGTAGAAATATCTACTTTAAGTAGTTTTGAGACCTCAGCACGCGTCAAATATTCTTCTGGCTCTTTGGGTTGGTAAGACTTCTTTAAGTCGTTTAATTGGGCTTGTATGCCGTTTAAAATTGATTCCTGAAGTTTCTCAGGGGTCGTGTTGTGGAGTTGAGTTACATTGCTCATTGAAAACTGTTTAAGGGATTAATACAGTACAATGATATTATAAGAGGGTAGTGTGGGTAAAGATTGGGTAAAACTGTTTTTACCCTTTTTCAATCTATTGCAATTGTTTCAAATACTTTTCTATTAAATTCGGTCGATCCTTACTGTCATAGTTGTTCAAAACTAATTTTCTGGCATTATCTTCATTTATACCCAAAGTTAATGCTAGTAATTTGTATTTTTTTAATTGAGATATCTCTTTTCTATCTATCAACTCCCATAGCCCTAAAGACTGGTTAATTATTTTAAATCTTTCGCTATTATTTAAGGTTTTACCCTCAATCGTGGCTTTGGCGGTTTTTCTAATTGGTTTTTGAAGAATGTTGATGCTTTTTTTTAGGCTGTTTATTTCTTTTGCTGAGGTTGCTCTTTTTAGTTTCAGGTGGACATGTTGACCTTTAAACATATTTCCCTCATGATATTCTTCTAAATTTTGTGGGAATTCTTTGCCGACATTATCACAATGCTCCATATAATCTTCCAAAATACAATGAATCCTTGTGATTTTCAATTCCAAGTAATTTAAGAAGATAAATTCAGTAGCATCTTCCAATTTTTCGCCGGTTATTGGATCGTTTATTTGCCCAGGAAATAAATCTGAAACACCAATAGCATAATCTAAATTAATCGCAAATTCTTGTTCTTCATATTGCAATAAATTATCTGCATTTTTACGAATAAGATAATAGTCTTTATTTGTGAATATTTCTTCGATAAAGGGATAGTATTCTTCTTCATATATATCTTTAAAACTTTCAAGTTTCATTTGAACAATTATTATACGTTGCCGTTACTAAACTAATGAAATAATTGCAATGATAACCTGCTTATTCATTTGAAGCATTTTTAATTACATTTAGATGAGGTTCCTTTTTCTCTTTGGCGTTTTGTTTTGCGTAGAAATCTGCAATTTGTTGAGCATAGTCCATAGAAGATTTACCTATATAGCCGTAAAACTGTTTTTCCGTGCTGTGGGCGGTTGTCTGCATTATTAAAGGAGTTGGTAATATGCCGTATTGATTGGTTGCAAATGATCGCCTGCAAACGTGTGAAGTAATTAATTCGTGTTTAGGAAATTCCCCTGTGATCTTTCTCTTTTTTCCTTTGCCTATATATTTGCCGTTTTCGTTTTTAGGCAATTCTTCCCCCTTTTCATTTACCATAGCAATCTTTGCGCCTGGTATGTATTCATTTATTTCAGCAATCTTGCACAATTCCTTTAAACCATTATTAAAATTTTGAATTGCAATTTTATAGGGTAATCCTTTTTTTAAAATTTCTTTGGTTTTGGGTAGGACTGGAATAGTAACATTTTTTCCTGTTTTTTGTTGTTTGAGTTCGATTAACTCTAAACCATTCCTAACAATAAAATTTTCCTGAGTAATATTTAAAAGATCACCACCTCTTTGCCCAATATTACAGCCTAATAAAAGCCATTTACGAACGTTTTGCAGTGCTTCGCTAACTAACTTAGTTTTTTCTATCTTTCTAAGTTCTGAGGGGCTTAAATAGATAATATAATCATTTGTAGTTTTTCCGCCTTTCACCTTTTTTAGTTGTGGACTGGTTTCAATTCCATTTACCTCAGCATCTGCACAAACAGATTTAAGATCGTCAATCTTTTTTCGTGCATAACCTTCTGAGTAGTTCTGTTCGTTTAATAGCCAGTTTAGAAACCTTTTGCCAAAGTTTATATCTACATCTTTAATTTTATATTTCTTATTGCCTTGAAACTTTTTAAATACGTTTAGGAGGTTGCTATATGATTTTTCCCGGCTCTTTGATAATCCTAAACCACCTCTAGAATTTTCGCGGGTTCCTGCCGTATCTATAACGTGCTGAATACAATCTATTATAAGATCGCTCTTCTGTTCGTCTTTTTGAGGGTTGTAGAAAGTGTAAATTGTTTCTTTTAACCAGTCTTTTTGGTTGGGTTCTGGCTTTTCTTCTTTGAATTTCCCAATTAGGTAGTTTTCAATTTTAGATAGTTCCTTATTGACTTCGGAAATTTCTTTTTTATCGGTTGCACTTACATTTCTTTTTTTATGCCGGGTTTGTTCCCAATAAACTTTTGAAACTTCAAATTGCGTTTTTGCCTGAAATTGGAATTTTTTGCCTTTTTGGTCGTGGTCTTGAAGCCGAACGGTTAAAGGTGCTGTTTTTCGCGTAGATCGGTATAAAAAATAAATGGTTGCCATAATAAATACATTTGAACATTGTAAATATATAAAATTGTACGCTCATTTGTACGCAGTAATTCTTATTAGTTCAATTTGTTTCTATTTTATTCTATTTTCGTTAAAGTGTTATTATACTTGCAATGATAGAATTTATAAGCCTTTCTATCTATTTTTGTTGTGGTGCGTAAATGTTAAAAATAGAGGTATTCAAGTCCCGTCCCGAGTACCAAAGACCCTCTTAATCATTTGATTTTGAGGGTTTTTTTGTTTTTTGTAATTTCCCAGAGTCACCTATATTATCTAATTTTCAGTATTCTCAGGCTTTGCTTATCTTCGGAAGCAAATTTATTTTTATGATCAAGAAGATACTCCTAATGGGAACGCTTGCAGTTTTTAGTGTCGGTTGCAAGACTTCTCAAATCCCTGAATCGACACCAAAACCTGAAAAAAAGGAATCAGATTTAAAAGAATATTCCAAAGTTATTACCAGTGAGGCCCAAAGTGATGAAGGTCTATTTACTACTCATTTCGTAGATGATAAATTGTATTTCGAAATTCCAATGGAGCTGCTGGAGAAAGATATGTTGCTGGTTAGCCGTATTGCCGGTGTACCCTCAGGCTTTGGCGGAGGTTATATGAATGCCGGCTCTAAAGTAAATGAGCAGGTTGTACGATGGGTAAAGCGAAATGGAAACATAGATATGAAGGTGATCAGTTTTGAAAACCAAAGTGATGAAGAATCACCTATCTATCAATCTGTTCAGGCGAATAATTTTTTTCCAATTTTATTCAGTTCCAAAATACAGGCCTGGAGCAAGGACTCCACCAGCGTGGTGATTGATGCAGGAGCTTTATTTGAAGAGGAAGTAGATGCAATTAATGGCGTTTCAGCAAATCTTCGGAAAAGGTACAAGGTGAAAAAACTTGATAAGAATAGATCTTATATTGAATCTGCTAATTCCTACCCGAAAAATATTGAGATAAAGCATGTGATGACTTATGAAGCTGAAACTCCGCCAGAACGAGATCAGGCAGGTACGATTTCCATGCTATTAAATCAATCGATGATCTTGTTGCCTGAAAATAAGATGCAGCCAAGACTGGCCGATTATAGGGTAGGCTGGTTTAGTATTGATAAATATAATTATGATTCAGATGAATTGAAGGCAGATGATTATGAGATCATTCGTCGCTGGAAGCTGGTTCCAAAAGATATAGAAGCATATAAGAGAGGGGAGCTTGTAGAGCCTGAAGATCCAATTGTATATTATCTTGATCCCGCTACCCCAAAAAAATGGCGACCTTATTTTAAGAAAGGGATTGAAGACTGGAATGTGGCGTTTGAGAAAGCAGGCTTCAAAAATGCAATTATTGCCAAGGATCCACCCACCAAAGAAGAAGATCCCGAATTCAGCCCGGAGGATGTAAGATATTCGGTAGTGAGATATGTTGCCAGTACTACCAGAAATGCAGTGGGGCCATCGGTTACAGATCCTCGTACCGGAGAGATTATTGAAAGTGATATTATTTGGTATCACAACCACCTTAGATCTTACAGAAACCGTTTTATGATTGAGGCCGGGGCTCAAAATAAGAATGCCAGGACTCTGAATACTCCTGAAAAGGAAATAGGAGAGATGATGCGAATGGTCATAGCTCATGAGGTGGGACATGCCCTGGGACTTCCTCACAATATGAAAGCCAGTTCAGCTTATCCTACAGATTCATTAAGATCGGCTGAATTTACTCAGAAATATGGCCTCACTCCTTCTATTATGGATTATGCGCGGGTAAATTATGTAGCGCAGCCTGGAGATGAAGACGTAAGATACATAAGGATGATGGGCCCTTATGATCTTTATGCAATTAACTGGGGCTACAGGTTTCTACCGGAGGCAGCTTCTGCACAGGAAGAAAAATCTACGTTAGATAAATGGATTCTGGATAAAGCAGGTGATCCTGTCTATGAATTTGGAAATGGATATTCTGGAGCAGATCCCCAGTCACAAAGAGAAAGTTTAGGTGATGATCAGGTGAAGGCGAGTGAGTATGGAATTGCAAACCTTAAAAAGGCGGTGCCCAATCTTATCGAGTGGACATCAAAAGATGGATATGCTTACGATGACCTTGAGGAGGTTTACCGTGAGCTAAGTTATATGTGGAGAGGTTATATTTCTCACGTCATCACTAATGTTGGAGGAGTGTATGAAACTCGTAAGACTTCAGATCAGTCTGGGGCGGTGTATGAACCGGTGCCTGCAGAAATTCAGAAGAAAGCAGTAAAGTTTCTGAATAATGAAGCTTTTAGTACGCCTTCCTGGATGCTGGATCAGGAACTTTTAAGTAGAATTGAGATTTCAAAAGCGAGAGAAAGAATTCAGTCGTTGCAAACCCGCGCATTGGAAAATTTACTGGAAAAAGACCGGCTAAAAAGGATGATCGCTAATGAAGAAACCGCAGAGAAGTCTGTTTATACCACGATAGAAATGCTTGACGATCTTCGTGAAAACATTTTCAGCGAGTTATATAGTACTCGTAAAACAGATGCTTATCGCAGAAATTTACAGCGATCTTTTGTAGATGTGGCCGCTTCTTATGTAAAACAACTTGAAAGTCGTGAAAATGATGAAGTTCTTAAATCTGATATTATGGCGCTTATGAGAGGTGAATTAAATCAGCTTAAAAGAGACCTTAACAGGTTAAAAAATCGCGGAAATCATTCTCTTACTAAATATCATTGGAATGATCTTGTAGCGAGAATTGACGAAGCGATATTAATAGATAGCTAGATTGGCATTAACGTAAATAAGAACGGTCGTCTGTGAATAGACGACCGTTCTTATTTGTAGAGAAATCATTACTGCAATAAAATAATGTGTAGATATTAAATAGATTAAAATATTACTGAAATACCGTATTTCCTAGTTGGGCGATATTATAAATTGCGGCATGAAATTTTATTATTCAGGAAAGAGTCCCGATATACACGGTGTCATTATGATCCATGCTGATGACTGCAAAAGCCTGCCAGATGTATTGAACAGAGTTTATCTGGGGATTTTCCCCAATGGAAACCTTGCAACTAGTTCTGCAATAGTAAAACTTCAGCTTTCTAAAGTTAATATATGTAGTTGTTGTAATTAATCTTTTTGAGGTTTTTAAATTTCACTAAACCGTCATCCACCTTGGTAGCCGCTTAATTTTAAATAAATTCATCCTAACTTTGTCTAACTTCTGGTTATTATGAATAAAATAGAGCAGGTTTTACAGGATCATCATATACGTCCTACGGCTATACGACTTCTTATGTACAAATTTCTAAATGAAAGAAATGTTGCCGTAACTCTGAATGATATAGAATCGGGTTTTGATAAATCTGAACGTACTACCCTCTATCGCACTATTAAAACTTTTGAAAAGCACGGGCTCGTACATCAAATTGATGATGGTACGGGTGTTGCTAAATATGCTTTGGACGAACCTGAACAAGGTACAGGCGGCTCTCAAGATCTCCATCTTCACTTTCACTGCACAAATTGCAATGAAACAATTTGTCTTACCGATCATAAAATCCCGCATATTAGTTTGCCAAAGGGTTTTGTTACTCAGGATATGAACCTTGTTTTAAAAGGTTCCTGCGATAAATGCAGTACTGATTAATGCACTTAAGTTGCATTAATTTCCACTTAACTTAGCTCTTAATTTCAGATAGGTCTGAAAACTAATTAGTTTAAAAATAAAGCTTGATGTCTGGACATAATCATGGGTGTTGTGAACCTCATAATGATGGAATATTTGGAGATAAAACAGAACTTATCCTTGCAATTTCCAGTGGAGTATTCTTATTAACAGGTTTTTTGCTGGATAACTTCAGTGAATTCAACTTTATATACATTCTTATTCCTTATTTGATCTCTTATGGCTTTGGAGGTTACTATACATTAAAGGAGGCTGTCCAGGAAATTTCTAAAGGGAAATTTCAGATAGATTTTCTAATGCTGATAGCTGCGGTAGGCGCGGCTCTTTTAGATAAATGGGCTGAAGGAGCCTTGTTGCTTTTTCTATTTAGCCTGGGGCATGCACTGGAACATCTTGCAATGGCGAAAGCTAGAAAATCTATTGAATCTCTTACTAATCTCTCTCCAAAGGTCGCATTAAGAAAAGAAGGGGATGATTTTGTTGAAGTAAATATTGGGAAATTAAAGATCGGAGATTTGATAAGGATCAGGCCAAATTCTACTGTAAGTGCTGATGGGGTTCTTATTAATGGAAGCACGAGTATTAACCAGGCACCCATTACAGGAGAAAGTATTCCGGTAGATAAAGAACCAATCAGGGATAATAATATCGAATTCACATCTTTTGAAGAAATTCCTGAAAGAAGTAGAGTGTATGCGGGGACTATTAATGGGAACAGCAGCATAGAGATAAAGGTAATAAAGGAATCTCAGGATTCAACTTTGAACAGGCTTATTACAATGGTTCAGGAAGCGCAGGAAAAGAAATCACCAAC
Organism: Gramella sp. MAR_2010_147; assembly: GCF_900105135.1. NCBI lineage: Bacteria > Pseudomonadati > Bacteroidota > Flavobacteriia > Flavobacteriales > Flavobacteriaceae > Christiangramia > Gramella sp. MAR_2010_147. Next base: position 1,687,590 of record NZ_LT629741.1, on the reverse strand, counting down.
GCAACTCTTAACCGATAAGTTTGAGAAATTTTATGTGCCGGGAGTGCTTATATTGATCATACTTTTGAATTTTGCCTTTCTTATAGTAGACGAAACGTGGCAGGATAGTTTTTATCGTTCTATGGCAGCGCTGGTAGCTGCTAGTCCCTGTGCATTGGCTATTTCAACCCCCTCAGCGGTATTAAGCGGAATTGCCAGAGCAGCGAAGGGAGGCGTGCTAATAAAAGGAGGGAAGCCATTAGAAGACCTGGGAACTCTACGGGCTCTGGCTTTTGATAAAACAGGAACGCTAACCGAGGGAAAACCAGAAATGACCGATGTTGTTCTTTTAAATGGTCTCTCCAATGATGAGTTTCTTCAGAAAGTAGTTGCACTGGAAAGTTCCAGTAATCACCCTTTAGCCAAAGCTGTAGTTCGGGATGGGAAAGCTAAAATTACAATACTTAACGGACTTCCTGAAGTTTCAAATTCTGAAGCAATTCAGGGTAAAGGAATTAAAGGGATGGTCAATGGCGAAACGATTCGTATAGGAAATTTGGAGTTATATGAAGAAATTTCTGAAGTTCCTCTAGAGATACAACAAAAAATAAAAGTCCTTGAGAAAGAAGGTAAAACGGTAATGCTTGTTCAGAATAATAATGAATTCAGCGGGATTCTGGCTTTGATGGATACTCCAAGAAAATCTGCCAAACCTACCCTGTCGAAACTTAAAAAGATAGGTATTCGAAAAATGGTCATGCTCACAGGAGATAACCAGGAAGTTGCCAATGCCGTTGCTTCTGAAATAGGATTAACCGATGCCTATGGAAATTTACTGCCAGAAGAAAAGGTAGAGCGTATTAAAAAACTTGAAAAGGAAGAATCAAAGATCGCAATGGTAGGGGATGGAGTAAATGATGCTCCGGCAATGGCAAATAGTACGGTTGGAATTGCAATGGGTGCTGCCGGCAGTGATGTGGCCCTGGAGACTGCAGATGTTGCTCTAATGGCAGATAAGCTGGAAATCCTTCCTTTTGCAATAGCCCTGAGTAGAAAGGCACAGCAAATCGTGAAACAGAATTTATGGATTAGTCTTGGTGTGGTAGCCCTGCTATTACCTGCAACAATTTTTGGATGGGCCAATATTGGGATCGCTGTTGTGTTTCATGAAGGGTCTACCATTGTGGTGGTTCTTAATGCATTACGCTTACTTGCCTTTAAAGATAAGTACAGCAATATTTAAAAAATCTTGAGCTTTTCTGGTAAAATAGGATTAAATCCAATATTTTTGATTAAATTTTGGAATTCTTCCTAATAAATCAATTATGGGCACACCTGGATCTATAGAGATCAAGCACTTTAAAGAAGTACGTGAAGAGAACAATTTTACACAGTCTGAATTTGCCAGTTTAATCGGTATAAAAAATTCCACTGCAGATATAGAACGTGGAAGAACCAAGCTGTCTGGTAAAGTAGTTGCAGAATTGCTTCGTCAATTTGCAATTAATCCTCTGTGGTTATTTGGAGAAAGCGGGCAGAAGTACCTGAAAATTTCTAAAGGAGATGTAAGCCCTAAAGTGGTGACCGTAGATAATGCCGATAATGAAAATATTGTTCTTGTAAATCAAAAGGCAGCAGCAGGCTATCCTCATAATGTTCAGGATGTTGAATGGTATAATCAATTACCGGCCTTTGATATTCCTCTTCCGGAATTCCGGAATGCGACTTACAGAGGTTTTCAAATTGAGGGAGATAGTATGTTGCCAGATTACAGGCCGGGAGAATGGGTGATGGGAAAAGCCGTTTCCAGTATAGAAGAGGCTAGTAATAACAGGGTTTATGTTATCGTAATGTATGATTCAGTACTGGTGAAGAAGCTTCAAAAAATGCCAGATCCCACCAAGGTCTTGTTGATTTCCCTGAATGAAGAATATCTTTCCTTGGAGATCAATGTTCATGATATACAGGAGATATGGCAGGTAAATTCTAAACTTACTTTTAATCTGGATAACCCATCTAATAGTGGGTTATTTCAGGAGTTACAGCAATCTATGAATGAACTTAGGAGAGAATTAAAATCTTTTAAGCAATAATAAAAAAGCCCTTTCAATTGAAAGGGCTTTAAATTTTTAACTAAGAACGATTAGTAGTCGTCATTACCTTCTACTTCGTCTTCAACTTCATTAGCTGCATTTTTCACGGCATCGCCAGTTTCATTAGCAGCATTCTTTACGGCGTCACCTGCGTCATCAGCGGCTTGCTCAATATCGTTTCCAACACTGTTATTGTCATCATTCATGTCATCCATATCGTCAGATACATCATCCATATCATCAGACATTTCCATGTCATCTGTTTCATTCTCTTTTGCTGTGTCTCTACATGAAGTAAAGAAAACTCCCATAGAGAGCATTAAAGCGAACATTACTATTGGTTTTTTCATCTTTTTAAGTTTTTGGAGTTAGTTATTATATTAATGTAAATGTGCAGTTATAACTGCGAAGGCTAAAATCTAATTATCGTCGCCTATTTTTTCTATTTCTTCGTCAATCTCTTTATTTACTTCTTTATCTACTTTTTTAGCAGTTCTTTCAAGAATCCCCTCTCTTTCTTCTGCTTCTTCAGGGGTTTGTACTTTTTTCTCTACTTCAACCTCTCTTACAATCGTTTCTTTCTCTGTGGTGTCTCTACAAGAAATAAGTACCGAAGAGAACAGTAATAGCCCACTGGCTAAAATTGATAAACGTTTCATGGTTCAATAGTTTATTTGGTTATTTTAAATCGAAATTACAATTTAAACCAATTGTAAAACTATATTTTACTTTTTTTTAGCAAAGAATGTTAAGGTCTTTTTAAGACTCGTTTAAAGATATTTCTGCAGAATACGAGTGGCACCGGTATTACTGTTAATGAAGTGACCAGCTATCATTCCGGTCTTTTCCCTAAATTCAGTATTTGAACAAAGCCTGGTCATAATAGCTGAAAACTCATCAGAATTTTTAACAGAAAATAGTCCAGCCAGCTGTCTTAATCGCTCAGCTTCAAGGAATCTATCAAAATTTTCCCCTATAATGATCGGAATTCCAAAGGTTGCAGGTTCCAGAATATTATGGAGTCCCGTAGTTCCTGCAGCTCCGCCAACGTAGGCAATATCAGCATAACTATAGGCTCTTCCCAGTAACCCAATAGTATCCAGAATGAATACTGAATGATCTTTGAGACCTTTAGCTTCCTTTTCAGAATATTTTATACTCGGTATTTTTAATAGGGCTTCAAATTTTCTGATTTTTTCTGGTTTGATCTCATGCGGAGCAATGATGAATTTGATATTTGAAGAATTATTTATGAAACTGGTAATTAATCTTTCGTCTTCAGGCCAGGTACTGCCACAAACCACAAGTAGACTGTTCTGTTTAAATTCTTCAATGAAATCAATTCTATTATCAGTTTCTATTTGCGCAGCAACACGATCAAATCTGGTATCGCCACCTATGCTTGCATTATTAAAACCAATAGAATTCAATAGCTCTTTAGATTCTTCATTCTGAACGAAAAAATGCTCAAAAGCTTTTAAAGATGGAACCATCCATTTTCCATAAGGTTTAAAGAAAGTCTGGTCCTTTCTAAAAACTCCGGAAACCAGAAAGGTTCTAATTTGTCTCTCTTTTAATTTATTCAGGAAATTAGGCCAGAAATCATATTTGATGAAAAATGCCATTTTTGGCTGAAGTATATCTATAAATTTTTCGGCATTTTCCGGGGTGTCCAGTGGGAGATAGGTAAAATGGTCTACTAATGGATGTTTCTTTTTATTCTTATAACCAGATGGTGAAAAAAAACTAACCACAGTTTTCGTTTCGGGATATTTCTCTTTCAGCATTTTTAAGACCGGAACGGCCATTTCGAATTCCCCGAGAGAAGCTGCATGTATCCAGATGTGCTCCTTAGATTGGTCTATGTTCTTTATCAATTTGGGAAAAAGATCCTCCCGGCCCTCTATAAATTCTTTTAGTTTAGGACTGAAATTTCCTGCCGATTTAAGAACGACTCCGCTTAGTTTCACCAATACGTTGTATATTCTATGCACACTAAAAACTTAAGGTTGCTAAAATAGGCCTTTCCCATTAAATGGATTGCCAGAAGGGGCTATATTTCGTATTTTCGTAATCCTGAAAAATATTGTAGATGAAAAAGATTCAAATGGTTGACCTTAAGGGTCAATATGAAGGTATAAAAGATGAAGTAAATAAAGGAATGCAGGAAATACTGGAGGAAACTTCCTTTATAAATGGTCCTCATGTTCATGCTTTCCAGAAAGAACTGGAAGATTATTTAGATGTAAAGCACGTAATTCCCTGTGCTAACGGAACTGATGCCCTTCAAATCGCTATGATGGGACTGGGTTTAAAACCGGGAGATGAAGTGATCACTGCCGATTTCACCTTTGCAGCTACCGTTGAAGTCATAGCGTTACTTCAATTAACGCCTGTGCTTGTTGATGTAGATCCCCAAACCTTCAATATTGATCCTGAAGAGATCAAAAAAGCAATAACACCCAATACCAAAGCTATTGTTCCTGTTCATTTATTTGGTCAAACAGCCGATATGGATGCTATTATGGAGATCGCTAAAGAGCATAATTTGTATGTGATTGAAGACAATGCTCAGGCTATAGGTGCCGATTTTCATTCTAAAAATGGAAAAATTCAAAAGGCCGGAACGATTGGAGATGTTGCTGCCACTTCATTTTTTCCGTCTAAAAATTTAGGTTGTTATGGTGATGGGGGTGCTATCTTCACCAATAATGATGAGCTGGCACATACCATTAGAGGAATTGTGAATCACGGCATGTATGAACGTTATCACCATGATGTTGTTGGAGTGAATTCCAGACTGGATAGTTTTCAGGCTGCCGTTTTAAGGGCAAAACTTAAAAAGTTGGATATATATAATGAAGCCAGGAAGGAAGCAGCTTTAAAATATTCGAATGCATTTCATGGAAATGTAAATATAGAAACTCCGGTGAGAACTGGCGATTGTGATACACATGTATACCATCAATATACATTGAAGATCAAAAATGATAAAAGGGATGCACTTGCCAAATACCTTCAGGAAAAAGGAATTCCTTTTGGGATCTATTATCCAATTCCATTACATCGTCAGAAAGCATATCTGGATGAGCGGTATAAGGAAGAAGATTTTACGGTTACCAATCAGTTAGTGAAAGAGGTAATTTCATTACCAATGCACACAGAAATAGAAGATGATCAAATAAAATATATCACCGATACCATTCTTGAATTTTTAAACTGATTCTATATACTTTGACGTGAAAAAATCCGGCTACCTGCCGGGTTTTTTGTTTTAACGACAAGCTAAAAACGATGAGACGTAATTTCTGTATATTGCTGAAACCTTAACCACTATTTATTTGAAATTTATGAAAAGACTTTTTACTATTGTTGCAACCTTAATATTTACGGTACATCTTTCTGCTCAGGATACTTATATTCATGCAGGAAAACTGGTAGACACAAGGAACGGAAAAGTTCTCAATGATCAAACCATCATCGTTTCAGGAAATAAGATTAAAAGTGTAGAGAAAGGATTTGTAGATCCGCCTTCTACCACAGATAGTTTAATTGATCTAAAGAGTAAAACGGTATTACCGGGACTTACAGATATGCATGTACATTTGGAGAGTGAAACAAATCCCAGTAAATACCTGCAAAGGTTTACAAATAATCCGGCTGATGATGCTTTTAGCTCAGTAAGCTTTGCTAAAAAAACATTAATGGCCGGTTTTACCAGTGTTAGAGATCTGGGAGGGTCTGGTGTAAATATCGCACTACGAGATGCTATTAATAAAGGAAATATCCCTGGTCCAAGAATTTTTACCGCAGGTAAATCTTTAGCAACAACTGGTGGACATGCTGACCCTACTAATGGAATGAATAATAATATGATTGGGGATCCGGGTCCAAAAGAAGGAGTGGTGAATAGCGTTGAAGATGCTCGTAAAGCTGTTAGGCAACGTTACAAAAATGGGGCAGACCTTATAAAAATTACCGCAACCGGAGGTGTTTTAAGTGTAGCGAAAAGTAGTTCCAATCCGCAGTTTTTTGATGAAGAGATCGAGGAGATTGTAAGAACAGCAAAAGATTATGGATTTCATGTTGCGGCTCATGCCCATGGAGATGACGGGATGCAAAGAGCAGTTAAGGCTGGTGTAACAACTATTGAGCATGGTACTTTAATGAGTGAAGCAACGATGGATCTCATGAAAGAAAAGGGAGCTTATTTAGTGCCAACCATTACTGCAGGGAAAGAAGTGACAGAGAAAGCCGAGATCGAAAATTATTATCCCGAACTGGTGGTTCCAAAAGCAAGGGAAATTGGACCTAAAATTCAGAATACATTTTCAAAAGCATATAAAAGAGGCGTGCCAATTGCATTTGGTACCGATGCCGGTGTATTTAAGCATGGTAAAAATGCCAAAGAATTTGGATTTATGGTAGAAGCAGGGATGCCTGCAATGGAAGCAATTCAAGTGGCTACTATAATCCCGGCGAAGATCCTGAAAATGGAAACGGAAAGCGGGCAAATAGCTCCGGGATTCTTTGCTGATATTATTGCAGTGGATGAAGATCCTACTCAAAATATTAAAACCATGGAAGATGTGAAGTTTGTGATGAAGGAAGGAAAAGTTTACAAAAACAAGTAATTTTCGTCAATCTAAACTTGTTTCATATTCTTCAGAAAAGATACTGAAACAAGTTCAGGATGATAAAATATACAAAAAAAGCCTGATCGTTTGATCGGGCTTTTTAATTTTCTTCAGAAGATTTTTTTTATTTATTTGATCTCTGCGGAAGAAGTTTCCATACTTCTGTCAATCTTCTTAACTAAGCCCTGTAATACTTTTCCAGGTCCAACTTCTACAAATTCAGAAGCTCCATCCTTAATCATGTTTTGAACAGATTGAGTCCATTTAACGGGAGCGGTTAATTGAAAAACCAGATTCTTTTTGATCTCGGCAGGATCATTTACAGCAAAAGTGCTTACATTTTGATATATAGGGCAAATTGGCTTATTGAAAGTTGAGTTTTCAATAGCTGCGGCAAGATCTTTTCTTGCAGGTTCCATTAATGGGGAGTGAAAAGCTCCTCCAACCGGTAATATCATGGCTCTTCTGGCGCCTCTTTCTTTCAGGTTTTCACAGGCTCTTTCAACCGCAGCATACGCTCCAGAGATCACTAATTGTCCAGGGCAGTTATAATTTGCAGCGACAACGATCCCCTCGGTTTCAGAACAAACAGACTCAACCATTTCATCTTCAAGGCCAAGAACTGCAGCCATGGTAGAAGGTTCTATTTCACATGCTTTTTGCATCGCCTGTGCTCTTTGAGAAACCAGTTTTAAACCGTCTTCAAAGCTTAATACACCATTGGCAACTAAAGCTGAAAATTCCCCAAGCGAATGACCTGCAACCATATCAGGTTTAAAATGATCGCCCAGTACTTTGCTTAAAATTACAGAATGTAGAAAAACAGCGGGTTGAGTAACTTTTGTTTCTTTAAGATCTTCTGCAGAACCTTCAAACATAATGTCTGTAATAGAAAATCCTAATATGTCATTTGCTTTGTTAAACAGTTCCTGTGCTTCAGGAGATTTTTGAAAAATATCTAATCCCATTCCCGAAAACTGGGCTCCCTGACCGGGAAATATGTATGCTTTCATAAATTTTACTTTAGATAAACAAAAATAGGTATAAATAAAAAGACCTCACAACAAAGATTCGTTATGAGGTCTCTTCCGACAAATACAGTCTTTTATACTTCTAATTTTCCTTTTTCTCCAATATCCTGATTTTTGCCACTTACTGCAGCCATTCCTAACTTGAATAGAGTGATCATTTTATTATCCTTATTATCCCAATAATAGGCTTCTTTTGGATTTACTTTAATGGCAGTAATACTTGGATCATCTTTTCCATCAAACCATGCATTATCTGCCTTGGAATATAGATCATGGATCACGTCACGGTTAGTTTCAATAAACGCTTCACCATATACGCTCAAAAATTCCATGTCTGAAGTTCCGCTATAAAGCAATTGAACATCGCTATCTTTTTTAATATTTCTATTATGCTCACTATCACTTTTGCTTAAGAACCAAACAGCTCCGTGATCGTCTACCTGTTTAGTAGACATTGGAACGGCACTTAATGGTTTTTCGTCCATATTGGTCACCAGCATGCAAAAGTCTACATCTTCTGCGAGTTCCTTGATCTTTTCTCTTGCTTTATCGTCATATAAATTCTTAGTACTCATAATCAGTTTTTTATTTGATATGAAGATACTTTAGATAAGACGCTTTATGCGCTAATGAAGTATTAAAAAAAGAAAGACTGTTGTTAAGAATTGTAAAATCAACTAAATCTTTTAATGATAGCAGTTACCTGAGATCTATAACCTGCTCCGAAAATATTCAAGTGAACCAGTAAATAATATAACTGCCATAAAGAAATTCTTTCCTCCCAGTTTCCCTGTAGTGGAAAAATCTCATTATAGGTTTGAAATAAATTTTCATGAAATCCGCCGAAAAGTTTCATCATTCCCAGATCCATTTCTCTGGGCGCATAAGTAACAGCAGGGTCTATCAAACAGGGATTTCCCTGGGCATTTACAAGATAGTTCCCATTCCAGAGATCACCGTGAATAAGCGCCGGTGGTTCAGAAGGAATTAAGTTTTCACAGTTCCTGTAAAAAGAATCTTTTACGTTTAGCTGAAAGCCTTTATTTTCAGCCATCTCAATCTGAGGTTGAAGCCTCATGTCTATATAAAATTCAGCTGCCGAATCTCTATGCTCATTATACTGCGGAAGACTCCCTATATAATTGTCTTTACGAAAACCGAATGATTTTGAAGACTGCTGGTGTAATTTAGCCAGTTGTTCTCCAAACATTTCCCAAAAACCTGAAATTTTGGGAGCAGCATTTTTATGTTCAAGAAGTAGATAAGATTTTGATGAAACTTTCCCAGTCTTTAAAACCTCCGGAATATCAATTGCTGAAGCATCGTATAGTTCCTCAAGCCCAGTTTTTTCAGCTTCGAACATTCCTGGAAACTTTTCAGAATCATTGAGTTTAACCACGAATTTTTCAGATCCACATTCTATAAGAAAAACTTCATTGATATCTCCACCTGTAAGAATTGAAAATTTTGTTAGATCTTTTCCAAAGACCCGTGCAATTTTAGATAGAATGGTTTTTGGATCATTTACGCTCATAGGTTAAATACGTAAAAGAATAATCATGTTTTTCATCTTTGTCGTGAAATTGCTCTTTCACCAATTCCCATTCATCCTCATTAATTTCAGGGAAATAAGTATCGGCTTCAAACTCTCCATGAACACGAGTAAGTTCAATTTTCCTGGACATTTCCATTCCTAATTTGTAGATCTCTCCGCCGCCAATAATAAAAGGTTGTTCATCGAGCTTGGAAACTTTAATGGCTTCTTCAATAGAACCAACAACAATGGTATCTTTTGGCTGATAATCTTTTTGGCGCGTAATAATTACATGAGTTCGATTAGGCAGTAATTTAGGGAATGATTCGAAGGTCTTTCTTCCCATAATAATATGATGGCCGGAAGTGAACCTTTTAAATCTCTTAAAATCGTCTGGTAAATGCCAGACGAGGTCGTTGTCTTTTCCCAATGCGTTATTTTCTGCAGCAGCAGCGATCATTGTAAGCATTTGTCTTAACTGTTTATTGGTCTGTCTGGATCTTCCGGACTAATTCTTTTTGGTGGCGTGGTAGTTTTAGTGTTATCGTTTGACCCTGCAGCTGGATTATCTTTTTCAACCTGCTCTTTTAATCTGGCTATTTTCTCTTTCTGTTTTTTAACCAGTTTATCTACCTGTTTTGTTTCCCATTCTTTTCCCATAAAACTGTTCACGATAAAAACATTGAAAAAATGAATAAGAAATAAGAGGGTCCAAAGCAGCACAGCCCATACAAACCAGTTGTATCCCAAAGGCTTAAAATCTTCCTGGTAGCCTATAACAACGTTTAGAACTATAAGGAACACAGCTCCAATTAAAAATATCACGAAATGCTGAAAGAGTCGTTTTTTTTGCCTGGCTCTTTTTCTCGCATTTTCATATAGCTCACGCTGTTCGTAATCTACTTCGGAATTGTTTTTCTTTTTAGAAAACATAATAACAGTTACATTAGTGTAGTATCAAATTTACATTTTTATAAAAAGAACTTCCAAAGCTTATGGATAATTTAAGAAAAGGCTTTCCCGTACTTGAACAATATACCTATTTAAATACCGCCGCCTCCGGGCTTCTTTCTGAAAAAGTTTGGGAATTTAGACAGGAACATGATTTGGATTTTCTTATTAAAGCCAGTCTTCTTAAAGAGAAAATGGGAGAAATGCTTACAGATGTGAGGGAAAGTATAGGTGATTTTTTTCACTGCGCTCCTAACAGGGTCGCTTTAATTCCTAATTTTTCCTATGGGTTTAATAGCGTTCTGGAAAGCCTTGATAAACCCAAAAAAGTACTTTTGCTTAAAAATGATTATCCTTCTGTTAATTGGCCAGTGGAATCAAGGGACTTTGAGGTAATTCATGCTGAAATAGATGAGGACCTTGAAAATAATATCCTTGCAAAAATAGAAAAAGAAAAGCCTCAAATTTTTGCCTTTAGCATTGTACAATATATTAATGGTGTAAAACTAAGTATTGATTTTCTTAAAGAATTAAAAGATAGATTTCCCGATCTTATTCTTATTGCTGATGGGACCCAGTATTTTGGAACCGAAAACTTCAATTTTGATGATTCTGGGATAGATATTGCTATTAGCAGCTGCTATAAATGGATGAATGCTGGTTATGGTAACGGATTTATGCTTTTTAATGAAAGCGTACAGGGGAAACTTTCTCCTAAACATCTGGGATTTGGATCGCTCCAGGGAAAATATAAGGCTCACGAGGGAAATTTTATTGGCAAATTTGAACCGGGACATTACGATACGCTCAATTTTGGAAGTGTGAAAGTAGCGATAGATCAAATTAATCAAAAAGGAATGGAGAATATCCAGAATAAAATTAATGATCTAAAAAAAATAGCAAGGGATAGGCTTGTCGGCGCCGGATTATTGGAAAAATGGACTGTTAATCGTCGGGATTATTCTTCACTTTTTAATATAAAAGGTGATGAGAATCTGTTCAATAAATTGAGAGGAGAAGGAATTATTACTTCTCAACGTGGAGAGGGAATCAGGCTGAGTATACATTATTTTAATTCAGAAAAAGATCTGGATCATCTTTTCAAGGTTTTGAAGATCTAAATTGAAAATTTTTAAAGGCTGTAACTTTACAGATTTTACAAAAATGTAGAATTATATCGTTTGCGTATTTTCAATTTCATAGATGAAGGCGGCTTTCATTTTTAAATTCGGAAAAATGATTTCAACTAACTGATTTTTATTGTTTTATAAGTCTTTATGGTTTTAATTTGGAGCATGAAATTTTAAATATTTAAGTCATGCCAATTACAAAGCAATACCTGAAATCTAAACCGGAGTGTAAGATAACTTTTGTAGTGCCTGCAAAGGAGGCTAACAAAGTTGAAGTAGCGGGTGATTTCAGTAACTGGAATACATCTTCCCTGAAAAAATATAAGAACGGAAATTTCAAGGGACATTTAAATCTTCCTGTAGATAGGGAATATCAATTTAGATATATCGTTGATGGGGAATGGGTTAATGAATCTGAAGCCGATGCTTACAAATGGAATGATTATGCCGCTACTGAAAATAGTGTTTTAAAAGTCTGAACATCTCATTTTGGAGGAGATTAGTCTTCCACCACTTTAACTCCATTCCAGAATGCAACGTGATTTTCAATAGGTTTTGCAGCGTGACTAGCCTCAGGGTAATACCATGCTGCATCCTTATTAATTTCTTTGTTAACCTTTATGTGAAAATATGACGCCTTGCCTTTCCAGGGGCAGCGTGTATGAGAATCGCTAGGTTCAAAATATTCTTCCTTAATGTCCTCTCTGGGAAAATAATGGTTGTTTTCCACGATTTTGGTATTGGAACTTTCAGCAATTATTGTGTCATTCCAGATGGCTTTCATAATCTAATAAATTAGAAGTTACTTTCTTCTAAAGATATAGTTTTTATAGTAATTTTCCTTATCACTAAAGGACTTCTCTACTAAAAGCCCGGCTTCATCGGCCAGCCAGTTTACGATGGAATCATCATATTTTTGGGAAATTTCGGTATGAATGCTTTCCCATGCATCAAAATTAATTTCCAGCCCAAGTTTTTTAATATTTACCTGCTGTTGGTTTTTACTAACCAGAAAACTCTTTGCCGTTCCGGTTTCAGGATCGTATGTTTCCCAGTGAAGAAAATTATCAGTGTTAAATTCGCCGCCTAATTCAGTATTAATCCTTACCAGTAAGTTCTTATTAAATTCTTCAGTAATTCCGGCAGGATCATTATAAGCATCCAGGATCTTCTGGGGATGTTTCTTTTGATCAAAACCCATAAAAAGCATGTCCTCCTGGCTCATTGCCTTGGCAATATGAGCGAGAAAATCAACAGCTTCCTTATGAGATAGGTTGCCAATATTACTTCCTAAAACAAGGATCACTTTTTTTCGAGTATTATATTCCGAAAGTTTTTCGAGTGTCTTAAAATAGGTTCCCTGCTGCACTTTTACATTGACTTCGGGAATTTCATAACTAAGAGCATCTTTCAATTCGTCAAGAACATTTTGACTGATGTCTATAGGTAAATAATCAAATTTGGCATTTTTCGCAATGAGTTTTTTAAGAATTATCTTTGTCTTTTTCCCGTCACCAGCGCCAAGTTCAATTAGATCCAGGCCATCTTCACTGCTAAATGAATTGGTGATCGCATCAGCATTCAGTTTGAGGATATCAAATTCGCTTGAAGTTAAATAATACTCTGGCATATCCATGATTTTTTGAAAGAGTTTGTCACCCTTCTTGTCATAGATGTATTTAGAGTAGAGGTATTTGGGATAGCTCGTGAGTCCTTTATAGGTATCTTCAGCAAAGGCTGTTTCAAACATTGTTTCTGGTGGATTTTTCATATAAATCTATCACTATTTTGCCAGTCTGAAGCCTGTAAACTGCCATCTGAGCTGCGGATGAAAAAAATTTCTATAGGTTGGTCTGCTATGATTGTTGGAGGTAGCAACCGAACTGCCTCTTAAAACTTTTTGACTTACCATGAATTTACCATTGTACTCTCCAAGGGCTCCTTCAGGTTTTTTATAATTGGGATATGGAGCATAAGCGCTTTCGGTCCATTCCCATCTCGTTCCCCAATTAAATTTACTTTGGGCCGATTCCCACTCTTCTTCGGTTGGTAATCGCATTCCTTTCCATTGGGAATAAGCAAATGCTTCAAAATATGAAATATGGGTGACCGGTGCTTTTTGATTCAGCTTAACAAGCCCATTCATGGTATATTGATGCCATTCATCGTCAATCTTATGCCAGTACGCCGGGGAGCTTATATCATTTTCATTTTTCCAGTCCCAGCCCTCTGCATGCCATAAGAGCACATCTTTATAACCGCCAGCGTCCATAAATTCAATAAACTCTTCGTTGGTTACCAGTTTGTTTGATATACTGAAATCGTTAAGATACTTTTTATGAAATCCCTGCTCATTATCATAACAAAAATCATCACAATTATGCCCAATCTCATAAATCCCTTCTGATAACCCTATCCATTCCTGGTTGAAATCCTGAATGATATTCTCCTTGAAATCATTATTATATTTGGGAAGAAGTGGGTTGTTGCCTAGAATATATTTAATATCTGTATAAAGTAATTCCTGGTGTTGTTTTTCATGATGACAACCAATCTCAATAACATCAAGAATCTCATTGTCAAGCTCATTAGCTTCAAGAAATTTCAACATCTCTTCAGTAACATATTTTCTGAATTGGTAGATCCATGCTACTGTTGGGCGTGACAAATTACCCCTGTTAGTTCTTATCACTTTCTCTCCTACACTTTCATAGTAACTGTTGAAAACATATGCCGTGTTCTCATCAAATAGTTTGTGGGAACCTGCATATTTTTTCAGAACAAATTCTTCAAAGAACCAGGTAGTATGTCCCAAATGCCATTTGGGAGGAGAAACATTCTCTATAGGCTGAACAACATAATCTTCGGTTTCGAGAAAAGAACATATCTTTTCTGAATCGGCTCTGGTTTCCTTAAAGAGTTGAATGATTTTGTTCTGTGAAAGCATAAAAAAGAGTGATACGTTTTGGTATCACTCAAATTTACAATTTTTTCAAAATCACCTTGCTAATCACTCGTTAAGGTCGAGTTAAAAGTGCTTAAAACGTAAGCGGAATAGTGTATTTAATAGCTTTTGGCTTTCCAGCCAGTTTTCCGGGAGTCATCGCTGGAATAGATTCCATCAATCTTTTAGCTTCAGTTTTTAGTTCAGGATATTTACTGTCAACAGAATTTACTACCACATTCCCTTTTTCGTTCACCTCCATCTTAACGATCGCTTTTCCGCGAATCCATTCTCCGTTAGCATTTTTAGAATATTTAATATTCTCTTTAATATGCTGCATAAGCATTTTATTGAAGCAGGCCTTTTTATCGGCACTTTCTTCACAACCGGTCCAGATTGGGGCCGTCTCTTTCATGCTCACTTTATTCCCTTTTACATTTACATCATCCTGTGCGAAAGATGTAAGACCTGTAAGCATCAAAGCAATAATCAGTAATTTTTTCATAGCAATTTTATTATTTAAATCTTATCTAGAAATTAAATGGAACCGTAAAGTTTCTTGAGTCTGGTTCTCCATTTAGAGTTCCAGGTTCCATTTCTGGAATTTTCATGATCATTTCTCTGGCTGCTTTTTTAACAGCAGGCTTATCACCTTCGATAGAGTTTACAACAACCTCGCCATTCTCATCTATAGCAAAAGAAATGGTGACTTTACCTCTCACATATTCCCCTGCATCATTTTGAGGGTATTCATAATTCTCACTCACATGTTGAGAGAGTTTCTGGTTAAAACACTTTTTTACATCTTCGCTGTTCTCACATCCTGGCCAAACCGGGGAGGTTTGCTGAGCATTTGAGAGAGCTATTCCTCCAAATAAAAAACATGTGATCACTACTAACTTTTTCATAATATTTAAAAATTTTATAAGATTAAATTAGACCGCAACCCTGGCTTTTATGCCTGGATACGGATCATAATTCTCCAATATAAAATCTTCAAACTTAAAATCAAAAATATCTTTTATTTCAGGATTGATCTTCATCGTTGGAAGTGCTCTTGGCTCACGACTTAATTGAAGTTCTACCTGTTCCATATGATTGCTGTATATGTGAGCATCACCAAAAGTGTGAATAAAATCTCCCGGCTCGTATCCGCAAACCTGGGCCATCATCATAGTTAACAAAGCGTAGGAAGCAATGTTAAATGGTACGCCAAGAAATATATCGGCACTTCTTTGATAAAGCTGACAGGATAGTTTTCCATTAGCTACATAAAACTGAAAAAATGCATGGCAGGGCGGGAGTGCCGCTTTTCCGTTCGCGACATTTTCTGAAAATGAAACTGAAGTATCAGGCAAAACCGAAGGATTCCACGCAGACACTAGCATTCTTCTACTATTTGGATTATTCTTTAGCGTATTGATTATTTCCTGTATCTGATCTATTTCTTCGCTATTCCAGTTTCTCCATTGGTGACCATATACCGGACCAAGATCTCCGTTCTCATCGGCCCATTCATTCCAGATCCTTACACCATTCTCCTTTAAATAATCAATATTAGTATCACCTTTCAAAAACCATAATAATTCGTAAATAATAGATTTTAAATGTAATTTTTTAGTGGTGACCATAGGAAAACCTTCACTAAGATCAAATCTCATCTGGTACCCAAATACACTTTTAGTTCCTGTGCCGGTGCGGTCTCCTTTTTGTGCTCCGTGCTCCAATACGTGTTTAAGGAGGTCATGATACTGTTTCATTGAAAGATATTTTATTCGGAAAAACTTCAGGTTAAGTTCCAATAAAAATAACAAAACAGGTAAAATTTCAGGTCTTATTTCAGATGTATTCCAGAATAGTTATCAACTTTGTTTTAACTTATCATCACGATTTTCTACCGCACAGTGGTCGGCATGCCATGCATTGCGTTCTCCCATTGGTTTTTGAGGCCCGCTTGTGGTATCAAACCTGGTTTGATGTTCCATTTCAGAATTAATTTCAGCACCCATTAAAACGATAAATGCCGTGAGAAATAACCAAAGCATTAATATGGCCACTGCTGCAAAACTTCCGTAGAGATCATCATAACTTCCAAAATTACCCACGTACCACGAAAAGCCCATTGAGCCGGCTAACCAGAAGATCGTTCCAAGAATCGCTCCCCAGCTAACCCACCGGAATTTTGGACGTGAACGGTTCGGGGCTATTTTGTAAACCATGCTAAGTGTACTAATAAGAATTAAACCTAAAAATACCCAGCGCAGCCATGTAAACATGTCCTCCAAAGCCGGAGTAAGACCAATATTTGTTACAAGAAGAGGGAAGAAGATCACAATTAACAGGCTAATAAGACCAATTACAACTCCCGCCAGGGTAAATATTAAAGTCAACAAGTTCTTTTTAATAAGACCCCTGTCGTCAATTTCATCGTAAGCTATGTTAACCCCTTGAAATAAAGCACTGGTTCCTTTATTTGCACTCCAGATACTTACAATGATACTAACAAATAATCCCCATCCTATTTCTTTCCGGTCTTGATTAATCACGGGGTTGAGTATATCGGTTATCATACCATAAGCTTGTTCTGGCATAATAAGCGTAAGCCGCGACATTTGTTCCTGAATTTGAGCGGGATCCAGAACCAGGCTGTATATGGAAATAGCAACGACAATGGTTGGAAAAATAGACAGGAAAAAATAAAAAGCAACTCCGGCAGACACAATTTGTACATGATCTACCTTCATTTCACGCCAGACACGCTTGCCTATATCTACCCATCCCCTCAACGGAATTTGGTGTGGCCACTGGGCTTCCTCGCCACGATATAATGATTTTCTATTAGTATTACTCATCAAAAAAGGAAATAAAAATCTTCTTGCAACTCGTTCAGGATGAAAAAGATGAGCTGCAATTTAGAATTTATACCTCACCTTAAAGAAAATCAAATTAGAAAGTTTTCTAAAAAAATTCAGTGAAGTTCCAGGTTTAACCAATGATCATTCCAGCGATAGTAGCAGAAAGTAAGGAGGCTAAAGTACCTCCAATCAATGCTTTCATTCCGAATTCAGAAAGTGTTTTTCTCTGTCCGGGGGCCAGGGAGCCAATTCCCCCAATCTGGATACCAATAGACGCAAAATTGGCAAATCCGCAAAGCATATAGGTAGCCATGATCACCGATTTTTCGTAATTGAGACTCAGTGCGTTGGCTGGATTCTTAAGATCGGCTAATTGTACGTAGCCTACAAATTCACTTGCCGCAAGTTTTATCCCGAGCAGTTGCCCCATGAGCATCATGTCTTCTTTTGCAACTCCAATTAACCACATTAAAGGAGCGAAAATAATTCCTAAAATAGATTCCAGAGAGAATTTGGAATAGGGGGTATATTCAGCCATTAGACTGTTCAGAGTGGTTAAACCGCCAATGTATCCCAGGATATAGTTGATCATTGCGATGAATGCAATGAACACCAGGAGCATCGCCGCAACATTCGCGGCCAGCTTTAAACCTTCGGTAGTTCCATTTGCAATCGCATCCAGAATATTAGAACCAATTTTTTCTGAAGACACTTCTACATCAGTATTTACAGGTTCCTGCTGGGGATATAATATTTTTGAGATCACAATGGCTCCGGGCGCAGCCATTACAGAGGCTGCCAGAAGGTGTTTTGCAAATTGCAACCTTAATTCCGGATCGTCACCGCCTAGAAAACCTATGTAAGCGGCAAGTACACCGCCGGCAACAGTAGCCATTCCTCCAACCATCACCAGCAGGATCTCAGACCTTGTCATTCTCTCCAAATAAGCCTTGATCATTAAAGGAGCCTCGGTTTGTCCAAGAAAAATATTTCCGGCGACACTTAAACTTTCAGGGCCTGAAATCCCCAATAATTTAGTAAGTACCCAGGCCATTCCTTTTACAACGATTTGTATAACTCCTAAATAGAAGAGCACCGATGTTAATGCTGAAAAGAAAATAATAGTGGGTAAAACCTGAAAAAGAAAGATAAATCCAAAACTATCTACATCCATCATTCCGCCAAGCAAAAATTCACTACCAGCAGCAGTAAAATCCAGGATCAGAACAAAAATATTTCCTACAAATTCAAAAACCTTCTGTACAACGGTTATTTTCAATACACCAATGGCGAGGGTAAGCTGAGCGGCCAGACCTATACCCACAGTTTTCCAGTTGACCGCCCTTCGGTTACTGCTAAAAATAAAAGCTATTAAGATCAATGCGATCATCCCTATAATACCACGAATTAAGCTTGAAGTGCTTATCCCTGCGCTGGGAATCATCTCTTTCGCGGTTTTTGCCGGGATCACTTCTGATGCTTCTTTCTTCTGCACTTTAAGTTGATAATTTGCTTCTTTTGAAGAAATTACCATGCTGGAATCTGTAAGTTCAGAAACACGAAGATTTCGAATGGTATCTTTTGGGGTATTATAAAATAAGACGAGCAGTTTGTTTTGATATAAGTAATCGCCAGAAGCTAAAGTATCTCCAGCTTTTTCATTGAGAAAACTAAACCTGCCTTCTTTAAAATTTATTTCTTTTGCCCCGCCAAATACCTGTTCCTGGACGGGATCATCTGCTGATGTTTCTAGTTGCCAGTTTTTTGAAATTGTTTGAGAAGAAGCTGATGTAATAGAAAATACAATCAGGAATAGGCAACACCAGATTTTGTTCATTTCGGGTTATTTTCTTTTGGAAATTTCGTCCCTGATTCGGGCCGCTTTTTCATAATCTTCCTGACTTACAGCTTGGGAAAGTAGTTCTTTTAATTCTTCGAGGGACATTTTTTTATAATCTGAAGTATCGTCAGATTGTAAGGCTATTTCCTCCTTTAAAAGTTCTTCTTCAATAATTTCCTCTTCGTGCTTCTCTTCTTTTTCACGCTGTTTTTCTTCGGCTTTTAAGTAAATGCCGGCTTTATCAAGAATATTTTTATATGTGAATATTGGTGCGTCAAATCTAAGGGCCAGGGCAATAGCATCACTGGTTCTTGCATCGATAATTTCTTCAATCCCGTCTCTTTCACAAATAAGACTGGAGTAGAAAACACCATCAACCAGTTTGTGGATAATCACCTGTTTGACAATAATTTCAAATCTATCTGAAAAATTCTTAAAAAGATCGTGGGTGAGGGGTCTTGGAGGTTTTATCTCCTTCTCCAGGGCAATTGCAATTGATTGTGCTTCAAATGCTCCGATCACAATAGGCAACTTACGTTCACCCCCAACTTCGTTGAGGATCAATGCGTAAGCTCCGTTTTGTGTTTGACTATAAGATATTCCCTTTATATTCAGTCGCACTAAACTCATACTTCAGTAAAATTAAAAAGGCTGTCTAAAATAAGGACATTTACCATATTTAGACAGCCCCTTTATGGCTCGCAATTTAGGAAAATTATGCGTTTTTCTCTTTAAATTCCTTCAATTTTTCATTTAGTTTCGGCACCACTTCAAAGGCATCACCAACTACTCCGTAGTCTGCTGCTTTAAAGAATGGCGCTTCAGGATCGTTGTTGATCACAACTTTTGTTTTCGCGGCATTGATTCCTGCAAGATGCTGAATTGCTCCTGAAATACCAATGGCTATGTAAAGGTTAGAAGCAACAGGTTTTCCGGTTTGTCCAACGTGTTCACTATGCGGTCTCCACCCCATATCACTAACGGGTTTGGAGCATGCGGTGGCCGCACCAAGAATATCTGCCATTTCTTCTACCATTCCCCAGTTTTCAGGACCTTTAAGTCCACGACCACCAGATACCACGACTTCAGCGTCTGCAATTGTTACTTTATCTGTGGCCTTATCTACAGATTCTACATTTACTGAAAAATCTTCTTCTGAAAGGTTTGGGCTAAAGTCTTCAGAGGCTGCAGCTCCCTGAGATTCTTTAAGTCCATATGCATTTTTTGACAATCCAATCACTTTCACGTCGGTAGTGATTTTGGTAAAATTGAATGCTTTGTTGGTAAAAGCAGTTCTTTTTACGGTAAAAGGATCTGTACTTTCCGGAAGGGCAACTACATTGGAAGCGTAACCTGCTTCAAGCTGTACTGCCAGTAAAGGTGCAAGGTATTTGCTGTTTGCACTCTGACTAAGAACTACCACTTTACTTCCTTCTTTTTCAGCAGCCTGTTTAATAGCATCTGAATAAGCTTCAGCATTAAAGTTCTTTAGTTTATCACTTTTTACGTTAAGGACTTTATCCACTCCATAATTTCCTAATTCTGAAACATCGTCTGCGTTAAAAGCAATCGCAGTAACCGATGTTCCCATTTTCTCTGCTATTCCTTTTGCATAAGAAGCAACTTCGTAAGAAGCTTTCTTGAATTTTCCTTCTTCTGATTCTATATATACTAAAATTGACATTTTTCTTCTGATTTTAAATTTTGAAATTCTTTTTGACCTGTCAGAAACTTAAATTAGATCGCTTTCGCTTCATTGTGAAGCAGATCTATTAGCTCATCAAGATTTTCAGGATCAATAAGTTTAACGTCTCCTTTTGGAGCTGGCTTTTCAAATTTAACCGCTTCGGTTTTTACAGAAGTATCTGCAGGCTCCACCACGTTTAAAGGTTTTTTACGTGCTTGCATGATCCCTCTCATATTCGGGATGCGAAGATCACTTTCTTCTACAAGCCCTTTCTGTCCACCAATTACCAAAGGTAGAGAAGCAGTTAAGGTTTCTTTACCGCCATCGATCTCACGTACCGCTTTGGCTTTTTCACCATCAACTTCAAGACTAATACAGTTATTTATGAAATTAGCTTTAATTAGTTGCGCCAACATTCCTGGTACCATTCCACCATTATAGTCAATAGATTCACGTCCGGCAATTACAAGATCGTAACCGCCGTCTTTTGCAACTTTTGCAAGTTCTTTAGCTACCTGATATCCATCGGTTGCCGGAGTGTTCACTCTAATGGCAGTATCTGCACCAATAGCAAGAGCCTTTCTTAGAGTAGGTTCAGTTTCAGCACTACCAACATTTATAACATCTACACTTGCGCCTTGTTTTTCTTTAAACCACATCGCTCTAGTAAGACCAAATTCATCATTAGGGTTTATTACGAATTGAACACCATTCGTGTCAAATTTAGTGTCTCCTTCAGTGAAATTGATTTTCGATGTAGTGTCAGGCACGTGACTAATACATACTAAGATTTTCATATATAAGGTTCTTTATTTTTAATAAAACGTTTTCGATGACGAAGGTAAGTATTTTAAATCAAAAAAAGCTATGCGTGCATAATAAATTCAACTTAAAAGTTGCGAGATATTTTAAGTAATATTTAGTCTTTGCCTGGTTTTAATGGGAATAACTTGTGAGAAAGTCTAAAATATTGTGAATTATCCTTACTGCGTATTTTGAGCTTTTATTATTAAAGGACTTGAGAAAATTTTAATCGGCAAATATGGTATTTACCTTTATGAATTACTATTTTTGCTCTGCAGTAATAAAAAATAAGATATTACATAATGAGGACAATTCAATTTAGAGAAGCCGTTGCGGAGGCGATGAGCGAGGAAATGCGTCTGGACGACAGCATCTATTTAATGGGAGAGGAAGTTGCTGAGTATAACGGAGCTTATAAAGCTTCAAAAGGAATGCTAGATGAATTTGGTCCTGAAAGAGTTATAGATACACCTATTTCAGAACTTGGATTTTCAGGAATTGGCGTTGGTTCAGCAATGAATGGTAACAGACCTATCATTGAATTTATGACCTTCAACTTCTCGTTAGTGGGAATTGACCAGATAATAAATAATGCTGCTAAAATGCGTCAGATGAGTGGCGGGCAGTTCAATATTCCTATTGTTTTTCGTGGGCCAACTGGTTCTGCGGGTCAGTTAGGAGCCACACACTCACAGGCACTGGAAAGCTGGTTCGCCAATACTCCGGGGCTTAAAGTGATTGTTCCTTCAAATCCTTATGATGCGAAAGGTCTTTTAAAGTCGGCAATTCGCGATAACGATCCGGTTATTTTTATGGAGAGTGAGCAGATGTATGGTGATAAAGGAGAAGTGCCTGAAGATGAGTATCTAATTGAAATTGGAAAGGCAGATATTAAAAGAGAAGGTAGTGATGTAACTATCGTGTCTTTCGGAAAGATCATTAAGGAAGCATACAAAGCAGCAGAAGAACTTGCTGAAGAAGATATCTCCTGTGAGATCATAGATCTTAGAACGGTTCGTCCAATGGATCATGAAGCAATTCTTGAATCTGTTAAAAAAACAAATAGACTGGTAATCCTGGAGGAAGCATGGCCATTTGGAAATGTTGCCACAGAGATTGTTTATCAGGTACAATCTAAAGCATTTGATTACCTTGATGCGCCGATTGTAAAACTTAATACAGCCGATACGCCGGCACCATATTCACCCGGACTTCTTAAGGAATGGCTTCCAAATAGTGAAGATGTTGTTAAAGCTGTGAAAAAGGTGATGTATAAGTAACCTTAATCAACTTATCTTTGAAACTTCATCTTTACGATGAAGTTTTTTTTTATCCTATGCTGAACAAACAAGCCTACTTATTTTTCCTATTTATTGCCGGTCTTAATTTAGTTCAAGCTCAAACCAAGGTGGGTGGAGTGGTGAATGATAATACCGGAAAAACGGTGCCCTTCGCAAATGTGGTTTTTGCTAATTCTTCCAGTGGTACTACCACCAATGAAGATGGCGAATTTTACCTGCAGGACGATGGAAATTTCGATACCATCGTAGTTTCATTTATTGGTTATAAAACATTAAAAGTTCCATTAAAATCTTCAGTTAACTTAAATATGAAGATCACACTGGAAGAAGAGGCTGCTAGTCTTGATGAAGTGGTGATCTACCGAGGAAAGACTTCCAAAAAGAATAACCCCGCGATAGATATTCTGAAAAAGGTTTGGGCCAACAGGCGTTCCAATGGTGTAAATGCCTTCGATCAGTATTCGTATAAAGAATATGAAAAGCTTGAATTCGATATTAATAAAATAGATAGTACCTTAATTGAAAGCAGGATTTTTAATGGAATGGAATTCATTTTTGATTATGCAGATACCAATAGCGTGACCGGGAAAACCTACCTGCCTATGTTCATCAATGAATCCATTAATCAGGTCTATGGAGACAATCTTTTGAATGAGGAAAAAGAAGTATTGCTGGGGAATAAGAATTCAGGTTTTAGTCAGAATAGAAATCTTATAGATTATGTAAAGGATATTTATGACGACTATGATATTTATAAGAATTACATCAAATTTTTTGACAAGAGTTTTGTAAGTCCTGTTTCAACTACCGGGATAGATACCTATAATTATGTACTTTCTGATAGCGCGTATATAGATAATAAGTGGTGTTATAATATTGTCTATTATCCAAGGCGTGAAAACGAACTCACCTTTAAAGGAGATTTTTGGGTAAATGATACCACTTGGGCAGTGAAGAACATTAATCTTGAAACTACCAGAGATGTAAACATCAACTGGATCAAGCAGGTTTATATAGAACAGGATTTTAAGGTGTTGAACGATTCCATCTTTCTTATCACTAAAGATTTCTTTATGGCTGATTTTGGTCTGAATAAAAAGAAAACTTCAAGAGGGGTTTATGCTAAAAGAACTTTGCTGTTTGATGAGTATGAATTCAACAATGAGAAACCAGCTTCTTTTTATCAGCAATCGGTGTATAATCCTCAATCTGAAGCTTATAATAGAAGTGAAGAATTCTGGTCTGAAAACCGCATGGAAGAACTGAATAAAGATGAGGAAGGGATCTATGTGATGTTAGATAGTCTTACCAAAACAAAAGCATTCAATAGACTTTATGATATTGCGACCATTGCGCAATCTGGATACGTAGAGTTTGATGGATGGGATTACGGTCCTGTCTACTCAACTTTTGGATTTAATGATGTAGAAGGTGTGAGAACACGATTTGGGGGGCGAACTTATTTTGGACAAAATGACCCATGGCGAATTGAAGCTTATGGTGCTTACGGTTTTAAAGATCAGAAATTCAAGTACGGGATTTCGGGAAAGGTACTCCTGGATCCTAAATCAAGATTGATATTAACCGGCGGAAATCGAAGGGATGTAGAGCAGCTAGGGACCAGCCTTACCAATTCTACTGATGTATTAGGTAGAAGCCTGGCTTCTTCTTCGTTACTGAATGTTGGCGATAATGATAAATTGAGCTCTATTAATTTAAGTGTCTTCGCCATTGAAATGGAACCTTTAAAGAATCTAAAGGTTCGTGTGGGAGCTAACTACAGGGTATTAAAACCTGCCTCTCCAGAGTTTAGCCTCGATTACTATGTAGATGAAGAAAGAACAATAATAGATTCAGAAATCAACCAGACTGAATTATCCAGTATTATAACCTGGACACCGGGAAGAAAGGTTTCAGGCTTCGGGGTGGAGCGAAGTGTAGTGAATGACGAAGATTTTCCAACACTGTTCTTAAATTACAGTCTTGGGGTGAAAGATGTGTTCAATAGTGATTTTAATTATAAAAAGCTTCAGTTCTTTTATAACCAGCCGCTATTGGTTGGAGGGCTTGGACGTTCCAATATTAGCCTTGAAGCTGGGAAAACTTTTGATGCGATTCCACTGGGACTGCTAAGTGTGGTTCCTGGTAACCAGACCTATTTTGCGCTTTACAATACATTTCCAACACTCGATTTTTACGAATTTGTTACCGATAGCTATTCGGCAATTCATATAGACCATAACTTTAACGGAAGGTTGTTTTCAAGGATACCGCTTTTAAGAGAACTGAATCTAAGGGAGCTGGTTGGATTTAGAGCTGTGTACGGTGATATTTCTCAGGAAAGTAAAGATATAGATGCTTCCGGGCTACCATTGGTCGCGCCAGATTCCGATCCTTTTTATGAGTATAGTGTTGGTATTGGAAATATCTTTAAGGTTATGCGTTTTGATGTGCATTTCAGGGGGAATTATTTTGATAATCCCGATGCCAGATCTATGGCATTTACAATAGATTTCGGATTTCACTTTTAGTTAAGGTTTTAAAGATCAGAATTAACTATATTTGCAGCCCTTAATTTTAATGAAGAAAATAAATAAAAATGTCTGATACTTTTGACGTATTGATCGAAATCCCAAAAGGGAGTAGAAACAAGTACGAATATGATTTTGAACTTAAAAAAGTTCGTTATGACAGGATGATCTTCTCTTCGATGATGTATCCTGCAGATTATGGTTTTATTCCTAACACTTTGGCTTTGGATGAAGATCCACTTGATGTACTAGTGTTGGTTTCTGAACCTACCTTTCCAGGGATTGTTATGGAAGTAAAGCCAATTGGGGTTTTCCATATGGCTGATGAGAAGGGCCCTGATGAGAAAATTATTTGTGTGCCGGTTTCAGACCCAATCTGGAATAGATTGAACGATCTTAAAGAATTGAATGGTCATATGATCAAGGAGATAGAACATTTCTTTAAAGTTTATAAGGATCTTGAGAAGAAAAAAGTAGATACAGGAGACTTTGGTGATGCTGAAGAAGCTCGTGAGATCATAAGACAATGTGTGAAGAGATTTGAGGAATACGAAGGGGATAAATCACGCTTCGGTATATAATTCTAATTTTTTTTCTTTTATATTGATATATTAAAAGCAATAACCTTAAAAAGTTATTGCTTTTTTAATTATTGCTGAATTTACTACATTAGCGGGCATTAATAAATAATTAACAAATTAACCTAGCTACAATATGGAAGCAATAATGATTTATATGCCTGCAGTGCTGGCAATAATCGGACTCATTTATATGTGGGTCAAAAGATCCTGGGTAATGAAACAGGATTCCGGAGACGGAAAGATGAAAGAAATTTCAGCTCACATCTATGAAGGCGCACTCGCCTTTCTGAAAGCAGAATATAAATTATTGACGCTCTTTGTGATTGGTGCCAGTATAGCCCTGGCCGCTATTGCTTATTTTGTTCCCACAACACATTACCTTATTATAGTAGCATTTATCTTTGGAGCCTTCTTTTCTGCTCTTGCAGGAAATATGGGGATGAAGATTGCAACCCAAACCAATGTAAGAACTACTCAGGCCGCAAGAACCAGTTTACCGAAAGCTTTAAATGTATCTTTTGGAGGGGGAACCGTGATGGGATTAGGAGTTGCAGGTCTCGCCGTACTGGGTCTCACAGGTTTCTTTATTCTTTTCTTTAATTATTTTATGGGAGGAGAATGGACCAATACTCAACAAATGACGATCGTGCTGGAAACGCTGGCAGGTTTTTCACTGGGTGCCGAATCTATCGCGTTGTTTGCTCGTGTAGGTGGTGGAATTTACACCAAAGCAGCAGACGTTGGAGCCGATCTGGTTGGAAAGGTGGAAGCCGGAATTCCTGAAGATGATCCTCGTAATCCTGCAACGATTGCAGATAACGTTGGTGATAATGTAGGTGATGTTGCCGGGATGGGAGCCGATCTTTTTGGTAGTTATGTAGCTACCGTACTTGCAGCAATGGTTCTAGGAAATTATATCATTGAAGATATGGGAGGTGATATCACTTCTGAAGGTTTTGGAGGAATAGGCCCGATTTTATTGCCAATGGCAATTGCCGGTGCCGGGATTATCATTTCCATAATAGGAACATTATTGGTTCGTATAAAATCTAACGATGCCAAAGAATCTGAAGTTCAAAAAGCACTGAATATTGGAAACTGGGTATCGATTATTCTGGTAGCCATTGCGAGTTATTTCTTAGTTACCTGGATGTTGCCGTCAGAATCTATGACCATGGGCTTCTTTGTAGGTGGGCAGGAAGGTTTTGAAATGAAATCTATTAGTTCCCTGAATGTTTTCTACGCTTCGTTAGTGGGAATTATAGTGGGTGGAGTAATTTCTGCGGTTACTGAATATTATACCGGATTAGGTAAAAAACCAGTAATGAGTATTGTCCAGAACTCAAGTACAGGAGCTGCTACCAATATTATTGCCGGTCTTTCAACCGGGATGATCTCTACATTCTTTTCAATTTTATTGTTCGCAACAGCAATCTGGGCTTCATATGCCTTTGCAGGCTTCTACGGGGTTGCTCTGGCAGCTTCAGCAATGATGGCTACTACAGCGATGCAACTCGCTATTGATGCCTTTGGACCCATCGCAGATAATGCCGGAGGTATTGCTGAAATGAGCGAATTGCCTTCAGAGGTTAGGGAAAGAACAGATATTCTGGATTCCGTAGGTAATACCACTGCTGCAACCGGGAAAGGTTTTGCGATCGCTTCCGCAGCATTAACATCTCTGGCGCTTTTTGCAGCTTATGTAACCTTTACTGGAATAGACGGCATCAATATCTTTAAAGCGCCAGTTCTGGCGATGCTTTTTGTTGGAGGTATGGTACCCGTTGTCTTCTCTGCCCTTGCCATGAGTTCCGTTGGAAAAGCAGCTATGCAAATGGTGAGAGAGGTTAGAAGGCAGTTTAAAGATATTCCGGGAATTATGGAAGGAACCGGAAAGCCTGAATACGATAAATGTGTGGCGATCTCTACGGAAGCGGCGCTAAAGGAAATGTTATTGCCTGGAGTAATCACTATTGGTTTCCCTATTCTTATAGCGTTTCTTCCAATGGCTTTTGGATATGAAAATGTACTGATCGCTGAAATGCTTGGTGGTTATATGGCCGGTGTAACGGTGAGCGGTGTCTTATGGGCTATATTTCAAAATAACGCCGGAGGTGCGTGGGATAATGCCAAAAAATCTTTTGAAGCTGGTGTGATGATCAATGGTGAAATGACCTATAAGGGGTCTGATGCTCATAAAGCGGCTGTAACCGGCGATACGGTAGGAGATCCTTTTAAAGATACTTCAGGCCCATCAATGAATATTCTGATAAAGCTAACTTGCCTGATTGGTCTTGTGATTGCGCCAATTCTTGGTGGCCATACGGAAGGGGAAATACCGAATCAGGAAGAAACTGCGACTGTTTATACTTCTGAAAATGATTCTAAGATTATTTCCAAAGAAGTGAAAATGGAAAAAACCACAGAAAATGATTTTGTAACAGCATATGTAGTAGTGACAAGATCAGATAATGGAGAGGAAGTTACAGAAACCTTTGAATTTGAAGGAAAAGAAACCGAGGTTAGAAGCAAGGTGGATGAGATTAGATAAATTATTAAGTACCTTTTAAAAACAAGAACCTCCGCTCAAAATGCGGAGGTTTTTTTATGCAATAGGAAATTTCATTACCCCTGTGTTGTTCATGTTGATAATGTTGTGTTTAATTTTATGTTTATGGGCCAACAGAAGTTCCCTCACGCATGCGTGATTAATTTTAGAAAGATATTTTCTGTATTTTTTATAACTTTTCCACTCTCTATTATGGATATCAGCATATTTATGACTCAGTTTATATTTCAGGTAAAACTGTGTCAATTCACATTTTTTCCTTTTATAGAATGAGAGTAGTTTTGGGTCTTTTATAGGTGAGATCTCTTTTTTTAGCTGTTCAATTTTATCTTCAATGTCCTTTAAAAATTCAAGTTTCTGATGATAGATTTTCTCATAAAAAAATTTCAATATCAAACGCTTCTCATTTCCTGCGATTATCTTATAAATATAGGCGCTTTTGTAATTTAGAATCCTCAGTTTTTCCAGTAATTCCACCGTCTTTTTCTTTTCAGAAATATTCATAACTCATCCTCCTTTTTGGAAAAAATATTAATCCATTATTTGAATCATTTTTCGACTTTTAAATTTATAATACCATTTCAAAATCCGGGAAATTTTTAACCTAATTAACTCATTTTTATCAAATAAACTGGATTTGCATTTCCATCTGAAATATGAGTAGCAGTAAAATCATATAAACCCGGGACTCTGTTTCTTAACAAAGTATTAATAAGCGTTTAACCTTGTTAAAACTAACCGTTAAACTCTGGTTAATCTGTTTTTTATAGTTCTATTTAAAGTGATGAAATCGTAATTTTAGATAAATCAAAAAAACATAATTATGGCTAAAGATCACGGACCACACATTAAAAACGACGAGCAGTACGAAAAATTAAGGGATCAGGGTGTAAGTAAGGAGAAAGCAGCTCGTATAGCTAATGATCCTAATTCAGGAAAAAAAGGTGGTAAAGCGGAAAAGTATGAGGAGCGAACTAAAGAGGAGCTATACCAAAAAGCTAAAGAAGTAGGTATTGACGGTAGAAGTGATATGTCTAAGGAGGAGTTGATTAACGCCTTAAGAAACCATTAAATGAGATCAATCTGGAATGGTTCTATAAGCTTTGGACTGGTTTCTATACCGGTAAAATTATATTCCGGATCGGAAGATCGGAAATTGGATCTGGATATGCTGGATAGACGGGATAACGGTAAGATTCGCTATAAAAGAGTGAATGAAGATACAGGCAAGGAGGTAGAATGGAAAGATATTGTAAAGGGATTTAAGAAAGATGAAGGCTATGTGATCCTGGAGAAAGAAGATTTTGAAAAAGCGAACCTCAAGAAAAGCAAAACTATAGATATCGAAGAATTTATAGAGGAGAGTGAAGTAGCCGATGTGCTATTTAAAAAACCCTATTTTCTTGAACCTCAAAAAGAAGGAGGGAAGTCATATAATCTTCTTCGGGATTCTCTCGAGGAAACTGGCAAGCTTGGTGTAGCTACTTTTGTAATGAGGCAAAAAGAGCACCTTAGTCTCATAGGTGTATATAAAAAGGTACTCGTCCTGCATGTAATAAGGTTTATGGATGAAATAAGAAACCCTTCAGAACTTAAGATGTCCAAGGCAACGGTAAAAAAGAAAGAGGTGGATATGGCAGTTTCCCTGATTGAACAATACACCACCGAATTCGATTTTAAGAAATATAAGGATGTTTATAATGACCAGTTAATGAAAATTATCGAATCTAAAGCTACTGGTGAAAAATCTGAGGTGAAAGAATTTAAAAGTGACCCAACCCCGGCTAAAGATCTAATGGCGCAATTGAAGGCCAGTCTGGACAAAAAGAAAAAAGGTAAAGCCTCATAGAAAATGAGCCTCGAGGACTATATTCAGAAAAGAGACTTTAAGAATACGCCGGAGCCTGTAGGCGAAATTTCTGAAGAAAATAAACGGAGATTTGTTATTCAGCGGCATCAGGCCAGCAGGTTGCATTATGACCTCAGACTGGAAATAGATGGGGTGCTCAAAAGTTGGGCAGTTCCCAAAGGTCCGTCGATGAATCCAAAAGATAAAAGACTGGCCATTCAAACCGAGGATCACCCGATAAAATATTTGACTTTTCAGGCCAGCATTCCTAAAGGGAATTATGGAGCAGGGGAAATGCAAATTTGGGATAAGGGGATTTTTGAGTCGGCCATTTCGAAAGATCTTTCAGAACAGGTTCATACAGGAAATCTTAAAATTAAATTCTTCGGAAAAAAGTTAAAAGGCGAGTTTGCTCTGGTAAAAACAAATCGGGGAGATAAGAAGAATCAATGGCTGCTTATTAAGAAAAAAGATCAAAACGCTACAGATCTTAATTATGACGCCGAAGATCTCCTGGAAAAAGAGGCTAAAATACCGGGGAAGGTAGTAAAGCTTGAATTCAGAGATGCGGTAAAACCAATGCTGGCTTCTACCACGAAAAAGATTTTCAACGATCCCAATTGGATCTATGAGCTAAAATGGGATGGCTACCGGATTATAGCCCATGTTAATGATGGAGAAGTCACTCTTCATTCCCGAAATGGTATTTCTTATAATACCAAATTTCCGAATCTGGTAGAGGACCTGGAAAATATTCCCCATGAAGCCATTCTGGATGGTGAGGTGGTAGTGGTAGATAAAAATGGTATTCCCGATTTTCAAAAATTACAGAATTATAGTCCGAAGACTAAAGGAACTCTGAAATTTTATGTTTTTGATATGCTCTACCTAAACGGACATAGTATGCTGGATTTAAAATTAATGGAACGCAAAAGCCTTATCCCGGAGGTGCTTGAAGAAACCAATATAGCTGTCTATTGTGATCATATAGAGGGAATGGGTACTTCTTTTTATCAGAAAGCCATCGATGCGGGCATGGAAGGAGTTATGGCTAAGAAAGCTGATTCCACCTATACTCCGGGCTATAGAACTGAAAAATGGTTGAAAGTTAAAGCAAATGAGAGCCTGGAGACTATCATCTGTGGATATACAGATTCTGAAGGAGCCTTATTTGGTTCTCTGATCCTGGGAATAGTAAAAGATACTGACTTTGAATATATAGGGAACTGTGGTACCGGTTTTTCAAATAAATCCCAGCAGGAATTACTGAAGAAGATGAAGGAGCTTGAAACTACTGCTATTCCCTTCAAAGATAAACCGAATTTAAAAGGAAGAAAAGCGAATTGGATCAAACCGGAGCTGGTATGCGAAGTTACTTTTTCGGAATGGACCTCAGCCGGCAGAATGAGACACCCTGTATATAAAGGTTTGCGAGAAGACAAGCCGACCAAAGAAATAAACACTGAATTACCTCAGGAATCTCGAAAGACAAAAACCACATCATCCAATAATAGTTTGGAAGTAAACGGAAAAGACGTAAAACTAACCAATCTAGACAAAATTTACTGGCCGGATTCTGGACTTCGGAAATATGACCTTATTGATTACTATATAAAAATTTCAGATTATATATTACCCTATCTTAAGGATAGACCTCAGAATTTACATAGGCATCCAAACGGAATCGATAAAAAAGGATTTTATCAGAAAGATAATGAGGGACTTTTAGAATCCTGGGTAGAAACAGAACAGATATACTCAAAATCTGCCGATAAACAGATAAAATATCTTCTTTGCCAGAATGAAGCGACGCTTTTATACATGGCCAATCTGGGTTGTATAGAAATAAATTCCTGGAATTCCCGCATCAATAATCTGGAAAACCCGGATTATTCAGTGATTGACTTAGATCCTTCAAATGAAAATACTTTTGATGAGGTTATAGAAGTAGCCCAGGTGGCACAGGAAATTTTGAATGAAGCCAAAATAAAAGCCTATTTAAAAACTTCAGGCTCCAGTGGGCTCCATATTTATCTTCCACTTCAAGCCGGTTATTCACATGAGGAAGCTCGTGATTTCACGAAATTGATCTGTTATTTTATACAGGAAAGAACGAAAGGCCTTACGAGCATGGAACGAGCTGTAAAGAATAGAAAAGGGAAGATCTATCTGGATTATTTACAAAACCGTCGCGGTCAAACCCTGGCTTCAGCATATTGCGTACGACCCAAACCGGGAGCCCCGGTTTCAACTCCCTTAGGGTGGAAAGAACTCAAGAAAGGAATTAAAATCACAGATTTTAATATTCAGAATATGCCAGAAAGATTAGAAAAAAACGGAGACATTTTTCAGCCAGTGCTTCTCGATAAAATTGATATGGAAGAAGCTTTATCTCACCTCAATGAATTATAAATATTAAATAATTTATAAAACTTCCTACTATTTACGCGGCTTTTGAGAATATAACCTAAATTGAAAAAAACTACCAGCCTTAATGCGTAAACGTTTCAAGAAAGTTTTAGGCAGATACAAAAATCTGGATCAGGTTTATGTGTTGCCTTATAGAAGTTATGGTACTTATTCTCACTTATATATTAAAGGTCGTGTTCTGGATAACGAACCACTTCATATTGTCAAAGACCAGTCTATATGGAAGACGATAAAAAATACCTGGAAACAGTTTGATAGTTTTGAGATCCCGGATGCGGAGATGCAATTAATCCTTAGGGATAAAGTAAACCTAACAGGAAAAACAGATGATGAAGGCTACTTTCTCTTCGACAAAACAATTGATGAAAACCTGGCTGAACATGCAGATAAAGAAGGCTGGCTGGAATTTGAAGTTTATTATAAAAATGAACTTGCACCAAAAACCGAATTAATAGACAATCCTGCTATAGGCGAATTTCTCGTTCCACATGTAGATGCTGAATATGGGGTGATTAGCGACATTGATGATACGATCTTACAAACGGGGGTCACTTCGTTCTTAAAACTTCGCCTGTTAAAAAATTCGTTGCTTACCAATGCTTACGCCAGGATTCCGTTTAAAGGTGCGCCAGATCTATATCAAAAACTACATAAGGGACAATCTGGAGAATCGAAGAATCCTATATTTTATTTGAGCAATAGCCCCTGGAATTTATACGAATATTTAAAATTATTTCTGGATCATAATAGGTTTCCTAAAGGCCCCATATTACTCAGAGATTTCGTCACTCCTTTTGATAGAACCTTAAAACCCGAAAAGCCACATAAACAAAAAGAGATTACTAACATCCTTGAAACCTATCCTGATATGAAATTTATCCTCATAGGCGATAGCGGGGAACATGATGCCAGTATTTATACAGATATCGCTGCTCAGTACTCAGACAGGATACTGGCGATTTATCTTCGTAGCGTAAAGCACAAGAAACAAATGCAGCGGGTTAGGAGTTTGATTGATAATTTTGATACGGTGCCTGTTTTACTTGCGGAAAATTCAAATGAAGCTGAAAAGCATGCCAGGGAGAATGGGTTTATTCAGTAACGAGATCCAATAAAAAAATCGGTAAGCTTAATTTAGCATACCGATTTCTATTATTCTTCTAAAGTCTAATTTAACTAGGATCTATACTGGTTCCAACAGCTGCACGCTGACTATTAGGCGCTTTTCTGGGCATTGTTCTAAAGATCTGGTCCCATAGAGGAGAAGAGACTCCAAAAGCCCTGTCTGG
Organism: Gramella sp. MAR_2010_147; assembly: GCF_900105135.1. Lineage (NCBI taxonomy): Bacteria > Pseudomonadati > Bacteroidota > Flavobacteriia > Flavobacteriales > Flavobacteriaceae > Christiangramia > Gramella sp. MAR_2010_147. Next base: position 1,653,555 of record NZ_LT629741.1, on the reverse strand, counting down.
CTCTCTGTAATGGTGTATACTATGATGATGCCATAATATTTTTAGAAAATTATCAGGAACTTTAAAGGCATGTACAGAATAATGAACTGCGAGATAGGCAGCGTATCCAATTAAGAAACCTGCTAAAAATCCGAAGACATAATCTCCTAATACGGCACGATAGATTATAAACAACACCGTTGCTATAATTAAGCTTAACAGTGGTGGCATGGCCAGTCTTGACTTATCTTTTGGATAATCATGATGAACCCCATGCATGGTATAAGAAATTTTCTGTTTTCTGGGTGTGGTTGCAGGGATGTGGTATAAATATCTATGCATCACGTACTCTATAAAAGTGAAAAAGAAAAGTCCGGCAAGAAATAAACCAATCATTGCTGGAGCTTCAAAACCTTTTTCAATAACACCATAGTAAACTAAAGCGGCAGATATAACCCCGAAAATGATAAGAGGAAGTGATATATGCGTATGTGTTAGTTTTTCAAGTATAGGGTTGTCAAACAACTTAGGAGAACCCTTATGTTTTGGTCTTTTTAATTTTGTCGATTCCATATTCATTTCATTTTAAAAAAGTCCGTGTAACTGTCCATCAATACGGTTAATAATATCTCCAAGATCTTCTGGATTGTCTACAAAGTTAATATTATCTACGTCAATAATTAGCAAATTTCCTTTATCATAATTATGTACCCATGCTTCATAACGCTCATTCAATCTACTTAAATAATCGATAGATATACTGTTCTCATAATCTCTTCCCCGGCTATGTATCTGTGCAACAAGATTTGGGATGCTGCTTCTCAGGTAAATAAGAAGATCTGGCCCCTGTACTACGCTTTCCATTAGATCAAACAAAGATTTATAATTTTCGAAATCCCTGTTGGTCATCAGGCCCATCGCATGTAAATTGGGCGCAAAAATATAAGCATCTTCATAGATTGTTCTATCCTGAATGATCTTTTTTCCACTTTCTCTAATTTGCAAAATCTGTCTAAACCTACTGTTTAAAAAATAGATTTGCAGATTAAACGACCAGCGTTCCATTTTGTTGTAGAAATCCTCGAGATATGGGTTTTCCAGTACGTCTTCAAACTGTGGTTCCCATTTATAATGTTTTGCGAGTAATCTGGTTAAAGTGGTCTTTCCTGCACCAATGTTTCCGGCGATGGCTACATGCATAATTTGATTTCTTAGGCTGAATTAAGGACTGTAAATATAAAATAATTGATTTAATAAGGGGGCAATAGAAGACAGACTGCGCACATTTTTTTAGGATGCTTAACAATTGGCAGTTAAAAAATATTAATTAATTGAATTAGAAGTTTATATAAATCTATTTTCATTGAAAATCAATGACTATGAAAAATACAATTTTAATTTTAAGTCTTATTTTTGGGTTTACTTCTTGTTCGCAAAATGATCCTCCTGAAAACTTAAGCACTGCAAATGCTAAATCTGAGAATATCGAGAATTATGGGTACCCGGTAGGTACAGGAATTGCTGATAGCGAAGTCGCTGCAGCCGGAGCCTATAATCAATTAAAGCAAAATCTGAATAAAAATGATGCTATTGGTATCGTCGCAGAAGTTGATCACTCAAAAAACGCGAACTCTGTTGGGAAAAAGTTAGATTATACTAAAATCATCTTTTTTGGAAACCCTAAGCTGGGAACCCCATTGATGCAGAAAAATCAGCTGGCAGGACTAGATTTGCCTCAAAAAGTTCTGTTCTATAGAGATGAGAATAAAAATAATATAGCATTATATAACAGTGTAGATTATTTAAGTTCTCGTCATGATCTTGAAGGCGTGCCAACTTTAAGTAAAATATCCGGAGCCCTGGAAAATCTTGTTTCTGCGGCAACAAAGTCAGAGATTAAGTACGCTGCTCATCAGGAAGTAAGTTCTGGCGAAGGAATTATCACTAAAACCAGTTCCAAAAGTTTTGATGAAACTTATAATAGTTTAAGAAATGCCTTAAGCACTAATGAGAATATTTCAATAGTTGCAGAGCTGGATCATAAAGCCAACGCAGCAAGTGTAGGCCTTGATTTGAATCCAACTAAAATCATCATTTTTGGAAACCCAAATTTAGGAACCCCTTTATTGCAAAAAGAACAAAGTATTGGGCTGGATTTACCTCAGAAAATGCTGGTTTGGGAAAATGAAGAAGGAGAAGTCTTTGTTTCGTATAATGATCCATATTTTATTGCGGAAAGACATTATATTGAGGGGTCGCAGGAAATACTTGAAACCATCAGTTCTGCTTTGAACAATCTGTCTGATACTGCTATTTCCAATTAAAAAATATCTTGAAGACAGGTAGCACATCGTGCGTGGGTCCATATACAATCCACAAAATCTGTGAACATATGAAAGAATAATCCGATACATATTAATCGGATTATTTTTTGCTTTATAAAAATCATCCCCAAAACGTAAGCGGTAATGGCAAGTTCAGAATGTAACGGATGAAATCCAATTCCGCAGCGTTCCGGGTCAAATACAGGATCTGCAAGTAGGTGATCCAGATCAACCAGCATGGTAGCTGCAAGAATTAACCAGTATTTAAGCCAGTTATTCTTATCATAGAAATAAGCGATGGCTCCAATGACTAAAAAATGAAGGGAATAATGTACTATTTGCTGGGTCACTTCTAATTATTTGGAACTTTCAGATTCTTCTGAATTATCATCTCTAAGCAGATCATTTAATCTTCTTTCTAATGCAATATATCTGGAAATTCCTACTAGAAGAAAAAGAATGCAGATAAATAATGATAGGTATCCAACCCACATCAGGCTTATTCCCTGGTATTCCTTAATTTGAAGTAAAGCCAGACCGCTAATTAGCAAATAAATTGAAGCTCTGATATAGGAGAGCAAAGTGCGTTCATTAGCAAGTTTTGTTCGCTCCAGGGCAAGATGTTCCCGAAGGAGTTTCTCGTCAATGATTCTTGTTTTAAACGGATTGTGGAGTTTTACTCTTCTCATAATCAAAAAGGAAAAAATATTGGAATTACAAAGGATGCTGCGATCCAGATGATAAAGTTAAGCGGTGTACCGAACTTTAAAAAATCTCTGAACTTATAATTTCCCGGTGCATAGACCATGGTATTTACAGGATAACTTACCGGAGTCATAAAAGTTAGGGAGCACGCGAACATGACCCCGATTAAAAAAGGTTTTTCACTTACCTGCATGGCCGCAGCAAGACTTATTACAATGGGTGTCATCAAAGCGGCCGCAGCTTTGCTGGAAAGTACATTAGTAGATAAAAATGTGAAAAGAAAAATGAGACTAAGCGTCCATCTTGGATCCAGTGAGCCTAATGATTCATAGATATGTTGAGAAATAATATCAGATCCACCAGTTTTCTCCAGGGCTTTTCCCATAGAAAGTACTCCTGCGATCATAAAGATTACTTTCCATTCTATGGCTTCGTATGCTTCCTGAGGTTTCAAGATAGTAAGCGTTACCAATAGAAGACTTCCAACCATGGCACTTATAAGAATGGAAGTTAGATTAAATGCTGCGGCACTAACAACACCAATCACGATTAGAAGAGCCGGGATGGCTTTTTTATAATCTACTTTTTTTCCCTGATATTCAGAAAGTGTGACAATTAATTTTTCTGAAGCCAGTAAAGAGATCGCTTTTTCTGATGCGAATAGCAACATCATATCGCCTTCTTTCAATACCACGTGAGAAACATCTTCGGTAATGGTTTCCTTACGATGCCTGATTGCAATTACCGAAGCGTAATAGGTGCTTCTAAAATTAAGTTGTTTTATAGATCTTCCTGCAAGTTCAGACCCGTAAGGTATCATGACCTCATAGATTTTCTTCTCTTCGCTTGGAGAGGTATTTTTAGGATTTATTTGATCATCTGGTTCTACAGCTTTAACATTCTCTTTGTCGCCAATTACCTTTAGACCTTTTCTAAGCTTAAGTTTTGAGAGATTTACCGGGTCTACAAGTATTCTAATAAGATCATTTTCTCTCAATACAGTCTCACCGTTGATTTCATACACCCGATAATGTTTTCTCTTGATCCTAAGTATTTGAACTTTAAAATCATTTACCAGTTTTGATGCTGCTATAGAAATATCTACATCATCGCTAGTACCAAGAAGTTCAATTTCAGCCATATATTTTTCCGCCTGTTTTTTAAGACCTGCTTCTTCCGGGGTATCTCTTTTAGGTAGAAGTATGGGGCCTACAATAAAAATATACGCCATTCCAATAGAAAGTAAACATAGGGCTGCAAGAGAGAATTCAAACATTCCAAAAGCTTCCGACCCTAGTTTTTCAGCATAACTGCTTACCAGGATGTTAGTAGAAGTTCCTATAAGGGTACAGGTGCCGCCAAATAATGCTGAAAAGGAAATAGGAATAAGTAATCTCGCGGGACTTATACTGGCTTCTCTACATACAAGCAATGCTACAGGAATTAAAATAGCCACTACTGCTGAATCATTGATAAATGCTGAAAGTACCGCCGAAGTAATACACAGGGAAACCAGCGCAAAGAAATAATTGATCCTTGCAATTTTAATAAGCTTTGTACTTAAGCCATCAATAAGTCCAGATTTGAAAACCGCGGCGCTTACTACAAACATACAGCCAAGCGTGATCGTCGCCGGGTGATTAAAACCAGAAAATCCTTCTTCGGGGCTTAACACCCCTGAGACGATAAATAACGCCATGATGATAATGGAAGTGGTATCTATCGAGAAATAATCGCGCACAAAGAGAATGATCCCTATGATAATTATCGCAACTGTTAGATACAATTCCATACCTTTTGGTATTATCGCATGTTATATATTAATTTCCCGTTCCATGGCAAACACAATTAGGTCTGGTAAAACTTTGCGTGCTTTCATGCCATTGAAAAGCTGAATTATATTTGTTGTTTTCCCAGTAAAAATTGGTTCGTTCTTCAGGCTCATTTCCAATTTGATGCATGGTTGTAGCGTCAAATAATCGCCCGTTTACCATCGTATAGATCACAGACTCAGAATTTCTAATGTCCTCTAGCGGATTTTTATCCAGTACAATAAGGTCTGCCAGTTTTCCTTTTTCCAGTGAACCGATCTCCTTATCCATCCCTATATACTCAGCTCCGTTAATGGTTGCTGCCTGTAAAGCTTCCATATTGGTCATCCCGCCCATTTGAAGCAACCATAATTCCCAGTGAGCACCTAGTCCCTGTAATTGTCCATGTGCGCCAAGATTTACTTTCACGCCTTCGTCTGAAAGTGCTTTGGCCGTTTCTGAAACTAAAATAGGTCCGTTTTCATATTCTTCTTCCGGTAACTTGGTTCTATGTCGCGATCTTGAATCTACCAGTTCCCGTGGAGTAAAAGTTAAAAGTCGTTCATTCTCCCAGACATTGGTTTTATCATAGAAAATATATTCTCCATTTATTCCGCCATAATTAACAATAAGCGTAGGGGTATAGCCGGTATTCGAAGCTCCCCATAAGCTTAGAACATCTTTATAAACCGGAGCCACAGGAATGTTATGTTCAATTCCGGTGTGACCGTCGACGATCATATTCATATTGTGAAAGAAGGTAGACCCGCCTTCAGGAACTACATTCATATTTAACTCTTTTGCTGCTAAAAGAACCTGTTGTCTTTGTTCCCGTCTGGGCTGATTATAACTTTTTACTGAAGTGGCTCCAAAAGCCTTGGTTCTTTGTAAAGCAGAACGTGCATCATCGATGCTATTGATTTCCGCTTTAAAATCCCCGTCAGCCCCGTAAAGAATAATTCCTGTAGAATATAATCTTGGGCCTACCATATCGCCACTTTTGATCAGTTCAGCAATTCCAAAAACGGTTTCACTTAAAGCGGAAGGATCATGTGCGGTGGTCACGCCAAATGCTAAGTTTGCATAAGATGGCCAGTGTTTTTTGGGAGTAAGTCCGTATCTAAAAGCTCCAATATGAGCATGAGCATCTACAATACCCGGCATGATCGTTTTTCCCTGAACATCATAAGTTTTAGCCGAAGAAGGAATATTCACTTCATCATTTTCTCCAATAGCCTCAATTTTATTGCCTTTTATCAGAATACTTCCGTTTTCAATCACTCTATCACCAGCCATAGTGATAATTCGTGCGTTAGTAAAGGCGACCATACCTTCAGGGACGTCTGTCTTGATTTCAAGACCAACTTTGATCCCTTTTTCGGTAACTGCGGGAATAGAATCTGGAGAATTCTTTAAGAACGTAAATCTCTTTTCAAGTTCATTTGTAAAATATTCATCGCCCAGTGTCCAGTGAATTTTCTCACTATTATTAGACCAGTGTAAATTAATTCCGGCATCTTTTGTTATTTGGGTTACAGGTAATGTTTTTGAATCTGGAGTAAGATCTATTGCCTGGCCAGTCAAGGCAAAAGGCGCTACATATGCTTTATGTAAATTGCTGAATAGGATCCATTTATTATCAGGACTAGGCAGAATTCTATTGGCATATTTTGAATTAATATGCGTTCTTTCATCTTTCCCATTCAGATCAACACTTTTAAGACTTTTAGTGATATCTCCGAAGAAATATCCGCCTGTCTGAAAGAAAATACGGGAATTATCCACATTAAAAACAGGGAAAATTCCTTCTTTAACCAGTTTTTTTACATTTTCTCCGGAAGCATTCATCGTGTAAATTCCCGGTTCTTTGGTAAAGGTCTGTCCCAGATCGCTGTTACCAGACTCTTTTGAAAAAACGATCATTTTCCCATCATTAGAATAAGAAGGATTTCTATAAATTCCTTTTTCTGAAGTAATCGTTTTTGAAGAGCCCCCAGACAAAGAAACACTTTTAATGGCACCAAGATTCTGGTCATCCCAGGTTACATAAATAATATGATTTCCATCTGGTGAAAAACTCGGTTCAAATTCAAAATCTTCTGAATTGGTGATTCGTTGAGGTTTTCCATTCGGCAGCGATTTTTTCCATAGAAAACCAACAGCGTTGAAAACCAGAGTTTTTCCGTTTGGAGAAGTAACAGCATGGCGAATTACTTTTGGATTAAATTTTTCCGAAAATACTTGATGATCGGTTTGTAAAGTTTCAGCGATTTCGATATTATTATTTACCTGAAATGGAATCTCAGAGACTTCATAACTGTCAATATCTACCTTATTTATTTTTCCATTCGCCCAGAAAACCAGTTCCTTGTTATTCGGCATCCAGCTAAAATTTGGATATACCCCAAAGATTGCCCAGGCTTCCTGCTGATCTTTGCTTAGCTTATCAAACACAGGCCACTCTTCCCCGGTTTCAAGATCATGAATAAATAATACAGATTTGGTCCTGATTCGTTTTACAAATGCAAGTTTTTTTCCGTCGGGAGAAACTTCAGGCCGGGCTGCGCCACCTGGCCCTCCAGTAATGGTAATAGTTTCACCGGTTTCGAAATCATATCGTTTAATTACATATATCTGCTTATTGGGATCTTTGTTATATTGAAAATTTCCACCAGGATACATATCCTCACTGTAAAAAAGATATTTGCCATCTGCGGTAATACTCGGCTCATTTACATCCTGCTGATCGTTCTTACGTTCAGTAATTTGCAAACCTTCTTTTGCGGCAATATGATATTGCCACATTTCTCCCGCCCCCAGAGACCGTCCTGAAGTAAAGTGTTTTCTGGCTATCAATGAATTTCCATCAGGAGTCCACACCGCGTTATTCAGTAATCTGAATTTTTCTTCCGTGATCTGTTTGGCATTTTTGCCATTGGTGTCCATTACCCAAATATTATCTCCACCACCTGCATCACTGGTGAATGATATTTTCGAGCCATCAGGGCTAAATCTGGGTTGAACTTCGTACGGAATTCCTGTTCTTAGAATCGTGGCCTTACCTCCTGAAATAGGCATTTTATATATGTCTCCCAAAAGATCAAAAACCAGTGTTTTCCCATCGGGACTTACATCAAGGTTCATCCATGTTCCCTCAGTAGTATTAAGCGTCATCGTTTTGAAATTCCAGTCTTCAGGATAGGGATTGGCAACCTCCCATTTTTCATCCTTCTTCTCATCTTTCTTCTGAGCTGATGAAAAATTGAAACTGGTAATAATAAATAAAAGGATCGTAGCCTTTAAGTATTGATGCATGATTGAGTAGTTTATAGTACTTAAATATACAGCAACTTTCTATGTGATGAAAGACAGCCTATTATTAATTTGCAAAACTACTCCCGGAGTTTTAAAATGGAAGTTTGCTTAGATCTACATTTCCACCAGAAATTATTATTCCAATATTTTTATTCCTGAATCGATGCTTTTCTTTTATTAATGCTGCAAGCGGAACAGCACTGGAGGCTTCTACTACGATCTTCATTCGTTCCCAGATCAATCTAAGTGCAGCTTTGATTTCTTCTTCAGAAACTCTAATGATTTCATCTACATTTTCAAGAATAATGGGAAAGTTTTGATCGCCTAATTGAGTTTTTAAACCATCGGCAATGGTATTTGCAGTATCATTAGTTTCAATCTTACCGCTTTGTAAAGAGCGCCAGGCATCATCGGCTTCCATAGGTTCACCGCCAATACATTTACAGTTATTCCCAAAATGCTTGACGGCGAGTGCGGTGCCAGCTATAAGTCCGCCACCTCCAACAGGACATATAATATAATCCAGATCTGGATGATCCTGAAGCAATTCTAGTGCTGCGGTTCCCTGGCCCAGGATTACATCCAGGTCATTAGATGGATGTAAAAAAGTAGCTCCTGTCTCTTCCTGTATTTTATTTGCAGTCTCTTCACGATCTTTTAAAGTAGAGGGGCACTCTGTTATTTCTCCGTTATAGTTTCTAACTGCCGCTTTTTTTACTTCAGGAGCAGAATCTGGCATGACGATGTAGGCTGGAACATTTAAACTTTTAGCGGCAAGTGAAAGTGCCTGGGCGAAATTCCCGGAAGAATGAGTCACCACTCCCTTCGCTTTTTTTTCTTCGGAAAGATTTAAGATCGCGTTGGTAGCGCCTCGCATTTTAAAAGCTCCCATCTTTTGAAAGTTCTCACACTTAAACCACAGATCTGCCTCAACTATTTTATTAATAAGTGTGGAACTTAATACAGGGGTGCGATGGATGTGCGGTTCAATTCTTTTTAAAACAGCTTCTAAATGAGATTTTTTTATTTCCAAAATTTGTGGATTTGGTGTGAAAATAAAGAACCTGTCTCAAAATTCAGCTTGAAAATAGATCCCTTTTGAGACAGATTTCTATTTATTTTTTATTCATCTATAGGAATAGCAAGCATGGGGATTTCAGCTTTTTTAATTAGCTCCATAGATACGCTCTCCTGCAATAAATTGTGTAAAAAACTATGTTTATGTGTTCCTACAATCAGTAGGTCAATATTCAGGTTTTGAGCTTCACTCATAACGGTTTCCACGGTTGACCCCTGAATTAATAAAGCATCTACTTTCACATCTTCACTTAAGAAATTTTTACAGATTTCCTGGAGATTACGATGTTCTTCGCGATACTCTTCAGCTTTAATATCTCTTATGTACTGAGGGCCAGGTTCATAGCCAATAAAATCGGGTTCTGGTTCGGCAACATGCAATACCCATACTTTCGATCCAAATTTTTGAGCCAGACTATCAGCATAAACCATAAGTTCCCCAATGCTGTCATTAAAATCTACAGCTACCATGATATTCTTAAAAGTATCCATCTGTAAAAAATTTAATTATTAATACCCTTTATCTAATTCGACCCTGTTTTTAAGAGGTTCTTCTTCTTTCATTCTTTCGTAATTATCTACAACTTGGGGTACCACAGATTCAGGTTTTGTCACACTGGCAATATGGGGGGTGATGTTTATCCTGGAATGCTCCCAGAATGGATGTTCTTCTGGTAATGGTTCTTCTCTAAAAACATCTAATGAAGCTCCGGCAAGATGGCCGTTACCTATCATCTCAATAAGGTCGTGTTCCACCAGATGTTCACCTCTGGCGACATTTATTACATAGGCACCTTCCGGTAGCATATCAAATAGGTCTGCATTCAATATATTTTCAGTGTCTTCTGTTAAAGGTAATAAACATATCAGAATTTCAGAATTTTCTAGAAACTCTTCAAGCTGTTCTCTTCCATGAAAACTTGTTATATTATCGCAGTTTTTCTCGGTTCGAGACCATCCATAAACCTTGAAAAAATTCTTGTGAAGTTTTTCTGCAACCGCATTACCAAGGACACCAAGCCCCATAATCCCGACTTTGGTATTCTGAGGTCTTTTATACTGAAATTTATCCCACTGTTTTTCTTTCTGGCATTTTACATAATGATGTAAGCCTCTTATATGGTTCATTACCTGGCTTAATACAAAATCCCCCATGTCTTCTGTGAGAGTATCATCTATTACCTTAGTGATCTTAACGCCTTCCGGTAAAGCATTGTCGCTCAAAATATGATCTACTCCTGCACCCATACTTGCAATAACCTTGAGGTTTGGATAATTTTTAAATAATCCTCTTGGATGATTCCATGTTAAAGCGAATTCTACCTCTTCGTTATCATGATCTTCAGGATATACATAAATATTCATCCCCGGATGCTGGTTCTCTAAAGCTTTTACCCAATTCTCCGGATCTCTTCCCGGACATACAATCAAAACTGACATAATTTCTCTTTTTCATTTTAGCTTACAAAGGCACTATAGCCTGTAATGGCCCTGCCTACAATAAGCGAATTAATTTCTTTGGTTCCTTCATAGCTGTAGATCGCTTCTGCATCTGCAACAAAGCGGGCTACATCATATTCTAATAATATTCCGTTACCTCCAAGTACTTCTCTAGCCCGGCTAACCACATCTCTCATACGCATGCTACAATATACTTTGGCCAGACTTGCATGTTCATCTGTGAGCAGTTCCTGGTCCTGCATTTCTGAAAGTCTGAAAACCAGGGTTTGCATCGCTGTTAGATTTGAAAGCATTTCCACTAAATGATCCTGAATTAACTGGAAAGAAGCAATAGGTCTTCCAAACTGTTCTCTTTTTTTAGTGTATTTCAAAGCACTTTCGTAAGCTCCCCTTGCACATCCAACTGCTTGCCAGGCTACTCCGGCTCTGGTCATTCTTAGAACGTTGGCAGTGTCTTTAAAGGAATTTGCATTTTGAAGCCTGTCGCCTTCCGGAATTTTGCAATCTGTTAAAGTAATAATGGCATTTTGAACAATTCTTAAGGCCATTTTATCTTTGATCTTTTCGGTTTTAAAACCTGGATTTTCTTTTCGCACCAAAAAACCTTTCACCTGATTAGAGTCAAGATCCCTGGCCCAGATAATCGTAACATCAGCAAAAGTAGCGTTACCAATCCATTTTTTCTGACCATTTAAAATCCAGTTTTCACCATCAAATTTGCAGGTGGTTTCCAGCCCGCCGGCAACTCCAGAGCCTACATTGGGTTCTGTAAGGCCAAATGCACCTATTTTTTCCATTTTCTGCATTTTTGGGAGCCATTCCTGTTTTTGCTCCTCACTTCCGCATAAATAAATAGAACCCATGGCCAGTCCGCTATGAACTCCAAAAAATGTAGAGATGGAAACATCAACCCTGGCGATCTCCTGGGCGATGATACCTTCCATTAAAAATGGCAAATTTGGGCAGCCATATCCTTCATATGGAACTCCTACAATATTCAGGTCTCTGAATTTTTCAATGATCTCAAAAGGAAACTGATCTTTCTTCCAGTATTCATTTACCAAAGGTTTAATTTCATCTTCCATGAAATTGCGAACCTTCAGCTGAATTTCGCGTTGTTTTTCGGTTAGTTTAAGATCCAGATTATAAAAATCACCATCGATGGGAGGGTGGTCATGCTGGCCTTTTTTGCGTTTCGTTTTTAACATTTTCATCAATCCGGCCAATTGACGGTCGTCCAGACTTCCTAAAGATTTCATGGCATCACCCAGATCTATTTTTTCATTGATCTTAGCTAATTGATCCATGTCAACCGACTTTAAAAGGCTGATGGTGTTTTTGACTTTTCTAAATATAGACATTGGAAAACCTCTTGGTGAATTTTAAAAATAGGAATTAATAAAGCTCACTGCTGTTAAGGTTTTCCGAAGAAATGATAAAAAAAAGCCGCTCAGTGGCGGCTTTTAAATTTTAGTTCTCGTTGATCGATATTGCTTCTTTCACTTTATCTACATAATCAAGCTTCTCCCAGGTAAATAACTCCACTTCCCTGGTGATTTTTCCTTTGTAAGGGCTTTCAAAAATTTTGGTGATCTTCCGGGGCTCTTTTCCCATATGGCCGTAAGCCGCAGTTTCCCGGTAAATAGGATTTCTAAGTTTCAACCTGTCTTCAATAGCAGCGGGACGCATATCAAAAATCTCTTTTACTTTTTCAGCAATTTGCCCGTCGCTTAAATCTGTGTTTTTCTTTCCGTAGGTATATACTGAAATAGATGTTGGCTCAACCACTCCAATTGCATACGAAACCTGAACCAGAATTTCCGGAGCTACGCCTGCAGCCACTAGATTCTTAGCAATATGCCTGGAAGCATAGGCGGCAGAACGGTCTACCTTGGATGGGTCTTTTCCTGAAAATGCTCCACCTCCATGTGCACCTTTGCCTCCATAAGTGTCCACGATGATCTTTCTACCAGTAAGTCCTGCATCACCATGAGGTCCACCTATTACAAATTTCCCGGTTGGATTAATATGATATACAATATCATCATTAAATAATTTCTGAACATAGTCTGGTAGCTGCTCTTTTACCCTCGGAATCAAAATTTCAATAATATCTTTTTTGATCTTCGCCAACATTTTTTCGTCATCTGCATCAAAATCATCATGCTGAGTAGAAACTACAATTGCCACAATTCTTTCTGGAACATTCTCATCGCTATATTCAATAGTCACCTGGCTTTTAGAATCGGGTCTCAGATATTCTATTTCCTTGCCTTCACGTCTTAATTTAGCAAGTTCAATAAGGATCTTGTGCGAAATGTCAAGCGCAAGAGGCATATAATTTTCAGTCTCGTTGGTGGCATAACCAAACATCATTCCCTGGTCGCCGGCACCCTGTTCCTCTTTTTTTCCACGATCTACCCCCTGGTAAATATCCTGGGATTGTTCATGGATTAATGAAATGACCCCACAGGAATCACCGCTAAATTTATAGGCGCCTTTAGTATAACCAATATCATTGATCACGTCGCGGGCAATATTTTGAACATCCAGATAGGTGTTGCTTCTCACTTCACCAGCAAGAACAACCTGTCCTGTAGTTACCATGGTTTCGCAGGCAACTTTAGATTCACCATCAAACGCCAGGAAATTATCCAGTAAGGCATCACTAATCTGATCTGCAATTTTATCGGGGTGGCCTTCAGAAACACTTTCTGAAGTAAATAAATAAGCCATTCAATTCCTTTTTAAGTTTATAAAAATGGAAAAATTTGACGTGAAGAGCTAATTGGAGTGTAGAAACATTCTGCTTTAGCATTTTAAAATACCTCTTTAGATATTAGGGTTGCAATCAGTCAAATCTATCCCTTTCAATATGTTGAGCACAAATGTATGAAAATTCATATCATGACAAATTGATTTAACGTCATTTTATCCTATTTGAAGTTTTAATAAGATTTGTTGAACAAGTAAAAGTTATGATTTACTAATGATCTGGGCGTTGCGCTTCGCCTTAAACAGGCTAGCGCCGGGCTTTCGCGGCTCGCTTCCCGATAAAAAAAAATCGGGAGAGCTCAAACAAACCACTCTATCCCTAACGCAAAGAAATTTTTTGAAATTAACTATACAAACCGATTTTAATTTCGAAATTCTTAAAATAATGGGCTAAATAATTATTTTTAATAATTCTTCTTCAAAAGCTTGGAAAATAAAAAAGTCCGTCGTTATCTTTGTAAACGAAGAATAAAAAAATGATCAGAACAATTTGTAATATGATGTGTATGATGCCGGAAGCCTCCGCAGCGCACACTATTGCATAAACTGAAAAAGATATATTGCAAAAAGCCGCTGCCAACCGCAGCGGCTTTTTTTATGTCTTCATTTTTAAGTTGAAATAAAAAATAGCGTCATCCTGAACTTGTTTCAGGATCTATTGAGAAACTGAATCAAGTTCAGCTTGACAAAAATTAAAGTCAGTAAATAAAATGTTAGGCTGAGTGTAGTGAAGTGTCTTAAAAATTAAACAAATGAAAACTCAAATAATAGCAAATATGATGATGTCTAATATGATGGCGATGTGTATGTATCGCATGGCAAGCTATTACCAAAACTTGAGAATATAGATCTAGTTATAAAGTTCAATTCGTAAAGTCCCCCTGGTAATAGCATATCAGGGGGACTTTTTTATTAGTAGAATTTTCATTTATAAAAATATTAGAATTATGAGCACTCAAAATTTTTCAACCAAAGCACTTCATGCAGGACATGATACCACTCAGAATGGCGGAACCAGAGCAGTTCCAATTTATCAAACAAGTTCATACGTTTTTAACGATAGTGATCACGCTGCAGATCTTTTTTCACTGGCAAAACCTGGATTTATATACACCAGGTTAAACAATCCAACCAACGACATTCTTGAACAGCGACTGGCTGCGATAGAAGGCGGAATTGGGGCTGTGGTCACTGCATCAGGAACTGCTGCAATTAATACTGCCTTATTAACCTTGCTTAAAGCGGGCGATCATATTGTAGCATCCAGCAGTTTGTATGGCGGAACATTTAATTTGCTAAAAAACACCTTACCAAGATTCGGTATCACTACCACCTTTGTAGATCCACAAAATCCTGAGAACTTCACGAAAGCGGCAAAAGAAAATACACGCGTCTTTTTTGTGGAATCTCTTGGAAACCCCAAACTGGATGTACTGGATCTTAAAGCAATCTCTAAAGAAGCGAAGGCATTTAAAGTCCCTTTTATTGTAGATAATACAGTAGCTACCCCATACCTATTGAATCCAATAGAACACGGCGCCGATATTGTGATCCATTCCTTGACGAAATATATTAACGGAAATGGAACTTCCCTGGGAGGAGCGATCATTGATGCGGGTCGGTTCGACTGGGCTAACGGGAAATTTCCGGAGTTTACAGAACCATCTCCTGGTTATCATGGCCTTGTTTATCATGAAGCACTTGAAGAAGCTGCTTTTATAGCGAAGGTTAGGATTGAAGGTCTAAGAGATCATGGTGCGGCTTTGAGTCCATTTAACGCTTTTCAGATCATTCAGGGGCTTGAAACGTTGAAGATTAGGATTAAGGAACATAGTCAGAATGCATTGGAACTAGCGAAATGGCTTCAGCAACAGGAAGAAGTGGAGTGGGTGAATTATCCGGGACTTGAAGATAATAAATACTATCAATTAGCTCAGGAATATTTACCGGAAGGACAGAGCGGACTAGTGACATTTGGAGTAAAAGGAGGATTTGAAGCAGCCAAAACAGTAGTAGATGCGTCAAAAGTATTTTCGCTACTGGCAAATATTGGCGACACGAAGTCACTAATTATTCATCCAGCCAGTACTACCCACCAGCAATTAACGGAAGACGAACAAAGATCAACCGGGGTAACACCAGATCTTATAAGATTATCAGTCGGTTTGGAAGAAGTAGGCGATCTCAAAGCAGATCTAAAAGAAGCTTTTTCTCAAATTCAAAAGAAATCATTGGTTTAAATAGACTTGTCGCATTGAGCTTGTCGAAGTGGGGTTAATATCACAATTTAATTGAAGCCTTCGACAGGCTCAGCCGGACAAAACATAAGATAAAAGAGTTTTATAAAATATGCTTGAAGAAATTAAAATAGAGAACTTTAAAAATTCTGCAGGAACAGTACAGGATATTCATTTGAGCTATCAATTCTTCGGAAAAAACTCAACAGAAGCACCTATCATTCTGGTCAATCATGCATTAACGGGAAATTCTCTTATCACGGGAAGAAAAGGCTGGTGGAAGGAACTTATTGGAGAAAACAAATGCATAGATATTAATGAATTCTGTGTACTGGCTTTTAATATTCCGGGAAACGGATTCAAAGGACATAAGGACCAGTTCTTTGAAAATTACAAAGAATTTACATTAAAAGATATTGCCGCGATTCAGGCTCTTGCACTTGAAAAATTGAATATCAGAAAGCTTTTTGCCATTATCGGGGGCAGTATTGGCGGCGCACTGGCCTGGGAACTTGCAGTGCTGAAGCCTGAACTGGCGAAACATATTATCCCAATTGCAACTGATTATAAGTCGACGGACTGGTTGGTAGCCAATTGCAGAATTCAGGATCATATTTTGAATAATTCTTCCAATCCGGTAAACGATGCCAGAATGCATGCCATGACATTTTATCGAACTCCGCAATCGCTTGCTCAAAAATTTGAGAGTAAGAGGAATTCAAAAGATCAGGTTTTTGAAGTGGAGCATTGGCTTTTACATCATGGTGAAAAACTAAGTAACCGGTTCAATTTGAAGTCTTATAAACTGATGAATCATTTGCTAACTACCATAGACATCAGCCATGGATCTGGCAATTACCTGGAAGCCGCAAGTAAAATTCAGGGAGATATTCATATAGTAACAGTTAATTCAGACCTTTTTTTCCTGGCAGAAGAAAACTGGAATACCTATGTAGAACTATCATTAATAAAAGATAATATCAATATTCATGAGATTCAATCCATACACGGCCACGATGCTTTTTTGATCGAAACAGATCAATTAAACAGATTTTTAAAACCAATTTTTCAACAAACAACAAAAAAATATGAAAACGATTCATCTCGCTCTGTTTGGGCCGGGTAAGGTAGGAAGTAAGCTGCTACAGCAACTTGCAAGTTCTGAAGAACATTTAAAGAATGCTTCCGGAATTATGATAAAAATAGTACTGGTAGCCGATTCTTCTCATGCCTTATTAAATCCCCAGGGCATTAAATCTGGCTGGAACGGTTTTAAATCAGATGCAAGGAGATATTCTTTTAAGGATATTGAAGACTATTTCAGAGAAAGCAATTTTGAAAACCTTGTTTCTATAGATACCACGGCTAGTGACGATTTTCCGCAAAACTATATCTCACTGGTAAATTCGGGGAGCCATATTATTGCAGCTAATAAAGTTGCCAACACGCTGTCCTCAGAATTTTACGAGACCTTGAGAAAGGAATTAAAGAAAAACAATAAGAAATTTATCTACGAGACCAATGTGGGAGCAGGTTTACCAATAGTTGAAACACTAAGAAATCTGCATCTTTCAGGAGAAAAAGTGACCAGGATACGCGGAGTTTTCTCAGGATCCTTGAGCTATATTTTTAATACCTATTCAGAAGAGGAAAAAGAGTTTTCTGAAGTATTAAAAGAAGCCGGAGTACTAGGGTATACAGAGCCAGATGCCCGTATAGATCTAAGCGGAAAAGACGTTGGACGAAAATTATTGATCCTGGCCAGAGAACTGGAACTACATAAAGAACTAACAGATGTAAAGATTCAGTCTTTGATTCCGAAGCAACTTAACGGTGAAACTACATTAGAGGAATTCAATAAGAAATCTAGATTACTGGATTCGCACTTTAAAAGTTATAAAGATGAAAAATCTAAAGATGAGGTGCTTAGATATATTGGAGAATTAAATGCAGTAAGTGGAGAATTAGAAGCAAAACTTATCAATGAACCAAAATCATCCGTGCTTGGACAAATAGAAGGAGCCGATAACATTTTTGAAATCTATACCGAATCTTATAATGATCTGCCTTTGGTGATTCGCGGAGCCGGAGCCGGAGCAGAGGTCACTGCAAGAGGAGTATTTGGTGATATTTTGAAAATTTCTGAACGTTTAAATTAAAATCGAGATGGAAAACCTACAAGCTATCGGGAAAGATGAAAAAGACTGTAATGGGTATTTGAAGGAGAATTTTGAGACCATTGCGGTAAGAACTCAGAGCGCCAGGACGCAGTTTCAGGAGCATTCGGTGCCCTTATATCTTACTTCAAGTTATGTTTTTGAAGATTCTGAAGATATGAGAGCAAGTTTTGCCGAGGAGAAGCAACGGAATATCTATAGCCGATTCTCAAATCCAAATACTTCTGAGTTTGTTGAGAAGATCGCGAGGATGGAAGGTGCCGAGACAGGTTTTGCTTTTGCAACCGGGATGGCCGCGGTTTTTTCAACACTGGCAGCCTTGCTGGATAGCGGGGATCACATTGTTTCAGCAAGATCGGTGTTTGGATCTACCCATGGCTTATTTACCAAATATTTTCCGAAGTGGAATATCTCGCACAGTTACTTTGATGTGAATAAGCCTGAGACGATCGAGGAGCTTATTAAACCTGAAACTAAAGTTTTGTTTGCGGAGTCCCCAACCAATCCCGGGGTGGATATTCTGGATCTGGAATATCTGGGTGAAATTGCCAGAAAATATAACTTGATTCTTATCATCGATAATTGTTTTGCCACGCCTTATCTTCAAAATCCTATAAAATTCGGAGCAGATTTAGTGATCCATTCTGCAACAAAGTTGATCGATGGCCAGGGAAGGGTACTTGGAGGAGTAACGGTTGGTAGAGAAGACCTAATAAGGGAAATTTATCTTTTTAGTAGAAATACAGGCCCGGCGCTTTCACCATTCAATGCCTGGGTGCTTTCGAAAAGTTTAGAAACCCTTGCAGTTCGGTTAGATAAGCATTGCGATAATGCCTTAAAAGTCGCTGAGTTTTTACAGGAGAATAAAAGTATTCAATTGGTGAAATATCCGTTTTTGAAGTCTCATCCTCAATATGAAGTTGCAAAAAAACAGATGAAACTGGGAGGAAATGTGGTTGCATTTGAAATCAAGGGAGGAATTAAAGCCGGCAGAAAATTTATTGATAAGCTCCAGCTTTGTACAAGATCGGCAAATTTGGGAGATACACGAACCATCGTGACGCATCCGGCCTCAACAACGCATAGCAAACTTTCTCCGGAAGAACTTAGTTCAGCTGGGATTGCAGAAGGATTGGTGCGTGTATCTGTAGGACTTGAAAATGTGGAAGATATTATTAAGGATTTAAAACAGGCTTTAGGTTGAAAATGAGAAGTTAGTTTGAGAAGTGAGAAACGAAAAGTAATAGTTGAAAGTTCGTCGCATTAAGCGCAGTCGAAATGTGAAATTTGGAATGTTAGAAGAGAAATTGAAACTTTTTTGAAATTGGTTATATTCGCTTCATGCTTTCTAAAAAGACCAAGTACGGAATTAAAGCTCTGGCATATATTGCCAGAAAAAAAGACAGGAAACCGGTTCAGGCTTCAGAAATATCTGAGAGTGAGAACATTTCGCAGAAATTCCTTGAAAGTATTCTTCTGGAGTTGCGAAAATCAGGATTTCTTGGTTCCAAAAAGGGTAAAGGCGGAGGTTACTATTTGATTAAGGAGCCAAATGAAATTAGAATGACTGCGGTAATAAGGGTTTTGGAAGGACCCATTGCGATGGTTCCTTGTGTGAGCCTTAATTATTACGAAAAATGTGATGATTGCCCTGATGAGAAGACCTGTTCAGTACATAATTTAATGATTCAGGTGAGGGATGCTTCTCTCAATGTACTTGGTGAAAATACTTTGGAGGATATTGCGTTTGTGTAGTTTTCCCGAGTGTTAAAATTTAATTTTACTTATTGAAATAATTGGCTATTAAACCTGTAGCGTTTAGTTTTGTTTAAAACCTAGTAAATCTATAGGGTAATAGTTTTTAATGAAGAAAACATGTTGATGTTACTAGATCATACGAAGCAAGGAAGTACTTATAAAAAAGATAAGCAGAGAGAAAAACCTGTTAGAAGCATCTTGAAAACTATTAGCTGGAGAATAGTTGGAACTATAGACACTATAGTGATATCATGGTTTTTAACAGATGAAATTGATACAGCTCTGGCTATTGGTTCAGTAGAATTAGTTACTAAAATGATCCTGTATTTTGGGCATGAAAGAATCTGGAACTTAATAAGTTTCGGAAAGTAATAATGAAAGTTTGAAGTTGACGAAAAATGAATAATTCCTGGCAATTTAGATCTGCAGGAGCATTCACTTAAAAAGAATAAAAAGATGAGAAAGTTTACAGCGATAGAATTAAAAAAACTGAATAGTCAGTTACGAGGGGTGGCTCCTTCAGAGATCATTCAATGGATTTTATCTTCATGTGATCAACCGGTGGTTACCACCAACTTCAGACCTTATGAGGCGGCAATTCTTCACGCATGTGTAAAAGTAGATGCTCGCATAAAAGTGATATGGTGCGATACCGGGTATAATACACCTCAAACTTATAAGCACGCGAAGTTCTTGATAGAACAATTAAATCTGAATGTAAAATTATATACGCCCAGGGAAACTGCGGCATATAGAGATGCATATTTTAATGGTATTCCTTCGGTAGATTCTCTGGAACATGAAGAATTTACAAGACAGGTAAAATTAGAG
This sequence comes from Gramella sp. MAR_2010_147, assembly GCF_900105135.1. NCBI lineage: Bacteria > Pseudomonadati > Bacteroidota > Flavobacteriia > Flavobacteriales > Flavobacteriaceae > Christiangramia > Gramella sp. MAR_2010_147. The sequence goes on along the minus strand of NZ_LT629741.1, from coordinate 1,633,105 downwards.
CCATTTCAGCGTGCGATGGCTCAACAGCAACCAGATGTATGGTTCACTAACCTTAGAAAAGGACAAACTAGTTTCAGGGATAGTATCGATATACTGAGCTATAGCAAAGATGGAATTTTGAAAGTAAGTCCTTTCTATCACTGGACAGATGAAAAACTTGATGGCTATTTGCGTGAACATAAGTTACCAAATGAGCCCAAGTATTTTGATCCTACCAAAGTATTAAATAATAGAGAATGTGGATTACACGCTTAAAAGTTTATAAATGAGTTCGATATTAAATCAAAATACATTAGAAAGTGAAGCTATTTACATCTTCAGGGAAGTAGTAGCTCAATTTGAAAATCCTGTCTTATTATTTTCAGGAGGAAAAGATTCAATTACCCTGGTAAGACTGGCCCAGAAAGCTTTTTATCCGGCTAGAATTCCGTTTCCCCTCTTACACATAAATACAGGCCATAATTTTCCTGAAACTATCGAATTCAGGGATAAACTGGTAAAAGAACTGGGACTTCAGCTTATTGTACGTCACGTACAGGATGATATAGATAAGGGGCGTTCCATTGAAGAAAAAGGAAAATATTCCAGTAGAAATTCTTTACAAACCAATACGCTATTGAATGCGATTGAAGAATTTAAGTTTGATGCCTGTATTGGAGGTGCCCGAAGGGATGAAGAAAAGGCCAGGGCGAAAGAAAGAATTTTTTCTATCAGAAATGATTTTGGAGAATGGGATGAAAAGAATCAGCGGCCTGAAGTTTTTGATATGCTGAATGGCAGGATTGATATTGGGCAGAATGTACGTGTATTCCCAATTTCAAACTGGACCGAGCTGGATGTTTGGAATTATATAGATTCAGAAAAAATCGAGATCCCTCCAATCTATTTCGCACATGAAAGAGAGATTTTTGAAAGGGATGGATTGATCTGGACCGCTTCAGAATATGTCTATAAAGATGATCATGAAATTACTGAAACAAAAAAGGTAAGATTCAGAACAGTGGGGGATATTACCTGTACGGCTGCCGTAGAATCTGAAGCAGATTCCGTAGAAAAGATAATTCAGGAAATACGGGAATCAGCAATCTCTGAAAGGGGAGCTCGTATTGATGATAAAAGATCTGAAGCCGCTATGGAAACCAGAAAGCAACAGGGGTATTTCTAAAAAATTAAGAAAATGGAAGTTTTAAAAATAGCAACAGCAGGAAGTGTAGACGATGGTAAGAGTACCCTCATAGGAAGACTGCTTTACGATACCAAATCCCTTACTTCAGACAAAATTGAAGCGATTGACAGGGTAAGCAAGAAGAATGGTTTGGACTATCTTGACTTTTCGCTTGCTACAGATGGATTAGTGGCAGAGCGGGAACAGGGAATCACCATAGATGTGGCGCATATTTACTTTTCTACACCAAAAAAAAGTTACATCATAGCCGATACTCCGGGTCATATTGAATATACCCGAAACATGGTAACTGGAGCATCAACATCTCAAACATCCATAATTCTTATTGACGCTAGGAAGGGAGTTATTGAGCAGACATACAGGCATTTTTTCATCAATAACCTGCTAAGGGTCAAGGAGGTAATCGTTGCAGTTAATAAAATGGATCTTGTGAATTATTCAGAAGAGGTTTTTAATGAGATAGTTCAGGATTTTGAAGATATAAGAAGTAAAAGTGATTTCAAAGATCAGAAGCTCACCTTTATTCCGGTAAGTGCTTTGTGGGGAGAAAATATAGCTGAAAGATCAACCGCAATGCCCTGGTATAAAGGACAGAATATCCTGGAACACCTGGAAAATCTTAAAGCTGAAGATTTCTCGGAAGAAAGTCAGGCAAGATTCTCCGTGCAAACAGTGATAAGACCCAAAACCGAGAAATTTCATGATTATCGTGGATATGCCGGAAAAATTTCTGGTAGTAGTTTTCGGGTAGGAGATAAAGTTACCGTGTTACCTTCTTTAACGACTTCAACAATTAAAGAAATTCATTTTTTCGAGGAGAATTTCGAAGAAGCTCCTGCCGGAAGTTCGGTAACTATTAGCCTGGCAGATGATATTAATGTTGCCAGGGGAGATATGTTGGTGAAATCCAAAGAAGTTCCTGTAGAAATAAAAGTACTGGATGCCATGGTATGTTGGATGGACAACAAGGTACTGGTTCCCGGGGCGAAATATGTATTGCAACATAATACGAATGGCATACTTGCAAAAATTGATAAAGTGGAAGGACATACAGATAGCAATTTTGGAGCTGAAGAACAAGTGTCATCATTAAATCTAAATGATATAGGAAGTGTGAAGATCAAGCTTAGTAAACCAATTTTTGCAGATAGCTATAAAAGTAATAGGGCAAATGGCAGGTTTATTTTAATAGACTCCCAAACAAATACAACTGCCGGAGTTGGATTTATAAAATAAGAATTTAAAAAAAAGTGAAACATTTCAATATGAACATTTTATCAAATATGTGTATGCGCCATTCGCCGCACACTTAGAAGCCTGTTTTATAAACTGAATTATAAAAAGTCCTTTTAAGTATAGTAGCTAAAAGGACTTTTTTCATTAATGAGAAGTTAGAAAATAGTGGGGCGTCATCCTGAATTTATTTCAGGATCTCAGCAATATAAAATCCACTTTTAGGGAGACTCTGAAACGAGTTTAGGGTGACGATTCTAAATAAAATATGTCAGGCTGAACTTATTTCAGCATCTCAGAGAAATAGAATACCAGTTTTAGTAGAAGAATTTAAATAATCAAGATCATGCAAAGTTTTAGAACCGAAATTGAAAATCCTGTTGTCGAGAAAGATATCCTGGATTTAGAAAAAAAGATCAGACTTTTCCGTGAAGGAAAGGCTGATGAAGAGAAGTTCCGAAGTCTGCGTCTGGCGCGTGGAGTTTACGGGCAGAGACAGGCAGGAGTTCAAATGGTTCGTATAAAACTACCATTTGGTAAAGTTACTTCAGAACAGTTGCACCGAATCGCGGATGTTTCCGATGAATACTCTAAAGGTAGGTTGCATATCACCACGCGACAGGATATCCAGATCCATTATGTGAGTCTGGACCGAACGCCGGAGCTTTGGGCACAGCTGGAAAAGGATGATGTTACTCTTCGAGAGGCTTGTGGAAATACTGTTAGGAATATTACCGCATCGCCAACCGCCGGGATAGATCCAAACGAGCCTTTTGATGTTTCGCCTTATGCACATGCGGCTTTCCAGTTTTTTCTTCGGAACCCGATTTGCCAGGAGATGGGGAGAAAATTCAAGATGTCTTTTTCTTCTTCAGATGAAGATACCGCGCTTAGCTATATTCATGATCTTGGTTTTATCGCCAAACTGAAGGATGGAAAACGTGGTTTTAAGGTAATGTTAGGTGGCGGACTCGGTTCGCAACCACGTCATGCCGATGAACTATACGATTTTCTCCCGGCTGAAGAAATTATTCCTTTAACCGAAGGAGTATTGAGGGTTTTTGATCGTCATGGTGAACGCTCTAAAAGATTGAAAGCGAGAATGAAGTTTCTGATTAAAGATATCGGGAAAGAAGCTTTTATGGAATTAGTGGAGGAGCAGAAAACTTCCCTTTCTCAAAAACAGCCAAAATTTGAGATTGAGAAATTCGAAGCTGCGCCACCACTACAGGATGTAGAAGTTCCTTCCGTAGAAATTGAAGATCAGAAAGATTTTCAAACCTGGAAGAATACAAATGTTACCGCACAAAAGCAGGAAGGCTTGTTCGCTGTGGGAATTCGCGTTCCGTTAGGTGATTTTTATACAGGAGGGGCAAGACAACTTGCCGACCTGGTGAAGAAATACGCTGGAAATGAAATTAGGTTGACACTAAGACAGGATATTTTGATTCGTCATGTACGTGAGGAGTTTCTGCCTTTCTTTTATTCAGAATTGAAAAAACTGGGCTATGCCGAAACTGGATATAACAAAACCGTAGATATAACTGCCTGCCCGGGAACAGATACCTGTAATCTTGGAATCGCCAGTAGTACTGGAATTGCTGATGTACTGGAAGATGTTTTAAAAGAGGAATATCCACAATTTATAAATGGAAAAGATATTACCATTAAGATCAGCGGATGTATGAATGCGTGCGGGCAACATAATATGGCTGAAATTGGATTCCAGGGAATGTCTATAAAAGTCGGTAAAACCGTTGCTCCCGCCCTTCAGGTGCTGCTTGGTGGTGGAACCTTAGGAGACGGCCAAGGAAGATTTGCAGATAAAGTGGTGAAAGTTCCCAGCAAACGTGGGCCGGAAGCTTTAAGAGTCTTGTTAAATGATTTTGAAGCAAATTCAGAAGCGGATGAGAAATTCGTCGAATATTATGATCGAAAAGAGAAAACCTATTTCTATGATCTCTTAAAGGACCTTGCAAATACCTCCAATCTCTCTGAAAATGATTTTGTGGATTGGGGCCATGAATCGCCATATATCAAGGCAGTTGGTGTGGGTGAATGTGCCGGAGTGGTAATAGATCTCATTGCGACCCTGCTTTTTGAAAGTGAAGAAAAAATTGATAACGCAAAATCTGCACTTGAAAGAAAGGACTGGGCAGATAGTATTTATCATTCTTATACTTCTATCGTGAATTCGGCTAAAGCCCTATTGATAGCAGAAGATGTGAAAACGAATACACAAGCCGGGATCATTGCCCAGTATGATGAATTGTTCGTAGAAACGGGAAAGATAGAATTATCAACTTCTTTTAAGGAATTCGTTTATCAGTTAAATGATAATGAGCCAAGTGAGGCTTTTGCAAATAAATATTTAGAAGACGCGCATCTATTTCTTAAAAGGGTGGATGCATATAGAACAAAGGAGGTACAAAATGTATAATTCACCAAAATTAACCGTAGTGGGTGCAGGACCGGGTGATCCGGAATTGATCACCGTTAAGGCTTTGAATACTTTAAAGTCGGCTAGCGTAATATTGTACGATGCGTTGATCAATCGGGACCTATTGGATTACGCCCCACAGGCAGAGCATATTTTTGTTGGAAAACGAAAGGATAAACATCGATTTCCGCAGGAAGAGATCAATAAACTGATTGTGAAATACGCTCTGGAGAGAGGCCATGTAGTACGATTAAAAGGTGGCGATCCATTTATCTTCGGAAGAGGTTCAGAAGAGATCAGTTACGCGAGAGAACACGGACTGGAAACGGCGGTAGTTTCCGGAATAACTTCTTCGATTGCAGTACCGGCTAATGTTGGCATTCCGCTTACACAAAGAGGAACTTCTGAAAGTTTTTGGGTAATAACAGGAACTACTTCCCAGAGAAAACTATCTAATGATGTTCAACTCGCGGCTCAATCTACAGCAACGGTAGTAATCCTGATGGGAATGGGAAAACTGAAAGAGATCGTAGAAGTTTTTAGAGGTTTTGGAAAGGAAGATATTCCTGTTGGGATCATTCAAAATGGAACTACGGTGAATGAAAAATCAGGTTTTGGGACCCTAAAGACGATTGAGAATATCGTTTCAGAGAAACAACTGGGAGCGCCGGCTATTATAGTAATTGGTGAGGTAGTTCGGGAAGCGAATGTATTACAAAAAGTTTTTCAAAATGTAAAAAACCTTCCGAGATCGAAATTTGTAAAAGTAGGAGCAGCTTAAATAGACATTTACGTCAAGCTGAACTTGATTCAGCTTCTATGGAGATCCTGAATCGAGTTCAGGATGACAGAACGTAAATTAAAATAGAAGAAATGGAAGAAAGAAACGAATTATACCCTGTCTTTTTAAAAGTAATTCAACTAAATATTTTAGTGGTTGGCGGCGGAAATGTGGGGCATGAGAAATTACATTTTCTTTTTAAATCCAGTCCGAATGCTAATGTTGAGCTGGTAGCAAAATGGTTTTTACCAGAAACAGAAGAACTGGCAAAAAAGCATGGCGCAAAACTTATAAAAGGCAGCTATAAAAAGAAATATTTAAAAAAGAAGCATTTCGTGATCGCTGCTACCAATGATGCTAAACTGAATAAAAAGGTACACCGTCATGCAAAGAAGAGATATTTACTGGCCAATATCGCCGATACTCCAGAACTGTGTGATTTTTACATGGGTGGTATTGTGAATAAAGGCCACGTGAAAATAGCGATTTCCACGAATGGAAAATCTCCAACCACTGCAAAACGTTTGCGACAATTCTTTGAGGAAGTGATTCCGGAGAATGTAAACCAGATGGTTGAAAACTTAAATGAATATAGAAAATCCATAAAAGGTGATTTTGAAGCCAAAGTGGAACAGATGAATACAATAACAGAATCCTTAATCGTAAAAAAAGAGAGTAATGATTAAAACAGACATCCTGATCATCGGGGCCGGGCCAACCGGATTGTTTACCGTTTTTGAAGCGGGATTATTAAAATTAAAAACACATTTAATAGATGCGCTTCCGCAACCTGGAGGGCAGTGTTCAGAAATTTATCCAAAGAAACCAATATATGATATTCCGGCTTTCCCGGAGATCCTGGCGGGAGACCTGGTAAAGAATCTTATGGAACAGATAAGACCTTTTGAGCCTGGATTTACGCTTGGGGAACGTGCCGAAACTTTGGAAAAGCTGGACGACGGTACTTTTATAGTGACCACGAATAAAGGAACTCAGCATCATGCTCCTGTAGTTGCGATTGCAGGCGGACTGGGATCTTTTGAACCTCGTAAACCGCCTATCGCCAATATTTCTGATTTTGAAGATAAAGGGGTTTCTTATTTTATTAAAGATCCTGAAGTCTATCGTGATAAAAGGGTAGTGATCGCCGGTGGTGGTGATTCCGCTCTGGACTGGGCAATTTATTTAGCAGATATAGCTTCAGAAGTTGCTTTGGTTCATAGAAGGGAAGAATTCCGTGGAGCGTTGGATTCAGTGGAAAGAGTATCAGAATTGGCTAAACTTGGCAAAATAGAAATGATCACGAATGCGGAGGTTGTTGGCCTGAGAGGAGAAGACCAACTGGAAAAAGTAGTGATACGCCATAAAGATAAAGCGAGAGGAGAAGAATTTAGAGAAGTAGATGATTTTATTCCATTATTTGGTTTATCTCCTAAACTCGGACCTATAGGTAGTTGGGGACTGGAAATTGAAAGAAATGCAATTAAAGTTGATAATTCTTATGATTACCAGACCAACATTCCAGGGGTTTACGCCATTGGTGATGTGAATACCTATAAAGGGAAACTGAAACTTATACTTTCCGGATTTCATGAAGCAGCGATCATGTGTCAGAGTGCTTATGCACGAATCTATCCGGATAAAAAATATGCGCTGAAATATACAACTGTTGGAGGTGTGGAAGGATTTGATGGATCGAAAAAAGAAGCGAAAAAGGAAGTTGTGCAAAGTATTAGTGTTTAACCTGTTATAAAATTGATTTGAGAAACTTATAGTTTTTTGCTGGTTTTTAACTTCTTATTCTCAATAACTTATGCTTTAATAACCTAATTTAGGTTGATTGTATTTTTTTGAAAAAATGCATTTTATTCAAAATTTTAAAGCAAATGGAAACATTGAAATTGGAGTTTAAAATAAACAGGGAAAAGCGGACTATTATAGTGGAAAAAGAATTCGCAGCACCCTTGGATGTGGTATGGTCTTCCTGGACACGTGCTGAAACTTTGGATAAATGGTGGGCGCCAAAACCATGGAAAGCCAAAACTAAACGGATGAATTTCAGGGAAAATGGAAGTTGGTTATACGTCATGCAGGGTCCCGAGGGTGAAGAACATTATGCCCTGGCCGAATACAAAGAAATTGTGCAGGAACAAAGGTTCGTAGGATTGGATTCATTTTGTGATGAAAACGGGCGTATTAATAAAGAATTACCAAAATCGACCTGGAAAGTGGAGTTCGAACCTGAAGGTTCTCATACACTGGTTACAATTGAAACGAAATACGAAACTAAAGAGGCGCTGGAAGCAATTTTAAATATGGGATTCCAGGAAGGTTTTACAGCCGGACTTTTACAGCTTGATGAACATCTGGAAAAGCTATAATTCTGTTAATCCGGGATTCTGATTTCAATTTAGGAATATTATCTTTGGTCAAAATTGAAAACATGAAGATCAGCTTAAAAAGAATCAACGATAATTATCTATTTGAAACTGTAAACGAGCGCGGCAATATTGTTCTTCTGGACAATAAAACTGATGAAGAGCCGAAAGGTGCCAGTCCTATGGATCTTATTCTTAGGGGTATTGCCGGTTGCAGCAGTATAGATATTGTTATGATTTTGAGAAAACAGCAACATGAGCTGGAAGACCTCAGGGTTGAGGTGGATGGATACCGTGAAGATGGTTCTATTCCCAACGTCTTTAAGAAGATTCAATTAGATTTCATTTTGAAAGGGGATATTCCAGCTGCAAAAGTCGAAAGAGCTGTTAAGTTATCTATGGACAAATACTGTTCTGTTTCAAAAATGCTGGAAAAAGCTGCTGAGATCAGTTATTCCATTCAATTAAATGGTGAGAAGGTTTTATAGAAAATTTTCTTAAATCCTTGCTGTTGGGTGTATTATAACATTATATTTGCTCTGTAAGTTCATTGTTTACTAACATTCGTTATCAAGAAAGGTTGAGGGATTAGACCCTGTGAAACCTTGGCAACCCTCCTGTAATGGGAGAAGGTGCTACGTTCTACCACGATCATTGTGGATAGATAACACAAGACTTCTTATTCGTCTTCTTTTTTTGATATCGTTTTATTTATAAAAGCATGTCAAAAATAGAAGAGTTACTCTCAAAAAAAATATTAATACTAGACGGTGCCATGGGTACCATGCTTCAGGAATATAAGTTTTCTGAAGAAGATTTCCGCGGAAAACGTTTTGCCGATTGGCCCGTTTCTCTGAAAGGAAATAATGATCTTCTTTCCATCACCCAGCCTGAGGCGATTGCGACCATTCACCGTAAATATTTTGATGCCGGAGCCGATATTGTTGAAACCAATACCTTCTCTGGAACCACTATTGCCATGGCCGATTATCAAATGGAAGAGTTGGTCTATGAATTGAATTATGAATCTGCCAGAATCGCTAAAAAGGTAGCTGAAGAAGTTACTGCTGAAAATCCTGAAAAACCACGATTTGTTGCCGGGGCTATTGGTCCTACGAACAAAACAGCCAGTATGAGTCCGGATGTGAATGATCCCGGGTATAGAGCAATTTCATTTGAAGAACTTAGAATTGCCTATAAACAACAGGCAAAAGCTCTTGTTGAAGGTGGCGTGGATGTTCTTTTGGTGGAAACAGTTTTTGATACCTTAAATGCCAAAGCAGCTCTTTTTGCAATCGAAGAACTTAAGGAAGAATTAGATGCGGATATTCCCGTAATGGTTAGCGGAACAATTACAGATGCATCAGGGAGAACACTCTCCGGGCAGACCGCGGAAGCATTCCTGATTTCTGTTTCACATATTCCATTGTTGAGTATTGGATTTAATTGTGCACTTGGAGCAAAGCAGCTGACTCCACATCTGGAAGTTCTAAATCGGTTTGCAAATTCGGGAGTTTCAGCGTATCCAAATGCAGGATTGCCAAATGCATTTGGAGAATACGATCAGGATGCGCAGGAAATGGCTGCTCAAATCAAAGAGTACCTGGAAAAAGGCCTCGTAAATATCCTTGGGGGTTGCTGCGGAACGACACCAAAACATATTAAAGCAATAGCAGAGATTACAAAGGATTACAAGCCAAGACCGATCCCTGCAAAAAACAAAGAAGAACGTCATGCTCAACTTGTTTCAGCATCTCAACAATCAACCGATTTATAAAGAATAAGAGACCCTGAATCAAGTTCAGGGTGACGAAAAATTATGAATTATGAGTACAACAGGTACAAATTCAATTAACAAGATAGACACCTCCCCACTGAGGCCGGGAGGGACCGTTAGACCTCTAAAACTATCAGGTCTGGAACCTTTGGTGATCACACCGGATAGTAATTTTATTAATGTTGGCGAACGCACCAATGTAGCCGGTTCTAAAAAATTCCTTCGACTCATTAAAGAAGAAAAGTTTGATGAAGCACTGGATGTTGCCCGGGAACAGGTAGATAATGGTGCGCAGATCATAGACATCAACATGGACGATGGCCTTATTGAAGGAAAAGAAGCCATGGTTAAATTTTTGAATTTAGTGGTAGCCGAACCTGATATCGCTAGAGTTCCAATAATGATAGACAGTTCCAAATGGGAAATTATTGAAGCCGGGCTTCAGGTAGTACAGGGGAAATGTGTGGTGAATTCCATTAGTTTAAAGGAAGGGGAAGAAGAATTTATAGAGCATGCAAAAAAAATAAAACGATACGGGGCATCGGTGATCGTGATGGCATTTGATGAGGTTGGACAGGCTGATAATTATGAACGCCGCATTGAAATTGCAAGACGTTCTTATGATATTTTGGTGAACAAAGTAAAATTTCCTCCCGAAGATATCATTTTTGATCTCAATATTTTCCCGGTTGGAACGGGGATGGATGAACATAAAAGAAATGCCATAGATTTTATTGAAGGCACCAGGTGGGTAAAAGAAAATCTTCCGTACTGTAGTGTGAGTGGCGGTGTGAGTAATGTTTCCTTTTCTTTCCGCGGAAATAATCCGGTGAGAGAAGCGATGCATTCCGTTTTTCTTTATCATGCCATCAAGGCTGGAATGAATATCGGGATCGTGAATCCATCGATGCTGGAGGTTTATGATGAGATCCCGAAAGATCTTCTGGAGCATGTGGAGGATGTTATGTTCGACAGAAGGGAAGATGCTACCGAAAGGCTACTGGATTTTGCTGAGAATGTGGTTGGTAGAAAAAAAGAAAATAAAGTTGATCTCTCCTGGAGAGAAAAGCCCTTGCAAGACAGGATCACTCATGCGTTGGTTAAAGGAATTGACGCCTATATTTTAGAAGATATAGAACAGGCCAGGCAGGAAGCGGAGCGCCCTTTGGACGTAATCGAAGGTCCGCTTATGATCGGGATGAATGTAGTGGGAGATCTTTTTGGTAGTGGAAAAATGTTTCTTCCCCAGGTAGTAAAGTCGGCTCGGGTGATGAAAAAGGCGGTAGCATATTTATTACCATATATAGAAGCAGATAAATCAAGCAAAAGACAATCGGCTGGTCGAGTTTTAATGGCAACCGTAAAAGGGGACGTACATGATATTGGTAAAAATATCGTAAGTGTTGTTCTTGGCTGTAACAATTATGAGATCATTGATTTGGGCGTAATGGTTCCACCGGAAAAGATCATTGAAACAGCCAAAAAAGAAAATGTAGATGTGATTGGTCTTAGCGGACTTATTACTCCGTCGCTGGACGAAATGGTTTTTCTGGCTAAGGAGATGGAGCGCCAGGAATTCTCTGTTCCATTGTTGATTGGTGGAGCAACTACTTCGAAGGCACATACAGCGGTAAAGATAGATCCACAATATAAGCATGCAGTGGCTCATGTAAATGATGCCTCGAGGGCGGTTACAGTGGTTGGAGATCTAATGAAAGAAAACTCGAGGGAGGAATATAAAATTGAACTTAAGGAGCAGTATGATAAGTTCAGAAAGAATTTTAGTAAAAGGAGTAAGGTTAAATCCTTTTTAAGTATTGACGAGGCGCGGGAAAATAAATTTCAGATCAACTGGGAGAAAGCTCAGGTCACAAAACCGAAAAAACCTGGAATCCAGGTTATAGAAAATTTTGAGCTGAATAAACTTACAGATTATATAGACTGGAGCCCGTTTTTTAGAAGCTGGGATCTTCATGGCCGCTATCCCGATATTCTAAAAGATGACAAAGTAGGTGAGCAGGCACAAATTCTTTTTGATGATGCTCAGGCTTTACTTCAAAGGATTCTTGATGAAAGACTTCTGAAAGCCAAAGCGGTTTATGGCTTATTTGAAGCAAATTCTATTAATCACGATGATATTGAAGTGAAACATGAAGAAGCTTCTGAGGAGAAAAGGATGGTTTTTATAACACTCCGCCAGCAATTAAAGAAGTATGCTGAAAAGCCAAATTTCGCCCTTTCAGATTTTATAGCCCCAAAAGAAAGCGGCATCCAGGATTATATGGGATGTTTTTGTGTGACCACCGGTTTTGGAACTGCTGAACTTGCCGCAGAATTTGAAAAAGATCACGATGATTATAATTCTATTATGGTAAAAGCATTAGCCGACAGGCTTGCCGAAGCTTTTGCTGAATATTTGCATAAGGAAGTGAGAACGAAGCATTGGGGGTATGCTTCCAATGAAAATTTGAGCAATGAAGAGTTAATAAAAGAGTCATATAAAGGGATTCGGCCCGCACCCGGTTATCCTGCCTGTCCCGATCATCTTGAAAAACTGAGTATTTGGGAAGTACTGAATGTGGAAGAAAATATTGGCGTGAAACTTACTGAAAGCCTGGCGATGTGGCCGGCGGCCAGTGTGAGTGGCTATTATTTTGCCAATCCTGAAGCGAGGTATTTTGGAGTTGGAAAAATAAAAGAAGATCAGGTGAAAGATTTTGCAGAAAGAAAAGGTATCGATTTCAAAAAGGCAGAAAAGTGGCTGAATCCAAATATTGCGGATTAGATAATACGTCATTCTGAATTTATTTTGAGCTTCTGAAACAAATTCAGAATGACGAGATTTTATAAAGTATATAGAAATAAATGCGTTAGGGATTGCAGCGGCATCCTTTTACCTGCATGCTGAGTTTATCGAAGCATAGCGGTAAAAGATAAAGCGAAAAGCCCGGCCTGAAAGGCAACGCCCCGATAATAAAAATAAGAATTGATTTGAAATGAAAGTTACCGAACACATCGAAAAAGCAAACGGAAAAACCTTGTTCTCTTTTGAAATAATTCCGCCGAAAAAAGGAAAAAATATCCAGGAACTTTATAATAATATAGATCCTTTAATGGATTTTAAACCACCCTTTATTGATGTGACAACTTCACGGGAGGAACATGTGTATGTAGATCGTGACGGGCTTTTTGACAGAAAGATCACGCGTATGCGTCCGGGGACCGTAGGAATTTGCGCGGCGATCAAACATAAGTACAATGTAGATACGGTGCCTCATGTGCTTTGCGGTGGATTTTCTAAAGAGGAGACGGAATACCTGCTGGTAGATTGTCATTATTTAGGGATAGAGAATGTGATGGCGCTGCGCGGGGATGCCATGAGTCACCAAAGGTATTTTGAACCTTCTAATGGAGGCCATCCATATGCCTGTGATCTGGTGAAGCAAATTACTAACCTGAACAAAGGAAAGTATCTGCACGATGTGATAGAAACTGATGATTTGGCAGATTTCTGCATAGGTGTTGCAGGTTATCCCGAAAAACATATTGAGGCACCTTCCTTAAGTTCTGATCTTAAAAGATTAAAAGAAAAAGTAGACGCAGGAGCAGACTATGTGGTTACTCAAATGTTTTTTGATAATTCCAAATATTTTGAATTTGTAGAGGAAGCTAAAAAAGCGGGTATTACAGTGCCGATAATCCCAGGACTAAAGCCCATTGCAATTTCAAAGCATTTGCAAATGTTACCACAGGTTTTTAAAATTGATCTTCCGGAAGCACTGATTTCTGAAGTTGAAAAATGTAAAAATAATAAAGAGGTAAGACAGGTTGGAATAGAATGGTGTATTAAGCAATCTAAGGAATTGATGGAAGGCGGAGCTCCGGTGTTACATTACTATTCCATGGGGAAAAGCAGCAATATTGAGCAAATCGGCAGGGCGATATTTTAATTTTTGCAAGTTGAAAAACTTCACGGCTTTTTTTTCGTAAATATGTTAGATTTGCCCTCGTATGAAAAAAGTTATCCCCTGCCTACTGTTTCTGTTGAGTTATGTTGCTCTGGCACAGGAAGAAAAACCTGAAAAATACTTCTCTCTGGATGCCCAGTACTTCTATGGGACTATTTTAGAACACAATCCAGATATTGCTCATTTAATTACCGATCATCCTGATGGTTTCCTTCTTAGCTGGAACAGGAAAACTTATGGACTGGAGAAATGGGAAAGCCGGTATAATTATCCTGATTTCGGGTATTCTTTCATTTATCAGAACATGAAAAACACCTATCTGGGGGAGAATTACTCATTATATGGTCATTTCAGCTTTTATGCTTTAAAAAGATTACTGATGTTCAGGATTGGTCAGGGTGTGGCCTATACAACAAATCCGTATGATGCAGACGAGAATTATATCAATAATGCCTACGGAACAAGATTTCTAAGTTCTACCTATTTAATGGGGAATATCCATAAGGAAAATATCATTGGAGGTCTGGGTGTGCAGGCAGGTGTGACTATTATTCACTATTCCAATGCCGATCTTGGTTCTCCAAACCACAGCACAAATACGTTTACCTTCAATGTTGGTTTGAATTACCTCCTCGATCATAAAAATCATCCTGATTTTATACCAAGGGGAGAAGAAGAAAAATATACCGAACCATTTCATTATAATTTTGCGGTGAGAAGCGGGATAAATACTGCCGGAGTCATTGGATCGCCAAAGCTTCCGTTTTTGACTTTTGCTGCGTATGCCGATAAGGTGCTGAATCATAAAAGTACCTTGCAGGGTGGTGCTGAATTGTTCTTTTCACGATCGCTGGAAGAATTTATAGAATACCAGTCGGTTGCATTTCCGCAGAAAGGAACCACGGGCGATGAGGATGCGAAAAGGGTAGGACTTTTTGTAGGTCATAAACTTACTTTTAATAAAATGTCCCTCATCACTCATTTAGGCTATTATGTTTACTATCCATATACAGATTATGTGGAGCAGGTTTATAACAGGATGGGTTTGCAAAGAGAACTGTCTGAGCACTGGTGGGCATCTGCCACGGTTAGATCTCATGGAGCGAATGCCGAAGCTGTAGAATTTTCAATTGGATACAGATTATAAGAGATGAAAAAAATACTATTCTTAATTACAATTATATGTTTTCTGAGCTGTGATTCTGAAGATACAGGAGACTGTTTTCAACAAGCAGGGGAGATCACTCAAACTGAAGTAGAAGTAGCTGATTTTACTGAGATTATGGTCTATGATAAGATCAAGCTTTTCATTGAACAGGGCACGAAACAGAAAGTAGTTATAGAAACCGGAGAAAACCTAGTGAATGAGATATCGGCTGAAGTTACTGAAGGGAGATTGATTTTAATGAATGAAAACGTATGTAACCTGTTAAGAGATTATGAGATCACGAAAATCTATGTGACGGTGCCAGAACTTACCTATTTACGTCACGCAGGTAATATTCCGTTAGAAAGCGTTGGAACATTGAATTTTGAAGATTTATGGCTGGTTTCTGAAAATCAGGCGCTGGATCCTGAAATTCATACCAACGGAGATTTTATACTGGATCTAAATGTTGAAAATTTAAGAATTACCAATGATAATTATTCTAATTATTTCATGACCGGAAAAGTGCAGAATGCAGATTTCTTCTTTGCAGCAGGCGACGGCAGGCTGGAAGCTAGAGATCTTATTGTTCAGCATTACGAAATATTTCACCGTGGTACGAATAAGCTCATCATAAATCCGCAGCAAAGCCTTAAGGGCGAAATTGTAAGTTATGGAGATATAATTTCTGTAAACCGACCTCCAGAGGTAGATGTAGAGGAGAAATTTAGGGGTAAGCTTATTTTTGAATAACTGGTCTGTGTCAAAATTTATATTTGTGTCAAGCTGAACTTGTTTCAGTTTCTTTTTATGAGATCCTGAATCAAGTTAAGGATGACACTCTAACCTTATTTAAGAATTGGTCAATTCAGTGAAGAGGCTTTCGAGATTCTTAGTCTTCTGATTGAGCTGCAGTGTTTTTAATCCATTATCATGGGCAAAATCGAAAACTGCGGGTCTCATATCCTTATCTGTGTCAAAAATAAGTTCATAAGTGAATCCGCCGGTATTTTTAGCTGAAGCCAGATAAGGTATTTTTTGAAGAGCAATTTCTTCAATTCTATAATCAAATTCTACAAAAATGATTTGATCATTCCCTTTTCTCAAATCATTCAGATTCTTATCGGCTACTATTTTCCCTTTATTGATAATAATAACACGATCACATATAGCCTCTACTTCCTGCATAATATGAGTAGAAAGAAAAACCGTTTTTCCGGCTTTTCCCTCAGAATTATTCTTCCCTATATTCTTAATAAGCGTCCTTATTTCTACCAATTGATTAGGATCAAGACCAGTGGTGGGTTCATCCAGAATCAATACTTCTGGGTCATGTAGCAAGGCAGCGGCCAGTCCAACACGCTGGCGGTAACCTTTGGAGAGTTGTTCTATTTTCTTATTTGCTTCCGGCGTAAGACCGGTAAGTTTAATCACTTCTTCAACCCGTTTTTTATCTGTTTTATAGACTGAAGCATTAAAGAGCAGATATTCTCTAACGAACATTTCAGTATATAATGGGTTGTGCTCTGGCAGATATCCTATTCGTTTTTGAATCTTAGATTTCTGATCTTCCAATTTAAGTCCGTCTACACTGGCTTCTCCACTTTCCGGGTTTAGATAGCCGGTAAGGATTTTCATTAATGTAGACTTCCCTGCGCCGTTAGGACCAAGAAATCCAACGATCTCTCCTTTTGAAATTTCAAAACTAACCTCATTCAGCGCTTTTTGGCTCCCAAAATGTTTAGATATGTTTGTTACTGTTATAGACATTGCTTCAAATTTCAAAATTAGGAATAAATAATCAGGGATGTTGCTGAAAATAATTCAAACTTTAAACGAAAATTAGTAGTGAGAAATTGTAATTCGTATTAAAACACTATCGATTTTCCGAATATGCGAAAACTCGTTATTTTGAAGGAGAAAAATTTTGAATCTAGGATTTAAAGACTAATTTAGTCACTTAATATTATAAGAAATGACAGGTTTAATTAATTGGAACGCGTTCTATTATTTTTATTTCTATACCAGGAATAGGATCGGGAATGCTATATGATTAATTAATACATCAAATTATATAAAAGTCTCGATCTAAAATCGGGACTTTTTTTATTGTATCAATATGAGTAAAAAAGTCGGAATTCAGGGTATTAAAGGTTCTTTCCATCATCTGGTGGTCATGGATTATTACCCTAACGAAGTAGCGGTGGTGGAACATATGTCCTTTCACGAGCTGGCAGAAAAGCTGGCTTCAAACGAGACCAATGAAGCGGTAATGGCTATAGAGAACAGTATTGCCGGCTCCATTTTACCAAATTATGCTCTTATAGATGAATACAATTTAAGTGTGATCGGGGAGCATTATACTCCGGTAAATATGAATCTAATGGCAGTTGAAGGGCAGGAGATTAAAGATATTAAAAAGGTGTTTTCCCATCCTATGGCTTTACTGCAATGTAAAGAGTTCTTTAAAAAGCATCCTCATATTAAGTTGATTGAAGATGCAGATACTGCTGAAGCTGCTAAAAGAATTTCAGAAGAAGGAAAGTTGAAGGTTGCTGCTGTTGCCAGTCCGGCAGCGGCGAGTATGTATGGATTGGAAATTCTGGCCAGAGAAATTCACACCATAAAAAGTAATGCCACCAGGTTTCTCGTGTTAGGTACAGAAATGCAAAAGCCAAATGGAGAGAAACTAGATAAAGCTTCCCTGAAATTTGATTTGAGCAGTGATCGCGGCAGTCTGGTTTCGGTATTGAATATTTTAAGGGACTCTTACTTAGATATGACTAAAATTCAGTCGCTCCCTATTATTGACGAACCCTGGAAATATTCATTTTTTGTGGATGTGACTTTTGAAAGAACACAGGATTTTGAAAAGGCGATCGATGTGTTGAAAATAATGACGGAAGATTTAAAAATTTTGGGAATCTATAAAAACAAATTGTCATGATAACTGCAAAAAGGCTCGATACAGTTCAGGAATACTATTTCTCGAAGAAACTTCGTGAAGTAGCCGATCTCAGAGCCAAAGGAAAACCAATTATCAATCTGGGGATTGGCAGTCCTGATCTTGCTCCACCACCTGCGGTTATAGAAGCATTGAATACTGCTCTTGAAAATAGTGCCGCCCACCAGTACCAGCCTTATAAAGGAATTACAGAATTGAGAAATGCCATTTCAGAATTTTATAAAAAATTCTATCAGCTTGATTTAGATCCCGATGCAGAAATATTGCCATTAATGGGAAGTAAGGAGGGAATCATGCATATTTCTATGACTTTCTTAAATCCTGGTGATGAGGTTTTATTACCAAATCCCGGTTATCCTACTTATAGTTCAGTTTCTAAATTACTGGAAGCGAAAGAACGCAATTATGAATTAAAACCAGAGAATAATTGGCTTCCAGATCTTGATAAATTATCGAAAGAAGACCTTAGTAAAGTAAAAATAATGTGGGTGAACTATCCGCATATGCCTACAGGATCTGTAGCACCGGACAGCTTTTTTGAAAAACTGACCAGGTTTGCTGAAGAGCATAAAATATTAGTGATAAACGATAATCCCTATAGTTTTATTCAGAATGATCATCCTAAAACCATTTTAAGAAAAGAAGGTTTAAGCGATTATGTAATGGAGTTAAATTC
The DNA here is from genome assembly GCF_900105135.1 of Gramella sp. MAR_2010_147. Taxonomy (NCBI): domain Bacteria; kingdom Pseudomonadati; phylum Bacteroidota; class Flavobacteriia; order Flavobacteriales; family Flavobacteriaceae; genus Christiangramia; species Gramella sp. MAR_2010_147. The sequence continues at coordinate 1,614,554 of NZ_LT629741.1, read as the reverse complement.
CTTGAGTAAAAGTTTCAATATGGCCGGTTGGAGAGTGGGGATACTTGCAGGAAGTGAAAAGAATATCAATGCTGTTTTAAAAGTAAAATCTAATATGGACAGCGGAATGTTTTACCCGGTGCAGGCCGGTGCTGTGGAAGCATTGAAATTGTCAGGTTCCTGGTTCGAAGAAATCAATAAAGTGTATACCAGAAGGAAGAAAAAGATCCTTGAGTTAATTTCAGAATTAAACTGTGAGGTGAAGGGCGATCAGGTAGGCCTTTTTTTATGGGCCAAGACTCCCAAAGAAAAGACTTCCAGTGATATTGTAGATGACTTGCTTTATAATAAGGACATTTTTATTACACCGGGATTCATTTTTGGTTCTCAGGGTGAAGGCTATGTGCGTTTTTCACTCTGCGCGACAGAGGATGATATCGATGAAGCACTGAAAAGAATTAAATTATGAAAGTTTTTGTAATAGGTATAGGCTTGATAGGTGGATCTTTTACCCTGGATCTGAAATCTGTAATGGAGAACGTTGAGGTCTATGGGATAGACGAAAATGAAGAACATCTTGCGAAAGCTTTAGAGCTTGGATTGATCGATAAAAAAGCACAATTCGAAGAACTTATTAAAGCCGACCTGGTATATATGGCAATTCCCGTAGACACCTCTTTAAATGTACTGCCCAGGGTATTAGATATAGTAAAAGAAGATTGTATGGTAATAGATGCCGGGTCTACCAAAGAAGAAATTTGCAAAATAGTTGCTGAACATCCTAAAAGACGAAATTATCTTTCTGCACATCCCATTGCCGGAACAGAATTTTCGGGGCCTACCGCTGCAGTTCGTGGTTTATTTAAGAATAAGACAAACATCATTTGTGAAGTAGAAAAAACAGCTTTCAAACTTCAGGAAAGGGCTTTGGAAATATTTAAGGCAATTGGGATGAGAATTAGATATATGGATCCTTCTTCCCACGACAGGCATATCGCCTATGTGTCGCATTTATCACACATAAGTTCTTTTATGCTTGGTAAAACGGTGCTGGAAAAAGAGAAGAATGAGAGGGATATTTTCGATCTGGCCGGTAGTGGATTTGCTTCTACAGTAAGACTGGCGAAAAGTTCTCCGGCAATGTGGACGCCCATCTTCCGTCAGAATAAGAAAAATGTTATGGAAACACTGGATGAGTATATTTTAAATTTGAAACATTTCAGAAAACTGATAGATGAAGATAATTTTGAGGAAATATTCAGTGAAATGGAAAGAACGAACCATATAAGAGAAGTATTAAACGGAATAAATAAGAACGAAGAATTTAAAATAGTAGAAAATGGAAAATAACAAAGAACTCAGAACGTGGTTGGATGATTTCGGATTGTCACATCCACTGGTTATTGCAGGTCCCTGTAGTGCCGAAACAGAGGAACAGGTTTTAACGATCGCCCACCAGTTAAAAGACAGTGATGCAACTGTGCTAAGAGCAGGAATCTGGAAGCCAAGAACCAGACCCGGAAACTTTGAAGGTGTAGGTGCACTTGGTTTAAAATGGCTTCAAAAGGCAAAGGAGGAAACAGGAATGCTTACTACTACCGAAGTGGCAAACCCAAATCATGTAGATCTTGCGTTAAAGCATGATGTAGATATTCTTTGGATAGGTGCAAGAACCACCGTGTCTCCTTTTATTGTTCAGGAAATTGCTGATGCCCTGAAAGGAACAGATAAGATCGTATTGGTGAAAAACCCGGTGAATCCAGACCTTTCGTTATGGCTTGGTGCTGTGGAAAGATTACATACTGCTAATATTTCGAAACTGGGGGTAATTCATAGAGGCTTTTCAGCCTACGAAAAAACCAAGTACAGAAACAATCCGGAATGGCAAATCCCGATTGAGCTTCAGAACAAATTTCCAGATTTGCCTTTAATCCTCGATCCATCTCACATTGCAGGTAGAAGGGATATCATCTTTGACCTTTGTCAGACTGCCCTGGATCTAAACTATGACGGACTTATGGTGGAAACACATCACACCCCGGATAAAGCCTGGAGTGATGCTGCACAGCAAATTACCCCTGAAACACTTATTAAAATGATGGAAGATCTAAAAGTTAGAAAGGAAATTTCTGGAAATGAAGAGTTTCAGAATAAATTGACCGCCCTGAGATCTAAAATCGACATTACTGATAGTCAGATTCTGGAGATTCTTTCCAAGAGAATGAAAATCGCCGAGGAGATTGGAGAGGTTAAAAAGGATAAAAACGTGGCTATTTTACAAACTAAGAGATGGAATGAAATTCTTGGTAAAATGGTGCTGGAAGGCGAGGAAAAGGGACTTAGTGAAGAGTTCGTTCTTAGAATGTTCAAAGCTATTCACCAGGAATCTATCAATCATCAGCAAAAAATTCTTGATGGGATTAGGTAATTTGAAAGCAATAGTTAGACGAAGCCGTTGTCTGGAATTATTCTTCTAAATTTGTATTGAAATTAAAAGATGACTCAGGATATGAATAATTTAGGATAAATGCAGGGAACGGTTTATAAATCTACAGGAAGCTGGTATCAGGTAAAGGCTGAAGATGGAGAGTTTTACGAATGCAGGATAAAAGGGAAATTCAGGATACAGGGAATTAAAAGTACTAATCCTGTGGCAGTAGGTGATGAGGTGAGTTTTGATCTTGAAGAAGGAGTAGAGGAGAAGACCGGGGTAATTAAAAAGATCAAGGAGCGTGAGAACTATATTATTCGAAAATCTGTCAATCTTTCCAAGCAAACACATATCATTGCTTCTAATATAGACCAGGTTTTTCTGCTGATTACGCTCAACAATCCGCCAACATTAACCACTTTTATAGATAGGTTCCTGGTTACCGCAGAAGCATACGATATCACTGCTGTATTGCTTTTCAACAAGGTAGATGCTTATTCTATTGAAGAGCTTGCCGAGGTGAAATATCTTGCAGAATTATACCGAAGTGCAGGTTACGAATGTATCGGTATTTCAGCAAAAAATGGAAAAAATGTTGATAAGGTAACTGGAAAAATGTACGGAAAAACCAGTATGATTTCCGGACATAGCGGAACAGGAAAATCAACTCTTATCAATGCTATAGAGCCTAGTCTGGATCTAAAAACATCAGAAATTTCAAAACAGCATAGCCAGGGACAACATACCACCACATTTGCTGAAATGTTCGATCTAAGCTTTGATGCACGTATTATTGATACCCCGGGTATCAAAGGCTTCGGGGTTGTGGATATGGATCGCGAAGAGATTGGAGATTATTTTCCCGAGTTTTTTGAAAGAAAACAGGATTGTAAATTTCATAATTGTCTGCATATAGAAGAACCGAAGTGTGCTATAAAAGACGCGTTGGAAGAAGGCGAAATTGCCTGGTCCAGGTACAAAAGTTATTTACAGATCATGGATGGTGAAGAAGATAATTATAGAATAGACCAATATCAAAAATAATGAGAGCAGTAATACAAAGAGTTTCAGAAGCATCTGTAACCGTAGATCATAAAGTTTGTGCGGTAATGCGTGATGGATTGTTGGTTCTCCTTGGGATTGAAGATGAAGATAATGAAGAAGATATTGACTGGCTGTGCCGGAAGATCATCAATATGCGAATTTTTAATGATGATGAAGAAGTGATGAATGAATCCCTGAAAAGTAGGGATGGTGATGCAATCATCGTGAGTCAGTTTACCTTGCATGCCAGTACCAAGAAAGGAAACCGGCCAAGTTATATCAAGGCGGCAAAGCCAGAAATTGCGGAACCGTTATATTTAAAGTTTATAGCTAAGTTTAAAGAAGAATTAGGAAAGGATGTTGGTGTAGGTCGATTTGGCACAAACATGAAAGTATCTCTTTTAAATGATGGACCGGTTACAATTATAATAGATTCTAAAGAAAAACGTTAAAAAGAGTTAATTTTTTATATATTGCAAGGAAATTCTGAATTTTCCCCCAAAAATGTACAAACTTCTTATTGTTTGTTTTCTTGGTGTTTCTTCAATCCTTTATAGCCAGGAAAATTATTCGGTCAGCGACATTGATCTAAAAATGCTCCTCGATGCCAATGCGGTAGTTCGTAAAAATGCTACGCACCTGGAAATAAATGATGTTGATGATGTTGTTATTACTACTGAAAGGGTTGTAACAGTCCTAAACGAATCAGGTGAACGCTTTATTGATGCTTATGAAAATTATGATGATGGAGTTTCAATTCTAGATCAGGAAGCCATAATTTATAGTGCTAAGGGTGAGGAAATAAAAAAAATCAGAAAAAGGGATTTTAAAGAACGCAGTAATTTTCAAAACTTTGTTCTTTTTTCTGATAATAGAATAAGTTATCTGGATTATACCCCAAGATCATATCCTTATACGGTAGCATATACCAGCAAGGTAAGAAGAGAAAGTAGTGTGTTTCTGCCGGACTGGTGGCCACTTGAAGGCTATAAGGTAAGTGTTGAAAAGTCTACCTATAAGCTTTTTAATAATGCTAAAATTCCGGTTCGTTTTTCTGAACGCAATCTGGATAGTCTGGATGTTGTATCCAGTACTTCCAATTTAGAGTTGGAGTATTCAGCAAATAATATTACTGCTATATCATACGAGCCACTTAGTCCTTCCTTTGAAAGTTTTGCCCCTAAAGTTCTTGTTGCACTTGAAGAATATGAACTTGAAGGAATTCGAGGAAAATCTACCGATTGGGAGAGTTTCGGAAAATGGCAATATGATAATTTAGTAGCCGGGAAAGCTATTTTACCAGACGCAATCGTTAGTAAAATATCTACTCTTACCCAGAGTGCAGAAACAACAGAAGAGAAAGCAAGGATCATCTATAATTATGTTCAGAATAACACTAGATATATCGCAGTAATGCTGGGGATTGGAGGATGGACGCCCTATCCAGCTTCAGAGGTTGATAGGCTGGGGTATGGAGACTGTAAAGGTTTAAGCAATTATACCAAAGCTTTGCTGGCATCCCAGGGTATAGAATCTGACTATACCGTCGTTTTTGGGAGTAAAGAAAGAAGGGATATAGATCCAGATTTCACCAAAATGCAGGGAAATCATATTATTTTAAGTATCCCTCAAGAAAATAAGGAAGATATATGGTTAGAATGTACCAGCCAGGATACACCATTCAATTATTTAGGTGATTTTGCAGATAACCGTTTTGTTTTAAAATTGAAACCTGAAGGAGGTGAAATTGTAAAAACGAAAAGATATTCTGCTGATGAAAATCTACAGACTGCAAATACATTGATAGTTCTTAACGAGGATGGTGGTTTTGAAGCCGAAGTTAAGAGGTCCAGTTATGGAGTGCCTTACGGGGATATTTACCTGATAGAAAATCAGCCGGAAAAAGAACAAAAACGATATTATAGAGAGAAGTTTTCCTATCTCCAGAATATAGATTTTGAAGAAATAAATTTCAGCAACGACAAACGAAAGATCGAGTTTATAGAAAACCTGGAATTTAACGGAGATAACTTTTGTAGGAAAGCCGGAAATAGACTTTTATTGCCCTTAAATTTTATAAAACAATTTCATTTAAATCTTGATGAAGATCAGAATAGGAAGAATAGCGTTCAAATAAGTAGAGGTAAATCTTACAGAGACACTACCAGGTTTAAAATTCCGGTAAATTATACCGTGGAGGCATTGCCCAAAAGTCAATTTCTGAAAACTGAATTTGGAGAATTGGAGTTCAACATAGATCAAAAAGAAGAGAAGGGGAGCGCTTATATTGTTGTAGATCAATACTTGAAAATTGAGGAGGGAGAATGGGCACCTGGAAAATTTGAAGAATTTAGAACCTTTCTCCAAAATATATATAACATAAGAAATCAAAAAGCAGTAATTGTATCATCCAGTAAAATTTAATTTATGCGCCCAATTAATTTAATCATCCCAATACTATTTTTATTCGTAGTTCCTTCCAATGCTCAGAATTATAAATTCGGAAAAGTTTCAGAAGAAGAAGTACTTCAAGAAGAACATCCCATAAACAAAGATGCAAATGCAGCTGTGCTCTTCAGAAGTCAAAAGGTTTATTACGAAATAAATCAGCATGAAGGCTTTAATCTTATTACAGAAGTTCATGAAAGAGTGAAAATTTATAATAAGGAAGCTTTTGATTGGGCTACGAAAGAAATAAAAAAAATTAAAAGCACATCTGATGAGGAAAGTCTAATTTATTTAAAAGGCCATACATATAATTTAGTAGACGGGGAATTGGAAGAGGAAAAGCTTAGAAATGATGAGATTTTTGAAGAAGATGAGTCCAAATATAGACGAGTGACAAAATTTACAATGCCTGCAGTTACCGAAGGTAGTGTTATTGAATATACCTATAAAATAAAGTCACCATTTATAGGGTCTATTGGAAAGACCCTATTACAATATACCATCCCTATAGATAGATTGGAGCTGGATGTTAAAATACCCGAATACTTCTTTTTTAGCAGGTATCAGAACTTAAGATCACCGCTTAGTTTTAAACTAAAGGAAAGCAAGGAAAGTTTTAAATATTCTTTTACAACCACCAACAGGCATCAATCTACCAGAAATGTACGCCATTCTACCAGTAGAAATAAAATAGAATATATGATGAATATGTATTCTATTGAAAAAAATGATATTCCAGCTTTAAAAAAAGAAACCCATATAGATGATCTTCGTAATTATGCCGCTTTTATAGACTGGGAGCTTATGCATACTAAATTCCCTAATTCTATGGTCGAGAACTTTTCCCAGGATTGGGAGGGTGTAGCTAAATCTATTTATAAAGATGTTGGAATTGACAATGAACTAAACAAGGACGGATTCTATGATAAAGAAGTTGATGAATTATTATCCGGTTTATCAGATCCTTCGATGAAGATGCAAAAGATATTTAATTACGTGAAGCAAAAAGTTAAATGGAATGATTATTTAGGATTTTTCCCGGAAAACGGAACTAGAAAAGCATTTAAAGAAGGCTCAGGAAACATAGGGGATATTAATTTACTACTTACCTCCATGTTAAAATATGCAGGTATTAATGCACATCCTGTAGTTTTAAGCACGACCTCTAATGGTATCCCATTGTTTCCTACAAGAAGTGGGTTTAATTATGTTGTTGCCGGTGTAGAGGAGTTCGATGAAATAATTTTACTTGATGCTTCAGATCCATTTTCTGCAATAGGTGAACTTCCAAAGAGAGCAAGAAACTGGCAGGGAAGAATTATTAGAGAAAATGGAACTTCCGAATGGATTAATCTAAGGCCCAATACCCGTTCCCTTGTAAAAACCCAAATAAATGTAAAAGTTAGAGAACAGTCTTTAACAGGACGATATACAAATACCTATGATGGCCTTTTTGCCAAACAATTTAGGGATAATCATTATGCTACAAGTGAAACGGACTATTTAAAGTTTGTTAAGAAAGACAATGAAGGTCTTGATATATCTGAATATGATATTCAAAATATGAAAAATATTGGTCAGAAAATTATTGAAAATTATGAATTTGAACTAACAAATTCTCTGGATGTTATAGGAGAAAAAATTTATATGACGCCTTTACTATTTGAAGCTATGACGGAGAATCCGTTTAAATCTTTAGATAGAGTTTATCCTATTTTTTTTGATTTTCCAGAAGAAAAATTGAAGTCGGTAAATATAATGGTTCCTAATGGCTATAAAGTGGTTTCTGTACCAGAGAGTAGTGTAGTTAATCTAGGGCAAGATTGGGGGCAATTCAAGTTTATTGTACAGCATAGTGGATCTATAATTAGAGTCACTTCTAAAGTTAATATCAATAAAACAGCTTTTGCTCCTTCAGAATATGAGTTCCTCAAAAAGTTTTACGATAATATTATTAAAAAACAGGGGGAAGCTATAGTTTTGGAGAAAGATATAGAAGATGGACTTGAAGAACGCGCAGAAAGCGGTAGATAATTGGATTAAAGAGCATGGGGTTCGTTATTTCAATGAACTTACAAATATGGCTCAGCTTACAGAAGAAACCGGTGAAGTGGCCAGGATTATTGCTCGTAGATATGGCGAGCAAAGTGAAAAGGAGAGCGATAAGAGTAAAGATCTTGGAGAAGAGCTGGCAGATGTGGTCTTTGTAGTACTTTGTTTAGCAAATCAAACAGGTGTGGATCTTCAGGAAGCTTTTGACAGGAAGCTGGATATCAAAACAAAAAGGGACAAAGACAGGCATAAAAACAACGAAAAGCTGAAATAATGAAATTTAAGTCAATGGTGTCTCAACGCCTTTTCTGGAAATCGGTTTTTTGGCTAGGTCTTTCGTTTCTTGTATTATATAATGTGATCACCATATTTTTTGAATATGGAGAATTCGCGTTTCTAAGATTTTTTGAAGAAAGAACAGCAGACGGTAAGTTATTAAGGTTTGTTATAGGTCAGCTCCTGGCAGCTTTTTTATATGGCTTTATTTTAGCCTTCGGGCAGTTTCGTGGGAAAGAAAAGAAAGATTAATTTAGTGTTTTACATATTTATCTTTTGAAATGACTTTATCCCTTTATAATCTAAATAAAAATCTTGTTGCAGATCTAAAGATCACCGGCTCAAAAAGTGAATCTAATAGGTTGTTGATCTTACAGGCTCTTTATCCCAGAATTCAAATAGAAAACCTTTCTAATAGTGATGATACTGTAGTGCTAAAGAAGGCATTGGAGAAAGGTTCTGGCGTTATAGATATTCATCATGCCGGTACCGCCATGCGTTTTCTAACGGCATATTTCGCAGCAAAAGAAGGATGTGAGGTAGAAATTACCGGTAGTAAGCGAATGAAAGAAAGGCCTGTTAGGTTACTGGTAGATGCCCTTCAAAGAATGGGTGCAGATATTCAGTATAAAAAAGAAGTTGGCTATCCTCCATTGCTTATAAAAGGAAGAAAACTAAACGTTAGTTCAGTGAAGCTTCAGGCGAACGTTAGTAGCCAGTATGTTTCAGCGCTTATGCTCATATGTGCGTCCCTTGAAAACGGACTCGAAATTATACTTGAAGGTCAAATAACATCCACGCCCTATATTTTAATGACGCTGGAAATTCTTCAACATGCCGGGATTAAAGGAAATTTCAAAGAGGATCGTATTTTTATTGAACCAGTAAAAGAGTTAAATGCTTCTACTATTGCAGTAGAATCAGATTGGAGCTCGGCTTCCTATTTTTTTAGTATTGCAGCAATTGCTGAAACCGCCGAAATAAAATTGTCTAATTACCGAAAAACCAGCAGACAGGGTGATTCCTGTCTGGTAGAGATATATAAACATTTTGGAGTTCAAACTGAATTTCAGGATAACAGTGTGATTCTTAGAAAACAAAAAGGCACAACATCTGTAAGAATCTCAGAAGATCTTAGAAATTCTCCAGATATTGCGCAAACTATTGCAGTCACTTGTCTTGCACTGGGTCTTGAATGTAAGTTGGAGGGTCTACACACCTTAAAGATCAAAGAAACAGATAGGCTCCAGGCCTTAAAGAATGAAATGGAGAAGTTTGGTGCTGAGGTCGAGATCACTAATGACAGCATTCATCTGTTGCCTTGTAATTCACTTAAAGAGAACGTTGAGGTAGAAACCTATAATGATCATCGTATGGCAATGGCATTTGCCCCGCTGGCACAAAAAGTTCCTCTTTCTATTTTGGATGCAGAGGTAGTTTCAAAATCATATCCAGATTTTTGGAACGATCTTGAAAATTTGAGCTTTGAGATGCAATAAATTATTTTATTCCCAAATAAACACTCATTTACTTGACAACCCCTATCTTGAGATTGTATATTTGCAGCTTTTAAAACAGGAACTATGGGAATGAAACTTTCGAATTTCAATTTTGAACTGCCTTCAGAACTTTTGGCTGAATATCCGTCTGAAAATCGCGACGAAGCGAAACTGATGGTTCTAAACCGAAAAGAGCAGACAATTGAGCATAAAAAATTTAAAGATTTAATAGATTATTTTGAACCGGAAGATGTAATGGTTCTTAATAATACCAAAGTTTTTCCTGCAAGATTATACGGTAATAAAGAGAAAACCGGAGCTAGAATTGAAGTTTTCTTATTGAGAGAGTTAAATCCTGAAACTAAATTATGGGATGTTCTTGTAGATCCTGCAAGAAAGATTAGAATTGGAAATAAATTATACTTTGGTGAAGACGAAAGTCTTGTGGCTGAAGTAATTGATAATACAACTTCCAGAGGAAGAACTTTAAGATTTTTATATGATGGATCTTATAGTGATTTTAGAAAGAAGCTTAAAGAATTAGGTCAAACTCCGCTTCCAAAATACATAAAAAGAGAAGTAGAGGCTTCAGATGAAGAGAGGTACCAAACTATCTATGCTAAGAATGAAGGGGCAGTTGCAGCGCCAACGGCAGGGCTTCATTTCTCAAAACACCTTTTAAAGAGATTAGAGATCAAAGGGATAGATTTTGCTGAGGTTACTTTGCATGTGGGGCTTGGAACATTCAGCCCGGTAGAGGTAGAAGACCTTTCAAAACATAAAATGGATAGTGAAGAGGCTTTTATCACGAAAGATGCTACCGAGGTAATAAACAATGCGAAGACCGAAAAACGTAAGGTTTGTGCAGTTGGGACTACAGTAATGAGAGTACTGGAAAGTGCTGTTTCATCAGATCAAACTTTGAATGAGTTTGGTGGATGGACAAATAAATTCATTTTTCCTCCATACGATTTTAATATCGCGAATTGTATGATCACAAATTTCCATACGCCAAAATCCACGCTGTTAATGATGGTTTCTGCATTTGCAGGTCATGATTTTATGAAGAAAGCTTATGAGGAAGCTGTAAAAGAAAAGTACAGGTTTTACACTTATGGTGATGCAATGCTGATTATTTAATTTGTATTTAAAAATATGAAAGGCCATAAATCGAATTTTCGGTTTATGGCCTTTTTTGTAAGCTATTGATATTTAAAAGACTGAAGCATTCAGTTTTAACTTCGTAATTTAGCAGCGTGAAGGAAAAGAAGAAAGACATACGGGCATTAACAAAAGAGCAACTTCAGAAATTTTTTGTTTCTGAAGGAGATAAATCTTTCCGCGGAAGTCAGGTGTATGAGTGGTTGTGGAATAAAGCGGCGCATTCTTTTGATGATATGACAAATATTTCGAAGGAAACCAGACAAATGCTGAAGGATAATTTCGTGATCAATCATATACGGGTAGATCGTATGCAGCGCAGTAGCGATGGAACCATCAAAAACGCGGTAAAACTCCATGATGCGCTCACAGTTGAGTCTGTTCTAATTCCTACCAAATCAAGGACTACTGCCTGCGTTTCATCACAGGTTGGTTGCAGTCTGGATTGCCAGTTTTGTGCGACGGCAAAATTGAAAAGAATGCGTAATCTTAATCCTGATGAGATTTATGATCAGGTTGTCGCCATCGATAATGAAAGCCGGTTATATTTTGATCGTCCACTTTCAAATATCGTATTTATGGGGATGGGAGAGCCTTTAATGAATTATAATAATGTAATGAAGGCGGTAGATAAGATCACTTCTCCGGAAGGTCTTGGGATGTCTCCAAAGCGTATTACTATTTCTACTTCTGGAGTACCAAAAATGATCAAAAAACTAGCTGATGATGAAGCTAAGATCAAGCTGGCGGTTTCTTTACATTCGGCAAGAAATGAAGTGAGAACCCAAATTATGCCTTTCAATGAAACTTTTCCTTTGGAAGATCTTAGGGAAGCTCTGGAATATTGGTATGCTAAAACAAAGAGCAGGATCACCTATGAGTATATTGTATGGAAAGATATCAATGATACCCGGGAAGATGCCCAGGCTCTTGTTAGATTTTGTAAATATGTGCCATGCAAGGTGAATCTTATTGAATATAATCCTATAGATGATGGGAACTTTCAACAGGCAACTTCTCTGGCAACCAATATGTACCAGGATATGCTGGAACGAAATGGTATAACTGTCACCGTGAGAAGATCAAGAGGTAAGGATATTGATGCAGCCTGCGGGCAACTAGCTAATAAATCTGCCTGAAATTATTCTTAGGATCTTCTAGACCATTGCTCGTATTTCCTGGAATACGAGGTCTTAATTGAAAATGCTTAATATTGATATTCATAACTTTTCTATAAGGTTTTCCTTCCGTTTAAATATGTATATTTACGGCCCTTATGAAGGTTATTTCCCAAATAAAACTTCCCGTGGAGAAAGAAATGGAGCTTTTCGAGAAAAAGTTCTTCGAATCCATGTCTTCAAAAGTTGCGCTTCTAAATCGTATTACACATTACATCGTAAATCGTAAGGGAAAACAAATGCGACCTATGTTCGTTTTTCTTGTTGCCAAAATGGTCTCAGAGGGGAGCGTGAATGAAAGAACTTATCGAGGAGCTTCTGTTATAGAACTTATTCATACGGCAACTCTTGTTCATGATGATGTGGTAGATGATTCTAATCGAAGAAGAGGCTTTTTTAGTATAAATGCTCTATGGAAAAACAAGATCGCTGTATTGGTTGGGGATTATCTGCTTTCCAAGGGACTTTTACTTTCAATTGATAACAATGATTTTGATCTTCTGAAGATCATATCGGTTGCGGTTAAAGAAATGAGCGAAGGAGAACTTCTTCAGATTGAAAAAGCCAGAAGGCTTGATATTACTGAAGCGGTTTATTATGATATTATTAGACAGAAAACGGCGACTTTAATTGCTGCCTGTTGTAGTTTGGGAGCAGCTTCTGTTAAACCTGAAAGCAATGAGATTGCCAAAATGAGAAGATTTGGCGAATTAATAGGAATGGCATTTCAGATCAAAGATGACCTTTTTGATTATGGAACTCAAAAAATTGGTAAGCCAACAGGGATAGATATTAAGGAACAGAAAATGACCTTGCCTCTAATTTATGTACTAAATAATGTATCTCAAAAAGAGAGGGACTGGATAATTAATTCAGTTAAAAATCATAATAAAGATAAAACGCGGGTAAGGGAAGTTATAAATTTTGTGAGAGACAAAGGAGGTTTGGATTATGCCGTTCGCAGAATGAAAGAATTTCAACGTGAAGCCTTATTGATCTTAGAAGATTATCCAGATTCTACCTACAAAGAAAGTTTGGAACTTATGGTAAATTATGTAATAGAAAGAAAGAAATAGAAAGAAGCTGTCTCAAAAACTTCTTTTCTGTCAGGCTGAATTTATTTCAAAATGACAGTCCTTATAATTTTGAGACAACTTCCTTTATTGGATGTTTATCCTAATTAAGCAGCATCGTCTGTAGCCTCTTCACCATTGACGTCATCGGTCTCGTGAATTTCTTCATCGATTTCCTTTTCAACTTTTTCGGCTCCTTTTTTAATTTTCTCTCCTGCTTCTTTGGCTCCGGCTTCGATATCTTCGCCTATTGCTTCAGCAGCTTCTTCGGTCTTTTCTTGTGTAGTCTCACGACAAGAATAAATAGAAAGGCTGAAAATAACAGCCATAATTAAAATTACTGACTTTTTCATTGTTATAAATTTTAGATTAATTAAAAAAAGCCATTCAGGAGAATGGCTTTAATTTTATTAAGAAAGAAAATGATTACATATCATCATCTGCGTTCATATCGTCAGTTCCTTCTACTTCTTCTTCCATTTCGTTTCCTGCTTCTTCAGCAGCGTTTTCTACTTCTTGTCCAGCTTCTTCAGCAGACTCCTCGATGTCGTTACCCATTTCTTCTACGGCATCTTCGGTTTTTTCTTCAGTAGTTTCTCTACAAGAGTAGATTGAAAGAGACATTGTTGCAACAGCAAATAGTAAGAATAATTTTTTCATTGTTAAAATGTTTAATTAGTTGAAGAAGCAAAGTTAAACAAATTTTAATTATGCAAAAGGACTCTTTTCACTTAAATATTTCCAGTATCTTTTTGGTACGTGTTGAACGTGAAGCCGCATATTTACTCGGCTTTTGATATTTGCAGCCTCAAAATATTCCTTCCATAATTTCTGAAAATAAATTTCTCCAGTCTCAAAATATTCTGGATTTCCTCCTGAAATGCCCATATCCTCAGGTAATTCTAAAGATACACATTCGGTTTTTGAAAGGTTGTAATAGACACCAAATTTCCTTTTAATATCATAGATCAACCATTTTTGATCTGCATATCTATTTTTGAAGTGTGGGGTTATAATAGGAAGAACATTAAAATCTGGTTCTATGACTGCAAAATATATATCATCTTTTGTTAATCTAAATCTTACAAAAGCTTCCATTCGGTGTTTTTCTCTTCCTACCTGTTTAGCGACATTTTCTATATACAAAACAACTGGGTTGGAATAGTCTGAATCTACTTTGATATTCTCTGAGAAAATATATTGTATCATCTTAAAGAGTTTAATTTCAATTCCTTCTAACTCACTCAAAAATGCCCAATTAAGTCTTCTTAATCCGTTTGAAGAAACTTTAGTTCTTAAGCCTTTTAAAACCCGTTTTGCCTTAAGGTCTTCTGTAATTACATTTTCGGTTTCACTAAATAATTGCTTTTGATCTTCCCCTTCAGGAATAATCTCTACTACATTTATTTTTTGTTTATAGGCAATAAACACACAGGTGAGAAAACCATTATAGCTTCCATCATACTTTAAAACTTTCTCTATCATTAAAACAGGCTTAATTGATTGCTTATATCTTTCCTGAATTTGCTTTGGGAGTTTTGAAGTATAATCGATTTTAAATGCTCACTGGAGAGATCTCGTAATTCCTTTTCCCGGGCATCACATATAATAAAATATTTAGCGCGATTATAAGCGATCCCTATTTTCTTGAGATGCTCCCAGTTGAGTTTTCTAAATTTTCTAGCGTTCATAATTTTATTTACAGATTTTAATCCAATACCGGGGATACGCATTAAGAGCTGCTTATCTATACAATTAATATCAACTGGAAATAAATGCCTGTTTCGTAGCGCCCAGCTGAGTTTTGGATCTATGTCCATATCTAAGAACTGAAAATTATCGTTCAATAATTCACGGATGTCAAACCCGTAAAAGCGCATGAGCCAGTCTGTTTGATAAAGTCTGTTTTCACGTAGCATGGGTACAGCAGAGGTTAACGCTGGAAGCCTTGGGTCATTGCTTATTGGTACATATCCTGAATAATATACTCGTTTCATATTGTAATTTTTATAAAAGAAAGCAGAAGAGTACATAATATCACGGTCGCTTTCACCAGTTGCGCCTACGATCATTTGGGTGCTTTGACCTGCCGGAGCATATTTAGGTGTACTTTTTATTAATTTTGATTCATTCTTATATTGAATGATTTCATTTTTTACCTTTTTCATCGGCTTTATGAAGTCTTCATGATTCTTTTCAGGAGCGAGTAACTTTAATCCAGATTTTGTTGGAATTTCGATATTTACACTCAATCTGTCTGCATATAATCCAGCTTCATGCATTAATTCATCGCTTGCACCCGGGATACTTTTAAGGTGAATATATCCGTTGAAATTTTCTTCCAGTCTTAATTTCTTTGCTACACTTATAAGCCGTTCCATCGTATGATCGGGGCTTTTAAAAATTCCTGAACTTAGAAATAGTCCCTCTATATAATTACGCCTGTAAAAACTAATGGTAAGATCTACTACTTCCTGAACTTTAAAGGCCGCCCTTTTTATATCGTTACTTCTTCTGGTTACGCAGTATGCACAATCGAAAATACAATGATTGGTTAATAATATTTTTAAGAGTGAGACACATCTTCCATCCTGGGTATATGAATGGCAGATTCCCATACCTGAAGAATCTCCAAGTCCTTTATTATTGTTTTTTCTCTTGCTTCCACTGCTGGAACAGGAAACATCATATTTTGCGGCATCGGCTAATATGCCAAGTTTCTCTTTTATACGATCAAAATTCATAAAATTGGAAATTTTCCAAATTTAGGAAAAATTCCAATTTTATGAATGTGTAATTCTTGAAAAGTATTAACGCAAATGGAATATAAAGACCATTAATCCACCTCGATCGATTTCTCTTTGGGATAAGTTTCTGGATTCTCACCTGCCAGACGTGCAAAATTTCTATAAGCCTGGTCGACTTTTTCCTTTGGAGTGGTTTGAAATTCTTCTTCAGTAACTTCATACTTATCCTGAAGAGATTTCAATTTGCTATGAAGGTTTTCCTGAATTTTAGCGTAGCCAGGGGCGTTATATAAGTTGTTATTCTCTTTTGGATCTTTTCTTAGATCGTATAATTCCCAGGTATCAATATCATCATAGAAATGAATGAGTTTATAGCGATCTGTTCTTACCCCATAGTGACGCTTAACCATGTGAAATGCCGGAAAGTCATAGTAATGATAATAGACCGCATCTCTAAATTCACCTTTCTTAGAATTATCAGTTAATAGAGGTTTAAGAGACTTGCCTTGCATAGCTTCAGGAATTTTAGCCCCGGCAAAATCTAAAAAGGTTGGTGCGAAATCTAAATTCTGGGTAAGGGCATCAATAGTAGTTCCTTTTTTTATAGCTTTTGGATATTGGATTAATAATGGCATGGCCAATGATTCTTCATACATGAAACGTTTGTCAAAAAAACCTTTTTCTCCTAAATAAAATCCCTGATCTGTAGTATATACAATAATTGTATTTTCGGTAAGCCCCTGTTCTTCCAGATAGTCAAGGATCTTTCCCACGCCTTCATCTACAGCTTTCACAGTTCCCATATAGTCTCTTAGGTATCGTTGACCTTTCCATTTTGCAAGTTCCCTTCCGCTTAAATTTGCATCATGAAAAGCATCATTCTTAGGCCTGTAAGCATTGTTCCAGGCCGTACGTTGTTCTTTAGACATTCTTTTGAAATCTGAAGTCCATGGGTTATGTCTAAGAGAATCACTTCCTTTAGAGATTGTCATCTTGAGGTCATGGCCTTCATACATATCTTCGTAGATCGTTTGAAGTTGCTCTTTTGCGGCAATCTGGTTCTCATGCTTAGAGAAGTAGGAATCAGGTAGTGGGAATGTAATAGAGTCATACGTATTAATATGTCTAATTGGTGGCATCCAGTTTCTATGCGGAGCTTTATGATGAACCATTAGGAAAAAAGGTTCATCTTTATTTCTCTTTTTCTCCATAAACTCTATTCCCATATCGGTAATAATATCGGTAGCGTATCCATTTACGATGGTCGTATCGTTATCATGAATAAATTCGGGATTATAGTAATTACCCTGGTCGTTAAGAACATTCCAATAATCAAAACCCTGGGGTCTTCCATGCAAATGCCACTTACCCACAATTGCTGTTTGATATCCAGCTTTTTTCAAGAATTTAGGAAGCGTAGGCTGGGATCCGTCAAAAACTTCACCGTTCATTCTAAAACCATTTATATGGCTAAATTTACCAGTGAGAATAACCGCCCGGCTCGGTCCACAAATAGAATTGGTGCAAAAGTTGTTTAAAAACTTAGCACCATTATTTGCGATTCGGTCAATATTTGGGGTGGGCGCTTTTTGGCTTACCGGGTGTCCATATGCACTTATGGCCTGAGCCGCATGATCATCGGTCATGATAAAGACTATATTGGGCCTTTTGGTTTGTGATTGATCTTCTTTTGGTTCGTTTGTATTTTTATCATTACAACTGCTAAATATTATTGGCAGCATTAGACTGAAAACAAAAAAATACTTTGTCAAAATGGGATAGATTTGCATCGAGTTTTATTTTGAGGCTCAAATTACGAAAGTTTTCGTTCAAAATTATTACTTTTCACCTGCTCAATGACTGCACAAACCTATGTACAGGAAAAAAAAATATCTTCTCAATTACCTGATATTGTTAGCATTGCTAATAAATTATACTTATTCACAAGAACTTGTTCCACCTATACAAAATTATTCACCCGCTCAATACTCGGGGCTAGCCAGAACTGGGATATTGCTCTGGATGAAAAGGGAGTGATTTATAGTGCCAACAATCAAGGCTTGTTGGTTTTTGATGGTCTGAGCTGGGAACTATTTCCTTTAGAAAGTCAATCTATCATCAGGTCTGTTTATCCTCACAAGGATCGGGTTTACACTGGTTCTTATCAGGAATTTGGTTACTGGGAGCGAACAGAAAATGGAAGTATGAGCTACACTTCCCTTAGTCCCCTGATGGATGATTTCAATTTACAGAGTGATGAATTCTGGGAAATAATTTCAATAGGTGATGTGGTCTATTTCAGATCCTTTGGTGCTGTTTATAAATATGAAAATAATAAAATTAGCAAGGTAGAAGAGGTGGTTTCAACAGCTCTTGGAGTATTCAAAAATGAACTGATACTTGCACAAAGAAAAAGAGGTTTACTGGTTTTTGATGGAGAGAAGAAAACCAGCCCCTTAGAGGGTGATCTTAGCCTTATTGAAAATATTAATGTTATTGACCTCATGTCTAAAGGAGACACCCTTTTCATCGCAGAAAAAGAGGCCTTGTATATTTATGAGAATAAAGAAATTAGAAGATTTGGAAATAGTGAGCTGAATAAAATATTACAGGAATCAGAACTCAATCATATCATTTCTGTTTCAGATGATGAAATAGTCCTGGGAACTATTAAAAATGGGATCATTCAATATAATCTTACTAGTGGAAAGCTTCAGATCCTTAACCGAAGTTCAGGTCTACAGAATAATACCATTCTGGGATTAGCTTATTCCAGGGGTAGACTCTGGCTGGCACTAGATAAAGGGGTGGATATGATAGATCTGAAAACTCCCATTACATTTTACACCGATAATACAGGAGAATTAGGTGCGGTCTACGATATACAGAGATATCGTGGGAGTTATTATCTGGCAAGTAATACAGGGGTTTATAGTTTTTTGGATGGAAAATTAGAACTTATTGATAATGCTGAAGATCATACCTGGAATTTGGAGGTAATAGATGGTATTTTATATGCGAATCATAATACTGGTATTTATAAAATTGTAGATGATCAATTTATTTCCATTGAGTCCAGGACCGGAAGTTTTAGCATTAAAAAAGTAATCGGACAGGAGGGCACATTACTTATCGCTAATTATACTGGCATTAGTTTGTATGATAGAGAGCGTAATAATATTCGCGAATTGGAGTCCATTAATTTCCCGGTAAAAGAATTCATTCAGCAAGATAATTCAACCATATGGGCGGCACATCCTTATGAAGGTATTTACAAGATTACACACGATAATTTTGAAAATTTGAGTATTAATAAAGTCCCTGCCTTAGGAGGGAAAGCAAACTTCAACCCTAAACTTTATGAATTAAATAAACAAATTATCATTTATGTAAATGAGAAGTGGTTCAAGTACAATCCATTCAAGAATGATTTTGAAAATTTTAATGAACTTAACAAGTATAATGATTCACAACTGATTTTTGAAGATAAAGCCGAGTACGTTTTTGCTAATTCTGAGGAAGGATCTATTAAAATAACAGATCTAAAGGAGAAAGAATATACGGTCCCTTCCCGGAGATTAAACAATAGACTGGTTAGATCTAATGAAAATTTCATCAAAGAAAATGATTCTATATTCTATATTACCTTAAATGATGGATTTGCCAGGTTAAATCTTAATCGGTTAAAAGAAGAGGAAACAAATCAATGGGTGAGCAAACCATATATAAAAGAATTTTCAGATGATCAGCAGCGATATTCATTAACCGGCTCTCCAATTATTCCTTTTAAAAATTCGCGAAATATACTACTTAGAGCCGCAATGCCCTTTTCAGATGCTACAGAATTGCAGTATGACCTGGAGGGAGAAGAAGTTTTGAGGGGATCGTTTGAGGATGGTATCATTAACCTGAGAAATCTTAAGCATGGTGAATATAAATTGAGATTAACGGCAAAGGGGAATAATAAAAATATGATGACCACCGAGGAATTGTCTTTTAGCATCGCTCCTCCCTGGTACTTATCTGGTTTAATGAAAACGATTTACGTGCTTTTATTTATAGGTATAATATTATTTATCTACTGGTTAAATAAGCAAAAGCTAAAAAAGCATCAGTTACAGCTAGAGGAAAAATTTGAGAAAGAGCATTCCGAAAGATTGAATAGAATTGAAAAAGAACGTTTAATGAATGAGATAGATCTCAAGAGAAAGGAATTGGCCAATACCACTATGATGGCCGCCAAGAAGAATGAGGTATTAATGGAAATTCAGGGAGAGCTCAATAAGGATAGGAGTAAATTTTCAAATCAGTTTCGGTTAAAACATATCATGAATAAGATTAATAGTGCGGTAAAAAGTAAAGATGAATGGAAGGTATTTGAAACAAATTTTAATGAAGTTCATGAAGACTTTTTTAAAGATGTACTGGACCGTTACCCAAAACTCACCAGTAAAGATTTGAAACTCTGCTCATATCTTAAAATGAATTTAAGCTCAAAAGAAATTGCTCCTTTAATGGGGATATCTGTGCGTGGTGTAGAGGTTCATAGATATAGATTAAGAAAAAAAATGAAGCTTGAAGGTGATGTGAATTTGACAAAATTTTTAATAAAGAACTTTTAGATTCTGAATAAAAAGTGAAAATAATTCACAAATTATACTACAACAATAATACGTCATAGTTAAAATATTTTGTTAATATATTACTTCATTAATGATGTAATTACTTGAATAATAGGGTTTTATTAATTAAATTAGTTTGATGTAGTAGTTGTGTACTACAACGTTTGCGTTAAGAATGCGTTACAGCGTATCTTTCTATTACAAATCAAGCAAAATACCCAACGAGTATGAAAGTAAAACTATTCTTCGCCTGCGTGATCTTTTTAGTCTTTTCAGGATTATCGCACGCTCAACAAACTAAAACCATTAGCGGTACCGTAACAGGTGCCGATCAGGTTCCTTTGCCGGGAGCAGAAGTTAAAGTGAACGGTAAGGAGATTTATGATGTGACAGATTTTGACGGAAATTTCACTTTAGAAAATGTTGAAGTTGGTGATGTCTTTAGGGTAACCTTCTTAGGATTCGCTCCTGCAGAATTTGACGTTACCAGTAGTGCTAGTTATTCTGTAGTTCTACAGGAAGATGCTGGCCAATTGGATGAAGTGCTAGTAGTAGGATACGGTAGTCAAAGCCGTGCCGATATAACTGGTGCGATCGCATCGGTAAAATCAGAAGATATTGTAAAACAGCCTGCTTTAACCGCTACACAAGCCGTTCAGGGTAAAGTTGCTGGTGTAAATATTATAGCAAATGATGCGCCTGGATCAACACCAACCGTATTGGTTAGAGGTCTTGGAACTGCTGAAGGTGGTAGAGACCCTTTTTATGTAGTAGATGGTCAACCTGTTCAGGATATTGCTAATATTAGTCCTAACGATATAGAATCTATAGAATTTTTAAAGGGTGCATCTTATGCCAACATTTATGGTATTAGAGCCGCGAATGGAGTTATCTTAATTACTACTAAAAGAGGTAAGGGGAAACCATCTTTCAGTTTTGATACTTATTATGGTATACGTACTGTTTTAAATCAGGTTGAAATGGCTAACGGTTCTCAATATATAGAGTATTTTAACGAAGAGAGTGCAGCATCGGGAGGCTTTCAGCTTCAGCAAAATCAACCATTTGAAACTGACTGGTATGAAGAGCTTTTACAAAACGGTACTATTACCAATAACAGTTTTTCAGTTTCAGGAGCAGGTGAAAATATAGACTACTTTTTAAGCTACAACTTTTATGATGAAGAAGGAATCCTGGAAGAGAGCAATTATAGTAGAGGTACCATAAGAAATAATAATACTTATCATCTATTTGATGATAGATTTAGAATAACTCAGAACTTGAATATCAGTTATACAAATGAGTCACCTAAACCATTTGGAGCATTTAGCAATGCCTACAGGCAATCACCTTTAGTTCCTGTTTTTTATCCTAATGGAAGATTTGGACAATCTTACGTGAATCAGTCTACAGGGATTGTAAATTATTTGGGAGAGGAAGGTGAATCTATTGGTAGATTGAATCCTCACGGAAATCCGGTTGCAGATGTCTTTTATGCTGATAATGAAATTAACACTACAACACTCCAGGGACAGATTACGGCTGAATTAGATCTAACAGATTATTTGACCTTTACAACAAGGTTTGGAGCTACTCAATTTTATTATAAGAGTTATCAATACAATCCTATTAGAGAAAGATGGCTAAATGCCGATCCAAGAAGAACCTTAGAGCAATTTCAGGAAGGAAGAATTGATGTGGATGGAGATGGCTCCATATCTACAGAATTTGCAAATAACTCATATACAGTTCGTGATGAAAATTTCTTCCGATGGAATTTGGAAGGCTTTCTAACATTTGAAAAATCATTTGGAAAGCATGATGTAGATGCAACTGTAGGTATAAGCCGCGAAAATTTTGGAGGTAGAGAATTTGTGGAAGCCCAGGCTTTTGATGTGTTTGAAGAAAGACGTTTCCGGGAAATAAGCAGAAGAACGGCAAATTTCTTTGACAATACTGCGAGTCAGGAATTTAATCAATCTACCAATCTACAATCTTATTTTGCCAGGGCCGAATATAATTTCGACCAGAAGTATTATCTGAGAGCCGTGGTAAGACGTGATGGTTCCAGTAACTTTATTACAGGAGATAACTATTTTGCTACTTTTCCGGCCTTTAGTGTGGGGTGGACCATTACAAATGAAGAATTCTTAAATGATAGTGACGTACTTAATTACTTTAAATTATTCGCCGGATGGGGTGAAATAGGAAACGCCAATGTACCTATAAATATTCAGCAGGTAAATTCTGGTGATGGAAGTAGGAATACAAATTATGTATTTGGACCGTCCCAATCTCTAATATTAGGTGCTGCTTTTGGTAGCCCGGTAGAAACTTTAGAATGGGAAACCACGGAAGAACTGGAACTAGGTTTTGATTATGGTCTTTTTGATAGAAAGTTAACAGGAACTGTGGCGTACTATGAGAGAACAAATACAAACGCTATTATTGAAGTAACTCCGCTTTTAAACTCTGCAGCAGAAGGTAACTTCCTTGCTCAGGCAGCTGAAGTAGTTAACGAAGGATTTGAATTTCTTGCTAACTGGAGTGATAATGTAAATGATGATCTTAGTTATAATATAGGAGTGAATTTTTCTACTAATGAAAACACGGTTCAAAATGTACGTGAAGCATTTGACGGTCAAACAGGTGGTAGCTTAGGAAATGGGCAGATCACCAAAAGACTTAAAGAAGGAGAGCCATTATTTGCATGGTGGATGTATGAGGCTGATGGCGTATGGCAGACTCAGGATGAGATAGATAATAATGCATCTGTGGGTAACGCCGCTCCGGGACATCTACGTTATGTAGATCAAAATAATGACGGAGTTATTGACGATAGAGACAAGAAATATTTTGGATCTTATATTCCTACTTATAATTATGGAGTAAGATTTGGAGTGAATTATAAGAATTTCGATTTAAGCGTTGATGGTTATGGTGTAGGAGGTAATAAGGTGTACAATGGGCTTAAGAATACCAGATTAGGAGGAGAAAATATCACTGCAGATACTTTTAATCAAAGATGGACAGGACCAGGGTCTACCAATTCAGCTCCTGGAGCAGATAGGGATGCTATTGCCTCTTCATATTATCTGGAAGATGGAGATTTTTTCAGAATAAATAACATGACGGTTGGATACACTTTAGCAGATATGTCTATTGTTAACAGTGCAAGAATCTATTTTACTGTACAAAACGCTTTTATGTTCACTGATTACTCAGGATTTACTCCAGAATTAAATCAGAATGGAAACCCGAAACAGACAACGGGTATAGAGCTTTCTGCTTACCCGACCACTCGTACATTTCTTGTAGGAGCGAACTTTAAATTGTAATTATAAAAAGATAAAAAACAAAGGATATGAAACTAAAAAATATAATTCATTTACTCCTGTTTTCGCTTTTCATCGTTTCCTGTGATGAAGACTTCGTGGAGGATGTAGAGATCGTAGATCCTACTGCTGAAGAAAGAGGAGAATTTAATGTACCGGTAGATTTCGTGAACGGAATATATGGTAGACATACAGATTTTGCCTATGCATTCTCTTATTTAGGTCTGACTGAAATTACTTCAGATAATGCAGATAAAGGAAGTGCGCCAACAGATACCGGTACAGATAAACACTTATTAGATGGTTTAACCCATACCACTTCAACACCATCTGTTAGAGCTATGTGGACGCAATGGTATAAAACAGTAGGTAGAGCAACGCTTTCTATAGAATTTACCGAAGAGTTTTATTCTCAAAATCCAGATCCAGATAACATTCAGAATAGACTTATAGGAGAAGCGAAATTTTTAAGAGCCTTAAATTATTTCTGGTTGGTAAGATCTTTTGGACCTGTTCCATTACAACACGTAAGTCTAGTGGATAGAGCTCCTGTTGAAGAGGTTTATGCTTATATAGAACAGGACCTTACTGATGCTATTCAACTTTTGCCAGCTAAAAGTCAGTATCCTGCTGCAGACCTTGGGAGAGCAACAAGTGGAGCTGCACAGGCTTTATTAGCTAAAGTATATTTATATCAGGAAAAGTGGCAGGCTGCAGCCGATGCGGCGAATAATGTTATCACTTCAGGGGAATATGGACTTGAAGATGATTATGCAACGCTCTGGAGAGAATCAACAGAAAATGGTGTAGAATCAATTTTTGAATTACAGGGTAGAGGAGAGATCCCGGCACATGGAATTCAACAATACTCTTCAACCCAGGGTGCTCGTGGACCTAGTGGATGGGGCTGGGGATTTAATACTCCTACTGAAGATTTAGTAAATGCGTTCGATTCAGAAGAAGATGAGGTTAGAAAAAATGCAACGATCGTTTTCGCTGGTGAAACACTTTGGGATGGAAGAGTAGTAGATCCTGCTGTAGAGAATCCAAGGTATAATGAAAAAGCATATTCAAGTGCAAATGCAGGAGCTGGTGACGGTGATAAAAATATAAGGGTACTTAGATATGCTGAAATTCTTCTGATTTATGCTGAAGCTCTTAATGAACTGGGGCAAACAGCTACAGCGACAGATTTTCTTAATATGGTTCGTGAACGTGTTGATATTGCTCCAAAAACAGGATTAAGTCAGGAAGCTTTGAGACAGGCTATTTGGAAAGAACGTCGTCTGGAACTTGCTTTTGAACATGATCGTTGGTTTGACCTAATTAGAACGGGGCAGGCAGCACAGCAAATGACAGAGCATGGGAAGCCATTTCAAACCGGTAAACATGAGTTATTCCCAATTCCAAATGATCAATTGATTCAAACTCCAGAAATGGAACAGAATCCAGGCTGGTAAATTTATGATAGCACAGCTCAGGACATTAAGTTTATTACTGTTTTTATTAGCTATAGTAGGTTGTAGTAGTGATTCGGGTACCGAAGTGGTGCCCGAACAACCTGAGCCTGAAACTGAGAAACCAGAAGTAGAAGAGCCTGAAGAAGTAGTTTCTCTTTCTGATACAGAGTTACTAGACCTGGTTCAGGAGCAAACCTTTAAATATTTCTGGGATTTTGCGGAGTCTAACAGTGG
This sequence comes from Gramella sp. MAR_2010_147, assembly GCF_900105135.1. Lineage (NCBI taxonomy): Bacteria > Pseudomonadati > Bacteroidota > Flavobacteriia > Flavobacteriales > Flavobacteriaceae > Christiangramia > Gramella sp. MAR_2010_147. Next base: position 1,589,015 of record NZ_LT629741.1, on the reverse strand, counting down.
AATGGCGAGAGAAAGGTCACAAGATGATGCCTATGGAGGTCAGGGTTCAGATATTGTTACCACTGGAGGAACAGGTTTTGGCCTGGCATCATTCCCAACGGCTGTTGAACGTGGCTGGATTAGCCGTGAAGAAGCTACCACTCGATTAAATAAAATCCTGGATTTTCTGGAAACCGTACCAACCTACCATGGAGCCTTTTCTCACTGGTATTTAGGAAGTACTGCTCAAACCAGACCTTTTAGTGACCTGGATAATGGAGGGGATCTTGTAGAAACAGCATTCCTAATGCAGGGATTACTTATATGTAGGGAATACTTTGAAGATGAGAATATAGATTCCAGAATTACTCAAATATTTGAAAATATAGAATGGGATTGGTATACTCAGGGCGAAAATGTGCTTTACTGGCACTGGTCTCCAAATAATCAATTTGCCATTAATTTAAAGATCAAAGGATGGAATGAAGCTTTGATTGTATATGTGCTTGCAGCTTCATCTCCTACCTATCCAATTTCAAAGGATGTATATATTCAGGGCTGGGCATCTAATGGAAATATTATAACCAGTAGATCTCATTACAGCATAAATATGCCTTTAGGTCCATCTTATGGAGGACCATTATTTTTTAGTCATTATTCATTTATAGGATTAGATCCTAGAAATTTGCAAGACGAGTATGCGAATTACTGGCAACAAAATGAAGCTCATAGTTTGATAAACTATAATTACTGTGTAGATAATCCAAAGAATTTTAAGGGATACGGGTCTAATTCCTGGGGTTTGACCGCTTCTGATAGTAGAACAGGATATGCGGCACATAGCCCTACCAATGATTTAGGAGTGATAACTCCCACCGCCGCATTATCCTCTTTTCCTTATACGCCTGAAGAGTCTATGGCAGCGATGCGATATTTTTATGAAGAACAGGGTGATATTCTGTGGGGAGACCTGGGATTTTATGATGCTTTTTCAGAGGAATATAACTGGGTTGCCGATGGCTATCTGGCAATAGACCAGGGACCAATCGTCGCCATGATAGAGAATTATCGAACTCAACTTCCATGGAATCTTTTTATGGCCAGTCCCGAAATTAAAAACGGCCTCGAAAAACTGGGGTTCTCTTATTAGATTTAAACTAAACAATACTCAAGAATCATCTAAATGATAAATAGATATTTATTAATACTATTTGGAATTTTTCTACTTACATCCTGTAAGAATGATCAGAAAGATTCTAAAAATACCGATGCCAGAAAGTCTTCTGAAAAAGAACAAATTTCAGAAGAAGCTTTATTGGACACCGTTCAAAAACAAACATTAAAATATTTCTGGGACTACGCTGAACCAAATAGTGGAATGGCCAGGGAAAGATTTCATCCCGATGGTGATTATCCAAAAGATGATGCCCATGTAGTGACTACAGGAGGTTCAGGATTTGGTCTCATGGCAATTGTCGCTGGAGTGGAGAGAGATTTTATCTCTAGAGATTCTGCAGTAGCGAGGTTAGATAAAATTGCAGATTTTCTGGATTCTACACCAAGATTTCATGGTGCATGGTCCCACTGGCTTAATGGTGAAACGGGAGAAGTTCAGGCATTCGGAGAAAAAGATAATGGTGGCGACATTGTAGAAACCTCCTTTTTAGCACAGGGATTTCTCGTGGTTAGAGAATATCTGAAAAATGGTTCAGAAGAGGAAAAAGCAGTCGCAGCTAAGTATGATAAACTATGGAAAGGTATAGAATGGAATTGGTATACAAATAATAAAAATGGTATTTACTGGCACTGGTCACCTGTTTATGAATGGGAAATGGATTTTAAGATAGAAGGCTATAATGAATGTCTAATTACTTATGTACTGGCAGCATCTTCTCCAGATCACGCTATCGCTCTTGAAGTTTATCATAATGGATGGGCCCGTGGTGGAAATATCACTACAAATACAAAAGCTTATGGTTTACCTTTAATATTGAAACATAATACCCGGGGAGATAAAGCTGGGCCACTTTTCTGGGCTCATTATTCCTATTTAGGCTTAAACCCGAAGGGCTTATCAGATAAATATGCGAATTACTGGGATCTTAATGTAAATCATACGCTGATTAACTATGAATATGCGCAAGAGAATCCAAAGAACTTTAAAACCTATAGTCCAGAATCATGGGGTCTAACCGCCAGTTATACCCGAAATGGAGATGATGGAATTGGATATACCGCGCATTCTCCAGACACCGATAAAGGTGTCGTGTCTCCAACTGCCGCTATAAGCTCTATCCCTTATACTCCTCAAAAATCTTTAGCGGCCATGAGGTACTTCTATACAGATCTAAACGATCTTGTTTGGGGACCTGCCGGATTTTACGATGCGTTTAGCCTGGAAGGTGAAGAATGGGTTGCGCCAAGATACCTTGCCATAGATCAGGGACCAATGATAGTAATGATAGAAAACTATCGTTCTGGGCTTATCTGGGATCTATTTATGGGTGCCCCGGAAGTACAAAAAGGACTCGAAAACTTAGGATTTACATATGAAAAATAGATTGAAATATTTACTGATAACTTTTGGGTCGATATTGTTATTGTTGCCTCTAACATTAGAGGCTCAGACAAAAGGAGATTTTAAAAAGGAACATTTCATTTCTGAAAATGATACGCTGAATTATAGAATTCTTTATCCAGATAATTTTTCTGAAGAAGAAAACTACCCGGTTGTACTTGTTTTGCATGGAGCAGGAGAAAGAGGAGATGATAATGAAGCTCAGCTGGTTCATGGCAGTGATCTTTTTCTGAAAGCAGAAATTCGTAAAGAATTTCCAGCGATCGTAATTTTTCCGCAAGCACCTAAAGATGATTATTGGGCCAAAGTGGAGGTGAAAAGAGATACCGTACCCTTCCAATTCGATTTTAAAAATAAAGAAAAACCTACTGCGTCTTTAAATCTTGTAATGAAATTAATGGATTCGCTGGTCGCTAAGAAATTTGTTAATGATAAAAAGGTTTATGTAGGAGGACTTTCTATGGGAGGTATGGGAACTTACGAGATCCTATATAAAAAACCTGAAATGTTTGCGGCAGCATTTGCCATATGTGGCGGGGCCAATCCAGAGATCGCTTCAGAATATCAGCAAGGGTTAAATATCTGGATCTTTCATGGTGAAAAAGACGATATAGTGCCTCCTGGTCTATCAAAAGATATGGCAAGAGTTATAAATCATCATGGAGGTAACGCAAAACTGTCTCTATACCCTAATGATAATCACAATAGCTGGGATTCAGCATTTTCTGAACCTCACTTGTTGCCATGGTTGTTCTCAAATCAAAAGCAATAAAAAGTACAATGAAATATTTCAAGATACTCATATTATCCATCTCACTTTTCAGTATAACCGCTCATGCGCAGGAAGCGGTACCTCAAACCTATATTAATCCTCTGGATATAGATTATACATACATGGTCTATAATTCGAGCAAGAATATTTCATATCGCTCTGGAGCAGATCCTGCTGTGATCGAGTATCGTGGGGAATACTTTATGTTCGTTACCAGATCTTTTGGCTACTGGCATTCTAAAGATTTGATCAACTGGGAATTTATTAAACCTGAAAAATGGTTTTTTGAAGGTTCTAATGCGCCAACAGCATTTAATTACAAAGATTCCCTGGTTTATTTTGCAGGTGACCCTGCCGGGTATGGAAGTATACTTTATACCGATGATCCAAAAAGTGGAAAATGGACTCCTACCGCTTCAATTTCTAATAATATCCAGGATTCAGAATTATTTATCGACGATGATGGCGAAACTTATCTTTATTGGGGCTCTTCTAACGTACATCCATTAAAAGTAAAAATGCTTAATAAGGATGATCGTTTTCTGGAAACCGGGGTTCAAAAAGAACTTATCAATCTAGTAGAGGAGGAGCACGGCTGGGAACGATTTGGTGAAAATAATTTCCATCCAACTTTGAAAGAAGGATATATGGAAGGTGCTTCCATGACAAAGCACAATGGTAAATACTATTTGCAATATGCTGCGCCGGGAACCCAGTTCAATGTATATGCAGATGCTGCCTATGTGGGAGAAACGCCGCTTGGGCCGTTTAAATACATGAAAAATAACCCCATGAGTTTTAAACCTGGCGGTTTTACCAATGGTGCCGGTCACGGGGTAACGATGAAACAAACCAATGGACAGTACTGGCATTTTGCGACGATGGCCTTAGCATCTAATTCTCACTGGGAACGCCGTTTAGCCATGTTCCCTACTTATTTTGATGATGAAGGATTGATGTACACCAATACCAGTTATGGCGATTATCCGCTTTATGGTCCAGATCATCCAACCAAAGCCGGACAGCATAGCGGCTGGATGTTATTATCTTATAAGGGAAAAACTACCGTATCCTCTTCTCAAATGCAGGTTAGAAAAAGTACTTCTACCGATGGGGAATTTGATATTACTCAAATGCCACTGAAGAAAAATACTGAGGGTGAAATTACTTCTGAAGTTTTAACCGATGAAAGTCCTAAGTCATTCTGGGTTGCTGAAGCCAATGATGAGAAACAATGGATTGAAATTGAAATGCTCGAACCCGGAAATATTTATGCTTTTCAACTGAATTTCCACGATGAGGAGTCAGGAATATATACTCGAACTGAAGGTTTAAGGCATCGCTTTACGCTGGAGGTATCAGAAGATGGAAATAATTGGGAACCTGTGGTAGACCGAAGCAAAAGCTATGAAGATGCACCCAATGCCTATATCACCCTAAATCAACCAGTAAAAGCTAAATACGTTCGTTATAATAATATAAGCGTTCCCGGAAAAAATTTAGCATTATCTGAAATCAGGGTGTTTGGTAAAGGTTTAGGCAAGAAGCCCGTTAAAGTCAAAGGATTTGAAGTTTCACGTGAAGATGATCGTAGAAATGCGTCTTTTTCCTGGCAGCCGGTAAAGGGTGCACAGGGTTACAATATTCGCTGGGGAATCGCTCCAGATAAACTATATCATTCCTGGTTGATCTACGATGAAAATGAGCTTTTTATGCGCAACCTGGATCGTGATACCCAGTATTACTTTAGTATTGAGTCTTTCAATGAAAATGGTATTTCAGAAAGAACGGAGACGATATTAGTCAAATAAATCGAACAACTAAATAAATAACCAAAAGAAAAGAAAATGAAGAGAACGTATTTATCGATATTCTGTATAGCTTTTATGGGAATTTCATTCCTATCGGCGCAGGAAAAGATTCCGCAGGTAGAAGAGTTGCTTGCTAAGATGACGCTCGAGGAAAAAATAGGGCAATTGAACTTACTAACTCCCGGTGGCGGTATTGCTACAGGTTCTGTAGTAAGTGAAGATGTAGAAACTAAGATTAAAGCAGGGAATGTTGGTGGCGTATTTGGAGTGTCAAGTCCGGAGAAAGTAAGACAGGCACAGGATATTGCAGTAAAATCTTCGCGTTTGGGGATCCCTCTTTTAATTGGTTCAGATATTATTCACGGTTATAAGACCACCTATCCTATTCCATTAGGATTATCTTCCAGCTGGGATATGGAGTTGATCAAAGAAGGAGCACAGATAGCGGCAAAAGAAGCCACGGCAGACGGGATTAACTGGAACTTTTCACCAATGGTAGATATTGCCAGAGATCCTCGATGGGGTCGAATTGCTGAAGGTGCCGGGGAAGATCCATATTTGGGATCTCAGGTAGCAAAAGCGATGGTGCAAGGTTACCAGGGAGAAGATCTTACCCAGCCAAACACAATGATGTCTACCGTTAAACATATGGCACTCTATGGTGCAGCTGAAGCTGGAAGGGATTATAATTCGGTAGATATGAGCCGTTTAAAAATGTTCAATGAATATTTTCCTCCTTATAAGGCTGCCGTAGATGCAGGTGTTGGAAGTGTGATGACCTCTTTTAATGATATTGATGGAATTCCCGCTTCAGGAAATAAATGGCTTCTAACCGATCTTTTAAGAGAAAGATGGGGCTTTGACGGCTTTGTGGTTTCAGATTATACTTCAGTAAACGAAATGATCGCGCATGGATTGGGTGATCTTCAGGCGGTGTCGGCATTGGCAATTAATGCTGGTTTGGATATGGATATGGTTGGGGAAGGATTCCTTACCACTTTGAAGAAATCTGTTGATGAAGGTAAAGTTTCAGAAGAAACTATCACGATAGCAGCACGGCGAATTCTTGAAGCTAAGCATAAGCTAGGATTGCTTGACGATCCTTATCGCTATTCAGATGAAAGCAGACCGGAAAAGGATATTCTTACTGAAGAGAACAGAAGTTTTGCAAGAAAAGCTGCCACAAGATCATTCGTACTTTTAAAGAAGCACGAAAATACTTTGCCGCTTGCCAAAAATGCAAATATAGCTTTGATTGGTCCACTGGCAGATAATAAGAATAATATGCTTGGTACCTGGGCACCAACGGGGAATCCGCAATTATCGATACCCATTCTGGAAGGTCTTAAGAATGTAGCACCTAATGCTAAAATTACCTATTCAAAAGGAGCAAACATTTCTGATGATTCAACATTTGCAAAAAAAGTAAATGTTTTTGGGGAACGAATAATGATCTCTGAAGAATCTTCGGAAACACTTCTTGATAATGCGATGGAAGTTGCAGATGCTGCAGACATTATTGTTGCCGTGGTTGGTGAAGCGACTGAAATGAGCGGGGAAGCAGCTAGTAGAACAGATATCACGATTCCAGATTCTCAGAAAAAATTAATAAGGGAACTTTCCAGTACAGGAAAACCAGTGGTACTTGTTTTAATGAGCGGTAGGCCTTTAGATATTTCAGAAGAAATGAATCTTCCTGTGAGTATTTTACAGATATGGCATCCCGGAGTGGAGGCAGGAAATGCAGTTGGAGATGTTTTATTCGGAAATTATAATCCTTCCGGAAAACTGACCAATAGCTGGCCTAGAAGCGTAGGGCAGGTGCCTGTTCATTATCGTATGAAAACTACGGGAAGACCTGGACCTGAGAGTGGTGAGTTTCAGAAATTTAAGACCAATTATCTTGATTCACCAAATTCGCCATTACTGGCCTTTGGATACGGTCTTAGTTATACCACTTTCGAGTATAGCGATGTAAAAGCGAGTTCAGGCGAACTAACTGCAAATGGTAGTATTCAACTAACCGCCACGGTTACTAATACCGGTGATTTTGGTGGCGAGGAGATCGTGCAGCTTTATACTCACGACAAAGTGCGGAGTATCACTCCTCCAGGTAAAGAATTAAAAGCTTTTAAAAAGATCATGCTGAAAAAAGGAGAGTCGCAAGCTGTAACTTTCGAAATAAGCGCAGCAGATCTTAAATTCTATAATTCAGATTTGAAATACGTTGCTGAACCGGGTGAGTTTGAATTTTTTATCGCAGGATCTTCAGATGCTGACTTTAAAGGTTCTTTTACCTTAAAAAAATAAAACTTAGTTTTAGTTTGTTTAGCCCCGGTTGTAAACTTTTACTCCGGGGCTTTACTTTTACTATAGTTTTTCCAGCTTTATTCCTGAAAGGATGGTATTGCCATTCTTTGGTTGAAACTCCACATTTATTTCATTTTCAGAATCCATGGTGTAATTGAGTTCTACAGCACGAAGAGCCCCGTAATCCCTGGCGAGGTTTAAATTTTCTTCAACCAAAGTGCCGTTGATCCTTATATCGAACATTCTAAGTTTTTCGGAAGCATTAGAAGCATCAGACCCAAGATTGTAGATATTCTCTCTTGAAGCTCCCCGATTGGGTTCAGTAAAAAGAAGAGAGATTCTGTACTTCCCATCTGGCACATCAAATTTGTAATTTTTGATATCCTCTCTCATCGTCTGAAATAAAGGTTCGTTTGTGGTGGCTTTAATATTTGAAGCACTTCCCTGAAATTTTGTTTCTGACTGTTGATAGGAATGACCACCTACGTACCCAAAAGAATTTTGGATGTAGGGTTGATCATTTATCCAGATTTCGCCGGTTTTTTCATCTGTAAAATCACTGTGGCTTCCCACATTAATAGTAAGCGGCTGATGTTTGATATTCTCAATAAGGTTCTCCCTGAATTGAACCTGAATTATTCTGGAATGTTCTGAATTTCCGGCTGTGGCTTTAAGTTGATGTATATTTTCTGATAAGTTTAGCTGAAATTCAGCAATATTATCTATGACTTCAGAACTTTTCCTAAGCGTATCGTTCACAGTCAACTCAACCTTTTCAGAATTTGCAAAAACTTTGATAAGTACCGGCTGATCTTTTTTGATGATCCTGTTCTCAAAATTCTTTCCGGCGATATAAACAAAATCTTCATTTGTCAAACTTGCTTTATAATAATAGTAGACGTCCTTAGGTTCACGATCAAAATTCACCAAACCTTTCTGATTGATGAACGGTCGGCTGTCCTGTCTCCCGGAAGAACCAAAATCAGCAAAATTCCATGCTGCCATGCCCAGCATATAATCTCTTTCCATGATCTGGTTGAGATAACTTACGTGACTTTTCAATTGGTAAGCCTCGCTATAATCCCAGGGTTTTGGATCGTTCGTTTGTATTCTTGAGTCACTTCCCGGGCCATATTCTGAAATTAATAGAGGTCTGTTTGGATAATTTTTATGTTGATTATCCAGAAATCTTCCAAGATTCTCAAGTCCCTGGGTGTACCATCCAAAATAAAGGTTCCATCCAATCACATCAGGGATATCTGCAATTCCCGAAGTATTATAGATGTCATTTTCATGCAAAGCCATAACGCTAAGTCTGGTAGTATCCAGTTTTTTGGTTTCAGCCTCTAGTTTTTTAGCAAGTTCAACACTAGTAGCAATTTTCGCTTTTTTATCGGCCTCGCTCATATCGCCAGTAAAAACCAGCCTGATAAAGATCTCGTTCATATAACCCCAAAAGACAATGGAAGGATGATTATATAGTTGCAGGATTTGCTCCCGCTGCATTTCTATCGAATTCTTATGATATGCTTTAGAATCGGTTACATCATTAATTACGGGTATCTCTGTCCAAACGAGCAATCCAAGCTCATCACAGATACGGTAAACATCAGGATCCTGCGGATAGTGGGCCGTTCTAATAAAATTGGCGCCCATGTCTTTGATCATTTGATAGTCCTTTCGATGAATTGAATTGGGAACAGCATTTCCCATATTTTCAAAATCCTGATGCCGGTTGGCTCCAATTAATTTTATAGGTTTCCCATTCAGAAAAAAACCTTTTTCAGGATCGGCTTTAAACCAGCGACAGCCAAAATTTGAAGTATAGGAATCCAGGATTTCTCCCGATCGGGAATCTATAAGATCAGCTTTTAAATTATAAAGATTAGGTTCTTCTGGTGACCATAACTCAGGATTCATGATTTCAAAATCAAGGGAGAGTTCTTCAGCTTTTAAGGAATGCTCTCTACTTGAAACTGGATTACCGGATGGATCTGTGATCTCAACTTGAAGTTTTAAGTCCTCATGATAGTTTTCAACCTTAGTATCAAAAACTACTTTTGCCAGTTCTTCGCTTACTGCAGGGGTTTTGATTGGGAAATTCCCTGCAGATTCACCTTCCAGCTGAAAATGACTTTTTCCTGTTACAATTAATTCGACATCACGATAAATTCCGCCGTAAAAATTAAAATCGGCTTCCAACGGAGGGATATCTGCATGATGAGCGTTGTCTAGCTCAATCCTTATTTCATTTTCGTTTTCATATTTTAGATAATCTGACAGTTCAAATATAAAACCTGTATAACCTCCAATATGTTCGCCAGCGAGCTGGTTATTTACAAAAACTTTAGTCACCTGGTTTGCTCCTTCAAATTTTATAAAAACATTCTTCTCCTTATAATCCTGAGGTATGAATAGTTTCTTCTTGTAAGTTCCTTTTCCCCTGAAATAAGCTCCATCATTAAAGGCATCCTCGGCGTTCCAGGTATGCGGGATATTTACTGTTTCAGGGTTTTCAGAATTTTCCAGCTGAAACTCCCAACCAGAATTGATGGTTTTTACTACTCTCTGTGCCTGGGTCTTAAACCCGATTAGGAATATGATTATCAGTAGATAATTGAAAAATTTCATATGTTATTTTTTTGAAACAGGTTGTGTCCACGCAACTTCTGTATCTCCTACTTTGTACGGGTTTTTCTTTTTCTTGTCTGAAATGATCTTTGCTCTTACAAACAGAACATCTTCTGGAATTGTAAAAGACGCATTGGTTGTTGTGGTGGATTTGAGAATTTCACTTTTGGTAGATCCTTTCCTAACTCCAATAAATTGAATTTCATAATTTATACCTTCTTCTGATTTTATTCCAATTGAAAGTTCATTGCCATTGAATTCAAGTTTTGATAATTCAATTCCCGTACTGGCGTAAAAATCTCCAGCTTCCAGAGCATTGATGATCGCATTTGGACTAAGTTCTCGAGATCTAACTTCTACCCAGCCTCGGCCCGCGTTACTCCATTTGGATTCGAATTTATGATAATGATGACTGTCATCGGTGGCAATTCCCAGTAATAGAGGTTTTCCCATGGCATGGTAGGCGATATTCACCTTATCCCACATTGTTTCTGTACTATCATGAATACTGTCGCCATAATTGTTCACGTATGGATGACCATTGAAAACTTCAAAAAAGCGTTCACCGTTAAGTTGTTTAATGTCTTCTGCGGTGATGGCATAGGTGAAATTTGGGTGATTTAAATGTTGGAGCACAGGTTGGCCGATTTCCTTTTCCTGTGCTTTAATGGCATCAAGATTATTCTGAATAAGTTCAACGATCGTCGCACCTTCTTTAGGTTCTATAACATGCTCAATATTGATCGCTCCCATATGCACTGCCTTATCATCGAGATATGACGTGACTTCTTCGGCTTTAAAGATCATGAATTGCTCTGGTTCTTCAAAGAGTGGGCGAAATTCTGACAATGTTTTAAGTTTTACTTTTAAGCCATCTGAATTTTTCTCAAATTTCGTCCAGTCATCTCCATACTTATTTATGTAATTTTTAAACGCATTCTGGTAAAGAGAATCAGGCGAAATAGCTTTCCATTTATCCCCTTCAGCAATAATATTATGATCTGATAATGCCACAAATTGATAATCATGATCTTTATACCATTGCATGATCATTTCTGGAAACTCATCACCATCACTCCAGTAAGAGTGGGTATGCAGGTTTCCTTTATACCATTCGCTTTTTTGAGCTGTAACGGCAGAAACCAGAAGGATTAGTAGAATTGGTAATAGGGATTTTTTCATTTGTAAATATGGGATTGAATCTTATTATTTTTGAAAACTACGCTACTAAGAAAATCGAACACCTGTGGAAGTTCATTAAAAGGCATTCCTGAAATTTCATGTCTGGCACCTTCATATGAATAAAAGAGGTAAGAAGTTCCCAGATTATGAAGTTTCTCAACAATGCTTTTAGAACCGTCTAATATTAAATATCCAGGTTTGCTATTTTCACAATAATGGTGGGGAGCAGTTGCGTAGGGAACCAGATTGTCATCAGTTCCATGAAAAAAGATCCCTGGAACGGCCTGCTTTTCATTTAAGTATCTTACATCTACAATAGCACCGGCAAGGGACATCACTGCTGAAAATTTAATTTCAGCATATTTTTCAGGATTCTCAAACATTAAATCGGGATTATAAACAGCATTTAGCACTGCTTCAGCACCGGCGCTACTTCCACCAACGATTATTTTATCTGAATTGATATTGAACTTTTCAGCATGATCTTTCATGAATTTAACCACATCCATAAAATCTTCCGCAGCAAATTGAAAGGTCTTTAATTTTCCTGAAGCTTCAAAATCACACCCAAAACCATTTTCCTTTCCTTTTCTAATAAGTCGGTAAGAAATAAGTCCAACCGTATACCCTTTTGAAGCTGCTATTTTTGCAAATTTCACCTCCTGATGATTTTTAGGGCTTCCACCAGAAAATCCACCCCCATGCATAAAAAGGATTAGAGGTCTCTTTTTTTCAGAATTGACAGGCTGATAAATGTCAATTATAAGTTGCTCACTCTCCTTTTCTGCATAAATTTCGGTTTTAACATCTGCTACTTTGTACAGGCTATCTATATATTTTTCCTGAGCTTCAATACTTTGAAAACTTAAAATGAGCATGCAGAAGTATAAAATTCTTTTCATGGTATTGATTTATTAGAAACCTTGAATATACTCAATTTTGAAGGGATAATAAATGGTAAATTCAACAAGAAAATTTTATCTTCGCACCAATAATTTCAAGATTATGAGTTTACAGGAAAAAGTGATGGTTGAAATGAAGGCTGCGATGAAAGCCAAGGATAGTATGAAGCTTGAAGCTTTAAGGGCTGTAAAGGGAGCTATCTTATTAGCAAATACTGAATCTTCGTCTAAGGATGGTTTATCTGAAGAGGAAGAGAATAAAATTCTGCAAAAACTTGTAAAACAACGTAAGGATAGTGCCCAGATTTATAAGGAGCAGGGTAGAGAAGATCTTGCGGAACCTGAATTGGCACAGGCTGAAGTTATAGAGCAATTTCTGCCAGAACAAATGAGCGAAGCTGAAGTTGAAGCTGAAGTTGAAAAGATCATCGCTGATACCGGAGCTTCTGGAATGCAGGATATGGGAAAAGTAATGGGTATGGCTACTGGAAAGCTAGCTGGAAAGGCTGATGGTAAGACAATTTCCATGATCGTGAAAAAGAAATTGAGTTAGGTTAAAAGTGAATAGTGAAAAGTTTCAAGAAAGGTTTTTAGGAACGATTTAATTTTCTGATAACTGAATAACGGCCCCGTGGCGCAACTGAATAGCGCATCAGATTTCGGCTCTGAGGGTTGCAGGTTTGAATCCTGCCGGGGTCACGAATAAATAGTTCAATAAGAAAAAACGCCAAGCTCGCTTGAGCGTTTTTTTGTTTGAATTATTTTCAAAGCGTAGCTTTACTGTATATGTGCAGCAAATCCTCACGGTTAAACTGATTAAAAAAATAAAACGAATTAAAACTCTTACGAAAAAAGCCGTAAAGCAATTAGCATTACGGCTTTTTTATTTAAAAATGCCAGACCAGATAAGCAAACCGACCCTACTCAGTTTTTTTATCTATTTCGGTCTGGCATGGTATGTAAATTTATTTTAGCCTATCCATTACAAATGGATTTAAAGCTATTATTTTTTTAATAGAATTTTTATGGTTTCCCATAGTCAGAATGTTTTGATGAAAAAATCACCGGAAGGCGAAAATATGGAATTAGTAGTGTTTTAGGCTATTTTGAACAATAGTTTTTCATGATTCCATTAAATTTTAAGTAGGTTCGCTCAAATTTTAGTTAGTATAAAAATAAGGGAAAACCCCTATAAATTAACTTTTTTATCATCTCTAATTTTAATCTACCAATAAGAACCAATAGATTATGATACAGGATTATAGTAATATTTACCGGAATATAGTTTTAGGTTTAAGTGTAGTGCTTGCAGTATATGTAGTATTTAAATACCTGACCTAAACTTTTTAATTATTAAAAATTTTCAAAGCACCTACTCTATGCATTAGAATTTAATTTTAATGCAGGAGTTTCTCTTGTTTATTGTTGAACGTAAATAATGTTTATTTGCAGGTAAGCGTTATAAAAGAGCTATCACTTCTTTACAGATCTATTAATAGGATAGATTTTTATAAAAAAAATTCTTTATTTGCTGGTAACTAGGTTTTTATGTTTTTCGTCGTTAATATTTAGCATCTCTTCGAAAAACAAAATTTCTTCATACAACGACTTATAAAATTCTGTTAATTTGATCCTACTATTGTGTTTTGGATTGCGCCCTAGATTTCTGAAGCACAAAAAGATACCTTCCCCAAAGGTTTAGATTAGTTCACAATTAATTTACATGATATGATTGCACTATTACTCAAGTTTAATAGGCTAACACGCCTATTGCTTTTACTAATGTTTTTAACGCTGCCGGCAGTTTCGGTGGTGGGGCAGACGGAATCTGGCCAGGGGCAGAGTGAAACTGCTGCATCGACGGCCACCGTAACAACCGATAAGGATGACTATGCTCCGGGGGAGTATGTTATTATCACAGGAACCGGTTGGGAACCCGGAGAACGGGTTGATTTTACTTTTGTAGAAACTCCGAAGCCGGAGTCCTGTGTCAATTCCCACGATAATTTTGCTATTGCAGATGCTAGTGGTAATATCCGTTATGAAGGGTTCTTGATTAAGGTAAATCATATCGGAGTTCATTTTGTGCTGACGGCAACCGGTCTTAGTTCTGCGAGGATTGCAAAAACAGAGTTTACTGATGCCAATGTTAGAGTTAGGACTTCCTCTGGTTCAATCACTTTGTTTGCTAAATTGACTAATAATTTGGATTGTTCGGGATTGGGAATAAACTCTAATGGTACTGCAAATACAGGAAATAATTATTCTATTGCAGTTGCGAGTACCCCCAATGTTCAATCTGTTCAACTAACTGCTCCTGCTACAAATTCACTTGGTGAGGTTTTTAATGAGTGGTCATCCAATACGGATTTTTCCATTGATCTTAATAATCCAAGAATAATTTGTGTTCGTGGTAACGTAAGTAATGGCTCAGTTACTTATACAGCTAATTATATTGCTTGTGCGTCCCCATCTATTACAACCTCTCCAATATCTAAAACCCTAACATATGGCGACGCTGACCCTACTTTTTCAGTAACCGCATCTGGAGATGGCTTAAGCTACCAATGGCAATTCAATACGACAGCTGTTCCTGGCACTTGGAATAATGTGGGTACTAATTCAAATATTTATACCGTCCCATCACCGACTGTAAGTTTCAGTGATCGGACCTACAGAGTAGTGATCACAGGTTCTTGTGGAACGGTGACTAGTACGCCGGTTGGGTTGACAGTGAATAAAGCAACACCAACAGCTACTCTGGCGGTATCAAATTCACCACAAACCTATACAGGCTCCGGCCAATCAGCGACAGTTAGTATTTCAGCTAGTTCTGTCCTAGGTACTGTTACCAACATCCTTACAGGTGGTTCAGCATCACAGACCAATGCCAATACTTATGCGGTCACGGCTAACTTTGTTCCTAACGATGCAGCTAATTATAATACCCTTACAGCTCTTCCAACTGGAAACTTTACTATTGTCAAGGCAGCATCCTTTACCACAGTAACAATAACCGGTGCTCCGTTCGCTTATACAGGCTCAGCGATCACTCCGGCTTCTGTCACCGTAACAGGTGCAGGTGGCTTAAATTTATCTCCTGATGCTGATTATACAGACAATGTGAATGCCGGAACAGCTAGTGCGAGTTACAGTTATGCAGAAAGTGCTAATTATCTTGCTTCAAATGACATCAAGACCTTTGCTATTGGTAAAGCTGATGCTACGGTAACTGTTGTAGGAACTACTGTTATCTATGACGGAACAGCTTATGGAGCTTCAGGAACAGCAGTTGGAGTAGAAGGAGAAACTTTAGCCGGGCTTGACCTTGGTGCAAGCTTCACCAATGTACCAGGAGGCACCGCTAACTGGGTCTTCACAGACCAGACCGGAAACTACGAAGACGAATCAGGATCAGTTGAGATCGTGATCAATAAAGCAGATGCTACGGTAACAGTTGCAGGTACTACCGAAACTTATGACGGAACAGCTTATGGAGCTTCAGGAACAGCAACCGGAGTAGAAGGAGAAACTTTAGCCGGGCTTGACCTTGGTGCGAGCTTCACCAATGTACCAGGCGGCACCGCCAACTGGGTATTCACAGACCAGACCGGAAACTATGAAAACGAATCAGGATCAGTAGAGATCGTGATCAATAAAGCAGATGCTACGGTAACAGTTGCAGGAACTACGGTTACCTATGATGGAACAGCACACGGGGCGAGCGGTACAGCAGTTGGAGTAGAAGGAGAACCTTTAGCCGGGCTTGATCTTGGCGCAAGCTTCACCAATGTACCAGGCGGCACCGCCAACTGGGTCTTCACAGACCAGACCGGAAACTACGAAAACGAATCAGGATCAGTAGAGATTGTGATCAATAAGGCTGATGCTACGGTAATAGTCGCAGGTACTACGGTTACCTATGATGGAACAGTACACGGGGCGAGCGGTACAGCAGTTGGAGTAGAAGGAGAACCTTTAGCCGGGCTTGACCTTGGCGCAAGCTTCACCAATGTACCAGGGGGTACTGCAAACTGGACCTTCACAGACCAGACCGGAAACTATGAAAACGAATCAGGATCAGTAGAGATCGTGATCAATAAAGCAGATGCTACGGTAACAGTTGCAGGAACTACGGTTACCTATGATGGAACAGCACACGGGGCGAGCGGTACAGCAGTTGGAGTAGAAGGAGAACCTTTAGCCGGGCTTGATCTTGGCGCAAGCTTCACCAATGTACCAGGCGGCACTGCCAACTGGGTATTCACAGACCAGACCGGAAACTATGAAAACGAATCAGGATCAGTAGAGATCGTGATCAATAAGGCTGATGCTACGGTAACAGTTGCAGGTACTACGGTTACCTATGATGGAACAGTACACGGGGCGAGCGGTACAGCAGTTGGAGTAGAAGGAGAACCTTTAGCCGGGCTTGACCTTGGCGCAAGCTTCACCAATGTACCAGGGGGTACTGCAAACTGGACCTTCACAGACCAGACCGGAAACTACGAAGACGAATCAGGATCAGTAGAGATCGTGATCAATAAAGCAGATGCTACGGTAACAGTTGCAGGAACTACGGTTACCTATGATGGAACAGCACACGGGGCGAGCGGTACAGCAACCGGAGTAGAAGGAGAACCTTTAGCCGGATTGGATCTTGGCGCAAGCTTCACCAATGTACCAGGGGGTACTGCAAACTGGACCTTCACAGACCAGACCGGAAATTATGAAAACGAATCAGGATCAGTAGAGATCGTGATCAATAAGGCAGATGCTACGGTAACTGTTGCAGGAACTACCGAAACTTATGACGGAACAGCTTATGGAGCTACCGGCGCAGCAACCGGAGTAGAAGGAGAACCTTTAGCCGGATTGGATCTTGGGGCAAGTTTCACCAATGTACCAGGGGGTACCGCTAACTGGATCTTCACAGACCAGACCGGAAACTATGAAAACGAATCAGGATCAGTAGAGATCGTGATCAATAAGGCAGATGCTACGGTAACTGTTGCAGGAACTACCGAAACTTATGACGGAACAGCTTATGGAGCTATCGGCGCAGCAACCGGAGTAGAAGGAGAACCTTTAGCCGGATTGGATCTTGGCGCAAGCTTCACCAATGTACCAGGGGGTACTGCCAACTGGGTATTCACTGACCAGACCGGAAACTACGAGAACGAATCAGGATCAGTAGAGATTGTGATCAATAAAGCAGATGCTACGGTAACAGTTGCAGGAACTACGGTTACCTATGATGGAACAGCACACGGGGCGAGCGGTACAGCAGTTGGAGTAGAAGGAGAACCTTTAGCCGGATTGGATCTTGGCGCAAGCTTCACCAATGTACCAGGCGGCACCGCCAACTGGGTCTTCACAGACCAGACCGGAAACTACGAAAACGAATCAGGATCAGTAGAGATTGTGATCAATAAGGCTGATGCTACGGTAATAGTCGCAGGTACTACTGTTACCTATGATGGAACAGTACACGGGGCGAGCGGTACAGCAGTTGGAGTAGAAGGAGAACCTTTAGTCGGATTGGATCTTGGCGCAAGCTTCACCAATGTACCAGGGGGTACTGCAAACTGGACCTTCACAGACCAGACCGGAAACTATGAAAACGAATCAGGATCAGTAGAGATCGTGATCAATAAAGCAGATGCTACGGTAACAGTTGCAGGAACTACGGTTACCTATGATGGAACAGCACACGGGGCGAGCGGTACAGCAACCGGAGTAGAAGGAGAACCTTTAGCCGGGCTTGACCTTGGCGCAAGCTTCACTAATGTACCAGGGGGTACTGCAAACTGGGTATTCACAGACCAGACCGGAAACTACGAAGACGAATCAGGATCAGTAGAGATTGTGATCAATAAAGCCGATGCTACGGTAACTGTTGCAGGTACTACGGTTACCTATGATGGAACAGCACACGGGGCGAGCGGTACAGCAACCGGAGTAGAAGGAGAACCTTTAGCCGGGCTTGACCTTGGCGCAAGCTTCACTAATGTACCAGGGGGTACTGCAAACTGGGTATTCACAGACCAGACCGGAAACTATGAAAACGAATCAGGATCAGTAGAGATCGTGATCAATAAAGCAGATGCTACGGTAACTGTTGCAGGAACTACGGTTACCTATGATGGAACAGCACACGGGGCGAGCGGCACAGCAGTTGGAGTAGAAGGAGAACCTTTAGCCGGATTGGATCTTGGTGCGAGCTTCACCAATGTACCAGGGGGTACTGCCAACTGGGTCTTCACAGACCAGACCGGAAACTACGAAGACGAATCAGGATCAGTAGAGATCGTGATCAATAAAGCCGATGCTACGGTAACTGTTGCAGGAACTACGGTTACCTATGATGGAACAGCACACGGGGCGAGCGGTACAGCAACCGGAGTAGAAGGAGAAACTTTAGCCGGATTGGACCTTGGAGCAAGCTTCACCAATGTGCCAGGCGGCACCGCCAACTGGGTATTCACAGACCAGACCGGAAACTATGAAGACGAATCAGGATCAGTAGAGATCGTGATCAATAAAAGACAGCTTACTGTAACGGCAATAGATAATTCAAAATTCTGCGGTCAAGTTAATCCTAATTTAGCAGTATCGTATTCAGGATTTGCCAATGGGGAGAATGAAAATGTCTTAAATACTAAGCCAAGTGCTTCAACATCTGCTGATGTAAATAGTACCAATAGTAGTTATATAATTAAAGCCTCTGGAGGTGTAGATAATAATTACAACTTTACTTATGTAGATGGTACTTTAACCGTAAATGGAGTAATCATCGATGCAAGCGCAAGTAGTAATCCAATTCAATTAGGAACTACAGCTACTTTATCAGCTCAGGTAACACCGGCTGTAGCAGGGGTGAGTGTAACATTTATATTATCTGAATATAACAATACAAATACAGGAACATTTGCACAGTCTTATACTGCCACAACCGGATCCAATGGTATAGCTACGGTAGACGTTGCTAATCTTCCTTCTGATGTTTATAAAGTGACAGCAGTTGCCGGAGGTGGATGTTCAGAATCTGAAGCTTACTTACCTGTTTACGATCCTAATGGAGGTTTTGTAACAGGAGGTGGATGGATCCAATCCCCAGGAACAGCGATGGAATCTGGAGCAACTGGTAAAGCAAACTTCGGTTTTAATGCGAAATATAAGAATGGTAAAAACAATATGACTGAAGTTGATGGTAATACAAACTTCCAATTCCAGGCAGGGGATTTACATCTTAAGAGTATTTCTCACGATAATATGTCACTGGTAATTTCAGGAGCAAAAGCAACCTACCGTGGGGTTGGTACTGTTAATGGAGCAAGTACACATAAATTCCTGTTGATCGCGATTGACGGTGATGTTTCCGGAGGAGGTGGTACTGATAAGTTTAGAATTAGGATTTGGAAGCATAACTCTCCAGAAATTCTATATGATAATCAGTGGATTTCTGATGAAAACTCTAATGATGCCACAATATTAGGTGGTGGTTCCATCGTGATCCATAAACCCAAAGGAAATAATAAAACGATGGAAACTACCGGGAAACCTGACGCTAAATATGTGATGCCAGAGGTTCCACAACAATTGAGAACTTTGGAGGTTGCTCCAAATCCGATGAGTGAGTATTGCGATATTAGATTCAGCTTAAAAGCAAAATTAAAAGCAGACGTTCTTATATTTGATATAAACGGTAGACAGTTGCGAAGCTTACATTCATCAATAGTTAATGAGAATGAGATGATTCAGATTAGATTTGAAAGACAAAATCTTCCTAGTGGAGTATACATTTGTAAATTGATTACCGGTGATGGTCACAGTTATGAAAGGCAAATTGTAATCAAGTAATTCAAGCAATAATTTTAAAGAAGAAGGCGCTGTTTACAGCGCCTTTCTTTTTGGATGTATGTTATATAAATTTTGTTTTTTTTAAGCCTTAGCGTTAAATCTTACATAAATACTTTCTTTAACTGGACTTAACCGGTAATTTAGTCATCCTAATAAATTTTAATATCTATGGCAGCTTATTTTAATTCTAATCAACTTAGAACATCTTTGCATGAAGTTGTAAAGATGTATATTAAAGAATGTAAAGATTGTGATGTATTACCACAGGACTGTATTGATCTTCTTAGACATAATTTTTTAGCTGAATTTGTGATTTACAATAAGGCTAATAATACTATAGAGATTGGGATGAATAAATCTGACGATTTTGATGGATATCCTGAAATTGAGATCTATACTTTTCCTCTGGAGGATATTGGGAAAAAAGTAGATCACTCTTTTAAAAATAATAATGAGGATCTTGAGTTCTACGGAAAATTAATAGGTAGGAGAAAAGGAATAGGATCTAATTCTGTTGTATTAATGGAATAAGCGAATTCTTCACTCCCCGGAAAAAGCAATTTTAAATTTTTAAAATTGCTTTTTTTTTGCTAATTATTCACTATTGTTTTCTGCCTTTTATCGAGCTGCTGCATGATCATTTTGGCATGTACTCTTGAATTTTCTATAAACCATTTATGGGTTTCTACTCCACCACAAATAACACCAGCCAGAAAAATACCTGCAATATTGGTCTCCATAGTATCTTCATTATATTCTGGAATTTTTCTACCATCGTTAGAAAGCTTAATTCCAATATCCTGAAGAAAACCAAAGTTAGGACGATAGCCTGTCATTAAGAGTACAAAATCATTTTCAAGTATTTCCTCATCTTCTGCAGTTTGTAATACCACCTCATTCTCTCTAATTTCCTTCAGTGAGGCATTAAAATAGGCTTTTATGCTACCCTCTTTAATTCGGTTTATAATATCTGGTCGTACCCAATATTTTACTCGTTCCCCAATTTCGGGATTTCTCACTATCATAGTTACATCACCACCTTTTCTATAAATTTCTAAGGCAGCATCTACAGCTGAATTACTTGCGCCAACCACCACAGTCTTCTGGGTGGAATAATAATGCGGATCATTATAATAATGAGAAACCTTCGGAAGCTTTTCTCCTGGAATACCTAGATTATTGGGAATATCGTAAAAACCGGTAGCAACTACTACATTCTCAGTTATATATTCTCCCTTAGTAGTCTGGACAATATGTGTATGATCAGCTTTAGTTTTTACCGAGGTAACTTTTTCAAATAAATGGATGTTGATCTTATTAGAAGTTGCAATTCTTCTGTAGTATTCCAGTGCCTCTCTTTTAGTAGGTTTGGGATTATTGCTGATAAAAGGTATGTTGTCGAGTTCCAGCTTTTCAGAAGTGGAAAAGAATGTCATATTGGTAGGGTAGTGGTAAAGCGAATTTACCAGGCATCCTTTCTCCAGGATAATATAGGATATTCCCTTCTTTTTAGCTTCCAGGGCACAGGCAATACCAATAGGGCCGCCACCAATAATTACAACTTGATACTTATTTTCAGGAATTTGCAATTTCTTTTAGGTTTTTAATGGTTTGAGGCTGGTCTTCAGCTTTAAAAACAAAGCTTCCGGCTACCAGTACATCTGCACCTGCTTTCGCAAGTTGAGCTGCGTTTTGATCGGTTACACCACCATCAATTTCAATAAGGGTGCTGGCATTGTTCATAGTAATAATTTCTTTCAGGCGTTGCACTTTATTAAAGGTATTTTCAATAAAACTCTGACCTCCAAAACCAGGATTAACACTCATTACACAAACTAAGTCGATGTCTTTGATTACATCTTTCAGTAAATCTACATTTGTATGCGGATTTATAGCGACGCCGGCTTTCATACCTTCAGCTTTTATAGCCTGCAGGGTTCTATGTAAATGTGTGCATGCTTCATAATGAACAGTAAGGATGTTAGCTCCCAATTCAGCAAATTCTTTAATATATCTATCTGGATCAACGATCATCAAGTGAACATCGATGGTTTTTTTAGCATGTTTAGAAATTGCTTTAAGAACCGGCATTCCAAAAGATATATTTGGAACAAATACCCCATCCATGATATCTATGTGAAACCAGTCGGCTTCACTTTTATTGATCATTTCTACATCACGTTGAAGATTTCCGAAGTCTGATGCTAATACAGAAGGCGCAATAAGTTTGTTGCTCATTTTATTTTGTTGTGTTTGGTGTAAAAATAGGAAGAAAAAGATGGTTTTACTCCTATATGATAAATGCTTTTAAAATGTTCGAAACAGCTCTTTGTAGTGGTTCATCCAGCACTTCAATATATTTTTCGTAGTTATTGAGTCTAGCGCTATTATACCTGGTGTCCTCTGAAATAAAATCAGATTTATAACCATCAAATGCTTCCTTATGAATGCGCTTCTGGAAAAGCTTGATGATATTGTGGTGCCTGGAATCTTTCTCGATTTTTTTTGTACAACTCGTTAATATCCTCTTTTCTACCTTCAATAATCTGGAAAAAATTGCCTTCAGAAAATAATAAAAGTCCGGTAATATTATTTTCATTGTTACTCTTTTCAGAAGAGGCCAATATATTTTTTATTTCTTGGTCATTCAGATTTCTTATTGCTGTACTCACATAGCTGATCGCGTATCTCATAAACAGATAAGTTGTTTCGTCTAAAAATATTTAGGGTTTTGTATAAAAATAAAGAACTTGATGTTAAAATGTCAATTTTTGTTCACGAATAAAAAGAAAAAACCCCGGTCATCACTCCGGGGTCTTCATCAATCAAAAAACGAACAGTTATTTTCATAATGGGTCATCACTCCCATCACTAAACTGTTGTTGCTTTAAATATCCTAGCCAAGATACGTTTTTAAAATTTTACTTCTAGACGTATGCTTTAATCTTCTAATGGCTTTTTCTTTAATTTGGCGTACTCTTTCTCTTGTAAGATCAAAAGTCTCGCCAATTTCTTCCAATGTCATTGGATGTTGATCTCCCAGTCCAAAGTAAAGTCTGATCACATCAGCTTCACGCGGAGTAAGAGTTTCTAATGCACGCTCAATCTCAGTTCTTAGAGATTCGTGCAATAACTCCTTATCTGGATTAGGTGATTCACCAGAACGAAGTACATCGTAAAGGTTTGAATCTTCTCCTTCTACCAATGGAGCATCCATAGATACGTGACGCCCGGAATTCTTCATAGATTCCTTAACGTCATTAATAGTCATGTCAAGTTCTTTCGCAATTTCTTCAGCACTTGGCGGACGCTCATGTGACTGCTCTAAAAAGGCAAAAGTCTTATTAATCTTATTTATTGAACCAATTTTGTTCAATGGTAAACGAACAATTCTTGACTGTTCTGCCAATGCCTGTAGGATACTTTGACGAATCCACCATACAGCATAGGATATAAATTTAAAACCACGGGTTTCGTCGAAACGTTTCGCAGCTTTAATAAGCCCTAAATTTCCTTCATTAATAAGGTCAGGAAGGGTTAATCCCTGATTTTGATACTGTTTTGCTACAGAAACCACAAAACGAAGGTTCGCTTTAGTAAGTTTCTCTAATGCACGGTTATCACCCGCTTTAATTCTTTGTGCCAATTCTACCTCTTCATCAGCGGTGATCAGGTCTACTTTTCCAATTTCTTGCAAATACTTGTCTAACGAAGCGGTTTCACGATTGGTAACCTGCTTCGTAATCTTCAGTTGTCTCATCTATCTTCTACTTGGATTTTAATTGTGCATAGCTCTTGTACATAGTTATACGTAAGAAGTACTCTTAATGTTACAAAAATTAATTTTTATTTTATTTGGGCGTTGCGCTTCGCGCCGGGCTTTACGCTTCAAGTCTTCGCTCCTTATAGTCGCTGTAGGCTTTCCGCTGCAATCCCTAACGCAAAAAAACAGATTTAATAAAAATCAAATTTTTAAAGATAGTCGTAAAGAAGTATTCAAAATTTCAGGAAATAAATAAAAATAAAAAAGCCCGAACAAGTCGGGCTTTTCAAATTTATTCAGGAGAAAATTACTCTTTATCTTCTCTTGGTTTTCTATCGTCACGACGATTATCACGGTTACGATTATCTCTGCCACCGCGATTATCACGGGAACCACGACTGTCGCGATTATCGTTTCTTGGAGCTCTCTCCTTATAACCTTCAGGTTTTGGCATTAAAGCTTTTCTAGAAACCTTATCTTTTCTGGTTTTAGGATCCAAACCAAAGTATTTTACGTCCAGTTTATCTCCCATGTTAAGAACGTCGTTTACATCGTTGGTACGTTCCCATGCAAGTTCAGAAATGTGAAGTAAAACTTCGTTACCTGGAGCATCCAGATATTCTACTACAGCACCAAAATCAAGGATCTTGATCACCTTCACTTCGTATACGCTTCCTTTTTCAGGCTTAAATGTAATCGAGTCTATCTTCGCAAGAACTTTATCAATTCCTTCCTGCTGAGTTCCAAGAATTTCAACAATACCCTCTTCTGTAACAGGATCTTCATTGATCACGATCTCAGTTTTGGTTTCTTTTTGAAGTTCCTGAATAACTTTTCCTCCAGGTCCAATTAAGGCACCAATAAATTCGTTAGGAATTCTTCTGGTGATGATCTTAGGAGAATGAGCTTTTACATTCTCATTTGAGGTAGGAATTGTTTCAGTAAGTTTTTCAAGAATATGAAGTCTGCCTTCACGTGCTTGTTTTAATGCAGCCACAAGGATCTCGTAAGAAAGTCCTTTAACCTTGATGTCCATCTGGCAGGCAGTGATACCATCTTCGGTTCCTGTTACTTTAAAGTCCATATCACCTAGGTGATCTTCGTCTCCAAGAATATCAGAAAGTACTGCGTAGTCGTCACCTTCAGAAATTAATCCCATAGCAATACCAGAAACTGGCTTTTTAAGCTTAACACCTGCATCCATAAGGGACATTGTTCCTGCACAAACTGTAGCCATAGAAGAAGAACCGTTAGATTCCAGAACTTCAGATACTACACGTACTGTATAAGGACAATCTGCAGGGATCATTCCCTTAAGTGCTCTTTGAGCAAGGTTACCATGCCCGATCTCTCTTCTTGAAGTACCTCTAATTGGGTAAGCTTCTCCGGTTGAGAAAGGAGGGAAGTTATAATGTAAGTAAAAAGTTTCTTCACCCTGTTGCGTTGGAAGATCTACCTGGTTCGCTTCTCTTGAAGTACCCAAAGTCACTGTTGCTAATGCCTGAGTTTCTCCACGAGTAAAGATGGCCGATCCATGAGTTGAAGGAAGGTAATCTACCTCACACCAGATAGGTCTGATTTCATCTGTCTTTCTACCATCAAGTCTAATTCCTTCTTTAAGTGTTAGATCACGAACAGCCTTTTTCTGCGCATCGTTGAAGTATCCGGAAATCATCTTTCCTTTTTCTTCCAATTCCTCTTCCGAGAACATAGCCTTTACTTCCTCTTTTAATTCAGAAAAAGCTGCACTTCTTTCTTTTTTGCTGGTACCGCTTTTTGCGATATCATATGATTTTTGGTAAGTGGCATCAAGAATTTTCTTCTCGATAGCCTCATCAGTTGCTGCTACTTCATACTCGCGGGTTTCTTTTTTTCCGAAAGCTTCAGCAAGTTTTACCTGAGCTTCACACTGAACTTTAATAGCTTCATGAGCAAATTTAATTGCTTCAGCCATTTCTTCTTCAGAACATTCGTCAAATTGTCCTTCAACCATCATTACAGAATCTGCAGAAGCTCCAACCATGATATCCATGTCTGCTTCAGCAAGTTTCTCTCTGCTTGGGTTTAGTACAAATTCTCCATTAATTCTGGCTACTCTAGCTTCAGAAATAGGAGTTTCAAAAGGAATATCAGATAACTGAATAGCGGCTGATGCGGCTAAACCTGCTAATGCATCTGGCATAACATCGTCATCATGCGACATTAGCTGGATCATTACCTGAGTTTCGAACTTATAATCTTTTGGGAATAGTGGACGCAATACGCGGTCTACTAATCGCATTACCAGAATTTCTTCGCTACTTGGTCTTGCTTCTCTTTTGAAGTAACCTCCAGGGAAAAGACCTGCCGCAGCAAATTTTTCACGGTAATCTAATGTTAATGGAAAGAAATCCATTGTTGTAGGCTTGTATGAAGATACTACCGTACAAAGTAACATGGCGTTACCCATTTGAACAACAACCGACCCGTGAGCCTGTTTTGCCAGTTTTCCGGTTTCGAGAGAAATGGTTCTACCATCTCCTAAATCGATAACCTCTTTAAATGTTTTTGGAATCATAATAATTTTTGAATTCTTGATCTGAATAACTTCAACCAGATCATTTTGTTAAACAAAGGTCTCCGCCATCCGGACGGCCGGGTTGTGTTGTGTGTAGTTGTTGTAGACCAATGAAAAACTACCCCTCTGGGCGACAATTTTTTTAAAACCTGAATTTTAACCAGGCCAATCTAATATATAAAAAAAGGGGGCACAAAGCCCCCTGAAAATTATTTTCTTAATCCTAGTTCCTTCACAATGGCACGATACCTCATGATATCTTTTTTCATCAAGTAGTCTAGCAGACTTCTCCTTTTACCAACCAATCTTACAAGAGAACGTTCTGTGTTATAATCTTTACGATTTGTTTTCAGGTGTTCTGATAGGTGAGCAATTCTGTGAGTGAACAATGCGATCTGTCCTTCAGCAGACCCGGTATCGTTCTTTCCTTTACCGTGCTTTGCGAAGATCTCTTCTTTTTTCTCTTTTGCTAAATACATTCCAATATTATTTAAATGATTTTTATGTATGGACAGTTTTTCTGTCAGGCGGCAAAGATACTATTAATTTAAAAATTACCTATCTAAACCTAAATTTTTATTTAAGTGCTTCTAAGCTCTTACCGGTTGATTTTGAATAAGATCGAGGTAAAGGTTTATTTTGTCCTTCAATTCAGATCGCTTCGTGATGAAATCTAAAAAGCCTTTTTCTTTTAAGAATTCTGAGGTTTGAAAATCTTTTGGGAGATCTTTTCCTGTAGTGTCTTTTACAACACGAGGGCCTGCGAAACCAATCAAAGCTCCTGGTTCAGAGATGTTGATATCTCCCAACATAGCAAAAGATGCGGTTGTTCCACCTGTAGTTGGATCTGTAGCTAAAGAAATGTACGGTATTTTAGCATCTGCCAGCTGAGCTAGTTTTACTGAGGTTTTAGCAAGCTGCATCAAAGAAAGCGCTGCTTCCTGCATTCTTGCTCCTCCAGATTTAGAGATGATCATGAATGGAAGCTTGTTTTTGAGTGCATAATCTGCAGCACGGGCAATTTTTTCGCCAACAACAGATCCCATACTTCCGCCAACAAATTTAAAATCCATGCAGGCGATTACTAAATCTTTACCTTTAGATTTACCTACGGCACAACGAACAGCATCTTTCAAACCTGTTTTTTCCTGGGCAGCTTTTAATCTATCAGTATATTTCTTAGTGTCCTCAAAATCCAGAGGATCTTTTGAGGTCATGCCTTTGTCAAGCTCCTTGTATTTGTTGTCATCAAAAAGGATCTTGAAATATTCATTGCTTCCAATTCTTACATGGTATCCATCCTCCGGACTTACATAAAAATTACTTTCTAATTGTTCAGCATCAACAATCTTTCCTGTAGGGGATTTATACCATAAGCCTTTAGGGACATCTTTTTTATGTTCTGTAGGTGTCTGGATTCCTTTTTGTGTTCTTTTAAACCAAGCCATTTCGTTCAATTTTTAACTGCCGATTCTCAATTTTATGGCAATAAAAAACAGCCTCTTAATAAAAAGGCTGTTAGTTTGTTTTATAATGTATTAACATTGTTTAAGTCCTCAAATGCTTTCTTAAGACGAGTTTTGAATGTAAGCTCTCCTTCACGAAGCCATTTACGAGGATCATAATATTTCTTATTAGGAACATCCTCACCATCAGGATTTCCAATTTGAGTAGCAAGATAGTCTTTCTTGTCACCCATGTAATCTCTAATGCCTTCCAGAAATGCATATTGAAGATCGGTGTCTATATTCATTTTAATTACACCGTAACTAATTCCTTCACGAATTTCTTCAACAGTAGATCCACTTCCGCCATGAAAAACAAAGTCAATATGGTTTTCTTCAACATTGTATTTCTTGGTAATGTATTCCTGGGAATTCTTCAGGATTTTCGGAGTTAACTTAACGTTTCCAGGTTTGTAAACACCGTGAACGTTTCCAAATGCTGCAGCAATAGTAAATTGATCACTTACCTTACTTAATTCTTCATAAGCGTAGGCCACTTCTTCTGGCTGTGTATATAATTTTGAAGAATCTACATCGGTATTGTCAACACCATCTTCTTCACCACCCGTAATTCCTAGTTCAATTTCAAGAGTCATTCCCATTTTGGACATTCTCTTCAAATATTTCTTACAGATCTCCATATTTTCTTCCAATGATTCTTCTGAAAGATCGATCATATGGGAGCTGTATAATGGCTTTCCAAATTGCTCGTAATGCTTTTCACTTGCATCAAGCAATCCATCAATCCATGGGAGTAATTTTTTTGCACAGTGATCTGTATGCATAATTACCGTAGCTCCGTAGACCTTCGCCATCTCATGAACATGTTTAGCTCCGGCAACACCTCCGGCAATCGCAGCCTTTTCCTTGTCATTTGAAAGTCCTTTTCCAGCATTAAACTGAGCTCCGCCATTAGAAAATTGAATGATGACCGGAGAGTTTAATTCAGCTGCTGTCTCGAGTACAGCATTAATACTGCTCGAGCCAATTACATTTACCGCTGGTAAAGCAAAACCTTTCTTTTTTGCATAATTAAAAATTTCCTGAACCTCTTTTCCTGTGGCTACGCCTGGTTTAATATTGTGACTCATAACTTTTTATTGATTAGGCTTACAAAAATAAGAAAATAAACTGGCTTAAAAAGGATAATTAATACCTACGTTGTAAACCGCATGATTAAAATTGTACTCCTGGAACCATCGTTCTCCCTCGGGTTTCGCGGGATCGTGTGTTTTAAAGCCAACATCAAACCTTAATACGAAAAAATTAAAGTCATATCTCAGACCAAATCCGCTCCCTACAGCAAGTTCTTTTAAATCCTGTAAACCTTCAAAAACAAATTCTTCTGCAGTATTTGAATCTAAAACATTCCAGATATTTCCAACATCTACAAATAAAGCGCCTTTAAAATCTTCAATTAATCCAAATCGATATTCCCCGTTAAAAGCAAGTTTTAGATT
The DNA here is from genome assembly GCF_900105135.1 of Gramella sp. MAR_2010_147. Lineage (NCBI taxonomy): Bacteria > Pseudomonadati > Bacteroidota > Flavobacteriia > Flavobacteriales > Flavobacteriaceae > Christiangramia > Gramella sp. MAR_2010_147. Next base: position 1,559,702 of record NZ_LT629741.1, on the reverse strand, counting down.
GGCTTCATTGAATTCCAGTATGCTTCCGCTACTACCTGGACCAAGATCATAAGCCTGCCATGCCCTATTATCATTTGGTCCACCGGCAAAAAAAGTTTTTGTAATAGGAATGTTATTTGAATTCCCGTAAGGAATCGCGATACCTCCAAACGCTCTTGTCGCGAATACACGGTCTTTACCTAAATCCCAATGCTTGATAAAATCAATTTCAGTCTTAACGTACTGAGAATAGGCAACTCCAACAACTTTGTTGTTTCCCTGATCATTTTTCTCATAATTAAGCACGCCAGATAATGCTGAAAGTACGTTACCCGCAGTTTCAATTTTAAAACGGAAACGAGAAAATTCTTTATCGTAAAGGCTCTCCCTTGTATTCCATAAATAGGTAAATGCTGAAGCAAATATCAGGTTGTTCTCGGTAAGTCTTATTTTGCGTTCAGAAATATCCAGCACATTGAAGAAATCTTCTTCAGTTAATCCTGTATTAGGAAAATCATCAGAAACTACATAATTGATAAATTCATCTGCCTCATTAGGAATCTCAAGGGTGGGATCTGTAGATGGGTTATTAAATTCAAAATTACTGGACTGGGCAATATTATTTAATTCATCAAAAGAATTGCGGTATACATTAAAGTAATTTTCAGTATTTAAGTTTCTAACATATTGAATATTTAAAAGATCAAAGCTATTTGAAAGCTTTTTAGAGGGTTTCCAGGCGTAATTTAAAATGCCAGAAAAAGTTTGTTTATCTAATCCAATATTTCGCTGGGTACTAAATCCAAGACTCATATTAGTGAAAGGAGACATGTATTTCGGAATGATTTTTTCCGTATTAACAGGCAGAAATATTCTTGGTAAACTTAATTTCATATCCGCACCTACCTCTGTAATATCAAAAAATCGGTTATCGTTGTTGCTTCCTGCGGCATCTGTAGAAGAAGCAATACTTCCCCTGCCTGAAAACTCTAAATTTTCAAGCCCTCCAAAAATATTTCGAATTAGAAACGAACCCCCGAATCCAATTCCAAACTCCTGAATGTTACTTTGCGAAACATCAAAATCAAAACCCAATGAATATTTTGGCAATGGCGTGAGAAAAATATTGGTTACCAGGTCTGTTGCCGTGCTGTCTTCAGGATCTAGGGTGTATTGAATGTCTGGATATTTAAAAACTCTAAGGGCATTCAATCTGTTATAAGTTCTGGTTCTATCAGTGTCCTTATAAATATTTCCAGGCTTTATAAAAACTGCATCACCTATAGCTTCCGGTTTATAACGCATTTCGTCAAAGCTGTAAAGTGAGTAACCCTCATAGTTCGCGCTGTCTGATATTACTTCATTTCTTATTGAATACGAATAATCTGTGAAAATATTAACCTTACTAATCTTGTGGATTTTAAATGGAACCCTGGAAACGCTATCACCAATATTATTTCTCTGATTCTTAATGATAAGGGTAGTATTTACCTTATGATTAGTATCTACTGTGTCGGCATCAAAACTTATATATTCCTGATCAAAATTGTAGACACCGTTATTTCTGAATAACTGAGAAAGTCGATCCCTTTCATCATTAAAGTCAAGCGTGTTATACTGTAAACCCGGTATTATTTCGCTTTCTGTCTTATGCATTTCATATAGGGAGTCTAAAGCTTTAGAAGTAATATCAGTATTTATTGAATCTATTATATAAGCTTTGTTGGGATTTACGTAGTATTCTATTCTTGCTCGTTTTTCTTTATTTTCAAGAGGAATGATCTTACTTTCTAATTCAACATTGAACCATCCGTTATTCCAATACCATGACTTTAACCGGTTTTCAGATTTTTGGGTAGCTTCCTTACTAACAATCACTGGAGCTTCTCCAGTTCTTTTTAACCACTGATTGAACTCTACTTTCGAGCGTAAGTATCGGTCAAATTGCTTTTTAGAGAGAAGGTTAATTAGTTTTCTTCGCTTTTTCTCATTCTCTAAAAATTTTTCTGAAAGAATACTATCAATATTTGGTCTTGCAAGATTATAAACATGAAGACTTAATGGAAAGTTGAGAATTCTTGTATTTGGTTCTTGATAGAGTTGACTGTATATCCTGGAGTCTTTTACCTCTTCACCATCGCTGAAAATTTCATTTTTTACCAGCAGATTTTGATCGGCATCCAGTCTTTTGACGGCATTGCAGCTAATTATTAGGACAGAAGTTAAAAAAAATAATAATATTTTTGCGAAAAGCCGTTTCAAACATAGACGTTTAGTGGCTCAAAAATACATTTTTTTAATGCTTAGCAAAAGCCAGATTAAGTTAATAAAAAGTCTTTCTCAAAAAAAGTTTAGAAATAAGCATAAACTCTTTGTGGTGGAAGGTTTGAAAGGAGTGAAGGAATTTTTAGATTCTGATTTTAAACTAGTATCACTCTATTTCACTGAAGAACAGTTTGAAGTTGCTGACAGATTTTTAAATAAAATAGATCAAAAGGATTTAAAGAAAATAAGTTTTCTAAAGACTCCTCAAAATGCACTGGCTGTTTTTGAAATTCCGAGAAATGAAGAAAACCAGTCAAAAGGTTTAACTCTGGTGTTGGATGGGATTAGGGATCCTGGGAATTTAGGAACGATCATAAGGTTGTGTGATTGGTTTGGTATTGAAAACCTTATTTGTTCTCCAGATACAGTAGATTGTTTTAATCCAAAAGTTGTACAGGCTAGTATGGGCTCTTTAACTAGGGTGAGCATTTCTTACAATGACTTATTGCCTTTTCTGAAAAAAAACAGCCATATGCCAGTTTTTGGGACTATGCTGGATGGAGAGAATATATATTCAGCAAAATTGCCTGAAGAGGCTTTTTTGGTTATGGGTAATGAGGCAAACGGTATTTCTCAAGAAATTCAAAATTTAATTTCAAAAAAGATAACAATTCCTCAATTCGGTAACATACGTGAGACCGAAAGCCTGAATGTGGCCACTGCAACCTCAATAATTTTAAGTGAATTCAGAAGAAATTCCGCTATTGAAAAGTAAAGTTTATAAATATAGCTCTTGAAGACATTTTGTCTACATTACCCGTGTATAAACTATTTGGATCTTCATCTCTAATAAGTTCATCATTTATAGCAAATACACCGCGAATTGATGGTGATAATTTAAAATAGTATAAGTACAGGTCAATTCCGAAGCCTATTTCGTAATAATAGGAATTGGTAGTCATACGAAACTGTCCTGCGCTATTATCATCCGGATTATTTTCATTACTACTTAAGTTAATCGAAGTGGATACCCCCCCAACTACAAAAGGTCTAAAATTATTGAGCCTGTTGGCATTGAATTTAACCAGTAAAGGAATATGAACGTAAGTGGAGCTAATTTCTCTGTAAGTGTTTGCATCAGCTCTTAATGCTTGAAAGCCTCGGGTGTTAAAATTAACACCAGGTTCAATTCTTAAATCAATATTGTTGTTCAGTTTTAAATTTCCAATTAGACCCACATTAAACCCAATTCTTTTCTCAACAACAAAATCTTGTCCAGTAACGGGACTAGGATTGTAATTTTCGTAGTCAAAATTAAAGTCATAACTGTTTAAACCTAGAAAATAACCCCAGGACCAGCGTTGTTGATCAAAATTTTGCTGATTTAGTACGCGTTCTCCGGAGAATATTTGAGCTTGGGAGGTATTATAAAATAGAGCAATAAGAATTATCGCAATTAATTTTTTCATGGTATTACTTTGAAGCAATGTATATTGTTGAAACGCCAAATGTTTGAGGCAAATCTTCTACATCTATAAACCCAACTTTTAGTAAAATATTGTTGAAAGCATCGCCATAAGGAAAATTAGCTGCACTTTCACTAAGGTAGGAATATGCATCCTTGTCTTTTGAAAATATTTTTCCGATAACAGGTAGTATTAGATTAGAATATAAACGATAACCTTGTTTGTAGGGAAATTTTGTTGGTACCGAAGTTTCCAATACTACGAAAATACCCCCGGGTTTCAAAACTCTATGAATTTCTTCAAGACCTTTTTCAAGATTTTCGAAATTTCTGACTCCAAAGGCGACGGTAATAGCATCAAAAGAATTTTTTTCAAAAGGAAGGTTTTCTGAATCTCCCTGGATCATCTCGATTTGGGAATCGAGTCCTTTTTCCGAGATCTTCTTACGACCCACATCTAGCATGCCTTGAGAGAGATCTAAACCCACAATGCGTTTAGCTCCTGTGTTTACCATTTGTATAGCAAGGTCACCTGTGCCAGTTGCAATATCTAGAATACTCTCCGGGTTTGTAGCCGCTATAGTAGCAACTACTTTTTTTCTCCATTTCACATCCGTTCCTAAAGAGATCACACGGTTCAGCCCATCATAATTGCCTGATATGTTATCAAACATTTGCTCTACCTGCTTCTTTTTTGTGAGTTTGGAATCCTTGTAAGGCGTAACCTTTTTACTCATAGAAAAAATTTGGGTCAAAGATAACCCATATGCTTAAAATACCTTGCTAATCAATAAAATTTTATCTTTAAGATCTGATTTTTCGTTTCTTTAAAATAGCTTAACTTTGCCAGCACAATTTGAAGCTGTTATATGAAAATAATTATCGCCGGCGCAGGTGAAGTAGGATTTCATTTAGCTAAATTACTTTCCTTTGAATCTCAGGATATCACGCTAATTGACCCCAATAGAGATAATCTTGCTTATGCAGATACTCATTTGGATATTAGAACGGTTAAAGGTGATGCGAGTTCCATTAGAATTCTTAAAGAAGCCCAGGTAAAACATACAGATATGGTAATAAGTGTAACTTCTAGCGAGGCTACCAATATTACTGTTTGCGTACTGGCTAAACAACTTGGAGCTAAAAGGACTATTGCGAGAATTTCAAATACTGAATATCTTGAAAATCAGGGAGAATTAGGGTTTACAAGATTCGGTATAGATGAATTGATTTCTCCTGAGGCTTTGGCATCTCGAGAGATTGAATTACTGCTGAATCAATCTGCTTTTAATGATAGCTATGAATTTGAGGAAGGAGCGTTGACGATGATTGGCGTTAGTTTATCCCGGACCGCTACTTTTGTGGGGAAGACTGTCAAAGAAGCGGCTAAGATTTTTCCTGAATTAAATTTTGTTCCAATTGCTATTCAGAGATTTGGCACTCAATATACCCTAATTCCAAGGGGTGATACTCAGTTTAAAGATGGTGATCAGGTCTATTTTGTTACGCTGAAGAATGGTGTAGAAGAGCTTTACAAACTTACAGGAAAAATTAAGCAGGATATTAAGAATGTGATGGTTCTTGGAGGTAGTAAAATTGGTAGAAAAACAGCTCAGGATTTATGCCGGAATAATTTTAAAGTTAAACTGGTTGAGAAGGATAGAGATAAGGCATATGAACTTGCAGATGAACTCCCCAATACATTAATTATTAATGGAGATGGAAGAAATGTCGAGCTGCTTGAAGAAGAGAATATTCATGATATGGACGCTTTCATTGCGGTAACGGGAAATTCTGAAACTAATATAATGTCCTGTCTGGTAGCGAAATCTAAAAGCGTTAAAAAGACAATCTCTCTTGTTGAAAATATGGATTATTTTCAACTAAGCCATTCCATTGGGATAGACACTCTAATTAATAAAAAGCTTTTAGCTGCAAATAATATTTTTCGATTTGTTAGGAAAGGAGAGGTTGTAGCAATGACCAAATTGAACAATATGAATGCCGAGTTACTGGAGTTTATAGTGAAACCAAAATCACAGGTTAGTGATAAAAAGATAAAAGATCTTGATTTTCCAAGATCAGCCATCATAGGAGGTATTATTAGAGATGGAGAAGGTCTTATTGCCCTGGGTGATTTTCTAATTAAACCCGGTGACAGGATCGTTGTATGTTGTCTTCCCAGATCTATCAATAAAGTTGAAAAACTATTCTTATAATGCCCAAACTGAATTATAAAATAATTCTTCATGTCATGGGATTGCTGCTGCTATGTAATGGCGGCTTTATGCTTCTGGCAACTTTGGTTAGCTGGTTTTATCAGGATGGAGTAACCCTTGAAATTTCCACAGCGGCACTAGTAACTCTCTTTATTGGTACTTTATTAATGTTCACAACCAGAGGGCATAGTAAAGAGGTGAAAATTAGGGAAGGGTATATAATTGTAACATTTGGTTGGATCTTTATGGCCTTAAGCGGGTCACTTCCTTATCTCATTAGTGAGGCTATTCCAGGTTTTACAAATGCTTTTTTTGAAACAATGTCCGGGTATACTACTACCGGCGCCTCCATTTTAAACGATATAGAAGCTATTCCGAAGGGAATTCTATTCTGGAGGAGTCTAACTCATTGGATAGGGGGAATGGGGATTATAGTATTAGCAATTGCTATTCTTCCGTTATTGGGAATAGGAGGAATGCAGTTGTTTACGGCAGAGTCTCCCGGCCCCAGTGCAGATAAATTAAAACCGCGGATCACAGATACAGCCAAGCGACTTTGGTTGATCTATGTGTCTTATACCCTGGCGGAAACAATTTTATTGTGGGCTGCAGGAATGACTTTTTTTGATGCTATAAATCATGCGTTCAGTACTCTCTCCACTGGAGGTTTTTCTACTAAAAATGCCAGTTTAGCATTTTGGAATGATAATCCTTTAATACAATATATCATCATTTTATTTATGCTTCTGGCAGGAAGTAACTTTGTTTTGAGTTATTTCTCCTTTAAAGGAAGAATAAGTAAGGTTCTTCATGATGATGAATTTAAGTGGTATATATTTTTTATTTTTGGTTTTACAGCAATTTCAGCATTGATCGTTTATTTTCAGGCAGATGTTAGTATCTCATCTATAGACCATCCTATGGTTTGGGGAGAAGGAGAAAGTGCATTCAGGCATTCACTATTTCAGGTTCTAACTGTGATTACAACTACAGGATTTGTCTCAGCCGATTATACCATGTGGACACCATTTCTTACCATATTATATTTCGGACTTTTCTTTCTTGGTGGTTCTGCAGGATCAACAGCAGGTGGTGTGAAGGTAATGCGCCATATTATTATGATTAAAAACGGGATTATTGAATTCAAAAGAACTTTACATCCCAATGCGATTTTACCGGTTAGATTTAATGGAAAATCTATTAGTAAAGAGATCGTTTTCAATATTCTTGGATTCTTTATCCTATATATGCTCTCGTTTATTATAGGTGCAGTTGTACTAGCGTCTTTGGGTCTCGATTTTGAAACGGCCATTGGTGGAGCAGCTTCTTCTCTGGGGAATATTGGTCCGGCATTTGGCGGATTGAGCCCTGTTAATAATTTTGATATGTTGCCCGATTTCGGAAAATGGTGGACTGCATTTTTGATGTTAATTGGTAGACTTGAATTATTTACCGTATTAATCATCCTGACTCCTTTTTTCTGGAGAAATAGATAGTTTATTTTTTAAGCTCCATGGAGCTTATCTTCAATATTACATATTTTCTAAAAAAGCAAAGAAACCGGCTCAGTGGCCGGTTTCTTTGCTTAAATATATTCTATATTATACTTTTATGATAAAGCTTTTTTGATTCTGGATAGGGCTTCGGTAATTTGATCTTCACTTGCTGCATAAGAAATCCTTATACAATCGGGGTTGCCAAAAGCATCTCCGGTGACCGTGGCTACATTTGCTTCCTCTAGTATAAAAAGACTGAAATGTGTAGCATTCTTTATTTCATGTCCTTTAATAGTTTTTCCGAAGAAAGATGATACATTAGGGAAAACATAAAACGCACCTTCAGGTTCAGTAGTGACAAAACCATCAATATTATTCAAAAGATCTATAATTAATTTTCTTCGATTTTTGAAAGTATCGATCATGTGACTAATCTTACTTACCGGTGCATCCAAAGCTGTAATTACGGCACGTTGAGCAATACAATTAGCTCCACTGGTTATTTGCCCCTGCATTTTATTACAGGCCCTGGCAATATAAGAAGGAGCACCAATATACCCAATTCTCCAGCCGGTCATGGCAAAGGCTTTTGAAACTCCATTTACCGTTACGGTTCTGTTATACATATCTTCAAAACCGGCCATAGATGCGTGATCTCCAACAAAATTTATATGTTCGTAAATTTCGTCGCTTACCACAATAATATCTGGATATTTTTTAAGAACATCTGCAAGCGCTCTAAGTTCTTCTTTGCTATACACCATTCCGCTTGGGTTGCAAGGGGAACTATACCAGATCATTTTTGTTTTAGGTGTAATTGCAGCTTCTAGTTGCTCTGGAGTAATTTTGAAATCTGTTTCTACACTGGTAGGAACCTCAACGGGAACACCTTCAGCCAGCTTTACAATTTCAGCATAACTTACCCAGTAAGGGCATGGGAGTAGCACTTCATCTCCAGGATTAAGTACAACCATAGCAACATTCGCCAGAGATTGCTTGGCTCCTGTGGAAACTACAATTTGTGATCTATCATACTCCAGATCATTGTCTCTCTTAAATTTATTAATAATCGCATCCTTTAATTCTACATAACCATCTACGGGTGTGTAGGAGTTGTAATTTTCATTAATAGCCTGTATGGCTGCTTCTTTAATGAAATCTGGTGTATTAAAATCGGGTTCCCCAAGGCTTAGACCAATAATGTCTTTTCCTTCAGCTTTTAATTCACGCGCCTTCGCAGCCATTGCGAGAGTTTGGGAGGTTGCCATTGAGTTAATGCGATCTGATAATTTTTCTTGCATGATTTTAAATTTTAATTCTTAATGCAACTGTTTCTTTTGCGCGTGATTCTCAGGTAAACTAAGAATAGTTTCAAAGTTAAAATTTTAAAATTTCCACCAATCTGATTTTGAAAAAAAATAGCAATAAAAAATAACTACTTTTGCAGAAAATAAAAGACCTTGGAACTACTTAGAAAATATTTTCCTGAATTAACTGAAGATCAGATCTCAAAATTTGAAAAATTAGAGAACTTATATAAAGATTGGAATTTAAAGATCAACGTCGTTTCCAGAAAAGATATCGATGAGCTTTATCTTCGGCATGTCCTGCATTCATTGGGAATTACGAAGGTTCAGAGGTTTAAACCTAATTCTAAAATTCTTGATGTTGGAACGGGAGGTGGATTTCCCGGAATTCCTCTGGCTATTATGTACCCTGATAGCATATTTCATTTAGTAGATTCTATTGGAAAGAAAATCAAGGTGGTAGATGAAGTTGCTGAAGGACTTGGTTTGAAAAATGTCACATCTTTTAATCAAAGAGTAGAAGAGCTAAATGGAAATTATGATTTCATCGTTAGCAGGGCTGTGGCTGTGATGCCATCTTTCGTGAGATGGGTTAAAGGTAAAATTGCCAAAGAGAGTAACCATGAGTTAAAAAATGGAATTCTCTATTTAAAGGGTGGTGAATTAACTGAAGAACTCAAAGATTATCGCACAGCAAAAATCTTTGAGCTTTCCAATTATTTTGAGGAAGAATTTTTTGAAACCAAAAAAGTAGTTTACCTGCCTATGAAATATAGGGGTTAATCTATTTCGTGATAATTACTTTTCTTGAATATGTATTCTCACCGGAATATATTCTAACAATATAGACGGCTGAACTTAATTTCTGGTTTATACTTAGTAAAATAGCTCTTTCAGTAGGTACTTCCTTGAAGGTTTTTATTAACTGTCCTGAAATGCTGTATAATTCAACAAAATCAACATTCATTAAATCTGGATTTAGAACCGCAATTTCGTCGGTATCCCTTAAGTAACTTAGATCCAGAATCGGTGAGTCTATTAGATCAGGGTTTTCCTTTATCGGTTCTTCAGTGACTGGTTTTTGAAATACAATCTCAAAACGTTCATTAAACGATCCAACCTCTTCCGCTGTTGTCGTGTAATTGTCTTTTACCAGATCAAAATAAGCATCATTCAGTTTATCCTTCAAATAAATATTGAATTCGGATTTAATATTCTCTAAACTATCCAGTTTAATAGTATACTCACCAGCTTCTGATATTTTTAACCCGATTGGTAATACCTGGTTCAGATTAAAATCTGGAACCGCCTGAATTACAAATTCAGTTTCTTCAATCATCCAATACATATCCTCTACATTATTTTCGAAAAGAGGAGCGTCGTAACCAAGATCAAAACCGCTGGAGCTATTCACATCTGCTGTTACTAAGATCTGCCTGTGATATCCTTTTGGTGACTCAAATTTCAGCCTGATTTTATATCTACTATCTTTTTTATATTGTTCCTGTTCTTTTTTAGGATTTACTTTTTCCTGGCTATGGAATTGAGAATCATCGGTTGATTCTGGAACAAATGCTCTGTATTTGTTCTTATACGTAATCTCTTTTGGAGAAGAAACTCCAGTGGAACTTATAAAAAATGCCTGTCCTACAGGAATATATCTTCCTGGTGGCGCTTTTGCACTTTTCTCCCCGGTAGGATTGATACGGGAATCTACAGATGATGCTGAAGCAATTCCTCCTGATAAATTGTATACTGCATATCCTCCAACATATTCCTCTAAATAGTGAGAGTTTACGGCGCCAAAGTGATCCCAGAAATATAAACTTCCATTAAAGCCACCAAGGTTATCTCCAATAAACTCCAGAGCATCAATGGCCGATGGATAAGGATTCCCTGTGAGTAAATTTTGATCAGAGGCACCAATGGAAACCTTAATATCTCCATTGTTCGGTTTTCCACGAAAAGTATAGTTTTGGCGGTTGCTTACAGGAACATAGCCGGTAGTTCCTTTCATGCTAAAACCAATACCTGCTTCTAGTGCTTCCGATTCTCCAAACTGATGCCATTCGCTATAGTCATTTGCTGTCCCTTTAAAAGTATAAAGCCAGTAAGAACTTATTCTTTTATTTCCAGAATAATTACCATCAGCCCAGTGAAATTGATAGCTAAAGCTTAAACTCTGGGGCTCGTCTGGATTGGTGCCATCCATTAAAACACTGTCGATAGTATAACCAGAATTATTTGCAGAACTGATTAATGAAACTGGCGATGTCCAATAATTATAATTGAAGCTATTGGCAGTACCTTGTTGATCTATATCAATATAACCTGTACTGGCTTCATCTAAAATACTTCCTGTAGTCTGAACTAATTGAGAATTTCCTTCCAGGTTTATTGTTCCATCTAATTTGAGATATTTTGTAACAGTAAGTCCCTGGCCAGTCTGATTATCAACGTTTCCATCGATTTTTAGTTCCTGTGTTTTAGATAGCAATCCTAAAACATAAATATCCTGGGCAGATGAATTGATATTGTGTGAAGTTTCAACAATATTCCAGTTAATTCTATCACCATTAACTCCAATTCCATTGGGGACATCCCACCATTTCTCCTGCTCATTCCCAATGTTAGTATCCCAGGTGGATCTTTCTCTCCAGCTTCCTGTTGCTTCTGAAATATATGGAAGTGGCGCTGATAGCTTTTGATCTGTTATTATGTTTCTCATTTCACCATTCACTGGTGAAGAAGAAATATCTAAGGTTAATCCATTCAATGTTTCTAAAGGATCTAACCTGTAATATCCCTTCAAATTTGCCCATGGGAGATTACCAGGAACGTTCATAGGAAGTACCTGCCCTTTGGTAAGCGTTCCATTTTGAGTTAATTTTTGGTTCATCATAAACTGAAGTTGCTCCTTTGTAAGGGCAACATTCCATACTCGAAATTCTTCCATCCAGCCTGAATAGAAATTTTTTGGGCTGTTCGGGCTTGTAGAATCGTAAAGAGCTCCTAATAAGAATGGTGCGGTAGTGGTTGTTGGATTGGAGCCAGAGGCATTTCCAACATCAATTCCATCAACATATAATCTGGCAGTACCATTATATATTACCGCAATATGGTACCATCTATCTGTTCCAATTTTGTTTCCTGTACTAAGAGTTTTACCATTCCATTTAAAACTTGGAGAACCATTATTGATAATTAATTCATAACCTGCAGAACTGGAAGTTTTATCTTTTTTACTAATCACAGTTTGTACTCCTGAGGTAGACTCTGGTTTAATCCATATTTCCAAACTAAAACTTCCTGATGTTAATCCGTAAGAATCATTAAAAGTTATATGATCATCTACCCCGTCAAAATCTAATTTTGAACATTCTCCTACGATACTTATTTCTACCGTATCAAACCTGGCACAGGACCCATCTTCATTGGCAATTGTCCAGATTAAAGTATAGATTCCCTGATTTCCTGTAAAGGTAGTTTTAGGATTAGTGTCATCTGTAAATTGACCACCTGTTGGAGAAACTGAGGTGTCGATTGTCCATTTTCCGATTCCAGATTCTGGAGTATTGGCGTTTAATGTTGTGCTAAGTATTCCACAACCTAATTCCTGAGGTTCACCTGCAATTGGAACAGAAAGTTCCGGAGCATCCACTAGAGTTATAGATTCAATTTCCTGACAACCGTTAGCGTCTATTACAGTAACGGTGTATTCTCCTGGAGCAAGATCAACAGCAGTACTAGTGGTTTGCTCATTAGGATCATTCCATAGGTATTGATACGCAGGACCAGATTCAAAAGGTGTTCCTCCTGTAGCCGATACGGTGGCTTCACCAGTATCACCAAAACATTCAATCTCTTCGGAAATCGAAGGTGTGACCTCGATTGGATTTGTGGGAGCCACAATAGTTACTTGATCCGTTTGAAAAACTTCTCCCTGAGAGTCTCTTACCCACGCGATATAATCACCTGCAGGTAAATCTTGAAATCTTCTTTCAGATTGAAAACCGGCTGTGCTGCTAGTAATACTATAATCATATGGGAATGCACCTCCTGAGACTTCAATTTCAATAACACCCGTGTTGGTTCCATTACAAAGAATTTCATTAGGAGTAGCAACAGCGAAGAGCGGTGTTGTTACTTCGTTGCTATCGTCACTACCGAAACACTTGGGTTTATTACTGGTTCCACATTTTTTATTTTTATTATTTTGAAATGTGAGATACACACTATCAATAGTTATTTCATCTCCGCAAACCCAATTTTCTAACTCGAAAAGCCTGGCTTGATCTGGAATAGTCTCATTACAATAGAAAGTTCCAACTTCTGTAATTCCCTGGGGTGAACTGTTTAAAAATCTATTTTCCTTTACAAAAGCCAATTCAATATATAAACTATATCTATCAGGCCCTTCATCTAATGAAAGATATAAGTATTTTGGACCTACATTAAGGCAGTCTGCAGATCCAATCTGGTTACCATTTGCATCGCCAACATAAAAGTCATTTACCCGTAAATCATTAGAACCACAGTCATTTGCAAAGCAGGTTCCAATAAATTGCTCGATAATAATCAATTTGGACTCCCCTTGACTATCGGTCACCGTTAAATTAACTTCTTTTAACCCTCCTGTGCTATAGCTAATTCTATGTTCTGTAGAACCATTCGAGGTGTTTGCACTTGCTGGACTTGCACCAGATCCAAAATCCCAACTATAGGTATAAGGTCCTATACCACCAGTAGCAGTGTCGTCGAGAACTTTATAATAAGATTTTCTAATATCGCCAGCTCCGCCCTCACATATAGATCTTGCAGATATTGTAGCCTCAATAGTATCTATGATGGTGATATCTTTACTTATACTACAGCCATTTATATCTGTAACGGTAACAGTGTATTCACCAGCTTCCAGGTTATTAGCAGTTTTAGTAGTTTGAATAACTGTGGTGCTACCACTAACTACCCAACTATAAGTATATCCCGGTGTCCCTCCTGTAGGATTTGCGGTGGCACTCCCCGTTGCCGTACCTGCTCCAGATGTTCTAGTAGTTGTAATGGTTGCAGAAATTTTTGTCGCGGGTTGGTTAACAGTGATATTTCCTAGATTTACTTCACATGCAGTTTGGGAATTATCACGTATTAATATATCATACGTGTCTGCAGCTAAATTCGTAAAATTTGGATCAAGTTGCCACGTAGTTCCATTATCTATACTGTATTCAAATCCCGCAGTTCCCCCTGAAGCGTTTGAAATACTGATAGTTCCATCAGAACCTTCAAAGCACTTTACATCTGTTTTAGAAAGAGTTCCAGATAAAACTTCAGGTTCTGTTATAGTGGTTTCAATTTGCAATGAACAATTATTAGCATCCTTTACAAAAATGGTGTAATCACCAGCGGGTAGATTGTTAAATGTTGTTTCAGATTGAAAATTAGTGTTATCTATTGAGTATAGGTATGGTGCAGTACCGCCAGTCATTGTACCTACTGTGATCGAGCCATCGCTTCCGTCGAAACATGTTGTAGCAGTACTTGTAGGAGCTGTCATAGACAGCGTTTCCGGTTGCTCAATTTCAACTTGTGTTGTAATCTCACAGTTATTTAAATCCTTAACAGTCACAGAATAGTTTCCTGCAGGCAGGTTAGAAATGGAGCTTTCGGTACTAATTTCTGCATTATTTGCATCTTTCCATGAGTAATAATAAGGTTGAACCCCTCCGGTTACATTTGCGACTACTTCCCCGGTTTCAAATCCGTTGCATAAAACATCTGTTTTGGATAACCCAACTGTTAATTCATCAATTTCAACAGTTTGGATTAATTGAGAAGTGTTGCCGTATTCATCCTGGAAGATCCAGGTTATTTCATAAACTCCGGTAGTAGAATAAGTGGTGGGATTTGTAGTTGTTCCTGTTACCTCACCAGAACAATTATCAATTGCAATAGGAGCCTCCACGGTGTATTCACAACCCCATAAAATATCTTCAACTTCAGGTTGTACAGGTGCTTCAGTATCTTCAACAATAACTATTTGATCAACACTTTCAGCAATATTTCCATTATCATCTTCTACATTCCAGGTAATTACGGTACTTCCCGTTGGATAAGGATCGTTCAATGACAAGCCATCAGATCTTGTGCCAACAGGGGCAGGTGTGGAACAGTTGTCTGTGGCAGTTGCTGGTGTTATATTTAAACTTGCCTCACAACTTCCGGTGTCATTTGTAGTATCTATATCTGCACTGGCGGTGATCAATGGTTTAACGTTATCTGTAACATTTACAATTTGTGTGTCTGTAGCAGTGTTTCCAGCATCATCAGTAACTGTCCATGTTACCGTTGTCTGTCCTAACGGAAAATCTGTTGGAGCATCATTTTCTACCAATGCTACATTGCAATTGTCAGCAGTCGTGGCTGTTCCTAAAGTAACTCCATATGCATTACAATCTGCAGCGTCTGTATTTGCCTCAACATCTACGGGAGCTGTAATTGTTGGATTTGTATTATCTGTAACGGTTATAATTTGAGTATCTGTTGCTGTATTTCCAGCATCATCGGTTACCGTCCATGTAACCGTTGTCTGTCCTAAAGGAAAATCTGTTGGGGCATCGTTTACTACTGATGCAACATTGCAATTGTCAGCAGTTGCAGCGGTTCCCAAAGTAACGCCAGATGCATTGCAATCTACAGAATCTGTATCTGTCTGAATATTTGCAGGTGCTGTAATTGTTGGGTTTGTATTATCTGTAACGTTTACAATTTGTGTATCTGTCGCTGTATTACCTGCATCATCGGTTATCGTCCATGTTACCGTTGTTTGTCCTAACGGAAAATCTGTTGGGGCATCGTTTACTACCGATGCAACGTTGCAATTGTCAGCAGTTGTAGCGGTTCCCAAAGTAACGCCAGATGCATTACAATCTACAGAATCTGTATCTGTCTGAATATCTGCAGGTGCGGTAATTGTTGGGTTTGTATTGTCTGTAACGTTTACAATTTGTGTATCTGTCGCTGTATTCCCTGCATCATCGGTTACCGTCCATGTTACCGTTGTTTGTCCTAAAGGAAAGTCTGTTGGAGCATCGCTTACTACCGATGCAACGTTGCAATTATCAGAAGTTGTAGCGGTTCCTAAATTAAGGCTGGAAGCATTGCAATCGCTAGAATCAGTATCGGCTTGAATATCCGAGGGAGCTGTAATCGTTGGATCTGAATTATCTATTACAGTTACGAGAGCTTCTGCAGAGGCAGAATTAGACTCTATATCTGTTACTGTTAAAACCACCGTATTTTGCCCAATATCTGAACAATCAAAATTAGAAATATCAAGGGAGTAACTGTCTATTTCGCTATTATCTGTAGATCCATCATCCACATCTAGTGGTTGAATTGAAGCCTGTCCATTAGAATCAAGTTCAATACTGATATCCTTCGTTCTCACTGTAGGAGGCTCGTTATCCTGTACAGTAACAGTAGCATTTGCAGTGCTCCAATTAGAATAAATATCGGTTACTGTAAGGGTAATATTATTGGAGCCTAAATTTGTGAAATTAAAGGCAGAGCGATCTATAGATAATAAATCTATAGAACAATTGTCCCAGGACCCATTGTCAATTTCTTCTGGAGATATCACAATTTGACCAGCAGAGTCCAGAAACACTGTAATATCTTTGGCTCTCGCAACGGGAGCCATACTATCATTAATTCTAATATCTAAATCTAGTGAAACAGATCTTCCAAAAATATCTGATGCGGTTATGGTTACCGTATTATTCCCTACGTTGGAGCAATCAAAAGTTTCCTGGCTAAAAATAATTTCCGAGATTATATTCAGACCTAGGCCATCAAAAATGCTTAAATCCAGATCTGATTTGTTTAGGGTAATTTCTCCATTGTCATTCAGTTCTAAATCCAGATTACTTGAATAAGCATGTTTGATTTCTATGTTAGAATTGAAATCAATTAACTCTGATAAAGATCTTTTCTCGTTACGTATAGAATTTAATTTTGGGTAATGAGAGAAAGCAACTTCAAATGTAGAATTGCTTATTTTAATTTTATCGAAATAATCTCTGTTATCAACCTCTGTACCGGTTATAATAAAACCATATGCCTCACTACCTTTTAGAGAAGAAATAGTGAAGAATAGAAGTATAATTAAAAGCACATGATGGATTCGGGGTCCAAAAGTAGTTTTATACATAGGCTACCAATCTAGATTTTCATCGGTAAAAATACATATAAAATCGATAAATGGTGTGAAAATTATAATAAATCTCTTAATAAGACACTTTGAATCAAGTGTCTAGAAGAAAATTTCCTGTATATATGAGATTCATTTCTGTAAACAATACTATTTAATCACCACTTTCTTATTGGAAATACCATTCTCGCTAAATACCTTTATAATATATACACCAGAGCGCACGGGTCGCATTCCAAGTAAAATTTCTTCTTCGGTGGGTAAATCGTCGTATTGTTGAATTAGTTTACCGCCCATGTCAAAGATCATAACTTTAGAAACATCTAGAAGATCAAAATTGCTGATTTTCACCTGCTTGCTAAAGGTACTGTAGCTTATACCAACGAGACCATCAATTATTGGCAGATCTTCAGGATCTACTATATCGTCTGGATCTGGTACTACAGGATCCTGAGCTTTCTCCTTAAAGAATACGATTTCGAACCTATCATTAATCTCTCCTGCAATTTCTGTAGATCCAATATAATCTGTAGCCAGAATATCATGAACGGTATCTAAAACTTTATCCTTTAAATAAAGTTCTTTGTCTGAAGGCCAATTTTCGGTCTTGTCAATCTTTATAACAAATTCGCCTCCTTCTTTAGATTTAATAGCAAATGGCAGAATCTGCTCTACATCAAAATTAGGAACTCCTTGTATAACGTATGGCTTTTCATCGAAGTACCAGTACATATCTTCAGGGTTGTTCTCAATCATTGGCGCATCATAACCTAGATCGAATCCATTAGTAGTATTCTCGTCCATAGTTACAAGAATCTGTCTATAATATTTTTTAGGAGATTCATACCTGAGTCTGATTTTCATCCTGGTGTCATCGGCAACTTCTAATTTTTGATTTTTGGTTTGCCCTTTTACTAAATCATCTTCATGTTGTAAGAAAATAGAAGGGTCTGAAGATTCGGTAGCAAAAACTCTTTGGGTATTCTTAAAGATGATATCACCTCCAAAAGTGTTAGTTCCAACTGGCGCGGCCGTTATAAAAAATCCCTGGGCAACTGGAATATATTGTTCTGGGAGTACCCCGGTGTTTTCGTCATCTGTAACATTGATACGCCAGTCATTGGATATAGCTTCAGCAGAGCCAGATAGGTTATAACTAGCATATCCTCCTACGTATTCCGCTAAAATATGTGTTGCACCTGCAAAATGATCCCAGTAATAGATCGTTCCATTGAATACGTTTTCATTATTTGGATTTTGACCATTATTACTGCCACTTCCTACATCTCTCAAATTATCTCTAATAAATTCATGAGCATCAATGGCAGATGCAAAAGGATTTCCAATCAGGAAATCTCTCCCGTTAACTACGTTAAGGTCGGTAGAAGGGATATTTCCATTGTTCGGTTTTCCGCGGAATACATAATTTTGAGTAGCGGAGAGACCTACGCTTCCAGTTGTTCCTTTCATTGAATAGCCGGCTCCCACTATTTCTAAAAAGTCTGATCCAAGATGTAACCAGTCTGAATAATCATCGTTTCTACCGCCTCTAAAATCCCAAATCCACTCATTACTTATGGTAATTGGATTTGTTTTTGCCCCATCAGCAGAAAAATAACCGTTTCTGAAATTAATTGGCTGGGGAGTATTTGGGTTAGAACCATCTAATAAAACCTGGTTAAGCATAAACCCGGAGTTATTATTAGTTCCCTGATTGCTAAACGGACTACTCCAATAATTATAATTAAAGCTACTCATTCTACCTTGCTGATCAATTTCAGCCCAACCACCACTTGTATTATCTAAGATACTGCCGTGATCCTGCAGTAATTGTGATTCATCAACCAGATCCATATTACCATCAAGTAATAAATAATGTGTTAGTCTAACAGGAACATTCCCATTGATGGTCAGTAATTTATTCGGAGTTTCAGATAGAATCCCGAGCATTGTTATTCTCTTACTATCTGCGGTAATATTGTGATTCACCCTTGCAATGTTCCATTCTATAGGGGTACTGTTATAACTGCTATTTGGATAATCCCAAACGGCTGGTCTTGCCCAGGTATTTACGCTAGCCCAAGTGCCATCTGTTCCAGAACAGTACGGAGTGGGGGAAGTGTTTTCCTGGTTCGTGGTTATATTAACTAATCTTCCCGGTACTTTATTAATAGAATGGTCTGGTGTATACCCATTTATAGGTTTTAATGTATCGTCAATTATAAAGCATGGAACATTATCTGGATCAGGAATTTCGGAATATAATCTATAATAGCCGGCGAGATCACCCCAGGTTTGATCATAGAACCTGTCTCCATCCTGATCTAAGTTATGGGTGCCATCAGTATAATAACTACTAAATCCATCTGCAATAACCAGGTTAGGTACGACTTCCCCTTCAATTAATGTATTTGAATCTGCAGCAGCATTTAGTTTGATACGCTGATTCATCATAAACCTGATTTCTTTAAGGTTTGGTTCGGAATTACCGTCCCAAATCCTTAATTCATCGATCCAACCAGAGAAATGGTTAGAGGTAGTTTTAGTATTTGCATCATACCTTGCTCCAATTGTCGTGTTATTAATACCAGGAGTATTTACCGTAATTGAACCTGAAGCTATTCCATCTACCCACAGTTGACCAGTATTCGAAACGGCTATATGATACCATCTGCCGTTTTTAGAAACCTTTGATCCAAGATTATCCATACTGATTTCGAATCCAGGACTGCTAAAAATAACACCGGTATTTGCATCTGTATTTCCACCACCATCAATAGATCTGTCAAATGGCCTTATCCATGCTTCTATAAAATAATTTCCGTTGTAACTGTTTCCGAGATCAATATAATCGTTATCACCATCAAAATCCAGAGTGGTACAATCAACGAGAATAACGTTATTCGGATTTTCAACAGGCGGGCAACCTGAGTTATCTATAAGAATGCCATTTTCATCCACAGCCGTTGGAATAAGAATCCATTTAAAATTATAATCTCCTAAACTTTCTGCGCTGAATATTGCGTTTGGATTTTCCATTGGATCCAGGGTGCTTTCAGAATCCTGATTGATGATAGTGAATCCTGTAGTAACTTCATTTCCGACGAGATCCTCGACTTTCCATCGACCAACATATCCATCTAAGGTTGGATATTCTGTAATTGTTTTGGCTTGATAATCAGCAGTGACAGAAGCGTTCAGTTGGACATCCAGGCTACCGCAACTTCCAACCACAGTTTCTACGTTTGTAGTATACCTGTCAAAAGCCCATACTCTTATGGTTTCAAAATTATCTACACTCTGGCATTCGTCACCATTACTATCTAAAATAATCCTGGTCTGTACCTCGAAATCATTCCAGCCGATCTTCTTGGGAACAAAGTCTACTACTGCCTGATTAACGGCGCCAATTTCCTCCAGATAATTATCAGGATCGTTTAGATCGTCATCATAATACCATTGGAGCAATATATCTTGTGGGCCTTCCGGCACCTGTATATTATCCACGGCCCAAACATCACCATCTATAGTACCTTCATATCTCCATCGCAATCTCAAATTGCTCATTCCTATATATGCACCAAGATCTATCACCATCTTATTCAAAGGTCTTGTGGCTGGTGTACCATCACCAAAATTATCATAGTTGCCACTGGTGGCAGTGCCTATGGTGTCAAAAAGGACAGTTTGATAAGTACTACCTCCATTTGTAGAGATCTCTACGGTTATTTTTGCACCCTCAGTAAGATTATAAGCCTGATCCCAGGTAAGGATCGCTTCATCAAGGCCACCTAATGAAAAAATTGGTGTTTCGAAATTAGAATCATTATTCCCGGTGACTAACGCAAAGCCTTTGTTCCCGGCATTACTTGAAAATGTCCTGAAATTAACCATATAACCATTCCCGGGGCCTTGCTGATCTATAGGATATAATTCTGCAGTATAAACCTTCTCATTGGGTTCAGTATTCCCATGCGGATTCATTCGTAACCAGTGGTTGGCACGGCCATTATTAGCACTGGATTCGAAATTATATACCGTGCCATCTGCATCTTCGAAAATCCAGGTATTGCTATTGTCTAGAGCAGCATTGTCAAAAGCTCCACCATCAAATTTACCTCCGGTTGAACTGTAACCGGTTTCTGAACTTAAAGTAATTGTATCCCCTATACAAATAACATCTTTGTCAACTTCTACGGGTGCAGGTTTGATATCTGCCTCAATTACGCTTACCATAGCCGTGGCCGAATAAATATCAGGGCCACATGAATTACCTTCAATCCTAACCCGGAATGCGGTCGTTTCATTGAGCACCACACTTTCAATCTCTGATGGATCTATACTGTTAGTTTGAGTATCTATCGTTTGCCAGCTGTTGGCCGATACTCCGCGATACTCCCAGTGAAGGATCTGTCCAATGTTACCGGTCAGGTTTAATGCACTTCCATAGCCTGGTGCCGGATTCTCACAGGTAAGGAAAAGTCTGTCATTATTTGCAGCCCATAATAATTCTCCACCTACGGGAACCAAGTCTATATTAACAGATATCTCATTAGAATAGACGGTTGCACATACTCCATTACTAACCATAACCCGGTAAGAGGTTGGTTGTGTAATTCCGGAGAATGTATAATTAGCATCTGGAGCTGTTTCATTAATTACTGTCCAGTCTGCATCTCCTTCGGCTTTAAATTCCCATTGTACTATATTGCCTGTAAACCCAGTAAGATCGAGAGAACCGGATGGTTCTGCTTCGCAAACAGTATCTGGACCAGCGAGTGTACCAGGAATAGGTGGTGTATCCACGTTAATGGTATACTCAGCAAAATTTGTACAGGTATTTTCATTTTCAGCGGTTACCGTATAGGTAGTATTTGCTGTCGGGCTAAAATTCTGAACCGCGCCCACAACAGGATTGGATGGGTCCTCTGAAGAGATCCAGGTAAAGGTGGTATTCGGACCATTAGAATTAGAGTCTGTAGCTGTTAAGGTAATTGTATCTCCTTCGCAAATAATGTCATCGCCTGAATTTGTAATACTCAACACTGGAATATTATAAATATTGACGGTGATTTGAGTTTTAGGTCCCTCGCAGTCATTAGTATTTGTTTGACTCACCCAATAGGATAATTCACCTGCGGCAGTAATTTGAGGTGTTGGAGCCTCCGTCAATGCCAAATCTGGATCGCCGGGTCCATACCAGTTTATTGTGCCGCCTGAATCTGCAGTCGCAAATAAAGGAACAGCAGAATCTCCTACGCAGTATCCTACATATAATTCTGCAGAACTTAAGGTCGGAGCTGCCGGCAGCTCATGCACGGTAACCGTAATATTAGTCATTGGACTTTCGCAAAAACTATCTTTTTGGGTAACATAATATGAAGTAGTGCCAAAAACAGATGTATCCGGGGTTGGTGCTTCGGTTAGCTCAACCATATTAGCATCATACCAAGTGAGGTTAGAGCCAGTTGCAGTAAGTGGAGTTGCGGTATCTCCAAGGCAATACTCTATATTTTCTACTGTTGGAGCATCAGGCAGCGGATCTACATCCAGATTAAATGAGTTGGATATGGCCTCTGGACAGTTAAAATTGTTTGAACTTCCGTCAATACGTATGGCATAGGACGCCTGATCTGCTGAAGTGATATTATTAATGGTCAAAATGCCTTCATATAGCTGTAGACCCGCTAGTTCCGGATGATCAGAAATTTCATCTGAGGTTGGAGGTCTTTGGGTAAGTGACGTTTCCATGTTGGATTGATTTTGTGGTTCTACAGGAGTTCCATCGGCATAGATCCATTCAAAAAGAAGCGGAGCACCATTAGCATGTACCACAAATACAAAATCGACAGTGGCATTTGTATCGTTACAAACTCGAACATCTTCTGCTGGCTCAATAATTACAATATCTTCATCGACATTTAAACTTACTACTTCAGAGGTTACCTGTGTGGAAAGTGTAGGAGTACAGGCATTGGTGCCGGCAATGGAAACGTAGTAGTCGCCGTCATCAGAAGAGGTAGCTACCGGTAAAGATAGAATTGATGTATTTGCTCCTGAAATGGCAATATCATCGGTCTCGGTAGAACTGAAATCTGGAGTTCCTTGAACCTTATACCATTGATAACTCAAATTATCCCCAGAGGCAACCACTGAAAATTCTGCATCTTGAGTGGAGCAGATACCCAGATTAAATGGTTCCGAGGTAATAAGTACTTCTTCATAGATACTTATATCCAGAGTTGCAACTTCTTCAGTACAACCTCCATAGGCCGGTATGGTATAACTAATAGTATAGTCTCCGGCGGAATTTGCAGATGGTGTAAAAGAACCATTAGATGAGTTGATCGAAAGTCCATTTGATGAGAAGGTACCCCCGGTATAATTTCCTGAACCAGTTAGTATAGGAGTATAAGGATTTGAATCTTTGGTGCAGAACTCCACCTGATCATTGGTAAAAGAAAGTGTTGCATCTGGATTAGGAGCAACGGTAATTGTAGCGGACCCAGTAATAGTATTTGAACAATCTGGAATATCTGTATAAGCAATAGATGCTAGGCTATAAGTGAAATCTGTATCAGTATCTGAGGTGGCAAATAAGGCTCCAGAATCATAAATAGCTTCGCCAGCAGCATCTAGAGCAATAGTAATAGGATTGCTGTTGTCGCCATTTAATATTACGTTAACGTTTGTATTTGGTGTACCGTTAAAAAATGAGAGAGGAGCTGATTCACCATCGCAAATATTGGTGCTTCCGCTAACATCTACGGTTGGGGTAGGTCTTATTTCTAGTGTGGCAACGCTGGATGTAACCGGTTGACAGGTATAGTCTCCAGAGCCGGTTATTTCAACATAATAGTCGCCTGAGTCATCTGGAGAACCTGGATTAAAGGGCAAACTAGCCGCATTCATATTTGCAAGCGGAGTGCCAGATCCGGGATTTCCTTTATACCACTGGTAGTTAAATGAACCATCTAAAGGATTTCCTCCGGTAGTGGCATTTACATCTAAACTTATAATTTCTCCCTCGCAGGCAATGGTGTTTACAGGTTGAGATTCTATATCGATATCCTGGTCTACTGTTAACTGTACAGTATTAGAAGTTACAGGTGCACAGGAGGCAGAATTATTCACCATAACATAATAATCACCTTCATCATCAATTTTTAAAATATCACTAAGGCTTAAAGTTGCAGAATCACCTCCGGGACTTATTGCATTTCCGTTACCATCATACCACTGGTAAGTGAGAGCTTGTCCAGAAGCGTTAACTGTAAAACTTATATCATCGCCTTCACAGGCTCTGGTGCTTACTGGTTGACTGGTAATTAAAGTTTCATCATTTATGGTAACCGTGGTTGATGCCTCCACTGCAGGACATTCTCCCGAGGCCGGGGTGGTATAGATAATAGTATATACTCCGGGAGCGCTTGAACTTGGATTTACACCCCCGGCATTGTCAATCGCAAGTCCTGCTGGCTGGTTAAATGTGCCTCCGGCAAATGCATTTGTACCGGTAAGATTTACCGGTTGCACGGAGGTTTGAGTTATACAAAATGGCCCGTTATAGCTAATAGTAGCTGTTGGTGGTTGGGTGACAGTTACCGTGGTGCTATCCGTAAGACTACTTACAGTACAGTTTGGAGCAGTGAGGTATTGGATGCTTCTAAGATTATAGGTGGTATTCGCGGTTAAAGCAGCCGTGGTTATAGTGGCCGTCCCACTTGAGGGTATATCAATGGTTTGATCTGAACCGTTACCTCTCCTGTATGTGACCCGGGTGTCTGGGGTCCCGGAAAAATTAAGGGTTGAGGTTTGCCCGGAACATATAGGTGAATTAGATGAGATCGTTACTGCAGGTACAGGCCTGAAAAAGACCGTCATTTGATCTACTCCCTGAGAAGAACAGTTATTATTTCCAGCCGGACTTTCTGTAGTTACGGTAAAGGTTACCTGTCCGTTGGCAATATCTGTGCTAGAAGGGGTGTAATTATAGTTAAAGTTATTCTCTTTCCCTTTAGGAATATTTTGAACAGAATTTGTTCCGGTGCTGGTTAGACTCTGAATTTTAAGTTTAGAGTTGCCCGTACCAAATCCTATATTACCGCTTAGATTAAGAGTATTGGTAGAAGAACATACGATTTGGTCTGCTCCCAGATCGGCATATGCGAAATTATCGATATTAATTTGATTGTATGATCTTCTGGTGCTTGGACCACAAGCGTTTACAGCTTCTACATCTACCGTGATGCCATTTCCATATGGAGTATTAGAGGCTATATTAATTGTAATTTCATGAGTGCCTGCTCCGTTGGTAATAGTAAAACCTGCGGGCAAGATCCAGTTATAAGTATTTCCTGAAACCGGGGTCACCCAGAATTTATAACCGGAAACCGGTGGGCATATGGATGTACTGGGTAGATCTGTAGAGATAGCACCTGGCTGGCTGGGCGCATTATTCGATGAATTTACAGAAAAAGTCTTTGCTGCGCTGGATCCACAGGAATTAACGGCAATTACCGAAATTGTATTGTTAGGACTGGTAGTTCCGGGTGTATTTAATGTTAAGGTCCTTGTACCCTGACCGTTAGTTATATTCCAACCGCTAGGCACGCTCCAGGTATAGGTGGTAGCATTGGTTACCGCCGGAATGGTATATTGAATTCCTGTAGAATTAGCACAAACCTTAGCCGGACCGCTAATATTAGTACTGGCAGGGATCACCGGGGCTGGATTATTAATACTTACGGTTAAGGATTGCGAATTGCTATCTCCGCAGGAATTTTTAGCGATGACAGATAATGTTCCTCCGCTGCTACCGGTATTTATGGTAATTGAATTTCCAGTTTGAACACCGGTTATGGATAATCCTCCGGTTGCGGTCCAGGAATAGCTGGTGGCGTTAGCTATTGCCGGTATAGAATAAACATGTCCATTGGTATTTGCACAAACCCCGGTAGGGCCGGCAATAGCTCCGGTCATTACGGGTGTTGGATCACTAATGCTAATAGTCAAAGATGATGGGTTGGTACTGGTACCACAATCGTTGCTGGCTCTTACCGTAATCTGACCTGATCCTGAGGCTCCAGCCGTAACATTAAGTTCAGGTAAGGTGGTCGTTAGGTTCGGAGCTGAAAATCCCGAAGGAAGTGTCCAGATATACTGGGTTGCACCAGATACAGGAACAATTGTATATTTTTTAGAAATCCCGGGACAAATAGTGGCATCGCCGGTAATAGTTCCGGGTGTTGCCGGAGTCTCGTTCTTGACAGTTACCGCTAGTGTTCGCGGAGAACTCTGCCCACAGCTATTGCTTGCTATTACACTTATATTTCCATTATTTCCAGTTGCTCCAGAGGTGATATTCAGAGTAGGCGTGTTTGTGGTTACACTGGTAGTGCCTCCATTCCATCCATTAGGTAATGTCCATATATATTCACTGGCGTTAGAAACGGCAGTAATGGAATATGTTTCTGCTAATCCTGGACAAACTGCAGTGTTGCCAGTTATGGTTCCCGGTGTATTTGGAATTCCTGGAGCTGCATTAACTGCCAGAATACGCGGACTGCTGGTACCACAATCATTTTTCGCGGCTACCGTAATATCGCCACTGGTAGTTCCCGTGGTTACCGTTATCGAGTTCGTTGTACTGCTTCCAGACCAGCCAGATGGTAAGGTCCATATATACTCAGATGCTGTAGCGTCATTAGTGACAGTATATGTTTTAGACCCTCCCGGGCAAAATGGATCACTATCACTAATAGTAATTGTGGAAGGTTGGGCGGGTGTGCCGGCCTTAACAGATATTGCAATAATATTACTTTCCACAATATCATTACCGGGATTAGCATCCAGATCATCTGCACAGACCCTGTAATTTGTCATTCGTAATTCTACATTATCTCCGTCATTAAATTGATCCCAGGAGAAGGAGGAAGAGGTTCCCTCTTCAACATTGTTAACCCTCCAACTGAAAACTGGGCTGCTTCCCTGATTTTCTAAATCTGCCGTAAAGTTTATTTGCTCCCCGGGACAGATTTCTGTTTTATTGGAGCTTATTTCAGCAGTTGCATTGCTTACGTTGTTTACAGTTATGGTTGGTGAGTTATTACTATAATAAATTTCTTCTTCGGATGTGCCTTCACAAAATGTTATTTGGAGTCTGTATCTGGAGTTGTTCGGTATTGGAGTAGTTGGGCCGGGTCGATAATTAGTTAAGCTATTCGATGTTTCCCCAGTAATATCAGTCCAAGCACCGGCTCCTACCTGGTATTCCCATTGATAAGTCTCATTAGTGCCGCCATTTAGATTAACATTTGATGTAAATGAGATAGTTTCATCAGAGCATATATTGTTAGATCCTTGAAGCGTAATAGTGGCTGTAGCCGGACTGGTTGGTACATCCAGACACTGCCCCCAGATGAGAGCTGGTAGAAATATCAGGAGCAATAAGAATTTTACATGTAATTTTATCCCCATAGTAACTACGGATTAATACAACACTAAATATGTAGGATTTACTGGTGGGGCAGCTTAAAAGTGGGGCGGTAATTCTCTATAAGCACAATACGTTGATTGCAAGTGAAATAGCTCATAAATTTAACGGAAAATAATCAATAAAACCTAATTAATCGTTAAACTTCTATAATTCTCGTTGAAATCAATATTTAGATCATCACATTTGGCATGTGGTTGACAATGAATTGTTAGAAATAAAAAAGCCATCTCGAAAGATGGCTTTTAATAATTGTATGAGCATTTAGATTATTCTCCTAAAAATGGGTATCTGTAATCTGTGGCCGGAACAAATGTTTCTTTGATCAACCTTACTGAGATCCATCTCATTAGATTCATTTTAGATCCAGCTTTATCATTAGTACCACTTGATCTGGCTCCACCAAATGGTTGTTGGCCAACGACTGCACCAGTTGGCTTGTCATTGATATAGAAATTACCGGCTGCATTCTGCAGTAAATCTGTAGCCTGAGCTGCTGCATAGCGGTCTCCAGATATGATAGCTCCTGTTAATGCGTAAATGCTCGTATTATCTACGGTTTCACAAATATCAACCCACTTCTTTTCGTCAAAGTTCTTATCATCATATAGATAAATGGTCACCACGGGTCCGAATAATTCGGTTTCCATAGTCGTGTAATGCGGATCTGTAGTAAGTATCACAGTAGGTTCAATAAAGTAACCTTTAGATTTATCATAATTACCGCCCACTACGATTTCTGCATTTTTATCTTTCTTGGCTTTGTCTATATAACTGGCCAATTTATCAAAAGAGCCCTCATGAATAACCGCATTGATAAAATTAGTCATGTCTTCTGGAGATCCCATTTTAAAGGACTCAACATCTTCTTTTACAAAATCTTTGATTTCAGGCCAAAGACTTTTAGGTAGGTAAACACGGGATGCAGCGCTACATTTTTGCCCCTGATATTCAAAAGCTCCTCTGGAAATTGCCGTTGCAACTTGTTTTGCTTTAGCAGTTGGATGCGCCAGAATGAAGTCTTTTCCTCCTGTTTCTCCAACAATTCTTGGGTAGGTTTTATATTTCCTGATGTTGCTTCCAATTTTCTCCCAAATTCCTTTGAATACATCAGTACTTCCAGTAAAGTGAATTCCGGCAAAATCTGGACTTGCTAATACGGTATCAGTGATCATTTCAGGATCGCCATTGATCATGTTGATCACACCATCAGGCACACCTGCTTCTTTAAACACTTCCATAAGAACCTGGGCCGAAAGCATCTGGCTGTCGCTTGGTTTCCAAACGGCAACATTTCCCATTAAAGCAGCACTGGAAGGTAAATTTCCTGCGATTGCTGTAAAGTTAAAAGGTGTTATTGCATATACAAATCCCTCAAGAGGCCTGTATTCTACACGATTCCATACACCTTCTGAAGATTCTGGCTGTTCGTTATATAACTGAGCCATGTATTCTACGTTGAAACGAAGGAAATCACAAATTTCGCAAGCTGAATCAATTTCAGCCTGATAAATATTCTTTGACTGACCTATCATTGTAGCCGCATTCATCTTTTGTCTGTATGGTCCGGCAATAAGATCAGCAGCTTTTAGAAATATGGCCGCTCTTTGTTCCCACTCCAGTTTAGACCACTTTTTTCTTGCTTCCAAAGCTGTTTCAATAGCTTTTTCCACATGTTTTTTCTTGGCAAGATGGTAAGTTCCTACCTCATGTTTATGATCGTGCGGGGGATTGATAGTTTTTGTGTCTCCTGTTTTGATCGCGTCAGATCCAATGTATAAAGGTACCTCAGTTTTGGCGTTGTAAAGATCTTTGTAAGTAAGTAACACTTCTTCTCTTTCCGGGGTTCCTGGTGCGTAACTTTTAACTGGTTCGTTAACTGCCACGGGAACGTGAAAAAATCCTTTTCCCATAATATTATTTTTGCTTTTTTTCGATTGTTTTTTAATTGCGCTAAAGGTAAAAAAATAAAGCGGTTTAGAAGAAGAAGTATATGCACTTCACGAAAGCTTAACTTTTTTTGTAATTTTCCTTAAAAATTTGATATTTAAACATGTGTACGATCACTTTAGTTCCACATCCAGGCTCTATGGATGGTTTTATTTTAACTTCGAACAGAGATGAAGCAGTAAGCAGAAACACGCTTGCTCCAGAGGAGGAAATTTACAGGGGAAAAAAGCTTTTTTTTCCTAAGGACGAGAAGGCTGGAGGAACCTGGATAGGAGTAAGTGAAAATCTACGCTGCGTTTGTCTTATTAATGGAGCTGAAAAGCCTCACGTTAGAAAACCGGAGTATAGAAAAAGCAGGGGCGTGGTTGTAAAGGATTTTTTAGCTAAAAATAATTTGAAGAGCTTATTCAAAGAATATGATCTGAAGAATATAGAGCCTTTTACAATGATCGTTGTAGACTGGCATAACGGGCTCGCTTTTTATGAATTCATTTGGAATGGAACAGCAAGAAAGCTTACCAGACTCTCTATGAAAGAACATATATGGTCTTCATCACCACTCTATTCAGAGCACATGAAATCTAAACGAATTAAATGGTTTAAAAACCTGAAAGAGACTAAAGGCCTTTCTTCTGAAAGTTTACTTGACTTTCATCATAATGCTGGAGAAGGAGATAAGGAGTTTAATCTTATTATTGATCGAGGTTTTTTAAAAACACAAAGTATAACCCAGGTGCAGAATACGTCTAGCGAATTAAGATTTTTGTATGAAAGTCTTGTAAAGAAAGAGAAGACTAAGAACTATCTTCAGTTTAATGCATAGGGAGCGCAAAGTTTAAAGGAGGGTATATTTACTATAAAAGTTTTAGAGTTACTGAAATTAAGCATATTATAGTGACCTTTCATAGCACCAAACGGCCCGGTTAATACACATCCGCTTTGATAGCTGTGAATCTCCCCAGGTTGTAGAACAGGTTGTTTGCCAATTACACCCTCACCGCAAACTGTTTGCGTTTCATTAAGTGCATCTTTTATTTCCCAGAACCTGGATTCCAGTTGAACTGCATCATTACTTTGATTCTCTATGATGATTTTATAACCAAAGGCAAACTGTATTCTATACTCTTTGTAGAACATCCCTTCGAAATGAGTTTCGACTGAAATTTTTATGCCTTTTGTTACCTGCTGAACCATCTTAGAAAATTGAAAAAGAAACAATTATAGCTATAATCGCAGCTATTATAGCTAATGTAAAGAATATTATGTTTAATAATATGAACTTTAAAATCGTTTTAACACGGCCTTGCCCATAAAAATTTCGCATGGACTTATATAAATAGAATATAAATACAGTATTAGCAAGAGTAAAAGCCCAGTTAGTTTTAAGTAAATAATCTATTGAATAAGCAATTATATAAAGAACAAAGAGTGTGGTTTGCACATGAAATGCAAAAACTAGATGTTCCATGTAGTTAAAAGGACGGCGCAGGTAAAGAAGCCATATAAATAACGCGAAAACAGGTAGGTAAAAGAATATGATAAAAGGTAGTTTACTAACGAAATAATCGGCAAAAATTTTGGGGTTACTATAAATTAGATTAAACTTAACGGCTTTTTCATAAAGCCAGTAGTTCCAGTTGGTTTGCTCATATTGAAGTTCAGTCATTGCCACTTCCGGGGAGATCTCTCTTGTGGTTTTATAATAGCGATAAAAAATAGTAAACTTGGTAGTGTTGCGATTAACGTAATTTTTGTCATCCAGCTCTTTTTGGGTGACGTATACATCTTCATAGGATTCCCGAAGTTCTTTTGCCTTCCCAGGAATATTTTGTATTAGTGAATCTAACTTTATGTTATTCTCTTTTAATGCCGGGATTTCATTAAGCTCAGATTGTAATAAGGTGTCTTTCTGGATTTTAGCAATCTCGTTTTGAAAATTTTCGTCCTGTTCCTCCAGGTTAACACCATCGAAATTTTCAGATATTCCGGCAATAAGAAAGAATATGATAGACGCGCTGAGGTAGAAACGGAAGGGATTTGCATAGCGCATTCTTTTTCCGATTACATAGTCTTTGGATATTTGACCAGGTTTGAAGAGTAACACCCGTAAGGTTCTTTGCAGTCGTGAGTCATACGAAAAAAGACCGGAAAAGAATTCCACAATAAAATCGCTAAAATTTAATTTCCTGGTGCTGTTCTTTTGTCCGCAATTAGGGCAAAAATGATCGCTTCTTTCAAGTGGGAGTTTACAATTCAGGCAGGTTTCTCCTCGATATTTGTATAGTGAATCCTTTGGTAGGTTTTTCTCCAACATTGGAAATAATAATTAGTTTCGAATATTTCGGGAATTAGCATATCCAACACCTATTAGCCTATCGTACCTGGCACCTGGAGGGCTGTAGTATACCATAATGGTATAGGTGTTTTCGGTCTCATCAAAATTTCCACTTATAAAACCGTCATCAATACTACCGTCTTTGTTTAAAAGCACATATTTATAATTGTAAAAACCCTGTTTAAAAAGTCTGGCTCCCTCGTAATAACCGGTCTCTTCATTGTAAGTCATCAACGTGCTCTTGTCTAATTCAAAATTATTGAATCCCCCATACATATGTATTTCACCACCTTCAATAATATCGTAATTCTTCAAACGAAAATGCATCCAGACATACTCTGCTTCGATATCTGAATTTTGTGCCTGAATATTTCTAATTACAAATCCTCCATTAATGTCAGGATTATAGGTGTAGGGTTCATTTTTCCTTGTGAAATCCAGAAAAAGGTAATGGTGATAGAGCTCACCTAATTCTACACTGGCAATATCTGAAGTGGTTACTCTTATTTCTTTATTATCAAATTGCAGAAATTCATTACCTCCCCAGAATGAAGATTCGCTATCGTATCTATAAATAAGTTCGTTCGCAATGGTGTATTGAGGTTTTAAATGGGTAATAGCAAGTTTTTGATTGAAATTTTGAATCACACTCACTTTTACATTCATATCGGGATTCTTTAAAAGTAGATCGGGGGAATTCACACTGAAATTTACTACCTGTTTCTCGTCTATGAAGTTGAGGTCTCTTGATCTTTTAATTTCAGCACTAACCTGAGCTATGGGTTCATATACCATAAATTTC
Organism: Gramella sp. MAR_2010_147; assembly: GCF_900105135.1. Taxonomy (NCBI): domain Bacteria; kingdom Pseudomonadati; phylum Bacteroidota; class Flavobacteriia; order Flavobacteriales; family Flavobacteriaceae; genus Christiangramia; species Gramella sp. MAR_2010_147. Next base: position 1,527,180 of record NZ_LT629741.1, on the reverse strand, counting down.
CTGGAGAATAGAAGCTCACGGCTGGAATTGAAAACTTTCAAAAGATAATTACCAGAAACCTTTAGCTGTTTTACATTATTGTTAGGTATAGATAATTCGTAATGCGTAAAAGGTTGAAGTGTATTTAGTGCGTTTGTATACTGCGTGATTCTAACATCGTCAAAGCCCTCCATATATTCATTCTTAGAAAGCTGGCTGGGAGTCCAGTCAAAATTATAATGTTCTATAGTGTAGTAATAATCAGCTTCATCACCTATAATATCGTCAAAACGGAGGCTAATTTTACTGCCAAATCTAATAATTGGATTTCCTGTATTTTCAACAGAGTCACCTTTAAAAATAATAGTCCTTATAAAGGTAGGGGGAGGGGTCTCTTCAGCGATCTGGCAAAAGCCTGTAATAGGAGTTGCTGTTAAAAACAAGATGAATAGAAAAACTTTCATAAAATATAATAATAAACAAAGTTAATAGAAATAAGCTTTTTCCGTGAATTTATTTTAACAGTTGATGAAAGTAAAATTCTTGTAATTGTTGGGAGAAATGGAGTGAAAATTCTTAAATTTGCCCGACTTTAAACTAAAAATTTTAACATACACTCCATCCTATGTCAAAAGACATTCGAATTAAAAGAGGATTATCTCTACGATTAGAAGGGGAGGCGGATAAAGAGCTTGTCAAGGCTCCACGATCTAAGACTTACGCGATCAAACCGCCAGATTTTCACACTGTTGTACCTAAAATGGTTGTTAAAGAAGGAGCAAAACTTCTTGCCGGTGATGAGATTTTCTATTCAAAATATACAGATCAAGTTCGCTTTACAACACCTGTAAGTGGTATTCTTAAAGAAATCAAAAGAGGGGATAAGAGAAAGATCCTTGAAGTGATTATCGAGGCAGACGCTGATGATGCTTACCGTGATTTTGGTAAAATGAATGCATCCAGTGCTGATGCTAAAGATGTAAAGGAGCGAATTCTTGAAAGCGGTTGTGGTGCCTTTATCTATCAGCGACCTTATGATATTGTTGCCGATCCTAAAGACACTCCAAAAGCTATTTTTATTTCAGCCGTAACTACGGCACCTCTTGCAGCCGATAAAGGTTTTATCATTAAAGATAAAGTAGAGGCTTTTCAGGAAGGTATTAATGCTTTGAAGAAATTAACTCCGGGAAAAGTTCATCTTTCAGTAGATGATAGTTCAGCTGAGTATTTGAAAAATATTCAGGGTGTTGAATTGCATCATGTAAAAGGAGAGCATCCTGCAGGAAATGTGGGTGTTCAAATTCATAAGATAGATCCACTTAACAGAGGGGAACGTATCTGGACTGTTGGAGTTGAAGACGTTGCTATTATCGGTGATGTTTTTCTAACTGGTGAGTATCGTGCAAATCGTACAGTTGCCGTAACAGGAAGTGAAGCAAAAGACAGAAAATATTATCAAACTGTTATTGGAGCAAATGTTTCAGACCTGATTGGTCAGGCTCCAGATAGTGTTCGAATAATATCTGGAGACGTGCTAACCGGAACTCAGCTTTCCAATAACCAGTATCTCGGATTTTTTGAGAATGAAGTAACATTGATTCCTGAAGGAGATAATTACCGAATGTTTGGTTGGTTGCCGTTCACCTATAATCATATTCACTCTAACTCAAAAACTTCTTTATCCTGGTTGTTTCCAAAAAGAAAGTTTACGCCTACCACCAATCTTAATGGTGAAGAGCGTGCTCTTGTAGTAACCGGAGAAATGGAAGAAGTGCTGCCAATGGATGTGTACCCTATGCAGCTTATCAAAGCTTGTATGGCCGGTGATATTGAAAAAATGGAAAACCTGGGGATTTACGAAGTAGCTCCGGAAGATTTTGCATTGGTTGAATATGTAAATACATCGAAAATCGAGATTCAGGAAGTAATTAGACTAGGTCTGGATTTAATGATCACCGAAGTAGGTTAAAAAGCTGAAGAACTATGGAATGGATTAGACAAAGATTAGATAAAATCAAGGAGCCTTTTAGCAAAGGACAAAAACTGGAAAAATATGCTCCAGCAGTGAATGCGCTGGATACTTTCCTTTTTACTCCTAATCATACAACAAAAAAAGGAGCGCACATTCGTGATGCGGTAGATCTTAAAAGAACCATGATTACTGTGGTGCTTGCTCTTGTTCCGGCACTTATCTTCGGAATGTGGAATGGAGGATATCAGTATCTACATCAGTTACCAGAATATGCAGATGGTGTTCCCTTTATAGATGCCTTTTTGGAAGGAGCTCTAAAGATAATCCCTATGATCGCAGTTTCATACGGAGTTGGTTTAGGTATTGAATTCGCCTTTGCGATATTCAGAGGTCATGAAGTTAACGAGGGTTATTTAGTAACCGGATTGCTTATTCCTATGATCATGCCTATAGATATTCCGCTTTGGATGGTAGGTTTGTCAGTAGTATTTGCGGTACTTATTGGTAAGGAAGCTTTTGGAGGAACCGGAATGAATATTCTGAATCCTGCACTTACAGCTCGTGCTTTTGCCTTTTTCGCGTATCCTACTTTCATGTCTGGAAATTCGGTATGGGTTAGTAATGCTTACGAGGTTGATGCGGTTTCAGGTGAAACCATCTTAGGTAGTCTTGCTTCGGGGAATGAGGTTTCTTATTCTGCTATGGATATGTTCTCAGGGATGATTCCTGGATCTATTGCCGAGACATCAGTAATATGTATTCTTGCGGGAGCCTTACTTCTAGTGCTGACAAAAGTAGGTAGCTGGAGAATTATATTGAGTGCCTTTATAGGTGCTGCGCTTATGGGACTTATATTTAATGCACTTCCGTCTATGGGACTTGAAGGGAATGCATTAACAAACTTTCCTTGGTACTTACACTTGATAGTTGGTGGACTTGCTTTTGGTATTGTTTTTATGGCAACCGATCCTGTTTCCGCAGCTCAGACGATGAAGGGGAAATGGATCTACGGATTCCTGGTTGGGTTCTTATCAGTAATGATTCGTGTGTTCAATCCGGCCTATCCTGAAGGAGTGATGTTGGGAATTCTATTAATGAATGTATTCGCTCCAACGATAGATCATTATGTGGTACAGGCTAATGTGAACAGAAGAAAGAAAAGACTTAAGAATGCTAATCCTCAGGTAGAAACAGCAGTTTAGTTATGGAAGAGAAATCAGTAAATAAAACAAACAGTAACGGCTATACATTTATGTTCGCCGTGATCCTTGTGGTGGTGGTAGCTTCGGTACTTGCTTTTACAGCGACTTCTTTGCAGCCAACACAACGTGAAAACGTGCGTCAGGAAAAGATGCAAAATATTCTTGCGACCGTAGGAATTGAAACAGATCGCCCGGGAGCTGAAAAATTATACAACCAGTATATAGTTGAAGAACTTGCGTTAGATCAGAATGGTGAAGTAGACGAGTCTAAGAATGCTTTTGAGGTAGATTTAGCGAAAGAATTGAAGAAACCGGTAGAAGAGCAGACTTTCCCGCTTTACATCGCGGAAGTTGAGGGTAAGAAATATTATGTACTTCCTTTAAGAGGTAACGGATTATGGAACGCGATCTTTGGTTACATATCTTTAAAAGATGATGTAAATACTATAAAAGGAGCAACTTTTGATCACCTTGGAGAAACTCCTGGTCTTGGTGCTGAGATTACTAAAGAATGGTTCAAAAAATCATTTGAGGAAGAGAAGATCTTTGACGATAGCGGCAACCTGGTAGGTGTTTCTGTAGTAAAAGGAAATATAGATGCTTCAGATAAGGAAGATAATAAAGTAGATGCGATTTCTGGAGCAACGATTACCGGAGATGGAGTATCTAATATGATCTCAGAAAGGTTAAAGCGTTATTTGCCTTTTTTCGAAAAGCAAACAGATATTAAAGTAGCAATAAAATAATTATGGCTAAAGAAACAAAATTCAACTCTGCTAAAGAGGAAGAGAAGAAACAGGAGATGATCCTTTTTCTTTCAGATTCTGAAGAAAAAGAGCATTTTCTGTCTAAAGGAAATAGAAAGTTATTATCAGATCCTATGGATGATAATAACCCAATTACGGTACAGGTTTTAGGTATTTGTTCTGCACTGGCAATTACGGTACAGTTAGAACCGGCAGTTGTTATGGCAATCGCTGTAATGGCAGTAATGGCTTTCAGTAACATGATCATTTCTATGTTGCGTAACCTTATTCCAAGCCGAATTAGAATTATCGTTCAGCTTGTAGTAGTGGCCTCTCTGGTAATTTTAGTAGATCAGGTTCTAAAGGCTTATGCTTATGATGTAAGTAAACAGCTCTCTGTATTTATTGGTCTTATTATTACCAACTGTATTGTAATGGGACGTCTGGAGGCTTTTGCTCTTGGAAATGGTGTTTACAAATCTTTCCTTGATGGTATAGGTAATGCAGCGGGATATGGATTGATTTTGATAATCGTGGCATTTTTCAGAGAGCTTTTAGGTTCCGGGAAATTATTCGGATTTGAAGTGCTGGGTCACAAAGGAGCTACACTTGCTGAATCTACCGGTCTTTATGCTCTAGGTTATGAGAACAACGGATTAATGTTGTTGTCACCAATGGCTCTTATCGTAGTGGGAGTTATTATCTGGGTGCAGCGTGCAAGAAACCGCAAATTAATTGAAGCAAACTAATAGCTGAACAGCAAAAAAGTATAGAAAATGGAATTAGTTAATCTATTTGTAAGAAGTATTTTCATTGAAAATATGATATTCGCCTACTTCCTGGGAATGTGTTCCTACCTGGCGGTATCAAAAACTGTAAAGACAGCTGTTGGTTTAGGTGCTGCAGTAATATTTGTATTGGTAGTTACTGTACCAATTAACTTTTTACTTGACAATTACCTTTTGAAGCCCGGAGCCCTTAGCTGGTTAGGTGCTGAATATGCGAACGTAGATCTTAGCTTCCTGAGCTTTATCATGTTTATTGCGGTAATCGCATCTATGGTGCAGCTGGTAGAAATGATCGTTGAGAAATTCGCTCCTGCACTTTACGGTGCTTTAGGTATTTTCCTCCCTCTTATTGCGGTAAACTGTGCGATCCTTGGTGGGTCATTGTTTATGCAGCAAAAAGATTTTGGTGGTATTTCTGAAGCGGTAACTTACGGTTTGGGAAGTGGTATTGGATGGTTCCTTGCAATTCTAGCGATTGCGGCCATTAGAGAAAAAATTGCATACTCAAATGTGCCTGCTCCATTAAAAGGTCTTGGTATTACTTTTATCATTACCGGATTAATGGCATTAGGTTTTATGAGTTTCATGGGAATTAAATTATAATCGAAAAGAAAGATTATGACAGTTATAATAGCGAGTGTAGTAGTTTTTTTAGTACTGATATTGTTATTGGTATCCATCCTTTTGGGAGCCAAGGCAAAACTGACCCCATCCGGTCCGGTAACTATCAATGTTAATAATGAAAAAGATATCGAAGTAGGTTCTGGTGGAACTTTGCTTTCAACTCTTGGAGATAATAAATTATTTCTTCCTTCTGCCTGTGGTGGAGGTGGAACCTGTATCCAGTGTAAGTGTATCGTACAGGACGGTGGTGGTGCAATTCTTCCTACCGAAGAGCCGCATTTTACCAGAAAAGAGATTGCAGACGGCTGGAGACTTGGTTGCCAGGTGAAGGTAAAGCAGGATATGAAAATTACCATTCCTGAAGAAGTATTCGGAATTAAGAAATGGGATGCTACCGTTGTTAGAAATTATAACGTTGCCTCATTTATTAAGGAATTTGTTGTTGAAATTCCTGAAGTGATGGACTACAAGGCCGGTGGTTATATTCAAATTGAAATTCCTAAAACGGAAGTGAAGTTTGAAGATATGGATATTACTGCTCACCCTGAAGAGCATGAAACTCCGGATAAATTTAAGGCTGAGTGGGATAAATTCAAATTATGGCCACTGGTTATGAAAAACCCTGAAGTAGTGGAAAGAGCTTATTCTATGGCTTCTTACCCTGCAGAAGGTCGTGAGATCATGTTGAATGTACGTATTGCAACTCCGCCTTTTGATAGAGCAAAAGATGGGTGGATGGATGTTAATCCTGGTGTTGCGTCTTCTTATATCTTCAGCCTGAAAAAAGGAGATAAAGTAGTTATTTCAGGACCTTATGGTGAGTTCTTCATTAATGAGAGTGATGCTGAAATGCTATACGTAGGTGGTGGAGCTGGAATGGCACCAATGAGATCACACTTATATCATTTATTCAGAACACTTAAAACCGGTAGAAAAGTAACTTACTGGTACGGTGGTAGATCTAAGCGTGAATTATTCTATTCTGAACACTTTAGAGCTTTAGAAAGAGACTTCCCGAACTTTAAATTTTACCTGGCCCTTTCTGAGCCAGCTGAAGAAGATAACTGGAAAGTAAAATCCAGTCTTGATGATGAAGGTGATGGATTTGTAGGATTTATTCACCAGGTGGTAATAGATAACTATTTATCACATCACGAAGAACCGGAAGAAATTGAATTATATTTCTGTGGACCTCCATTGATGAACAAAGCAGTTCAGAAAATGGGTGAGGATTTCGGGATACCACCAGAGAATATCAGATTTGATGACTTTGGAGGATAATAATTACAATCCCGCTTCGGCGGGATTTTTTATTTAATTATTTTTTTTCAGTATTTATGATGAGTCATCCTGAACTGGTTTCAGGATCTCATAAATATTAGCTTAAGAAGCTGAAACAACTTCAGCTTGACGAAAACCTTTTTTCATTCAGCAAATCTTTATATTTAGCTTATGCCAAAATTAGATGAACAGGAATTGCATAATCTCGCAATGAATATCGTGGGGAAAGATCTTGAAGATAACGGTTATGAATTTCTGGGGGTGAATAGCAAGTTAAAAAGAAACCCGCAGTTTGTCGCTTTGAAGGATACCAAGCTGCATTTTGTAATTGTTAGGGCGATATTATATCCCGATGATCCAGCTGCTTTTGATCCTGCCTTTATGAAGGATATTAAAGAACATGCTGAAAAATTTAATGCACGTACATTTTACGCTGGAGTAGGACTGGCCAATTCAGCAGATTATGATAAACCCATTACCAGTGATGAAGATTATATTGTAAATTATTCTGGTTGGAAGGAATTTTAGTTATGAAAAGATCTATTTTTTTATTTTTTGCTTCTGTGGTTTTAATATCATGTAATTCAGATACTGCTGTTAATAGTCATGACTACTCTGGGGAAGCACTTGGAACTACCTATATGGTACGTTATTTTTCAGAAGAAAATCTAAAATTTGAAAGATCTCTAGATAGTATTCTTGAAGATATCAATTCTTCGATGAGCACATATATTACGAAGTCTGATATTTCCAGAATTAATAGGGGAGATACCACGGTGAAAGTAGATCATCATTTTGTGGAGGTGTTTAATGCTTCAGAAAAGATATTCAAACAAACTGACGGTTTCTTTGATCCTACGGTGGGAGTTCTAGTCAATGCTTATGGTTTTGGTCCCGGAAAACCGCTTAAAAAGATAGATAGTGTAAAACTTGATTCTTTGAAAAGTCTTGTAGGTTTTGATAAAATTGAAATAAAGAATGATAGAACTGTAAATAAGAAAAACCCGTTTATTTACCTCGATTTTAATGCGATTGCCAAGGGGTATACAATAGACGTGATTGCAGATTATCTGGAAGCTAAAAATGTTGAGAATTACCTTATCGAACTTGGAGGGGAACTAAGAGCAAGGGGAAAGAATCTCGACAGTGATTCAGAATGGATCGTTGGTATCGATGATCCAAATCAAGTGGGAGGAAATCGTAAATTACAGGCGAAAGTAAAACTTTCTAATGCCGCTATGGCAACTTCGGGAAATTACAGGAAGTACAGAACCGATTCCCTCACCGGACAGAAATTCGTGCATACGATCAATCCGTTATCAGGTAAAGCAGAGAGGAGTAATTTATTAAGTGCTTCTGTGATCGCTGAGAATTGTATGCTTGCAGATGGTTACGCTACGGCTTTTATGGCACTGGGACTGGAAAAAAGTAAAGCGGTACTCGAAGAACTTGAGAATGTAGAAGTCTACATCTTATATTCTTCTGAAGATGGTAAAATGAAAGTTTATCGGTCTCCGGGTTTTGAAAAGAACCTGGTTGAATAATTATTTATAACAAACGGGAATTATTTCCCCTTTAGCCAGGCGATATTTGTCAATTTCGGTCTCGCTTAATTCTAAAGTGTAATTTGCTTCTTCCACTTTAAAGCCAATCGCTCTTAATTTATCGAAGAAATCTCTTCCGTAGACCCGAACATGATCATACTGTCCAAAGATCTTAGCACGTTCTTTAGGATCTGTTATTGAATCATCCTGAAAAGTTTCAGCTCTATCCAATTCCTGCGGAATTTGCAGAATAGCGGTTCCACCAGGTTTCAGGATTCGATAAAGTTCATTCATGGCCTTTGTATCATCCGGTATATGTTCCAGCACGTGGTTACATAAAATAAAGTCGAAACTCTTATCTTCAAAAGGAAGATCACAAATATCAGCTTTCACATCTGCTAAAGGCGAATTGAGATCGGTAGTGGTATAATCAAGATTTGATAATTTCCTGAAACGTTTATAAAAAGCCTGTTCAGGAGCAAAATGCAATACCTTTAAATTCTTATTGAAAAATTCTGTCTCATTTTTCAGATAAAGCCATAGAAGCCTGTGCCTTTCTAATGAAAGGGTAGAAGGGGAAAGTACATTTTCCCGCTGATTTTCGTAACCATAAGGCAAAAACTTTTTGAAACTACTCCCATCAATGGGATCGGTATATAGAGAGCCTTTAAGATAGATCTTTAAAAACGGCCTTACCAGGTAACTAATTCTAATAAGAAAAGGCCTGGGAACTTTATTTAAGGCCAGTTTAAAAAGATTACTCATTCTCTATACTTCAATATCTCCCCAGTTTTCACCCGATTTGATACGATACAACTGCATCTCTGATACTCCAAATTGCTTTGCAAGTACTCTTATGCGGGTTTTCCTGTCAGGATCTAAAAGTTTTTTCTTTAGGATAACAGCCTGTGCGTAGGTTAATTTTGAATAAGAGGTTACTTTTCTAAGTTTCCTGTTTTTCTTATTTTCTTTAACCTTAGGACTGTTATATTGATGCTGGACCCATTCGTCTTTGGTGGCCCATGCCAGATTAGAAACGCGATTATCGTTTTTCACGAAATTTTTGTGAATAACGTATTGATCACCTTCTTTTTTCTCTAAAAACAGTTCAGCAATAATACGATGAATGTAATACGTCTTATGTTTTCCATTCTTCAATTTTACCGCGAAGTTTAAATATCCACCTACTCTTCCGCCTTTCATTAAGTCTCCTTCGGGATTTTTCAGATAACTGATCATTCTTCCGAAATTTGAGACTTTGTAGATAAAGCGGTCTTCCCAGGAATCTTTGTGTAGGGTTTTCCAGATTTCCTGTCTGTAACTTTTAATCATAAACTTTTGCTCTAAATTCGTCTTCTTCTGTTGTTTTAATTTTTAAAGATTCATAAATATATTTAAATGTAGATAGTAATTCCGGTTTCCCGTCAACCAGGGCTACATCATGCTCAAAATGAGCACTGGCTTTATTATCAGCGGTTAAGATAGTCCAACCATCTGGTAATTGCTTTATTCTTTTAGTTCCTAAATTTATCATTGGTTCTATGGCAACTACCATCCCTTCAACAAATTTCTTTCCTCTGCCTCTTTTACCGTAATTAGGCATTTCCGGATCTTCATGCATGGTTTTCCCCAATCCATGACCCACGAGTTCTCTAACAACTCCATAGCCATGATCTTCTGTATATTTTTGAATAGCATAACCTACATCTCCAACGCGATTTCCAGCTTTAAATTCTCTTATACCTACATAAAGTGATTCTTTAGTTACTTCAAGAAGCTTTTTAACTTCTGGAGCAACTTCTCCAACTTCAAAAGTATAGGCATGATCCCCATAGAAACCATTTTTAATAGCTCCACAGTCTATAGATATGATATCGCCTTCTTTAAGTGGATTATTATTAGGTATTCCATGTACTACCTGAGCATTTGGACTCATGCATAGTGAGTTTGGGAAGTCGTATAAGCCTAAGAAACCTGGGATTGCATTTTGATCTCGTATAAATTCTTCAGCCATTTTATCCAGTTGTAAGGTAGTTACTCCAGGTTTAATTTCAGGAGCAAGCATGCCTAGGGTTTTAGACACAACAAGTGCACTCTCACGCATTAATTCTATCTCTTCTCTGGATTTTGGTATAATCATATAGTTTTTTAAAATCTTCCGAATAACCCGGATCTTTTCTTTTTGTTTTCTTTCTGCGGGCGATTTTCGATACTAAGTTTTTGGAAAATTTCTCCCCAACCTTTCATCCCGCCAAGGTTACGGTCATCAATAAAAATATCTGCCAGTATCTTTCTGCTTATTGTGCCATCAAATTCTTCTTCCGGATAACTCTTATTTACCGCATAAAATTTAAGTCCGTTCTTTTTGCAAAATTCAACGGCTTCTTCAAGTCTTTCATTATTGCGATAGGTCCAAAGAATAAGTCGATGACCTTCCTCCTGTAATTTTTTCAGAGATTCGAAGGCAAAAAGCAAAGGTTTTCCAATTTCAGGAAATCTGTTCTCCACGATAGTACCATCAAAATCAACTGCTATGGTAAGAGAATTAGGCATAAAGCAAAATTACTTAATATTTTTTGATTTGAATATTGTTGAAGACTCTAAGTTAGTCTGCGTAAGAATCTTTGTATTCTTTCCCGCTAACGATCTTTGCAATATCTTCTTCGATGCTCTCCTCTTGTGAATATTCAACAAATCTATTCACTTCTTTACCTTCTTTATAGAAAATTATCGTTGGTACATGATGTACGTTCAACTCTTCCTCAATTTTGGATGGGGTTGTTTTATTGTAATCAACCGCAACCATATCTATATTCTTATAATCATACCCTGCGTTATCAAGAATCTTTATAAGTTTTGGAATTTCTCTTTTACTATCGCCACACCAGGTTCCCATGAGTACCTTGATCTCATAATCGGCCAGATTTTCATCAATTGTAGACATGGCTTCTGGCTTAGGTGAAAATTTTTCATAGCGAGGAGCAAACCAGGATGAGAATGGTTTTTGTTGTAAATCATTTTTTGTAAACTCTCCTAAAAGCATGTCTTCTTGAGTATTTTCAGAATCTGGAACATCTTTTTCTACTTCTGAATTAGATTTACTCACGGTATTTCCACAACTTAATGTGATAATTGCGAGTAGTATTAAAAATTTATTCATAAAAATTAAATTAATGGATCTTCGGTCATAAGATCAGGTTGTGTAATACCCATAAGCTTTAAAATAGTCGGAGCGATATTCCCTAACTTACCATCTTTTATTGCTTTTACGTCTTTATCCATCAAAATTAATGGAACGGGATTCGTGGTATGGGCTGTATTTGGACTGCCATCAGGATTTTTCATTACTTCGCTATTGCCGTGATCAGCAATTAGAATGACCGAATAATTATGGTCGTAGGCCAGTTCTGCTACCTCCTTTGCACATGTATCAACGGTCTCACATGCTTTGACCGCCGCATCAAAATCACCTGTGTGTCCAACCATATCGGGATTGGCAAAATTCAAACAAATAAAATCAGCAGACTCTTTATCAATTTCGTGAACGATCTTATCTTTAATTTCAAAAGCACTCATTTCGGGTTGCAGATCATACGTTGCAACTTTTGGAGAATTGCACATAATCCTTTTTTCTCCCCCAAATGGCTCTTCCCTGCCACCAGAAAAGAAAAAGGTAACATGTGGGTATTTTTCAGTTTCAGCAATTCTTATCTGCTTTTTCCCCTCATATTCCAGTACTTCTCCTAGTGTAGCTTTAATGTTAGATTTCTTATATATAACATTAACATTCTTAAATCTATCATCATACTTGGTCATTGTGACATAGTACAATGCCAGTTTTTTCATATCATATTCCGGGAAATCATCCTGGGAAAGTGCTTGTGTTAATTGTCTGCCTCTATCTGTTCTAAAGTTAAAATAGATAACCACCTCCTTTTCTCTAAGCTGTGCAACTGGATTACCATTAGTATCTGTAATAACAATTGGCTTGATAAATTCATCGCTTACGTTATTATCATAACTTTCCTGGATGGCATTTACTGCATCTGTAGATTTTTGACCTGCACCCTTTACAATAAGATCGTATGCCTGTTTTACACGTTCCCATCTTCTATCACGATCCATCGCATAATATCTTCCGATAACCGAGGCGAGCTTTGAATTTGTTTGTGTAAGGTGAGGCATAAGTTCTTCAATAAAACCTTTACCGGAATGAGGGTCAACATCCCGACCATCAGTAAATGCGTGAACATATTTCTCTTTAACACCTAACTTTTCTGCAGCAGATAATAATCCTTTTAGGTGATTAATATGCGAGTGAACGCCACCATCACTTAAAAGACCCATAAAATGAATGGGTTTATTGTTTTTAACTGCATAGGAGAAAGCTTCTTCTAAAACCGGCTCGTCTATAAGAGTATCTTTTTCTACGGCCATATTTATTTTCACCAGGTCCTGATAGACAATACGGCCTGCACCAAGGTTCATGTGTCCAACCTCACTGTTTCCCATCTGACCTTCTGGTAGGCCAACGTTCATTCCGTCAGTTCTAAGACTTGCATGTGGGAATTTTTTATCGAGCAAAGAATCCATAAAAGGTGTTTTTGCCTTCGCAATTGCCGAAACTTCCTCGTTTTGAGTAATGCCCCAGCCATCCAATATCATTAACAGAACTTTCTTATTCATCTCTTTCCGTAGTTTGGGGGCTAAAGATAAAAACATTTCAATGTAATGCCTTGGCTACTGGGTATAATGTTTTATTAAAACTAGCGGGCAAACACGAAGTTGTCTTTATATGGCAATTTTCATTTTATTAGGTTATAAGTGAGTATTTCAATTTCATTTTCTAATCCTAAAACCTATAACTTTTCTAAGAGAAATAATGATCTAACTATCCGGTTTAGAGATGTTAACTAATTTTTCCAATAATTCAGACGGAGATAGCTTAAAAATTTAACATTTAAATTAATTATTAAAGTAATAATTAGAAAATATTCTCGTTTTATTGAAACATTCAATTTTAGTTCTAACCAGTTTAAAATTAGTGTGATAAAAGTCCTGAATGTTAAAAAAAGTGATTTTTTCAAATTCTTTTAAAATATTCGTATGTTGGCAGGACTTTTGGTTTTCATTAACAAAAAAATAGAAAAGGATATTATATGAAGTACAGAATTCTTACCGTTGTTGGCGTATTAATCTTCTCGTTCGCTTTTAGTAGTACTGCCAAAATTAAAAGTAACAATGAATCCAGAATAGCAACGGAACTACCTGTTGATCTTAAAATAAAAAAATCTTTCGAAGAAAAAGTTGCAACACTATATGAAGCTTTTTCAGTGAATAATGCGACAATGCCTAATTTACCTGTATTCGAAAAAGCAATTAGTGGCTATACTAAGCTTGATGAAGCGGGAAATGTTTCCAATCCTCTACTAACTGTAATAGACTTTAATCTTTCTTCAAAAAAGAAAAGAATGTGGATTCTTAACATGGATACCAAAGAGGTAGTTTTTAATACCTATGTTGCACATGGTAAAAATACAGGGGTTGAGTTTGCAAAGAATTTTTCTAATACGGTTAGCTCTCATCAAAGCTCCCTTGGGTTCTATGTTACCGGGGAAACTTATTATGGTAAGAATGGATTATCCCTTTTTATAGATGGTATGGAGAAAGGATTCAACTCCAGGGCTCGTGAACGCTATGTGGTTATTCATGGTGCAGATTATGCTGAACCGGAATTTATCAATAGATATGGAAGGCTGGGTAGAAGTTATGGGTGCCCTGCAGTACCAAATAAGATAGCGAAAGAGCTTATACATAAGATCAAAGGAAAGTCAGTAGTTTATATTCACAAAAGTGACGAAGATTATCTACAAAAATCTAGCTACCTAAACGGCTAATCAGGTTTTTGGTTTTAATAGATCCCAAACTTTATTATCAAGATCGTAGATATCATCAATAAATTTGATGGTATCTTTTTTTTGGTATGCAGTCCAATAGAAATGGTGGACATTCACCGGTTGTTTCACCGGGATTTCAGTTGTTTTTCCAGATTTTAAAATAGCTTCTATTTTATTGTCATCGTACTTTTCCCGATCATTCAAGAGATATTTCGCAAGACCAAGCGCATCCTGCACCCGAACACATCCCGAGCTTTGTGCCCTGGCATTATTCTCGAACAAATTTCTGGATGGGGTATCGTGCAAATAGATCATATATTCATTTGGGTAAATGATCTTTACAATTCCCAAAGGATTTGACGGACCCGCGGGCTGCCTGTAAGTATAGGATCTCGCTTTGGAAGAGTTCCAGTCTACTGTGGAGGGGTCTATAGCGGTCCCTTCGCTGTCATAAATCTTAATATTTTTTTTCTGAAAATATCCTATATCTCTTTTTGCACCGGGAATAACATCATTCTTTTTAATAGTGGGAGGGATCGTCCAGGTAGGATTGTAAATGATATAGCGAACCTTATCTGAAAATACCGGGGTTTTTCGCACTTCTGTACCCACCATTGTCTTGTGGGTTCTTATGGTGTCTCCATTTTTTACAACACTCAGTTCGTAATTGGGAATGTTTATGATAATATAGTGTTCCCCCAGATCCCTTGGATACCATCTCCATCTTTCCATGTTCACCAGAATTTGATGCAGACGATCTTCTTCGGTATAATTTAAGTTTTTTATGGTAGAAGCTCCAAGGAGCGCATCAATTTGCAAGTCATGATCTTTCTGAAATGACATCAATGCATTCTGTATGCTGTCATTAAACCGGGTATTGCTGGAGTCAATAACACCTTTATAATATCCAAGTTCAGAAAGTCTTTTCGTTACTGAGAAAATACGATCATCAGAATCGCCGGGCCTAATCAGTTTTCCTGGTTTTATTGTAGTGGCTGATGTATTTCGCCAGTCGGTCTTTTTAAATTCTTTTAATGCTTTTTTTAGACCCTGGTAAACAATATGGTCTGGTTTTATGGATTCCAGGCTTTCAGTAATACTTTTTTCAGAAATAGCAGTTTCTAATAATTTTTTAGAATCTATTTTATTTAGAGGAGTTCCCCATATCTCATAAATCTCTTTAGGGTTCAGTTTTCCGTTTGCAAGGTCTTTGGAAAGCCTCAAAAAAGAATCGGTAAGAAGAATTTCAAGAAAATTATTTTCTTCTTCGGAATTTGTATCAAGTGAACTTAATAATTTTTGAAGGGTTTCGCCATGATAGTCTTCAAAAAACAATCCGTCTTCTTCAATATTTTCTATATTTCTGAAAAGGTCTTCGCGCAGTTCCCTTTGGTTCCATATTGGTTGAAAATCATTCTCTTTATAAAAATCTGATACTTCAGATAATTGATAAAGTTGATCTATACCGGTTTCAGAATCCGCAAAAAAATCTTCAATATCATCATCCTCAGTAAGAAAAGTTGTTTCTGCAAGGTCGTTTCGTTCTTCGATTCCGGTTTCTTCCTCATTGTTTTTACAAGAGAAGAGAAGGAGCAGGGATATGAAGGCAAATTTAAATACGGGGCTGCGCATAAAAAATTTTAATAGAAAATGTTCAAACCTTAGGAGGCTCGAACATCTTCATAAGATTTATTCATATCGAACTGAACTTCAGCAAAAGGACAGAGGGGGTCTATTTTCAAATTATGCTGACGGGCAAATTCAACACTCTCCTTTATGAGACTGGATCCAATTCCCTGGTTTTCCATTTCTCGTTTCACTTCAGTATGATCTATAGTAAGAATATTATTCTCATTCTTGCGATAGGTGAGTTCTGCAATGAGGCCTTTCTCATTTTCAATATAGAACATCCCGCGGCTATTGCTCTCTTTATGCTTTATTTCCATAATTATTTTTTATAGATACCATCTACAATTCCATACTCCATAGACTCTTGCGCATCCATCCAGTAATCACGATTAAAATCCTTTAAAACCTTTTCAACCGTCTGCCCGCAATTTTCGGCAAGAATTTCAGCACTTAAATGCTTTGTTTTTAATATTTCGTTTGCTGCGATCTCAATATTAGAAGCCTGTCCGCGTGCTCCGCCACTTGGTTGATGGATCATTACTTTCGCGTGGGGTTGAATAAATCTTCTCCCTTTTTTTCCTGCCGAAAGGAGTATAGATCCCATAGAAGCAGCCAGTCCTGTGCAAATAGTTGAAACAGGAGATTCAAGGCTCATAATAGTATCATAAATAGCAAATCCATCTGTTACGTAACCACCCGGACTATTTATAAAAAGTTCAATTTCACCTTCGCCTTCAAGATCCAGATATTCAAGCCTGTCAATTACATATTTGGCAGTTTTATCACTTACCTCGCCCCACATGTAGATCTTTCTTTTTTCTAATAATTTATTATCAATTAAATCCTGAATCTTTCCGGTTTTATTTTTCATGAAATCCATTTATGCTTATTTGTTTAGTTGTAAGTGTAGCTAAAAATATGACTATTTTAGCAGAAAACAGGATCATGGAACTGGCATTTAACAAGATTTTAAAAGAAGATTTTCAGCAGGTTTTACCTTTCCTTAAAAAACTGCATGAACACCCACCTGAAGAAGAATTGCTTAAAAGCCGACTGTTGGAAATGTTCGATCAAAATTATGAATGTTTTGGAATATATATGAATAAAAATTTGATTGGAGTCTTTGGTTTATGGTTTATGACGAGACATTATGCTGGTAGAGCCTGTGAGGTAGATCATGTTTATATTGAAGAGCAGTATCAGGGCAAAGGATTAGGTAGATCTTTAATGGAATTTATTCATCAATATGCTGAATCTAAGAACTGTGAAACGATGGAATTGAATAGTTATGTTGAAAATTTTGGATCTCATAAATTTTATATGAACCTGGGATATATTATTAGAGGATATCATTTTTTAAAAAAGCTGTAAAATTTTTGGTTTTTGGAATTGTTTCAGATTATATTTGCAGCCACAGGCGGGAGTAGCTCAGTTGGTAGAGCGTCAGCCTTCCAAGCTGAATGTCGCCGGTTCGAACCCGGTCTCCCGCTCTAAAAGCTTCATCGAAAGGTGAAGCTTTTTTTATTTCTGAAATTTAGAGTTCTGTCAGGCTGAACTTATCTCAGCCTCTCATAATCTAGAAGTTGCTAAAAATAGATCAATAAGATGTTACCTGAATTTATTGCATTAAAAAAGCCGAAAGTTCTACTTTCGGCTTTCATAAGTAGGGTTTAACAGTGTTTTTAACCGTTCATGGAGATTAAAAACTCTTCGTTATTTCTAGTATTCCTGATTTTATCATTGATGAATTCCATTGCTTCAATAGGATTCATATCTGCAAGATATTTTCTTAGTACCCACATACGCTGTATCGTGGTGTCATCCAGAAGAAGATCGTCTCTACGTGTACTTGAAGAAACTAGATCTATAGCCGGGAATATTCTTCGGTTAGATATTCTTCTGTCTAACTGAAGTTCCATGTTACCGGTTCCTTTAAATTCTTCGAAGATTACTTCGTCCATCTTAGAACCAGTTTCAGTAAGTGCAGTAGCTATTATAGATAGAGAACCACCGTTTTCTATATTTCGCGCCGCACCAAAGAATCTTTTAGGTTTGTGAAGTGCATTCGCATCTACACCACCACTTAGTACTTTACCACTTGCTGGTTGTACGGTATTGTAAGCTCTTGCAAGTCTCGTAATGGAATCCAAAAGGATAACCACATCGTGACCGCATTCTACCAAACGCTTCGCTTTTTCAAGAACGATATTGGCAACTCTTACATGTTCATGCGCTTCCTTGTCGAAAGTAGAAGCAACCACTTCTCCTTTTACATTACGCTGCATATCGGTTACCTCTTCAGGTCTTTCGTCGATAAGCAGAACAATTTGATAAACTTCAGGATGGTTCGCCGCAATTGCATTGGCGATATCCTTAAGTAACATTGTTTTACCGGTTTTAGGCTGGGAAACGATCATTCCACGCTGTCCTTTTCCAATAGGAGCAAAAAGATCCATCACTCTTGTAGAAATTGAACTCTGCTTTTCAGCAAGGTTGAATTTATCCTTAGGGAATAATGGGGTAAGGTGTTCGAAAGAAACACGGTCTCTTACTACCTGTGGATCAAGACCATTTATTTTATTGATCTTTATAAGAGGAAAATATTTCTCACCTTCTTTAGGTGGCCTGATTTGCCCTTGTACGGTATCTCCGGTTTTAAGTCCGAATAACCTTATTTGAGATTGAGATACATAAATATCATCTGGAGATGTTAGATAGTTGTAGTCTGAAGATCTCAGGAAACCATAGTTATCCTGCATGATATCCAGTACTCCTTCACTTTCTATGATCGCATCGAACTCATAATCTGGTTCGCGGTAACGGTTTCTGTTATCACGATTCCCATTATTTTTTTTGTGATCGTTACGATTGTCGCTGCGATTAGCATTCCTGTTATCGTTACGATTATCGTTTCTGTTATCACTTCGGTTGTCGTTTCTTCCGCGATTCTCCTTTTTAGGATTAGAACTTCTGTCCCGATCATTTTTTGGAGAAGGGGTATTCCTTTTATCTTCTTTTTGAGAAGGAGGGGCGTCTTTTCCTGAAGGTTTAGCGTGAGAAGGTTTTTGATTAGATACCGGTCTGGCTGGTTTTTTGTCACTGCCAACTTTCGCTGGTCTTTTAGCTTTTTCCTTGACTGGAGCTTCTTTTTCGTCGGTAAGAACTTCTTTCACTTTAGAAGGATTTGATGCCTGGTAATCCAGAATCTGATACACCAAATCTAGTTTTTTCAAGGTCTTGTACTTAGGAACGTTAAGCGTTTGAGCAATTTCCTTAAGTTCAGGAAGCTTTTTAGCTTTTAATTCTGAAATTTCAAACATGAATGCGTTTAAATAATTTTTTTTGGATTGATTTTAAAACTTCTCGAGGAAGAATAAAAAGTTTTGGAGACTTAAGTAACCAACGTTGAATGGGTTACGAAATGTTCCTGCAATAATACAACTTTATTTTAAACTTTTACACAGGAATTCTAAAAAGAATCTTTTATTTTTGTGCCGCAATAGCAACAAATATGCTTCAAAGAATACAAACTGTTTACTTATTACTGGCAGCAATAACAATGGCTGGGCTTATATTTGTATTTTCACTCTGGACAAATTCTGCAGGGGAAGAAGTATATGCTCAGGACGAGTTAATTGCGTTTGGAATGTTTCTTGGGTCGGCAGCTATTTCTTTAGTAAGCATTTTTATGTTTAAAAATAGAAAGCTTCAGTTTGTACTGGGGCGCCTAAATATAATATTAAATCTTTTTTTACTAGGAGTGTTTGTTTATTGGTCTCTAACTTTACCTGGAGAAATGGATATTTCAGAGAAGGGTATTGGGATGTTTCTTCCTATTATTTCTATCGTTTTTATTGTTTTGGCCAATAAGGCCATCAAAAAGGACGAAGATCTCGTAAAATCTGTTGACCGATTACGATAAGCCTATCATCTTAGTAGTATTAGTGCGTGAAAAACCCGAAGTGAAATCTTCGGGTTTTTTGATTATTCCAGTTCAATAACTTCAAGATCGCTAATTTCCTTTCCGTCTATTTTAAATCTTAACATGGTTCTCTTTTTATGAAATCCCTGTTTGCCAGCAGCACCAGGGTTCATGTGAAGTAATTTGAGATTTTTATCATTCATCACCTTTAAAATATGTGAGTGACCCGATATGAATATCTTTGGAGGATTTTTTTTAATATCTTCTTTCACAGGCGGGGAATATCTTCCCGGATATCCACCAATATGTGTGATCCAGACATCAACATCTTCACACATAAACCTGTTGTTTAGCGGAAATTCCTTTCTAATGGTCGCATTATCAATATTTCCATAAACCCCTTTTATAGGTTTAATAGCTGCTAATTGATCGGTTACTTCAAGCGAACCTATATCACCTGCATGCCAAATTTCATCAGCTTGTGCCGCGTAATGGAGAATCCTGTCATCCATATGTCCATGAGTATCGCTAAGAAGAAGGATATTTTTCAAATCGTAAAACTTTTAAATTTCGTTTAACAAAGGATGCGGCTTTAAAGACTTTTTCCTTGCTATAATTGCCTTATCTTTGCATTTCGCAAATATAAAAATAAAGCGGAGCTTGCGGTACTTTATAGAACTCTCATATTTTGGAAAAGCCTATCATGGTTGGCAAAATCAGCCAAACTCTATTAGTGTTCAGGAGCTTCTGGAAAATAATATAAGCAAAATATTAGGTTCCTATATTCAGATTGTCGGAGCTGGAAGAACAGATGCAGGGGTTCATGCAAAACAAATGTTTGCTCATTTTGATCATCAGGATGCTATAGATGCTGATCTTTTAAAGTATAAGCTGAATTCTATGCTTCCTAAGGATATAGCAATTTCAGAAATATTCCGGGTAAAAGAAGATGCTCATGCTCGCTTTGATGCGGTTTCCAGAAGTTATGAATACCACATCATTCAGGAAAAAGACCCGTTTAATAAGGATTCAGCCTGGTTTTTGAAACATGATCTTGATGTTGAGAAAATGAATATGGCCGCTGCCATTTTAAAAGACTATACTAATTTTAAGTGTTTTTCTAAAAGCAGAACCGATGTAAGAACTTATAATTGTAGAATAGATGAGGCTGAATGGAGGTTAGAAGGTAAGAAGTTAGTTTTTCATATTACCGCAGACAGGTTTCTAAGAAATATGGTGAGGGCTGTGGTAGGTACCCTGGTAGAAATTGGTCAGAAAAAACACAGTGTGTCTTATATGCACGAGGTAATTAAAAGTGAAGATAGAGGGATGGCTGGAACTTCTGTGCCGGCACATGGATTGTACTTAACCGGGATCATATATCCTGATAAAATAAGATTTAACTAGATGGCATCAAAAACTGGGAATGCGTTCGATATGGATTTGTTTAAGCGTTTGCTTAAATATACAAATCCCTATAAACGAATATTTTATTTCGTGGGAGTCGCCGCAATTCTGGTATCGTTATTTGCAGTTTTAAGACCAATCATTCTACAGGAAACAGTAGATGAGGCTTTAATTCCTGCCGACTTTGATAGTCTTATTTATTATGTGAGTTTAATGATGGGCGTCCTGGTCCTGGAAGTCCTGTTTCAATTCTGTTTTATATACTATGCCAACTGGCTCGGGCAGGAAGTTGTACGTGATATTCGTGTGAAGCTTTTCAAGCATATGCTTGGATTTAGAATGAAATATTACGATAAATCTGCTGTTGGTAGATTGGTGACCAGGGCGGTGAGTGATATTGAGACGATTGCCAGCATCTTTAGCCAGGGATTGTTTATGATCATCAGTGATCTCCTTAAGATGCTGGTGGTTATAGGAGTGATGTTCTATAAAAGCTGGGAGCTAACATTGTTGGTACTAACAGTGCTTCCTTTTATAATCTATGCAACCCGTGTTTTTCAGAAGAAAATGAAACTGGCTTTTGAAGAGGTGCGTACTCAGGTAGCAAATCTAAATACGTTTGTTCAGGAGCGAATTACAGGGATGAAGATCGTTCAGCTTTTTACCAGAGAAAAAACTGAATCTGCCAATTTTAAGGAGATTAATAATAAACATAGAAAAGCCTGGGTAAAAACCGTTTGGTATAACTCCATTTTCTTTCCTATTGCTGAAATGTCTACGTCTATTACGATTGGTTTGATCGTTTGGTTCGGAGGTTTAAGAGTGGTTGCTGGTGATGAGATGTCTTTAGGTGTCATTGTGGCTTTTATTGAACTTTCCCAGATGCTATTCAGGCCACTTAGGCAAATCGCAGATAAATTCAATACCCTTCAAATGGGAATGGTTGCAGCAAATCGCGTATTTGATATTCTGGATACCGAAGCGAATATAGAAGACAACGGAAGTTTGGAAATTGGCAATCTAAGAGGCGAGATAG
Organism: Gramella sp. MAR_2010_147; assembly: GCF_900105135.1. Classification (NCBI taxonomy): domain Bacteria; kingdom Pseudomonadati; phylum Bacteroidota; class Flavobacteriia; order Flavobacteriales; family Flavobacteriaceae; genus Christiangramia; species Gramella sp. MAR_2010_147. Next base: position 1,505,153 of record NZ_LT629741.1, on the reverse strand, counting down.
AATTCAAGAATGTGCGCTTTAGCTATGTGGATGATGAAGAGGTTTTAAAAGGGATATCGTTTAAAGTAATTCCGGGAGAAACCGTAGCGATCGTGGGAGCTACCGGAGCAGGGAAATCTACCATTATCAACTTACTTAGCCGTTTCTATGAAATTAATAGCGGCTCCATTTTAGTAGATAATATCGATATTAAGGATATTCAACTTAGATCTTTGAGAGCTCAAATAGCGGTTGTGCTGCAGAACGTATTTCTTTTTGCAGATACTATTATGAATAATATCAACCTGGATAATCCTGATATTTCTGATGAAGATGTGATTAAGGCTGCAAAGCAGATAGGGATTCATGAATTTATTACCTCTCTTCCTAATGGCTATTATTATAATGTAAAAGAAAGGGGAGCGATGCTTTCTTCAGGGCAGCGACAGTTGATCTCATTTTTGAGAGCTTATGTAAGTAATCCAAGCATTCTGGTGTTGGATGAGGCAACATCTTCAGTCGATTCTTACAGTGAGCAACTTATTCAGGATGCGACAGATAAGATCACAGAAGGTAGAACATCTATAGTAATTGCTCACCGTCTAGCAACCATCAAAAAAGCTGATAAGATCATTGTAATGGACCAGGGACAAATCGTTGAAATTGGTGGTCACAAAGAATTGCTTAAGAAGACCGACGGTTATTATAGAAAGTTATACGAAGTCCAGTTTAAAGAGGAAGAGGCGATTTAAAAACAAATCTTTTAACTAAGATCTTCTTTGATCCTGTCTTTTAATTCTTCCATTGTTTCAAACATCACGAACTGTCCGTCTTTTATATAAGAAGTCTGCCCGGTTTCTTCGCTTACAACCAGTGCCAAAGCATCGGTTTTTTCTGTGATTCCAACGGCGGCACGATGTCTTAATCCAAACCTTAGCGGAATAGATCTATCGTTTGAAACCGGCAAAATTACCCGGGTCGCGGTGATCTTATTTTCTTCGATCACCATAGCTCCATCATGTAACGGACTGTTTTTGAAGAAAATGGATTCAAGAATTGGTTGATTCAGTTCTATCTTCATTTTATCCCCGGTATTCTTGACAAAATCCAGTTTGTTGCTTTTTTGTATTACCATAAGCGCTCCCGTATAGGTTTTTCCCATAGTTTCGCATGCGTCTACAATTGCATCAACATTAATTTTTGAATCGAAATCATCCCTGCTGAACTTAAAACTTTTAAAAAATCTACCTTTCTGGGTGAAGTTCGTAGAGCCTATCATTAACAGGAACTTTCTAATTTCTTGCTGAAATACGACGATTAAAGCAAATACTCCAACACCTACAAATTCGCCAAGCACACTGCTCAGTAATTCCATTTGAAGCAACTGGGTAAGTAGCCAGACGAGGTAAATAACAACGATACCAATAAAAATATTAACAGCTACCGTGCCTCTTACCAGTTTATAAACATAGTAAAGCAGAAGGGCTACAAAAACAATATCCAGGATATCGAGAATTCGAAGATCTATGATGTCCAAATTGCGGGGGTTTTATGTAAAAATAGAAAATCTAAAATTAGTTTATCAATTCACGGGTTAATTTGATGCATTCCACGGCTTCTTTCACATCATGGACCCGTAAAATATTGGCTCCTTTCAATAAAGCTGCAGTATTAAGGATGCTGGTTCCATTTAGAGCATCATCTGCTGAAATATCTAGTTTCTTCCAGATCATACTTTTTCTTGAAACTCCAATCAGTAAAGGTAGTTCCAGATTGCTGAAAAGCTCAAGTTTTGATAAAAGCTCAAAATTCTGTGCTATATTTTTTGCGAAACCGAAGCCCGGATCAATAATAATATCATGAATACCTAAGTCTCTTGCTGCTCTAATTCTTTCTGAAAAATAGAAAAGAACTTCTGAAGCCAGATCTTTATACTGGTTTTGATCTTTCATGTTTTGCGGCGTTCCCTTCATATGCATCATAATATAAGGAACCTGATGTTTGGCAATAATAGAAAGCATTTGATCATCCAGTTTTCCTGCAGAAATATCATTGATGATCGCAGCTCCGGCTTCGATGCTTTTTTCGGCAACTTTAGCTCTAAAAGTATCAATGGAAATCAGGGCTTTCGGGAATTCTTTCAAAATAAGTTCAATTGCCGGAAGCATTCGGCTTAATTCCTCTTCAACCGAAATATCGTTAGCACCAGGTCTCGAACTGTAAGCACCCAGATCCAGAAAAGTAGCTCCCTCTTCCAGCATTTTTTCTGCGGTGAAAAGGATCTCTTTTTCAGTATTAGACCTGCTTCCGCTGTAAAAAGAATCGGGAGTGATATTTATAATTCCCATTACTTTTGGCTGTGAAAGATCGAGGAGTTTGCCTTTACAATTGATAAACATGGGATTCTTTAGGTTTTTTGGTGGCCTGGAAATATCTTTGACTATCTGAAATATTTGCCCGAAATTTACGGAAATTACATCTACTTCATGCAGGATACCTCAAAACAATACGATGCAGTAATTGAAGGCTGCCGCAGTTTGTTTCTAAATAAAATGAAAGATTACGGCTGTGCCTGGAGAATTTTAAGACTGCCGTCGCTAACCGATCAAATCTTTATCAAAGCCCAGCGCATCCGTCAGTTGCAGGAAAGTGAAGTGCGAAAAGTAGACGAAGATGAAAAATCTGAATTTATCGGGATCATCAATTATTCGGTCATGGCGCTTATTCAGTTGGAAAGAGGAATTGCGCTTCAACCTGATCTTAATCCTGAAGAAGCTATCAAGTTGTACGATGAAAAGATTTCTGAAACAAAAGAATTGATGATGAATAAAAATCACGACTACGGGGAAGCCTGGCGTGATATGAGAATTAGCTCTCTAACAGATCTAATTATTCAGAAATTATTACGGGTAAAACAGATTGAAGACAATAAAGGGAAAACCCTCGTAAGTGAAGGGATAGACGCCAATTACCAGGATATGATCAATTATTCGGTTTTTGCGATGATTCATTTTAGCGAAGCCGAAGAGAAATCTATTATTAAATAAAATACCAATGAAAGCAATTGTTAGCATCGCCAGGATTTTGGTGGGAGTTCTTTTTATTTTTTCAGGATTTATAAAACTGAATGACCCTGTTGGTTTCTCTTATAAACTGCAGGAATATTTTAGCGAACCGGTGCTGGATATTCCATTTTTAATTCCTTTTGCATTAGTAATTGCCATTTTAATTGTTGTCTTTGAGCTTGTACTGGGAATTATGCTGCTCATTGGATATGCTCCGAAGTTTACAGGATGGAGTCTGTTGGTGATGATCGTTTTCTTTACATTTCTTACTTTTTATTCGGCTTACTTTAATAAAGTGACAGACTGTGGATGCTTTGGAGATGCCATCCCGCTCACGCCCTGGGAGTCTTTTTATAAAGATATAATACTGTTGTTTTTGATCTTAATTATCTTTTTCAATCAGAAATATATCAATCCTATTTTTCCGGTGAAATATCATAAATGGGTTATTTTTGCTTCGTTTATGGCTTGTTTTGCATTTTGCTATCATGTTTTAATGCATCTTCCTGTTTTCGATTTCAGACCTTACAGCATCGGGAATAATATTCCGGAAAAAATGAAACTGCCGGAGGGTGCGGCGATGGCAGAAGTGACTTACAGCTGGAAATTCAAAGTAGATGGAGAGGAGAAAGTAATTAAGAATAATGGTGCTTATCCTCAGATTGATGGTGAATTTATCGGTGTGGAAACCACACAAACGGGGGAGAATGCCATTGCTCCTATACATGATTTCGTAATTGAAGGGAAGGAAGGGGATATTACAGATGAAGTGCTATCTGCAAATAAGGTTTTGTTGATAGTAGCTTATAATCTTCGTTCTACCGAAAGAGATGGGTACGAGGCTGTAAAATCTTTAAGCGAAAATGCTAAGCAAAAGGGGTATCGGGTAATAGGTCTTACCGCTTCAGGAGAAGAATTCCAGAATGAATTAATAAAAGAATACAATCTGGATTTTGATTTTTATCAAACCGATGAGACAGCTTTAAAAACAATTGTTCGCTCTAACCCGGGATTTCTTACTCTTGAGAAAGGAACAATCACTCAGAAAAAACACTGGTTCGACGCTTCTGATATCAAATTGTAAAATTTTAAGGGAAGTCATTGAAAAGTCGCTAAAAATTCAAGGTTTTGCTTCGGTTTAAGATACAGTGAGTCTTCCTTTACTTATATTTGTTATTGTTGCTGAAATCTCCTGATTTCAGTAAAAAACTATCGAACCAAAACATAAAATTATGAGAGACAATATAGTTGCCGGAAACTGGAAAATGAATAATGATCTTGCAGAAACTGAAGAACTTTTAAGTAAGTTAAAACTTCAGATGGTTAGGGATCCAAAGGCTACAGTGATGGTAGCTCCTTCTTTCACAAATCTTTATCCAGCTTTCCAGGCTCTTAAAGATACTCCGGTTATAGTTGCTGCGCAAAATATGCATGAAAGCGAAAAAGGAGCTTTTACCGGCGAAGTCTCTGCCAGCATGTTGAAAAGTATAGGGATTACAACCGTAATTATTGGTCACAGTGAGCGAAGAGCTCATTTCGATGAAACCCATGATATTCTTGCCAAAAAAGTACAGGCCGCAATAGATAATGAAATGAAGGTGATCTTTTGTTTTGGCGAAGAGCTGGAAGATCGAAAAAGCGAAAAGCATTTTGATCTTGTAGAAAAGCAATTAAAGGAAAGTCTTTTTCAGTTACCACAGAGCGCCTGGAAAAATATCATTCTGGCATACGAACCAGTTTGGGCAATTGGAACAGGTGAAACTGCTAGCCCGGAACAGGCTCAGGAAATGCATAAACATGTACGAGAGCTTTTAAATAAAAATGTAGGGAAAGAAGTGGCAGATAATACTTCTATTCTTTACGGCGGAAGTGTGAAACCTAATAATGCAAAAGAGATCTTTGCGAAAGAAGATGTAGATGGGGGGCTTATTGGAGGAGCAAGTTTAAATGCAGTAGATTTTGTAGAGATCGTTAATTCATTTTAAAAATGGCAGGGAATTACTTTGAATTTCAGTTTAAGATAGAACCGGTACAGCCGGCCTCTGAAATTCTTATCGCTGAATTAGGCTATCTTGGTTTTGAGAGTTTTGTAGAGAACGACGATGGTATCACAGCTTATATTCCCGAAGAGGAATACGAAGAGGATATTCTGGCCAATGTACATATTTTGCAATCTGAAGATTTCAAGATCAGTTATGATCAAAAAGAAATAGAGCGGGTAAATTGGAATGAGGAATGGGAAAAGAATTTCACCCCCATTTTGGTTGATGATCATTGTAGTGTTAGAGCACCTTTTCACGAAAAACTGGATGTAGATTTTGATATTGTTATCGAGCCCAAGATGTCTTTTGGAACAGGACACCATGCGACTACCCATATGATGATCCAGCATATCCTTAAAAATGAGTGGGAAGGGAAAAGTGTTTTGGATATGGGATGCGGCACCGGGGTTCTGGCTATTCTGGCGGCTATGAAAGGCGCAAGAACTATAGATGCTATAGATATTGATAATTGGTGTTATTTGAACACCCTGGAGAATATTAGCAGAAATGACTGTGAACATATTAATGTGGAAGAAGGAGGAGCAGAGTTGCTAGAGGGTCGTGAATATGATATTATTCTCGCTAATATAAACAGAAATATCCTTTTACGGGATATACCAGTATATGGAAAGAACCTGAAAGAAAACGGGCAGCTTTTTCTTAGTGGCTTTTATGCTGGAGACCTTCCTGCTATAAAAAAAGCTTGTGCGGAAATTGGTTTGAATTTTATCGAAAATTTTGAAAGAAACGATTGGATAGCCGCAAAATTTTCACGCTAAGGTTTTTGATCATTATTTGTATCTTTAACGCATGTTGAAAGAGAAATTTTTGAAGATGAGCACCAAAGAAGAATTATTAGAAAAGGTCGAAGTAAAGACCAAAGAGAAAAAAGAAAACGAGATTGTATTATACAATGATGATTATAATACATTTGACCATGTTATTGATACTTTAATCGATGCCTGTGAACATACTCCTGAGCAGGCGGAACAGTGTTCAATTCTTGTTCATTATAAGGGAAAATGTACTGTAAAAACCGGACCTTATAAAGAATTGAAACCACGTTGCTCTAAATTATTAGATGCCGGTCTCAGTGCGGAAATCGTATAAATACGCACTCATAAATAAGAAAAATCTTACATTTTAACATTCTATACCCTGGAAATTTCAAAGATTTTTCTAGCTTGTGCTCATAAGTGCCCCAAAAATTAAAACCTACTTATGAAAACAATTAAACTACTTACGCTATTAATAGCGATTTCTGTATTTACTTCTTGTGAGAAAGATCAGGTATCTGAATCTGTAGCTGAAACTGCTGAAAAACCTTCTGATGGTATATCAAAGCAGGTTCGGGATAAAGTTGCCGATCTTCATTTTAATTCCAAACATGTCGAAAAAAACAAAATGTTACTACCCGATGGTAGTTTTACTGAAAATTATCTGATTGAAGGTGATATTGCAATGACAGCTGAACAAATGCAAACCATGTCATCTGTATCGGTTACAGATAAGCAATACCGAACTTACAACCTGGTAAGCACTCCAAGAACAGTTAATGTAATTGGTTACACTGGTGGTTCGCAAGCTTTAACTACAAAGCAAAGAACTGCATTGCAGTGGACGATTGATAACTACAATGCCTTAAACCTGGGAATTACGTTCACAGTTACTTTTGGAACCAATTATACACCTTATGATATCGTAGTGTATCAAAACCAAAATGGACAAGCAGGTGGAGTCGCAGGTTTTCCAAGCAACGGAAACCCTTATAAGTATGTGCAAATCTTTTCAGGAATGGAAGCATACAGTACAAACACCAATGAACATGTAATAACTCACGAAATTGGACATTCGGTTGGACTGCGTCATACAGACTGGTTTAGTCGTGAAAGCTGTGGACAGAGTGGAGAAAGTGCTGATCCTGATGGAGCAGTTCATATTCCTGGAACCCCAACCGGATATGACGCTACTTCTGTAATGCTTGCTTGCTTTGGAGCTAATGAAGATGGCGAATTTGGAGCAAACGATGAAACAGCCCTTAATTACTTATACTAACTAAACAAACCGGGTACTTATATAAAAGGCGGCTTGTCCGCCTTTTTTAATTAATTTTTCTAAAAATGGTTTTTCCTTTTCTAAAAAGGATATATATTTGCACCCGCTTAGCAAGACAGCAAAGCAATATTTTAAGGCCTCGTGGCGCAACTGAATAGCGCATCTGATTACGGCTCAGAAGGTTCCAGGTTTGAATCCTGGCGAGGTCACAAAATAAGTCTAACTTTGACTAACAAAGTCCTTAAAACCTCACTAATAGTGGGGTTTTTTTATTTATAACCTTACCCAAATTTGGTCATATTTAGACAAATTCATTAGCCCTATAGTTAGCCCTCTTTTTTTTACAAACGAAATTTGTGAAATTATAAAGTAGAGTTAACTCTCTTTTAGTCTTGAAACTTGTGGTACTTCATGGAAAGTAAATGGGAGAATTCTAAATTTTAACATTCTTCGGGAACTCCTATTCCCATTGGGATTTCTTTGATCTTTGTAAAAAATCATAAAATTTTATTGTGAAGAAATTTTGGTTCGGAGGTATTATACAATGTGAACTAAAATTAAAAATAATTCACAATGAAAAATTCATGGTCAGTAAAAACAATTTTAAGGAAGGACAAAGAAAAGAAAGACGGAACTTTTCCACTTAATTATTTAATTATTATCAATAGTAAATCTGTTCGTCTTCCTGTGGGGGAGTCACTAAAAAAAACTGAATGGGACGATAATAATAATTGCCCTCGAAAAAAAGGAAAGCTTGTTGATTTGAAAAATATACTAGAAAAACGAAAACAACAATTTAACGATTTTTTTATAGAGCAGGAATTAGCTGGGAAACCATTAAATATTACTCAAGCAAAATTGTTTTACCACGGTGAGAAAGACAAAGACTTTTATTGCCTTTTCGATAAATTTTGCGAAAGGAAATTTAAAACCATTAAACCGGGAACTCAGTATCATTATAAGCTATTTAAAAAACAGTTGAAAGAGTATCAGCCCTGTTTAAGTTTAATTGAAATCAATTATAAGTTTATAACTGAATTTCTTCATTATTTATCCTCTGATAAAAAGGTAGGTGCAAGTGGAATAGCAACAAGGCGGAAGATATTTTGTACTATCCTTGAGGAATTTGTGAGATTAGAATTGATAAAAAGTAATCCATGCAAGAGGATAAAAAAACCGAAGGAGAATGTAAGGGAAGAGTTTTTAACTAAAAAGGAACTGAATGCCTTCGCGACTGTTAACCTGAATATAGGTAAGCTTTCAAACGGTTTGAATCATACCAGAGATTTATTTTTATTTGGATGCTTTACAGGCTTAAGATATTCTGATTTGATAAACCTTAGGAAAGATCAAATCATTGGAGGGAGAATTGAGGTTGAAATGCAAAAAACGGGTAAGAAGGTCAAAATACCTTTAAATAAAGAAGCTAAGGAGATTATAAATAAATTTAAGAGCATTAAATCAGGTAATAGGGTATTTCCCTTCCGATGTAACGTATCAGTCAATAGAGATCTTAAATTTATTGCGCGAAGAGCTCATATTAATAAGCGAGTATCCTTTCATACGGCTAGACATACTTTTGGATCGATGTTAGCAAGTAATAATGTTCAGCCTTTTTATATAATGAAATTGATGGGGCATTCGGATATGAGAATGACAGCAAGATATGTGAATTCTAAAACTTCCATGCTCGAAGAAGCTATGAAAGCAGTAAATTTCCGTTAAATTTGAATTTAATTAATCAGATAGAGATGAAATAAGGTTTGTGAAAAACATATCATAGAGAAGCGTTAGCTTTTACTTGTCCCTTAAAAACCGCCAATTTTTAGAATACCGACAGTTGTAATAGTTGAACGCTCACGCTACGGCGTGGGCTGTTCCTATTTGTCGGATGAGTGCTTGGCGGTACTTTAAGGGCGTAGGATTCAGTTCCACGCTTTTTTTGTTACCTAAAAATAACCTCAGATGAAAAAAAAGATATTTATTGTATTCGTATTTATAATTTCAACGCTATGTCAGGGTCAAATTAAAAATCTTGATACTCTCCTTATTTTGTCCAAATTACACGTTGGAGAAGTGAGGGAAAACTTAAGATATGATTGGACTTTATTTGCACCAGAGGAAATCGTAGAGGATAAGATGGTTAAATCTGAATACAAATTTAGTTTCAACGATCGAAAATATGACCAGATAATTGGAAAAGTATATGTCGTGGATCACGAGTATAATTTAGAATATTCACAGACTTATTTGCTGTTCAATAATAGCTACTTATATGAAGATTTTAGAGAGAGTTTAAAGTATCATAGTTTCAGGTTTAAAACTAAAAAAGGTAGTAGGGAAATATATGACAACGGCTATTCAACAATTTTTCTTCAAAAAGGATTTATTCAGGGTTCTAAAAAATTTAATTACCTGCTTCAAATTTCAGAATTCAAGGAAAGGTTATTTAATCAGATAGTTAAAGAAAAAGAGCCGGATATAGCAATGGATCAACAAACTAAAAATGCCTTGGATCAAATTTTAAATGGAAGAAAAGATGATACCGATAAATTAACGGGAAAAGAATCAACCAAAATTTATTACGGAAGTAATGAAGATGCCAATCGAGAAGAAGATAAATATTATGGTCATGGCACAGGAATGAATGGTGATGGGAATTACCGACTAGGAGGGCGGAGTGCGGTTAAAAAATTAAAATTGAATAATAATTGTTCAGAATGGGGGATTGTAGTGGTGAAAATTGAAGTAAACCGGAATGGTGAAGTTATAAAAGCTGAACCAGGTGTAAAAGGAACGACAAATAATTCACCATGCTTAAATGAGGAGGCGAAATTGATGGCAATGAAAGTCCGATTTAATACAGATTATAATGCACCATCAAAACAAATAGGTACAATTATTATGCATTTTAACCCGGAAGATTAAAATTTAACATATCTATCTAAGTGTCTGATAATGATAATCTTGAAACCGCTTTTAAAGGCGGTTTTTTTATTTGTGATAAACTTTAACACTTTTTGCCGAACAGAAAAAAGACTTGGAGTTATTAGATAAGAAAATAATAAATCTAATATCATGAAACAATCACATTTAAAAATTGATGATCGGTTTGAAAAATTAGCTGTTTATCAGCTGAGAAAAATTAAACAAATGGAAAAAGAGCAGGAAAAGTTAAGGATTGAACAATTAACCTTTCTAAATGACCTCAGAACAGAAATAATAGAAGAAGTTAAAAATAAAAAATCAATGGATGATATTTTAAGCCCTAAGCAGGTGGCCAAAGAATATCAAGTAAGTCGCAAAACTTTTGACCGAATGGTTAATAATGGATTGCAAGTTTTACAAAGTCATTTTGGTGCTAGTGTAAGGGTAAAAAGGGAGAATTTGGAGAACTTTTTAAACGATAAATATCATGTTAGATAAATTTAAAGCAAAAGGCTCGATACCTTCTTACAGGCTGGATGAATTCTGTATAGTGCAGTATGCTGGAAAAGATAGATTTACAGGTGGTAGAGTTGAACTAGTCTCCATACCGAATATGAATAAGACTGAATATTTAGAGGGTAGAATATTTGAGAGCTCTATAGGCTATGATATCAAAATTGAAGGAAACCTAAGAAAATGGATGTACGGTGCTAAATGCCCCGTGAAGGATTTGCATTATAATGATTATTGTAACTGCATTAAATTAATAGCGAAAAGACTTGGAGTTGCTGAAGAGCATATCTGGAATTTAGAGTTTACTTATTTGGAAATGGGAGGCAATATTAAATTACCACGGAATTATGAAAAATTCATTCCCTGTTTAATTTCCTTTCCAGAGCTTAATTTAGACCGTTGGAAAGAATCTACTGTTTATTTTAGTGGAGCTAAATACAGCATTATATTTTATGATAAACTCAAGGAACTAAGAGATAAAAAAATGATATCTGGAAAAGTCGCCAATAAACTTATTAAAAAGCTTTTTATTTTGAGGTTTGAAATCAGAATTGCGGCTAAATCAGGTTATAGGAAAAATGAGCAAATTCAAAATTTTGGAGCGCTCAAGGAGAATTGGAACAATCTTCTAAAAGACTGGATTGAAACATTTAAAAAAGCTAAAGCAATAGATTTATTTTCTGATTCAGTCGAAGTGCCGGGAGGAACATTAACGAAGGCTGAGACCGCTAAATATTTTGTTTTCCTATTAATTAATGAAATTGGAGTAGATAGAGGGCTCTACCTTTTTAAACATTTCATGAAAGATAGAAAGTATCAAGCTGTGGATTATATCCAGAGTTTATTTAGGGATTTTAAATCGGGTGAGGAATGGGATTATTATAACAACATTTTAAAAGAGGTAGATAGAAAAGCAGAAAGAATGAAAAAAGGGTTTCATAACTCGTCCTATAATAATAAGAAGACTACTCCTAGAATAGGATATATAATAGAGGGTCGTAACATATAAAGTAAAACAAGTAGAAGAATCTAATACAAGTAAAATTAATAGGGCAAATTTAAAAATCGCACAAGAGATACAAGTACTTTCTTAAACAAGGTCTTACTTGTATCTCTTTTTTCATTTCAATGATGTTTTAACTACTTATTATCAATAATTAATATTTCCTTAAACTACAAAATGAAAGCCCATAAGAGTTGCTCAAAATTAAGTTTAGGAACTATAATTCTCGATAACTTCAATTTCACTCTCATTAAAATCAAATAAATCATAAACCATTTTATTTATTTTTTCTTCGAGGTAAAAACTATCGAAGTTGGAATTTTCCTTTTTTAAATTTAAAATTTGATCTACAATTTCCCCTATTTCATCTTCTGTTTTTTGATCAGGTACAGGTATAGGGACCTGTTCTAGGAAGGCTTTCTTATATCTAATTTTGCCTACAAGCTCTCCGCCCATATAAAAGGTGTTAAACAAGAAAGTAATGGCCTTAGAATTAAGTAAGGCAGTTAGATATTTTAGATTATTTCCAGAAATAAAAAAAGCTGTTGCTTCAGGGTAAAAGCCTTCTTCATCGTAATAAAATTGTGGCTCACTTACTATTTCAGAAAATATAATTTTTGGTTTAAGAAATTCCTTATAGTAGGTAATAGTATCTTGCGTTTCATACCATTTATGAGATGTTTTTTTTCTTGTTTTTTCAATTTCACCCTCTTCATTAATAAACTTTTCTCCAGTTTGCTTTATTTTCGGTTGAAACGACTTTAGATATTCCTCAATTATTGGGTAACTCTCAATATTAATATTACGAGCTGGGAAAGTAGTAATAGCACTTAAAGTAGGGTTGTTGTAAAAATATCGTCTTATATCTCTTCCTCTTAAAAGTGGTTTTATTAATTGTATATTATTAGGATCATCTTCTAGTAATTTTTTGGCTATATCATTAGATAAAATGAAAGCATCGTTTAATCCTGTAAGGAATCCCCGATAAAATTCAATGTTCCATTTTGATAATTTTCTACCCTTATTTTCTGCCTTTAATTTGAGCTCATAAAGATAATTTGGAATAATATTCCAAATGTCCTTACTTACCCTAACTGGTTGAATTTTATTTTCATTTATGAAATCTGAGAACTCTTCGGATGAAACATTTTGATTAAAAAAGTTATTAGGAAAACGAACTGCGGCTAAATTAGACTTAAACTCATTCTTTGAGAAAGAAATAATATTTGTATGAACAATAGCGCTTTCAAATATTAAGTTCTGGCCAAAATCAATAAGTTTAAATGGATTAGTTTGCTTTACTAAATATTCTCGCATATTCTTACCGTAATTGGCTCTCATCCATTTGTTTGAAATTATGAGGGTAGATATTCCATTGTTTTTTAAAATTTTATGAGACAATTCAATAAATAATGAATAGATGTCTCCAGATGATGTGAAGGATTTGAAATTCTTCGAAACCTGTTTAAGTTCTGGTGCTTTGCTAATTGAGAAATAAGGAGGATTCCCTATTATAGCATCAAATCCTATATACTCACCATCATCATTAAGAACTTCAGGAAATTCAAATCTCCACTCGAAAGCTTCCTCGAATACTTTATTGCTAATAATTTCGTTGACCTTTTTTTCTTGAGAAGCAATTAATTTTTTGAGCCTTTTCGTTTCAATATTTATCTTTTTTTTATCCATTTTGGTGCCGAATAAATCAATATTTGCTGTCTGCAAATTGATTAGTTGACCTCGATATCGAGCCAGGTCTTTATTTTCTTTGATATTGGTGTAGAACGTTGATTTAAAATCACCTTTTATTTTTTTTATCAGTGATTTCATTTCTCTTTTTTGTTCCTTGCTCTTAGCATTCATGTATGTCTTAACGGCACTCTTATATTCAGCAATACTAATTTCACTTTTTCGAAGTGTAGCCTGGAGGTCTGCGCCTAATTTAAATCTGCTTATAAGTGAATTACCACATTTTATATTGATATCAATATTTGGTAATGTCTCTAGTTCATTCGGAGTTTTATAATAGGCGTGCTTTAATAATTCAATCCAGAGTCTTAGTCGACATATTTTAACGGAATTTTGATTAATATCTACTCCGAATAAACAATTCTCAATTATGTTTTGTTTTTCATGAAAAAGTGCTTCCTGTACACGTTGGCTTTCCTTATTTAAAGGATTGTATTCGAAAAATTCACCATCTTCATCGGTAATTATCAATTCATCGTTGATAACTTCAAATTGATATTCTTTGAGACGATTTCCATTTCTATCTTGCAAAATTCTCAAATCATTTTTTATTGCTATTATTTCATTTAATGCAGATACAAGAAAGTGACCAGATCCTACGGCAGGATCGCATAATTTTAAATTATTGGTTATCTCATTGGCTTCCTTTCGGTCATCAATTTTGTTGTATAATTCATCAAGGTTTTTGCAATTCCAGTTTTTGACATTATTGAATCTTTGAAGTATAGCTTTACGAATTGTCTCCTTACACATATACATGGTGATAAAACCAGGTGTGAAAAATGATCCGTCCTTGTATCCGTTTATTTTTTCAAAAATTAATCCTAATACTGATGCATTAATTAATGTTTTATTTTCTTCTTGTATTTCTTCTGAACCTTCACTACTGAAGTCATAGGCATCTAAAAATTTGAATAAATATTCTAACGTATTTAGCTCTCCTATCTGTTTTTTGCCGTTTTTATTTTTTAGCACAGTAGATGAATAAACAGGAATTGTCTTATCATCACTTAAATTACTTATAAGTAGGGTAGCATGTTCGATACCAGTTGGTTCAAATAATGAACTATTCAGATATGGGATTTTTTCAAATAATTGTTTAACATCTTGATTCCGATCAGATTGTTCCTTCGCTAAAACTTGGAAGAATAATGTATTTAGATCGTCATAATTATGAACCTTTGAAATATTTAAAAACAAATATGAATCATCACCATTATGATAAGAGCTAAGTTGAGCTTCTAGTAGCTTAAGAAACAAAATACGATTGATCCAAGTGATGGTTAATTCTAGTGAAACATTAAATAAACGTTCTTCCTTAGAGTTGCCAAAATGACTTGGATTATTTAACCTACTTAGTTTATCAAGGCTATCAATTTGGATAATTGAATTTTCAATTAAGGAGCCCGTATTTCTATCTCCTTCTTTTTTTCGTTGGATCAGTTTATTACTTCCCTTTTTAATTTCCGATAATCCGATAATGTGTAGTAGTTCTCCATAAAACCTTTGGTCTAAACTATTACTATCATTTATAAAGGGGAGTTTAAGAAGATGCTCAGGGGATAAAAGTTTAAAGAGAGCAATGAGTTTGTTATCGTCCTTTGGATTATTATTTCGAAGAGGTTTTTCATAGTTACGAATATCAAAAAAAGTGAATTCGATATCACTTTTTAAACTGTCGATAAAGGGTTCCGCAATCTCCTTATAAAAAAACTCTGTGGTTTTCCCTGCTAATCTTTCATCTTCAAAATCGGTGAATTGTTTAACAAGAGATTTACTTTGGGCAAAATGCTTTTCAAAAATATTGGCATCAAAAATGAACCATTCATTAATATTAGTCGCAATTAAATACTTAATTTCTAAATTTTTATGCGTAATCCGTTCTCTTAAATAATAAAGGATCAATTCTTGAAATGCCTTAACATTCAATTTATGCTTGGTAAGCATTTCAGAACGATTTGTTGGCTTCTTTGCTTCAATTATTACTCCTACTGAACTATTAGCTTTTTTATCATTATGAATTACTAAATCATTTCTACCTTTCGTATTTATGAAATGGTTGGGATCATAGTATGTTTTTTTGAGAAAATCAGAAATAAGGTTTTTATGAAACTCCTCAGACTCTACGTCATTAGTCCTATCTAATAATTGAGTAAGGTTGGTTTTAAAAACTTCAATTGATGAGCGGTTAGGTTTTACTTTAAGATATGCTTTATTGAGAGCCTTACGTGGTTTTAAGAATTTTAGTTCCATTAAAGTCGGATAGTTTTGCTCCGTGAAGTTAATTATTTAATCTAAAAAATTGAACTTTCACGGTTGAGAGTAAATAAAAATATTGAATTCAAAACTTATTGTATATTGGTTGAGTGTTTAGATACCTGTATAAAAAGACCTTCTGACTAATAGCATGGCCAATTTTTATCTGAAATTTAATAGTGAGGATGATAGTATTGATTTCAATAATGCTGTTTCTATCTATGATTTAGGAGAAATACTAAAATCCCTTTTTTCAGCTATTTCTGCAAAGAAAAAGGATAATATAGTTTTATCTCAAGTTACAGATAATTGCTACCAAGTAGGATTTGCTACCACTAATAAATTCTTAGAGAAAAGAGTGGAAGATTTAGGACAGGAAATAATTGAAAAAAGAGATTTAGAACTATCTCCTTCAAAATTAAAATTCAAAAAAGCGGTTGCTAAACCAATGAAGGAAAAGTGGTATTTAGAAATTTTAAATTCTGATAAACAACCTGTAGTAACACTTCCATATGGTTTTGAGGAAAAATCAATTGAGTATTATTTTAGCAATAAGAGTTATGAAGGTTTCATAACCGAAATAGGAGATAAGGAATTAAATCCAAGTAATTTACATATCTACATTTCAGGTGAGAAAAATTTCAAAATATTTATCGAACAGGACCAACATGATGAGCTTGCTAAATACTATCGAAGGGCTAAGGTTAGAGTAAAAGTGAGACTCAAAAAATCCCTTACATCAGAGAGAATATTAAGTGCAAAATTAATATCATTTAAAGCTAAGGCAGATAAAAATTTCCCCTACAATATTGATGAAATAGACTTAAGTGAATTAAACTTTATTTACGAATAAATTATTTTAATGGGACTAATCAATTGGCAGAGAATTCTACTTGATACGAGTGTATTGATTAGGGTTCTGGATTTTAAAAAAAATGGTAAACCAGCGAATGAATTTGCCAATTCTCTTGTAGAGTTTTTGTCAAATACAGAAGCTCAGGTAAGCGATAATAAAAAGGCCAAAAGGCGATACTATATTTCCTCTATCAGTATCGCAGAAATTATTGATTCTACCCAGCCGTCTAGTTCCGAGAAAACTAAGCTCATAATTCAGGCTCTAAATGCAAATAACGTCCAAGTTATTGATTTTGATGAAGATGTGGCTAATATTTTTAGCCTAGAGTTTGTGGAAAAATTAGGGGTGAATTATGCGAAAGATATTTTATCAAAATGGGGAGAAATTAATTCTAAGGTCAATAGAGAGATACTGACTAAAGATTTAATGATTTTAGCTTCAGGAATTTATAATGATGTCGATGCCTACTTGTGTGTAGATAAAGGTATGTACAAACTTGGGAGAGAGGTTAATTTAGAAATGGTTTATGTGAAAAAGGAATTTTTCAATTTTAATGATAAATATTTCTTTGAGTTCTATAAACAAAAATGTGATACCGAACTGAAAGTTTCATCTTCATCATTAAAGGAAATCTAACAAATAATATCTTCCCAAAATTAGCCCTATAATTAGCCCTTGAATTAAAAAGGGAATTATAAACACTAGTAAATGCTGGTAATTTTGAATTAAGTTGTTACCCTGGCGAGGTCACAAAATAAATCCGCAGACACCGAAATAATAGTGTTTTGCGGATTTTTTATTTTGGTTTGTTCCGCCCATAGAGTAGCACTTGATTGAAAATTTAATACTCTAGAATCTACCTCTTAAACATATTTTACTGTGGTGTGGCTGAAATTATATGCTGAAATTCAGTATTAATATATCACAAGGTCTTATCAATAGATTTAAAAAATTTTGACTTATAACCATTGTTTTAATAGATTTGAGGCCAAACTCTTCATTGGCTTTTATTATTGGTCCCTTCAAAAGCTTCTGAATATGTATACATATTCCATATTTTATAATCTAAATTAAAATGAAAAAAAAACGAAAAATATCTATTAAGGATATTTCTGAGGAGCTAGGGATCTCAACTACAACTATTTCTTTTATAATCAACAATAAAGCTGAGAATAGGATTAGTAAAAAAGTTATTAAAAGGGTAGAAGATTATATCCAGGAGGTTGGTTATATACCTAACTCCAGTGCTCAAACTCTAAGGACGGGAAAAACTAAAACAATAGTTTTTATGGCTGAAGATATTTCTGATCCGTTTTTTTCTGCTATAGCAAAAGAAATGGAAGGAATTGCATTTGAAAATGGATATAAGATTATTTACTGTAGTACTGAAAATAATAAAGAGAGAGCAATAGAATTATTAAATCTCTTTAAAGAAAGGCAAGTTGATGCTTTTATTATAACACCTCCAGAAGGCTTTAGAGAAGAATTAGAAGTTCTTATTAATGAAAGAAAACAGGTCGTAATGGTGTTTGATAGATATTATGATGATTTAGATCATAATTATGTAGTTCTTGATAATATAGAAGGCTCTAAACAAGCAACAAGTTATTTGTTCGAAACCGGATTTAACAATGTGGGCTTCATAGGGCTTAAATCTGACATATCTCCAACACTTGAAAGGCTTGAGGGCTATAGGCAGGGGGTTAAAGCCAAGGGAAAGAACGAATTTTCGGTTTTAATTCCCTTTGATAAGGTGAAGACCGGAACCGGAAAGGAAATGATACGTGAGTTTTTGAAAAAGAATCCTCAAATTGATTCTTTGCTCTTTGCTACCAACAGTCTTGCAATTAGTGGACTTAAAGTGTTGAAAGAAGAATCGCTTAATATTCCTAAGGATGTCTCGGTGATTACTTTTGATGATCGTGATTTATTCGAGCTTTATTCCCCATCAATTAGTGTCGTCTCCCAACCAGTGAGTAAATTGGCAGATGAACTTATTAAAGGAACCTTAAATTTACTGAAATCAGAATATAAAGAAACTGTTAAATTTCAGAAAGTCTTAAAGGGCCACTTGATAAAGAGGGATTCTTCCCAGCTTACTCCTGAAGATAGTTCAATCTAAGGTCTATAATTTTATTTCCTTTTTAAAAAATTAGGTTTCTTCGGACCTAATAGTTTGGTAAATAGAATCATGATATATATATTAGCCACTTAGTAAAACGATTTACTAAAACGTTTTACTAAATATTGTCTTTCGATATAGGTTTATATTATAACGATATAGTACGACCAGGATTCATAGGAAGATATAGATATTAACTAAGCTAGTGTTTAACATTTATTAACATGTCCTTTAATTTCCAGGTTCTTTATTCTTCACTTACTCTATTGCTATTTGGAGGATTATTATCCGGAATTTTCCAAGCTTTAAATCTTAAAGTTTTTGGAGATAAGTTATCTGGCTATTACCTGAATATTCTCGACCAAAGTGTTAAACAATTTGATCTTTTACACACTTTCCTGGAAATAGTAAATCTTGAAGAAAAGCAAATTGACTATCTAACCAAATTAAAATTACCAGATATTAAAAAAGCGAGGATAGAGCTGATTGCTCCTTTGAGGGACCATGAAGGTTGTACGGTTTCCTTCCTCGCTAAAGCCAATACCTTGCTGCCTCTGGAGTTATTTCAGATGAGTTATGATGAAAGAATAAGATTTAAAGAAATGTGTTCAAGTCTTTAGATTCTTTACCAGTTAATCTCTTAAGAAAAAGCACAGAGGGATCTCGATTATGAGAAATATTAAGTTTTAGGTTTTCAGATTAATCTGATAGTTCTAAGGCGAATGTAAATTTTTTATCAATGAATAAAATAACAAAAATCAACTTTATTATTAATCTTATGAAAGGTTTATTATGATGAAAAACAACTTGATTTTTAGTCTATTGATGATATGGGCTATATGTACGGGAGGTGCGGTGTATGCACAAACGGTTACAGGAGTGATTACCGATGCTAGTGGCGCTTTGCCAGGAGTTTCGGTTGTAGAGAAGGGAACCTCTAATGGTGCAGTTACCGATTTTAACGGAGAATATTCTATTGAAGTTTCAAATAACGATGCAGTGCTGGTTTATTCGTTTGTGGGATATCAGTCTTTTGAAACAACAATTGACGGGCGCACCAGAATAGATGTAACACTGAAGGAGGACATAGCTGAGCTGGATGAACTCGTAGTGGTAGGTTATAAATCCCAGAAAGAATCAACTATTACTGGAGCGGTTTCATCAGTGGATGTTGGGAAGTTGGAAACCAGAAGGGTTTCTGAAGTGACTCAGGCTCTTCAAGGTCAGGTTGCTGGTGTGAATATTACCCAGAGTACCGGTGCTCCAGGAGACGAAGTTCAAGTAAGAATTAGGGGGAATGGTACTATTGGAAACAATAATCCACTTTATATTATAGATGGTATACCCAGTCGCGAGATATCTTTTCTTAATCCGGCCGACATCCAGTCAATGACCGTGCTTAAAGATGCGGCAGCAGCTTCTATCTATGGGTCACGGGCAGCAGGAGGTGTTATCGTTATAAAAACTAAAGAAGGTAAGCAAGGTGGACAGTTTAAAGTAAATTATTTTGGAGGGATTCAAAAGGTAATTAATCTTCCTACTATGCTTAATACTGATCAATACATGCAAACTGTTGAGCAGGCCTGGGATAATGCAGGTTATGAAGGAGTAAATCCTTATACTGAGGATATCGGTCGGTCAGATTTTGGTGATGTAGATTACCTGGATGAATTGTTTGAATTAGGGCGAACCCATAACTTAAATATTTCGGCTTCAGGTGGAAATGAAAAGACAAATTACTTGATTTCCGGAGGTTATTTCAGTCAGGACGGAACTGTAGTATATGACAATGATAAGTTCAGAAAATTGAATTTCCGTTCTAATATAAGTTCTCGGGTATTGGATAGAGTTATGATTGGTGCAAATGTTCAGATGTCTTATAATACTCAGGATAGAATATCTTCCAGTGGGGATGCACCAGGAATAATAAGACATGCGTTTTTACGTCCACCTAATATTCCTGTATTCAAAGATCCATCAGATCCAACTTATTCGGAAGAAGATCCTTTCACAGACCTTCCCTTTTACCAAGGACCCGATAGTTATGAGAGTAGCAAATATGAATATAGTCAGAATCCAATTGCTCTAGCATATTTTACAGACGATGAAACTTCAACCTTTAAGACTTTCGGAAGCGTTTTTGCTGAGTATGATATTTTAAAAGATAAGTCACTTAGATTTAAAACGAATTTTGGAGCAGATCTCAACTTTTTCCATTCAAAAGCATTTAACCAGAACTTTGGAGATGATGATGGGAACGGAGCTGCAATAGACCAGGGTCTTGGAAGACAGAATCGTCCAAGTTCACTATCTGAGTCTAGAGGGCAGGACTTTACCATAACTTGGAACAATAGTCTTCATTTTGATAAGGAATTCGATAAACATTCAATAAGTGTACTTTTAGGGACAGAATTTATTGTTAACGAATCTGCTAACCTTAGCGCTTCAAGGTTGAGATATGATTTCACCGACCCTAATTTCAGGTATATAGATTTTGGAGGAACAGAGCGTGACCTTTGGAATGGCGGTCTTGCTGAAGAGTGGGCACTATTTTCATACTTTGCCTCAACTACCTATGTTTATGATGACAGGTATATGCTAACAGCCAATCTAAGAGCAGATGCTTCCTCTCGTTTTGCTGAAGAAAATAAATGGGGTTATTTCCCGTCTCTTTCTACAGGTTGGATGATCACTGAAGAAGAATTTATGCAAGATACTGACTGGCTTTCAGAATTAAAGCTTCGAGGAAGCTGGGGGCAATTGGGTAACCAGGAAATTCCTAACTATGCCTATCTTACGCTTTATAGAAGAGATGCAGACAGGTACTTAATTAGCAGATATGGTAATCCTGACCTGAAATGGGAAACTACAACTCAGGCTAACGTGGGGGTTGATTTTGGTTTTTTTAAAAACAGGTTATATGGTAGCGCAGATTATTTCAAGAAAAATACATCTGATATTTTGTTGCCTATTTCCCTACCACAGTTTGTTGGAGATGTATCACCAACTTTTCTAAATGCAGGAGAGGTTGAGAATAGTGGTTTTGAATTTGCTCTTTCTTACAGGAATTTCGATAATCCATTACAGTTCGAGATAAGTGCGAATATGGCGACTCTTAAAAACGAAGTGCAATCATTACACCCAAATCTTCCTTATATTAATGGAAGAGTTACAAGAACACAGGCCGGGCATCCTTTGAATGCTTATTACGGTTTTGTACAGGAAGGGATCTATCAGAACCAAGCCGAGGTAAGTGAACATTTATCAGGGACTGCAAATCCACCGCAACAACCGGGGGATATCAAATTCAGGGATCTGGACGGGAATGGGATCATTAATGATAATGACCGCGATTTTATTGGGAATCCTAATCCTAAGTTAACCTACGGTATGAACTTTAACCTCAATTACAAGGCTGTCGATTTAAGTTTATTATTTCAAGGTGTGAATGGTGTAGATAGGTACAATGATCTTAAGAAGATTATCGATTATGATACAAGACCGTTCAATTACACTGATCGAGTATTGGGCGCCTGGGACGGAGAAGGTTCTACAAACACTATCCCAAGAGTGAGCTTTAGCGATAACGGAAGCAGTAAGGTGTCTGATATCTTTGTGGAAGATGCTTCTTATCTTCGACTTAAGAATATTGAATTGGGTTACAGCCTTGATTCCGATAAATTATCGGGTCTAGGAAATATAAGGTTCTACGTTTCAGGACAGAATCTATTGACATTTACAGATTACTCAGGACTTGACCCAGAATCTACAGACCTTATAGATTTTGGAACATACCCGCAGTCTTTAACCGTATTATTTGGTGTAAATGCAAGCTTCTAAATCACTTTAATTAGAAACAAAAAAAATGAATACAATGAAACATATTCCTAATATATTAATAATCGCTTCAGCCGTATTTATTACGGGCTGTGATTCCTATTTGGATAAGGAGCCAATTGGTCTTATCACACAAGATCAGATCAATGCTGAACCAACTGTATCTTCGATTACATCCAGTGTTAACTCAACCTATCAAACCCTTTCAAGTACCCTGAATATTATTGGGGAGTGGAACTGGGATGGTGCTACGGTATTGAGAGACGACTTTATCCTTCAGGATATTGCTTCCGGAGATATGGAGAAAAAGTGGAATCCTGACGGGGATCAGGCCTGGATGGACCAGATTGCTGCATTTAACTTTACTTCAATGAATGGTGCCTTTAATGGGCAGTGGAGTTACAATTATGAAGGTATAGCTCGCGCCAATCAGGCAATAAATATCCTGGAACAGGATGAAGTGATAGCTAGTACAGACCTGGATGCAGCTACCAGAGACAGGCTTCTTGGAGAATCTTACTTCCTTAGAGCTTTTTATTATTTTGATTTGGTGAATAACTTTGGAGATGTTCCTTTATTGACTGAACCATTAGCTAATTTCTCCGAAGCTTATGAGGTTACAGCCAGAACACCAAAAGAAGAGGTTATAGAGTTTATAAAATCTGACCTTGAAATGTCTGTTTCAATGCTACCTCAACAGAAATATTCAAGTGTTTCAGAGCCCTGGAGAGTTTCTATTGGAGCTGCTAAATCTATGCAGGCAAAAGTAGCTTTATATGATGGGGACTGGAATAGTGTAATTTCTTATGTGGATGAACTACAGTCCTGGGGATTTTATTCTCTCAATGAAAGTTATTTCGATTCTTTTGATGTGACAAAGGAATTCACAGAAGACGAAGTGATTTTTGCATATGATCATCAGCAGGGTGTGAATCCGAGTAAGGGTAATGGCCTTGCCGCATTAATGGGATGGGGGTTTGTTGCTCCGTCAGATGATTTCATTGCTTCTTTTGAAAACAACGATCCTAGGTTAGGTTATACTGTAGATGTAGAGGCCCAGGAAGTACATAAGCTTTTGGGCTCTACCGATGGTAGTTTTAAAGGAAATGCGGATTCTCCAGGAAACAAAATCTATATAAGGTATGCAGATGTATTGTTATGGAGAGCAGAAGCGTTAATTCAGCTTGGACAGATAGAAGAAGGACTTGCAATAGTAGATCAAATTCGTGAGAGAGCCAGAAATACTCAGGCCGTAAACGGAAGTGAGACTCCCGCAGATGCTCTTCCTCCATATTCCGGACAAGGTTTGTCACAAAATGAAGCATTGGCTGCACTTATTCACGAGAGAAGAGTGGAATTAGGTTTCGAATCTCAAAGATTTATGGACCTTAAGAGATGGGAGCTCGCAAACGAAGTTCTTACCAATTTAGGTAAGAATTTTCAGGACTTCAATTATCTATACCCAATTCCACAGGGAGAGATAGATAAATCTGGAGGACAAATATCTCAGAATCCAGGATACTAAATAATAAAAGGATCTGGCTACCTATGGGAGGAGCCGGATAAATCAAAAAATATAACTATAAGATATGAAAAAATTAAGCTTACTAAATATCGCCTTGTTCTATGTGTTTTGCTTGAGTGGCATTCAAATGATTGGGCAGGAAACCAATGAAAAAGGTTGGATGATGGGTCCATTTCAGCGATTTACCGAGGAAAAACCGATCATTTCAAAAGACACTCTTTCTACCTTCAACGATCCTATGACAGGTAGAGTGGTGAATTGGGAATCTATGGCCACCTTTAACCCTGCAGCCATTGTAAAGGACGGTAAGATAAATGTGTTTTACAGAGCTGAAGAGCGAGTAGGAGAGGATGGGATAGGAACCCATACTTCTAGACTTGGGCTTGCTCAGTCTGAAGATGGTGTGAATTATACTAGAAAGGAAAAGCCTGTTTTTTATCCTGATAATGACGATCAAAAAAAATATGAATGGACGGGAGGAACAGAAGATCCTCGAATTGTAGAAACAGAAGATGGTAAATATGTGTTAACCTATACTCAATGGAATAGGGATATTCCACGTCTAGCAGTTGCAACTTCAGACGATCTCAAAAATTGGGAAAAACAAGGGCCTGCCTTTGCAGAATATAAAGACGGTAAGTACAATGATATGGAAAGCAAGTCTGGTGCCATAGTTAGTAAACTTAACCAAGAAGGAAAACTGGTTGCAACTAAGATCAACGGGAAATACTGGATGTATTTTGGAGTTCCTCACATCTGGTTGGCAAGTTCTACAGACCTTGTAAATTGGGAACCGGTAGAAGATTATGAAGGAAACATTTCTCCTGTGCTTAGTCCTCGTCCAGGTTATTTCGATTCATGGTTAGTTGAAGCCGGACCACCTCCAGTTCTTACCGAAGATGGAATCGTGGTGCTATATAATGCGGGAAACTCAAAGAATATTGGAGTAGAAGAGCTCGGAAATCGGATCTATACAGGAGGTCAGGCTTTGTACGATGCTGAGGAACCATGGAAGATCCTTGATCGTAGTGATAAACCATTCATTAAACCCGAATTAGATTTTGAGAAGTCAGGGCAATATAAAGATGGAACTACCTTTATCGAAGGTCTAGTATATTTTAACAATGCTTGGTACCTGTATTACGGTACTGCAGATAGTATGGTAGGAGTAGTTAAATCTGAAGATAGAGATTAAAATATCACAATTATTTATAAGGCTTGTTTAAACCTGAAGTTCGAATACGGACTGTCCTTTAAAGATGAACCCTATTTGGGTTTAAACATGCCCTTCTTTAACCATGAATTTCTAAAGATCACAGAAAAAAGAACCTTTAAAAAGTCTTTTTTTATAGTCTTTTACATTTTATTTCTGAATCATTTTTCATAATGATCCAGGCGTATCGTGTTTATTTGTAGTTGTTTATAATCTAATTATGCAAGATTAAATTAAAGCTCAAATTAAAAAAGCCTTTAAGTAATGAACAAAAGATTATTATATTATTCCATTACTGTGGCAATGGCCGGATTTCTATTTGGTTTTGACACAGTGGTTATCTCAGGTGCAAACCTTCCAATTAAGGAACTCTGGGACACTTCTGGCTGGTTTCATGGGACTTTTATCATGTCTATGGCGCTTTGGGGAACTGTAATTGGAGCTTTAATAGCGGGAATACCTACCGATAAATTTGGAAGAAAGAATACGCTCATAGGTATAGGGATACTCTATTTTATTTCGGCCATTGGTTCGGGACTCGCTCCGGATCCATACAGCTTTTCCTTTTTCCGCTTTATAGGAGGTCTTGGAGTGGGAATTTCGTCTATTGCAGCACCCACCTATATTTCAGAAATTTCGAACCCAAAGAATCGGGGTACTCTCGGTTCTTTATATCAGTTTAATATTGTTTTCGGTATCCTGATCGCATACTTGAGTAATTACCTTCTTGAAGGTGTAGGTGGCGATAATGACTGGCGATGGATGCTGGGAGTGGAGGCTATTCCAGCATTGATCTATACCGTTTTGGTATTGGGGGTGCCTAAGAGTCCACGTTGGTTATACCTTCATCAGAATAAGGCAGATGAAGCCCTAAAGGTTTTGGTGAAGACTAGTTCTATTAAAGCTGCTGAAATTACTCTTAAGGATATGGAAAACGACCAGGAGCGAAGTAAGAGTAGCAGTTCCCAATTGTTTTCAAAGAAATACAGCTTTCCATTGACCCTGGCATTTTTAATTGCATTTTTTAACCAGCTATCCGGAATCAATTTCATATTGTATTATGCACCCGAGATTCTCGAAAAAGCGGGGTTTGGTACAGAAGATTCTCTTTTCAGCTCCATAGCTATAGGTGTTGTTAATCTTCTCTTTACATTGCTAGGGGTTTATCTAATCGATCGCACAGGAAGAAAGAGTCTTATGTATATAGGCTCAATTGGATATATAATCAGTCTTGCCATGGTGAGTTACTTATTTCTGAGTGATTCGGCTGCCATATCAAAATTAGTGTTTATTCTAATGTTCATTGGAAGCCATGCGATAGGCCAGGGCGCAGTGATCTGGGTGTTTATTTCGGAAATATTCCCGAATAAAGTTAGAGCCTATGGTCAGGCGTGGGGAAGTGGAACCCATTGGGTTTTTGCAGCGCTTGTGACACTGTTTGGGTCAGTTTTACTTGATGTGCTGCAACCATGGATGCTTTTTGTGATTTTTGCAGGGTTAATGGGATTACAATTACTTTTTGTTCATTTCATGATGCCCGAAACCAAAGGTAAATCACTGGAAGAAATAGAAGCATCGTTTAAGAATCGGTAGTCAGAATTACCTGGACTATCTTTCATGTTATAATTTGAATAATTGACGGTAAAAAGATTGAAATGAAATCGAATAAAGAATTTATCCCTTACGGAATTAAATTTAAACCCATTTTAAAAGATAAAATCTGGGGAGGTTCGAAATTGAAGGATTTTCTAGGCAAGTCGGCTTCTGCTCAAGCAGGTGAAAGTTGGGAAATCTCGACTGTAAAAGGTGATATTTCTGAGGTGAATAATGGAGTATATAAAGGTTTAAAGTTTGTCGAATTACTTGAGGTTTTTCAAAATGAAATTTTAGGGAAGTACGTAGTTGATAAATTTGGCGGTAATTTTCCATTACTGATCAAATATATTGATGCTTCTAAAAACTTATCCGTTCAGGTACATCCAGGGGATGAAATGGCTAGGAAAAAGCATAACTCCTATGGAAAAACCGAAATGTGGTATATTATGCAAGCTGATCCTGGTTCTATGATAAACGTTGGATGGAAGAATAAAATAAGTCCTGAAGAATATAGTGAAAGCTTGAAAAAAGGGACTATAACAGATCATCTCAATTTCATTAAAGTAGATCGAGGAGATACTTTCTTTATTAAGGCTGGGAAAGTTCATGCCATTGGAGAAGGGGTTATGTTAGCTGAAATTCAACAAACTTCAGATGTAACATATAGAGTCTATGACTGGGATAGAGTGGATGAAAATGGTACTTCACGAGAACTACATATAGAGTCAGCAGGTCAGGCTATGAATTTTAATCTTAAGGATGATTATACCGTGGATTACGAGCCAGTGAAAAATGAGTCTATCAATCTAGTAGACTGTGAATTTTTTACAACGAATATTATCGAAGTACATAGTAAGGCGGTAAAAGATTATTCATTGTTAGATTCCTTTGTTATTTTTATGAACGTTTCAGGAACGGCGAAAATCGATGTTGACGGTAAGGAAGAAGTAATTGAATATGGAGAATCAATCTTAATACCTGCAATGGCAAATTCAGTTATTATTCAAGGTGAGAAAGCTAAACTTTTAGAGATTTTAATATCTAATTAAATACCAGGCTTTCAGTTTGAGTTTTTTTATTCTTCCAGTTCAACGATGACCTCAATTTCCAAAGCGATGTTAGAAGGTAGGGAACAATGACCTACTGCAGCCCGGGCATGTTTTCCTTTTTCACCAAAGACTTCTACCATAAGGTCTGAAAATCCATTGATCACCTTGGGCTGATCGTAAAAATCTTGAGTAGAATTTACCATTCCGCGTACTTTTACAAATTGTTTGATATTACTTAAATCGCCACATGCCTCCTTAAGCGTGGCAATAATTTCAATTCCTGTTTGGCGAGCAGCCTCATAGCCTTCCTGGATCGTGATGTCTTTACCTAACTTTCCTTTCTTACTACTACCATCTCCAGATAAAAAAAGGAGGTTCCCTGCTTTACGCCATTTTACGAAGTTGGCTGAAGGTTTTGTTACTTCAGGTAATTCAATTTCCAGCTGTGAGAGTCTTTGTTCCGGAGTTTGAGCTTTTAGAGATAGGGTGAAAAAAAGGAGCAGCGAACAAGTGACAAGAATTTTCATAATCTGTTATTTTATGGTTTATAAGCTCTCCCTTTAGGAGTGCTTTTCGATTTTAAATTTCATTAACTCAGCAATTTGATGCCCTCTTTGGATAGCCATCCCTGCTTTTTCTCCTTTAAAGTTCGATTTAATACTTTGTTCCCAAAGGCTTAGCCAGCGATCAAAATGTTCAGGTTTTAAAGTTTCTTTCCTGTTTAATTCAATATGCCTTAGCATAGGATTTCCTTTATATTTTGTTTTTCCAAGCAGACTGGTTTCCCAAAAATCATACATCACCGGAATATGAACGTTCCAATCTAGTTTTACTATCTGTGTGAAAAGATGGCCAATTAATTCATCTTTAATTACCAATTTATAGAATTCATCAACTAGTAATTCTATGTCTTTTCTATTTTGAATATCTTTCAAAGTTGTAGTGTTTTTTCAAATTTAAGGATACTAAAGATAGGTATAGTTAGAACTTATGATATAAACACTTTATTAGAATCTCAGCAGAAATCTAATATGTGCATTTTTAAAAATGCTTATGGGTATTCTTTTTAATATGAATTGAAATTCAAAAAGAAAAAATCTAGTTTTTGTCCTAATTCCCGTTCTTCATTTGTTATAGGGTTAAAGAGTATTAATTAATAGGAATCAAAATGGAAATTAAACACAATTTAACGATCAAAACCTCACCTGAAACTATTTTCAAAGCGGTATCTACTGAAAAAGGAATTACAGGATGGTGGTGTAAAGATGCTAAGGTGGGTGAGGCTGAAGGAGAAAAGTCTCTTTTAAAATTCAACAAACAAGGTACTATTGTACCTATGGGATTTGAAACAATACGCCTTGATTCAAACAAAAAAGTAGTTTGGGAGTGTATAGATAATCCCAACCCAGCATGGATTGGGACTAAATTAACTACTGAAATTTCTAAGACTGAAGACGGAGCTGAAGTTATTTTCTCCCATTCTGAATTTGATGAAAAATGGAAAGGCCAGGAGCCTTTTGAGATGACCAAACAGGGTTGGCGGCATTTTATGGATAGTCTTGTTTCTTATTGTGAGATCGGAGAAGGGCAGGCCTGGTAAAATGATAAGCTCACTCTCTTTAAAAATCAGGAAGAGAGTGAGTTTTTGCATTCTAAAATTTTGCTGTTTATGTGGCTGTTTTCTGCTGCTGACGGATTTAATTTCTGAGCTTTTTCAAGAAATTTAATTGCCTCATTATAATTTCCTAGTTTCATATGGAAAATTCCCTGGGTAGCTGGAAGTAAATGATAATTCTTAAGTTCCTTTTCTTCGGCGAGATCCTTTAGCATTTTAAGGGATGCCTTATAGCCTTTAAACTTGCTTTCGATGATTGCAAGGTTAAGTTTTATGATGGCATTCGGTTTAAAATTTTCCAGAAGGCGATATAATTTCTGAATACTTTTCCAGTTGGTACTTTCAAAACTATTAGCAGAACAATGCTCGGCAGCGATACAAGCTTCTATATGATAAGAAGAAAGCGAAGAATCGCCGAGGGAAGATCTTAGATGGGCCATTCCTATTTCTATCATTTCCATATTCCATAGATCACGATTTTGATCTTCGAAGAGTACAATGCCACCGTGATCATCTATCCTGGCTTCAAATCTGGCAATATGGAAACACATCAATGCCAGTAATGCTGATGTTCTTCTATTCTCTCTAAAATGGGTGCTGAGTAATTTTGTTAATCTTACCGCTTCCAGACAAAGATCTTTTTTAATAATATCGTCCCCTACGCTGGAATTATAGCCTTCGTTGAAAAGTAAGTAGAGAGTGAGTAAGACCGTTTCAAGTCTGCTTTCCAGTTCTTTTCCTTCGGGAATTTCAAATAACAGATTGGATTCTCTAATAGTGTTCTTTGCCCGGTATAACCTCTTGTTAATGGCAGGTTCATTGGAGAGTAAGGCATTCGCTACCTCTTTTACTCCAAATCCGCAAAGTGTTTTCAGAATAAGCGAAATTTGCGATTCTGTATTTAAATCGGGATGGCAACAGGTGAAGATCATTCTTAACTGGCTATCCTGGATTTCATTTTCAAAAAAAATGGTTCCAATTTCCTCTGGGCTGTACTCATTCTGCATCTTCTGCAGATGATGTTCCCGTTTCATCTTGTTGCGTTTAAGTTCATTGAGAACCTTTCTTTTAGCCACCAGCATTAACCATCCTTCAGGGTTTTCTGGTACTCCATTTTTGCTCCAGTCATCCAGGGCCGAGATCAGGGTGTCCTGAACAATATCTTCTGCCAGCTGTATATGGGCAGCTCCAAATATTCTGGTTAAAATGGCGACCAGTTTTCCGTATTCCGTACGAAAAAGATGCGCTACAATATGATCGGTTTTAGAAGACAAATTTTACATTTTTGGAGAAGCGATAGGTCTTACTTCAATAGTGTAAAGATCAAGAAAGGGTGATTTTCTGGCTAGTTTAATTGCTTCTTCCTGATCTTTAGCATGTACTTTAAAGTAACCGGCTATAATTTCTTTGGCTTCCAGAAATGGTCCGTCGGTGATTACTTCAGCATTCTTGGAGCCAAGAAACGCTCCTTTGTCTTCCAGTCTTTGACCACCAAGGTATTGCTCGCCCATTTCATTGATCCAATTGGTGCAATGATCCATGGTCTTCTGGAGTTCATCTGGTGAAAGATGGTTCATTCCGTCTCCTTTTAACAATAATAGAAATTCCTGCATGTTGTTTTATTTTATGACAAATGAGATTTTAAAATTAGGACAATTTATTTTCGAAAAAAATCAATACCTATAGAATAAAAAAAAGCAGCCTCATTTCTGAAGCTGCTTTCAAATTTTTTAGTGGATTGTTAAACTAGAAAATATAACGCAATCCAACCTGTGCCTGCCATCTTGATTGAAGACTGAAGTCATTGGCAAAGGTTCTGTTTTGATTTCCAAATGTGTAAACGGGAGTATTATCCTCTCCAACACTAACACCAATTGGCTGATCGTTTACAGGAATTTCAATAACTCCCCAATCTGAATTTAACAGGTTTCCGAAATTAAGGATATCAAGACTTAACTGAATTGTATTTGTCTTTTCGCCTACCTGGAAGTTATAATCCTGAAGAACTTTTACATCCCAGCGTCCTCTCCATGGGCTAAGAATTCCGTATTTTTCGGCATAATCGCCACGATTGTCATTTAAGTATTCGTCCTGCTGAATAAACTGCTCAAAAGCCTGTCTCTGAGATTCCTGTTCTGCAAGCGTCCCTGTGAAGGTATACTGCTGAAGTTCGTTTTGTGTAGGAATATAAATAAGATCATTCAATACAGACCCGTCATTATTGATATCTCCTGAATACGTATAAGAGAATCTACCTCCCTGTGCATACTCATAAAATGCTCCAATAGAAGTTCTCCAACGATTGTCTTTTCCGTAGTTGAATTCTTTATTCAATTGTCCAACAATTCTATGCTTATCACCATATCTTGAAGGAGTGCTTACTGCTCTGTTCACATTTCCCAGTGCTGGATTTCTATCGTAGGCATCACTAGAGATCTCTGCATCCAGAGAACTTGCATCTTCAGATTTTAAGTAGTTGTAAGCAATACTTGCGTAGAAATCTTTTTCAAAACTTTTTGCCAGCTTTACAGACCAGTTAAAAGAATATCCAACATCTGTATTGGTAAATACGTAAGCATTTGTAATTCCACCAAATTCATTTACAGCTCTGTCACTATCAAGATAAACAGGACGACTGTCTACTCCATTTAAAGTTCCTGAAGGTGTAGAAAGACCATAGTTTCTAACCATTTGAGCGTTGATGTCTTTTGTGTAGATAAGGTCGGTTGTGGCAACTAGTCCGTTTTCAAATCTATAATCGGCACCTAAGCTGTTTCTCCAAACTTGCGGGAATTGAAAATCTGGCGCTGTGGTCTGGTAGAAATAGAATGCAGGGTTGGCAACCTGGTTACCAATCCATACAAATGGTAGTCTACCGGTAAAGATCCCTGTTCCACCACGTAGTTGTAATTTATTATTACCCATAACATCCCAGTTGAAACCAAGTCTTGGAGACCACAAAAGATCGTTAGAAGGTAAATCAAGACTGTTAAGTTTTACCTCGTCGCCATTTTCATCGAAGTAAGTAATTCCTGGCTGGTAATCTCCATCAGGAAACGTTCCACCTGCAAGACGATCTATATTTTCCTGGATCTTTTCTTCAGTATCAAAATAAAGTGGTTTATCCACTCGAAGTCCATAAGTAAAAGTGAAATCATCATTGATTTTCCATCTATCCTGGGCATAAAAGGCCAGCTGACCAACATTTGTTTCAGCTAACGCCCAGCTATCATTTGCATTTCTAGAGTCGAATGTATTTTGAGCACTGTTAAGCGCTGCAGCAATAGTTCCATTATTAATTGCATCTTCAAAAGAAGAACCTGGATTATTAGGATCTATTCTAACGCTGGTAAATGCATCAAAGAAGGTGCTAATAGGGCCTGTTCCCTGATCTGCGTTTCCAGCATAATCATAAGCTCCAAGGTTAAAGGAGTTGTCGAAATCAAATCTTTCAAAACTACCTCCAAAAGTGAATGTGTGATTACCAGCAACAAGATTTAAGTTGTTAGTGATCTGGTACACGTGCTGTTCAAGTCTGTTATTTATAGAAAAAGGTTCATGACCTGCAACAATATATCTTACACCATTTTTCTGAATATTGATAGGCGGTGCAGGAGCAGAAAAAGGATCACGGCTATCGTCAAAAAATGTATAACCAGCCTGGAATTTATTAGAAATATTATTTCCGAAGTTAGAGTTAAGCTCTACTAACCATGAATCAATTTTATTGTTAATGGTATACCCTGAATTTCTAAACTGAAGGGTGGTAAGGTCTGGTCCTCTTCGACCTATAGCTTCAGGATTTGCTGGAAGGTCTCTTGAAGCATCCAGGAAGTTGTAAATAAAAGCCAAACGATGCTTCTGGTTGATGTTCCAGTCCAATTTCAAAATTCCCTTTGTAGAGCCAGTCTCATGGGTATAACCTTCATAAGCACCGGTTTCATAACCTAAAGAAGATAACTGATTGGATACATAATCAAGATCTTCGGCCGATACTCGGGAAACGTTAGATCCTGTTAATCCAGGTCTGCTGGCAACAAAATTAGATCCAAGATCTTCCCTGTCATCTTTTTCAAAATTCGCGAAAACAAATAATTTATCCTTTATAATCGGAGCTCCGATACTAACTCCATACTGAGCCTGTTTAAGATCTGGAACAATAATATCGTCACCGCCAACTTTGTCTCCGGTCATATCCTCATTACGATAGAAACCATACACAGTTCCTTCAATTTCATTGGTACCACTCTTGGTAACAGCATTTACAGAAGCACCTGTAAAACCAGCCTGGGTTACATCATAAGGAGCAGTAGAAACCTGGATCTGGTCTATTGCATCTAAAGAAACAGGTTGTGCATTTGTTTGGCCTCCTGGAGTCGCAGCATCGAGTCCAAAAGGATTATTGAAAATAGAACCGTCAAGACTAAAATTGTTAAACTGGTCGTTTCTACCTCCAAAAGATCCATTGCTGGAAGCTGTTGGCTCTAAACGGTAAAAATCTGAAGCTGATCTGGAGATCGTAGGTAAGGTTTTTAATTCTTTTCTACCAATATTCGTTTCAGCTCCGGTACGATCGCTATTAATAATCTGGTTTTTGGTTCCGGTGATCACTACAGCATCAAGCTGTGTTGCATCAGAAATCATTTCAATGGTTACATTGTAGGTTTGACCAAGATTCAACTCTACTCCTTCAATTACAGAAGTTTTGAAGCCAACGTAGCTTACAGAGATTTTATAAGGTCCACCAACTCTAAGGTTTAAAAGGTTGAAGCCTCCGTCAAAATTAGTGACCGCTCCATAGGTCGTTCCTGTTGGTGTGTGTACAGCCGTAACATTTGCTCCGGGTAGAGGAGTATCTCCTTCATAGAAGACATCTCCACTAATCTCAGCAGTAGTAACCTGAGCCAGGGTGGGAACAATGTTAAAAATTGCCAGTGTGAATAGCAGTAATAATCGTTTCATGTTTTTTGGTGTTGTGTTAAATTTTTGCAAAAGTAATATTTCCTTTTCAGCTGTCATACCATTGAGGCCAATTTTATTATCTAAATTCGATTATTTAAGTGATTGATAATTAGAAATATAGATGATTTAACTAAAAAGAGGTTTAACCAATTTGCAAAAAAGAAACCCTGCCGTTTCTGGCAGGGTTCTAACGTTTAATCCAAAAAAGCTAATCACTAAAAGCACTTTTATTAGAAAACTTAGGTTTGCGATCTTTAATATGAATACCCTTTAGAGAGTCTGGAATGTTAGTTTCTTTTAGTCCGAGACTTAACATATGCTCTATGGTATTTTCCTTTACACAATTTTCAACATCTCCCAACGGTATACGATAACATGATTTCCTTATATACATCTTGTTGCCGTCAAATAATTTGGAAGTGATGTCTACATCTACCAGTTTACCGTTCATCCTACTTGATAGGTAATAATTGAATTTAATTTTCTCTTTTTCTCTTAACGGCGAACCATTTATTTTAGGGATCTCCATATGATCACCCAGTCTTTTGTATTTCATTTTGGCTGATTTTATATCCTAAATATACTTGAAAGCAGAAAAAAATATTAACGCTATCCTTTTTAATTTGAATTCAATTAGTTGATAATCAACAGGTTTTTTGCTTCCTTTTATTGTTGCGAGAAATAAAAGACATGATAGTCTTTTCTTCTATTCAGTTTAATATCTTTAAAATAAAAAATGGACTTCAAGACGTTATTTAATTTCCTTCGTGAACTTAATAAGAACAACAATAAGGAATGGATGGATGAACACAGGAAGGAGTATTATGAGGTAAGAGATTTTTATATAGCCTGGTTAAATCAATTGGATATTAAACTTGCAAAAATTGATTCCAACTATGCGCCTACTACTGGAAAACAGGCAATTAATAGAATTAACAATAATCTATTATTTCATCCAAACAAACCTGTTTATAAAGATCACTTTGGAGCTGGTCTGGACAAAGAAAAAGGAAAAGGAGATTTTTATATTCACATTGGAATAAAGGAAAGTTTCGTAGCAGGTGGGATTTACAAACCAAAGAAGGACAGGCTTGATAATATTAGAGCTGCGATAGATTATAATGGAGAAGAATTTAAAAAGATACTGAACAAAACTTCGTTTAAAGAGACTTTTGGAGGCTTGATGGATGCTGAAAAATTAAAAACTTCGCCTAAAGGATTTTCTAAAGATCATGAACATATAGAGCTTTTAAGAAATAAGAGCTTCGCGGTAATGCATTCGCTTACCCAGAAGGAAATTTTGAAAGATGATTTTCAGGAGAAACTCATTGATATCTATATGGAAATGCTACCTTTCAGAAATTACTTAAATAATGCGGTGAGTGTTTAAAAATCGTTGATGGAATTAAAATCTTATGTTCGGGAAATTCCAGATTTCCCAAAAAAAGGAGTTAGTTATAAAGATATTACCCCACTTTTATTAGATCCTGAAGCCATGGGGCTGGCAGTAAAATTGTTTATGGATAAGCTGCCTCATGGAAAAATTGATAAAGTGGTTGGGATAGAATCTCGTGGCTTTTTCTTTGCTACATTACTAGCCGAAAAATTGAAGGCTGGTTTTATACCCGTTCGTAAGCCGGGGAAACTTCCGCACAAAACTCATAAAGAAAATTATGATCTGGAATATGGAAGTGACTCTTTAGAGATACATGAAGATGCGATTAAAAAGGGAGAGAAAGTTTTACTGCATGATGATGTGCTTGCTACTGGAGGAACAGCGGCTGCTACCTGTAAATTAATTGAAAAGTGTGGCGGAGAAATTGTTCAATGTAACTTTCTGGTTGAATTAGAGTTTCTGAAAGGAATTGATAAACTTGAAAACTATTATGTTTCCTCCCTTATTAAATACTCCTAGTCGAGGGAATTTTTTGTAACCCATAACTTCCAGCCTATAAGGGCCATTTGTAACTTACTTGCTTTTTGGAGATCAAGTCCTTTTTTAGAATAGCTTGGTAATATTTTTTTATTAAGCCTTGCTATGGCTTTAAAGATCTGCTTTTTCATTTTAGTTGGTTTATATCAAAGATAAACAAAGAATAAAAAAACCTGCCATTATAAATAAAGACAGGTTTTTTAAGAGATTAAGCTCTATATTTATTTTGAAGCAGAAATTAATAATCCGCCTCCTTCTTTAAGACCAAATAGAATATCCGGAACTCCGTTTATATCGCTGTAATTTGACTGTACCATGCGATCTTGTTTATGAAACTTCACTTGGATATTGGTGATAAGTCCCTCCTTATTTCGTTCTATATTCATAAGATTTAGCGTATACCCGGTCTTATTCTCCACCTCGCTTTTTAGAGCTTTAATTTGATCATCATTAAAAGACTTTCTTATTAAGAAAGTGGAATCATTATTCTCTCCGTGATACTTCTTAGTTCGTATTTTAATAATTCCATTTTTTCCTTTTTCACCGTACTCTTTAATAGCATTATCTCCTTTTAAAACCATGATAGATGCAATTTCTTCAGGATCAATCAGGTCAACGAATTCCTTGTTTTGAATTTCATCATCCACCATATAAAGAGGTTTGCCATCCTGAGAAATAATTCTAACTTTTGAATTGGGGGAATTAATAACAGGCATATCTCCGGCTGATTGAAATTCTATTGAACTGGAATCTTTCGTTCTAAACTCATAGTGAGTATCGTTATTGGAACGTGAACCAGTTCCAGTCTTCCTAATCACATATATATTGTCTGAATTTGGTGCTTTTCTGGTTTTGCGAACCCTTACATTATCATCGTATGCTATGTTGGTAGAATAGCCACTTCCAGAAGTATAAGCTATTATGTGATCTGTTTTGCTCTTACTGGAATTTATATTCATGAAATTGGGCTTGCCTAAATTTCCAACCATAATATATTTCCCATTGAATTTTCCCTGCTGCTTAAGATCTTTCATTTCCCTATTGAAATTTCTGATAACTTCAGCATCCGGGATGATGATTACACCGTTTTTAGCATCTTCTCCATATTGGTTCACCGCCTCATCACCAACTAGAATTTCAATTCCTGAATTCAGGCCTATATACTTATTCTTCAATTTTGAAGCTTTGAATTTTTCGCCATTAAGAATATAAAGCGGGTCATTCCCGAGATCAGAAAAACCGTTGCCGCGATTCCTCGTTGCAGTAGTCCAGGTTATTTCTGGACTTTCATGAATTTCAATTTCAGTTTCAGGAGCTTCTGCTTTTTCATTAATTTCAATTTCTTCTTCAATCTCCATTTCTTCAGGAGCTTCTGATTTTTCCGTTTTTTCAGAATTTGCCTGGTTCCCCTGTTCTGTAACTACCTGTGCTTCGGTATTTACATTGAACAATAGCATAAAAGCAAGCAATAAGGGCATTACAAAGCTTACTTTCCATGCAGGACTTTGTGTTGATGATTTTTTGTTTAACATAAGAATTCGTTTTTTGATAAATGATTGATAAAAATGATTAGTAAGTGCCGGCTTTAGATCGGCTGTTGAAACTTTTACCAGGGCACGCTGGTATTCTTTAATTTCAGCTTTATTATCTACAGTTTCGCGATCTGCTATAAATTCAAGGTTTTGCTCAACCAACTTTTTATAAAGCCAGGCGAATGGATTAAACCATAGAATGCAGCATAAAAGATTTACGATGAGGACGTCTACTGAATGTAACTGCCGGGCGTGTACTTTTTCATGTTCTAGAATCAACTCTAATTCTTTTACAGAGTGCTTTTCTGGATTAAATATTATGTAATTGAAAAATGAGAATGGCAGTTGATTTTCTGAGTTTTCCAGATACCTTAATCCTGAATTTTTATAAAAAGAATGCGTTAAAATTATTTTTAAAACTGCACGAAGCTGCAGGCCAAGTCTTAGAATAAAGAACCCGGTAATTACTATATATATAATACCTGTGATCTGCCACCAGTCCGTAGAATTTTGGATAGGAGTGTATGAAATCTCTGTAGCTTCGGCTAAAAAATCATAAGACGCTGTATTTGCCTGAATGTAGACTTTCCTGGTAAAATAGATGGCTGGCAGGATAAAAGAGATGGTCAAACCGGCCAGAAGATATTTTCTGTTCAATTGAAAAGAGGTTTCCTTTTGAAGCAGGAGCAAATAGCACAGGAAAAAGATACCGAGAAGGGCAGAGGCTTTAAATAGATATATTAAAAAACTTTCCATTATTTCTTCTCATTTTCTATAATGTCCAGGATCTCACGCAATTCTTCAGCACTAATTTTTTCTTCTTTTGCGAAATAAGAAACCACGTTCTTAAAAGAATTATCAAAAAAACGTTTGGTAGCCATATTCATGAATTGCTTTCTGTAATTTTCTTTGGTTACCACCGGGAAGTACTGATGTGTTTTTCCGTAGGCTTTATGAGATACATAGCCTTTTTCTTCCAGGTTCCTGATAATGGTAGAAACAGTATTGTAATGTAATTTCTGGTCTTTCAGCTCCGGTAAAACTTCTTTCACAAAAGCCTTTTCAAGATTCCAGAGAACCCTCATGATCTCTTCTTCTTTATTTGTTAGTTTCTCCATTGAATGATGATTTGCTATTTATATTTCCTAATTAATCACTCTTATTAAAGTACAGTTCTCCTGAGCATTTTTCTGCAGCCTTTGAGACTCCAGGTCAGGACTTTGATCATTTTTTATAGCTGACTTCAAGTTTGAAATTCTGAGGTGGTTTTCCTCCGTCATCAAATATAACGAAAAATCTAGTTTAAAAACTATAAAAGTAGTTGTTTTTTAATTAGGTTCATTTCTGAGGCATTTCTGCTATCTTCGCCAAAAATGGAATTATGAGCATCGTATATCTGCTAATTGGCTTTGTTTTGCTGGTGATAGGTGGGGAGTTTCTGGTAAGATCTTCAGTAGCACTTTCTTTGAAATTGAATATTTCCAGAATGGTAATCGGGTTAACAGTTGTGTCTTTTGCGACCTCTGCTCCAGAGCTACTGGTAAGTCTGCAGGCCGCGATCGATGGTTTTTCAGATATCTCCCTTGGAAATGTAATAGGATCTAACATTGCAAATATTGGTTTGGTACTGGGCTTGACAGCGATGGTATCTCCTCTAATGGTAGACAGGGATTTCTACAGGATAAACTGGCCCGTAATGATGGTCTTTTCTATTATTCTGTACTTTTTTCTTTTAAGTAACAATGAATTGTCAAGAATTGAGGGTGGCGCTTTATTACTTGGTCTTGCTGCCTATCTTTTTATCCTTATTAAACGTTCCCGAAGAAAAGATAAGGTTGTAGCGGAAGAGGTGGATGAATCCCTACGTCATGTACGAGGCTTCAAAATGACGATCTGGCTTTTAATTGGAATTTTCGCGCTCTGGGGTGGTTCTGAACTTTTGGTAAAAGGAGCTGTTGATCTTGCTACCCAGCTTGGGATTAGTGAGCGAGTGGTATCAGTTACCATAATCGCTGTTGGAACCAGTGTCCCTGAACTTGCAGCTTCCCTTATTGCAGCGATAAAAAAGGAGAAAGCGATCTCATTAGGTAACTTAATAGGCTCTAATATTTTTAATATTGCCTCTGTACTTGGATTAACAGCTATTATTAAACCTATAGCAATTCAGTCTTCAGAAATCCTTTCTAATGATATGTTCTGGATGTTGGGAATCGCATTTGTTTTATTACCAATGCTTCTGATTCCGAAATTTTCAGAAATGGGTAGAAAAGAAGGTTTTGCACTTATTTTAGGATATTCGGTTTTTATTATTCTTACTATTCTATAATATTAAAGCGCTTAAACTGAATCTACCGATATTTTTCTGAAACTGATCTTTAGAATTTGTGGTTTGCAGCTACATTGGTTTTTTAAAATCAGAAACCTTTATATTATTACCGATAGCGTTGCATACAAGCGATTTGTAGAAATTCTTCCATAATTCTTCAGATAACGATTAAAATTTTCCTGAAAATTCTACTTTATTTAAGCAACAGTTTGGTATTTAAATCCAGAATGATACCTGGATAAATGCATTAGTATATATCAATCAGTATCTTCTTTTTAATAATTTCAGAAAATTAGTTGTCAGTATTTTATGTGATTCTTGAATTTGAAGATTTTTTGAGGGATGATTTTTATAACTCATAAAAATCAGGGGTTATTTTTGAGAAAATGTTATTTATTTCTTATAGCACCCCTATTTTTTATATGTTAACGATAAATTTATTTACATTTGTGGCTTAAATTTTAAAAATTTAATCCATAATATATGTCAACTTTACGATTTCAAGCTTTAAAAGAAACCTTAAACAGGAAGCCTGTCAAGATTAATGAGCCTGCAAGAAGATCTGAGATCTTCTCAATGAATGTATTTAATGAAACTGTAATGAGACAGTTTCTCACCAAAGAGGCTTATGATAATGTGACGGAAGCCATGCGTACGGGAAAGAAAATTGACCGTAATGTAGCAGACCATATTTCTACCGGAATGAAAGAATGGGCCATCTCCAAGGGAGTTACTCATTATACTCACTGGTTTCAACCACTTACTGGTACTACTGCAGAAAAGCATGATTCTTTCTTTGAGCCTTTAACAGAAGGTCTTGCAATCGAAAAATTTGGAGGTGGGCAATTAGTACAGCAGGAACCTGATGCATCAAGTTTCCCAAGCGGGGGTATTAGAAATACTTTTGAAGCTCGTGGTTATACTGCATGGGACCCAACTTCTCCTGCATTTATCTGGGGGACTACACTTTGTATTCCTACGATATTTGTATCATATACAGGAGAAGCACTGGATAATAAAACGCCATTGCTTAGAGCGCTTCAGGCTGTTGATAATGCAGCCACGAATGTTGCAAAATATTTTGATAAAAATGTAAAGAAAGTGAATGCTACCCTGGGATGGGAACAGGAATATTTTCTTATAGACTCTGCGCTTGTAGCTTCAAGACCTGATATTACTCTTACAGGTAGAACTCTTCTTGGGCATTCTCCTGCGAAAGGACAGCAATTAGATGATCATTATTTTGGGTCTATTCCTTCAAGAGCAATTGCTTTTATGATGGATCTTGAGATCGAATGTATGAAATTAGGGATTCCGGTAAAGACACGCCATAATGAGGTGGCTCCAAATCAGTTCGAACTGGCACCTATTTTTGAAGAGGCAAACCTTGCGGTAGATCACAATTCCTTAATTATGGATGTGATGAAGAAAGTTGGTGAAAGACACAATTTAAGTGTGTTGATGCACGAAAAGCCATTTGCAGGAATTAACGGAAGTGGTAAACATAACAACTGGTCTTTAGCAACAGATACGGGTACAAATTTGCTTTCCCCGGGTTCAACTCCAATGAAAAACCTGCAGTTTCTTACCTTCTTTATTAATACCATTAAAGCGGTTTATGACAACGAAGAATTATTGAGGGCTTGTATCGCCAGTGCATCTAACGATCATCGTTTAGGAGCGAATGAAGCTCCGCCGGCAATTATTTCGGTTTTCATTGGTTCACAGTTAACTAAAGTACTGGATGAACTTGAGAAAGTAACCGATGGTAAGCTGTCACCTCAGGAAAAAACAGATCTCAAATTGAATGTAGTGGGTAAAATCCCGGAAATTCTTAGAGATAACACAGATAGAAACCGTACTTCTTCTTTTGCTTTTACAGGAAACAAATTTGAATTTCGTGCGGTAGGTTCTCTTGCCAATTGCGCAAACGCGATGACTGTCTTAAACAGTATCGTTGCAAAGCAGTTGAAAGAATTTAAAGTTGAGGTAGATAAGTTGATCAAGGATAAAAAAATGAAGAAGGATGATGCCATCTTCAATGTTCTTAGAGAATACATTAAAAAATCCAAAAAGATCCGTTTTGAAGGGGACGGTTACGGTGAAGCCTGGGAAAAAGAAGCTAAAAAGCGTGGTTTAAGCAATAACAGAACTACTCCACAAGCTCTTAAGGCTCAGGTTAGCAAAAAGGCTTTCAAGCTTTATGAAGATCTTAAGGTGATGAACAAGGTGGAGATCGAAGCTCGCCATGAGATAGAACTTGAAGAATATGCTATGAGAATCCAGATTGAAGGTCGTATCCTTGGAGATATCGCCAGAAATCACATAATTCCTACAGCGATTCGTTACCAGAATATTCTTATAAAGAATGTGCGAGGTCTAAAAGAGATCTATGGTAATGAATATACAAGACACTCCAAAGAGCAACTGGAGATCATCGAAAGTATTTCAGCACATATTGCCAGTATCAATTCTAATGTGAATGCGATGATAGAGGCGAGAAAAGTTGCCAACAAGCTTGAAGATGACGCAGAGAAAAGAGCCTTTGCTTACTGTGATGATGTGAAACCTTACTTTGAAGAAATAAGATATCACTGTGATAAATTAGAATTATTAGTAGATGATGAACTTTGGCCTCTGGCTAAATACAGGGAATTATTGTTTACTAAATAAATAACTGTTAAACTACTGTTGATGAAAGCCACGCCCAAAAGCGTGGCTTTTTTCTTTAAAATCTCATGAATCTTTATCAAAACTGTTTAAACTAATTATCTTTGAAATCTCTAAGAAAAAGTCATGAGCAAAGAAGTAAGTAAGCGATATTCAGGAAGAGGCGTTTCTGCCGGAAAAGAAGATGTGCATAATGCTATTAAGAATGTAGATAAAGGCTTGTTCCCGAAGGCGTTCTGTAAGATCGTGCCAGATCATTTAACCGGGAGTGAAGACCACTGTCTAATAATGCATGCAGATGGCGCCGGGACCAAATCTTCTTTAGCTTACATGTACTGGAGAGAAACCGGTGACCTGTCAGTTTGGAAAGGAATAGCTCAGGATGCGCTTATTATGAATATAGATGACCTGCTTTGCGTGGGTGCAACAGATAATATCCTGCTTTCCTCTACAATCGGAAGAAATAAGAACCTTATACCGGGCGATGTAATCTCGGCAATTATTAATGGAACGGAAGAATTGATTGCAGAATTAAAAGATTTTGGGGTTGAAATTCATTCTACCGGAGGTGAAACTGCCGATGTTGGCGATCTGGTTAGAACTATTATTGTAGATTCTACAGTTACCGCTAGGATGCCTAAAAATAAGGTGATTAATAATGCAAATATCAAACCCGGGAATGTTATAGTTGGACTGTCTTCTTCAGGCAAGGCTAGTTATGAAAAAGAATATAACGGCGGAATGGGAAGCAATGGCTTAACCTCTGCTCGTCACGATGTCTTCTCTAAAATTCTTGCTGAAAAATATCCTGAAAGTTTTGATAGTTCAATTCCTGAAGATTTGGTTTACTCCGGAACTAAAGGGCTTACCGATGCAGTTGAAGACAGTCCTGTAGATGCAGGTAAACTCGTGCTTTCTCCAACCAGAACCTATGCGCCTGTCATCAGGAAAATCTTAAACGATATTGGAAGTGATAAGATTGACGGAATGGTGCATTGCAGTGGTGGTGCTCAAACAAAAATCCTTCATTTTATTGATGAAAATCATATTATTAAGGATAATCTTTTTGACACACCTCCATTGTTTAAATTAATTCAGAAGGAAAGTAAAACCGACTGGAAAGAAATGTATCAGGTGTTTAATATGGGGCACCGTATGGAACTATATGTTGATGAAAGTTTGGCCGGCGAAATTATTGAAATTTCAAAATCTTTTGATGTAGATGCAAAAATCATTGG
Organism: Gramella sp. MAR_2010_147; assembly: GCF_900105135.1. Lineage (NCBI taxonomy): Bacteria > Pseudomonadati > Bacteroidota > Flavobacteriia > Flavobacteriales > Flavobacteriaceae > Christiangramia > Gramella sp. MAR_2010_147. Next base: position 1,461,089 of record NZ_LT629741.1, on the reverse strand, counting down.
CCGGGTAGAAGCTTCAGAAAATAAACAGTTAACTATAAAAAGCAAACACGGAAATTTCGAGTATAAATAATTAAATTACAATTGGTTAATTTAAAATTAACCTTTGTTTCTCCTGTTTTGTGCATAAAACAGATAAATTTATCCGCTGGTAATTCAATAAAATGAAATTTTGGTTAGTTCTATTGATGAGTTTTCTCATCATTGTCAATTTCCTGGCAATATATTATTTAGATCACTTGGTAGATAGGTGGTTTAGATTTGGAACAACCTTTATTTTCCTGGCGATTTATCTTTTCAAATATTTCTCCAAATATCGATTGTTACTCATTTTTGTTCTGCTGGCAATTTGTGATGGGCTATTGGTTTATTACGAAGTCCCTCTTTTTAAGAAAATAATATATACTGTTAGAATTCTTGCCTACCTTAATTTAATCCTCTTTGTGGCGCCATCCCTTTCAAAGCTTAAATTGAATCTGTTTACAATAGTAGTAGCAGTTTTTATAGTTCTTATAGATGTATATCTTCTTCATGAAATGGCGAAAACCCTTCCCGGGTCTGATCAAAATTCTATATTTTTATTACTCTTTTATTCATTGGGAATAATCTCTCTCGCTATTGTGGCAACCAGTTTATCGTATCTTAACAGGTATGCAAATAAAGTAGCTTTTTACCTGGTGATCGTTTCTTTTGGATTTATACTCTCTGATATATTTTTTTATAATGCCTATTACTTAGGATTTAAGGAGTTTTATTATTTGGATAGATTGGCGAATATTATAGGGATTGCATTTCTACTGGCTTTTTCTGTGAATCAAGCAGCTGCTCTCAAAAATCCCAATAGTCCATAATTTTGTAAACCGGTTTTTCCAGACTTTAAAACTTATTTTTCATAGATTACGTACATCTTTTTTCAACCAAATAAATTAATATGTTATCCAAATCTTACCTATCAGCTATCACTGCGATACTGCTAATAGTCAATTTTTATATTATATATACGTATGGCCTTGAATATAGCAGATGGGCGCGGCTGGCAAGTACTTCAATATTTTTAATTCTCTTAATTTCAAAAAACAGTTATAGTAAGAGAATGCTGGCAGCGTTTCTATTTTTAATCCTATCAGATATTGGCTTATTCTTTTATGAGATGCCGGTTGCCAATGCAACTACATTTCTCATGCGTATTACAGCATATTTGCTACTGGTATTTGTTGTAGTGCCAGAACTTAAAAAGCTAAAGACCAATATATTTCAAAAACTGCTTTTTTTAGTGGTATTCATCCTGAATCTTGGAATGCTTTACTTACTGGTAGATATGGTTCCGGCAGGTTATGTGTACCCTTATTTAGATATGCTTTTTTATGCCTACGGTATAACCATGATCACGATGGTGATTGCTGCTATTTCATACAGTAACAGGTATTCAGATAAGACTTCGTTTTTTTTCACAGCGGCGACTTTATGCCTGGTGTTTTCAGATATCACCTCATTTATCGCCTATTATCTGGAGTTTAATGAGTTTTATTTTCCCGATAGATTTTTCTATATTCTGGGAATCGCAGGCCTTGTGAAATTTACCTCCTTTGCCCGGAATCATGAGGCGGTTGCAGAATTAGAAAGCCTTTAAAGCTTTCATTCAAATTTCAGGCAAATTATCGTAAATTTGCTATCCTAAATTCAGTGATAATATATGATTGAGAGACTTAATATCGTAAAACAGCGGTTTGATGAGGTGAATGATTTAATTATTCAGCCAGATGTAATATCAGACCAGAAGCGATATATTGAATTAAATAAGGAGTACAAAGACCTTCGGGCTTTGATGGACGAGCGCGAAAAATATATCAGCATCACCAATAATATTCAGGAAGCTGAAGAGATCATCTCAGACGGCAGCGATGCCGAGATGACTGAAATGGCCAAACTACAACTAGACGAGGCCAAAGGTCAACTACCAGGACTTGAGGAAAAGATTAGAATGATGCTTATTCCTAAAGACCCGGAAGACGGTAAAAACGTGGTCATGGAAATTCGAGCTGGTACGGGTGGTGATGAGGCCAGTATTTTTGCAGGCGACCTTTATCGTATGTATACTAAATATGTGGAAAGCAGAGGCTGGAGTCATAATATCGTTGATTTTAGTGAAGGAACCAGTGGAGGATTCAAGGAAATGATCTTTGAAGTTTCTGGGGAAGATGTATACGGAACTATGAAATTTGAAGCAGGTGTTCACCGAGTTCAACGAGTGCCACAAACCGAAACTCAGGGGCGTGTACATACTTCAGCAGCAACGGTGATGGTATTGCCGGAAGCAGAAGAATTTGACGTGCAAATAGATCCAAAAGAGGTGCGAATAGACTATTTCTGTTCTTCAGGGCCAGGTGGTCAGTCGGTAAATACAACCTATTCAGCAGTTAGATTAACCCATGAACCAACAGGTCTGGTTGCACAGTGTCAGGATCAAAAATCCCAGCATAAGAATAAAGAAAAAGCATTCAGGGTGCTTCGTTCCAGATTATATGAAATGGAACTTGCCAAGAAAATGGAAGCCGATGCCGCTAAGAGAAACTCGATGGTTTCCAGTGGTGACCGTAGTGCGAAAATTAGAACTTATAATTATGCACAAAGCCGTGTAACAGATCACAGAATAAATCTAACATTGTACGATCTTTCTAACATTATTAACGGGGATATTCAGAAGATCATAGATGAGCTACAGTTAGCTGAAAACACTGAAAAGCTGAAGGAGAATTCAGATATTCTTTAATTTAAGTGAGAAGTTTTCTACAATGATTTTAGATGTAAGACCATAATTTTATTTTCTGATAACTGATAACTGATAACTGATAACTGATAACTGATAACTGATAGCATGACATCACAGGAACTGACGGAACAGATCTTTAAGAAAAAATCATTTTTATGTATAGGTTTGGATACCGATCTTGAAAAAATCCCGACCTACCTACTTTCAGAAAAAGATCCTGTATTCAGTTTTAATAAAGCGATCATTGATGCGACACACCAATATTGTGTGGCCTACAAGCCAAATATTGCATTTTATGAAGCTCTTGGTGTTGATGGATGGAAAGCACTTAAAAAAACCATAGAATATCTGCATTCTGAATATCCAGATCTATATACCATCGCTGATGCTAAACGGGGAGATATTGGAAACACCTCAAAAATGTATGCGAAGGCTTTTTTCGAAGATCTGGGATTCGATTCCATCACGGTAGCACCCTACATGGGAAAAGATTCTATAGAACCATTTCTAGAATTCACTAATAAGCATACCATTTTACTTGCTTTAACTTCTAATGAAGGAGCTTTTGATTTTCAAACATTAGAAACAGGCGATAAAGAACTTTATAAAAGAGTTATTGAAACTTCAAAAAACTGGCAGAATTCTGAAAACCTGATGTATGTGGTAGGAGCTACGAAGGCAGAATATCTGGCAGATATTAGAAAAATTATTCCTGAGAACTTTTTACTTGTTCCGGGAGTTGGAGCGCAGGGAGGAAGTTTGGAAGAGGTATGTAAATATGGCCTCACTAAAAATGCTGGACTTTTAGTTAATTCTTCCCGTAAGATCATATACGCTTCAGATTCTTCAAACTTTGCTGAAATTGCCGGAGCTAAGGCAGAAGCTATGCAGAACCAGATGGCAGCAGAGCTCGAAAAATTATAATACTTCATTATGAAAATTCAGGATCAGTTAGGAAGAAAAATTGAACTGAAAGGAATCCCTAAAAGAATAATTTCACTTGTTCCAAGTCAAACTGAACTGCTTGTAGACCTTGGTTTGGAAAATTCTATTGTTGGAATAACTCATTTTTGTGTTCACCCTGCATATTTAAAAGATATTAAGACAAGTGTTGGCGGAACCAAAAAAGTTAATCTTAGAAAAGTTAAAGAACTAAAGCCCGATATTATCTTTTGTAATAAAGAAGAAAATACAAAAGAGATGGTAGAAGAACTTGGAAAGATTGCACCGGTACATGTTTCTGACGTTGCGAATCTGGAAGATGCCTACGATTTAATGACGGATTATGGAAAAATTTTTAATTGTACGGAATTATCGAAAACCATGGTAGCCGGTATCCGTAAAAAAGTTTCGGAATTAGAGAAACTGAGAAACAATAGTACCGATAAAAGAGTTGCTTACTTTATTTGGAAAGACCCGTTAATGGTAGCCGGGAATGGAACGTTCATAAATGAAATGTTGAAGTTGAATAACTTCAGGAATGTATATACAGATGAAAGATATCCAGAAACTAATCTGGAAGAACTAAAATCGCTGGATGCAGATATCTGTTTATTATCTTCAGAACCTTTTCCTTTTCAGGAAGAGCATAAAGCAAAGTTCAAAGAATTTGCCAAAGAGGTCAAGATCGTAGATGGGGAGTACTTTAGTTGGTATGGTAGCCGTTTACTAAAGGCAATAGATTATTTCAAGCAAATTCACTCCTAGTTTCCACCAGGCTGCAGTTCATTCTTCTTAATTCAGCGAGAATTTTTCTTGCCCTGGAATTCAACTGATCACTTTTTTCTTTATTTATGGGTGCTATCTTATAAGAGCGATGCATCAGCCTTGAGTATTTTTCACAAAGGCGTTCTTCTCTTGATTTATTTTCAAAAATTCTAAACATAGTTTAATCTAATCTTTCGTCATTAATCATTTCTCCAAGTGGCAAAGCTATGAAGCAACTATCTTATAGAGTAATAATATACAGTTAAGCTTTGTTTAATAAACTGCATAAACTAGATAAAAACTGTTAAAAAATTATGGAAAGTAAGAAAAGTCTTATTTATCCTGAAGCGCAAACACTTTTCTTAAAAGATCTGTAGTTCTGGCAGAAAGGGTATTTCTGATATCTTTTTCTTCCTTTGCGATCATTAGGAATACACCATTTAATGCTTGATTAGTGACATAATCTGGAAGATCTGGATTAACATTTGAAGTGATTGGGAGTGCATTATATTTTTGAATAATTTTCTGCCATACCTGTGTAGCACCAACTTTATTTAAAGAGTTGCCTATTATAGGATTGAACCTTGTGTATAATTCTTGTTGTGTCCTGCCAGAAAGATATTGGGTGGCAGCATCTTCAGGGCCTAAGAGAATATTTCGAGCGTCTGTAAAGCTAATCCCGGTTACAGCATCAGCAAAGACAGGTATTGCTTCACTTACGGCATCTTCTGCGGCCCTGTTTAAAACTTTTAGACCTTCATCGGCCAGAGCATCCAGGCCAACATCACGTAGTGTTTTATCTACTTTTTGCAATTCTGGTGGAAGTCCAATTCTAACTAGTTCATTACTAAAAAAACCATTTTCCTTAGCCAGACTGGTAACTTCTTTATCTATTCCAAACTGGAGTGCTTGCTTTAAACCTGAACTAATTTCAGCATTGCTTACACCATATTCCTGCGGTAATTGAGAGGCAATTTGCTGTAATTCAGCGCATGAAGTTAAAATAAGAATACTGGCAAAAGCGATGATCTTTTTCATTATGAGTAGTTTCTTCAAATATAGCCGCTAAGGATATAAGTCTTCCCTGCAAAAAGTTATAATAATATTAAAATGGTGATATCAAAGCCTTATTTAGATGGTATCATTAGGTAAAAACAACTGTCCTGTTATTGTAAACCAGTGTTTTTCTTTCTAAGTGAAGTTTGATAGCCCGTGCAAGTACTATTTTTTCCAGATCCCTACCTTTTAAGATAAGATCTTTTACTGAATGGCTGTGGGAAATTCGGGTAATATCCTGCTCAATGATTGGTCCGGCATCCAAATTTTCTGTCACATAATGACTGGTTGCTCCAATGATCTTTACCCCTCGTTTATAGGCAAAATGATATGGCTTTGCACCTGCAAAAGCTGGCAGAAAAGAATGATGAATATTAATAATCTTGTTAGCAAAGCTCTTGATCATGTTTTCAGAGATAATTTGCATATAACGGGCAAGAACGATAAAATCTATATTTTCCTTTTTCAGCAATTCCAGTTGTTGGTTTTCAGCTTTATCCTTTTTACCCTTTATCACTGGAATATGGAAAAACGGGATATTAAAACTTTTAGCTACGGGTTCCAGATCTTTGTGATTGCTTATGATCAAAGGAATGGTTACGTTGAGTTCACCGGACCTATACCTTCCTAGAATGTCAAATAAACAATGGTCATATTTTGAAACGAAAATGGCCATTCTTAGCTTTGATTCAGCCCCAAATAAATGCCAGGACATTTTATAGGGATCACCTAAATTTTCTTTAAAACTCATTTTAAAATCATCAACCTTAATTTCAACCTTAAATTCACATTCAAGACGCATAAAAAAGGTCTGATTTTCTAAATCTACATATTGGTCTATATAGATTATATTACCTTTACGTTGGTGAAAGAAGGAAGTGACGGCGGCAATAATCCCGGAAATATCCGGGCAATGGATAAGCAATGTAAGTTTAGGCATTCAAAGCATTTTGGCTAATTAAAATTAAACATTTCCAGTTAGTTAGATTTGGAATCGAATAATATTATACTATTCTTAAAGAAGGGGGCTAACTTTTACAATTTTCGTAAATTGCAGCTCCAAAAAATACTTAGAATTAGAGATGGAACAACAAAAGCCCTATAAACCTAAAAATAAAATAAGAATTGTAACCGCAGCTTCCCTGTTTGACGGGCATGATGCAGCGATTAACATCATGCGACGTATTATTCAGGCTACCGGTGTTGAGGTAATTCACCTCGGGCATGATCGTAGCGTGGAAGAAGTTGTGAATTGCGCAATTCAGGAAGATGCTCAAGCCATTGCGATGACTTCTTATCAAGGAGGGCATACAGAGTATTTTAAATATATGTATGATCTGCTGAATGAAAAAGGTGCAGGACATATCAAGATCTTTGGAGGTGGAGGAGGAGTAATCCTTCCTGAAGAGATCAAAGAATTAATGAATTATGGGATAGATCGTATTTATGCGCCAGATGATGGAAGAGAAATGGGGCTGCAGGGTATGATCAATGACATGATCAAAAGGGTTGATACTGAAGTTCCAGATTTGAATGATTCAGATAAGGTGGTGAAGAATCTGAAGAAAAAGGATGTCAATACGATTTCAAGACTCATTTCACTTGCTGAAAACAGACATGAGGAGTTTGATAAATTTTTTGATAAGAACTCTTTTGATGTTCAAAAAACTCCTGTTTTAGGAATTACAGGTACCGGTGGGTCTGGGAAATCGAGTCTGGTAGATGAACTTGTTCGTCGTTTTTTGATGGATTTTCCAGACAAGCATATCGGGATAGTTTCTGTAGATCCTTCTAAGAAAAAAACCGGAGGAGCTCTTCTAGGAGATAGAATTAGAATGAACTCTATCAATCACGAACGTGTTTACATGCGTTCTTTGGCAACAAGACAGGCAAATCTTGCACTGTCCAAGCATGTAGCTGAAGCAGTTGATGTATTAAAAGCTTCAGGTTTTGATCTTATTATTCTGGAAACTTCAGGAATTGGACAGAGTGATACAGAAATTCTGGATCATTCAGATGTTTCTTTATATGTGATGACTCCTGAATTTGGTGCGGCGACTCAGTTGGAAAAGATCGATATGCTTGATTTTGCCGATCTGGTTGCGATCAATAAATTCGATAAACGAGGAGCTCAGGATGCATTGAGAGATGTAAAAAAACAGTATCAGCGAAATCACCAATTATGGCATTCAGATGCTGAAACACTTCCTGTTTTTGGAACTATCGCATCACAGTTCAATGATCCAGGAATGAACACGCTTTACAAAAGCATTATGGATGAGGTGGAAGAAAAGACCAAATCTGGACTTTCTTCTACTTTTGAAATTTCGAAAGAAATGAGTGAAAAGATCTTTGTGATCCCACCAAAACGAACTCGTTATCTTTCTGAAATTGCTGAAAATAATAGAGGTTATGATGAAAAAGCGAATTCTCAGGTAGATGTTGCCCAAAGACTTTATGGAATTTATAAGACCATAGAAACGGTTGCCGGAATCAAAACTGAATTTGGGGAAGATCAACAAAAATATTTAGGAAAGAATGGGATTGATCAGGACGAGATCTATGAAATTGCTGAAGATTCTCAGAGCGATTTTCTAAAATTGCTCTTTGCTGAATTTGATAAAACCAAGATGGATCTAGACCCTTATAATTGGGAAATGATCCTTGCCTGGAACGATAAAGTGACAAAATACAGAGAACCTGTCTATAGTTTTAAGGTTCGGGATAAAGAGATAAAGATAGATACTCATACAGAGTCACTGTCTCACACTCAAATTCCAAAAGTAGCATTACCAAAATATAAAGCCTGGGGGATATTCTTTTATGGTGTCTTCAGGAAAATGTACCGGGCGAATTCCCATATACGGCGGGATTATATCCTTTTAAAAGAACCGGGGAAGACCCAACCAGAATGTTTGCTGGCGAAGGAGGACCGGAGAGAACTAACAGACGTTTTCATTATGTAAGTAAAGGGCTGCCGGCAAAACGACTCTCTACAGCTTTTGATTCGGTTACACTTTACGGGAATGATCCAGATCACCGACCTGATATTTACGGTAAAATTGGAAATTCGGGCGTTTCTATTTGCTGCCTGGATGATGCTAAAAAGTTGTATTCAGGATTTGATCTGGCAGATGCCATGACATCGGTAAGTATGACCATCAACGGTCCTGCGCCTATGTTACTTGGTTTCTTTATGAATGCAGCCATAGATCAGAATTGTGAGAAGTATATCAAAGAAAACGGACTTTATGATAAAGTTGAAGCAAAGCTAAAAGAACTTTATGATGATAATAATATAGATCGTCCTTCTTATAAAGGAGAGCTGCCGGAAGGAAATGATGGACTTGGGCTCATGCTTTTAGGTTTGACTGGAGATCAGATCTTGCCAAAAGATGTTTATGAAAAGATCAAGATTGAAACCATCAATGTAGTTCGTGGAACCGTGCAGGCTGATATTCTAAAAGAAGATCAGGCACAAAACACCTGTATCTTCTCTACTGAATTTGCCTTAAGGTTAATGGGGGATGTTCAGGAATATTTCATTGAAGAAAAAGTAAGAAACTTTTATTCCGTATCCATTTCAGGATATCATATTGCCGAAGCTGGAGCGAATCCTATTACCCAGCTGGCGTTTACTTTAGCAAACGGATTTACCTACGTGGAATATTATTTAAGCCGTGGAATGGATATCAATAAATTTGGTCCAAATTTATCATTCTTCTTCTCCAATGGTGTAGATCCTGAATATGCGGTAATAGGTCGTGTAGCCAGAAGAATCTGGTCTAAAGCACTGAAGCATAAATATGGGGCGAATTCAAGAGCCCAAATGTTGAAATATCATATACAGACTTCAGGTAGATCGCTTCATGCACAGGAGATCGATTTTAATGATATTAGAACCACGCTTCAGGCACTGTATGCAATCTATGATAACTGTAATTCATTACATACCAATGCGTACGATGAGGCTATTACAACTCCTACAGAAGCTTCTGTAAGAAGAGCAATGGCAATTCAGTTAATAATTAATAAGGAATTAGGACTTACTAAAAATGAGAATCCTATCCAGGGATCTTTTATTATCGAAGAACTTACAGATCTTGTAGAAGAAGCGGTGCTTACAGAATTTGATAGAATTACCGAAAGAGGGGGAGTGCTTGGAGCTATGGAAACTATGTATCAACGTGGGAAGATCCAGGAAGAAAGCCTGTATTATGAAACATTAAAACATAATGGTGATTATCCAATTATTGGGGTAAATACTTTTCTAAGTTCTACTGGTTCCCCAACGGTGACTCCGGGTGAGGTGATTAGAGCTACCGAAGAAGAAAAAGAACATCAGATTAAAACTTTGGAAACCTTACATAAAGCGAAGGAATCTAAAGCGGATGCAACTCTGGAGAAGATCAAAAAGGCAGCGGTAAATAATGAGAATCTTTTCGAAGAATTAATGGAAGCTACGAAGGTTTGTTCCTTAGGTCAGATTACTTATGCCTTATTCGAAGTAGGTGGGCAGTATAGAAGAAATATGTAAGCTGATCGCCATTTTTTCTTGAGTCGGCGTAAAAAAATATGCGAATCGCTTATTCCGCTGAACTAAGTGAAAGCGGAACTTATTGCATTAAAAACCAAATCTCATAGATTTTAAAAATCTGTGAGGTTTTTTATTTATAGTCGGAAAATTTGATGCAGAACGGAAAATCAGAAACAACAATTCTATTTCCCAATTTTTCTTTTTAGACGTTGAATTGCCCGGTAGACGGTCATATCTGAAACCTTATAGTTCTTTGCTATTTTTGATATTGGGATCCCTTTTGTATGACTCACTAAAGCTGAATAGGTTTGATCTTTCGTTAACTTACTTGATTTAAGATCATTTTCAAACTTCCTTTCTTTGGAAATTATATGGGTTTTGCTCCAGTAAAGATTGTCTGGATGCAGATTATCTCTGTTACCGTCCCTATAAGTGGCATAATGCCGTCCCTCGGGCATGGGATCACCAAAAGTTTCCAGGATTAATTTTGGGACAGAGTAATGAGAATAATTAAAATAGACCTTTTTCATTAGAGCTCCGGTCTTTCCTTTATGGTCTTTAATATTCAAAGATTTTCCTTTGTATTTTATTTCAGACCCATCTAATTTGATCTGTAAATCTTTAAACTTTGGGTGTCGCTTCCAATGATCACTCATTCTTTATCAATTTTATAGGGTAATTTTTTGAATAAGCTACAAATAGCTTCAGTAAAGGTAAGTAAAAATTAGCTATAGCCCTTATAGCTAGGTAACTCGGCTTATTTTTAGTCTTAGGAGTATAATATAATTGGGAAAACTTAGAGGGTAAGTTTCCAGATACGTTGAAGCTTTCTAAATTTTTGAATTTCTTTTCTAAGAATTCTTACAAATTCACGGCCATTGCTATTGGTAATTTCAAGCTTTTCGCAGTTTCTGTAGAGCCTGTCGGTTAAATTTCCTACTGCATTGATATACTGCATCCTGGCTTCTTGGAAAAATTCATTTTCTGCTTTAACAATATTAGGTATTAGAGAGTTAGACTGCCTAATTATATCTCCTGTAAAATATACATATTTGTCTTCCTTACCCTGTTCATTTAAAACGGCAAGATCTGGAACAAGATAATCTGAGATGTGTCTGGAAATTTGCATGATCTCTTTTGCCTTTATATATAAGGCCTGACGAGGAGTTTCAGAATTTGTGTATAAATAAGACATACAGCTGCAAATTTCTTCTAAATTACTATTCGGAAAGCATACATGTCTTTAAATTTATTAGGTATTGTTATATTTATCTTTAAATTTAAAATAAAATAAATCAATTTACTTTAAATGAATCTGGATAAATTAAACTGGGCAATTCTTGAAGAATTGCAGAAAAATGCGCGAAGTTCTTTTTCCGAAATAGGAAGGAAAGTAGGTCTTACTTCGCCTGCGGTAGCAGAACGAGTTAAGAAAATGGAAGATGCCGGTGTGATAAGCTCCTATAAAGTAAATCTTTCCCACCAAAAAACCGGTTATCAATTAAGAGCCATTATTACACTAAGAGCTTTTACAGGAAGGTTAAAAGCGTTTTTAGAAACCGTGAAAACCTTTAAGGAGGTAATTAATTGCTATCGAATTACCGGCAATGAGAATATTATTATGGAGGTAATTCTTTATGATCAGGTGCACCTTGAAAAACTTATAGATAAACTTATAACTTATGGAGAAACCAGAACTCATATAATACTTTCTAATGTGGTAGAGGACGCTCCGGTTAAACAGCGTCTTGGCGAATATTAATTGAAGTAAATAAGATTCTTAATAGTACGAGGTAATTTTCTGTCTTATGAAAACTTGTTAAAATCTTCAGTTTTTGATCTTAATATTAACACCTGCTTATCAAGTAATTTTTTTTTAGTTAAAATGATTCTAATTGTAATTTTATTATGAGTAGTGCGACTAACCTATACTTAAATTTGTATCAAATAGAAAGCAATAAACAAGTTATGAAAAGCAAAACAATATTATTTTTGGTACTCGCATTGATCACAGGTGTTGTAGGATTTACCGGATTATCATTTAATGGTATAGAGGTGGTGCGTGTGTTATTCCTTATTTTTGCAGATTTGCTTGTGATTTCACTGTTGGCGAAACTATTTTTTCCGAACAAGCCAAAAATGAAATACCAACCTGTAAATAAATAAAAATTTAAATAAATAGTCTTTTATTAAACCTGATGTTAATACATCGGGTTTTTTTATGGAATAATTAATGATGCAATACTTATATTTAAGCCTATTATATAAATTATGAAAAGAATATTATTAGCAATTTTTGCTGTTTTTACCTTCTCAAATTTAATCGCGCAGGAATATAGAATTATAAAAGGCGGGGTTACAGATTCTCTTCCAATTCCATCTTCAGGAACGGATACATATGCCATTTATACTCCATCAGATTATACCCCCGAGAAAGAATGGCCAGTTATATTTGTTTTTGATCCAAAGGGTCGAGGGGCAACCACCGCAAATCTATTTAGGGCAGCTGCTGAAGATCAGAAATACCTTATCGCTTCTTCCAATATAAAATTAAAATCCAGACCAGTGGATAGTATTATTAAAACGGCTACCGCCATGATGAATGCCGTTTTAAATACTTTTCCAATAGATGGAGAACTGGTATATACTGCTGGAATGGGAGAAGGAGCTCAGGTAGGTTCTGCCTTGCCATTACTATATAATCAAATGGCCGGAGTTTTGGCTGTAGGGAATTCTTTTGTTAATAGTAATTACCTTAATAGAAATAATCCTTACATGTTTATAGGGATGGTTGGAGATAAGGATTATATGGTTTATGAAATGGAGAGTTATTTAAAGTTTTATGATGACCTTGATTTCCCGACAGATGTTTACTATTTCGACGGGAAAGAAGATCAATGGCCTAACTCTGCTGTAATTTCCAATGCGTTGTCTGGTTTTACGTTGGAGGCGATTAAAAAGGGTGCGAGAGCCAGAGACGAGCAGTTTATACAGAAGCTTTACGAAAATGAAATAGGTTATGTCGAGTCATTGAGAAGAACACGTAATTACTATACAGCTTTTGAAAAATTGGAAAGGATGGAAGAGAAATATGAAGACTTAGGCTTTGAGGATGATATAGAAGAAATAAAAAAAGGAATTAAACAAATAGACGGGTTTAGATCTCAAAGAAGAGAGTTTAGAGCCGCTGTAGCTTTTGAAAAAGAACAGCAGGCAGAATATGATTATTTATTGAGAAACGATATAATGACGGTCAATTTTCAGAATGTTGGCTGGTGGGCGTATCAAGTAGATGAACTGGAAAAACTCAAGAATAGCCAGAATGATGCAAAAAAGAATATGGCTCATAGGCTTTTGAGTTATCTGGACTTTGTTTCCAGGCGTGAGTATGAGAATATCATAAATTCAAAGAACCCCATCGACAGTAAAATATTTATTAGTGTACTAAGAACTGCTATCAACAAGACCGATCCCGAAGCTTATCTTAAAATCATTTCTCTGGCCGGGAGTGATGGAGATCATGAAACTGCCTTATTATACCTGGAAGATCTCTTAAAAACCGGATATTCAGACATGGAATCCCTTTATAGTATTGAAGGAGCTCTGGATTTGAAATTTTCTTCGGAATACAATGAAATTGTGAGGAAATATCTGGGAGACTCTAAATTTTATAATGAAAAAACAGAGGAGAATTAAAAGGATTCCTTTTTCAGAAGATTTATTAGGATTAATAAAAGCGTACACGCGATTACTGATAAAGCGAGCATGGTATACCACGTAATCTCAAATCCAAATTTATTTATAAGCTGCATCCCTGAGTTATGCCCAAAAATATGGCTTACCGAAAAAGCGATGCTATAGAGCGCCATATAAGAGCCCCTCTTCTTGCCGTCAGATCTACTCAGGGCAAAACTATTGGAAAACGGAAATGCGATCATTTCTCCAAGAGTTACCAGTAGCATTCCTACAATTAAAATCCCTGTCCAACCTGTTAAGTTAATTACCAGAAAACTTAGTCCCGTTAATACGGTCCCGAATATTACATAGGCAATAGCAGAATGTCTTCTATTTTCCATGAATTTTATGAGTGGCATTTCAAATAGGAAGATCGTTAACCCATTAAGCCCTAATAAAAGGCCAATTTCAAATTCGCTAAGTTGATGGTAGTCTGCATAAAATAAGGGGATGGTAGAGAAATATTGAAGAAAAATAAAACCAAATAACATCATGGCCAGGATAAAGATAAGATAAAGCTTATCACTCATGGCAGATTTTGCCTGTATTACAATATCTTCTTTTTCTGCTATTGCCTTTTTTGGATGTAAGAGTTTAAGTAGTAGAATACCGGCGGCTAAACAAGTAAGTCCATCTATCCAAAATAGTCCGCTATATCCGGCAGTTGCGATTATAAATCCGCCAACAGCTGGTCCGGCCGAGAAACCAAGGTTAATTGCAAGTCTTATTAATGTCAAAGACCTGGTTCTGTTTTGCGGTTTACTATATGCGTTGATTGCTACAAAAACTGCAGGTCTAAAAATATCTGCAACACACATTACCAGGTAAATACCAATGCAAATAGACCAGAATGTTGATGGGAACTGTAGTAAGACAAATAAAACAGAAGATAAAATCAGGCTAATTGCCATAGTTCTATAATGACCAATTTTATCTGTAAGCTTGCCTCCAAGCCAGGAACCTGTAACCGATCCCAGGCCAAAGAAGGTGAGTATCCAGCCAACTTCTTCCAGGCTAAAGCCTCTGCTCTTTGTTAGGTACAGGGAAAGGAACGGGATCACCATTGTTCCAGCCCTGTTTATTAAAGTGATGATTGACAAAAGCCAGATCTCTCTTCTTAATCCTCCAAAAGATTCAAAATACGATCTAAATAATTTCTGCATAGTAGGTGATATGCTCCAAAATTAAATTAAATTTTTGCTGTATTAATCATTAATTTTGAATGTTTGAAAACATAACCCATGACTAGAATTAGAATAATCAGTTTTTGCCTTTTCTTTTTATTATTAAGTCTCAATAATTTAGTGGCGCAGCAAACTGATCTTATAGCCAGTGCGGAAGAATTTCAGAAAGAGCTGAATAAAGAATATGCAGATCCTGAAGAATCTCCTTTAGAAGAAAAAGACTTGAAAGAATTTAACGGACTTGAGTTTTTTGAGGTCAATTCAGAATATATAGTAAAGGCTGATTTTGTAAGAACCCCTGCAGAATCGCCATTTGCTATGAAAACCAGTACAGAAAGGATGCCTGTGTATGTTAAATACGGAGAATTATATTTCACTTATAAAGGTAAAGACTTTAAACTGAACTTATATCAGAACCAGGAACTAACCCAGGATCCTGAATATTTTGATTACCTGTTCCTGCCTTTTACAGATCTCACTAATGGTGAAAGTACTTACGCAGGAGGGAGGTATATAGATTTTAGGATACCAGAATCCAGGGAAGTTTATATAGATTTTAATAAGGCTTATAATCCCTATTGTGCCTACAGCGGCAAATATTCCTGTCCTATCCCACCCAAAGAGAATGATCTTGATGTAGAAATATTTGCCGGCGTAAAGGCATTTAAAGGTCATTGATTAAAATGCATAAATCGCTGCAAGTACAAATGACGATAAATTATCTGTAGCTTGTAGGTCCTTGTCTAAGAAGACTTCTTCAGAGATACTATCAAGTCTCAGTTCTGGCTTAATAATTAAGCCACCAACATTATAACTTGCGGTTAATGTAAAGTCCAGAGATCTTACATCTGCTCCATAAGCAGGACCACCTTCTTCCAGTTCTTTAAAATATTCTGCTCTTAATCCTAGTCCAAAACTTTCAGAAAAGGCAAGTTGCGGATACAGTGCCGCTCCATAAAAGCCTATTCCTTCTGTATCTTGATAGGTCCCGTTAAATCCTAAATAAAAGCTTTCTGTAAGATCCCAACCGGTAGTAAGATCAATCTGAAACAAAGCATCGTCTGAAAGTGATTGTTCGCCATAAATGAAATTAAGATAAGCATTTCCATAAGCATTGGAGTATCCTAATTGGGCGCCAAGAGAATATTTTCCAATAGGATTGAATTCAGTGTAGTCTGTTGGGTTCATAACAGCCAGCATTCCCGTCCAGTTATCGTCAAAGCTGAAATCTGCCTTTAATCCCGTATGAGAAAAGGGTCCGTAGGAGAACATATATGAAGTAGAATAGTTGAAATTTGCAACGGGTGAGATTACTTCATAGCCCAAAAATGTATTCCAGTTTCCTAAAGTAAATTTTAGAGCATCGTTTACTTTATAATAGGCATAAAGCTGGTTTACAATATTTGTGGAAGGCTGAGAAAGAAACACAGCATCTTCTCCTCGTGGTCCAAAAACCAGGTCGGCCACAAACCCAACTTTATCTCCTTCATAACCCAATATTACATTAGCCATCCCGATAGCGAATCCAGGATCGTTGGCAAACGATGAGGCAGGAGCAGCAGGAGTAAAGGAAACCTCGTCGCCCCCTACTAGTTCTACAGCCTTATTTAAACCATTGAAATTGGTTCTAAAGTAGGCATCTATACTACCATTTATAGTGAATTTTGGTGATTCCTCTTCTTCTTGTGCAATGAGGGAAGAAGTAGAGAGCGCTATAGGTAATAAAAACAGAAATTTTACTAATTTTGATGATGTAATTGCTTTCATAATGATATTGATTAATTTGATTTAACTCATAGTGTTGTGACTCGGTTGATCTATTGATCATGAATTATAAGTGGTTATTTTATACGGAGCGTTTGGAGGAACGCTCCGTTTTTTATTTAGCCAATTTTGTTCTTAGTGTTGATTTAAGCCGAAATCGGGATACGCATCCATGCCATGCTCATGCATGTCAAGACCTTCGGTTTCTTCTTTGGCTGATACCCTGATTCCAATAGTGATTTTTAGGACATAGAAAATAATAAAAGATCCAACAATACAAATCGCGGCATAACAAGCTACTCCAATAAGCTGAGTGATAAACTGGTCGAATCCTGCCATATTTCCGAAAATACCAACAGCGAGTGTTCCCCAAATTCCGCATATTAAGTGAACAGCAACAGCGCCCACAGGGTCATCCAGTCTTATTCTATCTATTAGAGCAACCCCGAGTACGATGATCACTCCTGCGACTGCACCAATTAGAATGGCATCTGTTGGAGACATTTGATCTGCACCTGCTGTTATACCTACAAGTCCACCCAAAATTCCGTTTAAGAACATGGTGATGTCATAATTTTTATAAAGCGTTGTGGAGAATATAAACGAGGCTACCCCGCCAGCAGCAGCGGCTAAGCATGTTGTTACCAGTGTTAATGAAGTTAATTCAGGATCTGCTGAAAGTACAGATCCACCGTTGAATCCAAACCAGCCTAACCAGAGTATGATCACACCGGCAGTAGCAAATGGCATATTATGCCCGGGAAAAGCACCAATCTTACCATCTTTAAATTTTCCTATTCTGGCACCCAAAAGCCAGATGGCAACCAGTGCTGCCCATCCACCAACAGAGTGAACAAGTGTAGAGCCCGCGAAATCATAGAATCCCATTTCATCAAGAAATCCACCACCCCATTTCCAGGAGCCCGCAATAGGATAAATAATTCCAACATATAATATTACAAATACCATAAAGCTGTTTAGCTTGATCCTTTCGGCAACAGCACCAGAAACGATGGTTGCTGCGGTGGCTGCGAACATTCCCTGAAAGAGAAAATCTGTCCAGTAGGTATAACCTTCGCTATAAGCGAGGTCAAGACTTCCATCTGCCAGGGGACTGCTTAGTCCAAATCCTGCGAAGCCTAAAAATCCATTGAATTCTCCGGGGTACATTAGATTGAATCCTAAAAGACAGTACAGGAGAAGTCCCATGGTAATAATAAAGAGGTTCTTGAATAATATATTAATCGTATTCTTTTGTCTCGTTAAACCTATTTCTAATAATGCGAAACCGAGGTGCATGAAAAACACCAGGCCGGTACAGATCATCATCCATACGTTATTTATAGTTAATAGTCCTTCCATAATTTCTTAATCGTTAGTATTCTTTAATTATTTATTCAAGGGATTCCCCACCTTTTTCTTTGGTTCTAATACGGTAAGCTTCCTCTACCGGTAAGACAAAGATCTTTCCGTCACCAACTTTGCCGGTATAAGCAGTTTTTAGCAGCGTATCTATGGTTTTTTCTACGAAAGAATCGGTGACAACTATAGACAGGTATCTACGTTGAATATCTGCAGTGCTATAACTAACACCACGATAAACATGACCTACTTTCTCATTACCCACTCCAGTTACATCCCAATAACTAAAAAAGGTGACCCCTATGGCATGAAGGGCTTCTTTGGTTTCATCGAATTCTGATTTTCGAATGATTGCTTCAATTTTTTTCATAATTAAGTATTGATAAGTGATCAAATTTAATAAAATGAATGAGTTAACCTGTATTTCGAAAGGGGGCTAGGGTGATTTTTATGAAATAAAAAATAAACACCCCTATTATTTTAGGGGTGTTTATTCAAAATATAAATTTTTAAGAATTTAGTATTGTAATTTGTCGGCTAGAAGAGCTTTGAAATTAAAATTCCGGCAAGAACTGCCAGAATTCCCAAAATAATACTTCCAAAAAAGTAAATGGAAAAACTTAAATAATCTCCAGATTTAATTAAGGAATAATTCTCGAAAGAGAATGTAGAGAATGTAGTGAAGCCCCCGCAAAAACCAATGCCTAGCAGGAGGTTAAGAGGGTTGTTAAGTGTGTTGGACTTTAAAGCCCAACCCAAAATTATACCGAGTAATAAACTTCCAACTATATTTACCAGAAAGGTGCCGTAGGGTATAAGTGACGAGGCATTTAGATATTTACTTAAGATATATCTTAAACTGCTGCCTAATCCACCTCCAATAAATACAAGAAGAAGATTTTTAATCATTTCGATTTTCAATTACCTGTTCCAGAGGGATATATATATTGGTAATCCATTCTGCGGGATTTGCATTGTCCTTTGGGCCTGTTATGTACACTTCAAAGGCTTTGGCATTTTCAGCAGCCTTTAAACCATTCTTCTGAAGATAGGCATAAGAAGAATCCCATGCTTCTTTAAGATTCTTATAATCTCCTTTAAGAGTAGTTTTTAAGGTTCTTTGATTAGGCATGAATCCATTTAAGATACTGCTTTCAGTTGTGGTAACCACTTCGCTAGGTGTGAAATAAGCAGCTGAATAGATTGCAGTACCCTGGTCTTCATTCCATTCATTATATAAAATGAATGGTTTTCCCACCTGTTCAATATTGTTTGTAGCCATAAAATTGCCAACCTCAGTAACCATTTTTTCCATTCGGTCGCTTACCTGACTTATTTTGCTGGCAGTAGTGATATACATATAATAGCCTCCGCCATGTTGTGTTATGCCATCAATATTAATAGTGTAGCTGTTCATTTTAACAGTGATCTCTTCCTGAAGATTATTTAGTCCTTTGCTGAACATTGGTTGCATCATTTCAGCCAGGCTTTCATCTTGAAAAATGAATGCAGCTTTTTCCATAAAAGTTTGCTCACCCATCATTCCCCATTTTACAAGTGTGCTGTCACCTTGTGGTTCAAACTCCCAGTAGACTTCGCTGGTAGATTCACCAAATGGAGTGATAAAAGTGAGTTCCTGTTGCAGGCTGCTATGAGGTTTAGCATTGATGGTTCTCATTTTCCCATCTCCCATCTTTTCACTTTGCCATGAATAGGAAGCACCTTCGCCAGTTGTTTTTTCGCCATAATTTATAATCATGTCGTCTGTTTCCTGTGACCATGGTTCCCAATTTTTCCAGGTAGTAAAATCATTAACTTCATTAAATATTATCTCCCGGGGTGCTTCCATCATTAAAGTTCGCTCCACCTGAAATTTACCATCTTTAGTTGCAATGTATATTGAGGCGCCAATTATAAAAATTAGGCTTAGAAATAAGAGATACTTAAAGATTTTCATGTCTGGTTGTAATTAGGTAATGCTAATATAATTAAATTAAGAAATCATGCGTAAGTTAATTCCTATAGAACTAATGATTCAGCTTGGTTTTAATGAAAAAAAGAAGCAGTATAAATATTATAAAGCCTGCCAGTACATAAAGGCTCCCTTTGTAGTATTTTTTATGCAGGCTTTTATCTTTTCTATAACTAAAGAACATGACAATTATAAAAGAAACAAGGAATAGACCTGCGAATATTAGTTGTCCGGTAGAAAACATTTTGGTTATTTTTATGCAAAGTTAACTTTTTAAAGCTTGAATCAATATGAAGAAAAGAATTGCTGCCGTAAAAGAGTTTCATTCGGCATTTGGACTGGGTATAGAAGAAAAGCCTGTTGCGAGTCTTGGAGAAGCTAAAAATCTGCTTCGTTTTAATTTAATGAAGGAAGAAAATGAGGAATATTTGGATGCGGCTAATAATGATGATCTAGCAGAAGTGGCAGATGCCCTGGGAGATATGTTGTATATTTTATGTGGAACGATTATAGAGCATGGGATGCAGTATAAAATTGAAGAGATTTTTGAAGAAATTCAATCCAGTAATATGAGCAAACTGGGTGCTGATGGAAAACCAATTTATAGGGAAGATGGGAAAGTGCTAAAAGGCCCAAATTATTTCAAACCCAATATCTCTAAAATATTGAATCAATAATTTTTAGATTATTTTAAAATAATACTTGACTCATTTTTTTAACTTAAGAATAAAAAAGATGCGATACTTTATCATATTCTTAATCGTCTTAAGTTGTATTTCCTGCAAGAATAATACGAGTAAAGAAGCTGAAACTGATAATTCAGATAATAAAGAATCTTCAGATGCTCCATCAGGTTCAATTGAAACCTATAATAATGAAGAATGGGGATTTTCTTTAAAATTTCCCAAAGAGTTTATTCTACTGGAATCAGAACTTCCCGGTAAATCACCAGTTATTAATCTCTATTTAAAAAATAATAATTTTAATCCACCATTTGCTATACATGAAGATCCTGAAAACGCCTATATAGCAGTCTTACCTCAAGGCTTTGGCGTGGATGCCCCAAACGGAGGTCATATATCTTTTGAAAATACAAGCGAAACTGTCAATTTAAGCTCAGATTTGAAGTTGGATAATAGTAAAGCCTATGTTTTAGAATCTGGAGAATCCTGGGCTTATTTCTTGAGATTTAAAGACCCACCTGAGAATTGGAAGGAATACGGTGGTGTCTTTGTCCATTTTCCCATTCAGAACTTCGAAGCGAAATGTGTGGATAAAGCGGGAAATCAAAAGGATTTAGAGAATTGTGATCCCATGGGGGAGGATAAAATTAAATATTATGGAAAAGTGGAGACAGACATAAAGTCCAGGATGATCAATATTTTAGAATTCTTTCAATTCCAGTCCAATTATCAAAAACCGATTTCAGATTTGATCAAAATTGAAAAGCCCTTACCAAATATGGATGTTACTTCACCCCTTACAACTAAAGGAAAGGCAAGAGGTTATTGGTTTTTTGAAGCAAATGCGCCCATAGAAATTCAGGATAAGGATTATAATACGCTGGCGGAATCTTATATCAAAGCAGAAGGAAAATGGATGACTGAAGATTTTGTTGATTTTTCGGGAAAAATCGAATTTGAATCTCTTGATGATGAACGTGGTTATCTTGTTTTTAAAAGAGCAAACCCTTCAGCTAAGAAAGAGAATGACAGAATTTATAGATTACCTATAATATTTCCTCCTGAAAAATAAAAATCCTGATCAGAGACCAGGATTTTCACTTTATTTATTCGAAGATTATTTTACCTCGTACCTCCAGCCAAATTTGTCTTCAGCTTCATTATACTGGATCTTCATTAATTTATCTTTAAAGAATTTTGCATAAGAATCTTCCAGTTTAGGGAGCTCAAATTTTTGTTCTTTATAACCAAATCCAACAATAGGATTTATTACTGTCGCTGTTCCAGAACCAAACATTTCTTTTAGCTCACCTTTTTCTGCCGCTTCAACAATTTCTTTAACGCTAACCCTTCTAACTTCGGTATCTATATTATACTCCTCAGCCAGTGTTAAAACACTCTTTCTTGTTACACCGTCAAGAATTCTATCATTGGTAGGAGCAGTTACAAGTTTATCTCCAATCCTAAAAAAGATATTCATTGTTCCAGCTTCCTCTAAATAATCGTGGGTATTCGCATCTGTCCAGATGATCTGCTGGAAACCTTCTTCTTTAGCAAGATTTGTTGGGTAAAATTGTGCACCGTAGTTACCTGCTGCTTTGGCAAAACCTACACCACCGTCTGCTGCACGGCTAAATTTTTCTGAAAACTTAACTCTCACTTCACCACTATAATATGCCTGTGCAGGAGAACAAATGATCATGAACTTATACTCATTTGCTGCAGATGCAGATACACCGGCCTCTGTAGCAATAACAAACGGTCTTAGGTAAAGACTGTTTCCAAAACCTTTTTTGATCCAATCCTTATCAATTTTTAATAATTCTTCCAGAGCTTCGAAAAAATACTCTTTTGGAAATTCGGGAATTGCAAGACGCTTACTGGATTTATTGATTCGTTCAAAATTTTGATCAGGTCTAAAAAGCCAGATTTTATCATTATCATCCTTATACGCCTTCATACCTTCAAATACTGCCTGTCCATAATGAAAAACCCGTGCAGAAGGATCTAACGAAAGTGGCCCGTATGGCTTAATAACGGGTGTTTGCCATTTATCATTTTTATAGTCGCACTCCATCATATGATCTGAAAAGACGCGCCCGAAAACCAGATTGTCAAAATTAGTTTCACTTAGTTTAGATTTGGGAGCTCTTTGGATGTCTATCATTGATGTTAGATTTTTCATATTTATGTGATAAGTTTACAAATTTACCTAATTAAAAGCAGAATCAAAATCTAAAGTTTTGGTAAATTTGGGGCTTTAGGCCTTATAATACACGTGAAATATGAGATATAATATTCTAATTGTAATAATTTTCTTCGGTATTGCCTCTTGTAAAGATGCTGATTCGAGCAGAGAAGAAGTTTTCACTGAGGTACAGAAAACGCAGGAAACGTTTAAAAGTTTTGGGGAGAAAATTGCACCGGAAAATGCTCTTAGCGATGAAGAAATGAAGCTAAAGTTTGAAACGTTAGAACCCGGGGACACCATTTCAGCTAAATTTCGAACCACGGTTAACAGTGTATGTAAGATGAAAGGTTGTTGGATGACGCTGAATTTACCTGATTTTGAAGAAGATCCCATGGTGAAGTTTAAAGATTATGGCTTCTTCGTGCCAAAAGATATCGAGAGCAAAGAAGTGATCGTCCAGGGCATTGCATTTATTGAAGAAACTTCTATTGAAGATCAAAAGCATTTCGCGGAAGATGCTGGTAAAAGTAGTGAGGAGATCGAGAGCATAACCCAGACGAAAAAAACTCCAGGCTTTCTTGCCAATGGCGTGCTTTTAAAACAATAAATTGGAGAGGAAGATCATAAAAACCGACGATGGATCGGTTACCATACATTTACCAGAATGGAATGAACAATATCATTCTAAACATGGCGCAGTTCAGGAAGCCAGGCACGTTTTTCTTAAAATGGGGCTTCATTATTTTCTGGAAACAAATGTTATTAAAGATCTCTCGATTCTGGAAATAGGCTTTGGGACAGGTCTCAATGCTTTTTTAACCTTATTAGAGTCTGATAAACTTAATTTAAAGATCAACTATACTGGAGTAGAGGCATATCCTCTTCCGGCAGATGAGGTAAAAATGCTGAATTATCCCGAAGCTTCTCAGGCTGAAGATAAAAAGGATATTTTTTTGAAATTACATGAATGTAACTGGGAAAAGAAATGCATGATTTCTGATGACTTTTACCTGACCAAGATGAATAAAAAATTTGATGAGATTGATGATGCCAGACTTTACGATCTTATTTATTTTGATGCCTTTGGCGCAAGAGTTCAACCAGAATTATGGACAGAGGAGATCTTCAGTCTAATGTACCGGGCATTGAAAAGAAATGGGACTTTGGTTACTTACGCGGCAAAAGGTAGTGTAAGAAGAGCAATGATCGCATCAGGTTTTGAGGTTCAAAAACTTCCAGGGCCTCCTGGCAAACGCGAGATGTTAAGAGCTGTTAAAAATAAGGATTAATGTCGTTAAACCTCTGGTAAAACTAGGTGTTCCCGCAGAGTCTTATGTATCTTAACAAGAAAAAATATGCGGGTATTAATTACAGGTGCAACAGGATTGATTGGCTCTAAACTTTGTAGTTTGTGCCGTGAGGAGGGAATAAAAATTAACTACCTAACAACTAGTAAGTCCAAGATCGAAAACCAGGATGATTATCAGGGATTTTACTGGGACCCGAAAAATGATGTAATAGAAGGCGGCTGTTTTAAAGATGTTCATACAGTGGTACATCTTGCCGGAGCCAGTATAGCCGAACCATGGTCTAATTCATACAAAAAGACGATAATAAAAAGCAGGACAAGAACAGCTGCTTTACTCCATAAAAAGCTTAGCGAAAATTCCCATGAGGTTGAAAACTTTATTTCGGCCAGTGCTATAGGGATCTATCCAAGTTCTCTTGAGAAATTATATTTTGAAGATGAAACCGCAGTAGCAGATAACTTTATTGGAGAAGTGGTTAAAAAATGGGAAGCATCTGCAGATGATTTTGAAACTATTGGATTAGATGTTGCCAAGATTCGTGTAGGTTTAGTACTTGCACAGGATGGCGGGATGCTTGAGAAAATAAAAAAACCTATTTCACTTAACATGGGAGCTGCTCTGGGTAGTGGTAAACAATGGCAATCGTGGATCCATATAAATGATCTGGCAGAAATTTTTCTTTTTGCCATTAAAAATAACCTGACAGGAGTATATAATGCAGTAGCACCAAATCCTGTTACCAATAAAGAACTTACTAAAAACCTGGCAAGCCAGATGGGAAAATCAGTTTGGTTGCCAAATGTTCCCACTTTCGCATTAAAAACATTGTTGGGTGAAATGTCGCAGATCGTGCTTTCAAGTCAATTAGTCAGTAGTAAGAAAATTGAGAGTGCCGGGTATAACTTTACCTATAATAATCTTTCACGAGCACTGGGTGATCTCACCTAAAAATAAAAAAGGCCACCATAACTGGTAGCCTTTTCGTTAGATTCAAATTATAAACTAAGCTTTTTTAGCTTTAAGGTTTATCTTCAAGGTAACATCATCATTGATAAATTTGTCACCAAGACCATCAAAAACAGATTTTGAACCATAGTTCACATTCCATTTTGTACGATCAATAGTAAACTCTTCACTGGTAATTTCCATCATTTCACCATCATTAGAAATGTTTACAGGAAAAGAAATGTTTTTGGTTTCTTCTTTGATCGTAAGGTTACCTTGTAACATTGGCTGACCTTCTTCTTCAGAAATTCCTGTAACTTCAAAAATAGCTTCCGGGAATTCATTAACGTTAAAGAAATCACCTTCCTTACCTTCAACAGTTCCTTTTAAGTGTGCTTCAAGATTAGACTTCTGGTCACCTTCAAGATCTGTAACTTCAATAGAATTCATGTTTATCACGAAAGTCCCGCTTTCTACAACACTATCGTTTGCCATGAAAGAACCATTTGCAACCTTAATAGTACCAGTATGTGTTCCTGTTGGTTTTTCACCTTTCCATTCGATCACAGAAGAAGCTGTGTCTACTGTAAATTCCATTGATTCAGCTTCGGCAGTAGCAACTTCTTTAGTTTCTGCCATATCAGCTTCTTTATTATTGTTCTTACATCCGGTAACGGCTAGTCCAAGACCTGCGATTACAAATGCATTTAAAAAAATTCTTTTCATCAGATTTAATGATTTTAAAAGTTCGGCGCAAATGTAATTGGAATAGTATTTCGTGTCTCATAAAATTTTATTAAAAAAATCTTGTGACATTTTGACATTTTAATTGAGTTGGCAGCGATTTTGACTTCAATTGCGTGAAAGTAAAATTTAAATAATGAGCCGAAAAGAAGATAAAATCAAAGAAGATAATAAAAAGGTGAAAGACCAGGTTGAAGAGGTAATTGACGATGCCATTGAAGAGGTTGGGGAAAATGGAGAAAACCATGACGAACAGCCCGAAGTAAAAGAAGATGAGCTTACAGAAGAAGAGCTTTTGAAAGAAGATGTGCAGAAAGAAAAGGATAAATTCTTAAGACTTTTTGCAGAATTTGAAAACTATAAGAGACGTACTTCAAAAGAAAGGCTTGAATTATTCAAGACTGCCAATCAGGAGGTGATGACTGCCATGCTACCAATTATGGATGATTTTGACAGGGCTTTAAATGAGCTGAAGAAAGCCGGGGACGAAAATCTTCTGAAAGGAATTGAATTGATCCATAATAAACTTAAAGAAACCCTTAAAGCAAAGGGTCTTGAACGTATGGAAGTGGAGCACGGATCAGATTTTGATTCAGAAATTCACGAGGCTATTACTCAAATTCCAGCACCATCAGATGATCTTAAAGGCAAGATTGTTGATGTAGTAGAGCCAGGATACAAACTTGGGGAAAGAATTATTAGATACCCAAAAGTAGTAACCGGAAAATAAAAACCGCTTTTACAAAATTTGTAAAAACCCAACATGAAAGAAGATTATTACGAAATATTAGGCTTAAGTAAAGACGCTTCGGCGGCTGAAATTAAAAAAGCATATAGAAAAAAAGCTTTAAAATATCACCCGGATAAAAATCCTGGTGATACGGAGGCTGAAGAAATGTTTAAGAAATCAGCTGAAGCATATGAAGTTTTAGGAAATCAGGAAAAAAGAGCTAAATACGATCGTTTTGGACACCAGGCCTTTGAAGGTGGTGGCTTTGGTGGCGGAGGTGGTATGAATATGGATGACATATTCAGCCAGTTCGGTGATATTTTCGGTGGTGGTTTTGGCGGCGGTGGATTCTCTGGTTTTGGAGGGTTTGGTGGCGGCCAGCGCCGGGCTAAAGGAAGTAATCTTAGAATTC
This sequence comes from Gramella sp. MAR_2010_147, assembly GCF_900105135.1. Taxonomy (NCBI): domain Bacteria; kingdom Pseudomonadati; phylum Bacteroidota; class Flavobacteriia; order Flavobacteriales; family Flavobacteriaceae; genus Christiangramia; species Gramella sp. MAR_2010_147. The sequence continues at coordinate 1,433,990 of NZ_LT629741.1, read as the reverse complement.
GGGTAAGTCTTAATCTTGAGGAGATCGCTAATGGTTGTGAGAAAAAGATCAAAGTTAAGCGTAAAGTTCAGGCCTCTGGAACTACCTACAAAACCTGTAATACCTGTAATGGATCAGGACAGGTAACACGTGTGACCAACACGATTCTTGGTAGAATGCAAACAGCTTCTCCATGTACTACCTGTGGTGGAAGCGGGCAAATGATAGATAAGAAACCTGAAGGTTCAGATGCGCATGGACTTGTGATGCAGGAGGAAACAGTTTCTATTAAAATTCCTGCAGGAGTTGAAGACGGAATGCAGTTAAAGGTCTCTGGAAAAGGAAATGATGCTCCAGGAAACGGAATTCCGGGTGATCTGCTGGTTGCTATAGAGGAGAAAGAACATCCCACATTGCAGAGAGAAGGTGATAATTTGCATTATGATCTTTATATAAGTTATTCAGAAGCAGTCCTGGGTTCGTCCAGGGAAATTGATACCGTTACCGGAAAAGTTCGTATCAAGATTGAAGAAGGTGTTCAGTCAGGTAAAATATTGAGACTTAGAGGTAAAGGGATTAGTAGTATAAATGGTTATGGAAAAGGTGATCTTTTGGTACATGTAAATGTATGGACCCCAAAAACGCTTTCCAGAGAACAAAAGGAATTTTTTGAGAGAATGGCTGATGATGAGAACTTCCAGCCAAATCCTGAAAAAAGCGATAAATCCTTCTTTGAAAAAGTTAAAGATATGTTTTCTTAAAAAGTTAATTTTAAGAAAAAATTTATATATTTGAGAATCACTAAGTCTTTTAGTGATAATTTTTCTTTTTCATAGCAATTTTTTTCCCATCCTTAATTTATTAAGGGTGGGTTTTGTTTTTATAGAGGTTTGGGAAATTATAAAATCCTCTTAATAGCCTTATACTCTCTTTGTATTTATATATCTTTAACACTTCTACAATAGACTATATGGAAAATCTTTTGGTTGCGGAGAATATCTATAAACGCTTCGGAAATTTTACTGCACTCAACAATGTTTCAATAAATATTCCCAGAGAAAGTATTTTTGGTCTTTTAGGCCCCAATGGAGCAGGAAAAACTACATTACTTCGTATTATAAATCAAATCACCATGCCCGATGAAGGCAGGGTATATCTTGGCGGTAAACCACTACATCCAGATGATATTGCGCACATTGGATACCTGCCAGAAGAACGCGGGCTTTACAAGTCTATGAAAGTAGGGGAGCAGGCGCTTTATCTCGCCAGGCTTAAAGGTTTAAGCAAGGCAGAGGCAAAAGAAAGATTGCAATACTGGTTTAAAAGACTTGAGATTGAAGGTTGGTGGGATAAAAAAATACAGGAACTTTCTAAAGGGATGGCGCAAAAAGTACAGTTTGTGATCACGGTGCTACACCGCCCTAAATTGCTTATTTTTGATGAACCTTTTAGTGGTTTTGATCCTGTAAATGCCAATCTTATAAAAGATGAGATCCTTCAGTTAAAAGAAGAGGGAGCAACTATTCTATTTTCAACTCATCGTATGGAAAGCGTAGAGGAACTTTGTGAATACATTGCATTGATTCACAAGTCTAATAAATTACTGGATGGGAAAGTCTCAGAAATAAAGAAAGAGTATAAATCTAATACTTTTGAGCTGGGTCTAGATGCTGTAGAGGAGCAAAGCTTAAGGCGTGAACTGGAAGAGCATTTTACAATTGGTCCCGCAAGGTTTAAAAGTATTCAGAACGATCTTAAATTGAGTATCAAATTAAAGGATAATGAAACTTCCAATGATTTGATCCAGTTCTTACTTCCCAGGGCCCGAATCAATCATTTTGTAGAAGTGATTCCTTCAGTAAACGATATTTTTATAAAAACTGTGACTCAAAATGAATAATCTCAGACTTATCATTAACCGGGAGTACCTGGCGCGAGTTAGAAACAGGACCTTCATTGTCATGACCTTTTTGAGTCCGTTGATTTTTGTGGGGATGATACTGCTTATAGCTTATTTGAGCATGTTGAATAGTACAGAACAAAAGATCATAGGGATTCATGATGAAAGCGGGATGTTTGCGACCGAATTTGTGGATGGTGAGCAGGTGCAATATTTAGATTATTCTCAAAAAACCCTGGATGCAGCAAGAAAGGAAGTACTGGAAAAAGAATATTTTGGATTAATTCATATTTCTAATATTGAACCCGGCATTGGTAAACCTTCTGAAATTGAATTTTTCGGGAAAGATACTCCTGGTTTTGGAACTATTGAAAGTATAGAAAAGACCATTTCAGATAAAATTACCAGAGAGCAGCTCATAGCAAAGGGTATCGATGTTACAGAAATAGATAAAGCTAGGGCTGATGTAAGTGTGCAGATCCAGAATTTTTCTGGAGAACGAAGTTCAAAAATGTCAAATTACATTAAGATGTTTTTTGGTGGTGCGGCGGGTTATCTTTTAATGATGTTCATTATTATCTACGGGAATATGGTGATGCGTAGCGTTATTGAAGAAAAGACCAACAGGATTATTGAAATCATAGTCTCTTCAGTTAAACCATTTCAATTGCTGTTGGGTAAAGTGTTGGGAACCTCTCTTGCGGGAATCACTCAGTTTACCATCTGGGTGATCTTAGGGACTGTATTGTTAATGGGAGTTTCCACTTTTCTGGGGATAGATCCTGCTGCCGCGCAGTCGCCGGCATCTGAAGCAATAGAAAACGCTGCAAGACCTGAAATTAATCAACTTGTAGTAGATATTCTCAAATTGCCTTATGCCAGTCTTCTTAGTTTTTTTGTGATCTATTTTATTGGCGGATATTTTTTATATAGTGCTATTTATGCCGCTATTGGTGCGGCTGTAGATAGTGAAACAGATACACAGCAGTTTATGTTTCCTATTATTTTACCCCTTATATTAGGGATCTATGTAGGATTCTTTTCGGTGGTGGAAAATCCGCATGGAACGGTCTCAACCATATTTTCTATAATTCCACTTACTTCACCAATTGTAATGTTGATGAGAATTCCGTTTGGCGTGCCGTGGTGGGAAATTACCATTTCTATCGTGGTTCTTATTGCCACTAATTTTGGGGTGCTCTGGCTATCTGCCAAGATCTACCGGGTGGGAATTTTGATGTATGGAAAGAAACCGAGTTATAAAGAACTGTATAAATGGCTTAAGTATTAGGTATGCAGCAAGACCAGTCAGCTAAAGAAAAAGTGACCGAAGTAATAGAGCAGGATATTTGGGGTCTTATAAAGGATTTCTGGAATGCCGGCTTCAGTTATCATATTGGTGAGGAAGAAATGCGGGTGACCGTGGGGCTCGTTATCATTATTGTTCTTGCTTTTCTTTTAACCAGTGTAGTGCTGCGCGTTATAAGATCATTTATCACTTCTAAACTTTTAGAAGAGGACAAGCTAAAGTTTATAAGTGTATTTAAGTTTATAAAATACTTTGTTTATCTGACAGTGATCCTAATTACGCTAAGTTCTACGGGGGTAGATGTAACTATTCTTCTAACGGCTTCAGCAGCCCTGTTCGTAGGTCTTGGTCTCGCTTTACAGGAGTTGTTTCAGGATGTGATAGGTGGTATTTTTATTATTCTTGATAAATCGCTGCTGGTAGGAGATGTTATTGAGCTGGAAGGCAGGGTAGCCCGGGTTTTTGAAATTAAATTGAGAACTACCAGAGCACTTACCAGGGATGACAAGGTCATGATCATTCCAAATCATAAATTTATTAGTGACACCGTTTATAATTATACTCAGAACCATAAAACTACCAGAGAAGTGGTTAGGGTAGGTGTTTCTTACGGAAGTGATGTTGAGCAAGTAAGGGAGGTTTTACTGGAATGTGCCAGAGAACAGAAAGGAATTTTAAAAAAACCTGAACCATTTGTACTTTTTGAAGATTTTGGCGATTCGGCCCTACTGTTTGGTCTCCATTTTTATATTTCAGACAGTTTTGTGGATCCAAAAGTTAAGAGCGAATTAAGATTTAAGATCAATAATAAGTTTAGATTGAATAATATTACGATTCCATTTCCTCAAAGAGATGTCCATATGTTCTATCCAAAAGGCGTGGAAAATTCCGATGAAATGAGTGAGAACGACTAAATACTTTTCAAATTTGAAGATAGGTGCATAGAAATTATATTATAGAAGAACGAAAACAGTTTACGCTAATAGCAGATTAATATTTACAATACTACAATGGCAAAAATTTTATTGATAGAAGACGAGGCCTCTATTAGAAGAGTGCTTAATAAGATACTTACCGAAGAAAGTAAAGATTATGAGGTAACAGAAGCTGAAGATGGATTGGAAGGAATGGAATTGGTCAAAAATGAAGATTTTGATCTGATTCTTTGCGACATCAAAATGCCTAAAATGGATGGCGTAGAGGTATTGGAGGCTGTTAAAAAGGTGAAGCCAGAAATTCCCGTGGTGATGATCTCTGGACATGGTGATCTTGACACCGCTGTAAATACCATGAAAATTGGCGCATTTGACTATATATCTAAACCACCAGATTTAAATCGTTTATTAAATACTGTTCGCAACGCATTAGATCGTAAGGAACTTGTATTAGAAAATACAAGGTTAAAGAAAAAGGTGAGCAAGAATTATGAAATGATAGGGGAATCTGAAGAGATACACGCTATCAAGAACATGATAGAGAAAGTTGCACATACAGATGCTCGTGTTCTTATCACAGGCCCAAATGGTACGGGAAAAGAACTTGTAGCGCATTGGCTACATCAAAAAAGTGATCGCTCAAAAGGACCTATGATAGAGGTGAATTGTGCCGCGATCCCTTCTGAATTAATTGAGAGTGAACTGTTTGGTCATGTAAAGGGGGCATTTACTTCAGCAAATAAAGACAGGGCCGGGAAGTTTGAGGCGGCAAATAAGGGAACCATATTCTTGGATGAGATTGGAGATATGAGTCTTTCAGCTCAGGCGAAAGTTTTAAGAGCTCTTCAGGAGAATAAAATTTCCAGGGTAGGTAGCGATAAGGACATCAAAGTAGATGTAAGAGTAGTCGCGGCAACAAATAAAGATCTTAAAAAAGAGATCGAAGAAAATAATTTCAGGGAAGATCTTTATCACAGACTGGCAGTAATTCTCATCGAAGTACCTGCATTGAAAGACCGTAAAGATGATATCCCACTCCTTGTTGATTATTTCAGTGAAAAGATCGCAAATGAGCAGGGTACTAACAAAAAAGAATTCACCAAAGAGGCTATTAATGTTTTAAAAGACAGTGAATGGCGCGGGAATGTTCGTGAATTACGAAATGTTGTAGAACGTCTTTTTATTCTTGGGGGTAAAGAGATTACAGATGAAGATGTAAAACTCTTCGGAAGCAGGTTCTAAGGTCTTTTATTTCTCGGATTCTTAGGATCGTATTTTAAGAAGTACATGGTATCACCGCTAGGGTGATCCCATTCATGAAAAAGTTCAAAACCAACCCGTTGATAAACGATAGCATTCGTTCTTCCGCGGGTTTCTGCATATAATTCCAGTCCTAGGTCATGGGCACTCCTAAAGAAAATGTCTTTCATTTCTTTGCCAACCTGAGTATCTGCACCACGAAATTCCTTGAGAATCCCCCAAAACCAGCAGTATAAATATTCTCCCTGCTGCGGACGTTGATTCTTGATATACTTTTGAGTTTTCAGGATATTAAGAGCATTCCTTACGCCAGTAACATTGGCAACCAGCTTTAGCTGGGACCATAGGTCTTTCCATATATTATCATCACCCTTGCTGGTCTTAAAAAGAATGGCAATTCCCTGCCGATTTTCAGAAACGATCAGGGCATCTTTTTCTATCGCCTTGTCCACCATATGGGTTGCGAGATACCTAAATCTCTCATCACGGTTCCCTTCTTTTTTTACAATATCCATAGAAGATGGGATCTCCTTTAATAATGTGGTAACCTTATCTATAATGTCTTTTCTTTCGAGTTTGTCCAAGCTGAAAAAGTATTTGCCGCGAAGATAAAAAAATTAACTCTTATAAAGATTGTATATTTAGTTGAGATATAGTTATGATATGAAGCAAATAGACCATTCAGAATTTAAAGTATCTGAAAAGATTCAACTAAAAATTACTAAAACCAAAATTGATCTGGACGCATCGGGAGCTGAGATCAAAGATGCAATGAAAGAGATAAGAAAAGATCTTGGCGACTGGCAGGATAAATTATATGCACACGGGAAATATTCAGTACTTATATGTTTACAAGGTATGGATACCTCCGGGAAGGATAGTTTGATACGGGAGGTTTTTAAAGACTTCAATAGCAGGGGAGTGGTGGTACACAGTTTTAAAGTGCCTTCAGAAAAGGAATTAAAGCATGATTTTTTGTGGAGACATTATATTGCGTTGCCCGAAAGAGGAAAATTTGGAGTGTTTAATCGTACTCATTATGAAAATGTACTGGTAACCAGGGTTCATCCTGGATACATTCTTAATGAAAATTTACCGGAAATTAATAATATTGAAGATATAGACGAAAATTTCTGGGAAGCTCGATTTGAGAATATCAGAAATTTTGAAAAGCATGTTGCAGAAAATGGAACGGTCATTTTTAAATTCTTTCTCCATCTTTCTAAAGAAGAACAGCGCCAGCGATTATTAAGACGATTAGATAAACCAAGTAAAAACTGGAAGTTTTCACCGGGAGATCTAAAAGAGCGTAAACTATGGGCAGAATATCAGGAATGTTACGAGGATGCCATAAATAGAACATCTACTAAAAAAGCACCCTGGTATGTGATACCAGCAGACGATAAAAATACCGCCAGATATTTGGTCGCAAAAACTCTTTATTCAGAACTTGTAAAGTATAAGGATGTAAAAGAACCTGAGCTGGATCCTGAAATTAAGAAGAATATAGCTGAATATAGGGAGCAGCTTCATCTGGAAAAGATTTAGACCAGGTTCGTAAAACTGAAAAAAATACTGTTATTTAGCGGCAAAATTAGTATTGCAATGAAATCTCTCTATTTAGTCCTGATCTTAATTTTTACCGGTATTACTGTTTCTGGGCAGTCTAATTCTACTGAAGATTCTCTACAAATCAGGAAAATTTACGATATGTCCCTTCTCAACGGGAAGAGCTACAACTGGCTGGATCATTTATCTAATGAAATTGGCGGAAGGCTCTCTGGGTCTTACAATGCGCAGCAAGCAGTTGAATATACCAAAGCTGAGCTAGAAAAGCTTGGTCTTGATAAAGTGTGGTTACAACCTGTAATGGTTCCTAAATGGACAAGAGGAGAAAGAGAGTTTGCATATGTACAAACAGCTCCGGGAGTCACCCGAAACGTAAATATTACTGCCCTTGGGGGGTCAATTGCCACTGCGATAGGAGGCACTAAAGCCAAAGTGATCGAAGTTCAGGGCATCGAACAGCTTAAAGAATACGGCAGGGAAAATATTGAAGGCAAGATCGTTTTTTATAACAGGCCAATGCGTGCAGACCATATTCAAACTTTTGAGGCTTATGGCGGTTGTGTAGACCAGCGATATTCAGGAGCAGAAGAGGCTGCGAAATATGGCGCAGTTGGAGTGATTGTTAGATCTATGAATTTGAGAATGGACGATTTTCCTCATACCGGTTCTATGGGCTATGGAGACACTCCTGCAAATAAAAGAATCCCGGCAGCCGCTATTTCTACAAACGACGCAAAATATTTAAGCGGAATACTGAAAATTCAGAAAGATCTGGATTTTTATTTCAGAATGACCTGTGAGTTACATAAAGATGTAGAGTCTTATAATGTGATTGGAGAGATCACCGGTTCTAAGAATCCGGAGGAGATCATGGTTGTTGGCGGTCACCTGGATTCCTGGGACCTTGGAGATGGTGCTCATGACGATGGTGCCGGTGTGGTACAGTCTATGGAGGTGCTTAGGTTATTTAAGGAAATTGGTTACAAACCGGAAAAAACCTTAAGAGTTGTTCTTTTTATGAATGAAGAAAACGGACTTCGCGGAGGTAATAAATATGCCGAGGTTGCTCAAAATAAGGGAGAGAATCATGTATTTGCATTAGAAAGCGATGCCGGTGGTTTCACTCCAAGAGGATTTTCTTTTGCCGCGACCGATGCACAGTTTAATAAAGTTCTTTCCTGGAAAAAGTTGTTCAAGCCATACCTGATTCATTATTTCGAACAGGGAGGCAGCGGGGCCGATATTGGTCCGCTCAAAGGAGGTAACACCGTTCTTGCGGGATTAAGACCAGATTCTCAACGTTATTTTGATTATCACCATGCTGCAAATGACACCTTTGATGCGGTTAATAAAAGAGAATTAGAATTAGGGGCTGCAACTATGGCTTCATTGGTCTATCTTGTAGATAAATACGGTTTTAATAATATCAATAAAGAAACTACAGAAATAATAGATTAAAGCTTTGAGACTTTAAAGAATTTTAATCTTTATCGCTTTAAAAGAAATCTAAAGCATCTACCTTTGCAAACCTAAATTCTAGTTTTTGCAACTTTCAGCTTATACCAAAGAATTCGGTAAGAATCTCAATATCGCATATCCCGTGATGCTTGGCCAGTTGGGTCATGTCATGGTTGGTCTTGTAGATAATTTAATGATTGGGAGATTAGGCGCCGCTCCATTAGCTGCTGTATCCCTGGGAAACGCTTTGGTTTTTATTGCAATGTCTATGGGAATTGGCTTTTCTTTTGCCATCACTCCTTTAATTGCTGAAGCTGACGGGGCAGACGATCTTGAAGGCGGAAGAAGTTATTTCCATCACGGACTTATTCTTAGCACTATTAATGGTTTATTGCTGTTTATACTTCTGTTGATCGCCAAACCTTTGCTTTATTATTTAGACCAGCCGCAGGAAGTAGTAGAGCTGGCCATTCCATATCTCAATATTGTTGCTTTATCTATGCTGCCGTTAATGGCTTTTCAGGCATTTAAGCAGTTCGCTGACGGACTTTCCCAAACCCGTTATGCCATGTATGCAACCATTCTCGCTAACGTGGTAAATGTGGTATTTAATTATTTATTGATCTACGGAATCTGGTTTTTTCCAAGGCTGGAACTCGAGGGCGCCGCCTGGGGGACACTTTTGTCCAGGTTTTTTATGCTCTGGTTCGTATGGGAGATATTAAGGAGGAAATCAAAATTTGCCGAATATTTCAAATGGTCTAAAAAGGAAATGCTCAAGTGGTCTATCTTTAAAAGAATATTGTCTTTAGGATTTCCAACAGCTTTGCAAATGCTCTTTGAAGTAGCAATTTTCACAGCCACTGTATTTCTGGCTGGTAACCTGGGTACAAATCCGCAGGCAGCTAATCAAATTGCTTTAAACCTGGCCTCCATGACATTTATGATTGCAGTTGGCCTGGGTGTGACGGCGACGATAAGAGTAGGAAATCAGGTTGGATTAAAAGCATACAGGGAACTAAGAAGAATAAGCTTTTCTATATTTCTATTAGTTTTTTTGATAATGGCAGTATTCGCCCTCCTTTTTATTTTGCTGAAAGATATATTACCGGTTTTTTATATAGACAATTTTGAAGTGATCTCACTGGCTTCACAATTATTAATTATTGCAGCATTATTTCAGTTAAGTGACGGGATTCAGGTGGTAATTTTAGGAGCTTTACGCGGATTGCAGGATGTTAAGATCCCCACAGTAATATGCTTTATAGCCTACTGGATTATCGGCTTCCCGGTTAGTTTCTATTTTGGGCAGGCAGATCAATTAGGTAGTATGGGAATATGGCTTGGCTTGTTGGCAGGCTTGACATCCTCGGCAATATTGTTATATTTCCGCTTTAATTACTTAAGCCGAAAATTAATTAGAACAAAAGAAAATTTAATAGCATAAAAAATAGATATGGAGCTTCCAAAATTTATATTAGGAGATAATACCGATTTACCCGAGTCAATTTTTGTAATTCATACTGAATTTCCTCGATTTATTATTGATCTGAAAGATGATGAGGTAGAATGGTTAGAAGATTTTGATAAGGATGATGAAAAAGAACTTTCCAGTGAAGCTGAATCTTTGATCACCCAGGCGAACGAGTTTTATGATCGTGAGGTAAACAGATACGAAGACAACTAATGGAGAAATTAGCTGAATTAGACCGGGAACTTTTCTTATTTCTGAATAATCTTGGTTCAGAAACCTGGGACTGGTTATGGATCGCTATTAGCGATAAATGGATGGCAATTCCTCTTTACGCTATTTTACTTTACCTCATCTTCAGAAAATTTGGATGGAAACCAACATTGATCACTATGGTGGTGATTACCTTATTAATTACTGCTACAGATCAATTGGCAAATCTTTTTAAGCACGGTTTTGAAAGACCAAGGCCCTGCCGGCAGGAAGGAGTGATGGAATATGCGAGATATGTCGCTGTGAGATGTGGTAGTTTTGGATATTTTTCGGCTCATGCAGCAAATTCAACCGGAGTGGCTGTTTTCCTGAGTCTTTTATTCAGAAAACATTATCCTAGATTATTCATATTCCTGCTTATTTGGGCAGTAGTGGTGTCTTATAGTCGTATTTATCTTGGGGTACACTATCCTGGGGACGTTATAACCGGAATGCTGATAGGCGCCATATTTGGAGTTTTATTCCATATTCTCCGAAAATTTCTGACCGCTAAGATCCTTAAGAAAGATCTAAGCCAGGCTTAATAAATGCTTTGCGGCTGCAAAGGCAGTAGTTTTATTATTTTCAATAAGCTGTAATTGTTCCTTTAAGGCCGTTTTTATTTTAGGATCATCATAGAACCTGCTTTTTAAATAATCATTGATAGTCTGGTAGAGCCAAAATTTGTTTTGTTCCTGGCGGTTATGCTTAAAATGACCGTTTTCGTCTACCTTAGACTTAAATTCAGTGATCATATTCCAGATATCTGAGACTCCCTCATTGTAAAGTGCACTGCATAATTTAACGTCCGGTTTCCATTTACTTTCCTTTGGGGGATATAGCTGAAGCGCCCTCTTAAATTCAAGTTTAGCTTCTCTTGCGGATTTTTGATTCTCTCCATCAGCTTTGTTGATCACAATGGCATCTGCCATCTCTACGATTCCACGTTTTATACCCTGTAATTCATCACCGGCACCGGCAAGTTTTAGTAAGAGAAAGAAATCTGTCATACTATGTACGGTGGTTTCGCTTTGCCCTACACCAACAGTTTCAATTAAGATCACATCAAATCCGGCAGCTTCACATAAAATAATGCTCTCCCTGGTTTTTCTTGCAACCCCTCCTAAAGAATCACCGCTAGGCGAAGGTCTTATAAAGGCATCTTTTTGAGTCACTAATTGCTGCATTCTGGTTTTATCTCCCAGAATACTTCCGTGCGAAACAGAGCTACTGGGATCTACAGCAAGTACAGCGACTTTCTTCCCCTGCTCTATGAGATAAGAGCCAAAACTTTCAATAAACGTGCTTTTTCCAACACCGGGTACGCCTGTAATTCCTATTCTTATAGATTTTTGCGCATGTGGCAAGGCCCCTTCAATAAGAAATTCTGCCTGTTCCTGATGGGTTTTTTGATTGCTTTCAATAAGCGTGATCCCTCTTCCAAGAGCTGTTTTGTTTCCTTGCAGCAGATCTTGCAGGAGGTCTTTTTCAGAGAATTTATTCTTTCTGAAATTCCTGATCTTTTTAGCAGATTCGGCACTAACATTTCCGGAAGCAGGTTTACTCCCAGACTCGCTTAAGGCTGATTTTTGCTCTTCTTTACTCAAAATAGGCTTAAATTTTTATGACAAATTTATGAATTCGGGTTTCAGGCATCATCAAATGCTTGGTATATTGAAGCAAACTAAATTACTTAAATTATTTTACGCAATGAAGAATTTGTATAAAACTAAAGTAACTACACATGGAGGTCGTAACGGTCGTACACGTAGTGAAGACGGTATTCTAGATATGGAACTTAAAAAGCCAGAAGGTCTTGGAGGCGCTGGTGGAGATTATTCTAATCCAGAGCAATTATTTGCTGCAGGATATTCGGCATGTTACGGGAGTGCCCTGGAGGTAGTTGCTAAAAAGCATAAGGTAGACCTTGGGGACTATAGCGTTACAGCGGTGGTGAAGCTAGGTCAGACTGATTCAGGAAATCTTCAACTTTCAGCAACACTGGATTCTTATATTCCGGGAGTAGATGTTGAAACCGGTGAAAAACTGGTCAACGAGGCTCATGAGATTTGTCCTTACTCCAGAGCTACTCGCGACAATATAGATGTTACTTTGAATTTGCTATTAGACGAATAAGAAGATTTAGAAATTATTGAGTAAAAGAGGTGCCTTTGGGTGCCTCTTCTTTTTTTATAGGAAGAAAAACACTGGTAGTATCCCAGGATAAAACCAGATTTACAAATTCACCATTCTGTTCAAAAAGGATGGTGAATTGTTCAAGGCTCATGTCTGTTTCATCAACCGGTCTTTCCAGTACAAGTGAATCAAATTCAGGATCTCTGTAGGCCTGTTTATCAAGGTTAATTCCCCATGGATACATTTTAGAGTTAAAAATGATTTTCCAGCTGTTCTCCATAGGAATAGTCCATAAGGTATATTTTCCCGCTTCCAGCAAGCTGCCGTCTACCATAATATCTTGATTTGTTTCAAAGGTAGTTGCTTCATTGGCTCCGGTTCTCCATACTTCATTATAGGGGACAAGGTTTCCAAATATTTCCCTTTCCTTTTTATAAGGTCTATTATAAAAAACCTCCAGCTTAAGATCTTCTTTCTGGTAGTTTGCAGTATCCTCGGGACTATGAGCCTTCGTGGTGTACCTTAGGATTAGAATTAAAATCAATCCCAGGAGAGCAATAATGCCTCCAATTTTTAACCCCGCTTTCAAACTTTTATTCATAGCTATGTCCTTTAGAAAGAGCTTTTCAAAAATTCGGCCATATCATACTTCAATCTGGCCTATAGTTATTAAAAGTAGGAATATGAATTTGAATATCCGAAATTTTACTAAATCGTAGAGGCAGTCTAATAGAATTCATGAGAATCACGGGTGATTTTGAAATGACCAATAAATTTATAGAATGATAAAATTTTAGTAATTTTTATATTTTTTTCGAAAATTTTGCAACGCGGGACTTTTAGTCTCGTCTTTAAAGTGAACTAACCCATCAAAAACCAATTAAATTGATACAGCATGAGCTAATAGAAGCTTGTAAACTGAACAGCCGGCGGGCTCAGTTGCAGTTGTACAACAAATATTGTGACGGGATGTATTATGTGGCATTACGGTTTATGAAAGATACGATGGAGGCCGAAGATGCAATGCAGGAAGCTTTTATAAAAGCCTTCTCAAAATTACATCAGTTTAACGGAGAGGTCACCTTTGGGGCCTGGCTTAAACGAATCGTTATCAATAAATGTCTGGACAAGTTGAAAGCGAAGAAAATGGAACTTGTTGCCATCAATGAGCAAACGCTGGGAACGGTAGAAGATGAAGAAGATTGGCAAATAGAAGACGGGGTGAGTGTTGAAGAAGTAAAGAGAAAAATGGAAAATCTGCCTGAGAAATATAAATATCCCTTGATGCTTTACCTGGTAGAAGGTTACGATCATGAAGAGATAAGTGAAATTTTAAATATTACGCAGGTAGCCTCTAGAACTTTGGTACACAGAGGGAAAAAGAAATTACAGGACGAACTTAAAACTTTAAGTAATGGGACAGGATATTAGAGAGATGTTTCGAAATGAAGAGCATCTGGAGAATGAAAAGCTTAAAAAAGGTCATCAAGATAGATTTGAGGCCAGGTTAGAAAAAGAACTTCCGGAAAAGAAGAAGAGTGGTTACAGATATTTCTTTCAGATAGCTGCCATATTGGTGGTGGCCCTGGGAATAGGAGCTTTTTTCTTATTCAATAATAATCAGGATCCTGTTCAGAATAACAATCAAATGGTTGAAACTCCGGTAGAGGAATCTGAAAATGACGAGAAAATACCATCTACCGAATACAGATTAAGCGATGTTTCTCCTGAATTTAAAAAGATTGAAGATTATTATATGGCCAGTGTTCATATTCAGCTTGCCAAACTGGAAATGACCCCGGAAAATAAAGAACTTATAGATGCATTTATGAAGAAGCTGGAAACCCTGAATGAAGAATATATAGCATTGAATGCTGAAATTCGGGAAACCGGTGTAAATGAGGAAACCGTTGAAGCGATGATCGCGAACTTACAGCTACGACTGGATCTCCTTAAAAAATTAAAAACAAAATTGAACGAAATTAAACAATCAAAAGACAACAGACATGAGAACTATCAAGCTTAAATACGTGATATTATCACTGCTTTTTATCACTGCTGGAGCTTTTGCTCAAACCAAAAAGTTAAGCAAGAACTATAAAACTTCAGCAGATGTGAATGTAGAACTCGATTCCCGTCATACCAATATCATCATCGAAAACTGGGATAGGAACGAGGTTCAAATTGAAGCCTATCTAGAAGGAGATACCGGTAACAAAGAAACGACCAAAAAACTTTTAGATTCCTGGAAACTGGAAACTTCGGGTTCTAATTCCAAAGTAATTATAGAATCTGGAGGCAATACCAACTGGAATATAGATATGGGCGAAATAGATATAGCAATGTCTCATTTACAACCCGCTTTAGATGAGTTACCAGACATGCTCGGACCTTTAATGGAAAATCTTGTAGGTCCTATTTTGAATAATATTGCTGAGAATCCGCTTCCACCCGGTTTTGCCGAAGATATGAAGGGAATGAAATTCGACTATGACGCTTACGAAAAAGATGGTGACAAATATCTTGAGAAATGGGAGGCAGATTTCGAAAAGAAATTTGGAAAAGAATATGAAGTAAAAATGGAGAAGTGGGCGGAAAAAATGGAGAAGAATTCTGAAAAATGGGAGAAAGAATATGAGGTAAAAATGGAAGCCTGGGGTAAAGATTTTGAAAAGGACATGGAAGCCTGGGGTGAAAGCTTCGGGAAGAAAATGGAAGCCTGGGGTGAACAATTTGGAAAACAATTTGAAGCCCGGATGGAAAATGGCGGAAACCGTGTTTTTATTATGGAAGACGGAAAAGGAGTGAAATCCAGGAAAACCATCAAGCTTAAAATTCCAAAAGATGCAAAACTGGAATTGAATGTGCGTCATGGTGAACTTAAACTTGGAAGTACTATAAAAAACCTGAAGGCCGATCTGTCACACAGTAGGTTTTCAGCCAACAGGATCGTTGGGAAGAACACCAATATCAAAGCCTCCTATACTCCGGTAAAAGTTGCGAACTGGGATTACGGGGTGCTTTCTACCGAATTTGTGAAGAATTGCAATATAGATAAGGCTGTAAGTATTAAGCTGAACTCCAATTCTAGTGATGTGGTGATCAATGAACTTCAAAAGACCGGGGTTTTAACCGGTTCTTTTGGAAAACTGAATATTAATAATCTTGGAGCAGGATTTGAGACTTTAAATATCAGTCTTGAAAATAGTGATCTTGAATTAAATATTCCAGATACGGCTTTTAATTTCAGTTTTAATGGGATGCAAAGTTCTATTGAACATCCATCTGGCTTAAAGCTAAAATCAACAAAGTCGTATGATAACGAGATCCTGAATGGTTATAATAAATCAAGAGAAGGGAATGCCAATATCACCATAAAAGCTAATTTTAGCGATGTATTGATAAATTAAAACATAGCTATTACATTTGGCTTCCTTAAGTTAAATGTTATGCAAAGTTTTTCTGAGTTTTTAAATGAATTGACCTCTTGTTTTACTCCGGTCATAGGAGGAGCGTATAAACAGGAGGATTTCGCATATATAGACCTCTCTGAAGATAACAGGGATCTTTTAAAATTAGAAGTCGCTTCTTCCAAAGCATTTTCCATTTTTGTAGATGAATACCTTCGGAACAGAAATTCAAAAGCTGCCTTTGGAGGTTATAATGAATTGAGGACTTTGTATAATAGGAGTCAATTATTTAATAATACAGAAGCCAATAGGAATATCCACATTGGTCTTGACGTTTGGGTTCCGGCGTATTCTGAAATTATAAGTCCGTTAGATGGCAAGATCCATAGCTTTAAGGACAATGATAATTTTGGCGATTATGGTCCAACGATCATTTTGGAGCATTCCTTTAACGAAAGAAAATTTTATACGCTCTACGGTCATCTTTCCCGAAAATCGCTGGATAATTTAAGTATAGGGACAGAGGTAAAAGCCGGAGATAAAATTGCTGAATTAGGAGATTTTGATGAAAATGGTGACTATGCCCCGCATTTACATTTTCAGATCATGGAAGATATGCAGGGTGGTGTAGGTGATTATCCGGGGGTCGTTAAAAAAGAAGATCTGGACATTTATTTAAAAAACTGCCCAGATCCCAATTTGTTGTTGAAAATATAATTCCTTATTGTTATTGATAGAGCCTGTCATTCCAAGGATAGGAGGAATCTCTAGTTTGAGGAAATCTCCTTGAAGAGATTCTTCGCTTCACTTCGTTCCGCTCTGAATGACATTTAATTCATACGCAGGAGGAATCTTTTACTTATTCTTTCTGGTTTTCACAAAAAACGCTACAATAGCAGATGTGACCACTCCTACTACAAGCGCAAAGAAGAACGACTGAATAATATAAGACGTCAGGTTAAAATATTCTTCGGCAGCAGCTCTGGTCATCGCGCCACTTTCTACCGAGTATTCTATTACATTGGAAAAGTAATCAGGTGTAATAAATTCATGAGTGATGTACATGGCAAGAGGAGATAGTATTGCTACAACAATACTTATCACGATCCCTGAAATAAACCCCTGGCTCCACGTCATTTTTCCGTGATAGAAATTTTTTCGTTTATCAAGTAGAGCCACTACATACAAAGCGATCGCTACTATAGCAAAGAGGTTGGTGTAAATGGCATGTTGTGCAATGTTTTTATCATGCCACCCAAGACTTTTCTCCAAATACACCCAGATTAGAGAAATAATACTAAAGATAATTCCCCACTTAATTTCAATTAAGAACTTTTTCATTGATTTGTTTGATTGTTTATCAATGTTAAAATTAGTGAAAATCTTATTGTGATTGGCATAAACGAAAAAAGCTGTCTAAAAAGTTAATTTATCTGTCATTTCGTTCGTAATGAAATTCAGAATCAACTTTTTAGACAGCCCTGTGATGAAATTAGTAAAAAACTAAGCGTCCTTATTCAGTTTTTTAGTGGCAAAGAAACCGGCAAACAATCCAATACCCGCTAAGAGGAATATTGTTCCGGGATAGGCTACATCTTCATCTACTCCCATATTCATGCTAAGGAAGCTGGCGATAAAAATTCCAATTCCTATTCCAGCCAGAAGTAAGGCAAGATTTAAAACAATAACCTTCCAAACCGGCGTTACATGTTTCTTTTTGCTGTAAAAAATACTTGCATCTGCTCCTTTATCAATAAGAGCAAGGCGTTCACGATTTCTTGCAGAAATGTATAAATAAAATATTCCGAAAAGCGTTCCGAAAATAACCGGTAAAACAATGACTTCTGATCCCATAATTTCTTAGTTTTTAATTTGAAAATAATGTTTGTTTGCTATTAGGACGTCGCGATCTCCAAACCGGTTACAAAAAAACGTAAATTTATTTCAGCATCTTTTTGTAACCGATGCTTAAATAGGGTCGTCTTAACTAATAATGATCAAGAACACTGACCAATATTTGATAGATAAAGTTCTTAAGGGCGATACCAATGCCTTTGGGGAACTGGTAGCCCGTTATCAAAATTTTGTGTTCACCATCGCTATAAGGATTTTAAAAGTGACGGAGGAGGCCGAAGAAGTTGCTCAGGATAGTTTTATCAAAGCTTATGATTCTTTGGCTAGTTTTCGAGGAGACTCTAAATTTTCAACCTGGTTATACAGGATCGTTTATCACAAGAGTCTAGATAGGATCAAAATGAATAAAAGACATAGAACTTATGAAATAATAGAGGAGATCACAGATGATAGTCTGGATCATATTGAAAACGGACTGGAATTTATACTGAGTGAAGAGAGGACAGAGATCATAAAAAAATGTATTGATCAGCTGCCGGAAGAAGATGCGGCGATCATTAGCTTATATTATTTTGAGGAACAATCCATAAAGGAAGTCTCAATGGTGACAGATCTCACGGAAGACAACATAAAAATAAAATTATATCGTAGCCGGAAAAAACTATTTTCGTTATTGAAGGGCTACATTAAATCTGAAATATCTACCCAGAATGGAAAAGCAATTTAACAGAGAAGACAAGCTGATTAAGAAGTTGCTGAATGAAGCAGGAACTGAGAAACCTTCAGCAGATTTTAAGAAAAGAATAATGATGAGGATAGAGGCAAGAAATGCCGAAATCAGACCTTATGAGCCATTGATTTCTATATCAGTATGGATTGGAATAGTTTTCGGTGTGATTATTTTTATTGCAGGGGTTACTTACCTGAATTCAGATATATCATTTCCTGGTTTCAATTTCGATATACCGACTCTGGTTAATATACCTGATTTCAACCTTTCGAGGACGATGCAAATTGCATTCGGTTTTGTAGCGCTATTCTTTTTACAGGTTCCTTTTTTAAAAAGGTTTTTAGATAGGGAGTATCAGTTGTAATTAAAGTCTAGATCGCTTATTTTTAAATTTTTACGACTCATCCTTCGACAGGTTCATCCTTCGGCAAGCTCAGGATAGCAGAGAGGTATAGTTGCACGGAGTCCTGAGCCTGACGAAGGATCGAAGTGCGATAAAAAAAATCCTGAAGTTTTAACTTCAGGATTTTTAATTTCTTCTAACGTCTACTCATCTACAAGCACCCAGTCACCTTTATCTAGTAACGGGATCGCCTGTTTGAATTTCATGGTTTTACTCTCGCCGCTCATGACATTTTTAACAGTCACCTTATCATTTCTTCCAATTTTAGGACGATCTCTTACGATGGTTTCAGTTACTTCAGGTTGTTGGCGTTGAGTATTCCCGGCAGCTCTGCTTTGCGCTGCTCTTTCGTCCATATTCGGAATTTCTTCCTTCCTGGTTTCTACTTTTTCTTTGGACTTTGTCTGTCGTGCTTCGTGAATATTCGGTGCACCGGTAGATGGAATTTCTCCTTTAAAAAGGAACGACATCACATCTCTATTCACATTTTCAAGCATTACTTTAAATAATTCAAAAGCCTCGAACTTATAGATCAATAATGGATCTTTTTGTTCATGTACCGCCAGCTGAACACTTTGTTTCAACTCATCCATTTTTCTTAGATGCGTTTTCCAGGCATCATCAATAATGGCGAGGGTAATATTCTTTTCGAAATCCTTGATTAGCTGTTTACCTTCAGTTTCATAGGCTTTCTCAAGATTGGTAACCACGCTAAGGGTTTTAGACCCATCAGTAAATGGTACTGAAATTCTTTCAAAATTATTTCTTTCATCTTCATGAACCTGCTTAATTACCGGGAATGCACGTTCAGCATTATGAGACATTTTTTCGTCATAATGTTTGTAGGCAGCTTTATAAACTTCACCGGCCAGCTTCTGAGCATTCATTTTTTTGAATTCTTCTTCAGTAACAGGAGAACTCATGGAGAAGTTCCTGATCAGTTCAAATTCAAAATTTTTGAAGTCTTCCGCAGCTTTATTGGTTTCCGTAATAGATTCAGAAATATCAAAGATCATATTGGCAAGATCTACCCGAAGTCTTTCTCCGAATAACGCATGATAACGACGTTTATAGATCACTTCACGCTGTGCATTCATCACGTCATCATACTCCAGCAATCTTTTACGAACACCAAAGTTATTTTCCTCTACTTTCTTTTGAGCACGCTCAATAGATTTGGAGATCATGGAATGCTGAATTACTTCACCCTCTTCCAGACCCATACGGTCCATTAGCTTGGCTATCCTTTCAGATCCAAATAAACGCATCAGGTTATCTTCCAGAGAAACGTAGAACTGAGAGCTTCCAGGATCTCCCTGACGACCAGCACGACCTCTTAACTGACGGTCTACACGTCTGGAATCATGGCGCTCTGTACCCACGATGGCCAAACCACCGGCATCTTTCACTTCTTTACTCAGCTTAATATCGGTACCACGACCTGCCATGTTAGTAGCGATAGTCACAATCCCTGAATTACCAGCTTCTGCAACAATATCGGCCTCCTGCTTGTGGCGTTTCGCGTTCAATACATTATGAGGAACATTTCTAAGCTTCAGCATCCGGCTTAAAAGCTCAGAAATTTCTACGGATGTTGTACCAATAAGCACCGGTCTTCCAGCATTTGAAAGATCGGTCACATGATCAATTACCGCGTTATATTTTTCTCTTTTGGTCTTATAAACTAAATCTTCTTTATCGTTTCTTGCAATTGGCCGGTTAGTAGGAATTTCTACCACATCCAGTTTGTAGATCTCCCAAAGTTCTCCAGCTTCAGTTACCGCGGTACCGGTCATACCAGACAGTTTGCTGTACATTCTGAAATAATTCTGAAGTGTTACCGTCGCGAAGGTTTGAGTTGCATCCTCGATCTTTACATTCTCTTTCGCCTCGATCGCCTGGTGCAAACCGTCACTATAACGACGGCCTTCCATAATACGACCTGTCTGTTCATCAACAATTTTCACTTTATTATCGATTACCACATACTCGGTATCCTTTTCGAAAAGGGTATAAGATTTCAGTAATTGTCGAAGTGTGTGAATACGTTCACTCTTTACACTATAATCCCTGAAAAGCTCTTCTTTCTTTTCAGCTTCTTCTTCAGCAGGAAGACCTTCCTTCTCGATCTTGGCGATTTCCATCCCAATTTCAGGCATTACGAAGAAATCCGGGTCATCTTTTCCAGAAAGAAATTCGATCCCTTTATCGGTAAGATCTATCTGGTTGCTTTTTTCTTCAATGGTAAAGTACAATTCGGCATCAACCTTTGGCATTTCACGGTTGTTGTCCTGCATGTATTGATTCTCAGTCTTCTGAAGCAATTGTTTGATTCCTTCTTCACTCAGAAACTTAATTAATGCTTTATTCTTCGGTAAACCACGGTAAACTCTCAATAACTGAAATCCACCTTCTTTGGTATCACCTTCTTTGATCAGTCTTTTTGCTTCAGCAAGAACCTTTACCAGGTGTTTACGCTGCACCTCTACAATATTCGCAATTGCAGGTTTCAGCTCCATAAACTCGTGAGTGTCTCCTTTTGGAACCGGACCAGAAATAATCAGCGGCGTACGGGCATCATCTACTAATACCGAATCCACCTCATCTACGATCGCGTAATTATGTGGTCTTTGTACCAGATCGTCTGGCGCATGAGACATATTATCTCTTAAATAATCAAAACCGAATTCATTATTGGTTCCGTAGGTAATATCGGCATTATATGCTTTTCTACGTGCTGCTGAATTTGGGCGATGATAATCTACACAATCAACGCTCATTCCGTGAAACTGGAATATAGGAGCCATCCATGCACTATCACGTTTTGCCAGATAATCATTTACTGTTACCAGATGAACCCCATTTCCGGTAAGTGCATTAAGATACATAGGAAGGGTAGCCACAAGGGTTTTACCTTCACCCGTCTGCATCTCTGCGATCTTACCCTGGTGCATGGCTACACCACCAATAAGCTGAACGTCGTAATGTATCATATCCCAGGTTACCGGTTTACCGGCCGCATCCCAGGAATTGCTCCAAATAGCATGGTCCTCTTCTAAGGTAACATAATCTTTCTCTGCAGAGATCTCTCTGTCAAAAGCAGACGCTTTTACTTTTAGCTGTGTATTATTTACAAAACGTTTCGCAGTTTCCTTTACGGTCGCAAAAGCTTCAGGTAAGATATCGTTAAGAACAGCTTCAGAAATTTCGTATGACTTATCTTTTAACGCATCTACTTCAGCATAGATATCTTCCTTTCTGGTGATATCATCAATTTCATCTGCTTCTTTATTTAAAGCAACGATCTTATCTTTAACTTCTTTTGTCGCTTCAGCGATCTTCGCTTTGAATTCAGAAGTTTTGGCTCTAAGTTCATCGAGACTTAGCGCTTCAAATTCAGACTCCAGCGCCTTTATTTTATTTACAATGGGTTGTATTTCTTTTACATCTTTCTTTGACTTATCGCCTACGAAAGCTTTTAATACAGAATCTAAAAAACTCATATTGGTTTTTTTATTTATTCAATTATAGTCTTAAATAATGATGAATAGATATACTTGTTTTCTAACAATATGCACCCGTTGAACCGTCGACAAGCTCAGGGCTCAGGATGCCAGATATCTATTGAAACTTTGTTTTAATTAAAGTTCAAAATCATTTTTATTAAGGGGTTCAAATTTAAGCAAAAAAAAAGCCTCATGAATGAGACTTTTCCCTATTTTTTGCGTGTTGTCAATTTAATATTCATCCTCATTCCAGAGGTAATCTTCATCGGTTGGATAATCCGGCCAGATCTCCTCAATAGAATCATAAGAGTCTCCCTCATCCTCAATAGCCTGCAAATTTTCAACTACCTCTAACGGAGCTCCGGTTCTAATTGCGTAGTCTATTAACTCGTCTTTTGTTGCCGGCCATGGGGCATCACTTAAATAAGATGCTAATTCTAAAGTCCAATACATTGATTAATCGGGTTTTAAATTTTGGCAAAAATAAATTTTTTGACTTAATAGCCAAGAAAAAAATCTATTATTTATACAATAATGATAAGAACATAATAAATTCCATGCTTTTTTGCAATTTCTGCAAAGAATTTCCTGAAACTAAAGTCTTATTTGGATTTTTTTGGGATCCATTGAATTTCTTCAGCTTGCAGTTGTTTAGACAACTTCCGTGCCAGCACAAATAGATAGTCTGAAAGTCGGTTGAGGTAAATAAGAACCTGCTCGTCAAAAGCTTCAATGTCATATAAAGCGCTGGAAAGCCTTTCGGCACGACGGCAAACACAGCGAGCAATGTGACAGAATGACACGCTTTGATGGCCTCCAGGAAGAATGAAATGTGTCATTTCCGGAAGTGCTTCATTCATTTTATCTATTTCTTTCTCCAGTGCTTCAATATCTTCCGACGATATTTTTGGGATATTAAGTCTTTCCTTTCCATTTTTTAATGTGGCCTTTTCAGGATCTGTAGCCAGTATAGAACCAATAGTAAATAATCTATCCTGAATTTGGGTGAGAAATTCTTTAGTTGGTTTATCTGTATCCTGATCTCTTAAAAGACCGATATGTGAATTTAGTTCATCTACGGTTCCGTAGCTTTCTATTCTTATATGATGTTTAGGAACACGGGTACCCCCAAATAATGAGGTAGTTCCTTTATCACCGGTTTTGGTATAAATTTTCATCTGAAATTTTTAGAAGCCTAAAGTTACAAAGATTAGTGAGGAGAAGAAAGCTTTGATGCCAGAATAGGTAAAGGAATTGATCTAGGCAGAATCTGATTTCCTTTCCTGTTTTCTTTCTAAATATCTTCTTCTGAAATTTCTATTTTTCCTTTCTTTTTTGAGTCTTTTCGTACGGCGTGAATTCCATAAGAAATAAGCTAAAAAAGCGGCAATTATGGCAAGATAAATCCAGGTTTCCTGGTCTAAATCGATCATTTTAAACGTCTTAGTAAATACAAGGTAATAAAGTTTCTTAGAAGTTCAAAGTGATAAGTGTGTAGTCTTTAGTTCGTGGTGAACACTATTTAACTAATGTCGCTTACTGTCTTTCTTTCGTCACTTTCTACCATTCCATCTTTAAGCCTGATGATCCTGTGGGCATGTTCTGCGATCTCTTCTTCATGAGTTACCAATATCACTGTATTGCCAGCAGCATGGATTTCGTCAAAAAGGTTCATGATCTCAACAGAAGTTTTAGAGTCGAGGTTTCCAGTAGGCTCATCGGCAAGGATAATAGAAGGTTTGTTCACAAGTGCACGGCCTACTGCCACACGTTGTCTTTGTCCACCAGAAAGCTGATTGGGTTTATGATCCATTCTATCTCCCAGTCCAACACTTCTTAAAACATCTTCAGCACGTTCAATTCGTTCAGACTTTGAAGCTCCGGCATAGATCATGGGCAGGGCTACATTGTCCAGAGCCGTGGTCCTGGGTAGGAGGTTGAAAGTTTGGAAAACGAAGCCAATCTCTTTATTCCTAATTTCAGCAAGTTCATCATCTGTCATCTGGCTAACGTCTTTTCCATTGAGAATATAAGAACCGGAAGTTGGAGTATCCAGGCAACCAAGCAGGTTCATCAAAGTAGATTTTCCTGAACCGGAAGGACCCATAAAGGCTACATACTCGCCACGATCTATATCCAGGTCTATTCCTTTTAAAACTTTAACTACTTCCTGTCCCAGAGGGAAATCTCTCGTGATGGTACGAATCTCGATTACTTTGCTCATTCAGAATAAATTTTCAATGGTATGACGTGAATTTAGGTTTTTTGTTACAAAAATTTGATGAATGAGGTAGATGCGTTAATTTTTTCTATTAATAAATCTTTCGTCTAAGCTGAGGAGAACCAATAAAAGTTATTCTTTTATCTTTCTTTTTCCCATTGCCGGAAAAAGAAACAAAAAGGTCTAGGCTTACGAAAATTGAGCTGAATTTATTGTTTAGCACCTAAATTTTAGGAACTCGCTTTGCTCAGACAGCCTAAAATTTTACGGTGCTTTCACTTCAAATTCTATGCTAAATTTTCGATAGGCCGCCAATTATCGTAATTAAAAGGAATCCAAGTTTAATACTTGAAATAATAAATTCTATTATCAGTGCTTTTACACTCTGATTGTAAAATCTTGTTTTTGCTGTTCTTTTCTGAAAAAAACCAGTCCCCATTGAAAAGTATCTATAGTTACCCGAACTTCGGGATGAATTTTAATTTCTTCCCAGGCTTCTTCCATCTCGGGTGACCAGTGGATGTCATCAAAAATAAAGACGGAATCATTATGGGCTGTGGGTAGTAATCTTCTGAAATATTCCAAAGTCGGCTCCTTTTGATGATTTCCGTCGAAATAAACAAGGTCGAATTTTTCTGAAGTTCGGAGATCAGAGTTCGTAGTTTGTAGTTCAGCCTTTATTTTAGAAAGTATATCATCAAATTGACCAATTTCTAATTTGATGTTTTTTAAGTCGTACTTTTCAAACTGTTGCCTTGCAATACGTGATGTTTCTTTGCATCCTTCAATTGTAATAAGTTGTGTGGATCTGTTTGCTGCAATCGCCGAAGAGGCTATCCCAAGCGAAGTGCCTAATTCTAATACCTGGTCAATGTTCAGATAATTAGTAATTCGATATAGTAATTTTGCCCGATGCAAAGTAATTCCGGCATTTTTGGCAATAGAAAATACAGGTCTTTTGTTTGATTTAAAAACCCTGCTTCCGGCCCCAAAATCGGTAATCTCAATTAATTTCTTATTTCTTAAGAGATCATTTCGGTAATTTTTAATAAGCTGATATTCCTGGTGGTCACTTTTATCGTAAAAACATTTGGTGACTAAATCGTATACGAAAGGGGAGTGGAGTCCGTGTTGGTTCTGGCTTTTAAAGAGGAAGTTGAAATATGACTGAATTTGGAAAAGCATAAAATTTGTTGTGCGTTCTCAGTTGTGTGTTATGCGTTTAGTATACTTCAAAATTGAAAAAAATATTATTTCCATTCTTTCTCAACATATTTTATGAATGAATAGATTTTTGCGCCGAGTATCTCGTATTTTTCTATTAAAGATTTGATTCCTTGGACTGTATATAATTTATCAATCATTTCTAATTGGGAAATACATTCTAGTAATGAGGCATGTGAATAAATTAAGAATTTTATAAAATCCTGTTTATAAGAACGTCTCCCATAACCTTCGATAATATTGTCCTTTATACTTTTTGAAGATCTCCGAATTTGGCTTCCCTGTTCATATAATTCGAATTTTGGAAGTTTTAAAGAAATTTCATGAACTTCTATAGCATATTGAAACGCCATATTATAGATGTCCAAATCCTTATAACTTTTCATTCTTTTTAATTTTTGAGACACAACACACAACAGAAAACTCACAACTAAGACTCCAACTTCTCCATCAATTCAAACCAACGTTCAGTTTTAGATTCAATTTCGTTCTCAATTTCTTTTAATTTCATTGAATTTTCAGCAATCTCGTCGCCATCCAATTCTTCCAGAAATTTCTTCTGTACCTCTTCTTTTTTAGTTTCCAGTTTGGCTATTTGTTTTTCCAGTTTACTGAATTCTTTTTTCTCATTATAACTCAGGGAAGGTCCTGAACTGTTTGATTTGTATTCTTTTTTCTCTTTTTTGGATTCTGAATCTTCGGAAGAAGACTTTTCAGCTTTCGGTCTTGAAGCTTCATATTCCCTATAATCAGTATAATTTCCAGGGAAGTCTGTAATTTCTCCTTTTCCTTCAAAAACAAAAAGGTGATCGGTGATCTTATCCATGAAGTACCGGTCGTGGGATACCACGATGATACAACCCGGAAAATCCATCAGAAAATTCTCTAAAACATTAAGGGTTAAAACGTCAAGATCATTTGTAGGCTCATCCAGAATTAAGAAGTTTGGATTCTGAATTAGAACGGTGCAGAGGTAAAGCCGTTTTTTTTCACCACCACTGAGTTTTTCTACAAAGTCATATTGCTTTTTTCTGCTGAAAAGGAATCGTTCGAGAAGCTGTTCGGCAGAAATCTGTCTGCCTTTTTTTAGCGGAATATAATCTCCAAACTCCTTGATGACTTCAACAACCTTCTGTCCGGGTTTAATTTTAATGCCCTTTTGCGTATAGTATCCAAATTTTACCGTTTCCCCGATCACTATTTTACCGGTGTCTGGATTCATATTCCCGGTAAGCATGTTCAGGAATGTCGATTTTCCAGTTCCATTCTTACCAATAATACCAAGACGTTCACCTTTCTGAAACGTATAGCTGAAGTGGTTAATCAGTTCCTTTCCGCCTAATTCCTTAGAAATATTATGTATCTCCACGATCTTACTACCAAGACGTTCCATATTGAGTTCCAGCTGGACCTTATGATCCTGCCTGCGCTGACTCGCTCTATGCTTGATCTCGTGAAAATCTTCAATTCGTGATTTGGATTTTGTGGTGCGCGCCTTCGGCTGGCGGCGCATCCAGTCCAGTTCTTTCTTATATAACTGCTGGGCCTTATCGGTATTGGTTGCTTCCAGCTGGTGTCTTTCCTCTTTTTTATCCAGATAATAGGAATAGTTACCTTTATAAGTATAAAGCTTCCCGTCTTCCAGTTCTATGATCTCGTTACAGACTCTTTCCAGGAAATAACGGTCGTGAGTGACCATAAAAATGGTAAAATCCTGCTTTTTAAAATATTCTTCCAGCCACTCGATCATATCCAGATCAAGATGGTTGGTAGGCTCATCCAGGATTATAAAATCCGGTTTTTTAAGAAGCATCCTGGCCAGAGCAAGTCGTTTTTTTTGTCCACCCGAAAGATTCTTTACCACTGCCTGCAAATCTTCCAGGTTCAGTTTAAAAAGGATTTGTTTGAACTCAGTTTCAAAATCCCAGGCATTATTTGCTTCCATCGCATCCATAGCCTTTTGAAGTGCATCTCCGTCTTCAGGATTCAGCAAAGCCTTTTCGTACTGCTCAACAACCTTAAGCGTAGGGTTTTCGCTGGTAAAAATGCTCTGTTCTATAGTAAGTTCAGGATCTAAATCTGGTTCCTGGGAAAGAAAAGCCACGCGAATATCGTTGCGGTAGATCACCTGCCCTTCATCGGGAGAATCGGTTCCTGCCAGGATATTTAAAAGGCTGGTCTTCCCGGTTCCATTTTTAGCGACAAAACCAACTTTCTGGTCTTTGTTTATTCCGAAGCTTATATTTTCAAAAAGCCCGCGTTCGCCGTAGGATTTCGCTATATTTTCTACTGAGAGGTAGTTCATGTGTTTTTAAGACTTTAGACAGTAGTCTGTAGATTGATCGCAAAAGTACGAAGTAAGATTAATCAATGAGCAATAATCAATAAACAATGATCAATTTGCAGTTCTGGGTTATGTGTTCTCAGTTCTCAGTTGTCTGTTGTGGGGTATGTTTTTCTGTTTGAGGTTGGATGCGGATTTTAAGATGCTGAATCAAGTTCAGCATGAGGGTAAGATTTCTCAGTCGCTGCGCTTTGTTTCGAAATGACAACAGCAATTAGCATTTATCAATTAACAATAATCATTTTAGGTTGTTTGTTGTGGGTTCTGCGTTGTGGGTTCTCTATGTGGGGATGAGAACTCCCAGTTGCTATGCCGCTTCAAAATGGCGACATTATTATTTGCCATGCTGAGCCTGTCGAAGTATGAGTAATGACGATTAACAATTATCAATGAACAGTAATCAGGAATTTTCTGTTAATGAGTGAGATGCTGAATCAAGTTCAGCATGACGGTAAGATTTCTCAGTCGCTGCGCTTCTTTGAAATGACAAATTACTTAACTGAGTTTACCGAAGTATGAGTAATGACGATTAACAATTATAAAATAACAGTAATCAGGAATTTTCTGTTAATGAGTGAGATGCTGAATCAAGTTCAGCATGACGGTGCGGCAATAATCATTTGTCAGTAAGCAATGTTCATTCCTAGTATGAGATTTCTGAATTGCTCTGTTTCTTCGAAATGATAAATATTTTCTAAAGTTACGATGATTTCATAATTGCATACTTTAGTAAAAAGTGTTTTCAGATAAAATTCGGACTTTATTTTATTATTTGCCTGTAAAAACTATATTTGTTAAAACAATGTGAAGCCCTCTATGCGATTTAAATCCTTTTTGTTTTTATTCGCTGCAATACTAGCCTTAACCTCATGCGTATCTACCAAGCAGATGTCTTACCTTCAAGAATATGAAGGTGATGTAGATAGTATCATCCAGGTACAGCGATTGCGCAAACCTTACCGTATCCAAACAGGTGACCTTTTAAGTATTAGAGTGAAAGCTCTTGATCAGGATATTGTTGGGATGTTCAATCCCATAGGTAGTGAGAATCCAAACGCAACTACTGAAGAAGCAGTATATTTTGATGGGTTTACCGTAGATGATCATGGAAATATTCGGGTACCCACGATGGGAGAGATCAACGTTTTAGGATTTACCGAAAAAGAAGTGCGAGAAAGAATAGAGAAAAAGTTACTCGAAGAATATTTTAAAGAAGAGGCAAATATATTCGTGACCGTAAAACTTGCTGGTATACGATACACTACACTGGGAGAAATAGGGCAGGGAAGCCAGGTGATCTATAAAGAACAGGTATCTATTATGGAGGCTATCGCCAATGCTGGAGGAATTTCAGATTATGGAGACAGGGAAAATGTACAGATCATCAGGCAATATCCGCAGGGAGAAGAAGTGCATACCATAGATGTTACCAATATTGATGCTTTAAGCAATCCCTATTATTATA
Source organism: Gramella sp. MAR_2010_147 (assembly GCF_900105135.1). Classification (NCBI taxonomy): domain Bacteria; kingdom Pseudomonadati; phylum Bacteroidota; class Flavobacteriia; order Flavobacteriales; family Flavobacteriaceae; genus Christiangramia; species Gramella sp. MAR_2010_147. The sequence continues at coordinate 1,404,564 of NZ_LT629741.1, read as the reverse complement.
TTCAGCCAAATGATATGATCGTGGTAAATCCTTTGCCTAGAAAGGCTTTAGGTTTGGGTACTACAGGACTCGAAGTTTTTAGAACTGTGGTTAGTTTGGTTACCCTGGCGACTTCAATTTATTTCTTAACAACAAGGTAATGGCGCACGAAGATGATCATATATCAGACGTAGGTTCTACCTTTGATTTTAAGGGTTTTATCTTAAAGATTATTAGTTACTGGAAACTAATCCTTTTATCTGTTGGTATAAGCTTAGCTGTTGCATATTATAATAATGTTAGAAAATTACCGGTGTATCAGCTGGGTAATACTATATCCATTAAAGATGATCAAAATCCGTTTTTCACTTCCAATACCAGTTTAACTTTTAACTGGGGAGGGACTTCAGATAAGGTAAATACTGCCATGACGATCTTAAGGTCAAGATCACATAATGAAGCAGTGGTTGAAGAATTACAGTTTTATATAAATTATCTGGAAGATGGAGAGTATCAGCGGGTAGATGCTTACGGAAAAGCACCTTTTAAAATAATCGCGGACAGTGCTGCTTTTCAGGCAAATAACGTAACGCTGGAAATAAAAATGATAGATGAGCTCAGGTTTAATTTGAAGACTCAAGTGCCTGCTAATTTGTCAAGAACCAATTATCAAACTCAGGAAACTGATAATAGAACTGTAGAGGCCAGAGAATTTGACAGAAACTTTAAAATCGGGGAATATTTAAACCTTCCTTTTTTTACCGGATATTTGGAAAGGACCACGAATGCCTTGCAAGCAGGAAAAGTATATTATATAAGTTTTTTAAATTTTAATGGTGCAGTAGGGAGATATCGCGGGGTTAATATCCAGCCTCAATCCAATGGATCTTCTGTATTAAATCTGAGTCAGGTTGGTCTGAATAAATCCAGACTGGTAGATTATCTGAATGGCTCAGTGGCTGTATTGAGTAAAAATATGCTGGAGCGAAAAAATCTATTTGCAACCAAAACCATTCGGTTTATAGATAGTAGTCTGGCAGTGCAGGCTGAGCAATTAAAAGAAGTTCAGGATGAGCTGAATAATTTTCGCAATAGCAATACCATATTAGATATTTCTGCGGAAAGTTCAGAGTTGACAGGAAAGTTATCCAACCTTGATGCTCGTAAGGAAACAATTAGAAGACAATTAGCCTACTATGATAATTTAGAAGATTATCTTCAAACAAGAGAAGATTATTCCAATGTGCCAGCTCCTTCGGTAGCCGGTATTTCAGAAGGAAGCATTGCATCTGGCGTCTCTAAGATCATTCAACTTGCCGAAGAGCGCAGTAACTATCAATATACTTTAAAAGAAAATTCACCGGTATTTGATGATATAGATCGTCAAATTAATACAATTAAATCCATTCTTTTAGAGAACATTAGTTCGTCTAAAGGTCTTATAAGGTCAGAATTAGCCGATGTAAACTCTCAAATTTCCAGATTTGAACAGGAGGTACGGAAACTCCCTCAGGAAGAGCAGGACTTACTTAAAATTCAAAGAAAATATGCTATTAATGAACGTACCTATAATATGTTCCTGGAGAAACGAAGTGAAGCAGGACTTATTAAAGCAGCAAATGTAAGTGATGTTTTAGTTATTGATAAAGCGAAAGATACCGGTGGTGGAAGAATTGGGCCAGATACCCAGTTAAATTATGTAATGGCCGTGATGGTTGGAGGTTTAATACCATTGACTTTCGTTTTCCTATTAGTATTTCTAAATACCAATGTTCATAATGCTCAGGAAATTACCAGGTTGTCCCCTATACCAATATTGGGGTTGATAGGTAAAAATAAAATGGATGGAAATCTGGCTGTATTTAATTCTCCAAAATCATCTATTGCAGAAAGTTTCAGAGGTTTAAGATCCAGTTTACAATTTATGTATAAGAGACAGGGTGTTACAGGCTCAAAAACAGTAATGATCACCTCTTCTGTATCGGGTGAAGGAAAAACCTTTTGTGCCATGAATCTAGCCACGGTATTTGCATTAAGCGAAAAGAAGACCGTGCTGGTAGGGGTGGATCTTAGAAAACCTAAGATATTTGATGATTTTCAGTTGAATAATGATCTGGGTATCGTTAACTATTTAATAGACCAGGCCTCGGCTGAGGAGATCGTGCAAAAAAGTAAAATCCCGTATTTAGATGTAATTACCTCAGGACCTGTGCCGCCTAATCCTTCTGAATTGCTTCTATCAGAGAAAATGGATAAGTTAATTGAAGATCTTAAGCAGGATTATGATTACATAATTCTGGATACTCCTCCAATTGGGATGGTAGCTGATGCACTTAATTTAGTTAAGCATGCCGATGCAACTTTATATATGATACGGCAGGATTATACCAAAAGAGGGATGTTGGAAACCATCAATCAAAAATACGATAAGGGAGAGATCAAGAATATCAGTTTTGTTTTAAACCATTTTGTGCATAGTGCGAAATATGGTTATGGCTATGGTTACGGATATGGTTACGGTTATGGATATGGTTATAATCGTTATGCTAAAGGTTATTATGGAGCTGCACCTTCTCGCATGTCTCAGCTCAAGGATTCATGGAGGAAATTTATGAGGAATTTTGAATAGAGTTTTTTAGTGAATGGTGAATAGTGAAAAGTGAAAAGTGGAGAGTGAAGGTTGAATGGTGTTTTTTCGTGAGTAGTAGTGAATAGAAGGTTATATGGATCATAAGGAGTTGGATGTTTGGAAGAAGAGTATTGAACTGGTTGAAACTATCTACAAAATTTCTGCTGAATTTCCAGCTTCTGAGATTTATGGATTAACAAATCAAATTAGGCGGGCTTCGGTTTCAATTTCATCTAATATCGCCGAGGGAGCTGGTCGTAATAGTGATAAAGAATTACTATATTTTCTGAACGTAGCTTTAGGTTCACTTGCAGAAGTAGAAACGCAAGTGGAAATTGCTTTACGCCTTAATTTTATTTCTACTGCAGATTCCATTTTTAAGCAAATAACAGAAGTTCGCAAATTGATTATAGGTTTTAGAAATTATATTAATAAAAAATCTAATCACTAATCACTAATCACGATTCACTAGAAAGAATGAGCGAAGCGAATAACAAAGATTGGCTATACGAGATCACTCCAAAGCGGAAGCTGATCGACCTTAATTTCAGGGAGATCTGGCGGTACCAGGATTTACTAATACTTTTCGTTAAGCGAAATATTGTAACTGTTTATAAGCAGACCATTTTAGGGCCTCTCTGGTATTTTATCCAACCCATGTTTACGGCGATCACTTTTACCCTTGTTTTTAATAATATCGCTAATATTCCCACGGGAGATGTACCTCCATTTCTTTTTAATCTTGCAGGGATTACGGCCTGGAATTATTTTAGCCAGTGTTTCACTGGAACCTCTGATACCTTTCGGGCAAATGCCGGTATTTTTGGTAAAGTCTATTTTCCAAGGGTTATTATGCCATTATCTAATGTGATCACCAACCTGTTTAAATTTGGGATACAAATGGGAGTGCTTTTCATTGTTTATTTATATGTGATATGGAGCGGAACAGAGATAAGCCCGAATTCAAACCTTCTCTTATTTCCCGTATATGTTTTAATGATGGCTCTTTTAGGACTGGGGTTAGGAATGACTATTTCAGCATTTACAACTAAGTATAGGGACTTAAGCGTTTTGGTGGGATTTGCGACTTCACTGCTCGTTTATTTTTCGGCGGTGCCTTATCCTCTAAGCGAAGTTTCCGAGAAAATGCCGGACTGGGCATGGGTGGTTAAATATAATCCCCTGACTCAGATCATCGAGGGCTTTAGATATATGATCCTTGATACCGGTATTTTTACCTGGTCGGGATTCTTTTATACCCTTATCATTTCAATAGTATTATTCCTTTTTGGACTTATCATATTTAATAGAACAGAAAAGAATTTTATCGATACTGTTTAATAGTGAAGAGTGAAGGGTGAAGAGTGAGGAGTGAAAAGTGAATAGTGAGGAGTGAATAATGAAGAGTGAAATGTGAAAAACGGGTGGGAAGTTCACTGTATTCTTTAAAAGAAGGATTTCTAAAATTATTTTTAGACAACAGACCTCCCTATAATAAAGTTATAGCGGGCAAACAACAAACAAAAAATTCAATATGGCTAGAGCCAAGGACATACCTCTTTTCTGGTGGAGCGAAATCCGACTTATGGGCAAGCAAAGAGAGAATTATGGAGATTTGCTTTCCAAATATCTAGTAGAAAAGATATCAGGAAGACCCGTTAAATGGGTGCACCCTAAAAAGAAGGCCTGGTATAAACTAAACAAAACTCATTATCTTGCTGCAGGAAGTATTCTAGCTCAGGCTACCAGCGATAGTATAGTATGGGGTAGTGGTATTGTAGACCGAAAGCTTAAAATTGCAAATTCAAAGTTTTATGCGGTTAGAGGACCAGAAACCAGAAAATATTTAATAGAACAGGGATTAGACTGCCCCGAGGTATATGGAGATCCGGCAGTTTTATTGCCCGATTTCTATGCACCCAAAATTGAAAAGAAATATGAATTGGGGATTATTCCTCATTACGTAGATTTTAAAAAGATCTCAGCCGAATATCAAAACGTGGAGAGAGTTAAGATAATAGATATGATGACGCTGGACATTGAAAAAACTACTGATGACATCCTGGCCTGTGAAAAGATCATCTCCTCTTCCCTGCATGGGGTTATCGTACCACATACTTATGGAATCCCGGCTATATGGATGCAGTTCTCCGATAAAGTTTTTGGAGACAACATTAAATACAAGGATTATTTTAAGTCGGTAGATATTTACAATTATAAAATTCCAAAATATCGTTATGGGATGAAGATAGACGATTTATTAGATTGTTTTGAAAAAGATCAGGTTTTGCCAGATTCAGACCGGATTAAAGAACTAAGAAACGGCCTTATTAATAATTGCCCGTTCAGAAATAGTAATATTAACAGTTAATGGATAGGGTTTCAAGAGATAATAAAGAAAAGAACCGGCAGCATTATAATAAATTATATGCCGATTATTCTATTAGGAATATTTTGATCTGGTTAAAAGATTTGGATAGTTTTCTTGATGGTGCCTGTGCTACAGAAACCAGCTGGCATGCTCTTTATCAGGATGGCTTTAAGGATAGACTTGAGGATAAGAAAGTAATGGAAATGGGATGTGGAGATTGTGTAAATGCCGCAATGATGGCGGGACTGGGTGCAGAAGTTTATGCCAATGATATTGCCGAGGCTAGTGGGGAGATTATCAATAAATTAAACCAGGCCTGGGAATTTAAGTATCCCATAAAATTTGTGAAAGGCGATTTTCTCAAAAATAATCTTGAAGCCGGAAAGTTTGATTTTGTAGTGGGAAAAGCATTTTTACATCATTTAACTCTACCAGAGGAAAAAGAATTTTTAAGAGAAACTGCTCGTCTATTAAAACCTGAGGGAGAAGCACGCTTTTTTGAACCGGCGGTAAATAGTAGGATACTGGATGAAATTAGGTGGATGATCCCTGTAAAGGGAAGACCTTCAAAGTTGAACAGGAAGAAGTTTATAGAATGGAAAGAGAATGATCCTCATCCCGATAGAAGTTTTAGTTCTTTACACTTTAAAAATGTGGGTACAGCATTCTTTAAATTTGTTAAGATAAAACCTGTAGGTACTCTTGAGAGATTCAACAGACTTATTCCAAGGGGTAAACATAATATTAGATACCGTAGATGGGCTTTTAAAGCCGAGCAGAATATTCCCCTGCTAATAAATACTTATCTTACCAGGAGCCAGCTTATAGTATATAAAGAACCTTTGCAATGAGTATAATTTTAAAAGCTGAAAACATTTCCAAGCAATACCGCCTTGGTACCGTTGGTACTGGTACACTGGGGGATGATCTAAAGAGATGGTGGTATGGTATACGAGGAAAAGAAGATCCTTTTTTAAAGGTAGGAGCGGTTAATGAACGCAACAGCCTGGCGAATGAAGATTATGTATGGGCGTTACGAGATATTAATTTTGATGTAAAACAGGGAGAAGTACTGGGAATCATTGGTAAAAATGGCGCCGGTAAATCAACCCTGCTTAAACTCCTTTCCAGGGTCACCTCACCCACTACGGGAACTATAAAAACCAAAGGCCGTATTGCTTCACTTTTGGAGATAGGAACAGGATTTCATCCTGAGCTTACCGGTAGAGAGAATATATTTATGAATGGAGCCGTTTTGGGAATGACCAGGATGGAAATAAAAAATAAACTGGAAGAGATCATCGCTTTCTCCGGTTGTGAAAAGTATATAGATACACCGGTTAAACGTTATAGTAGCGGAATGACCGTACGACTGGGATTTGCCGTTGCCGCACACCTGGAGCCGGAGATACTGGTAGTAGATGAGGTACTTGCGGTAGGTGATGCCGAATTCCAGAAAAAAGCCATAGGTAAAATGCAGGACCTTTCTACCGGTGAAGGCAGGACGGTGTTATTTGTTAGTCATAATATGGCAAGTATTCAGAATCTATGTACAAGAGTAATGCTTTTAAGAAATGGGTTGAATGAAAAAATTGGTTTTACTGATGACGTGATTAATTATTACTTGGAGAAATTCAGAAATACTACTACCTCTAAGGATTTAAACGAAAGGTTAGATAGAAAAGGCAATGGGATGTTAAAGTTTCTTCGTTTTTCTTTCGAAAATGAAAATGGTAGAGAAACAAATGCCTTGCAATCTGGTAGGAATTGTCATATGAATATTGAGATCATCAACACTACCAGAAAAAAAATAAGTAATGTAAGAATTTCGGTAGGTATTGATGATAATCAATCAAGGCGAATTACCCTTTTAGATAATACACTGACAAACTTAGATATTGAATTCAAACCTATGGAGTTCAAAATTATTAAAATAATAATACCAAAATTACCTTTGCAAGGTGGACAGTATTACTTTACTCTATTTTCGAGTATTGATCAAAATATTGCAGATTGGATCATTAATGCCGGAGGATTTGAAGTTGAATTTGGAGATTATTTTAACACAGGGAAAATAGTGGACTCCACCCAGGGAAATTTTTTAACCCACCATAAGTTTTCAATTATTTCTGGATAGTTCAAATTATATTTAGATTATGATAATTAGTAGATTAAAAAATCTTGTGAAATTTAATAAGGCTCAAAATAAAAAGATTATAGAGCAAAATAGCGAGATAATTCTGCAAAATAAAGAACTTATATGGGCGCATATATTTCACGATGCTATTAAAGGCAGAACGGAACTGGTAAATCTTCCGTTAAACGTGGGGAGATGGGCTGGAAACTACACTCTATTTTATATTTTATTTAGGATATTAAATGACTATAAACCAAAAAAAATATTAGAATTAGGATTAGGAGAATCAAGTAAGTTTATTTCCGTATTTATAAAAAATTATCTAAAAGATTCTATGCATTTGGTGATAGAGCAAGATGAAACTTGGAAAGATGATTTCTTAACTAAATTTAATCTTTCTAAAAACTCTGAAATAATAATTTCTCCTTTAAAAAAAGAAATAGTGAGAGATAATAATGTAAAGGTTTATAAATCGCTAGGTAAAGGAACGAATCAAAAATTTGATTTTTATTTTATTGATGGACCTCACGGGAGTAAAAAATTTTCCAGATATGATGCATTTAAGATTGTTAGAAGACTAGAGGCAGAAGACGATTTCTTATTATTATTGGATGATTATGATAGAGTGGGTGAGAAAGAAACCGCCAATTTGATTTTTAAAGAACTTCAGAAAAAAGGGATGGAATTTCACAAAGCTGAATATCATGGTATAAAAAGCATTTTAATTATTGGTTCTTCTCGTTATAAGGAAATTACAAATTTTTAATATTAGAAAACCATTATGTTGGCTCCGATTTTATTATTTGTTTATAACCGTCCCTGGCATACGCGACAAACTTTAAATGCATTAAGTTCTAATTTACTTGCTGATGAAAGTATTTTATATATCTACAGTGATGGACCAAAAGAAGATGCAAACCAGGTGGATTTAAATAAAATTAGGGAAATTCGAGATTTAATAAATGAAAGATCCTGGTGTGGAGATGTAAGAGTTATTGAAAGGTCAGATAATTTAGGATTAGCAAATTCAATAATTTCAGGTGTCTCAGAAATTATCAATAAGTACGGCAAAGTGATCGTTTTAGAAGATGATATTTTAACAGGTAAATATTTCTTGCAGTTTATGAATGAAGCTCTCGAAGTCTATGAGTATGAAAAAAAGGTTTTCGGAGTTTCTGGCTTTAAGTATCCTTCTACTAAAAGAATTAAAGATTCTACCTATTTTTTACCAATTGCTTGTTCCTGGAGTTATGCCACATGGAAAGACCGTTGGGATAAAGTAAATTTTGATGGTAAAAAGCTATTGGCGGAAATCGAATCTAAAGGCATTCAAAAGGAACTAGATTTTGGAGGAATTGAATTTTATTCAATGCTAAAAGATCAAATTGAAGGAAGAGTCGATTCCTGGGCAATCCGCTACTATGTATCTATGTTTTTGGAGAATGCGTACTTTTTTTATCCCAATTTATCATTAGTTAGTAATATTGGGTTTGACAATAGTGGTGTTCATTGCGGTACAGATCAATACTTCTCAAAAAATCCACATAGCCTAAAAAATATAAATGTTGTACATACCGAAGTAAAACTTAAACGTTCAATTATTAAAATTATAGCTGATAGTTTTAATAAAAAAAATACAAAGGAATCAAGATTAGGGTTATTCAAGAAAAAATTGAACCTATTTTTAAAATTTAGAAAATATTAGAAATGCTTAATTTGATTGATAGTAATGATTGAAAAAATCAAAAGAAAGATGAGGAAATATATATCTCAGAGTTTAAGGGATATTACTCTAGGCGTTGCTAATAATGGAAACCTTAATAATAAAATATTAATCCAGAATGGTAAAATTTGGTCTTCACTATTAAAAGAGAAAAATATAGAAACCTTAAACGATGCTGAATTTAAGGTTTTTTCTCAGTGGGGAGATGATGGAATCATTCAGTATCTTATCAATCATCTTTCAATTGAAAATAAATCATTTATAGAATTTGGCGTGGAAGATTATCAGGAAGCTAATACCAGATTTTTATTAGTTAATGATAATTGGTCTGGTCTCGTTCTGGATGGGAGTTCAGAAAATATCTTAAAAATAAAGAAAGACGAAATATTCTGGAAATATGATTTAAGAGTGAAAAACGCCTTTATAACGGCTGAAAATATTAATGAAATAATAAAGGAAGAAGGTATTGAAGGTGAGATTGGAATATTACATATAGATATTGATGGGAATGATTACTGGATCTGGAAAGCTTTAGAGGTTGTAGATCCCATTATAATGATTGTTGAATACAATAGTGTGTTTGGAAGTAAAAGAGCTATAACAATACCTTATTCAGATGATTTTTATAGATTTAAAGCACATTATAGCGGTTTGTATGCTGGAGCTTCACTAAAGGCATTGTGTGATTTGGCTGAAAAAAAAGGATATGATTTTATTGGTTGCAATAGCGCCGGTAACAATGCATATTTTGTGAAAAAAGGATATTGTAAGGATTTAAAAATTTTGGATCCGGAAACTGGATATATAGAATCTAAATTTCGGGAGTCCAGGGATGAAAACGGTAAATTAAATTATAAAAGAGCAGGAGACAGAATTGATGTAATAAGGGATATGCCCATTTATAATACAGAAACCAACCAAATAGAAAAAATATAATGGGAGAATTAAAATATCCAGTTTACCAGCCCAGCTTAAATGGTAATGAAAAGAAATATGTGAATGAATGTTTAGATTCTACATGGATCTCGGGTAAAGGTAAGTTTATTGATAAATTTGAAAAGGATTTCGCAAAATATATAGGTTCTAATCATGCAGCCGGTGTTTGCAATGGCACAGTAGCCTTACATCTGGCTCTTGAAGCATTGGGTATAGGAGAGGGGGATGAAGTAATTGTGCCTACGCTTACTTACGTAGCTTCAGTAAATGCTATAACCTACACCGGCGCCAAACCTGTTTTTGTAGATTCTTTAGAAAGCACCTGGCAAATAGACCCTGAAGATGTTATAACTAAAATCACCTCGAAAACTAAAGCAGTTCTTTGTGTTCATTTATATGGTCATCCCTGTGAAATGAAAAGTCTGGTTGAAATATGTGAAAAGCATGGTCTATTTCTGGTAGAAGATTGCGCAGAGGCCATTGGTTCACAATATGATGGAAAGCACGTTGGGGTCTTTGGGGATGTTGCTACGTTCAGCTTTTACGGAAATAAAACCATTACCACCGGTGAAGGAGGTATGGTAACGACAAATGATGAAACTCTTTATGAGCGAATCATTCATTTAAAAGGTCAGGGGCTTGCAAAATATAGAGAATACTGGCATGATGCTATTGGTTATAATTACCGGATGACGAATATATGTGCCGCCATTGGCCTTGCCCAGTTAGAACGTATAAACTCTATAATTGAGAAAAAAATAGAAATTGCTAAATGGTACCGAGAGGAATTCAAAGAAAGTAATTTTGAATTTCATATTGAAACCAAAAATGTTGTTCACTCTTACTGGATGTGTACTATTTTGCTGCCGATGGATGTTGACAGGCGTGAATTGAAAGAATACTTACTAAATAACGGAATTGAAACCCGACCCATGTTTTATCCTGTACATACTATGCCGATTTATGCACAAAAATATGAGAAGCATAAGGCAGCTGAAGCCTTGGCTCGAAGAGGGATAAATCTTCCTAGCTATCCAGGTCTTAAAAAGACAGATATTCAAGAGATAGTAGGTTATATGTTTTCTTATCAAAATTTAAAAAATGGATAATAAATTTTCTGTTATTGGTTCCGGAGGGCATAGTAGATCTGTAATAGCTCTTTTGAAAGATCAGGGTTTTGAAGTGGACGGGATTTATGATGATTCTTATAAAGAAGAGGAGAATGAGGTAATAAATTCAGTAAAACTGGTTGGTAAGATTCAAGATTATATTGGTAGTTATAAGGTAGTTCTTGCTGTTGGAGATAATATGATAAGAAAGGAATTATTTAATAATTTTTCGAAACAGATCTATTCCGGTAATATATTTCACTCCCGGTGTTTTCTTGAAAGTTCTTCAATAATAGGTGCATCCAATTTAATATTTGGAAATGTACTGATAAATGCTAATGCAGAAATAGGGGATAATAATATAATAAATACAGGAGCCATTCTGGAACATGAAGTACAAATTGGCTCCCATAATCATATTTCTGTAGGCTCTATCATATGCGGTAGGGTAAAGATTGGGAATGGTTGTTTTATAGGAGCCGGAGCAGTTATAAATGATCAGATTTCTATTTGTGATGGAGTTACCGTTGGTTCTAATTCTGTTGTAATAAACTCTATAGAAGAACCAGGGATATATGTAGGCAACCCCGTTCAAAAAATTCATAACAAACCGAAAACAATAAATGAGTAATATATTAATAAACATTCCACAAATAAATAAAGCATATGGGGGGTTTATCAATATTCTATCGCTTTGATAAAAATCCTAGCAGATAGTAATTTATCTCATGATTTTTTCATTTTTTGCCATAATCCCGATCCAGCCATTATTGAAATAATTGATAAATACCCTAATTTTCATCATCCAAAACCACCCAATCTTTTATACGTCCGCGCAGAAACCTTTTTTCATACCTTTTTAAATAAACTGTATAAGCGAGTTAAAATAAAAAAGAGGTTTTATAGAGAAGACATGTATGATTGGCTGGTTAAAAATTTGAATATTGATATTATTCATAGCCCTTATCAGGTTAATATAAAAAAGGATGGTGTAAAAAGTATTACCACCTTACACGATGTTCAGGAACTACATTTTCCTGAATTTTTTACTTCGGCACAAAGAGCCCAGCGTGCCGTCAATTACAAAAAATCGATTGACGAGGCGGATGCCGTAATAGTAAGTTATAATCATGTAAAAAAGGATATTATTAAATATTTTAATAAGCATGAAGAAAAGGTGCATACAATATTGCTGGACATGCAAAAATTGTGGTTTGAAAAAATAGAAAATATCGACCTAGTTAAACTTAATGAGAAGTACGAGCTTCCCACGAACTTTATTTTATACCCCGCATCATCATGGGAGCATAAAAATCATTTAAAATTAATAGAAGCTCTGAAATATCTGAATGCTCCTGAAATCCAACTAATCTGCACAGGTAATTTAACTGATCATTTCCATAATGACATTTTACCTGTGATTGAGAAAAATAATCTTTCGAACCAGGTAAGATTTTTGGGTATAGTTTCAGATGAAGAGTTATTGAAATTATATAAGACTTGTCGTGCCGTTATTGTTCCAACTTTATATGAAGCCGGAAGCTTTCCGCTTATGGAAAGTATTTTATTAAACGTGCCAGTGATTTGTTCTAATGTAACTTCGTTACCTGAAACTATCGAGGATGATAGGTTCACTTTTGACCCGCAGGATGTGGAGGACATGGCTCAAAAAATAAACCTAATCTGGAGTGATGATCAATACAGGGAATTAAATTTAAGTAGAATAAAAATTCAGGCAGAAAAATTAAGATTTAATAATGCAGGGTTAAAAATTAATAAAGTATATGAAACTTTATCAAAGGTTTAAATATGAATGATATTCGTAAAATTAAAAAAGCACTGATAACCGGAATTACAGGACAGGATGGAGCTTACCTGGCAGAATTTCTACTGGACAAAGGATATGAAGTTCATGGTATTAAAAGGAGGAGTTCCTCTTTTAATACGGATAGAGTTGACCATCTGTACCAGGATCCTCACGAAAAAAATATTAGATTTAAACTTCATTATGGTGATCTAAGTGATTCTATGAATCTTACCCGTATCATTCAGGAAGTACAACCAGATGAGATCTATAACCTGGGAGCAATGTCCCATGTAAAAGTAAGCTTCGAAACCCCCGAGTATACCGGAAATGTTGACGGGCTGGGTACGCTTAGGATTCTGGAAGCAGTTCGATTACTTGGGCTTACCGAAAAAACAAAGATCTACCAGGCTTCAACTTCAGAGTTGTATGGGAAGGTACAGGAAGTTCCGCAAAATGAAAAAACGCCGTTCTATCCTAGAAGTCCTTATGGAGTAGCTAAATTATATGCCTATTGGATGACCGTGAATTACCGTGAAGCCTATAATATGTACGCCTGTAACGGAATTTTATTTAATCATGAATCTCCATTAAGGGGAGAAACATTTGTTACCAGAAAGATCACGCGAGCAGCGACCCGAATTGCTTTAGGGATGCAGGACACCCTGTATTTAGGGAATCTTGATGCCCGCCGGGATTGGGGGCATGCTAGGGACTATATAAGAGCCATGTGGTTAATGCTGCAACAGGAAGAGCCAGATGATTACGTGATTGCCACAGGAGTAACTACTTCGGTAAGAGATTTCGTAAAGATGGCATTTTCTGAACTTGGAATTGAACTTAAGTTTGAAGGACAGGGAATTGAGGAAATTGCAAAAGTGACGTCATGCTCCAATCCTGAATTTCAGCTTGCGGAAGGAAATTGTGTGCTTAAAATAGACCCAGATTATCACCGACCAACCGAAGTGGACCTGTTAATTGGGGATGCATCTAAATGCAGGGAAAAACTGGGCTGGTCACCTGTATATAGCTTGGAGGACCTGGTAAGAGAAATGATAAAGTCTGATTTGAAACTCTTTCAAAAAGAAAAGTACTTGAGGGATGGAGGTCATGACACTTTGAATTATAATGAGTAAGTGAAGAGTGGAGAGTGTATTGTGAATAGAAAAATAATAGGTTGAATAAAGATTCGAAAATATATGTTGCGGGACATCGTGGAATGGTGGGCTCTGCCTTGTTGCGCCAGCTGGAGGCAGAAGGTTTTACCAATCTGGTTTTAAGGACTTCAAAGGAGCTGGATCTGATCGATCAGAAAGAGGTTGTCTCTTTCTTTGAACAGGAAAAACCTGAATATGTTTTCCTGGCTGCAGCCAAAGTGGGAGGGATAGAAGCTAATAATACTTACCGGGCACAATTTCTTTACGAAAACCTGATGATACAAAATAATGTGATCCATCAGAGTTATGTTCATGGAGTAAAAAAACTTTTATTCCTGGCTTCTTCCTGTATCTATCCAAAATTAGCTCCACAGCCAATAAAGGAGGAATATCTGCTTAGTGGGAAGCTGGAACCTACTAACGAGCCTTACGCGATTGCTAAAATAGCAGGGGTTAAAATGTGCGAGAATTATAACCGGCAGTATGGCTGCAAGTTTATTTCGGTTATGCCTACCAATCTGTATGGTCCTAACGATAACTACGATCTACAAGAATCTCATGTGCTTCCTGCCTTATTGCGTAAATTTCATGAGGCTAAACAAAAAATGGATTCAACGGGCAAATTAGAAACTGTCGAACTGTGGGGTAGTGGAAATCCCAGAAGGGAGTTTCTACATGTAGATGACCTGGCAGGAGCCTGCTATCATTTAATGTTAACTTTTGAAGGTAATATTAGTGTTAATGTAGGTACAGGCAAAGATATCTCCATTAAAGAGCTTGCTGAACTTGTTAAAGAGATCACCGGTTTTGAGGGGAAGCTTGTTTGGAACGTAGATAAACCTGATGGCACTCCAAGAAAACTGTTAGATGTTTCTTTAATAGAAGATCTGGGCTGGAAATACAGTATTAAACTTCAAGAGGGGATAAGGAAAGTGTATCGTAAAAAATTTCTAAGTTAGATGCCTAGAAGACCATTAATATCTATTATTACGGTAAACCTCAATGATGTAAAAGGTTTGGAGAGGACGTTGAAAAGTGTTTTTGAACAAACCTGGCAGGAATTTGAATTTATAGTTATTGATGGTGCCTCTTCAGATGGGAGTAAAAAGCTAATTGAAAGTCATAATGAGAAGATAGATCGTTGGGTTAGTGAACCCGATAGTGGAATTTATAATGCCATGAACAAAGGGATTGAAATGTCCACTGGCCGATATTTATTATTCTTAAATAGTGGTGATCTCTTGAATACAAATGATATTCTTGAAGAAAGTTATGGACATTTAGCACATGAAGAGATAATTTATTTTAATGTGCTTGTAGAGGAAAAGGATCAACTTAAATTAATAGAATATCCACAGCAATTACGATTTTCAGATTTGCTATACGGAACTGTATGTCATCAATCGGTTTTTATAAGAAAGGAATTATTTTATAAGGCAGGTAAGTATGACGAAACTTTGAAAATTGTATCTGATTGGAAATTTTTGATTATATCACTGTTTAAGGAGAACTGTACTTATAAAAAAGTTGATCTTCAACTAAGCATTGTCAATTCAGAAGGGATAAGTGCTTTAGCTGAAAATGAATCATTGATTCTTGCGGAAAGAGAAAAAGTAATTCAAGATCATTTTAAGGCGTTTTTAAAGGAGGTTGAAGAATTAAACGATCTTAAGTTTCTAGTGGAAAACCTAAAAAAATCTCGAAAAATAAATTTATTAGTAAGACTGGGATTATTAAAGAAATTTTAAATCAGACTTATGGCCTATGATGCTTTAAATTTATTTAGGATAATCTTTTCTTGCAGAAAAATATATTCCAAAATTTGGATTAAGTGTCTGAAATAAGATAATGAAATTATTAATAACCACCCCATTTTTAGTAACCGTTGGCGGAACAGAAATAGAAACGCTTATTACTGCACAAGAACTGGCAGGCTCAGGACAGTTTCAAAAAATTGAGATATTTTCTCCTTACAAACCAGAGTTACAGAATTTTCAGGATCTAATTGTAGCTCAAAATATAAAATTTATTACCTATCCTGATTTTTTTAAAAAGCCACTTATAAAAAAAATCAACACCTTTTTAAGGCGAGTTTTTAATATAAAGTATTCTTTCATTGAGGATATGTATTGGAAGCTGCAATTCTTAAAACGATTTGACTATGTCTACGTTCTTACCTCACCCTCTCAAAAATATTATTTCCCAATATTTCGAAATTTTGATCTTAAAAAATGTTTGGTTAAATATACAATGATAGAGGAACAGGATTTTAAGGTGATGAAAAAAGAGTATCTAAAAGCCATTAAATGGAATATTGTTATGAGCTACAGGCATAAGGATCTTTTCAATACTATGCTTGATAGTAATAATATAGTTGTACAGGATATTATAATAGCCAATGAAGAACGTCTATTGCAATCTAAATCAAACAGGTCTTTTACTTTTGGTTTATTATCCAGGTTTTCTAGAGAGAAAAGGATAGAACAAGCAATTCTACTCATATATAATTTAACGTTAAGTGGTTTTAATCCTAATTTGATTATTCAGGGAGAAGGGGATAATAACTATGTTCTAGAATTAGAGAAATTAATAGAAGAATATAGCTTAGGGAATAATATAACATTACTAAAAAGAAGTATTTCTCCATCCAATACTCATTTATTTTATAAGAATATCTCATTTTTTCTAATTACATCAAAATTCGAGACAGGACCTTTAACCGGATTGGAAGCAATGGCTGCCGGAGTTCCGGTTCTATCTTTTGATGTAGGCGCTATGAAAGAACGATTAGGAAAACATACAGATTTAATTGTGAACGACTTTGAGGAAATGGTGGAAGTGGCAAAAAATCTAATGCAATTAAACGATGAAGTTTACCACAAACTTTCTACCTCAATAAAGAAGACTTATATTTCCAACTGTTCTAATTCACCCAAAATTAAGTCCCTTGGGAAACTCTTTTTTAATTGATAATGGTATGAAAGGATTGGTGTCTATAATAATTCCCTGTTATAATGATGGACGATATATTGAGCAGGCTATTCAATCAATTTTAAATCAAACTTATTCTAATAGGGAGATTATAGTCATAGATGATGGGTCTGATAATGAAACCAAAAATATTCTTAGGGAACTCGATCAAAAAATAGACCTATTGATAACCCAGGAGAATCAGGGTACAAGTGTAGCTAGAAACACAGGTATTTCTTCTGCAAATGGAGAATTCATTCTTCCCTTGGACGCCGATGATTTTTTTGAACCAGACTTTATTGAAAAAAGTATAAATATTTTAGAAAACGATGCAAAAGTAGGATTAGTAACCTGCCATGCTCATATATTTCAGGGTGAGAATATTAGCGGTGAAATTATCTCTATGGGAGGGGAGGCAAAAGATATGTTGATAAGGAATGGAGTTCTGGCTAATTCTTTATTCAGAAAAAAAGTATGGGAAGATGTTTTAGGGTATGATGAAAAAATGGTCAATGGTTATGAAGATTGGGATTTTAATATATCCATTACCAAAAAAGGCTGGCAGGTTTATGTGATCGATGAATTTCTTTTTAATTATCGATTGAAGAAGAACTCAAGAAATACTTTTGCAAATTTTTCTCATAAATATGATTTGCTTACCTATATTAATTTAAAACATCAAGATACTTTCGTAAATAACTATAGTGAAAATATCCAGAATCTTTTTTCTCAGATGGAAAAAATCGAAAAGGAAAAAATTAGAATAGAAAACTCATTATCTAATCGATTAGGGATGGTAATCTTAAAGCCAATCAGGCTTATTAGAAGTATATTAAATAAAAATTCTACTAGTTATTGAATTTAAATTTATGAGCAAAAAAAAACCTGTAATAATTGAAATTCTGGGAGGTATAGGGAATCAAATGTTTCAATTTGCACTCGCAAAAATTTTAGCTGAAAAAAATGACTCAGAATTATTTATTGACACTAACTTTTATAAAGAAACATCTCAAAACTTAAAGAATTTTCCAAGGTATTTTTCTGTTGGGATTTTTGACCTGCAATTTAAATTGGCAACTGAAAAAGAAAAAATTTTTTTTAAACATCCTTCATTAAAAAACAGGCTAAATAGAAAATTGGGACTGAATTATCCAAAAGTCTTTAAGGAGAAATCCTTTAACTTCGATCCAGAACTGCTTACCATGAAAGCGCCAATATTTTTAAAAGGATATTTTCAGAGTTACAAATACTTTGCTGGGACAGAAAGTAAAATAAGGCAATTGTATGAATTTCCTGATGAAAAACTAGATAGTAGAAATGAAGAAATTAAAAATAGAATTATTACTAAAACTTCTGT
Source organism: Gramella sp. MAR_2010_147 (assembly GCF_900105135.1). Taxonomy (NCBI): domain Bacteria; kingdom Pseudomonadati; phylum Bacteroidota; class Flavobacteriia; order Flavobacteriales; family Flavobacteriaceae; genus Christiangramia; species Gramella sp. MAR_2010_147. The sequence goes on along the minus strand of NZ_LT629741.1, from coordinate 1,386,392 downwards.
TTCTGTTCATATTAGGCGGGGAGATTATGTAGAGAATAGAAAAACCCAGGATTTTCACGGTAATTGCTCTGTCGAATATTATAAGAAGGCAGTTGAATATTTATCAGCAACAATAAAAGATTTCAACCTGGTATTTTTTTCAGATGATATTGCATGGGTTCAAAACCAATTTAAAGATTTGCCGTATGAAAAAAAATTTGTGACCGGCAATCTATACGAGAACAGTTGGAAAGATATGTATTTAATGAGCTTATGTGATCATAATATAATTGCTAATAGTTCATTTAGCTGGTGGGCAGCCTGGCTTAACAAAAATCCAGAAAAGAAAGTTGTAGCTCCAAAAAAATGGTTTGCTGATATGGATCAGGAACAAAAATCATTAGATTTATTACCTCCAGACTGGGTACGCATTTAAAATAAGTAGAAGAACTCTTAATGATAGAAAAACTATCTATAGTAATCCCGTGTTATAATGATCCTTTGTTCATTGAAGAAAGTATAGATTCTGCCATTTCTCAATCTTATGGAAATAAAGAGGTTATTGTCGTAGATGACGGTTCAAATTTTGAAACTAAGGGAATTATAAAAAGTTTTAAATCAAAAATTGACTTAATAATAACACAGGACAATAAAGGATTAAGTGCAGCAAGAAATAAGGGGATTCAAGAGGCTAATGGAGAATATATCATCGTACAGGATAGTGATGATTATTTCGACTCTTCCTTTGGTGAAAAAGCAATTAATATTATAAGATCAAATGAAAACTGTAAAATTGTAACTTGTGAGGCCAGAAGATTTAGTCAGACAGGAACTATAGATATTTTCACTCCGGTAGGAGGGAACCTTCAAAATTTCTTATTTCAAAATTCAGCGATCGGAAATGCATTATTTAGAAAAGATGATTTTTTGAAAATTGATGGTTATGATGAGGAAATGACTCAGGGTTTCGAAGATTGGGAGTTTTATATTCGTCTTTTAGCGTTGGGGGGATATGCACATGTCATTAAAGAACCATTATTTAATTATAGGCAGAAGAATATTTCAATGCGAAAAAAAGCAAATCAGATTCAATTTGAAATATGGGAATATATTTTTAAAAAAAATCGTCATTTGTATCTTTCCAGTTATGATAAATTGATCGAGAACTATACTAAGACATTAAGAAAGGAAAGAAACCAGTTTTTAAAATTGAAAGATTCAAAAGAATATATCTTAGGGGGCTTAGTACTAAAACCTTTTAGATATTTGAAAAAAAGATTCTTATCCTGATATGATTAGAAATATTCCAGAAGTTACGATTATAATGGCTACGTATAACCGGGCTCATTTTATCCTTGAAACTTTAAAATCTATCCAGAAGCAGAGTTTTCAAAACTGGAATTGTTTGATCATCGACGATGGTGGGAGTGATAACACTTTTGACGTGATTGAACCAATTCTTAATGCTGATACACGCTTGAAATACCAACAGCGGCCTAAAAATTATAATAAAGGTTTACCCGGTTGCCGAAATTATGGTCTGGATATAGCTACCGGAGAGTATATATTGTTTTTTGATGATGACGATATCGCTCATCCAGAATTGTTAGCAATTTCACATTCAGAGTTATCTAAAGGGGAGTTCGATTTTAGTAGATTTAAAAGGGAAACTTTTCAAGGAGAGTTTTTTTACAACTTCGATAATAATGCAAACATAACACGTGAATATTTAGGTGTAGAGAAGATCGAAAAAGTAGTCCTGAATGAAATTCCTTTTAATTCATGCCAGATTTTATGGAATAGAAGGTGTTTTGAAAATAAGCGGTTTAAGGAAGATTTAATGTACGCTGAAGAATGGGAACTTTACTCCAGGATTTTATCTGATAACTCTAAGGGAGTCTTAATTAATAAAATACTAATGTATGGGCGTAAGCATGCTAATTCTAATACGGGAGAATATATGAGTGGAAACCAAATAAGGATTCAGTCTCATATAGAAGCTTATATTTTGGTATTCAAAAATTTAGTGACTAAAGACTTAATAACTCAAAATCTTTTAAAGCATTTTTTACAGATGAGTTTTTATTTTAGGTCAACGCGAATGATAAAACTGGTGTTAAAAAAATCTAATTATTCTAGTACACGCAAGCAATTGTATAGGGCAGGATTCTATTTTTATCCGTTAATTAGACCTCTTTTTATTATAAAAGGTAAAATAATCGACGCTTGAAAACTTTAATTTGTTTTGGTACACGTCCAGAGGCAATTAAGATGGCTCCGGTGATACATGAGCTGAAGAAGCGAAGTATTTCACATAAAATATGTATAACAGCCCAGCATCGCGAAATGCTGGATGGTGTGCTCCGTTTTTTTGAAATTAAGCCAGATTATGATCTGGATCTGATGACTAAAAATCAGAATCTAAATCTTCTTAGCTCTTCTATTTTAAAGGAGTTCAATACAATACTTCAGAAAGAAAAGCCTCATGTTATTCTGGTTCAGGGTGATACCACCACAGCATTAATGGCTTCTATAGCATCTTTTCATAGCGGTATTCCCGTAGGACATATTGAAGCTGGATTGAGAACTTATAATTTGCAGGCTCCTTATCCCGAAGAGGCCAATCGCCAGTTAATTGGTAGATTGGCTAACTTTCATTTTGCTCCTACCTTAAGTTCAAGACAAAATTTATTAAAGGAAGGTGTGCCGGACGATAGAATAGTTTTGACCGGGAATACTATTGTTGATGCCTTAAATTTTGGAAAGTCTAGATTAGATAGTATTGCTAAAAATAGTGTGACACGGGAAATCAGGAAAAAATTAGATCCTGATAAAAAGACAGTTCTGGTAACTGGTCATAGAAGAGAAAATTTTGGTGACGGCTTCGAGGAGATATGCAATGCCCTGAAAAAAATAGTTTCAACAAAAAAAATACAAATAGTTTTTCCGGTTCATTTGAACCCAAATGTTCAAAATGCAGTATTAAAAAATCTCGCAGAAGTAGACGGTATTCATTTAATAGATCCTGTAGATTATCCAGTTTTATTATGGTTGCTGAGTATTTCTGATCTGATTATTTCCGATTCTGGAGGTATCCAGGAGGAAGCACCAAGTTTTAATAAACCAATAATTGTTACCCGTGAAGTTTCAGAACGCATGGAAGGTGTAGATGCTGGAATTGCATTTTTAACTGGAGCATCAGAAAATAAAATAACGGAAAAAGTTTTTTATTTATTGAACAATGACTGGACGGGACTTGATGAAAATCCATATGGTGACGGACATGCCTCTGCAAGAATAGCTGAGTTTTTAATAATGATGAATGAAAAATAAAAAACCAGCAAAAATTTTAATCGTTGTAGAATCCATAGATGTGGAAAATAGTAGTGGGTCTAAGGCTAATGTTGCCTTGATCCGAAATTTACATAATGTGGGTTATGAGTTGAAAGTATATCATTATTCCAGGAAAGAAATTCAAATAGGGGATATTGAATGTATTAACATTAAAGAGCGCAGAAGGAACTTAACTTTTTTGATCAGCAGAATAGAAAGGTATACTCGTAAATATTTAGGTTTAAATTCAAATAAATATATTGAAAACCAATTCGGTTTTTCTTTTACTCTTTTTAATGATCGCAATAGTATTATTTCAGAATTAAGAAGGGATAACTTTAATGCTGATCTGGTTCTTAGCCTTAGTCAGGGAGGAAGTTTTAGGCCACATCACGCCCTTCTTAAAATGCCAGAATTTCATGAAAAATGGATAGCATACATACATGATCCTTATCCAATGCATATATTTCCACCTCCTTATACTTATAGTGAGCCGGGATGGGAACAAAAAATAAAATTCGTAAATAAAGTATTTAATACCGCCAAATATATTGCCTTTCCCAGTAAGCTGCTACTAGAGTGGATGCATGATCATTATAATTTCGATATGGAAAAGGCTGTGGTTATTCCACACCAGTTAAATAAATCTACTAACAAACCAATTGACTATCCCTCTTTCTTTCAGCCATCGAATTTCAATTTAATTCATGCTGGAAATTTGTTGTGGGGAAGAGATCCTAAAGGTTTAATTCAAGGTTTTCAAAAGTTTTTAAAGATCTATCCAGAAGCTAAAACTCACGCGCGATTGATTTTTATTGGCGGTAAAAATCACTATTCCGACTACCTAAAGAAGGTTTCCTCAATTACTAAGGAGATAGAAATAAGTCAAGATTATATGGCTTTTGATCAGGTGAATACATTGCAAAAACAAGCTTTTGTAAATATAATTCTCGAAGCAAAGGCTGAGGTGAGTCCATTTTTGCCTGGGAAATTTCCACACTGCATACATGCCAATAGGCCTATATTATTACTTGGTCCATCTAAAAGTGAATGCAGAAGATTACTGGGTGATGATTATTTTTACTGGTCTGAGATTGATGATATAGAGAAAGTGTTTCTAACTATTGAAAGCTTATATATTAAATGGAAGAAAAATGATTTATGCGAACTAAATAGGACAGACTTAGATTATTATTTATCAAAAAATCATCTTAGTGAAATTTTAGATTCAATACGTGAAAAACCTTAGAAGAATATAGAGATACTGTGTCCATATTAATTAATTTTTAGAATACCAAAGCTCTCAAAGCATTCTAAATTTTTTTGCTTAGCTCTTGTAGAAGTTTTATGATGCAAGGATATCATTGCATTTTTTAACGATGTTATCGAGCATTTTCTTATGAGTTTCTTTCCAAAATTTTTCAGGTTTTTCTGTAAAGGAATTGTAAACATTTATACACTTATTTAATCTATTAATGAAATCTTCAGTACTCATATTTTTAATAAAATCGAGTAATTTCTCTGGATTTTCAATTTCTGAATAATCTATAAAACTTTTCCTGGGGAAAATCTCATAGATCGAGCTTTTTGGTCCGCCATAATAGATAGGAAGACAGTTGTTTTCAATGCTTTCCCAAATTTTTTCTGTGATATATTTAGGATAAACCGTATTTTCAAAGCAGAGATTAAAGTTATAGTTCTTTAAAATATCCTTCTTTCTAGTATGCCTGTCAGTAAACCTTGAATCTTCTATAGATATACCTTTAGGCCAGCCCTGACCATAAATATCTATCATATTTTCAGATAATAAGTGGTGAGCAATATCGGACCTTTTTTTAATAAGATCTATATTACTTCCGCCGACTATCAATTTACTTGTTTTTCCTCCATTATAATAAGACATTAATGCTGCTACTTTTCTATTTGAAAGTTCGAAGTCTTTATTTAGAAGATCAAGTTGAGGTTTATTAAGAAATCTCTTTTCCTGATAAGTTACATTATTTCCAAAAACATCGCCGGTATAGATGTTCATTACATTTACTTTAGGGAAAATTAAAAAAGGGTAGTAAATAGAGGAACTGGTGGTTGAAAATCTGGGTTCCTGAGCCCAAATAAGATAATTTTTCCTCCCGGGATTTTTTAAAATAAACTTTTTAAGACTTCGATGATTTCCGGCAACAAAAATATCTGCCTTATTTTTATTCTTCGTTATTTTTATTCCTTTTTTATTCAAATACAAAAGGTCGTCCTTAGAAAAATTTTCATCAAAGGGCGTATAGGGTAAATGGCCAATTTTAAATATGTTGATCATTTATTTTCTTATTTTAACCAAAGCTAACATTTTAATTTATTTTAGCTTTTAATACTTGAATTATGGCCTTTTTAAGAAAGGAGATAAAAGATCCTGTAATAATTTAATTTTCACAATTACTTTATGAGAATACTAATGGTATCCATGTTTTCAATTCATTTTTTCAGATGGGCAGAACAATTAAGAGATACCGATCATGAGGTTTATTGGATAGATGTATTTGATTCTAATACCTACGTGAAAAGTTTAGATTTTGTAGAACAAACTGTGGGCTGGCGCAATAGATGGAATTATCCGGGAAGGTATTTGTTGAAATCTAAGGCTCCTGTTCTAAATAAATTTCTAAATAAACTTAATCAAAGGGATCTAAAATCTATTCTGGAAGAAAAAATTAAAGAAATTAAACCAGACATTGTTCATTCTTTCGTACTACAGTCTGCTGCCTTCTCTATTTTGCCGGTAATGCGAAATTTTCCAAATATTAAATGGGTCTATTCGGCATGGGGAAATGATTTGTTTTACAGGCAAAACTTCGATAGGGATTTGAAGAATATAAAAGAAACCCTACTCGAAATTGATTATATGTTTGCCGATTGTTCTCGAGATTATTTATTGGCTAAGGATTTTGGATTTAAGGGTAAATATTTAGGCACTTATCCTACAGGTGGTGGGTATAATTTAGAAGAATATGATAAATTTATCTCTAGCTTTAAAGAAAAGCAAGGTATAATCATAAAGGGATATCAAGGTAAATTGGGCAGGTGTAATAGGGTGCTCGAAGGCTTAATTAGAATTAAATCTGAATTAAAGGAATACAGGATCACGGTTTATGGTGCAAATAAAGAAGTTTTTGAATTTGCCAGAAAAAGTGGATTGTTGGAGTGGGATAATTTTGACGTAAAGTATAACCTTACTCAAACAGAAGTTTTAAAACTAATGGGCAGTGCAAAAATTTCAATTGGGAATAGTATTTCAGATGGTCTGCCTAATACACTACTTGAGTCGATAATTATGAATTCGTTTCCTATTCAGTCAGATCCGGGGGGCGCCACCTCCGAATTAATAGGTCATGAGAAAAATGGATTTTTGATTAATGACCCTGAAAATTATAACGAAATTAGAGAATTAATAGTAAGAGCAATTAATGACCCGGCGTTTATAAAAAAGGCTATTGAGCATAATACCGAGCGAATTAAACCCTTTTTAGATAGGGATTATATTAAAAATGAGGTGCAAAAGCAGTATAGGTCCATAGAAAAACAGCTGATAGGTTAATATGATAATCATTGATAAGCCCCAATTAGAAAAAAGAGATGATAAGGTCATATTATCAGTTGACTTTGAAATTGAAGCTAATAAGAAAAAATTATGGTATTCTTTTTCAAATAAGTATAAAGAATATTTAATCGTTGAACAACTTGATGCCTTTGTTGTTGGATTATTGTTTTTAGGTCTAAAAACAGGTCATGATCTCAAATTAAAAGGTCCTATATCAGCCAGGCTTTTTTACAGTCTTAATCATTATTTATTAGATGCGTTCTGTTTAGTTAATCCTAATTATAAAAGAATAAAAATTATTCCATCATCCTTATGTACTTCAGATTTTAATGTAGCTAACACGGCAGGAACTGGTTTGTCCTGCGGAATTGATTCCTTTGCTACTTATTTTGATCATAAAGATGAAGTAAGTCCATATCTGATTGAATATTTCACTTTTTTTAATGTAGGCTCCCATGGTGATAATGGAGGAGATAAGGCCAGGAAAATTTTCAACGAAAGGTTTAATAATGTATCTCAATTTGCCGAAAAAGTTAACCGAGAAGTTATTACAGTAGATTCTAATCTTAGCGAAATTTTAAAAATGAAATTTCAGGAAACCTATAATCTTAGAACCATTTCCTGTGCACTTCTTTTGCAGAAATTATTTAAGAATTATTATTATTCCTCTGGTACACGTTTCGATCATTTTGCTTTTAATAATAAGGAAATAGCAGATCTAGATATGCTAATAATTCCAAACCTATCTACAGAATCAACCTCTTTTTTTGTAAGTGCACTTAAATATTCCAGAATAGAAAGAACCAAACTAATCTCAGAATTCCCTCAAACATTCGAACATCTCGATGTATGCACTCATCCTTATATAGAAGGGAGAGATGAAATAAATTGTTCAGAGTGCTATAAATGTCAAAGAACAATGCTCACCTTGGAAATACTGGGGAAACTGGAATTTTATGCAAAAGTCTTCGATCTTAATAAGTTTAGAAAAAACAAGAAGAAGTATATTGGTTGGCTACTGTCCAAAAAGAAAAAGCTAACGCTAGACAGAGAGTTAATAAGAGTTATAAAAGAAATGAACCAGATAGATTCAGAAATCTACTTTTATATGATTAAGAATATATTATATCGTCAAAAATTAAAATTAAAAAGGATCTTTAACTCATAATGCTTTCAATATTATATCCATATCGTAATAGGGACTCAAAAAGGATAAAAAGATCTTTCGATTCACTCTTAGAACAAACCAATAAGAACTTTGAAGTTTTCTTTATTGATTATGGATCTACTCCTGATCTGGCTGTAGATATAAAAAGATTGTGCCAAAACTATCCTTTTATTAGCTACCAGTTTTATCCCACTCAATACCAGCCCTGGAATAAAAGCAGGGCTCTCAATTCGGTGATCAAAAATTTAAAAACGGACTTTTGTTTTGTTGCAGATGTGGATGTTATTTTTCATCCCGAATTTGTGGAAACGGCTTATAATTTGACGAAAACAGGACAGACCACTTATTTTCAGGTAGGTTATTTAAGTTCATCAGAAAGCCGGAAGACCAAAGCATTTAGTGAATATTCAGATTACAGGTTAAGTACAAACGAAGCAACAGGGTTAAGTCTTTTTCCTGTTGCTCAGTTAAAGGAATTAAATGGGTTTGACGAATTTTATCATTTCTGGGGAGCTGAAGATACCGATATGCACATAAGATTGAAAAATGCGGGTTACGGGGTTAAATTTTATGATGAAGAACTCTTATTATTACATCAATGGCATCCTTCTTACCAAAGCCGCGAGAGAACAGGATCAACTTCCGAACTTAAGCTTTCAGGAATACTTCCCCTGAATCATCAGCATCTTAAAAATGCTATGAAAAATGGAATAACAAAGATTAATAATGATTCTTGGGGTGAAAATCTAAGCAAAGAAGAATTTGATGAACTGGAAGAGGCCGCATTATTCAAGGAAGTTACTAATGAGAAACGACAGGTAGAAGATGTCTTATTCGGACAATTACCTGGTTTTAAAACGGGAATTATAAAGATAAGGATTGTTACAGATCCTTTTGAGGACACTTTAAAATATAAGACCAAAAGACTTTTAGGTAAAAAAGTGCCTGAATATTATACTTTAACAGAGGTAAACGATAAGGTATTGTTGCATCTAATTTCATTTTATCGCGATATACCATATTCCGTAAAGGTAAATCATGACAATTACGAAATAGAAGTTGCTATAAAATTTTCTTAGTTCATGTCTTTAAAACTAACGTTTAAGAGTTTTTTTTTCAGGTTTTTAGAGATCCTGCCTAATAAGCAGGGGGAGCAGGTTTATCATAAAGTTCAGGAGTTATTCAGTAAGGAGAACCTGGATTTTAAAATTAGATCTTCACATAACACTTTCAGGACTTTCCAAGATATAACCCGGGAACAAGGAATAGAGATTAAAGATCGGGTTGTTATAGAAATAGGATCGGGTTGGTTACCCCTAATGCCTTACTTTTTTCGCTACATGGGAAAAGCAGAAAAAGTTGAAACTTTTGACCTTAATAGGCATTATCAAAGGGAAAATATTGAAAAGTTAAATGAGGCTTTTTCGGGAGAATATGAAGTAGAAATCAACAAGGTTAAAGAGTCAGCTTACTCACTTCCTGAAGCGATCAAGTATTACCCTAACTCAAATATTTTAGACCAAAAGCTTACAAATTGTGATCTGGTCTTTTCCCGTTTCGTATTGGAGCATTTGAGACCAGAAACAATTAAATCTATGCACCTCAAATTTAAAAAGGAATTAAAGCCGGGAGCTCATATTGTACATCTTATTTCTCCCGGAGACCACAGGGCCTATTTGGATAAAGAGCTTTCCCTTCAGGATTTTCTAAAGTATTCACGAAGGGAATGGCAAAAGAAACAAACCAGGTTTGATTATCACAATAGATTAAGGTTACCAGAGTATTTAGAGATATTTAATAACCTGGATCTTAAAATTGTCCATCTTACCTATGAAGTACCTGATAGAAATTCAGAATATTACAGGAAATTTGAAGCTCTCAATTTGCATCCTGATTTTACAGATTTTACAGATGAGGAACTAATGGCTGGGGCAATTAATATTATTTTAAAAGTATAATTTATGTTTATAATCGCTGAAGTAGGTCAGGCCCATGAGGGAAGTCTTGGAATGGCTCTTTCTTATATTGATGCGCTCGCAGAAACTGGGGTGGACGCTGTGAAATTCCAAGTACATATTGCAGAAGCAGAGAGTAGCATTTATGAGCCTTTCAGGATCAAGTTTTCTGAGCAGGATAAAACAAGATTCGATTACTGGAAAAGAATGCAGTTTACTCCCGAAGAATGGAAAATTCTGAAAGATAGGTGTGCAGAAAAAAAAGTTGAATTTTTAGCTTCTCCTTTTAGCAATAAAGCAGTAGATCTCCTGGAAGAATTAGGAGTAGAACGATATAAGATAGGTTCTGGTGAGGTTAACAATTTCTTACTCCTGGAAAAAATTGCAAACACCGGGAAACCGGTAATTCTATCTTCCGGAATGAGTTCTTTTTCTGAACTGGATTCGACTGTTGAATTTTTAAAGGAAAGAAAGGTACCTTACAGTATCTTGCAATGCACTACCGCATATCCTACACAGCCCGAGCAATATGGATTGAATGTGATACCAGAACTAAGGGAGCGATATAAAGTTGAGGTAGGTTATTCAGATCATTCCGCAAAAAAAGAGACCTGTATAGCTGCTACAACTCTTGGCGCTGAAATTCTTGAATTTCATGCAGTATTCAGTAGAAAAAGTTTTGGTCCTGATGCAACTTCCTCTTTAGAAATTGATGAGATTACAGAATTGGTTAGCTCAGTAAGAAATATTTCAAAAGCCTTAATGAATCCGGTAGATAAATCGGATAATAGAGAATATGAAAAATTAAAATCTATTTTTGAGAAATCTTTGGCAGTAAATAAAAATTTAAGGAAAGGGCATATACTTAAATTTGAAGATATGGAGGCTAAAAAGCCAAAAGATAAAGGGATAGATGCCAAAGAATTTAGAGAAGTAATGGGGAAGAAACTTAAGAATAACCTTAATAAATGGGATTTTTTAAAGGAGAAAGATATTTTGAATGAATAAAAAGGATTTTATAAAAGAGCAATACAGTAAATTTTCAAGAACTGAAGGGAGTCAGTTCATTACTAGTGAGTATGCATTGGGCGAAATTCTTAATTTTATAAATAAATTTAAACCAGAGAATATTCTTGAAGTGGGTGTCGGCATAGGTACTATTTCTGACTCTATAATTAAGGCTTATAAAAATGAGTACGGACCTAAGGTTTACGGCACCGAAAATAACGAATTTTGTCTTTCTAAATTACCTGAAAACCTCGGTAAAGATTATAGCTTTCTAAAATTATTCCCTTCTATTCAGAATTTGCCAAGAGATATAGAATTTGACTTGATAATAATTGATGGTAAAGAATCTAATTTGAAATCCATAAAGCATATCATGAATGATCATTGTATTATTTTGGTAGAAGGAGACAGAAAGGAGCAAACAGAAATTTGTCAAAATCTTTTTCCCAGTTCGAAGTTCGTACATTTGATAACCAGCAAGAAGAATAGTTATTACTCAAACCGAGCTAAAGAGCATTACCAGGGAGGTATTAAAGTGATATTTACGGATCCTCACTTTACTCATTTTTTAGAATGGTTTAAATTAAAGTTAACTTCAAAATTTCATTTCCAAATTAGAAAATTTTCAAGATGAAAAAGCGAAGAAAAATCTGTGTAGTTGTAACTGCCCGACCGTCTTATAGTCGTATTAAGTCCGCTCTTACTGCTATCGAAGCTCATCTATCTTTGGAACTTCAGCTGGTAATAGCCGGTTCGGCATTATTGGATAGATATGGAAACGCCGCAGATTTCATCGAGAAAGACGGTTTTAAAGCTGCTACAAAGGTCTTTATGGTCCTGGAGGGAGAAAACCCTACTACTATGGCTAAAACCACGGGGATTGGAGTAATGGAACTAACAAATGTGTTTTATAACCTGCAACCTGATGCAGTTGTAACCATAGCCGACAGGTTTGAGACTATTGCTACCTCCATTGCCGCGGCCTATCAGAATATCCCCCTGGTGCATATTCAGGGAGGGGAGGTGACCGGGAGTATAGATGAAAAGGTTAGACATGCTAATACGAAACTGGCTGATCTACACCTGGTATCCAGTGACGATGCCAGAGATCGGGTAATTAAATTAGGAGAAGAACCACGAAAAGTGATTAATACGGGATGTCCTTCAATTGATCTAGTTAAACAGATTGAAAACGAATTAGAACTAAATTTTGATCCTCTTCAGAAATATGGAGGTGTAGGTGAAAATATTGACTGGAAAAAAGGTTATCAAATTGTAATGCAACACCCCGTTACAACGGAATTTAAAAGTTCGAGAATACATATAGAAGAAACTCTAAGGGCTGTACATAAAAGCGGTTTGCCCACATTCTGGTTTTGGCCAAATGTTGATGCAGGATCTGATGGAACTTCTAATGGAATACGTGCTTATCGGGAGCTTAATGATCCAGGAAACATTCATTTTTTTAAGAATATGGAACCTCTGGATTTTTTACGTTTACTTAAATTTTCGAAACTTCTTATTGGTAATTCTAGCGTTGGAATTAGAGAAGCCAGTTCCCTGGGTTTACCGGTAATCAATATTGGTAACCGACAGAATAGAAGATTGCGGGCCGAAAATGTTACAGACTTACCATATTCTGAAATGGAAATTTTAAATGGAATACAGGAATTATATCGGCGGCCTTTATATACACCATCAGCGATCTATGGTGAAGGGTATTCCGGTAAAATCATTGCCAATATTTTAGCAACGACGGAACTCAGCTCATCGAAAACAATCACTTACTAAATATGTCCTTTTATAGAAATCATATTCTAAAAGGGAAAAAATCTTAATAGAATGTTTGCAGAGAATCAAGATATTCGAAATGTTAATTCTGATGCGGAAATTGTAAAGTGCATTCAAACTGGCACCTACGGCCAAATGCCAGCTCAAATAATTGAATTCTTTAACAGCTTACCAAAAACGAACTTTTATGATTATTTAAGAACACTAGCTGTACCATTTTTATTTAATGCCTTTGAGAGAAACTTAATGGGGGATAAAAATCCAGTAATTTCTTTTAAAGAAGATTTGTTTAAGCTTAAAAAACTTACTTCTAATATAATAGAGTCTGGACCATTAGAAGAATTAATGTCTCAGATTATGATAGATGATAAAATTCCGGAATTCCCCGAAGAAATTAAGGTCCATACAGGAATTCATTATGGAAAATTATTTCAGGAATTTGATCACTATAGCTTTTTTGACGAAGCCAAAGATCTTTTGGAAACAAGGTTAAAAATAAATGACATACATATTCCGGAACTTAGAAAAATGAAAGTATTAGATCAGGGTTCTGGAGGGGGTAGATATACAGCTGCGTGGAAATTGTTAGGAGCAAAGAGTGCAGTTGGATTGGATTACTCTGAAATTGGAATACAGGATGCAAGGGCCAGAGTTAAAATGGCTAATATTGATAATATTGAGTTTGACTTGGGATCGGTATTAGATATGCCTTATGAAGATGAAAAATATGATTTTGTTTTTAGTAATGGTGTATTACACCATACAGAAAATTGGAAACAAGGTATTTCTGAACAACTTCGTGTATTAAAACCTGGTGGATATGGATGGCTGTATCTAATTGAGGATCCTGGAGGTTTGTTTTGGGATCAAATTGAGCTACTTAGAGCTATCATGAAAAAAGTAAATAAATCCTTTGCTCAACAAGTAATGAAATCTTTAAATATTCCGCCTAATAGGGTTTTTTATATGTTGGATCATGTAATGGTCCCTATAAATACACGTTTGGCAAAGGAGGATATTGAAAGTCAATTGGTATTAAATGGAGCAACTTCTATTCATAGACTTAATAGAGGTGTCAAATTTGACCGGGTAGAGTATATTTATAAAAATATTCCTTATTCAAGCGAAAAATTTGGAATAGGGGAGAATAGGTATTTTTTTAAAAAAAAATAAAATTAGATTTGAAAATATTAGGCGTAATTCCAGCTCGTGGCGGTAGCAAGGGAATCCTCGGAAAGAATATTAAGTTGCTAGGGGGAAAACCACTCTTAGGCTACACTATAGATTCCGTTGTAGAATCTAAACTGCTTACAAAATGCATTCTTAGTTCCGATTCCGAAGAAATTATAAAAGCAGGGAAGCGACTGGGGGTAGAAATTCCCTTTATAAGACCGGCTGAATTTGCTAAAGATGAAACACCTTCTATTGAAGTTATAAAGCATGCACTAGAATTTTTTGCAGCATCCAATGAATATTTTGATACGGTCTGTCTACTCCAGCCTACAACCCCCTTCCGGAGAGATGGACTTATAGATGATGCAATCAAAAAATTTGATTCAGGAAGCTATGATTCACTGGTAAGCGTTCGCAAAGTTCCCCACCAATATAATCCTCATTGGGTATTTGAAGAAAAGAAAGGGAAACTGGAAATTGCTACCGGAGAGAAGGAAATCATTTCTCGCAGACAGGAGCTGCCGAAGGCATACCACAGGGATGGAGCAATTTATCTTACAAAGACTGAGGTTATTTTAAACTCTAATTCCCTTCTTGGCAATAAGATTGGCTTTATAGATACCACAGATGAGGATTATGTGAACCTTGATAGCATGGAGGACTGGAAGAAAGCCGAAGAAATTCTGAAAAAAAGAAGTTAATGTGTGGTATTGCCGGAATTATTGGAAATCGAATTCAGGAGACTGATATTGAAAAAATGCTTATCTCCATAGCTCACCGTGGTCTTGATGCCAGGGGTATTTATGAAGACAAGGGATTTGCGGTATTAGGACACAATCGCCTTTCTATTATTGATCTTTCGCATGAAGCAGATCAGCCTTTTAATGATCCTACCGGCCGTTATCACCTAAGTTATAATGGAGAGATTTACAATTACCAGGAATTAAGGACTGAAATAGGCCAGAGATATGAATTCAGAACCAGTTCAGACACCGAAATTTTACTGGCGGCCTATATTCTTTGGGGAAAAGTTGCCTGAAAAAATTAAATGGAATGTTTGCTTTCGCCATCTGGGATAGTAAGGAGAAAAAGCTTTTTGCAGCCCGCGACAGATTTGGGGTCAAACCTTTTTATTATAATTACTCCAATAATGATCTTCTTTTTGCCAGCGAAATTAAAGCTATCCGCAGGGTGAAACCGGCAGAACCCAATGAAAAATTATGGGCTAATTATTTTTGTTTTGGTTCTTATGGATCTCCATCAGAAACTTTTTATAAAGATATAGAACAACTACCCGCAGGACATTTTATAGAATTTAAAGACGCTAATCTCTGTATTGAAAAATGGTATGATTTCCCTGAGCAGATCAGGACTATTTCAAATAATCATTCAGCAAAGAAAATTAAAGAGAAATATCTGGAGTTGCTTATTGATTCTATTAGGTTAAGGTTCCGGGCAGATGTCGAGATTGGATTCAATATTAGTGGAGGTATAGACAGTTCGTTATTACTTGCACTGGTTAATAATTACAGCAAAAGTAAAAAAATAAGAGCTTTTTCATTTTATACGGGTGATGAACGATATGATGAACTGCCGTGGGTAGAAAGAATGATAAGGCAAACCGGGAATCCTCTTGAAAAGGTAAGACTTAGCTTTGATGAAGTACCCAGATATGCAAAATTATTAAGTGATATTCAGGAAGAACCTTTTGGGGGAATACCTACCATAGCCTATTCCAAAATTTTTGAAAAAGCGAACCAATCGGGGATTAAGGTTTTGATGGATGGTCAGGGAATGGACGAGCAATGGGCGGGATATGATTATTATTCAGCCCAAAGCGATTCTGTAGTACAGGGTACCGGAAATTCCAGCTCTTTTAAACCAAATGTCCTTAACAGCTCTTTTAGAAGTCTGGCCCAAAAACCAGAGTATCCCACACCTTTTAACTCCCGAATTCAGAATTTGCAATACCGCGATCTCTTTTATACCAAGCTCCCGAGGGCATTGAGATTTAATGATCGTATATCAATGGCTTTTAGTACTGAGCTAAGAGAACCTTTTCTTGATTACAGGTTGATGGAACTCGCATTTTCCCTTCCGGATGCTATGAAGATCAATGGAGGAACACATAAATATTTATTACGCGAGATTATAAAGGGATTTGTACCGAATAAAATTTCAGAGGCCCCCAAAAGAGCCTTGCAAACGCCGCAAAGAGAGTGGTTAGGTGCAGAACTAAAGACTTTTGTAACGGAAAACTTAGCCAATTTAGAAAACTCCGCTTTTCAATCCTGGTTTGATCATGATCTTATCCGGAAAGAATGGGATCTATATAAAGAAGGTCCAAAAACCAATAGTTTTTTCCTTTGGCAATGGATAAATACAAGTCTTATAGCTTCCGGTATTCAGGAAACTACTTAGTTTTCTATATTTGGAGAGTTCTAAAAACTTTATCTGAATTGAGATCAAAAAAACTTTTAGTAATAATCCCAGATGGTGTTGGCTTGAGGAATTTTGTTTATACTAAATTTCCGGAAGAAGCGAAAAAAGCAGGGTGGGAATTACTTTTTTTAAATATGACCCATTTTGATCTGAAAGGGAGGGGGCATAGCGAGATAAAATTAGATCCTAAGCCTTCAGCGTGGACAGATATTTTAAAACGTGCTAAGATTCTCATAGAACTAGATCTTTTTAAAAATAAATTCGATGATCCGGTTTATGAAAAATATAAATTTCCAGCCTCGAATAAAGGCTTTAAAAATAAGTTGAAGAATTTTATTCTTAGCATCCTGATAAGGAGATATAATTCAGAAAGTGGTTTGGTGAAATTAAGACGGAAGATGAAGGATGCTGAAAGAAAAACCGGATATTATAACACTTGTTTGGAAATATTAAAACGAGAGAATCCAGATGTGGTATTTTGCACAAATCAAAGGCCTGTAAATGCAATATCACCAATCACTGCCGCTCAGGATCTTGGTATATCTACTTCCTGTTTTATTTTTTCCTGGGATAATCTTCCTAAGGCAACTAAGGTGCTTGATCCTGATTATTATTTTGTCTGGAGTGAATATATGAAGAATGAATTGCTTCAATATTATCCAGATATAAAATCTGATCAAATTAAAATTACGGGTACTCCCCAATTCGAAATTCATAATGACAGATCGGTTATTATAAATAAGAAGGATTTTTTTGATATTCATGGATTAGATAAGGAAAAAAAATACCTGTGTTTTTCCGGAGATGACATTACCACTTCTCCTCATGATGAGTATTTTTTGAAAGATGTAGCAGAAGAGGTGGAAAAACTAAATCAAAAAGGACATAGGCTGGGGATAATTTTTAGAAGATGTCCAGTAGATTTTTCAGAGCGCTATGATAAGATACTAAAGGATCATAAAGGTCTTATAGTACCTATTAATCCTTTATGGACTGGAGGGGAAGGTTACTGGAGTCATGCTATACCCACAAAAGATGATCTTCATTTACAAACAAACATTATTGAGTACAGTTTTATGGTGATAAATGTAGGTTCCTCTATGGTCTTCGACTATGCGGCTAAAGGAAAACCCTGTGCCTATCTAAATTATTTACCTTCTGTAACAAACCTGGAAAAAGACATCAGGGAAGTTTATTCATACACTCATTTTAAGTCTATGCCAGATAAAAATTCTGTTTACTGGATAAATAAAAAGTCTGATATATCTTTAATAGTAGAAAACGCATTGAAAGATCCACATGCTGTTGTATTTAATGCTCAAGACTGGTTTTTTAAAATTAATAAGACTAATTCTGAAATGAATGCCTCAAAACATATAGTCAATCAATTAGATAGCTTATTATAATATGCATGTAGCCTTTCTAACTCCCGAATATCCACACCCCCTTTGTCATCCCTCAGGAGGTCTTGGAACGAGTATTAAGAATCTGGCCGAGGCTCTGATAAGAAAAGGAGAAGAGGTGAGCTTGATAATATATGGACAGAAGGAGGAGTCGAATTTTGAAGAAAGCGGCATTCATTTTTATCTTTTAAAACAGAGAGGCTATTTTTGGGGAGGCTGGTTCTTTTATAGAAAACATATTCAAAGGTTTATAAATAATCTTATTAGCGTTAAAAATATCCAGATACTTGAGGCTCCAGACTGGACGGGGGTCACAGCATTAATGAATATAAATTGCCCGGTGGTAATACGTATGAATGGGAGTGATGCTTATTTTTGCAAACTGGATGGGAGACCACAAAAGCTAAAGAATCGCTTTTTTGAGAAAAGAGCTTTAAAAGCTGCTGATTCTCTGGTAGCGGTTAGTGCATTTACCGCAAGGAAGACCAATGAAATTCTTGGATTGAAAAGGTATATTGAAATTATTCCAAATAGTATAAGAATTGAAAAATTTGAACCCTCAGTAGATGAACCTGCTCCTAATCGTATATTATATTTTGGATCTTTAATTAGAAAAAAAGGTATTATAGAACTGGCATATATTTTTAACCGGGTAAATGCTGTTCTTCCAGATGCTGAATTAATTTTGATAGGAAAGGATGTACCTGATATTTTTGAAAAGAGATCGACTCTGGAAATTTTCCGGGAAAAACTGACGGAGATTGCTGAGCCAAAAGTAAAATATCTGGGAGCTGTTTCTTATGATGAGGTTAAATCACATATTATGAGCGCTAAAGTGGTAGTACTGCCAAGTTTTGCTGAGGCTTTGCCTATGACCTGGCTGGAGGCGATGGCCATGGAAAAAGCATTGGTGACTTCAGATATTGGATGGGCAAAGGAAGTAATGATAGATGGAAAGACCGGTTTTACGGTATCGCCTGAGAATCACCAGCTGTATGCTGAAAAAATTATTGAACTTCTTAGGGATTCCGACTTATGTAAAAAATTGGGAAAGAATGCCAGGATTAAGGTTATGAATGATTTTTCATCTGATTTGATAGCAGATAGAAATATTGATTATTATAATTCAGTTATAAGTAAATACCAGGATAATTGATCTATTTAAATCATTATAATTCAGCAGAAGTAAAATCTGTAATTAAAGATGGAGAGCAAATTCAGTTTTCCCATTCAAACCTGGTGATTTGCTTTTGGGAAATTTGCGAGAGGTATCCTGAGGAATTAATAATTTGGAAAGACGAGGAAATCAATGCAGATTTAAATGATGACCTAAACGATATTTTTAAACATGATTGCATTATGGCCTCATATCATATAGAATCTAAATTTCTTCCTGATTCCATAGGGTATATAGACCAGTTTCCTTTTGTGAATCCAGCATATGAGGTGAAATATCCAACCTGGAGAATGAGTACAGATGTTGGGGGTATCAAAGCTAAAACAGCTCTTAAATTTAAATGGATATTTCAGAATATTGAAGACTTTGGTTACCTCATTAATTCTATTGGTAAGTTGGGGCAGCAGAATTCCCTTTTTTGTTATAACGAACCTGATTTAGTAAAAGCAAATTCCCAACCTACTTACCAGAGCAAGGCATCAATATCTCAATTATTCAATTTTGTAGCTCAACATTATAAAAAGGAATGGTTATTTGTTCTTTTATTCTGCTATATTAAATATGAGAAACAATTGCCTTTGTGGTCATTTATTAAAAGTTATTTTAAGAGATCCTGTTTTCATAAGGAAATTGACCTTTCAGATTTAAAAGTTCCTCTGAAAAAAACCAAAGGTTTAAGAAATACCGTAGATGTAATAATCCCAACAATAGGAAGGCCTGAATATTTAAGAAAGGTATTAATTGATCTAAAAGCACAGACACATTTTCCTTCAAAATTGATAATTGTTGAACAAAACCCAGATCTCAGTTCCAAAACACAATTGGATTTTATAGATAATGAGGTATGGCCATTTGAAATAGTTCATCATTTTATTCATAAAACAGGGGCCTGTAATGCTAGAAATCTTGCCATGCAATCAATAACTGGCGACTGGATGTTTTTTGCCGATGATGATATACGCTTTGCTGAGAATATTATAGAAAAGGCTTTAGAAGAGTTACATCACCTTGATATTTGTGCCCTCAATTTAAATTGTATACAGCCAGGTGAAAATACTTTTTTTGAAAAGATCAAGCAATGGGCAGCATTTGGTTCAGGTACTTCTATAGTAAGATCTTCGTACGCTTTGAAATGTAGGTTTTCAGAGGCTCTCGAATTTGGCTTTGGTGAAGACATTGATTTTGGATTACAATTAAGATCTCATGGTTGTGATATTGTTTACCATCCAGAGGTGAAGATTACACATTTAAAGGCTGGTAGTGGGGGGTTCCGGAATACACTTAAAGACAGATGGGATAATTCCAAATTAGAGCCTAAGCCTTCACCTACCATGATGTGGTTGGCAAAAAAATATTATTCTACTGAGATGAGAAGGGGATATAAGGTGAGTCTATTTTTAAAGTTCTATAAAAAACAAAAGATAAAGAATCCAATCAAATATATCGAAATGATGAGAGACAGATGGGCTTTAAGTGAGAAGTTAAGCAGTAATTTGCCTTAATTCTCAGGGCAATTAAATAGAATCATCAAATGATGGAACATATGGAATCATATAATTTTAGCCTGGTGGTATGCACTTATCAGAGGTCTGCTTCGCTGGAAAGATTAATGGATTCTGTGGTAGAACAAAGCCTTTATCCCAACGAGATCTTAATTATTGATGGCTCTTTGAATGATAAGACAGAAAAATTAATTCAGACGAAAAAGTATAGAAAACTTAATTATTACAGAGTTGAAGAAAATGATAGAGGCTTAACCAGGCAAAGAAATTATGGGATCAGTAAACTATCCTCCGAAGCTGAAATTGTTTGTTTCCTTGATGATGATATAGTTCTGGACAAGTATTATTTTGAAAATCTAATAAACACTTATAAGCTTTTTCCTAATGCAATAGCCGTGGGTGGTGTTATCTTAAATGAAACCGACTGGACTGAAAAAGGAAATAATCAAGAGGTTAGATTTGATGAATTCTTAAAAGATGGCTTTGTAAGAAAACTAGGACTTAGAAATCATGTTCGTAAGAGACTGAATTTATTATCAGATGACCCCCCCGGTTTTATGCCGACATTTTCTCATGGTTTATCCATTAGTTTCCTGCCACCTACAGGTGATATTTATCCTGTTGAATTTTTTATGGGGGGTGTATCATCCTATAAAAAGGAAATATTTAAAAAATTAAGTTTTTCAAAATATTTTGAAGGTTATGGCTTATATGAAGATATGGATTTTTGCCTTAGGGCATCCAGAATAGGAGAAATGTATGTGAATACGGGAGCCCAGGTATATCACTTACATGAAGAAGCTGGTAGGCCAGATTATTTTAAATATGGTAAGATGGTAGTGCGTAATGGTTTTTATGTGTGGAAAATTAAAAATCCTGATCCGGGTTTTAAAAGTATTTTAAAATGGAACGCAATTACCCTATTATTAATTTTAATAAGACTCAGCAATATCCTTAATAAGGATGAAAAAGGAAAATCATTAAATGATTCCCTCGGAAGATTCACGGGTTGGCTGAGTTTGATAATTAATAAACCACGATAAATATAAGGATGGGAAAGGGGATCAAATCAATTCTATTTATAATAGGGATCTTTCTCCTGGTGCTGGCTGTTTTTAACTATAGATATCCATTTGTGTCACCAGAGAGTAATGGCTGGTCTATAGGTTTCAGAACTACTGATGCTCCACTTCAAAAAATATTTCCTTCTGAAAGTAACCTTATAAGTCATGATTCTCTTAACAGAATAACTAGTTCTTCAACCAGATTTCTCGCTGATCCTTTTTTGTTTTATGAGGATGGCATTTATTATCTTTTTTTTGAACATCAAGAAGAGGGGCCGGCTAAGATTGCTTTGTTTCAATCACCGGATGGGTTGAATTATAGTTATAAAGGGAACGTAATAGACGAGTCTTTTCATTTATCATTTCCGCAGATATTTAAATATAAACAAGACTATTATATCCTGCCTGAATCGGCTGCAATTAATCAGGTGGTTTTATATAAAGCAGTTAATTTTCCACTGGAATGGAAGGTTTCTGATACCTTAATAAAAAATATTAAATTAAAGGACCCTGCAATCCTGATGTCCGATACCATAAATCTAATCACCGGGATCGATGAAGACTGGGAACAGCATATTTTTAGAGCTGATTCTCTATTTGGAAAATGGGATGAGGATAAGGTTTTTAAAAAGAGAAAGGGAAATGAAATCAGAGCAGGAGGTAATTTTTTTTCTGTCAAGGGTGAATGGTTTATACCTTTTCAGAATAACAAAGAGGGATATGGCACTGGCGTTTCCTTATATAATTTAAGGGAGAAGAAATTCGAAAAAGTTCTTTCCAACCAATTATATAAATCTGATTCGATTCGATGGTTTGGTAGAGGGATGCACCATTTGAATATGAATAAAATTAATGATGAGTATTACGTGGTATATGATGGTGATGAAATAAAAACTGGCAAAAAGAATCTAACCTGGAAATC
Source organism: Gramella sp. MAR_2010_147 (assembly GCF_900105135.1). Classification (NCBI taxonomy): domain Bacteria; kingdom Pseudomonadati; phylum Bacteroidota; class Flavobacteriia; order Flavobacteriales; family Flavobacteriaceae; genus Christiangramia; species Gramella sp. MAR_2010_147. The sequence goes on along the minus strand of NZ_LT629741.1, from coordinate 1,363,886 downwards.
ATCTATTAAATATAATCTGTACGACCTTTATAACTTTGTACTTAGATAAATTAAACCGAAAGCTATTCGTATGGAAGAAATGAAGGATATGATAAGTAAGCAAAAAGCTTTCTACGACCATAAAGAAAAGAATTTTGTTACCAAAATTTGGTATTACTTTAGAAATAGCACCTTAAATGCTTTCAGGAAAAATATAGGTCTTGAAAAGGAGATATATGACCTGCATTTAGATTGGCTTGGGGATCTAAATGAAATGAAAGTCTTAGACCTGGGTTGTTATGAGGGAAACTCGTTGTCTTTTCATATGGCGAAAAATGCAAAAAAATACGTAGGTATAGATCTAAGCGAGAAGGCTATAAAAATACTCGACAAACGCTTCAGTCAATTACCTAATGCTGAAGTATATTCTATGGATTTTCTTTCTCCCGATTTTAAAGAAAAAGATTTTGATCTTATTTATGCTTATGGTGTGCTACATCATTTTAGAAATACCGAGGAATTAATTAGTAAGCTAAAGCAAAAAATTAAACCTGGGGGGAGAATAATAAGTTATGATCCCCTTACCACAAGTAAGCCGGTTCGGCTCTTAAGAGGATTGTACCGGCCTTTTCAAACCGATAAGGAGTGGGAATGGCCTTTTTCTAAAAAAGTGTATTATAAATATTCTCAGGAATTTAAAATCTTGGATAGGCGCGCTATTTTAGGTAAAACAAAATGGTTGTTTTTGATCAATCTTTTACCACTTGGAAAATACAAAAAAGAAATAATTACCAAGAAGTGGCATAGAACTGACTGGGAATTATCTAAGCGAAATGATAAGCATATGTTTAAATGTATGCACCTAACCATGCTTATGAGACTTAAATCGAATTAATGCATTTTTCCGTATTTACTCATGCCGAACATTTTGAGGGAGAGAATACTTATTTTTCTTATTCCCCATATATACGGGAAATGAATATATGGTTTGATTTTATAGATGAAGTTACAATTATTGCTCCTTTAAAAAATAAAAAAACTGCTATTGATAGCAGCTATAATAAGAATGTGGAGTTTGCCCCTATTAAGACAATTAATTTTACTTCTTTCAAAAACTCTGTAATTTCGTTTTTTAGGATACCTGTTATTGTTTTAGAAATTTACAGGGCAATGTATAAAACAGATCATATACATATTAGATGTCCAGGTAATATAGGATTGTTGGCGGCATTGGTTCAGATACTTTTTCCAGGAAAGTCTAAAACTATTAAGTATGCAGGGAATTGGGATCCTAAAAGTGAACAACCCTGGACTTATCGATTTCAGAAATGGATTCTGAAGAATGAATTCTTAACACGAAATGCAAATGTTTTGGTCTACGGAGAGTGGTCTAGCCGGACTAATAATATAATTCCCTTTTTTACCGCAAGTTATTCAGAATCTAACCGGAACACCTATATTAAAGATTTTTCCCTTCCACAGAAATTTATCTTTGTAGGAACACTTTCTGAGGGCAAAAGGCCTTTATTAGCGGTTCAGATAATTCATAAACTCCTACAAGATGGAAGTAAAGTTTTTTTGGATATTTACGGATCGGGTATAATGGAAGAAGGCATCCGTAAATATGTTGAAGATCATGGTCTGGAAAGTAATATTATATTACATGGAAATCAAAATGCTCAGGTGATTATGAACGCTTATAAAAATTCGCATTTTTCCATTTTACCATCAAAAAGCGAAGGCTGGCCCAAAGCACTGGCGGAATCTATGTTCTTTGGCTGTATTCCTGTAGCTACCTCAGTTTCCTGTGTACCCTGGATGTTAGGGTATGGTAACAGAGGGTTTATAATTGAACCGGAAGTCGGTTTGGCCGCTCAGAGAATTAAAAGTATTCTTTCCGATGAGATGAAACTTAATATACTTTCAATAAAAGCTCAGCAATGGTCGCAGGTTTATACTTTAGAAAAATTCAGGATTGAAATAAAAAAATTACTATGAAAATCCTGCAATTGATAGATACTCTAAATCCAGGAGGGGCGGAGCGAATGGCGGTTAATTATGCAAATTCACTAATTGATTTTGGACAAGAATCATTTTTGGTCACCACCAGGGAAGAAGGTGGTTTTACAAAGCTATTAAATAAGGAGGTAAAATTTTTTTTTTTAAAAAGAGAAAAGATCTTTGACAAAAAAGGCATATTGAATTTCAAAAAATATCTATATCAACATGATATAGATATTGTTCATGCCCATGGGACCTCGTGGTTCTTTGCAGTGCTGTGTAAACTGACCGGAAGCAAATTTAAGCTCATTTGGCATAATCATTATGGTGCTAGTAAGGGAATGTCCCTATCTAAAAAGAAACTTTTAATTCTTTTTTCTCGGTTTTTTGATGGAATAATTTCAGTAAATCAGGAATTAAAGGAATGGGCTGATGATCTACTAAAGGCTAGAAAATCTATAAGCCTTGTTAATTTTGTTTTAGGAGGTGAAGACAGAAGATTAAAAAATAATACCGGATTAAATGTAGTATGTATAGCTAACCTAAAACCGGTTAAAAACCATAAATTTCTTTTGGAGGCCTGTGACTTGGTGTCGAAGGAAATTAAAATTAGCCTTCATTTGATAGGACAGGAATTTGGAGATGATTATTCAATTGAAATGAATAAGGAATTTAATAGGAGGTCCTATGTTAAGTTTCATGGCCCTCTATTGAATCCAGGTCCTATTTTGAATAAAATGCAAGTGGGAGTTCTAAGTTCAAACTCTGAAGGAATGCCTATGGTCATTCTGGAATATGGAATTGCAGGAATACCTGTAGTTTCTACGGATGTTGGAGCCTGCAGAAATATATTAGGAGAAAATGCTAATATTGTTGCATCTGGAGATGTAAAGGGAATGGCAATTGCCATTAGAGACTATCTGATAAATTCGGATAGAGCAGAGAAGGATTCAAGAGAATTCCAAGAAAGAGTTTTAGATAAATTTTCAGCTCAATCAGTGATACCGGATTATTTACAATTTTGTAAAAATTTATGATTAGAAATGATACCGTAAATAATCAGTTTTATCTCAAAATGTTGATATTACATTTTGGATATGGTTTTCTAATTTATCTGTTTCCATCTTTAGCCAAGATTATTCTGATGGGTATCATTGCTTCTTTCCTTTTTATAATAATCGATAGAAAAAATAGGGGTAATGAGGCTTTGATGGCTGCGGCATATATAGCAGGAGGAGAAGTTTTTTTCAGACAGACCAGTGCCGTGATTTTCTATGAAACAGGAAAATATATGGTCATCATTTTTCTGGTAATAGGAATGTTCTTTAAAGGAGCCAGTTCTAAGACAGTTCCTTTCTGGATCTATCTGCTAATCCTGTTTCCGGGAGTAGTTATGGTTACTTTTACCATGAGCTATGAATTTGAATTCAGGAAACAAGTGGCTTTTAACCTAGCCGGTCCTGTTTGCCTTGGAGTTTCCGCACTCTACTGTTATTATAAAAAAATTAAAAAGGAAGATTTTCAGCGCGTTTTAGTAATGCTTTTAATGCCTGTAATTGCACAGGCTGTGTATCTTCTATTTTATACTCCAAGTCTAGATGACGTAATGATTAGTTTTTCAGGTAATTATGCCTCTACTGGTGGTTTCGGACCCAATCAGATTTCCACCATCATGGGACTGGCAGTATTTTTATTAAGCACCCGGTTGTTCACTATTAAAAATTTTAAAATAAATATTATAGATGCTTTTTTGTTATTGATGGTAGGATATAGAGGAGTGGTGAGCTTTTCTCGTGGTGGTATTGTCACCGCTATCTTATGTGTAATTGCATTTTTAATGTTATTTTATTTTAAACAGAATGATAAAACTATCAAAAAATTAAACTTAAAAATTATAGGGGTTTTAGTAATATTTATTTCTGTTTGGATTTTTAGTTCATTAGAAACGGGGGGATTAATTGGTAATAGATATACTAACCGAAATGCCATGGGGCAGATGGAAGACGATATTACTACCGGCCGAGTAGAACTTATAGAAACAGAATTAACTGCTTTTTATCATCATCCAATTACAGGGATAGGTGTGGGGAAAGGGAAGGAGTATAGAGAAGAACAATTGGGAATTGGAATTGCCAGTCATAATGAATTAAGCAGATTGTTAGCTGAACATGGAATTTTAGGTGTTTTTGCTCTTTGTATTCTTATATTTGTGCCAATTACATTTTGGTTTAAATTCAAGAATAATTATTATTTCCTGGCATTCGTTGTTTTCTGGTTTATGACTATTAACCACTCCGCAATGAGGATAGCCTTACCAGCATTTGTATATGGACTTGCATTATTATATATAGTAGATGAAAAAAAGAATCCTGTACATAGGAAACGACTTGCAGGTCAATAGTTTTACGGTTACCTATATTTCATTTTTCAGTAAAATGTTGAGGAAAGAGGGCTATAAAGTCAGGACAGCATCCACCAGAAACAATAAAGCACTGAGGCTGGCTGAAATGCTTGGACTTATCGCTAAGTATAAGAACTCTACAGACATCGTTCTCATAGATACTTACGGCGCTATGAATTTCTATTATGCTTATCTGGCAGGAAAAACCTGTAAAATGTTTAACTTAGAGTATATTCCTATACTTCATGGTGGAAATTTGCCAGACAGACTTGAAAATTCTCAAAAATTTAGTCAGAGTTTGTTTAGAGGTTCTAAAGCAAATATCGCTCCATCTAAATTCCTCTATGACATCTTTCAATCTTATGGGTTTAAGAATACTCAGGTTATTCCTAATGCCATTAGAACAGATAAATATCCGTTTTTGCAACGCAAAGAGTTTCGGCCTAAACTTTTATGGGTGAGACGTTTTCAGGAACGTTATAATCCTTTAATGGCCTTAAAGGTCTTACTTAAATTAAAACAGATATATCCAAGAGCTAGTTTGTGTATGGTGGGTCCGGAGAAAGACGGTACTATGATCTCTTGTAAAAAGCTTGCGAAAAAATATGACCTGGATGTAAGGTTTACCGGTAAGCTTAAAAAGAAACACTGGGCAGAGCTTTCTAAAAACTATGACTTTTTTATTAATACCACTTCTATAGATAACACGCCAATAAGCGTTATTGAAGCAATGAGCCTGGGACTTGCAATTATCAGTACGGATGTAGGAGGGATGCCTATGTTGATTAATAACAATGAAGATGGAATATTAGTTCCTGAAGAAGATGAAAGCGCTATGGTTAATGCGATCTCAAAAATAGTAGAAGATCCTTCAAAAGGAGAACGATTGTGTCTAAATGCCAGAGAGAAAGTTGAATCTTTCGACTGGAATAATATAAAAGATCAGTGGAACGAAGTTCTTAATTAATGAACATTTTTATCTATGAAAAATTTATACTTGTTCATTTTTTCCATCGCCGGATCCTTCGACAAGCTCAGGAGAAACAAAAAATCCACTTACGAGAATTTATCTAAATTTATTGTTCAGCACCTAAATTTAGGAACTCGCCTTAAAAGGTCAGGTAAAAAAATAATTCCTGAGGCTCAAACAACCTAAAATTTCACGGTGCTTTCACTTCAAATTTGAAGATAAATTTTCGATAGGCCGATTAAAAACTAAAAAAAGAATAATTCTTTTTATGATCAAGATTCTAATTCAGTAAAAACATTTTAAAAGTTTAGGGCAATATTGAAAAAAATTCTCTACTTAGGAAATAAATTAGAAAAGCATGGTTTCTCACCCACCAGTATAGATACGCTTCCTGCTTTATTAAAGGAAGAAGGATATAGAGTCACCGCAGTCTCCTCTGTAAAAAACAGACCCCTAAGATTGCTTCATATGCTGGCGAGTGTAGTTATTAAAAGAAAAGCAGATATGGTTTTAATTGACACCTATAGTACTTCCAATTTCTGGTATGCTATTCTTAGCGCTAAGCTATGTAAGCTTTTTAAAACTCCATATATCTTTATTCTCCATGGAGGGAACCTGGAAAAACGCTTTCATGCTTCTTCGGAAAAGATCCTAAAGATTTTTAGAAATGCCAGAGCCAACGTAGTTCCGTCTTATTTTCTAAAAGAAAAACTGGAAAAATTCCAGTTTAGAAACATGGTTTTTATACCAAATTCAATTGATCTGTCTATCTATAATTTTAATGAAAGACGAGCTTTAAGGCCCAGAATTTTATGGGTGCGTGCACTTCACAAAGTCTATAATCCCGAAATGGCAATTCTGGTACTCGAAAAATTGCTGGAAACTTATCCCAATGCCGAATTATGTATGGTGGGTCCCCAAAAAGATGGAAGTCTAAAAAAACTTGAGGAAGTGGTTGAGAGAAAAAAACTGCCGGTTATTTTTAAGGGAAAGCTCGAAAAAATGGAATGGATTAAATTATCTAAAAAGTATGATATTTTTCTTAATACAACTTCCATTGATAATACTCCTGTTAGTGTGATTGAAGGAATGGCGCTAGGATTGCCTGTAGTTTCAACTAAAGTAGGAGGAATTCCCTATTTAATTTCAGATGAAGAAAATGGAATTCTGGTGCCTCCTAATAATCCAGATGAAATGGTATCCGCAATCCAGAGATTGCTAACGAATCCTCAGTTAGCCGAAAAACTAAGTATCAATGCCAGAAAAGAGGCTGAAAAGTTTGATTGGAATAAGGTTAAATACAAATGGCTAGAATTGCTAGGTTAAAAAATTATATATTTAACCCGAGCGAAAACCTAACCTGTGATGTCTCAGAAGCCCCTATTTCATTTCGAAATTTCGGAACGTAAAATTCTTTTACGCATTTTTGATATGCTTGGTGTTCTGCTAACCCTTGCAGTTGTGGGAATCATTTTTAAATTCAATTATTTTAGAATAGATGCTGATAACTGGAGTTGGACTCTTCTATTTCTGGCTTATTTAAATTTATTTGCCAGCGTTTTTGAACTCTATGATCTTCAAAAGGCCGATCGCTTTGACAGCGTACTTAAGAATGTACTGCTCACTACAAGCTTAACAGTGCTGTTTTACATGCTTACGCCGTTCTTCACACCAAGTCTACCCGAGAATCGTTTGCAAATATTATTCTTTTTTCTATCGGTAGCAGGGTCATTGTTGATCTGGAGATTTCTTTATATCAGTCTTATTTCCTCTCCCAGGTTTTACAAAAGGGTCCTGGTAGTTGGAGATTCGTTTGATATTAAATTAATAGCAGAAGCACTCCAAAAATCAGATCCTAATTACTTTGTTGTTGGATATATAAATACCGATCATAAATTTAAAACAGACTTTGATAGAAGCGGTCTTTTGCATTTTGAAGTGGAAGAATTACAAACTGCAATCAGGGAAAATCATATTAATGAAATTGTTGTAGCCAGTGCCTACCAAAAAGGTTTAATGTTCTCTTTATACAACCAGTTAAATGAATTGCTGAAACAGGGTTTTCCAATTCGCGATTACACACAGGTTTACGAGGAGGTTACCAGAAGAATTCCAGTTCAGAATGTAGATAAGGATTTTTACAGATACTTTCCATTTAGCCGATCTAATCAGAATAAATTTTATAAGCTGGTTTTTAGAGTCTTTGATATTATGGTAGCATTGGTAGGTATCCTCTTCGGAATAATTATTAGCCCATTTATTATTATAGGAAATCTTTTTGCGAATCAGGGTAAATTTTTCTTCACACAAGAAAGGGTTGGGAAAAACGGAGTTGTATTCAATATACTGAAGTTGAGGACAATGACTAAGGATGCCGAAGCTTTAGGACCACAATACGCTCAGAAAAACGATTACAGGATCACTAAATTCGGGATGTTTTTAAGAAGATCGAGAATTGACGAAATACCGCAGTTTTATAATGTTTTAAAAGGGGAGATGAGTTTAATAGGTCCGCGGCCGGAAAGACCGGTGTTTGTAAAAGATCTTTCTAAGCTTATTCCATTTTATGAGACCAGGCATATTATCAAACCCGGTTTGACAGGCTGGGCACAGGTAATGGCCAATTATGGAGATTGCTATGATGATAGTCTGGAAAAGTTACAATATGATCTTTATTACATCAAGCACCGGGGGATATTCCTGGATTTGAGTATCCTGCTAAAAACGCTTAGCACCGTTATTTTTTTCAGAGGACAATAGTTCAGTGGACAGTATTCAGTTAACAGTAATCAGTGAGAAATTGAGACTACTTCGGTTATTTTAGTTCCTCATCTCGCAGTGACAATAGAATTAGATTGTTTCAGTCGTATTGCTTCCTGGAAATGACAGCGATAATTAAACTTTTATTTATGATACGAATAGAGGCTGAAACAAGTTTAGCATGACCTAATCATTATCAGTCAATTCGTTCCTTGGAATGACAACAGAATCTCAAAAGATTATTCGAATTGTTTCGTGAAGCCAGTTCCAATATTTAAATTATCCATTATTCAGGCAGGTCTTTTCCTTTTAAATTTTACTACTGAAAATAGAAAGATGAACAAGGCTAAAAACCGGGCAATTCCTGGTAGATAATCGCCATATTTTACATAGAATGTCTTATCGTGCTGAATTCCGACCTGGCCTACGATGGTGCCCTTTTTTTCATATCCCAGACTTTTTTCAATATCTCCCCTGGAATTAATGATGGCCGAGATTCCTGTATTAGCACTTCTGGCAACAAACCTTCTATTTTCAACTGCCCGCAGTTTTGCATAGCTCAGGTGTTGTTCGTGCCCTTCTGTGTCTCCCCACCATGCATCGTTCGTGATAATACTTAAGAAGCCAGCACCATTTTCTACATATCCCGTAACATAATCTCCATAAACCGATTCATAGCAAATAATAGGCGCTGTGCCAAGACTATCATTTAACCATAGCACTTCCCGATCTTCCTGTGTGGTCTTCATCGCTACAGTACCGCCTAAATCTATCATGATATCCCCTAATATCGGCTTTAAAATATCCTGATAAGGGAAGTTTTCAACCCCTACCACGAGCTTTGATTTATGATATAATTGAATACTATCTGAAGAATTTTTAACCAAAAATGCCGAATTATAATCATCATACCAGTCATTGGGTCCAATCTTATTTGATTGACTTCTAACTTTATCAGGATCTTTAAAGCGCTCGAACATACTAAGCCCTCCTAAAAAACCAAGTTTTGGCTGAATTCTACTAAGCTGTCTTCCGAAGTAAACAGCTTCTGAATTTTTAAAATTTGAAAGTTGTGTGCCATCAGCAAAAACAGTTTCGGGAGCAATTATAAAATCTGTTGAATCTGTAGTTGAGGTCCTGCTTAACTCCAATAGTAATTCGCCAATCCGGGAATCGGTCGTATTATATTTTTCAGTATAAGGATTGATATTTGGCTGTAAAATAACCACATCCAGCTTCTCTTTTGGTTCCTCGTAATTATAATACATAATTAAAGAGAGACCTAAGGGAAATAAAATAAGCAGGGATGCTTTAAAGATTGCACGATAGATAATAGATTTTTCATGGAACTCCCTGAACTGGAGTATGGCTTTAAAAACGGCAATATTAACCAGCCATACCCAAAGCGTGCCGCCAAAAGTTCCGGTGAATTCATACCATTGCACCCAACTAATATATTCAGAAAAAACATTTCCTAAATTCAGCCACGGCCAGGAGAAATCCCAGTTTAAGTGTACTTTCTCGAATACCATCCATAAACTTATCAGGAATGCAGAGGCTGCACTAAAGCCCGTTCTCCTGGCAACTATGTGGTAAAGTAAGAACACTACAGACATCAACAGGGAGTTTGCAAGGATGGCAAAGACTCCTCCAAAAGGAGTGGAAAAATATATCCAGTAGGTTGTTATTAAATTCCAAATAAAAAAGCTTAGATAAGAAACACCAAAGACCTTAAGTTTTACCCAGCTTTTAGAATGGTTTCTAATGTTGAACTCTGCGATGAGCAGGGGAATAAATGCAAAGAATATGAAAAGCGGAAATCCATAGGTAGGCCAGGATATAGCGAGTAGTATTCCACTTAAGAGAGCATATATAAGATTCTTCATAGCATTCAGGTCTGTTCAAAAATAGCAAACTCTGTTCAGTTACCAATTAACAGTTATCAATTATCAAGTAGATTGAGGGATTTTATATATGTAATTATAAAGTTGTGTCTTCTGGGGTTCTAAGTTTATAGTTCATTGTTTGTGGTTTCCTGAGGTATTATAAAGAGATGCTGAAACGAGTTCAGCATGACGTGAATAAAGTTGATGAGATTTCTCACTTCGCTATTGCTTCGTTCGAAATGACATATGATCGTAATGTTATCGTTTCGACCAAAGAGAGAAATCTAACATTCGAAATTTCAATCAAACCAGATTAAAGAAATTTTTAGATCTTTTTCAATTCAAAATAGTAGATTAGTAAATTCTAACTAAAACCGATCCATGGGCATTAAAAGGCATATTCCCAATTTAATTACTCTTTTGAATCTATTTAGCGGAAGTCTTGCCGTGATCTTCGCCGTTAAAGGTAACTTAGTACTTGCGGCGATATTTGTGGCAGCAGGAATATTTTTTGATTTTTTTGACGGACTTGCGGCACGACTGCTCGATGTAAAGAGTGAAGTTGGACTTCAACTGGATTCACTTGCCGATGTGGTGACAAGTGGAGTAGTACCTGGAATCGTAATGTATCAATTACTCACGAAAGCTTTACCGGCGAGCGGAGGCCTGGGAGCTGACTGGAATTCTTCTGTTTTTGATATTCAAATGAAACCCTTCGCATTGATAGGAATTTTGATCATTTTAGCTTCCGCTTACAGGCTTGCAAAGTTCAATGTGGATGAACGCCAAACCGATTCTTTTATTGGTTTGCCAACTCCGGCTAACGCCTTGTTAATACTAAGCTTGCCATTAATTTTAACGTACCAGCCAGGCCCATTTATTTCAGGTCTTTTATTGAACGAATGGTTTCTGGTAGGACTAACTCTGGTGAGTTGTTATTTGCTGAATGCAGAACTGCCATTGTTTGCATTAAAGTTCTCAGACTGGGGATTTAAGGAAAATAAACTGAGATATTTCTTTATTGTTAGCTGTATCGTTTTAATAATCTTTCTCAAGTTTATTGCGATACCGGTAATTCTGATGTTATATGTATTACTATCGATTATTTCGAATAGAAGTACTGCTGCTTAATTAAAAAGCTTCTTCTTTCTGAGTTCAAAATTCTGCCCTAGATACACTTTTCTAACCATTTCATCTTCGGCAAGTTCTTCAGGCATCCCATGTTTAAGGATACTTCCCTCAAACATTAAGTAGGTTCTATCTGTAATTGCCAGTGTTTCCTGAACATTGTGATCGGTAATGAGAATTCCAATATTTTTATCTTTTAACTGGGCAACAATTCGCTGGATATCTTCAACAGCTACAGGATCTACTCCGGCAAAGGGTTCATCCAGTAAAATAAAATTAGGATCGGTAGCTAAAGCTCTTGCGATCTCTGTTCTTCGTCGCTCGCCACCACTTAAAAGATCACCACGGTTTTTCCGAATATGGCTTAATCCGAATTCCTCAATAAGAGACTCCATCTTCATCACTCTTTCCTTTTTCGACAGCTTGGTCAGCTCGAGAACGCTCATAATATTATCCTCAATACTTAGTTTTCTGAAAACTGAAGCTTCCTGGGCGAGATATCCAATTCCGTGCTGAGCCCTTTTATACATAGGATACTTTGTGATATTCTGTTTGTCCAGGATTATATCACCGCTATTAGGTTTGATAAGTCCTACGATCATATAGAAAGAGGTGGTCTTACCAGCACCATTCGGTCCCAGAAGCCCTACGATCTCCCCCTGATTTACTTCTACAGAAATGCCTTTTACAACATCCCTTCCTTTATAGGTTTTTACAAGTTTTTCAGCACGTAATTTCATATTCTCAGTTTACATTTCTCATAGCACAGAAATTATACCGTAATTATTGTTTATTATCTTCCAAAGCTTCCCAATATTCAAAAGCTCTTCTTAAATGTGGAATCACAATAGTTCCCCCAATAAGGGTCCCTATACTTAGGGTTTCCATGATCTCTTCACGTGTAATACCTTCTTTGTGACTTGATTCCAGATGATATTTAACACAGTCATCACATCTTAGAACAGTAGATGCAACAAGACCTAAAAGCTCTTTTGTTTTTTTATCTAATGCTCCTTCGGCAAAAGCGTTCGTGTCAAGATTAAATATTCTTTTAAGAACTTTATTGTTCTCAGATAAAATCTTGTCATTCATTTTGGCGCGGTACGAATTAAATTCGTCGACCTTATCAATCATAGCTTATTTTTTTAATTTTTCTTCTTCTTTTTTATACATGATCCTTGAGATGATAATACTTACTTCATATAAGATCAATACTGGAATAGCAACAATAATCTGACTTACAATGTCTGGGGGAGTGATAATCGCAGATAAAATTAAGACGATCACCAAAGCGTATTTTCTATATTTCCTTAAGAAATCCGGGGTAACGACACCAACTTTCGTTAAGAAGTAAATTACAATAGGCAATTCAAATATTAATCCACTGGCGAGCACAGATGCTCTTACCAGGCTTATATAGCTACTCAGGTCAAAATCATTAAAAACAGTATCACTTACCTGATATTTTCCGAGGAAATTTATAGAAAGTGGGGTAACTACATAATAGCCAAAAAGAACTCCTAAAAAGAACAGGAACGAGGTCACAAAGATAAATCCTTTTGCGTGCCTGCGCTCATTGCTATGCATGGCAGGAGCCACGAATTTCCAAAATTCATAAATTATGTATGGGAATGCAATAATAAAACCGGCGGTGATAGAGGTCCAGACGTGTGCCGAAAATTGACCTCCCATAGTTCTACTTTGAATTCTAAATGGCATTTCAGGATCACAAAATCCGCCATCAATTCCAAAATATCCAGAAAGTCTGCACAGTACTTTATATGAAAAGAAATCTCCATTGGCCGGTCCAAACAGAAGTACATCGAAGATGAAACTTTTTAAAATAAATGCGATTCCTCCGGCTATAACTACTGCGAGCACAGCTCTAATTAAATGCCATCTTAATTCTTCCAGATGGTCTAAAAAAGACATTTCATTTCCTGGCTCTTCCTGGGGGGCTATTTTATCCATTATAAAATTCCTTCTCTAATTAAATTATGTAAATGAACCACACCTGCATATACTCCATTTTCTACTGCCAGCAGTTGTGATATTTGGTTTTTTTGTAGAACATCCAAAGCTTCCACGGCTAGTGTATCCTGCTCGATGGTCTTTGGGTTTTCACTCATAATATCTTTAGCCTTCAGACCTTTTATTTCCTGATGATCTTTTAGCATTCTACGAATATCTCCGTCTGTAATAATACCTACGATTTTATTATTATCCAAAACAGCAGTTACACCAAGCATCTTTTCAGAAATTTCAATGATCGCATTCGCCACATCGGTATCCGGGGAGACCTGAGGAACCATATTTTGAGAAGTGATGTCGCTAACTCTCAAGTAAAGTTTTTTACCTAAAGATCCGCCGGGATGATATTTAGCAAAATCTTTACTGCTAAATCCTTTCAAATTTAAAAGACAAACAGCCAGGGCATCACCAATTACCATTTGGGCAGTAGTACTTGTAGTGGGGGCCAGATTATTAGGACAGGCTTCTTTTTCAACATAACAATTCAACACATAATCTGCTTCTTTGCCAAGAAAAGATTCTTTGTTGCCCGTAAGACCTATTAAGGTATTGTTGAAGTTTTTGATCAAGGGAACCAATACCTGAATTTCAGGGCTGTTTCCACTCTTAGATATACAAATTACGATATCATCGTTTTGAACAATACCTAAATCACCGTGTATGGCATCTGCCGCGTGCATGAAAATTGAAGGAGTCCCTGTGGAGTTTAAAGTCGCAACTATCTTATTAGCAATAATGGCACTTTTTCCTATTCCCGTCACAACAACCCTGCCTTGAGATTCATAGATGATCTCAACCGCTCTGGTAAAGTCTTCGTCGATGAAATTTTCAAGGTTGGCAATTGCTTCTGCTTCGTTAGAAATGGTTTCTTTTGCAGTGAAAATGATTTGATCGCTAAGTTTCAAATTAGATTAAATTAAGAATTGCAGGTACTAAAGAAATATGTATATTTAGTAATGCAAATGTATGTAAAATTGTAACACAATTGAATGGGTTTGACCGAAATTGATTTACACAAAGAACTAAAGAGGTACTTTGGATTTAGTCAGTTTAAGGGGCTTCAGGAAGAAGTAATTACCAGCATCGTGAAAGGAAATAACACGTTCGTGGTAATGCCGACTGGCGGAGGTAAATCACTATGTTACCAGCTCCCTGCGCTTATTTCAGACGGTACTGCTATTGTGGTATCGCCCCTTATAGCTTTAATGAAAAATCAGGTAGATGCTATACGTAGTATCTCCTCTGAACATGGTATCGCTCATGTTTTGAACTCCTCTCTGAATAAAACTGAAGTTAGTCAGGTAAAGAATGACATCAGAAATGGTGTTTGCAAATTACTTTATGTAGCTCCGGAATCTCTTACCAAGGAAGATTATGTCGACTTTTTAAAAGGTCAGACCATTTCTTTCCTGGCGGTAGATGAAGCTCACTGTATCAGTGAGTGGGGACACGACTTCAGGCCCGAATATCGAAATCTTCGTCATATCCTAAAAAGGATAGGCGACAATATTCCGATTATTGGCTTAACGGCAACTGCAACTCCCAAAGTTCAGGAAGATATTTTGAAGAATCTGGGGATTACAAAAGCTAAAACTTTTAAAGCCAGTTTTAACAGGCCAAATCTTTATTACGAAGTACGTCCAAAGACGAAGAATATTGAAGCTGATATTACTCGTTTTGTCAAACAGAACGATGGGAAATCGGGGATAATCTACTGTTTGAGTAGAAAAAAAGTGGAAGAACTGGCACAGACACTCCAGGTAAACGGGATCAAAGCAGTTCCTTACCACGCCGGGCTGGACGCAAAAACGAGATCAAAACATCAGGATATGTTCCTTATGGAAGATATAGATGTGGTGGTAGCAACCATCGCTTTTGGTATGGGGATAGATAAACCCGATGTGCGTTTCGTTATTCACCACGATATCCCAAAAAGTATTGAGAGTTATTATCAGGAAACTGGTCGTGCCGGTAGAGACGGAGGAGAAGGTCATTGCCTCGCTTTTTATTCATATAAGGATATAGAAAAACTGGAGAAATTTATGAGCGGTAAACCTGTTGCAGAACAGGAAATTGGTCATGCCTTACTTCAGGAAGTGGTTGCTTACGCTGAAACTTCGGTTTCCAGGAGAAAATTCATCCTACATTATTTTGGAGAAGAATTCAGTTCAGAAACTGGTGAGGGGGCAGATATGGATGATAATGTTCGAAATCCTAAGAAGCAGACAGAGGCAAAAGAGGATCTGGAGCTTCTTTTGAAAACAGTGAAAGAGACCAATGAGTTATATAAGTCTAAAGAGGTTGTAAAAACACTTATGGGAAAATCCAATGCCATTATTTTGTCCCATAAAACAGACGAGCATCCACTCTTTGGAAAAGGAGCCCATCAGGATTCTAATTACTGGATGGCGCTGGCACGGCAAGCCTTAGTTTCCGGATTTCTGAAAAAAGATATTGAAACCTATGGCGTGGTGAAAATCACTGAAAAAGGAAGGGATTATCTTAAAGATCCAGTATCATTTATGATGACAGAAGATCATATCTATAATGCCAGCACCGAAGAAGCGGTGACCAAAGCAGATAAAGGTGGAGCTTCGGTTGATGCTCAGTTGGTAAAGATGCTTAAAGAGCTGAGAAAAAAAGTAGCGAAGAAGAAAGACCTGCCGCCTTTTGTGATTTTTCAGGATCCTTCTTTAGAAGATATGGCTCTTAAATACCCTATAAATATTGAAGAATTGAGCAATATACATGGTGTAGGAGAAGGTAAGGCCAAGAAATATGGGAAAGATTTTGTGGAACTCATTTCGCGGTATGTAGAAGACAATGATATTGTAAGACCCGATGATTTTGTAGTAAAATCTACAGGAGCCAATAGTTCTTTAAAGCTATATATTATTCAGAATGTAGATAGAAAGTTGCCTTTGACCGATATTGCTTCTGCAAAAGGAATGGCGATGCCTGAATTTATCAAGGAAATGGAAGCTATTGTCTATAGTGGAACCAAATTGAATATCGATTACTGGCTAGATGATATTCTGGACGAAGATCAACAGGAAGAGATTCACGATTATTTTCTGGAGGCTGAAACCGATAAGATCGATGAGGCTATGGAAGAATTTGATGGAGATTATGATGATGAAGAGTTACGTCTTTACCGAATCAAATTTATAAGTCAGGTGGCAAATTAAAAAAAACAAAAAACCCGGGAATCCCGGGTTTTTTATATAAAACCTTCATTCTCTAAAGGGTATAAGATACACCAAGTATCCATTGTGAAGGTCTCGAATCTATGGTAAATCCAGAGTCAGCGGCAATATCTCCTCCCTGTGCGAAATTATCCTGAAAGGAGCCTTCATGTCTCACATCAAAACCTAATCTTCCAAGATCTAATCCTATTCCTAATTGATATCCCACGGTGATATCATTTTCCACTTTCTCAATACTTAATTGAGTATTTTCCAATTCATTTTTCAGAATATATTGAAAAGAAGGCCCTGCTTTAATATTTAAAGGTCCCAGAACATTTATACCGACTAATACTGGTGCATCAATTTTACTCAATTTATAGTCGAAATCAGAATATTCGGTATTCAGCTCTGTGTACAATAATTCCGGCTGGATGAAAATTCCTAAAAGCTCAAATTGAGCAAAAAGCCCTGCATGAAATCCCGTTTTATTTTCACCGTCTTCAAAAGAAGAAGTAAAATCACCCGATACCTGACTAAATGATTCGTATTCTCCGGTTGCGCCATAATTTAAACCTCCTTTAATTCCAAAACTGGCGTTTTGGGCACTCATTCCAAAACCTACAAAAATGAAGGTTAACATCATTAACTTTTTCATGGTAATCTTATTTATTGTTCGGGTGATATAACGTTATTTACGATTGTTTATTTTCATTAAATTAAAAAAGCCTTTCAGTGATTAAGTTGAAAGGCCCTTATAATATTGGATATGAGAACACTATTTACGTTTCAAAACTTTTTCAGTAGCCTTGATAATTGCTGCGGAATTTAAACCATACTTATCCATTAATTGCGCAGGTGTACCGCTTTCTCCAAAAGTATCCTGAGTAGCTACAAACTCTTGCGGAGTTGGATGGTTTTCTGCCAGTGTTCTGGCAACACTTTCTCCTAATCCACCTAAAAAGTTGTGCTCTTCCGCAGTCACCACACAGCCAGTTTTCTTAGCTGAAGCGATAATTGCTTCTTCATCTAAAGGTTTTATGGTATGAATATCAATAACTTCAGCGCTGATTCCTTTTTCATTCAATTCTACAGCGGCCTGTATTGCCTCCCATACTAAATGTCCTGTAGCGATAATCGTAACATCGCTACCCTCATAAAGCTTTACAGCTTTACCAATTTCAAACTTCTGGTCTTCGGGAGTGAAATTAGCTACTTTTGGTCTTCCAAAACGTAGATAAACCGGCCCATCGTGTTCAGCAATTGCTAAAGTTGCCGCTTTCGTCTGATTGAAATCACAAGTATTAATCACCGTCATTCCGGGCAGCATTTTCATCAAACCAAGATCTTCAAGGATCTGGTGAGTCGCTCCATCTTCTCCTAAAGTAACCCCAGCATGTGAAGCACAAATTTTCACATTTTTTCCTGAATAGGCTACACTCTGGCGAATCTGGTCATAAACCCTTCCGGTAGAGAAATTAGCAAAAGTTCCCGTAAAAGGAATTTTTCCGCCTATAGTCATTCCGGCAGCCATGCCAATCATATTCGCTTCAGCAATACCCACCTGGAAAAATCTATCAGGATGATTTTCTTTAAAATCGTCCATTTTAAGTGAACCGGTAAGGTCGGCGCAGAGTGCCACCACATTTTCATTGGTTTTACCAAGTTCGGTTAAGCCTGCTCCAAAACCCGAACGTGTATCTTTACTTCCTGTATTTTTATATTCTTTCATGATCTTCTAAATTTTGTAATAATGAATTTAACGATTAGTAATCTCCAAGAGTTTCAGGATTTTGAGAAAGTCCTGTCTCTAATTGTTCATCGTTAGGAGCTTTTCCATGCCACGCATGTGTATGCATCATGAAATCTACTCCATTACCCATTACCGTATTCATTAAAATACAAACCGGTTTGCCATTTCCTGTTCGTGTTTTAGCTTCTTTAAGACCATCAATAACCTGTTGTAGATCATTTCCATCTTCAATTTCCATAACATCCCAGCCAAATGCCTCAAACTTTGCTTTAAGATTACCCAATGGAAGTACTGTTTCTGTGCTTCCATCAATTTGCTGACCGTTTAAATCTATGGTAGAAATAATATTATCAATTTTATTTCCAGCAGCATACATAATAGCTTCCCAGTTCTGACCTTCCTGTAGCTCTCCATCTCCATGCAGCGAATAAATAATATGCTTATCATTATTCAGCTTTTTTGCCTGAGCAGCACCAAGGGCAACGCTCATTCCCTGGCCTAAAGAACCAGACGCGACTCTAATTCCCGGTAGACCTTCGTGGGTGGTTGGGTGTCCTTGTAGTCTTGAATCGATTAACCGGAAAGTATTCAATTCTTCTACTGGAAAATATCCGCTACGGGCAAGTACGCTGTAAAAAACAGGAGAAATATGTCCGTTAGATAAGAAGAATAGATCTTCACCTTTTCCGTCCATATCAAAATTGGTGTTGTGATCCATAACCTCCTGATACAGTGCTGTGAAAAATTCAGCGCAGCCTAAAGATCCTCCCGGATGTCCGGAATTTACCTTATGAACCTGCCTTAGAATGTCCCGGCGAACCTGAGTAACAAAATCTTGTAATTCGTTGATGTCTGGCATTTTAAATTGTGTTGTTTTAATGCCGCAAAAATAACTTTTTAAAAAGCTTTGACAAAGCAACTAATGCCCAGTTATTAACTTTTTATTGAAAATACTAACATCCTTAACTTATAATTGCACTTCTATTTGATATTTACTTGAGTATCTTTGCAGCGATTAAATGGAACTATGGATTTTGAACTTTTAACTACCGACCCGGGTAGTAAAGCACGCGCAGGAAAAATAACAACAGATCACGGAGTAATTGAAACTCCTATTTTTATGCCGGTTGGTACAGTGGCTTCTGTAAAAGGTATACATCAGAGAGAATTGAAGGAAGATATAAATCCAGATATTATTCTTGGAAATACCTACCATCTTTATTTAAGACCTCAAACCGAGATTTTAAAAAAAGCCGGGGGCCTTCACAAGTTCATGAACTGGGATCGTAATATTTTGACAGATAGTGGGGGATACCAGGTGTATTCTCTTTCAGCCAGAAGAAAGATTAAAGAAGAAGGCGTAAAGTTCAAATCTCATATAGATGGTTCTTACCATACTTTTACTCCTGAAAATGTGATGGAGATTCAGAGAACTATTGGCGCAGATATTATTATGGCCTTTGATGAATGTACTCCTTATCCCTGCGATTATAATTATGCAAAAAGATCGATGCATATGACACATCGCTGGCTGGATAGATGTATCAACCATTTAGAGAAAACACCTGAAATTTACGATTATAAACAAACATTTTTTCCTATAGTTCAGGGGAGCACTTATAAGGATCTTCGGAAGCAATCGGCAGAATATATTGCAAATGCCGGAGCCGAAGGGAATGCCATCGGCGGACTTTCAGTAGGAGAACCTGCAGAAGAAATGTATGCAATGACCGAAGTAGTTACTGAAATCCTTCCGGAAGATAAGCCACGATATCTTATGGGAGTAGGTACTCCTATTAATATTCTGGAAAATATCGCACTGGGTATTGATATGTTTGACTGTGTAATGCCAACCCGGAACGGTAGAAACGGAATGTTATTTACTGCTCATGGGACCATTAATATCAAGAACAAAAAATGGGAAGATGATTTTTCACCTGTAGATCCCGAAGGTGTAAGTTTCGTAGATTCTCAATACTCCAAAGCATACGTTAGGCATTTGTTTAGCGTTAATGAAATGCTTGGCAGGCAAATTGCGAGTATTCATAACCTTAGCTTTTATCTTTGGTTGGTGAGAGAGGCGAGAAAACATATCTTAGCCGGAGATTTCCCGGCATGGAAAGATAAGATGGTAAAGCAAATGGATAAACGACTTTAATCACGGAATTTGAAAATTCTAGATTGGTACATACTTAAGCGATATTTAGGAACCTTCACGATGATGTTGTTGCTATTTATTCCTATTGGTATCACCGTGAATCTTGCTGAAAAGATCGATAAGATCCTGGAGAATGAGGTTCCGTTTATTGAAGTAGCTTATTATTACCTTGATTTTACGATCTATTTTGCCAATCTCTTATTTCCGATCTTCTTATTTTTATCGGTCATCTGGTTTACTTCCAAATTGGCAATGAATACAGAAATCGTGGCCTTTTTAAGTAGTGGGGTTTCTTTTTATCGATTTTTAAGACCTTATCTAATTGGTGCAACGATTGTTTGTATTGGAGCTTTAATTTTAGCCATGTATCTGGCGCCTCAGGCCAGTAAAGGTTTTAATGAATTTAAATATCAATATCTCAAGCGAGGAGAGCAAACCCAGGAAACCAGTGATGTTTACAGGCAGATCAATGATAATGAGTATATCTATGCGAGTCATTTTCAGCCAAAAACAAAATCAGCCCGTAATTTTACTTTAGAGCATTTCGAAGGAAATGAACTTAAATTTAAAATAAGCGCGTCCAATTTAAGATATAGTGAGGAGGATAGTCTGTATAAACTTACCAGGGTTGATAAGAGAATTATTGGTAAAGAAGAAGACAGTATTATGTTCATGCGAACACTGGATACTATTTTACCATTTGAATTTGACGAATTAACACCTGAATCATATATAGCTGAAACACTCAATTATACTGAACTCAATGAGTTTATTGAAAAGGAACGGCGCAGGGGGTCAGGGAATATTAATAGATATTTAGTGGTTGCCTATAAGCGTTGGAGTATCCCGATTTCAGCATTTATTTTAACTATTATCGCTGTTGCAGTGGCATCCTTCAAAAGGAGAGGGGGAATGGGAGTAAATCTTGCCGTTGGAATTACCCTGGCCTTTATATTTATATTCTTCGATAAGGTTTTTGGTACTATGGCCGAGCAATCTACATTCTCACCTTTAATCGCTGTGTGGTTCCCTAATATAGTATTTGGGATACTGGCAGTAGTGCTCTTATTCCGCGCCAAACGCTAAGTCTCAAAATCGTTGAAAATTTAAACTTTATCGGTGAAATCTATCCTTTCAAAGTTGTTATATTTGTAAGCTATAAAAAATAATTACCATAAACAGTATGGAATATTTAGATTTTGAACAACCTATCAAAGAGCTTGAAGACCAGTATTCTAAGGCATGCAATATTGGCGAAGAAAGTGAGGTTGACGTAACCGCTACCTGTAAGCAAATTGAGAAGAAATTAATCGAAAAGAAGAAGGAGATCTATAAAAATTTGACTCCCTGGCAACGTGTTCAACTTTCAAGGCACCCTAACAGGCCCTATACTTTAGATTATATTAATGCTATTTGTGGAGACACCTTCCTGGAACTTCACGGGGACAGGAATGTAAAAGATGATAAGGCAATGATTGGAGGTCTTGGTAAGATCGACGATCAGAGTTTTATGTTTGTGGGGCAGCAAAAAGGTTATAATACTAAAACAAGACAATATAGAAACTTTGGGATGGCGAATCCTGAAGGCTATAGAAAAGCGCTTAGATTAATGAAGTCTGCTGAAAAGTTTGGTGTGCCTGTGGTTTGTTTTGTAGATACGCCCGGAGCTTATCCTGGCCTTGAGGCAGAAGAACGCGGACAGGGTGAAGCAATTGCCCGCAATATTCTTGAAATGACACGTTTAAAAGTGCCGATTTTTGTAGTAATTATTGGTGAAGGTGCAAGTGGAGGAGCACTGGGAATTGGAGTAGGAGATAAAGTGATGATGCTGGAAAATACCTGGTATTCTGTGATCTCTCCTGAAAGTTGTTCTTCTATTTTATGGAGAAGCTGGGAATATAAGGAAAGAGCCGCAGAAGCATTGAAGCTAACTGCAACCGATATGAAAAAGCAGAAGCTTATAGATGAGATTGTAAAAGAACCGCTTGGAGGAGCACATGCTAATAAAGAAGCGATCTTTAATACGGTAAAATCTTCGATTTCCAAGGCTTATTCTGAATTTAAAAACTTATCACCAGCAGAACTGGTAGAAAAGAGAATGGATAAGTATTTAGACATGGGTGTGTTTAAAGGATAAGTTCTTTATTTATACGACATCGTTATAAAATCCGGGGAATCATTTCCGGATTTTTTTGGCTTATTAACAAAAAAATATACTTATTAACAGGTAAATTGTTCATTACCTGTTAAGTAAGAAAGGGCAAATGCGTCAAGCTTGTCTTAACAAATTTTTTACTTTAGAGACATGGAAAAAACCACCTCCCCCCAAAATATTACCTATAAAAAATCCAATGTAGTAAGTCTTGAAAAAGGAAAAGTTCCACCGCAAGCTGTTGATTTAGAGGAAGTTGTGCTAGGCGCAATGATGATTGATAAAAAAGGTGTAGATGAAATTATTGATATTCTTATTCCTGAAGCTTTTTACAAAAACAGTCATAAGCTCATTTATGATGCGATAAAAAAGTTGTTCGATGCATCAGAGGCGATTGACTTATTAACCGTTTCCAACCAACTTAAGAAAGAAAAGGTTTTTGATAAAGTTGGAGGAGACTATTATTTAATTCAGCTTACACAAAAGGTTTCGAGCTCGGCACATATTGAGTTTCATGCCCGTATCATACTTCAAAAATATATTCAGAGAAGTTTGATTAAGATTTCAAATGAAATAATTGAGGAAGCTTTTGATGAAGGAACCGATGTTTTTGATCTATTGGATTCGGCAGAATCAAAACTTTATGAGGTAACTCAGGGGAATATTAAACGTTCTACAGAAACAGCTCAAAGTTTAGTGATCCAGGCGAAAAAGAAGATTCAGGAAATTTCCAATAAAGAAGGACTTAGTGGTGTTCCATCTGGATTTGATAAACTTGATGAGCTTACTTCAGGTTGGCAACCTTCAGATTTAATTATTGTTGCTGCACGTCCTGGTATGGGTAAAACAGCTCTTACGTTGTCTATGGCTCGTAATATTGCGGTAGATCAGGGCATTCCGGTGGCTTTCTTCTCACTGGAGATGTCTTCAGTGCAGTTAATTACTCGTTTGATCTCTTCTGAAACCGGTCTTTCTTCGGAAAAGCTTAGAACTGGTAAACTGGAGCAGCATGAATGGGAGCAGTTGAATGTGAAAGTAAAAGATCTTGAAAAAGCGCCTTTGTTTATTGATGATACTCCTTCGCTCTCTATTTTCGATTTAAGAGCAAAAGCTCGTAGGCTTGCTTCACAACACGGTATTAAAATGATTGTTGTTGATTATTTGCAGTTGATGACGGCTGGAGGAAGTCAAAAAGGAGGAGGAAACAGGGAACAGGAAATTTCAACAATTTCGCGAAACCTGAAAGCCCTGGCAAAGGAACTTGGAATTCCAGTGATTGCACTTTCTCAGTTGTCCCGTGCCGTCGAAACCCGTGGAGGGAGTAAGCGACCATTGCTTTCTGACCTTAGGGAATCTGGAGCGATTGAGCAGGATGCAGATATCGTTTCGTTTATTTACCGTCCCGAATATTATAAAATTGAAGAATGGGATGATGAAGAAAGAACACCTACTCAGGGACAGGGAGAATTTATTGTGGCAAAACACCGTAATGGTGGTTTGGAAAATATCAGGCTTAAATTTATTGGAGAACTCGGTAAATTTGATAATTTAGAAGACTTTAATTTTCCATCTGAAATACCTTCCAGTATGAATAGTGGTGGAGATAGCGACTTCGGAAATTTCAATTTACCAAATCCAAGCGCCGATGAGGCTTTTGGAAGCTCAATGAATAGCGATGATGACGATAATGATGTTCCTTTCTAAACTGAATAGGCTAATTTTAGCCAGGGAAGAACTATTGTCTAAAAATTTTAAAAGCAGTAAAGTGTGTAAAAACATTTTACTGCTTTCTTTTTTTCTGCTTATCAGTTCTCCAATTTTCGCATCGAAAATTCTCATTCCAATGGATGCAGAATCTCAGGGCAATCACTTAAAAGCTTATGGAATCGTTTACTATTCCTTAGAAAACCAACTCTCTGTAAACTGGTTATTGAATTATCGTGGAGGTTCATTTCTTATTACAGATTCAGAAAAACTTAGAAGAGAGTGCCAGATACGCGGAGTTGATTTTGAAGTTCTAAGTGATAATAATTCCGCTTCTATTCTGGAGGAGATCAGTAGTCCGTCAAAGAATATGGAATCTGTAGTTTTGGAAAAGGCTCCTAAGATAGCAGTTTACAGTCCAACAGGCAATAAACCATGGGATGACGCAGTCACTATGGCGCTTACCTATGCAGAGATTCCATATCAAACCATATATGATACCGAAGTGCTTAATGATGCTTTGGTACTGTATGACTGGCTTCATTTGCATCACGAGGATTTTACAGGGCAGTATGGTAAATTTTATCGGGCTTTTAGAACCACTCCATGGTACATTGAAGAAAAGCGGGAAGCAGAACGATTAGCCACACAACTTGGATATAATAAAGTTTCAGAAGAGAAACTTGCAGTGGCTGTGAAAATCAGGGATTATGTAATTGGTGGTGGTTTTATGTTCGCCATGTGCAGTGCTACAGATAGTTTTGATATAGCTCTTGCTGCGGAAGGGGTCGATATTGCTGAAGCGATGTTCGACGGAGATCCAAGTGAACCGGGATATCAGGCTAAAATAGATTTTGATAATACCTTTGCCTTTACCAATTTTGAACTGGAAAGAAGTCCAATGGTGTACGAGTTTTCCAGTATAGACATGACTGAAAAAAGGCAGATACAGAAAGAGAATGATTATTTCACGTTGATGGATTATTCAGCTAAATGGGATGTGGTGCCCACGATGTTAACTCAGAATCATACGAGATTAGTGAAAGGTTTTATGGGACAAACCACAAGTTATGACCCTCAAACTGTGAAGCCTGGAATTTTGATAATGGGCAAAAGCAGGCTAAATGGAGAAGCCAGATATATCCATGGTATTAAAGGAAAGGGATTTTTTACATTTTATGGCGGACATGATCCTGAGGATTATCAACACAGAGTAGGGGATCCAAAAACAGAGTTAGAGTTGCATCCCAATTCACCAGGCTACAGGCTCATCCTTAATAATATACTTTTTCCCGCTGCGAAAAAGAAAGAACAAAAGACCTAGTTCTAATTCTAATTATGAAATCTCTTCAGAAAGAAATAAGACTAAAAGCCAGGAAACGTGGTTTTCATATAATCACCAATGAATTGTTATCTCAGTTTCCTGAAATTAAAAAAATAAAGATCGGTGTTTTGTATGTTTTTATAAAACATACTTCAGCGGGTCTGGCTATCAATGAAAATGCAGATCCTACGGTAAGGGAAGATTTTAAAAGTCATTTTGATAAAATGGTTCCGGAGAATCAACCTTACTATGAACATACCACAGAAGGACCAGACGATATGCCTGCACATATCAAAGCTTCTTTAACCGGAACTTCAGTGCAAGTCCCTATTACCAATGGAATGCTTAGTCTTGGCACCTGGCAGGGTATTTATCTTTGTGAACATAGAAATGATGGAGGTTCAAGGAAACTGGTGCTTACAGCTTTTGGAGAGTGATAAAACAAAAAATCCCGCCATATGGCAGGATTTTTCTATAAGAGAGTATAATTGTTATTTTACTTTTTCTACAATTGCTTTAAAAGCGTCTGGGTTGTTCATCGCCAAATCGGCAAGAACCTTACGGTTCAATCCAATTTCACTGGTTTTGAGTTTCCCCATAAATTGAGAATAAGATAATCCTTCTTGTCTGGCTGCAGCGTTAATACGCATTATCCATAAAGAACGGAAGTTACGTTTTTTAGCTTTACGGTCTCTGTATGCATAAAGCATCGCTTTATCCACCGCATTTTTAGCAACAGTCCAGACGTTTTTACGACGTCCGAAATAACCTTTTGCTTGCTTTAAAACTTTTTTTCTACGTGCCCTTTTGGCAACTGAGTTTACTGATCTTGGCATATTTTACATTTTTTTGTAGCAGGCGGTCGATAACCGACACTTTTAACTTGAACTTCCAGTTGTCTCAATGAGCGCAGTAGAAGTGTTGCCCAACTCCATGGTTAAATAATTAATTAAAACCTCAAGAGCTTCAAATTACTTTAAACGTAATTGAAGTTTGACATTGTCCTTATCTGCATCATGTACTAAAGTACTGTGAGTTAAGGCTAGCTTACGTTTTTTAGACTTCTTTGTTAAGATATGACTCTTAAACGCGTGCTTTCTTTTAATCTTACCTGTACCTGTTAGCTTAAAACGCTTTTTGGCACTGGATTTAGTTTTCATCTTAGGCATTGCTGTCCTTTTTTATAATTAACTCTCTTATTCTCTTTATTTCGATTTCTTAGTCGGGGATAAAAACATAGTCATACGCTTTCCTTCCAACTTAGGCATTTGCTCCACTTTACCATGCTCTTCTAGATCCTGAGCAAGTCTTAGCAGAAGAATTTCTCCTTTATCTTTAAATACGATAGAACGACCTTTAAAGAACACAAAGGCTTTTAGCTTCGCACCATCTTTAAGGAACTTTTCGGCATTACGCTTTTTAAATTCGTAATCATGATCATCTGTATTGGGACCAAATCGAATTTCTTTTACCACCACTTTACTGGCTTTAGCTTTCATGGCCTTTTCCCGTTTCTTTTGTTCATAAAGAAACTTCTTATAGTCCATTGCCTTTACAACTGGAGGTTTTGCATTCGGAGAAATTTCAACAAGATCCAAACCTAATTCCTGTGCAATAGACAGGGCTTTCTTGGTTGGATACACATCCATTTCTACATTATCACCAACCAGACGTACTTCTTCAGATCTAATTTTTTCGTTGATCCTGTGTTCTGCTTCTTTTTGTCGGCCGAATCTGTTCGGTTTTCTTCTACGTATTGCTATGGCTTAAAATTTAAATTAAACTTCCGTTTTAAAAGGCTTTAAGGTACTATTGATTTCTGTATTAATCAAATTTGCGAAATCTTCTATTTTCATGGTGCCTAAATCACCTTCGCTGTGTTTACGAACAGAAATCGTACCATCTTTGGCTTCCTGCTCTCCAACGATAAGCATATAAGGATATTTGTTAACTTCTGCCTCCCTTATCTTCTTACCTATTGTTTCGTTCCTGTTGTCAACAAGGCCGCGAATTTCGTTATTTTCAAGCAAAGTTAAAACTTTTTGTGAGTATTTTTCATATTTCTCACTGAGTGAGAGAATAATAGCCTGTTCAGGCATGAGCCATAGCGGAAAGTTTCCACCGGTATGCTCTAATAAAATAGCTATAAATCTCTCCATACTGCCAAAAGGAGCACGGTGGATCATTACAGGACGATGTGACTCATTGTCACTTCCTTTATATGTCAGGTCAAAACGCTCCGGTAAATTATAATCTACCTGAATAGTTCCTAATTGCCAGCTTCTCCCTAAAGCATCTTTTACCATGAAGTCCAGTTTAGGACCGTAGAACGCTGCTTCTCCTGTTTCAACAACATAATTTAGTCCTTTCTCGTCTGCTGCATTGATGATGGCAGTTTCCGCTTTTTCCCAAACATCGTCCGAACCGATATATTTTTCCTTGTTATCGGGGTCCCTTAATGAAACCTGGGCGGTGAAATCTTCAAATCCTAAAGAAGAGAATACATATAAGGTAAGGTCAATTACTTTTTTGAATTCTTCATCCAGTTGTTCCGGCATACAGAATATGTGTGCATCATCCTGTGTAAACCCACGAACTCTGGTTAAACCATGAAGTTCACCACTTTGCTCATACCTGTATACAGTACCAAATTCTGCAAATCTTTTAGGAAGGTCTCTATAACTCCATGAAGATGCATTGTACATTTCACAGTGGTGCGGACAATTCATAGGTTTAAGCATGAACTCTTCTCCTTCATTAGGTGTGCTGATGGGTTGAAAGCTATCCTCACCATATTTTGCGTAGTGTCCTGAAGTTACATATAATTCTTTACTACCAATATGTGGACTTACTACCATTTCATATCCGGCCTTTTTCT
This sequence comes from Gramella sp. MAR_2010_147, assembly GCF_900105135.1. Lineage (NCBI taxonomy): Bacteria > Pseudomonadati > Bacteroidota > Flavobacteriia > Flavobacteriales > Flavobacteriaceae > Christiangramia > Gramella sp. MAR_2010_147. The sequence continues at coordinate 1,335,576 of NZ_LT629741.1, read as the reverse complement.
GCGCTTTTTTAAGGAAGTTTTCAAGTCGTTCTCTTAAAGCAGCACCTTTAGGAAGCCATAAAGGAAGTCCCTGTCCTACTTTTTGAGAAAAAGTAAATAGCTCTAATTCCTTTCCTAATTTTCTATGGTCGCGTTTCTTTGCTTCTTCTAAGAGCTCCAGATATTCCTTTAAATCCTTTTGCTTCGGAAACGAAATACCGTAAACTCTTGTAAGTTGCGGGTTGTTCTCGTTTCCTCTCCAGTAAGCACCGGCAACGCTCATAAGCTTTACCGCCTTGATAATTCCGGTATTCGGAATATGCCCGCCGCGACACAGGTCTGTAAAAGTATCGTGATCACAGAAAGTAATCTCACCATCAGTAAGATTCTCAATCAGTTCTACTTTGAATTGATTGTTTTCTTTCTTGTAAAAATCAAGTGCTTCCTGTTTAGAAACCTCTCTTAATTGAAAATCATGCTTTCCTCTTGCGATTTCAAGCATTCTGTTTTCGATCTTTTTAAAATCGTTGTCAGAAATTTTTTGCTCTCCAAAATCTACATCATAATAAAAGCCTCTTTCAATCGCTGGTCCTATAGTAAGTTTCGCTCCAGGGTATAGATCCTGAATAGCCTGCGCCATTACGTGAGAAGTAGAATGCCAGAAAGCTTTCTTGCCTTCATCATTGGTCCAGGTGAATAGAATAAGATTACCATCTGTATTTAAAGGTGTGGATGTTTCCACCGTTTCATCATTAAATTTAGCTGAAATTACATTTCTGGCTAAACCCTCACTTATACTTTTGGCTACCTCCATTGGGGTAGTGCCGTTTTCAAACTCTTTTATACTTCCGTCTGGCAGAGTAATCTTGATCATTATATTCAATTTTTGCGAAGTCACAAAGATAAGGTGTTGGATTTGGTTGCGCAATACATATATGTAGATAGGTGACTATTATATTAAGGAGATCGAAATTATCTAATAGAACTCCATCTTATTAGTCATTTTCAGAATTTATTTTTAGCTGAAAGTAGGTGTTTAGCAGCCGGTTATAAATAAATCTTAATTTTTCTTAAAAAAAGCCATGATTTTATTTGGCGGTAGGGAAGAAGTTGGTGTATATTTGCAGCCGCTTAAGGATGGAGCGATAGGTTCACTGACAGTAATGAGAATGGGGTATACGGCAAGAAACGGCCTTGCGGATTAAATAAAAAAAGATGATTTTTTATTTGGTTGGAGAGTAAAAGTCGTTTTATATTTGCATCCGCTTTGGAGGTGAAGTGATGTTCATTTAAAGAAAAGGGAGTTATTAAAGTGCTGCTGAAAGCTTTAAAAAGAAACTAAAATTTTTATCAAAAAAGTTTTGGTTGGTAAATAAAAAGCGTTGTATATTTGCACCCGCTTTGAGAGAGAGCAAACGTTCATAATTACAGAATGATATTAAGAGAAACCGCCGGACGGGGCGTAATTTAAAGGGGTTCAAATCCTCGGGTTTTAACTAAGACAATGATCAATACACAATAAGCAATGATCATCTGGCAATTTTAGGATTGTTAATTGATACCTGCTAATTGATAATTGACAAGTTCATTGATATATTGAATTGACAAGGATTGTAGAGTAGCGATACTTTATGATCAAGTGTATAAGAATTAAGACTAGAAAAAGTCATACTGAGCAATTTCTTTAGTAGTTGTTGAATATATATAAGATTTAACGATGAAGAGTTTGATCCTGGCTCAGGATGAACGCTAGCGGCAGGCCTAACACATGCAAGTCGAGGGGTAACATAGGAAAGCTTGCTTTTCTGATGACGACCGGCGCACGGGTGCGTAACGCGTATACAATCTGCCTTTAAGCGGGGAATAGCCCATGGAAACGTGGATTAATACCTCATAGTATGTAGACCTCACCTGAGGATTACATTAAACATTTATGGCTTAAAGATGAGTATGCGTCCTATTAGTTAGTTGGTAAGGTAACGGCTTACCAAGACGGCGATAGGTAGGGGTCCTGAGAGGGAGATCCCCCACACTGGTACTGAGACACGGACCAGACTCCTACGGGAGGCAGCAGTGAGGAATATTGGACAATGGAGGCAACTCTGATCCAGCCATGCCGCGTGCAGGAAGACGGCCCTATGGGTTGTAAACTGCTTTTATACGGGAAGAACCACATCTACGTGTAGATGCTTGACGGTACCGTATGAATAAGGACCGGCTAACTCCGTGCCAGCAGCCGCGGTAATACGGAGGGTCCAAGCGTTATCCGGAATCATTGGGTTTAAAGGGTCCGTAGGCGGAGTAATAAGTCAGTGGTGAAAGTCTGCAGCTTAACTGTAGAATTGCCATTGATACTGTTATTCTTGAATTATTATGAAGTGGTTGGAATGAGTAGTGTAGCGGTGAAATGCATAGATATTACTCAGAACACCTATTGCGAAGGCAGATCACTAATAATATATTGACGCTGAGGGACGAAAGCGTAGGTAGCGAACAGGATTAGATACCCTGGTAGTCTACGCCGTAAACGATGGTTACTAGCTGTCCGGCCTAATTGAGGGCTGGGTGGTTAAGCGAAAGTGATAAGTAACCCACCTGGGGAGTACGTTCGCAAGAATGAAACTCAAAGGAATTGACGGGGGCCCGCACAAGCGGTGGAGCATGTGGTTTAATTCGATGATACGCGAGGAACCTTACCAGGGCTTAAATGCAGTCTGACAGGTCTGGAAACAGACTTTTCTTCGGACAGATTGCAAGGTGCTGCATGGTTGTCGTCAGCTCGTGCCGTGAGGTGTCAGGTTAAGTCCTATAACGAGCGCAACCCCTGTGGTTAGTTGCCAGCGAGTCATGTCGGGAACTCTAGCCAGACTGCCGGTGCAAACCGCGAGGAAGGTGGGGATGACGTCAAATCATCACGGCCCTTACGTCCTGGGCCACACACGTGCTACAATGGTAGGGACAGAGGGCAGCTACCCCGCGAGGGGATGCGAATCTTCAAACCCTATCACAGTTCGGATCGCAGTCTGCAACTCGACTGCGTGAAGCTGGAATCGCTAGTAATCGCATATCAGCCATGATGCGGTGAATACGTTCCCGGGCCTTGTACACACCGCCCGTCAAGCCATGGAAGCTGGGGGTACCTGAAGTCCGTCACCGTAAGGAGCGGCCTAGGGTAAAACTGGTAACTGGGGCTAAGTCGTAACAAGGTAGCCGTACCGGAAGGTGCGGCTGGAACACCTCCTTTCTAGAGCTTTGTCACCTAGTGACAAGCGACAATTAGTAAGGGAAGTTCAGCTAAGGCCAATTTGGTCTTGATTCTTATCGTCAATTCGATTAAAAATAGATATGAGATCTAAGATGTGAGATATTAGAAGATACACTTCTAATGTTTAGAGTCTAAAGACTAGTGTCTATTTATGGACAGTCTCATAGCTCAGCTGGTTAGAGCGCTACACTGATAATGTAGAGGTCGGCAGTTCGAGTCTGCCTGAGACTACTTTTTAATTAAAGTAAGCCATCAGGTTTATAAAGACGTTCATTTGAAATAACTAAAGGAAATTTTAGAGGTTGAGTAGCCGTTATAAGTACTGTTAACTAATAACTGTTAACTGATCACTGAAATAATGGGGGATTAGCTCAGCTGGCTAGAGCGCCTGCCTTGCACGCAGGAGGTCATCGGTTCGACTCCGATATTCTCCACGATTCCTAGAGATAAAACGGGAATAGTTTTTACAAACAACCAGGAAACATAAGTTTTTTAGTTTGTAGGATCATCGAAGTTTTATTGTTAGACAGGAAAAAAGTTCATTGACATATTGAGAAACAAAGAATACGAGAACACTATTAGATAGAAATATTTAATATAAGTAATACATTATAATACTTCTGTTCTGAGCAATCAGAATGGATTAGAGCATTAAGCAAAGCGCATACAAGCTAGATAAGGGCGTATGGGGAATGCCTAGGCTCTCAGAGGCGAAGAAGGACGTGATAAGCTGCGAAAAGTCGTGGGGATTGGCACATACAAATTGATCCGCGAATATCCGAATGGGGCAACCCACTATACTGAAGGTATAGTATCCGCAAGGAGGCAAACCCGGAGAACTGAAACATCTAAGTACCCGGAGGAAGAGAAAACAATAGTGATTGCGCTAGTAGCGGCGAGCGAACGCGCAGTAGCCCAAACCAATGAGTTTACGGACTTATTGGGGTTGTAGGACCACAATATTGTTTGTACAAGGAATTAGAACAAGTTGGAAAGCTTGGCCATAGACGGTGACAGCCCGGTATAGGAAACTTCGTATAAAACATAGTGGTATCCTGAGTAGTGCGGGGCACGTGAAACCCTGTATGAATCCGGCGGGACCATCCGCCAAGGCTAAATACTCCTGAGAGACCGATAGTGAACCAGTACCGTGAGGGAAAGGTGAAAAGAACCCTGAACAAGGGAGTGAAATAGATCCTGAAACCATACGCTTACAAGCGGTCGGAGCCCCTTCGTGGGGTGACGGCGTGCCTTTTGCATAATGAGCCTACGAGTTACCGTTGCCAGCAAGGTTAAGCAGTTCAGCTGTGGAGCCGTAGCGAAAGCGAGTCTGAATAGGGCGCTTTAGTTGGTAGTGGTAGACGCGAAACCGTGTGATCTACCCTTGGGCAGGTTGAAGCTGTGGTAACACATAGTGGAGGACCGAACCCGTTGACGTTGAAAAGTCTTGGGATGACCTGAGGGTAGGGGTGAAAGGCCAATCAAACTCGGAAATAGCTCGTACTCCCCGAAATGCATTTAGGTGCAGCGATATAGATAGTTTTATAGAGGTAGAGCTACTGATTGGATGCGGGGGCTTCACCGCCTACCAATTCCTGACAAACTCCGAATGCTATAAAATGATTCATATCAGTGAGGGCATGGGTGCTAAGGTCCATGTCCGAGAGGGAAAGAACCCAGACCATCAGCTAAGGTCCCAAAATATATGTTAAGTTGAAGAAACGCGGTTGAACTGCCCAGACAGCTAGGATGTTGGCTTGGAAGCAGCCATTCATTTAAAGAGTGCGTAACAGCTCACTAGTCGAGCGGTTCGGCATGGATAATAATCGGGCATAAACATATTACCGAAGCTATGGACTATAGTTTACTATAGTGGTAGGGGAGCATTGTAACAGAGATGAAGGTGAGTCGCGAGGCTTGCTGGATTGGTTACAAAAGAAAATGTAGGCATAAGTAACGATAATGCGGGCGAGAAACCCGCACACCGAAAGACTAAGGTTTCCTCAGCTATGCTAATCAGCTGAGGGTTAGTCGGGACCTAAGGCGAACCCGAAAGGGGTAGTCGATGGACAAGCAGTTAATATTCTGCTACTTGCCCCACGTTAAAGCGGACGGAGGCGTAAATTTGGTGCGTACTGACGGAATAGTACGTTGAAGGGAGTGGTAACACCCCGATAGTACACAAAAGCTACGGCCGGCGTGATAATCCAGAGGAGCGACTTCCAAGAAAAGCGAGTGGAGGCAACCCGTACCCTAAACCGACACAGGTAGTTGGGATGAGAATTCTAAGGTGCTCGAGAGATTCATGGCTAAGGAACTAGGCAAAATTGGCCCGTAACTTCGGGAGAAGGGTCGCCCCCCTTATGGGGGGGCCGCAGTGAAAAGATCCAGGCGACTGTTTATCAAAAACACAGGGCTCTGCTAAATCGAAAGATGACGTATAGGGCCTGACACCTGCCCGGTGCTGGAAGGTTAAGGGGAGATGTTAGCTTCGGCGACGCATTGAACTGAAGCCCCAGTAAACGGCGGCCGTAACTATAACGGTCCTAAGGTAGCGAAATTCCTTGTCGGGTAAGTTCCGACCTGCACGAATGGTGCAACGATCTGGATACTGTCTCAGCCATGAGCTCGGTGAAATTGTAGTATCGGTGAAGATGCCGATTACCCGCTGTGGGACGAAAAGACCCCGTGCACCTTTACTATAGCTTAGTATTGACTTTGAACAAGTGATGTGTAGGATAGGTAGGAGACTTTGAAGCTGCATCGCCAGGTGTGGTGGAGTCGTTGTTGAAATACTACCCTTTACTTGTTTAGAGCCTAACTTCCAATGGAAGGACAGTGCTTGGTGGGTAGTTTGACTGGGGTGGTCGCCTCCAAAAGAGTAACGGAGGCTTCTAAAGGTTCCCTCAGCACGCTTGGTAACCGTGCGTAGAGTGCAATGGCAAAAGGGAGCTTGACTGAGAGACATACAGGTCGATCAGGTACGAAAGTAGAGCATAGTGATCCGGTGACACCGCATGGAAGGGTCATCGCTCAAAGGATAAAAGGTACGCCGGGGATAACAGGCTGATCTCCCCCAAGAGCTCACATCGACGGGGGGGTTTGGCACCTCGATGTCGGCTCGTCACATCCTGGGGCTGGAGAAGGTCCCAAGGGTTGGGCTGTTCGCCCATTAAAGTGGCACGCGAGCTGGGTTCAGAACGTCGTGAGACAGTTCGGTCTCTATCTACAGTGGGCGTTAGAAATTTGAGTGGACCTGATCCTAGTACGAGAGGACCGGATTGGACGAACCTCTGGTGTATCTGTTGTTCCGCCAGGAGCACTGCAGAGTAGCTACGTTCGGAAGGGATAAGCGCTGAAAGCATATAAGCGCGAAACCCACCACAAGATGAGATTTCTTTAAAGGACCGTGGGAGACTACCACGTTGATAGGCTACAGGTGTAAAGGCAGTAATGTCATAGCCGAGTAGTACTAATCATCCGTAAAGCTTGATGCGCGATGGCTCTGAGGCCGCAAAACCTCAGAGCCGCCAAATGCTTATTTTATAATGCATGACCAGTTCTTCGTTTAATTTTTTGTTTCTTAAGTATGTCAACGATATTAGTTCTAAGTAATTAGAACAGTTTTAAGCTCGAAGCTTATAACTTACCTTTTAAGGTGGCTATAGCAACGGGGCTCACCTCTTCCCATCCCGAACAGAGTAGTTAAGCCCGTTAGCGCAGATGGTACTGCTGTATTGTGGGAGAGTATGTCGCCGCCTTCTTCTTGAAAACCCTTTATCATATCGATAAAGGGTTTTTTTATGCGGTAAATTCTATGAAACCGGTAATTATAGTAAATTAAAACGCGCAACCTTTAGCCTTCTATGGTATCTATAGAGTAGAATTTATTCAAATGGTATTACTATGAAGTTCAAATTTCTATTATTTATTATAATTTTCAATCTCTTTTCCTGTTCTAAAAATAATATGGTAAGTCCCAGAATTCAGCAAGACTTATCAATAAAAGAATTTCCGCAGAAATGGGAATTATTTAAAATGTCTATTGGTATGCAGGCCGATTCAGAACTGACTGGAGAAGATATGAGGTATCAGGAAAATTATATTTTTGAATCTGATAGTACATTTTCAAAAACTCGGATTCAAGATAGTACTGAAACTATAGTGAGAGGAACTTACTCTATTAAGAACCAAAATGACGAACAGTTAATTTTATTGACCTTCTATGAGGAAAATAGTCTAATTGGTAATTGCAGTACTGAACCAGTAGAATATCTTAATTTACACTTAGATACTCAAACACTATTTAGTAACTGGTGGGCTTGTGATGGACCTGGACTTTATTATAAGCAGGTTTCTTTAGAGTAATTAAAATGTCGCTCAATATTATTTTGTAAGTCCTAATCGAAAAGAGCTTTCATAATAGTCATAATACCTTTAAACATCAAGAATATGGCACCAAAAGTGGCCAGAATGCCAAGGATAAGTATCGGAATATATAACGGATGTTCCTGATTATTAAAGGCGCTATAAAGTACAGATGGGCCTATCATAACTAATGGAAGCGCACCGGCTAAATATTTTATACCTGTAGATAATATTTTTTTGTTGGTATGCTTCATTTTATTCTACGATGTATATGGTGGAATCTACCTGAGATAATCTAAAATATCCAAAAGGATATTTTTCAGAGTTGATATTATTTATAATATTTCCTTTAACAGTTGCCGGCATAGTTTCAAAAGGTCCTCCCTGATTAGTTCCTACCTGGGAACGCAATATAAAGAGATATTCATAATAATCTTTAGATATGCCGTGTAGCTGAATCTCAATCTCATCATTTCTTTCAATATCTTCGGTGGAGTAATAACCAAAGATCTGATTACCATTGGTAAATTCATCTTCATAGAATTCTAGGCTCACATCGTCATTTATAAATTCAAAAAGATAATAATCTTCTGTTTCTACCGGGTCTGTATAAAAAGCTTTTATTTCTATGTCTTCTCCTAAAAAACCACCATTCTCCAACTGTTCAATATAGTCTATTCCTGTCACCGGTATTAATGTTTCTGTTGCTGAATAACGTTCGTCTTCTATAATTACTTCCAGAAAATACTGCATATTTACCGCCGGTTGAAATTGAGTGGTGGTATAAATCCCATCTCGTTGATGATCAAAAATGAATTCAGATCCATCTTCATCAATTACTTTTACCTCTGCATTTTCAACAGCTGTTGTTTCTTCTTCATAAAATGGCGATGTTCTGGAAATTCTAATCTCCTGATTTCTTCCATCGGTTCCGTTGAACCATTCAATAGACGCATCTATAACAATACGTGGCTCACTTTCTTCTAAGGGAATATTTACGACCTCTTCACACGAGATTAGTGCCAGGAAGCTGATAAATGCAAAGTAAATCCGATAATTTTTCATCTAAAATTTAAAATTATAAGTTACTGATGGAATTATACCGAAAAGAGATAATCTCACAGCTTCATTTTGATTGGTGTCAGCATTTTCCCTAAAACTAATTGAATAGGCATTTTGTCTATTATAAACATTATAGATTCCAAAGTTCCAGGAAGATGTGAACCTTTTTTCTTCCGTTGTTTCAGGGGTGAAAGTTGCTGAAATATCTAAACGATGATATTCAGATAATCTATCGCCATTTCTCTCTCCATAAACCGGGACGGTAATTCCCTGATATTGATATTGGGCTGTAGGGAACGTAGTTGCAAGTCCGGTTTGAAAAATAAAATTCGCATTCAAAAGCCATTTTTCATTGAGCTTGTAACTACTGGTAATACTTAGATCATGTGTTTTGTCATAATTCGAATAATACCATTGCCCATTATTTATTCCTGGTTCAAGCGACGTACGTCCTGGTGTGCGCTGTTCAGACCTTGAAAGAGTATAGGCCAGCCAGCCGGTGAATTTCCCAGTATTTTTTCGAAGTAAAAGTTCAAGTCCGTATGCTCTGGATTCACCGTTTAAAGCAATCCTTTCAATAGCATTATTAGCTATTAAATTAGCACCATCTATATAATCTATCCTGTTTTCTATCTGCTTATAAAAGCTTTCTATTTCAAGAGAAAAAATCCTGTCTTTAAAATTTCGAAAGTATCCAATAGCATATTGATCTAACATCTGCGGTTTAATATACTGGCCGCTTGGCGCCCATACATCTAAAGGAGTAGGAGAGCTAGTGTTGGATAAAAGATGCAGATATTGAGCCATTCTATTATAACTAGCTTTTAAAGACTGGTCTTTGCCCAAAACATATGAAATGGCTAAACGAGGTTCAAAATTGTTATACGCTTTTATGACCTTACTTCTTGAAATTTCCTTGGTTTCGATAATTTCAGCTTCCCTATAGATATCTCTTTCAGGATCATAGGTTACAGGGTCATCATTTTCATAAGAATTGACTCCATCCTGTCCTAAACGGAAAAAGTTACTTAATCTAAGTCCATATTCGGCGGAAAATTTATTGCTGAATGTATGTTCTGCAGAAATATAGACAGCATTTTCCAGCGCATATTTGTTGGTTAATTTGAAATAGTTTATTCCAGAGTCTTCATTAATAGGTTCGATTTCTCCAGGATTAAATTCATAATAGGTATTATGAATTCCATACTTCAACTGAAAATTATCATTGAGGTAATGGTTGAAATCATATTTAAGATTCAGGTTCTTTATTCCACTATCCCAATTAAATCCTACAAAATTCAGGTTTAAACCATAATAATAGTCGCTGTAAATGACAGAGAGATTGGTGAAAATATTATCAGAAAAAATATGATTCCAACGAAGGTTTAAAACCGTATTTCCATAAGTATTTTCAAAATTCTGACTAATGTTGAAAACATCTCTTCCAAAGTATCCAGAAAATAATAGTTTATTATTCTCATCGAGTTTATAGCTTAATTTGGTATTTAGGTCATAGAAATAGGCTGAATTATCATTATCTGTTAATTTCAGAAATAAATGGGCATAAGAGCTTCTTGCACCCACCAAAAATGAACCTTTGTCTTTCACAATTGGACCTTCAGCCAGCAATCTGCTTGATATGGCACCAATCCCACCCTGCATTTTAAATTCCTTGCTATTTCCATCTCTTTGATAAATGTCCAAGACCGAAGACACTCTTCCGCCATATTCTGCAGGAATACCACCTTTATACAGCTTCAGATCTTTGATAGCATCAGGATTGAAAACAGAGAATAATCCGAATAGATGAGAAGAATTAAAAATAGTAGCTTCATCTAGAAGAATTAAATTTTGATCTACCGCACCACCGCGAACATTAAACCCGGAAGAACCTTCACCCGCATTAGAAACACCCGGTAATAATAAAAGTGATCTCACCACATCTACTTCTCCAAAAACTACAGGCAAGTTCTGAATGGTTTTAATAGATAGTTTATTTACGCTCATTTCAGGTTTTTTAATGTTTAAACCTTCAATGTCGCTGGTAAGAATTACTTCCTCAAGACTTTCCTGTGCCGCCTGAAGCTGAAAATTCACCTTTTTGTCTTCGTTAAGAAGTATTGTCTTTTGGACACCCTGGAAACCTAAATAAGAAATCTGGATTTTATATTCTCCTTCAGGAAGCTTTATAGAGTAGAAACCATAATCATTAGTAACCACACCAGTATTAGCCTCCGGAAAAATTACATTTACTCCTATCAAAGTTTCATTACTGGAAGCATCGGTAATATTACCGTTAAGAGTATATAGCTCCTGAGCAGTAACCTGTGAAGGGATTAGGTAAAGGAAAAGTAAGAGGACTAAATAGCGAATTTTCAATTTTTTATCAAAAATAGAATTAAGAAGGGTAATAAAAAAGTCTAAGGGGTACTTAGACTGAGACTTTTCTTCTCATTCTTCGAAAAGCGAAACAAAAGTAAAAAGCTAATGAATAGGCAAGTAAGAAGAATTACTGCCAGTGGTACAGATGATGGGGTATGAAACAGGCTTATGATAAATGAGGTTAAGGCACCAAGAATCATCTTTAAGCTACCAATTAATGCCGAAGCACGACCTGCCTTTTTCTCAAAAGGTTCCAGTGATAAAGCCGTTGTATTGGGATTCTGAAAGCCTAATAAGAATAATATTAAAAATAGAAGAACTACCGTAATAACAAATCCAAATTCAAAAATCGCATTCATCAAAAACAGGCTGGAAAGAATTACAAGAATAACACTATTGAAAAGTGTGATCTGTAATGTAGAATATTTTCTTAGAAACAGTCGGTTTATTTGGCTTCCCAGTATAAGTCCGCCGGCATTTATTCCGAATAATATTCCAAATTCCTTCTGACTCAGATCATAGTTGCCCATAAAAAGTTTTGGAGCGTCTGAAATATAAGCGAACATGGCACCAATCGCAAAGCTCCCGGAAAGGGCAAAATTTGAAAATTTAGGATGGGTGAGTATTCCAAAATACTTAATAGCAACTTGCTTCGGTTTAAGATCTACTTTTCTATCAGGAATAATACTTTCGGGTAAAAATCTGGAAACACTAATGATCATTAATGCAGAGAAGACTGCCAGAAATAAAAAAATCATTTTCCATCCAAAAGAATCAATAATAAAGCTTCCTACGGTTGGGGCAATGATGGGAGCTCCGCCCATGATTAGCATCAATACTGAAATGGCTCCTGCCACTTCATGCACCGGAAAAATATCGCGAACAATGGCCTTTGCGGCCACCATTCCCGCTGCTGCACCTACGGCTAAAAAGAACCTTGAAATTATAAGCCACTCCAAATCAGGGGAATACATGCAACTTAGTGCTGATAGAAGATATAATAGAAGACCAATTAGTAATGGCTTTTTTCGGCCAAATTTATCCATTATCGGTCCGTAAGCTAATTGTCCTATAGAAATCCCTATAAAATAACTGGTTAAAGTAATTCCAATCTGGCTTATGCTGGTATTGAAATCCTTGGCAATATTCTCAAACCCCGGAAGATATGCGTCTATTGAAAACGGTCCTAATGCGATCATGGTTCCAAGAACCAGAAGAATAATATATTCCTGCTTTTTATTTCTTTCTGAAGTATTTGGAAGCATTTTGCAAATTTCAGTAAACGGCCGATGTTGTTCTAATTTCCAGAGCTGTTTAACGTAAGATTAAACTATTTCGATTTAGTTTAATAGTGGCTTTGCAGCGATATGAAATATTAAAGTCCGACCTTTGCGTGATAAACTTCAGTAGTACATGTCATTTAAAAAATTAAATCCTCTACTTAAAGAGGCTATTCAAGAATTAGGATATGAAACACCAACCACTTTTCAGAATAAGATTTTACCTAAGATAAAAAGTGGAGCAGATCTCTATTGTTTTGCTCCGGCTGGAAGTGGTAAGACTACAGCCATGATCATTGGTGTTATTCAGAAATTAAATTCAGAAGCTTTTGAGGATTCACCCAGAGCACTTATTTATGTAAAAGATAAGGAGTCAGCCCTGGAATTAGAACAGAAGTTCAAAGAGTTTACCGGGGAAATGGACTTGCGTATTTACTGCGCCTATGAAGAGCAGAATATAGATGATCAAAAAGATGATATTTATTATGGAGTAGATATCGTTATTGCTACTCCTAAAAGGTTAAGTAAGTTGTTTTCCATGACAGGTATCCATTTAGGACAACTACAGTTTTTTATACTTGAAGATGCTGAATTTCTTTCTAAGCCGGGCCTTATAGATGATGTGGTAAGAATTCCTATGAGCATCAATAAATGCCAGTATCTTATATTTGCTGAAAAGATGGAGCCTAAAATGAAACGACTCCAGGATATGTTTATGGAAAGGGCGCAGGTGGTAAAAACAGCTAAATAAAAAAGCCCCGTTTAAACAGGGCTTTTCATTATATAATTTAAATTGAATCAGGCATTTGTAGCCAATATCTCATTTAATTTTGTGCTAGGACGCATTGCTTTTTTTGTAAGCTCTTCATTTGGTTCATAGTATCCTCCTATATCTACTGGAGATCCCTGGGCATCTAAAAGATCCTGAAGAATTTTCTCCTGATTATCTTCCATCATTCTGGCAATTTTCCCGAAATAGATATTTAGATCTTTACTACTGGTTTGAGTTGAAAGCGCTTCAGCCCAATATAGTGCAAGATAAAAATGACTTCCCCTGTTGTCCAGCTCGTTCACTTTTCTGGAAGGTGATCTACCTTCATTCAGGAATCTTTCGGTCGCCTCGTCAAGAGCTTCTGAAAGTGTTAAGGCTTTTGCATTATCATACTTGTTTCCTAAATGTTCCAGAGAAACAGCAAGTGCAAGGAATTCACCAAGAGAATCCCATCGCAAATGTCCTTCTTTCACAAATTGCTGAACGTGTTTTGGAGCAGAACCACCTGCACCAGTTTCAAACAATCCACCACCATTCATTAATGGTACAATAGAAAGCATTTTTGCACTGGTTCCCAGTTCTAAAATAGGGAAGAGGTCAGTTAGATAATCTCTCAGTACATTTCCGGTTACTGAAATGGTATCTTTTCCGTCCTTCACTCTTTCTAAAGTATATTTTGTAGCTTCTGTAGGAGCCATGATCTTGATCTCTAAACCACTGGTATCATGGTTTGGTAAGTACTTATCTACCTTTTTGATTAATTCAGCGTCGTGAGCTCTATTTTTATCAAGCCAGAAAACAGCAGGCATTTTAGTAGCTCGTGCTCTTGAAATAGCCAATTTGATCCAGTCCTGAACAGGCGCGTCTTTTACCTGGCACATTCTCCAGATATCCCCTTTTTCCACATTGTGCTCAAGAAGAGTATCTCCTTTTGAATTGATCACTTTTACGGTTCCGTTTCCTGAAATTTCAAAGGTTTTATCGTGAGATCCATATTCTTCTGCTTTTTGAGCCATCAATCCAACATTGGGAACGGTTCCCATGGTAGTAGGATCAAATGCTCCATGTTCCTTGCAAAAATCTATGGTTGCCTGATAAAGTCCTGCGTAAGAACTGTCTGGTATCACAGCTTTGGTATCCTGGGTTTTACCTTCAGCATTCCACATTTGACCTGAAGTTCTAATCATTGCTGGCATAGAAGCATCTATGATCACATCACTAGGTACATGAAGATTCGTAATGCCTTCGTCTGAGTTAACCATGGCGATATCCGGGCCATCCTTAAGATCTTTCGAGATCGCATTTTTAATCTCTTTCTTTTTATCTTCTGGGAGGTTTTCAATGGCATTCAGCACATCTCCAAGTCCGCTATTTTGATCAGCTCCAGCTTTTTCCAGCTCTTCGCCATATTTCTCAAAAACATCTTCAAAGAAAACTTCAACCGCATGTCCAAAAATGATAGGGTCTGAAACCTTCATCATTGTGGCTTTCATATGCAGAGAAAAAAGAACATCTTTCTCTTTTGCGTCTTTCACTTCCTTACGAAGAAAATCAAGAAGTGCTTTTTTGCTCATTACACTGGCGTCAACCACTTCTCCATTCAATACTTTTAAATTGTCTTTAAGAACTTTCTTGTCTCCGTTTTCTGAAGTAAATTCGATCTTCAAAGTATCATCACTACTAAGAGTTAAAGATTTTTCGTTAGATCTAAAATCCCCTTCGCTCATCGTAGCCACGTGTGTTTTGGAATCTGAACTCCATTCACCCATTCTATGTGGGTTTTTCTTCGCGAAGTTTTTAACCGCTTTTGGGGCTCTTCTATCTGAATTTCCTTCTCTAAGAACCGGATTCACAGCACTGCCCTTTACTTTGTCGTAACGAGACTGAATTTCTTTTTCCTTATCATTTGATGGCTCATCCGGGTAATCTGGAATAGCGAAACCTTTAGATTGTAATTCTGATATTGCATTCTTAAGCTGAGGAACAGAAGCGCTAATGTTTGGAAGTTTTATAATATTAGCTTCTGGTTTTTTTGCCAGTTCTCCAAGTTCAGCGAGATCATCTTTAACTTTTTGATCATCATTTAGATAATCTGGAAACTGGGATAGGATTCTACCGGCTAATGAAATATCACGGGTTTCAAGACTTACGCCTGCAGCTTTGGTAAAAGCTTCAATAATTGGCAGGAAAGAATAAGTTGCCAGCATTGGAGCTTCATCTGTTTTGGTATAAATTATTTTTTCTTTTTGTGACATTTTTTATGTTTTTGGTTGCAATATATTCAAAGAAAACCCCGGATGCTACCAGGGTGTTATCTCACGCGCAATATACAGTATTTGCGACTTTTATCCTAAGTTTCAAGGGCTGTTCGCTTGTTAAGAAATCATAAAAAGTTAATAAAAAAGCCATTTCATCTTATTTGCTAAAATGAAATGGCTTCAGGAAACAGCAATTTATCATTAAGATGATATAAAGCATTTTAAGCTTCTTTGTGGTTGCTGCTTCAAATGATTCAAAATTAAAGGATTTAAAGATGAACCATAATAGCTTTTACCTTTCAAACGAATTTTGATAAAACAAAATATAAAACTGTTATATAGAAGATAAAAACCTTTAAATGTAAAGAACTTGCTTTACCGGAAAATCGTCAGAACTAAAAATTCTTTTGTCATTCTAGTTGTTGCGAAATTTCCATATAAATATAATAAGAATGATTTTTTAAGAGAAGATTTTTAACATTTAAAAATCTGTTTGTCAGTTATTTAGTTCCATAAAAAAAGCCCCAGCAATTTGGGGCTTTTTTTTATATGATAAAAAGAAATGTTACTTTCTAATCGCTTCTTTAATACGAGCTTTCTTACCAGTAAGACCTCTAAAGTAGAAAATTCTAGCTCTTCTAACGCTACCTTTTTTATTGATCTCAATTTTCTGGATAGCAGGAAGATTAACCGGGAAAATTCTTTCCACTCCAACTGTACCACTCATTTTTCTAATAGTAAAGGTTTGAGAAGAACCTGTTCCTCTTTTCTGGATAACAACTCCTCTAAAGAACTGAGTTCTTGTTTTCTGTCCCTCTTTAATTTCGTAATAAACAGTGATTGTGTCTCCTGCTGCAAATTCAGGTAGATCTTTTCTGTCTACAAATTCGTCCTGAACGTATTTTACTAACGATTCCATTTTTAATAGTTTAAGATAAAATCCAAAACAACATTCACGATGATCGCCAGAGGTTATTCTAGAATGAGTGCAAAATTAATCAATTTATATTATTGTACAAGCCTGTTAGTGAAAAATTTACTCATCATCTAAAAGGTCTGGTCGTAGTTTCTTAGTTCTTTCATATGCCTTATTCTCGCGCCATTCTTCAATCTTCGGAAAATTTCCTGAGGTAAGTATAGATGGTACCTGCCAGCCTTTATATTCAGCAGGTCTGGTATAAACCGGAGGCGCCAGTAAATTATCCTGGAAAGAATCTGTTAATGCTGAAGTTTCATTTCCCAACACCCCGGGGATCAATCTTATAATCGAGTCACATAAAACTGCGGCTCCAAGTTCCCCTCCTGAAAGCACGTAATCACCTATAGAGATCTCTTTTGTGATAAACTGATCTCTTACCCTTTGATCTACTCCTTTATAATGACCACAAAGGATAATGATATTTTCAGAAAGACTTAAGCTATTGGCAGTCTTCTGATTTAAAGTTGCACCATCTGGTGTCATATAAATCACTTCATCGTAATTTCTTTCCGCTTTTAAGCCTGTGATACATTTGTCAATAGGTTCGATCATCATCACCATTCCTGCACCGCCTCCAAATTGATAATCGTCAACTTGCTGGTAATTGTCAGTAGTATAGTCACGTAAGTTATGTAGGTGAATTTCTACCAATCCTTTTTTGATGGCTCTTTGTAGAATCGAAGCTTCAAACGGACTTTTTAGAATATCTGGAACTACCGTAATTATATCAATGCGCATTCATTAGAATTCAAAAATTTATATCTCGATGAGTAAGTTCAGAAAGTTAGGGTGTACCACTGCTCTTATTTTTTTCATCCTGAAGCATTCTACCAAGACGTTGTTCTTTTTCAAGGGCCTTTGTACGGTAAGCGTCAAACTCTTTCTCTGTTTCGTTCAGTTTTTGCCTGGCATCACGAGTTGCACTGTGAGAACTTTTATATCTAAAAAAGATAATTAGAAGAAGTGCAATTAGCACTCCAACTATCCCCCACATCATTGCTTTATAACCTCCTTTTGAAAAAGGCATACCCAGGAACATCAAAGCATCTTTTTCTTCGGAAACTTTCTGGAGATCCTCCTTCGTCGCGGCAAGATCAGATTTTAATTTCTGGATCTCATCGTTTTGCTGATCTACGGTATTCTTTTGAACAATAATTTCCTCTTTTAATTCAGTAATATAATTCCTGGTAGTATTTCTTAACTCTATCAGTTTATCATAATCTACGACCTTATAGCCCTGGTAATTATTTGATTCCTGAATTAATGCTGAAAACTCATCCTGAATGGGTGTTTCGGTTTTTAGGCTGTCTGTTTGGGCATTCATCTGAAATACACTTACAATAACAAATACAGCTACAATGTAAAGTCTGTTACTCATTTTACTGGGGATTGATTTTGTTTGGTTCTTAAAACAAAAAGCGAAAATATTGGGTTAGTATATTTCAGATTTTCGGGAAGAGTTTCGCTTTTGTAAGAATTAAATGGTTTTAAATCAGTTTTTTATAAATTAAAAGTGATGCAAAAATAAAAAAACCCCGCCAATGACGGGGTCTTTTCTTTAAAAAAATATAAGATCCTAATAATAGGTATAGCGTCTTACTTTCGCAATGTATTTTGCGAGTCTTATTACCTGGTGACTATACCCATATTCATTGTCATACCATATATATAATATCACATTTTTGCCATCGGCAGATACGATAGTTGCGTTACTATCATAAATTGCCGGGGCTGAAGAGCCAATAATATCAGATGATACTAATTCGTTGTCTATAGAATATTGAATTTGCTCTACAAGATCTCCTTCCAGCGCATACTTTTTAAGTAAAGCATTTACATCATCAAGACTTGTCTCTTTCTCAACTTCCAGGTTTAAAATTGCTAAAGAACCATTTGGTACTGGTACTCTAATGGCATTGGAAGTTAGTTTTCCTTCAAAAACAGGAAGTGCTTTAGAAACTGCTTTTCCGGCACCCGTTTCAGTAATCACCATATTTAATCCTGCGGCACGCCCTCTTCTGTATTTACTATGCATATTATCTACCAGGTTTTGGTCGTTTGTATATGCATGAATTGTTTCCAGGTGACCGTGAACAACACCCAAAGAATCCTGAACGGCTTTTAAAACTGGTGTAATTGCGTTGGTAGTACAGGAAGCGGCTGAGAAAATATCTATTTCATCTGGATTGTGTTCTTTTTGATTTACACCATGTACAATATTGGGAATTCCTTTTCCAGGAGCGGTAAGTAATACTTTCGCTGCTCCTTTTGAAGAAAGGTGTCTTGTTAGCGCTTCTTTATCTCTAAAAGCTCCTGTATTATCAATTATAAGTGCACCGTTAATACCATATTTTGTATAATCAATATCTTCTGGCTGATTAGCAGAGATCATATGTACTGTGGTTCCGTTGATGATCAAAGCTGAATTTTTCTCATCTACATTTACGGTCCCACTGAAGGGGCCATGTACAGAATCACTCTTTAAAAGCGAAGCTCTTTTTTCTAAAACACTCTGGTCAACCTTTCCTCTTGTAACAACTGCACGCAGTCTAAGCTGGTTACCTTTTCCGGTTCTTGTCATGAGCTCACGCGCTACCAGTCTGCCAATACGCCCAAATCCATAAAGGACTACGTCTTTTGGAGTAACAGTTTCAGTTTCTTTGGCATCACTAAGCTTATTAGAAACGAAAGCCATAGCGTTGCTGTGAGGCTGCCCGTCTAAATGATATTCATAGGTTAGTTTTCCAATGTCAAGTTTAGAAGGCGGCAAATTGAGGTCTTGAATCGCTTTGGCAATTTCTACAGAATCAAAAATAGAAATAGGTTTTCCTACAAATTCACCTGCATATTCATGAAGATCTAAAATGTCACTTACATTTCTATTGATCATCTGATTTCTAAAAAGCACCAGTTCAATAGATTTGTCGTACCATAGATCGCTCACGATATTGATAAATTCTACGGTCGCTTTTCGACGATCTGCCTGAAAAGAAAGTTCTTTTTCGTAAACTTTATTAAAGTCCATGTTTAGTTGTGTTGTTATATAAATTTCGGCAAAAGTATATATTTCAAACGTTTTCGTAAAAACTTTTCTGCATAAAAAACCCTTCCTGGTGGGAAGGGCTTTATATAATTGAGTATTTCAAAATTTATCTCCATATCATTCTTTGTTTTTCACCTTTTTGATTGTAATAGGTGATCACAATAGAATTTGATCTTGTTCTACTCTGCATAATTTCTTCAACATCACGAATGGAAGTAACCTTCTGGTTGTTAATTTCAGCAATGATACCGCCAACTAGATCTGCCGAAGGAAGATCTTCACTCAAACTGCGGTTAATTCGAACCCCGTTTGGTGCGCTATAAGCCTTTAATTCTTCAGAGGTAGCATTTGCAACTTCCAGTCCCAGTATCGGGATCGCCAGTGTACTCAGTTTGGTTAGTTTTACACTCACTTCTTTTTCTCTGCCATCGCGCATTAACTTCACCGTCACTTCGTCTCCAGGTCTTTTTGAATTGATGTATCCTGTAAGATCTGAAAATTTATTGATCTGGATATTATCGATTCTTTTAATAATATCATTTTGCTGAATCCCAGATTTTTCTGCTCCTCCTCCGGGAGTAACTTCTGCTACCATAACACCCTGTGAAGTGTTAAGGTCAAATTCTCTTATAATGTCATTGTTAATACTTCTGCCGCGAATACCTAAGATTCCCTGTTGTACATCGCCATACTCCATAATATCTTCTACAATCTTACGGGCGTTATTAGAAGGGACTGCAAAAGCATAGCCAATATAACTTCCGCTAGGAGAGCTAATGGCAGTATTAATCCCTATAAGCTCACCATTGATGTTTACCAGAGCACCTCCGCTATTTCCGGGATTAATAGCCGCATCGGTTTGAATAAACGATTGTGGCGAGCTATCGCGAACATTAAGATCTCGGGCCTTTGCGCTTATAATGCCGGCAGTAACGGTAGATTTTAAATTAAATGGATTTCCAACAGCCAGTACCCATTCACCTAATTCCAGATTATTTGAGTTGCCAAAAGGAATATATTCCAGTTCTTCCTGCGCATCTACTTTTATAAGAGCGATATCAGAGATGGGATCACTTCCAATTACTTCAGCTTTGTAGGTTTTATTGTTGTTAAGTGTCACTTCAATTTCAGAAGCGCCATCTATAACATGATTATTGGTGACGATATAACCGTCTGGAGTGATTATTACTCCAGAACCAGCTCCCTGGAGAGCTCTACCGCCATTATCTCCATAAGGGGTGTATTCCCAGATGCTACGCGGGCCTCCTTTAAAAACAGCTACATTTTTAACGTGAACTACCGCATGAACTGTCTTTTCGGCAGCCTCAGTAAAATCGGCATTGGTTCCATACGCCGGGGATTTAGTAACAGGGATAAAAGAGCTATGAGTGTTATCCTGAGGTAAAAATTGCTCAGACTCATCTTCAAAGAACAGTTTGTAACTTCCTAAAGTTAATGCTCCCCCAAGGACAGAAACAAAAAGTAGGCTTGCTATTTTTTTCATTTTCGGATATTATTTAATTAGTAAACATTTTAGATCACTAGATTATTATGCTAATTCCACAAATTTAACGACCATTTAACAGCCCGGAATTCCTCCTCAAAATTGTATATTTGTGCCACTTTAATCTGAATAATGAAGTTGAAATTTTACAAATATCAAGGTACCGGTAACGACTTTATAATGATCGATAATCGGGATAATAGAATGTCCAAAAATGATACCAAATTGGTTAAGGAACTTTGTGACCGAAAATTTGGTATAGGCGCTGATGGCCTGATACTTCTGGAAAATCCAGAAGATCCCCAGGATGATTTTAAAATGGTTTACTTTAATGCTGATGGGAATGAAAGTAGTATGTGCGGAAATGGAGGCAGATGCCTGGTGGCTTTCGCTAGTTATTTAGAGATCATTAAAAATACTGCCCGATTTACAGCTATCGACGGGGTTCATGAAGCTTCGATTAAAGAGGGTGTTGTAAGTCTGAAGATGCAGAATGTAAAAGAGATCTCAGAAAATGAAGACTTTACTTTTCTGGATACCGGTTCTCCTCATCACATTGTATTTACTCAAAATATAAGTGAAATTGATATTAAAAAGGAAGGTGCGGCCATTCGGTTTTCAGACAGGTATAAAGCCAGTAATGGTACAAATGTAAATTTTGTAGAACCCATTTCAGCAAATAGTTTTTCAGTAAGAACCTATGAAAGAGGAGTAGAAGACGAGACACTTTCTTGTGGTACCGGAGTGACTGCAGTTGCCCTGGCAGCATTTAAGTCTGGGAAAACCGGGTCAAATAGTATAAAATTAATTACCAGGGGGGGGATCTTAGGGTTAATTTTAAGGAAAACGGGAATGGTTTTTCTGATGTCTGGTTGTCTGGACCAGCGGAATTTGTTTTTAAAGGGGAGATTGTATGCTAACATTAAAAGGGGAAAAAGTATATCTAAGAGCCCTGGAACCTGAGGACCTTGATTTTGTTCATAAGATTGAAAATAACGAGGATTTCTGGGAAATAAGTGCCACGCAATCGCCCTATTCAAAGTTTCTAATAAGACAGTATATCGAAAATGCCCACCGTGATATTTATGATATTAAGCAATTAAGGCTGGTTATCTGTACTAAAAGAGGCAGACAGGTTGGGTTAATTGATGTTTTTGACCTTGAACCTCGGGATAAACGTGCTGCGATAGGAATTTTAATAGCTAATAAAAAAGATCGCAAAAAAGGTTTTGGTTCAGAAAGTTTGTCTTTGCTTTGCGATTATTGTTTTACTCACTTAGGCTTGCACCAGGTCTATGCCAACGTTACCGCCAATAACGGAGATAGCCAGAGAGTTTTTGAAAATAACGGGTTTAGGAAAGTTGGCTTGAAAAAAGACTGGACTCTCTTTAATGGTGAGTTTAAAGATGAATGGCTTTATCAATTAATTAGCAATGTACATTAGAAAAATACTTATCGCGATCGTAATTCTTGGCTTAATTGCGTTTGGAATTTTTGGTTATTACGTTTATAACAGCGTTTTTTCTTCGAATACAGAATTTGATTCAAAAGAAGAAATTGTTTATATCCCAACAGGTGCAACATTTCAATCTGTGTTAGATTCATTACAACCATTATTAAAAGATGTAGAATCCTTTTCTCTGGTTGCACAAAAGAAAGGATATTCAAACAGGGTTAGACCTGGTAGATATCTTCTAAAAAATGGAATGAATAATAATGAGCTTGTCAATCAGCTACGAATTGGAAATAAACCGGTAAAGGTGATTTTTAATAACCAGGAAAGACTGGAAGATCTTGCTGGCAGAATTTCAAGCCAGATTGAAGCTGATAGTGCAGATTTGCTTGAATCTTTCAAAAATGAAGAGTTTCTAAAGCAAAATGAGTTAGATAGAAGGAATGCCCTTGGGCTTTATATTCCGAATCAATATGAATTCTACTGGAATACGTCTGCCGAAGAATTTCAGGAGAGAATGAAGAAGGAATATGATAGATTCTGGAGCGAAACAAGACTTAGAAAAGCAGAAAAAATAGGTTTAACACCCAAAGAAGTAATTACGGTGGCTTCTATTGTTCAAAAAGAAACAGCGAAGGTTGATGAACGACCTAAGGTAGCCGGAGTTTATATGAATAGGTATAAGAATGGATGGAAACTGGATGCAGATCCCACTGTAATCTATGCGATTAAGGAAAAAACCGGAAATTTTGATACGATCATTAAAAGAGTGCTCTATAAAGATCTTGAAATAGATTCTCCATATAACACTTATAAATACAGGCAACTTCCTCCAGGGCCAATATCAATGCCCGATATTTCATCGATTGATGCAGTATTAAATTATGAGGATCACGATTACTTCTATTTTGTAGCCGATGTCCAGAATTTCGGGTACCACAAATTTGCTGAAAATCTCGCCCAGCATAACCGAAATAAGCAGGAATATGTTCGATGGATCAACCGTCAGGGGATAAAACGATAATAAAGATCTAATAACGTAAACCTCAATAAATTGATTATCAATTAGTTATTGTTTCGTTAAAACGGTTTAAACTTTAAAAAACGTTTAACATCTTGTAATTCAGATTATTAAAAATTGTTATACATTTGCCCGGCAAATATGAAAGGGGTACGATTTATGAAATAGGTCTGCCAGAAACCTTTCAAAAACAAAAGCAATGAGAAAGAAAATTGCAAAATTTTCAATCTTGCCTCTTGTAGCGGGCTCAGTTTTTTTTAGTTTTTCTACTAAAAAAGCTGCAAATCTGGATTTAGAAGAGTATTCTACTTATAATCTTGATTTGGATTATACAGTTGCAGACTTACGGGATGAATTAATTCCAGAATTTCAAATCTCCCACACTTCTCCTTTTCTTGGGAAATCTTATGTTGGTTTTAAAGAAGCATTGGCTTTTAAAGAGTCCAGAGGAGATTACAAGACGATCAACGAGTTTGGTTATCTTGGAAAGTACCAGTTTGGGAAAAACACTTTGAAGTTGGTTGGAGTTTACGATACTGTGGGATTCCTAAATTCTCCTGCATTACAGGAAGCGGCATTCTATGCCAATGCGTCGAGAAATAAATGGATTTTGCAAAGAGATATCAAACGCTTTGTGGGAAAAACCATTAATGGAGTAGAAATTACCGAATCTGGAATTTTGGCAGCTGCCCATTTAGCCGGCCCGGGGAGTGTTAAAAAGTATCTTCGTAGTTGGGGAGCCCAGGCTTTTAGTGATGCATTTGGAACTACGATCAAAACATATATGAAACGTTTTGGTGGTTATGATACATCATTTGTAAGGACCGAGAAGAATTCCAGAGTAGATTTCGATAGACTTCCTGTTTAAAGATCTTTCTGAATAATGAATATAGCCGGTCTTTTATGAAGATCGGTTTTTATATTTTTCCATTCTGAAGCTGTGGCAGTTTTGATGAATTCTGATTCTAAAGTCAAATCACAAGCCACACAGATTCTGGTAGTAGGATGAAGGCTTTGAATAAGGTCTTCCAGAAACTTCATATTTCTGTATGGAGTTTCAATAAATATTTGCGCCTGATTCTTTTCAGTAGAAATTCTTTCCAGTTGTTTTATCTCGTGCTTTCTCTCCTTTTTGTCTATTGGAAGATATCCGTGAAAAGTAAAGCTTTGACCGTTCATGCCACTTGCCATCATCGCCAGTAAGATAGAGGAGGGGCCAATAAGAGGAACTACCTGAATATTATAATTATGGGCTAGCTTTACAATTTCAGCACCTGGATCTGCAACCCCGGGACAGCCTGCTTCACTAAGAAGACCGATGTTTCTTCCTTCTTTCGCTGCATCTAAAAAAGTTGGAATTTCAGAAGCTTCAGTGAATTTATTCAGGCCATTTAATTTTAAGCTTTGCTGAGATTTTTCGGGAAGTATCTGTTTGATAAATCTTCTGGCAGATTTCTCATTTTCCACAATAAAATCTTCGATCCCATCTATAATATGCGCATTCATTGGGGGGAATACCTTTTCAGCATTTGAATCTCCCAGGCCTACAGGAATAAGATAAAGTTTACCGTTGGTATTATGTTTAGAACTCATAAAGTTCCGTTCTCCAGTTTTTTTGCGATCAAATCACAGGCTTCGTTAAGCATTTGATATACATTTTCAAAACCCTGCTCACCGCCATGATAAGGATCTGGAACGTCAACATTTTCAGAAGGAAAGATTTCTTCAAGGATCAAATGAACTTTCTGGCGATCTTCATCAGTTTCAGCCATAGCCATTACATCTTTAAAATTGGAATTATCCATCGTAAAGATATAGTCAAAATCTTCAAAATCCTTTTTTGAAAACTGTCTTCCGCGCTGCTCTGTGATATCCAGATCATATCTTTTAGCGGTTGCGATAGATCTCCGGTCTGGTTCAGAGCCAATATGCCAGCTACCTGTACCTGCAGAGTCTACAAATACTTTGCTGGGATCTACTTTAGATTTAAGAATACCTTCGGCTAGTGGTGATCTGCAGATATTGCCGAGGCACACCATTAATACCCTGGTTTTCATAAATTATTATTTATAGGGTGAGTTTCTTGTTGAGGTCTTCAACAAATTTTTTGAACTGTTTGTCTGTAGAAGCCAGATTATCTACTGTTTTACAGGCATGCAATACAGTGGCGTGATCGCGACTCCCTATTTGGGAACCAATGCTTGCCAGGGATGCTTTTGTAAATTTCTTAGCAAAGAACATCGCAAGTTGTCTTGCCTGTACAATATGTCTTTTACGTGTTTTAGACTGCAATGTGTCTACATCCATCTGGAAATAATCGCTTACGACTTTCTGAATATAATCTATTGAAACTTCACGCTTGGTATTTTTCACGTAGTTGTCAACGATCTTTTTCGCAAGTTCCAGGGTAATATCTTTCTTGTTGAAAGAGGAATGGGCGATTAGGGATATAATAGCGCCTTCCAGTTCCCTGATATTGGTCTTAATGTTATTTGCCAGGAATTCAACGATATCTTCTGGCATTTCAACGCCATCGCGATAAAGTTTACTTTTTATAATAGAAACACGGGTTTCGAAATCTGGGTGTTGTAATTCAGCAGAAAGTCCCCATTTAAATCTTGAAAGCAAACGCTGTTCAATATCCTGCATATCTACCGGTGCTTTATCACTGGTAAGAATTACCTGCTTTCCGTTTTGATGAAGGTGATTGAAAATGTGGAAAAATACATCCTGGGTTCCTGCCTTACCCGATAGTAACTGTATGTCATCTACCACCAAAACATCAATGATCTGGTAGAAATGGATAAAATCGTTACGATTATTCTTTTTTACTGACTCAATATACTGCTGTGTAAATTTTTCCGCAGAAATATATAGAACCGTCTTTTCCGGATACTTATCTTTTATCTCAACGCCAATAGCATGAGCAAGATGCGTTTTTCCAAGTCCAACGCCTCCGAATATTAAAAGTGGGTTAAATGAAGTTCCTCCCGGCTTGTTAGCTACTGCTAATCCTGCCGATCTGGCCAATCTATTTGATTCACCTTCCAGGAAATTCTCAAAATTATAATTTGGATTAAGCTGAGATTCTATTTTTACATTTCTAATTCCAGGAATTATAAAAGGATTCTTCAGCTCAGGACTTTTATTTTTAATTGGCACGTCTACTTCCTGAGAAGTCATTTGTGCTCTCTGTGTACTTGGGATCTTTTCGGTAAACGGTAGTTTATTACCGTAAGTGTTTTCCATCTTGATCACATAAACCAACTTAGCTTTTTCACCAAGTTCACGAGTAAGTGAAACTTTTAGTAGTTTAACATAATGTTCTTCCAGCCATTCATAGAAAAACTTAGAAGGCACCTGTATACTCAGGGCACAATCTGTTAGTTTCACTGCTTGGATAGGTTCAAACCATGTTTTGTATGCTTGAGGTGTAATGTTATCCTGAATAAATGAGAGACAGTTATTCCAAACCGATTGCGCAGTTTTTGACATTATTGGTTAAACGTTAATTTTGGTTAGTAGTAAGTTCTAATGGCAGCCGGACAAACTTGGTTCTCCAACTTGAGCGGAACAAATATGTGAACAAAAAATGTAAAAAAAAAACCATTTAGGTGTTGAATTTTAAGAAAAATTTATGCATACTTACTTCCGAGCCTGAATATAAAAAACCTTTCTCTAAAAGGCTATTTTTTTATCATGAAATCACACGAAACTTTTGTTAAAGTCCGATATGCCGAAACCGACCAGATGGGTGTTGTATATCACGGAAATTACCCGCAATATCTTGAAATAGCCCGAATTGACTGGCTGGACTCCTTAGGGGTCTCGTACAAAAATATGGAAGAGGAAGGAATAATGTTGCCGGTATTCGAATTAAATTTAAAATATCACAAACCAATCACTTTTGATGAAAACATCAGGATCGAAACTCGATTGCGCGAACTTCCAAATGTTAAAATTATTTTTGATTATATAATATTCAATGAAACAGGAGAAAAAGTAACTTCTGCAACTTCAACACTGGTTTTTATGGATTCAAAAACCAGAAAACCTATTCGCTGCCCTAAATATATTCATGAAAAACTAGAAGGTTAATCGTCGAGTTTGGATATCTCAACTTTATAAGTATTGTCAAATTTAGAATAGATGTCTTCAGCATCTTTTTTTCTTACGGCAATAAAGATCTTACAATCTATTTCCAGTTTTTGATCAATGACATTCAGGTTATTTTTTTTAATCACCTGCATCACCTTGTTCATTTCAGGATAATCAAATTTTATCACGAAAATTTCGTCAATGGTTCTCTTTAAAATGTCTGATTCTTCCAGCGCCATCTGTGCGGCGGTTTTGTAGGCATTTATAAGTCCGCCCACTCCAAGTTTAACACCACCAAAATATCTAACCACCACTATTAGAATGTTGGTCACATCAAAAGACTGTATTTGGCCATAGATAGGCATTCCGGCAGAGTTGGAGGGTTCTCCGTCATCATTCGCACGATATTGAAAATCTTCTTTTCCTATTTGCCATGCGTAGCACCAATGCCTGGCTTTATGGTGTTTGGATCTCAACTCCTCCAAATGTTGATTTGCCTCTTCTTCGGTCTTAATAGGAAATGCATATCCAAAAAATTTTGAATTCCTGTCTTTAAAAAGAACTTCAGGAGATGCTTTTGTAATGCTTTGGTAGGTATCTTTCATATGGCAGAATTTGCTACAAGAATTATACTAATAACTGCCAGAATAAGTCCTATCCAGTTTTTTCTGATCAGTTTTTCCTTAAATAAAAGAATTCCAGCCAGTGTTGAAACTGTTACAATGGCCACATGATTCATCGTAAAGATCGTAGAGCTCTCAAAACCCTCACTTCTTAAAGCCATGACAAGAAAATAAATAGAATAGTAATTTGGAATTCCAAGTGCGATCCCTCCCAGAATATTTTTATAGGTAATATTCAGTTTACCCATGAAGGCTTGAATAACTAATATAATGACTCCAAGACATCCTGCTGTGGCGAAGATGGTAGAGGAGAAAAGCCCTACTTTAGTTTCAGAAACATAGCTTGTTTCCAGATACTTTAAACTGGTATCAATTATCCCGCTGCCAAGGAATACCAATAATGGGAAAATGAGATTCTCTTTTTTTATACTGATGCCTTCTTTCGTTTTAATGGATGTGAGGTAAACGGCAACCAGAGCGAGAAGAATTCCAATAATCTTTAAAATCCCCGTACTTTCATTGTACAGGAAAATTCCGCAGAGTACAGGGATGGCTACCGACATTTTTGTAGCCACAGCAACTACAGAAAGTCCGCTTTTTTGTGTGGTGATAGCTGCCAGGTTAAAAACCACAATAAATAGGACTCCTAGCATCAAAGCGCCGGGAAACCAGTTTTCAGACGGGACCTGGGTGAAATCTGAACCTTCAATGTATCCGAAAAATCCTACGGTACAGGCTATAAAATAGTTAACGACTATTGCCTGCAGGGTGTTGATCCCGAATTTTTTATATAGCCTGAACACCACAAATATGATGGTAGAGGATAGAACGCTTAAAAGCAGGTATATCAAAACAGGTCGCTTTTAGTGGTGAAAAGATCTATAATGTCTTCACGGGTAGGTTCTATGTTCCAGATGTGAAAACCTAGCTTTTTGGCAGTTTCTGTATTTTCAGAAGTATCGTCTATAAAAAGACAGTTTTTAGCTTTCAGATTATTTTCCTTGAGCACAAATTCAAAGATATTGGGATTGGGTTTTCTCATCCCTATTTCTTGAGATAGGTAGAAAGCGTCGAAACAATTTTTAAAATCTTCAAAGAATGCTACATTTTGCTTTATATATTCAATATGATTTTCGTTGGTATTACTCAAAAGAATAAGCTTGTAATTTCTTTCTTCCGCCAGTTTTTTAATAAATCTATATCGGTATTCAGGAAAATCAAGCAACATGGAATTCCAGGATTCTACAAACTGGTGGTGACTTAATTGAGGAAAATGAGTTCTGTAATGTTCTGAAATTTCATCGGAAGTCACAAACCCCTGTTCATAATCACGGTTTCTGGCCGTGAGGGCCCCGGGAAGCTCTTCGATATTCATCTCCTTCAATCGCCTGTTAGTACCTTCTTTGTCAAGATTTATAAAAACGTCTCCAAAATCAAATATGATCGCTTTAATCATTCCTGTAAATTTTTAAATTATCCCCGGAAATGTCTTTATCAGAAATTATTTTTCCTGAAAATTCCGGAGATTTTATGCCTTTTTTAAATTGAGATTTCCCTGTAAAAACTCTTGCTTCATCCCAAAGTCCAGCGTTTATAAATTGCTGAAGCGTATTGCTTCCACCTTCAATAATAACCGATTGCAATTCATGCTGATATAAAATATCGCAGATTCTACTTGCGATATTTTTAGAAAAATCAAGTTCTTCAAAGATCAAGTTTTCGTTTCCAGAAGCCATTGGAGTCTTACTACAAAGAATGATCGTTTTCAGTCTTTCGTCGAGTACTGAATATTCTTTCGGTATTTTCAGGTCTTTGTCAATAACAATTCTAGTGGGATTGTTTCCTGTCCATTTTCTAACATTTAAAGAAGGATTATCCTGTAGTGCGGTATTAGTCCCTACCAGAATAGCTGCCTCTTCACTACGCCATTTATGTACTAGCTGACCTGAATATTTATTAGTGATCCAAACCGGTCTTTTCTCGTCCCTTTTTTCAGGCGCGATATATCCATCTGTGGTTTGAGCCCATTTCAGGATAATATAGGGCCGTCGTTCTTTATGAAAAGTAAAAAAGCGTTTATTCAGATCCTTACATTGATCTTCGAGCACACCTAATTTAACCTCACATCCAGCATCCATCAGCTTTTTAATTCCGCGACCTGCAACCTTAGCAAAAGGATCCATAGTACCAATCACTACTTTTTTGATTCCTTTGTCAATGATGAGATCGCTGCAAGGAGGCGTTTTTCCAAAATGGCTGCAGGGCTCAAGGCTCACATAAATAGTGGCGTGTTTTAAAAGCGATTCGTCTTTAACCGAATTGATCGCATTTACTTCAGCATGGGCCTCTCCAGCTTTCTTGTGCCAGCCTTCACCGATGATCTTTTCATTATGCACAATTACACTTCCAACCATCGGGTTTGGATAGGTGGTTCCAAGACCGTTTAGAGCCAGTTCTATACAGCGTTTTATGTATTTTTCGTGTATATTCACAGCACAAAAATAGAATTAATTAGGCAGAATGAACACATGGAAAATTCGGGAAATCGAACCCGAAGATAATCAGCAGGTTAAAGAATTAGTAAGAAACGTTCTTGTAGAAATGGGCGTTCCTAAAGTAGGTACCGCGTATGAAGATAAATCGCTGGATGATATGACCGCAACCTATGCATCTGAAAAAATGGCGTATTTTGTGGTAGAAGAAAATTCAAAAATTATTGGTGGGGCAGGTATTGCACCACTTACAGGATTGGAAGAGACCGTTTGCGAACTACAAAAAATGTATTTTCTTCCTGAAGCCAGGGGAAGAGGAATTGGGATGAAAATGATCAATCAATGCCTGGATTTTGCAAGAGATCAGGGATTTAAAAAATGCTATATTGAAACCCTGCCTTATATGGAAAATGCCAGAAAGCTTTATCACAAGAACGGGTTTGAAGTAATTGAGAAGCCACTTGGCGATACTGGACATTATAACTGTACGGTTTTCATGATTAAGGACCTTTAAGATAATCTTCTCAAATAATAATTTTCTATGCGGCTTTCCCATTTAAAATTTCATTTTGAAAATAGCTTAAAAGACAAATTTCCTTCTACAGAAATAATGTCTTTTTTCCACATACTTACTGAGGAATATCTTGGAATGCAAAGAATTGATATTGCTTTAAAACCAAATATTGAAATTTCAAAAGTTGATGAAACAAGATTTAATGAAGCTTTGCATAGACTGAAAGATCACGAGCCTATTCAATATATCATTGGTAAAACTGAGTTTTTTGGGCGAGAGTTTCTGGTGAATAAAAATGTATTGATTCCAAGGCCGGAAACCGAAGAGCTGGTTTCCTGGATCATTTCAGACAGTAAGAATTCAGAAAAGCAACTCAAGATCCTGGATATTGGAACCGGAAGTGGGTGTATCCCAATCAGTTTAAAAAAAGAATTGAAGAATACGTCGGTTTTCTCCTATGACGTTTCATCAGAAGCTCTGCTCATTGCTAAAAGAAATGCTAAATTAAATGCTGCTGAGGTGATCTTCCAGAAACTGAATATTCTGGAAACAGATTCATTAGATGATAATTTTGATGTTATCGTTTCCAATCCCCCTTATGTAAGGGAATTGGAGAAAAAGGAAATGCATCAGAATGTCCTGGTTCACGAACCTGAACTGGCTCTTTATGTGAAAGATGATGATGCTTTGATTTTTTATAAAAAGATCACAGAGATAGCCGGTAATTGTTTGAATGCGGGCGGAAATCTGTATTTTGAGATCAATCAGTATTTATCTGAAGAGACAAAGCTGTTAGTGGAGCAATTTGGTTTTGAAGCAGAACTTAAAAAGGATATTTTTGGCAATTACCGAATGTTGAAGGCAATCAAAAAATAATTGATGAATAAAGAATTAAATAAAATTAAGAATCTGGCGGTTTTTTGTGCCAGTAGTGACGGTGATAGCAAACAGATCTTTGATACCGCTTACACTGTGGGTAAAAAAATGGCCGAAGAAGAGATTAGACTGGTGTATGGAGGTAGTAAACTTGGCTTGATGGGACAGGTAGCCAGAGGAGTAATGGACCATGGAGGAAAAACTACGGGAGTGATCCCCGATTTTCTTAAGACGAAAGAAGTGGTACATGAAGATCTGGATAAACTTATTACCACGCAGAATATGCATGAGAGAAAAATGACCATTAATGAGCTTAGTGATGCTTTTTTAGCCTTGCCAGGAGGTTTTGGAACCTTTGAAGAACTCTTTGAGATTGTTACCTGGGCGCAATTAGGATTGCACCGTAAACCTATTGGCTTACTAAATATCAATGGCTTTTATGATGATCTCATAAAGATGCTGAATACAATGACCTCAAATGGGTTTTTAAAAAAGGATAATCTTGAAATTTTGCTGGTTGCAGATAACTTTGAGGATCTTCTGGATGAAATGAGGAATTTTGAGCCTCAACCAGTTCCTAAATGGATGAATAAAAATCAAACTTAGTAATGAAGATAAGGAAGCTTGTCGTTTATAGTAACAATATTGAGTCCCAACTGAAGTTTTATCAGGATAGGTTGGGGTTTGCGGTTATAGATCAATCAGAAGATAGTTTTGAGCTTCAACTTGGCTATTCCGTTTTGAGATTTGAATATAAAGAAGAAGCTACGCCCTATCATATTGCCCTTCATATCCCAGACAGGCAGGAGGAGGAAGCGGTAGCATGGTTGGAAGGAAAACGTACGATTCTTCAGTTTAATGATGATAAAATTATAGATTTCAGCAACTGGCAGGCTATGTCGGTTTATTTTTATGATGAAGATCAAAATATCATGGAATTTATTTCGAGAAGAAATTTTAGTAAACCGAAATCTGCGATTTTTGATTCGTCTGATATTGTTGGAATTGCTGAAATAGGACTTGCCACGAATGATCTTCAGCAGAAATTTGAAAAAATGAAGCTGGATTGTGGATTGAATCAATTTGATGGTGATCTAGAAAAGTTCTGTGCTATTGGAGAGCCTTCAGGACTTATTATTACCATCAACAAGAATGAGAAAGACTGGTTTCCCACAGAGGATAAAGCGTATGCTTCAGATTTTCAACTGGAATTTGAACATCAGTCAAAAACATATCAAATGGATTTCAGCAATGACGAGCTGAAGATTTCAGAAATATAATAGCAACAATTTACATGGACGTCGAAAAGAAAATTCAGGGACTTCGCGAAGAACTTCAGCAGCATAATTACAACTATTATGTGCTGGATACCCCCCAGATTAGCGATTATGATTTCGATATGAAATTGAAGGAACTTCAGGAGCTTGAAGACAAGCATCCGGAGTTTCAGGATGCAAATTCCCCTACCCAGAGAGTAGGGGGTATGATTACAAAGAATTTTGAAACTTTGGTTCATGAAAACAGAATGTATTCCCTTTCTAACGCGTATTCCAAAGAAGAACTGGAAGATTGGGAGACAAGAATTAGGAAGATCGTAGAAGGGAAAGTGCAATTTGTTTGTGAATTAAAATATGATGGAGCTTCTATTAGTCTTACCTATGAAAATGGAATTCTAGAGCGCGCGGTAACTCGTGGTGATGGATTCCAGGGCGATAATGTGACCAATAATGTGAGAACTATAAGGTCTGTTCCTTTAAAGCTTAAAGGAGTTTATCCTGAAAAATTTGACATTCGAGGAGAAATTGTCCTTCCCTATGAGGGATTTGCTAAAATGAATGCAGAGAGAGTTGAGATGGGGGAAGAACCTTATGCAAATCCCAGGAATACGGCTTCGGGAAGTCTGAAATTGCAGGATAGTGCTGAGGTTGCCAAACGTCCGCTGGAATGCCTTTTATATAGTATTACAGGAAATAACACCGGAGTTGGTTCTCAATTTGAAGGGCTCGAAAAAGCCAGAAAGTGGGGTTTTAAAGTGCCGGCAGAATCTGAATTAAAAGATTCTATTACCGAGGTGCTCCAATATGTCAATTATTGGGATGAACATCGTCATGACCTGCCTTACGAAACTGATGGGGTAGTAGTGAAAGTGAACGATTTCCATCAGCAGGAAGAATTAGGGCATACCGCTAAATCGCCACGTTGGGCTATTGCTTATAAATTTAAAGCCGAACAGGAGTCTACCAAATTGAATAAGATCACCTATCAGGTAGGGCGAACAGGAGCAATCACTCCAGTGGCCAATCTAGATGCGGTTCAATTGGCAGGAACCATAGTAAGAAGAGCATCCCTGCATAATGCAGATCAGATTGAAAAGCTCGACGTGCGGGAAGGTGATACCGTTTTTGTTGAAAAAGGCGGAGAAATTATTCCGAAGATCGTAGGGGTAGATTTTACGAAACGCGATCCTGAATCTGAGCCAACTAAATATGCAACTCATTGTCCCGAATGTGAAACTGAATTGGTGAGAAATGAAGGAGAAGCACAGCATTACTGCCCGAATGTAAATGGTTGTCCGCCACAAATAATAGGTCGTATTCAGCATTACATTTCTCGAAAAGCGATGGATATTGAAGGTCTTGGTGGGGAAACCGTAGCACTTCTGGTGAAAGCCGATCTAATAGAAAACTATGCTGATCTTTATACGCTTAAAAAAGAGAATGTTCTCCCTCTGGAAAGAATGGCAGAAAAATCTGCTGACAATCTTATTTCAGGAATTGAAAAATCTAAGGAAATCCCTTTTGAAAGAGTTTTGTTTGCACTGGGCATTCGATATGTAGGAGAAACGGTAGCAAAAAAACTGGCCAAACATTTCAAGAACATAGATGCCTTAATGACCGCTTCAGAGGAGGAACTGGTAAACCTTGATGAAATAGGGGAACGTATAGCCTGGAGTGTGGTAGATTTCTTTAACACAGAGGCTAATCGTGAAAATGTAGAGAGATTGAAAGAATATGGAATTCAGTTAGAGATCTCTGCGGAAAAACTGGCAAATCAAACCAGTATCCTGGAGGGGAATACTTTTGTGATTTCGGGTGTTTTTGAAAAAGTCTCTCGAAATGATCTGAAAAAAATGATCGAGGATAATGGAGGAAAAGTATCGAGTTCAATTTCTTCAAAAACCAATTATCTCGTTGCCGGAGCGAATATGGGACCAAGCAAATTAGCTAAAGCAGAAAAGCTAGGAACCAATATCATCAGTGAAGATGATTTTCTTCAAATGTTAGCCTGATTTTAAAAATGGGAGATTTTGTTCAGAATTTTTTATTAAAAATAATTTCAGGCATTGTGTTGTTTTCAGCTTCATTGGAAGCGCAGGAAATCCCTGAGGGTTTTGTTTATATAGATGAGGTTATTCCGGATATCGTTTATGACATAAGGTATGCCGGAGCGCATAACTTCGTGGGGAAACCAATTAACGGGTATGAAAATGCACAGGCTATTTTAAGTAAACCGGCCGCAAATGCTCTGGCGAAAGTTCAAAAGGAGCTTATTCAGAAAGATTTTATGCTTAAGGTTTTTGATGCTTACAGACCGCAGAGGGCTGTTAATCATTTTATGGAATGGGCCAGGGACAGTGATGATACAATAATGAAGCAGGAATTCTATCCTGAAATCGCTAAAAAAGATCTTTTTCAATTGGGTTACATCGCAACCAAATCTGGTCATTCACGGGGAAGTACGGTGGATCTAACGATGATCAACGTTAGCGACTGTGAGAATGTAGATATGGGTGGAACTTATGATTTCTTTGGAGAAATTTCTCATCATAATACTACTCAAATTTCAGAACAACAGAAGAAGAATCGAGAAATTTTGCGTTTGATCATGCGTAAATATGGATTCAGGTCTTATTCAGAAGAGTGGTGGCATTATACCTATGATATGGAGCCATATCCGGCTACTTATTTTGATTTTCCGGTAAAATAATTTCCAGAAAATTTTCATAAATAGGTATAAGTAATAAATGCCGTCATTCTGAACTTGTTTCAGAATCTCAACTTTTAATCAAAATATTAGATTGAGACCCTGAAACAAGTTCAGGGTGACGAGATGACTATTAGGAAAAATTATAGAGTTGCATTTTTCAGCTTTACAACTGACTTCAATAGTTCCTCAGATTGCTTTCTTAAAAGGGAAAAGGACTCGGAAAAATCGATAAACATTTATAAGAGTATCAATTTATCGCAATTTTCACTCCGTCAGCTTCTATATTATTTTCAGAGTCCAGATAGAAATCAATTCGGCCAAGATAAAGTCCATAACACCCCACCTGATTCACAAGAACTTTTTTCCCGACTTTATTTTTTTCAACGGTAGGTTTTTCCAGGAACGTATGGGTATGTCCTCCAATAATCAGATCGATATTTTTTGTTTCTTTTGCCAGTTTTATGTCAGAGACCTTATTGCTGTTGGAGTATTCATAACCTAAATGAGAAAGGCAGATGACCAGGTCACAATGTTCCTCTTCTTTCAGAATTCTTGACTTATCGGCTGCGATCTCTATAGGATCCAGGTATTTGGTTTCTTTATATAGTTTTTTTCCAACCAGTCCATCTAGTTCAATTCCCAGGCCGAAAACCCCAATTTTCACACCATCTTTTACAAAGGTTTTATAATCTTTTACATGGCCATCCATGACGGTATTACTAAAGTCGTAATTGGAACTTATGAACGAAAACTTAGCATGAGGTAATTGAGCGTAAAGTCCGTCTATTCCATTATCAAAATCATGATTCCCAATGGTTGCTGCATCATATTTTAGCATGCTCATTAATTTAAATTCCAGTTCTCCCCCGTAGAAATTAAAGTAAGGTGTTCCCTGGAAAATATCGCCGGCATCTAAAAGCAATGTGTTTGGATTTTCATTTCTAATTTTTTCAACCAAACTGGCTCTTCTCGCTACACCTCCAAGGTTTGCATTTCTACCAGCTTCAGGTCCAAAAGCCTCAATATGACTATGCACATCGTTAGTGTGTAATATGGTGATATGTTTTTTTCATCTGGCTTAAAAGATAAGGCCGAAACACCTCCAAAACCTATAAATGCTGTGGTTGCCGCCGTATTTCGAATAAATTTTCTTCTTTTCATCATTTAGTTTCTAATATAGCGATCATCTATTTTTGCCTTGATGGTATCTATTTTATTAAAATAATCTATCATGGCATTTCTAATCTTGTAATCTGTACTATGCAAGCTTGCGGGATTCTTAAAAAATCGCATGTTGTCGCCGCCAGTCACAAGGTAATCTGATGTTGCCACATAATAGGTTCTATCGTCTTCTATTTCCTTATTGTTAATTGTTGCCTTTATGATCTTATAATTCCTATTAGCCAGGATTTTAATTCCGCTTACCGGATGTGCGGTCTTAGCCTTTTCCAGGTATTTCAACATTTGTTTGATTTTCTTTGCGGTGAGCTCAGCTACTACGATCTCATTTTCGAAAGGCATGATCTCGTAGGCAGTTCTGGATGTAATATTACCTGAAGGGATTTCAGAACGTATTCCGCCGTGATTGAGCAAAACCATATCAATTTCTTTTCCGGTCCTTCTTTTAAAAACCGGATTTGCCTGCAGGTAAACAGTATCTGCCATTAGGTTGCCAATCGCTGTATTAAGATCACCTTTACTTTTAGATAGCAATTCAGGGTTGTATGCTAAAACTGAATCCAGTGTGGCGTTGAGGTGTTGTTTATAGGGTTTTATAAAATCTGAAATTTCTGAATCGTCATTGAGTGAATTGTCAATCGATATCCGTTCAGAATCGATTTTAGAGATGCTATTTTTCTCAGATTTACAAGAGAAGATGATCGTGGTAAAAACAATCATTAAAAGCCGGTAAAATTTCATAGTAGGAGAATATTGGGCAAATATAAAAACTAATTTTCTTAGGCTTTAAATGTATAGTGCCAGATTAATCTTCTAACGCATCAATGCACTATGAAATATTCAGTGTTTTTTGAGTATAATATAAAAAAATGCTGTAATCCCTGTTTTTGTTAGTGATAATTGAGTGTTTTTTTAGATATATGACAATGAATATCAATTTTTATATATTTACAGACCCATTTCTAAATTATGAAGCCTAAACAGTTTTACATTCTGCTTTGCCTGCCGTTTATTTTTGTAAACCTAATTGCAGTATTTAAGAATTTATTATGGCTGGCTTACTTATGTGAAATCCTGATTTTTATTCCCTTATTGGTCGGTTACTCTGGAAAAATAGATTTTAAGAACCTTAATTTTATTGCTTATTTTGGTTTAAGCTTTCTGGCTATTGTAACAAGGTTTTTTGAAACTGGAGGTGATTCTTACCTGATTTCAATTCTCTTTACAATGATCTCTTATTCTTTCTTAATAAGGGAAGCATTGAAATATACCAGAAGAGAAACTGCAAATAAGTTCATGCTATTTTTCTTTTTTCTTTTAATAAGTGGGAATGCCTATTTCGTTTTTCGGCATTTACAGGAATTAGAAATTCATATGGCAGGAATAATTGAATTTGGAATTTACTCTGTCTATTATATCAATTTATTGGTATTGGTGATTGTGGCACTTATTTACTATTTAAATTCCTATTCCCGCAAATCAGTTTTCTTTATAACACTTGTGATGGCTGTTGTGGTTTGCGATATTTTGAGGGATATGGCTTTATTCTACCTGCCAGATACCAGTGTAGTGCTAATGAAAAGCTTTCTGAGTATCGCTGGGGTCATTCTGGCTTTCCAGTTTTTTATGACTGAAGAGAAAAAGTTAAGGCTTATTAATCTTGTTTAATATAGATCCATTTAACAAAAAGGATAAAGCTGTTAAATTCTAATATACAGACGGGTTTAGACAGCGGGAAACTTCTTTATTCCTTGAGGAAATTATTTACATTTGCGCTACTTAATTAAGACGATGATTTCCGGCCCGATTAAAAATATGATTTATTCTAAGAAGATTAGAAGTGCCTTGAATAATGGCTATTCTTTTTTAAATGGAAATTCGGGAAAAGTTGGTTTGATTATCGATGCCGCGAATGCCGAAGACCTTAAAGGTAAACGCAATCTACAAGAACTTTATAAGCTCATGGGAATTAAAAAGGAATCCCTAAGAATAGTGGTTTGTGAAGCTTCTGTTGAAAATTTGAAAGATATGGATGTTGATATCCTGAATAAAAAGGATGTCTCTGTTTCTGGGAATTTTAAATCTGAGACTATTCAGGCATTTTCTCAGAAAAACTTTGATTTTCTTATCTGTCATTTCTCAAAGAAATGTAACGTTGGATCCCTGTTGGCTGCGGTAACTTCGGCATCTGTCAAAATTGGGAATGCTCCAGATGAATACGGAATATATAATGTTGAGGTCCAAACATCTGAAATTGGTGTTTTTCAACAGGAAGTTTTAAAATATATAGAAATTTTTAAAAGAAATAATTGATGGAAGCCTTTGTTGGAACGGGAGTAGCACTAATTACTCCATTTAAAGAGGATTTAACTGTAGATACAGAAGCTTTGAGCAACCTGGTAAAAGATCAGATTGTGAACGGTATAGAATATCTTGTAGTTTTGGGAACCACTGCAGAAAGTGCGACACTCTCAAAAGATGAAAAGGAATTAATAAAGAAGGTGGTTAAAACAGCAAATGCCGGCAAATTACCTTTAGTTCTTGGCATAGGAGGGAATAATACGGCTGGCGTAGTGGACGAGTTAAAAACTACTGATCTTGACGGTTTTGACGCAATTCTGTCAGTTTCTCCATATTATAATAAACCAACACAAGAAGGAATTTATCGTCATTTTAAAGCAGTGTCTGAAGCTTCACCGTTACCAATTATTCTTTATAATGTTCCTGGTAGGACCGCTTCAAATGTATTGCCTGAAACGATTAATAGAATTGCCAGAGACCTTGAAAATGTTATTGGCGTAAAAGAAGCTGCTGGAGATATAGTTCAGGCGATGAAATTAATAAGTTTAGTTCCTGAAGATTTTAAAGTGATTTCCGGGGACGATATGATCACTCTGCCAATGACGCTTGCCGGAGGGAAAGGAGTGATCTCGGTAATTGGTCAGGGATTGCCAAAAGAATTTTCAAATATGGTAAGAGCGGGACTTAAAGGAGAAGTATCAGAAGCTTATAATTTACATTATAAAATAGCACCTTCTATAGACCTGATTTTTGCTGAAGGAAATCCGGCAGGAATTAAGGCTTTGCTTTCAAAAAAAGGAATGATCAGCAATACTTTAAGACTTCCTCTTGTTGAAGCGACTGAAGCTTTGCAAAATAAGATCAACGATTTTATAGATAATTTCTAGAGTAAAAAAATCTCAAAAGATAAGTCTAACTACAATAAACTCCTGATTATGGGGTTATTTGAGTAGTTCAGGAAAGTTTTTTTTATACTAACAAAAAATGTATTTTTGCCAGATGTTTTTACGTATCATGAAAAAAGGAATTCTTGTTTTGGGGCTGCTGTTTGCTACAGTATCTTGTAGTGAGTACCAAAAGCTACTTAGAAGCGAGGAAACTGCGCCAAAATATTCGACAGCAGAGCAACTGTATAATGAAGGCAAGGAAGAAGATAGTAATAAGAAGCTTAGAAAGGCTTTGAAATTACTGGAGCAGATAGAGCCTGAATTTCGTGGTAAACCTCAGGGAGAAAGACTGGTGTTCTTACTGGCAGATACGTATTACCAACTTGGGGATTATTTTAATGCACCGTTCCAATTTGAAAGATTTCTTCAATTGTATCCAAACAGTCAGAAAGCTGAAGAGGCATCTTTTAAAGCAGCATCATGCTATTTTTATCGTTCACCAAGATATAGTCTTGATCAAACAGATACGCATAAGGCAATTGAAGAGCTTCAGGTTTATTTAAATGCATATCCTGAAGGAGAATTCAATGAAGAAGCCAATAAAATGGCTACAGAGTTACTGGTAAAGCTTGAAAAAAAGGCCTACGAGATCGCCAAGCAATATCACCATACAGAATATTATAAAGCGGCGATAGCTTCCTTTAATAATTTTATTGCAAATTACCCTGGCTCTCCTTTTAGGGAAGCCGCATTTTATTACAGGTTTGATTCAGCTTATAGACTTGCCATTAACAGTTTCGAGGTTTTAATGGAAGATAGATTAATAGAAGCTAAAGAGTTTTACAATTCTTACAAAAAATATTACCCTGAAGGAGAATATACTCCTCAATTGGAAGATTCTCTATTAGAGATAGACAAAAGCTTACAAAATTTTTAATTTTAGGAATGATGGATTTTAAGAAAATTGATGCACCGGTTAACACTACTACTATTAATAGAAATAAAGTAGATGAGCCAACCGGAAATATTTATGAAGCGATCTCAATAGTTGCAAAACGAGCAGGGCAGATCAATGGTGAAATTAAAAAGGAATTGCTGGAGAAGCTTGATGAATTCGCTACTTACAATGATTCTTTAGATGAGATTTTTGAGAACAAGGAGCAAATTGAAGTTTCTAAATTCTATGAAAGATTACCAAAGCCACAATCGCTTGCGACTCAGGAATGGTTAGAAGATAAGATCTACTACCGTAACACCAAAGAAGAGATCGAAGAATAGAACCTGGATTCAAATATGTCTGTACTTAAAGGCAAGAATGTTTTATTAGGGATTACCGGCGGTATTGCCGCCTTTAAAACTGCCGCGTTAGTACGTTTATTTGTAAAAGCTGGTGCCAATGTAAAAGTTGTAATGACACCGGCTGCAAAAGAATTTATCACTCCGCTTACACTTTCCACACTTTCTAAGAACGAAGTGTTCTCTTCATTTACAGATGAAGAAGATGAAAATGCAACCTGGAATAATCACGTTGAACTCGGCCTTTGGGCCGATTTCATGCTTATAGCCCCTGCTACAGCCAGTACACTTTCTAAAATGGCATCGGGAAATAGCGATAATTTTTTACTGGCAACTTACCTTTCTGCTAAATGTCCTGTATTCTTTGCACCGGCGATGGATCTTGATATGTACAAGCATCCATCTACTAAAAATAGCTTTCAGAAACTACAGGAATATGAGAATATCATGATCCCTGCAGGTGAAGGTGAACTCGCCAGTAGTTTGCATGGAGAAGGAAGGATGGCTGAGCCCGAAGAGATCCTCCACTTTATTGAAAATTATTATTCTGAAGACCTGCCATTAAAAGGGAGAAAGATACTTATTACTGCAGGTCCTACATACGAAGCTATAGATCCTGTTCGTTTTATAGGTAATCATTCCAGCGGCAAGATGGGATATGAAATAGCTGAAACGGCTATGAAAATGGGAGCTGCGGTCACCCTAATTTCCGGGCCTACTCATTTGAATACGGACGAGAAAAATATTAATTTAATTAGAGTGACCAGTACAAGAGAAATGTACGAGGCAGCTCTTTCTAATTTTGGAGATACTGATGTTTTTATTTCTGCAGCCGCGGTCGCCGATTATAAACCAAAATATGTTGCAGAAAAGAAGATCAAAAAAAATGACGAATCTCTAAGCTTAGAGTTGACGAAAACCGAAGATATTCTGGCTAGCTTAGGTGCTAAGAAGAAAAATCAGAAGCTAATTGGTTTTGCTTTAGAAACGAACAACGAAGTTGAGAATGCAAGAAAAAAACTTAAAAAGAAGAAACTTGACTTTATTGTTTTAAATTCACTCAACGATAAAGGAGCGGGGTTTAAAAGCGACACGAATAAGATTAGTATTATCTACCCGGATAGGAAAAAGGATTTTGAACTAAAATCCAAGAAAGAAGTCGCCGGGGATATTTTAAGAGAAATCATAGATTTAATTAATGCGTAAACTACTCACATTTATACTGGTTTTTAGTGGGCTGCAGCTAAGTACTGCACAGCAGCTTAATTGTGAGATTATTGTAAATGCTGAACAAACGGGACAAACCAATCTGTCTGTTTTTAAAACTCTGGAGCGTGCCTTAAACGAATTTGTTAATCAAACTACCTGGACAGACAGGAATTTTCAAAATCACGAACGTATTAACTGCAGT
This sequence comes from Gramella sp. MAR_2010_147, assembly GCF_900105135.1. Lineage (NCBI taxonomy): Bacteria > Pseudomonadati > Bacteroidota > Flavobacteriia > Flavobacteriales > Flavobacteriaceae > Christiangramia > Gramella sp. MAR_2010_147. The sequence goes on along the minus strand of NZ_LT629741.1, from coordinate 1,292,546 downwards.
ATGTTTATTACGATAAACAGTTTTGAAGGGGAAAGTTTTAATGGCACTATACAGGTGCAATCATCACGACCGGTTTACGGGACTTCTATGATCACTCCCGTTTTTAATTTCAATGATGAGCAGTTTGGTTTTAGTTACAGGGAGTATCAGCCCCTTAATTATAGTCAGAATAATTATACATCCAATCTAATTTCAGTAGTTTCATTTTATGTTTATACTATTCTGGGCATGGATGCAGATACTTTTGCGCTGGATGGTGGAACAGAATATTATGAGGAAGCTAATAGAATTGTGACCAATGCACAGCAAGGAAATTCCCAGGGTTGGAGAGGTTCTGACGGGCAACGCTCAAGATTCCGTTTGAATGCTGATCTGCTTGCAAATACCTATGCTGAATATAGAACAGCACTTTACAAATATCATCGTTTAGGCCTGGATGTGATGCATGAAGATGTTCTTTCCGGCAAAAATGCAATTGCTGAAGCTTTAAATGATCTGGAAGTAATGAACAATCGTCGTAATAATTCATTGCTGTTAAGAACTTTTCTTGATGCCAAAGCAGAAGAGGTTACTTCTGTTTATTCTGGTGGTGCACCTATAGAAAATAGCGCAGAGCTTATTGAAACTCTTAATAGTATTGCTCCCAGGTATGCCAGAAACTGGAGGAATATTCAGTAGGCATTTAGGTTGATTTCAATTTTTTTCTCACGTATATTTAGCACAAATTTTAACCAATTTGCTTACATCTCTTTCTATAAAAAATTACGCCCTTATTGAAGATATCAATATTGGTCTTCAGCCTGGATTCACTATTATAACAGGAGAAACCGGTGCCGGTAAGTCCATTATGCTTGGAGCATTAGGACTTTTGTTGGGTGACAGGGCCGATTTCAGTTCCATCAGAAACACCGAAAAGAAATGTGTGATAGAGGGTGCTTTTAGTATCTCAAATTATAAGCTTGAAAACTTTTTTAAAAAAGAAGATCTGGATTACGAGACGCAAAGTATCATTAGAAGAGAGATTCTGCCTTCAGGTAAATCCAGAGCTTTCATAAATGATACTCCGGTTAAGATCACGACCCTTCAAAAATTGGGAACTTTTTTAATTGATATTCATAGTCAGCATGAAACCTTAAGTCTTGGGAATGCTAATTATCAATTTAATGTGATAGATACCATTGCAAAGAACGAATCTTTAATTCTTCAATACAAAAGTGAATTAAAGGATTATAAAGTTCTTTTAAATCGCTTCGATGAGCTCAAAGAGCAGCAATCCCTGGCAGCTAAAGAATATGATTATAATCTTTTTTTGCTGAAGGAACTTGAGGAAGCCAATTTAAAGGGGGGAATGCTTGAGGACCTGGAAGGCCGCTATGAAGAATTGAATAATGTAGAGGAACTAACCGAAAATTTGAGCTCGGCCATTAATTTACTTCAGCAGGAGGAGATTGGGAGCCTGGAGAGTTTAAAAGCTGTAAAGGTCAACCTTTCAAAAATCGCCAAATTTTCAGCTAATTATGAGAATTTCCATGAGAGAATTCAGAGTGTGATAATTGAGCTGGACGATCTTGAAGCTGAAATGACCGATGCAATGGACAGGATAGAGGCAAATCCTGAAGAGTTGGAAATGGTGAATCAAAAACTTCAACTCATATACAATCTTCAGAAAAAGCATAATGCTGAAAATGTAGAAGAACTTCTCGAAATTATCAGTTCGCTTCAGGAAAAAGTTTCGGTTACCGAGAATGCCGAATCGGCTTTAACTGAAATTCAGACTGCCATAAAAGACCAGGAAAAAGTACTGGATAAGACATCAAATAAATTGCATGATAACAGGGAAAAGATCGTTCCTGTTTTTATAGAGCAAACTGAACAGATCCTTAAAGATCTTGGAATGCCTAATGCGAGACTCAACATTGAGTTAGAGCAGGGAACCGATTTTCTCTCGAATGGACGCGATAAACTGGAATGGTATCTTGCGGCGAATAAAGGAGGAAACTTTAAAGAGATCAAAAAAGCAGCTTCCGGAGGAGAATTATCCAGGATCATGCTTGCTGTAAAAAGTATACTTGCAGCCCAAAGCAAATTGCCAACGATTATATTTGATGAGATAGATACGGGGGTATCTGGAGAAATTGCTAAGAAAATGGGGGAGATCCTAAAAAAAATGGGACTTAATATGCAGGTGATCGCGATTACGCATCTCCCTCAAATTGCAGGAAAGGGAGCTTCGCATTTTAAAATATTTAAAGAAGATAATGAAGTCGCTACCCAAACCAAGATCATCCAGCTTGAGGAGGAAGATAGAGTTGAAGAGCTTGCGCTTATGCTTGGGGGCAACACCAAAAGTGATTCGGCCAGGGCGCATGCGAAGTCCTTACTTAATTAATTTTAAGTATATAGACGTTAGTAATTAGATGAGGATATAGAAGTTGAGATATAGTTTTGAAAAATTATCTGTGAATTTTTAACGCAGGATTCAATTCTTTATTTTCCGATAACTGATAACTGATAACTGATAACTGAATTCAATCAACTTTGTTATATTTACAAGCTTAACAACCACAAAAATAAATACACATGTCATATAACCTACTTAAAGGTAAAAGAGGAATTATATTTGGAGCTCTAGATGAAAATTCTATTGCCTGGAAAACAGCTGAAAAAGTCCACGAAGAAGGAGGGACTTTTGTTTTGACCAACGCCCCAATCGCAATGAGAATGGGAAGTATTAAGGATCTTGCTGAAAAGACAGGGTCTGAGATCATTCCAGCTGATGCAACCAAAGTAGAAGACCTTGAAAATCTTGTTGAAAAAGCAACTGAAATCCTTGGAGGAAAGATAGATTTTGTACTTCACTCTATTGGTATGTCTGTAAACGTGAGAAAAGGCAATCATTATACAGATATGAATTATGATTATACGACCAAAGGCTGGGATGTCTCCGCTGTTTCTTTCCATAAAACCATGCAGGTTCTTTATAAGAAAGATGCAATGAATGAGTGGGGAAGTATCGTAGCACTTAGTTATATGGCTGCTCAACGAGTTTTCCCGGACTATAATGATATGGCCGATAATAAGGCATATTTGGAGTCTATTGCTCGTAGTTTTGGGTATTTCTTTGGAAAGGATAAAAAAGTAAGGGTAAATACAATTTCACAATCTCCAACCCCAACCACTGCCGGGCAGGGAGTGAAAGGTTTTGATGGCTTTATAGCTTTCGCAGAAAAAATGTCTCCGCTAGGGAATGCCACTGCAGAAGAATGTGCAAACTATACATTGACCTTATTCTCAGATCTTACAAAGAAGGTTACGCTGCAGAATTTATTTCATGATGGTGGATTCTCCAATACAGGAGTTAGCCAGGAAGTGATGGAAACGTTTACAAAAGACGAAGACTAATTATATAAATTGAGCGGCATTTGTAAATTCTAATTTTCGATGCCTTTTAAGTGTTAAATGGAGCCTGTGGAAGTTTTTTATTTTGGTCGAAAAATAGATTTCCACAGGCTTCTTCTGATTATTTGCCTGCCTACCTTCATCAGATTTTGGCAGTTCCCTTTTTAAATAATTTTCATGCAACCAGAGTATTCCTTTGTAATTCCGGTATATAACCGTCCCGATGAGATCCGGGAGTTGCTGGAAAGTATGCGAAAATTAATTTCCATAAGATCTTTTGAGGTAGTAATTATAGAGGATGGTTCCAGCGTAAGATCTGACAAAATTGTTAGGCAATTTTCTGAAGATCTAAATATCAGTTATTATTATAAGTCTAATTCAGGTCCCGGAGATTCTCGTAATTTCGGGATGAAAAAAGCAAAAGCAGATTATTTCCTCATTCTGGATTCTGATGTGATCCTTCCTGAAAATTATTTGAAGGAAGTTCATAGTTCTCTTTCTGAGAATTATTGCGATTGTTTTGGTGGTCCAGATGCGGCCCATCCTTCTTTCAGCAATATTCAGAAAGCCATAGATTATACGATGACTTCTTTTTTTACTACCGGAGGGATAAGAGGAGACAGGAGGGGTGCGAAAGGTTTTCAGCCCCGTAGCTTTAATATGGGTATAAGCCGGGAAGCTTTTGAAGAAAGCCGTGGATTTGGACAAATTCATCCCGGAGAAGATCCAGACCTTAGTTTGAGGTTAAAAAAATCAGGATTTAAAATATGTCTGATCCCCGAAGCAAAAGTATTTCATAAACGAAGAATTGACTGGGATAAATTCTATATGCAGGTAAAAAAATTCGGTCTTGTAAGGCCTATTTTAAATAAATGGCATCCGGGTTCTGGAAAGATCACTTACTGGTTTCCGGGTTTATTTATAATGGGTTTCATTTTTTCCTGTATCATGGCAAGCCTGGGAATTTGGTTTTTTACAGGGTGTTATTTAATTTATTTTTTAATTATTGGCATAGATGCTGCGATAAAAAATAAAAGTATTTATATTGGGTTGCTAGCAATAAGAGCTGTTTTTGTACAGTTCTCGGGATATGGGTTTGGTTTTTTAATTTCCGCATTCAAAATTGGGATACTAAACCAACGGCCTCAAGAAGCATTCCCTCAATTATTTTTTAAAAAACAGGTAAGTGAGAAAACCAAGATTTAAAAGATCCAGCGTAAAAACATTCAGTTTTTTCCTGATTTTTTCTGCCATAGTGTGGGTACTTGTTCAGTTTTCCAAAACATACACGCAGCTTATTGAAATTCCTGTTAATTATATTAATGCTCCCCTTGATAAGAGTATTTCTGATGAACGCCCTGGGCATGTTGACCTTCAGCTTCAGGATAATGGTTTTAGTATCTATTACTATAAAATATTTAATCCGGAGCTTAGCGTAGATCTTTCTGAAGCCAGGGAAACTGATGATGAGCTGGTGTATACTCTTCAAAATCATCTTACAGAGATAGAGCAGCAATTAAAGATAGATTTTGAAAATTCACGAATCATTCAGGAAGAGATCGTGGTTCCATTTCAATTTAAAAAGGAGAAAATGCTGAAAGTGATCCCTGATATTGAGGTGAACTATGCGATAGGTTTTTCAGCTGATAATTCCGTAAAGCTAACTCCAGATTCGGTTAAAGTAAGTGGGCCTGGAAAAATAATTGACAGCCTTGTAAGTGTACCAACAAAATCTCTAAAGCTGAATAAAGTGAATTCAGACCTTAATGGAACAGTAGATATTGATACATCGGGATTGGGGAAATTGAGCTTTTATGAAAATAGCGTAACATATTCACAGGAAGTTAAAAAGTTCACAGAGGGAAGTGTAGAGATCGCGGTGGAGGTAGTAAATGTCCCGGATAATTTAAACCTTGCATACTTCCCAAAAACGGTGATTGTATATTACCAGGTTAACCTGAAGCAATTTGAGAATGTTAGCGCTGCCGATTTCAGGGTGGTTTGTAATTATCTTGATATAAAAGAAGGCGATGACTACATGATCGCCCAGATCGTTGAAAAACCAAAATTCATCAATAACATCAGGTTAAATGAACGTAGGATTCAATTTGTGATCAAACGATGAAAGTAATTGGCTTAACAGGAGGGATTGGAAGTGGCAAGACAACGGTTGCCAGTTTTTTCAAGGACTTTAATATTCCTGTCTATATTGCCGATGAAGCCGGGAAAAACCTTATGAATACTTCTTCTGAAATTCGGCAAAAAATTATTGACCTTTTTGGAGAACAGTCTTATAACAAAGATTTACCAAACAGGAAATTGATAGCTTCAAAAGTCTTTAATGATAAAGATCTTCTTTCCAAACTTAATCAAATTATACATCCCGCCGTTGAAAAAGATTTTAAAGAATGGCTATATAAACAATCTTCAGAATATGTGATATACGAAGCGGCCATATTATTTGAAACTGGGGGGTACAAGAAATGTGATTATAATATTCTGGTGACCGCACCCGAGGAGTTAAGAATCCAAAGACTGCAAAAGAGGGATGATAGCTCTGTAAGTGAAATCAAGCAGCGGATGAACAACCAATGGGATGATGAAAAAAAATCTCAAATGGCAGATTTCATAATATATAATAGGGAATTGAAGCAAACAAAACTGCAGGTTGAACATATACACGACAAAATCTTAAAAGCAGGCAAAAATTGCTAGAAGTTTTGTTAACATTTGGTTAAACACTTTAAGGTCTAAATGTTAAAATATTACTTTTGACCGCATGAATAAGAAGCTTTTTGTCCTTCTGGTTGCTCTTATGAGTTTATCCCTAATCGGTATTATTTTCGTGCAGGGATACTGGATTAAAAGTACAATTGACGATCGTGAAGAGCAGTTTTCTTTTAATGCAAAGCAGGTTTTGCTGAATGTTTCTGAGGAGATCCAAAACAAAGAATTTGAGAACTATTATTTTCAGTTCAAAAATCCAGACAGTCTTAATAGTAAGTTGAGTGATAGGACTTTAACCGAGTATTTTTATAGTAATAGAAATCAAAGCAGGAACGAAACTTATTTTAATACCGAGATTATTCTGGAAGAGGATTATAAGATTTCTTCCGGTTTTTTGCAGTTTGCACAGGACAGTATCCAGTTTACCAAAATGATCAATAAAAGGGTTACTGATATTGTAAGAAATAATCAGATAGACGGAGACAATTTAAGTGCCAGGCAGCGAATAGAACATATTGAACGTCTTTCGAGGATGGAAGAGGTTGAGAAAGATATTTTACGATCGGCAATTTCAGAATTGGTTGTAAGGCTACCGGTACATAAAAGAGTTTCTGAAGGGACAATCAATGAGCTTATTTCTGAAGGGCTGGAAGGTAGAAATCTGGAAACAGCTTTTGAATTTGGAGTGTACAATAACTCCATAGCCACAAATCTACATTCTGAAAATTTTAGTCTGGATCATCCTGCGACCTATGCAGTGCCTTTGTTCATGGATAGACAGGGGAACAGTGAATACCAATTATTAGTGAATTTCACGAATAAGAAAGAAGCAGTTCTATCTTCAGTAATTTTAATGGCATCGTTGTCTATTATTTTTACTCTTATTATTGTGATTGCATATTCCAGTGCGCTTTCACAGCTTATTAAGCAAAGGCAGATATCTCAGATTAAAACTGATTTTATTAATAATATGACTCATGAGTTTAAAACACCTATTGCTACGATCAACCTGGCTTTAGATGCTATTAAAAACCCTAAGGTTATAGAAGATCGGTCAAAAGTTTCCCGTTACCTTCAAATGATCAGGGATGAAAATAAACGGATGCACGCCCAGGTGGAGAACGTATTGCGTATTTCTAAACTGGAAAAGAATGAACTGGATCTTAAAAAGGAAAGGCATCAGCTACATGATGTGATCTATGATGCAATTACTCATATCGAGTTAATTGTGGAAGATCGGGGCGGATATATACAAACACATTTTGGAGCATTGCGATCATCGGTTCTGGCAAATCAGGATCATTTTACCAACGTGATCGTAAATATCCTTGATAACGCAATAAAATATTCAGAAGAAGCTCCGAAAATAGACATTTACACCACGAATGTAAAAAATTATATTATTTGTGAAATTAGGGACCAGGGAGTTGGGATGACGAAACTGGTTCAGAAAAAAATATTTGAAAAATTTTATCGCGAACATACCGGTGATATTCATAATGTAAAAGGTCATGGACTTGGCCTGGCATATGCACGCCAGATCGTAGACGACCACCATGGTGAAATCTCGGTGAATAGCGAAAAAGGAAAAGGGAGTACCTTTATAATTAAACTACCACTAATATCTTAAATATATGGAAACTGAAAACAAGAAGATTTTATTAGTTGAGGATGATCCAAATTTTGGAACGGTCCTTAAAGATTACCTCGCAATGAACGATTATGAGGTAACACATGCAAAGAACGGAATGGAAGGATTTGAAAAGTTTAAAAAAGACGATTTTGATCTTTGTATTCTGGATGTAATGATGCCTTATAAAGACGGATTCACCCTTGCAAAGGAGATACGTGATAAGAATGAAGAAGTGCCAATTATCTTTCTTACTGCAAAAGCAATGAAAGAAGATGTGTTGAAAGGATATAAAGTTGGGGCAGATGACTACCTGAACAAACCTTTTGATAGTGAAGTTCTTTTAATGAAGATCAAAGCTATTATGCAGCGTAAAGCTACAGATAGCGTAGCAGATTCTAAACAATTTGAATTTGAAATTGGTGATTTTCACCTGAATTCAAAATTGAGATTTCTTACTTTTAGAGATGAAGAACCGCAAAAACTCTCTCCTAAAGAGAACGAACTATTAAGATTACTGGCGTTGCATGAGAACGATCTTATGCCAAGAGAACTGGCGCTTACTAAGATATGGAGAGACGACAACTACTTCACTTCAAGAAGTATGGATGTTTATATTGCCAAGCTTAGAAAATATCTGAAAAAAGACGAAAATGTGGAGATACTGAATATCCACGGTGAAGGTTTTAGACTTGTTGTTAAAAACAAAGAGGAGACTGAAGCATAATAAATTTTCAGTTTCCGGGATGTATACTGCATCATGTAAATAAACATGATGCAGTGATCTATCTCGATTATCTTACCCCTTTTATATTTCTTTATGGACTCTTTTGGAGTCTGTACCACAATCTTAGCATTATTTTAAGATCGGTTTTTTTACAATACTTATCTTTATGGCGTTCACCTAACACGCCCAAATTTGATAAGTGCAGCCGAAATATGTGATTTGAAGGGCTCTTCTATACAGAAGACCTGCACTTTTATTTTTCTTTTCTTTATTTTTTCCGGAAATGTTTTTGGACAGGATCCCTCGTTTAAATTTCTTGATGATTTTAATTTGGGCTCTGGAGGTTATAGATCTGAAGGTGAAATTGTAATTTCAATCGATACAGATTCGCAAGGAAATATCTATGTATTGACTTATGGAGATGGTGTTTATAAGTTTAATCCGATAAATCAAAATTATAGTAAAATTATCAATGATCAATTAGGGGAAGCTGGAGCACTGAATGCACCATTAGATATAGCTATAGATAATAATGACATAATTCATATAGCTGATGGAGGATCTAAACTTATAAAGAAATTTGATACTTCCGGAAATTCGAAAGGTAATATAGGAGTAGGCGCAGTAGGCGGTGGAAAAGATGAGTTTTGGCAGCCCACAGGATTAGAGTTTGATAGCGAAAATAACCTTTATATTGTTGATGCAGATAGAAGAGATGAAAATAATATACTATCCTATCTAAAAATATATTATGCTAACGGGACGTTTAAAAGTTTCCAGGGACCACCTGAGCAGAAAATTGAAAACCCTTATCGTGTTGCAGCTAATAATAATTATATTTTAATAAGTCATGCGGCAAATAATGGAGAGGTATTGGTTTTAAATAAAGATCTTAGTTATAATAGTAAATTAAATTCTATAGGATCTCCCGGAAGTCTTTACATTGATAAATCAGATTTTATATATGCTATTGATTATGGTGAAGAAATTGATTTCACTCAGGTTTTAAAGCTTTTTAGTGGAAATATTTTGGCCGCGTTGCAACTATATCCTAAAATTGTTGATGGTATTTCTAGAGGAGAATTTAAAATGCAAATTTATAATTCGAATTTATCGCACTATTTAACTTTTAATGATGAACCTGCCAATCCTCGTAGTCAAAATGGAGACCATATACAGTTCCCATTGGATATTGCGCTTGATGGAAGTTGTGGAAAATTATTTTTAAATGATGGAAAAGTTAATGGTTTAGAATTAGATTTTAATTTGGAAATATATCAGCGAACACCCTCTTTTGATGTAACCAAACCTACCGCCCAATGTGTAGGTAATTTTGAATTACCTCTAGTAGATGGTTCAGCATCAATAACTGTAGATGATATAAATGATGCGTCTACCGATAATTGCGGTATAGAAAGCATTACTCTTTCTCAAACTACCTTTACAGAAGCAGATGTTTATGATGTGGTTATGACCGTTACAGATAATGCCGGTAACAAAGATACCTGTACATTAGAAGTTACCGTGACAGACGACGAAACTCCGCTTACCATCACTAACTGTGATGCTTCAATAGTTAATGTTTCTTTCGATTCGAATTGTGAATATGAATTGGAAGACTATAGAGATGATTTTACGACGAGTGATCCGGAGGCAACTATAAAACAGGATCCATTACCCGGCACGACGATTTCAGATGATCAAATAATCACATTAACTCCAGTGCTGGATGGAGAAGAAGGAGAGTCTTGTAAATTTACTGTTTCGCCTAGCGATGCTACAAAACCTGTAATTACAAATTGTCCAGAAGATACCACCGTCAGTTTAAAAGAAGGAGAAACCTATCCCGTCCCGAATTACGAATCTGAGGTCGCTTTTAGCGATAATTGTGATACTAATCTGGCCTTTTCTCAAACCCCTGTTGCAGGGACAGAAATTGAGGAAACAACTACAGTTACTATTACGGTAACCGATAATGCCGGATTAAAAGACACCTGTTCTTTTGATATTATTGTAGAAAAAGTAGAAGAATTCAGGATTCAATGTGTAGAAAATTATACGGCAGAATTAGGATATAATAGCAACACCGTTCAGATTCTGACAGCAGAGCTGGTTGTTGGTGATACTTCAGGAATTGAATTCGATATAGAAACACAGCAATTTTCTTGTGATGATATTGGAGAAAATTCAGTCATCATAAAAGCTTCAAATTCTGATACAGGTGAAACAGCAACCTGTACTGTGAGTGTGACTGTTATAGATGTGGGTAAACCATTGATCGTTTGTCCGGCAGATGTGCAAACCAGGGAAATTCCTTCAAGCGGAGTGTTTATTTTGCCTCAGGTAGTAGATCAAAACGGAATTGCAGATAATTGTTCGCCATATGAAGATCTTGAGGTTGTTCAGGACCCGTCTGCCGGAACTGAGTTTACGGGAGAAGGTGATTACGATATCATTTTAACCGTTACCGATCCCTATAATAACGTGGCTGTATGTGAAGTAACATACAGATTGATGAAATCGTCTGATAATGAACCGCCAGTTATAAAATGCCCAGAGGATATAAGTGTGAACAACGATAATGGAGTTTGCGGTGCAGTGATCAATTTTGATGACCCTATTGCAACCGATAATAGCGATGGCGATATTTCTATAGTTAGAAGTGATACTATTGATCTTGAAAGTGGTGATGTTTTTCCAGTTGGAGAGTATACGCTTTCCTATATCGCCTCAGATAGTTCAGGTAATAGCTCTGAATGTAGTTTCAATATTAAAATTTCCGATACTCAGCCACCGGTAATTGAATGTAAACCTACCTATACTTTTACTTTTCAAAGTGGAACAACCGGAATTCTTGAAGCCGAAGATCTTCTTAATTCTTATAGAGATAATTGCGATGGGCTGGATATTGTACTTAATCTGGATAGAACTGATTTCACCGGGGAGGATGACGGGCAAACGATAAATGTGACCCTTACCGCCAGCGATTCAAATAATAACGTTTCAACCTGTACAGTACCTGTAGAGATCAGGGTTATTGAAGAGAATGAATTAGAACTTACCTGTATAGACGAATATATAATTGAAGCAGATGAAAACTGTGTTTATCGAGTACCCGACTTTTCTGATATAGTTGATACTTCCATTGATGGAGCAGAAATACAACAATCCCTGGAAGCAAATTCGGTCTTTGATTCTAATGTTGACCCGTATATAAGAGTAACCGCCACTTTTGAAGATCAGACAGATTTCTGTGATATTTATTTAATTCCTGTAGATGATATAAATCCAGTTATAGTATGTCCAGAAGATGAAATGATCAATATTTCCAGTGGAGAAACATATACAATGCAGGATTATACGAATACAGTGGGAGTCACAGATAATTGCGGAGGAGTGAACGTTCTTCAGCAACCGGAACCAGGTACGGTAATAGATGAAGATACAAATATACTGCTTACTGCGACAGATGATTCCGGGAACACCACCAAATGTGAATTCAGAATTGATCTCTTAACGGATGGGGAAGTAGGAATTAATTGCCCTTCAAATAAAACACTGGAATGGGATGAAAATTGTTCTTTTATCTTACCAGATTATACTGAAGAAGCCAATGTTATTAATGGAGAAGGGCTGGAGGTATCACAAAATCCCTTACCGGGAACCCTAATCACCAATGCTCAGGTTGAAGTTACATTGAATGTAGAAGTTGAACAGAGCTCAGTTTCCTGTAGTTTTATGATAAACCTGGAAGATAATACTCCACCGGTGCTGCAACTAAAGGACATTAATATAAATTTAGATGAACAGGGAACCGCTTCCGTAAGTTTTGAAGATATTGATAATGGTTCTTATGATAATTGCGATCCTGATGTAACTTATACACTTAGTAAATCTGTTTTTAGTTGTAAGGAACTCGGAGTAAATCAGGTTCAGGTATTGGCTGAAGATAGTCAGGGAAATAGTTCTACCGCGACTACTACTATAACGGTGAATGATGAAAATGCTGTTTGTAATGATCCCCTCTAGAGGGCAGTGAATATATTTTTATTTATCCTAATCCAAATATTGGGAGTTTTAAAGTAGCAACCCCGGCAGACGTATCGATTCAGCGGATTGAGGTTTTTGATCATCGCGGGAGGTTTATTGCTGCAAAAGATTTTGATCCTGGTATTTCTGAATATTCTATGAACCTGGGGCCTTTACAGGAAGCTGTATACGTCCTGAAGATTTTAACCAACGAGAAAACACTTACAAAAAGATTTATATTTAAGTATTGATCTTTGACTGAATATAATTCAAGATATTTTCCGGTTTTTCATCAAACTCAAACCATTGGATATCGTTGTTCTTTCTAAACCAGGTAAGTTGTCTTTTAGCAAATCTGCGGGTATTCTTTTTAATTTCAGCAATCGCCGATTCCAGGGAAATATCTCCGCTAAAATGTTGAAAAAGCTCCTTGTACCCCACAGTGTTAAGTGCGTTCAGGTTTCTTTTAGAATGAAGAGCTTTTGCTTCTTCAATTAAACCATTATCTATCATTAGATCTACACGCTTGTTGATACGATCATAAATCAACTCTCTATCAGCTGTCAGACCAATATTGATATTTTTGAAATCCCGTTTCTTTTTGGGTTGGTGTAAAAATGAAGAGAAAGGCTTACCAGTCTCAATACAAATTTCTAAAGCTCTAATTAAACGATGTGGGTTTTGAACATCAGTAGTTTTATAATATTCGGGATCCAGAACAAATAGCTGCTTTTGTAACCAGTCTATACCATCTTCTAGAAGATGTTTATTAAGGTTTTTCCTAATTTCAGGATCAGCCTTCGGGAAATTATCGAGACCTTCAGTTACAGCCTTCACATATAAACCGCTCCCGCCAACCATAATCACTGTGGAATGTTTTTTAAAAAGCGCTTCCAGTTTATTGATAGCCTCTCTTTCAAAATCTCCAACAGAGTATTTATCTTCAATAGAAATATGCTGAATAAAATGATGTGGGGCGGCGTTGAGTTCTTCTTTTTCAGGCACTGCTGTTCCAATGCTCATTTCTTTAAAAAATTGCCTGGAATCGGCTGAAATGATTTCTGTTTGAAAATGCCGGGCTACTTTAATGGAAAGCGAAGTTTTTCCAATCGCTGTTGGACCAATAATATTGATAAGGTAATTAGACATTTAATTTAAATCCACAATTATGACAGAATTCCGCATCATCCAGATGTCTTCCTTCATTGCAATTTGGACAAACCTGGGTATTGTTTACGGGCTTTTCTTTTGCTTTACTAAATTCAGCACTAACAATCCCGGTGGGAACTGCGATAATGCCATAACCGGTAACCATAATGATGGAAGCAATAAGGCGCCCCAGTGGAGTGACAGGCGCAATATCTCCAAAACCTACAGTTGTTAGTGTCACGATACACCAGTAAATGCTCAGAGGAATATTATCAAAGCCTGCACCGCTACCTTCTACAAGATGCATTAAAGTACCCGCGATAACACAGATAATTATCACGGCAAAAAGAAAAACCAGGATCTTTGGTTTGCTATTTCTAAGAGCTAATATTAGTTTTCGTGATTCTCCTATATATCTTGTGACCTTCAATATTCGGAAAATCCTAAGAAGCCTTAAGGCTCTAATGGCGAAGAGTAGATTGGCACCCCCAAAAATGAAACCTATATAGCTGGGGAGGGTAGAAAGAAGATCTACAATTCCATAAAAACTGAAAATATACCGCTTTGGTTTGTTAATAGCGATGATCCTTAGAATATATTCGATAGTGAATATACCTGTGATAATCCATTCGGCTATATAAAATTCCCAGGAATATTTGAGCAGCAGGGAAGACACACTTTCCATCATTACCAGTGCCACACTAATCATGATCACTATAAGAATGGCAATATCAAAAAATTTGCCTGCAGGAGTATCAGCTTCATAAATTATTTCATGAAGTTTATGTTTCCAGGGGGACATTGGTTTATTTTCTTCCACAGTTATTTAAATGTATTAAAAATTCCTGAAGTCTATTCATGTACAGATAATTGGATGATCTTAAAGTTGTGTTTTCTTCGCAGAAAACTTTGAATGATATGTTCAGCATCTCGATTATTATCCATTGGAGTAATAATAGATCGAATTATATCCAGGTTATTTATTTGATGATTCAGATTAAAATAACCAACACCTTTAAACGCTCCATCTTCTATTAATAATGCACTTTTTTCATCTACTTCACGCCCACGCCCAATCAATAGCATATTTAGATTGTTATAAGAGTGTCTATCTATAAGTTGAAAAACCCTTTCATTATAGGTGTCTGGCAATTCCTCTTCTATACAGGCTCCATGGCAACTTTTAATGGTATAGGCGAAACAATTTCCTGTACCCCCGTGCAAACCGGAGAGACGTTCACATAGTTCAAATTCTGCCACCCATTTTTCAAGAGAATTTTTCGCAGATCTTAATGAACTGAAGGTTGTGATATTTTGTTTTGTTTTAATAGCTCTACCAATTTTCAGGTTTATATAACCATCGTCATCGGTGAAATGATAAAGCGCATGACTAAAAATATTCCTTTTCAGAGCCCGGTTATATTTAGGTTTTAGTTCCTTGATCTCCTGGTTCTCTTTTAGCAGGGCAATAAGCTCATTTCCCGTGAGTTCATAGGAAACGGAGGCTACTTTTCGCTGCATTTCGCGCGATTTAGGATTATCATTGGTAAAATGTTGATTAACCCTCTTTCTTATATTTCTGGATTTTCCAACATAGATGATCTCTCCATGCTCATCATGAAAATAATAGACACCTGTTTCTGATGGTAATTCTTCCAGAATAAATACCAGCTTGGTATCTATGTTGCGTTTAGGTTCTTTACGAACATGCTCCTTTAAAATATCTTTACCCACATCTTTGGCCAGTAACATTTTAAAAAGCTTGATTGTTGCCTGTGCGTCTCCCGCAGCTCGGTGGCGATCACTTAAAGGAATTCCTAGTGACCTTACCAGTTTTCCCAAACTATAGGAAGGCAGGTCTGGAATTAATTTTTTCGAAAGTTCTACAGTGCAAAGGCTTTTTCTTTCAAATTCGAAACCCAGTCTGCGGAATTCTGTACGTAAGATCCTGTAGTCAAATTTAGCATTATGGGCTACAAGTATACAATCTTCCGTGATTTCAACAATTCGTTTTGCAACCTCATAAAATTTCGGCGCATTTCGAAGCATTTCGTTATTGATCCCGGTGAGATTTACTACAAATGGCTGAATAGCCTGTTCTGGATTAACAAGACTTATAAACTGGTCTACGACTTTTTGACCATCAAACTTATAGACTGCAATCTCGGTGATCCCTTCTTCATTATATTTACCACCGGTGGTCTCTATGTCTAATATTGCGTACAAATACTCTGTCTTCTTTAATTATAATTCCTCTCGCCAAATATACTACTTCCTATTCGTACCATGGTAGTTCCACATTCTACGGCAATCTCATAATCCCCACTCATCCCCATAGAAAGTTCTTTGAGTTCCGGATAAAGGTCCCTGAACTCATCAAAGACAGTTTTCAAATGCTTGAATTCTGATCGTACCTGATCCTGATCATCGGTAAAAGTAGCCATTCCCATGAGACCTACTACTTTTACATTTTCCATTTTAGCGTAAGCTTCTGAATTTAGAATCTCTTTAACTTCATCAGCATCTATTCCAAATTTTGAATCTTCTTCAGCAATTTTGATCTGGAGCAGGCAGTTGATAGTTCTTTCATTCTGTTTTGCTCGTTTATTGACCTCTTTCAAAAGTTTCAAACTATCTACCGCATGAATAAGTGAAACATACGGAGCCATATATTTTACCTTATTTCGCTGTGTATGGCCAACCATGTGCCATTCTATATCTTTAGGTAGCTCTTCCCATTTATCGGTCATCTCCTGGATCTTATTCTCACCAAAAATACGCTGGCCGGCATGATATGCCTTCATAAGATCTTCGTTGGGTTTAGTTTTAGAAATGGCGACGAGCTTCACATTTTCAGGAAGTTCGCTTTTGTATTTTTTAATATTTTCAGAAATGTCCATCCTTTATTTTGTCTTTTAAATTAAGGATTAAATAAGCTTTGTAGGGGAGCTACGCTTAAATAAAAGTGTTTAAAATTCGTAAATCGTAAGACCACTTCGCAACTTAGGTTCAATATAAGTACTTTTTGGCGGCATGGTCAAATTTTCATCTGCAATTTGTTTTATTTCTTCAATTCCAGCGGGGAGCATTCCAAAGCCTACAGCAAATTCCCCATTATCAACACGGGTTTTTAATTCTATTAGATCATTGCGGCCATGAATATAAGCAATGCGCTTATCATATCGAAGGTCCTCGATGCCAAGTAGAGGTTTCAGGATCTTTTCAAAAAGTATGTAAGAGTCCAGTTCGCTAAGAGAATCGGTAAACTTATAATTGGTTTTTCTTAAATAAAGCGAGTAGAATTCACCATCCAGATACATGTTAAAATGATGTTTTTTCGATGGTTTATAGATTTCAAATCCGCGATTTTCTATTCTAAACCATTCATCCAGCAAAATCAAAAACTCTTCTTTGGAGTGCCCGTTAAGATCTTTTATAAGCCGGCTGAATTCAAAAATTCTCAAATTGCTTTCAGAAATGAGGTAAGTCATAAAAAAGTTATAGGCTTCTTTCCCCGTATGGTCGGGATTATTTTCCCTGCTTTCTTTTGCCAGTAACCATGATGAGGCACTGCGATGGTGACCATCTGCGATATAGAGTTTTTCCATACTACCGAACCTATTTTTTATCTTTTCAATATTTTCGGGATCATCTATAAGCCAGAGAGTATGAGTTTCTTTATTTGCGGTAGCAAATTCATATTCTGGTCTGGATTCCATTCTTTCTTTTAAAAGATCATTGATCACCGGATCGTCTGGATAGGTTAGCAGTACCGGTTCGGTATTAAAACCAACAACCTTCAAGTATTCTTTAAATAATTCTTCCCGATGAGCGATCGTATCTTCATGACGTCTTATAACATTCTTTTCATAATCTTCCGCACTGGCCGCAGCAATAATTCCGCAACAGGAAGCTTCCCTGGTTTGAATCTTATAGATATAATAACAGGCCTGTTCATCCTGATTAAAAATATGCTCTTCCTTAAATTCCAGGTAACGGTTTTTTACCATTCCAAAACGTTTATCACCGCCTATTTCATGCTGGAACTTGTATCCTGGATTAATTATGTGCAGAAAAGTGTAGGGATTATACTCCAGTTGAGCTTTTAATTCCTCTTCACTATAATCTTCGTAAGAGCGCGATGCAACCAACCCGGCGTATTCTCGGGTTGGTCTCACTGCTTTAAAAGGAAGGATCTTTGTCAAGATTAATCTATTTCATTTTAAGATATTTCTCCTCTCGGTCGAAATGGCCGGATATTTATCATTCCGAACAAGCAAAGCGACTGAGAAATCTGAGGTCTAAAATCTCAATATTAACTACTAAACTGGGAAGAAACTTTTTCAGCTTTTCTGCTTTCAGAATAATCATAGAATCCTTCACCAGATTTCACTCCAATCTTTCCGGCTCTAACCATATTGGTTAATAGCGGACAAGGTGCGTATTTCGGATTTTTGAATCCGTCGTACATCACTTCAAGAATAGAATGGCAAACATCGAGTCCAATAAAATCTGCCAATTGAAGCGGTCCCATTGGATGAGCCATTCCAAGTTTCATCACGGTGTCTATTTCGTAAACGCCAGCAACACCATTATAAAGTGTTTCAATTGCTTCGTTGATCATAGGCATAAGGATCCTGTTTGCAACAAAACCTGGATAATCATTTACTTCAACAGGAACTTTATTCAGTTTTTCTGAAAGTTGCATGATCTTACTTGTAACCTCATCTGAAGTATTGTAACCTCTAATGATCTCTACCAATTTCATGATTGGTACAGGATTCATAAAATGCATGCCGATCACTCTCTCGGGATTAGAAACTGAAGAAGCGATTTGAGTGATAGAAATGGAAGAGGTATTGGATGCAAGAATAGTATCTGCTGAAGTTTGCTGATCCAGATGTCTGAAGATCTTCAATTTTAATTCAGTGTTTTCTGTAGCTGCTTCTACAACAAGATCTGCCTTCCCAACGCCTTCGGAAATATCTGTATATGTGGTAATATTTCCAAGGGTAGATTGCTTTTCATCTTCAGAAATCTTTTCCTTAGAGACCATACGGTCCAGGTTTTTAGAAATGGTGTCCATGCCTTTTTTCAGACTTTCTTCTGAGATATCGATGAGTTGAACATTATAGCCACTTTGAGCGAATGTATGCGCGATTCCATTACCCATGGTACCGGCTCCTATAACTGCAATATTTTTCATTTGTAAGAGTTTTTTAGACTTTAAAAAATATCATCCTGAACTTGTTTCAGGATTTGTTGAGAAGCTAAAACAAGTTCAGCTTCAAACTATCTATTAAAGTTTTAGAGTTTGTATTAGACATTAAAATTTGCGATCACCTGGTTAGCCACTTTAAGGGCATTTGCTGCCTGTTGCATGGTTACTACAGGTTCTTTATCATTATTTATAGCATCGGCAAAGCTTTCCAGCTCTTCCAGGATCGCATTGTTTGCCGAAACATCAGGATTGTCAAAATAGATCTGTTTTTTAATTCCTTCGGCATTTTGAAGGATCATGGCGAAATCATCAGGATTTTCAGGTGCGTCTTTCATCTTAACAACCTCACATTTTTTTTCTAGAAAATCTACTGAAATGTATGCGTCCCGCTGAAAAAATCTGGATTTTCTCATATTCTTCATCGAGATACGGCTCGCGGTTAAATTTGCTACACAACCGTTTTCAAATTCAATTCTCGCATTGGCGATATCTGGAGTCTCACTTATCACTGAAACTCCGCTTGCATTGATCTTCTTAACATTAGATTTTACAACGCTCATCACGGCGTCTATATCATGGATCATGAGATCCAGGACTACGGGAACATCTGTTCCACGCGGATTGAATTCTGCCAACCGGTGAGCTTCAATAAACATGGGGCTTTCTATGCGATGTGCAACCGCCTGGAATGCAGGGTTAAATCTTTCAACGTGCCCTACCTGACCTTTTACTTTATGCTTTTTAGCGAGTTCTATAAGAACCTCTGCCTCCTCGTAGGTATTGGTGATTGGTTTTTCAATAAAAAGATGTTTTCCTGCTGAAATCACCTTTTTTGCAACATCAAAATGTGCCAGGGTAGGAGTGACAACATCTATCATATCGGCTTCAGCAATAAGTGTGTCAAGATCGGTATACATTTTATAGCCAAACTCTTCAGCTACTTTTTCAGCATTCTTCTTATCAGCATCATAAAACCCGATCAATTCAAATTCTTCAGACTGGTTAAGTAATTTGAGATGAATTTTTCCCAGATGACCTGCACCCAGCACTCCTGCTTTCAGCATATTTTTGCATTTTTCACAAAAATAGCATTTTGATATTAAATACTTTATAAAATTAGGCCAAATCCCGGGAGCCTTTTACTTGGGATAAATCGGCTACTTTGCCTAATTTTATAACCTGAAAAAAGCACATACGACTTGAAGGATACTTATAGGCATCAGGGTAAAAGGCAGCAGCTGGTAAAAACCGTAAAAAAGAAAGGGATTACCAATGAGAAGGTGCTGGCCGCCATTGGAAAGATTCCGCGGCATCTCTTTATGGATAGTAGTTTTGAAGATCATGCCTATCAGGATAAAGCATTTCCTATTGCCGCAGATCAAACGATATCTCAACCCTATACGGTCGCATTCCAATCTGAACTTTTAGAGATCAAGAAAGGGGATAAGGTTTTGGAGGTAGGTACCGGAAGTGGTTATCAAACGGCAGTTCTTTGCCTGTTGGGGGCGAAAGTATATAGTGTTGAACGCCAGCGTGAACTCTATAAAAAGACAAAAAGCTTTCTTTCAAAATTGGGATATAGACCAAAATATTTAAGTTTTGGAGATGGATATAAAGGAATTCCGGAATATGCCCCTTATGAGAAAATTATAGTAACAGCCGGAGCACCGGAAGTTCCCAGGGATCTCTTGAGTCAGTTAAAAGTAGGAGGCAGGCTAGTGATTCCCGTTGGCACTGATGTGCAAACAATGACTTTGTTCATTAGAAAGTCCACAAAGGAATTTGATAAAAAGGAGTTTGGAGCCTTTAGATTTGTTCCGCTTCTGGAAGATAAGAACTAGTTGATAAATGAGAATCAATAATTGACAGTTAGCATTTTGAAGCAGCGATGCGACTGAGAAATCTGTCTTGATATGATCCTGATCTTTACATTCTGAATTAATATCAAAAAAGCCCCGTTGTTAAACGAGGCTATGGTATTTTCAGTAAAACAAATCAGTTACTTTTTAGCGGCAGTATCTTCAGCTTTATCAACTACCAGTCTGGCATCACGATTAGCAATCTCCCAGGCAGTTAAGAACACTAACTGAGTCCTTTTTGCTAAGAGATCATACTCAATCTTTTCAGGAGTATCTGTATGCTTGTGATAATCTGCATGCGTTCCATTGAAATAGAAGATAATCGGGATATTGTTCTTCGCAAAATTGTAGTGATCACTTCTATAATAGAAACGGTTTGGATCATTTTCATCATTGTATTTATAATCAAGATCCAGTTTTGTGTACTTAGCATTCACCTTTTCACTTAACTGATGAAGATCTGTACTCAATTTATCGCTTCCAATTAGGTACACATAATTATCATTTCCTTCATGTGCTGGATCTATTCTGCCTATCATATCTATGTTTAGATCTACAACCGTATTTTCCAAAGGAAAAATAGGGTTATCAGTATAATATTTCGATCCCACCAGGCCTTTTTCTTCACCGGTTACATTAAGGAAAAGAATGGATCTCTTTGGAGTATAACCATCTTTTTTAGCCTGAACAAAAGCCTCGGCAATTTCAAGAACACCAACAGTACCAGATCCATCATCATCAGCACCATTATAAATCCTTCCCTGGTCGTCTATTCCCACGTGATCATAGTGAGAAGAAATTACCAGGATCTCGTCTGGTTTTTCAGAACCTTTTAAAAAAGCAACCACATTTTCTGTAGGTTTTACTTTTCCCCTCTTAAAGTAGTTTGTTGGAACTTCCTGGTAATAGTCGTCTCCACCAATTGGAGAAGGAAGATTTAAACTTTTATATTCATTTTTTAGGTATTCAGCCGCTTTCTTTTGTCCGGGTTCACCAGTTTCACGCCCCTCAAATTCGTCACTTGCGAAAGTGTACAGATGTTCTTTGAGTTCTGAAGCAGTGATAGTATTCGCATACTCCATAGGATCTGCATTTTCAATCTTTTTATTTTGTGCACTACACGCGACTAAAATAGCCGGAATAGCTAAAAGCAATATTTGTTTCATTTTGAAATTAAATTTTTAAAGTAATTGTGGCCAATATAGCGGATTGATATTAATTAAATTATAAGAGATTCATAAATATAGACGTATATGATGCCGGAAGGTTTAATTATGATTTAAATAATAAGTGAAAGATTGGGAATAGTTGAAATTTCAAGGCTGAAACCTATTGATTTTGAAAGCAATAAAAATTACTTCAAAAAAGATGAGAAATTAGTTGTTGTAAATTAAAAAAGCTTGTTATATTTGCACCCGCATTCAGCAAATAGCTGATGAGGCACTCAGGAGAAATGGCAGAGTGGTCGAATGCGGCAGTCTTGAAAACTGTTGAGGGTCACACCTCCGGGGGTTCGAATCCCTCTTTCTCCGCAAAAAGAAACCCACAACTTAAGTTGTGGGTTTTTTGTTTGAAATTGAAAGTAATCACTCATCTTACCTGCTGCCAATTTTAAAAATCTTTTACCTCAAAAGTAATTGGTAACGTATATGAAACGCTCACGGGTATGTTTCTTTGTTTCCCGGGTTTCATTTGTGGTAAAAGTTTTATAATACGCTCGGCTTCTGCTTCCAGTACTCTGTGAGGTCCCCTGGTTTGAATATCTGTTACTTTCCCATCTTTATCAATCCTGAACATTACATAAATACGGTTAGTACCATATAGATTTAATTTTTCACTCAGCCCTGTATTAAATTCATTTTTAACAAGCTCATTTATTTTAGCTGACATGCAGTTTTTCTTCGCAATATTATTGGCTTCTTTTTCACAACCAGGAAAAAGTGGTACTTCTTCTATGAGAACAAAAGGAACTACTTCTACTTTTTCTTCAATTTTCTCTTCAACTATCTCAGCTACCTCAACCACTTCCGGGATGTCTATTTTTTCCTCCTGATTACTTTCTGTTGATTGAATTTCGGTTTCTTCAACCTTTAGATGGTCAGGAATTACTTCTATAATTTCTGGAATCGGTGGTGGAGGTGGTAGTGGAGGAGGAAGGTCTTTTATTTCAGTAACAGGAATTTCTTCCAGCCTCATGCTGGGTAAAGCAATTACATAGCTATTTATAGAATCATTTAAAGCAAATTTCCATTCAATACCCAAATAGGTGATTACAAGAACAATTATTAAACCTATCTGGAAAAATAGCAGACTATAACGACCTGGATCTGATTTAGGATTTTTCCTGACCTGCATGATAAAGAATTTAAGTTTATCACTGCTTCTATGTAGATACCTTTAAAACCTCTCATAGATCATTTAAAGAGATTTTATGGCTTTAAAATGCTATCTAAAAGTCTTTTGGGACTAATGAATTATCAATCATTAGTTTAGTCGTAATTTTACCAGGTTTTCCTCTAAAAAAATCAAAAACTTTCGAAAAATATTTTAATTTTCTTTTTCCAGTTTCCGTTTTCCAAGCCTGAATTTAGTTTTTAGCTTAGATTTTTTGTCTTTTTCTCCGTTTTTATCCTGAACTAATTGTAGATAGAATTTTAATCCAGAGTCTTCAAAAGATACTTTTTCGGGTAATATAAGCCCATCACGTTTTTTTAAAATATTGTTCCATGGGATGGATAGCCAGATGTTTACATATTCACCAAGTTTTAATTTACCTTCGGCGAAAATCTGTATGGCAGAAGATTGTATCTGCGTTTGTGGAATGATGATTTCACCATTTACCACTTGGAAAGTTTGTTTGATAGGTCTGAACTGTAATTTTTTAAAACGCTCTTTCTTTAAAAGAACAACGCTTTCCATGACTGGTTTAAAGTTAAAGATGGCGAGATCTTCTATTGCTACCTGAAAACTTCCATTAACAGAATTCATTTTTAATTTACCTTCATCATCAAAAAATGCATCGGCATCTAAATTAAACTCAAGATTTCCACTAATTTTTTCGGCATTACGCAAGTCTTCATTATTAAAATAGTCAAAATCTCTTACTAATTTTTCAAGATCCATATTCTCAACATTCAACTTCAATTTTGCTGGCAGAAGGTCCTGGCTGCTCACACCTGCTTCAAGCATCAGGTTTATAGAACCTCCAAAATATTGAAGTTGAGTGTTTGAAACCCTGATAGTCCCTTCCTGGTCAAAATCGATGTTTGAGGTAAATCCAGACACTGCAAGATTATTGTAGACTAATGAATCGATCTCGATGTTTGCTGAAGGGAAATAAGAGTTATTGATATCGCTAAGAATTTCTTTAAGATTTTTAACTTCTAATTTCTGACTTTTAGCAGAGTCCTTATCCTTGCTAGTATTTACTAGGAACTTTTTAATATCTTCACTATTTAGATATGGAGATTTTATATTGAAAGTAGATTTATGCGAATCTATGGTCTGCTCGTTATTGATAAAATTTGAGAAATTATCTATTTCACCGGTGATATCTATAGAACTTTTTCCAGGAAGGCTTACATCCAGTCTCACCAATGTGGCGAGATTATTTTTAATTACTAAATGAAGGCTATCTATAGGGACTTGAATTTTCGCAGCTTCAATATCTACCATCGTCTCGCCCAGACTTAAATCACCCTGAGCATTGGAATTTAGAATTTTTAGATCCCGTGCTTCTCCCTTGTAACTACCATCAAATTTAAAGTCACCAGATCTAAGGTAGAAATTGACTGTTTTTAATAAGTCGTTCAAATCCCTGGACTGCCCTTTGGCTTCAGCTGAAAACTCAAAATTAAAAGGGTTTTGATTACCGCGAGCTTTTTCTATCACTTTCGCTGCAATATTTCCTCTAATGGTCGCTTCAGAATTTTTATACCTGATCTTAAGATCATCCAGTTTAAGTGTTGAATTGTCTTTAAAATACACTTTAGCCGAAATATCGTTTGATACCAGTTTTTTGTATTTTAGTGAGTCCAGTTTCAATGTAAATTCAGGATTAAATTTATAGATGTCATTAAAAATCGCAGCGAGTTCACGATTTTTAGGGGTCTTGTTTTCGTTAT
The DNA here is from genome assembly GCF_900105135.1 of Gramella sp. MAR_2010_147. Classification (NCBI taxonomy): domain Bacteria; kingdom Pseudomonadati; phylum Bacteroidota; class Flavobacteriia; order Flavobacteriales; family Flavobacteriaceae; genus Christiangramia; species Gramella sp. MAR_2010_147. The sequence continues at coordinate 1,267,681 of NZ_LT629741.1, read as the reverse complement.
TAGATTCAATTGATTCAAGACTTTTCATCCAGTCATCCATGTCGATAAATGCAGCATCCATTCCTATGAAAACTCGTCCATCACTCTTTACATGGTCAAGTAAAAATCCTGGAAATTCAGTTATCCGGCTTTGCAAGGCAATTGGATAATGATTATCCACTTCTAAGAGAAACCTTTCTAGATTGATATTGGCGTCCTCAATTGCTACCGTAAGTGAATCAAAGTCGAAATCCATTGCTGCTTTAGGATAATAAAATTGGGTATCTACAAGTTTAAGATCACCTTTTACGTTATTCAATAATTGTTCAAATTTTGAAATATTTCCCGTAACATTTCCGGAGAAGCTATATTTGCCAGCCTTAATATCCAACAGTTCAATATTAAATAGGTCCTGAAAAACCTTCATGGGCCCTGAAGAATTGGCTTTAACATTTACATACAGTGGCTCCTCAAAAGAATTATCTGGTTTTGGAATTTTAAGTGTTCCATTCAACTCTGTTTTGGCATTGTTGTAATCAAAATTTAGATCGTTCAACCGTACAGTTTCGGCATCAAGGAGTTGAACGTCTGCTATCAAATTTTTAAAGCTTATCGAATCGTATTCGATGGTTCGCAGGTTTAGTTTGAATCTCGGTTGAAACTTTTGGTAAATAGCTTCAAAAGTTTCATGCAGAGTTTTCAATTCGTTATTTGCTTTTTCTGAAGAAGGGATAAACTCCATGGCTGTGGCGATAAGTTCGTTGAGGTTGAGCTTATCTGAATCCAGCGACACTTCAGCAATAGCAGGAATTAGGGGGTTATCTTCAAGAATGGAAGATACATTCTTAATATTCCCTTTAAATATCAAATGATCTCCATTAGGCAGGTCAATTTTAAGTTGCTCGAGTACTGAATTTTCATTATCCAACCTTAATTCCACAACATCTACAGGGAGCTGAAGATTGTTTCTTTTTAGAACGACCCTTGTATTGTTTAAGCTGAATCTTCCGGTAGCGAAATTAAAGAGCTTGTGTTTACTGGGAATATTACCGTTTATGTGGGTCTCCAGGTTAAAATTCCCGCCAATAAAATTAAAATTATCGTTTTGAAGTAGCCTTGCTAAAGTTTCGTTGGAACCAGACATCTTTAAATTAGCATTGATAAAATTTGAAGCTTTTGCTGATGACTGGTAATAAGAGTTATTAGCTGAAATTTCGATATCCTTTATTTCACCTGAAAGGTTTTCAAAGAAAACCCTGATATCCCTGCGAGAAGGTTTAGGGATTTCAGAATCCTGGTTTAAATGGTTTGTTAAATATCCACTTAGTCGAACTTTATTTAGTTGAATGCTATCACCTACCCTAATAATGTTATTCTCAGCAGAGAAAGAACCATTGATATTTGGGATATCCCCATATAAGAATTTACCGTCTAACTTAAGTTCCGTAGAAATAGGTTCTAAAATTTCATAGTTAGAGAGTTTAGCAGAAAGACTATCGGGCAATAGCTCTTTGATCTTCTTAAAACTGGTTTCCTGATTTTGAAGGGAAAACCTATAGGAACTATTTTCAGTGAAATCGAAATCGGCTTTCGTCTCAAATAGGTGATCATCTATTTTTAGTTGAAATTCAGAAACATCTAACGTGCTAATTTCCCGATCCAATATAAATTCGGGGCTACCTGTGATCATCGCCCCGTTAATGTAACTGCCTTTTTTAGTGTTGAATCCCAGATTATTGACCATTACCTTAAAATTAAGAACACCTGTGATCATTTCATTTTTACTTCTAAACCTACCTTTTGCCTGTACAATATTTAAATTAAAATACTTATTTAGCATGGTGTCCTTAGCAATAAAACTCACATCTTTTAAACTGAAATTTGTCCTTTCCGGGTGTAACCACCCTGGAAGCTTTAAGCCGGAACCTGAAGCAGCCTGTCTCTGTTTTTTTAGCCGTATGTATTCCGCAATAGATTTTTCTGAGATGACCTCGGAGGTGATTTCTGCATGATCTATCTGTATGTTCCTGAAAGCGATTTCTCCGCTTAGAACATCAATAGCTGAAATACTTACCTGGGCTTTTTTTATGAATATTGATGAGTTTTTATCAAGGATGGTATCAAAACTAGTTTGATAAACGTCTTTAATAGTGAAACCTACATTTGGGAATCCGCCTAAAAATGTAGCATCAACATCACCTATTTCAAGACTACCGTTATTATTATTTCGGTACCAGTCCTGCAATTCATCTATAAGCATGTCCCTGTTAAACCAACCAATTGTGAATAAAAACGAAGGGACCAGCAAAAGCCCGGCTAGAATTAAACTTATACGTTTAAGCCATTTTCGGGATGATTTTTTATGTTCCTTATTTTGGGATTTCACAAGAGGCAGGTTGGTGCATTTTTGATAAAAGAAAAGCCTTCTATCATTTAGTTAGTTGTTCATTAAATAAAGGCATTAAGAGATTGTCTATATAACCACCGTTCTCAGGTCTAGTCTCTACGTAGACCAGTATTTGATATATGTTATCAAACGCCAGGTAAGATATACAATTTTTCACTTCATTTTAAACCTAAAAAAAGCACTGCAAATAGCAGTGCTCAATATACTTTTAAAGATATCTTTTTTAATTAAGCATTTCATATAACTTTTGAGCTACCAGTCCCGAAGAGGCCGGATTCTGACCCGTGATCAAATTTCCATCTACCAGGGCGTATTCTTCCCAGTCGCCGGCTTTAGAATAGATTCCACCATTTTCTTTTAGCATATCTTCAACTAAAAATGGAACTACTTCTGTTAATTGCACGGCCTTTTCTTCAGAGTTGGTAAAACCTGTTACTTTCTTTCCTTTAACCAGAGGATCTCCATTTTGGGTTTTGACATTTTTAAGAGCTGCCGGAGCGTGACACACAAAACCAATTGGTTTTTTCGCATTATTAAAAGTCTCAATGAGCTCGATAGAATCTTTATCTTTTGAAAGGTCCCAAAGCGGACCATGACCACCAGGATAAAAAACAGCATCAAAGTCGACAGGATCCATTTTGGATAGCACTTTGGTGTTATTGATCACCATTTGTGCAGCTTCATCTTTTTTGAATCGTTTGGTATCTTTAGTTTGGGTGTCTTCCGTATCACTATTGGGATCTATAGGAGCTTTTCCTCCTTTTGGTGTAGCAACTGTGATTTCTACTCCTTTATCTAATAATTTATAATAGGGATTTGCAAATTCTTCAATCCAAAACCCTGTTTTGTTTCCTGTATTTCCCAGTTCATCATGTGAAGTGAGTACAAATAATACTTTCATAGCTTTATCTTTTTACTTATAACAATTCTTTTAAACTCGAACATTTTAAAATGCTATTTAGCAAATTAGGCATTTGTCCCTGCTATATATGTTATAATAAGACTAAAGTTTACTTATTAGACCATTAAAAATAGAGCTGGTTTAGAAAAGCAATGTTTTAAAATATAAATAGTGAATTTCAAGATATTTCAGTACGTTTTTTTTCTAAAATTATGGTTGAAAAATTCAGGAGCGAATCAATTAAATTCTTATCTTTAAGGAAGTCATTCAGGGTGCTACATTAAGTTGGGCTGAGATGATACCTGCTGATTATTTGGATAATGCCAAATGAAGAGTATGATGTGCAAAGGGAACAGTTAATGTGAAATATTCATTTTTGTTCCCTTTGTTTATTGAACTTCCTTTAATATCAAGACCGGTAATTTAGGATCAAAAGCGATCTCACTAACTGCAGATTTAGAAAAAAGTCTGGAGAAGAACCCCTGCTTCCTTTGATACAAAGCAAGAAAGTTACTGTCACGGCTTTCAATAAAAAGATGAACCCCTGTAGCCGGTGTGGTTTGGGTTAAGATGTGAAAACTATGATTTACTTCTTTTAAATGTTGTTTCAAGTCTTCTCTATTTTCTTCCTGTTCTTTATTTAGCTTTTTATTTTCAGTATTTATATATAATATGCGAACAGCTGCTCCCATACTTCGAGAAAAATCTATTAAAGCTAATAATTCTTTTTGCTTGAAGGGAATTCGAAGATTGGTAGGAAAAACGATTTCTGCATTGTTTTGTTCTCTCCATTCATAAACTTCAGGAATTACCAAAACAGGACATTGTTCCACATCTTCGGTGATCTTTGAAATATCTTCTGAAGTATTTATGTGCACAGAGTCACCACGCGAACCAAGAATAATTAGATCTACTCCAAACTTATCTGCATTTTCCTGGATTCCATCTACCAAACTACCCTGAAAAGAGATGGTCTCAAAAGTATGATTAGGATTCTCTTTTCTGAAACTAAGACCTTGCATAATTCTTTCCAGACCTTTTTCTGAAAGTTCTTTTCCGCTTGGATTGGTATCACCGTTTTTACTTAAAGGAATTGCTTCACTCAAAAACCCCTGTGAGTGATAAACATTAATCAAATAGAAGGTGCAGGCATATTTTTTATAAAGGTTCATTGAGAAAATGAGGGCATTCCAGGAGTGTTTAGAGAAATTAGTAGGGATTAGAATCTTTTTTTCCATAGATGTTCAATTGAGTCTATAAATATACTAAAGACTGGCTGTGAATAAAGTATTTCCATAAAACAATGTTATACGAAAATGAATTTTGCAACCATGTAGATGAAGTTATTCTATAATTTTAAGAAAAACAGGGTGATTATGTTAATCATTTAATGAATAGCGTTCGTTTGCTTTAAAGTCTGGAATATCTTTTGAAGTAAATGTGGTAATGTAAAAAAGGAGGTATGAATGATGAAATAAAGTTTATTAAAGAATTTGTTCAATTATTAATTTTTAATCATTGAATTAGCCCAAAAGAAAGTCGGATTCATATCCGACTTTTTTTTATAATAAATTGAATCTGTTTTCTAACTTTTCCTCAATATTACTCCTGATAGTAATTCAAATTTTCGGAATTACAAATTTTTCAAGCTTTTATTGTCAATTGCATAATTCGGTCATTGTTGCTTTAAAACGTTGTTTTTTAATGTTTCAAAAAGCTTTAGTTTTACTACTTAATTTTTTAGAATTTTCAGGTGTACTATGGAGAATAACAGGCATTTTGTAATTGATTTTGATAGTACTTTTACCCAGGTAGAAGCACTGGATGTACTAGGTGAGATATCTCTTAAAAATAACCCTAAGAAAGAGCAAAAACTACAGGATTTAAAGGAGCTAACAGATCTGGCCATGGGCGGGAACCTGGCATTCAGGGAATCTCTTGAAAGAAGACTGGAGATCCTGGAAGCAAATAAAAGCGATATCCCAGAGCTTGTAAAGAGGTTGAAGAAAATGGTCTCGGTCTCTTTTGTTCGAAATGAAGAGTTTTTCAAGGAACAAAAGGATAGTATTTATATTATTTCTAACGGTTTTAAAGAGTTTATAGTTCCTATTGTAAGTGAGCTTGGAGTGAAGGAAGAAAACGTCTATGCCAATCAATTCGTCTTTGCTGAAGATGGAGAAATTACAGGTTTTGACAGGGACAATGTGCTTTCTTCCAATAACGGAAAAGTAGAGCTTCTAAAACAAATGGGCCTCAAAGGCGATGTTTATGTAATTGGGGATGGTTACAACGATTACGAAATAAAGGCTGCCGGGCTGGCAAATAAATTTTACGCCTTTACCGAAAATATTGAGCGGGATAATGTTCTTGACAAAGCCGATCATATCACACCAAGTCTTGATGAATTCTTATACCTTCATAAAATGAATAAAGCAATTTCTTATCCAAAAAACCGAATAAAGGTTCTTCTCCTTGAAAATGTTCATACCGATGCTGTGGCGATCATGAAAAATGAAGGGTATAATGTCTCTACGATTTCCGGAGCTTTAGATGAAGATGAACTGGCGGAAAAGATTAAAGATGTTTCAGTTTTAGGAATTCGATCTAAAACGAATTTAACAGAAAAAGTACTGGAAAATGCAAACCGACTTATAGCCGTGGGAGCTTTTTGCATTGGTACCAACCAAATAGATCTCGAAGCCTGTCTTAAAAAAGGGGTAGCAGTATTTAATGCACCTTATAGTAATACCAGATCTGTAGTGGAGTTGGCTATTGGAGAAATCATTTTATTAATGAGGAATCTGCCAGATCGTATCGCAGAGATGCATAAGGGCGAATGGAATAAATCTGCCATGGGTAGCTACGAGATTAGAGGGAAGAAACTTGGAATTGTAGGTTATGGTAATATTGGGGCTCAACTATCAGTAGTTGCTGAAGCTATTGGTTTTGATGTATATTATTATGATCTCGTAGAAAAACTGGCATTGGGAAATGCCACTAAGTGTGGGAGTCTTCAGGAATTATTCGAAAAGGTAGATGTAGTAACCCTTCATGTTGATGGTAGAAAGGAGAATAAGAATATGATTGGAGACAGGGAATTTAGCTGGATGAAAAATGGTTCTATATTCTTAAATCTTGCCAGGGGGCAGGTGGTAGATGTGGACGCTTTAAGGAAACATATGGAGTCTGGAAGAATTACCGGGGCTGGTGTAGATGTGTTTCCTAAAGAACCAAAAACCAATAAGGAAGAATTTGAATCTACGCTAAGAGGATTACCTAACCTCATATTAACTCCTCATATTGGTGGAAGCACCCAGGAAGCTCAGGAAAATATTGGAAATTTTGTTCCCGGCAAGATCATTAATTATATAAATACCGGGGGAACCACAAATTCTGTAAATTTTCCAAATTTACAGTTACCTATACTGGAAAATGCGCATAGACTAATTCATATTCACCATAACAAACCAGGTATTATAGCGCATATAAACAAGGTTTTAGCAGCACACGATATAAATATCGTTGGCCAGTACCTTAAGACCAATGAAACCATTGGATATGTGATCACCGATATAGATAAGGAATATGATGCAGAAGTGATTAAAGAACTAAAAGGAATTCAGGGAACTATTAGATTCAGAGTTTTGTATTAGTGCTTACACCAAAAGTTTGATCAATTTGTTGAAAATTGACACAACAATAAAAACCAACCAACAAAAAGATAATTATGAATATTCATATTCCAGAGGAATTTCAGATAACCGATCAATTAAATCAGGAAACTTACCTCTCTAATGGGGAGTTGATTAAATGGAAAGGGAAGACAGATGAGGTTTATTCAACGATATCTTCTACAGATGATTATAATCCAACTCTGCTGGGAACGGTTCCGCATATGGATAAGGAAACGGCACTGGAAGTTTTAAATTCTGCATGTGATGCTTATTCAAAAGGGCAGGGAGAATGGCCTACCATGAAGGTTGCTGATAGAATCTCTTGTATGGAGAATTTTGTGGAACAGATGAAGACCAAACGCGCGCAAGTTGTAAAATATCTTATGTGGGAAATTGGTAAATCACTTCCAGATTCTCAAAAGGAATTTGACCGTACAGTTGAGTATATTAAGGATACTATTGAAGATTACAAACAGCTGGATCGTGATAGTGCAAAATTTCATGAGAAAGACGGGGTGTATGCGCATATTCGCCGTGGACCTCTTGGGGTGGTTCTATGCCTGGGGCCCTATAATTATCCGCTAAACGAAACTTTTGCATTGTTAATCCCTGCCTTAATTATGGGGAATACGGTTGTTTTTAAACCTGCAAAACATGGTGTCTTGTTACTTTCCCCATTGTTAGAAGCATTTCGTAGTTCGTTTCCAAAAGGAGTGGTCAATGTGATTTATGGAAGGGGAAGGGTGGTCGCAGCTCCTATTATGCAAACCGGTAAGATTGATGTTCTCGCATTGATAGGAAATAGCAAATCTGCAATCGCTCTGCAGGATCAGCACCCATATAAGAACAGGCTTAGACTGGTATTGGGTCTAGAAGCCAAGAATCCCGGGATTATTTTACCAGATGCAGATCTTGATCTTGCCATAGAAGAATGTATTTCAGGGACCCTGTCTTTCAACGGACAGCGCTGTACGGCATTAAAGATCTTATATGTACATGAAGAGATTCAGGAAGAATTCAATAAAAGATTTGCGAAGCGTGTAGATGGACTAAAGTTCGGAAATCCATGGAATGAGAATGTGATGCTTACTCCTTTGCCTGAAGTTGATAAGCCAAAATATATTCAGGAATTAATACAGGATGCAGAGAAAAAAGGAGCCAAAATACTGAACGAACGTGGTGGAGCCACTTCAGAAAACTATATTTTTCCTGCAGTCCTTTACCCGGTAACCGAAGATATGAGGGTGTATAAGGAAGAGCAATTTGGGCCGGTAATTCCCATAAAACCTTTTAATTCTATTGAAAAGTTACTGGATGAAATTTCTGATTCCAATTATGGTCAGCAGGTAAGCCTTTTTGGAACAGGAATAGAAAAGATCGCACCGCTAATAGATACTTTGGTGAATCTGGTTTGTAGAGTAAATCTTAACAGCTCCTGCCAGAGAGGGCCAGATGTTTTTCCTTTCACAGGAAGAAAAGATTCAGCTGTGGGAACTTTAAGTGTGCATGATGCTTTAAGATCTTTCTCTATAAGAACTTTTGTGGCCAGTAAGGATAAAAATTATAACAATGAAATTTTGAGAAAATTACTGGATAGTAAAAGTTCTAATTTTGTAAGTACAGATTATATTCTATAATAAAGAGCTTAAACGGGAGAGAACTGTAAGTCATTCTTGGGATTTAGTTAAGTGGGTTAATTATGTATTATCCTCCCTTTTTGCTTAAATAATACTTTTAATATTTCTTTAGGTAATTTTGGCTATCAGTTAACTCTTAATATTGAAAACTCTAGCTATATTTATATTGTAATTATTGGTTAAACAATAATTGCGAAGGCTAACTAGAAAATGGTTTAAATATTTTAGTTAGCCTTTTTTTATGCTCTTTCCTGATTATTAAAATCTATCTTTTAATAAGATATACTCCAGTAACTCATATTAGTTGCTTTTAACTGTTGCATTTATGTGGTGAACACCCCTGGAATGCGGGCGCATGCCTAACCTTAATAATAATGCGACTTTACGAGGCCTTTTTGAGGTTTAATTCCATTTTCATGCATCTGGATACTATTCTTAAGCTATTTGGTTCATTCTGTCATAATAAAGGATAAACACCTGTAATTTAGTGCTATAATTATTTCATTAATCGATTAACCGAACAGTTTAAATCATTATTCATTAAAAAACATTCATCATGAAAACATTAATTTTTTCTTTATTGCTAATTGCAGGAACCCTTGTAGGACACGCTCAGGAACAGGAAATTACCCAGCTAGAAGAAGCAAAAGTTGGTTTTGCACCACTGGACGCTAAGATTACTCGAATTGGAGATAGCTTCTCTTATACCGTAGAAGAAACATACTCGGGAGAGTTTTCTGAAAATGCTATCGCTTTTATGAAGGCTAATTTTGACATCAAAAACTTCATCGCTGAATTTGAAGGAGACAAATACTCGTCTTACCTGGTAACTTTTAAAAGCAGCAAAGGATATTTATCTGCCGACTTTAATCACGAAGGGGAATTAGTAAGAACCTCTCAGAAGTTTAAAGATATAGTCTTGCCACTGGATATTAGAAGAGAGCTGTACATGGCCAATAAAGGTTGGACGATGACTTCAAATAAATATATTGCTTCAGGTAGAGGTGATGTACTAGACAATGAAGTCTATAAAGTTAAGCTGGAAATGGGAAATCAAAAACGAAATGTCAAACTTGATCCTAGATCAGTTTCTGGAATTGCAGTAGCAATTAACGAATAGGGTTGAATTTTCAAATTTAGTTGTTTGAGTTTTAGCAAGGGCTATCAAAATCTCAATTTTTGATAGCCCTTTTAATGGGAATTGTGAATTGGAATTTTATGATAAAAAACTACAGAAACCTATAGTTGAGCGAATGAAAAATGTTGATTTTTCAATTATTATGTTCAAATAGTTTTAAATTGTGTTTATCAAATAGATGTGTAAAGCATGAAAGCACTTGTTATTGACGACGAAGAACTGGCTAGAAAAAGGGTTCTAAACCTACTGGAAGATGTAGAAGCAATTGAAGTTATTGGTGAATGTTCAAACGGGCGCACCGCAATTGAAAGAATAAACTTAGATAAGCCAGATCTTATTTTCCTTGATATCAATATGAAAGATATGAATGGATTTGAAGTGTTGAAAAAAGTTGAAATTTCGCCAAAACCCATTGTTATTTTTGTCACGGCCTATGATAATTATGCGTTAAAGGCCTTTGATGTAGAAGCATTTGACTTTCTATTAAAACCATTTAAAGACGAGCGATTTTTTAAAACCATCAATAAAGTGCTTGAAACTACAAAAACAGAAGCGAATGATAATTTTGAGAAACGTCTGGTAGAATTCTTTCATGAATATTCTAAAGGCGGAATTCAACTCAATTCAGTATCAAAAATACCGGTAAAACAGGGTAATAAAACAGCTTTGGTAGATCCTGCTAAAATTTTGTACATCCAGGCTTCGGGATATTATGCAGAGATCTATGTAGACGGAAAAAAATATGTGCTTCGGGAATCTTTGAACAATCTTGCTGAGATTTTAGATAGCAACACCTTTGTTAGAATACACAGGTCCACAATAGCGAACCTCAATTTTGTAAATGAAATTATACATTCAGATTACTCTGAAATTGACGCTAAGATGACAGACGGAAAACTATTACATATCAGTAAATCCCACAAAAAGGAGTTTCTGGAAAAAATAGGAATTTAAGATGAGCCTCTCAACATTTAAACAGAAGTATATAGATTTTAAACTGGTATTATTACTGGCTGGATTCTATTTGATGTTCGACCTGGTTTTGATCGTGAAAGTTGCCTATATGCGCTCCTATATGCACGCACCAGAAGGAGTAGAGAATTTTATGTGGTCAGAATTTCTAGTTCATAATCTTTTGTTCGATTATATTATCGTAGTGAGCTATATGACGCTTATAGCCATTAGTACCAAACGTTTTCTAAATAAAAATTATCCCTGGGTTAAAATTATCTCTATTCATACACTCTTTTCTATTTTAATAGGACTAATAATTAGATTTGTTTTCGACTTTTATTCCATTATTGCGGGGCGCATAGATATCGCCGATTTTAATTTGAGAAAAAGTATCAATGCCTTTATATATGTGATAGATCTCAACTTTCTCATCTATTTTGCAATGATCTTTATCATTTATACCTACTATTATTTAAGACAGGTGAAAGAGGCAGAAAAGAGACATTCTAAACTGGAATCACAATTGGTGAATACACGGATGAAAATGCTTTCTTCTCAATTACAACCCCATTTTCTTTTTAATACTCTAAACTCCATTGCCGTATTAACCGATATGGATTCTAATAAGGCAAAAGATACCATAGCAGATTTGAGTGATTTTTTGCGTGAAATTCTATACAATAGTGACCGTAACAGGATCACATTAGATGAGGAATTGAGAATTCTTGAATATTATTTAAACATTGTAAACGTTAGATTTTCAGATCACCTAAAAATTACTAAAGATATCGACGATTCACTTATGGTGAAAAAGGTACCCGCAATGCTTTTACAGCCAGTGATAGAGAATTCAATAAAACATGGGTATTCCTACGATCATACAGATCTGGAAATCAATGTGTCTGTATATCAGGAAGAGAAAATGCTGGTAATTAAAATTGAAAATAACGGTGCTCTTATTTCTGAAACTCATGTCCAGCTCATGCAAAAAGGGGTAGGCCTTAAAAATATTAACGACAGATTGCGTAATCTCTATAAAGACAAATTTTTCTTCGAAATTCGAAATAAGGAAAATAGTAAAGGAGTAGAAACAATTATCAAGATCCCTGAATAATTTTTGTTATAAATCATTATTCGTGTGATATTCTGAACCCATTCTTCTAAAAGATACGATTGTATATACATTGTTGCCTATTGTTTTTACTAGAAAATTCAATTAATTTAATATCTACTTTTCATTTGAAAGATGGGTAGCATTAAAAAGCCAAAATATTATTCCCCCGAAGAAGAAAAACTGAATATTCTTTCACATGCAATAGGATTTGTATTGAGTATTGTTGCTCTAGTATTATTGATCCTCAAAGCACAAAGACTGGGAGATAATATACATCTGGTAAGTTTTATCATTTTTGGAGCTAGTATGGTTTTGGTGTATGCAGCTTCTACCTTTTACCATAGTGCCAAAACACACAGGTTACGAATAAAACTGAATATTCTGGACCATGCGGCCATTTACATTCTTATTGCCGGTACCTATACTCCCTTTGCTTTGGTCACACTTAATGGTACCACAGGATGGACTATTTTATGGGTTGTATGGCTTATGGCCCTGGTTGGTGTTATTCTTAAATTATTTTATGCAGGGCGCTATCAGTTATTGTCAACTATTATGTACGTGGCGATGGGTTGGATTATAATTTTCGCTATTAATCCCTTAATTGAAAATTTTTCTACTGAAGGTTTATGGTGGTTATTTACGGGCGGTATTTTTTATACTATAGGAGCCATCCTTTTTATGCAAAATAAGATACCATTCAATCATGCCATCTTTCATATTTTTGTATTGCTTGGTACTTTCGCACATTTTATTAGTATCTATTTCTATATTTTACCATCAGCTAAAGTATTGTAGGGAATACATAAGAATTTATTTGGTGCTTTTTCTTACCGGAAAACTTTTAATTGAATTTATATTTATCCACGATTAATCGCATTTTTTGAAATCGAAGACTTCTATTATATCCCATGTTTTTCCATTATGTTTTAACAGGGAAAGATTTTCAGCTCTGAAGGAATTTTTATAATCCTTATTTTCAAAGTCCTTCCAGACTGCCGAAAAATTACTTCTTTTTAGATCTCTAACAGCAATGGTTAAATGTGGATGGATCTTCGTTGAGATTTCATGGCTTTTTAGCTCAACCAATGACATGATCAATTGCTGTAATTCAGCATGAAGATTAATTAATGGTTTGTGATCAAGAACTTTCACAAAAATGACATTTTTAGAAAAGCTTCCAAAACCATTAAGGTCTACCAGAAATGGGTCCACCATTTTTGAAAAGCCTTTTAATTTCTCGATTAATTTAGATTCGTTCTCTTCAAATATCCTGAAAGGTATTTGTAGTGTTAAATGGGCCGGGAGTTTTAAAGCATGCTTCACATCATGATGCCTGGAAATAGTCTCTTTAAAACTCCTGATTTCATTTCTAATATCAACAGGAGGAAGTATGGCAATAAAATATAGTGGACCGCGCTTATTTTTACTCACAGAATATTATTTAATGGCAATAATTCTTAAAGGGCCGCCGCTACCACCTTTAATTTTAATTGGTAGCGCAATAATTTGAAAACCGGTAGCGGGTAACTTTTCCAGATGTGCAACATTTTCAAAAGCAGGAATATTATGGGTCATTAACATAACATGTGTGTCAAAATTTGTAGACTGACCATAATCTATACTGGCAGTATCCAGGCCTACGGCTTTAATGTTTCTATTTGCTATAAGCCATTCTGCAGCTTCTTTAGAAAGACCGGGGAAATGGAGTTCCTTTACCGCCTCGGGGCCTCTTTTATCGGTTCCCAGGTATTTTTTTGCATTTGGATAGAATTTCCCGAAGCCGGTTTCAAACAGCACGATGCTTTTTTCAGGAATAATTCCATTAGTTTGTTCCCATTGCTTTAAGTCTTCTATTCTTATGCGATAATCTGGATTTTGACGTGCCATTTTTGATACATCAATTTTTATACCTGTACCTATGAGTTGGTCCAATGGAATTTCATCTACACTTTGTTTATTTTCAGCGAAATGTATGGGGGCATCTATATGAGTACCGCCATGTTCGGCGGTAGAAAAGTTGTTAGCGGAGTAATAAAAACCTTTTTCAGTCTTTCCTTTGGCAACTTCCTCAAGATTAAACTCCCTGGCGGTCACCCAGTATATGGTTTCATTAGAGAATGCATAGGTGAGATCTATAATCTCTATCTCTTCTGAAGACAAATCCTGGGCTGAAATATTAAAACCGAAAAATAAAATGAGTAAAAAGATCAGATTTTTCATAGCTTAAATTTTTTATAGGTATAAGTTATAAAATCAATTCCAGTTAATTTGAGTGTATTTTCCTATCCTGTTTTTAAAATCTTCAGGATTTTCAGCATAAATTAATTCACCTTTTACTTTAGCTTCATTTCGAAGCGTATCACTAAATTCAGCTATAAGTGCCTCGTACATCTCCTTTTGTTCCTCGTCTTTTAAATCAAACTCCTCTGACAATACTTTCTCGCGAAATAGCATGAGATCGTGATCGTCACCCAGATAATCTGCTAATAAATGAACCTCGGCTTCCAGGCTTTCAAAAAATTGAGGCCAGGTATCCTGAAGCAACAACAGCTGATACCATAAATACTTTACTCTTTTCCTCCACTCATGAAAGTCTTCTGAAGTTTGAGTTTTATATGCCTTTTTCATTCCTTTTACTCCACGTTCATAAACTCTTTGAATACTTGGCAGAATGATATTTATATTGTTAGAGTTTACCGGCCACTGGTTAATTTCACTTTTAATGCTAGTTAGTTCTTCCATTAAATATCCAGTGAAAAACTCCTTATTTGAAAGTTCGTCGGTTAGTTTTTCTCTTTCGTTTTCAAGATTTTTTTCAACCGAGTTGAAAAAGCTTTTATATAAATATTTGCCATACCTGCTTTTTAAATTTTCCAGGGTTTCCAGATGCGCGGTGAGATCCCTTAGTGAAGAAATTTCTCTTCCAAGATCTCTGAAACGAATATTAAGCGCTTTATATTCTTTTTCTCCCATTTCATCTCTAAAGAGTCGTGCCAGGGCGCGTAACTTTTTCATTCGCTTACGAATATCATGAATAGCCTCATGAATATCCAGATCCCGTAAAGCTTCTATGCAACCATTAACTTCTGCTTCAAAGATGAGTTGTATTTCCTCTTGAAAATTCTGATCCTTATTCAGTTTATATTCCATTGCCAACTTTTCAATTAAATTACTTATTTGGTGATGGATTTTAGTTAGTATTCTATTAAAAAATCCCCATTTTGAATTTAAATGAGGATTTTTTATAAAAGTTTAATTAACCGCTTTATGCAAATTAATCTACCTTATCTACAAGCTCTTTGGGTGTATTTTCAAAATTTATTTCTACCTGATGTCTCACAAGGTCTTCAAAAGTTTCACGTTCTCTTATTAGATGGGCCTGCCCATTATACCATAAGACTTCAGCGGGACGATATCTTGAATTAAAATTACTGGCCATCGAGAAACAATAAGCTCCCGCGTTGCTAAAACTTAAAATATCACCTTCACGTATTTCAGAAATTCTGCGATTATTGCCGAAAGTATCTGTTTCACAGATGTAACCAACAACACTATAGAAGCGCGGTTTAGCATCAGGATTAGATATATTGGAAATGTCGTGATGCGATCCATAAAACATGGGTCTTATTAAATGATTGAAACCAGTATCAATTCCGGCAAAAACCGTGGAAGTAGTTTGCTTGATGACATTTACCTTTGCAAGAAAGTTTCCGGCCTCACTTACCAGATATTTTCCGGGCTCAAAGGCCAGGGCCAGTTCCCGTCCATATTTTTTACAAAATCTTTCAAATTTTTCGGTTAACTGAGTACCAAGATCTTCAATATCGGTTTCAATATCTCCTTCGCGATAAGGCACTTTAAATCCGCTTCCAAAGTCAATAAATTCCAATTCCTTAAAATTCCGGGCAGCTTCAAAAAGAATTTCCGAAGCATGAAGAAATACTCCAATATCCAGAATATCGCTACCGGTATGCATATGAATACCATTGATGTGCATTCCCGTATTCTCAACAATTCTAAGTAAATGAGGCATCTGGTGAATGCTAATTCCAAACTTGGAATCTATATGGCCAACAGAAATTTTGGAATTTCCACCAGCCATCACATGCGGATTGATCCTTATACAAACTGGAATTTCAGGATGTTTACTGCCAAATTGCTCTAAGACTGATAGATTATCAATATTAATTTGTGCTCCAAGTTTTACCACTTCTTCGATCTCCTCCAGGGAAACACCATTGGGCGTGTAAATAATTTTAGATGGATCTACACCGGCTTTCAATCCTAATTTTACTTCCTGAATAGAAACAGTATCCAGTCCACAACCTAATGAATTTAATAGTTTCAGGATAGAAATATTAGACAATGCTTTTACGGCATAATGAATTCGAAGTTCGTTTACTTTAAAAGCATCCGTAAGCCTTTTATATTGAGATATGATCTTATCGGCATCATAAACATACACCGGACTATCAAATTTCCTGGTAATTGAAAGCAGATCTTTCTGAGTCATTTCTTGTTTAATTTTTCAGCAAAAATAAATTACTTATCTATGGAAGTATAAGCCTTATATCAAATATAACCAATTTATACATTTTGTTAATTCTGGAAGTAATAACTTTAAGAATTCCTCATTTCGAGTTGCGCTGCCTGTTGTTTTCTTATCATAACCACACCTAAACCTATAAAGATTCCCATTCCAGCCATGGCAGCCCCAACATATTGTGCAGAAACAATTCCGTAACCGTAAGCAATAGGAAGACCGGCGAGATATGCCCCACTGGCATTTCCCATATTAAAGGCACTCTGGTTTAGGGAAGAGCCTAACATTTCAGATCCTTTAGCAGAATTGATAACCGCCATTTGAATGGGGGTTGCGATACAAAATGCAATTACCGGTAGAATAAAGGTCATAACCAAAACACCAATTTGGTCAAAGGCAAGAAAGGTATTTGAAATTAGTGCAACGACCATTAGTGCCAGGGCAATGATGACGGCATATATAGGGCTAAACATTTCAGCGAGTTTCGCTCCTATAAAATTCCCGGCAACCATACCCAGACCGGCAAGAATCATGGCATAACTAACTATATTTTCATTATGGCCTGCCACATCTGTAATTAATGGCGCTATATAGCTGTACCAGGCAAAAAAACCTCCAGTGCCAATGGTTGTTAATAGAATCACCATCCATAGTTCAGGTTTTTTAAGAGCTTTTAAATCTTTTTTAAATCCGTTAGATTCATTATTTGGTAGATCTGGCATCCAGAATTTCACACTGAGAATCGCCATGACACCAACAACGCCAACAGCAAGAAAGGCAACTCCCCATTCAAAATTTTGTCCCAACCAGGTTCCCAGTGGTACACCAATAACGTTGGCAACTGTAAGCCCCGTGAACATCATGGCAATAGCCTGGGCATCTTTGCCCGGTTTTGCAAGTTTGCCTGCGACAACCGCTCCAATTCCAAAAAATGCACCATGTGGTAATCCTGATAAAAATCTCGATATTAACAAAAGGGTATATGAGTTCGAAAAAGCAGATAAAGTATTGAAAATAGTGAACCAGATCATAAGACCTAGCAATACCTTATGTGGAGGCCATTTATTGCCAAAAACGGTGAGTAAGGGAGCACCAACGACCACACCAAGGGCATAGGCTGAAATGAAATGACCGGCCTGTGGGATGGTGATGTTAAGAGCTTCGGCAACTTCAGGTAAAATACCCATGATTACGAATTCGGTCATTCCTATTCCAAATCCACCAATAGCCAATGCTAGCAATGCCTTGTTCATATTTAAAAATTAATGAACTAAGGTAATAGAGATTGTAGTCTATAGCCAGAAATAAAAGAATTTTCTACGATAACCTTTTCGTTAACATCTATTAGATTGTAAAACCATTGAAGATATGGAACATCCCGCATTAATGAAGCGTTAAGAAGCTCAAAAAAGATTGGTACAATAGTATGTATTTGTTACTTTTGCCTTCCATAATTAATACAGAAGAAAAAGCTGATTATGAATATACACGAATATCAAGGAAAAGAAATTTTAAGCAGCTTCGGAGTTCGCATTCAACGTGGAACCGTTGCAAGAAACGCCAAAGAAGCAGTAGATGCTGCTAAAGAGCTAACTGAAAAAACGGGCACCGGGTGGCATGTGATCAAAGCACAGGTACACGCGGGTGGTCGTGGTAAAGGTGGCGGCGTTAAGCTTGCAAAGAACCTTAAAGAGGTGGAAGAAATAGCAGGGGATATCATAGGAATGAATCTTGTGACTCCTCAAACTTCTGCTGAAGGAAAGAAAGTTCATCAGGTGCTGGTTGCTGAAGATGTTTATTATCCTGGAGAAAATGAGCCGGAAGAATATTATATGTCAGTGCTACTTAACCGGGCTACAGGTCGTAACATGATCATGTATTCCACGGAAGGTGGAATGGACATTGAAACGGTTGCAGAAGAAACTCCAGACCTTATATTCACTGAAGAAATAGACCCATCAACTGGATTATTAGGATTCCAGGCTCGCCGTATTGCTTTTAATCTTGGACTTAGCGGAAAAGGATTTAAAGAAATGACGAAATTCGTAATGTCGCTTTATGAAGCTTTTGAAAAATCTGATTCTTCTCTATTTGAGATCAACCCGGTATTAAAAACCAGTGATGATCTAATCATGGCGGTTGATGCAAAAGTGACTTTAGATGATAATGCACTTTTCCGTCATAAGGATTATGCAGAGATGCGTGATGTTCGTGAAGAAAACCCAACAGAAGTTGAAGCTAGAGAAGTAGGTCTTAACTATGTTGATCTTGATGGGAATGTTGGATGTATGGTAAATGGTGCCGGACTTGCAATGGCAACAATGGATCTTATTAAACAAGCCGGAGGGGAACCTGCAAACTTCCTTGATGTTGGTGGTACTGCAGATGCTAAAAGAGTAGAAGAAGCATTTAGACTTATTCTTAAAGATGATAAAGTTGAAGCTATTCTTGTAAATATCTTTGGAGGTATTGTTCGTTGCGACCGTGTTGCACAAGGGATTGTAGATGCTTCTAAGAATATGGGAGACGCGATGAATGTGCCAATCATTGTTCGTTTGCAAGGTACAAATGCAGACATTGCAAAAGATTTAATCGATAACAGCGGACTTAAAGTGTACAGTGCAGTACAATTCCAGGAAGCTGCAGATAAAGTACAGGAAGTACTTTCCTAGTATTTTATTTAGATATTAGAAAGCCCGGCAGTAATGCCGGGCTTTTTTTATGCCTAAAATCAACATTCTATTCATTCACCTAAAAATAGATGTCTGAAAATCAAAATGTTAAATACGTAAGTTTGGTGTAACGATTTATTTTTTACGTCGTCTTTTAAATAGAACAACTAAAGAACAATTATGAAAAGGATCTATTTTTCTCTTTTAGCTATCATATTTTCTGCAATTGTTATTAAAACTAATACAAGCCCTATACAGGCTATGGATTATGCAGCGCTTTCTACAGATACAAAAGTTGAAAATGTTGACCAGTTCTTTAAATACAAAGTAAATCACATACAATTTGATAAAAAAGAGACTATTATAAACTGCTCAGTCAAATCGGCAATTTGCTGCCATGCTTAGTCACATAATCTGATGTAGCAGCACCTCTGGTATTCATGAAGAAGTTAGTTGCGAATTAAAATAAACATAAAATTATATGACAATCAGTGAATTATGTTTATTTTTTTTGTTAAATACTTATTTAGTATATATCTTTAAGTAGGTTTTTATGAAATAATATGCAAAGCCGTCTTTTCTGAAAAAACATTTACTTTGAAATACTGTTAAATTTGAATTAGCCAAAATAAAAATTTACAAGTTTTCCCATGTAAGAATTAAAGAAAGGCGGCTTTAATTAGATCACTTTTTTCTGCCCGGATACCAATCCATCAATTCAACCTTAATATTTTGATTTCCTTTATTTACAAGTTCTTTAAATTTTTCTACATCGGCGAGTCCATCTTTTCCGCGATAATGATAAGGAATCACTTTTTTTGGCTTGAAAGCTAGAACTCCATCAGCTGCCTTATCGACAGGCATAGTATAAGGTAAGTTCATCGATACTAAAGCTACATCAATATCCTTAAGGTTTCTCATTTCCGGAATATCTTCGGTATCTCCTGAAATATATAATTTCTCTCCATTTTTTTCTAAAATATAACCATTACCACGTCCTTTGACATGCATGGCATCTTTACTTTGTGGCAGGTTATACATTGGGATAGCCTTAATTTTAAAGCCCATATATTCATTTGTTTCTCCGTTATTTAGGACAACAAGATTCCCTTGTAGATCCTCAGGCAACTTTTCCTGTACGGCTTTAGGGACAAATATTTTAGCATTTTCAAGTTCAAGTGCATCTAGAGTTTCAGCGTTCATGTGATCTCCATGAATATCTGTAATTAAAACAAAATCTGGAGTCGCTTTTCCTTTGAATGCATCAGCACCTCCAACAGGGTCTGTATAAAATACGGTATTGTCCCATTTAAATACAGCCGTGGCATGTGAAATTGGAGTTATTTCAATCTTAAGTGAATCAGACTGTTCATTCTTCGCTATTGTTTTCTCAGCTACTTTATTCTCAGCCTGATTTTCATTAGTTTTTTTCTCATTCTTGCACCCAATAAACAGGATGCTCAAGATCATTAGGGTAGCTATACTTCTCATATCGAAAATTTTACCTAAATGTAAAAAAGGCATTATGGAGTTAGCGGTCAATTAATAAAGATTTATGAAAGGTTTAGCTGCATTTTAATATCACCCCGGGAATATGGATTGTTATCTTCAATTGGAATTTCTTCAAAGCCATATTTTTTATATAAATGAATAGCATTTTCAAGCTTTCTGTTGCTATAAATGATCAGTTTTTTCCATTCTTTTTGTTGAGCAAATAATATGGTGTGTTTCATTAATTCATGACCTATTTTTTTTCCACGATGTTCCGGCTTTACTGCCATTTTTGTGAGTTCAAAAATATCGTTCTTGATTTTCATCAAGGCCACACAGCCGATGATTTCTTCTCTTTGCTTAACGAAAAAAATCTTTCCTCCCGGTTCGATGATATATTTTTCAGGATTCCCAAGAACGTTCTCATCATGTGGTTCTATCCAGAAAAATTCTTTTAGCCAGTGAATATTCATATGTTTAAACTCTTCGGAATATTTCGGTTCCCAGGAAACTATTTGCATTTCATTTTATTTTGAGCTCAAAATTATTAAATACTTTCCAGAATTAACCACACAATAGAAATCCTATATTCTCTTATATTTATCATATCAAATTGAAATTATGAAACATCGTATTCCTTTCTTTCTGAATTATCTATTAATATTCTCTTTATTTTTTTCCTGTAAAATTGGTCCAGATCCCGAACAGGAATTGGAAACAATTGAAGATGAAGTCGAAATACTTCCGCCGGGAGAATTATATGGAGAGCTATTCTATGATGTACAAACAAAAGAGATTTTTGAAGACAGCAAAACTTTTGTGGATGTGGTTCCGGAATATAATGTGGGCCTGATAAGGCAACGCTATAATATGCTAAATGATACCACCACAGAAGGTATCACAGATTTTGTTGAACAGCATTTTAGTGTTCCCGGAAACGATTTTGAATTTGAAACCGATTCTTCTTCCATTAATTCTCATATAAAAAACCTTTGGCAGGTGCTTAAGCGTCCGGCAGATGAAAGAATTTCCGGAACTTTACTTCCCTTGCCAAATCCATATATTGTTCCGGGAGGCAGGTTCCGGGAAATTTATTATTGGGATAGTTATTTTACGATGCTTGGATTACAGGAAGATGAAGAAATAGAAACTATTCAGAATATGGTAGATAATTTTGCTTACCTGATTAACGAATACGGCTTTATTCCAAATGGAAACAGGACTTACTATTTAGGAAGATCACAGCCGCCCTTTTTTGCTATGATGGTGCAGGTACTTGCAGCATCTAAAGGAAAACCGGTTTACGCCAAATATTTGCCTGAATTGGAGAGGGAATATAATTTCTGGATGGATGGAGCTTCACAGCTCAATCAGGAAAAAAAGCATAGACGAGTGGTCAAAATGCCGGATGGTGAAATTTTAAACAGGTATTGGGATGATAATGCTACGCCGAGACCGGAGAGTTACCGGGAAGATGTAGCAACCGCAGAAAGTGCAATAGCAGATAATCCTGAACTTACCAAAGAAGAAGTATATAGAAATCTTAGAGCCGGAGCAGAATCTGGCTGGGATTTTTCCAGTAGATGGTTAAATAAGAATGAAGCAGGTGAATTTGACCTTTCAAGTATTCATACGACTCATATTGTACCTGTAGACCTTAATTCTTTAATGTACAATCTGGAAAATACTATTGCAAAAGCGGCCGAAATTATCGGAGATTCTGAGAAATCAGAAAAGTTTAATCAGAAAGCTCAAAGCAGAAAAAATGCGATTTTAAAATATCATTGGAATAATGAAAAAGGATATTTTATGGACTATAACTTTAAAAAGGCCGAGCAAACCGAGCGTTTATCTCTGGCAGGTGTCTATCCCCTTTTCTTTGAGATCGCAAGTGAGCAACAGTCCAATTTAGTTTCAGAGAAAATTGAAGAGGTTTTCCTAAAATCTGGCGGAGTGGTAACCACACCTTATAATACGGGACAGCAATGGGATGCTCCCAATGGCTGGGCTCCTTTACAGTGGCTTACTATCAAGGGGCTTCAAAATTATAATAAGAATAAACTAGCTGAAAAAATAAGTTCACGGTGGCTGAAACTAAATAAGGATGTTTATGGTAGAACATATAAGATGCTGGAAAAATATAATGTAGAAGATCTTACCAAAGAAAGTGGAGGAGGAGAGTACCCCACTCAGGATGGCTTTGGATGGACCAATGGGGTATATCAAAAATTGTCTTCGGAAGAATAGAATATGGAAAATATAAAATTATATATTGAGTACACGGCCCGGATTATTGAAGTTGGCGGCGTGCTTACTATTTTAGTGGGAACTATCTTAGCGCTGGGTAAATTCCTTTTATCTACGCAAAAAGGAAAACAGCGTTCGTATAAATTACTGCGTCAGGAATTGGGAAAAGGCATTCTTTTAGGCCTGGAAATTCTTGTAGCTGCAGATATTATTGCAACAGTAGTGACAGAGCCAACCATGGATAAAGTGCTAACACTGGGAGTTATTGTATTGATAAGGACATTTTTGAGCATGTCTATAGAGCTGGAAATAGAAGGGAAATTTCCATGGCAGCGCCAGGCTTCAGAAAACAAGCTTGATAAAAATGCTTAGAAATTACCTGATAAAATCTGAAATAAAATAGGCGATGGCTTTTCCAACCTGTGCTTCATTTTCGTCTTTAGGCGCGGCTTCGCAGATATGGAAATAACTGCAGTTTTTATTTTCAGAAGCAACTTTTATAAAGCTCCTTATATCGTTAACTGTAAACCCTGCAGGTGATTTAGCGCTACTTGGAAAATCTGAAATCGAATCACAGTCCAGTTCCAGTCCGAATTTTGACTGACCTGCGATCTCTATACTTTTCTCAAGTTTTTTAATCGCTTCTTCCGGGTGCTCTAAAATATCTTCAGCCAGATGATACAGAAAATTCTCTGAAGCATCCATTTCTTCAAAAATATATTCAGGAGTATAGTTTTTGTGTAATCCAAAGACGGTATATTTTCGCAAAAACTGTCCTTCGATAGCATAACTAAATCCATTTCCGCTATGCCGGTGTTCAAGTTGTCTAAGATCTGTATGCGCATCGATATTGATCACATTTATAGGGGTATTTAAAGCTTTGGCTGCACCTTTAATGTTCCCGTAAGCATTGTTATGCCCGCCACCAATAATGATAGGGATTTTGTTTCCTGAAATTATTTTCTCAATAAGTGTTGCTACTTTAAGATCGATCTCTTTAACAATATCGCCGAGTTTTGCGTGATAATTAGGATCTTCTTCATCAATACTGGAAGCTTTATCCATCCAGTGCCTGCAATCTAAATGCCCTAATAGAATTAAGTTGTCGGGATCATTAAATCTGTTAATCTGGATATTAACTAAAGACTTCAATGCGGTTTTCCATGCATTTGAAGTTCCGGGTTTCCCGAAATTAGCTCTTACACCAACATCTTCCGGAATGCCAAATATGACATATTTTGCTGCCAAATATTCCAGCTCATCCAGGCTACTAACAAACTGAAGGTTTTCTCCAAACTTCCGCTCTCCATTGCGCTTATTAACTAAATGCTTTATATCTTTTTTGCTATAAAATTGAAAACCTTGCATATCAGATCTTTTTTCCGTTGATATAAACAGATTCTATAGAATTTGTTCCAAAAGCATAAGGTAAAAAAGTATAAGATGGGATCTCTTTAGTGATGATGAAATTTGCCATTTTTCCTTTGGTAATACTCCCGTGCGTTTCGCTTAATTCCATTGCATAGGCTCCATTGATAGTGGCTGCATTGATAGCTTCTTCCGGGGTCATTTTCATTTTGATGCAGGCAAGTGAAACTACCAGGTTCATGTTCCCGCTTGGAGTACTTCCAGGATTAAAATCGGTGGCTAGTGCCAGTGGTAGTTCAGCATCCAAAATCTTTCTGGCGGGTGTATAGGGGATACTTAGAAACAGAGAGCAGGAGGGAAGTGCTACAGGCATCGTTTTGGTTCCCTTTAAAACTTCTATATCCTCGTCTGTCATTATCTCTAAATGATCTACACTTAGTGCTTCATACTCAACCCCGGTTTTTACACCTCCAATGGAATTAAACTGATTGACATGAATTTTAGGTTTTAAGCCGTATTCTTTCGCTGCAGAAAGCAATCTTTGAGTGTCTTTTATGCTGAAATAACCTTTCTCACAAAAGATATCGATGTATTCTGCCAGACCTTCTTTCGCAACTTTAGGGAGTATTTTATCAATCACCAGATCCATATAAGCATCGGGATCATGCTTATAATTCTTTGGTATAGCATGTGCTCCCAAAAAAGTAGACTTTACCGGCAGATTATAATTTTCTTTAAGTTTCCTGATAACTCTAAGTATTTTAAGTTCAGCTTCTTCGGTAAGTCCGTAGCCAGATTTTATCTCTACAGCCCCGGTTCCAAGTTTCATGACTTCTTCAAGTCTTTTCGCCGACTGTTCGTAAACTTCATCTTCGGGAGTTTCCTGAAGTGTTTTTGCGCTATTTAAAATTCCACCGCCCCGATTTGCAATTTCTTCATAGCTCAATCCATTAATACGATCTGCGAATTCCTGCTCGCGATTACCAGCATATACAATATGCGTGTGAGAATCACACCAGGTAGGCAATACGATCTTTCCGGTTGCATCTATTGTTTCATCGGCATTTATTTTAGGTATACTTTCCATAGTCCCAAAATCAACGATTTTGTCATTTTTTATTAGCAACCATGCATTCTTTATCGTAGGAAGTTCTTTCATTTCGCTTCCTGAAACTTTAAGAATATTTTGTTCTCTAACCTGTAGTAATTCTTTGATATTGGTTAGTAATAAGCTCATATATTTTCTGGATTGATCGTTCAACAAATGCTAAAAAAAACAAAGATATAAACTCATCTTAGAATAAATGTGTTCTTAATATATCTTTAAATGAAAAGCCACTTATCTTTTATTTCGAGATAAGTGGCTTCGTAAATTTCAAAGTCTGATTAAAAATTCATTGAGATCCTGAAATAAGTTCAGGATGACCTAATATTAGTAGCTAGAGTGTGAATTCTGCTAATAATTTCTGAACTTCATAAATATCTACTTTCTTATTAAAACGCTTAGAAATTGATGGAGTTTGCTCTCCAGATATCCAAATCTTCAATTCGGCATCCAGATCAAAACTTCCGGCGGTTTCAACACTAAATCTGGTAATGCTTTTATATAGAATCGAAAAATACTCAATTTTACTACCCGTAATTCCCTGGACATCTACCAGAATAAGCCGTTTATTCGTAAAAATAAAGGTATCCCTGATAATCTTGAATCCTGCCTGGATCTCTTCAGAAGGAATTAATAATTTTCCATATTTCTCCTGAAGTGTATCTTTTTCGATTGCTCCGGCATTTCCTAATAATGAAGAAAGAATACTCATATTAGTTCTTTATAGATTTCATGTCGATCACAAATCTATACTTTACATCAGATTTTACAACCCTGTCAAAAGCATCGTTGATATTCTGAATATCGATTATTTCAATATCAGACACAATATCATGCTCTCCACAGAAATCCAGCATTTCCTGGGTTTCTTTAATTCCTCCAATCAAAGAACCAGCAAGTCTTTTTCTACCCATGATCAATCCTCCACCGTGAATATCTACCTCATCAATAGCTCCTACTAAAGTCATCGTTGCATCTCGTTTCAGTAACCCAACATAAGGATTAGTGTCGTGACCTACGGGAACGGTATTCAGGATAAAGTCAAAAGTTCCCTGGTGTTTTTTCATCTCATCCTCATTCTTGGAAATAAGAACTTCGTCTGCACCCAATCTCTTGGCATCGTCAGCTTTTCCAGGTGAAGTGGTGATCATTACTACATGAGCTCCAAGTGCATTGGCAAATTTAACACCCATGTGGCCAAGACCTCCAAGGCCAACTACTCCAACCTTGTCCCCCTTTTTTACATTCCATTGTCGCAATGGAGACCAGGTTGTGATCCCTGCACAAAGTAAAGGAGCAACGGCTTTCGTATCCAGGTTTTCAGGAACTTTAAGTACAAATTTTTCTTTTACCACGATCAATTCAGAATAACCTCCAAATGTGTGGCCTCCAAGGTGTTTATCCTTACTATTATAGGTTGCGGTCATCCCATTCTCACAATATTGCTCCAAATCATCCTTACAGGATTGGCATTCCTGGCAGGAATCTACCATACAGCCAACTCCAACAAGATCTCCTTTTTTGTAGTTTTTCACGTCTTTTCCAACCTCGGTCACTCGGCCAATAATTTCATGTCCGGGAACCACTGGATAATTGCTGTTTCCCCAATCATTTCTTACCTGGTGAATATCACTATGGCAAACTCCGCAATAGTCAATTTCGATCTTTACATCATCGGCTAAAATCTCTCTTCTCTCAATATCAAACGGCTCCAAACTGGCATCATTTGATTTCGCCGCATATGCATTTACATTCTTCATTTGTTCAATTTTTTATTTAAACTGAAAGGTACCGAAAAATCAAGTGAACACCAGAGTTAGGGGGTAAGGTTTAACTTTAATTAACTTCTGTTTTCATTCTCCCATTCAGAATTGCTGGTAAAACTGGATTTATAAGAATTCTTAGTACATTAGGGCTCAATTTTCTTAAAAAGAGTTTATGAGCAAGACCAAAGGAATCAACACAATTTGCACGCATATAGGAGAACTGGAAGACAAGGAATTTAAGGGGGCAGTGTCCCCATTATATATGTCTACTTCTTATGCTTTTGAAGAGGTTGAAACAAAACGATATCCAAGATATTTCAATACCCCCAACCAGGTAGCCCTGGCTAGAAAAATGACAGCTTTAGAGCATGGTGAAGCTTCTTTAATATTTGGAAGCGGAATGGCAGCAGTGAGTACATCCTTAATGGCTTTTTTAAAGGCTGGTGATCATGTGGTGTTTCAGGATTCGCTTTATGGTGGCACCAGTAATCTGGCAACTGAAGAATTTGATAAATTTGGAATTGAATATAGCTTTGCAAAAGATGCTAAAGCAGATTCCTTAAAAGCTGAAATAAAGGAAAATACAAAGGTGATCTATATAGAAACACCTTCGAATCCGTTGCTGCGCATCACAGATATGGAGGCAGTTGCGAAACTGGCAAAAGAGCACGGACTGGTAAGTATGATAGATAATACCTTTGCCTCACCGGTAAATCAAAATCCGATAGATTTTGGAATTGATGTAGTGATACACTCGGCTACAAAATATATGGGGGGGCATAGTGATATTCTCGCGGGTACCGTTATTTCTTCCGAAGAAAACATTGAGCGAATTTTCCAGATGGCCAAGAATTTTGGTGGCAGTTTGAGCGATTATACGGTCTGGTTATTAGAACGAAGTATTAAAACCATGGGGATTAGAGTGAAAGCTCAAAATGAAAATGCCATGAAACTTGCTGAATTTTTAAATTCTCATGCTGATGTTTCCAATGTTTATTATCCGGGATTAAAAGATCATCCAGATCATGAATTAGCAAAAAAGCAAATGAAAGGATTTGGCGGAATGCTGTCTTTTGAATTAGATGAAAAGCTTAACGCTTCCCAGTTTATGAAAGCGCTTCAGCTAATAAAACCATCGATGAGTCTTGCGGGTGTAGAGAGTACAATTTTACTTCCATCTAAAACCTCACATGGATTGTTAAGTGAAGAAGGAAGAAAAAAACAAGGCATAAAAGATAATTTATTGAGATTTTCAGTAGGGATTGAAGAGGCTGAAGATCTGATAGAAGATCTTACTCAGGCAATAAATAAAACAAAGTAAGAATTAGAAAATAGATATATGATATTAGATATACTGGCAGTGGGAGCACATCCAGATGATGTGGAACTAAGCTGCTCAGGAACGATAGCTAAGGAAGTAGATCGTGGAAAAAAAGTAGGTATACTGGATCTGACCAGGGGAGAACTGGGTACAAGGGGTTCCGCAGAAATAAGAGATGAAGAGGCTAAAGCAGCAGCAGAAATTTTAGGCGTAAAAATGCGTCACAATTTGGAATTTAGTGATGCTTTCTTTGAAAATAATACCGCTCATAAACTGGAGATCATCAAAATTATTAGAAAATACAAACCTGAAATTGTTCTTTGCAATGCTGTTGAAGACCGGCATATAGATCATGGAAAAGGAGCAAAATTAGTTAGTGAGGCTTGTTTTCTAAGTGGTTTGCCTAAAATTGAAACGATCATGAATGGGAACAAACAGGCGGCGTGGAGGCCAAAGCATGTATACCATTATATACAATGGAAAAATCTTCAGCCTGATTTTGTGGTGGATATTTCGGGATATTTAGATAAAAAACTGGAATCTGTTTTAGCGTATCGTTCGCAGTTTTTTGATGAGAATAGCAAGGAGCCACAAACACCAATTTCAAGCAGTAACTTTCTGGATAGCATTACTTACCGGGCGCAGGATATGGGGAGACTTATTAATACAGAACATGCTGAAGGTTTTAATGTGGAACGAAATGTTGCGGTAGATTCTATATTCGATCTTATTTAATTGAAAAAAAATCTTTGCGAAATAGTTGAAATAACTTACATTTGCATCCGCTAATCAAATGGTGGTTGTAGCTCAGCTGGTTAGAGCGCCGGATTGTGGTTCCGGAGGTCGCCGGTTCGAAACCGGTCTTCCACCCTTAAGCAAAGCTTCTCAGAAATGGGAAGCTTTTTTTGTGGAAAATTTTCAAATTTCCATCATTGAAATCCTATTTTTACCAAAATCATTTCCGCATGAATTCCAGAGAAGACCAGCTAAAAGCATTTGATAGGTTATTGACCATCATGGATGAACTGAGGGAGCAGTGCCCCTGGGATAGAAAACAAACCATGGAGTCCTTAAGACATCTTACCATTGAAGAGACCTATGAGCTGGGCGATGCGATCCTTGATAAGGACATGCAGGAAATCAAAAAAGAGCTGGGTGACGTGCTTTTACATCTTGTCTTTTACTCGAAAATAGGAAGTGAAACCAATGATTTTGATATTGCCGATGTCGCGAATTCCATTTGTGATAAGTTAATAGACAGGCATCCGCACATTTATGGCGATGTTGAGGTCGCTAATGAAGAGGATGTAAAACGCAACTGGGAAAACCTTAAACTTAAAGAAGGTAAAAAAAGCGTGTTGGAAGGCGTTCCAAAATCATTGCCATCCATTGTAAAGGCGAATCGAATTCAGGATAAAGTCGCGGGAGTGGGTTTTGACTGGGAAGAACCACAACAGGTTTTTGATAAACTAAAGGAAGAGCTGGAGGAACTGCAACATGAAGTACAGGAGGACAATCAGGATGAAATTGAGGCTGAATTTGGCGATGTTCTCTTTTCTATGATCAATTATGCCCGTTTTCTTAATGTAAACCCGGAAAACGCCTTAGAGCGTACTAATAAAAAGTTTATTAAACGATTTCAGTACCTTGAAGGGAAGGCTAGAGAAAATAATAAAGCTTTGAAAGATATGACGCTGGCTGAAATGGATGTTTTCTGGAACGAGGCTAAAAAGCAATGATCAGGCAGTAAAAATGAAAAATTTATCCTGAATCTCTAGAGAACTGAAATTCAGATTTTTTCTGATCCACTCTAAGCTCTCGATGCTGTAGAAAATCACATGAGTTTTATCATCTTTATAGTGCCAGTTCTGAAAATCTATAGTATCACTCCAAATCCCGGTCTTACAATATAATTTACCCCCTGGTTTTAGTATAGAGTATAATAGTTCAAATTCTTTATAGGGATTTTGAAAGTGTTCTATCACTTCACAACAAATAATAAAATCAAACGTAGTATCCAGCACTTTTTTATTGGGCTGAAAATAGGGATCGTAAAGTTTAATTTGAAAACCAGATTTTTTTAATTCAGAAGTAATCACAGGTCCGGTGCCGCAGCCAAAGTCAAGTCCATTTGAACTTGGACTAAAATCTGATTTTATCTGTTCAATTACAGGTTTCACAAAATGTATATATCCGGGATCATTTACATCGTTGTTGTGAAGAATATACCTGGATTTTTCTGCTTGTGGAGAAAGATGATTTTCTGGAGAAAGCAAAACTGCCTTACAATCTATACATTGCACATATTCCCGGTCTTTAATAACTTCGAAATACTGGGTGGCACAATTGCATAAACTGCAAGGCATATTTTTTTATTTAATAAAGCGACTTGATTTTTTCAAGTTTTTCCTTCCATACTTCAAGATCAGCCTTATGGTTCGCTATATTTTTATGAACCTCCTTTACTAAAGGATTATCATCATCAACATTCGAGAAAAACTGAAGATTATTTTCCAGCTGTCTAATTTCAGCTTTGGTTTCCTGGATCTTCTTGGTTAAGAAATAGTGTTCATTCCTAATTCTCTTGTCATCGTCTGCATCATCCAGTGCCTGAACCTTATTCTCATATTTCATCATTTCAGCTTTAGTATTGTCAATATCCATTTTATTGAATAATTGATCTAAAGCCTTATTGAATTTACCTTCGATAAAACGTTTGTTATAAGGAACCTTTCCAATTTCTTTCCAGGCGTTTATTTGCTCTTTGATCTTTGCAAGATCCTCTTTTTTGGTTCCTGAAAGTTCTATCGCCTTCACTTTGTCAAGAATCGCTTTTTTCTTTTCAAAAGCTTCAACTTCTTCTTTGTTGTCTTCGTTTCTTTGAGCGTGTAACCTGTCAAAATAGTCGTTACAGGCTTTTTTGAATTGCTTCCATACTTTGTCACTATCCTTTCTTGGAACATGACCAATCTTTTTCCAGTCTGCCTGAATTTTCTTCATTAAAGGAGTAACAGTTTTAAAATCGTCACTATCCTTATTGTCTTCAGCTATCTTGATAAGTTCTTTTTTCTTCTCAAGGTTGTCATACTGCGCTTTTTTCAGGTTCTTATAAAAAGCATTCTTATTGCGATTAAAACGGCGTACATTTTCCTTAAAAGCCGTCCAGGTATCCTGATTTTTAGTTCTGGGCACTTTACCGGCATTAAAAAACTCTTCACGTAAAGCTTCGATCTCCTTTATCTTTTGCTGCCACTTGTTATGATTATCAAAGTCATTATCTGCTATTGCTTTAATCTTTTCAATGATCTCCTGCTTACGCTCCCAGTTTTTCTCATAATGTTCGTCCAGATTATTGAAATATTCCTGTCTTTTATCATGAATATTCTTAGTAGCTGTACTAAACCTTTCCCATATGTCTTCTCGATATTCTTTTGCAACCGGCCCAAGCTCTTCTTTCCACATTTTATGGAGCATCTGTAATTCCCGAAAAGCCCGGTTCACATCATTTTCCTGAAGAAGTTCTTCAGCCCGATCTATCACCTTTAATTTTTGCTCAAGGTTATGTTTGAAATCCATATCCCTGAATTCCCTGTTCAGATGAAGGAAATCATAGAAATTCTCTACGTGATGGTGATAGGTATTCCATACGTTATTGTAACGATCTCTTGGAATAGGCCCAGCTGTACGCCATTTATCCTGAATTTCCTTGAAATGGTTATACGTGGTATTGATGTTTTCTTCTACGCCCAATAGTCCCTTTAATTCCTCAATTAGTTCCAGGCGTTTATGAAGGTTCTCATTCAGGTCTTTCTTCAGGCGCTTATAATAATTATTACGTTGCTCTTTATAGTCAAAATACAAAGAATTGAAACGTTTTTTTAATGGAGTGGAGTAGTGGAAGTCTATGATGTTCCCACCATCAGCAAGAAAATCTTCTTTTTTCTCTTCCATTTCCTCATCGAACTTCGCATTGAATTCTGCGCGAATTTCAGCAACATGTTCTTTGATCGCCTGTATTTTCTCATTCTTTAGAAGTCTCTCCAGCTCGTCGGCCAGTGCTTCTTTATTCATAGAATGATAATCTTTTTTGGCAATATCGTGACGTTCGTTAGCACTCTCATCTTCACTATCTTCTGCTACGGCGCTATCCATATCTTCTTCATGATTGCCAGAAGACTTCTTGTTTTCTTCTACAACGGCGTCTCCCAGGTCGCTATCGCCCTCATCATCATCGTTTTCTTCAGATTTCTTTGCTCTGGATTCAGATTCTGAAATCATTGCATCTTCATGATCTGTAGACTCCGAAAGTTTCTCTTTAGGTTTCTCTTTCTTTTCAGATTTCTCACCCTTAAATTCCGGTTCTTTGAAAAACGGATTTTCAACATCCTCGGTCTCTTCCATATGGGTATAAGGGTCTTCATCCGGGTTTTTCTTCTCTTTGGAAATTTTATTTGAAGTTGCCTTACCTGTAGCCGACTCCTGCAGCATTGCATCTTCATGATCTGTAGATTCCGCTGCAGTTTTATCTGAAGAAATCTCTTCAGACTCTTCTGTTTTTAGGTTGTCCCCGGGTTTATCACGCGCTTCCTCATTACTTTCCTGTGAAGGATCTGCTTCACGCGTTTTGCCGCTCTTATTCTTTTCTAGATCTTCGGGGAAAGGTTTTTCTTGCTGTTATCATTTTCTTGCTGTGACATATCTTTCAATGTTAAGGTTCCTCATAGTCTATTAATTCTGAAAGATAACAACTCCCCTAAAAATGGACAAGGGATTGGTTTTATTTATGAGAATGAAATAAGGTAATTATTGCACTTATCGCGAATTCCATATTTGCCAGGATTTTTCTGCCTGTTGCTCGAGCATAGCAAGTCCGTTGATTGTTTTCGCTCCTTTTTCAGCGGCGAGTTGCATTAGTTTTGTCTGCGACGGATTATAGATAAGGTCAAAAACGAGATGTTTTTCTGAAAGAAATTCAAATGGAATATTCGGATATTTTTCAATATTAGGAGAAGTACCCAGCGGGGTGCAGTTAATAATAAGAGTATGAGAATTCAGTACGTTCGTAGTTAAAGCTGAATAAGAAAATTGGTTGTTTTCTGGATCCCTTGATACAAATTCAGTTTGAATATCCAGTAGATCGAGTGCATACGCAATCGCTTTTGACGCTCCTCCGGTTCCTAGAATTAATGCATTTTTATGGTGTGCTCCCAGGTGTGGTTTTATAGATTGCATAAATCCCCAGTAGTCTGTATTATATCCACACAAACTGCCATCTTTTTCAAATTTAATGGTGTTTACCGCTTTAATTTTTTCGGCGTGAGCATCAAGATGATCCAGATAGGGGATAATGGTTTCTTTATAAGGAATGGTGACATTAAACCCTGAAGCAATGTTGTTCTGTGATATTTCAGGAAAATTTTTGATAGACGGAATATCGAAATTCCTGTATTCGGCATCTATACTTTCTTTTTTGAATTTTTCGGAAAAATATTTTCTGGAGAAAGAGTAGTCTATATCTTTCCCTATTAAACCAAAGATTCTCATGATTTTAAATTTCTGTTTTCATACCAGGCAAGACCGAGTACGATAAAAATTCCGACTATTATAAATAGGAAAGCAAGCCAGGTTTCTGGAGTATATAGCTCTGGCCAGTACCTGTCATAATTATCAATTATTTGATGCCCCTCCCTGTCTATAAGCGTTTCGCCTAATTCATTCACTTTATAAATCTTCTCTTTCCAGGGCCATACCACGCCAAGAGAACCAGTGATGAATCCAATTATTACGGCAAAAGTTTCTTTCTTTCTTTTCTTTAGAACATAGCCAAGCAGGTGTGATAAAGATACGAGACCTGCCAGCGAGCCTGCTGCGAAAACAATTAAAACCCGAAGCATACGCAGTCTTTCTGCGTCTCCTGTAAAACTGAAATCTAATAAAATAATTTCAGCAATAGTATCATATAGAGCGTTAACAGAATCAACTAATAATAGTACGTAGTTCCCAAGAAGGATGAGGATAAAACTACCTGAAAGCCCGGGAAGGGTCATTCCTGAAACGCTAATCATTCCACATATAAATACAAACCAGAGATTATCGTTCTCTCTAGCCGGTTCCAAAAAGCTAATGGCAATTCCTCCAAAAATTCCTAAAACTGCAAAAAGAATAGAGTTTTTGTCCCATTCATCAAAATCCCTGCTTATATAGTAAATAGAACCGATGATCATTCCGAAAAAACCAGACCAGACATACAATTCATAATGAACAATTAGATAGTCCAGGATTTTTGAAACACTGAAATAGCTAATAAGCATACCCAAAATCAACAGACTCAAAAACTTACCGTTGATATACTGATACAGACTTTTAAATCTCCCTGAGATAAGAAGTTTAAATGCTTTTAAATTTACTTTTTGGAGGGAATAAATAAACTCTTCATAAAAACCTGCAACGAACGCTACCACACCACCAGAGACTCCCGGAACTTTATTCGCGGCCCCCATGGCAAGACCCTTCAAAACTAAAAGGATCTTATCGGTAAACGTTCTAGTTTGCTGCATCGGCAGATTCTGGATTTTGGTTGGCTACCAGTTCTAGAACAATAATAAGCAAAAACCCGGCAAGCATTAAAAGTATGGCCCATAAGGTTTGAGGATCTCCACTAAAATTCCAGGGCAGGACAGAAGCTTCTTTCAGAACAATTTCCTTGTCTCCATAAATAGCGGTTTCCAAGGTTTCTTTCCACGGCCATATTTTATTGAGCGAACCGGCAATAAATCCAGTTAGTACCGCCAATGTAATATTACTATAATGAACAAAAAGCCATTTTAAAATTCGGGAAAATGTAAGCAAACCAAATATTGCCCCAACTCCTACAATGGCTAAGGTTTTAATATCAAAATCGTGCGCAGCTTCGGTAATAGATTTGTATGCCCCTAAGAGTACGAGTATAAAAGCACCGGAGATTCCAGGCAATATCATCGCACAAACTGCAATAGCCCCGGCAAAAAATAAAAAAAGAGAACTTGAACTGGCAGATAGAGGAGGAAGGCTCACAATATAAAAAGCGACTGCGGCACCCAGAACAAGTGCGGTAATTAGTTTAAAATTCCATTTGGGTACTTGCTTGGCAACAAACCAGATACTGGCAAGTACAAGCCCAAAGAAAAAAGACCATATTAGAACGGGATGTGCATCCAGCAAATAATTGGCAAGACGCATTAAACTCACAAGACTAATTAGAATTCCTGCAAAAAGAGCCAGAATAAAATTCCCATTCATCTCTTTCCACATTGCTGAAAAACCGTCTTCTTTCCAGGTAGATAACAGGGATGGTTTTATTCCACTAATAGTAGAAATCAATTCTTCATATATTCCTGAAATAAATGCGATAGTCCCGCCAGAAACTCCGGGTACTACATCTGCGGCTCCCATGGCCATTCCTTTTAGAGTAACCTTAAGGTAGTCCAAAAAACTTCGCTGCATCTTATTTTTTTATCAATTTGCCCAAAGGTAGCAAAATAACTAAGAGAGCTTAACGAAGGAATTTATAATTTGTTTGACGCTTTTTCGATCAAAGATATTAGGGAAAAGTTCCTCAATAATAATGTAGTATTCTGAATCTATTTTTAAAGCATTGTTAAGGTGAAAATAGCCTTTTTCACCTTTGTTCGTTGAAAAGAATAAACCAGAAAGGCGATACTCAATTTCCGCAGAGCCATTATAGAATTCCAGAGCCTGTAACATGCTTGTTATTGCAGTTTCGTACTCACCAAGCCCAATAAGAATATCACAACGTCTTATCCAGGTCTCTAATTCATAGTTTCCTAGTTCCAGGCTTTTTTTGTAACCCTGCTCTGCTTCTTCATAGAAATTAAGCCTGCTATTGATTTTAGCATAACGTTTCCAGTAAAGCACATTTTCTTCATCAATATTAATTGCTTTATTTATATAATAAAGTGCCTTCTGGAAATTAAGTTTTTTGATATAGAAATCGGTGATCGCAATCCATCCTTTATCTAATAAGGGATCTTCATGAACGGTTTGCTTATAGTTTTTTAAAGCGAGATCATCACAGTCTAATTTTTCAAAACATTTACCTATTCTTAGATAAGCAAACGAAGTTGGATCGTCTAATCCTAACGTGATATTGTAGTTTTCTATAGCTTCATTATAACGCTTAAGTTTTTCTAGTACCTTCCCTTTTTCAAGGTAGGCTCCTACAAACCTGTCGTCACTTATAATGGCAAAATCAAATGCTGCCAGTGCTTTATTGTAGTCTTTAAGATCAAAGTATTGCTTACCTACCTGGTGCCATGCAACCTCACAATAAGGATGTTTGTTCAGGTAGAGGTTTAAATATTCTATAGCTTCTGTCTTTTGTTCAAGAAAATCAAAACAGTACATTACATTATATAATGCAGAATAATCATCTTCGTCTGCCTCCAGACATTTCATAAAATTATATTTTGCATTCTCAAAATCCTCGAGAAATAGATATTCCATACCTATCAGGGAAAATATTTCGGCATCTTCCAGCGTGATCTCTAAAGCAGCCTGCAGCATTTTTATGGCTTCAGTATGCATATCTCTCTTAGAACAGATTTGGGCTTTTTGAATATAAATCTCTTCATTGGAAGATTCCAGTTCTTTCAGCTCGTTTAAAATTCCATCTGCAAGATCCAGCTTATCTTCAAAAACCAGTATTTCTACTTTAAACAGCTTTAAATTCACTGAAGTAGGGTGTTGAGCAAGACCCATTTTTACTGCCTTTTTGGCAAGCGAAATCTTACCATTTTCGAGATAATGATGGATAATATTTTCAAACTCGTTTGAATCGAAGAACAAAACATCATTTGTTTTAAGCATGGATTCAAAGCGAGTAAGTGAGAAATTATCTTCTTCGTTATGGCTTAGCTGCATAAGAGAGTGATTAAGGGATTTCTACTGTACTAAAGTTA
Source organism: Gramella sp. MAR_2010_147 (assembly GCF_900105135.1). Lineage (NCBI taxonomy): Bacteria > Pseudomonadati > Bacteroidota > Flavobacteriia > Flavobacteriales > Flavobacteriaceae > Christiangramia > Gramella sp. MAR_2010_147. The sequence goes on along the minus strand of NZ_LT629741.1, from coordinate 1,230,404 downwards.
AAAATGATTGAAGGTGTTTTTGGGGAAATGTTACATTGTTGTTAACAAAATAATTAACACCCGGTAACCTCATACTTTAATTTCATCAAGTATGTCAACAATAATGCCACATCCTTTCATAATTTCCTCATTAGAAATGGTTAAGGGTGGAGTAAGTCGTACTGCACGCTTTTCAAACAATAACCAGAAAAGAATTAGTTGTTTTTCTTTAGCTCTTAGAATAAGTAAATCGGCAATTTCGGCAGAATCCATGATGAGTGCCAACATTAATCCTTTACCTCTAATTTCTTTGATTAAAGGATGCTGTAAGTTTTTTCTGAATAATTTTTCTTTCTTTAGGCTCTCTGCCATAAGATCAGATTCAGTGATTTCTTTCAAAGTGGCCAATGCCGCCGCCGCTATTAATGGATTTCCGCCAAAGGTAGTAATGTGTCCCAGTTTTGGATTATCGCTTAGAAGATCCATCAACTCACTGGAAGCTGAAAATGCTCCAATGGGAAGGCCGCCACCCATTCCTTTTCCAAGTGCAACAATGTCAGGCACTACATTAAAATTCTCAAAACCGAAAAGTTTACCAGTACGTCCAAATCCAGGCTGGATTTCATCTAAGATTAATAGGGCTCCTACCTCTTCGCAACGATTTTTAACCTTCTCAAGATAATTGTCTTCCGGCATTATAAAACCCGCACCACCCTGAATAGTTTCCAAAATAACTGCTGCAGTTTTAGAAGTGATATTGTTTAAATCTGCTATTTTATTAAATTTAATAAATGAAATATCACCTAAAAGAGGTCTAAAGGGTTTCACCCGTTCTTCAAGATCCATAAGACTTAGCGAGCCCATGGTATTTCCATGATAAGCATTTTTGGCAGCGATAATTTCAGTTCTTCCTGTTGCTCTTCTGGCTAGCTTCATGGCACCTTCAATAGCTTCGGTTCCAGAATTAACCAGATAAGTTTTATTAAGTGAATCTGGTAAATGTTTTGCGAGCAGTTTAGCCAGGTCTATGGCAGGTTTTTGGGCATATTCTCCGTAGACCATTACATGCAGGTACTTTTCAGCCTGTGTCTTAATGGCAGAAACTACTTTAGAATGTGAATGGCCAAGACTACAGGCAGAAACACCGGCGACAAAATCGAGATGTCTTTTTCCATCTGTAGTGATTATATAAGCTCCTTTAGCATGAGAAACCTCCAATGCGAGTGGGTGAGGGGTTGTTTGCGCCTGATATTTAATGAAATCCTCCTTCAATTTAATTTTCTTTTTTATTCAGAATGACTTGAAGGGAATCAGTTTTTTTAGAGGTCTCAATTTTAAGAGAATCCTGAATGCCCTGTGATTTGAATTTTAAGGTATCCATTTTTCTGTTTTTTAAAACTTCAGGTTTAAGTCTGGAATTTTTATCCAGTAATAGATCATCTTCTTCTCTCTCGTCAAAGAATTCATCTGGTTCGTCAGGTAATGGGATTCCTTTAATCCTGGTTAATTCTGGTTCTGGCTGTCCTTCAAATAAACCTTCTTTTGAAAGTATTCGTTCTTCACCGCGCCAGTTAAAGCCTTGTAACTTCCTGGCATTTGGAGGGAAATCGGCTTCCGGAGTTAGATTTCCGTCTACCTGATTATAATAGTAAATATCCTCTATTTGCTGGTCTACGAAAAGAATTTTGATAGAACTTGCCAGGGTTTTATTTATTCCTATTAATTCATTCTCGCTATTGCGCATATAATTTAAGGTCTCCGTATTTTTATCTATTACTACTTCATAGAGCTCATTTTCCTGGAAATAACCTGTAAGTATTTTCCCTTTTAATTGGTTATAACCTTCTATGCTATCTTTCTGAATAAGAAAAGCATTGTCGAAAACCAGCAATGAATCCAGTTGTTCTGTTCTGGGATTGCTTTGAAGATGAATACTATCTCCAGTCATTTGATTTTCGGCAGACCATAAGACTGGTTTTCCATTTCCTCTACTGCTTAGATTAATTAGCTTTGTTAAACCTGATTGCTGATCTGAGTAAATAGAATCACTTCTCCCACTCATCGTATTTTCTCCGGTAGGATCTTCTTTAAAAATTCTGGCGTCGTAAAAACCTCTGATTACCCTTTTTTCAGGTTTCCCCGTGATCATGATCGTATCGCTATGTATAAATAAGGTATCACGTTCCTGTAGACTTGCAGCAAGTGCTTTTTTAGTTATAAAAACCGAATCTTTATCCCGGTAAACTTCAGCATAGTGACCACTAACCCTGCTATCATTTATGGTGTCAATCACTCTAATATTATTTGTAGCTGAAGCAAAACTATTCTTTCTATTAAAGTAAAGACTATCTCCTTTTAGGATTCTATTGTCATAATTGATCTGAGAATTTTTTACGAAATACCCGTTATCTGCCCTTGTATCATAAAAACCTCTTTCACAATAAACGGTGCTGGTTTCACTTTCTATGGTAGATGGGCCATAGAGATAGGCGTGACCGTTTTCAGAATAAAAATCCAGTTGCTCAGAGTTGATCTTATATTCCGGGTTCGTGACCACAACCTCGTTCACAAAACTGTATTTATCTTCTTCCATGAAATACCTTCCAATAATACTCGTAAGCACACTGGCTGTATCTGTGACTTTTCCACCACTTCTATAATATGCCTGTTGTTTCACTCTGTCGAAGAAAAGACTATCGGTTTCAAGCGTTGTTTGCGGTCTTTTCATTTTAACCTTGCCACTGGCAAATGCAAATTCGGTATTTCCATTATATTCAGCATAATTGCTGGTCATGCTTACACTATCACCCTGTTGCATACGAATATTTCCATAGGCTTTAAAGAAATTCGCTTCTTTGTAGAAGACAGCATTATCGCACCAAACTTCAATTCCGTCGTGGTCAAAATAAACCTGGTTATCTACTTTGCTTAAAATAAGAGCTCCAGGGTATCGTTGTTCGTTCTTTAGTGTTCGATCTGAATCATAATTTATTTCCTGATTCTTCTGAGAAAAGGAAATCAGGGTATAGAGTAGGAATATCGCAGTAAGAGAAAATAATTTAGACAAGTTGTTTTTTTTCAAAAGTAAGTAAAATCCTAAAGATGAATTTATTTTAGGTTGAATCGAAATAATAAACTTTGGAAGGAAAAATTAACTTAATAAAAGGCTAAAAAACATGATGGATTCCTAAAGCTTTCTAAAATTTGAGGTATTTAAGATAAACTTAACTCTTCCTTCCAAACCAAATCCTGTTTTCGTTCGTAAGTTTCGGTAGAAAACTAAAATTTTAATTATGAAAAAACCCTTAGTGAAGGTTGATGTGGTTGACGCATCTTCCAAAAGTTCGAAGAATAACTCGCGTAGGAAGTTCATTAAACTAAGCGGACTCGGTATTGCCGGTTCCAGCTTTTTACTGTACGGATGTAGCGAAGATGATATGTTTGATCCAGGTGGTGATCAAGGAGGAAATCCTATGGAGCCAGAAGAGCCGGAAGAACCACAGGAACCAGAAGCATTTGATTTAGGTCCTGGAAATTTAGGAATTCTAAATTATGCGTATGCTCTAGAACAACTAGAAGCTGAATTTTATACCAGAATGACTGCAGGTGCTTATTATATGGGTCTAGCCGATGATTCTGATGAAAAACAAATTCTTGAAGATACCTGGTATCACGAGGTAATTCACAGAGAGTTTTTTAGAACAGCGATTACTGCGGCAGCTCCAGATGGGATATTACCAGATTTAGAATTTGATTTTAGCTCAGTGAATTTTGATGACAGACAGTCTGTATTAGACACAGCTTTATTACTTGAAGATACAGGTGTTTCCGCATATAATGGTGCAGGAAAGTTAATTGATGTAGATGCAGAATTGGGCGGTACGTATTTATTACTAGCCGGGAAAATAGTTTCTGTAGAAGCAAGACATGCTTCTGCTTTTGCAGATCTTGCTTTGGGTACACCAACGGCATTTGCTAGAGATGAAGTCTTAGTATCGATTGAAGGTGTTGGACCTGCTTTTGACAAAGCAACTCCTCCAGCAGATGTACTTGCAGCCGCCGGTGGATTTATTACCACTGAGTTTACTGCGAACCAATTGCCTACTGAGTAATTAACTAACATTAAAAAACATATAATATGAGTTTTATAAAAATATTAGATAAAATGTCTAACGGTGCTTCCTTTGACGAGAAGGCATCGCGTAGAGACGTTTTTAAACAGTTTAAATCCTTTGGTAAGGGAGCTGCAATGGCTTCTATTCCTTTCGGTTTAGCTGGTATGAGTAAATCTACTAAAGCTGCTAATGCTGCATTTACAACTACTATGCAGGCATCACCAACTGATGTATTAAATTTTGCCTTGACTTTGGAATATCTTGAAAAAGAATTTTATAACATAGGTTTGGATACTGATGGTTTGATTCCTGCTGAAGACAGAGATGTTTTCGGATTGATTTCCAAGCATGAAGATGATCATGTTGCTTTCTTATTAGCCGCTCTTGGAGATGATGCTGTAGAGAAACCAACGTTCGATTTTACAGGCGGTCCTGGAGGTCTAAATTTAGATACTTTTGAGAATTATCAAACTTTTCTGGCGTTATCGCAAGGATTTGAAGATACCGGAGTTCGTGCATATAAAGGACAGGCTGGTGCTCTAGCAAATAATAATACTTTGTTGGATTATGCGTTGCAAATCCATTCTGTGGAAGCAAGACATGCTTCTAAAGTAAGAAGAATGAGAGGACAAAAAGGATGGGTAACATCCGGTGATGCGTCTAGCCAAGGCTTGCCAGGAGCTTTTGATCCAATTTATGGAGGTGAAACACCAGAATCAAACCTTGTACAGGGAGGTGTAGATCTTTCTGGAATGTTTGAGGACTTTGGTGGTGATCAAGCTATACAGGAAGCATTTGATGAGCCATTAACAATGGATGAAGTTTTAGCCATTGGTGGTTTCTTTATCGTATCAGATGAAGGATAAGATTTAATTCTATAATGAATTACAAAAAAAGGCTGCCATTTGGCAGCCTTTTTTTGTATAGATAATTTTACCTTATCTGTTGATCGTCTGTTTTCTATCAGGTCCCACAGAAACGACTGTAATAGGTGTTTCCAATTCTTTCTCAAGAAAATCCACATAGTCGTTAAACTCTTTTGGTAAAGAAGAAGCATCGGTCATTTTGGTAAGATCCTCTTTCCATCCTTTTACTTCTGTGTAAATAGGTTCTATATTTTCAGGTTCTATATTATATGGAAGATGGGTGATTTCTTCACCTTTATATTTGTACGCAGTACATACTTTTAAGGTTTCAAAACCACTAAGTACATCACCTTTCATCATGATAAGCTGAGTAATCCCATTTACCTGCACTGCATATTTCAAGGCGACAAGGTCTAACCAGCCGCAACGTCTTTTTCTTCCGGTGGTTGCTCCAAATTCATTGCCAACTTTACCCATTCTTTCTCCTACATCGTCAAAAAGTTCTGTAGGGAATGGTCCGCTACCAACTCTCGTGGTGTAGGCTTTAAAAATTCCGAATGCTTCCCCAATTTCTCTTGGAGCAACACCCAGACCGGTACATGCACCTGCAGCAGTTGTATTAGATGAGGTCACAAAGGGATAGGTTCCAAAATCGATATCAAGCAGAGATCCCTGAGCTCCTTCCGCAAGAATACTTTTCCCGGACTTCATTGCCTGGTGGAGGTATTCTTCACTATCAATAAAAGTTAGTTCCTTGAGTGTTTTTACAGCGGTACAGAATTCTTTCTCTAATTCTTTTAGATCATATTGAATATCTACATCATAGAAAGCGATCATTTTCTCATGCTTATCTGCAAGAGCACGGTATCTTTCTTTCCAGTCTTCCAGTTCAAGATCACCCACACGCAAACCATTTCTCCCGGTTTTATCCATATAAGTTGGTCCAATTCCTTTAAGGGTAGAGCCAATTTTCGCTTTCCCTTTAGATGCTTCAGAAGCTGCATCCAGAAGTCGGTGGGTAGGAAGTATTAAATGTGCCTTTCTCGAAATTACGAGTTTGGATTTATAATCGATATTATGCTTCGCAAGATTATCCAGCTCCTTCTTAAAGATTACAGGATCTATTACCACGCCATTACCTACCAGGTTGATGCTGTCATCATGAAATATTCCTGAAGGGATCGTGTGTAAAACATGCTTTTGTCCATCAAACTCGAGAGTATGTCCTGCATTGGGGCCACCTTGAAAACGTGCAATAATATCGTATTTGGAGGTAAGAACGTCAACTATTTTTCCTTTTCCTTCATCCCCCCATTGAAGACCTAGTAGTAAATCTACTGCCATGAATTTCTAAACTTAATTGGTTGATTTTTTGTTTCCGTAGAAATATAAAGAATGCTTGTTGATCTCTATATCAAAAACTTCTTCTATAGTTTGTTTAATACTCTGTATCCTTGGATCACAGAATTCTATAACTTCCCCGGTATCTGTAAGTATGATATGATCGTGCTGGCGGTCAAAATATGATTTTTCATATTGAGCCTGATTCTGGCCAAACTGATGCTTTCTAACCAATCCGCACTCTAATAACAATTCTATGGTATTGTATAAAGTGGCTCGACTCACTCGATATTTTTTGTTCTTCATTTTAATATAAAGAGACTCGATATCGAAATGATCGTCTGAATTATAGATCTCCTGAAGAATAGCAAAACGCTCCGGTGTCTTACGATGCCCTTTGTCTTCAAGATACTTGGTGAAAACGTTTTTAACGACCGCCTGATCGTTTTTATTTACGACTTTTTTACTCATAATTTGCTTTGCAAAGGTAAAAGTTTATTCACGGCTAACCTTGTCTATCCCGTTAATTTTTTTCAGTCTCTGTATGATGGTATTCAGGATATTATTATTCTTTACAACCAACGTAATCCTTCCGCTAAAAACTCCATCTGAACTATCAAAATTCAAATTCCTCATGTTTACGTGCATATTGCTGGAAATTTCTTTAGTAATTTCACTAACGAGCCCCAAATTATCTATTCCCTGTAGTTTAATAACCGCTTTAAAATCCTGTTGTGAACTATCTATCCATTTTGCCTGAATGATTCTGTATGCATAATTGCTCTGAAGTTGTAAAGCATTTGGACAGTCCTTTTTGTGAACTTTAATTCCATCATTCACCGAGATAAACCCAAATACGTTATCGCCGGGAATGGGATTGCAGCAATTAGATAATTTATATTCAAGCTTTTCCTCTTCTTTTCCAAAAACCAGATGATCATACTTCGCGGTGATTTCATCTTTATTCAAATCTGATGCGACCTGAGGTTTCTTAATCTTATTTTTAAAATAGCTTACAAGAGAGTTGCTTCTTGAAGATGCAAAATCTTTTAGCATCTGGTTGTCTATCTTTCCTATTCCAACCCTGTAGAAGAGGTCCAGACTTGTCTTTAGATTGAAAAATACCACCAGCTCATTGATAGATTTTTCGTTAAACTGAATCTTTTGAGCCTTTAGTTTTCTCGCAAGAACTGCTTTTCCTTCTTCGGCAATTTCTTTTTTCTCGTCTTTTAGGGATGATTTTATCTTCGCCCTTGCCCTTGCCGTATTGGCATAATCCAGCCAGTTGATATTGGGTTTAGCATTATCTGAAGTGATAATTTCTACCTGGTCCCCGCTTTTGAGCTCATGGCTTAATGGCACAAGCTTGCTGTTAACCCTGGACCCTCTGGTGTGAAGTCCTATTTCTGTATGAATACTAAAAGCGAAATCCAACGGGGTAGATCCTTTAGGTAAAGATTTTAAATCACCCTGAGGTGTGAAAACAAAGATCTCTTTGGAATAAAGGTTTAGTTTGAATTGTTCTACAAAGTCCACAGCATTTACTTCTGAACTTTCCAATACTTCCTGTAAACGTGTAACCCATTCTTCAAAACCTCTCTCTTCCTTGTCGTCTCCCTGTTTGTATTTATAATGAGCTGCATATCCTTTTTCAGCGATCTCATTCATTCGTTCACTCCTTATCTGGACTTCCACCCAGCGTCCCTTAGGCCCCATTACAGTTATATGCAATGCTTCATAGCCGGTAGATTTTGGAGAAGAGATCCAGTCTCTTAAACGGGTAGGATTGGGTCTGAAGTGATCTGTAACTATAGAGTATATTTTCCACGCAAGAAATTTTTCCTGCGAGGGTTCACTTTCATAAATTATTCGAATCGCGAACTTATCGTAGATCTCGTCAAAATTAATATTTTGGGCTTTGATCTTTTTATTGATGGAATAAATGGATTTTGGTCTTCCTTTGATCTCATAATCTAGTTTTTCCTTGTCCAGAGAATCCTGAATAATCTTACTGAATTCCTTTATATAAAGGTCCTGTTCTTCTTTACTTTCTTTAATTTTAGTAAGTATATCACTGTAAACTTCCGGTTCAGTATACTTCAATCCAAGATCTTCCAGTTCGGTTTTTATATTATACAAACCAATTCTATGTGCAAGGGGAGCGTATATGTAAAGTGTTTCTGAAGCGATTTTGATCTGCTTGTCAGGTCGCATTGCATCCATGGTTTGCATATTATGGAGCCTGTCTGCGATTTTAATAATGATCACCCTTACATCATCATTTAGTGTAAGCAACATTTTTCTAAAGTTTTCAGCCTGGAGGGATACATCTTTATCCTTTTTAAGACTGGAAATTTTAGTGAGACCGTCTACGATCTTGGCCACGGTTTCTCCAAAGGTCTTTTCCAGATCTTTGAGGGTGTACTGGGTGTCTTCAACTACATCGTGCAGCAATGCTGCGGCTATAGAAGTGGCATCCAGACCAATTTCTGAGGCTACGATCTTTGCTACGGCAATAGGATGAAAAATATAAGCTTCGCCAGACTTTCTTCGCTGATCTTTATGGGCATCTACTGCCATATCAAAAGCTGTACGAATAAGTTTTTTATCCTCGTCTGTCAGGGTTTGATAGCTTATACGCAGCAGTTCTTTGTACTGCCTTGCAATCTGTTTATTTTCTTTAACAATAGCCTCCTCTGTCATAGGTTAAAAATACAATTAAGATTAAAAGGAAACAACTAATTCCCAGCTTTCAAATTGCGATATCGCTGTAGTAGACTGGGATGAGAGTAATGTACAAAAATATAGGCTTTATGTGGAGTTAAATTACTCAATGTGTTTTTTGATAATTTCTTTAGACTGGAAATAAGAGAATTACCATTATAAGTGGTTTTTGCAAAATTATCTGCCTGGTATTCAAATTTTCTGGAAATGTAATTCATTATAAGTCCGGTGATTTCTGAAATAGGACTATATAAAATTCCGAAGGCCACAAGGCCAATATGAAAACTGGGTTGAGTAACGCCAAGGGCCTCAGATAAAGTGGGATTTCCAACAAATAAAGATAGTAACCATAATGTAAAACCCGTTGTCAAAACCGAAACTACCAGATTAACGACAATATGATTCTTTTTATAATGACCAACTTCATGTGCAAGTACGGCAACGATCTCTTCTTCTTCCAGGTCATTAATTAGGGTGTCATAAAGGGTAATCCTTTTTTCGCTTCCAAAACCCGAAAAATAGGCATTTGCTTTGGTACTTCTTTTAGAACCATCGATCACAAATATATTGTCAAGTTTGAACCCTACACTCCGGGCATAATCTTCGATTCTGGACCTTAAAGAACCGTTTTTTAACGGGGTTTGTTTGTTAAATAGCGGTACAATAAGTTTTGCATAGAACATATTCATAAAAACTGAAAAAACCGCCACTAAAATCCAGGCGTACCACCAGAAATCACTTTCAGCGAATTGATAGAACCAAACAATTAAAGCAAGAATTCCACCTCCAATAATTGCCGTCATCGCCAGGCCTTTTATCTTGTCAAGAAAGAAAGTTGCTTTCGTGGTTTTGTTGAAGCCATATTTATCTTCTATTACAAACGTACTGTACCATGAGAATGGTGTCATTAATAAATCGCTTCCCAGCATGATGATCCCAAAGAAAATAAGCGGCACGATAATGGAATTATCAGAGACACTTCGGGCAATTTCATCAACATAAGCAAAACCGTCAAAAATGATAAAACCAAGAGTTAATAGCACTGAAAATGTGGAGCTGATCATTGCAAATTTGAATCGTTCCTTTTTATAACGTTGGGACTTTTCATATTCCTCGGGATCATAAACGTCCTCTAACTCTTCTGGAATGGGATCATCAAAATGTTTTGCATTGAGGGCATCAAGGATTTTGTCTATGATAAAATCTATAATAATAATCCCGATGATAATATAAAATAAGCTTTCTGAATTCAAGTTTCGTAGTTTGAAATTTATAATTTTATGAGATTCTGAAACAAGTTCAGAATGAAGTTATTCCTTACCAGATACTGCTAACTTCTATTGAGCATCTTTCTCGACAGATCTTTGTCTCTTCGCTTCAAAAATAAGAATTCCGGCCGCCACAGAAACATTCATGGAGTCAATTTCTCCATGCATGGGAATGACGATGTTCTGAGTAGAATTTTCAAGCCATTCTTCGCTTAAACCAGTAGCTTCGGTTCCCATTACAATTGCCGAAGCTTCCTTGAAATCTATTTTGTGATAAGCTTCTGAAGCCTGGAGCGCCGCCGCATAAATGTTAATATTCCGGCGTTTTAGAAAATCGATAATTTCAGCAGTTGTGCCCGTTGCGATCTTATTTGTAAAGAGACAACCAACACTACTTCTTATAATATTTGGATTGTAGAGATCTGTTTTTGGATTTGCAATGATCACGGCGTCTACTGCAGCAGCATCGGCAGTTCTTAGAATTGCACCTATATTACCTGGTTTTTCCGGGGCTTCAGCTACTAATATGAGCGCCGATGGAGTTGTAAACTCTAAGTCTTCCAGCATATTTTCCTGAGACCTGAAAACTGCTATAAGACCTTCTGTACTTTCTCTGTAGGCAAGTTTTTCATAAACCGCTTTACTGATCTCTGTAATTTCAGCAGGTTCAGTATTATTAGCTTTGGCCATTTCTATCACTTCCTGGAACTCGACCAGTTCAGGAACAAAATAGAGGTGAAGTGGTAAATACCCGCCTTTAATGGCAAGATGTATCTCCCTTTTTCCTTCTACAATAAAAGCAGCTTCTTTTCTGCGGTTACGGGATTTCTCCTGTAGCTGAAGAAGCCATTTTACTTCTTTATTCTGAGGGCTCGTGATCTGTTTTAGCATGCTTGCAAAAATATGGAATACTCATTAGAGTAGAGATATTTAGTTTTTAGAATGTTCCTTTAAAGGGATTTGTAAGATATTCAGGATCATTCCGACCATTTTATAGTCTTTTTACAACCGAACTGAATTTTTTAAAACTAAACCACCAACCATGAAAAAAGTAATATTAATTATCGCTGCTCTTGCGTTTGCCACAGCATGCAAAAATGACACAAAAGAAGCAGGACAAGAGCAAAGCACTTCTTCTTCTAAAGATGAAAGATCAGAATCTACCTTGAACTATCCCGACGAATTGCAAAAGGTATTTGCAGCTCATGGTGGTTTAGCGCAATGGAATAAGATGCATACTTTGGAATATAGTATTCCAAAGTCTGACGAGAACGTTGAATACCAGACCATAGACCTGAAAGATCGGTATACTTTTATTGAAAATGAAGACCTTTTCATGGGATATGATGGAGAAGATGTCTGGATAAAAGAAGGAGCGACAGAGTATAAGGGAAATGCCGGTTTCTATCATAATCTCATGTTTTATTTTTATGCTATGCCTTTTGTACTGGCAGATGAAGGACTTAATTACGAAAAGACGGAGACCTTAAATTATAAGGAAACCTTATATCCCGGGATCAAGATATCTTTTAATGATGGAGTAGGTGCTTCGCCAGAAGATGAATATTATCTGTATTATGATTCTCAAACTAAAAAAATGGCATGGCTGGGATATACGGTAACTTATCAAACCGGACAATCCAGTGATAAGGTAAATCTTATTAAATATGCCGAGTGGCAGGAAACAAACGGTTTGCTATTACCTAAGACGATCGCATGGTATAATTATGAAGCTGGATCAATTGGTGATAAGCGAAATGAAGTAAGTTTTAATAAAGTGAGTATCACTGAAGATAAGATGGATACTGAAGCCTTTAGAATGCCGGAAGGTGCCAGGGTTTTTGAAGATTCAGAAGAATAATTAATTATGGTTTCAAAAAAAAAGATCTCCCATTTTTTTAATTTGGAGATCTTTTTTTAAGTGTCCTGTTTTCTCTACAGGTCTAAATAATATTACTTCTCTTCCTGATTTTTGTATTTATTGGAATATCTCTTCCAAAGTTCGGTTTGATGAGTCTCCAGACTCACTTCCCGGCCGTCAATAAACGCATGTGACAGAATATTAGTTCTCATATCCAACGCATCCCCTTCAGAAATAAATAACGTTGCAGATTTACCTTTCTCAAGACTTCCGTAAGAATCATCGATCCCTAAAATTTTAGCAGTATTAGAAGTGATCAATTTTAAGGCGTCTTCTTTGTCCATTCCAAAGGCAGCAACCGTACCAGCATAAAAAGGCAGATTCCTGGAGTTCATTCGTTCCATTTGTCCGCTACCCTCAATGGCTACCAGCACTCCTTCATCCTGAAGCAATTTTGCCATCTTATAGGGATAGTCATAGTCCTCATAAGCTTTATTTGGGGTGCTGTGTGGACGGTTAACAAGGACAGGAATGTCATTAGTTTTTAATTCTTTTGCGACACCCAATGCATCGTAGCCTCCAACAATGACCAAACTTTCAATACCCTGTTCTTTTTTGAATTGAATTACGTCCATGATTTCCTTTTCACCATCTACATGAACAAAAACTTTTTTATTTCCGTTGAATATAGAATCCATAGCAAGATGTTGAAGGTTTTTATAATCCCTATCTCCAGCAAGATACGCCTTTGAAGATGCAAAGAAATCTGACAATTTTTGTACGTTTTCCTTATACTCTTTATTAGCAGTAAGCCCAGGATCTTCGTCTCTCCACCAGCGACCTCTTCTAAAAGCATCTGGCCAGTTAATATGAATTGCATCATTTTCTTTTACCACCGCATCTTCCCAGTTCCAGGCATCGAACTGTACAATAGATGAGGTACCAGAGATGAGGCCGCCTCTTGGAACGATTTGCCCTAAAAGCACACCATTTGGTCTCATGGACTCTACGATCTTACTCTCTGCATTATATGCGATCAGGCTTCTTACGTTAGGAAGCATTTCTCCCATTTCATCATCATCTTCCGTTGCTTTTACCGCAGCGATCTCCACCAATCCAAGGGTTGAGTTTGGGGCGATAATTCCCGGATATACATGTTTGCCTTCAGCGTTAATGATCTTTCCGGGATATTGTTGCTTGGTTAAATTTGCTGCGATTACTTCGGTAATAACCCCATCTTTAAAGATGATAAGGCTATTTTCAATAATCTCGCCATTTCCTAAATGTGCCGTAGCTCCAACAATGGTAATGGGTTCCGATTGTTTTTCCGCAGGTGTTTGCTGAGCGAAACTGTTACTGGAAACTACCAGTAGCGCTATTAAAATATATTTATTGAATCTTTTCATTTTCTTTTCAATTTTATTGAACCTGTTCTAAAAGATCACAGTGAACATGTTGCTTTTCTTTCTTGGTGACAGGTTGAGTCTTCACTCCGCTGTTCTTGGCTTGCAGCATCTGACCGATAAGTTCGTTACGTTCTTTTTTGATCTCTTCTCTCATTTGCTTATCACGATCTATATCAAAATAGAATACACCTTCTATCATTGTCTTTTCTGGTTTTGCATAGATGGAAAGAGGATGATCGTTCCAGAGAACAAGATCTGCCTGTTTTCCTGGTTTTATACTTCCCACAAGCTCATCTACATGTAAAAGTTTGGCGGGATTGATCGTTACCATTTTCCAGGCATCTTCCTCGCTCATTCCACCATATTTTACACTTTTTGCAGCTTCCTGGTTTAGTCTTCGGCTCATTTCACCATCATCGCTGTTAATAGCAACCGTGATCCCAACATTATTCATGATAGAGGCATTATAGGGGATCGCGTCATTTACCTCGTATTTATAGGCCCACCAGTCAGAAAATGTGGAAGCGCCAACGCCATGTTGTTTCATTTTATCGGCCACTTTATATCCTTCCAGAATATGTGTAAACGTATTGATGTTGAAATCGAATTGCTCTGCAACTTTCATCAACATATTGATCTCACTTTGTATGTACGAGTGGGAGCTAACAAAGCGTTCGCCATTCAAAATCTCTACAAGAGTTTCCATTTCAATATCTTTTCTGAAATCTCCACCGCTTTTCTTTTTTGCTTCGTAAGCTCTAGCCTGACTAAAGTAGTCTATAAATACCTGCTCAACACCCATCCTGGTTTGAGGAAAACGATTCCCACTCCAGTTAGATTGTTTTACGTTTTCACCGAGAGCAAATTTTATAAATGGCGGTGCCTGCTCAAAGATGAGATCATCTGCAGATTCTCCCCATTTCAGTTTCAAAATAGCTGAACGGCCTCCAATTGGATTGGCTGAACCATGTAACAGCTGAATAGTGGTAACCCCACCGGCCAGATCTCTGTAAATCCCAATATCAGTAGGATCTATAACGTCTTCCATACTCACTTCAGCTGAAGAATTGTGTCCGGCTTCATTAATATCTGAAGCTGCTATATGTGAATGTTCATCTATGATCCCGGCAGTTAAGTGTTTTCCTGTAGCATCGATTACTCTGGCTCCACTGGCATTTAAATCCTGTCCAATACGTACAATTTCTCCATTTTTTACAAGTACATCTGTGTTCTCTAATACTCCCTCATCCTCGCTCGTCCAAACCGTAGCATTCTTAAAAAGTACATTTTCCTGCTTTGGTTTTTCCTTGAAACCGTAAGCAATATTAGGATAGGTGACCGATGCTACTTTTGGAGTTTCAGACTCTTTGTCTTTTTCCTTTTTCTCTTTATCAGCTTCAGAATTCTTTGTAGCCTGAAATGAGGTTTCATTCCCATTAGCCAGAATAGCTTTTCCCGAAATAGAATTACTTGGAGCCGGAACATTTGCTACCAGTCTTATAAATTCTGTTTTAGTTGTGTCTGGAGAAGAAAGTAAAAGATTCATCCAATTGTTGTCAAAACTCAATTTTGAACCAATTTTGGTTTCTCCCATTTTTACTTCGGCCTTAGGTTTTGAGGCTTCACCGGTAATATCCAGCTGATAAGTTTTTCCATCTACCTTTAGATCATAGTTTCCGGTAATATTAGTAATGTCCATGCTTTCAAGAACATTCTTTTCACCCTGGATCCAGTTTTCATATAAAATGGTTTCTTTTTCGAAAAAATCACCTGAAGTAATTATGAAGTTTGCCCAGGCTCCTTCCTGTATAGTCCCTAGTTTACCAGATTGTCCAATCGTTTTCGCAGGAACGGTGGTAAGAGAAGCCAAAGCAGCTTCTTTGCTCAAACCGTACTCGATAGCTTTTAGAAGATTGTTTCTGAAATCTTTTTCAGCATCTATAGAGTGAGTGGTGATAGTAAATGGAACCTTGTTTTCAGAAAGCATTTTGAGGTTTGCCGGTGCCTGGTTCCATTCTCTCATTTCTTCGAGGCTTAGATAACCAGTGAGATAAGGATCTTCCACATCGTAAGCTTCTGGAAATTTTAAAGGAACAATATAGGTCGCATTCGAAGCTTTAATCTTATCGAGTCGCTGGTATTCGTTTCCGCTACCAACGATTACATACTGAACTCCAAATTCATCCCCAACTTTATCTGCTCTCAGCTCATTTAAAAGATTATCTGCTGTAAAGATCTGAACAAGATTCTTATTGTCATTTAAAGCCTCTAAAGCAAGATCTTTATTATCTGCATTTCCTTTAGAATACCAGTCGGCATCAAGATATGTCTGGCGAAGTAGTGCCATGGTGCCCATAATAGAAGTTGGGTAAGATTGTCTTGACTGAACACTCTTATCAAAAGAAAGATATTGTGAAGACCTGTCATTCAGGATACGGTCTCCTTCGCTAACTTCGGGAGTAAGCGCTACCAACATCCCGGTACCTCTGATGATACCATCTGGAACATGTGTATTTACAACACCAAAGCCTGCTTTATGATATTTTTTAGCTTCTTTAGCATCAAAGCTGAATTGTGCAACAGCATCAGTATCGGGTCTAATATGATCATTCCAGTAATAACCTTCACGGGAAGCATCATATTGCGGACCATTTCCGCCTTCAGCCCTTTTAGGTTTTGGGATCCCGAAGTCGCTGTAAAGATCTATAAAAGAAGGATAGACTTCTTTTCCTTTCAGATCGATTACCATACTGTTCTTTGGAATATTTATTGACTTGCCAACTGCAGTAATTTTTCCTTCTCGTATGGCAAACATTCCATTGTTGATCACTGTTTGAGGATCCACATGGATTTTGGCATTTTTGAATACAGTGTAATTGGTATTTCGGGTTTTTACACCATCATTTTTTGGAAAGTATTCCTGAGCTTGCACCGAAAAAATGCAAAGGAAAACTCCCAAAAGCAGTAATTTTAATTTCATAAATAATAGGTGGTTTTAGGTGAAATAAGATTGCTCAAAATTTTAAGAGCCTTAAAGTACTAAAATTTGAATAAATCCAGAGCAATTATAGTGCGTTTCGAGTGTCATCGAAATAATTTACCAGTAAGGCGACTACGTAGCTGTAACTTTTCATCCCGTCTGACTGATTGTTCACAATGAGATATCTGTTATAAGTGGCTTTGAAAACAGGCTCGAATGGATTGGTGTGCTGTCGCCAGAAATCGTCAACTTCCTGGTAGTTTTTTAGAATCCCTTTATTCATGGTCGCGATGAGTTCTTCTGCCTTGACCTGATCACGTCTATAAAGCTCACTCAAACAATAACTAAGTGCAAAAGTATATCCGGAATACCTGAATTTTTTATTTGGATGATTCATCGTTACCAGGCAGGCAACAAAATTTGCTTCATTTTCTTTAGCAAAGCCTAATTGATGGCCTACTTCATGGCTCGCCGTAGTTGGTATTTTATATGGAACAATTAGCGTATTAACCTGAGCTTCGTTAGTTAGCGGATTCAGGTATCCGTTAAAACCCATATAGGTGAGCGGTAGACTGTATAAAGAACGCTTTAAGGCCGGGCCATTGTAAGTTAGTTCTGGAAATTCCTTTTGAATATGCTTATAACCTTTAAGCGTAATATCAAACAGCTCACTTTTAGTATACTCATATTCAACTTTCACTGAATCATTTTCGGCTAATTCTAAATGAAGCTGATTCGATCTTTCAATTAGTGTTTCGCTTAATGCAATTAGTTTTTTAGTAGTATACTCATTTTCTATTTCCAGGGTTTTATGAAGAGGAAGCCTGTAATAATTAAAGCCCCAGAATAAATGAAAACAAAAATAGATGATGGAAAGACAAGCCAAAGCATCAGGAATCCAGACCCTTGGATTTCTGAATTTTTGACTAACTCTTCTAATCAACCATATGATCAAAAGAATAATTAGTGCGGCGTATAGAAAATCGCCAAGGGAAAATGGGATGAATCCCAGACTATAGCGCATTATTTTGGAAATAGCGGGATATAAACCATTAGAGTAATATTCTTCAACAAAATTAGAATGGCCAGCAAGTATGTTGATACCTATAATTTGTACCGGTAATAAAATTGCTAACAGGAGGGTGGATTTTCTCTTCACGGCTTAAAAATACAAATATTCAGCAGGCTTCAAATTTTAGAGTTCCGTAAAATCGAATACCTTTGTGAAGATACCAAAATATAGAGTAATGAATGAAGAAATAAGGGCGCTGGAACCCAAAGTATTGTGGAATAAATTCGCTGATCTGAACGCTGTTCCAAGACCATCCAAAAAAGAAGAACGAGTTATAGAATTCATTAAGAATTTCGGGAATAACCTTGATCTTAAGACGGAAGTGGATAGTGTTGGGAATGTTGTGATCTACAAATCTGCAACCAAAGGGATGGAAAGCCGAAAAAAGATCGTTTTACAGGCTCACCTGGACATGGTTCATCAAAAGAATAATGATACCGATTTTGATTTTGATACTCAGGGAATAGAAATGCACGTAGATGGAGACTGGGTTCGTGCAAAGGGAACTACCCTTGGAGCAGATAATGGTCTAGGGGTGGCTACGATGATGGCGATTCTTGAAAGTGATTCTATAGAGCACCCTGCCATCGAAGCATTATTTACTATTGACGAAGAAACCGGGATGACCGGAGCTAAAGGTTTGAGTCCAGATCTGTTGGAAGGAGATATTTTACTGAACCTTGACACTGAGGAGGATGATGAGATAGGAATTGGTTGCGCCGGTGGAGTTGATATTACAGCCACTAAGAAATATGAAGAGGAAAAAATGCCGGAAACTTATCGAAGCTATTCGATTAAAGTGAAAGGTTTAATGGGAGGTCATTCCGGGATGGACATCATCAAAGGTCTGGGAAATGCTAATAAACTGATGAACCGTTTGCTTATAAATACTTCGGAAGGACTTAAAATGAGAATTTCAGAAATAAATGGCGGAGGTTTACGAAATGCGATCCCAAGAGAAAGTGAAGCAATAATTGCAATTCCTGATACTGAAGAAGAGAGTTTTAAGAAGGAGTTTGAATTGAGAGCAAAAGATATAAAATCTGAATATGCTACTTTAGAACCCAATCTTTCTATAGATGTGCAAAGGTCTACCTCTCAAAATCCTGTGATGGACCTTAGATCTCAACGTGAAGTACTGCTGGCATTAGCGGGAGCACATAACGGTGTTTATAGAATGAGCCCGGAAATTGAAGGTCTGGTGGAGACTTCTAATAATGTAGCAAAGGTTATCCTTAAAGATGGAGAGGTACATATAAAATGTTTAACCCGAAGTTCAGTTGAGTCCAATAAAAATGATCTCGCTAACTCATTGACAGCTGTTTTTGAACTTGCAGGTTTTGAGGTAAAATTATCGGGGGAGTATCCAGGATGGGCACCAAATAGTAATTCAGCGATCCTGAAGACCCTGGATGAGATCTACCAACGAGTAAATGGAGAAAAAGCTGATATTGCTGCCTGCCATGCAGGACTGGAATGTGGGATTATAGGTAGTCATTATCCCAATATGGATATGATCTCTTTTGGACCAACCATTAGGGGGGCTCATTCTCCAGATGAAAGGGCCAGCATTAAATCTGCTCAGAAATACTGGAAATTCTTACTTGAAGTATTAAAGAATATTCCAGAGAATTAATTTAGAAGATATTTGAAAAAAAAATCCCCTTGCTTTCGCAAGGGGATTTTTTTAGTTATTAATTCCTCTATTTAGCATTATCTACTATTTCTACCATCTCAATTCTAAAGATGAGATCTGTATTGGGAGGAATTACACTTCCTGCACCTCTTTCACCATAACCCATCGCGCTTGGGATAAATACAACTGCCTCGTCTCCAACATTCATCTGCTGTAGTGCTTCTTTAAACCCTGGAATCATCGGTGCATCAGGGCCATATACGGTAGGCATTGGACCATATCCACCGCCGGTATCCCTGCGATGATCGTAAACGCCAGTTTGTTGAGCCAATTCTTTGTTATTCGTGTCGAAAAGGGTTCCGTTGGCGAAATAACCTTCATAATTTACAGTTACTGTTTGCCCGTTTTTAGGTTTTTCACCTTCTCCTTTATTTTCAAAATAGATCTTTATTCCACTATCTAAAGAATCTGCTTTTTCCTTCAAAGCATTAAACTCTTCATTCTTTTTAGAAGCCATTTCTTCCATTTTTTTGGTTTCAGCTTCTTTTTCAGCTTCAATAGCTGCTAATTCACCTTCAAGAACTTTGGGAGCCTCAAAATTTTTCGCCGCGCTTCCTTTTCTGATAATGTTCACCTCATTCATGGTAACATCTTTAACCGGGCGATCACGAGGACCTGTCTCTACTTTTCCAATAGAATCTACTACATCCTGACCTTTTACTACTTTTCCGAAAACAGTATGTTTTCCGTCTAGTTGATTAACAGGACCTAAGGTGATAAAAAACTGACTTCCGTTGGTACCAGGACCGGCGTTTGCCATAGAAAGGATTCCTTTAGAATCGTGACTTAAAGAATCTACAAATTCATCTGGATATTTGTAACCCGGGCCACCACTTCCAGTTCCGGTAGGATCTCCACCCTGGATCACAAATCCGTCGATCACACGGTGAAAAATAAGTCCGTCATAATATTTTTTGTCCTTGTAAGTACTATCTGCCATTTTACTTGTACCCTCGGCAAGAGAAACAAAACTGGCCACAGTCATGGGTGTTTCTTCAAAATAAAGTTCGGCAATAACAGGTCCCATTGAAGTATTGAATTCGGCATACATTCCGTCTTCCAATTCAGGGTACTCATCATTGCAGGAAAATAGTGCCAGGGCTAGTGTAAATAGTAAAAAAAAGCTTTTTGTTTTCATCTGTAATTTTTGATTTTTCTGTTTTTAAGATGTAATTCGCAATAATTATTCTGGTGACTATCCAGATCTTTTCATGCTCATTCCATCCTTAATTATTGATCTCGTTATTTGATTCTTCTTTTATAGTATGCAAAGTCACCTTTGCCATAATTGGAGCATTACTTCCAATTTTATCTTTATCGCCGTAATAACCGAAAGCTTTGTGAGAAGGAAAAAGAAAACTTACAGTTTCTCCTTCTTTCATCAATTTTAATCCCTGTCTCAATCCGGTAAATAGTTTTTCTTTGTCTATGGCATATTCACGCGTAGGTTTTTCTCCTTCGGCATAGATAGGTTCTCCTTCAATACTGGAAATGGAATAATCAAAAACCACTACATCCCCAAATTGAGGTGTTCTGGTATTCAGGCTGTCGGTTGACTTTTCATTGTAGTAATACCAGAAACCATCGGCTGAGGTAAGATATTGGGTATCTGAATTCGCTCCCATTACCTTTTTAATATAGTCTTCCTCCTTTGCGATCATTTCCTTGTTTCTTTCTACCGATTCATCAATATATGAACCACTGCTTTGGGAAACAGGTCTTCTGGCTTCAGGGGTTTTACAGCCCACAACGAATAGAACTAGAAGTAATAAATTTAAAGTTTTCATTTTTTTAGCTCTTCAGAATATTCAAATAAGATTTTATTGAATTTTACGATCGTATCGTTCAGCGAAATATTGCTTTTTCCGCCAGCAGCATTAATATGTCCGCCACCTTCAAAATGGGCCCGAGCAAATTTATTTACATTAAAATCACCTTTGGATCTGAAAGATATTTTTATAAGGTCTTCATTCTCCTTTTCAATAAATATAACGGCAAAGATGATTCCATCCAGTGAAAGGCCATAGTTTACAAAACCTTCTGTATCTCCTTTTTTAAAGTTATGTTTATCAAGTTCTTCCTGGGATAAACTTATATATGCGGTTCTTAGTTCTTTGATAACCTTTAAATTCTGAAGCGCCGTACCTAATAATTGTAACTTATTTTCAGAATTGGTATCATAGATATTATTATGAATTTGAGCATTTCCAGCTCCTTTATCAATAAGATCGGCAATTACCCTATGCGTATCACTGGAGGTAGATGCAAAACGAAAAGATCCAGTATCTGTCATGATCCCTGTATAAAGACAGGTAGCGATTTCCGGAGTGATCTTTTTACTGGCTCTTAATTTATCGATGAATTTGTACACCATTTCGCAGGTAGAACTCATCTCAGAATCACTATAGGTATAGTTCGCATAATCTGAAGGTTCCTGATGGTGATCTATCATAACAAAAACGGCATCTGATGCCAGGAGCGAATCCTGCATTAAACCACATCTTGAAAGGTTATTGAAATCCAGGGTAAACACAATCTGAGCTTCTGCAATAACTGCATCGGCCTTCTCTTTGTTAGATTCGTAAATAATAACCTCGTCACTTCCAGGTAACCATTTGAGAAAATGAGGATAATCATTCGGGGCTACCACTATGGCATTATGACCTTTGTCCCTTAAAAAATGCATAAGTCCAAGCGAAGATCCCATCGCATCACCATCTGGGCCTTTGTGCGGGACTATTACTATATTTTCGGCTTTTGCCAGTTCAGCCGTTATTTCCAGTATTCTTGTGTCTATCATAGTAGGGGCTAAATATACAATTTAATAGGACTTGAGAAATATAGCATGCTTTAAAATTCTTTGCTAAAAATTAAAACGAAGCCTGTTTAATTCATTTTACTAAGATAGAAAAGGAGGATTTAGATCATCAGGAAATTCCTTGAAATTCAGTAAATCAACATAAAAGCTTAAAGCACTTGTATATGGAAAGTAATTATTTATTTTTGCACCAAATTTAAAAACCATACAATGGCAGATAATAGAACATTCACCATGATTAAGCCAGATGCAGTAGAGAACGGGCATATTGGTGGAATATTAGACCAGATCACCGCTTCAGGCTTTAGAATTGTAGCGATGAAGCTTACACAAATGACTCAGAGAGATGCGGAGACTTTTTATGCAGTACATAATGAGCGTCCATTCTTCGGGGAATTGGTAGAATTCATGACTCGTGGTCCTATCGTTGCCGCTATTCTTGAAAAAGATAACGCGGTAGAAGATTTCAGAACGTTAATTGGAGCTACAAATCCAGAAGATGCTGCTGAAGGAACTATCAGAAAAAAATACGCTACGAGCATTGGAGAAAATGCGGTTCACGGAAGTGACAGCGATGAGAATGCACAAATTGAAGGTGCTTTCCATTTTGCAGGTAGAGAAATGTTTTAAGTAGAAAACATATTGTTATAAAAAACCGGACTGAGCCTGTCGAAGTCCGGTTTTTTTTATGTCTTTTTTTAAAGTTCACCAGGATAAGGTTTTTTTAAATAAAACTGTCAAACTGAGTGCAGTCGAAGTTTATAAAGCCTAAGTTTAAAGGTTACTGCGAGCGAAGCGACGCACTCTCAATTTATGGAGTGAAACAACAGAACGCTTCTGTCGCTAAGCTTCTTGGGAATGGTTTTTAATACATCACCCTGAATTTATAGCAGTACCTTTTTTAAAATGCTATTTGATAAGCGGCTCCTTACGGAAAACAGATTTTAATACATATCTGCCATTTTGATCCTTGTCCAGCCTGGGGGAAAGTACCACGGTTATGATCGCTGCTGTGATCATTAAATAGAGATGCTCCATTTGTGGAATAATTAAACCGATCAAATATCTGACTATTGTGAAAATCACGATGAAAGAAACGAAATAGATCAGGAAGATTTTAACTTTATGACTCATTGGATTTGTATTTTAAAGGCTTACTTATCTTAAAACCAGTTTAGAAATAAGTTCCTGTCCCATTTCCTCGTTAAGGTTTCTAATGATCTTCTCTTTTCCATAACTCAATTCTTCCCTAAGAACAGAGGAGCTAAGTTGAACGAAAAGTGTGTCATTTTTCAGTTTTAATCCTGTGGTGTATTTTTGAATCGCAGGACCCATCTGGCTGTTCCAGACATCTCTAACCTTTACCTGGTTGAGTCCTTTTTTATCCAGTTTGTTCTCATCCACGAAACTCTTTAATAAATCCCCGAGTTTCATTTCTTCATTCTTTCGTCTTTTCTTCATCCTGGCTTAGTAATGGTTCATATTTATCGTAGTAGTATTTTTTATCGTCCCGGTTTAAAATAACTAATTTCTCGTCTGTAACTTCCAGAACTTTTTCTTTCCACTCAGCAAAAGGGGTGGAGTAATAGAGTATAAGATTATTTCCTTCAATTTTCGCAGTGATCTTTTCTGAATCGTTAGAAGCTTGAATAAAACCACCGTCGATTTTCGGTTTTAGTTTTTTTCTGAATCCAACCGATTCATTGATTTCAATATAGTCGATATACTGACTCAAGCTATATTCCACTACAGAATCATTTTCAATTTCTACTTTTTCAATTTGCCAGTAACCGTTGAGCTTCTTAAGTTGTTCCTGAGGATCATTATTTGAGCAGGCCACCATGGCGAAAATTGAAAATAAAAGGATCAGTTTTTTCAAAGCTTGAATATTTTATAGGATTGATTACTGCTTTTAACTACTTTTTCGGTCCTATCAGCATGAGTGTCACTTAGAAAAATCTGCCCCAGTTCATCGGTCGCTACGAGGGCAACGATGTGGGCAACCCGGTTCTCATCCAGTTTATCAAAAATATCATCTAGTAGTAGAATAGGGTTTACTTTGCTTATTTTTTTGATAAAATCGAATTGAGCCAGTTTCAAAGCGATTAAGAAAGATTTTTGCTGGCCCTGGGAACCAAATTTCTTAATTGGGTGACCTTCGATCTCGAAACTCAGGTCATCTTTATGCGTTCCTACAGAAGTATATTGCAAAGCCATATCTTTCTGAAGATTTTCCTCTAAAAGATTAGAGAGTGATTTATCAAAAAGCTGACTTTTATAATTGATATCAACTATCTCCTTGTTATTGGTAATATCGGCATACCTTTTATTGAAAATAGGAATAAATTCTTTTAAAAATTCTTTGCGTTTTTCAAAAAGATCCTGTCCAAGGCTACTCATTTGTAGATTATATACTTCCAGCGTATCTCTTTCAAAAGTATTATTGGCGGCGAAATATTTTAAAAGCGAATTTCGCTGCGAAACCAGTTTGGTGTACTGTAGAAGCTTATTAAGGTAGGCTTGATCGCTTTGTGATATCACGCCGTCCATAAACTTTCTCCGGGTTTCAGATCCTTCAATGATAAGGTCCCTGTCTGCCGGTGAAATGATGACCGTAGGAATAAAGCCGATATGATCGCTTACCTTGTCATATGCTTTATTATTGCGCTTAATGATCTTCTTCTGACCCTTTTTGGCGCTGGCTAGGATCTTTTCAGATTTCTCATTTTTTTCGAATTCACCCTCCACAACGAAAAAGTCGGAATCATGATTGATGTTCTGAGAGGTGATAGGATTAAAATAACTCTTTCCGAATGATAAGTGATAAATACTGTCCAGAACGTTCGTTTTTCCCACCCCGTTATTCCCAACCAGGCAGTTGATCTTTTCATCGAAATCAAATTCAGCCGTCTTAAGATTCTTATAATTAAGCAGGCTTAGATTTTTTAAATGCATAAATCGCTGTGTTTCAGCCGGAAATTCATTATTCGATTGAAGTAGTATTGAGTCGCAAAAGGACTCTAAATTATTCAAAAAATACAAATATTTTATCTTTTAATTTTCACAAAAAATTATATTTTTGCCACGCATTAAAAATTTTTTATGGCAACGTATAAGAAAAGAGGATACAAGCCTTCCAACAAGGAGGAAAGAGAACAAACCGCAGAACAGGAATCTACCACTGCAGAAGTTTTTAATACTTTAGATGAGGGAGCAAGTAAGACTGAAACCTGGGTCGCCGACAATCAGAAATATATCTATATTATTGTTGGGGTTGCCATCGTTGCCGTTTTAGGATATTTAGGTTATAACCGTTTTATCCATGAGCCAAATCAAAATGAGGCTGCAAACGAAATGGCGCAGGCAGAGAACTACATGGCTTCTGCTTTAAGAGCAACCGGAGCACAAAGTGACTCTTTATACAACCTTGCGTTAAATGGAGGTGAAGGTAAATACGGATTTTTAGACATTATTGATAATTATGGTGGAACCGATGCTGCAAACCTCGCGCATTACAATGCCGGATTCGCTTACCTAAGAACAGGAAAGTATCAGGAAGCTATCGAGCAGCTGGAAGAATTTAGCAGTGATGATGAGATATTTTCAGCTTTGGCTGCAGGAGGAATCGGAGATGCTTTTATGCAACTTGAGCAACCTGAGGAAGCCTTAGGTTATTATGAAAAAGCTGCAGAAATGAGAGCAAATTCATTCACAACCCCAAGATTCTTATTAAAAGCGGCAATTACAGCGATCAATTTAGGAGAAGCAGATGCTGCAGAAGAATATCTTCTTCAAATAGAAGATGAATATTCTGAAACTCCAGAGGCAGACAAGGTACCAATTTATCTTGGTCAGGCCCGCGCGATGAAAAACTAACTTATGGCTACAAAAGGTAAGAACCTTTCACAATACGATAAAAATACAATCCCAAACGCGAAAGATTTTCGGTTTGGGATTGTTGTTTCTGAGTGGAATGATGAGATCACTGAAGGACTTTTCCAGGGAGCATTTGATGCCTGGATAGAAAATGGCGTTCAGAAAGAAAATATCGTACGCTGGAATGTCCCGGGAAGTTTTGAGCTTATCTACGGTTGTAAAAAAATGCAGGAAAGCTTTGAAATGCTGGATGCGATTATTGCTGTGGGAAATGTGATCCAGGGAGAGACAAAACACTTTGATTTTGTTTGTGATGGCGTAACTCAGGGTATTAAAGACCTGAATGTCCAGGCAGATATTCCCGTGATCTTTTGTGTGCTTACCGATAATAATATAGAGCAATCCCGAGAGCGGAGCGGTGGAAAACATGGCAATAAAGGAACTGAAGCGGCAATAGCAGCCATTAAGATGGCGCAACTTAGAAAGGACGCCAAATTCTATAAGGGCTAGTTTCGTTTATTTTACAGCCTTCAAAACGGCATTGTTATTGCTTTCTTTATTAATACTCCAAGACTTCGGAATTTTGAAGCATTTTGAGTAAATTTGGATCAGCAAACAATCTACAGTTTTGAAAATCAATTTTAACAAAATCAGAAAAAACACCAGGTATAACTATACGCCCAGGTACTACAAGGGCAAGGATGCCGGTAACATCTATGATTTTGATTCTAAATTCAATAAATACAGAGAGACCACCAATGCGATAGATTTTGGTTCTCAGTGGGCTGAAGCAAGAGAGTCAAGCCGTACCAGAGGGAACCGAAGTATAAACAGACGCGTGGTTTACATTATTGTTATTTTACTTTTCATTTGTCTGTGGATATTAGATTTTGATTTATCCATTTTCTCGAATCCCCGTTAAATGAGTGACATAATTCAACTGTTGCCCGATCATGTTGCCAACCAGATCGCTGCGGGTGAAGTAGTGCAACGTCCGGCTTCAGTAATAAAAGAACTTCTGGAAAATTCAATAGACGCAAAAGCAAGCCTTATCCAGGTGGTGATCAAAGACGCCGGTAAAACACTGGTCCAGATTGTTGACAATGGAATAGGGATGAGTCTTACAGATGCCAGGATGAGCTTTGAAAGGCATGCAACTTCTAAAATTAAACTTGCCGATGATCTTTTTTCTCTTAAAACCAAAGGTTTTCGTGGCGAGGCGCTGGCTTCTATTGCCGCAATTGCCCATGTGGAATTACGTACAAAGACAGCAAACGATGAAGTTGGTACCTGCCTTAAGGTAGAAGGTAGCCAGGTAAGCTCCCAGGAAGCTTGTGTGACTCCCAGTGGAACCAGTATTAGTGTAAAGAACCTTTTTTATAACATTCCGGCACGCCGAAATTTCCTGAAATCTGATAATGTGGAATTACGCCATATCATTGATGAATTTCAAAGGGTAGCTTTGGCGCACCCAGATATTGGGTTTTCATTGACACATAACGGGAATGAGTTATTTCAACTGCCTATCACGAACTTTAGACAGCGAATAACTAATATACTTGGAGGAAAGACCAATGAAAAATTAGTTCCGGTTGAAGAAGATACTGAAATTGTAAAGATCTCAGGATTTGTTGGAAAACCTGAATTTGCTAAAAAGAGCCGTGGAGAGCAGTTCTTTTTTGTAAATGACAGGTTTATTAAAAGCCCATATTTAAATCATGCTGTTACAGCTTCCTTTGAAGGTCTGTTAAAAGATAAGAGCTATCCCAGTTACTTTCTTTACCTGGAAGTAGATCCCAGATCTATAGATATTAATATTCACCCAACTAAGACCGAGATCAAGTTCGATGATGAGCATGCATTATATGCGATCTTGAAAAGTTCTATAAAACATAGCCTTGGTCAATTTAATGTGGCTCCAATGCTGGATTTTGAAAGAGATTCTGAATTGGATACCCCGTATAATTATAAAAATAAGGAGGCTGATGCACCTCAGGTTGAAGTAGATCGAAACTTTAATCCTTTTCAAAATGAAGGAAGCTCAAGAATGCAGTTTTCGGGTGGAACTAATTTCAGAAAAGATAAACCTGCGGAATGGGAGAGCATCTACTCTGGAATGCAGTCTGAAACCGATACAGAAGTAGATGTTCATCAGATTGAATTTGAGAGTGAAGAGGTGACTGGTAACTTGTTCGGGGCCAGGGAAGAACAAACAGAAAAATCGACCTTTCAGGTTCAGAAAAAATATATTGTTTCTACCTTGAAAAGCGGGATTTTAGTCATAGATCAGCATAGAGCACATACAAGGGTGCTTTATGAAGAACTTCTTAAGAATATAACAGTCTCATCTGCAGTGAGTCAGCAGCTTTTATTTCCTTTAAGACTTCAATATAATTCTCATGAAGTTGAGATGTTAAAAGAGATCAAAGAATCGCTGGAACAAACAGGATTTATTTTTTCGGCAATCAATAAGGATGAAGTTGAAATTAGTGGAATTCCCACTTTAATTTCAGAAAGTGAAGTAGAGATATTGCTGGAACAATTGATCGCTGATTTTGAAAAAGATGTGCCAGATAATGGATTTTCACAAACAGATCTTCTGGCAAAGTCTTTAGCGAATTCTATGGCAGTACGTTCAGGAACTTTACTAAATTCAGCAGAACAACAACATATTGTAAACCGATTATTTGCCTGTAAAGAACCGGCGCTTAGTCCTTTTAATAAAACCGTGTTCACTACCTTATCTGTAGATGAACTCGATAAAAAATTTGCCTGATGGGAAGAATGACAGAAACCGTAAAGGTTCTCCTGATTATAAATGTAATATTCTTTATTGGTAGCCAGTTAATTGGTGACGTTGCTTACGAGTATTTCGCGTTATGGTTTATAAAAAATCCAAATTTTCAGTTTTGGCAAATAGTAAGTCACATGTTTATGCATGGTGGGTTTATGCATATTCTTTTTAATATGTATGCACTTTGGGCTTTTGGAAGTCCTATAGAGCAAATGCTGGGTAAAAAACGTTTTATATTTTTCTATTTTTCAGCAGGAATAGGGGCGGCGTTATTGCATACGCTGGTTAATTTTTATGCATATCAAAAAGGTTTTAACGGATTACTGGAACTAGGCTGGACTCCCCCAGAGATCATGAATTTTATTGAGCAGGCTTATGCCTCCAATAGATTCAGGATACCGGAGGGAATAGATGAAGGGACTTTACGTTCTATGTTAAGTGCTTTCTCGAATCCTGCAGTAGGAGCATCTGGAGCGATCTACGGAGTCCTGGTGGCTTTTGGGATGATGTTTCCAAATGTGGAGTTATTTCTGCTCTTTGTACCAGTACCAATTAAAGCGAAGTATTTTATTCCCGGATTAATTGCATTAGATTTGTTTTCGGGCTTTACGGGATATTCTTTATTTGGTGGGTCTATTGCACACTTCGCACACATTGGAGGTGCATTATTTGGCTTTATAATGATGTATTATTGGAAAAAGAATCAGTTTAACGATAATCGCTGGTATTAATGAGATCATCAGATAGAATTAGATATAAGATCCAGACCGCTACGGTCACTGAAAAGCTCATTGCAATTAATGTGCTGGTCTTTATATTGTTCTTCCTGTTAAAGACGGTCGCATTTCTGTTTCAGTTTCCGTCTGATTTCCTGGTGCAATGGTTTGTTTTCCCAAAAGAACCTATGGAGTTTCTACTGAAACCCTGGTCTATTATCACTTATTCATTTTTGCATAGTGGGATCTGGCATATTTTATCTAATATGTTGATTCTCTATTTCTCCGGAATCTATTTTTTAAATTATTTCTCACCTAAAAAATTACTCAACTACTATTTTCTGGGAGTGATTATTGGGGCTTTAGTATATATGTTGAGCTATAACCTTTTTCCTGCATTTCAGGGCACCGGGCGTTCTTATCTCATGGGAGCTTCTGCAGGGGTGATGGCTGTTTTAATAGGGATCGCAGCTCATATTCCCAATATGAGGGTTAGATTAATGTTGATTGGCAGCATAAAGTTTTGGTGGATCGCAGCTTTTTTAGTGGTGATAGATATTATCCAGATCCCCATGGGCAATGCTGGGGGACATCTTGCGCATCTTGGTGGTGCCAGCCTGGGTTATCTATATACCAATCAATTAAAGAAAGGGAATGATATTGGAAAATGGTTTGAAAATATCATGGATTCTCTGGTTTCACTTTTTAAACCAAAGGAGCGCAAAGCAAAGATGAAAACGGTACATCGTACAGGAAAAAGAGCTACGAAGCAGCAAAGAACTAAAAGTAATTTTGACAAGAACGAGAAGCAAAAACGAGTAGATGCAATTCTAGATAAAATTAGTAAAAGTGGCTACGAAAGTTTAAATAAAGAAGAAAAGGACTTTTTATTTCAAGCAGGTAAAGAAGATTAAATGAAGAAGTTGGGCCTCTTTGATAAATTCATTTTTATTCTGAATTCCTTTGCAGCGACAGCGCTGCTTTTTTCATATTTACTACCTCTTATTCCGCCTAAAACATTTCCATTGCTTTCTGTTCTAAGTCTTGGAGTACCGGTGCTTATCATTTTAAATGCTTTATTTCTTGTTTACTGGATTTTCAGAACAAAAAGGCAGGTTTTATTATCGCTAATCGTTCTTATTCTTGGCTATAATTATGTGAGCAGTTTTGTGAAATTTTCCGGAGCTGAAACCGATAAGGAACAGGTTTCAGACCTTTCACTGATGAGTTATAATGTAAGAATGTTCAATGCCTACGAGTGGTCTGAAAGAAAGGATATTCCTGAAAAAATAACCAATTTTATAAAGGAGCAGAATCCAGATATTCTTTGTGTTCAGGAGCACTATATAGGAGCAGCTGAACTGGCAAAAATATATCCATATGAATACGTAAAACTGAAAGGTAAGAATGCGGAATTTGGGTCGGCAATCTTCTCAAAGTATCCTATTATCAATCAGGCTTCCCTTGATTTTCCTCAACAGGGAAACAATAATGCCATTTATGCAGATATTGTGGTAAAGAAGGATACGGTGCGTGTTTTCAATGTGCACTTTCAGTCTTTAAATATCAAGCCGGGAATAGATGATCTTCAGAAAGAAGACTCAAAAAAACTGCTTGGGCGTATTGGGTACGGCTTTTCACTTCAGCAGGAGCAGGCAGAGGCTTTGGGAAAAGAACTAACCAAATCACCGTATAATACTGTTGTAGCCGGTGATTTTAATAATACGAGCTTTTCGTATATCTATAATCTGGTGAATCAGGATGACAGGTTCAACGATGCATTTCTGGAAGCAGGTTCAGGTTTCGGGAAAAGCTTTAAACTGAATTATTTTCCGCTGCGTATAGACTTTCTATTGATAGAAGATAAGATGACCATTAATGAATTCAGGAAATTTGAAGTGGATTATTCAGATCACTATCCCGTTTTAACGAAGATCCAGTTTTAATTCCTGTTCTTCAAGATAACTCAAAGCAGCATTCCCTTCATTAAAGATAAGATCCAGGATACATAGATTTGGGAGAAAACCGGCTTTCGCATCGAAAACCTGCGTATATGGTGTATTATTAAAGCCTTGATTAGATTTGGCATTTACCAAATTTCTGTAATTCAGTTTGTCTTCTGGCTTCCGAATGAATTCGTCAGTTTTTTCAAAACTAAAATCTATTTGAAGACAATCTGCCACGAACTCCATGCACTTATAATTAAGATCCATTAGATATTTGAATGGTTTATGATAAATGGGGTATAACTCATCCTCATAAAATTCAAAAAATGGAGAAGTTTGATAAGAGGCCTTAAAAGCTCGCCAGTGTTGCTTTTGCCAGTCAAATTCATTTTCAATCTGGATATCTTTATATTTCTGATGTCCCTTTGTGCTTAAACCTAATGCGGCTCGATGTTTTATGGGGATGTTCAGGGTTAGCTTGCCATTTGCATCGTAAATATACATTCGGTTACGATAGGTTTGTTTTTGATAGTTATCTTCATTCTCAAAAACAACTTTTTCAGCATTCACATGAGTTACCCATTGGCTTATAGGTCCAAAATAGGAGGGATGTAATAAAACAGGTTTCATGTAATTTAGGCTTCTCTACGTTTTTTGAAATATTTCCATCCAAAGAAAATCACCAGAATTATAAGGAAATAGGGTAAGAAAGAAGTTGGTTCGCCATCCCCTTTAACCGTTGTAAAAACACGATCCCATCGTATTTTATCAAATCCGCTGGCATTAGAATCCCAACTTAACCAGATGAAAACCGGCTTTCCTACCACATGATTTGCAGGTACGTAACCCCATACCCGGCTATCTTCTGAATTATTCCTGTTGTCACCCATCATCCAGTAATAATCCTGTTTAAAGGTGTAGGTTTCTATAGGTTGTCCATTCAGTAAAACCTGGGTTCCGTTGATTTTTAGCGTATTATCAAGTCCAAACTCTGAACCTTCATAAGTTTCAATAATCTCCTTATAAAAGGCCATACTTTGAGGAGTAATATCAACGGTTGCTCCTTTTTTCGGAATATAAATAGGTCCCAAATTATCGTTGTTCCAATTGCGTTTTCCGTCATTAGGAAAGACATTCGGGTTTTTAACTCCCGCTGAATCTACATACCTTTCTATTGTGGCAACATTAGGATGATTCTTAAATCGCTCAAAAGCTTCATCAGATAATGACTGAATACCAAAAGCATTATTGTTAGGATTGTAGGAAAAACCATCGGTAATGTCATAAAGTTTGTAAAGACTGTACGGGTCGAATGGCTGACCTTTAGTTTTGCCAATATAGGAGAATTGAGGTTTTGCCCTCTCTGGTAGCTCTAATTGCTTACCATTAATATGAACATATCCATTTACTACTGAAAGTGAATCCCCGGGTACACCTACAGCTCTTTTTACATAATTAGATTTCTTATCTACAGGTTTTTTATAGTGTTTCCCAGATCTATCAAAGAATTTTCTAACTGTATCCACGGGCCAGTTGAAGACAACAATATCGTTACGTTCTATTTCTTCAAAACCAGGGAATCTGAAATACGGGATCTGAGGTTTGTTTAAATACGATTTCACCCCAAGACCAGGAATAGTATCATGCACCATTGGAAATGCAACAGCAGTTCCCGGCACTCTTGCACCATAATGAAATTTACTTACAAAAAGAAAGTCACCAACCAGTAAGGTCTTCTCAAGGGAAGAAGTAGGGATGGTAAAGGGTTGCATAAAATAAGTGTGGACTATCGTTGCAGCAATTACAGCAAATAGCACTGAGCTTATCCATTCTCCCGCTTCGGTTCTGGGTTTTAGATCCCGATCTACTATATAAGCATTCTCAGTAGCGTAGTTTACATAATAGATGTACAGTCCAAGTGTAAGTATTACAGCGAAAGTTTCTGCAGTGGAATGCCTCCCGAAACTTCTTATGGTTTCTACCCAGATCACAGGGATAATGATAAGGTTCACAATAGGAATGAACATTAAGACAACCCACCACCAGGGGCGATTAATGATCTTCATCAATATCACTGCATTATAAACCGGTATTGCAGCTTCCCAGGCTTTTCTACCTGCTCTTTGATATAATTTCCAGGTTCCTAGAAAATGAACCACCTGTAGGAGCAGGAAAAAAATAAACCATTCGGTAAAAGTCATATTTTAAATTCTTTACAGTATAAGGCAGGTTTTGCCTGAATTGTTACATTTTAATTTTTAAAAAGATCTGAAAGTACATCTCTCATGCTGAAAATACCGGTCTTATCCTTTAAATATTCGGCAGCTACTACCGCTCCAAGTGCAAACCCCTGTCGTGATTTTGCAGTGTGAACAATTTCTATTTTATCTATGTTAGATTCATAAGTAACCGTATGAGTTCCGGGTACATTCTCTTCTCTTTTAGCGGTGACTGGAATTTCATCTTCATCGGCATCATCAAGCTGCCAGCCTTTTAATTTAGAGTTTTCTTCAAGGATTTGTTGCGCAAGTGTAATAGCTGTTCCGCTTGGGGAATCCAGTTTTTGCAGGTG
Organism: Gramella sp. MAR_2010_147; assembly: GCF_900105135.1. Taxonomy (NCBI): domain Bacteria; kingdom Pseudomonadati; phylum Bacteroidota; class Flavobacteriia; order Flavobacteriales; family Flavobacteriaceae; genus Christiangramia; species Gramella sp. MAR_2010_147. The sequence continues at coordinate 1,196,374 of NZ_LT629741.1, read as the reverse complement.
GTGTACCTCCTCAATATTAACCGAATAATCTTCAAGTCCCTGCATCATTCCGGCCAGTTTTTGATTCAGCTCAAAGAACACGTTTACTCCCAGGCTAAAATTAGAGGCATAGATAAAGGCTGAACCCTCATTTTTGCAAATTTCACGCGCCTTCTCATAATCATCCAGCCAGCCTGTAGTACCGCTCACAACCGGGATATTGTGCTGAAAGCAGGTAGTAATATTTTTAAAGGCTGCTTTTGGTACACTAAAATCGATGGCTATATCGATCTCTAACTCTTCTAAATTGTGATCCTCAATATCCTCGTTGAGTTTAAGAACAATCTTATGGCCGCGATTTTCAGCGATCTCTTCAATGGTTTTACCCATTCTTCCGTAACCTAATAGCGCTATGTTCATGTTAGAATCTGTAATTAAGAGTAAGTCCGTAATTTGTTTTTCCTGATAAAGCATCATAATCAAGATCTGGTTTTACCGAAAGATCTTCATCAACATTAAACTGTCTTAAGTGAGCCTCTACATTGGCATCGATAATGTTCAGTATATAAACTCCAACGGTGACAAGGATAGAGATTTCCTTATTTTTTTGATAGAATTCCTGAGCATTAATGAGGCGTTCCGTACGAACAAAAGGACCCTCACCATCTCCGTCAAATTCATCAGGTCTGCCTGCAAGTCTGTTTTTATAGGCATCACGAAAACGATTATACTCTTTATCATTCTTTAGATAGAAATAAACGCCAGTTCCTAGCCCGGCGTAAGCAATAGGGATCTTCCAGTAACTGCCGTTGTATGCCTGACCTAAACCCGGTAAAATTGCTGAATAAAAAGCTGCTTTTGCGGGAGCCAGAGCATTGTAAGGTTCATATTCCTTTTCTTTTAATTCCTTTTCCGAAGCTTTTTCAGAAGTTAGGGCAAGAGAGTCCTGTTGCGCCGAGACTACTGAAATAAGAAATAGAAAAAAGAATAAGAAAAAGTTGGATTTATGCTTCACCCCGAATAAGTTTTTTGATCCTTTCGAAATCTTCTTCGGAAGAAAATGGTATAGTTAATTTTCCGCTACCTTTTTTTGTGACTTTCACATCTACTTTAGCACCAAGATATTCTGTAAATTCTTTAATACCTTTTTTATAAGTTTTTGGTATAGTAGCTTTCTTTGTAATAGCTGCAGAGGATTTTCCATCTCCGTTCAATTCTCTTACCAGTTGTTCTGTTTCCCTTACAGAAAGCGATTTCTGAAGGATCTTTTCATAAATATCAAGTTGCTTCTGGGTATCATCAATATTAATAAGTGCTCTCCCGTGCCCCATGCTTAGAAAACCATCACGCATTCCGGTTTGTATAATGGGGTCTAGTTTTAAGAGTCGTAGGTAATTGGCAATGGTAGATCGGTTTTTACCAATTCTTTCACTTAGCTGTTCCTGAGTCAACTGAATCTCATCTATTAATCGCTGATAAGACAATGCGATCTCTATTGGATCCAAATCCTGTCTCTGTATATTCTCCACCAGAGCCATTTCCAGCGACTCCTGGTCGTTAGCAATTCTAATATAAGCCGGGATCGTATCCAGTCCCACCAATTTAGAAGCTCTAAACCTTCTTTCTCCAGAAACCAACTGGTATTTTCCAAAATCCAGCTTTCTTACTGTGATTGGTTGAATAACCCCTAATTCACGAATAGAAGAAGCAAGTTCTTTTAAAGAATCTTCGTTAAAACTGGTTCGTGGCTGAAAGGGATTTACTTCAATAGAAGACATCTCCAATTCAACAATATGGCCAACAAGCTTGTCAGCATTCTTATCTTCAGCAGATTTAATATCGTTATCAGGATCTTTCAGCAGGGCTGAAAGTCCTCTTCCTAATGCTTGTTTTTTGGTAGCCTTAGCCATTTTTCTTAGTTTTTCTTTATAATTTCATGTGCCAGGCTTAGATAATTGCTGGCTCCTTTGCTGGAAGCATCATAATTAATAATGCTTTCTCCATAACTAGGCGCTTCACTTAAACGCACATTTCGTTGAATGATTGTTTCAAAAACCATTTCATCAAAATGTTTCTTTACTTCCTCTACAACCTGGTTGGAAAGTCTTAACCTTGAATCATACATCGTTAATAAAAGGCCTTCAATATCGAGTTTATTATTATGAATTTTTTGAACACTTTTAATCGTATTCAATAATTTGCCTAATCCTTCTAATGCGAAATATTCACATTGAATTGGTATAATAACAGAATCTGAAGCTGTAAGAGCATTCAGTGTCAATAACCCCAAAGATGGTGCACAATCAATCAGGATAAAATCATACTTGTCTCTAAGGGGTTCTATTGCCTTTTTAAGCATAGACTCCCGGTTTTCCTGATCTACAAGTTCAATCTCTATAGCAACAAGGTCTATATGAGCGGGAATAATATCCAGGTTTGGTGAACTGGTTTCTAAAATCGCCTCTTCAGCTTTAATGGAGTGTTCCAGAAGCTGATAAGTACCCTTTTCTACCTCCTCAACATCTATTCCCAGGCCTGAAGTTGCATTTGCCTGAGGGTCGGCATCAATCAGTAATATCTTTTTTTCCAGAACCCCTAGCGATGCCGCAAGATTCACAGATGTTGTGGTTTTTCCCACGCCTCCCTTTTGGTTGGCAATAGCAATGATTTTACCCATTAAATGTGTATGATTTTTGAAAGGTAAAAATACAATTTATTATAGGTTTAGAAAATGAAATTGTTAACAGCTTTGCAAGAAAAAACCGATTAAAACCCCAATATTATCGGGACTTTAACCGGTATTTCATTTATTCCGATTTTTTTTTGTTGAAAACTGTAAAAAACAAACAGCTTTATTTGCCCTTTTTAGACTTAATCATCTGCTCCAGCATATCCCACATTTCCTCAGGAATTTCCTCAAGTAAATTAAATTGTCCTGCGCCTTTTAACCATTCTCCACCATCTATGGTAATCACTTCACCATTTACATAGGCTGAAAAGTCTGAAACCAGGTAAGCTGCCAGATTTGCCAGTTCCTGGTGATCTCCAACACGCTTTAAAGGAACCTTTTTAGCAAGATCAAATTTCTCTTTCAGGTCGCCGGGCAATAACCTGTCCCATGCACCTTTGGTAGGGAAGGGGCCGGGAGCGATCGCATTAGATCTAATCCCGTATTTTGCCCACTCTACGGCCAGTGATCTGGTCATGGCTAAAACTCCTGCTTTAGCAGTTGCACTTGGGACCACATAGGCCGAACCAGTCCAGGCATAGGTAGTTACTATATTCAGAATAGTTTTGTTTTCTTCCTTTTTATCTATCCAATGTTTTCCTAAAGCAAGGGTACAGTTCTTACTTCCTTTTAAAACAATGTCAATAATTGTATCAAAGGCATTGGCGCTCAACCTTTCAGTAGGTGAGATGAAGTTTCCAGCTGCATTGTTCAACAGAATATCTATAGATCCAAATTCATCAATTACAGCGTCACGCATGGCTTCCACTTGATCATAATGCCTAACATCACACTGAACTGCAAAACAATTCCCACCGGTTTCCTCTTCAAGTTCTTTTACAGTATTTTCGAGTTTTTCAATATTCCTGGAAGTGATAGCAACATTAGCACCGAGTTCCAAGAAATATTTGGTCATTGATTTTCCGAGCCCGCTACCTCCACCGGTCACGATAATATTTTTGCCTTGAAGAGCATCGTCACGAAGCATTTTTTTCTTTAGATCCATATTTTTCAGTTTTCAGTTTTCAGTATCCAGTTGGCAGCGTTTAAAAAGAATTTACTGCAAATTGTGACTGCTTACCTGTTAGTTTATTCATCAATTAATATTTCCAATAACTGCGTTGCTGCATCACTTATCTTAGTTCCAGGTCCAAATACAGCTACTGCACCGGCATCAAACAGAAATTGATAATCCTGGGAAGGAATTACTCCGCCAACAATTACCATAATATCTTCTCTGCCTCGCTTTTTAAGCTCTTCAATAACCTGCGGAACCAGGGTTTTGTGTCCGGCGGCAAGTGAAGATACACCTAAAATATGAACATCATTCTCTGCGGCCTGTTGAGCGGCTTCGGCCGGAGTCTGGAAAAGCGGACCTATATCCACATCAAATCCAAGATCTGCATAACCAGTAGCAACTACTTTTGCGCCACGATCATGCCCGTCCTGTCCCATTTTTGCCACCATGATACGAGGTCTTCGACCTTCCATTTCGGCAAATTTATCTGCCAGTTCCCTGGCTTTATTAAATGAACTGTTGTCTTTCATTTCTTTTGAATAAACACCACTAAACGATTGAATTTTGGCTTTATATCTTCCGTAAACCTCTTCGAGGGCATCGCTTATTTCCCCGAGACTGGCTCTTTCCCTTGCAGCAACTACCGCCAATGCCAGTAAGTTTGCATTTTCTTCTTTGGCTGCTTTTTTCAAATTTTCGAGAGCCTCCTGAACCTTGTTCTCGTTTCTTTCTGCCCTTATTCTTTCCAGCCTGGAAACCTGTTGTTTTCTAACCGTCTGGTTGTCTACTTCTAGCGTAACCAGCTCATCTTCCCTGTCAAGACGGTATTTGTTTACTCCAACGATCACATCGGTTTCACTATCTATTCTGGCTTGTTTTTTCGCAGCAGCCTCCTCAATCCTCATCTTTGGAATGCCAGCTTCTATAGCTTTGGTCATTCCGCCTAGCTCTTCAACTTCTTCAATAAGTTTCCAGGCTTGTTCTGCAATCTGTTCCGTAAGTTTTTCAACATAGAAACTGCCGGCCCATGGATCTACTGTTTTGGTGATATTTGTTTCTTGCTGCAGGAATAACTGTGTGTTTCTGGCAATTCTTGCGGAAAAATCTGTTGGCAGAGCAATGGCTTCATCCAATGCGTTAGTGTGTAAACTCTGGGTTCCACCAAAGGCTGCGGCTGCAGCTTCTATACAGGTTCTCGCCACGTTATTAAAAGGATCTTGCTCTGTTAAACTCCATCCGCTGGTTTGTGAATGCGTTCTAAGAGATAGAGATTTCGGGTTTTTAGGATTGAATTGTTTTACAAGTTTAGCCCAAAGCATTCTTCCGGCCCGCATTTTAGCGATCTCCATGAAATGATTCATTCCAATAGCCCAGAAAAAGGATAATCTTGGTGCAAAACTGTCTATATCCATTCCTGCATCCAGTCCTTTACGGATGTATTCCAGTCCGTCAGCCAGGGTATAAGCCAGTTCAATATCACAGGTAGCGCCTGCTTCCTGCATATGATACCCGGAAATACTTATGCTGTTGAATTTGGGCATATTTTGAGAAGTATACTCAAATATATCTGAAATGATCTTCATTGAAGGAGTAGGAGGGTAGATGTACGTATTTCTAACCATGAATTCCTTTAGAATATCATTTTGAATAGTTCCAGATAATAATTCAGGTTTTACACCCTGTTCTTCTGCAGCTACAATATAAAATGCCATAATTGGAAGTACCGCTCCGTTCATGGTCATGGAAACCGACATTTTATCCAGTGGGATCTGATCGAAAAGGATCTTCATGTCCTCTACAGAATCTATTGCAACTCCCGCTTTTCCAACATCTCCAACCACACGATCATGATCTGAATCATAACCTCTATGCGTTGGTAAATCGAAGGCTACTGAAAGTCCTTTCTGGCCGGCAGCCAGGTTTCTTCGGTAGAAGGCATTACTCTCTTCTGCAGTAGAAAAACCGGCATACTGGCGAATCGTCCAGGGACGGCTTACATACATGGTGCTGTAAGGACCGCGTAAATACGGCGGGATTCCTGCAGCAAAATTTAAATGTTCCGCATTTGAAATATCCTTTTTAGAATAAGAGGTTTTGATCTCTATTTCTTCAGGTGTTTTAAAAGTTTCCTTTTGTGATTCAGGTTTTCTGGTTGAAAACTCTTTGTCTAGAAGGTTTATGTTTTGAAGGTTTTTGCGTTGCATACCTTTAATTTTGTGGTGTTGGCTGGCTATTCTTTTCCTCTTCTAATCTCTTTTGCTCCCGTTCTTCACTCAGCCGTTTTTCAAGTATAGGTTCGATTAAGGTTTTTCGAGGATTTTTTTTCAGAAATGGATAAAGCTCTAGATCGTTCTGCATCCTATCCTCCTTATTTTCGAACTTATTAGTACCTATGAGCACAAGATCTCCATTGTTGAATTTTCCCTGCTCTTCCTTGGCACTTTCTTTTATTTTTTTCTGAATGATTCCGGCTTTCAACTCTTTAAGAAACCCACCGGCTTTTTCAATTTCCTTGAAAATTTCTAGTGCCTTTTCTGCCAGTTGACTGGTAAGCGATTCAATATAATAAGTGCCTTCAGCTACATTTCCAACCTTATCCAGATAACTTTCGTTTCTCATGATCAACAACTGGTTTCTAGCAATACGATCTCCAAATTCATTGTCTTTATGATAAATAGCATCGTAAGGCATATTAGAAATTGCATCGGCACCCCCCAGGATGGCGCTCATGCTCTCGGTAGTAGTGCGCAGGAAATTCACATTATAATCATATAATGTTTTAGTGCGTTTTGTAGGCTGAGCCATAATATGGCAGGTGGTGTTGAAACCAAATTCTTTTGCCACTGTAGCAAATAACCAGCGTAATGCTCTGATCTTTGAAATTTCAAAAAAGTAATCTGAACCTACAGAAATTTTAGATTGGAATTTGAAGTTTGATTTAAGGTCGTCTGAAAGATCCATTTGATCAAAATGGTTGAAATATTCGGTCACCTGTGCTATGGAGTATGCCAGCTGCTGCGGAATATTTGCTCCTGAATTTTGAAAAAGACCAAGATTTACACTAATAGTAGACTGGAAGTTTTCTGTATTCCGGACTATTTTCTCCAATTCTGAATGATCAGATTTAAGGTTATTGAACCAGTTGCCAGTTCGGGCCAGTTTGCCAATAATATCGGTCTGAAGAAATACCTTTAATTTTTTATCAGCAATGATCTTATCTAATTCTTGAACAAATTCAGCATCCAGAAATTCCAGATCCAGATACACGCTAAGTCCTGGCGGAAGATTATGTAATAAGACTTCGCAATCGATTTCCTGAGAAGGTAAGATAAACCAGATACTTTCAGTTCCTTTTTGAAGTTTTTCCAATGCCTTTTTATTGGCAACTTCAGCCGAAGTAACATATACTTTTTCACAAATATTCCAGTGGGCGGGATTTGAAACCTTTAATGTTTCATCAACATCTTCAGAAGAATAAAATGGTTTAATATCGATGCCGTGAAGGGTTTTAGTAACCAGCTTCTCGTTATAATCTGCACCCTTAAGGTCTGCCTGGATCTTTTGCTTCCATTGTTTTGCAGAAACTTCTTTAAAGTCCTGAAATAACAATTGTTTCATTCTTAGTTGATTTTGATTGGGAGGTATAGCGAAGTATTTAATTTACAGTATCATATTCAATAATGTAAATATCTTCATTGGGCCTTTTCATATAATATTTTTGCCTGGCAAATTTTTCAAGTTCTACCGAGTCCTGAAGATTTTCTATGACTGCTTTGTCTTTCGCAATTTCCTCTTGATAATAATTTCTGTTGTCCTGCAACTCATTTATTTCCTGATCCAGTTCATGATGAATAAACCATGAATTAGTGTCCAGGAAGAACATCCACCCTGCAAACACGATGCTTATCAGTACATATTTGTTACTGATAAATTTAAACCAGGGCTTCTTACGCAGGTCTTTAAATTTCATATGCGGCTAAGATACAAAATATAGGAAAGGCATATTATAGGTAAAATAGGGATTTTTAAACAGGATTTTAATTAGTATGACAATTTTTGCGAATCTCCCATTATTTTGAACGAATTGCTTTTAATTTGAAAATTACCGAAGCTGGTTGCATTTCGCTATTTCCTGGCTCCCTAATATATTCCAGAATGAATTTGCATGAGTTAAAAACTTTTGACCAGTCTGAGAATGTCCTGATATACCAATGATGTGGATCCTTAAAGTTGCCTTCTAATCCTGCCCAGGAATCATCGATCCATTGACTTTTATGCGGAAGAGAATTTCTTATTAGAAAGGCGGGATGCAGGGTTTGTATAAAAAGACTTCCTTTAGGGCTAAGGTTTTTCTTTAATTTTTTTAAAAGAATTTCAGTTTCGTCCTTTAAGAAAAGACTGAAATTAAAAATAATAGCATCAAAAGGATTTCCCGGGATCATTTTATCTGCTATAATTTCCTCATAGGAAATGTTAAGAAAACTTTGACTTCCCTTTTTTTTGGCGTTTTCAATTAATGGAGCAGAAGCATCAATTCCTGTACAGGAAATTCCTGATCTTGTCAATTCTCGAATAAGCCAGCCTTCACCACATCCAAGATCCAGGACGTTTTTTGGCCTATCTGCTAAAATACAATTGACAATCGCCGGATTAGTAAATTTACGTGATTCTATAGTGCCGCCTTCAATTACCTTAATCCATTCTAAAGCATTTTTTTTCCAGGACTTTTTAATTTCTTCATTGAGCATATTGACTTTTATTCTTAGTGAATTATAACTCAATTTAATTAAAAATAGGGAAGTGTCTTAAAAGACAAATCCCTATTTTTTTGTTTAAACTGGTTTTTGAAATTCTATATAGCCGGATCTTGCGGAGTATTAGGATTGCTATTTCTTTCGATATCAGGATAAGGATAGAAATTTCGGTTTCTCTCTTCAGTATAGATCATAGACTGCCCACTTGGTTGAGGTCTATTAAATCTTCTACTATCCTCCAGGCTCATGCCTGTTAAAAACAGTTCTGCTCTACGATTTTTGTAAATTTCCATTAAAACAGCGTTTGCTGTTTCTGGCCCGGAATAAGGACTCAGATTTGCATTTACTCCTAAAGGATCATCACTATCTGTTAATACCTCATTTAATGCTGAAATTGCAGCGTCAATATCTTCCGGGCTTTTTCTTAGGTTAGCTTCGGCAATAATAAGATTCATTTCATCTGGGATATATAATGGAATACTTTCCGTGTTTATATCAAAGAAACCGGCCAGGTCTTCAATGGGAAGTCCATTCTGATTGGTCTCATCTAGAGGAATTAAATAAAATTCTTTTCTACCATCCTGTGCATCTAAATTAAATGACTCTGGTAAACCAAAACTGTCACGTGGTTTGAAATTTGGAGAGTCATTAAGATATACTCTGCCCCAGATTGGATTTAAATTCTGGGAATCATATACAAACAGCGAAACCGAAGATTGATCTACTGAATTAGCAGCGCTTATGGCAGCTTCATAATTACCTGCGAAAAGATTATAACGCGCTTTCATTGCACGGATGGAATTTAACAGGTCGATATTTCCTAGGGTCACCTGACTTGTGAAACTGTTAGAAACAGGGGTTGCTGTTAAAATCGCTTCAGCTTCATTTAAACGGTCTATCGCAAACTGAAAGCCTTGCAATCGGGATACAAATTCTGCATTATTATCTGGATTGGTTGTAGTTACAACTTGCTCAAAATTCTGGGCAAGACTTCCAATAGCCATTGCCTGAAAGAGTTTTGCATGAGCAACAAGTCCACTCTCCGTCCCTGGATCTAAGGTAATATTCGGCGCATTTGTTTGGATATCTTCTGCTATTTTAACTAAACGTAGCATTGTGGCCCAAAGTCCCTGTACGTTAGAATTGAAGTTGGGGAGTGTGGATCCTCCGTCTTCAAGTTCAATCATATTTTGAAAAGTTGTCGTTATTCCTGCTTCACGAGTAGTGATGGCGGGTGTTTCTACAATCCATCGCAGACCGGTAGTTGCATAAGTTTGCTGAAGACCAACACTGGCTGCAAGAATTCCTTCTCTTGAAGAGTAGGTTTGTTCACTGGTGGCTTCATTCGGATTTTCAAAATCGGTTTCACAGGAAGTGATTAATATTCCCAGTAATCCCAGTATCAAATATTTTGTACGGATATATGTATTTTTCATTTTTTTCATTTTTTTTAATTAGAAGCTAACATTTACACCGAATTGAAAAGTTCGTGGAATAGGAACACCGGCAAAATCAAATCCTCTTACTCCATTGCTTTGTCCTGCAGCATTAATTTCTGGATCCCATCCGGAATAATCATCCCAGGAGATCAGGTTTCTGCCTACCACACTTAAACGAATATTGTCAACATTGGTGAAAGGCTCATAAAAAGTATAGGCAAGGGAAATTTCCCTTAATTTCACAAAGGAACCATCTTCTACAAATTCTTCAAAGATGTTTGCCTGGGCCCCTCCGTATCCTTTTGGTCGGTTTCCTAATAATTCTTCACCTACATTGGACCCACCACCAAAAATCACATTATCCAGAAGTCTCCTGTTCCAGTTAAATACATCAAATCCCTGAACAGCATCTAATTGTACTCGCAGGTCAAAATTCTTATAACGGAATTCGTTAATTAATGAACCAAACCAATCCGGATTAGGATCCCCTATAACCTTGGATGAAGACCCATCTTCTGTTCTGCCACTAAAAGGATATCCATTCTCGTCCAGACTTATACTACCGTCAGCATCACGCGCGTAAAATTGTCTATAAAAGACCCCGAGAGGTTCTCCTTCTATAACATAGTTGGTTGCAAAGCTTCCTGCAAGGGCAAACTGTCCACCTCCGGCAACTTTAGTGACTTCATTTTCATTTTTTGTATAGGTAGCTGTAACATCCCAGTTAAATTTTTCAGTTCTTACAGGCGAACCTTTTAATAACAATTCTATCCCCTCATTTTCCAGATTCCCAACATTCTCAATTCGAGAGCTAAATCCTGAAGATGGGGACAATTCACGGGGCAGTAGAAGATCAGTAACTTTTTGTTTATAATAGGTGAATTCTATTCCAAGCCTGTTATCAAGCAAACCAGCATCAAAACCGAATTCAATTTCATCCTGTCTTTCCGGGGCAATATCTAAATCACCTTGCTGAGAATTAGGTAATAGACTGGTAGAACCATTGATGGCAGAGGGACTAAATCTGGTAAATCTCTGAAAAGCTCCAAGAGCAGTAAGGTTTCCGGCCTGTCCCCAGGAAGCTCTTAATTTAAGAGTGTTGAAGGAGTCTCCAAATGTATTTTCCCAGAAATCCTCTTCAGAGATCACATAAGAAAGGCTGGCTTTTGCGTAAAGCTGATTTCTCTCGTCTTCTCCAAAAGTAGAGGCACCATCCATTCTAAGGGCTCCATTTATGTACAGTTTATCCTTAAAATTAAAAGATTGTTGAAGGAATGCACCCCAATAAGATATCTGGAATCTACTTTCTCCCTGCTCTACAATACTACCACTGGTAGCTGTTTCAACAATAGGAGGAAGGCCATTGGCATTAATTCCAATTCGGTCACCTTCTTCATACTGCCATGAACCACCTAACGTAGAGGTAGATTCTAGATTTTGAGTAATGTCGAATTGATAAACAAGATTTAAATCACTGTTATACTGAAACCTGTTAACATCTGATCTTCTTGCGAAGCCATCTCCATTTGGTGAGGTGTTATTTATTGGGATAAAGGCAGTGGCAGATTGATTATAAAAATCAACTCCTAATTTATAACTCGCTGATAAGTTTTCAGAAATTACAGCATCCAATCCTACACTGGAAATAATACGGTTTAATTTCTGACCAAAATCGAATCTATTTACCGCTTCTAAAGGGTTGGTTCTTGGAACTAAAAGTGAGGTTACGGGATAAATCCCAGATTCATTTGGAAAAGGATCTATAGAGTTATCACTAAATACAAATCCTGTAATAGCACCATATGCTGAATTAATACCACCATTTGGGATATCACTACTTTCACTGCGAACATAATTTAGACCGGCATTGATATTTAACCAATCCCAAGCTTTTTGGGTGATTGATGCCTTAAGACCATATCTTCGAAAATCGGTATTTTTAATAATACCTTCATTGTTGAGGTGGGAAGCTGAAAGAAAATAAGAAGATCTATCAGAACCTCCACTAACAGAAAGATAGTTTTCTACTCCAAATGCATTGTCAAAAAATAGATCCTGGTAATTATAACGAGTTACGGGAACAGTTTCCAGATTTGATCTGGTAAACGGATCTACCCATGCCACTGGCGCAGTATTATAATCAATCTCCTTTCTTAATTTATGAGATTTGAAATTTGTAGAGAAGGTGAATTTTGTTTCTCCAGATCTACCTCTTTTGGTGAAAATCTGAACAACCCCGTTACTCGCACGGGAACCATAGATCGCAGCAGCTGCGGCACCTTTAAGTACTTCTATTTTCTCAATATCGTTAGGATTGATATCTGCCAGTCGGTTTTGGTTATTTCCTCCAAGATCAATGAGCTCATTACTGGAGTTGTCTATTATAATACCATCTACAATATACAATGGATCTGAACTTCCTAAAACAGTACTTGGTCCTCTAAGCCTAATGCTAATTCCGCCTGCGGGATCTCCAGAGTTTTGTTGAACCAGGGCACCAGTGATTTTTCCGGCTATTGCCTGGTCTACTGCGGTAGCACCATTATTTACAAGATCGTCTCCTTTTACGGTAGAAATGGCATTACCTAAAGTTCTTTTGTTTACACCAATGGTAGACCCTGTAACGACAACTTCATCAAGATTTAAGAGATCTGCCTGAAGTTGAAAGTCAGTAGAGATTTCTGTTTGGTCAGATAATGTTAATGAGATCTTTTGGGTGCCATAGCCCACATAACTGCTTATTAAATTATAGGTTCCCGCAGTTAAGGTCGCAGTAAAGCTATATTTTCCGTCAAAATCTGTAATCCCTCCAAAATTGGTGTTTTCAATAGAGACAGTTGCACCGGCAATTGGCTGGTTGTTGCTCTGATTGATTACAGTTCCAGAGAAGCTGTATGAAGCTTCCTGCGCTATTACGTTCACACTTAAAAATAAAAATACCAGTAAAAGCAAGCATTTTCCATTTTTAAGAATACCTGAATGCTGTTTTTTCATAGAATGGATTTAGTGGTTAGAAATAATTTGTGTTGATTGAAATTTGAATGCATAATTAATTAAGGTCTATCGATTATGTTAAATTACTAAAAATCAATATGGTTTTTACCAAGCTTTCATATATCTATTAACCATGTATTAACAAAGCCCCGAAAATTTAAAATTCCGAGGCTTTATTATAGTCAACGATAAAACTGATTGGTTTTAGAATAACCTGTCTTTGATTATAGTTTGAACAATATCAACAGCCACTGTATTGTAGCGATTGGTAGGAATTATGATGTCTGCAAACTCCTTGGTTGGTTCTATAAATTGCTGATGCATGGGTTTTAAGGTAGTTTGGTATCGCCATAAAACTTCTTCAAGATCACGTCCGCGTTCAGCGATATCACGTTTTAATCTTCGAATTAATCTTTCGTCACTATCTGCATGCACATAGATCTTTATGTCAAATAACTCTCTTATTTCAGGGTGCGTGAGAATAAGGATACCCTCTACAATTACAACTTTTCTGGGATGAATCTCAATAGTTTCGCCGGTTCTATTATGTTCTGTAAAAGAATATACTGGTTGCTGAATAGAGTTTCCGGCTTTCAATTCCTTTAAATGTTCTCCTAAAAGTTCAAAATCTATAGATTTAGGATGATCAAAATTGATTTTTTTTCGGTCTTCAAAAGAGAGGTGAGAAGTATCCTGATAGTAAGAATCCTGAGAAATCACATCTACTTCCTCATTTTTTAATTCTTCAATGATTTGATTTACTACCGTGGTTTTTCCGCTTCCCGTTCCCCCGGCAATACCAATTATAAGCATAGAGTTGAAATTTGCGCAAAGGTAATACTAGTTTTTAAAAAGTTTTTGATGAATTTCTTATCAATTTGATGAAAACTGAATTCTCGTAAAATAAAAAAACCGGATCTATATAGATCCGGTTCTAAAAAATTCAATTTAAAGCTCTTATTCTTCTTTTTCCTGGATTGCAGCTACCTCTTCTTCAGTAACCATTTCATCAATGTTATTACTCCAGGAATTCATCACATAATTCATTGCATCTGCCACTTCTTTATCACTTAAACCCATTGGTGTCATAATATTATCATATTTTTCACCATTCACTTCTATTGGACCCTGCATGCCGTATTTCACACCTCTAATACTCTCTTCTCTTTTTTCAGTAAGCCAGTTGGAACCGTCAACTGGAGGGTAGGTACCGGCAATTCCTTTTCCGGTGGGGAGATGACAGGTTACACATAGATCATTATAAATAATTTTTCCACGTTCGACACTCGCGGTAAGCGGAGATTTTTCACTTGATTTTTCTGAAGCCGGAATGACGTAAGATTCTTCTTCAGCGTCTTTTTCTTTTTTATCAGATTTGCAAGCTACCATAGCTGTTGCCAATCCAAATACAAATAGCAGTTTTTTCATTTTATTGGTTTTTGATTAATTTGGCGATTCCTTTCCCTTCAACGGCAATATAAATGTTTCCGTCTGGTCCTTGCTTTACATCTCTCATTCTGCCGGAGTCTTCCAGCAATTTAATTCTTTTACTGATCTTTTTACCGTTAAGTTCTAAAAGTTCCAGATATTGAAATTTAAGTGATCCCACTAAGAGATTTCCTTTCAATTCAGGAAATTTATCTGAAGTAACAAAGGCAAATCCGCTAGGGGCAATAGAAGGTAACCAGTAGAAAATAGGATCTTCCATATTAGGTCTGGATCTTTCATCGGTTATAGAAGTACCGCTGTAATTTTCACCGTAGGTTACTACCGGCCAACCGTAATTTGCACCTTTCTTCACCACATTAATTTCATCTCCTCCTTTTGGACCATGCTCGTGAACCCATATCTCTCCTGTTTCAGGATTAAGAATCATACCCTGTGGGTTACGGTGACCATAAGAGTAAATCGCTTCCACAGCATTTTCCTGGCCTATGAACGGATTATCTGATGGCACACTGCCATCGTCGTTCAATCTATAAACCTTACCATTATCCCGGGAAATATCCTGTGGATTCACATCACGTTCACCGCGTTCACCAATACTAAAATATAAATATCCGTTTTTATCAAAAGCGATCCTTGATCCAAAATGCTGACCTTTGCTCGTATTTGGAGATGCCTTATAAAGAGTTTCCTTATTGGTTAACTGATTTTCACTCAATTTTGCTCTCATTAAAGCTGTATTTCCGCCATTCCCTTCACCTTCTTTAGAAGCATAGGTAAAATAGATCCATCCGTTAGATTCATAATCTGGATGAAGCACTATGTCTAATAGTCCGCCCTGACCACGATCATAGACTTCCGGTACTCCCTGAACAGAGGTTTTTTTACCATCTTTATAATGAATGATTTCACCCTTTTTTTCTGTGATGAGCATGCTACCATCTGGCAGGAAAGTAAAGCCCCATGGAATCTTTAATCCTTCTACAACCATTTCAAAACTATATTTGTTTGAACTTTCGGCGTCAATAGGGTCTGGCACTTCAGCAGGTTCCTGCGTTTGTTCTTCTGCTGTCTCTTCGGCATTTTCATCTACCTGTGCGGTATCTGCCTCTTTTCCATTTTCACCGCAGGCAATTAGACCTAGAGCGATGACCGTTATAAATAAAATTCTTTTCATAGCAACAATATTAAGGGTCTTAAACATATTAAGTAAACTAAGATATAAAAAATTAAAAGTTTTCATTGTGAGAGGTTAATAATTCTTATATTTGCCGCCCAATTATGGTTGAAATGCCATTTCGGGGTGTAGCGTAGCCCGGTCATCGCGCCTGCTTTGGGAGCAGGAGGTCGCAGGTTCGAATCCTGCCACCCCGACTTAAAAAACCCGGTTAATCATATGATTAACCGGGTTTTTTGTTTTTGGGTACTCATTAAATTTGATGTGAAATCATATAAAATGAGTCTGATTCGGTGACCTTTGGAATCGTCCTTATCCCAAAAGCTAGTAAAGCTTACACTTGCTATCCCTCCATTAGTCTAACCAACACAATTTATATAAAGAAATATGTTTGGTTAAAATGCAATACAAATGAATTATTTATCGTGAACTAAAATTTATGAAAATCAATTTTGTAAATCTACGGGAGTGACTTTTTCAAACAAGTCTGTAATTAAATATCGCATACTATCAGGAGTTTGTTGCCTGAAATATTCAAGTAAATCTTCAGTTGTCGAATACCGATCAAGTTTTGTAGGATTGTTAAAAGTATGCCAGTCATTTAGAAAATTCCTTAAAGCGATATTGACATTTTCTTCACCAATAGCCTTTTGTAATGCATACATATTTATCGCCCCTTTTGCATAATAGATATGATCTTCATTTTCAACTAATGAAAGAGGTACTTCCTCTTTTTTAAATTTTCGTTTTCCTTCCAGGTAATCATCAAGTTGATTCTTAAGGAACTTTTCAACCTGATCTTCTCCATATGTTTGTTTTAAAACCATCATGGCTGAATATTGAGACAAAGTTTCTAAAATCATATTTCGACCTTTTACATTTGCAGCTTCCAATTGCAGCCCCCACCATTGATGTGCAACTTCATGTGCTGTGATATAAAAAACCATATCTATATTCTCTTCCTGAATATCCAAAATGAATCCAAGTGCCTCGGAAAACGGGATTGTACTGGGGAATGATTGAGCGAACTGCCGGTATCGAGGAAATTCAACTATTCGTAATTGATTGTATTGATAAGGGCTAAAATGAACACTGTAGTAATCCAGAGATTTTTTCATGCCTTGCATCATGCTTTCCAGATTATACTTGTGTGATTTGTGATGATAAATTTCCAGATCAACCGGCTTATTATTTCCTGCAGGCTGATATTTTGCTTTTAAAGTCTGATAATTTGCTGAAACAATCGGATAAAAATTGATGATAGGCTGATTCGTCTTATAATGGAAATAATTACGATCATCAGTTTTCCACTCTGAAATTAGATCTCCGGAAGTGATAGCGGTCTGATTTCCTTCTGTTCCGATTATCATTTCTAATGTAAGACCGTCTGAATCACTGCCTGTTCTTGCATTCTTAAGTTCCCGAAAATGATTTCGATTCGCTTTATTCATTCTTTTTGGGAGGTTATATTCAGCTCTTAAGTCATCTTCATCTATTTCGTAATCTCGATTATAGCTCAATGTTGGAAGCATAGAGTTTTCGAAAAAAGTTCCATTATGCAGGACATTAAAGTCTGCACCACCTATTTCAAAACCATTTGGTTTTAAAGTTTGCTTGAAGTTCATTTTAATTGAATCTCCTTTTAGCAAGGGCTTATCCAACTCAAAAATGTGATAGCCAAACTCCATAAAGTGATCGTTCAGACTTGCATTACGATCAAATTTAACTTCAGATAATCTTAAAGAATTATCAGGATGGTTTTGTATATGAATTTGTTGAATGGGTTTGTCATTTTTATTTTTCAGAATAAAATAACCTTCTGCGTTATAAGATCTTTCTGAAGGATATAATTCAACTTTTAATTTCGCATCTGTAATCTTCGGCTGCGGAAGATATTCAAACTGTCGAAGATTGGTTTCATAAGCTGCTCTGAAATCATTTTTCTCGTTTCTTGTTAGAAACTGATTCAGAATATTAGTATTATAAAAAATAAATATCCCCGTTGCTATAAAAAGTATAAGGAAAACACTTGTTGCGGTAATGAGATTTTTGCTAGCAATTCTGAAATTAAATCTTTTTAATCTTTGACTCAAACTGGTTTCTGAACCTCTTTCCATTAAAATTACCGTTATTAGAAACAATAAAATTCCGAAGAAAAACCAGTAGGCTTTTACTATAAGAAATGGAAATAGAAAATGTCCATATCTATTCATATCTGAATAGCTCGCTAATGCATTTCCTCCAAAATTGACTAAAACATGCTCAATGCCAAAAATACCAATGGCAATATTTATGATAAAGAAAACAAGTGTCACTAAAATTCCTAAAAACTTTTTTCCTGTAACTATGTGTAAGAAAAAAGATATGAATGTATAGAGTATAAGAAACGGGAGAATTTCCAGAAAAAAGCCATTAAAATAAAGATCTAATTCATAATGATAATATCCACTGAAGGTTTGGAAACCTATTCCGCCTACAATCAATGCTAAAATCAGCGTAATATAGATCAATATAAGTCCAAGAAATTTACTGCCGAGATCTATAAAATTGCTTACTGAAGTAGCACCGTATATCAGATCTATTTTGACTTCTTTTTCTTTCCAGATCAACTCGCCTGTGTAAAACAGAAGAATGAGTGCGAAAAAGTAAATGGACATACCCTGTAACTCTTCAATGATAAGATAAGTGGTTGGAAAACTGTCGACACCATGAGTGGTTCCAAGATTTACTGAATTTATTATGATAATAATTAAACTACAGAACACAATAGCCCAAAAAGATATTTCCTTGAATATGAACCTGGCATGAAACCAGGCACTTTGTAAAAACTGAATGAGCTGGCCTTTTATCCCATAATTTGGATGCACAGCGGGCCACTCTTCGATTAAGACTTTTTTAATAGAATCGTGAATGGTGTCCTTTTTAATTTCAGACTTTCTCTTTCCAGATGAAAACGTTGTTAACTTGAATTTCCAATACCCATAAAAAAGAATGGCAAGGCTTAAAAAGCCCCAGAATAATTTGTTATAAAGTATTGCACCAGTAAAGGGAATAAGATTGGTGTTTCTTTGAATAGCAGTCCATTTTTCTGTACTCAGACTTAGTGTAGTCAAAGAAAAAGGATCCAGTAAAGCCTGAAGTTGATCGTTAGTAACAGCTTTTGTTAGCAGGAATATTACAAATACAAATATTCCCTGCGTGTAAACCACTAATAATTTTTTAGTCAGGGCTCCCGAAACAAAGAACAGAGAAGCTCCAAATAAAAGGATAGGTATGGCAATCCAGAGAAATGGTTGCAGATAATTGGCAAACTGGAACGCTAAATTTTCGTTTGCACTCACCCAGGGCATGAACTCACTTAAAACCATCCCCAAAAGAACAGCACTAAATATAAATAGTAAAACGACCATCGAACCCAGGTAGCGACCAAGGAAATAGTCTTTTTTTGAAATTGGATTCACGTAGATTAGAGAGGCAATATTATACTGAAAGTCACGTAAAACCGGCACACCCATAATCATGGAAACAAAGAGCATAGATAATCCAGTTACTGCTCCCATAGTTTTTGCTATTACAATAGGAGAATTTTTTTTAACCAGACCCAGATCTATTCCCTGAAAAATAAATTCAACTCCAAAGAGAGAAAACAAGAATAGAAATATGAAGAACAGGTAAGTATCCCATCGGTTTAACCTGTAATTAATTTCAAATTTGAATATTTCGTACCACATTGAATTTTATTTAGTGTTAGTTAAATTTGATAACTCATTAAGCCAGAGCAGCTTCAGTAGTTGTGGCATTTTTGGATAGTTGAGAAAAATACACGTCTTCCAGATCTGCTTCGATCATGTGAAAGTTAGCACCGGGAAGATTTTCACTAAACACTCGTATTACAGGTTTACCAGTTACGAACCTTTCGGAAATGACATTAAAGTGCTTTTTGTATTTTTCTATCTCATCCTTATTGACATACTTTTCCCAAACCTTTCCTTTTACAGTTTCTATGGCTTCAAGAGGTTTTGCTTTTAAAAGCACCTGCCCTTGATCTATAATTGCCATATTAGCACAAAGGTTTTTTATATCATCTACTATGTGTGTGGATAGAATCACAATGGTATTTTCGGCGATTTCGCTAAGGAGATTATAAAATCGGTTGCGCTCTACTGGATCTAACCCTGCAGTTGGTTCGTCCACAATTAAAAGTTTCGGTTTGTTTAAAAGCGCCTGTGCGATCCCAAATCTTTGTTTCATACCTCCGGAAAAGCTTCCGAGTTTTTGTTCTCGCACGTCATAAAGATTTACCTTCTGTAGTAAAGAATCTACGATAGCTTTTCGTTCTTTTGAATTGGTAATACCTTTAAGAATTGCCAAATGGTTTAATAACATCACGGGTGACAGTCGAGGGTATAGACCAAACTCCTGTGGCAAATAGCCTAACACTTTTCTAAGCTCATTTTTATTCTGAAGAATGTCTATTTCTCCAAGAGAAATACTCCCGGTATCTGGATCCTGAAGGGTGGCTATCGTACGCATGAATGTAGATTTTCCTGCACCGTTTGGTCCTAGTAACCCAAACATTCCTTTGGGGATGGTCAAGGATACATTCACAAGGGCTTTAACGCCATTATCATATGTTTTTGAAAGATCTGTGATGATTAATTTATCCATGTTTTGTCAATTTTGCTTAAAACTATAGAGGGAAAAACCATAAATTAAATTTTTGGTATAGACACATTGAGAAATGTGATAAACATCAAATTTCACAGAAATCAGAGAATTTGGCTATGTGTCAGGTCATTCCACCCCGAAAAATGATATTTCTATCCCAAAAAGTGTAGAAAATTTTAGGCATTATCTATTTTCGCGGGATGAGCCTTATCCAAAGACTGTTTAAAATTCAAATTCCCCGTTGGATAAAACCTACCTTTTACATTGGTACAACTATTCTAATCTTGATTTTTAATGATGCGTTTGGAGAAACCGACTCATTAATTATTTTTAGCCTGTTTTTCTTTTTACTAATGGGCGTTGAGGTTATTCGCTGGTTGTTTATTCAGACAAAATCTATTATTACACTAAAGAAAGAGAAGAAAGAGGTGGAGCTGCTGCACCTGAAAAGTCAGGTAAACCCACATTTTTTTTTCAATACCTTGAATAATTTATACGGCCTGGTTGAGCAGGATACTGTAAAAGCACAGAAGTTAATATTAAAGCTTTCCGAAATGATGCGCTATAGCATATATGAAGGTGGCAATGATTGGGTGACACTTGATGAAGAAATAACTTATTTGGAAAATTATCTTGAACTTCATAAAATGCGTTACCATAAAAGCATTGATATCCGGTTTAGTATCCATGTGACTGACAGGAGTAAAAAGGTTATGCCATTACTTTTTATAATTTTACTGGAAAATGCTTTCAAACACGGTGTGGAAAATCTGAGAAAGGATGCCTTTGTTCATATTAAATTAGAAGCAAATGATTCTGAAATTAATTTTGAGGTAGAAAATAACTTTGATACAGAAGAAATTACTGAAAAGCCTGGGATAGGACTTAAAAACCTGAAGCGCCGTTTAGAACTGGTTTATCCAAGAACGCATAGATTGGAAATAGGTGTTACAAAAAGCATTCATGAAGCTCAATTAACTCTAGAAATATGACAATTAACTATATCATCGTTGATGATGAGCATATAGCGCATGATATCATTAAGAAGTATTGCGATATGCTTCCCAATATGAATTTATTGAAAGATTGTTATGATGCTATTGAAGCACTCGATTTTTTGAATACATCGGCAGAGGTTGACCTAATTTTCCTGGATCTGAACATGCCCAAGCTGAAAGGATTCCAGTTTTTAAGGACCCTTCCTAAGAAACCGAAAGTTATTGTCACTACTGCTTACCAGGAATTCGCATTAGAAGGTTACGAATTGGATATAGTGGATTATTTACTGAAGCCATTTTCATTTGAAAGACTATTGAAAGCAGTGAATAAAGCATTTCCACAGCCTCCTGAAAAATCGACCATTCAGCAGAAAAAAGGAAAAATTCAGCGTATGTTTTTACGATCCGATAAAAAACATATTCAGGTGGCAGTTGATGATATTTTATATTTCGAAGCTTCCGGAAACTATACTAAAGTAGTTTTAAAAGAAGAGACGATCACGATCAGAGAAACTATCGCTAATTTAATATATCAATTACCTGAAAGCGATTTTATGCAGGTACATCGTTCCTTTATAGTTGCATTAAATCATATCAGAAGTATTGAAGGAAATCAAATAATTATTGCAGATCATAAGATTCCGGTCGGGAAGTTTTACAAGGAAAATGTGATTAGATTATTCAATGATTAAAATGGCAAGTATATCCAAAGCTTTTCTTGCATAAAGTGAACATTTTTCTCCTAAGATCTTAGGAGAGGTTAATGATCAAAATATGAAAATTGCTAATATTTTAGGCCAGAAAGTATCTTGGCATAACCACGCAGGTGAAAACGAACTGTTCTACATTATCAAAGGTTCGTTGTTAATAGAGATAGAGAATAAAGAAGCCTTTACCATGAATAAAGGTGATTTTTATGTTGTAAAAAAGGAGTAAACCACATGATTCCCTCTGAAGAGAAATGCCATATAATTCTAATTGAATCAAAAACGTGAAGCGAATCTATTTTATACCATAAATTTGAAAGTTTAATGTCCAAATTGGTGACCTTTATAAATCAAAATCTCAGAAAACTGCTGAGAACAAGGTAAAACAAGGAAGGTGTGCGTTCTGCCATCCCGACATAGAATGCCCGGTTAATCATTTGGTTAACCGGACATTCTTATTAGTAATGAATTACAAGAGTCTCTTATTCGGGTCTTATCCAAAATTGTTTCTTAATAACCATATACGGGATATGGCTTCATTAAACTCAAAATTCCCCGGGAAATAACTTACAGTATTATTGCTTTTGTCTTGATACTCCTATCAATAGATGTTGTAAACATCTGTTTATCTAAGCTATAGCTCCGGTACTTAATTAAACTTCCCTAATTTGCCTGATAGTTTATATTGAAAGAATTCCACCCGGTTTTTTGGTTTTCAATAATAAAGGAAGTTTCTAAAGTTGTCTAAATAAATGGATGAGATTTTAAATATAAACCTTGTATTCGTAAATTACGGGAGATAAATGATTCATTATGAAAGATAAATTCAGTGGTCTTAAAGCTGTATATGTTAATTGTACTCTTAAAAAATCTCCTACCAAAAGTCACACTCGTAATTTAATAGATGTTTCAAAAAACATCATGGAGTCTGAAGGAGTTTTGGTTGAGGTGATTCGATTAATAGACCATGATGTGCCTGCCGGAGTACAGCCAGATATGACAGAGAAAGCTTATAATAAGGATGAATGGCCAGAAATTTATAAAAAAATAATTGCTGCGGATATTCTTATAATTGGTACCCCAATTTGGTTGGGAGAACGATCTTCTGTAGCCTCTAAATTGATTGAACGTCTATATGCCATGAGCGCCTATCAAAATGAAAAAGGTCAATATGTTTATTATGGCAAAGCTGGTGGCTGTATAATTACCGGCAACGAAGATGGAGTAAAACATTGTTCCATGGGTATTTTATATGCGCTACAACATCTTGGATACAGTATTCCACCGCAAGCTGATGCAGGCTGGATAGGTGAAGTAGGGCCCGGCCCAAGTTATGGCGATACTAAATGGAACGGCGAAAAGAAAGATCCACCAGTAGGTTATGATTCAGAATTTACCAATCGCAACACCACTTTTATGACCTATAACTTAATGCATCTGGCAAAAATGTTGAAAGATCAGGGAGGCTATCCTGCCTACGGGAATTCCCGTGAGGAATGGGATGATGGCACGAGATGGAATTTTGAAAACCCTGAATATCGTTAGAAGTAAAAAGTTTTTTAGTAAAGCTCAAGCTTACTAAAATACAATCACATTCTTTCCTATACTTTTACCAGATTCCTGAATGCGGTGTGCTTCCTTAAGGTTTTCTACAGTAAATCCATTTAATTGCGTGGTCATGGTACTCATTAAAGTACCATCATCCAGCAATTCAGAAAGATGATTTAGAATTTTGTGTTGCCTTTCTATATCATCGGTCTTATGTTTAGGCCTTGTGAACATAAATTCCCATGAAAAAGTAACGCTTTTGTCTTTTAGTAGGTTCAGATTTAAAGGTTTACTGCTACCCGTAATAGACACAATATGTCCCTGAGGTTTTATCACTTCGGCAGCAGTTTCCCAATATCCTTCTAAATCTACAAAGTCCAGCACATAATTTACCTGATGGTGACCAATCTTTTTTAGCTCTTCTTTGAGGTCTTTATGATGATTAATCACAAAATCTGCTCCCATCTTCCTGCACCAATTCACAGTCTCTTCACGAGAGGCGGTAGCAATAACTGTAAGGTTGCCAAGTTTTTTTGCAAGCTGAATTGCGATGGAACCAACGCCACCGGCTCCCGCTAAAATCAAAACTGTTTTGCCATTATCTTTTTCTGGATCTATTCTAAGCCTGTCAAACAAGGTTTCATAGGCCGTTAAGCCGGTTAACGGAATAGCTACAGCTTCTGCTATACTGAGATTTTTAGGTTTATGACCAACAATACGTTCATCTACCAACTGATATTCTGCATTGCTACCGTCTCTGGTAATGTCACCTGCATAATAAACTATATCTCCCTTTTTAAATTTTGAAGCTTTATCTCCAACTTCTTCAACAATCCCCACAGCATCGTAACCAATAATTTTAGGATGTTCTAATTCTTCATCTTTTGCAGCATTTTGTCGTACTTTAAAATCAACTGGATTTACAGAATTCGCCAGTATTTTCACTAAAAGGTCATATCCCGACGGATCTGGCTTTTCTGTTTCAAATGCGACAAAACTATTTTCTTTCTCTATTGAGAGTGATTTTTTGAATCCTATTGCTTTCATATGCTACGGCTTTATATTTCTAAACATGGAATGTGTTCCAGGCTTATCTTCAAGATAAAAATTTATGATTAGAAAATAGCTAACAGTTCGTTATCGTTTTACACTATTCTGCATACCGAAAATTACTATTCTGTCAACTCTGTTAAAACCTGTTTGAATACTTCTACCGGTTGGGCTCCCGTAACAGCACTTTTTCTATTGAAAACTATTGTTGGTACCGAGTTCACCCCTAAACTTTTCCAATAAGCCTGTTCGTTTCTAACTTTTGTGCGAGCTTCTTCATTATCGAGTCTGATCAAACCTTCATCTGCATTCAAACCCACTTCAAATAGTGCTTGTTTCAAGACATCCCTGTTAGAAACATTTTTGCGCTCACTAAAAAAAGCCGTGGTAAGTCGCATTTTTAGTTCTGTTTGTTTACCAAACTCTTTAGCATAATCTAATAAAATATGGGCTTCAAACGTATTTACCATTCTCATCTCATCAAAATAATCAAAGGTAAAGCCAAGTTCTTTTCCAATTTCGGTCATGCGCTGCTGAGATTCTTCCTGCTGTGCTAATGTTGAGCCGTATTTTTCTGTAATATGCTCGGTTACATTCTGACCTTCAGCAGGCATATTGGGATTCAGTTCAAAAGGCTGCCATTCAATTTCAACCTGATCCTGGATACCCATTTCTGCTATAGCTTTTTCAAGTCGTTTATATCCTATGGTACACCATGGGCACACCACATCTGATATGATATCTATCTTTAATTTTTCTTTCATCTTGTTTTATAAAATTATTTAATTTCAATACTGAAAAACATATTCCTCCGAAATCAATACTATTTTATTTTCGTCAGGATACAAGTATCAGCTCATAAAATGTTTTGATTAGTCTGGGAATCATTGTTTGGAATTTTACATTTTATTATTGCTATACTGAGGAATAATAATCCCCGAGCCAGAAAGCAGGTTAGAGGATTATTAATAATGCCAATAGGGTATTAAGAGGTTGTTACATCTTCTTTATCCCATTCAAATTTTTTGAAAGCATCATCTACAGGGGTTTCAGCAATATGATTAGTATAATTGCTAATTACTTTTTGAGAAAGTCCTAAAATGATTTCCAGGAGCTGACGTTGTGTAAAGCCTGCATCAAAAAATTCTTTCAATTCATCCTGATTTATATTTCCACGGTTTTTCACTATAGAAAGGGTGGTTTCGTGCAAAGTTTGAAGTTTATTGGTAGGCATTTCCTTTCTATGGCGTAAAGCCTCAGTAATTGCCGAATCAACTTTCATCATATTTGCAATTCCTGTATGTGCAGGAACACAGTAATGACATTCATGTTCTACATTTATAGTTTGCCATACCACGGTTAGTTCTTCGTTATTGAAAGATGAATTTTCAAACAGTTCATGCAATCTTTGATAGGCATCCAGGATTCCCGGAGCTTCAGCTAATACCCCGTGCAAATTAGGGATCATTCCGTATGCTTTCTTCGACTTCTCTAAAAGTGCTTTACTTTCTTCTGGTGCACTTTCGATATTATGAATTTTTAATGTACTCATTGTTTTAAATATTTATAATTAATAATTGTTTTAAACTTTTTTATTTTAATCCTTCCAGTTGTCGGCTAAGTTCTGGACGTATTTATTAAAGGTTCCTTTTCTGAATTTTTTGTACAGTAATTGAAAATCTTTATCTGATAAATAGTTCTTAAAAGAAGGGTTCTCATTTTCCAGAAGTTTCCTGAAATCGGTTGAATTTCCAGATTTTCTGGCTGATTTTCTCAGTAATTTCGTTAGTTCCCTCCCTGTCATGATTTCATTACCAATTTTATAAGTCTTTTCAGATCGCTTAGACGCCCTTAAAAACTCACGATAGTGGAAGTTTTCTTTTTCAATTATTTTTCCGGTAAAATCCGACAGAGAATTATAGTAGGACTTAGATCTATCCATTTCAGGTGTGGCATGATAGGCCACGGTATAGGTTTGAGCCTGTAAGGAAAAGGAGATCACAAATAATACGAGTGTGATAAATTTAGTTTTCATGTTATAAAATATTTTAATGGATAATTTTTTATCTAAGCATACGCTTAGTTTATGGTTAAAAAAAGGTTATATCGATTTAAAGGTGGTTTCTATAAAGTCTTCCAGTTGTTTTTTATTTAGAATTCTGGAGCCTATAGATAAACCCAGGATAGAGGTCATCAAAAAATTAGCTTCTTTTTCTACCAATTTCATAGTTTTATTCTTTTCCTGTTTCAAATTATTCAAGAATAATTCTCTTATTTCTTGTGTGAATTTCATTAATTCCACCTGAAGCTCTGGTTTTGCTTTATTTCCTAATTCGCTTACAGTATTACAAACCAGGCAACCTTTGTTATTTTCATTCTCTCTGGTGAATTCTAAAAAATCATAAAAAAACGCTTTAATACCCTGCACTCCGTTATTAGAATCCCTGAGTTTATGTCTAATATTATTTAAATGTGCTTTATAGACTTTTATGCTTTCCAGAAAAACACCATTCTTACTGCCAAAACTGGAATAAATTGAAAATTGATTAATTCCCATTTCTTTTTCCAACATACGTACCGAGGTAGCTTCATAACCATTACGCCAAAAAAGATCCATTGCTTTCTGGATAACATCTTCTTCTCTATATTGTTTGGTTCTAGCCATAATCTTTAAATACAATACAAAGCTAAGCACTTGCTTTGAAATGAAAAAAGATTTAGGATTTAATTAATATTTCAGAGAATTTGATTTTTTTAAAAGGAGGAAGGATTTACTCCAGATACTGTTTGACCTGTAGGAAATTAGAACGATCTTCGGTTAAAACCAGAAGGATATCATTCCGTTCGAGTACAGTTTCACCTTTTGGTGTGATAAAATTATTGTTGCGGGTAATCATAGCAATAATGGCTCCTGTGGGAATTTTAAGATCTACAATTCGTTTTCCTATGGCGATACTGCCTTCAGGAATTTCAATCTCCTGTAAGTGGGATTTACTCTCATCCATTAAAATTTTATCCACCGGGGATAATTTTTTTTCTGAACTTGGCAATGATACTTTAAGCCAGTGGGCAACAGCTGCGAGACTGGTTCCCTGGATTAATACAGAGGTTAGGGAAACAAAGAAAACGATGTTAAAGATCAAATTTGCTTTTTCTATTCCGGCAATTAAGGGATAGGTAGCAAAAACGATGGGAACGGCCCCCCTTAACCCAACCCAGGAGATATATAGTCTTCGCTTGAATTTCATTTTAAAGAAACTCAAACTGAGCAAGACCGCGATGGGCCTGGCTACGAATATAAGAACGGCTGCTATGGCTACTCCAATCCCAATTACCGGTACTACCTGGGAAGGAAAGACGAGTAAGCCAAGTGTAAGGAATAATACTATTTGCATGAGCCAGGCCAGGCCGTCAAACATTTTAATTATGGTATTCTTATGAATCAAATTCTGGTTACCAATATAAACTCCACATAGATAAACGGCTAGAAATCCGTTTCCACCAATGGCATCTGTAGCTGAAAAAGTGATAAACATAAGCGATATTACTAAAACGGGATACAGACCTTCAAAGCCAAGTCTAATTTTATTGATCACGAGCTTGCTGAGGTACCCAAATCCAAAACCGGCAATACCTCCAATTAATATTTGTTGAAAGAAGACCGGGACAATACTCCAAACAGAATCTTGAGGATTCATCACAAGGCTTAAGAAAGCGATGGTTAAGAAATAGGCCATGGGATCGTTACTTCCACTTTCCAGTTCCAGGGTGGGTCTTAGATTGGAACGTAAGGCCAGATTTTTGGATCTTAAAATAGAAAAAACGGCAGCGGCATCTGTGGAAGAAATTATCGCACCCAGAAGTAATCCTTCCATTAAAGAAAAATCGGTGATCTGCCAGGCGAAAATACCGATACATAAAGCTGTTATAAGTACTCCAAGGGTTGAAAGTGCTATTCCCTGCCAGAGTACGGGTTGAATACTTTTCCACCTTGTATCCAGTCCACCCGAGAATAATATAAAGTTAAGGGCTACGATCCCAATAAATTGAGCTATATCGGGCTTATCAAAGTAAATTCCTCCAAGACCTTCAGAACCGGCAAGCATTCCTACCGCCAGAAATAAAAGTAATGTGGGAACCCCAAAGCGGTAAGAGGTTTTTCCTGCTAGAATACTAATGAAAAGAAGAAAGGAACCAATAAGTAAAATATTCTCAATCGTAATATCCATCAGTTATATAGCCTAAAGTTCAGAACAAAAATATTATTTTAAATGAAGCTAACGAGGTAAGTCCTTAGTAATATTATAAGCTTTTTAGAATTCAAGTGATATATTAGTTTTCGCAGCGATTAGTGACCAGTGAAAATAAATTGCAAAAAAAAGCCCTGAGGTTATTCCCAGGGCTTAAGGTTAGTATTGAATTAGAAATTTTTAGTTATTATAAAGATAAAGAGAAGATGCAGCTGCAAGATCATTGCTTACATCTGGTACTATATTTCCTGTTAAGTCAAGTGCATTAGAGAATGCAAGTACTTTACTATTTCCAACTTCAGAAATGAATACCGTATTGGTTTTGTGATCGTATGCAACATCAATAGGGTTACCCAAAAGTGTAGCTAAACCAGAAACCCTTGTTTGATTGCTCATTGCAAAACTACCTCCGTCTGATACCGCATCCAGCTTAGCACTGAAATCCTGGATGATCTGGAATCCGCCATCTGTGGTTGCATTAGCAGCATCTCCAATATCGGTCAGGACTAATACATCATCAGCTTCACTGTAATCAATTCCGTGAGTTCTTACGATTCCTTCCACAGTGATCCTTTTGTCTGCAGTGATAGAACCGTCCATGTCATTATCAAGAAAATCATTAAAAACGGCGATATCGCTAGATCCGTCTACTACTGCTATAAGGTCTCCACCTTTAAAGGTAATTCCCCAAACATTAAATCCTGGATCTAAGGTATTTTCTAAAGTAAACGAAGAACCATCATAAGAATATACATAGAACATATGCATGTCATTATCAGCAACTACTACTTTGTCACCAAATACTGCAATTTCTCTTGGGCTCATTAGATCAGCATCACTGGTGAAATTGGCGGTTACTGAACCTCCATCCATAGCGCCCGAAAAATCACCATAATATTCCAGCATCATTCCAGATCTGGAAGCCTGGATTACCGCATCGTTAATTGCGGAGTAAAAAATTCCTTCAGAAGCTGTAGATTCTGTCATCACATTTTTTATCAGGGTCCCGTTAGCATCGTAAACACTAATATTTCCATCTGAATTATTTGTAACGTAAAGTTCAGTTGTAGTATTTGCGGTAGCCATACCAGTATTTCCATCGGTCTCATCACTTGAGAAATAGATAGAAGAGGCAGCAGCAAGATCCATCGTGTAAGAAGGAGCAAGATCACCACCATCACCTATGGAGGTATAACCAAGGACCTTTCCGTTTCCTATCTCAGAAATATAAACAGCATCTTCTTCAGAATCATAAGCTACATCAATTGGATTTCCTAACATGGTAGAAGGTCCGGCTACACGAGTCTGCATATCCAGACTTAGAAGATCACCGTCAGACAATGCGTCAAATTTTGATGCAAAATCGTTAATAACGTGAAAACCACCGTCATCAGTTGCGTTGCCCGCATCACCAATATCGGTTAATACCATTACATCGTCAGTTCCGTCATAGGTAAGTCCATGAGTTCTAACGATTCCTTCAATGGTAACTCTCTTAGATGGTGTCATCATTCCATCTGTTAAGTTAGATTCAAAATCATAGAATACTGCCAGATCACTACTGGAGTCTACCACGGCATAAAGATCTTCTCCTTTAAAAGTGATTCCCCAAACCGGGAATGGAACTTCAACAGTATTCATTAAAGAAAATCCATTTCCATCACTTGAGTAAACGTAAAATTTATTAGAGCCATTATCTGAAACGACATAAGTTGAACCATTTACGGCTAATTCACGTGGACTTTCAAGATCTGCTGAACTACTGTAGGCAGGAGAAACTGAAACATCTTCAGTTAATGTACTAATATCTGAGTATGCATCCAGGCGAAGATCAGATCTGGACGCCTGAACCACTAGATCGTTGGCAGCATCGTAATAAATACCTTCAGCTGCAGTAGCATCTGTAGTAAAAGTTACCAGAGAATCTCCAGTGACACTGTATTTACTGATGTTTCCATTTTCATTATTAGTAACATAAAGCTCTGCTCTTCTTCCGGCTTCAACTTCACAAGGCTCACAGGAACCTCCACAATCTACTCCGGTTTCATCTCCGTTCATCATTCCATCGTCACAGGTTGCCATTTGGGGCATATCATCTTCCTGCATAAAATCGTCATCATCTGAACATGATGGCAACAGGAAGGCGAATAAGAAAGCCATTCCCAAATGAGTAATCTTTAAATTGAATTTTTTCATAATCATAATTTAATTGGTTTATAGGTGTTCGTGAAATTTACGGGGCTTAGAAGGCACTGGATGTGAATGAAATGACAAATCTGGGTTAAAAGCTCTTAAACACGTAGGGAAATCAGCTGATTTCGGGTGGGTGGATAGGATTGATTTGCATTGAAAAATTATAAATAATATTCTGTAGATCTCTAATTTATAGTAGATTATATTTTAATTATCGAAATAATCTTAAAGTAATATGTAAATAAAACTTTACATATTTAAAAAAACATATATATTTGTAAAACAAACTTTACAATTAATCAAATTAATTTTACTTATGGATGCAAAAATGAATCACTGTAAATCTCAGAAAAAGCAGGTTAAAAATTTAGCTATCTGGACTGTTGCCTGGACATTAAGCGTTGCCTTAGCCACTTTTGGAGCTAAATTCCTGTGGGATTATAACAATACCTGGACTGTTCTGGCAATTTTAATTTCTACTGTTACAGGAGGAGGAATGATATGGTCTAATATCAGGTTTTTAATGGCTCTGGATGAACTTCAAAGAAAAATACATATGGATGCCATGGGGATCGCTCTAGGTATTGCTTTAGTTGGAGGGATTAGTTATTCCATGCTAGATACTTCGAATGTGATTGCTCAGGATGCAGAGATATCTCATCTAATTATACTTATTGGATTAAGTTATATGGCTGCTATTTTAATTGGAAATGCGCGATACAAATGAAGAACAGACTTAAAGTATTACGTGCCGAACATAATTTGACCCAGGCACAACTGGCAAATGAAACCGGAGTTTCCCGACAGACCATCAACGCTATTGAAAAGGGTAAATTTGATCCCAGTTTACCCCTGGCGTTTCGATTTTCCAAACTATTTAAGTTGAAAATTGAGGAAATATTTCAGGATGAGTAATAAAAAGCCGGAAATATATTTCCGGCTTTTTAATATCAAAAACTTTTCTGGTTCCTAATAGTACACTAGTTTTCAATTAATCAATTATTTTTCATTCTTTTGTAGGTCTCTAATCTTGAATTAAAGATAGATAAGCTTCATATCTAACAAACATGACCTCTAAATCAAATTCAGATAAGATTGGTTTCTTTTCTAAACTAAAAGGATCGGCCACGCAGTTTACCGGGCTGGCGTTAATTTTTCTCATTTTTCTTTTTATTCTTAGTGGAGTGGAAGTAGGCCTAGCTTTTGCAAATCATACTGTTAAGAGTGACTTTCTGTCTCTTTATTTATGGAGTTGCTTTGAAGATTTAAAATTGTTTTTTAAATACTTATTTCCTGTTTATCTTCTTTTTTCTGTCTTATACTTTCTAATTCCAAGACTTGCCAGGATTATTTTTATTGTCTTTAGCATTGTTTTCTTTCTGGCGCAACTCGTATTGATATTCTATTTCAACACCAGTCTTTTAATGCTGGGAAGTGATCTTTTTGGATATTCCCTGGATGAAATCATGCAAACGGTAGGAGCATCGGGTACCCTAAGCTTACTACCAGTTATCACATTTGTATTAGTAATTGCAGGCCTGCTAAGTGCACTTATATTCCTTCCCAGAAAAATGCGTACGGGAAGTATTGCCTCATTTGGATTAATCTTATTTTCCCTTGGATTTTTAGTAGTTGGGGCTTCTGAAAAATTAAATGCTTCAAATCTAAGTTCAGATTTTGAAAACAATATTGTTAAGAATAAATCTCAGCATTTCTATTCTGAAGCTTATGATTATTTAAATCCAGATTTATTTGAGACCGATATCTATGCTGAAAGTTATATTGGAGAATTCTTTTCAAAATATGCCACTGCAGAGCCAATAGAATATCTGGATGATCCCAATTATCCATTTTTGCATAAAAAAATAAAAAGCGATGTGCTTTCTCCATATTTTAAAACGAAGGAGAATAAGCCTAATATCGTAATTATTCTTGTAGAAGGGCTGGGCAGAGCATTTACTAACAGAGGTGCGAATTTAGGTAATTTCACGCCCTATCTGGATTCTCTTTCTAATAAAAGTCTTTACTGGCCAAACTTTTTAAGTAACGGGGGGCGTACTTTTGCCGTTCTACCATCTTTACTTGGTTCTTTGCCATTTTCAGAAAATGGCTATTTAGAGATGCAAGAAAAGATGCCAGATCAAATATCTCTTTTAAATCTATTAAAAAAGAATGGCTATAAAACCTCCTTTTATTACGGAGGAAATTCAGAATTTGATAAAATGGGGATGTACCTTAGAAAAAATCGCATTGATCAAATTATTGATGAAGATGATTTTCCTGCTTCCTATAAAAAAATACCTGCTTTGGCCTCCGGCTTTACCTGGGGTTATGGTGATAAAGAACTTTTTAGATACTACCTTGAAAATAATTCACCGGGAAAAAGTAAGGATCCTAGATTAGATGTTTTATTGACTGTGAGTACTCATAATCCATTTATAATTGCTGAAACTGAGAAATATACTCAGAGATTTAATGATAGAATGACTCAATTAGGTTTTATTGAGAACAAAAAGCAGGAGTACAGAAATTATACAAAACAATATACCAGTATTTTGTTTACTGATGATGCGATAAAAAGTTTAATAGAATCTTATAAACAAAAAGACGATTTTGAGAATACGATCTTTTTAATTACCGGAGATCACAGAATCCCTGAAATCCCCATGATTTCTAAAATTGATCGCTATCATGTACCATTGATCATTTATTCCCCATTAATAGATCGTCCTTCTAAATTTAAATCTATTTCTTCTCATTTTGATATCGCACCAAGTTTAATCGCTTTTCTGGAGAATAACTATGATATTCCCGCACCGGAGGTAAACAGTTTTGTTGGACGCGGACTTGATACTACAAGAAACTTTCAAAACATCCATCAGATACCTTTAATGCAAACCAAGACAGATCTTGTAGATTTTGTGCTGGGAGAATACCATTTAAATGGGGATGACCTTTATCGCCTAACACGAGACTTTCAAGAGCAACCAGTGAATGATCCTGCAAAAGTAGAAGAATTAAAAAGCGAATTTAATCAGTTTAGAAGAAGAAATTCAGAAATAGGAAAGGGAAAGAGAATTCTGCCAGACTCAATAATTAATAAGTACTCTATCAACTAATTAGTTAATTAATAGATTCGGAATAATTGTTTAAAATATTGGTAAGTAACGGCCTGTAATATTTCCAGAAAAAACTACTGCGTTCCATCGTGTTTCTTTCATCATAGAATAAACCTTTAAAGTAGCCTATACCACTAAAATAAGAACTCGTCATTTTAACCTGATTATCTGCAAAATCACCTGAAAAATAGTAAAAGGTATAGTCATTCTCAACATGTTGCGTTACCGCGGGAAAACTTGAAGGGATGCCAAATTTTTCCAATTCTTTAAGTCCACTTGAATTTGCATCGATCTTAAAACTGGAGACCACAGTATTTGTTTTCTTATTAGGTATAACTATATCAAACCAGAAAGGATATTTAATACTTTCAGGAAGCGAATACGCTTCTTGAAATTTTGGATTGGTTAGAATATATGGCACGTCAACATTAAGATGCGTTTCATTTTCAAGTATTACTACTTCATCCCTGTTATTTACAAAAGCGATTCCAGATTTCTTAAAAGGCCATTTCCCATTATGCGTGTTTTTATAATTTCTTACCAGCCAGTTAGGGATCTCTTTATTTTCTTTAAGATTTAGATTATCAAAATATCTTGCGGTCCAACCAGTCCACTTTAATTGAAACATATCTTCAAAACGAGATCGGTTTTCATAGGCAGTAGGAGAACCAATGGTATTGAATTCAGAAATGATCAATTTACCCTTTTCTTTCATTAACTGAAGTAGTTCAATATCC
The DNA here is from genome assembly GCF_900105135.1 of Gramella sp. MAR_2010_147. Lineage (NCBI taxonomy): Bacteria > Pseudomonadati > Bacteroidota > Flavobacteriia > Flavobacteriales > Flavobacteriaceae > Christiangramia > Gramella sp. MAR_2010_147. The sequence goes on along the minus strand of NZ_LT629741.1, from coordinate 1,161,569 downwards.
TCATCGCTCAAACCACCGTAAAGGATTCCAGACCGTTCTTTATCATCGCCCTGTTGGAACCATTCATTGTTATAAATGCCGTAAGTATCGGTAAAATAGGCCATATCGGCATCATTGCTAAGCTGGTCCAGTTTTGAAGACGAAAAGCGCTCCAGCCCCTGCAATCTAAATTTTTCATTCTCTTTCGGGAAAAAACCGAAATAATCATGAGCCACCTTATAAGGCTTTTTAGAGGTTTTAGTGTATTTTTCGTGATTGAGAACCCAATTAAGAGAAATATGTTCCTGCCCACTGGTAGTAAGAACTGTCTTGTCTACTATGGCTATAACCAACTTTGTGTTTGGCGTTATTAACCAGATCATCCACATAATTAGTGGGGTCGCTAATAGTAATAGTAGAACTCCTAATAAGATATTTTTTCTCATCTTAGAATTTTTTGAAATATCCTATACCCACAGATAATTGGTTACCTCGCGTTTCCGGTGCATATTCCTGATCTTCCAGCTCTGCATTTATAAAAAATACATTGGTGCTTTTTACAGACATACGATAACCTACCGAGATATTGCTCGATTTTAATTTATACGGATCCTGAATTAAAATGTTATTGGTATTATCATCAGGTGAAATACCGGTACCTACTCCAAAACTTAAAAAGTCATCTGCCCCGGCAATATAATAGCGCACGTTTAAAGCATAAGAATGAGATATATTTTGGTCTCCGGGTGTTAAATAAGTCCTGGCATTAAGCCAGAAATTACTGATGTATTTTCCAACGGAGGCTGTATAGATCCAGGTTTGGTCATCAAAACTAAGCATTCTAAAACCTACTTCGCCTTCAAAGGCAGCAGGGAGGTTGGCATACAAAGAAGCACCAACCCTGTAATTAGGGAAAATACTACCGCTGCTTGCAATTCCACCACTAAGATATGCGTAAAAAGTATCGGAAATGCTAGGGTAAGCATCCAGAACAAACTGGGTTCCATTAGAAGCAAACCTGTTAGCATAATTCAATCTTCCTATGATAGACCCTATTTTTGTACTTCTGGAATAGTCTACACTGACGAGATGCCACGGATCGTCGAATCGGTTTTCGAAATGAACAAATTCATAATCAACTCCTACCTGGTTTTTAGCTGAAACATTACGAATAGATTCTCCCAATGATCTAGCTTCGGTAAGTTTTGGATTTATTTTTAAAAGCTGGTTTAAGGTATTGGAAGCTTCAGAATATTGCTGAAGATCTTTTAAAACCCTCGCTTTTAACAAAAGTAGATCTTCAGATTTTGGATTTGCAGCAATACCACCATTTAAAATTTCCAATGCTTTTTCTGAATTATCATTCCAGTATTCCAGGCTGGCGTAGGCAAGGGAGGCATCTTCGTACCCGGGGTTTTCTTCCAGAACACGTTTAAAAGCTGCTCTGGCACTATCTACCTTATCTGTCCAGGTATATAGTCTTCCAAGGAAGATCCTAACATCTGCATAGCCCGGACTTTTATCTAAAGCTTTAAGGGTTAATTCTATTGCCTTAGGATAGTTGTCTTCATCAAAAGCGGCAGTCCTGGCTTTCACAAATAATTCATCGGTAGTAAGTTCTTCATCCTGTGCAATGGCCGATAGTGAAAATAAAATGAAAAATAAGGCTAATAAAGGGGATGTAATTTTCAATTTCATAAATAGGGCTTAATCAATAGAACATTTATTAGATACTTAAGATTTGAATTAAGTAGGTTAAAGTAATTTTCAAATTATAAATTTCAATGTTCTAAAGTGGATGCAATATAATAGCTTTAAGGAAATTGTGTGGAAAATAGCTATAAATTTTACTTACCAATTTATTGGAAATAAATTCTAAAAAATTAAAACCAATTATAGTATTCTTGCGTAAGTTTTAATTGATCATGCAAAAAATAAATAATTCTACATATTCTTGTCGAAAGTTTTTTCTTACCTAAAATAGATATTTAACTGGCTAAAACGCTAATATAAGCCATAAAGTGCTTAATTTTCATATGGGTTTAGTATATTTCTACGTAAATAATTTCGAATGAGGAAGGTCCTGGTAATTCAAGAGGATATCGTTATTCTAAAAATACTTGAAAGACTCGTGAACTTAAATGGCTTTCATTGTAAGGCAATTAGATCGCTGGACGCTCTTACAATTGAAGATCAACAGACTAATTTCGATTTTATTATAACAGATATTTTGTTTGAAGGAATAGCCCCGCTTCAGTTCGTTGCTCAGGTGCAGGAGGTTATACCTCACAAAAATTTGCTAGTTGTGACCAATATGGGCCAGGATAAGATTAAACAGGAAATATTTGCTTTGCGAGGTATTACAGGCTTCTATGCAGTGCCTATAGATCTTGACGAAATCGAAGCTATTATACAAGCCTACCGATGAATGAAACAGTACTACTTTATTTTATAGGTATCGTTTTTTCGGTTCTGGTAATTTATTGGATATCTATTGCCATTAGCCTTATATATAGGAGCAGAAGAACCTATAGGCTGACCAAAATAGAACATACTTTTGCAGATATTGTAAGTCGTTATTTATATAATGATCCTGAAAATCCATTAAGCTTACATGAAATCACAAGGATTCTTAGAAATGTAGGTATTAAACCAGAGAATAAAAATAACATCCAGTTCCTCATACGACTCATGATTCGTACTCAGGGTACTATTCTGGGAAGTAATTTTTCGAAGCTACAGAAATTATATGCCCAAATTCCTCCCTACGGAGTTTCTGTAAAGAAAATTTCAAGCTTGAACTGGTATAAAAAGGCTAGAGGAATTCGAGAGATCTATGAAATGAATCAGTCACAGTATTTCGAGGAGATTTTCAAATATAGAAATGACAGAAACATTTATGTAAGAAGAGAAGCCCAGATCGCTTTAGTTGTATTTATGGGCTGGGAGAGCCTCAGATTTTTGCCTTATCTGGAGCGTAATGTAACCTTATGGCAACAGATTAAGATTGTTGAAAAACTCTACGATCGTTATCCTAAACCAGAATTAAAATGGTTGCATAAGGCATATAAGACTGAAAAATTGTTTGGTAAAAAACTCTTGATGCGAATTATCAGGAAGTACTTATTGCATGGGGAAATTGGTTATATTATTGATAATTTAAATCATGATGATTACGAGGTACGCGAAACGGCAATCTATTGCATTCAAACTTTTGCCGTAACTTCATCTACCATGGCCTATATCAAAGAGCTATATGAAGATATTCCAAATGCTACACAGCAAGGGCAGTTATTAAACTATATTTTTGAAAATTCAGACATAGATCTTGATTTTTATCTAAAACAACTATATGGTACTAATGATGATCTTAAACTTAGTGTCGCAGAGATATTATGGAACAATGGCTATAAAGAAAAGGTTCAGGAATTCTATTATCAGCAGTATCCAAAATCAGTCTTAAATGTGGGATAGTGCTGAGGGCTTTTTTGGAAGCTACTATATCTATTGGATAAGTGTTTTCTTATTCATTGGCTATGGAGCCAGCCTATTAACCCTCTATTTAACAGGAATCCTACTGGCGCGAAGATCAATTAAAAGAACAAAGCAACGATCTGTATTTTTAAGAGCAGAAGATATTGTAAGTGCTACAGATATTCCTTCGGTCACTGTAATTGCGCCGGCGTATAATGAGGGTCTCACCATTATTGAGAATGTAAAGTCATTACTTTCTATTCAATATCCTTATTATGAGCTAATTCTGGTTAATGATGGAAGTAAAGATGATTCCCTGAAAAAGCTCATTGATGAATTTGAGCTTGAACAACAGGATGCTACCTTCATTACGCAGCCAATTCCAACCGCTTCAGTAAAATATATCTACCGAAGTAAAAAACGAAAATATACTCAGCTTACTGTAATCGATAAGAATAATGGGGGAAAAGCAGATGCCATTAATGCAGGTGTAAATTTCGCCAATACAGAACTGGTAATTTTTACAGACGTAGACTGTATTATAGAACAGGATGCTATTCTTAAGATGGTACGCCCTTACCTGGAAGAAGATGATAAAGAGATCATTGGTTGCGGAGGAGGTGTTGGGATCGCAAATGATTCTATCATAAGAAATGGGATTCTAACCGAATTGAGATTGCCCTCAAGATTGATTCCTATGACCCAGGTGGTTGAATATATTCGTGCATTTTTACTGGGAAGGATGGCCTGGAGCGAGATCAACGGACTCATGCTTATTTCTGGTGCTTTTGGGATGTATCCAAGAAAAAGAGTGATTGAAGTTGGCGGATTTAATCCAAAAACGGTTGGGGAAGACCTTGAATTGTGTATCAGACTAAGAAAGCATATGGAAGAGAAGAAAATTCCATATAAAGTAGTATACCTCCCGGAAACTCTTTGCTGGACAGAGGGTCCTTCAGATTATAAAATACTGGTCATGCAACGGGATCGATGGGCACGTGGTTTATGGGAAACCATGAGCCTTCATAAAGACCTGCTTTTCAATAAAAAATATCGGAAAATGGGTTTTTTATACTACCCGTACTGGCTAATTTTTGAATTTGGAGCGCCAATCGTAGAGTTTATGGGGGTAATTTGTATGATCGCCTTTACCTTTTTTGGATGGATCAACTGGTCTTTTGCGATATTATTATTTTTTGCGGCCTATCTTGTAGGTTGTGTGTTTTCTACGATCGCTATTTTTATGTACATAAAGAGTTTTAATCACTATACAAGACCAAAACAAATAGTAGAATTGCTGCTTGCGGCCTATCTGGAACCTTTTTTATATCATCCTATATTATTGTTCGGCCAAATAAAAGGATATTATAAAAAGCTATTTGATATCACCTCCGGATGGGGAAATATGACAAGAAAAGGCTTTAAGGTCTCAAAATCGCAACAATCTTAAAATAATCCTGTTATTCTATTTTGAAGTAAATTTGAATAGAACATACTCCCGATATCATGAATTTTAGAAACATTATTATTATTCTTTTTCCCTTGTTTTTATTTTCACAAACAAAGGGTACAGTACCCACAGAATATGGTGAAATCGCTTATCAAAAGTTCGGGAGTGGAGATCCTGTATTAATTATCAATGGTGGTCCGGGAATGAATAGTAATGGATTTGCGCCTTTAGCAGAAATGATCTCTGGAAATAATACCACTATCATTTATGATCAAAGAGGTACTGGAAAATCTGTCTTGAAAGAATTGAATGCTTCTAATATAAGCATTGATCTTATGGTGGAAGATATCGAGACTCTAAGAAAAAATTTAGGTTATGACCAATGGATCATCCTTGGGCATTCGTTTGGAGGAATGTTAGCCTACGCATATGCAGCAAAATACCCTGCAAAGGTAAAGGCTATGATCCAGTCTCATAGTGGAGGAATGAGTTTAAGAAATGTTGGTAGCTTCAACGTTATGAATAGGCTTACCGAGGCTGAAAGTGACAGCCTGGTACATTATTTCGCGATGATGCAAACCACCCCGGGAAATCCTCGATTTGAGAAAAAGAGAGCTTATTTTATGGCGAAAGCTTATTTAAATGGAGATGAACATGAAGAGGCCATAGCAGAAAGATTAATGCAGGTGAACCGGGATCTAAACAGGTTGATCTGGGACCAAATGAGATTAGATAATTTTGACAAAACTGCTGAGATGAAAAATTTTCAGAATAAGGTTTTGATTCTTCATGGGTTACAGGATGTGGTTCCCGTTGCGGTTGCGGAAAAGGCACATCAAATTTTGCCAAATTCTCAATTGATAAAGATGGAAGACTGTGGCCATTATGGTTGGTTAGATCAGCCAGAAATTATTTAAAAGAGGTTAGGGAATTTTTGAAGGCTAATGCTATTTCTGTAAACTAAAAGAGTTATTTAAGGAACATGAGAAAGTAATAGTATGAATTTAGCTAACATAGACGGGAAAACAAAACTTGCCAATGGACTTCAAATGCCTTACCTGGGTTTGGGTGTTTATAAGGCGGAAAGCGGAAAAGAAATTAATTCAGCTATAAAATGTGCATTAAGTGCAGGATACAGACTTATAGATACTGCTGCATTCTATGCTAATGAAGAAGGAGTAGGAAAGGCAATTCGGGAGAGTGATATCCCAAGAGAAGATATCTTTGTGACTTCCAAAATTTGGATAGAAGATCAGGGAGCTCAATCAACCAGAAAAGCATTTGAAACGAGTCTCAAAAATCTGGGGATGGATTATCTTGATTTATACCTTATTCACTGGCCTGTTCCTGGAAAATATCTGGAAAGCTGGAAAGTGATGCAAGAACTTTATGAAGAAGGAAAACTAAAAGCGATAGGAGTCAGTAATTGTTTAATTCATCAATTAGAAGACATTAAAAAAGTAGGAGGTGTGCAGCCAATGGTTCTTCAGAATGAATTTCATCCAAAACTCATACAGCAGGATGTCGTAAATTATTGTCAGGAAAACAATATTCAGTACCAGGCCTGGTCGCCTTTAATGCGCGGTGAGATCCTTGATAATGCCTTGATTAAGGAGATTGCTGAAAAGTATAAGAAATCTATAGCACAAATAGTACTTCGCTGGGATCTGCATAAGGGAGTAGCAACAATACCTAAGAGTGTGCATAAAAATAGAATTATTGAAAATGCTGCAATTTTTGATTTTGAACTCACTGAAGATGAGCTGAAATCTATAGATTCGTTAGAAGATAATACCCGTACCGGGGCGCATCCAGATCACTTTATGGAACATTTTTCTTGATTCTTCATGGGATTTTCTTTTGATAATTGAAGTAAAGCTGTTTAATTTGCAATCTTAATTCGGGATGTGGCGCAGTCTGGTAGCGTATACGCCTGGGGGGCGTGGGGTCGCAGGTTCAAATCCTGTCATCCCGACTTTTTAACATATTATTAAGAAGCAGATATTAGGGTAATTATATGCAAATCATGTAGTTACCCTTTTTTTATTGACAAATTTAACATAATTTTAGATAAATAAAATGTGAGTTTTTAGTGAGTTTATGAGTTGATCGTGAGTCAATCGTGACCTTATTTTTTGTATCTTGATAGAAGTTGGATGATCCCATCCGCGTATTGTTGATTTGACTTTCGTACCCGCAATTTTTGTTTCATTAAAGTCAAATCGTTATGCGTACTACTCAAACCTTTTCTATTTCTTTTTTCACCCGCAAAAAGAAAAATCAACCTGAATCAGCTATCCTCTATGCCCGAATTACCATCAATGGTAAAAAGCTTGAAATTAGTTTAAAGAGAATCATTCCTATAGATAAATGGAATCAGGCTTCTTCCAAAATGATAGGAAACAGTCCGGAAAGTTTTCAGATTAATAAGAAGATCAACGAAACCAGAAGTCAGTTATTTAAAATCCATGATGCTTTACAAATAGAAGACAAAGTAATTACAGTAGATTTAGTTAAGTCCAGATTTCTGGGGACCGATCAGCAAAATAAAACTCTGTATCAGCTTATTGAATACCATGAGACAAATATGGGTAAAGTATTGAAGTACGGTACTATGAAAAATTATACAACTACCAGTACATACTTAAAAGACTATCTAAAACTGCAACACCGGACAAGTGATATCTATTTAAAGCATATCGACTATCAGTTTACTCTGGATTTTGAGAACTATCTGAGAAATCTGGATGGATTGCGTAACAATGGTTTAATGAAACACATGGAGCGCTTTAAAAAGCTCATGAGACTCGCAGAAAACCTTGATTGGATTGAGAAAAATCCAACTAAAAGATTCAAGCTCCGTTTCAATCGTGTGGATATGGTTTATCTCTCAAAAGGGGAACTGGGAAAAATAAAAAATCACGAAATAAAAAATCCAACCTTGCGATTGAACCGGGATATTTTCATTTTTGCCTGCTATACCGGTCTGGCTTATGCCGATGTAAAAGCTTTAAATAAAAATCACCTGCATTTTGGGATTGATGGTAAGCAATGGATCTATACGCGTAGAAGTAAGACAAATACTACTGTAAGAATTCCTCTATTAGAGGAAGCAGAGAAAATATTGGATCGGTATAAAGATCATCCAAAGGCGGACCAAAATAATACATTGCTTCCGGTATATTCCAACCAGAAAATCAATCAGTATTTAAAAGAAGTCGCTAAAGAAATAAAAATCAAAAAGAACTTAAGCTTTCATGCGGCCAGACATACTTTTGCTACGACCGTAACCTTAGCCAATGGCGTACCAATTGAAACAGTTTCCAAGCTACTGGGACATAATAAAATTTCAACCACCCAGATTTATGCTCGAGTAATTGATTCTAAAATTTCCAGTGATATAGATAATTTACGGGTGAAATTGAATAATTAAAAAAATGATGGCAAAATGCACCCTTGTTTTTGTTGGCTTTACTAACAGCAAAATCTTTTTGAAAGATCACCGAATCAGATTTTAAGTGGCATATAAAATTTTCAAATTACATGTGCATAATGAAAGAAATTTTTCTTTATTAATATAAATTATCTAAGAGTCTGTCCAACTTAAATTTAAGAATTGGAATGCTCGTTTACGTATTTCTTAAGGAACTTCTCCAGTTCAGGTACATCACATTCAAATCCCATTTCTTCAGCCTGTTCTATTACTTCTTCTCCAGACATGTTTTTCTGGCATCCAATATGCATCATCACAAAGGCACCGGAGCGCTTTCCAGATTTGCAATGAACTACGATAGGTTTGGGGAGGGTTTCAAGTTCCTGTCGGAAATCATTGACTATAGTCTCTGATAAATTATCTTCAGATACACCAATATGTCTGTATGTGAGATTATTTTCCTTAGCTAGTTTTTCTTCTTTTTTCGTAGAAACGTTTTGTTCTTCTTCCTCAGTCTGCAAATTAATAACCGACTTAAACCCCTTATCAGCAAAAGTTTTAAAGCTGTTTTCCTCCGGGTCAAACGCCGCTACCGAAATTTCATCATTCACTTTCTTAATTTCCTTTTCCATAGTTTATTTCTTTTTTTGATTTTCTGTTTTATTTTCAATTGATAAATCCGCAGCCTTCCATGCCTTAAAACTTCCCGGAATGCTATTCACATTCTGAAAGCCATTTTTTTGTAAAAGACTGGCCGCAATGCTGGCTCTATAGCCGCTAGCGCAATACACAGCAAATTTTTGTTTTTTATTTAAGGTACTTATCTTATCAGATAGTTCGCCAAGAAAAATATGCCTGGCATCAGGTATGTATCCATTTTGCCATTCCTTATCCTTGCGTACATCTAATGGCTGATATTGCCCATTGTTTGCGCTGAGTTCATGTACACTGAGTTGGGTCAATTTCTTAATTTGTTTACCCGATTCCTGCCAACTGCGCATGTTCCCAGCCAGATAGCCTTTAAAATTGGTATGTCCGGTGCGCCAAAGCAAAGTTACAACCCGCTCTAGATCTTTATCTTCAGGCAAGACCAGTAGAAGAGGAGCGTCTGTTTCAATTAACCAACCGGCCCAAACCGACAGAATGGGACGTTGTCCTATGTTAAGAGAACCTTCTATATGGCCGCCTCCAAAAGCTAACATATCCCTCGTATCGATAATGATCGTATCGGGGTTCTTCATTTCTTTTTCAAACTCCTCTACATTTAAAGACCTGACTGGGGGCGTATGCCCAAAAGTTTCTGGCCCCTTTGCGTTCAGTTTTTTCATCTTTGGATAATGAGTAGGTACTGGAGGCGCACTATCCTGAATAGCTTTTTTAAATTCCTCAAAAGTCTCCATCTGCATAAATGGATTATGTTTCTTCTCGTATCCAATGGTGGTATTCATACGGTCGCCTATATCAGGACCACAGGCCGAGCCTGCTGCATGGCATGGATAAACAATCACTTCATCTCTCAGTTTGCAGAAAACTTCCCGCATGGTGTTAAAAAGGGCCTGGGTCAATTCATCTGTCTTCTCATCACCCAATAAATCTGGTCGTCCTAAAGAATCAACGAACAGTGAATCCCCAGTTACAATGCCCCAGGGGTCTTCTTTATGCGATTCATATAATAAATAGGATAAATGTTCGGGTGTATGGCCAGGAGTATGCTTAGCCATCATTTTAACTTGACCGAATTCAAACTCATCTCCTTCACGAACCGCTTCATGAGCAAAATCATAGGTTGCGTCACCTTCAACGCTCACAAAAACTTTAGCGCTTCCATTGCAACGGGATACCAACTCACAAGCCCCGCTCATAAAATCTGCATGAATATGAGTTTCAAATACATGAGTAATAGTTACACCGTATTGCCGTGCTTTTTGAAGGTAAATATCGGCATCGGGCCGGGGATCTATAACTGCAGCGCATCCAGCACTTTCATCACATATGAAATATGAAACCTGAGCGATACCTTCTGCTAATATTGGTTCAAATCTAAAAGCCATGATTTTTAAAATAAAAGTTTAGGCTTTCTAAAATAAAAGTAATTATGAATAAATATCGTTAAGAAAAAATCAAAAATTCAAAAGTATAACCAAAGATTATAACATTCCATGTTAGTCATACATAGGTATTGAATATTAATTTGTGAAACATTTGTAGACGGTCTGATAATAAATAAGATAATAGGAATATAGGGAAAGCAAGAGGATAACACGCTACGCGATGTTATTATTGATTTCCCCTAATTTTTAGGTTGTTTTGAAGTCAAATGATATGAAATTTTAAATTTTTAAAATTTTAGAAAAAACTTTTTTAGTAAAAAATGCTCGCAACCCAGTAAAATCAGTAATTTTTTTACTAAAAAATAAAATTTTTAATGAAAATTCTTAATTCAACTAACTCTGTGTTTATGGATTATTGTGATCAGGAATACAAGAAATAAATGCTTTTTCCGACTGGATCCATTGAATAAAATTGCCTAACTGTTCAGATCACATTCTTTTTTTGGCCAAAGGAATAGATTTGGAATCGGTGGGGTGCATAAAACCGATTGCATCTATTTATAACCCCTTTTTCCGATGCCAAATCTATAAATATGTTTGGCTAAAAAAGGGAATGTGAAGGCTCTGAAAGAAGTAAATGGTATTATAATGACTCCATTACTTAGAAAGGTTTTTCTAGATGAAAAAAGGGAAAATGCTCAGGGTAAAAAAAGTAAATGATTTTTTTATTTTAGCAATAATCAATCAATTAAGTTTTAATCCAACAGCATTTTTTTAAAATTTTTCAAGTACGGTGTACTATTTATCGTATTAAAATTAAGCCAGGTTAAATCCTTATCTTTATTACCTAAAACAATTTTTTAGCTACTATGACTTCAATTGATAAAACTAAGGTTTTAAAACGAAATAATATCACCATTCAGGGAAATGGAGAACAGGCTATTCTATTCGTTCACGGTTATGGTTGCGACCAAAATATGTGGAGATTTGTAATTCCTGATTTTTTGGAGGACTACAAAGTCATTTTAATGGATCATGTAGGAGCAGGATATTCAGATGAATCCTATTATAGTAAACAAAAATATAGCAATCTTCAGGGCTATGCGGATGATATCCTTGAAATATGTAAGGTTTTTAATTTAAAAGAGGTGATAATCGTAGGGCATTCAGTGAGCGCTATGATCGCTTTATTGGCGGCTAATAAGGAACCAGGATTATTTAGCAAATTAATCATGATTGGTCCATCTCCATGTTATATCAATAAGAATGGATATCGAGGAGGGTTTAATCAGGAAGACATAGATGATTTATTAAGTACATTAGATAAAAATTATTTAGGCTGGGCGGCGACAATGGCTCCAGCTATAATGGGAAATCCGGAAAAACCAGAATTAGGAGAAGAATTAACAAATAGTTTTTGTCAAGCTAATCCTGACATTGCCAAGCACTTTGCACGAGTTACTTTTTTATCGGACAATCGAGATGATTTGTCAAAGCTTCACATACCCACCCTAATAATTCAATGCAAAGAAGACGTTATCGCATCATTAGAGGTGGCTCAATATGTTTATAGTCAAATCCCGACCAGTACCTTAGAAATTATAGATGCTGCAGGTCATTGTCCAAACTTAAGTGCTCCTAAGCAAACAGTTAAAGCTATTAAACAATATCTGCAAGCAGAAGAATAAATGAGTAATAATAAAAATCATAAAACAGTATTTTTTGAAACTGCAGAAGAGTTATATCATGATGCTCCTTGTGGCTATGTTTCTTTTACAAATGATGGGACCATATATAATATGAATCAAACTCTGTTAGAATGGCTAGGATATCAAAGAGAGGAGATTTTAGGAAAAAAGAAAATATTTGAATTTTTCAAAATGGGGAGTAGACTATTTTTCGAAACTCATTTTTTTCCTTTAATCAGGATGCAGGGGTTTGCCAATGAAATCAATTTCGAAATTCAAAAAAAAGATAAGTCTTCTTTTGCAGCTCTCATAAATGTAAAAGAAATAAAGGGTTCTAAGGTTGAAGAAAATAGATACAGAGCTTCAGTTTTTGACATTTCAGATCGCACGAAATACGAACAGGAATTATTCAATGCAAAAGTAAGGGCGGAAAAGAGTGCCAAGGAGAAAGCCCAATTCCTGGCAACCATAAGCCATGAAATTCGAACTCCCCTAAATGGAATACTTGGAATTGGAAATCTTTTAGCAAAGACTCCTCTTAATTCAAAACAGAAAGAATATGTGGATATCTTGAGGTTATCTTCTCAGAATCTTCTAGGACTTGTAAACAATTTACTTGATCTAAGCAAACTGGAAGCACAATCTGTCCTGCTTGAAAAGAAACCCTTCGCTATTCGTACGTTAGTAAACAGCATTACACATACTTTTGAAATAAGATGCAAAGAAAAGGGTATTCAACTCTTAACCCAGGTTGATAATAATATCCCTAATTATATTGTAGGAGATCCGATTAAACTTAATCAGGTTTTAACGAACCTCGTGGGAAATGCTATAAAATTTACCTGTGAGGGTTTTGTTAAAGTAATTCTTGACCTTGAAAGCTTTCATAAAAATCAGCTCAAACTTAAGTTTAACATACAAGATACGGGTACAGGTATTCCAAAAAATAAGATAGAAAGTATCTTTGAAGAATTTTCACAAGCAGATAATCAGATAAACGGTGAGCCAATGGGAACAGGCCTTGGTCTAAGCATTTCTCGGAAAATTTTACAATTACATGGGAGTGAAATTAAGGTGAAGAGCTTACTAGGTCGTGGGTCGGAATTCTTTTTTACTGTCAATTATGAGCGATATAAAGGATCAAAACAAGAAAAAAAAGAAATTGATGAAAATGAAAATAAAAAGCAGAAACTAGGTCAAGCTAAAATTTTAATAGTAGAAGATAATCCCATAAATATTTTTGTTATCTCGGAATATTTGAATGATTGGAAAATTAAATATGATACCGCTAACAATGGACAACAGGCTATTGAAGCCATAAAATTAAATAGTTATGATATAGTTCTAATGGATATTCATATGCCTGTGATTGATGGTTTTGAAGCTGCATCTACCATTCGGAATCTAGATCTAGATAAACAGCCAATAATATTAGCTTTATCTGCTACTAGTAGAGAAAATATTCAATCTCAACTAGATCGCGCTAGAATAGATGATTTTATAAGTAAGCCTTTTGGGCCGGGAGACTTGCATATGGTCATTTCCAATTATATTATAACGCCAGGTAAAAGGAAAAAGAATTTTAAAAATTACGAGTCCAATGATGATGGCGATAATTTCAATAATAATCTGGAGTTCTCTCAAAAACCTTTTAACCTGACACGCTTGGTGAAGATGGCAAATAGGAAGCCTGAGTTTTTAAAAAAGTTTATTAGTAATACTTCAAAAGCTTTTGAAGATTATCTGGATGATTTTGTCCAGGCTGTAGAACTAACAGACAGTGAGAAAATTTCAGAGTTAATTCATAAAAGTACCATGTCCACATATTACATTCAATCAGATCGCCTCATATATTTGCTTAGAGAATGTCAAAATTATTTCGATGATAAAAGCATTTCTCAACCGGAAATCAAGGCCAAAATAGAGGAAACTATTGCGGAATTTAATAAGATAATATTAGGTTTAAAGGAAATAGACCCAAAAGTTTTGATTTTTAATGAACCAAATAAATCGTAAACGATTCATTTTCATTAGATACAATAAAAAATAAAATTTTGTTCAGGAGAATCGTACGCCGATTAAAGGAGTAGGAAATTAATAGTGAATCAATTTTTAAATTGGCGATATAAAACTGTTAACGCAATAACAGCTATTACGATACAAATCCCTGCAAAAATTAAAAGCCCCATATCCTGGTTTTTTCGAAGATAACCATTTGGTTAGAATATAAAAAAACTTAATATCTATGCGTGGCTTTATGAAAAAGGTATTTGAAAATCGGAAATCCGTTTAAAAATTCTTTATATCATTAAACTTTTATATAAATTTGAAGAGTACAGAAGTATCAAATTACTTCAATACGTTCTATTGATATTGTGAGTTAATCGTGAGTTTTTAAAGTGACGATTACGTGAAACCATATAAATACCGGCGGTTCCGGAGCCTTTAAAGCGTCCTGTCATCCCGACAATTATAACAAAAGTGATACGAAAGTATCACTTTTGTTGTTTTACGAACTTAATAAGCTTTTTTATATACAAGATAGGACAACAGTAGTTACAGAAGGAAGCGGTCTAAACTTTTTGCATTAAAAAAAATTAGAATCAGATTAATTTAAATTAATTTGATTCCCAAAGATTTGATACAAACTGAAATTGAAAACCATATCAGATCAAAAGAAAATTCACTTTCAGTGTTACCTGAAGTAGTATGCCTAAATCAGGGAAGTATAATGGAAATGAATTCTTCCAATATTACATTTGTTTCTAAAAATGGTATGGAACAGGGTAAAACTTCTGCCGATACTATGATGGATAGAATTGAAAATGTATTATATACAGAGCCTTTAAGTTTTACATTTAGAGCCTCCACCAGTCTTCCTCGCATTGCATCCTACCTCTGAAAACCTAAGTTGTTTTAGTTTGAGTCGTGTGAGATAAGTGTACAACAATTCGTAAATATTGAGAGATTAAGATTTCTCTACTCAATATTTATGAAAATAAACGATTAAATGGTGAACGCATCTGGGACTAAAGATCTGGAATCTCCGTCATTTTTCCATTCTTAGATTTCCCTAAAACAACAACATCCTTACTCTCTTTATATTCTTCAATTGCAAGTAAAAGCTGTTCTTTAGTGTCTCTACGAATTTTGACACCATTTTTTTTATTCTTATTCCGGACTTCAATATAATATCCGTCCCTTAGATCTTTTGGTTTAGTGGAAGGTCTTCCCATGTCTTATTTTTGGGTTAAAGATAATATAGCTTTTTACTATAAACATATAAAAAGAATAACAAAAATCTATAATTTTATAAATATTCATTTTAATATCTACTAAATATGCTTACTTCAAGCTGTGAATGTGATGCAATTTTGTTTTCATCAATAACAATAAAGTAATTTATCCTGAATATAACCTATTTCTTCATATCAAAACTTACCATCCATTGAATATTAAATTTATCGGTTAACATCCCAAAATAAGAACCCCAGAAAGTTTGATCCATGGACATTGTTTTTTTTCCTCCAGCCGATAATTCTTTAAATATGTGATCTGCTTCCTGCTTCGTGTCGGTACTTATAGAGATTGAAAAATTATTTCCTTCTTTAAAATGTTTGCCCCATTCGCCACCAGTGTCACTACCCATCAAAACGTTGTTTTCGCCTATGAAAAGGGATATATGCATAATGAGATCTTTTTCCTCCTCCTTTACTTCAGGCATATCACTATCCTGAGGCATTTCTCCAAAGCTGCTTTTCATTTTAAATTCCCCTCCAAAAACAGATCTGTAGAAACTGAAAGCTTCATCACAATTTCCGTTGAAGGTTAAATAAGTATTAAGAGCGAGACTCATAATATTCAATTATTTGATTCGGTTAAATTTCAGGCTTTTAAATTCTGAATACATTTCTTACAAGCGATACCTAAATTTAGCTAAAATTTTAAAGTATTCAAATTTAAAATCGAGGATATAGCCGGCATTTTTAAGAATATTTAAAAAGAAAATTATTTTATCAAAATACTGAATATCAAATGTTTATACATTATTTGGTATCTTTATAAATAATGTGTCATATAAAACTAAAAATTATGAAACGTATACTAATTTTAATGTTACTATTGGTGTTTTGCAGTTTAAGTTCTGCCCAGGAAGAAATCTACATGACCTTTGAATTTATGAAAGTAGATAACGATCAGGAGCAGTTTTATGTAGAAACCGAGGATTTTTGGGAAAAAATTCATGAACAAAGAGTAGCTAGCGGGGATATCGCTGGATGGGACCTCTGGCAGTTACTTCCTGGAGGGGAAGATCAGGGATATCAATATTTAACGGTGACAGTTTTTGATGATCCTTTAAAAATGATGAATGCAAGTGCTGGAATTTTGGAAAGTGCGAAAATGGCATATCCAGATCTTAGTGATGAAGAAATAGAAAATCGGGTGAATCTGGCAGGAGGATCCAGGGACCTTGCTGTAAGATTATTTTTAAAGATTGCAGACGGAATTAATATAGATTATCAAATGAAACCAGGTATGGTTGCTACTCTGGATTTAATGAATGCCAGGGATGGGAATTATGAAGCTTATGAAAAAGCAGAAACAGATATTTTTAAACCCCTGCATCAAAAGATGGTAGATAACGGTACAAAAGGTGACTGGCGCTTATTAAAAGTACTTTTGCCGCAAGGAACAGAAGTATTTGCATCTCACATAACGGTTAATATGTTTGACAATTGGGAACAATATATAAACTCAATGAGTTTTGAAGACGATATGGTGCCAGATATGGAAAAGAAGATGGCTGATGGTTTGAAAACAAGAGATATGAAATGGGTATATCTGGCTACGCTAACCAAAATGGTACGGAAGCAATAAACTTAATTCAAATCCTTTTTTTAAGCGATTATCAAACTTGACTCTTTTTTAATTTTCCTCATTGGGAACAGTAAACGAGAAATAAAAGACAATCCCAATATAAAAGCATCAGGCCAGTTTTCAAACAAAACGTTTTAACTTTTTTCAGGAAGAAACTTTTGCTTGTGGTGTTTTAAAGCTTTCTTGATCGTACGAAAGACAGACTTCTTTAAATTCTGATATTTACTATCAAACTCGTGCATTTTGATCATAAGTTTTCTATGCTCGTGCTTATATGCCCAACTTTGTTCGGTATTTTTTAAGTCACTGAACAATATCTTTAGTTTGTTTTTATGATCGTGAATAAGCTCAATTAAACTGGACATTTCTATTTTTAATTCACCTAATTCCTGTATAAATTTTTCTGCCTCTCTAGAAAGTTCAGAGCCTACAATTGAATATACATTCTGGTGAAGTAAATTTTTCAGGAATTCAACTTCTTTAGAAATAAAATTTAGTTTTGAATCCCATACATTTGAATACGTATGCATTAAATGTGGAGACTCCCACCCATAGTCATTAGAAATTCTGGTATTCATGATGATCTTTTGAAATGATGATAAGGCCTTTGGGAGATTGTATTGAAGACAATCGAGTAAATACCACCGATAAAGGTTAATAGAGCGCTATGAGTAGTTTTAAGAAACAAAAAATTCCAGTCTTAAGTTAAGAATTTTCCTCAAGAAATTTATATAATGAAATAATTATTTTTTTATAAACATGGTGCTATAAGTTTATTTTCAGGCACTTATGAAAAACACCAGAATGAGCCTGAGACTACATTTTTAGATCAAAGATTAGTTCGTAGTTATGAACACATACTAGTAACTTAGTATTAAAGTTTAAATCGAAAACCAAAAACAGGTAACTGTCCCTGCCAGAAATCTAAATCTTCAGATCTTTTAAAACCTAGTTCTTTATAGATCTTCCAGGCAACCTGCATAAATTTGGTAGAATGAATAATAACCTGCTCATTGCCATCTTTTCTGGCTTTATCAATACAAACCTGGCTAAGCTTTTTCCCGAGCCCTTTTCCTCGAAATCTTGGATCTACAGCCAATAATCTGAAACCTGATGAATTTTTCTCTTTTGTAGCGGTACCTCCAGAGCCATATACACTCATGTCATTAAAATATACCACAGCAGCCATGACTTCATTTTCTTCTGAAATTGCAACGATAAGATCGGTATGGGGTTTTTTAGTGAGATCACCAATATTTAAAAGCATCTTATAATATTCAGGTTGTTCAGTTTGGGAAGGAAATCCGTCTAATTGTGAATAGACCTTAACCATAAGTTTTCCTATTTCTTCAAATTCCTGAGGTTTTGCTAATCTTATTTTTAAATTGCTTTTACTCATTTAGGGTTCGAAAAATAAATTTATAGATCAAAAGTATCGTTTAGCTAATGAATTTTATTGTTTTTACATCATATTTTATTCAACGTCCATAAAATTTACAAATTGAACTTTCGCAATGAATTTCCCGATAATGCTATAGTGCAGCGGAGCAAAATAATATTTTGAAAATTATGGTAATATAAATGTATTCAGTTTATATGGAGGTTTTGAAGTCCATATTAATGATTTTCAGAATTTGTTTTTAGAGCGGAAGATTGCATTAGCTTTCCATATCTACATGCGGAGAAGATACATACCTTCACATAGTCTTAGAACTAAACGATATGATCTAGAAATTTTAAAAATCCCTAAACAATGGTTGGACTAAAATAGTTTAAGCTTATTCTCCTTTACCAAATGTTATGATAAAGCCATCTGGATCTTCAATGTCAAAATCTCTCATTTTATAATCCCTTTGCTCCAGATCATTTACAATGCGTACGTTCTTATTTTTACAATCCTTATTTAACTTATCAATATCATTTACGAAGATGTAAAGTGCACGGTGGTAGCGGGAAGGTCGGCCACCGTCAGAACGTTTAGTTAGATGAATTCCAACACCGCCTCTTTTTACTACTGCATAATAGACGGGTTCTCCCCATTCAAAAGTCTTTTCAAAACCTAATTTTTTAGTATAAAAATCTAAGGAAAGCTCTAGGTTTCCTACCGGAAATATTGCTGCGGAATGAGAGAAATTATCTGAATTTGACATTTTGTAATTTTTGATATAATGTTGCTATGGATGCTGATATAGAGAAATATATTCTCTTTTATAAAACTTTTCAGTTACTGTAAGATACTTAAAAAACTGATAATCAGTAAATAAAAATTGAAACCGGGCTGAGGTATTTTTAAAAAGAGCTCCATTTTTATTCAAATTAGCAGAATTAAAAGACAGTTCTTATAAATTTTTCAAATGGAAATTTATATTGTTCAAGGATAGTCCTGAGATAAGAAAATATAAATATTCTATGATTCCATAAAAATTATAGATAAAAATTATAGCAATGAAATTTGTAAATTAGAGCTCACACCTAATTTTTAAACGTATAAAAATCACTTAAATAATGGGAAATAATAATTCAAATAACAAAGACAATCATAAAGTATGGGAGGTAAATGAATCCAGTAAGTGTCCTTTTATGGGAGGAGCTCTAAATTATACAGCTGGTAAAGGAACTTCAAATCGGGACTGGTGGCCAAATCAACTAAACCTAAATATTCTTCGCCAGAATTCAGTATTGACAGATCCTATGGATGAAGATTTTGATTACGCAGAAGAATTCAAAAGTCTGGATTTAAAGGCCGTTAAACAGGACCTTTATGATCTTATGACTAATTCACAGGATTGGTGGCCCGCAGATTATGGTCATTATGGTCCGTTTTTTATACGTATGGCCTGGCACAGTGCAGGGACTTATAGAATAGGTGATGGGAGAGGCGGCGCTGGTTCAGGTCAGCAACGATTTGCTCCGTTAAACAGCTGGCCAGATAATGCAAACCTGGACAAAGCGAGACTTTTACTCTGGCCTGTAAAGAAAAAGTATGGTAAGAAATTATCATGGGCAGATTTGTTGATTCTGGCAGGGAATTGTGCTCATGAATCGATGGGTTTAAAGATGTTTGGTTTTGCCGGAGGTAGAAAAGATGTATGGGAACCTGCACAGGATGTTTATTGGGGAGCTGAAACTGAATGGTTAAACAATGATGAGCGTTATGCCGGAGAAGAATTAGAGAATCCATTAGGTGCTGCTCATATGGGACTAATCTATGTAAATCCTGAAGGACATAATGGCAATCCAGACCCGGTAGAATCAGCTTCCTATATTCGGGAGACTTTTGGACGTATGGCAATGAACGATTACGAAACCGTGGCGCTTATTGCCGGAGGACATACCTTTGGAAAAACACATGGAGCTGCCGATGCTGAAAAATACGTTGATGCTGAACCTGCCGCTGCCGGAATTAGCGAAATGGGTATGGGATGGAAGAATACTTTTGGTACAGGTAAAGGAGCTGATACTATTACAAGTGGAATTGAAGGAGCGTGGACAGATACTCCCACGCAATGGAGTAACAAATACTTTGATAATCTTTTCAAATATGACTGGGAATGTATCAAGGGACCTGGAGGTGCTTATCAATGGCAGCCGAAGAATAATGAGGGGGCCGGTACGGTACCCGATGCCCATGACCCAGATAAAAAGCATGCGCCATTTATGCTTACTACAGATCTATCCCTGAAAATGGATCCTGAATATGAAAAGATATCCAGACATTTCCATGAAAATCCTGAAGAGTTTGCTGATGCCTACTCGCGTGCATGGTTTAAACTAACGCATCGTGATATGGGACCAATAGAGCGCTATCTTGGACCCGAGGTTCCACAGGAGGAATTACTCTGGCAGGATCCTGTTCCTAAAGTAGATCATGAATTGGTGAATGATGCTGATATTGAGAATTTAAAAAATAAAATTCTGGAAACTGGATTATCGGTTTCAGAACTGGTATCTACTGCCTGGGCTTCTGCATCAACATTTCGGGGATCTGATAAGCGGGGCGGAGCCAATGGTGCCAGGATTCGGCTTGCTCCCCAGAAAGGTTGGGAAGTTAATAACCCTAAGCAACTGGGCAGGGTAATTGAAACGCTGGAAGGTATTCAAGCTGATTTTAATGAATCACAATCTGGAAATAAAAGGATTTCTATCGCAGATCTTATAGTTCTAGCAGGATGTGCTGGAGTCGAGAAAGCAGCGAAAGATGCAGGTCATACAGTTAATGTACCTTTCATACCGGGAAGAACAGATGCTACACAGGAACAAACAGATGTGGAAGCGTTTGAACCTTTAGAACCCAATGCAGACGGTTTTAGAAACTATTTTGGTAATAGAGATAATATCTCTGCTTCTGCCGAGGAGTTACTGGTAGACCGCGCTCAGTTGTTAACTTTAACAGCACCTGAAATGACGGTTCTTGTAGGAGGAATGAGAGCTCTGGGTACTAATTTTGATGGATCTAACAAAGGAGTTTTTACAGATCGCCGCGGAAAGCTTTCAAACGATTTCTTTAAGAATATTCTGGAAATGGGACTTACATGGAAAGAGACTTCTGACTCTGAAACAGAGTTTGAAGGCCGTGATAGGCTTAACGGAGATGTAAAATGGACAGGTACACGTGCTGACCTTATCTTTGGATCTAATTCTGAACTAAGAGCTATCGCTGAAGTGTATGCAACAGATGATGCGGAAGTTAAATTTGTTAAAGACTTCGTAAAGGCATGGGATAAGGTGATGAATCTGGATAGATTTGATCTGAAATCATCAAATTAATTCCCTTAGGCTTAACGCCATTTATTATAGTTAAAAATTACTTATTGTATTCAAAAAGGTGGTCATCGACCACCTTTTTTTTCAGAATAAAGCCTTGCTATTTTGCATTGTGTTCATCCGGGTTAAGACAGTAGAATTGATTAATTTGCAGTCTAAATCTGTCTGGCATGAAAAATCTATTGATCTTCAGTTTCTTAATATTCAGTATTTGTATAATTGCTCAGGATGGCACTTCACAAGACTATCTTTCTTCAGAATTTCATCAGGGAAGGAGAGAGGCTTTGAGAGCTAAAATGCCGGCTAATTCTGTCGCGGTATTTTTCGCCAATCCGGTTAGGAACAGGGCCAATGATGTAGATTATGTGTACCATCAGGATCCCGATTTTTATTATCTCACAGGTTATAAGGAACCCCATGCCGTTCTTGTGATCTTTTCTGAAGAGCAAGTAAGTGAAGATGCTAAAAAATATGATGAGGTATTATATGTGCAGGAAAAGAATCCACAGGCAGAAATGTGGACGGGCTATCGCCTGGGGGTGGAAGGAGCTATAAATGAGCTTGGTTTTAACAGAGTTTTCAACGGAAAGGACTTCTTGAATAATGCCATTAATTTTTCTGAATTTGAGAGCGTATTGCATAAACCTTTTACCAATGATTATCGTGATTCCAGAGATCCGGCAGATCTTGCCAGTTTGGTGCAATCTTTTAAAAATAAGGTAAATATTAAATCAATTCAACAAAACAACGATCCTCTCGGGCTGGAAGTGAAACAGGAAATAGCTGCGAAAAAAGATGTGAACGTCGATACCGAAAGTCTTTACACTTATATGGGAGAGCTAAGACAAATAAAATCGCCTGAGGAAATGAAACTCTTGAAAAAGGCCGTTCGAATTTCAGCAATGGGACAGATAGAAGTAATGAAGGCCATGCATCCGGGAATGTCTGAAACTGAAGTGCAAGGTATACATGAATATGTATTTAAAAAATATGGGAGCGAATATGAAGGTTATCCTTCTATTGTAGGAGCTGGAAACAATGGCTGCGTGTTGCATTATATTGAAAATAATAAAACGAAACTGGAGCAGGATCTTGTATTAATGGACCTGGGAGCAGAATATCACGGTTATACCGCAGATGTTACCAGAACGATTCCTGCAAATGGAAAATATAATGCTGAGCAGAAAGCAATTTATGATCTTGTATATGAGGCCCAGGAGGCGGGGATCGCGGCCGCGGTAGTTGGGAATAATTCTTCAGATACCCACAAGGCCGGGCTTGATATTATTAATAAAGGGCTATATGAATTAGGGATTATTTCGTCTCCAGATGAGCAGCATAGATACTTTCCTCATGGAACTTCCCATCATATTGGCCTGGACGTGCATGATCTTAATACCAGGGGAAGTTTTCAGCCTAATATGGTTATTACTGTAGAACCGGGAATCTATATTCCGGAAGGTAGTGATTGCGATGAAAAATGGTGGGGAATAGCAGTTAGAATAGAGGATGATATTCTTATTACAGAAAACGGACCTGTTAATCTTTCTTCGGAAGCACCTAGAAGAGCAGAAGAGATTGAAGCTATGATGAAAAAATCATCAATATTTGATAAACTAAGTCTTCCTGAATTGGATTAATCATTCCTTATTTTTATCTGTAGCATCAAGGAATTTTTTGATTGCTGAAAGTGCCTCTTCAGGATTATCATTTAAGGTAGCATGCCCGGAATTTCTTATTTCTACAAATTTAGCGTTGGGAACAAGGCTTTGATAATATTTCACTGTAGATGGTCTTGCCTCATCATACTCTCCGGTAATAAACAGAACAGGAACTTTAACTTCTGAAAGTTTATCAATTCTGTCATAATTCAGGAGTGTTCCCGTTGCGGTAAATTCACTGGGTCCCCACATATATTCATATACATTGGTGCCAAAATAGATCCCCGCCGTATCCTTTTTTGCCTGCGAACGTTCCTTTCGCCTTAAAAAATTACTATAAAACAAGGTCACGGCATCTTTATATTCAGGATTGCTAAAACTTTGATTCTCTTCGTTGGTTCGTATAATTCTCTGAATAGAATCTGGTAATGTTTCTACAAGTTTGTTCGCATCTTTGATCCACTGTTTAGTGCTGAAATACGGACTGCTAAAAATAATTCCTTCAACGTACTCAGGATATTTCAGATAATATTCTAATCCTAATGCTGTACCCCATGATTGGCCGTGTAAATAAACTTTTTCCAGGTTTAGATCTTTTCGTAGCATTTCTACCTCCTCTACATATCTTTTCACAGTCATAAGCGTGGTATCACTAATCCTGTCTGATCTTCCACTTCCCAGCTGATCATAAAAAATTACAGGGCGGTCATCGCTTAATTTCTTATAAGGTTCAAAACCATAACTGGAAGATCCCGGCCCCCCGTGTAATAATAAAACAGGGATATGATCTGTCTTTCCATTAATTCTATACCAAACTTTGCCTCCAGTAACTTCTACATAACCTTCTCCTTCCACAATTTTACTGTCTTTACTATTGTCACAACTATATAAAAGGAAGATGGAAACTATATATAATATATGAAAACTACTTCTTTTAAGGCCTAAATTCATATGGCAGGATTTTAAATGTCGTCTTTGGCCCAAGATAATTAAATTCAGTTGTAATTTTTAGAACTTAATATGTCTATGCAAGTAAATTAAGCCTGATCTTATAAAGAAAGATAAAATTTTTATTAAAGTTAAGAGAGTAACATTTTTAGATTAAACAGAGAAAATCGGAAATAGATAAAATTCATTTGAAACTTTCTATTTCCTTAAGATCTTTTCCATAGATTTTCCTCTTGCTAATTCATCGATTAACTTGTCCAGGTATCTGATCTTTTGCATGAGATCATTTTGAATTTCCTCAACACGGTAACCACATATTACGCCAGTAATTTTCGAAACATTTGGGTTTATTTGAGGCGCCTGTTCAAAAAATGTTTCAAAATCAATATTTTGATCTATTTGTTGCTGTAATAAGCTTTGACTATATCCTGTAAGCCATCGAATGATCATATCTACTTCATCCCTAGTACGTCCCTTCTTTTCTGCTTTATGAATATAGTGCGGATAGACGCTCGCAAATGACATTTTAAATACTCTTGAATTTTCCATATAGTGTATATTTTAATTTCGGAGATGAGGTTTGTTAGTGCATATTTTGGAAAGTTCAATTTATAAAATGTCAATCGAATAGTGTCATTTTTTGAAATCATTAAATGGTAGAGTAGAAGTTACCTATTCTTTGCGAAATGTTGCTGAATAATGATGAGCAGTTTGAGATCGTGAACTACCTTTTTTCAGGATTTTTTTTGGCAGTGTTCATTTTGTTCTTTCTGAATTTCTAAAATTACTCTTTGTCGTCCATACCCGTTATTTGCGAAGCGTTCTTGTACGCTAGTATTATCACAAATAATTAATTTTAATTCCTTATTTATTTAAGTGCTAACTAATCTTTTTTTAAGAGTTTAGGAACATTGTCATAGTACTCTTGCGTAAGTACTTCTGTCCAGATTGTTGGTTGTTCACCATTATATAAAGCTAAATATGTTACGTCATTTTCTTTTGTTGATGAA
This sequence comes from Gramella sp. MAR_2010_147, assembly GCF_900105135.1. NCBI lineage: Bacteria > Pseudomonadati > Bacteroidota > Flavobacteriia > Flavobacteriales > Flavobacteriaceae > Christiangramia > Gramella sp. MAR_2010_147. The sequence goes on along the minus strand of NZ_LT629741.1, from coordinate 1,136,233 downwards.
TGCCAATGCTCAGTATCTTTTTCACATCTTATTACTTCTCCTTCTTTAAGAATAATGGGTTTTTTTCCTCTTTCTTGATAATAGGCTTCGCCATCTACAATTATTAAAACCTGGACAGAACTGTGTTTATGCCAATCTAAGGTAGAATTAGCTTTAAAAGTAGCTTTTGTTATGTTATAGCCCAATTCGGCGTCATCATGAATTATAGGATTTAACCAGGCTTCTCCAATGTAATGAGTATTTGGTGCTTTTTTACCTTCAGTATGATATGAAGAAACGTTATAATCAGAACTTTGAGCAAATAGACATAAAGGAGCTAAAATTATCAGTGTCAAAATTGAATTTTTCATACTATACTTTTTTAATTAATTTTTATGTTCATTCCAGGTTCAACGCTTGCGTACCAGGACTTAGTAAAGGCAAGTTGCGGGAGTAGAGCCGCCGGCTTGCAGGATTAACTCTTTTGGTTCCTGGTTTCCAAAATTACACTTTTTATATAAAACCCGTTATTTTCGATGAACGGATATTATACACAGTAGTAACACATTTTAAAATTTTGATCAAATAGTAAAATTGATTGTATATTTTGAAGGGGGATGTATTATTCATATTAACTATTTAATGATTTCGACACTTTCTACATAAACCAAAATGTATATAACATTCGAAAATTTGTATAAGAAGTTAAGCTTACTTGCACCCTACCTTTGTCCTATAATTTTAATCGTTTTAAAATAGACAGGATGAAAACAAATCAATTTGGTAAAAAAGGTTGGACACCTGATAGTATTGGAAACCTGAATGGTAAAACATACGTCATAACAGGTACTACAAGCGGAACAGGATTTGAAGCAGCAAAAATATTGTTATCAAAAGGAGGAAAGGTTGTAATGCTTAATAGAAATCCAAAAAAATCAGAAACAACTATTAAAACTTTAAAACAGGAACTCGGAAATGATATTGAGGTATTTTCCATAAAAATGGATTTAGCAGAACAGGCATCCGTAAAAAACGCAGCAGAAGAAGTTCTTAAAACAGTTTCTAGAATCGATGCACTTATCTGTAACGCTGCTATTGCTCAAGTACCTAAACAAATGCTTACAGTAGATGGATGGGAAAGTCAGATGGGTACAAATCACTTCGGAAATTTCACTCTTCAAGCTTTATTGTTTCCGCTGATTGAAAAATCCAAAGGGCGAATAGTGGTGGTAGGCAGTATGGGTTATAACTTAGGAATTAAAACCATACAGTTTGATGATATGAACTGGGATAAAAACTACAGCCCCAATGGTATATATAGCCAAAGTAAATTGGCTCAAATTATGTGTGTTTATGAATTGCAAGACCGCTTAAAGAAAGCAGGGAAGTCTAATGTAAATGCTTATGCCTGTCATCCAGGTGCTTCCAGTACTTCATTGATTAAAACAAGTAGTAGTTTAATGACTCGTTTTGTTTGGCAACTTATGAAATTGTCTCCAATGGTACAATCAGCGGAAAAAGGTGCTTATCCACAATTGATGTGTGCGACAGAAGCAAATTTAGACCAAAGTGGTTTTTATGGGCCAACAGGAAGAAATAATTGGACAGGACCAGTTGGAGAGCATAAATTAGAGTCACATGCAAAAGATAAAGCAGTAGCTAACAGACTTTGGGAGCTTTCAGAAAAAGAAACAGGTGTGGTTTGGAATATTTAAATTTAACCATGCGTATAATAAAAAAAATAATGCTCGGATTACTTATTATCATCATAACCATTGGAGCTGGAACATTTGTATTCTTAAACACAGAACGCTTTGGTAAGCACCCATCTGGTGAGCGTTTAATTAAATTAGAACAGTCATCTAATTACAACAATGGGAGTTTTAAAAACTTGAATGAAACTCCAATGCTTACTGAGGGTGTTGGTTATAGTAAAGTAATGTATGAATTCCTTTTCTCCTCAAAGCCTAAAGAACCTTCGGTAAAAATCCCTTCGATTAAGACTGATTTAAAAAGACTTGATCCAGATGAAAATGTGTTAATTTGGATGGGCCATTCTTCATACTTTATACAATTAGATGGCAAAAAAATATTGGTGGACCCTGTGTTGAGCGGTAACGCATCGCCTCTCTTTTTTACAACCAAAGCCTATGAGGGAACTGATGTTTATGCAACAGAAGATATTCCAGAAATAGATTATTTGTTTTTATCGCACGACCATTGGGATCATATGGACTATAAAACGCTGAAAAAATTAAAACCAAAAATTAAGAATGTAATCACGGGACTAGCCAATGGAGCTCACTTGGAACATTGGGGATTTGATCCAGAAATAATTTTAGAAGGAGATTGGTATGATAAATTTTCTTTTGAAAATGGATTTGAAGTATACATAACACCAGCCAGACATTTTTCTGGCAGAGGGTTTACACGTGCAAAAACACTTTGGGCTTCATTTGTGCTGAAAACACCAAACACTACTATATACCTTGGAGGAGACAGTGGATACGACACTCATTTCAGTGAAATTGGTAATAAATTCGGGCCTTTTGATTTGGCAGTATTAGAAAATGGACAATATGATGAGAAATGGAAATACATTCATATGTTACCGGGAGAACAATTAAAGGCGGCAATAGATTTAAAAGCCAAAGCTGTTCTACCTGTGCATTCGGGAAAATTCACATTAGCCAATCACGATTGGGATGAGCCATTAAAAAAAATAACAGAAAAAAAGAATCAGAAAAATATAAGAATAATAACACCAATGATTGGCGAACAGGTCAATTTAAATGATAGTATACAGCAATTTAGACATTGGTGGAATTAATAAATTATTAGAGAAAATGAAGCATTTTAAAACCTTATCCTCGTATCTGGATTATTTAGGATTGCCACGCCCGGAGCATCCAATGCTGAGTGTATTCAACTCTAAAGGTGATGGCTACTTACCCTGTCCGCGAGAAAGCTCACCACCAATAACCAACGATTGCTATTCTATTAGTTTTAAGAAATATGTAGATGGTAATTTAAATTATGGTCGAACTAAATATGATTTCACGAATGGCGCATTAATTTTCATCGCACCAGGGCAAGTCTTACAATGGGATGATAGTGTGGTTTTTGAGCGAAAAGGATTTTCAATAAACTTCCACGAAGACTTTTTGAAAGGAACAGAGTTAGCTCAGCAAATAAAAAAATATAGTTTTTTTTCGTATTCGGTTAATGAGGCGTTGCACCTTTCTCCCAAAGAGGAAAAGCAGGTAGAATCGATTGTAGAAAATATCGACATCGAATACCAAAATAACCAGGATGAATTTAGCAAGGAAATCATAATTTCTCAATTAGACACGTTGCTTAAATATGCCAACCGTTTCTATGAAAGACAGTTTTTGAACAGAAAAGAACTATCAAACGATTTGTTAGAAAAGTTCAAAACACATGTATCCAAATTCTTCGAATCAAGGCAACTCCAGGAAAAGGGCATTCCCAGTATAGAGCAAATCGCAGGTAAGATGATGGTTTCACAACGATACTTAAGTGATACACTGAAAAAAGAAACGGGTAAGACTACCACCGAGCATTTACACTTATATATCATCGAAGAAGCCAAGCATATATTATTGCAACCAGATAAAAGTATTTCAGAAGTTGCTTATGAATTAGGCTTTGAATATCCACCTTATTTTTCGAGGTTGTTCAAGAAAAAAGAGGGAATCAGCCCCACCGAATACAGAGAAAAATATAATCTAAATTAAAATATGGAACTTTTAAAATTAGCCACAGAATGGGCAAAAGCTGAAGTTTTTTCAACACGATTTTTTATACTTTTTGCCATTTTATTTTTAATCGCAAGTATTGGGTTCTGGCAGTTGGGAAAATCAGATCTGGCAAAAGCCTATATCATACCCACCCTGGTTGCAGGTTTATTACTTATGACAATAGGCCTGGGATTATTCTACACCAACAAATCAAGAATTGTTCAATTTGAAAAAGCATTCAATAAGGACACACCTGCCTTTTACCAGTCTGAAATTGAACGTTCCGAAAGTACTTTAAAGGAATACACGGTTGTATTTAAGGTAATTCCCATTCTAATTATTATTGCAGCTTTGGTAATTCTATTTATTGATACTCCAACCTGGCGGGCAATTGGTATAACTACCATTGCAATGTTAATAGTAATCTTATTAGTCGATGGAACTGCACATGCAAGAATTGAGGCCTACCATAACGAATTGAAATCTATAAATGAATCTAGATAAAATTTACAATTAGTGATAAGATTAATACAGTTTGAAATTCTTTAAATTGAATTATATATTTAGTTGCTCATCACTCTATATAACTGTTATGTTCTGTAATCTTTAGTTGCTGGAGCGAGGTTGTCGATTTGAGGGAATTTATAATTTGTGCTGAGTTTCACAATTACACCATTCCGATTAACTCTGATATTTAGGGGTGAACTCTTTTGCTAAAAGTTATTTTTTCAGTAAAAATTCCAACGGCAGGTGAATTCGTTTTGACCAGGCATTCTCACTATGATCTTCTCCTGGAAAATATTCGGTCTTCCAATTACCAGAGTCAAATCCATTTTTAATTAAAATGTTATCTACTCGTCTTTGAATAGCTGGGTATAAACTATCCAGAGTTTGATCTCCGGTATCAAAATAAATTTTGTGATTTTGGGGATTCGGCAAATTCTGCTCTAAATACCTCAAAAATGATTGCGGAACCGGGTTGTTATTTGGTGTAAAAGTACCAGTCCAATGTGTAGATAGACAGGCTGCTCCTCCGAAAATGTTTGGATATTCACATATGGTATACATAGATATCAGCCCTCCCATACTACTTCCAGCAATAAAAGTATGTTGCATATCGGAATGAACTGAAAAGTTTTGATCTATATGAGGTTTTAATTCTTCAACAATAAATCTTAAATAATTGTCAGATTCGGGTTTGAATCCATTATCAATATTAACATGTGAATTTTTCAACTGATTTGAAACGGTATCTTTTTCCACCTTAGAAAGAGATTCGAAAGGTTTCTGCGGAAAGTAGTCGGCGTGTCTTGTACTTCCACCATTCCAGATCCCAACTATTATAAATTGCATTATAGAATCTGATTCAAGTAATTTTGAAGCTGCTTCCTCAACGTTCCAGGCTTGTTTGTTCCAGGAATTTTCAGCATCATATAACATTTGTCCATCATGCATATATAGAACAGCATATTTGGTGTCAGGGTTGTATTTTTCCGGCAACCAAACATCGACATTTCTTGCTGTGACGTATTTAGATTGAAAATTCTCAATTCTTTCAATTTTGCCTTTGCTAACCTGAGGCAAAGAATTTTGTGCAATTATGGTTGAAGTGAAAGCTATAAATAGAAATAGATTAATTTTTAAAATCATATACTTGAAGTTTTATATAATTGCAGTTCTCTCGGCTTAAGTATTTTAGATTATCCTCTAGCTAAAATTAGTACTTTTCTATTTAATTTTAAGCTGCGATAGTTTACTGGCAACTCATTATTTTATTAAAGATCTAATAGTTTAAGTTTTAATTCAATTAAGCAAATTCAAAATTTTCTAAGTTTCAGTTGCCGGCTTTATTTATTTACTCCTGTTTAAAAACTGAATAATTACTTATAGTTGCAATCATATTCCAAAATTAGATAGTGAAGCAAACATAGTATGATTAACTTCAATTATTATCTAGTTTGTTTTTTGTTGTAGCTAATAAGATTGCAATCTTTTTCCGGTCATACGCATCCTTATGAGCCTCATTAAAAGCACCCTGGTCGTTATCGTAATACTTGCCGCTGCTTGTTCTATACATTTCAGATAAAGCAATTTCATATAGGATAGAAGCCCCCTTATCTGCCGGGGACCAGTGATGACCAAAGGTTTCTTTGACCATTTTCGTATTTAACAGAGAACCAGGATTTACTGCAATAGTCGTTATTTCCGGATGGGTTTCGGCAAAATTGAAACTCCACATGGTCAGGGCTAATTTACTTTGAGCATAGGCTTCCTGCATAGATAAGGTTTCATTTCCCTCAAGTGCTTTCAGGGAAACTGTAGCCTGTGCCGCTGAACTCAGATTGATCACGCGAGGAAAGTCGCCTTTATTCAGTATAGGTACAAGTCCATTAGTTAAAAGATACGGAGCAAAATAATTGACGGCAAAACGTATATCTAAACTATCCTGAGTGGTTTCAACAGGGCTTTTATAGATGCCTGCGTTATTGATGAGTACATCAATTGATGCAATCTCCTCGGAAATTTCAGCAATTAAACTTTCAATACTTCTGAAATTTGAAAAGTCTGCCATAAAACCCCGTATGTTGTCATTACTGGAAAGTTCTTTTACTTCAGAAACAGACTTTTGTAACTTTTCTTCATTTCTTCCGTGAAGTAATATTTCATGTCCATCTTTTGCCAGTTTAATCGCAGTCATTTTACCAATGCCGTCTGTGCTTCCTGTAATAAATATTGTTTTCATCTTTACTGAATTTTAATCTGTCCATTGGTTCTTATGTATACAACGACATCTTCTTTAGTTAAATTCGAAATTCTATGAATTGCCTTATCAGTCGAGCTGAAATAACTACCTGCGTCCAGAAGTTTTTGTTCCTGACTTTGGGGCATTTCATAATTTAATTCTCCTTGTATAATTACAGCATGCAGAACACTTCCGTTACTTTCCAATTTACCAGTGTAAGAAGTTGGAAATTTTATAAAAATACCCTGATTCTCCTTACTTTCCCATAGAAAACTTAATTGCGTGTCACTTTTGGAATCGATCCAGGTTGATTTGTCGCTTCCCAGCCAAACAATATTGGTAGCATCTATATTAACCGGGCGTTCACCATTGTCATATGCTTCTTCAATAGGTTTTACTAAATAAGGCCCATGATCAATTTCAACAAGTGCTATATTTTCTTCCCCTTTTGCTGAGGTGATATGGGATTCACCAACGGGTTGGGTCCAGAAACTTCCCGGTTTCATCCACATAGTTGAAGCATTTGGATCGTCATTATGGATAGATCCTTTGATGACTACTGCCCTGTAAGTTACATTATGAATATGTGGAGGTGAGGAGAAACCATCTGCAAACTTTGCCAAAAACCCGGTAGGTTCGGTACCATTCCTGTTACCCCAAATGGTACCAGCCTGCGGACTATCATCTCCTCTCGCCGGGTTAAGTTTTTCCCACTCAATTTCTGAACTTAATACGACCTTGTTTGTAGGGTTTTCTAACTTTCCAAGGGTATCGTTTTCAGTTTGGTTGCAGGAACCCAACAACAATAATGAAAAGATAATAGGGATTCGTACTAGTCTTAAGTTCATATCTAATTATTTAGTTTTCCACCACCACTTTTCCTGTAGCTTTTCCGCTTGTAAGATGTGCGTAAGCTTCTCCAACCTCTTCCATTGAAAATTTTTGTTCATCAAGTAAAGGCTTTACTGCTCCAGCTTCTATGATTTTAGTCAATTCGCTTAAGATTTTACCGTGATTCTCTCTTTTAAAATTATGTATCATTGGAATGAGCATAAACACCACATGAAGCGTTAAACCTTTAAAATGAACCGGTGATAGATCAAGTTCCAGTAATGAAACTGTTGTAGAAATTTGTGCGTTCAAGGCCGCTGCTTCGAATGAATTTTTCAGGTTTTCACCGCCAACAGTATCAAACACAACATCAAAACCATTTCCATCTGTATGTTTTTTCACGTAGGATTCAACATCTTCTGTGGTATAATCAATGGAGGTCGCACCATAGCCCTGAATAATTTTCATCTGCTTTTCGCCACTACCTGTTGCTGAAACTTTTGCTCCAAAATGTCTGGCTAATTGAACTGCTAAGTGACCAACACCTCCAGCACCGCCATGCACCAATACACTATTTCCTTTTTGAACATTTGCACGAGTTAGACCTTCGTAAGCTGTAATACCTACTAAAGGTATGGCGGCTGCTTCACGCATTGTAATATTCTTAGGTTTATGAGCAATCAATCTGCTGTCAGCCGCAATATATTCAGCTAAAGTTCCCTGTAAATCTCCCAGACCACCTGCACACCCATAAACTTCATCTCCAATAGAAAAGTTGGATACATTTTTGCCAACTGACTCAACAGTACCGGCAAAGTCCATTCCCAGAATAGCCGGAGGTTCAGGTGAAAAGGGAAGATCTTCTCCCATATTTTTTATCATTGTATCTACAGTGTTAACACTGGATGCTGAAATTTTAATTAAAACCTGATTCTCATCTAAAGATGGTTTTTCAACCTGTCCTGGTTCAAATTTTGAATTTTCCCCATACTTTTTCAATAACATTGCTTTCATAATATACTTATTTTAATTACTATACTTTTTATAGTTGCAAACTTATGTATAGTTATCTATCTTTGCAATAACGGTCAAAAAGGATAGTATAGTTTTATGGAAGCAAAAGAGCCTAAAAAATTGAAGTTTAAAGGTAGTGAGTACCCTTGTTGTGCAAGCCTGACCATGGGAATTATTGGTGGCAAATGGAAAACGGTAATTTTATATCATTTAATTAATAAAACGCTTCGATATAATGAGTTAAGAAAAGAAATGCCTACTGTTACCGAAAGAACTTTAAGCTTGCAATTAAAGGCACTGGAGGAAGACGGATTGATTAAACGCAAGGTCTATACTTCAAAGCCACCTCTAAAAGTAGAATATTCCTTAACAGACTTTGGTGGAACCTTAATTCCTTTGATTCAATCTATTGCCGATTGGGGGGATTTTGTGGCTGTAAATTATTCTGACTGATCATACATTCCTTGTCTTAAGTTTTATTCAAGACTTGTCGACGGAGTAAGCATTACAGAATTCATTGAAAGTTTATAGTATTCCCGTTAGATATTCAGTCTATTCCGGCAATTGCTGCTTTCTCTAAGCAATTAATTTTACCGATAGGCTTATATAGGCATCCTAAATTTAAAAGTAGTTTTATTATTATCTGAAATAACATCTATCTTACCATTGTGTGCTTTAGCGATTTCTGAAGCTATATACAAACCTAAACCAAGTCCATTTACATTATTTACGGAACTAATTGATGTAAATGGCTTAAAAATATCATTCAAAATATCCGATGGAATAGTATCTGAAGAATTAATCACTTCTAGAATGAACTGCTCTTTGGTTGTAGTAGAATTAATATAAATTGGTGTGGAATCGTGTCCATGTTTAACCGCATTGCTAAGCAAATTCGAAAACAATTGCCCTATTCTATTACTATCGCATTTAACTGGATGATCTAAATCTATTGAAGAAACTATTTTATGAGATAAATCTGTTGTTTCAGTTTCTTTAATTATCTGCTTCAGTTCTTTTTTCAGTTTGTCATTATCTTCTGTGAAAACCAGAGAAATGCCTTCTCCTAATTCACCTTTGGCAAAATCTAAGACATTATCAATTAACTCTTGCATTCTTAAAGATGTTGATTTTATGGTGCCAACATATTTTTTAGCATTATCATCTATTTCCATTTTCAAAAGAATGTCTGAACATAATCTTGTAGTGGTTAATGGATTTCGAAGATCGTGACCAAGAATAGCAATGAAGGTTTCCCTCAGTTTTGCATTCTTTTTCTCTTCTAGAAGAGTTTGATTTGTATTCTTTAATTCCTCAATAGTTTCTAAATGAAAAGATATTAATTCTGTATAAAGCTGGAATAATTCATAGGTTTGTTGATTTTCCAGTTTTGCAGGCTCTGGGTCTATTGCACATAAAGTACCGAAGAAGCTTCCATCTTTACGGAAAATAGGAAAAGAAATATAGCTTTTAAACCCGTATTTTGCTGGCGTATGGTGATTACAATATTTCTTATTTTCTGGAACATTGTCAATGACGACAGGCTCTGTATGTTGCCGAATTTCATTACAAATAGTTGTTTGTAATTCTAATTCATCTCCCGGTTTAAGTCCGAAATCGATTTCATCCTGAGATAAACATGTCACCCATTTTTTGTCTGTAACCCTTGCAACGGCTGCGAATCTCATTCCGGTAGTGCGACAAATTACATTCAGCATTGAAGGAATGGAAGAAATTTGAGAAATGTTTTGTACATCTTCCTGAAGATCAATACTTAAATTGTTGTTCATTTAGTAGTTTCTTTCGCTTAAAAATACGAAACTATTTCATAAAATGAGAGGTAACGGTTTCGGTTATTTTAAATTCGCAGAGTAGGGACGCGGACTTGTCGGATTAATCATTTTCTTTCCTGGTTTCAAAAAACACACATTTTCGATTAAATAGTACTTTGTATTGTATTTCTAATTTTATTAATTCTCTGCTTATTTTCAGTTAATTCTTTGATGCTAGACTTATATGTTTTAATATTTTTTAGGTTTGGAAAGGATACTTTTTTGTGAGCAAAAGATTTCGTGGAAACTAGATTTGGATAATTTAGAATTAGGATGATAAGTTGAGTTGTATTCGTTTTTTGCACCTTGAAGCCAATTTTATTCGCCGTTCTCTCGTTTAGTATATAAGTAGTACCTATTATTTCCAAATTTGGGTTTTCGTCATTTGATTCAATTATCTTGAGGATACCATTTAGATATTCTAAAAGAATTAAATTTCTTCTAATACTTCCTTTATCGTATCTATTCAATACAAAGTAATAGTCAAATAATGATCCTCCATGAATTGTAATCTTGTTGTTTTTTCTTTTTCTGAAATTAGCAGCGATGATTCGTACTGTAATTTTCCATTTTTAATCATCGACGGCATATCGAAAAATGGAGCAGTAATTGAAAGCAGAATCCAGAAAATAACTGGCGCAAGAAAATAAATATTGAAATAAAAAGATATATAACAAAAAGGAATTAGAATCACCAGAAATATTACAGTCAGTTTAATATAGAAGTTCCTTTTTTTCTTTTTTGATAATTGATAATATCTATTTTGCAATTCAATTCTCTGTTTAAGTATTATTGCCAACGGTCTTGGTTAAGGTAAATGGCGTGGAGTAGGGAACACATTCTTGTCGGCTTTGTTGTATTTTACTTGGTGTCTAAAATACACTTTTTCGACTAAGCCCGCTATTTGCGCTTAATCGTCTTAAGTTTAATTTCTCTAAATTTTGATAGTTAAATCAGAAAGAACCAAAGAGAGGAATAAGATTATATTAACCGTGGGAACTTCAGATTCCGTCAACATTGATAATCCCCTCTCTTTTCTACTTTAATTTCGTTTAGTTCTGTGAGACCTGGATCTCGTTTTTAAGTCGATGAAAACCAAAGTAGCTGTTCTTTCCAATCAATCTGTTATGGATAAAATTAAACATTTTTACGGAGTAGACATTAGTAAATCTTTCTTTGATGTAGTTGATCAGGACGGAAAGCATGATCAATTTTCAAATGATGTAAAAGGCTTTAAAAGCTTCCTAAAAGCTATTAAAAAAGATAGCTTGGTAGTTATGGAAGCAACCGGTTATTACCATTACAGGCTAGCTCAACATCTCTATGAGAAAGATATCACAGTATCGGTTGTGAATCCACTTTCGGTAAAGCGTTTTATTCAAATGAAGCTCTCTAAGATCAAGACTGATAAGAGCGATGCGAAAGCAATATGTGAGTATGCCCAGGCGAATGAAGTTCCATTATATACAGCAAGAAATGCAGTTCAGGCCGAATGCTTGCAACTCTTGAGTCTACAGGATCTTTACCTGAAACAGCGTACTGCCGTCAAGAATAAAATACATGGAGAGAAAACTTTGGGAACCCCTTCGAAAACAATCAGTCGTTCTTTAAATCGAATGTTGAAGCAGTTAGAGAAAGAATTAGCAAAGATTGAAACCAAGCTGGAGACCTTAGTAAAAGAAACGCAGCAAGATCAATTGGAGCAACTAACTAGCATTCCAGGCATGGGGAAGAAGACCGCGATGCTATTGATTGTACTTACAGATGGATTTACTGGTTTTGAGAACGCCAGACAACTTTGTTGTTATGCCGGAATCACTCCAACCATCAGACAGTCTGGAACCAGTGTTAGAGGTAGAAGCAGAATTAGCAAGGTTGGAAACCGAAAACTGCGTAATTTATTGTTCATGTGTAGCTTTACAGCCTGCAAGACTAATAAGGCATGCAGGGAATTATATGAGCGAATAGTAGAGAAAGGGAAGAGTAAGAAACTGGCACTGATTGCTGTGTGTAATAAGCTCCTAAAACAAGCATTTGCAATTGCTAAATCAAGAACCTATTACCAGGAAAATTATATGTCGAAATTAGCTTAAAAGTACTTGGATTTTACCTTAGTTCTTTGTTGGCAAGCGTTATTTTATATTCCAAATAACTCTTATTTTATCTGAATATGTAATTTCCGTTGGAGTAAACCCCTCTAAAAGTGAACTTTCTCTTTTTGTGGAGTAACCAAGAGAATTATTTTTTCTCAACAATAACATTTCTCCATCAAAATTTCTTCCATAATTTATTTCCTTTATTTCTGTCAAGATAATTTTTGCGGTTGAACTTATTAATTTTGCTTTATTGAAAGCGTCTTCTGTGGCTAACTTTATAATTTTCTTTTGAATATTATCTTTTAAAGAATCAGATAACTGGAAATCGAAGTTTAAATCAAATTCTGAGTTACTTTTTGAGAATTGTTTTAAAATTTTACCAATATTCTTTTCATCATTTTTAAACTTCAACTGAATTACTTGTTTGGCTATATAACCGCTATCTATATTTTTATTATTTCTATAGAATGTATTTTTACGGACATCAAAATTTTTAGTTCTTATAGCTGAATCTTCAAATCCTAATCCTTTGAGATCGTTGCTAATTTCTTTAGACTTATTATTTAGTCTGTTTATAGATTTATCAAATTGTAAATCGATTTCACTAACATTAATATTTAAGATTCCGATATCTGGAGCTACTGATATTTCTGCACTTCCTACAATCTCTAGAATTTTAGACTTATTTTCGGTTTGTGCAGTTGAAGTAATCGATATTAGGCAAAATAATAATATGTGAATTTTGTTCATTTTTGTTTTTTTAATGCTTGCCAACGGTCTTGGTTAAGGCAAGTAGCGTGGAGTAGGGACACGTTCTTGTCGGCTTAGTTGTTTTTTACTTGATGACTAAAATAGCACTTTTCACCAGAATGCCCGCTATTTGCGCTTAACCGATGTTGGCTGCTGTTAATTATTCTTTTCTATGTTGATCAAATTTTGCTCAACAGCTAGCTTTAGAATAAATTGATGTCTTTCAATTTCACCCTTTATTTTATCCAATCTATTTTTTTGTGTTTGGTTCAATGAAATTTCTAGGTTATGTTCTTTACCATTCTTTAGAGAAATTTTCATTTCCATTATAAATTTAGGTTCATAAATTCTTCCAACTATTGTCGCTCCTGTTAAATCCATAGGTTCCACAGATTTAGTTTCATAATTGTATTTTTGAATTTTAAATCTAGGATTAAATCGTAAATTTTGCATTGCAGAAAAATCCATTTTACGGGAATTCTTATTCCTTTTAGGTAACCTTGTACTATGATAGGGGAAACTTTTGATATGTTCAATTAATTTTAGTTCTTCAAGTTTTACCAACCACATGTTCATTACATTGATAATAATTTCATGTAGATCTCGTTCCTGACCGCTATCTAATTTTATGTAAACTGATTTTCCCGTATCAATGTATTTTCCTTCCTTGTCTTTGTACTCAGTAGCTATTAATATCTCAAATATATTTTCCGAATTTGAAAGTTGAGGATTATTATTTGTTAGGATTTTATGTTTTGAAGCGTTTACAACATCACCTAATAAAGCGTAATCACTACATATTTCCTCTAATTTCTTTCTACTTAAATCGCTATTATTCGGAATATGCTCTCTTAAATGATACAGATTTGAAGCGATATTAATTGTTGATCTTAAATGGGAACTAAATCCACTTTTTTTATTCTTTTTATCTTTCAAATATTGTTTAAAAGGAATTATGATGTTTTCAATAAAATATGCTTGTGAATTATCATACATTCTGTAAAGAGTTATTATTTAATATAGTCCGAATTTAAAATTTTAAGTTCGATTTATTTTTTAATAGCTGCCAACGGTTACGGTTATCGCAAGTTGCGGGAGTAGGGACGCGGACTTGTCGGCTTAACCATTTTCTTTCCTGGTTTCTAAAATTACACTTTTTCTACAATACCCGTTATTTGCGATGAACCGATGTTGGCAATAGTGAACTAGTAAATCATTAGTTCAAAATCTCTATTTTCTTTTTTTAAATTAAATATAGCATAAGCTTCCAATAATTGATAGAAATGACTTTTTTGATCCTCTACGAAATTTTTAAAAGCTTGTTCTTCCCTTTGATTAATTATTGAATTGGTAGCTTTTGAAGCTTTCTTAATTGTTAGTTTACCTTTAAATGATCCGACTTTTTTTGAGTTAATCTCAAAATCAATCCGTTTACCTTTCTTTATTTCTTCACAATCAAGTTTTTCTATATCTATTTCTCTATCCAATACCCCGAACCAGTATTTCAATCCATTTTTAATGATCTTATAATTCTGTTTTTTATCCAGTGTCCAAATTAACTCTTCATAAAAATCTGATATTAAATCAAAAACATCATTTATAAACTTAGATTTAATGATCTTCAAATATCCAGTTGAGTTCTCTAATTGAAGGGAAGGATTTTGAGATACAATCTCCTTTATTTTTTCATCTTGAAACTTTGAATTCTCGTGAACTATTTTGTTTCTAAGAAACTGTATTTCTTTCAGTTTGTTGAAATATGGATCTAAATTGTGCGTCGATATTTCTAATACAAGTTCTAAATAAGTAAAAGAAGATTTTAAGTAATCTCTTTCATTGAAATGATGTGGTTTGATTTTCTTTCCAAAAATGTCTGAGCCAACTTCACAAATCTCATTCAGTTTATTTTCGTTAAGTGAATACAAGGAAGTTAGAATTGATTTAGCATAAAAGTCTAAAAAGTCTTTGTACTTGCCATCTATCTCTTCTTTTCTCTCATATTCGTGATAATCTATTTCCTCCAGACCGGAATTATTAAGGGCTAAAGATTCGGCATACTCTTCACCTTTTACAGATTCGTATACCTCCTTATAAAGTTTTTCAGCCTTGACTTTTTGATCTTTAATATTTTTATCTAATTCTATTTTTTCATTTTTCCATTCTTTTAAATAAGAATTAGAAGTTAAATTGAATTGCTTTTTATATAAATCAAGTCTTACCAATAACTCTTCAATCTTTTTTTCAAATGGATTAATTTCTCGATTATTACTTATATAATAAAAGGATGTTCCGAATAAAGTCATTTGTATTATTGTTCATTATTGCCAACGGTCTCGTATATTCGTCAGTTGTGGTAGTGAAGATACGTATTTGTCCGATTTAGTTTTTTAATTCCTGGTTTCTATAAACTTTCTTTTAGCTCAATTGCCGCAATTGCGAATATACGTTGTTGTTGCCAGTGCGGCTACCTACCAATTTTTAAAATTCTTATAGCACCTTGAATTACGAGAATGAATACGATTGTTCCAATAATTAAATCTGGTTTACTTGAATTTAACCAATTGACTAGTAAAGCAGCAATTATAACACCTACATTTATTATTATATCATTTGAGGTGAAAATCATACTCGCTTTCATATGAGCTTCCTTTTTACTTTTAGATTTTTGAAGCAGGTATAAACAAATTCCATTTGCAATTAATGCTAAAATTGAAACAATTATCATTGTTGAAAAATCAGGCAGTTTTTCATTTCCAAAGAACCTTCTTAGAACTTCTGCAAATCCAATTAGCGCTAATAAAATTTGAAAATAACCAGCTAAATTGGCAATTTTTTTCTTTTTTACGATTGAACCTCCTACAGCAAAAAGACTAATTCCATAAACAAAAGAATCTGCTAGCATATCTAAACTATCTGCAACTAACCCCATAGATTTTGAGATTAAGCCAGTTGTCATTTCTATTATAAAAAATGCAAAATTTATTACTAGTACAGACCAAAGTAATTTCTTTTGTTGAGAATTTTCTTTGAATTCAGTTTGGTCGGTTTGTTCCGTCTTAATTTTTTTGGTTCCTAATTTTAGTCCGTTTAATGATTCTTCTATAGATTGAATTTCACCTTCGTGAAATACTGTTAATTTTCTATTCGGAATATCGAAATCAAGATTTTTAATACTAGGGATTTCATCTAATTTCATCCTTATCAGATTTTCTTCTGAAGGACAATCCATTTTTGAAATTTCGAAAATTGACTTATTCATTGAGGTTTAAATTTATCTAGCTTTTGCAAGATAAATTATGAATTTATACTTGAGAACTTTCTTGTTTAGAAATTTGGTTTTTAACCTGAATGCTCAATGTCCGCATTGGCTACAACGGTTTGCGGTTATCGCAAGTTGCGGGAGTAGGGACGCGAACTTGTCGGATTACCATTTTCTTTGTTGGTTTCTAAAATTACTCTTTTTTATCAAATACCCGGAATTTGAGATGAACCGCTGTTGTGCATAGTACTTTAGATTACTTGTTGTTTTAATTTTATGTTCCAAATAATATTGGTTGCTCCAATTGCGAATACTCCAATTAATCCCAAATAAGCCATATCACCATCAAGAAAATGAATGTTCGTAATAGCAATAACGGCTAAAACTATAATTGGAATAAAACTCCATATTCTCTTTTTATAATTTCCTTTTCTTTTTTTGGCGAAGTTTAGTAATAGTCCATTTAAAAATCCAACTAGAACTATCGGTAAAATGAATATTACTACTATTAATCCAATAGTATTAATATCACCATTTTCTAAAATAATAGCAGTAATCAATATTCCAAGAAACTGAAATAAAATTGAAAGAGTTATAGCTGTTGAAGTTTTCATTATTTGAAAGTTTCATTTAAAAATCAGGAAGTGGATCTGTGAAATCCCAAAGATTTTCTATTTTAAATCTTGCAATATATTCCTCCATTTTTCCAAGTTCTATTTCTTTCTCATAGAATGTTATAGTTCTTTTTTTCAATTTATCATCTCTAAATATTTCAAGAACTAATTTATCATTTTGCCACACTTCCATTCCTAACCCATCTCTTTCATCAGTATCACTAATTATCAGTATTTCTTCTTTGTTCGACATTCTGTGAGTATTGTGCACAACGGTTACGGTTATGGACAAGTAGCGGGAGTAGGGACGCGAATTTGTCGGATTAACCTTTTGTTCTTGGTTTTCTAAATTACACTTTTTCGATAAAACCCGCTATTTGCTATAACCGATGTTGTGCACCGTATGATTGTATTTATAATCCTGAAACATCATCTCTAATTTCTTTTCGCCATTTTTCGCCAAATTTCTTGTCAAGATATTCAAATACTGTTTGGTTGTATTCAATTAAACTTCTTTCAGAGATAGCTTCACATCCATATTCTATAAAATTGACTTGGTATTTTTTTGTAAATTTTTTGTCTCCTTTATAAATAACAGGAGCAATTCCTCCAGATAGTAAAATATTTATTTCGCCTTGATTTATATCTTCTAAAGCTTTTTGTCTGTTTAATCCGAATCTTGTTTTGAGTACAACGAATAGGTCGATTATGTCATCTTTATTTAAGTCAATAATTGTATCATATTTTTCATATCCGAGCGCACTTATTTCTATTTTTTCGTTTAAATCCTTTTTCTTTTTTAAGTATTTATATTCAAATTTTCCATTTTCGTTGGTCATTGAATATTTATATTTTGAAGTATAATTTATATAAGCGTTTCCAAGTGGTTTTCCATCAACTTCTGAAAAAATAATTCCTTTTATAGTAATTGTATCTGATTTATCATTTTGTGAAAATCCGAGACTCGAAATTAATATTATTAGAAGTGAAATCGCTGTTTTCATATGGTGCATAACGGTCTCGATTATCGCAAGTTGGCGGAGTAAGGGACGCGGCATTGTCGGTTTTGACCTGATTTGTTGGTGAATTTAATTATTTTCTTACTAACGGTGCCGTCTATTTGCGATGAATCGTTGTTGCCACCAGTTTTTATTCTAATATTTCTCCAAATTTTTCTTCCCAAATTGTATAAAAGGAGTTACTGATTTCATTCATTTTCACTAGTCCGTTTTTAATTTCATTTGTTAGACATTCATTCCAATTCAAAAATTCTAATAGACCTTCTATAACTATAGAGTTCATTGGCACAATCACTCTACAATCGCATTTTTCATAATTTAAGAATCCAAAATATCCATTTTCTTTACGCGTCAAATGAAAATCAAATATTTCTTGCCAGTTTCCGTGAACAGCATCAGAACCTACACCATAAATAAAAGAATATAAGTCAGCGTTATCAACTTCGCTATGTATTTTCCAAAATGATTTTCCATCTAATTTCCATTTTTTGTTATTTGACTTATTGTCTTCTTGTTCCAAATCCTCAATGGAAAACTCATCAACTTTTAGTTTAGTTTCTAGTTTTAATAATTGACGCTTTATTATTGGATGGTCATTATCATTTAACTCTATCAACTTTTTATAATTCTGATATCGTGCTCTGTAAGAAACTAATCTAAAATTACGTTGAGATTGAGTTCCATTTTTTATCAAATATTTTGAAATTATAAAGGATTCATACATTGGTCTTGCGAATAATGACTGAATTTCAAGTTTGTTCAATTCTTGATACTTTATATACTCTTGATAAAATTTGACAATTCTGGTAATCGAACCTACAATAGTTGATTCGTTTAAATTGTAATAATTTGGATGCTTTTCGTGATTAATTACTCTTGATAGAATGTCAATTAATTCTCCTAAATCTTTGGAAAATTTAATTATCAAATTATTTAATTCCATTTCCGATCTTGAATGTTCAGACAAATCGAGATTGGAATATTTTCTAAAAATTTCTGTGATTTCCTTCATTTAAAATTGGTGGCAACGGTTACGGTTATGGACAAGTAGCGGGAATAGGGACGCGGATTTGTCGGCTTAACCTTTTGTTTCCTGGTTTTCTAAATTACACTTTTTCTGCAATACCCGCTATTTGCTATAACCGATGTTGGGAGCTGGCGTCTTACTCCAAAATTTTATTTAATTCACCAATAATCTTATCTTCTGATTGCGGGATCTTAAATTCCGAAACGCCTAATTCTTGTAACATTATTTCGTGAATTATTACTTCCAATATTCTATTTGAATATAAAATTCCCTTTGAATCCAATGAATTCTTTTCATGTTTCTCTTCCAAATGTGCATGATAATTTCTTGTAACTTTTAATTTCTCTGCATACTTATCGATATCAATTATCTTCTCATTAAAACTGGAATTTTTAAGTATATTAAATAATCTATTTTTTAAAATGGCTGATTTCTTCACATTATTCTTATGGTAATTCTCAAGAACAGAAACATATGTAAGAAACTTATTTTCGATCAAAACCCCTTTTTGTCCAAAAACTGAAAAGAAGTTTTTAATTAGTAATTCGAATGCCTTTTGTTTCTCAAACCATTTAGTGAATATCTCTTGAGAATGTTCCTGGAATACTTTAAATTTTAGCGGATTACTCCGACCTATTGATAACTCTTTACTTTTACCTAAATCTATATAATCTGAACCTGTAGAAGACCTGAATTCAACATTTGTTGAGTAAAATGGTACAAATAGAATAATGTTTAGCAGTCTTTCTATTGTAGCCTTTGATTTATAAAGTTGTTTAAGATCAAAAGAACTTGCGGTCTCGATTATAAAAAACACTTCTTCTCTTATATAGGAATTTCTTTTCACTGGGTATCCAGCAGATGCTCTAAAAAAAATATAGATATTATAATCTGCATTTTTAAAAACTTCAATTTTTTTAGGCTGTTCATATAGTTGATTGACCTTAAAATTTTTGTCTTCATAACCATTTGGCTCCCATTTGAAACCAGTAATTGGAATCCATTGCGAAACAATATTGGAATTTAACATTATCGAGTTAAAGTTTAAATTTTCTATGTCTTCATCAAAAGCTTTAGAAATTAGAGAATTTGAAGATTGATATTTAAATTTAGACAATGCACCGTCTGATTGATGAATTTGATTGACATTATACAGTTTTACAGAATAACTTTTTGAAGTGTCATGGCTATTTATGTATCCAAATACTATTTTTAATTTATTCCATCCTTCATTTGTCATTCTTTTACCTTTTATCAAAGATTGTAAAGAAGATATTGTAACGATTCCCTTATCATCAATGTTTAGTGTAGCAATTATTTTAGAATCTTCGTTTTCAGGAGTCCAAAAAACACCTTCGAAATAGCAATTGTAATATTCCAAATTTGAATTTATTATAGTTAGTTTGACGCTTGCTCCCAACGGTCTCGATTATCGCAAGTTGGCGGAGTAGGGATCGCGGCATTGTCGGCTTAAACCTGGTTTGTTGGTAAATTTAATTATTTTCTTACTAACGGTGCCGTCTATTTGCGATGAATCGTTGTTACCTGCTGGCCTAGAATACTCCCTTTCTAACTATTTAATGTTCTCAATTTTTGCAGTATCATTTGGAGAATATCCTTTTAATCCTTTTTCGAACTGATCCCAATCATAAATTATCACGAATAGGAGCATAGTAAATACACCGAGCATAAAAAATTTAAAATCTCTAGCTGTAAAATTGAATTTCATAATGTAAATTAGGTTAGTTAATAATTGAATTTATTTCTTTGGGTTTTTTAAATTTTAGTTTTAACATCAGTGAATTGTGATGTCATATTCTATAATTTATTTTTAGGTTTTCTTGATTTTATAAAGAAATAAAATTTGAACTAAAATTGTATAGTTTTCTTATGTTTTATATTAAATAATTCTAAACAATTATTCTTTTTCATAAGATCTATATAGATTTATTTTCTTTACTGAATTTCCGTTTGGCTTGCAGGTAACGTCCTCGGTTATCGCCAGTTGGCGGAGTAAGGGACGCGGATTTGTCGGCTTAGTATTGATTTGTTGGTCAAGTTAATTATTTTCTTTCTAACGGTGCCGACTATTGGCGATGAACCGTTGTTAGCGGCCGTGCGTTTTTAAATTAAATTTTAAATTTGAAGTTAAAATCTTATTCCAAATAATCAATTTGACGATCTATTAGGTAAACCGGTTCCTCTTTTTCCAATATTGTTTTTTTAATCCAATTATTTTCTGAATCAAATTCATATTCGAAAGTTAAATTTCGTTTGAGTTTAAAATTATTCTGCTTTTGCAAAGTACCATTATCATTAAATTCACTTAATACATTTAAATCGCCATTGTTATCAAACTCTTTCGTCATTAATAAATTAAAATTATCATCATATTCAAATTCAGTTGTTGTTTTGAGGGATTCATCTGAACTTCCGTATTCTACTATTTTAATAATTCTATTAGAAAGATAAGTGAACCTAAGTTTCGAAGTTCGTTTTCCTTCACTATCAAAGGTAATCTGATCGATTAATTTTCCTTTTTTATTATAATTATAGGTGATTATAAAATCTGTACTTGGATAACCCCACTTTTGAAATTTGTCAGCCTTAATTTTTTTTCCATTCCGTCCATATTGATAATTGTATTCTTGCCAGATTGTATCAGGTATTTGATTTTTAGAGTATAATATTTCTTTTAATTTATTGCCGTTTTTATCAAATTGGA
Source organism: Gramella sp. MAR_2010_147 (assembly GCF_900105135.1). NCBI lineage: Bacteria > Pseudomonadati > Bacteroidota > Flavobacteriia > Flavobacteriales > Flavobacteriaceae > Christiangramia > Gramella sp. MAR_2010_147. The sequence continues at coordinate 1,114,583 of NZ_LT629741.1, read as the reverse complement.
TTAATCTGTTGTGATCCCAAAGTGGTTCAGATTCTATTCTAGTAATTTTTCCCGATTCCTTTTTTAATCGATAATTAACTTCTTTTATCGTTTTAACTTTCCCAGATAAATTTAAATGCTGCCAATCGTTTAACTCTTTTGTCTGAGATTTTAAATTTTGGCAACTAACAAGTAAAGTTGTTGTAAATAGAGCTAAGATTAAAACAGTGAAATTTTTTATTTTGTACATAAGTAATATCTTAATAAAGCATTGCCGCTAACGGTCCCGGCTATCGCAAGTTGCGGGAGTAAGGATGCGGATTTGTCGGATTAGTTGTTTTGATAATTGGTCTCTAAAATAGCAATTTTCAACTAGCTACCCGTTATTTGCGATGAGCCGTTGTTGGCAACTGGCAATTATCTCCAATTCGGTCCTTCATTTCTACCTTTTGTATTTGTTAACTGAATACGTTCTTTTGTTTTAATATTGATTTTCCAAATGTTATAATTTCCATCTTTGCCAGCTGTATATACTAACCATTCTCCATTTGATGACCAATCTGGAGAGTAACACTCAATAGTATCATTAGTCAAATTATTTAAATTACTCCCATCTGAATTCATTATATATAAATCCCACTGATTTTGATTATAACCATAGAATGCTATTTTTTGACCATCTGGAGAAAACTTTGCACCTGAATCATAACCATCTTTATTAGTTAGTCTTATCAGATTACTTCCATTTGAATCTATTAAATGTATTTCACCATTCCCGGCATGACTTGTATCTGAAGAATCCCTAAGTTGTCTAGTGAATATAATTTTTTTTGCATCTGGAGACCAATCTGGACTTTCTTCATAAAACCTATTATTTGTTAATGCTTTTATATTTGATCCATTTTTTTCCATTGCGTATAAATTCTTACTTGAAGAATTTCTATCGCTCATAAATAATATGAGATTGCCATTAGGAGATGGAACTGGTAGAACATCATTAGCAGGATTATTTGTTAATCGAATTAAATTTTTGTCTTCAATATCGATACTGTAAATTTCTGAATTACCATCTCTTTTTGAATAGAAGTATAATTTATTATCCACTTTAGACCAAGATGGGCTAAAATCAAGTGAATCACTATTCGTCAATCTTTGAACATTTTTCCCATCTGAATCCATAATATAAATTTCTGGATTACCATCTCTATCACTTACAAAAGCGATTGGTTCATTATTCAATTTTTCTTGTTTAGTTATAACTTGATTTTTGGAACTTTTACAAGAGCAAATTGTAATTAAAGCGATAGTGGTTAATAGTTTTTTCATTCTTTATTGCTTGTTGCCAACGGTCCCGGTTATCGCCAGTTGGCGGAGTAAGGGACACGGATTTGTCGGCTTAGTATTAGTTTGTTGGTCAAGGTAATTATTTTCTTACTAACGCTGCCGTCTATTGGCGATTAACCGTTGTTGCCAACTGGTGCATATAGAATCGCTTTTTTCCATCCTTTTCTTTAGCCAGTCTTTTAAGGAACTCTCATTTTTTTCTATTATCACTTTTTTTTCTTTATCGATTTGCGAATCAAACTCGGTAAAAAGGAATAATTATTCGCTTTACAGATATTTAAAATCTCGTTACGAGTTTCCAAAGGAATATCTTGGTTATGCTTATTCCAGGTTTTATATGCAGCTTTGCTTTCACCTAATTTATCACCAATAAAATAGCTTATTCTTGATAATTGATAAACAATTGCTTCTAAAAGAATAGGAGGCATATGTTCTAATCCAATTTGCGATAATATGTCAATATGGATCTTTAAATTTTGATCATACGCAAAAAATGCATTTTTGGGTTGAGCTCTTTCCCATGTTTTTTCCATTGATTTAGAGAAAAGTTCCATAAAACCGGAAATCAATTGAATGTTATTTTCGGAAATTTGCTTGATCAGATTTGTACGATATGTTTTATCATCTATAAACTTCTTAACCAAATCTTCATCAGGGCTTTTAATTTCTTGATATATTTTTTCAATTTCTTCTTGATCTTTGTTATGCTCTTCAAGCTTTATTTCCAAAAAGTCTATAATTTCCTTAAGAATTGTTTTTAGATCATTGAACTCTAAAATTGTTATACCATTGTGATCCTTATAACCATTAAATTCTGGAATTTCTGTTTTGATTAATTGAATAACATCTTGTGGATAGGTTATTCTCTGTTCTCGGTATACATTTTTTGTCCAGTCCAGAGCAGTCAAAACATTTACATCTCCAAGTCCGTAACCAATTATTAAAGTTGTTGACTCTTTTATGGTAAGAGCCAATTTTTGCTGTCTATATTGATTTGGCCTGAATAAACTGATGTAATCTTCTTGGGTTATAATAATTGAATCAGGATTGGACCTAACTCCATGTAAATGATATATGGGGACAATTTCTTTTGGAGAAATTAATTGGTCATTTGGTGAAAGAGATATACTTCTATCCGGCAATAAACACTCTATTATACTGTCATAATTTGTCGTAATTATCCAATTAGGATTAATTTTATTTAAAATCTTACTGTAATCCTCCCTATTTTCTTTATTAGGGTACCAAGATGTTAAATCAGCGATATTTTGTTTCAAACGTTTAACTGCAGCGGAATATGTGATATCTTCGTTTTCTGCTATTATTTTGGCTAGACTTGATGCTATATCTGGGTATGATAATCCTTCAGTTTTGATTTCTGATTTTAGATCAATTTCAAAATTTTTAGCACAAGTATTAATTAATTCTTTCCACGAGAGCGCCTTTGTATCCCATTCATCATTCATTATATCCATTGACATTCCTGCCCCTATAAATAATCCTAGATTACCGTAGATAAATGATTCGGCGAGTTTTTCTAATATTTCGTTTCTATCTACGTTGGATTTGCTTTTCGACATTTATGAAATCTGTTTTAAGGGAAAAAGATACATTCAATATTGGGAATACAAAATGAAATATTTTATAATAAAATCTTATTGCAAATTTTCAATTGCACTTGTTGGCAACTGTCCCGGCTATCGCAAGTTGCGGGAGTAAGGACGCAGATTTGTCGGCTTAGTTTTTTTATTAAATGGTCTCTAAAATAGCAATTTTTAACCGACTGCCCGTTATTTGCGATGAGCCGTTGTTGGGCACAGTTAATTTTCTAGCTCATCATTAAATTCTATTGCTTCGATAATTTCTTCTGCTTCATTTTGGAGTAATTTACTTTGTATTTCAACAGCAAACTGATTCGTGAACTCCAAAGTTTTAGCATAGTAATAATCAGCTATTCTTGATTCAAAAATATCAATTTCGGTATTCTCATTTTTGACAAATTTTGGTACTAATTTTATTTCAATCAAGTAATTAATAATCGAATTATATTTTCCCCAACCAACAACTTGAAATTTTTCTTTAACTCTGTAGTAGTCAATTAATACTCCACTTCCATGTACTATTAAATTTCTAAAGGAGAATAATGATTTTATTGCTTTCCATTTTTGATTGTCTGTTACATCTTTTAGTTCATTTCCAAAAGCTAAATAATACAATTTTTGGTATTCATTAAATTGGGCATTTTCTAATCTATCAAGAAGATGATCATTTATTCGATGCTTATAATTTCCGTCTTTTTGGTAATTAATTTTTTCTCTGATAGCTAAATCAAAAATTCCTTCTAAAAAGCATGTACAATCTACGATTAATGAAGAATTTATTCCTGATATGATATTGTCTTTAGTTTTGGGGTCAAGTTTATCACGTTGAATCTTTTTCCATTTCATCATTATTGGATAAGTCCACCACGTTTTAATTCCATTTGTTATAACAATATCTGTACTTTCTAAAGATTTCATTCTTAATTAATTGTGCCCAACGGTTACGGTTATCGCAAGTTGCGGGAGTAGGGACGCGGACTTGTCGGATTAACTTTTTTCTTTCCTGGTTTCTAAAATTACACTTTTTCTCCCATACCCGTTATTTGCGATTAACCGATGTTGTAGCACGTTTTTATTGCACTACAATTTGTTCATTAATAAAAACTAAACTTTTTGAATAAGCATTTGTATCTCCTGCTTTTTTCGTTTTATCAAATACTATTATTTCAGCTAGTCCTTTTATCTCATCATGATTTTTATTGAAAATTTTTCTTTTGAGTGTATATTCTCTTCCTCTATTAATGGCCATAGTAATCATAGAAGAGTCCTGCGGAACAATAAAATATAATGTTGATTTTACAACTTCATATCCAGGATAATAAAATTCAAAATCAACTTTTAACGAGTCATTTATATTCCAATTATTCTTGTGAAATTTAGTTTTGTAGAGGTGACTTTTTTGAATTAATGAATCTCCATTTTGATCAAAATATATAGCTGTATTTAAGTAAGTTGAATCAGTCCGAATTTCGAACGGACTGAAATCTACCGTTTCATTTTGCTTGCCAATATCTATGAAAAATGGGTTTGGGATGATATATGATCGTATACAATCTAATTTATTATTTCTATAAAAGGAATGATCTCCAAGAGCCATATTATTAATATAAATTCCTTTACGTAAGGTATCCTTGTTCTCGTTGAATTTTATTTTAAATTTTCTATTATATGTTTTACCGTAAATAGTGGTGTCCGACAAAGAGCGATATATTATCTTGTTATTTCCATTCTCAAATTTTGATTCAACTTGGAATGAATTTATTGTACAACTTATAAATAAAGTAAGAATAGTAAATGTATTTATTAGTTTCCCCATTGATTTAAAAATGTGCTACAACGGTCCCGGTTATCGCCAGTTGGCGGAGTAAGGGACACGGATTTGTCGGCTTAGTATTGGTTTGTTGGTCAAGTTAATTATTTTCTTTCTAACGCTACCGCCTATTGGCGATGAACCGATGTTGGCAAACGTTTATTTTAGTAATTCTACAAATTTGTTATTAGTTGAAGCTTCTGAATCTATTGCAAAAAGATTTCGGTTTAATAAATATGCTTCAGAAGTATCTACTGTAATCCATCTATAATCTGAAATAAATCCTACAAAAGTATAATTGTCAAAATTACGGTATGGAAATTTTATATAATTCGTATCGGTTTCTATTTCTTTTATAATCAGTGAATCATTTTCTCTTTGTAGGTAATAAAAAATTACATCTCTTTTCTCTATTTTATCTAAAGAAGTAGAGTCTTTTGGAGAAAAAAACCTGATTTCACCTTGTATTAAAGAATCTTTATAACCTTCAATTTTCAATTCGTAGAATTTACTCATTGAAGAATCAATAACTCCATTTTTGTAAACTTTGAACTGGTTTATTATAGTATCACTTTTTTTGCTAATATAAGCTTCTACATCTTCTTTTGTGTTTTTGTCTATTTGGTTTATCCAGCCAATTTTTTGATATAATTTTGTCGAATCGATTTGTACGTTTTCAGCAATTAAATTATCATTTTCAGGGCTACAATTATTAAAACTTTCTTGTAATTCTTTTTGACTAATATGTAATAATTCTTTCTCTGAATATTTTTCTACATAACCACCAACCATACATTCACACGTACGCTTACTTTCTTTATGGTCATTTGTTTTTAAAACTTTATTCATACAGATAGCCATTACAGTTTTTTGATTGACAGAATCTCCAAAACTTAAGTTATATCTATATATTAAAATTGCTATTGCTAAAATTAAAAGGATAACTAAGCTTATAATAATCTTTTTAGTTCTGTTCATTCATATAAATGTTTGCCAACGGTCCCGATTAACGCAAGTCGCGGGAATAAGGATTCGGATTTGTCGGCTTAATTTTTTTAATAATTGGTCTCTAAAATAACCATTTTCAGTAAATAACGCGCTATTTGCGATAATCGTTGTTGTAAACTGGCATTATAACTACCAAGATTTGTTTTGAAATCAAATGCCATGATGATAATTTTGTTAAGCACATGAATTTTCTAAATGTTTCGCGCTTTTTAGAACTTTTTTCCGGTTTGATTTACCAGGATTTATTGAAAAAATAATCTTATCTACTTTTTACATTTTCGAGCTTGAGTGAGAGTCAGCTTGTTTAGTTCCAAAGCTCTTTTTTAAAATTTTTATATTTCCCAGAAAATCTTCTTTTCGATGAACATTATCCTGAGAAAAAGTCCGAATGATTTTGTCAGTTATCGATAAACTTTCTTTTGTGTTTTTTAAATTTTTAATCTACCAAAGGCAAATTTTTCTTTGAACTTGCACCAATATATTTTTCGTCATTTACCGATAATTATTAATGAAATATTTTTCATTTTTCCATGAATTTGAGCAGGATTTATCTAAGGAAATTATTTCTTTGAATGAAAATCTCTCAATAATGCTTGTTTACAACGGTCTTGGTTAAGGCAAGTAGTGTGGAGTAGGGAACACGTTCTTGTCGGCTTTGTTGTTTTTTACTTGGTGTCTAAAATAGCACTTTTCACTAGATTGCCCGCTATTTGCACTTAACCGATGTTGGCAACCGGCTCCTAAACGTAAATTTTAATTATTTCTCCATTACCTTTTCCATCTACACTTCGAATATATCCTCTAACTACCTTTTTCATAGGTATAGGATTATGACCTGGAAAGGCATCTTTATATTTTTCATAGGCATCTTCAACCATTCCTGATGAAACCACATTAACTCTGATACCATTTTCTATTTCTAGAGCAACTGCTTTGACAAAGCTATGTATTCCTCCATTTACCATAGCAGCACTAGTTGTTTGAGCTACTGGATCATCTGCCAAAATTCCAGTTGATAAGGTTACAGATCCATTTGGATTCAAATAATTTTGTCCTATTCGAACTAAATTAACTTGCCCCATTAATTTGCTTTTGAGTCCGATGTAGTAATCATCCTCAGAAAGTTCATTAAAATCAGACCATTTTGCTTCACCAGCAATACATATTATTGCATCAAGCTTCCCTGTTTTATCAAACATTGATTTAATTGAATTACTATCTGCAATATCTACTGTGACATCTCCAGAGGTTCTTCCCGCGATTATAATCTCATTTCTTTCTTGAAAATGGGATACAACTCTTTTTCCGATCGTTCCGTTTCCTCCAATTATTAATATTTTCATTTTTACGTTTTTAAGTTAAACATTGAGTATTATTACATTTTCTTTTTTCACTTTTTCTTTTGTATATGGTTAAAGTTGCAATGACACTCCAAAGTAAGTTCGTCACAAACGGTGGAATCGCATTATAATAATAACAGTTTCCCGCAATTAATAAACCACCAAAAAGATTTAAATATTTACCGTACTCTAAATATTCTTTATTCTTTATCAAAGTCAGGGAGTAAGCAAGGATTATTAGTCCTGAGCCAGTCCAACCCAATATGTCAAAAAGCGTTTCCATAGTTTGTTATATTGCGATATATAGATATGTAATTAGAAATTTTTTTAACTTATAAATTTTATATACTCTTGGATTACATCTTCATTTCTCTTTAAGTACGACCATTTTCCGTGTCTTGTTGAAATTAACAATCCACATTTTTCCATGTTATTCAAATACGTCGAAATAGTAGACTGGGATAGACCTGCTTTTTCTTGAATATAGGTAACACAAACACCATCATTAAAATGCTTCAATGTTTCATGTGGAGGGAAGTTCGTTTCAGGTTTTTTCAACCATTCCATGATTTGCACTCTAGTTTGATTCGATAAGCATTTACCTATTTCTGTAGCTGTTCTTAAATCCATAGCACAAACATATCTATAATTTGCGATATGTAAAAATGTTTTTTATAAATTTTAACGGAATCTCTGATGAGAGCTTGTTGCCAACGGTCTCGGTTATCGCCAGTTGGCGGAGTAGGGAACGCGGTGTTGTCGGATTAGACCTGGTTTGTTGGTGAATTTAATTATTTTTTTACTAACGGTGCCGCCTATTTGCGATGAATCGTTGTTGGCAGCTGTATTTATTCCACAACATATTCTTTTGGATCTACTAAATTTATGTTAGGATTGTGTTCCAAGAACAAATCTAAATATGCTGAATGAGCTCCACCTAAAAGGATTAAAATTCTGTCTTTTGGATCTTTTGGAATATCAGCGAAATGAGAATATATCCCTAAATTTCTTTTATAAAAATCCGCAACAATTTCTACACCTTCAAGACTATCTTCTGTATGCATTGTAGATAAAAAATTATAGAAGTTTAGCAAATCCGATCGCCAGGTTTCTGAATTCATTATTCGAAATTTCTCTAATAAACTCAGATTATTAAATTTCTGTAAGTCTTTAGAATTTTGTTCTAAAAACTCTTGACTATATTCGGAATCTGACTCTTTAGCAAGTTGTACTAGTTTTGGATAGTCAAATCCCAATTTATAATCGATTCCATATATTTTGTCCACTTCTGATAATCTACCAACTTCAAAAGCAATTGAATTTATCTCTTCGCTCCAATTTGTGGTCTGTGTTTGATCAATTTTATATTTCTGATATATCTCGTTTGTGCCTTCTGAAACTTCATTAGGTACTTCTACACAAATAATAGTCGGGTTAAATTCTACTAATTTTTGAACCAATTTATCCACATCTCTTTTTACCGATGGATTATTTATATCTACTGTAGAAGAATTAGCATCAGTTGTCTTGGAAAGGTGGAATGTTGCAAAATTTAAAACTGTTACTTTATCCCCTTGATTATTTTCTTGTCCAAAGGAAACTTGTGCGATTATTAGGGTTAAAAATAGAAGTGGAATAAATTTAAATTTCATTGTTGAATTTCTTTTAAATATTGCTGCCAACGGTCCCGGTTATCGCCAGTTGGCGGATTGCGGGACGCGGATTTGTCGGCTTAGTATTGGTTCGTTGGTCAAGTTAATTATTTTCTTACTAACGGTGCCGCTTATTGGCGATTAACCGTTGTTGCCTGCTGTATTTGAGATTCCACATTCTTCTTTAGTTTTGGTTCTTTACTATTTTCTTGTTTTAAATAAAAAAGAAATATCAGGATAACTAATGAAACTAAATTGATTGCTAAAAAATGAGATTCTGTATCATTTCTTATATATGATATTAAAGTACCGGTAAAATATTCAAAGTCCGTTAAAAATGTATAGTTCGAATTACGTGGTTTTTGATATCCGAATGAGACATAAGGTCCAATGAAATAATACCAGTAGAAACCTAAATAACTGAATTGAAAAAGTTGTAGTCCGAAATTTAAAATGGATAGTTTAATTCCTTTTCCTTTATTTCTAATTAATTGAATTCCTGCATAAAGACATAATCCTGTTATTAAAATAAATGGCAGAATCACTGAAAAGAAACTTATCATTCCAACTTCGCTGATCCGATTTATAATTGCATAGATTAAAAATAATCCTCCTATAATTTGAATAGAACCAATTGAGATTTTCAGAATTTTGTTCATTTAAACTTTTTCTTATTTCAAATTTTTAGTCCGTTTTCTTAAACCAAATAGCATTGTGAATATTGCTGGCAACGGTCTTGGTTAAGGCAAGTAGCGTGGAGTAGGGACACGTTCTTGTCGGCTTAGTTGATTTTTACTTGGTCTCTAAAATAGCACTTTTCACTGGAATGCCCGCTATTTGCGCTTAACCGATGTTGTGCACTGTTTATTTTATGTCATATTTTACTTGACAAGACTTAATCCAGATTTATCAATTGGTTTTAATCGATACTTGTCATCGTTAAATAAAATTGACAATAAATCACAAAGTAAATTATTTTCAACATCAAACTCTTTCTTTAAATTCCATTCCTGAATGATTACAACAACTGCGTTAATTTCTGGAAGGATCATTAAATATTGTCCGCCTTTTCCTCTGGCTGTATAAATTTCATGTCCATGGTAGTCTAAAATCCACCAACAGTAGCCATATCCAACTTCACTATAATCATCTAATGTTCTAAATTCATTACTAGAATCAGTATAATTTTTAAATGATTTTTCAATCCAATCTTCACTTATTATTTGTTTTGATCCGACCTTACCTTTGTTAAGATATACCTGTCCGATCTTAGCTAAGTCTCTCGCTGTATAATATGATTCTCCGCCTCCGCAGTAGTATCCGTCTTGTAATCTCCAAAAACTATTCTTAATACCAATAGGCTCAAAAAAATTCTCTTGAGCAAATTCTTTAGTGCTTTGTGTAGTAGATTTTGTGATAATTGCAGATAAGAGCGCTTGAGAACCTGTGAAATATCTGAAATTGTTACCAGGTTCATTGTTTATTCCAATATCTAATAAGCATTCTTTTGGTGTTGAATAGGCGTCCCAATGCGCAAAGCCACCTTTCATTGTCAACAGATGTTTTAATGTAAGTTCATTTTTCAAACTATCTACCTGATTTTGATATTCAGGAAAATATGTCATAACTTTTTCTTCTTCCGATGGAATCATCCCTTTGTCAATTGCAATTCCCAGCAATGCAGAAGTGATCGATTTTGTTACTGAATGAACATTATAAGCGTTGTATTTATCTGTTCCTTGAAAATATTTTTCAATAATAAGTTTATCATCCTTTACTACTACTAAACTCCTTAGACGTTTCCATTTCTCTAGTTTAGAATAATAGTTGTCCAATGTCTGCTTATCATAATTATATCCTGTAGACTTGGCTTGTTGCCATTCAAAAGGCTCGTGATTAACTTTAAATGATTGCGATGAATTTAATTTTAATGGATGCCATTCATTATAATAATTCAGCACATTTACTGAGAACATTAGAAGGACAATAGAACTGACTCCATAAATTGCTTTTCTTCTGCGATTATCTTTCCAAAATAATATGAAAATAGTGTAGATCAGTAAAAATAGAGACGCAAAATATTCATCAATATTTGGATAGGGATGATTGAAATATTGACTTTTTGTTACATAGCATCCATAAATTAAAAGCAGAGTTAATATGGAATATATTGCTAAATGTTTTTTCAAATATTTTAAATTTTCAGTTGTAGTTCAAAATAGCAATGTAATCTATTTTCTTAATTAGTTCGATCGCTTCGTAAATAGTGCACAACGGTCCCGGTTAACGCAAGTTGGCGGAGTAAGGAACGCGAATTTGTCGGCTTAGTGTTTTAATAGTTGATCTAGTTAATTATTTTCTTTCTAACGGTGCCGCTTATTTGCGATAACCGTTGTTATAGCGCGTTTTAGTATAAAAATTATCTTTAGGCTTTTGGACTTTTATATTTGAATTGAAGTTAGAATTTTTATTTGAACAAATAGAAATCGAATAATATAACTTTCATTTTTTTTATACAAAGACGTTATTATTTAAATGTTTTAATATTTTAGCTGACTTTAAAATTAATATCACTACTAATTCGATTAAAATTAATTTAAATGTTCAAAAAACTTAGTTTAATTGCATTATTTGCAATAATGACCTATTCTGTTAATGCGCAGGAAACACAGCATGAAGTAAAATATTCAAAATTTGGATTTACCTCTGGAATAATTACTTCCAAATTTGACTTGGCTAATGTTGGTCAGATAAAGGAAAAATACAATCCTGGTGATCATGATGGGAATGGGATTTATTTGGGTTTAACTTTCGATACAGGTTTTAATAAAAATTTTGGGTTAAATTCTGAATTGATTTATGCAAAACTGGATGAATCTGATAGATACCTTTTGTCTACTTCTTTAAAATACCGTCTGTTCAATTCAGATTTTCATATGCTGGGCGGTTTAGAACTTAATTATTTAGGTAGTAATCCAAAAAATGCGTTGGGAGAAGAGAATGTAAAAAGAGCAGGGCTTAATGGATTATTAGGTCTAGAATATCAGTTTAATGATCGTTTCTCGATATATGGGAATTTTAGTACTGAAGTGACAAACCGTTTAAAAGATGACGATGGTGATACCAACCATGGTTATCATAACGGCAGGCTTGGAGTAAAATTTAAATTATAGGAAAAAAGCAGGTTTATAACCTGCTTTTTTTATGTCATAAATTTCTATTTTAACTCTTCATAAAAGATTTTTTGATATGAAGAAATTAATAAAAATCCATGGTAATTTTTTCTTTGCTGACATTTCATTAAATGCGCTATAACTCGTTATATCCAACCAAATATACATTTTTATCCGAGTATGTTTCGGGATAAACGCAGGTTAGAGTCGCCTTTACCGCTTTTTTCCAATAACTCTTTAATGCTTACATCTAACGGACTCTGAATTCGCATAAGATCCTTTTTTGCTACATGGGTGTAGATCATCGTGGTTTCTGGTTTCGCATGCCCCAGGAGTTCCTGAATGTATCTTAGATCTGTGCCATTTTCAAGCATATGGGTTGCAAAACTATGTCTCAAGGTATGCGGAGTAACCTTTTTACTGATCTTAGCCCTATGGCAGGAACCTTTTAAAAAATTTCGAACTGCAGACGCCGAATATTGTGATTGATCATAACCTTCTACAAAAAATAATTTTGGCTCGTATGTCTGCAAATAATTATAAAGTAATGGTAAAAAACTTTCTGCCAGTATTACATAACGGTCTTTCCTACCTTTTGCCTGTCTTATAAGAATTTGCCTGCGATCTATATCAACATGAGAGAGTTTTAGATTTATTAATTCACCTATTCTAAGTCCGGAAGAATAGATGAGCGCCAGAACAGTTCGGTGTTTTAGATTTCTGGTAACGCGAATAAGATCTATCACCTCCTCCTTGCTCAAAACTTCTGGAAGGTACTTGCTCTTTTTTGGTCTCTTTAATTCACTGGTGTCAAATAAAGCATTATCGCTATAATCAAAATAGTGCTTTAATGCGCTAATACATTGCCGGTGTGAACTAATGGAATAAGATTTTGAGGCAATTTCCACCTCTACAAAACGGGCAACATCCTTTTGAGTATAACTACCTTTCAAACCATGATATTTAAGAAACTTTTCGGTAAAGCATGTATAAGTGGTTACAGTGCTTTCGCTGTGCCTGAGACCCTTCAGGTATTTTTGATAAGCTATAATTGCAGTTTCAACCATCTCATCAGAAGTACCTGGTGAGATCATCAAATAATCAACCAGAGAATCATCAATCCTGATGTTCTTATTTTTGAAATGACCAAAAAGGCCTGTTAATGAGCCTTCATTTGCAGGAATATAAAAACATCCCTTTGTTTGAGACCATTTTACATCTTTCAGTAATTTAAGCTCCTCTTTCAATTGGTGATCATATCTGAAATCTATACCAATCTGGTTGGAATTCCTGTGATAAAACAGGAATAAATTCAATTTTTTCATCCTTGTAAAATAAACTTAAATATAGCTATAAATCAGTCAGTTATACATTTAATTTTTGAAATTAAAGAGATATTATTTTATGAAGCAATAAAGGTTTTGCTAAACGATCTAATCGTTCTTTGATGCTTTAACTCCAGAGTTCCCGGTACAGTTCTAAAATGAGAGTAGGAACTAATTTTTAGAATTATGAGTGGCAAAATTAAGTATACAGAAGCAATATGTTGGAAATAGTCGGTTTCAGCATTTTTGTTGAATCAGGTGTTAAAAGTGTTCAATCGGTTTTAATCGATTTGTAATAGATCATATTAAATATTCAACATCTTTATTTTCATTATGATGATGCATAACGATCTTTTTAATATCATTATTTTCATGAAAAACACTGAGGCTATAATGGGAATCTTTAGAACCTTCAATCCCCTTCAATATGGTTCTATTCTTACCCGTTTCCTGAAGCTTCATTTGTTTTGGAGCAACTTCCACAGTATTTCCCCACTTAGATAAAAATCCATTCAGTTTAAAAATAGTAACCAGGTAGCCTTTGTCTATATGTGGCTCCACTCTCACAGCTCTTTTGGTTTCGCAGATGCTTGCAATGGTATTTGATTCCAGGTCGCGACTTCTGCGTTTTGTAGATTTAAAATAGACATCTGAAGCATCAAATACCGAATATGAATTACCGGGTTCTTCAATTTTAATCCCGGCTTTCTGAAACACGGAAAAAAGTATTTCAATTTCTTCACGGCTCATTTCCCCATCGGCGTAGGCCATCTCATGCAAAATAATTGCCAGTGAGTGTTTTTTCGCCTCGCTCATATTTTCAAGAACTCCATTGGCCTGCCGGATGTTGAATTTACGGGCTTCTTCTACAAAGGCGGAATCAAAATCTAATAATTTCATGAGTTGTCCCAGATAAACCATTTCGGCTTTGGCTACGGTATTATCTGCCAGGATCACCCTGTCTATATCTTTTACGATCGCTAATTTTTCGGCAAGATTAAACTCCATCAATGTTTAAATTGGCTCTAAGCAGTTATTTTCCTGTTTCAGAAGAAATAGAAAAGTTAAATATACTGAAAATCAATTATATAGATGGTTTCGCTAAATGATTAATTTAGAGGGAATTCACCCGATTTCTGTAGGAAATAAAAGAGGCTGCTGAAGATCTTTTTAGTGTTTCTGATTTTGATCTACCTCTTCAGATTTCTTATTAAATCTGTGAACTGATCCTTAACACATTAAAAAAGATATTCAACAACCTTCTTATAAAATAATCTGAAATCTTAAGCTAACATCACCGCTTTTACATTCACAAATTCATGAAGCCCAAAGGTACCGTGTTCCCTTCCGTAACCAGAATCTTTTACTCCTCCAAATGGCATATTTGGTTTTGCCAGTCCAAAAGAATTGATAAAGACCATTCCGGTATCAAAATGATTCTGCGCCAGCTCCCTTGCTTTCTTTTCATCTTTGGAGAAGATTCCGCCGCCAAGTCCAAATCTACTGCTATTGGCAATTTGCATGGCATCATCTGCATCTTTCGCTTTAATAAGCGAGGCTACAGGGCCAAAAAGCTCATCATCATAAGCAGGCATTCCCGGTTTAAGATTACCCAGAACGGTTGCAGGATAAAAGAACCCTTCACCATCTGGCATTTTACCACCGCATAAAATTTCGGCTCCTTTTTTTACGCTTTCTTCCACCTGTTCATGTAATTCATCCCGAAGATCTTCTCGAGCCATAGGTCCAATATCGCTGTCTTCTTTTGTGGGGTCGCCAGCTTTTATATTGGACATTTGCTCCACAAAACCTTCCTTGAATTTGTCGTAAACCTTATCTACCACGATAAATCTTTTCGCCGCAACGCAGGTTTCACCATTGTTATATAATCTTCCCTGAACACATGTTTTTACGGCCAGGTCAATATCAGCATCTTCCAGGACGATATAAGCATCATTACTTCCAAGTTCCAGAACTGTTTTCTTGAGATTCTCCCCGGCTTTTTTACCAATAATTTTTCCGGCATCAGGGCTTCCTGTTAAAGTTACACCTCGTACTAATTTGTTTTCAATAACAGCATCGCTCTGGTCGTGCGAGATGAGTAAGACCTTAAAAAGATTTTCGGGTAAACCGGCTTCCTGATAGATCTTCTCCAAAAGAAGCGCGGTACCCGTAACACTTTCAGCATGTTTTAACAATACGCCGTTTCCTGCCATTAAGTTGGCTATAGAATAACGAACTACCTGGTAAGAAGGAAAATTCCAGGGTTGTATTCCGTAAATAACACCAAGAGGGGAGTAGGTAATAAAGCCTTTTCCGCCTTCGGGTAATTCTCGTTCTTCATCTTTTAAGCTCTTAGGACCATTTTTTGCAGTGTAATCGCAGATTCCAGAACATAGATCTACTTCTTGCTCACCTTGTTTAAGAAGCTTACCCATTTCATTCGTCATGAGCTTTACCAGTTCATCCTTATGTTCTGCTAACTTCTTACCGATATTGGAAATAATTTTTGCTCGATCTTCTACTGGTTTGGCTTTCCATTTAAGAAAAGCTTCATGGCATGATTTTACAGCAGTGTTCATTTCGTCTCCTGTCATCATTTTATATTCTTTAATGGTCTTACCATTTACCGGATTTAGTGTTTTCAACATTTTTTCTTCGCTCATAATATTTTTTTGAATAAAGATAGATAGAATGAATGCGCTACTGTAATAACACCATGTTAAACAAACTACGAAATCATACGATCATCATTAAAGTTTTTATAAAATCAGGAAAACTTTAAACTTATCATTTTTAATGAATAGCCTACCTCACCGCTAGGTTTTATTCTTGATTATTCTTCCTAATTTTACGTGTCTAAAGTAAATTCCATGCGTACTGAACTGGAAGAAGCCTATGGTTTTCTTTTTGAAAAAGAACTAATAGAGGAGATCGCTGAGAGTGGAAGTATTAAAAATGCTGCTGCGGGTGATAAGATTATTGAAATAGGTGATTATGTCACGGGAATGCCCTTACTATTAAATGGAGCTATTAAAATTCTTAGAGAAGATAGCGATGCAGATGAATTGTTGCTTTACTTCCTGGAACGTGGGGATACTTGCGCCATGACATTGAACTGCTGTTTGGGCCAAACCAAAAGTGAAATTAGGGCCGTAGCCGAAAACGATACCAGGTTTATCATGATACCTATTAGCAAAATGGAAGAATGGACTGCAAAGTATAAATCCTGGCGAAACTTTGTCTTTGAATCATACCACACCAGGCTTTCAGAAATGCTGGATACTATAGATACCATCGCATTCCTTAATATGGATGAGCGACTCATGAGATATCTGCGCGATAAGGTGAAAGTAAACCAAAATGAGAATATACAAAGCACACATCAGGAAATCGCTTACGATCTGCACACATCTCGTGTGGTTGTTTCCAGGTTGCTAAAGAAATTGGAAAAGAATGGGAAAATATCGCTTCAACGTAACCATATTATTGTAAAGGATCTTTAAAAACATCAATGTAACACTTGTTACTGTGCTTATTTAACCTACAGGATATTTTTGCCCTAAATAAATTTTAAAATGGAAATACTGGAAATTCTGGGTTATGTTGGAGCATTGTTAATAGGAGTAGTATTAGGGCTTATTGGTGGTGGGGGGTCTATACTTACTGTCCCGGTTCTGGTATATCTAATGGCGATCAATCCCGTAACGGCGACAGCTTATTCTTTATTTGTGGTAGGTACTTCTTCTTTGGTTGGAGCGCTTAGAAACATGCCAAAAAAATTAATTGATTATAGAACGGCCATTGTTTTCGCAATACCGGCATTCATCGCAGTCTATCTCACCAGGAAGTTTTTAGTGCCAGCGATCCCCGAAGAACTATTTTCTGTCTTTGGACTTGATATCACAAAGAATATTGGAATCATGTTATTCTTTGCAATTATCATGTTGATCGCTTCCATATCGATGATCCGTGAGAAAGATAATGGTAGAAATCTAAAGGAGGAAAAAGTTTCTTACAATTACCCGCTCATTATTGTTGAAGGATTGGTAGTTGGTTTGCTTACCGGAATAGTAGGTGCGGGTGGCGGATTCCTAATTATACCGGCACTGGTCTTACTTGCAAAATTACCAATGAAAAAAGCCGTGGCGACTTCGTTGTTAATTATTGCTGTAAAATCGCTCATAGGTTTTATTGGAGATGTTGAAAACATGAAGATAGACTGGATGTTTTTAATGATATTTACAGGATTGTCTATTGGTGGTATCTGGCTGGGCGTTTACCTGAATAATTTTATAAATGGTAAAAAGCTGAAAAAAGGCTTTGGTTGGTTTGTGTTGCTTATGGCGATTTATATCATTTGGAAAGAACTTTTTTAGGATAGCCGAATCTTTTTAAGAGTATTATTCCCTGTTATTCAGGTATTTAGTGTACTTTTATGTTTACTGAAAATAAATTACTTCCATACAGCCTCCTTATTTAATTAATTCAGTTTTCTGAATAAAATTCAGGGAACAACTATTTATAAATATATAAGAAGATACTTTTTAAATATTCACCCGGATTTCTGAGCAATGTTTTTCAGGAGTTATGGTTTGGGGGGAAACAAGTGCACGCCTATTTGTGCGATGCAACCGAACTAAAGCCTTCTCCGCATCTGGAGCTACGTATAGTTTAGGTTATAGCTCCAATTAGAATGGTTATACCGCTCAGTTATCCGGGTATTTTTAGAGATTAATGGCATTATCAGATGTTGTGCGCAAGCTGAAAAAAATCGAGATACAATGAAAGAAATGCTAAATGATTTGACCAAAGAAGATTGGAACAGACTTTTTCCAATCGTATTGGTCGACCATAATCCCGAATGGAAAAACATTTACGAAAATGAAAAAAACCGAATATTAAATAAAATCGGAAAAGAAAAAATATTGCGAATTGAACATTTTGGTAGCTCTTCAATCACAACAATAAAATCTAAACCCTATATCGATTTAATGATTGAAATTACCGAAGAATTGCTGTTTGACGAAAAACTAATTGAGGAATTCACGGAGTTGGGATATTCCCATTTTAAAGTTCCAGCAAGAGAAAATATAGCGGAATATTCAACATTTGGAAAAGGATATAATGTCGATGGGACTAAAGAACAGATTTTCCATATTCATATGTGCCCAAAAGACAATGTGATGTGGAAACAAATTGACTTTAGAGACTATCTAAATGCAAATAAAAAAAGAGCGAAGGAATACGAAAATTTAAAACTTGAATTAGCCTCTAAATTTAAAAACGATAGAGGTTCGTATGTGCTTGGAAAAACTGATTTTGTAAATGACACGTTAGATATCATCGAGAAAAAGCCAGCGCACAACAATGCATAACCGCAATTACGGCGGATTCGACTACGTCCGAATCCACTCGGAATTGCTAACGTCTGTGCCAAAACAAAAATTAACGCATTTTAACCCGTAACTGACGGTTATACTAGACCGTTGCATCCATCAATTTTCTTTTATACTGAAAAGCCTGAAATTATCTTT
Source organism: Gramella sp. MAR_2010_147 (assembly GCF_900105135.1). NCBI lineage: Bacteria > Pseudomonadati > Bacteroidota > Flavobacteriia > Flavobacteriales > Flavobacteriaceae > Christiangramia > Gramella sp. MAR_2010_147. The sequence continues at coordinate 1,095,814 of NZ_LT629741.1, read as the reverse complement.
ACTGAAGAACGCTGAAGGTTCTAATTTTCCTTAAATTTATACACCGAAAGAATAGCTGATTCACTTAGCTTAATTATAGATTTACCAAAGAAAACTTCTTTGAATGGAGAACCTCGATTTTGCCAGACTTCAAATGGCATTTACCCTCGGCTTTCATATTATTTTTGCATGTATTGGTATGGTGATGCCCTTCTTTATGGTCGTTTCCCATAGAAAGTGGCTAAATACCCGTAACCCCGTTTACCTGGACCTTACGAAGGCATGGCAAAGAGGGGTGGCCATTTTTTTTGTCACCGGAGCGGTTTCTGGTACGGCACTTTCATTTGAACTTGGAATGCTCTGGCCAGAGTTTATGAAACATGCCGGTCCCGTTATAGGAATGCCTTTTTCCCTGGAGGGAGCCGCCTTCTTTGTAGAAGCGATCGCCCTTGGTTTTTACCTGTATGGCTGGAAAAAACTGCCTGAAACCTTTCATTGGATCACTGGGATCATCATTGGAATTTCCGGAGTGCTGTCTGGAATTCTGGTGGTTTCAGCAAATGCGTGGATGAACGCGCCAACTGGTTTTGAGGTGATAAATGGAGAATTTGTAAATATAGATCCTGTAAAAGCATTCCTGAACGATGCCTGGTTTACTCAGGCGCTGCATATGACCCTGGCTGCTTTCGCTGCTACCGGATTTGCGGTAGCTGGAATCCATGCCTTTCAGATACTTAGGAATAAGAGACCCGAACTTCATAAAGAAGCTTTCAAGATCGCCATTTTTTTCGGAGCTGTTGCTGCTTTACTTCAGCCAGTTAGCGGTGACATTTCAGCAAAAGATGTGGCGAAACGGCAGCCTATTAAATTAGCCGCGATGGAAGCGCATTATGAAACTGGAAAGGGAGTGCCATTATATGTTGGTGGAATCGTAGATGAAGAGAAAAAGGAAGTTTCACATAAAATTGAAATCCCTAAAGCTTTATCCTTTTTAGCTTTTGGGGATTTTGATGCAGAGGTTAAGGGTTTAAATGATTTTCCTGAAGAGAATTTGCCTCCGGTAGCTATTGTTCATTATGCTTTTCAGGTGATGGTGAGTATTGGAACCTTACTGATGATCGCTGCTCTGGTCTATTTTATTAGCCTGAAGAAAAAAAGCTGGATGAACAATAGGAAGTATTGGTGGCTGTTTGCCCTGTTAAGTCCGTTAGGTTTTATTGCTGTAGAGGCCGGTTGGGTAGTGACCGAAGTTGGTAGACAACCTTGGATCGTATATAATATTATGCGCACTTCTGAAGCTGTAACTCCAATGCCTGGATTAAAATACAGTTTCTTCCTGTATGTAGCTGTTTATATTACGCTGGCAATTACCGTAACCTGGCTGATGAAAAGACAAATTAAAGTACTCAATAACCCAACAGATCAATGATGCTGTATGTAGTTTTATTTTTCACATTTTTCTCCCTGTTTCTATATGTGCTGCTTGGCGGTGCCGATTTTGGTGCTGGAATCGTAGAACTATTTTCGTCCCGGGAAAATAAAAAACTGAACAGGGATACGGTTTATAAAGTGATGGGGCCGGTTTGGGAGGCGAACCACATCTGGCTTATCATTCTTATTGTGATCCTGTGGATCGCATTCCCGCATTATTTTAATATTATAATTATTTACCTGCATATTCCTTTAACACTGGTGCTTTTAGGGATCACCATGCGCGGAGTAGCTTTTATTTTCAGGCATTATGATGCGGTGGTAGATAAATCACAGGACTGGTATAACAGGATGTTCAGGATTTCCAGCCTTATAACACCAATTTTTCTTGGAATGTCTTTCGGCTCTCTGGTTAGTGGAGAAATTATTATTACCGATGATTATTCAGAAACTACCTTTGCTGAAATTTTCATGAAACCCTGGCTTAATATTTTTACATTTCTAACAGGTTTATTTTACGCCTCACTATGTGCCTTTCTGGCGTCTACCTTACTTATTGGTGAAACTACAGGAGCTATAAGAAAAATGTACAGTCGAAAATCGGCAATATTCACTGTTGTTCTTGTGATCATTGGAGGTGTTGTTTTATTATATGGTTATTCTACAGAGATGGTTTTTGTGATGGATTTTCTTCAGAATACTTTATCGCTCTCAGCTATTGCTTTATCAGCACTCATGCTAATTCCATTATGGCGATCTATAAAAAAACAACATAGTATATTAACCAGGATATTTGCCGGAATGCAGATTTTATTAGTAATATTCGCTGCCGTAAACACACATTTTCCTAATCTTATTATCACTCAAAATACTGAAGTAGATATGCTGGCAGGCATAGCGCCTCCTGCTGTGATTAAAGTACTTGGTATTTCTCTAATTATTGGAGGAGGCATTATTCTTCCTGGTTTATTCCACTTGATGAGGTCTTTTAATATGATTAGAATACCTACAAGATCCTCTGAAAAGGACTGGTGACGGGAATTTATGCTAAAATATATATAAAAGTACCTGGAGTCTTTGGGAAGCCTGTTTTTTTAGGTACTTTGAATATTGAAATCTAATTAAAATCTAAAACAATGAAATCATTAATTAAAAAAGGACTCTTTCTTAGTACACTAATTCTATTTATTGCCTGCGGCGAAAGTACCGATGTGGTAGAATCTGGAACTTATCAGGGGACTATCAAAAAAGTAGAAGCTGAGAAAACGGAGATTTACGTATCTACAGATGACGATAAAACCTTGGAGCTCTATTTTACAGAAACTACCAGCCTTACCAGAAACGGTAGTGAAGTAGATTTTTCAGAATTAGAAAAAGGTCAGAAAGTTGAAGTTGAAGTAGAGAAAAACGGAAAAAGACTGGATCCACTTTCCGTAAAAATAATGGAATAGAAATGGATCAATTACCAGATTTTTGGCGGACAGAGGTGTTTCATCCTCTGTCCGTTCATTTTCCAATTGTCTTGTTGCTCATGGCAACACTTTTTAAACTTATTGCACTTTGGTCTTCAAAAATCACCTGGGATCATGGCGGTAGACTATTACTTCTTTTAGGAGTATTTGGTATTTGGATCTCCATTTATACCGGTGATCTTGCCGATGGGATCGTAGCGAGACAGCTATGCGATCCTACCATTCTTAAAGAACATGAAAATCTTGCTTACACAACAGCCTGGATATTTACCATCTCACTACTATTAGAAATACTAATGAGGTATATAGATATTATTAAAACCAGAATGATTTCTATTATTTTAGTGCTGCTCATGCTAGGCGGGACAGGGACATTGATGTATGTAGGGCATTTAGGAGCAGAGCTTGTATATCAACAGGCAGCAGGAGTGAACATCCCTTCAGCAGACTGTATGGAGTTTAATTAATATTTGTAATTTTTCACAGCATCTTTTTTATCGAAGCTGTTCCAGAATCCATTATTTGTCATCCTGGTTTAGGATCTAAGGTGTACTTGGATGATTCTGAAATAAAATCAGAAGATCATTTCTATAATTTAGAACCAGTTTCCTGATTAATTATAGTGCTTTAATACTTAATAAGTTGCTGAAATCGAATTCTTGACGAAGTCAAATAATTTAAAAATAGTTTTTATTCAGCGAATAGTCCTTTACATACAAATAGAATAATTATGAAAGATCTCAAATCCCACTGGGAACAGATATATTTAGAAAAGGAATTTAAAGATACCAGCTGGTTTCAGGAAAAACCTGAAACCTCTCTAAATATCATTCAATCTCTTGGACTTTCTAAAAAGGCTCCAATCGTAGATATTGGTGGAGGAAATAGCTTTCTAGTAGATCATTTGCTGGAACTTGGATATGAGGAGATAAGTGTTCTTGATATTTCTGAAACTTCAATTCAAAAAGCCAAAAACAGACTGGGAGAAAATGCAAAAGATGTAAACTGGATAACTAGTGATGTGACCAAATATAATTTTGAAAAAGACTTTGAGGTATGGCATGATCGTGCGGCATTTCATTTTCTTACGGAAGATGATCAGGTGAAGAGCTATATCTCTAAATTGAAAACTTCGTTAAAGTCTGGCGGCTATTTTATTCTTGGTACTTTTTCAGAAAACGGGCCAGATAAATGCAGTGGAATTACAATAAGAAAATATTCATCCCAGAAAATGCAGGATCTTTTTGAGAAGGACTTTGAAATAGTCCGTTTAGAAAATCTGGATCATAAAACACCCTGGAATGCCATTCAGAATTTCACATTTGGATTGTTCCGAAGAAAATAGGCGATAAATAATTCTTCTTATTATGAGTAATCCTCAATTAGAGACTTTATTAAACCAGCAGAAAGCAGCATTTAAACGCAATCCTCCCGATATTGAGAAACGCTTGGATAGCTTAAAAAAGCTATCAGATATCGTAAAACAGCATCAGGAAGAACTTATTGAAGCAGTATATACAGACTTTGGTTTGCGTGCCAGGGAAGAAACCTTATTTCTTGAAATTTTCCCTTTACAGGATGAAATTAGACATGCCATGAAGAATTTACGCAACTGGGCAAAAAGGAGGTATGTGCAGGGAGCATGGTTTTTGTTGCCAAGTTCCGCTTATTATCAATTTCAGCCACTTGGTTCCGTTGGAATAATGGGCGCCTGGAACTACCAGGTCTTGCTTAGTTTAAGTCCGTTGGTAGATGCAATCGCAGCCGGGAATCACGCTATTATAAAACCTTCTGAAATGGCTCCTGCTTCTGCAGAAGTGATTAAAGAGATCGTCAATTCTAATTTTTCCGAAGATTATATTCATTGTATTACCGGAGATGCAGAGATTGCCAGGGAGTTTTCTTCTATGCCTTTCGACCATCTTTTCTTTACCGGTTCCACCAGAATTGGTAAAAAGATCATGGCTGCAGCCGCTCCAAACCTTACACCGGTAACCCTGGAGCTTGGAGGAAAATCGCCTGCGATCATTCATGAATGTTATCCGGTTAAACTGGCAGCAAAACGAATCATGGCAGGTAAGTTATTTAATTGCGGCCAAACTTGTGTGGCGCCAGATTATGTGATTATGCCTTCTTCTTTGAATGCTGAATTTGAAGAGGAAGTTAAGAACAGTGTGGCAAAATTCTATCCTAATATTACTGAAAATGAACAATACAGCCAGATCATTAATTCAGATCATTTTGACAGGCTTAATGATCTTCTGATAGATGCTGAAGATCAAGGAGCCAGAATTGTTGAGGTAAGTTTCCAGAAATCTGTAGCAGATAAAAAATTGATGACGCCAAAACTTGTATTCGGGGTAACACCAGAAATGAAATTGATGCAGGATGAGATTTTTGGTCCAATATTACCTGTTCTTAATCTTAATACCATTAATGATGCTGTAGATTTTGTAAACGATAATCCGAAGCCATTGGCACTTTATTATTTTGATGAAAAGAAAAAACGGATTGACTGGCTGCTTAGAAATACGTTGTCTGGGGGAGTTACCATAAATGATACGATCTACCATCTTGCCCAGCATAACTTGCCATTTGGTGGGGTAGGAGCAAGTGGAATGGGGCATTACCATGGTTTCGACGGATTCAGGACCTTTTCAAAAAAACGAGCGGTAATGCATCAGAAAAGGTTTGCAGCTTCAGATTTTCTGCATCCACCTTTTACAGGTTTTAAGAAAAAGCTTATTAATATTATAGGAAGAATCACTAAGGTTTGAATTCTTAAATGATTAGATTAATTTATTCATTGTTTCGAAGATCTAAAAAATGCTTTTGTCTTCCTTAGCACAGTCGAAAGGACAATAAAAGCATCTGGATGTAAAGTTTATCACAGTATATAAAATTGAACTCAATATGGTCGCTAAAGAAAAAATGATCAACGGTTTCAGGCATATTCCCTATAAAGCTGAAAGTTATTCAGCAGGAGAAATGATCGAAAGAAGTAATGAGTTTTATCATTTTCTCGATAAAAGACGCTCTGTAAGGCATTTTTCAAATAAGGAAGTTCCGCAAGAAGTGATAGAAAATATCGTAAGAACAGCCGGGACCGCACCATCTGGTGCTCATAAACAGCCCTGGAAATTTTGTGTTGTATCCAATGTCCTATTGAAATCAAAGATCAGGGAAGCGGCAGAAAAAGAAGAGAAAGAAAACTATAGCAGCCGTATGAGTGAACGCTGGCTTAGGGATCTTGCACCTCTGGGAACCGATAATAATAAAGAGTTTCTTGAAATAGCTCCATATTTGATCATTGTTTTTAAAGAGGTCTATGAATTTGATGAAGAAGGAAATAAGCACAATAACTATTATGTGAATGAGTCGGTAGGTATTGCTTGCGGAATGTTGATTTCCGCTATTCACAACGCGGGTCTGGTTACTCTAACCCATACACCCAGCCCGATGAATTTTCTGGCCAGTTTACTGGAACGTCCAAAAAATGAAAGAGCTTATCTTTTGCTTCCGGTAGGTTATGCTTTGGAAGATGCCCTGGTGCCAGATATTCACAGAAAAAAGAATTGTGATATTTGTGATTTTTATAGATAAAAACGTCGATCTCAGTAGGGAGAATCGACGTTTGATTCATTATGAAAAACCGCATTTGAGGCAAAAAAACCTAACCAGTTTAATTGCTGCAATATAATTTAAAGATGAATTGGTCTCTGTAACAATTGTTACAGAGTGAGTTATAGAATTACAAATGCCAAAACTAATTATTAGAAGAAATTCTGAATGGGCCAATAGAATGAGGTCTTTTGAACTCTTTTTAAATGGGGTGAAATTTTCTGAAATTAAAGATAAACAGGTATTGTCTTTTGAAATTCCCGAAGGCAAATATCAATTAACAGCAAAAATAGATTGGTGTGGGAGTGAACCGTTAAACATTGAAATAGCCAAGGACGAGATTAAGCGCATTGAAATAAATGGATTTATTTTTTCTAAATATCTATTACCATTGGCGATTGTTACCGGCTTATTCTATTTTGGGGTTTATTTTAAATATGATCATAACAGCCTTTTTCTGGCTACACTTCTCATGTTTTTCTTTGGGTATATGCTTTACTTTATGAGCATTGGGCACAATCAATATTTAAGGTTGAAGGAGGTATAAAGGTAGTTTTACGAAATCACCTTATATTTCGTGATCATTAGCCCAGGTTCACTTTTAACTTATATTTGTTTTCCACCTTTAAAATTTCATTTAATTTAAATCTGTTGATGCTTTTATAAATAAGTGTAACAAAAGTTACTTCCTTAACTACTCGATATTTATATTTTTGCTAAAGAATTTGAAAAACTTGGAAAAGTATATATACATCATCGAGAATTCATTTTCCGGTTACTTTAATTACCTGATTAATGAAATTACAAATCCTTCATGGACTAGTTATTTCTATTGGTTAATTGGATTGTCACTATTAGTCTGGCTCTTTGAAATAATCCTGCCATGGAGAAAGGATCAGAAGATCTTTCGAAAAGGTTTCTGGCTGGATAGCTTTTATATACTTTTTAATTTTTTCCTTTTCTCCCTTATTGTTTACAATGCGTTAAGCAATGTTGCGGTAGAGTTGTTCAATGATTTCCTTTCAATTTTCGGAATAGATAATATAGTAGCCATTGAGATTGATAATCTACCGGCATGGGTTCAATTACTCATAATGTTCGTGATCGCAGATTTTATTCAGTGGAACGTGCACAGACAATTACACAAAAGACCATGGCTTTGGGAGTTTCATAAAGTACATCATAGTGTGAAAGAAATGGGTTTCGCCGCCCAATTTCGATTTCATTTTATGGAAACAATAATATATAAAACGGTACAATATATTCCATTAGCGATGATAGGCTTCGGAATAAAAGAATTCTTTGTAGTGCATATGTTCGCCGTCTTTGTAGGACATTTAAACCATGCGAACCTGGGATGGAACTACGGCCCCCTGGGCTATATTTTAAATAATCCTAAAATGCATATCTGGCATCATTCTAAAGAATTACCAGATGATCGACCTTACGGTATGAATTACGGGCTTAGCCTGAGTATCTGGGATTATCTCTTCGGAACTGCGTATGTTCCGAAAAGTGGGAAGAAAATAACATTAGGTTTCAGCGGAGATGAAAATTTTCCTGAAGGCTTTGGAAATCAAACGCTGTTTCCTTTCAAAAGAAGTGATAAAGTAAAACCAAAACAATCATAAAAATCAATTAAAATGACCATAAAACAACTTAAAGATAGTCCACTGGCGCATTTTTCCTATGCTATAGTTAGTAATGGTGAAATGGCACTTGTAGATCCTTCCAGAAATCCTATGGAATATTATAGGTACGCGGAAGAGCAGAACGCGAAAATTGTAGCGGTTTTTGAGACGCATCCACATGCAGATTTTGTGAGTAGTCATTTGCAAATACACGAAGAAGCTGGAGCGATTATTTATGCTAGCGAAAAGGTGGGAGCAGATTATCCTCATAAAACTTTTGATGATGGCGATACCCTGGAGATGGGGGATATCATTTTTAGTGCGATTAATACTCCAGGACACTCTCCAGACAGTATTACTATTGTAGCCAAAGAAGACGATAAAACAGCATTATTTACCGGAGATACACTTTTTATCGGGAATGTTGGAAGACCTGACCTGCGTGAGAAAGCTGGGAATATGAAAGCTAAAAGAGTAGACCTGGCCAAGCAAATGTATCACACTATTCAGAATAAATTTACAGACTTGCCAGATGATGCGCTTGTATATCCAGCACACGGTGCGGGTTCGTTATGCGGAAAGAACATGAGCGATGCATCTTCCAGTACTTTGGGAAATGAACGTCAGGGGAATTGGGCGTTTAAAGAACAGACGGAAGATGAGTTTGTAGAAGAGATACTTAAAGATCAACCATTTATTCCGCATTATTTCGGATTTAATGTAGATATCAATAAAACCGGACCGGAAAACGTACAGCGCACCAAATGGGCTAATAAGTTAAGACTTAGAGTAGAGGAAGTTAAGAAGGGTGTAACGATCGTAGATACTCGTGATGAGGAAAGCTTTAAAAAAGCGCATCTTCCAAATAGCATTAATATCATGGCCCGTTCTGAAAAGGATAAATATGAAACCTGGCTGGGCGCTATCATTCAGCCCGAGGAAGAATTTTACCTTGTGATCGATTCCGTTGATAATTTGGAAGAAATGCTGGAGAGAACGGCAAAGATCGGCTATGAAAAACAGGTAAAGGCGGTGATCACTTTAGGAAGTAAACTCAACGGAAAGACGGAGCAACTTGATCTGGAATATTTTAAAAATAACAAGGAGAACTATACGATTGTAGACATACGTAATGATAGTGAAGTAGCAGATGGAAAGATCTTTGAAGGTGCCGTTGCCGTTCCGCTTCACGAACTAAGAGAGAATTCCACTGAAATACCATCACATAAGCCGGTAATAGTACATTGCGCCGGAGGTTATAGATCTGCAGCAGGAAGTAGTATCCTGGATATGAAATTTGAGAATACCAAGGTTTATGATCTTAGTGAGGCTATAAAGGATTTTAAATAAGCTAGTCGACACAAAATTTATTTTTAAAAAACCCGGAATACTGTTCCGGGTTTTTTATTGCAAGCGGTGTCATCGTGAGAGAAATGACACAATCTCATAAATTACGAGTTTAACAATGAAATTCTAATATTTTGAGAATTCTTCAACACTTTGACCATCTTAAATTTTCTATATTTACGCTCCACGTTCAAAAATAACCACACATAAAGCTATTTATGGATAAAAATTACAAAGTAAAGGTGAACGATACTCTGGATTTTGAGTTTTCAGAAGAAGAGATCAGAGCACTGGATACTCAAAAAACTTCTGATAAACGTTATCATCTATTAAAAGATAACCGCTCTTACACTGCAGAGGTCTTTAAGTCTGATTTTCTAAACAGGATATATAAGATCAAGATCAATTCGAATATTTATTCGGTAAAGATCAATAATGATCTGGACCAGTTGATAGAAGAGATGGGTCTTTCTTTGGGGACTTCTCAACAGGTCAACGATATTAAAGCTCCTATGCCGGGTCTCATTCTGGAAGTGAATGTTAAGGAAGGAGATGAGGTAAAAGAAGGGGATTATCTACTGGTACTAGAAGCCATGAAAATGGAGAATACCTTAACAGCTCCACGCGACGGAGTGGTGAAATCTGTTACCGTTAGCAAGAGCGATACTGTAGAGAAGAACCAGTTATTGATAGAAATGGAGTAATAGGAATTATTGTTTAATTCTGAGAAATTAAAACTACAAATTAATGAGAAATCACCTCGAGCGAAGTCAAGAGGTCTTATTAAAATTTGAATATGAAAAAAATATTAGTAGCCAACAGGGGAGAGATCGCTTTGAGAGTGATGAAGACCGTAAAGCGTATGGGAATAGATACAGTAGCGGTATACTCTACGGCAGATAGAAACGCACCCCATGTAAAGTTTGCAGATGAAGCAGTTTGCATTGGAGAGGCACCTTCCAGCGAATCTTACCTGAAAGGCGATAAAATTATAGAAGTAGCGAAAAAATTAAACGTAGATGGGATTCATCCGGGTTACGGATTCCTGAGTGAGAATGCTTCTTTTGCAGAGTCAGTCGAAAAAAATGGCATCACCTGGATTGGTCCCGGGTCAAAAGCCATAAAAGTGATGGGAAGTAAGCTTGCTGCTAAAGATGCGGTAAAAGCTTATGACATCCCCATGGTGCCGGGAATTGATGAAGCGATCACCGATACTGAAAAAGCTAAGAAAATTGCCAGAGATATAGGTTTTCCTATTTTAATTAAAGCGTCTGCCGGTGGTGGAGGTAAAGGAATGCGTGTGGTGGAAAAAGAGAAAGAGCTGGAAGACCAGATGAAGCGTGCGATTAGTGAAGCTGAATCTGCCTTTGGTGACGGATCTGTTTTTATTGAAAAATATGTATCCTCACCACGACATATTGAAATTCAGGTACTGGCTGATACACACGGAAACTATGTACATCTGTTTGAAAGAGAATGTAGTATTCAGCGGAGACATCAGAAGGTAGTTGAAGAAGCTCCTTCAGTAGTGTTGGATGAGGCATTAAGAAAAGAAATGGGTGAGGCTGCTGTTAAAGTCGCCAAAGCCTGTGACTATGTTGGTGCCGGAACGGTGGAATTTCTATTTGACGAAAACCGGAATTTCTATTTCCTGGAAATGAATACCAGGCTACAGGTGGAACATCCGGTAACCGAATATATAACCGGAGTGGATCTTGTAGAACAACAAATATTGGTAGCGAGAGGGGAAAAGCTTCAGTTTTCTCAGGATGATTTGAAGATTAAAGGTCACGCGATGGAACTTCGGGTATATGCTGAAGATCCATTAGAAGATTTTATGCCAAGTACGGGTACGCTGGAGAAATATGCAGTGCCGGTAGGTGAAGGAATAAGACTGGATAACGGATTTGAAGAAGGTATGGAAGTGCCTATCTATTATGATCCTATGTTAGCGAAACTAATCACTTACGGAAAAACCAGGGAAGAAGCGATACAGATGATGATCAAGGCTATAGATCATTATATTGTTGAAGGGGTGAGCACTACTTTGCCTTTTGGGAAATTTGTCTTTCAGCATGAAGCCTTCAGAAGCGGGAATTTTGATACACACTTTGTAAAAAAATATTATTCTCCGGAAGCTTTGAAAGATGAAACCGAAGAAGAAGCAAAACTAGCTGCTCTTATGGCGTTGAAGCAGTATATGATAGATAAGGAGCAACTAAGATTACCACACAACTAAAATTGAGAATTTAGAGATGAGTCAGAACCTCGATAAGTTAAAAGAAAAGATCGCTGAAGCCCATAAAGGTGGAGGTGAAAAACGAATAACTAAACAGCACGAAAAGAAAAAATTGACTGCTCGGGAACGAGTGGAATATTTACTGGATGAGAATTCATTTGAAGAAATAGGAATTTTAGTAACACACCGTACCACAGATTTTGGGATGGAGAAGCAAAAATTCTATGGGGACGGAGTGATTACCGGCTACGGAACCATCCATGGTCGCTTGGTCTATGTTTTTGCTCAGGATTTCACGGTTTTTGGAGGGTCACTTTCAGAAACTCATGCTGAAAAGATCTGTAAAGTAATGGATATGGCCGTAAAGGTTGGTGCCCCAATGATTGGTCTAAATGATTCTGGTGGTGCACGTATTCAGGAAGGTGTAAAATCTCTTGGAGGATATGCAGATATCTTTCATAGAAATGTAAAAGCTTCGGGGGTAATTCCCCAAATTTCGGCAATTATGGGGCCTTGTGCCGGTGGTGCCGTGTATTCTCCTGCGATGACAGATTTCACCTTAATGGTGGAGGATACTTCTTATATGTTCGTAACTGGACCAAACGTGGTAAAAACAGTTACTAATGAAAATGTTACTTCAGAAGAATTGGGTGGAGCGAGTACGCATTCCACTAAATCTGGGGTGACTCATTTTACAGCAGCCAACGATATTATCTGTTTAGAGAATATTAAGCAGTTAATAAGCTATATGCCTCAAAATAATCAAACGCCACCTGAAAAACTGGATTTTGAGTTGGGAGATGAACACAGAGAGGTACTGGAGAATATCGTTCCGGATAGTTCTAACAAGCCTTATGATATGCATGAGGTGATCAAAGGGATTATAGATGATGATTCTTTTTTTGAAGTTCATAAGAATTATGCAGATAATATTATCGTAGGTTTTTCCAGAATTGGAGGAAGAAGCGTTGGGGTAATCGCTAACCAACCGATGAGCCTTGCCGGAGTGCTGGATGTAGATTCTTCTAAAAAAGCGGCAAGATTTACCAGGTTCTGTGATTGTTTTAATATTCCGCTTTTAGTGCTGGTAGATGTTCCGGGCTTCCTTCCAGGGACAGATCAGGAATGGAACGGGATCATTTTACATGGTGCTAAGTTGCTTTACGCACTTAGCGAAGCAACGGTGCCAAAGGTTACTGTTATTACCAGGAAAGCTTATGGTGGTGCCTATGATGTAATGAATTCCAAGCATATTGGAGCCGACTTCAACTTTGCCTGGCCAACGGCAGAGATTGCTGTAATGGGAGCGAAGGGAGCTTCTGAAATTATTTTTAGAAAGGAAATCGCTCAATCTGAGGACCCGGAAAAGAAATTAGCCGAGAGAGAAGCTGAGTATGCTGAAAAGTTTGCCACTCCATTTGAAGCTGCACAACGTGGTTTTATTGATGAGGTGATCATGCCGAAAGATACTCGAAGAAAATTAATTAGAGCTTTTAGCGCACTGGAAAACAAGCATGTTCTGCGACCTAATAGAAAACACGGAAATATCCCGTTATAAAATTGAAAGGCCGGAATGTATTCCGGCCTTTTTTAATCTTATTAATACGTTATGCTGAATTTATTTCAGCATCTTTTCCATTTAAATTGTATCATGAAATTCAATAAAATAGTCTGTGTAGATCACACGAAGCTAAATGATCATGCCATAACTGAATTGCAGAAGCTGAGCAAAGATGAAGTTGAGGTACATACAGATTATCCTGAGTCTAAAGATGAAATTATAGAACGAATTGGTGATGCGGAAGCAGTGATCGTTTCATGGCATACTGAATTGAATGAAGATATTATCGAAGCCTGCCCAAACCTGAAATATATCGGGATGGCCTGTAGTTTATATGATGATGAATCGGCCAATGTAGCCGTGAAATTTGCCAGAGATAAAGGAATTGCGGTGAAAGGAATAAGGGACTATGGAGATCCCGGGGTAGCAGAGTTTATTATTTCTGAACTTATCCAATTATTAAATGGTTATAAAAAGCATCAATGGAAACAAATGCCCTGCGAACTTACGGACTTGAAGATCGGGATCGTGGGTCTGGGAGTTACCGGGCAATTACTTGCCGACTGTCTTATACCTTTCGGAGCCGATCTTTATTATTTCAGCAGAACGAGAAAACAGCAATATGAGCATAAAGGTGTAACCTATCTTGAGCTTGAGGAATTGATGATCAAATGCGAGGTAATATCGTTTCATCTCCCAAAAAATACAGAACTTATAGGGGAGGAGCTTTTCAATAAAACAGGAAACGGAAAAATCCTGATAAACACTTCTTTGGGTTTGCCTTTTTCTGAAAAAGCTTTTCAGAAATGGATGAAAGATGGAGATAATTTTGCCATTTTTGATGGAGATGGGAAGAAGGAACTTTCTTCAGAAATACTGGAAATTGAGAATATGATCACTCATGGAACCAGTGCAGGCTGGTCTACGAAAACCCTGGAAAGGCTTTCTGAAAAAGTAGTTCAGAATATCCGGGATTTTGTCACTTCTGCATAGAATGTAACTTTTGTTACTGTTATACGATTCTTCTTACCTTTACTTTGCAGCTTAATTAGAAAATATGGATTTAATCTTACAGCCATGGCCCTGGTACGTTGCAGGACCTTTGATCGCCTTAATAATGTTCCTTCTCATTTTTATGGGAAAGCAATTCGGGATGTCTTCAAATTTGAGAACTATTTGCACCATGTGTGGAGCAGATGAAAAGGCTAGTTTTTTCGATTTTGACTGGCGGGCTCAGAAATGGAATTTAATTGTTATTGTTGGGGCAGCGATTGGAGGATTTATTGCCATGAATTTTTTAACTCCAGATGCAGCAGTAGCTATAAATCCTGAAACAGTTTCCACCCTGCAAGGTCTTGGCTTTGAAAGCGCTGGTAAAGCATATCTTCCCGATGAATTATACAGTCTGGAAGCATTAACAGATTGGAAGGCCTTAACTATCCTCATTATTGGCGGACTCCTACTCGGCTTTGGAGCTAGATGGGCAGGAGGTTGTACCTCCGGGCATGCAATTTCCGGTTTAAGTAATTTACAAATACCGTCTTTAATCGCGGTTATTGGATTTTTTATTGGTGGTTTAGTAATGATCCATTTAATCTTTCCATTAATATTTTAGAAAATGAGAGTAATAGGATATTTAGTTATAGGTATATTTTTCGGGATCGTAATGTTTAAATCGGAAGCAGCTTCCTGGTTTAGAATATACGAAATGTTTCAGTTCCAGGCTTTTCATATGTACGGAATTATAGGTTCAGCATTGGTGATTGGAGTTCTGGGGATTCAGCTCATTAAAAAGAGGAAAACAAAAGACATCCACGGTGAAGAGATTAAATTTGAGCCCAAAAATAAAAGCTTCAGCAGGTATATGTATGGAGGAATTATTTTTGGACTTGGCTGGGCATTGGCTGGTGCGTGTCCGGGACCCATTTATACCCTTATAGGAGCCGGTTACGTATCAGTAATTGTTGTTTTTCTTGCGACTATTCTGGGAACTTTTGTGTATGGCTTATTGAGGAACAAATTGCCTCACTAATATGAGATATAAAAAAGAAGCTTTCTAAAAAGTCCTTATTTCGTCAAACTGAATTTGATTCAGCTTCTAACCGATTTTGATTTTCAATTAGTTAAGATCCTGAATTAAATTCAGGATGACGTCTTCTTAACTTTTTAGACAGCCTCTTTTCTTATTATTTGATTTACCAGTTTTAGTTTACTTTTTCCGCCTTTAGGTATAATTCCTGTGCCTGTATTTTTTCAAACATCTCTTTACCTTTCTCAGCAGCAGCTTTCCATTTTTCAGATTCATGGATTTTGTCGTAGGCAGCCGAATCTGGCCAAACGCCTTCCAGAAAATATGAATACTCATCATTATTACCAGTAGTCTTATATAAATGATAACCGGCATCTGGAAAACCTTCTTCGCTAATCGCTTTATTCATTTCTTTAAGAAAATCGTTCAATTGCTTTTCGCTTACACCTTCCGGAAGTTTAAATAAATGCAGACTTTTATTATTGGCTGCATTTGTGCTTTTTTTAAGTTCTATTTGAATAACTTCAAAAGGCTGGTCACTCGCATTACTGGGTTGATGCTCTGTATAGTCTGTCCACATGATGGTTCCGGCTTCTTCATCCATGACAAAATCGTCTCCACCTTTCATTTTCATTTTTCCCTTGGAATCTGTCATGAATATAGCAACTCCTTCCGGGTGACTGTGCATCACCGATTCTTCTCCCGGAGCATAATTTATACGTAACACTCTCACTTCTTCATTTTCGAATTCCACCTTATAATGTTTCGGATCTACTTTGGCAGCATCCTGAGCGTATATATTCACATTAGACAAAATGAAAATAAGAATTGCATAAACTGATATTTTGAATGTTTTCATAATGTTTAATAATTAGTTATTTAAGACCGACTAAATTTTCCATAGTTTTACTAGAAGACTTTTGAATTTAATCTATGCTTATATCTTGTTTAGAGGAGTATTATTATTTATACCATTCAGTTTAGATATATTCATATCAATCGCTTTTGGATAAATTGGCCAGAGAGACTTTAATTGTGTAACCATTATCCAGTAAATTTTTTATAACTCTAAAACTTTCCGTAATCTCAACTACTTTAATAAATAGAATTTAGTTGGACGGAGCACTAATAGAATCCTGTTTAGCACTGTTGGTGTCTATTTGTTGCATAGCCATCATCATAATGGCATTATCCCAATATGCATGTTCCCTTACAATTTTACCATCTATAAATTGAGCCGTTAAATGTATCGGAATTGTAACCTCTTCATTGGAGCCAGAAAGAGTAGCTTGCCAGTCCCCCCAAAAATTTACCCAGGTATCACCATTATCTGTAAGTACCATTTCATATTCATCCTCAGCATCTACAAAACCGTAACTTGAAAGCGCAGATAATTCTTCCTTGTGACTCTGGACAATTTCGTCGATCTTTTTTCCGTCTTTACTATTGTGAAATATTTGAGCAGTATCAGCATAATGCTTTTTCATGGCATTCCAGTTTGATTTTTCATAATCATCAAAAGCTGCCTTCATGGTATTAATTTCCTCAGAATTTTGAGTATACCTTACTTTATCGTCATGCTTTTTCACATCACTACAGGATATGATCATAAAAGCGATGAAGAATATGAACCAGAAATTTTTCATAATAATTATTCTTTAGAAGTATTTGCAATTTCATTAACTGCTGAATAGCTAAGATCTGGTCTCATGCCACCACGCTTTACACTATAAGCATCTACATAATTGAACATATCGCTAAATAGTTTCTGACCCTCTTCCCCTAATAACTTATCATTTTCCACGCTTTTGGTATCATAATCCATAGCATCTTTAGCTGAAATAACAGCTACATAATAGTCACCCACATTACCAAATCCACTTTTATAGATGCGATAGTGCATTTTAGATTTTTTAGAAGCGAACAGGCTCTTCAACTCTTTCATTTTAGCCTGGAGTTTTTGCATATTCGCCGGGGAAACATCCATTCTATGCCAAACACGATAATCCTGTCCCGGGGTGTTGGTGGTTAGACCATCTGGCATATAAGAAAGGGATGGAACTAAAATGGTCACGTAATCTCCATGGTTATCATAACATTTATTAAAATTCTCAAACATTTTATTAAATGACTCTTCTCCCACCTTTTCTTTCAGATCATTAAAATCCATATCCTGAATATCACTGAGATTCTCAATTGGAGTAATAGACAAATAGGTGCCATCATCCATCGATGCAACAGACCACTGTATATCCTTAACATTATTATCCTTGCATGCTGAAACGAGATCTTTGGATGCCTTTTCATATTCCATCATCATAGATGGTTTTACCTGGTCCTCGTGTACCCAGAATGCTCTGTTCTTTTCTTCCTGAGCTGCTGCAGTTATCGCTAGAATGAAACAGAGTATAATACTGGTAATCTTACTTTTTAATTGCATAATAAAGTTTTTAGAGTTATTGATAGTTAACTAAGCAGTGTAGGTAAGAAATGAAGAAATTGGTTACTATTTTTCATTTTAAGGTAGATCTATTTTGGCTTTGGCCATCGATAGCTTTTAATGACTCTCCATTTGCCATCAAGTTTTTTAGCGATATTAACTACTTCAATGTTTCGTATTTCTTCTTCACCCTCAATACGCAAGAACACTTTATCGTGGTAAAACATTACATCTTGTGTAAGTTCATCTTCAGATATATTTTCAAATTGAATACTTGCTTTTGAGGATTTGAAGAATTCATCGTAAAAAGCTTTTATTTCTTTAGCTCCTGTAAGCATAGTACCATCAACGTGATGTATGGTGGCATCTTTGGAATAGACTTTTAAAATGGCATTGGTATCTGAATTCTTTAGCGCTTTAATATAGGATTCTCTCAAATTGTTTAGATCCTGATTGGAAGACTGAGCAAGAAAGGTGCTGGTAACGAATACCATGCTGAATACAATTAAGATTAAATTTCTCATGTGGTACCGTTTAATTGTTTAGATAAGATAGTTCTGGTTTTATATAACCTGTAACCACTTCCTGGTCTGAAAAATCATTTTTTAGATCTTCAAACATCTTTTTTCCTTCTTCTCCAAGCAACTGCATATTTTCATTCCTTTTCTGCTCCATATCTTCTGCACTTTTAGCAGAGACGGCAACCATATAGTAGGATCCCATATTTCCAAATCCGCTTTTGTAAAGCCTGTAGTGAACTTTAGAATTCTTATTGGTATACATTTCTTTTACTGATCTGGCATATTCTTCAGCTTTCTTAGAATTTCCGGGTGGAATATGATAAAAGTGAAGTTCTCTATAGTTCTCATCCTGGGGAGTGGTAGTCATTCCGTTAGGCATATAAGAAAGTTCATTATCCATCCGGAGAATATAATCTCCGTGTTTAGAATAAGTACCGTTGTAACTATTAAATAAATTATCAAAAGCTTCTTTGCCCATTTTCTTTTGTAGATCTTCAAACGGATTTTTATCCAGCTCAGCCATACTTTTTATTGGAGAAAGATACATGACGCGATTATCGTCTGCCACAAAAGTGAGCCAGCTCATATCTTTCATTTGATGCTCTTTTGCCGCTTTTAACAAATTCCTATCGTTTTCCTGATGTTTATCCATCATGCCTTCTTTTACGTGATCTTCATGAACCACGTACATTTGATAGCGATCGTCCTGGGCCCTGGTTAACATGCTGATCAAAAAAATGAGCATAAGGGAGACGCAATTTGTTTTAATTGAATTCATCGGGTGTAATTTTTTGGTTAATTTTTACTGAATTTAGGAAGTAACCTCGTTATGAAAACGGGATATAGGACGAGCCTGCTTAAAAATTTTCCGAAGTGATAGAAATATTTATCAGGGACTTTTAATTCGCTGTAGAACTGAAAAAAAATTGAAGGATAAGAAAATTATATAACCTGCAAATGTTTAAAAAGCTCGGGCCTCATATTTTTACTTAACGGAAGTGAATGGGAGGAGATCACCACGTGATTTCCGCCAATTTCATCGATATGCGAAATGTTAACAATGTAAGAACGATGTATTCTTAGAAAATGCTTGTTCCTTAGCTTATCGTTCACTTCTTTTAAGGTAGAAACCAGCAGAAATTTTTTATTTTTAGCGTAGACTTTACAGTAATTCCTGTCAGCCTCTATATAATGAATATCCTCGAGAGAGATTTTGACCATTCTATCATGATGCCGAACAAATATTCTGTCCTTTAGTATGGATTGTGTTAATTTTTTTCTGTTCTTTTTTCTATTTTTCGTTCTAAAATGTTCTAGAGATTGGGCAATCTCTTTTTTTAAAATCTCTTTTCGATTTTTAAGTTTACCTGAAAGAAAATTCTGGAGCGTTTCGGTTTTATTTTTATTGAAATACACTACAGGCGAAAATTGATCTATTGGGTTGGAGTTAGATTCTATACCGTTTAGCTGCCCCTTTAATTGATTTTCAAGAAGAATAACATCTGGCACTTCCTGCTCTATGTAATTCAAGGCGTCTGTTGCTCTGGAAAAGATTCCAGATATATGGTATCCCAATTTATTTAGCTGTAAAGATAATTTTGCAGCCATAGGAATATCATTTTCAACAATAATAATTTTTGCCTGTTTATACATCGAGTAAATTTAATTACTATAAATATACTTAAACTATTGGTAACAAGACAAGTAGTGGTGTTTTACCTGATTTTTGAGCTTTTTGGAGAAGTTGGGTAGAACGAGGGTAGGGTGATATGATATTTCACTACGATAAGCCTGATACTGATAACCGTGAGAGAAGTCACGATATAAATTATATCTGCATCCATACCAAGATCGTAAAGCGTCACATAAGCAAGGGCACCAATTAAACATGCAGTGGCGTAAATTTCCTTTCTAAAAATAACAGGAATTTCATTACATAGAATATCACGTATCACACCTCCAAAAGTTCCCGTCATAGCGCCAAGAGCTACAGAGACTATAGGGTCGAGATTATTTTGTATTCCGGTTTCAACCCCAGTAATGGTGAAGACCCCAAGACCAATAGTATCAAATAAGAAAAGGGATTTTTTAAGATAATTCAATTTATTACGGAAGATAATGGCCAGTATAGTTACAGCTCCAATGAGATAGATATAAATGATATTCTCCATCCACATTACCGGTGTGCTCCCTATAAGAATATCACGAACGGTTCCACCGCCAATCGCAGTAACAAAGGCAATAATAAAAATTCCAAAGAGATCCAGTCTGCGGTTCATCGCAGAAAGCGCTCCGGAAATGGCAAATGCAATGGTTCCCAGAATATCCAGTATAGTAAACAAACTTAATTCCATACTTGGCAAAGGTAATTTTATCTTTTAAATTTGTTGAAAGCCGGCCAGATTTCCGACTTTATTTTTTGGTTTATTAACAAATAGAGGATATTGATAACAATAGGTGTAAGTTTTAAACCAAACTACCTACTTTTATACCAAGTGAAAATTAAGGACAATGAATGAAAAAATAGAAAGAGTAAAATGTTTAATTATAGGTTCGGGACCTGCGGGATATACCGCAGCCATATATGCTTCCCGTGCTGATCTTAAACCTTTGATGTATACAGGAATGGAACCTGGAGGGCAGTTAACTACAACAACTGAAGTAGATAACTTCCCTGGTTATCCTCAAGGTATTGATGGTCCCAAGATGATGATGGATCTTCAGGAGCAGGCCGAGAGGTTTGGAACTGAAGTAAGAATAGGGATGATCACTGAGGTTGAATTCTCCAGAGAAGTTGGTGGGATCCATAAGGCCTGTGTAGATAATAATAAATGGATAGAAGCTGAGTCTGTAATCATATCTACCGGAGCTACTGCAAAATATTTAGGCTTACCAAGCGAACAGAAATTGAGAGGCGGAGGCGTTTCTGCATGTGCTGTTTGTGACGGTTTCTTCTATAAAGGTCAGGATGTGGCAATTGTTGGTGGGGGAGATACCGCTGCAGAAGAAGCTACCTATCTTGCCAATATCTGTAAAAAAGTGACTATGCTGGTTCGTAAGGACTATATGAAAGCTTCAAAAGCCATGCAGCATAGAGTAGAAAACACTAAAAATATAGACCTTAGGTATAATACTGAAGTTGATGAGATTCTTGGTGAACAAGTGGTGGAAGGCTTACGTATGGTGAATAACCAGACGGGGGAGAAAGAAGAAATTCCAATTACCGGATTCTTTGTTGCCATTGGTCATAAACCAAATACCGATATTTTTAAAGACTGGTTAGATATGGACGATACCGGGTATGTTATTACTCAAGCTAAATCTACTAAAACTAATATTCCAGGAGTTTTTGCGTCTGGAGATGTTCAGGATAAGATCTATAGACAGGCGGTTACTGCTGCAGGAACAGGTTGCATGGCAGCTTTGGATGCAGAGCGTTATCTTGCTGAAATAGAAACTGAAGAAGATATTCAGAGACCTCAAACCAGACCTGAAACAGTCTAGAAGTTTGATCATTAATTGAAAAATCCCGCACTCGCGGGATTTTTTATGCTTTAAAAGTTTTAGTCATTGTCACCAAAAGTATATTTCTGGATCCTTGAGAAAAGCTAAAAAAAATTCAGAATGACATAACAGTTTTAGTTATCTGTCTTTACTTTTACCTCACCGTCATCTACTTTAACTTTAGTTTCGCTGCCATCAGCTCTGTCTACTTTCTTCTTGTATTCACCTTCATCTTTTTTGATCTTGATTTCATCGCCGTCTGCGGTTTCAATCTTGATTTTATCACCTCCATCCTTTACTTCCACTTTATTATTTGGGTCGGCCATAAGTCTTTCAACTTCGGTCTTTTCGCTATCATCATCTTCATTTCTACAGGAAACAAGACTTACTGAAAACGCTAATAGTAATAAACCACTTTTAAATAAATATTTCATATCCGTTGATTTAATTTCAGGTAAAACTAGCTAATTCGGCAATGATCATAATTTTATTTTGAAAACTTTAGCAGTTAGACTATTTAAACAGCCCTTTACTAAATTCTTTTTTGGAGATCACCGCTTCATCTTTAAACTCGATTAGGTCGATCTTTGGATTATTAAAAACTTCAATATCACTTTTGCCATTGGCTCTTACCTCGAGGCTATCAGTAACATTTAATTTTATTTCAGAATTTCCCTGCGCTAGCACATTGGTTTTTATAGAAGTTAAGTTCTCACCGTCAAATTTTGAAGATTGATCGGCTCTAATAATGAATTCCTGGATTTCACCATCTATTCTGGCGGAAGCTTTTTCGTAGATATCAACTTTGAAAGAGGGCGTATTTACAAGAGCTTCTACTTTTGAAGACTGGTTTAATTGATAAACTACCTCTGAAGCGGTAAGGTTCAGTTCAGTTTTTGAATCATCGTTCTGAACCAAATTAAAAGTCCCGGCTGTTAAGGTGAGAAAAGCTTTGGAATCCTGTCTTGTTTCTAATTGAAAATCTCCAACATACAGGTCTTGCAATGATTCCAGTTCTACTTTTCCCGAAATAAGAATATTTTTCAAAGTATCTGAAAATGTAATTTTCAACTCCTGCGATTTTGTCCTGCTTAATTCTTTGATAGGTTTTATATAAAGAATGCCGTCTATAACTTCGGTTTGAATAAGATCATGAATGTTATCATCTGCTTTGATCTCTATCAATGGCCTGGATCCTTTTAAAATTCCGATTTGAAATTCTCCTTTCGCCTGAATAGAGTGGAAGGATGTAAGATTATGCTGTTCGGTTTTTACATTTCTACTTCCTTTCACTTTGTCCTGAGCTTTACAGGAAAATAATACCACGAGTAGAATTAAAGGTAATTTTTTTATCATATATCAATTTTATAATTTATCAAATATAGAAAAAGCCTCCGATTGGAGGCCTTTATTCTTTAAAGGATCAGCATTCCAGAATTTGTTGCCTGGATTCGAGTTGCTGAAAGATCTCAATAGATTGTTTTTTTAACTCGATATGAGCGGTTTTAGGTTCTTCCATTTGGTGTCCAAATAGAACACCCATGATGAAACTTATTACCAGGTTGATTAGCGTACTCATGATTAGTTGTTTATCTCAATTCCGTTACTGTCTATCTTTATACGTTTTACCTTATTATCGTTCACTTCTATACCTTCCTCATTTATACGGATATTCATTTCTTCCCCATTAACGTTTATTCTACCGTTAAAATCATCTGACGTATTCCAGTCGTTTTCATCCTCATCCCAGGTATCGTCATCACTATCCCAGGTATCTGCAGGACAATCTTCACAAATGGTTTCTCCATCAATAATTTTCAGAAAGTGTCCTTCCTGTCCATTTTCTAAGATATCTCCGTAATATTCCTGATTACTGTGAAATGAGTAGGTGTTATCATCTGCATAAAGTGTGGTTCCTTCAGGAAGAAACAGTGTCACCTGTACTTCCTGATCACGGTAACCATATTTTGAGTCTGAGGTTAAATAACCATCTAGTAAGAGCTCGTTTCCTATTAAACTGGTGGAATAATTAATATTCTCAGCTCTCTCTTTAGCATCCCTGAAGTTTTTCCCTTCAGCAGATTTTTCGATCTTTATAGAACCTACAGAGTCTTTAGTTGACTTTACAATTAACCTAATATCTCTACCGTATAAGATTCGGTTATTGTTTTCATCGTACTTCACTCTAAAGTCTGAATCTCTATGTATACTACTGGAATACTCGGGATTACTTCGCATTCTCAGGAAAAGCGTATCCTGTGGAGTAATATTAAGTTTCTCTGTAGTAGCTGTTTCTCCATCAAAAGCTCTGTTGGTCGCCTGGCTTATACCTATAATGGTCAAACCAATAATAGAGATTAGCCAAACTCCAAGCAGGGTTAATAATGCAATTCGTCCTATAGATCTCAGGTTCTTTACCAGAATTTTCAAGCCTAATACGAACATGAAGAAAAATGGAATCCCAACGGCAAAAAAAGCAAGTAATGAAATTACCCAAATTGGAGCCCCGCTGTTCACCATGTCTATATAATCTGTCCATGGAGCCTCTACAATTCCAAATGTTCCTACGGCGAATAAACCAACAAATAAGCCAATTAAAGTGGTTCCTGCGATTAGTAATAATAGAATTCCAATGAACTTTACAAATAGTTTCAGACAGAACTTGATGATATCACCAAGGGTTGTAGCAGCTGAGGTAGCTCCGGCGCTGGCTTTTTTACCGTATTTACCATAATCTACATTTTTCATACTCTCTGAAACATCATGAAAACCCTCACGTATCTTTTTCTCGATATTGCTGACGGTTACCTCCTCTCCGCGCATTGCCAATTTATCGGCAGTGGTTTTGGCTTCCGGCACAAAGATCCAGAAAGCAATATATATAAGGATAAAGGCCCCGCTTGAGAAAATGGTGAGTAATACCCATAATAAGCGTACCCAAATCGCTTCTATTCCAAGATAATGACCAAGTCCAGAAGAAACACCTCCCACATGACCATTTTCAGTATCTCTAAATAACTGTTTCCCAACCGTTTTGGTAGATTTTGTTCGTTTAGGTTCGTCTTCAAAAATTTCTTCATCTACCATATAATCCTCAGGTTGCCCCATAATGGTGATGACTTCTTCAACTTCTTTGATGCTGATTACCTGACGGTCGTCTTTCCTTTTTTCACTGAATAATTCAGCAATACGAGCCTCGATATCTGAGATGATCTCATCACGACCCTGCGTGTTTGAAAAGGAATGCCTGATTGCCTCCAGATAACGCTGTAGTCTGGCATATGCATCCTCATCTATATGAAAGAAAATGCCGGCAAGATTTATATTTACTGTCTTATTCATGGTTCTTCTTTTTTTGAGTGGTTACGATGTTAACTGCAGATTGCAGTTCTTCCCAGGTACCGGTTAGTTCCCTAAGAAATATTTTTCCTGTTTCAGTGAGTCCGTAATATTTTCTTGGCGGCCCACTAGTAGATTCTTCCCAACGATAATTGAGGAGTCCGGCGTTTTTTAGCCTGGTTAGTAATGGATAAATGGTGCCTTCCACGACCAACAACTTAGCGTCTTTGAGTGTGTCCAGAATCTCTGCCACGTAGGCATCTTCATCCCGGAGAACCGAGAGAATGCAATATTCTAACACACCCTTACGCATCTGGGCTTTGGTGTTTTCAATCTTCATAGTGTTTGTTTTTGGGTGTCATTAAACTGTTCATTTCTTGATTGATTTTGATGATTTTGTTCGTCCGGTTTTTCCGAACTTAAAAAATTGATGGTTAGTGGATAATTGTATAGTTCCCCTTCACTGGCCTTGATACTTGCATTGATGACTGCAAAGAGTTCCAGTACGAAAAGACCTAATAATAATATCCCTAAAATGCCTATAGTGATGATGAAAGGCAGGGCATCAGAAAACTCGTCTATTACAAACGAATCCTGTTCAAAAAACAGAGGTTCTCCAATAGTAAACTTCATACCGAAATATAAAAAGCTTGCGGCTCCCACGGCTACAATAAAGATGGCGTATAGAAAGGTGCTTATTTGAAAGTTTAAAGCATTCCTTCCATGATGATCTACAAATGGATCCTGTTTTTTGGAGAGCCATAACAGCATGGGAAAAATAAAGTTCCCAAGTGGTATGAAGTATTTCGTGAATACCGATAGATGAAGTACGGTAGCCAGGGTTCTATTTTGATTGACGTTTTCGTTAGTCATTTTAATAATGTTTTAGTTTTATAGTGGTTTATAAAAATATTGTTGTTAGAAAGTAGACGTATATAAAAGCTACGGCCACATAAATTTGAGTTCTTGTGATTAATACTGCCTCTCCTTTTGAGAATGTAAATGACTGATGTTTAGTTGAATTTTTCATGATGATTGTAATTTGATGATTTAAAACCTATTATAATCTTATACAAATATATGTCTAAAAGAAGGTATTATGCAAAACAAAGTACTAAAATTTAACAAATAATTAAGAGTTGAAGACTCGAAGTTATTTCCTATTTTTATTGAAAATCAATCAAAACCTTTATAAATGAAGCTTTCACCTTCCAAACTGAACTCTTTTTTAATGTTGAAATTACCAAGTGCCTGGTTGTGTGGGGTAAGAGTGAAACATATAGACCAGACCGAGTGCGTAGTAAGTGTAACGCATCGGTGGATAAATCAAAATCCTTTTAATTCTATGTACTGGGCGGTGCAGGGGATGGCAGCAGAACTAAGTACGGGGGCATTGGTAATGGATAAAATTCAGGAGTCTAATCAAAAAATATCCATGTTGGTAGCAAAGAACAACGCCACTTTTTCTAAAAAGGCAAAAGGAAAGATTAGATTTTCGTGCTACGATGGTGATAAGGTAAATGATGCACTACAGAAAACGATCGAAACCGGGGAAGGCCAAACTTTCTGGATGAAAGCCATTGGACTTAATGAAGAAGGAGTGGAAGTTTCGGTTTTTGAATTTGAATGGACTGTTAAACTAAAGTCAAAGAAGTAACATATTCTATTTTATTCTACCTATAAATAGAATTATAAATCATCAATCAAAATATTTTAAAAATGAACGCACACGAAATAGACTATCATATTTACGGCGAAGAAATGCAATATGTAGAACTTGAATTAGATCCACAGGAAGCCGTGATCGCTGAAGCCGGAAACTTTATGATGATGGACGATGGTATTAAGATGGATACTATTTTTGGAGATGGATCTAAGCAGAATGAAGGTTTTTTGGGGAAAGTATTGGGTGCTGGAAAGCGTTTGCTCACAGGTGAAAGTCTTTTTATGACCATTTTCTCCAATGAAATTAGCGGTAAGAAAAAAATAAGCTTTGCATCACCTTATCCGGGAAAGGTGATCCCTATTGATTTGACAAGATTTAACGGGAAATTCATCTGCCAGAAAGATGCATTTTTATGTGCTGCCAAAGGAGTCTCTATAGGTATTGAATTCAGTAAAAAATTAGGACGTGGATTTTTTGGCGGAGAAGGTTTTATCATGCAAAAAGTAGAAGGGGATGGGATGGCTTTTGTCCATTCTGGAGGAACCATGGCCGAAAAAGAATTACAGGCTGGAGAAAAGTTAAAGGTAGATACTGGTTGTATCATTGGATTCACTCAAACGGTAGATTATGACATTGAATTTGTAGGCGGAATAAGAAACACCCTGTTTGGGGGTGAAGGCCTGTTTTTTGCAACTTTGACGGGGCCAGGAACGGTATATATACAATCACTGCCATTTAGCAGACTTGCAAGTAGAATTCATCAGGCGGCTCCTCAAGGCGGAGGAAAAGATAAAGGGGAAGGCAGTATTCTTGGAGGATTAGGAGATGTTATTAGTGGAGATAACAGGTTTTAAATCTAAAAAGAAGTAAAACAATTGTTAAAATTCAAAGAATTTACTATATTGAGACGACCAATAAAACAACTGCCTATATAATAACTCTACTCATTTTTTTTATCAACCTAACTTTAACTTAAACCATTTCAAATTATGGCGAGAGCGATGTTTGAATACACCAAGACTATACTTGATAAGGTGAGTTTTGATGCAAATTTGTTCTGCAAAGAAGTTCAAAAAGCGATTCAACGTTTGCTTCCTCATGAAATTGAGGAATTAAAATTGTGGATCATCTCTTTGACCAAGCAGAACCCTGAACTAAATCAATGTTTAATCTATTTAAATAGTTAAAAGGAAACGGCCTGAGAGGCCGTTTTTCTTTAGTTATTCTGAAACTCTTTCTTTTTGCTAAGAGGGCTTATGATCTTTACATTCTGGAAGGTTATTGCCCCTTTCACCACTCCTGCAATCGTAGAACGAATGGCATCGATGATCTGCATTTTTAATTCACTGCGATTGTATATAAGACTCACTTCTCTTGCCGGAACGGGGTCTTTGAACATTTTTAGATTCTTTTTTTCAGATTCTTTCAGGTCTAAGGTATGCAAGTATGGCAGAAGCGTCATTCCCATTCCTTCGTTCGCGAGCTTTATAAGTGTTTCAAAACTTCCGCTCTCTAACTGAAGCTGATCACCATCATAATCTCTGGAAGCTTTGCAAAGATTTATAATTCCATCTTTAAAGCAGTGCCCGTCCTCAAGAAGAAGCATATCATTGATATCAAGATCTTCTATATTTATTTTAGCAGAACTACCTGTATCTTCACTATTTGGGATATATGGAACAAAAGGCTCATAATATAGAACATTCTCTTTAATACCTTCAATTTCCAGTGGAGTCGCCGCAATAGCGGCATCCAGATGCCCTTCCTTGAGTTTTTCGAGAATAGCTTCTGTATGTAATTCTTCAATTTTCAATTTTACCTTTGGATATTTCTTCATGAAACTACCAATAAACATAGGTAACAGCGTAGGCATGATCGTAGGAATTACCCCAAGCCTGAAAATACCTCCAATAAAACCTTTTTGTTGATCTACTATATCCTGGATCCTGTCACTCTCATTTACAATATTCCTTGCCTGTTGTACGATTTTCTGACCAACTTCAGTGAGCTGAATTGGCTTTTTGGTTCTATCGAAAATCGTAACTTCAAGCTCTTCTTCTAATTTTTGAATTTGCATGCTCAATGTTGGTTGAGTTACAAAAACTTTCTGAGCTGCCTTTGTGAAGTTCTTATGTTCTGCCACTGCAAGTACATAATGAAGTTGGGTAATTGTCATATAAACAGGTTTTGCAACTACAAAGGTATAAGTTTTTCTTATTTAAAATAAGATTTAACTTTGTTTTATCTATGCAAAAAACCTTCTTAATAAAGAAGGTTTGATGATTATCTTGAAATGAGTATTAAGCTGAACGAAATCTGATTGATGAATGGCTCCTGAAAATTTATGTATTTCAGCATCTCTTGATGATATAAATTAAAACTGAATTTCTATGGCCAGTTCGTCTCCGTCAAAATTAAATTTAGATTCATCCCAGACTGGCGGGCCATACGAAATGGAGTTTCCGCTGGAACCATAACTTTCTAAAGGCATCCCATTGCTATCAAAATCCATTTGATTGTTATCGTTCTTATCGTGCATTACCAGAACGGCATAAGTACCCTCGGGTACATTTTTAAATGTCACATTCGCTTTACCCTCTATAATTTTCCCTATTGCGGAGAAATTTGGCTCTGCTTTCATAAAGGTTTCCACAGAATAAAGTCCGAATTTCACATTACCCTCCGTACCACTTACATTGATAACAGAGGCGCTGATATTTCCTGTTTTTTCTATTTGCCCATGCATAAGAGTTCCTAATAACATGGCTACTATTACGGCGATTGTCTTCATAATGATCTAGTTTTTGATTATAAATCAAACTTATAGCTAAAACCTATTCTATAGAAAATCTTTTAACCGAACTGTAGAATATTGAAACCGAATTGTTCTATAGCAGTCCTCTCGCTTTTATTTCGAGGTATTTATTTATGGCGTTTATGCTCAGATCTTTAGGGGGAGTTAACAAAGTCTGTATGCCATGTCTTTGTAATTCTTTAGACATCAAAAGCTTGTTATGTACAAACTGTTCAGCGATGGTTTGATGAGCACTTTCACTAACATTCACAGGAGTTAAATGAGTAAGTTTAGTCATTTCAGTATTTTCAAAAAAGATGACTACGAGTAAATGATTTTTAGCAATGGCTTTTAAATAAGGTAATTGCCGCTGTAAAGCAGACATGTGCTCAAAATTAGTATAGAGCATTAAAAGACTTCTGTGGGTAATCTGCTTTTTTAGTCTTGAATATAAAAGACTGAAATCACTATCGAAAAAACCTGTGTTCACATTATATAAAGCTTCCATGAGTCGGTTTAGCTGACTCAGTTTTGAACTTGCCTTCTGTAGGTTATCTATTTTATTGGAGAATGATAGCATTCCAACTTTATCCTTTTTCTTTAAAGCGACGTTTGAAAATGCAAGAGAACTGTTAATCGCGTAATCCAGTAAGCTTAGTCCTTCAAAAGGCATTTTCATCATGCGACCACAATCAATAATGGAATATACCGGCTGTGAACGTTCATCCTGAAATTGATTCACCATAAGGTGATTATTTTTGGCAGTCGCCTTCCAGTTGATCGTTCTCACATCATCACCTCTTACATACTCCTTGATCTGTTCAAACTCCATGGTATGCCCAATCCTACGAATACGCTTAATACCATGAAGATCGATTTTTTGATCCAGCGCCATAAAATCCAGTTTTTTCATCTGAATGAATGATGGATAGACCTTGACCATTTGATCTTTATTAAAGATATATCTCCTTTTGGCAAGTTTTAAAAAAGTGGAAATATAGATGTTCAGGTTTCCGAAGATATATTCGCCACGCTTAAGAGGTTTCAGCAAATAATTAAATCTATTTTTTTTATGGGCTGGAAGCTTTAACGATTTTAAAAAATCTCTCTTTTGAAATTGTACGGGAATTTCATCAATTATCTCTGCATAAACCTTAAAAACATGTTTATTAAGAATGCTTATTTCAACAATATTTTCATCTGAATTAGAGAATTTTTCAGGTAAAATCCTGTCAGCGCTTATCAGGGATCTGCTGTAAAGTGTTACCACATCTGTAAATACCAGGACCCCTAAAACCGAGGTGATAATCCAGGTAATACTGTATAAAGGTTCAAACCAAAAAGAAATAAGAAAAAGCAGAGATATGCCAAATAAAGCATAAAACAGCCTTTTTCCAAAATATAATGATCTGATGAATTTTAGCACTATCGAGGGATTTCTACAGATTGTGTGATCATATCTATTACGCTTCCAGCGGTCATCCCTTCCATTTCCCTGTCTGGGGAAAGGATAAAACGATGTGCCAGCACCGGCTTTAAAGAGTTTTTGATATCTTCCGGGATTACAAAATCACGACCGTTCACCGCTGCAAAAGACTTGGCAGCATTCATTACACCAATAGAAGCTCTTGGACTCGCGCCCAAATATAAATGCGGATGATTCCTGGTTTTATGGATTAGTTCAGCGATATAATTCAAAAGTTTTTCTTCAATAATGATCTCATGAATTTGATCCCTCAGTTCTTCAATCTTATGCGGATCAAGAACAGCTTCCACCTCAGTTTCAGGAAGTTTACCCTTTCTATTGTGATGGGTTTGTAGAATTTTAACTTCGTCTTCAAGTTTTGGGTAGCCCACCTCAATTTTGAATAAGAACCTATCAAGCTGAGCTTCTGGCAGCGCATAAGTACCTTCCTGTTCTATAGGATTTTGAGTGGCCAGTACCATAAAAGGAGCCTCCATTTTGTATAATTCTCCATCCATGGTTACCTGTCTTTCTTCCATCACCTCAAAAAGAGCGGCCTGCGTTTTAGCCGGAGCCCTGTTGATTTCATCTATAAGAATGATATTTGAAAAAACAGGCCCCTTCTTAAATTCAAATTCAGAAGTTTTGTTGTTGAAAATAGAAGTTCCAAGAACATCACTGGGCATAAGGTCTGGAGTAAACTGGATTCTGCTAAAATCTGTTTTTAAACATTTCGCGAAAAGTTTTGCGGTGATGGTTTTAGCTACTCCCGGAACACCTTCAATGAGCACATGACCATTAGATAACAAGCCAACGATCAAAAGTTCTACAAAATGATCCTGCCCGACAATAACTTTTGAAAGCTGGTTTTTTAAACCTTCTACAGCCTCTTTGAGTCCTTCAAGCGGAATTCTGTTTTCGAATTTTAGTTCTTCCTTATTATGATTTGCTTCCTGTTTTTCCATTATGTGTTTTAAAGGTATTTATGCTTTGGCTCAATTCAAAAAATTCGACCTTGCCATTTTCATTATTCTTTTGAAAATTAAAGATCATTTTAAAAAGCCTTTTTGTTGTTTCTATACTGTTTTCACTTTTTTCAGCCAGATCACGGTAAAATTCTTCGTTAATAGTTGAAGGATCTAATCTATAGGAGTTTCTAATGAACTCCATTAAAAGGGAGATCTTTTTAAGCCCGAGTTCGTGATATTTCTTTTGTTCAATATATAATTGAGACATCGTTTGGGTAAATTCAAAAGATTTATTCTGAAGTGGTTCCACTACAGGAATTGATCTTTGTTTACGCTTGCCTTCAAAAAGAATAAATAGGATCGCAGCGATGATCACAAAATAATAAGCCCATTTTAACGGACGATTATTTAAAAGAATATATAGAGGAGACGTAAAAAAGCCTTTTCCAGACTTATAATACGAATCCCAGAGAATATTATTATTGGAGAGATAAGATAGTAAAGCCTCACTATACTGGTAATTTTTATTTTTCAGCAGAAAATAATTACTAAATGCCTGCGGGGCAGAATGCAGGAATATCTGGCCTTTTCCAAAGTCTGTCTTTAAAAAGTTAATTTTATTGTCTGCATCTTTTTCGCCAAAAGAGGAAGTGCCAAGTACAACTTGTGTGGTAGTATCGATCTTTTCAAAGTATACCGCCGGGAGGTCCTGATCAAATTCCAATGCCTCTTCAAACTTCAAATTTGAATTTACCAGGTTAAGCGCAGGTCTGGATTTAAATCCATCGGCACTAATAAAAGATGACAATTCTACTTTAAGAGTATCTTCCAGCTTTTCTCCAAAGTTGTAGGCTGAAATAAACAGGGTATTGCCATTGGATACCCAGCTTAGAATATCCTCTAGTTCATCTTCATCAAAATTCACGTAATTGTTCAGAAAGAAATACGTGCCATTTTCTGGAACTTTATTTAAATATTCATAAGGAGGAATTTTGATCTCCCTGATCTTTTCCGGATCAATTTGTTTCCAGCTTTCATAAAATATATAAGAACCAAGCGGAATTTTGTCTGATCTTGTATAACTCGGTGTCCAGTTTACAGGTTCAGGTTCAGAGCTCTCAAGCCAGGCCAGGGAAATGATCAATAAAAGAAATAAACCAAAAGCAATTTTATAGGTTTTATTCATGGCTCAGATTTTTTAAAGAATCTTCCATTCTAATAAATCCTTTTTCTGCTAGTCTAAAATCTGATTCAGAAACCTGAAAACTTCCATACCATATAAACTCATAAAGCTTGGTGATATTAGAAAATTGTGCCTTTATTATTGGGTTCTTTATCTCATTAGAATAATCCCTATTGGTTTTTTGATATTCATAATGAATAAGCTCAAGTTCGTCCAGTTTACGTAATTCCTGTAAATAATAATAACGCACCGCAAGCCTAAATTGCCCTTTTTGAATAGCTTCTTTCATTAGAGCCGGAAGATCTTCGTTTTTGACCAACTCTTCTTCCTCAGAAAGAAAAACCTCACTGGTTTTAGGTTTCTGAAGAATTTTTCCTCCCGGATTTAATCTTGAAAATAGCCAGGCTACAAGCCCAAGTAGTGTAAGGATCAATAATATTGGGATCACTGCAATGATAGCAGCCATGATGCCATTTGCTTTATAATCTCCAAATAACCAGTTTATGACCTGATTGTATTTTGCATTAATCCATTTTTTGAACCGCGTCCACCAGGTATCTTTTTCAACTGTATTTATATAACTGAACTCTTTTTCAGATTGATACTCTTCGATTTTCTTTTCGTCGAGATCTACAGGACTCTGTTTTGAGATTTTATCATATTGTATTTCCCTGATCTCAGTCAAGGAATCTGCATCCTGTGGATAAAAGGTTCCGAAGGATAAAAATAAAAGAATGATTAAAAACCTCTTTTTCAAGACTAATGATTGTTTCCCAGGTTCTGAATTGTTTCGTAAGTACCGGTATAATGTTGTTTTTCATTCAGGTTGAAATAAACAAATGCGACTCCAATAGGGGTAATACTGTAAATAAGATATTGAAGAATAGATGTAATAACGTTTATAATAATATATCCCGTTCCAAACATATCTTGTAAGTTACCAGAGGCGCTACCTTCAGCTGCTGAGACGAATGCTCTAAACATGAAGTAAAAGATCGCAGGCAGTTGAAATACCAGGCTTATTAAATACACGATGACCCCAATACAAAAAAGTGTTGCGAAAGTGCTCCACCAGTGATCTTTGACCAGTTGAAATGATTCAGAGATACTATCTATCGCGCCATTTCTTCGGAAAACTAAAATTGCTGTTGCCAGGCTTACAGGAATGGCTACATAAATTCCCGGAATAATAAAAAGCATGGTTCCGGCGAAAATAAGAACCCATGAAATCACGGTAACCAGTAAAATCTTTCCGAAGTCACTTTTCATACCTGCGGCTACTTCAGAAGAAATAATTGCTCCACGATTATTGATATAAGATAGAATGATGTGATACACCGTTCCCGTCATCGACGTAATATAGAGAAGGTAAGCCAGCATTAAAAGCCCTCCGGAAATAATAAATTCTGAGGTATTGAGTCCTGCACCTGAAATAAAGGTAACTCCCAGGGTAGACCAGGCATAGTAGGTTACCGCAGCGATTAAAAGTATAAAAGCAGGGCCAACCAGCTTTAAAAATATCTTACCTGCAGCCTTATAGTTTTCACGAAGAAATTTAAAGGTGATACTCAATATTTCTCCCAGCTCCCGCTGCTTTTTAAACTCAATAAATTCCTGATTCATTAGATGATTTTTTTAATAGATGTAATGGGTAGTAAACATAATAAAACAATATCAATGCTAAAGAAGTAAAAATGATCAATATCGCTAACCAGTCTGGCATCGAAGTGATCCTTGTAACAAAACCTTCGAGAAATCCAGCAATGATAAAAAATGGAATAGTGCTTATCACGATCTTTAACCCGTCTTTAATTCCCATAGTGAAAGACTTAAGCCTGGAATAAGTTCCAGGAAATAAGATGCTTTTCCCTACCACAAGTCCCGCGCAACCGGCGACAATAATAACTGAAATTTCTATGGTCCCATGTATCCAGATAGTTCTTGCCGACTCCCATAGCAAACCTTTGTCATAAAAGAAGAACTGAAAACTTCCCAGCATGACCGCATTTTGCATTAAGAGGAAAACAGTTCCCAATCCTGCAAGCACACCAAGAGAGAATGCCATTAAAGAAACTTTAATATTGTTTATGGTGATCCCCAGAAACATATCTGTTTCAGATGCTTTTTTATACACGGCCATCGGGTCGTTATTCTCAATATTTTCCAGCGTCATGTTCACATAGGCGTCACCCATAATAGATCTTACAAATGCCGCATCCGTAGCAGAACTGTAGGCTCCAACCACACAAAACACTGTAAATATCAAAAAGCTTAATAATAACTGCTTTTGATGTTTATGAAACTGGGAGGGAAATTCTTTCGTAAAAAAAGTAATAAATCTGTTTCCAGATTCTTTTTTGGACTTATAAACCCTTTGATGAATTCCTGATGCCAAACCATTGAGATACCTGGTTGTATTGCTTTTTGGATAGAAGGTTTTTGAGTAGCTAAGATCGTCACTTAGTTCTACGTAAATATTTGAAAGCCGCTCGGGAGAAAGATTCCTATTATTTTGCAGGAGCCTTTCGTACTTAACCCATTTATCTTTATTTTGCCTTACAAAAGCAGCCTCGCGCATTGTGTTTTGAATAAAGATCAAAGTAACATATTTAATGGATAATTTTCAAATTGAAACCGCTCAAAATATTAGTATAGAACAGAATGCAGCGGGAATAGGCGACAGGATCCTTGCTTTCATAGTAGATATGGCCATCATCGTGTTATATGTAATTCTGGCTGCCCTGTTAATGGCAGGTATAAGTGGTGATAATACCAGTGAAATGATGTATTATCTGGTACTGGGCTTACCACCATTTCTATATAATCTACTTTGGGAAACTTTTTGGGATGGCCAGTCTCCGGGGAAGGCACTACTACAAATTAGAGTGGTAAAAAAAGACGGCTCGAGACCTCAGTTCTCCAATTATTTGGTAAGGTGGTTATTAAGAATCATAGATATAAGTCTTTCCAGTGGTGGTATCGCTGTTGTAAGCATTCTTTTGAACGGAAAAGGCCAGCGTTTGGGCGATATTGCTGCGGGAACTACCGTTATTTCTGAAAAAAAGAAAGTAAGTATTCATAATACGCTTGGGATAGATCTTCCTGATGACTACCAACCGAAGTATACCCAGGTAACGGTTTTAAGTGATCATGATATTCAGGAAATTAAAAACCTATATAATGATGCCAGAATAGGCGGGCAGCATCATATTATTCTTTCCCTTAGCGAAAAGGTCGCGCAATTAATGGATGTTCAGTTTGATGAGAACCCTATGGAATTTATTCAGCGAGTGATCAAAGATTATAATTATTTTACCAGGCAGTAATTATTTAAGAATTTCAATATCCATTTCAACATTATCAATAGGCCATTCAGAATCACCGGTCTTAACCTGAGCAATTTTTTCAGCGACATTCATGCCACGAATAACCCTGCCAAACACCGTATGATCGTTATTTAAATGAGGAGTACCACCTTTGTCCATTACAATGAAGAACTCAAATGGTGAAGAAGCTTTGCTTACATTCTGCTCGGCGTATTTAGCTGCTGAAAAAGCTCCATAAGTATGTTTATGACCTGCATCAAATTCACTTGGGATTAGATAATTTCCCACATCACCACGGCTTCTGGCTGTAAGTTGATTATCTGCATTTCCTCCCTGTATCACAAAGCCTGGCGCAACCCTGTGGAAGAATGTATTATTGAAATATCCATTTTTAACCAGCATGATAAAATTAGCTCTATGTAACGGGGTATCCATATAGAGCTGGATATCTATATTTCCAAATTTAGTCTTGATCCTTACCTTATTTTCAGGATTCTTTTTTCCATATTCGGTCAGCGTGGGCATTAACTGTTCCTGCGCTATTGGGAACATAGGATTGTCTTCAATTTTCGTTCTTTTATTTTCTTCAGCAAGTTCCCTTTTTCGCATTTCAAAAATGCTATCTCTGGCTTGCTGAATAGAATCCTTTTGTCGCTGCGCTTTAAGTTCTTCTGCAGTCTTTGTCTTAGTTTTTTCTGATGAAGTTTCCTTATCTTCACAACTTGCAAAAAAGAGAAATAAAAAAATTGAAATTAAAGAAAGATTTCTAAACATGGAATTCGAAATTTTTAAAAACAGGATTTCAAAGTTAAAAAAAATGCCGCTTCCAGGGGAAGAGGCGCATAGAAAACTAGCTCCGCTTATTAGAATTAATGAACTGGATAAGATAGATATGTCTAAAAGAGATCCTCAGGAAGCCGGAGTGATGGCAGTTTTTTACCCGGGGAATGATACTAATACCAGGCTTGTATTGATCTTACGAAAAACCTATAAAGGAGTTCATTCTAATCAGGTTGGTTTTCCTGGAGGCAGGGTAGAGTTTTCAGATAGAAACCTGGAAGATACCGCTTTAAGGGAAACAGAAGAAGAGATTGGAATTCCCAGAACTGAAATCAAAGTTTTAAAGAAACTTACAAGATTATATATTCCACCTTCCAATTTTTGGGTTCAGCCATATCTGGGAATTATGGATAAGACGCCTATAATGGTGGCTCAGGAATCTGAGGTAGAAGCGATACTTGAAGTGAAACTCAGCGAATTTTTAGATGAAAGTAACGTGATAAGTGAGAATTTGAGCACTTCTTACGCCGCGAATATAGATGTGCCTGCTTACAAGCTAAACGGTCATGTGGTATGGGGTGCTACGGGGATGATGCTGAGTGAAATAAGGGAGATGCTGTTAAAAATATAATTTGAAGCATATTATTATATTTGCCTTCGGGTCTATAAAAGCTGAAGACAGGACAGATAAATAAAAAAACAATCGGCAATGGGATTATTGAAAAAGAATCCATTCGGGCATTATCTTATACTGAAGAAGTGGTTGATCCGCATTTTTGGAGTTTTGACGCATAGAAGATACAGAGGCTTTAATGAACTTCAAATTGAAGGTTCTGAAATTATCAAAAATCTTCCCGATACCAATGTGCTTTTTGTTTCTAATCATCAAACTTATTTTGCTGATGTTACAGCGATGTTTCATGTTTTCAATGCCAGTCTTAGTGGCAGGGTAGATAGTATTAAAAATGTAGGTTACATCTGGCAGCCAAAAATGAATATCTATTATGTTGCTGCGAAAGAGACCATGAAAGCTGGCTTACTTACCAGGATCATGGCCTATGCGGGTGCTGTGACGGTAGAACGTACCTGGAGAGCTAAAGGGCAGGAGGTGAAAAGGGAAGTGAATCCTAATGACACCGAGAATATTGGTGTTGCTTTGAATGATGGCTGGGTAATTACATTTCCACAGGGAACTACAAAGCCTTTCAAGCCTATTAGAAAAGGAACTGCCCATATTATTAAAAATCATAAACCAATAGTAATTCCGATAGTTATCGATGGTTTTAGAAGATCTTTTGATAAAAAAGGCCTGCGAATAAAGAAGCGCGGTATTTTGCAAACTTTTCAGATCAAGGAACCACTGGAGATAGATTATGAGAATGAAAGTATTGAAGAGATTGTACATAAACTGGAATATGCCATAGAACAACATTCGTCATTCTTAAAGGTGATCCCTAAAGAAGAGATCGACGCTATGGAAGATCTTAATGAACAGCGACGCTGGGGATATTAAAATTTAGCTATCAGCGAAAAGTATAAAGCTTTAAAACCTGAATCGTTTCCTAAATTATTATAGAATAGCCCTGGACAGTCTCAGTCCTGCATAAACTAACTGATACTTTTATTTTAAGTTAGGAGCTAGGCCTGAAGCTTTATAATTTATAAAGGCTGAAGTTCTATACCAGAGAATTTAATTTTTTCCACTTCTCATTCCGATTTACTCCATTTCCAACTTTTTCAGTTCCTTATAATTTTTCAGGAGTCTTCTAAGGAGAATTCCGTAAATCACCCTGTAAATTAGCCAGATAACACCCAGTAAGATCACCAGTACCAGTAAAGTACCACCTATAAATATAAACCATTGTTTGGTGTCAAAAGCCATATTCGTGGTAGTAGGCTCTGCGGTTAAAGCATGATTTCTTAACATCAAATAAAGTGTTACCAGGAAAACTACCCCGCTGGAGATCAATATAAAACCAATATAATACTTAACGGTCTTGCGAGTTTTCAGGATATTTTTCATAAGTCTCGAAGCACTATCGGTAGTAGATATTCTTCGGTAGTTTATATAAAATTTAAATATGAAATAAAAGGTTATAAGGTAGGTGATAATATAAACGCCAATGGTAAATTCGGTAAGATTATATTTTTCCATTTGCTGCCAGTATTCATCATCGGCCAGCACAATATTCAGGATAGCTCCTAGCAAAAATTCCAGAATACTAATAATAAATATCCATTTAACGATAGAAGAAGACTTCTTCCAGGTCATTTTATAAATTTCATCGTAGGAAAGATGAGGCAGGTTCTGTTCCTGCTTTTTCCAATCCTTTTTTAACAGATCTAAATCATCCATAACATATCAAGGATTAATAAGGTTTTTTAATTTGGTTTTTACCCTGTTCATTTTCACTCTTGCATTCACTTCTGTGATTCCAAGGGTATCAGAGATTTCGGCATAATTCTTATCTTCCAGGTATAAGAAAACAAGGGCTTTATCAATATCATTCAACTGCCTTATGGCATCATACATCAGTTTTAGATGTTGTTCAACTTCATCGTTATATTCTTCAGATTTGATCTTAAAATGTACCGTATCATAATCTTGCGTTCGTATTTTTCGTTTTTTCTTTCGGTAAAGCGTGATCGCCGTGTTAAGAGCAACTCTGTACATCCAGGTACTAAACTTGGAATCTCCTCTAAACTTTGGATAAGCTTTCCATAATTGAATCGTGATCTCCTGAAAAAGATCATTATGTGAATCTTTATCATTTGTATAGATACGGCAGATCTTGTGCGCAATATTCTGGTGTTGCTCCAGATTGGTAACAAACTGATGTTCTAATTCTTTGTTCACGAAAACTTGGTTAGCACGTAATAGGTAGTCAAACTATTCGCTATGTTACAAAAAACTTTAATTTAAAGTTAATCCATCCCTCAATACTTCTATAAATAGTAAATTTGGGTAAAACCAGCCAAATTTATGAACATCCCAAGAACCGACTTACCCAGAGTAGTAATTATAGGAGGTGGTTTTGCCGGAATGGCGTTAGCCAGAAAGATCTTGAAAGAAGACATGCAAATGGTGATGCTGGACAGGCATAACTACCATACTTTTCAGCCTTTACTTTACCAGGTTTCCACTTCAGGACTAGAACCAGATTCTATCGCCTACCCATTAAGAAAAATTACCAGATCCAGTAAAAAATGTTATTTCAGGCTTGCAGAAGTAGAATCTATTTCAGCCGAAAAGAATACAGTGCACACAAATATTGGCGATCTAATCTATGATTATTTAATTATAGCCACTGGCTCAAAAACTAATTTCTTCGGAAACGATAGTATTGAAGAGCATGGAATGTGGATGAAAACGGTTCCACAAGCACTAAATATTAGAAGTCTTATTCTTGAAAATCTCGAACAGGCCACTATTACCGAGGATCCAGAGAAAAGAAAAGCCCTGCTTAACTTTGTTCTTGCCGGAGCAGGACCTACTGGGGTAGAGCTTAGCGGTGCTATTGCTGAACTGAGAAATCACATAGTCCCGAAAGATTATCCAGATCTGGATCCCAATGAGATGAATATCCATTTACTTGAAGGTCTAGACAGGGTTTTACCTCCTATGAGTGAGCATGCCTCTAAAAAAGCCCAGGAAATGCTTGAAGAATTAGGCGTAAAAATCCACCTGAATACAATGGTTGAGAATTACGATGGGCATTTGGTAAAGACCAATACAGATCTTGCGATAAAAACGGAAACTTTTATATGGTCTGCGGGAGTAACAGGAGCACCGGTAGAAGGTCTTAATGCCTCTGCACTGGTTGAAAAAGCCAATAGGTACGAGGTAAATGTGTTTAATCAGGTGAATGGTTACGAGAATATTTTCGCTGTTGGGGATATTGCATTAATGAAAACGGAAAAATTTCCAAAAGGTCACCCAATGGTTGCTCAACCTGCAATTCAACAAGGGAAACATCTGGCTAAAAACATCAAACATCTAATAAGAGGGGAAAAGCTAGAACCATTTGAATATTTTGACAAAGGAACCATGGCTACGGTTGGAAGAAACAGGGCCGTGGTAGATCTCCATAAGTGGAAATTCTCAGGATTTTTCGCCTGGTTTGTATGGATGTTTGTACACCTTTGGTTTCTGGTAGGCTTTAGAAACAGAACGGTAACCTTCTTCAACTGGATATACAACTATGTGAATTTTGACAAGGCAGCCAGGTTGATCATTAGACCTTTCAAAGGTCAGAAGAAAACCATGAAAATGGATAAGGATAAAGTTTAAAAGAAGAGACTGTTTTAAACTTTAGGTTTTTTAGTCAATGCTAGAAAAGAAGCAATCTGTAAGTATTCTTATTTGAGTTTACAGATTGCTTTACTGCATTCGCAATACCTTCTAAAAATAATTTTATGGTGCCTCTTTTAGTTACCTGTTCTTTCTAATTTCTTTATTATAGCTATCTGCAAGATCGGTTTTTTGTTTATCGGTAAGCACTTTTCCTGCCAACTGGAATATTTCGTGTTCTTCTTCTTCTAAGTGATGAATTAATTGGTGTTCCAGGTCTTTTGCAAGTTTAAGCCAGTTTGAAGCATCCATTTCTGTATCTTCCATCTGTTCTACTAGCTCATCCATTTCGTGATGTTCAGCAACACTATGACGGGCTTTTTCCTGCGTTAAATCCTTTTTCATTAAAGGAACATAAAAATGACGTTCTTCAGCATCTTCATGGATCTTTAGTTCATGCTTTAAATTTTCAAATAGCTTTTTTCTATCTTCTGTTTTTCCTTCAGTCTTAATTAGCTTGTCTATGAGATGTCTTTGTATTTCGTGCTCCTGTCTTAATGCTTCAAAAATGGTCATTTCTTAGTTTTTTTGGATTTGATTCCAAGTTATTTAAATTTTGATATTTAAATCTAAAAGTTTTCCTATAATCTAATGGATTCATCATTTCAGACCTTAGAAACTGCAATTCGGTTACTTTATTTTTAGTTTGGCGAGCCTAAATATCAAATTTGACTTATAAACCATAAGTCATGAAGCCAATCTTGAACGTTCTTTTCTTTTTAATAGTTTCTATTGCATCTGCTCAGTATAATATATCTGGAAGTGTTACAGATAAAGCTGGAAATCTCATTGTTGGCGCAAATGTGTATTTAAAGAACTCTTATGATGGTTCAAATACAGACCACGATGGAAAATTTAGCTTTACAAGCATACTTACTGGCAACCAAATTTTGGTAATAAGTTATATAGGCTTTGAACCTCTGGAACTGGAAGCGGATATTTCTGAAATGAACCAATTAGAGATTCAGTTACGGGAAGATGTAAATTCTCTCGATGCTGTAGTGCTCAATGCAGGAAGTTTTTCGGCCGGGGAGCAATCCAGAGTTTCTGTTTTAAAGCCTTTAGATGTGGTCACTACTGCAGGTGTTGCAGGAGATTTTATAGCGGCTTTACAAACTCTGCCCGGCACTCAAACAGTGGGAGAAGATGGGCGGCTGTTTGTGAGAGGGGGAGGGCCGGGGAAACGCAGATATTTATTGATGGTCTGAGGGTTTTTCAGCCATATACCGCTACGGCTCAAAATCTACCTTCCCGCGGAAGGTATTCGCCATTTCTTTTTGATGGAATTTCCTTTTCTACCGGAGGGTATTCAGCGGAATATGGCCAGGCTTTGTCTGGTGTCTTAACCTTACAGACTATAGATGAACCAGATCAGGATCAGACTGATATTTCAATTATGACGGTGGGGGCAGGTTTAGGACATACCAAAAAATGGGATAGCAGCTCTGTAAGTGTAAATGCCACCTATATAAATCTGGCACCATACCAGGAGCTTATTCCCAATAATCCTGATTTTGAATTTAAAAAACCTTATAAAAGTTTGAGCGGTGAAGCGGTATTTAGAAAAAGAACAAACATAGGATTATTTAAACTATACGCTGCTTTAGACCGAACTAACTTCGAATTATATCAACCAGACGAAACATTAACCAGCAGAAATTTAACTGATTTGACCAATCTTAATTTATATGCTAATACGTCTTACGAAGGAAGTCTGAGTAATGGTTGGAAAATTGCCCCGGGTATAAGTTTTTCAAAATCTACTAATGAAATATTTATTGATGAAGCTAATTTAAAGAATCGTGAAAATGCAGCTCATTTAAAATTGAAGAGCACTAAGAAATATAATAATCGTTTAAAATTTAATGCAGGGCTGGAATATTTTCATACAGATTTTGAGGAGGATTACATGGAAGATTCCCAAACATTTCCAGCCGGTTACACAAATAACATTCTCGCCGGATTTATTGAATCTGATCTTATATTTTCAAAAAAGTTTGCCGTAAAGGCGGGGGTGCGTAGTTCTTATCTGGAGATGAACAATGAAATTAAAGTCTCTCCAAGGCTTGCAGCTGCGTATAAGCTTACAGATCATCAACAAATTTCAACAGCCTACGGAGATTATCATCAGCAGGCAGCAGATGGCTATTTAAAGTATAATAATCATTTAGAACCGGAGCAGGCACAGCATTTTATTCTGAATTATCAGTATTCAACCAAAGGATATTTATTTCGTGGCGAAGCTTATTATAAAGGGTATAGTGATCTGGTTAAATTTGATACCAATGCGCCTGAATTTAATAGTAATTACTCTAACGACGGGGATGGGTACGCCAGGGGTTTAGATCTGTTTTTTCGTGATGATAGAAGTATAAATCATCTTGAATACTGGCTTTCATACAGTTTTATTGATTCTGAAAGGGATTATAGAAACTACCCAATTTCGGCTACTCCAGATTTTGTTGCGACTCATGCTGCCAGCCTGGTTACCAAATACTGGATTGAAGACTGGCAAAGTCAGATTGGATTTTCCTATAATTTCTCCAGTGGCAGGCCATTTGAAAACCCTAATACCTCTGGCTTTTCGAATGAAAGGACCAAAAACTATAATAATTTAAGCTTTAACTGGGCTTATTTAATTTCTCAACAAAAGATCCTTTATTTCTCCATTTCTAATATCACGGGCAGTAAGAATGTTTTTGGATATCAATACGCTAATTCTCCAAACCCCAGCGGAAGATTCATTTCCAGGCCTATACAGCAGGCAGCAGACAGGTTTGTTTTTGTTGGTTTTTTCTGGACGATTAGTGCCGATAAAAATAAAAATCAATTAGATAACTTATAGAATTCCTGAAAATTTCAATTCAGTAATAAAAATCTACAGTTCAGTAAAAGAGAATTTTACCTGAGCATTAGAATGATCAAATTTGAGCTATAACAAAAAACACAGCGACATGAAAACACTAATCATAACAATTTTAATGTTGGTCTTCTCTCTGATTTCAACAGCTCAGAATTCAGTAGAAATTACCATGACAGGATTTGAATCTAATGAAGGCAAAGCTGTTTTTGGACTTTATTCTTCTAAAGAAAACTGGTTAGAGAAAACCTTTAAAACTTTAAAGACTGAAATCATTGAGGGAGAGGCTACTATAGT
The DNA here is from genome assembly GCF_900105135.1 of Gramella sp. MAR_2010_147. Classification (NCBI taxonomy): domain Bacteria; kingdom Pseudomonadati; phylum Bacteroidota; class Flavobacteriia; order Flavobacteriales; family Flavobacteriaceae; genus Christiangramia; species Gramella sp. MAR_2010_147. The sequence goes on along the minus strand of NZ_LT629741.1, from coordinate 1,051,010 downwards.
TTTTCAAGATCTTCCAGATGGTGAATACGCAATTTCTGCTTTTCATGATGAAGATGAGAATGGAGAGCTTGATATGTTCCTGGGTTTTTATCCTGCGGAAGATTATGCTACTTCTAATAATGCTCCTGCAAAATTTGGTCCTCCCAATTGGAAAGATGCGAAATTTGAATTAAAAAATGGATCCACAGAAAAACAGAAAATAAATATTTTTTAAAATTTAGAATATGAAAACTTTGCTTTCAATACTTATCATTGCCTTTATAAGCTTCTTTCAGATACAGGCTCAATCTCAATATGAGACAGGAATGAATAAAGCTTTTGATTTATGGAGTAGTGGAGAATCACAACAGGCCGCAAATCTATTTGAGAGAATTGCCAGCGCAGAAGAGAACAATTGGTTACCATTTTATTACGCAGCACAAATTAAAATTGTGGAGAGCTTCGACATGGAGGATGTGGTATTAAAAGAGCAACAGTTAGAGAAAGCTCAGGAATTACTTGATAAATCTAAAGCTAATTCTCAACCCGAAAACGTGGAGAATCTAGTAATGCAGGCAATGTTGTATACCGCTTATATTACCTTGGATCCTTCTGTTTATGGGATGAAACTTTCGGGAACGGTAACTTCATTATATGAAAAAGCTTTAAAAATTGCTCCTGAGAATCCCCGGGTAGTGCTCTCCAAAGCTGAATGGGATATGGGGGCTGCAAGATTTTTTGGAGAAGACCCGGGTAAGTACTGTCCAGAAGTCAAACGCAGTTTAGAACTTTTCTCTAAATTTAAAGCCAGATCGGCATTTTATCCTAACTGGGGCGAAGGTCGTGCAAAAATGATTTTACAGAATAATTGTAAAAACTAATGAATTTACTCAAAGTAATTTTAAAGGAACTAGGGAAGGCATTCATCGTAGGGAATGCGATTTTCGCAGTTTTTATAATGATATATATATTTCAGGGTGAGGAAATAAGTTTCGATAAGTATTTGTGGAATAGATACAAAATAAATCTTTCTTACAGTGTTTTTATTTATCTCGTGAATGCAGCTATGTTTATTTTTTTTACGAAAAAATATGCAAAGGAATTTTATAAGTTTCCAAAACTTCTTATTACGATTATACTATCTGTAATATTGAGTTTACTTACAATATTCTTAGTTAGATATTACTGGGAATATGTAGAGAAGGGTTTGAGTTTTTCCGAATATGTAAAGGGTGAAAAAGTCTCCTTTTACTGGGTTTCATTGGTAATTACACTGGTGACCGGTGCTATTTTTTACATTGTAAATTTTTATAGACATCGCCAGGAAAAAAGAGTAAAAGAGCAAAAGATTATTGCGGGAACCGCTTCGGCCAAATTTGATGCTTTAAAAAATCAATTGGATCCTCATTTTTTATTTAATAGCCTTAATGTATTAGCGTCGCTTATAGATGAAAACCCAGAGCAGGCACAACGTTTTACCACTGGATTATCCAAAATATACCGGTATGTTCTGGAGCAAAAAGATAAGGAATTAGTAAGTCTTAAGGAAGAACTAACATTTGCGAACACATATATGAAGCTTCTTAAAATGCGTTTCGAGGATAGTATTTATTTCGAGATACCTGAAGAACTTTCAAATGAAGAGGCTAAGGTGGTGCCATTATCACTCCAGCTATTACTGGAAAACACTATAAAGCATAATATTGTTAGTGAAAGCAAACCTCTTTATATTAAAATTTATGAAAATGACGGGTATCTTATTGTTGAGAATAACTTTCAGAAAAAAGAAGTTTTAGGAACCAGAAAAGGGGTAGGACTACAAAACATTGTGAACAGATATCATGTAGTAACCGAAAGAAAAGTTTTAATAGAACAAAAAGAAGAAATTTTCAGGGTGAAACTCCCTGTGCTAACCAAACAAATTTCAATTATGGAAACAGTAGATAATAGTCAGGAAAATGCTTACTTCAAAGCAAAGCAAAGAGTAAAGGAGATGAAGGAGTTTTATGGAAACCTTATCTCGTACTGTGTGGTGATCCCTTTCTTAATATTCATAAATTACTATACCTACTGGCAATTTCAGTGGTTCTGGTTTCCGCTTTTTGGATGGGGGATAGGTCTAACAATTCATGGATTTTCGGTCTTTGGATATGGTTCAGACTGGGAAGAGCGTAAAATACAGGAAATTATGGAAAAGGATAAACAGCAAACAAAATCATGGAAATAATGAAAACGAATTATAAAGAAAACATTAGTTATAAAGCGGCCCATAAGAGGGTGAAAGATATTAAAGGATTTTACATTCATCTTCTAGTATACTTATTTATTAATACGGCTATTTTTGTAGTAAATACTCAGGATGAAGGTTTTGTTAATGGTCTAACCCAGCTTTCAAATTACACTACTATTTTCTTTTGGGGAATAGGTTTATTCGCGCATTGGGCAAGTGTTTTTGGACCGGGTTTTCTCTTCGGAAAGAAATGGGAAGAAAAGAAAATACAGGAATTGATGGATAAGGATAAGAAACAGATCTGGAAATAGAACTACTAACCTATATAATTTAGTGTGACCAAAGCAATTATTATAGAAGACGAAAAGCCTGCTGCTAGAAGGTTGCAGCGTATGCTGTCGAAATTAGAAATAGAAACTGAAATCATGCTGCATTCTGTTGCTGAAGCCGTCACCTGGTTTAGCTCCAATAAGCATCCAGATCTTATTTTTTTAGATATTCAGTTAAGCGACGGACTTTCTTTTGAGATCTTTGATCACATAGAAACAGAGAGTGCTATTATTTTCACTACCGCATATGACGAATATGCTTTAAGGGCTTTTAAACTGAATAGTATAGATTATCTTTTAAAACCCATAGACGAAGAGGAACTTGAAGCTGCGTTGCAAAAATTTAACCAATCAAAAAAATCATCTTCTAATATTGACGTAAATCAATTAAGATCTCTTTTAAGTCCAGGAATAACCAATAAAACCTATAAGTCAAGATTTACAGCCCAGATAGGTCAACACCTAAAACTGGTAGATATTTCTGAAATTGCTTGTTTTTACTCAGAAAACAAAGCGAGCTATATTCACTGTTTTTCGGGTAGAAATTATCCTCTTGATATTGCTTTAGAACAATTGGAAAATGAACTGGATCCTGAAAAATTTTTCAGGATTAATCGTAAGTGTATTCTCCATATCACTGCTATAAAAGATATTGTTTCTTATACAAATTCCAGGCTGGAAATAAAACTTGAAAATTTTAACGAATTTCAGCTTATCGTAAGCAGGGAAAGGGTTAAGGAATTTAAGAACTGGTTAAACAGTTGAAGATCAAATGTTAAAATAAGCTTTTTTAAAACCAACATTCATCTCCTTCCGTATATCTTGATATATAACTCTAAAGTTGTTTGAATAATTTATTGGTCAGATTATGTCGATTTTGAGTTTTTGATTTTTTTGGTTGGTTAGATGCCTGGAGAGATTCCCCGGAACTTTTCAGGCATTTACAAAAATAAGCCCCATGCTGCTGCATGGGGCTTACTTATTTTAGACTGTTCTTGAAACGAGATCAGGGTGCGGCCACTGCTCCCAGTACGTATAACTGCTCCATTGTTGGAGATTCACTCCCGCCTTCAGGTTCCAGTGTGATACCAAATGCTTCAGATTCATTTGCATTTTCTAAAGCAAATATCTTATTTTCATCCATTGAAAATTCAGCTAAAAGGCCAATACTCGTAGGAGTTAACGGCTCAAGCTTTAAAGACCAAACCTGGTAAACTTTTCCTCGTGGTGGTTCAGGAAGATCTTTCGCATCTATATACGCCGTATTTTCTTTTTTGTTCCAGTACACTGCGGCATAAGCTCCCGGATCTACATTTTGACCTTGCAAAGGAATTTTAGATACTTCTTTATCCCTTAGCACTGCCAGTAATTCTTCTGTCTTTTTAGCATCATCTCTGGCATCAGCGATCTGCTGTTCCATTTCTGCAGAATGAGCTTTTTCAGAATTTAGCTGCTCTCTTAGGTCATTATTATCATCAAATAAGAAGAATAATCCAATTAAGAGTACAAGGCTGGCTGCCCACCCCATATAAGAGACCCATGGTGTTTTCTTTCGTTCGATGTTAATTACTCCTGAACCGGATTTATCTGATAATTTTCGTTTTATACTTGCAAGAATTGCTTCTGCGTTATAAGTAGGTGCAACTGCCGAAGATAATTTTTGTAATGCAATTTCGATTTCTTCAACTTCCTTTCGAATTTCAGAATGCTCCTTTAACGTCATACTTACTTCACGGCTTTCTGCCTCGGTAAGTGCTCCGTATACATAGAGTTCAAGTATTCCAGATGATATGTATTCTTGTATATTCATTTCTTATTCTACTAACATTTCCCGAAGTTTATTGATACACGCCCTATTCTTTGTTTTCACAGTTCCTAATGGCATATCAAGTTCCTCGGCTGTTTCCTTTTGTGTAAAACCTTTAAAGAATAACAGATCTATTAATTTCTTACAAACTGGTTTCAAAATATCTATATACTTTTTGACTCCAATGGCGTCTGCTTTCGATGAGAAATTTGAACTGCTCTCCAAAATATCTACGAAATTATCTGCTGTTAGGTTTTTTTGAGAGTTTTTATGCCCTTTAGACCTTAATTGATCTATAGATGCATTTCTTGCAATATTAAGTACCCATGTGAAAAATCTCCCTTTATCAGAATTATAAGAAGAAGAATTATTCCAAATTTTTAAAAATACGTCCTGAAGTATTTCTTCCGCTATTTTTTCATCGTGTACGATACTATAAATTATTCCATATGTACTTTCAGAATACAATTCATAGATTCGTTCAAAAGCCCTCTGGTTACCATTCTGTAATTCGAGGATTAATCCATCTTGCTGCATAAATGTTGTTTGAGGAAATAAATATAGGTTTAAATAACAAATAAAAAAAGCGGCTTTAAAGCCGCTTTTTTTATTTATATCGTATGTCAATTACATTTGGATCAGACCACAACCAACACGTGTGCCGGCAGCTCCAGATGGCTGAGAGGTATAATCATCTACACCGTCATGAACAATCACAGCTTTACCTACAAGATCCTTTTTAGAATCCCCGCATCCTATACACCACTCATCAGTAGTTAGATTAACAGTTCCATTACCGTTGGCATCAACTTCAAAGTTACCTATATCACCTTTATGGTAGCCTTCAGAATCACCCCATTTACCATGTTGTGCATCTGTTGGGTTCCAGTGACCTCCGGCAGATTTACCATCAGGTGCAGAGCAATCTCCTTTTTCGTGAATATGGATAGCATGTGTACCTTCAGTAAGTCCTGAAATAATAGCGGTCATAGAAACCTCACCGTTTTCTTGAGTAAATACAACATTTCCGGTTAGATTTGAATCACTAACTGATTGAAGAGTAACTTTCACTTTCTTTACTTCTTCCTCTTCTTTGGTATCCATGTCAGACTTCATTTCAGTCCCTGACTGGTCGTCCATGTCTTTTTCCTTTTTCTCATTCTTACAGCTGGTAAAGATTAATCCTGCGCAAAGAACAAGAGATAAACTGATACGTTTCATAATTTCGATTGGTTTAATATTTCAATTATTAAAACTAAATTAAGCCTATTCACAGGTATCACCAAAGATTTAAGGATAGCTTAACAGAGCCTCTTAAGGTGTGTTTTGTGTTGACTTCGTTAATTGGGTATTGATCTGTGCTTTTGAAGATAAAGTTTTATGAACAGGGCATTTATCTGCAATTTCCATAAGACGTTTTAACTGTTTTTCATCCAGATCTCCTTTAATAGATATTTCTCTCTCAAAACTGTCAATTTTTGCCATATCATTTTCACAATCTTTACAATCATCAGCATGTTTTTTAGAATAGCTTACATGTGTTTCTACATTATCTATCAGCCATTTTTTTCTACGAGCATACATTTGGATGGTCATAGAAGTGCAGGCTGCAAGTCCGCTCGAAACTAATTCGTAAGGATTTGGTCCCAGGTCGCTACCTCCAACTTTTATAGGTTCATCAGCAACTAAATGATGGTTGCCGGCTATAATTTGGGTGGTAAACCCGGAAGCTCCAAGATTGGCCATAACTTCATGATCTGTCTCTAATTCTGGAGCTGTGGGCTCTTTAAGATATTTACTGGCCCATGCTGAAATAACTGCTGCCACATATTCTGAATCTTCCTTATTACTTAGCATATGATCTGCACCATCAAGAGACACAAAACTTTTAGGATGCCAGGCTGCTTTATACAGTTCTTCCGCATGATTTATAGAAACGATTTCATCCTGAGGAGAATGCATTACTAATAATGACTTTCGTATTTCCTTTAGGGCAGAAGCGTCCTGATTCGTTTTCAGGTCTTCAATAAACTGTTTTTTAATTTTGAACCCTCTTCCTCCAATCTTAATATTGGCAAAGCCTTCTTTTTCAATTTCATCTAAACTGGACTCAAAATGCTTCTGAACATGTGATAAATTTGATGGTGCATTGATGGTGACCATACATTTAATAGATTCGATCTTTTTTGAAGCAAAGAGGGCAGCAGCACCTCCCAGCGAATGTCCCACGATCATAGATGGCGCCTTATACTCTGCCTTAAGAAACTCTGCGGCAGCAATAAGATCTTCTACATTACTTGTGAAATTGGTGTCTTCAAAATCTCCTTCACTGTCCCCTAATCCTGTAAAGTCAAACCTTAAAACACCGTAACCTTGAGATGCCAGGTTTTTGCTGATATTTGATGGTGCATGAAAATTTTTATTACAAGTAAAACAATGTGCAAAAAGTATAAAGTTTGCAGGTTTTTTATTGGTAGGTAATACCAGAACTCCTTTAAGTTCCTTGGAATCAGTATTTTTAAAGCTTACATCTATCTTTTGCATACTATTTATTTTTTTGAAACAGGTCTAAGATAGGGCAATAAAAAAAGCTGCTATAAAAAGCAGCTTTAAAATTATATATTCCAGTACTATAATTGTTTGATTTTAATATTTCTATACCATACAGGGTCACTATGATCTTGCAAGGCGATATGGCCTTTTTTACTGGCGCCAAATCCTTCCCAGTCTTTAAACTTCGATTTTTCGACCATCTTTTTCCATTCTTTTCCATTAACTGGGAACTCGGTCACTTTTACTCCATTTAATTTCACCCAGCCAATGTTCTGGTTGTGATCTATATGAATCACTTCTTGGTTCCATTCTCCAGCAGGTTTAGTCACATCTTCACTAGGTGGAACCATGTCATATAGAGCTCCTGCGGTTCTATTAAGACCGTTTTTAGCATCGGGATGTTTTTCATTATCCAGTACCTGAATTTCAGGTCCGGTTAGATAAGGTTCATTATATTCTTCACCTTCCTGGACAGCCCACATAATCCCGCTATTTCCACCTTCAGAAATTTTCCATTCCAGTGAAAGTTCAAAATTTTCAAATTCCTGTTCGCTTATTAAATTTTCAGTTTTTGTTCTTTCTCCTTCGGAAGGGGTAAAGCTTATAGCACCATTTTCAACTTGCCACTGGTCTGAAATTGAATCTTCATTAAAAGCTTTCCATCCGCTAAGATCTTTACCATTGAAAAGTTCCTGCCATTCCTGGTTCTCATCCATTTCTGAACTTTGTACCTCTGTATTCTCGGCTACACTTGTTTCTTCAGATTCCTTATTTTCATTCTTACATGCTATAAAAGCTAGAATAGAACATCCTATTAATACTAATCTTTTCATTGTTGGTTATTTTAAATTCCTAATATTCGTTTTAATCTATTTCCATCTATTTCAGATCCCGAAAAATCGTCAAACCTTTTTTGGGTTGCTTCAATGATATTATTTGAAATAAATGGAGCACCTTCTTTTGCCCCCTGATCTGGGGATTTAATACAACATTCCCATTCTAACACGGCCCAGACGTCGCATCCATATTCAGTTAGTTTAGAAAATACGGTTTTAAAATCTACCTGGCCGTCCCCGGGATGGCGATATCTCCCTGCTCTGTCTTTCCAGTCTCCAAATCCACCAAACATTCCTTTCTTTCCGGTAGGGTTAAATTCAGCATCCTTTACATGGAACATTTTTATATAATCGTGATAATGGTCTATATATTCTATATAATCCAGTTGCTGAAGCACAAAATGGCTAGGATCGTAAAGAATATTTACCCTCTTATGATTGTTGGTCGCTTCCAGAAAACGTTCAAAAGTAACTCCGTCGTGAAGATCTTCGCCGGGATGTATCTCGTAACATACATCAACTCCCTGCTCGTCAAATTCGTTCAGAATAGGCATCCATCGTTTAGCTAATTCGCTAAAACCCAATTCTACAAGACCTTCAGGTCTTTGTGGCCAGGGATGCGCGGTATGCCATAGAAAAGAACCGCTAAAAGTTCCATGTACATCCAATCCAAGGTTTCTACTGGCTCTGGCTGCAAATTTTAACTGATCTATGGCCCAGTTTGTTCTTTTCTTTGGATCATTTTTATAGGCATCCGGCGCGAAATTATCGAACATAATATCGTAAGCAGGATGCACCGCTACTAATTGTCCCTGAAGATGGGAACTAAGCTCTGTGATCTGCAATCCATAAGATTCCACCTTTCCTTTGAGTTCATCACAGTAGGTTTTACTTTCAGCAGCTTTCTTAAGATCAATCAATCTCGTTTCCCAGGTTGGGATTTGTATTCCTTTATAGCCTAATTCTGAAGCCCATTTACATAATCCTTCTAAGGAATTAAAAGGTTCTTTATCGTCCATGAACTGAGCTAGAAATACAGCCGGTCCTTTAATAGTCTTCATTATAAATTCTTTTATTCTTCTAAATTAATCCAAACATTTCCCTTTTTATGAGAATCTACGGTCTTTTCAATAAAATTCATACCGCGCAAACCATCATCCAGCTTAGGGTAGGCGCCTTCATGACTGGTCTTATCTTTAATTGCCATGGCCACACCATAATAAATATTCCCCATAGAATCAAAGATCCCTTCTGGATGTCCCGGAGGTAGCTTAGTGCCTTCCAGGGAAAATGCGCTGTTATATTCATGACCCGGTTTTAAAACCTGCAAGGCCATTCCTTCTTTTAATAAATATAGATAATTGGGATTTTCCTGTTCCCATTTTAATCCTCCGTTATCTCCGTAAATTTTTACCGTAAAATTATTTTCCTCTCCTGTCGCGATCTGGCTGGCTCTTAAAACACCTTTGATATTCCCCTGAAATCTCAAAAGAACGGTTCCGTCGATATCCATAGGATTGTCTTCATAAAGATAATTAAGGTCTGCAAGCACTTTATCCACTTTCATTCCTGAAACATATTCAGCCATATTATAGGCGTGAGTTCCAATGTCGCCAATACAACAACTTATTCCAGATTTATCTGGATCTAATCGCCAGGTTGCCGATCTTTTTTCTTTATCATGGATTAGCGGATTGATCCAGCCCTGATAATACTGAACATCTATCTTTTGAATTTTTCCAATTTCCCCATTGGCAATCATGGTTTTCATTTGCCTTATCATAGGATAACCCGTGTAGGTGTATGTGACGGCAAATATGGTGTTAGCCTTTTGCTGTATTTCACTGAGAATTTTGGCCTCTGCATAGGTGGTAGTCAAAGGTTTCTCACAGATGACGTTAAACCCATTTTCCAGTAATTGTTTCGCCATTGGAAAATGCAGAAAATTGGGCGTGAGTACTGAAACTGCCTGAATTTTTTGATCTTCAGGAAGTTTAGCTTCTTTCTCCACCATATCATCCATGTCCTTATATATCCTGGAAGGATCAAGTTGAAGTTTTCTACCAAATTCCAGACTTTTCTCATGCTGAACATCAAATACGCCTCCTACAATTTCAAACTGGTCGAACATGTTAGCCGCAACCCGGTGAAGAATTCCTATTAAAGAATCTTCTCCACCGCCTAAAATTCCGAGTCTTATTTTACTCATAAACTGTAATTTATATTTCTATATCTTTTTTATCGATCTTCTCATTTTTAAAGAACAGGGCAAAAAGGAGCATTACTAAAAATGCAAATCCGGCCGGGTAGATCCAGATGGTTTCCCAATCGTGCATTTTCTCTCCTGTAAGATAGGCATTCGTGATGAGCCCTGCTACGTAGAAACCTATGAGCATTCCCACGCCATAAGTTGCCAGTGTGATCAAACCCTGAGCTGAGCTTTTATATTTTGAACCTGCTTTAAAATCGGTATAGATCTGCCCTGAAACAAAGAAAAAATCATAGCAGATACCATGAAGGGCAATTCCGGTAAGCAGCATAAAAATAAGTTCCCCCGAGTCGCCATAAGCAAACAACAAATATCTGGCAGTCCAGGCCAACATTCCTGCAATGATGGTTAATTTGAAACCAAATCTTTTAAAGAAAAAAGGTAATAAAAGCATGAATAATACTTCTGAAGCCTGACCTATGGTCATAAGCCCTGTTGGATTGTTTACACCAATTTCAGAAAGAAACGGATTCGTATTCTGATAATAGAACGCCAGGGGAATACATATAAGTACTGAAGCTAAAAAGAACATCAGGAAATTCCTGTCTTTTAATAATCCCAGCGCATCGAGGCCAAGAGTTTCTACAATGCTCACTTTTTTAGATCTGTCGGCGGTAGGAGGGGTTTTAGGAAGAGTAAAACTAAATAACCCTAGAAATGCTGAGGCAATGCTCACCATTAAAAAGGTATATCGCAACATGCCATTATCACGCCCTTCAATACCATCCCAGCTTAGCCAGCTTATTACGAGTCCTGCAATGATCCAGCCTATCGTACCAAAAACCCTGATAAATGAAAATTCCTTTGCAGGATCATTCATCTGGTTAAAACTTACAGAATTTACCAAGGCAAGGGTAGGCATGTAGGCGATCATATACCCCAAAACCAGAGGATAGAAATCTGTAAAATCTGTAGTAATATACATCATATACAGGAGGACAGCACCTACTAAATGTAGGAAGCCTAAAATTCTTTCAGCATTAAAGAACCTATCGGCGATTAGTCCGATAATAAAGGGAGCAATAATAGCTCCCCAGGATTGAGTGGAAAAAGCAGTTGAAATTTGAACATCGGTGGCATTAAGATTATAACCAAGAAAAGTTCCCAGAGTTACAAACCAACCTCCCCAAATGAAGAATTCCAGGAACATCATTAAGGAAAGTTGAAATCGTATAAGTTTAGTCATAATTCAAAGGTTGGTTTTAGAGTTCGCTGCCTGCTTTTATTAGTAAATCTTTTGTAGCTGTTATGCCCTTACTATAGGAGATATCTTCGCCTTCAAATTCTACTCCTATATATCCGTTATAGCCGGCATTTTTAACAATTTGAAGCATTTTTTTATAATCGATAACATTCTCATTGCCATTTTCATCAAAGGTGTAAGATTTCGCGCTAACCGCCTTAGCATAAGGCATCATCTTTTTTATGCCTTCATATTTTGGAAACTCCTCCACACATTTTGCACTCCATCTTTCTCCGCCTTCACGTTTAAGACAAAAATTACCAAAATCTGGAAGGGTTCCGCAGTTTTCCATATTTACTCCCTGCATTACTTCTACCAGAAGATCTATATCAGAAGATAAATAACCATGATTTTCTACCAGGACATTCACTCCTTTTTCTTCAGCATATGTTGAAAGTTTTGTAAGTGCGTCTATTGAATTGTTTTTCCATTCCTCAGGATCATCACTCCCGAAGAGATTTACACGTATCGAGTGGCAACCAAGAAACTGGGCAGCATTCACCCATTTTTTATGATTTTCGACCGCCTGGTTTCTAATAACCGAATCATTCACGGCAAGATCACCTTCACCATCTACCATTAGTAGTAGATTTTCAACATTGTGCCTCTCGCTTCTGGTTTTTAAAGTGTCCAGGATCTGCTTCATTTTAGCATCGGGATCTTGTGCGTTTTTGATTTCCTCCGCATAAAAACCGGTAACATATTCAATACCTCCAAAACCCATTTCACTGGCTTTTTCAGCGAAATCCATGGGATCTAATTCTCCATCATAAATAGGTTTATGTAAAGACCATTGAGCCAGGGATAGTTTGAAAAATAAAGAATCTGATGAAGTTGTGGAGTTTTCGTTCAGAATATCTTCAGAATTATTTTTCTTGTCTTGTTTACATGAAGTTACTGAAGTATAAAATAAAGCTAAAAATATGATTGATAATATCTTAAGGGATTTTAAGTTCATTGGATAATAGTTATATGAAATTCTTTGAATTTTTCAAAAACGAAAAATAAAAGTAGCCTTTTTTTTAAAGATGCAAAATTATCCTCTTAAATTTATATATTTGGAATACTTCGAGCTAAAATTTCACCAATAAAACAATGTATTGTGAGTAACTATTATGAAAATGACAATTATGATGCTATAGTTGTAGGAACAGGTATAAGTGGTGGTTGGGCTGCCAAAGAACTTTGTGAAAAAGGTTTTAAAACGCTGGTTTTAGAAAGAGGAAGAATGGTAGAACATGTTAAGGATTATCCTACCATGAATGATGATCCCTGGGATTATAAGTTTAAAGGACAGGTTCCCAGAGAGGAGCTAAAGCGACAGGAAAAGCAGGCTAGAACTGGATATACTGTTTCTGAACCCAGTAAGCATTGGTTTGTTGATGATATTAAACATCCTTATAATGAAACCAAAAGATTTGACTGGATGCGTGGTTATCATGTTGGTGGTAGATCTATTATGTGGGGAAGACATAGTTACAGATTAAGCGATCTGGATTTTGAGGCAAACAAAAAAGATGGGGTAGGAGTAGACTGGCCTATTAGGTATAGAGATATCGCCAAGTGGTACGATCATGTGGAATCTTATATTGGTGTTTGTGGTGAAAAGCTCGGATTGAGTCAGTTACCCGATGGTCAATTTTTACCGCCAATGGACCTCAATTGTGTAGAGGATTATTTTAGAGAGAGTATCGCTGAAAATTTTGATGGTCGTGTGATGACCTCAGGAAGGGTTGCGCATATCACGGGAGATAAAAAGTTTGAAGGCCGATCAAAATGTCAATATAGAAACCGTTGTATAAGAGGTTGTCCTTATGGAGGATATTTCAGCAGTAATTCTTCTACATTACCAGCGGCTGAAAGAACCGGAAATATGACCTTAAGACCAAACTCTGTAGTTAGTCAGGTGATTTACGATCCAGAAACTAAAAAAGCTTCAGGAGTTAAGGTGATCGATACGAATACTAAGGAAATTATTGAATTTAAGGCAAATGTGATTTTCCTATGTGCTTCTGCCGTGGCTTCCACCAGTATCCTGATGCAATCAAAATCTGACAGATTTCCTAATGGAATGGGCAATGATTCTGGAGAGCTAGGCCATAATGTGATGGATCATCATTTTAAAGCAGGCGCCTCCGGAAAATATGACGGCTTTGAAGATTCATATTATAAAGGAAGAAAACCTAATGGTATTTACCTGCCAAGATTCAGAAATTTGAACGGAAATGATAAGGATCTCGGATTTATTAGAGGCTATGGATACCAGGGAGGAGCTAGTAGAGGTAACTGGTCTGATAGTATTGCCGAAGCAGCATATGGAGAGGATCTTAAAAAAGCAATTACAGAACCAGGTGGATGGAATATGGGTCTTATGGGCTTTGGGGAAACTTTACCTTATCATGAGAACAAAATGACTTTAGATTATGATAAACTGGATGAATGGGATCTTCCTACCGTTACTTTTGATGCTGAATTTAAAGAAAATGAATTGAAAATGCGTGAGGATATGGTTTCTCAGGCAGTAGAAATGCTCGAAAAAGCAGGTTTTAAAGACGTGAGTGGTTATGATGATATTGGGGCGCCCGGATTGGGAATCCATGAAATGGGTATGGCAAGAATGGGACGTGATCCAAAAACTTCTGTACTTAATGCAAATAATCAAGTTCATGGTGTTCCAAATGTATATGTTACCGATGGAGCGTTTATGACCTCTGCAGGATGCCAGAATCCGTCGTTAACCTACATGGCCATGACCGCAAGAGCCGCTGATCACGCTTCAAGGAATTTTAAAAAATCTAACGCTTAAATATAGAGGATCATGAAAAGGAGACAAGCCTTAAAAAATATAGGATTAGGAGCAGGAATTTTTATAGTAGGACCTTCAACGCTCGGATTATTACAAAGTTGTAAGAATGAGCCCGAATATGATTGGCAACCAACATTTTTATCTGCTTCTCATGGATTCGCACTCAAGAAAATACTCGATATTATTTTACCCTCTACCGATACACCTGGAGCATCAGATCTTAATATCGCCCAGTTTATAGACTCTTATATGGATCAGGTAGCTGATGAAAATAGGCGTATGCGATTTGAACGATCTGCCGGTGCATTCTCCAGAGCTTTTAAAGCTGAATATGATAAAGATCAGGAAGAAGGAAAACCAGAGGATTTTGAGAACCTGATCAAAAAATACCTGAAGGCTACTCCTGCAGAAAAAGAAGAATATGCTAAAAGAAATACGGAGACCCAGGATGCCCAGAAACAGGAACCTGAAATTCAGTTAGATCCCGATGCCGGTTCCTATGCTTACTTAACAACTGTTAGAGATATGGGGATATGGGCCTGGAAGAATAGCGAAGAAGTGGGAGAGAATGTACTATGGTATGATCCAATCCCGGGAGAATATATTCCATGTGGTCCTGTCTCAGAACTCGGAGGTGGAAAAGCGATGTCGTTATAAAATTCTAACATCTAAAAATTTTTATAAAATTTTTGAAGCTATTAACAACGTCAAAAAGACTGTTCAATTTGCTGTTATTCAATGATTCAATTAATCAATTAAATAAATTTAGTTTATTATTGATGTAGAACTATTTAAATGAAAAATTATAAGAATTTTTCTCTGATATTCAGAATATTCAATTGTTTTCCACGAAAACGTTTTCGTGGAAAAGCACCTGTTTAATTGCTTTGTTAACATATTTTTACATAAATTTACCAGGTTTCAATATGATTTTTAGAAACATTTCCAACTAAAACTATCTTTTTATGAAAAAAATTATCTTCAGGGGCTTTTTGCTTGTTGCAGTTTTCCTTTTTTGCGGAATGACTAATGCACAGCAAACAGTCTCCGGGACCGTTACGGATGCTGATGGTCCGTTACCCGGCGCCACAGTAGCCATTAAAGGGACCAGTACAGGAACCACCACAGATTTTGATGGAAATTATACCTTAAATGACGTGCCAATAGATGCAACACTGGTTTTTAGTTTTGTGGGCTATGTTTCTCAGGAAATGAAAGTTAGTGGTAGATCTACAATTGATGTTAATTTGGAAACCGATGCATCTGAACTTGACGAAGTTGTATTGATAGGTTACGGTACCACTACCATACGGGATGCTACCGGAGCTGTATCCTCGGTGACTGCAGAAGAATTTAACAAAGGTAACATTGCGTCGCCAGAAGAATTAATACAAGGTAAAACTGCAGGTGTGCAAATAACTCAGGCCAGTGGTGAACCTGGAGCAGGAGTTGCCCTGAGAATTAGAGGTACAACCTCAGTTCGTTCAAATAACAATCCGCTATTTGTGGTAGATGGTGTTCCACTTTCTGGGGATGATACTTCAGTAGGGAGTGGAGATCTTGGGGTTGGTTCGAGTTCAGCAAGAAATCCCTTAAATTTTTTAAATCCAAGCGATATTGAAAGTATAAGTGTCTTAAAAGATGCTTCAGCAACTGCTATTTATGGTTCACGTGGAGCCAATGGAGTTGTAATTATTCAAACGAAATCTGGTAGGGGAGCTCAGGGAGGCGCATTCACATATGATGGTTCTTTAAGTGTTGCCAGTCCTGCAAATACTTATGATCTTTTGAATAGAGATCAATTTTTACAGGGAATTGCAGATTTAGGAGGTAATCCTGATGATGTAGATTTTGGAGCCGATACAGATTTTCAGGATGAAGTTTTTAGAACAGCTTTCTCTCAAAATCATACCCTTTCTTATATGAATAGTTATCAAAGTGGTAATGTTAGAGTATCACTGGGATATAATGATATTAATGGTATTGTTGAAAGATCTGAGCTTGAAAGACTCACAGGAAGACTTAACATAAATCAAAGATTCCTGGATGATAGATTAAATCTGGCTTTACAGGCTACCTATTCAAAGGTTGATGATAAGGCTGTGCCAATTGCAAATGCTCCAGGTGCCGCGGGAGATCTATTAGCAGCCACTTATTATACGAATCCTACATTCCCGGCAGATGTTACTTTTGATCCGGGAGGAGGAAATTTGAATCCTCTCCAATTATTACAATACACTGATGATATTACTGAAACAGATAGAGTTCTATTGAATTTCTCTGCAGATTATGATATCCTACAAAATTTAAACGCCAAAGTAACTTTAGGATATGATAGATCAGACTCTGAAAAAACTGTAGCTTATTCTTCAGATATTTTGGGGTTAACCAACGGTGTTCCGGGCAATGGTCGTTCGCTGTTAGATGATAGAACACTTACCAATACACTTTTGGAATTTGTGGTTAATTATGATAAAGAATTTGGTGATTCAAATCTTTCTGCACTTGCAGGATATTCTTATCAAAAATTCGATCGAGAAGGGGTTTACGGTTCTGGTTTTGGATTTCAAACATCCAATACTCAGGAAATGATAGGCCTGTTTAGAGGTGATTTTAATAACATCCGAAATAGTATCGATGGGACTTATCAAACATTTGGAGTGGGTCCTAACGGAGGTCAGTTAACCAGATTATTTCCAGAAGAGCAAAGTAATGTTGCATTTAATGCGCCTAGTTTAAATTTAAATTCAGTTACAGGAGGTATTTTTGAAAACTATGATGAATTACAATCCTTTTTTACAAGAATTAATTATACCATAGCAGATAAATATCTTTTTACTGTAACGATGAGGGCTGACGGTTCATCAAAATTTGGTCCTTCAGAAAAATATGGGTATTTCCCTTCCGGTGCTTTTGCATGGAAAATAGATCAGGAAGATTTTATTTCTGATCCAATATCAACTCTTAAGCTAAGATTAGGTTATGGTGTGACAGGTAACCAGGATGGTCTTGGATATGGTAACTTTACCATTAGAAGAAATGCCAATGGTTATGGTATAGATAACGGAGGCAATGTTAATGGAGGTGGATTCAGCAATGCCGGGTTTAGTAATCCAGATCTAAAATGGGAATCAACAACCCAGACAAACTTAGGTGTTGATTTTGGTTTTGCCCAGGATAGATTATCAGGTAGTTTAGACCTTTATTATAAAGATACCAAAGATCTATTGCTGTTGGTGCAAAATGCACAACCTAGCCCAGCGCCATTTAGTTTTCAAAATATTGACGGAAACCTTATAAATAAAGGAATTGAATTTGCTTTAGATTATGATGTTTTTGATACTGATGATTTTTTCTGGAATTTTGGCTTCAATATTTCTTATAATGAAAATGAACTTCAAAATTTTGATGGACAAATTCAAAGTGCTCAAATATCTGGACAGGGTTTAACAGGTGCTTTTTCTCAATTACTTGTAGAGAATCGCCCATTATTTTCTTATTATTTGAGAGAGTTTGGTGGATTTGATGAAAACGGTATTTCTATTTATCCAAATGGAGATCAGCAGGAGTTTGTAGATAAAAGTGCTTTGCCCACAACAAATTTAGGAATAAACACACGTGCTACTTATAAGAACTGGGATGCGTCGTTATTCTTTGCAGGACAATTTGGTTTCTATGTGTATAACAACACTGCCAATGCATTATTTACTGCAGGTAACCTTAATACAGGTAGAAACGTAACACAGGATGTTTTAACGAACGGGGAATCTCGTTTGAATGCGCCAGATGTATCTACAAGATTTCTTGAAAAGGGAGATTTTGTAAGATTGCAAAATGCCAGCCTGGGTTATACTTTTGAACTGGGAGATGATGCATTGTTAGACGATCTTCGTTTGTATGTAAATGGTCAGAACCTTTTCCTAATCACAGATTACAGTGGTTTAGATCCAGAGGTTAGTACTCAAACACCACTAAATGGACTTCCAACTGCAGGGATAGATAATACATCATATCCTAGAGCCAGAACATTTACCTTCGGAGTAAACGCAAAATTTTAAAAAAAACAGCAATGAAAAATAAGAGTATCAAATTATTGATTTTTTGCAGCTTTCTTGGCCTGTCTGCTTGTACAGATCTGGAAATAGAAGAAACAGATTCAATTATTGCTAACCAAACCGGAGAGTTTACCGGAGTTGGTGATGTGCAAGGTGCTTTGGATGGTGTATATAACAGCATTCGGGGCCAAATTGAGAACCAGGGTAACTTATACGCCCTTCAAGAAGTTAGTACAGATGAATTATTAGTGCCTACCCGCGGTACAGACTGGGGTGATAATGGATTATGGCGATTGGTTCATGAGCATACCTGGACCGCTATCCATCCATTCGTACGTGATACCTGGAACGAGCAAAATCAAAATGTATTTAACGCTTCAGAAATTATAGATTCCCGAAGTAATCCGTCTCCAGCACAGGAAGCTGAAGCGAGATTTCTTAGGGCATTTAGTATGTTTTGGGTAATGGATCTTTATGGCCAGGTTCCATTCAGGGAAATTGATGAAGGTATTGATATTGATCCTCAGGTTCTAAGTAGGCAGGAGGCATTCGATTTTATTGTAAATGATCTAACCACGGCTTTACCAGATCTTGCAGATCCTTCTTCAATGGACTCTGATCTAAATTTTGCCTCTAAAGCTGCGGCTAATTTTCTATTAGCAAAACTGTACCTGAATAAAAATATTTATTATGGATCTGAATCTGTTGATGCTGCAGATATGCAGCGTGTAATAGATAATGTAAATGCTCTTGAAGCTAAAGGATTTGCATTGGAAGAAGGATATTTCGATATTTTCGCTCCAGAGTTAGATAATGAAACTATCTTCTTTACTACTTCAAGTGTGGGTAATAGAATTTGGAACACTTTACATTATAACCAAAATGCACCAGATAATACCGGTGGAGGATGGAATGGGTTCACTACGCTAGCAGAATTCTACGATCTGTTTGAAGGAGATGCTAACACGAATTTTGTTGGAGATGGGCAGGAAGAACGTCGAGGATTTGTTCCCGATGCTTCCACGGCCACTGAGGAGAATTTTGGTATTGGATATGGATTTTTAGTTGGTCAGCAATATGATGCTGATGGAACTGCACTTCAAACCAGACAAGGTACACCCTTAGATTTTACTAAACAATTACCTGGTCTTGTGGGTAATAATGAAAGAACCGGTATACGTGTTATTAAGTATCACCCATCAAATGGTTCATTTGCTAATCATGAAATTATTTTCCGTTTTTCAGATGCTTATTTAATGAAGGCTGAAGCGATGATGCGTATGGGTGAAGATGTGACCGAAATGGTTAATACACTTAGAGACTTGCGTAAAGCTTCCAGTCTTTCCAGTGTTTCTGATGCAGAAATGTTAGCAGAAAGAGGACGCGAATTATATGGTGAATTCTGGAGAAGGAATGACCTGGTTCGTTTTGGAGCTTTTTCAGATACATGGGAGTTTAAAAGTAATACTGATGCTTACAGAATAGTATATCCTATTCCAGAATCAGCGTTAATCTCAAATCCAAATCTTGTTCAGAATGAGGGATATTAATTGAAAGAATATTTCTAAAAAAGAGGGCTGTTTTAGCCCTCTTTTTTTATTTTTAACATTACATTAGGACAATTGAAGATGTCATCTTTTAAGCAATATGTTGCGAAATAATCTTACTATTTACCTTATTTTATGTATGCTTTTCTTTTCTTCATCATGTGAAAAAGAAAAAAAACTTTTTCAATTCATCCCGGCGGAACATTCAGGCATTCACTTTAGCAATGTCTTAAATGAAAATTCTAATGTTAATATTTTAAATTACCTGTATTATTATAACGGGGCCGGAGTTTCAGCAGAAGATTACAATCAGGACGGATATGTAGATTTATATTTCACTTCAAATGAAGCTAAAGATGAGTTGTATTTAAATAGGGGGGATTTTAAATTTGAGGAAGTGAGCAGCCTGGCACATATAGAAAACTCTTCGGGCTGGACTACAGGAGTAAGTAATGTAGACATCAATAATGATGGTTTAATGGACCTCTATGTTTGTAAAGTTTCTGGTCTATTAAATTTTGAAGGACATAATTTATTGTTTGTAAACCAGGGCAATGACAAAAATGGTGTTCCCGTTTTTTCTGAAAAAGCTAAAGATTATGGCCTGGATTTTAGCGGATTTTCAACCCAATCAGTTTTTTTAGATTATGATCTGGATGGTGATTTGGATATGTATTTGTTAAATCACTCAACTCATCCAAATAAAAATTACGGTCAGGGAAATAAACGTGAAGGCTTTGATACCAGGGCAGGCGATAGATTTTATGAAAATATAAATGGAAAATTTAAAGACATTTCAGAAAAAGTTGGAATTTTTCAGGGCGTTACCGGTTACGGACTTGGTGTAGGCGTAGGAGACCTGAATAGCGATGGCTATCCCGATATATATGTAGGAAATGATTTTTTTGAGAATGATTATTTATATATCAATCAAAAAGACGGAAGTTTTAAGGATATTATTTCTACAGAAACCAACGGTTTAGGTCATACTTCACATTATTCTATGGGGAATGATATTGCTGATGTTAATAACGATGGGTTCTTGGATATTGTTTCTCTGGATATGTTGCCTCGAGATCTCAAAACCTACAAGACTTCAGGTCTAGAGTATCCCTTCCAGACGTATTCCAATTATTTAAGAAATGGTTTTTCACCACAGTATATGCAGAACACTTTTCATTTAAATCTGGGAGGACTTAATTTTTCTGAAATGGCATTTCTTAGTGGCATCGCTGCAACAGAGTGGTCCTGGAGTGCTTTGTTTGCCGATTTTGATAATGATAGCCAGAAAGATCTTTTTGTCACTAATGGTATTAAGGGAGTGACAAATGATATGGATTATATTAAATATATTAGTAACGATAAGATCCAAAGACAGTTGAGTCAGGGAAAAGATGTGGATCTTGAAATTCTTACCAGGGAGCTTCCCGAGAAGAAAATCAAAAATTTTATTTTTAAAAATAATGGAGATCTAACTTTTGAAGATATGTCTTCAAAGTGGATACCCAACAATAAAAGTTTTAGCCACGGAAGTGTATATGCAGATCTTGATAACGATGGCGATCTAGATCTAGTAGTAAATAATACAGATGAGAAAGTCTATATTTTAGAAAACCTATCAGAGAATCTAAAAAATCCTGGTAACTATTTGAAAGTCAAGTTAAGAGGTCCGGAATCAAATTATTTTGGCATTGGAGCAAAAGTGACGGTATATACTGGAACTATTACACAGGTTCAGGAGCATTATTTATCTCGGGGGTATTTATCCTCGCTCGCGGAGGGTTTGCAATTTGGATTAGGAAAAAATATAGTAATAGACTCTGCTCAGGTAGAATGGTATGATGGTACTGTGAACATCAAACGAAACTTAAACGCGAATTCAACTATAAAATTTGAGTATTCTAACTCTAATAATGTAGATAATACTGCTAAAATAACTGATCCTTATCTACAGGATGCATCCTTACAATTTGGATTTGAAAAACATAAAGAACAAAATACTTTAGATTTTAATAAGCAGATTCTATCACCGTTCGCTTATTCTAATCTAAGTCCGAAGATTTCGGTGGGAGATCTCAATGATGATAATTTAGAAGATGTTGTAATTGGAGGCGGTAAGGGGCAGCCTCTTCAAATATGGATTCAAAATTTAGAAAATTCATTTGAACAAGTGAATGAAAAGGTTTTTGAAGCTGATGCCATTTCAGAGAATACTGCTCAATTGCTTATTGATATAGAAAATGATGGAGATCTGGATATTATCGTGGTTAGTGGTGGGAATGAATTTGAGGCTGGCAAAGCTCTTCAGCCAAAGCTGTATTTTAATACAGAGGAAGGATATAAAATAGATAATTCAAAATTTAAGGATATTAGTCTCAACGCTTCCAGCATTACTAAAGTAGACTATAATAACGATGGATTTGAAGACATTTTTATTTCAGCTAATATTGTTCCCGGAAAGCTAGGGGAGGATCCAGATCATTATCTTCTTGAGAATGATGGTAACGGAAACTTTCGCAAGGTTTCAACGCAAATATTACCGGAGAATATGGGGATGATCCAGGATGTGAAGTGGATGGATATGAATAGAGATGGCTATGAAGATCTTATCATTGTGGGACATTGGATCGCACCAACAATCTTTTTAAATCAACAAGGAAAAGGTTTTAAAAAACAGGTATCTAATATTGATGATTTTTCAGGCTGGTGGAATAGTTTAGAAATCGCTGATTTTGACAATGACGGAGACCTGGATATTATTGCTGGTAATTGGGGTTTGAACAGCAGATTAACTGCCTCACAGGAGCGCCCTATAAACCTGTATATTAATGATTTTGATGATAATGGTACCCCTGAGCCGATAATTACCTTTTTCTACGAAGACGAGGAAACAGTATTATCTTCAAAAGATGAACTGGATCAACAAATGCCATTCTTAAAAAAGAAATTTCGCACCTATAGCGATTTTGCCAATGCAACGTTTGAGGAGATATTCTCCAAAGAAAAACTAAATGGATCTATAAATAAAAAACTTACTGAACTTGCCAGCTGTTATTTTGAAAATAGAGGAAATGGTAAGTTCAGGAAACATAGGTTACCTCTCAAAACTCAGGTTTCACCTATTTTTGCTATCGAAAAATTCGACTTTGATAATGATGGTTTTGATGATCTTCTTTTAGGTGGAAATA
Organism: Gramella sp. MAR_2010_147; assembly: GCF_900105135.1. Taxonomy (NCBI): domain Bacteria; kingdom Pseudomonadati; phylum Bacteroidota; class Flavobacteriia; order Flavobacteriales; family Flavobacteriaceae; genus Christiangramia; species Gramella sp. MAR_2010_147. Next base: position 1,028,168 of record NZ_LT629741.1, on the reverse strand, counting down.
ACTATGAAATAAGTACACAATTAGGTAGATTAGATGCATCTCATGGGAGTATATTAATAAACAATGGCACCGGTGGTTTTGAAGTTTCTAATGAATCACCAAATATTTCAGGGGCTGCAAGGGATATAGAATCTTTATGTATTGATAACACCACATATTTTATAATAACTACTAACAATGGTAATCCATTGATATTAAAAAAGAATTAGCTGCATGATTAATGCCAGATCATATTTTAAAATTTTCAGTGTACTTCTATTTTTAATGCTGTGCTCCTGTAAATCTGATGATAAGGATAAAGAGGAAAATCAGCAAGAAATTGATAAGAACACGCTGTATTCTTTACTCGAATCTAAAGAAACAGGAATCAGTTTTATAAACGAAGTAAAGAATAGTCCCGACTTCAATATTTTTAAATATCGAAACTTTTATAATGGTGGAGGGGTTGCCATTGGCGATATTAATAATGATGGCTTGCCAGATATTTATTTGACCGCGAACATGAAACCTAACAAATTATACCTGAATAAAGGAAACTTCAAATTTGAAGATATTTCTAAGTCTGCGGGAATTGAAGGTAATAAACCCTGGTCTACTGGGGTAAATATGGTAGATATTAATAATGACGGTCTTTTGGATATTTATGTGAGCAATGCCGGGAATATGGAAGGTAATAATCACGATAACGATCTTTATATCAATAATGGTGACCTTACTTTTACAGAAAAGGCCGCTGAATATAATCTTGCTGAAACTGGTTTTAGCACGCACGCTTCCTTTTTTGATTATGATAAGGACGGCGATTTAGACGCTTATATTTTAAATAACAGTAATATTCCTGTAAGCAGTCTGGGTTATGCTGAACAGCGTGAAGTTCGTGCGCAGGATTGGGAAGGTGTTCCGAAAATTTTTCGTGGAGTTGGAGATATGTTGCTTCGCAATGATAACGGAAAATTTGTTGATGTAAGTGAAGAAGCTAACATTTACGGGAGTCTTATAGGTTTTGGGCTTGGCGTAATGGTGAGCGATTTCAATGATGATCTTTATCCAGATATTTATGTTTCAAATGATTTTTATGAAAGGGATTATCTATACATTAATAATCAGGATGGAACTTTTACTGAAGAAATAGAGAAGTGGACTTCACATTTGTGCCTTTCCGCTATGGGTATTGACATGGCCGATATCAATAATGATGGTCATGCAGATATTTTTGTAACCGATATGTTACCAGATTCTGAAGAAAGAACCAAATCTGTGATGGAATTTGAAGGCTATAATGTTTTCAAACTAAAACAGAGCAAGGACTTTTTTCAGCAGTATATCCACAATACACTTCAGCTGAATAATGGGAACAATTCTTTTTCTGAAATTGCACATTTTAGTGGGGTAGAAAGTACCGACTGGAGTTGGGCAGGTTTGATCTTTGATATGGATAATGATGGAAATCGGGATATTTACGTAACCAATGGAATTAACCATGATCTTACCGATCTTGACTTTGTAGATTTCTTTGCTAATGAAATTATTCAGAACATGGCGCTTACCGGAAAGAAAGAAGCAATAGATTCAATCATTGATAAAATGCCCATCACCAAATTGGCTAATTACGCCTTTAGGAACACCGGAAACTTAAAATTTAAAAACGCTGCTCGGGAATGGGGCCTTGGAACTCCAAGTTTGTCTAATGGTTGTGCTTACGGAGATCTGGATAATGATGGAGACCTGGATTTGGTAGTGAATAATGTGAATATGGAATCTTTCATTTATCGTAATAATTCAGATAAACTTGATAACAGAAATTACTTAAGGGTTCAGCTGAAAGGTAACAAAGAAAATAGCTTTGGAATAGGCAGTAAAATAAAGCTCTATTATGGAGAATCTATAGTAATGCAGGAACAAAATCCCTCCAGAGGTTTCCAATCATCCATGGACTATACCATGAATATTGGTTTGGGCGAGGTAACCACGATTGATTCTTTACGTATCATCTGGCCTAACAATAAAACAGAAATTCTATCAGATATAAAAGTAAACCAAACATTAGTTTTGAGTCAGGAAAATGCTGCTGAGACTTTTAATCCTAAAAAACCTATTCAACAGAAAGAATTGTTGGTGGAGGTTCCTAATACAAAACTTGAAACTCATCAGGAAAATAATTATACCGATTTTGATTATGAAGGGATGATCTATAAAAAATTATCTCAGGAAGGGCCAGCTCTGGCAGTGGCAGATGTAAATGGAGATGGAAATGAAGATGTTTTTATAGGGGGAGCCAAAGATCAATCCGGGCTTATTTATTTAAATAAAGGGAATGGAAATCTTTCCATAACCAATCAACCCGCGCTAAAAAACGATTTAGTATTTGAAGACACTTCCGCAGCATTTTTTGATGCTGATGGCGATGGAGATCAGGATCTAATGGTAGGATCTGGCGGGAATGAGATTGGAGAAGATGAAAATCATAAACCAAGACTTTATTTAAATGATGGTAAAGGGCAGTTTACGCCATCAAGCAAAACAGTCCCTTCCATAAATCAGAATATTGCTGTGATTGCTCCAAATGATTTTGATTCAGATGGAGATATGGATGTTTTTATTGGCTCCAGAAGTGTTGCTGTAAATTACGGACTCGATCCTCAGCATCTTTTTCTTGAAAATAAAGGCAATGGAGAGTTTGTGAATTCAACAGAACGTATCGCTTATGACGTGAAGTATGCAGGGATGATCACAGATGCCATATGGCAGGATATTGACGGGGATGATATTATGGACCTTATAACGGTCTCAGATTGGGGCGCACCTAAGATTTTTAAGAATACAGGGAGGAGGCTTTCAAACTTTAAAACAAATCTTAATGAATATACCGGATGGTGGAATACGCTGGAATCTGCAGATTTAGATAATGATGGTGATCAGGATCTAATTCTGGGGAATAAAGGATCCAACATTCCTTATAAAACTTCTTTTGAAAACCCCATGAAAATGTGGGTAAATGATTTTGATAATAATGGGACGATAGAGCAGGTGGTTACCCAACAAAAAGATGGTAAAGATTATCCAATTCATATGAAAAAGGAGATGATCTCGCAATTGGTATCATTGAAGAAAGAAAACCTAAAAGCCTCAGAATATGCAAAGAAAGCTATTACTGAATTACTGTCTAAAGAAAAACTCGATAATGCCCTTGTAAAGCAGGTTGTGATCTCAGAAACTATTATAGCAGTGAATGAAGGGAATGGAAAATTCACTATCAAAGAATTGCCAGGCCGTGTTCAATTTTCCTGTGTATGCGGAATTTCTTGTATGGATGTGAACAATGACGGAAATCTTGATCTTGTGATGGGGGGTAACAATTTTGAATTTAAACCACAATTTTCAAGACTGGATGCAAGTTTTGGAAATGTACTTTTAGGAGATGGTAAACTTAACTTTGAATGGCAAGATTACGATGTGAGTGGATTCAATATTAGAAATGAAGTAAAATTTCTAAAACGATTCAAAGATAAAAACGGAAAAACCTATATTATAGCTGCAGTAAATGATGAAAAACCCAGAATATTTGAAGTTAGCAATCAATAAATTAGTTCTATTTCAAATGCTGGTTATTTTTCTTTGTGGATGCACAAAGGAGGAAGATAAATTCTTTTCAAACCCCACAGCAAAGCTTTCCGGAATAGAATTTAACAATAAACTTACCAGTAACAGAGATCAGAATATTTTAGATTACTTGTACTACTATAACGGTGGAGGGGTAAGCATAGGCGATATTAATAATGATGGTCTGCCAGATATTTACTTTACAGGAAACCAGGTAAAGAATAAACTCTATTTAAACAAGGGAGAGCTGAAATTCGAAGATATTACTGGCAAAGCAGGGGTAGAAGGAAACAGTACCTGGAATACCGGGACTACCATGGCAGATGTAAACGGCGACGGACTTTTAGATATTTATGTCTCGGCGGTAGTTGGAGTGAACGGTTTTGTGGGATATAACGAACTCTATATTAATAATGGAGATCTCACATTTACAGAAAAAGCTGAAGAATTTGGACTGGATTTAGAAAATTACTCTTCACAGGCAGCTTTTTTTGATATGGATAATGACGGAGACCTGGACATGTACCTGTTAAATCATGCAATTCATACCAGCGAATCTTTTGGTCCTTCAGAAATTAGAAATAAGAGGGTATATGAAAGTGGTGATAAATTATTTCTGAACGATAATGGGAAGTTTAAGGATATTAGTGAAGAGGCCGGAATTTATGGCGGAGCTAACAGTTATGGCCTGGGTATAAGCACCGCCGATTTTAATAATGATGGATTCACAGATATTTATGTGGGAAATGATTTTCATGAAGATGATTATTATTATTTAAATAATGGAGACGGGACTTTTAACGAAGCCCTAAAGTCCAGTTTTGGTCATGTTTCGCGATTCTCAATGGGAAATGATGCTGCAGATATTAATAACGATGGTTTTATTGATCTTCTAACCTTGGATATGTTGCCAGAAAATGAAAATGTCTTAAAATCTTCTGCCGGTGACGATAATGAAAACCTTCATAACCTTAAAACTGAAAAATTTGGCTATCATCCACAATATACCCGGAACATGCTTCAGATCAATAAAGGAGCTAATTTTTTCTCTGAAACAGCTCTTATGAGTGGTGTAGCTGCAACAGACTGGAGTTGGGGTGCAGTTTTCGCTGATTTGGATCAGGATGGTTTACAGGATCTGTTTATAAGCAATGGAATTCCTAAACGGCCTAATGATCTTGATTATATAAAATTCACTTCTAATGAACAGATTCGAAAAAAGCTGGACCAAAGCACGCTGGTAGATAATGAGGCGTTGGATAATATGCCATCTGGAGCAGTACCCAATTATGTTTTTAAAGGTGAAAATGGCGGAATGTTCAATGATATGTCTGATGTCTGGATTGAAAATGATTCAATTATTTCCACAGGTCTTGCATTTGGTGATCTGGATAATGATGGAGATTTGGATATTGTGACCAATAATGTGAATAGTCCGGCAAGTCTTTATATCAATAATCATACTTCAGGAAATTTTCTGAAACTTAGCTTTAAATATAAACGAGGAAACAATTTTGGACTGGGCACTAAAGCAATTCTATATACCAGTGCAGGAAAGCAATTTAGACAGTTGTATACTACGAAATCCTGGCAGTCGTCTTCTGAGCCTATTATTCATTTTGGGTTGCCTAAAAATGCTGAGATTGATTCTCTTAGCATCATCTGGCCAGATCAGAGCCTTCAAACCTTAAAGTCTATAAAACCTAACACGGCTCATATTCTTACACCAAAAGCTTCAGATAAGAAAATTGATATTAAAGAATTATTCTATCCTAAAAAAGATGGCTGGTTTTCTAGATCTGAAAATGATTTTGGTCTGAGCTTTACCCATCAGGAGAATCTCTTTAATGATTTCGATGTTCAAAAACTGATTCCGCATAAAATGTCTGATCTGGGACCGGCAGTAAAAGTAGCCGATCTTAATAATGACGGTTTAGATGATGTGATTTTTGGAGGATCAAGATTCTATCCCGTCCAATCCTATATTCAGAATAAAAATGGTTTTGAGTTTAAAGGTCTAAATGAAGTAGAAAAGGATTCTTTGATGGAAGATTCAGATATTTTGGTGAAAGATATTAATAATGATGGTTTGGCAGATCTTCTTTTTGCTTCCGGCGGCGGAGAATCTATAGGGCGGGATGATAATCTTGTAGACAGATTATACCTTGGAACTAACGACAAAAAATTTAAAAAGGATTCTATTTTCCCTAAGATGTTCAGTAACTCTTCTGTAATACGTTCTGCAGATTTTGATCAGGATGGAGATGAAGATATTTTTATAGGAGCCAATTCTGTAAATTACAACTATGGAGCAACTCCAAAGTCATTTCTATTGAAAAACAATCATGGGAATTTTTCAGTTTCAGAACAATCAGAAATATTTGAGAATCTGGGAATGGTGAATGATGCCATTTGGATAGATTTTGATAATGACAATGATCTCGATCTTATTGCAGTAGGGGAGTGGATGGCACCAAAATTTTTAGAAAATGAGAACGGAAAATTCAGAGATGTTTCCAATCAAAAAATAAATGAGAAACTCAACGGATTATGGCAAAAAGTTCTTGCTGCAGATATAGATCATGATGGAGATATGGATCTTCTTTTGGGTAATTGGGGCCTAAATTCCAAATTTAAAGCTTCAGAAGATTATCCACTCCTAATGTATTATAAGGATTTTGATGATAATGGACTTACTGAAACTTTGCTGGCGACAGAAAAAGAAGGAAAATATTACTTTCTCTATGGAATGGATGAGCTTTCAGCGCAGTTAAGTCAGTTAATTAGAAAAAGATTTGCAACGTATAAAGATTTTGCCGGAAAGACCGTAACTGAAATTTTTAAACCAGAAGAGCTTAACGATGCTGAAATTTTAAAGGTACACACTTTATCTTCTGGATATCTTGAAAATAATATGGGTAAGTATAAATTCCGAAGGTTTAAGAATCAACTTCAAACTGCTCCTATCAGGGCCATGTTTAAATATGATTTTAACAAGGATGGTGTTGAAGAAGTGCTAATTGGAGGGAATTATTTTGGAGTTACTCCTTATCATGGAACTTTTGATGGAATGGGAGGTGCTATAATAATTAACCCCCATAAAATTCTGAATTCAAATGAAATTGGCTTAAATTTAACACAAAAATCAGTAAAGGATTTTTCAGTTATTAATATATCCGGTGAACCTTATTTACTGGTGACTGTTAATGATGGGAAAGCTGAACTTTATAAAATAAATTTTTGAGATGAGGAAGATTTTTTTGATCACTATTTTTATGATGATATTAATTTCCTGCAAAGACAGATCTCAGGAAATAATCATTACAGGTGATGATTTTCATGCAGCAAATGAAAATTTGAGCAAAACGATGGTGCACGATATTTTTTCACCTCCAGTAGCAAGCAGGGTATATGCCTATTCAAATATTGCAGCCTATGAGGTAATGTCCCAGTTCAATCAGAATTACAATTCTTTGGCTGGACAGTTGACAGAATTTAGTGCTGTTCCCAAACCAGATTCGAAAAATATAAATCCGCAAATGGCAGCACTTACGGCTTTTTACGAAATTGGAAAAAGTCTGGTCTTTACAGAAGAAAAGATGACTAAGAAAAGGGACAGTCTTTTTAATTCATGGAAGGAAAAAGATGAAGAGGTGTTTCTAGCTTCAGAAGCTTATGGGATGAAGGTGGCCCAGCATATAAAGAATTGGATGAGTCAGGATAATTATGCAGAAACCCGCACCATGCCAAAATTCACGGTGAGAACAGATGATGAAAGCAGATGGCAGCCAACACCACCTTCTTATATGGATGGGATAGAACCTCACTGGATGAAAATAAGACCATTTGTTATAGATTCTTCTAACCAGTTTAAACCTGCGCCACCACCGGAGTTTTCAATGGAAAAGGGTAGCAGGTTTCATAATGAATTAATGGAGGTTTATAATATAAGGGAAGAGATCGCTCAGGATGAAGAAAATAGTGAGAAGATGGCGATTGCCAAATTCTGGGATTGTAATCCATATGTATCTATTCTTAGAGGTCATTTGATGTTCGCGACAAAGAAAATAACTCCCGGTGGCCACTGGATTGGAATTACAAAAATTGCCTGTCAAAAATCTGAAGCTGATTTTGACAAATCTGTATATGCTTATGCTAAAACTTCCATGGCTATTGCCGATGCTTTTATTAGCTGTTGGGATGAAAAATATAGAAGTAATCTTGTAAGACCAGAAACCCTTATCAATAAATATATAGATGAAAGCTGGAGTTCTGTTCTACAAACTCCCCCATTTCCTGAATATACCAGCGGGCATTCTGTAATTTCTGGAGCTGCGGCGATTGCGCTGACTGATATTTTTGGCGAAAACTTTAGTTTTGATGACGATACTGAAGTTGATTATGGACTGCCAATAAGAAGCTTTCCTTCTTTTAAGGCAGCCTCAGAAGAAGCCGCTAATAGTAGGCTTTACGGGGGTATACATTATCGTGCTGCAATTGAAGTTGGTTTAGAACAAGGTCATCAACTGGGAGCTTACGTGATTGATAATTTGAAAATGACTAGTTCATCTGCTGAAATTGCCTCTAATTAACCTATGAAAAAGATTCTGTTGTTTTTTCTGATACTTCTCGTATCAGGTTTAGTCTGGTATTTATTTATTAAAAAATATGATTACGAATTTCAATTTGAATCTAAATACGGACCAGGTGTAGCTTATTATAAAATATCTGATTGGGAAAATTTTAGTCCTGGATCTAGTAAAAAAAATATAGCTGTAATTAATAGAACTCCATTTAAAAATATCACTCAAAGGATAAATGTTGGAGATTCTGGCGATTTTGAAATGTATTGGGAGTTTGAGAAAAAGAATGATTCGGTTACCAATATTAGTTTAAATGTGGGTTCTTCTATAAATGAATTAAAAAACAGGTTAGCTATAATTAATCCGTTCCAGTCCAGTATGTATATAGATACTCTAAAACAACGGATACTAGGCTTCAAAAATAGATTGAATGAGGTACAACAAACTTATAAGGTATCTGTGAAATCTGGTATAACCACTTCACCAGAGATGAATTGTATTTGTCATTCTTCCACGAATATTCCGGTAAAATCCAAGGCTCGAGAAATGCTGAGCACGATTGGTTATCTGGAAAATTATGTTCTGGAAAGAGATATACAACTTACCGGCCCGCCATTTGTTAAGATCACTAGATGGGACAGAGAAAAAAATTCAATAGACTTTGATTTCTGTTTTCCTGTGAATCTTGCCCAGGACATTAAACCTACGCCTGAAGTAGATTTTAGGGAAATGAAATCATTTTCAGCTATCAAAGCAATTTTTAATGGGAACTACAGACTTTCTCATGTTGCATGGTATGATCTTTTACATCAAGTAGAAGAACAGGAGTTGAATACTAATGCATTGCCTTTAGAAGTTTTTCATAACAACCCAAAACGGGAAATTGATTCTGAAAATTGGAAAGCAGAGATTTATCTTCCCATTACTAAATAGATAAAGTGTGAAAAATATTTCTATGGAATAGCAATTCTTAGTTTCTCTGGAAGCATTTTAATTTCGATCTTAGTTTCTTCTCCTATATATTCACCATCAATTTGAAAGGATACCGGCTTTTTACAGGTAATTATGGCTTCTCGTGCCGGGATAATTTCAACAAAATCAGGATCCAGCTCAGTTTCATTCTTTAAGGTTTTCAGAATTTCAATAAGATTTAATTTTTTAAAAATGAGGATCTCAAAAATACCATCATTTGGTTTTCCTTGCGGATTTACATTTGCACCAGTTCCGTATTTATTGGCATTGGCAAAACCGAGTAAAACCGCCTCAGCTTCTTTTGTTGTTTGTTCAGTTTGAATATTGAAAAGGAATGGATATTCACTTTGCATTAAGGTTGGAATGGATTGAATTAGATATCCGAATTTTCCACGTATGTTGGAACCTTCATAATTCTTAATAAGTTCAGCATTTATACCCAGGTCACTAATATGCAAGCAAATAATATCATTAAGACAAAGAATATCTATATTTAAATAATTAGGACCCAGAGCTATCTCTAATTGCTCTTCAAATATTTCAGGGAGATTAAGATTTTCGGCCATTCCATTTGCAGAGCCGGCCGCGATAATTCCCATGGTGATCCCGCTGCCCTTCATCACTTCAGCAACTAGGTTTATTGTGCCATCACCACCGGCAACGATAACTCGATCAATATGGTTTTTCTCTATCTCAGATTTAATTTTTTTCTGATCATCTTCTCCGGTAGTAGAGAACAGGTGAAGATTTAAATTTTCCTTTTCTATTTTTTGCTTAACATCATCAATAATCTTTTTCTTATCTGTCTGGCCTGAAATAGGATTAACTACCAATAAAACTTCCTTAAAATTCATATGCTAACCTTTACGATACGGTTAAAATTAAGTAATTTGGAATGAAGGAATTTTAAAAAAACGCCAATATTTTGAAGTTAGACCTTAAGTTATACCGGGGATATGTTAATGACGAAGAGCTTATTGTTTTTGGCCATTTATTCGAATCCTGGGCACCCGATAAATATAGTATTGAAAAAAGGGGAATTAAGCATGCCTATGCCATTTTGCATAAATTTAGAATTAAGCCTTTAAAGAATTTTGAAGTTCGATTAAAATTTAGGGATCTTGAAGTGACTACGAAAACCCAGGAAGATGGCTACTTCAGGTTTACCGTTCCGTTTAAGGCAGACCTGGAACCAGGCTGGCATCAGTTTGAAGTGAGTTGCAAGATGTATGAATTTGGAATGGTAGAATTGGGAGAGCTGTTAAAACCATTCCCGGGGAAGTTGGGGATCATTTCAGATATTGATGATACTTTTCTAATCTCTCACAGTAATAGTTTTTTTAAGAAACTCTATGTAATGCTTTCCAAAAACCTCAACAAGAGAAAGATCTTTGAGGATGTAGTAAAGCATTATAAACGATTAAGCCGGGCGGGGCAGGATACAGAACATGCTTCAAATTCCTTCTTTTATGTGTCAAGCAGTGAATGGAATTTATATGATTTTATCGCTGAATTTGCCGAATTACATGAGCTTCCAAAAGCAGTTATTAAACTCAAGAAAATAAAGACCGGTTTACGTGATTTTATAAAATCGGGGAGGGGAAATCATGACCATAAATTTACCAAGATCAAAGATATTATTTCTTTCTACCCACATTTGCAGTATGTTCTATTAGGTGACGATTCACAGCATGACCCATATTTGTATGAACGTATAACCAAGACTTTCCCTAAGAATATAAGAGCTGTTTATATAAGGCAAACTACTAGCAAACAAAATAAAAAGGTACAGAAGGTGATGGCAAATTTGGAAACGATGAATGTGAGCACCTGTTATTTTAGGGATAGTGAAAAGGCTATTCACCATTCTGAAAGAGAAGATCTAATATAATAAAAGCCCCCTGAAATGAAACAGGGGGCGTACAGGTGCTATATTATTTCTTTAGTTCCCAAGATCAAAAGTTTTTATTTCTTTAAATACAGGCAATTCCAAAGCTTCCATTTTAGAACGATACTCAGGCCATTTATTATTAAAGAATTCATTGGTAGCTGTTAATGCCTCTTTAAGCTCATTTCTGGCATGTTTTACCAGTGTTCTCTCAGTAATAGTTAAAGCATTTTGCCTGCTACTTACATAACCTCTTGCAATACCAATCCGAGTTTCTACCGTATTTTCCCTGTTTCTTACGATACCCTGTCTTTCATCTTTCTTACCTACGAATAGCGCAACTAGTTCTTCAATAGATTTATTGATCTCTTTACTTTCTTCGATCTCTTTTTTAAATTCTATTTCACCATTCTTTTGCTTCTTCAAATTCTTCTGAAATTGCTCTGCAATATTCTTACTTTCAACCAGTTGCTCAACCGCTTCTGCTGCAGTTTGAGTCATGTTTTCCAGTTCTTTTAAACTTATGTAAACCTCTTCGATTCTTTGAGTGGACACTTCCAGTCTTGGATCTGATTTTACCTCGATCATCTGTTCAGACTTTTGATCCCCATAATGCAATACAAGCCTGTATTTACCAGGTTTTACATCTATTCCCGAAGGCTCGTTCTTCTGCTCTGTGATTTCCCTTGATAGATGTTTAACTCCTTTTTCGTCCAGTCTCCAGATCATTGTATGAATTCCAGTAGTATCTGGTGAATTTCTTTTGAGAGTACGAATTAAACGATCTCCATCATAGATATTTAATTTAATGGAATCCCATGTGATCTTTGAAGCTTCTATAGATGTAGAGTCTTTGTCAATATCAGCTTCAATATTGCCAGATTCTCCTTCGCGTTTTTTTCGGGATACTCTATTGTCTCTTTTATTAGTTTTAACTGAGTTCTCCTTCTTGTTTATTAAGGTATCTTTTTTGGGAGCAACTTCAACGAAATAAGATAATCTTGCACCAGAACTTCTATTCTCACCGTGATACGTAGCATCTGCACCAAAACGACTTCCCGTTGGTTGCTGAGAAGCAGAATGGTATGCGATTGGTGGTTCAAATAATGCCACTTTCTTTTTTAGGATTTGACTATTTCCAGCGATCTCTCTAAAAGGTCTAATGTCATCCAACACCCAGGCAGCTCTACCAAAGGTGCCAATAATAAGATCCTGTTCCCTTGGATGAATTACCAGGTCTTTCACAGGAACAGTTGGAAATCCGTTAGTGTATTTCTGCCAGTTTTCACCTGCATTAAATGATATATATAGGCCATCATCTGTTCCCAGGAAAAGCAGGTTCTTTTCTTCTGGATCTTCTATAATACTTAGCGCATAACTTTCGGTGTCTTCTTCATCTACGATGCGGGTCCAGCTTTTCCCATAATTTGTTGTGCGATAAGCGTAAGGAGTATAATTGAATCTTCGGTAATCGTTAGTCACAAGAAGAGCTTCGCCTTTATTTTTATTTGATGCTTTTATCTGGACAATCCATGTACCTTTGGGAAGTCCAGGCATGTTTTCTGAAACGTCGTTCCAGCTATTACCGCCATCTTTCGTGTAATGTACTTTCCCGTCATCAGTACCTACCCACATCATATTTTTTTCTATTGGTGAAGGTTCTATCACAAGAATAGTCGTAAAGTTTTCAGCACCCGTAGCATCAATAGTAAGTCCACCACTTTCCTCTTGTTTTTGCTTCTCAGGATCGTCTGTGGTGAGGTCCGGTGAAATGATTTTCCAGGTAAGACCTTTATCTATACTCTTATGCACAAACTGACTTCCGAAATAAATAGTACTGTTATCAAAAGGATCAATATTTATTGCTGAATTCCAGTTAAATCTAAGTTCTACGTCAGGATCTGGATGGGTAGGTTTTACGGTATAATTATTTCCAGTTATATGATCATATCGACTCACATATCCTTGTTGGCTCATGCTCCAGCCATAGCGGCTATCATCTTTATCTGGAACCACATCAAATCCATCTCCAAAAGAGATCTCCTGCCAGTAGGAATTACGAATTCCCTGGGCTTTCCATACGTAGGCCGGGCCACGCCAGCTACCGTTATCCTGCATTCCGCCATAGACATTGTATGGGAATTCATTATCCACGGCTATATGATAGAATTGCGCAACAGGAAGATTGGCAACGAACCTCCATGTTTTTCCATAGTCACGTGTGATATTCAAACCTCCATCATTACCATCCATCATAAAACCACCGTCCTCTGGATGAATCCACCAGGCGTGATGATCTGGATGCACTCCATTGTCCACACCATATGCAGGCATTAAGCTTTCAAAGCTTTTTCCGCCGTCGTCAGATACATTTACATAAGTAAAAACAGAATATATACGATTGGAATTTTGAGGGTCTACAAAGATATCACTGTAATAAAATGGTCTGTTTCCAATCTCATCCTTATCGTTGATCATTTTCCAGTTAAAGCCACCATCCTCAGACTTGTAAAGTGCATTTTTCTTGGACTCTACAAGTGCATAGATAATATTAGAATTGCTGGGTGCAATTGCAAGCCCCATTCTACCCAGATTACCTTCCGGCAAACCATCTTCGGCTGTTTTTTCAGTCCATGTTTCCCCACCATCATGAGTTATAAACATTCCAGAGCCTTCTCCGCCAGATTCAAAGAACCAGGGATCTCTTTTATGTTCCCACATGGCTGCAATCAACTTATTGGGATTATTAGTATCCATCACCAGGTCTGCTGCTCCGGTTAATTTATTGGAATAAAGAATTTTTTCCCAGCTCTTTCCTCCATCCACGGTTTTATAAACACCTCTTTCTTCATGAGCGCCCCAGGGCGAACCTATAGCCGCTGCATATACAATATCTGGATTGTCTGGATGAATTACTACTCTATGAATGTGCCGGGTTTTTTCCAGTCCCATTCTGTTCCAGGATCGCCCACCATCAAGCGATTTAAAAATACCGTAACCACCATTCAGGCTGTTTCTTGGATTACCTTCACCAGTTCCAACCCATATTACAGAAGGATTGGATTGTTGAATTGCTACAGCGCCTATAGAAGCCGTAACCTGATCATCAAAAACTGGTGCCCACTTAACACCACCACTAGTCGATTTCCAAAGCCCTCCAGAAGCTGTACCCACATACATAATATTGGGATCTTTGGTTACCACATCAATAGAGGTTACCCTGCCGCTCATTCCACCAGGACCTATATTTCTTGGAGTTTTATTTTTTAATAGAGAAAGATCGATATCCTGCCCAAAAATGCTAACGGAAATTAGCAGAAAGGATAGACATAAAGTAATTTTTTTCATAGAATATTAAAGATGAAAATTAAAAATATGTCCCAAGATACAATTTTCGCTTTATTCTTATTTTCATTCATTAGAATAGAAAAAGGGAAACCAAAATGGCTTCCCTTTTTTACTTCAACAAATTAAACTTTATCTTTAATATTCTCGTTTATCAAATTCTTCCCGATCATAGAAATCTTTATTATTTTTATTTCTTTGTCGTCTCGCTACATAGGGATCTTCATCGTCTATTTCACGATCGTCTCTTAACCAGTTACTGTCTTCATCTATTGTTCTTTCAGGTTGAAGATCTTTTGGAGGATCGTGATGATGCAGCGCCCTGTTGTGGTCATCTATAGGCCTGTTATGACCTTCAGACTTATATCGAAGATTTTCTTTTTCTCTACGAATTCTTTCTTCAGTTTCACTTTCAGGCCTATCATGATGCATTTTTACTTCTTTATTTTTCCTAATCTCCCTTTCTTCCAATTCTGCATCGGTATATGCAGTTCTGGTTTTTCTTAGCTCACTTTCTTTATTTAAATGATCTCTTCTTCTATCATAAGAATCTAATACTTGATGCTCATAATCCCTGCTAATATAAGTGCCAGTACGATATCGCTTGGTTTCAGCAAAGGTTTTATAATTGATACTTTCAGAATAAGCATATTTATTTTTCAGATCCAGGTTGATTAATCCAATAGGAATGATAATATGATTTTCTCCCTCTTTATTAATAAATTCTTTAATTTCTGAATGAGTATGGGAAGAGTAAGGATCATGGTTTACATCAATAATACTTTGATCTACCTCTACATCTACATACACCACCTTCCCGGCTTCTTTATTAACCAGGAAATTATCTACCTTTCCAATTGTTCGGTTATCAAGATCTCTTACTTCCCAGCCTCGAATATCGGGATCTTTACTATTCACTTTATAATCCTTTAGTTCATTTAAATAATATAAATGTTTCTCCTTTGTACTCATAACCTTCGATTTAATTAACTGATTTTTACTTCACTATCATTTAGTTCTATTGGAGGTTTTACCAAGGTAACTTCTTCCATTTCTACCTCCTCCATGTCATCTGTTTCCTCTGTACCAAGGCTTCCGTATATATACAGGAAAGCAAGGATACCCAGAATGATGATGAGCAAAATCCAGGGCCATATACGTCTCTTTTTTTCAATTCTGATATCTGCCATTTTTAATATTTTTTGGTTTGATCATATCTAAATTAATTATAAGCGCTCCTAATTTTAATTAATCTTTGTGTAAAGTATTGTTAATTAGTATTTTATTTTAATTGAAGAATTGGTGAAATAAAAAAAGCCGAATAAATTAATATTCGGCTTTCCTGTTTATAATTATGATGTTTTTTACCTAAAAGTTCCTGTAGGGAAAACGACTATGCTTTCGTGTCCATTTTTACCAACAGCAGCAACTCCAAAAAGGTAGTTATCTATTACGATGCCATCCAGTGTAAATTCAGTAACATCGCCTACAAATCTTGAATATTGCCATTGGGGAGCCGTGGTATCTCTCCAGTATATTTTATAACCCAATATATCTCCATCTACAGCACCCCATCTAAGTTTTGTATTAGGTTCTACGATTCCACCAATTTCAACTTTTTCCGGAGCTGGTGGCGCCCAGGCCAGGCTGGCAAGGTTAATGGCATTTACCGCCGTAAGTTTCTTAGCATAATTAAAATTAACCCCTTCTACCACATCACCATATTCAATGCCATCTTCAGTACGAATATCCTGGTGCTGACGGTTATAATTTTCATGCGCTTCCATAATTCTAACTCCTGCAAAACCAAGGTCGTTGAATGGTCTATGGTGCCCACCACGTCCAAATCTATCCAGACGATAGATCATCATTGGGTTCATTTCTGGCATATACGTCTCCACGTTGTTATGAATGTATCTTGCCAGTTGTCTTGAAATTCCATCAACTTCCCCTCCATAAAATCTTCGCATTCTTCTTTCCTGTTCGGTTTCAGTAGGAGGCACGGGTTCAGAAAAGATCCTGAAACTTCTATTATCTATAACTCCATCCACACCTTCAATATTACCGATCATGTCATTATTCAAAATCCCGATGATGTCCCAGTTATTCTCCTTAGCATATTCAGCAAGACCTTTTCCGCCGAACAAACCTTGTTCTTCACCAGACAGACCTACATAAATAATACTGTTTTCGAAATCGTATTTAGATAGAACTCTTGCGGCTTCCATAGTTCCAGCCATACCACTTGCGTTATCATTCGCTCCAGGTGCATCTGTAGTAAAATCCATGGTATTACTGGCACGGGAATCTATATCGCCACTCATAATCACATAGCGATTAGGGTACTTACTTCCTTTCTGGATGGCAACCACATTTACTATCCAGGCCTCTTTGGGAATACGCTGCCCATCTTCCGGGGTCACAAAGTCTTTCTGATAAAAAACTTCCAGGCAATTGTCGCAATTTGACGATATATTATCGAATTCAGATTTTATCCATCTTCTCGCAGCGCCAATTCCTCTTGAATCTGAAACAGTATCACTAAATGTATTTCGTGTACCGAAACCTGCCAGTTTCTTAATATCATACTCAATACTATCTGCAGAAATATTATCAATTATTTCATAGAGTCGCTGATCTGTATCCTGAGCATTGGAAATTTGAGATATAAAAATAAAACTGAAAAATAAAAGTACTTTAAAGGGGGATATTAATTTCATAGTATTTTTTTAATTAGCTCCCTAAAATACAGAAGTTTCAGGGATATTAAAAAAACAAAGCCCCGGAAAAATTCCGAGGCCTTATTTATCATCTATTTCTTTATAAATTAACTAGCTACATCATGCATTTCTGCTTTAGCTTTATTAATTTTTTCTTCAGATTTTGATCCAGCTAAGTTAGCTTTGGTTCTGGCTTTAAGCGCTTCCATTTTATGACTTACTGAATCTGTAAAGTCATGAATACTTTTATTGGCGCCCTTAATGTAATCATCTCCTCTTTCTGTGATAGCCTTACGAGTATCTTTTCCTTTTTTAGGTGCATATAAAAGTCCCACTACAGCTCCTGCTACAGCTCCGGAAACTAATCCTAATAACAATTTTCCTGATTTCATAGAATTTGGTTTTAAATTGGTTTGATTTAAATTCATGGTGTAAAATTAAGCAGAAATTAAAGCGAACCCATCTACAGGGAGTTAATGTATATTTAAACTTTTATAAGAATTCCTAAATTATTTAACAAGTAAATCTTCTTACATATTTTCCTTGAATTTTTCCAATAAATGACGCACCTTCGGAGTTCCTTCTACATAGTATCTGGCGCTGGTTTTTTTAATTCCAACTTTCACGGTATAAGAAGTTTCCGGAAGATCCTGGAACATATATTCATCTGTCCAGTCGTCTCCAATTGCAAAGATGAAATCATAATCTTTGCCCACTAATTTTTTGGAAGATGCTTTTCCTTTATTTACACCACTGCTTTTTATTTCCAAAACCTTATTTCCTTCCAGTACACTTAAACCACGATTGGAAATAAGCTCTTTTAAAACATTGCTTAGTTCATTTGCTCTGATCTCGCCAAGTTCGGGATCGGCTTTTCGGTAATGCCAGGCCAGTGAGTAGTTTTTTTCTTCAATAAATGTACCCGGAGTACGGTCTACAAAGTTTTCGATCACAGGTCTTACGGCATCCATCCATTCGCTTTTTACATTTTCTGAAAGTTCCCAGTCACCATCAATCTGCCGCATCCAGACACCATGTTCAGAAATCAATTCTACCGGCACATCTTTCCACCAGGTTCCCAGCGTGTTTTTGTCTCTACCGCTTATTAAAATAACATCGGTATTTTCCTGAGAATTCAAGGTTCTAATGAGTTCTTTTAATTCGGCATCCGGTTTGGCATTTTCAGGCTTGTCTACAAAATTCACCAAGGTTCCGTCATAATCAATAAACAATACTCTTTTTTTAGCATTTTTAAATTGATTCATGATTTCCGTAGAAATATCCTGAGTTATCTTTATAGATTGAAAAGAGTCTCTGTTTTCTTTAGTTTTTCTTAGCGACTTCATGAAATCTTCTGCCCATTTCTCTACGCTATATCTTCGTAATCTTTTCTGAAGCATTTTATTTCTTTCGATCTGCTTTTCTTCAGGCATATCGAAGGCAGTTTTAAGCGCTGTTGCCACCTGTTCAAAATTGTTTGGATTAATGATAAGAGCTTCATTCATCTCATGCGCTGCTCCCGCCATCTCACTTAAAATAAGCACTCCTGTTTTATCTGTTCGGGTAGCTATATATTCTTTAGCCACTAAATTCATTCCATCTCTAATTGGAGTGAGTAAAGCTATATCGCAGGTAGTATATAGATCTATCAGGTTTTCAAAAGGCATGGACCGGTAAAAATACCAGATAGGCGTCCAGCTAACCGTGGAAAATTTACCGTTAATTCTTCCTACCAGTTCGTCTACCTCTCTTTTCAACCTTCTATATTGCGGGACGTTGGAGCGGGATGGGACGGCTAGCATTACCAGTCTTACTTTTTCAATATACTCGGGATTTCTATCCAGGAAATATTCATAGGCACGTATGCGGTGAGCAATTCCTTTGGTATAATCCAATCGGTCTATGCTTAATATCATTTTTGCATCTGGGGTTGCTTGCAAATGATGATCTAATCTTTTTTGTAATTCAGATTGATCTGCAGAGGTGCTTTCAAAATGATCAAGAGCCGCTTGTTCAAATTTCTTATAATCTATCCCCATAGGGAAAGAATCAACCTTTACAATTCTATCTGGTAAGGTTATTTCATTGAAATCTACCTGATGTCTCAAAATACGACTCACCGAACTTAAAAAATGACGTTCATAATCATAGGTGTGAAAACCTATAAGATCTGCACCAAGTACACCTTCCAAAACTTCATCTCTCCAGGGCAAGGTTCTAAATACTTCATAGGAAGGAAAAGGAATGTGATTAAAAAAGCCAATGATAGCATCAGGAGCTTTTTCGCGAATCATATTGGGTACTAAAAGCAATTGATAATCATGAACCCATATCACATCTCCATCTTCATAATGCTTTAGAATTTCATCTGCATATTTTTGATTTACTTGTTGGTAATAACGCCAGTAATTATCATCAGATTCGGTGTATTCCATAAAGTAATGGAATAGGGGCCAGATGGTTCTATTGCTAAAGCCATAATAAAATCCGTCAATTTCTTCCGAGGTTAGGTGAAGCGCCACACAATTTTCTTCTTTGGCTTTTTTCTGGACCTCTTCCTTGAGATTTGAAGGAATCTCTTCTTCCGTAAGTCCAGGCCAGCCAATCCAAATACTATCACCGTCTTTATGAAATGATTTTAAACCAGTAGCGAGTCCTCCAACACTTGGAGACACTTCTAGTTCGTCATTTTCAATAGAAATTTGTAAAGGCAGACGGTTGGAAATAATGATCGTTTTACTCATAATTTATTGTAAATGCTGTTGTGACGAATTTGATTTTTATTAAATTTCCGAAATTCATTTTACACAGCCATTGATTTATAAGATTTTTAAGATATATGGATAACCTTGACTACGGCATAATAAGCAACTGTAAAAGTGCAGCGTTAATTTCAAAAAATGGCTCTCTGGATTGGTGTTGTATGCCAAATTTTGATTCTTCGGCAATGTTTGCGAAGATACTGGACGAAAAGATAGGAGGAAGTTTTGAGATTGAGATCGAAGATAATTACAGCATTAAACAGGAATATTTATGGGAAACCAATATTTTAAGTACTGTTTTTGATAATGGTGAGGACTCTTTTCAGCTGATAGATTTTATGCCCAGATATCCACGGGAAGACGGCTCGTTTTATGCTCCACCAGATATTATAAGGTTTTTCAGACTTATTAGTGGAGCTCCCAAATTCAGAATTAAATATGATCCAAAACTGGACTTCGCCAAAGAGAAGACTTATAATGAGAATAAAGGAGAATATATAAAGAGCTTTACGAAGGAAGGTAAATACGATTCAGCTTTTTTATACTCAAGTTTTAATCTTAATGATATTCAGGAACGAAATAAAATAACCCTTACGGGGAATGCCTATTGTCTTGTAGGCTATCATGAAAAACTAGTAGAGCAGTCATTAGACAGGTCTTATTTGAAATTTCAGAGAACCAAGGTTTACTGGATGAACTGGAGTGATAAAACCACTCGGTATACACATTACGGAAATGAGATCATGCGAAGTGCACTGGTTTTGAAGGCACTAAGTTATAAAAAGTCTGGAGCCGTACTTGCGGCTGCGACAACCTCATTGCCAGAGACAATAGGAGAGGAGCGAAACTGGGATTACAGATTTTGCTGGATACGTGATGCTTCTATGGTAATAAAAGTAATGGCCGGTTTAGGCCATATTAAATCAGCAAAAGGTTTTCTTCAATTTATCCTGGATATCATACCTCATAAAGATGAGAAGATCCAGATCATGTACGGTATTAATGGTGAAAAGGAATTAACAGAGCATATTCTAAATCATTTAGATGGATATAAAGGTTCCAAACCGGTTAGAACCGGAAATGCGGCATATATTCAAAAGCAAAATGATATCTACGGAATTTTGATGGAGGTGATCTATCAACAATTTCTAATGTTCGAAACTTCTCTTGAAAATTCTGAAGCACTTTGGACGGTTGTAAGGGGAATTGTAATGATCGTAGAAGAGAACTGGCAAAAACCTGATAAAGGAATCTGGGAACTTAGAACTGAAGATCGTCATTTTGTATTTTCAAAACTTTTATGTTGGGTTGCAGTAGACAGGGCAATTAAAATAGGAGAGGTGCTTAGAATGGGTATTAACGATACTAAATGGAAGGCACTGAGAGAAGATATATACCAGGATATTTATACCAATGGCTGGAATGAAGATAAGCAAGCCTATACGCAGTATTATGGATCATCAGATCTGGATGCTTCCACCTTGCTTATGCAATCTTATGGATTTATAGAGGCAGATGACCCTAGATTTGTAAGTACTGTACAGGCTACTGAAAAAGAGCTTTGCGAAGATGGCCTTATGTACAGATACAAAAACAATGATGATTTTGGAAAACCAACTTCTTCATTTACTATTTGTACTTTTTGGCTTATAGATAGTCTATACAAGATTGGGGAAAAGAAGAAAGCCAGGGAGATGTTTGATCAATTGCTGTCTTACAGTAACCATTTAGGGCTTTTTAGCGAGGATATAGACTTTAAAACCAAACGTCTTTTGGGTAATTTCCCCCAGGCTTATTCTCATTTAGCCCTTATAGAAACAGCTGCGAATTTTAGCAAAGGAATTGCTACCGAAGGAATGATATTTCAGGATTAAGTATTCTATTACGGTATCATAAATATTAGTGTAGGTTAATGAAGATATTCAGGATATTGATTCCGGAATAAATTTCAAATGTTCATATCACGCAAATACTTTTAAATCTCTGGTTTTAGGTGGAGTTTTTAACATCTGTGAGCATCCTAATTTCTTATGATTATTCTGTAGTAGTGATTAACATAAAATATAACTAAATGGCCGTTCCAATTAGCAGTAGTGTTTAAGCATCTGCAATGTTCCTTACGAATCTATTCGATAGGAAACCTGTAATAGGCCTTTTCATAAAAGTGCTTTCAGAATATCGGATGAATTTCTATCCAGTTCAAAGACTTTTTTCAATAAAATAGGCGCTGTGGACAGCCCACCTTCTTTTACTCCAGACTTTCCCACTCACAGCTGAATTTTGTTTCTTCTGTCTGGCAGTATTTCCCTCAACAATCAGAACTTTATCCAAAAGTATTGGTTTTGTAATTGCAATTTGAATTCCAGCTAAAAGAATAACAATGGCTTTCTGGACAGATCCATCTTTTTAAAAATATAGCATACATAGATGTACAGGAATTTCCAGATTAAAATTTAATCGTTTGGATTTAGAATGATTGGCTTCAAACTAGAGTATACACAAAGTTTAGTGTAAACCTAATATTTAGTCTATTTCTGTTACGCTGTAGAATATATACAACACTTTTTTTGAAACTCTATTATTTTTAGATATTTATAGCATGTAAACTTCTTTAAGTCAGACCGTTATGTTTTTTAGTTTATATTTAAAAAACTAATAATTCTAAATATAAAATTATGAGAAATTTAAAACTTCTGATGCTTCTATTTGTTTTAAGCTTAATTTCATGTTCAACTGATAGCGATACGAGTGAGGAGATTTCAAAAACAGAAATGAAATTAAATCCAAGGTTTGTAAACCTGGAAAACACAGTTAAGACAATTAAGATTCCTGAAAATTCTTCTTTGAAAACTACATTGGATAAAGAAGAAATTCATGTTCGTGTTTTCTCCGCAGAATACATTACAAATGGGGAAGATGGAAAAATGGGAAATACAGTATTTTTCAATAATGGAGGTAATAAGAAACTGGCTGGAGACTTTCTTCCTTTTGAATTTCTTGATGAGAGCCCCAATATTTCCTATTTCGTAGACCAGACACGACCATCTAAAGATTTGGGCATTGAAGTAACCACAGTGGCAATTGACAGAGCTATGGAAACATGGGATGGCATTACCTGTTCAGATTTAGGCATTTTTCAGTATGTTCCAGAAACCACTACTTCCACTGGCTATATTGTGAAATTAGTTTATGATTTAGGTTTAATGGCTACAGATCTTGGAGGAAGCTATGAATATTTTGGAGATGTGGTTCATTCTGGTTGGTTACCGGCAGAGTTCTTTGACGTTCCTGAAATTTTTGGGCCTGAAGGCGGGTCTGACTCTGTGTTGGGGGTAACGTTCACCATCCAATTTACTGATGAATTTGGCAATGCTGTAGACCTTGATAATAATGGTAAATATGATGTTGCCTGGCGTGAAATTTATTATAATGATGCTTTTACCTGGAATGATGGTTCCACTTATGATGTGGAGACGATCGCATTGCATGAGGCAGGTCACGGTCTAAGTCAGGCACATTTTGGTAAAGCGTTTCTTTCGGGAGGAAACGGCCGTTTACATTTTTCACCAAGGGCGGTTATGAATGCTGCTTATTCAGGAATTCAAACTGAGATTAATAAAACTGATGAAGCTGGGCATTGTAGTAACTGGGCATCCTGGCCAGAGAGATAATTCAAAAAAAAAAGGCCACCTATTTAGGTGGCCTTTTAGTTAAAGTTAAATCTGGTTTAATTTACAAAACCTGTTCGTGGTCCACCATCCATAAAGATAGTTCTCATACGAGCTTTCTGACCTTCAGAGAACATATACATACATGCATCATTAGTATAATCCATATAGTTCATAGTCATATCTGTAGATCTGCAGTTCACTGTAGGATAAGAAGGACATCCGTAGTTTGGACCATCAGAATCTGGAGTATCAGCTACGAAGTCATCTTGCTTACATCTACCGTCACCCCAGATGTGGCGAAGATTTAAGTAATGTCCAACTTCATGAGTGGCGGTTCTTCCCTTATCAAATGGAGCAGATACATACCCTGTAGTTCCAAAATATTGAGGAGAGATTACTACCCCATCGGTAGAAGCAGGTCCTCCCGGGAATTGAGCGTAACCAAGAATTCCACCACCAATATTAGCAACCCAGATGTTTAAAGTTGTGGACGGACTTACTGGAGGATATTGAGCCTTTACAGCGTCATTAGTTCCCCATTGTTGAGTAGAACTGCTGTGGCGCTGTACACTTGCAAGGGTGAAAGATATTTCAGAATCTGCAACATCGTTAGCAAATTCCGAAGGAATACCGTTTACATCATTATTAGAGGCTCTAAAATCATCATTTAGAACAGCGATTTGAGAATTGATCTGCTGATCTGAAATGTTCTCCTGAGAATTGTTATAAACCACATGTACAACTACAGGAATATTTACCACTCCAAGGTTATCAGTCGCTGGTGGTTCAGTTCCTCCACCACCGCTTCCAGGTTTTCCGCCTTTGCCGTTGTTGGATTTTGCTAGAATTGAACGAGTGTTCTTTTCTATTTTATACATTTTGTTATGAAGACCTTTATTCTCGTTCAATAAACGATTAAGGTTTTTCATACTGTAACATTTTTCAGAAGCATTTTCCGATCGTTTGTCTGTACCATCTGTGTACAGATAAAAATCACTCATGTCTACCTGAGCTTGTTGTTCCTCAATTAAAGAGTCTTTGGGGTCTTGCTCACAAGAAGCAAAAAGGAAGGCCATAGCCGCCATTCCTAAGATAACTTTTTTCATGTTTTATTTAGTTTTTGTTTGAGTTCTGCCGAATATAGAAATATTATTAATAATTAATTAACATGAATAAAATTAATTTGGAAAATTTATAGTTAAAATGTTTATTTCATAGGTAAGATTCATCTAAACCAAGCATGAAATTTTAATCTTAAAACAATAAAGACATAAAAAAACCACCTAAGAAGGTGGCTTTTCCAGTTTAAAAGAATGTTTCGTTAGAAACAATATTTATTTTCTGAAGTCAGTTTTTCTGCAATCGTATTTCTCAATGCGACTACATTAGGCATGTTGGTATATTTCGTAAACCTTTTAAGCCCCATAAGCATCATTCTCTGTTCATCACCTTCTGCAAACGACCCAATTCCTTCTTTAGCTTTCGTATTTACAGTTTCCACAGCATGATATAAGTATAATTTAGCCATAGCGATCTGCTCTTTCTGACTGTCAGCTCCATTTCTCTTAGCGATTTTCTCAGCTCTAAGAATCCCAGATTCAGCCATATATATTTCGATTAGAATATCTGAAGCTGCCAAAAGTAGTTGCTGATGTTCTTCCAGTTGAGGTCCGAATTTCTGAACTGCACTTCCAGCGACCATCAGGAACACTTTTTTCAGTTTAGCCACCATCTCCTTTTCTTCAGCAAATAGCTCAGAATAATCAGGCTTATCCATTGAAGGAATTCCGGTTAATTCATCTGCTACCTTAGTTGCAGGTCCTAAAAGATCTACGTGCCCTTTCATGGCTTTTTTCACTAACATTCCAACAGATAACATTCTGTTGATCTCATTAGTACCTTCATAGATTCGTGCAATCCTGGCATCTCTCCAGGCAGATTCCATTGGAGTATCAGCAGAAAAGCCCATACCTCCGTATACCTGGATACCTTCGTCTGCACAATTCTGAACATCTTCTGAACATGCAACCTTCAAAATTGAACATTCTATAGCATATTCTTCAACACCTTTTAATTCTGCTTCTGAATGTGATGCTCCTTCTTCCAGACGAATATTAATTCTGTCTTCGATATTTTTTGCAGCACGGTATGAAGCTGCTTCCCCAACATAGGCTGAAGTAGCCATTTCCGCGAGTTTGGATTTGATTGCTCCAAACTTAGCGATAGGGGTATCAAACTGAACTCTGTCATTAGCATATTTCACTGAAAGGTCTGTAACTCTTCTTTGAGCATCAAGAGAAGCCGCAGCTAATTTAATACGACCCACATTTAGCGCATTCATGGCGATCTTGAAGCCGTTTCCACGCTCAGAAAGCATATTTTCAACCGGAACTTTCGTCTCATTGAAAAATACCTGACGGGTAGAGGAGGAGTGGATTCCTAATTTTTTCTCTTCTTCCCCAAAGCTGATTCCATTCTCTTTATCATTTTCAACAATGAATCCGGTAATGTTCTTGTCATCTTCGATTCTGGCAAATACAATAAATACATCAGCAAAACCTGCATTGGAAATCCACATTTTCTGTCCGCTAATGCTGTAGTGTTTTCCATCGTCTGAAAGTACAGCCTTCGTCTTTCCTGAATTCGCGTCAGATCCTGCTCCAGGTTCAGTTAGACAGTAGGCTCCAAACCACTCACCGGTAGCAAGTTTAGGAACATATTTCTTCTTCTGCTCCTCAGTTCCATATAACGTAATTGGCATCGTTCCAATTCCAGTATGTGCACCAAAAGCAGTGGCTATAGACCCTGTTGCTCCCGAGATATAGTCACAAACCAGCATCGTAGAAACAAATCCCATTCCCAGACCATCATACTCTTCAGGAACGGCAACACCTAAGAAACCAAGTTCACCTGCTTTACGCATAATTTCCTCAGTTAACGCGTAATTTTTCTTTTCGAACTCCTCTTTGTTCGGCCAAATTTCACGTTCAACGAATTCCTTTACGGAATCACGCATCATTTTCTGTTCTTCATTAAAATCTTCCGGCGTGAACACGTCTTCGCTCTTAGTCTCCTTAACCAGAAACTGACCACCTCTCAAAAGATCCTTTTTTGCTGTATCTGTACTCATTTTTATTTAGATGTTAGTATTGAGACGTGAGATCCTAGATCAAATTATCTCAATTATTTTAATTAATTTCTTTATGTATCATTTCTAAGATATCAGATCTTAAATCTAATTAAGGAACTCAAAAACTCCTGCAGCTCCCTGTCCGGTTCCCACACACATGGTTACCATACAATGTTTGTTCTTTAATTCACGCTTACGCATTTCATCAAAGATCTGAACCGATAATTTAGCTCCGGTACAACCAAGCGGGTGTCCCATAGAAATTGCTCCTCCATTAGGATTCAACCTATCTTTATCTAAACCTAATTCCCTGATAACTGCCAATGACTGAGAAGCAAATGCTTCGTTTAGTTCGATCAACTCCATATCATCCTGCTTAAGTCCGGCTTGTTTTAACGCCTTCGGAATTGCATGAACAGGTCCTATTCCCATAATTCTTGGTTCTACACCAACAGCGGCATAACTTACCATTCTGGCAATAGGTTCAAGATTTAGTTCTTTTACCATTTCTTCGCTCATTACCATCACAAATGCGGCACCGTCACTCATTTGAGAAGAGTTACCGGCAGTTACGCTTCCTCCTTCAGCAAATACGGGTCTAAGTTTGTTTAAAACTTCAATGGAAGTATCTTTTCTTGGACCTTCGTCTTTATTTACCGTATAAGATTTGGTTTGTTTTTTACCATTATCATCCACGTATGTTTCATCAATGGTAATTGGAACGATCTGATCCTGGAAACGATCTTCCGCCTGAGCTTTGATCGCTTTCTGATGAGAATCATAGGCGAACTCATCCTGATCTTCACGAGAAACTTTGTACTTATTGGCAACCGCCTCTGCAGTTAACCCCATTCCCCAGTAGTAATCTTCATTACCTTCTTTGGCAACTTTATAGTCTGGAACTGGCTTGTATCCGCCCATAGGAATGTAACTCATACTTTCTGCACCACCTGCAATTACACAGTCGGCCATACCCATCTGGATCTTAGCAGTAGCGATAGAAATCGTTTCCAATCCAGAAGCACAATACCTGTTTACTGTCATCCCAGGAACATCTTCAATCTTTAATCCCATAAGAGAAATTAACCTACCAACGTTTAGGCCCTGTTCAGCTTCCGGCATTGCATTTCCAACCATTACGTCATCAATGCGTTTTTTGTCGAAATCTGGTAACTTATCCATCATGTACTGAATCGTTTCCGCTGCCAGTTCATCCGGTCTTTTGAAACGAAACACCCCTTTAGGAGCTTTTCCTACTGCGGTTCTATATGCTTTTACTATATATGCTGTTCTTTTCATTGTATTTTGAATTATTGTATAATGTCTATTGTATTCTTTTCTAATTTTTAAGTGTAGATTGTAATTTGATTAGCATGTTCTGAATATGCTGAATCTCACTTTCGAGCCCAGAAAATTCAGTCTCTGAAAGAAAGTTTAACTTCCTGGCAATTGTAAATTGTGTTTCTAATTCGAAAGCGGAACCTAAAGCGATCCCAAGGAAGTTGAAGAAATCTTTTTCCGATTTCCTTCCACAACCTTCTGCGATGTTTGAAGGAACAGAAATGGCAGCTCTTCTAATCTGGGAGGTCAAACCATAAGTTTCCTCCTTTGGGAATTTTTGACTCTTCAAGTAAGTCTCGGTTACCAAATCGATAGATTTTTGCCAAACTTTCAATTCTTTGAAATAGTTCATTTTACAACCTACAATTTACACTATACGGTTAATTTCTAAGCGGTTTCCCCTTCTTCAACATGTGCTGAAGACGCTCCAGGGTTTTTCTTTCTCCTGTAAGCGATAAGAAAGCTTCTCTTTCCAGTTCTAATAAATACTGCTCACTCACCAGCTGATTTTCTGAAAGATCTCCACCGGCCATTACATAAGCCAGTTTGTTTGCGATCTTTTTATCATGTTCACTGATATATTTTCCTGCAGCCATTTGGTCGGTTCCTACCAGGAAGGCACCCAATGCCTGTTTACCAAGAACTTTAATGTCTTTGCGTTCAATTGGTTTCGTATATCCATTTTCTGCCATTAGCAATGCATGTTTCTTAGCGATTGCTAATTGCCTGTCTGGATTTACCACCACGATATCTTTTCCTTTCTGAAGTAGTCCTAAATCATAAGCTTCGTGTGCGGAAGTTGAAACTTTTGCCATTCCAATGGTAAGGAAGTTTTCTCTCAGTCGGTTCAACTCTACATCGTCCTTTTGATATGTATCCGCAGCTCTAACCGTCATTTCCTTGGTTCCACCACCACCTGGGATCACACCAACGCCAAATTCAACTAATCCGATATAAGTTTCTGCTGCAGCAACTACTTTATCTGCGTGAAGCGACATTTCGCATCCGCCGCCAAGAGTCATTGCATGTGGAGCCGCAACGGTTGGAATAGAAGAGTAGCGCATTCTCATCATCGTATCCTGGAAATATTTGATCGCCATGTTTAGCTCTTCATATTCCTGCTCTACAGCCATCATAAAGATCATACCAATATTGGCACCAACAGAGAAGTTCTTACCGTCATTGGCAACCACAAGTCCCTGGTAGTCTTTTTCAGCAATATCAATAGCTTTGTTGATTCCGTCCAGAACATCTCCACCAATAGAATTCATTTTACTTCTGAATTCAACATTTAAAATCCCATCGCCAAGATCTTCTACTACAACACCGCTATTTTTAAATACCTCCTTAGATTCTCTAATATTGTCCAGAATGATAAATGCATCCTGACCCGGAACCTTTGTCTGTTTTTTGTCGTCTATATTATAATAGTAAGTATTTCCTTCTTTAACGGTATAGAAACTATCGCTTCCGCTTTCCAGCATTTCATTAACCCAGGAATTAGGTTCATAACCTTCTTCCTTCATCATCTTGATACCTTTTTCTACACCAATCGCATCCCAGATCTGGAATGGACCATGCTCCCAGCCAAAACCGGCTTTCATGGCATCGTCAATCTTGTAAAGGGAATCGGTGATTTCAGGAATACGATTCGATACATAAGCAAACAGTGCAGAAAAAGTCTTTCTGTAGAATTCTCCTGCTTTATCTTTTCCGTTTACCAGAACTTCAAATCTGTCGGCAACATTATCTATAGATTTTGTTTGTTCTAAAGTCGCAAATGAAGCTTTCTTTTGATCGCGATATTCCATGGAATCCAGATCAAGGGATTTTATCTCACTTGAACCATCATCTTTTCTGATCTTTTTATAGAATCCCTGTCCAGATTTGCTACCTAACCACTCATTTTCCATCATGGTATCGATGAAATCTGGCAATGCAAAAAGATCATGCTGTTCATCTTTAGGCACATTTTCATGTAAACCGTTGGCAACATGAACCAAGGTATCTAAACCAACAACATCTACCGTTCTAAAAGTAGCAGACTTCTGCCGTCCTATTACTGGCCCAGTAAGTTTATCAACTTCTTCGATCGTCATTCCCATATCCTTCACCATATGGAAAAGGCTCATAATAGAGAAAATACCGATTCTGTTTCCTATAAAGGCCGGAGTGTCTTTAGCGAGTACCGTCTTTTTACCAAGGAATTTCTCACCATACATCTCTAAAAATTCAAGAACTTCAGGATCAGTTTCTTTTCCTGGAATGATCTCAAATAATCTTAAATATCTTGGAGGGTTAAAGAAATGAGTTCCGCAGAAGTGCTTTTTGAAATCATCACTTCTACCATCGGTCATGAAATTGATAGGAATTCCGGAAGTGTTAGAAGTAATTAATGTACCTGGTTTTCTATGCTTTTCAAGATTTTCGAAAACCTGCTTTTTAATATCAAGGCGTTCTACCACAACCTCGATGATCCAGTCTGCTTCAGAAACTTTAGAAATATCATCTTCCAGGTTCCCGGTTTCAATCCTATTTACAAAGTCTTTATGATAAATAGGGGAGGGCTTGGATTTTACCGATTCCTGAAGTGAATTGTTGACGATTCTGTTACGAACCACTTTATCATCCAGGCTCAATCCTTTTTTCTTTTCCTTTTCATTCAGTTCACGGGGAACAATGTCCAGAAGTAGCACTTCCACGCCGATATTGGCAAAATGGCAAGCGATACCGCTACCCATAATTCCGGATCCGATCACTGCAACTTTATTTATCCTTCTTTTCATTTCTTGGTCTTTATTGTTTTATCTAATACTAATTTCTTCAGTATATATTTTCTTTTCACTTATTAATTCTGTGATTGTATTGGCTACCTCAATAAAGGTCTTAAGATCTTTATCTGAAACATTTTCTTTTACCGCTTCATCAAATCTAAGCACCACTCTCTTAGAATAGTCCCTCATTTCTTTACCAAAATCGGTTAAGTGAATAAGGACACTACGGCCGTCATGAGGATTTTTCTTTCTGACAACCAAACCTTTTTCTTCCATAGTTTTTAGAATTCTGGAAAGACTTGTTGCCTCCATGCCCATTTTCGGACCCAGCGAAGTAGACGGCGTGCCGTCTTCAGGATCTATGCTTAAGAGTGCAAATCCTGTAGCCATTGTGCTGCCAGCTTTTCCTGCTTCTTCATTATACATTTTAGAAACAGCCATCCAGGTGGCGCGCAATACATAATCTATTGTTTTTTCTTTCATCTGGATTTTAAATGAATCCAAAGTTAGGAAAAAATATTATGCATGCATAATAAAATTGTTTAAAAATATTAATATACTGAAAATATGGAGGCTAATGTTCTTAAAATAAAAAAACTCCTCTGGTCGGGAGGAGTTTTAATTATCATTTTCATAATATGTTTTTAGAAGCGACTGTATAATTTATTATAAAGATCGCTATACTTATCTCGTACGATACGCCTTTTCAGTTTCATAGTAGGAGTAAGATGGCCATCATCTATGGTCCATGCTTCCGGTGTTAGTTCAAAAGTTTTAACTCTTTCCCATTTACCGAATTTCTGATTATAAAAATCAACCTCTTCCTGAATTCTATCTCTTACTAAATTATTTCTGGAAATATCTGCCGGAGTGCCATCTCCAAGATCAATATTTTTTCTATTTGCCCAATCTTCAATAAACTCGAAGTTTGGCTGGATTAAAGCTGCAGGCATTTTCTCTCCATCTCCAACCACCATAATTTGTTCTATAAACCGGGATTGTTTCATGGTGTTCTCGATTAATTGAGGAGCTACATATTTCCCACCGGAGGTCTTGAACATTTCTTTTTTCCTGTCTGTGATCTTCAGGAAACCATCTTTATCAATTTCTCCAATATCTCCTGTGTGGAAGAAGCCTTCTCCATTAAGGACCTCTTTAGTCTTTTCTTCGTCCTTATAGTAACCGCGCATAACATTAGGACCCTTAGTAAGAATTTCACCATCTTCAGCAATCTTCACTTCTACGTTGTCCAGTACTTTACCAACGGATCCAATCCTAAATCCATGATTGCGTTCATCATTTACCGCGATAACCGGCGAAGTCTCTGTAAGACCATAACCTTCCATAACCGGAATTTCAGCAGCTGCGAATACTCTTGCCAGTCTTGGTTGAAGCGCTGCGCTTCCAGAAACGATTAGATCAATATTGCCACCTAAACCTTCTTTCCATTTAGAGAAGATCAGTTTTCTAGCTAGTTTTAATTTGGTTTCATACCACCATCCATTTGCCTCATAAGGCTCATATTCCAAACCAAGCTCTACTGCCCAATAAAATAATTTTTGCTTGATCCCGCCAAGCGCAGTTCCTTTAGCAATGATCTTATCATAAACTTTTTCAAGCAGTCTTGGAACAGCAGTGATCACATGAGGTTTTACCTCTTTAAGGTTGTCGCTAATCTTATCAATAGATTCAGCAAAATATATAGACACGGAATAATACTGATATAGATAGAGGATCATTCTCTCAAATATATGACACACCGGTAAAAAGCTCAGGGCTACATAAGTTCCTGTTTCAAAAGGCACCCTGGGAGCACTTCCCAGAACATTACTCACTATATTACCATGTGTTAACATCACACCTTTTGGTCTTCCGGTAGTTCCTGAAGTATATATTAAGGTAGCAAGATCGTCACTTTTTACCGCTTTTTTTAACTTTTCTACTTCATCCTGATTTTCTTTATCCTCACCGCTCTTGAGAATTTCTTTCCAGTTCTGGCAACCTGCAATTTTATCAAAACTATACACCTCTTTAAGTTGTGTAGTACCTTTAATTCTATTTACTTTTTCCAAAACTTCTTCATCTGAAACAAAACAATAAGTTGCTTCGCTATGATTTAGAACATATTCATAATCATCTTCAGAAATAGTCGGATAAATAGGAACGTTTTGCGCACCAATTTGTAGTATTCCAACGTCCATCACATTCCACTCGGTTCTGTTACTGGTAGATATAATGGCTATCTTATCATTTGGTTTGACCCCTAATCTTAAAAGACCACGACTTATTTTATTTGCCTGATTAATATATTCCTGAGTCGAAAGAGTTTCCCATTTGCCATCATATTTTGTAGCTAATGCTTCATCCAGTGGATGATTTTCAAGCTGGTAATATGGAAAGTCGAAAAGACGTTTTATTTCATTCATGTAGTTGAAGAATTTTAGATATACCTTGCAAAATAGCAAAAAAGAGGGCTACTTCAAATTGATAATTCAAAAAAAAAGGGATGTTTTTAACATCCCTTCAATATAAATCATAAAATAACCGGCTTATTGCTTCTTTTCCAGCCATTTTCTAGCATTCACGAATCCTTCCAGCCAGGGAGAAACTTCATCTTTTCTTCCTTTTGGATAATTAGCCCAATTCCATTGAAAAGTAGAACGTTCTAAATGCGGCATCATTACCAGGTGCCTTCCAGTGTCATCAGTTAAGACAGCTGTATTATAATGTGATCCATTAGGATTGGCCGGATATCCTTCATACCCGTATTTACCAACAATATTATATTTCTCTTCCTCATAAGGGAAGCTAAATTTACCTTCCCCATGAGCCGCCCAGATCCCAAGCTTGCTTCCAGCAAGGGTAGATAACATTACAGAGTTATTTTTCTGAATTTCTACAGAAGTAAAATTACATTCAAATTTATGTGATTCATTGTGAAGCATTTTTGGTTTTTGTTCATGTTGAGGATTGATCAATCCTAATTCTATAAACAACTGGCAACCATTACATACTCCCAGTGAAAGTGTATCTTTTCTAGCAAAGAACTTATCCAGTGCTGTTTTTGCTTTCTCATTATATAGAAAAGCTCCGGCCCAGCCTTTAGCGCTACCGAGTACATCGGAATTCGAAAATCCGCCCACAGCGGCAATAAACTGAATATCTTCAAGAGTTTCTCGTCCCGATATTAGATCGGTCATATGTACATCTTTCACGTCAAAGCCTGCTAAATACATTGCCCGAGCCATCTCACGCTCAGAATTTGAACCTTTTTCACGTATGATGGCCGCCTTGATCTTTGGTTTGCTAGATTCTAGTTCAGGTAATTTTCCGGTAAAGTGTTCCGGGAATTTGAATTCCAGGGGTTGTTCTTTATAGTTATGAAAACGTTCTGTGGCCTTATCAATTCCACTTTGTTTTTCGTCAAGTAGAAAGGAGGTTTTATACCAGGTATCTCTAAGTTGCGGAATATTAAAGCTTAGGTTCGCCCCCGTATTTTTAATTTTAAGCTCTTCGCTCTCTATAACTTTTCCAATATTGAAAAATTCAATTTTTTTCTCTTTTAGAATTTCTTCTACTTTACTGTCTTTAGCCTGAAATACAATTCCGCAGTTTTCATTGAAAAGTAATTTAATGATGTCATTTTCCTTTAGGGCAGAAAGATTTAAATCTGCACTAAGCATGACATCTGCAAAGCACATTTCCAAGAGTGTAGTGATCAATCCACCAGAAGCGACATCATGTCCCGCCAGAATAAGATCATCTTTTATTAATTCCTGAATAGCATTAAAAGCTTCAGCAAATTTTTTATCATCCTTGATAGTGGGAACCTCACGACCAACTTTATTTAGTATTTGAGCAAACGAGGAACCACCAAGTTTGAATTTATCCTGAGAAAGATTGATATAGTAAATATCTCCACCGTTTTTCTGTAATACAGGTTCCACTACCTTTGAAATATCATTGGAATGCCCGGCTGCAGAAATTATAACCGTTCCTGGGGATATTACCTGCTGGTCCTTATACTTCTGTTTCATGGAAAGCGAATCCTTTCCAGTGGGGACATTAATTCCAAGCGAAATGGCAAATTTTGAGATTCCTTCAACAGCCTCATATAACCTTGCGTCTTCACCTTCATTATTACAAGGCCACATCCAGTTAGCCGAAAGTGAGATAGATTTCAGGCCTTTTTCCAATGGCGCCCAGACAATATTTGAAAGCGCTTCTGCAATAGAATTTTTTGATCCTGCAACCGGATCTATCAGCGCAGAAATAGGGGAGTGCCCAATGGAGGTCGCCACCCCTTCTTTTCCTTTATAATCCAGTGCCATTACTCCGCAGTTATTAAGTGGTAACTGAAGAGGTCCCGCGGTTTGTTGTTTAGCAACCCGGCCAGAGACACAACGGTCTACTTTATTTGTTAACCAGTCTTTACAGGCTACAGCTTCCAATTGTAATAACTGATTTAGGTAATCATGAATTTTAGACGTGTTATAGTTCACATCTTCATAATCCCTTTTAATTTTTTTATCGGTCATGATCGTCTTTGGAGAACTCCCAAACATATCTGAGAGTTCCAGGTCCATAGGTTTCTGACCTGATTTTTTTCCTTCAAAAGTAAAACGATGATCCCCGGTTACATTCCCAACTTCATACATTGGGGAGCGTTCTCTGTCTGCTACTCTTCTTAACTGAGCAATTTCAGCCTCACCTATTACCAGTCCCATTCTTTCCTGGGATTCGTTTCCAATGATTTCTTTCGCTGAAAGTGTTGGGTCTCCAACTGGTAGAGCATCCAGGTCTATTTTTCCGCCTTTTTCCTCAACAAGTTCACTTAAACAGTTTAAATGTCCGCCGGCACCATGATCATGGATAGATACAATTGGATTCTCATCAATCTCTACCATTCCACGAACTGCGTTTGCAGCACGTTTTTGCATTTCTGGATTGGAACGTTGAATCGCATTTAGTTCAATACCACTACTGAATTCACCGGTATCTGCCGACGAAACTGCTGCACCGCCCATTCCAATTCTATAGTTTTCTCCCCCAAGAACTACAATTTTATCTCCTTTATTCGGAACATCCTTTAAAGCCTGATCCTTTTTTCCATATCCAATTCCTCCGGCAAGCATAATCACTTTGTCATACCCAAGAGCTCTGTCATGTTCTGAATGTTCAAAAGTGAGGACAGATCCTGAGATCAATGGCTGCCCGAATTTATTTCCAAAATCAGAAGCGCCATTGGAAGCTTTGATCAGGATATCCATAGGAGTTTGGTAAAGCCAGTTTCTTTCCTTCATTCCGGATTCCCATTTTCTATCTTTTTCAAGACGGGAATACGAGGTCATGTAAACAGCCGTTCCTGCCAGGGGCAATGAACCTTTTCCTCCAGCAAGCCTGTCGCGAATTTCTCCACCGCTACCTGTAGCTGCTCCATTAAAAGGTTCTACTGTAGTTGGGAAGTTATGTGTTTCAGCTTTAATCGAGATTACCGAATCAAAGTCTTTTACCTGATAATATTCGGGAACATCAGGAGCTTTTGGAGCAAACTGCTCCACTCTTGGGCCTTTTACGAAAGCAACATTATCCTTGTATGCAGAAACAATGTCGTTAGGATTCTTTTCTGAAGTTTTTCTAATGAGTTTGAAGAGGGACTCTTGTTTTTCCTCACCGTCTATCACAAACGTTCCGTTGAAAATTTTATGTCTACAGTGTTCAGAATTTACCTGGGAAAAACCAAACACTTCAGAATCTGTAAGTTTTCTACCCAATCTATCAGCGAGCTTTTCCAGATATTCTACTTCTTCTGTATTTAATGCAAGACCCTCTTTTTGATTAAAAGCTTCAATATCATCTACTTCTATTATTGGAGCTGGATTTACATGAATATCAAAAATGTCCTGATCTAGGCTTTCATATTTTTGAGAAAGCATCGGGTCAAAATCATGAAAATGCTTATCTACTCTCAAAAACTCTTCAATTCTTATAAGGCCATGAATACCCATATTTTGAGTGATCTCCACCGCATTGGTACTCCATGGTGTGATCATTGCGGCACGGGGACCAACAAAAAAATCTGCCAGCGCAGATTTATTTATTTGTTGAGTATTTCCGAAAAGCCAGTTTAGTTTTGAAATTTCCTGGGCTGAAAGTTCTGAGTGTGTTTCCACAGCAAAAACCTTGGTAGTTTGGTTTCCGAAGAAAAGGATCATTTATATTGTGTTTGTGTTGTTTTTGAAAAGCACAAATTTATGATTTTTTATCGGGGAGATTAAATAATTTAAGAAAGTTAAAGTTTAATTTTTTTGAATAAACACTATCTTAATAGTATCAATCAAAAACTTCAGGGATGTATACCAATAACCGTATTATACCAGCAATGACCATTCTCATTCTTATGGGAATAAGTTCCTGTTCGCTAATTAGAGATAAAGATAATGAGGCTGAAATAATAGAAATGCGTGTAAATCATTTTAAACAAACCGGTTTTGGAAGTGCTCCGCAACTTACATTATTAGTTCAGGAAGCTGAGGCAATAGGAGGGGCAGAGTGGACTTATTTTTATGATAACATTGAAGGGTTTGATTATTCATCTGGATATTTGTACGAACTTACTGTAAAAAAGGAAACAGTTCCTAACCCACTTCAGGATGCATCCTCAATTCAGTATACGTTGCAAAGTATCAATGCCAGGGAGAAGGTAGACGACAACGAGAGCTTTGAAATTAAACTAAAATGGGGAGGCACTAATTTTTTGAATGGTACAGGTGAACAATTCTCTCTTTTGGATGAATATACTATAGATTGTGATAATTTGTGTGAAGAACTATCTCTTAAGATCGAGAACCAGGAAGAAGTAACAGGAATCTTTTTGCATGCACCGGATAATGAATTGAAACTTATTGGGATTCAATAAAAATGAGCGTTTTAAAATATTCCCATCTCATCCTATACTTGTTCCATCTTGAAGAAAATGATCTTTTAAGATATCGTCTTAATCCTTCTGCAATAAAGCCATATAGAAACCATCATAGCCACTTTCGTTTGACAGAATTTTTTTCTCTTTTAATAGCTTAAAATCCCGACCAATTTCTGTTTTTAAGAATTTCTGAACCTGCTTTTCATTTTCTGAAGGTAGAATAGAACAGGTAGCATATACTAATTTCCCGCCCTCTTTTACAATTCTTGAATACTTTTCTAAAATCTCTAACTGCGTATTTTTGATCTTTTCCAGAAACTCCGGTTGAAGTTTCCACTTGGCGTCAGGATTTCGGCTTAGGACACCTAATCCGCTACAAGGCGCATCTATAAGAACCCTATCTGCAGAATTATAAAGTTTTTTGATCACTTTTGTAGAATCAATACTTCTGGTTTCTACATTATGGGCACCAGCTCTTTTAGCTCTTCTTTTGAGTTCCTTTAATTTATTACCATAGATATCCAGGGCAATGATCTGTCCTTTATTTTCCATCAAGGCTGCCAGATGCAGCGTTTTTCCTCCAGCACCCGCACAGGTATCTACTACTCGCATTCCTGGTTTCACATCAAGTAGCTCGGCAACTCTTTGAGAACTGGCATCCTGTACTTCAAATAGACCATCCTGAAAAGCTTTTGTTTTAAAGATATTAGCTCTTTCCTTTAGTTCCAGTGCCTCGGGATAATTTCGGATAGGATTGGTTTCTACACCTTCTTCACTAAGTTTTGCAGCTAATTCCTTTGAGTTGGTCTTAAGATTATTTACTCTAATTACTACAGGAGCCTGTTCATTTAGTGCATGAATTTCTTTTGTCCATACTTTCTCTCCTAATTCTTTTTCTCCAAGCTCATCCATCCAATCTGGAATGGACTCTCTAAATTTTCTAATTCTACTTAGCTCATCAAACCTGCCTTTTATACGTCTTTCAGGAGTTTTTTCAAATTGTGGCCAGTCGGGAATCTTCACACCTCTTAGCACACACCAAACTGCAAGCATTCTAAAAATATCTTCTCTCTTAAATGGTTCTTTTACTTCAGCTATTTCAGCGTAAAGTCTTTTCCATCTCACAATGTCATAAGTAGTTTCTGCAATAAATCCGCGGTCTCTAGATCCCCAGCGTTTATCCCTTTTCAGGGTATTTGCTATGACCTTATCGGCATATTTTCCTTCATTAAATATTTCAGCTAAAGCATCAACGGTAGCAAAAACAAGATTCCTGTGTAGGCGCATAAATATTCTTTAAAGCCGCAAAGTTACGTTTTTTTGATTCGGAATAATTTATATTTGAAC
The DNA here is from genome assembly GCF_900105135.1 of Gramella sp. MAR_2010_147. Classification (NCBI taxonomy): domain Bacteria; kingdom Pseudomonadati; phylum Bacteroidota; class Flavobacteriia; order Flavobacteriales; family Flavobacteriaceae; genus Christiangramia; species Gramella sp. MAR_2010_147. Next base: position 989,113 of record NZ_LT629741.1, on the reverse strand, counting down.
CAAATTCCCAATATGAGAAAAATAAGTTTTTTATTGATTTTATTGGCCTTTGCATGTAAAGAGTCTTCAAAAGAAAATACGGCCGGAAACCTTGAAAATAACAAATCTGAATATTTTAGTTCTGTTGAAACTAACGTGATACTGGAGGATGATTCTTTAAGTGTAAGAGCTATAGAAGTTATTGGGCAAAACCTGGCATTTGCCGGAAATAACGGAATGTATGGTCTATACAATTCTACTCAAAAAACCTGGAAGACCAATATTCAAAAATTTGATACGATAGTTCCTGAATACAGAGCAATTGCAAGTACTTCAAATGACTTTTTTATGTTGAGTGTTGCAAGTCCGGCATTGTTGTTTAAAACAGGAGATTCAGGAAAAATGGAACTGGTTTATAAAGAAGAAGATGAAAAAGCATTTTACGATGCCATGGTTTTCTGGAATGATAAAGAAGGTGTAGCCATGGGAGATCCAACCGATGAATGCATTTCCATAATAATTACCCGGAATGGAGGAAAGAGCTGGAGTAAATTAGAATGTGAAAATTTACCGCAGGCTGCTGAAGGGGAAGCTGCTTTTGCTGCAAGTAATTCTAATATCGTTGTTAAAGGAGATAAGACCTGGTTACTTACCGGAGGAATGAAATCCAGAATCCTTTTCTCTCCAGATAAAGGAAACTCCTGGAGTGTTTTTGAAACACCCCTTATACAGGGAAAATCAACAACCGGAGGTTATAGCTTAGATTTTTATGATGAGCAGACTGGAATTATCATCGGAGGTGATTATACCAATGCGGAAGGGAATAAAGGAAATAAGGCTGTTACGAAAGACGGTGGTAAAACATGGAAATTAGTTGCAGAAGGAAAAGCTCCAGGTTACAAGAGTAGTGTTAGATATGTTCCAAACTCTGAAGGAAATGAAATTTTAGCTACGGGTTTCACTGGCATTCATTATAGTAAAGATGGTGGTAACTCCTGGGAGAAATTATCTGATGAAGGCTTCTATACTTTGAGATTTGTAAATGATACCCTGGCGTATGCTGCCGGCAAGGGAAGGATAGCAAAATTGATCTTTCGGTAGAAAGAAATAATCCGACAGATCAAAGAATCTGCCGGATTATAACTACTAACTAACCAAAAAACTAAATATGAATAGTTTTATTTACTACTCACTGCTGTTATTATCTTTACGCTCACGCTTAGATCGATATTCTTTTATAAGTTTTTTATGAAATTCATCTTCGAGTTTATGCAGCTTGATAATATCTTTCGCTGAAATAATCTGTTTAAGGTCTTTAAAAAGCTGTTTCTTGATCTTATATTCTTCATTTTCAACAGAGAGGAATTCATCAAGAAGATCATTAGCGCTATCTTCATCAATACATTCTACGTTCTCAAGCTCTATATGTTCTCTTTTATGTAATTCTCTTTTCTTCGACTCATACTCATTATAGATAGGCCAGAATTTTTCAGCAAGTTTATTATTTAGATTTAATTCCTGAGTAAGAAATGCTACTTTAAGAGCTTTTATACGTTCTCTTTGAGCGTCTCTATCTTCCTCCTGGCTCATCATGTGAGAAGTAGAAAAAAGAACTAATACTATTAATACAAATTTCTTCATAGTTTATTCTAAAATAAGGCTAGGGTCTTCCATGTTTTCATCAATATAATCAAAAACAGCATCAGAATTGACCGTGTTGAAATCTGAATCATCAACAAGTTTGCCATCTTCAAAAACATAATCTGAATATTCTGAAGCATTTAATTCTATATATCCCATATCGTAACCTTCATCAATATAATTTTCTAAGGCTGAAATTTCAATATCATCCCAGCCAAGTGGCTGATCGCTGCCTGTTTTAAAGAAATTTCCAAGCATTAATACAAAAATTGCAGCTACGGCAGCAGCATAAAACAGATATTCCTTCCTAAATAAGCTAATTACACGAGGCTCATTATTGTTTTTACTGATTATTTTTTCTTCCAGGGATGCAAAATAGCCTGCAGGCACAGAAAACCCAGTTTCACTAGTTGGAAGATCATAAGAATTTTCATCTTCCAGTCTATTCATCATCTCAGTCTCAAAATTCCCGAAATAATCTTTAGGGACTTTGAAGCCAGAGTTTTGCGAATATGTAGACTTATTGGTTTTCATCACTTCTATGACTCAAATTTTGTGTAATGGTTTAATTGGACTTTAAATATTCTTCAATTTTTTTTGCTGCAATGTGATAGGATGCTTTTAATGCACCTTCGCTGGTATCTAGTAATTCTGACATTTCCCGGTACTTAAGCTCCTCAAAATACTTCATAACGAATACCTGTTGCTGCTTTTCGGGTAAAGTAGCAATAGCTTTCTGTAATTTCAACTGGATCTCATTACCATCAAAATAGACATCGCTTTCCAGGTTATCAATGATCTTATTTTGTAATTCTTCAGAGGTGATGCTTAGTCTTCGCGCTTTTTTATTTAAAAAAGTAATAGACTCATTAGTTGCAATTCTATACATCCAGGTGTAAAGTTTACTATCCCCCTTAAATTGATTTATGTTTTTGTAAACTTTTAGAAATGTATTCTGCAATATATCATCTGTATCATCATGATTTTTTACAATATTCCTAATATGCCAGTAAAGTCGTTCCTTATATTCAGATATAAGCTCTCTGAAAGCTTCCTGAGAGGAAGTGCTGTCCTGTAATCGGCTTACTAATATATCTTCGGAATTTTGCAAATCTGGAAAATTACTGCGTGTAAAGATATTGAAAGCTTCAGGCTTATAAAAGGAAAAATGCAGGATCTGTTTGTAGGAAAATAAACGCAAACATGATAATTTGATTCGTTTAAAGGTAAAAAAATGTGATAAAAAGCGTTAAATTTTTGTTTGACATGATACTTTAGTATATATTTGACTCAACAACATGATTTAATCCTTTTTTTGCCCCTATAAAAATTGAATTGAATCTCATTATTTTCATTTGCCCCAAAGTGGAAATAATTTTGATAAAAATGGATGGTATTTAATTATATCATCCATTTTTTATTTTTGTATTTTCTTATCTTTATGAAATAAAAATTTTCATATTATGAGATCTCTATACTTAATTTCGTTGATATTAATAATATTTGTCTCAGTGTCTGGTCAAGCCCAGGTTTCAAATGATATTAAAGTAGGGGAGACCCTTGTCATTGAAAGTTCTGAAGATTATAACTACTCATTTATAAAACTTCCAAAACCAAACTTTATCATTAAAAAAGGAGGAACTTTAAATTACGATCAGCTTGATGGAGCCCTTGTTGAGGTAACCAAAATAAAGACTAGTGGTAATAATACAATGGTAAGTTTGAAAAGGAAAGATGGTAAAAAGTTCTTTGGTAGCTTTCCTGAGATAAGAGCAAATTATCAAAAAGCAATTAAGGCTGGTGAATTGTCTAAATAAAGAAGGCTGAAATTTCAAAATTTATCACTATTCAAAAGATTGCATTTCTACCAGCTTTTTATAGGTTCCGTTAGAGGCGATTAACTCCTGGTGTTTTCCCTGTTCTACGATCTCACCCCTTTGCATAACGACAATTTTATCGGCGTTTTGAATGGTTGATAATCGATGAGCGATGACCACAGATGTTCTATTCTTCATCATATTCTCCAGTGCTTTTTGCACCAGTTTCTCACTTTCTGTGTCCAAAGCAGAAGTTGCCTCATCAAGGATCATTATCGGAGGGTTTTTTAATACTGCTCTAGCAATAGATAAACGCTGCTTTTGACCACCGCTCAATTTATTTCCGCTATCACCAATATTGGTATCGAGCTGTGCTGGTAATTCTTTCACAAACTCCCATGCATTGGCTATTTTTAAGGCATCAATAATTTCTTCATCTGTAGCATCTTCTTTACCTAATAAAATATTGTTTCGAATACTATCATTGAACAAGATTGAATCCTGGGTTACCAGCCCCATAAGATCACGTAACGAAGATTTCTTTATTTCACGAATATCTATACCATCTACCTTTATTCTTCCTTCGTTCACATCGTAGAAGCGGGTAATTAAATTCGCGATGGTGGACTTCCCAGATCCAGATTGACCAACTAAAGCAACAGTTTCTCCTTTTGGGACTTCGATGCTGAAATTCTTCAATACTTTTTCATCTTCGTAACCGAAACTAATATTTTCAATACTGATGTTTTTTTCAAATTCCTTTTTATCCAGCGCATTTGGCACATCTGTAATCGTTGACGGAGTTTCAAGTACCGCAAGAATACGTTCTGCTGCTGCATTACCCTTTTTAACGCTGTAGGAAGCTTTAGAAATTTGTTTCGCAGGGGTGAGAATATTGTATGCAAGACCTAAAAAAGCGATAAAAGTGGCGGCATCCAGGGTTTCTTCCACCAAGACCATATTTCCTCCAAACCAAAGAATGATCACTATTACAAATATACCAAGGAACTCACTGGTAGGAGAAGCCATATTCTGCCTGTTGATCAGCTTGTTTAAAATGTCATTCAGTCTGTTTGTTGAGTTTTGAAATCGATTATAAAATCTTTTTTCAGCATTAAATCCCTTAACGATCTTTAGGCTGGAAAGAGTTTCTTCCACAATACTCAGAAAATGGCCATTTTCTTCCTGCGCTAAATTTGATTGTTTTTTTAGTTGTTTTCCAATGAGCGAAATTATAAAGCCGGAAATAGGAAGGAAAATAAAAACGAATAAGGTTAATTTGGCACTCATTAACAGCATTGCGATTATGGTAAACAGGATCGTAAGAGGCTCTCTAACAATTAATTCAAGAATCGATAAAAAGGAGGTTTGTACTTCATTTACATCTGCCGTGATTCTTGAAATGGTATCACCCTTTCTTTTTTCGGAAAAGTAAGAAACCGGAAGTTCCAGAATTTTTTTATACATCGCATCGCGAACATCCCTTAAAACCCCATTTCTCAAAAATGTTAGAAAAAACGAACTCAGGTAGCCGAATAAATTTTTAAGAAAAAACAGCAAGACTACAATACCACAAATAAAAACTAGGGCAGCAACTTCATCTTCATTAACCTTTTGAGTAACCTCATAATTAAAATAATCTGTAACATAGTCTTTTGCACCACGAAGTCCATCCCAAACTGGTTTTTTAGAAACCCGTTTCGTTTTATCAAATAATACCTGTATAACCGGTATTAAGGCTATAAATGATAAGGTGCTGAAGATCGCATAAAAAATATTGCAAATAATATTTAGTATCGCAAATTGTTTATAAGGCTTTGCGAACTCAAGTATTTTCCTGAAGTAGGTCATTTAAAATAGGTTAGCCCAGTTTTAATTCTTCTTTGATTCGGGCAATTTTAGCACTCAATTTTTGATCCTCTGCAGCATAGTTTTTAACCGCATTTAATTCTGAGTTTACACTGATATAGAATTTAATCTTTGGTTCAGTTCCACTTGGTCTGGCGGCGATCTTTGTACCATTCTCAGTGTAATAGATAAGAACGTTAGATTTAGGGGTCGTAATTTTTTCTTCAGTATGGTTCTGAGTGTTTTTAGCAATAGAGGTTTTATAATCTTCAACTAATACTACTTTTTCTCCATCGATCTCTTCCCATGGATTTTCTCTAAGATCGATCAGCATCTGCTTAATTTCCTGTTCTCCCTGGATTCCTTTCTTTACCAATGAAATAAGTTCTTCTTTGTACAAACCGTATACTGTGTAAAGTTCAAGAAGTTTTTCGTAAAAAGATTTGCCTTCAGCTTTCATTTTAGCCGCGATCTCGCAAGCCAGTAGGGTGGCGGTAACTGCATCTTTATCCCTAACAAAATCACCCACCATATAGCCAAAACTTTCTTCGCCTCCGCCAATAAAATCCATTTCTGGATGATCTTTTATTAATTTTGCGATCCATTTAAAGCCGGTAAGCACTTCCATATATTTTACGCCAAAATCTTCTGTAAGATTCTTCAGCATGGGAGTGGAAACTATGGTAGAAGCCACAAACTCATTTCCTTTAATTTTGCCTTGTGTTTTCCATTCTTCCAGAAGAAACCATGTCATGACGAGCATCGTTTGATTTCCGTTGAGTAAAACCATCTCTCCTTTTAGGTTTCTAACGGCAACACCAAGACGATCACAATCAGGATCGGTTCCAATTACGATATCGGCATTTTTTTCCTCTGCAAGTTCCAGTGCCATTTTAAGAGCTTCCGGTTCTTCAGGGTTTGGAGATTTTACTGTAGGAAAATTACCATTGGGTTCGCGCTGCTCTTCTACGATGTGAACATTGGTAAATCCAGCTTTCTTTAAAACTTCCGGCACCATAGTGATGGAAGTTCCGTGAAGTGAAGTAAAAACAATGTTTAAACTTTCTCGAGCTGAAGCTGAATTAGAAAAACTTCCGTTTTCAACAGATGCCTCGGCAAAAGCTTTGTCAACTTCAGTATCTATCTCCTGGATCAGTTCTTCATTTGCTTTAAAATTTATCGCTGAATATTCCAGGGCATTGATAGTTTCAACCAGATCAGTGTCCTGAGGGGGCACCAATTGACCGCCATCTTCCCAGTATACCTTATAGCCATTGTATTCTGGCGGATTGTGGCTAGCTGTTAATACAATTCCACATTGACAATCTAATTTCTTTACTGCGAATGAAAGTTCTGGTGTTGGTCTTAATTCTGAAAATAGAAATACTTTGATTCCATTTGCTGAAAAGACGTTAGCTACAACCCTGGCAAGTTCCTGACTATTATTTCTGCAATCGTAAGCTATGGCAACCTTAATTTCTTTGTTCGGAAAGGATTTCTTCAAATAGTTTGAAAGACCTTGTGTGTTTTTCCCAAGCGTATATTTATTGATGCGATTGGTTCCAACTCCCATGACTCCTCGCATTCCACCGGTACCAAATTCAGCATTCTTATAGAAACTTTCTTCCAGTTCTTTTGGATTCTGTTCTATAAGCCTGTTTACTTCAGACCTGGTTTCATTATCAAAAATATCGGATAGCCATGCTTCGGCTTTCTGAAGAATTTCAGGTTTAATAGTAGCCATAATTAGATTATTTTACATAGCAAAAATAAGGATTAATCCTTGAAAGCTGCTAAATATTAGAAGTGGTTTTCTTTATAAGATATCGTTCTTTCTCTCTCTTAGACCTTAATATAAGTTCACCCAGGAATCCGGCTAGAAAAAACTGGGTACCTATGATCATTACTGCGAGTGAAATATAGAACCATGGATTGTCTACCACGAGAATATTCGGCATCCCATGGTATAATTTATAAAGTTTTGAAAGTCCTATCCATCCAGCTGAAATAAAACCAATTATAAACATAAGTACTCCCAGTGCCCCGAATAGATGCATCGGTCTGCGTCCAAATTTTGAAAGAAACCAGATACTTATAAGATCTAAAAAACCATAAATAAAACGGCTTACACCAAATTTTGTCTTTCCATATTTCCTGGCTTGATGCTGAACTTCTTTTTCGGTGATATTGTAAAAACCCGCGTTTTTTGCCAAAACGGGAATATACCGGTGCATTTCACCATAAACGTCAATATTTTTTATGACTTCATTTCTATATGCTTTTAATCCGCAATTAAAATCGTGAAGTTTTACTCCGGAAGTTTTTCGTGCCGCAGCATTGAAGACCTTAGAAGGAAGGTTCTTGGTAATCACATTGTCATAGCGTTTCTTTTTCCAGCCTGAGACCAGATCGTTATTTTCTTTAACGATCATATTATATAATTCAGGAATCTCCTCTGGATTGTCCTGAAGATCTGCATCCATTGTAATTACAACATCTCCCTGAGCTTTTAGAAAACCTGCATGTAATGCCTGTGATTTTCCGTAGTTGCGATTAAAACGAATGCCTTTAACCCGAACATCATTATTTGAAAGTGATTCTATAGTACGCCAGGAGCCATCTGTACTACCATCATCTATAAATATGATCTCATAAGAAAAGGAATTGGATCGCAGTACTTTTGCGATCCAATTATATAATTCTACTAAAGATTGTTCTTCGTTAAGAAGTGGTATTACAACCGATATCTGCATTAATTAAACGTTTGTTTTATCTTTTTCTCTAATTACCAATGCAACGATAAGACCAATAACCGCATACATAATCAACTGAAACCCGTATCCTTTTAACTGATTCATTATAGAATATTGATTTTCATTTTGCATTTTTTCAAGCGCCTCATTAATTTGTGCTTCCTGAGCACCAAAACCGGCCATCATTTCCCTGGTAGATTCTATAGTAAGCTCTGTAAGGGTTTCTGCAGCATCTGGATCTATAACATTAAAAAGAATTATTCCAAAAATTAAAGATATAAAGGTTCCTATAAATACAGTTAGAAAATAGGCTCCAAAAGCATCTTTAAATTTGAACAGACTTGTGCTCACTTTTTTAGCTTTGCTTGTAGACATTGTAGCCATAATAACCACAAATGCCAGAAGCGATATTCCAAACCACCATTTTGTAAACAAAGTGAGATCAAAGGCGTAAGCTAATACTACAATTAAAATTAAGGCAAGTCCTAAATAGACACCATAAGAAGTTGAAATTTTTTTAGCTGGATTTTCCATGAGTTAGTTGAAGTTTGATAAGTTTAGCAGTTAGTTAACAAATATAGCAAAACGTTACATTCTGAAATCAATAAAAATTTTTTCAATTTTGTTTGTAGTTCAGGAGTTATTAGTTAAATTTGCACCTCGAAAATAAAAAGATCAAAGCGATGAAGCAGGGAATCCATCCGGAAAATTATAGATTAGTAGCTTTTAAAGATATGTCTAATGAAGACGTGTTCATTACAAAATCTACTGCAAAGACAAAAGAAAGCATTGAAGTTGACGGAACTGAATACCCGTTGATAAAACTGGAAATTTCCAGAACTTCTCACCCTTACTATACAGGTCAAACTAAGCTTGTGGATAGTGCAGGTAGAATTGATAAGTTCAAGAATAAATACTCAAAATTCAAGAAAAAGTAGTTTTCCTTGTTTTATGAAAATATATAAAGCCGCTTTTTAGCGGCTTTTTGCATTAATGATTTTTTGAGAATTCCTTTTTTGTTGTTCAGGAACTATTAATTTTGATGAAATTTCAATAACGATGAACTTTATTCTTTTTGACGGTCCCTCCAGAAATGACCTTTTACCTTTTACCTTTACCCGTCCCGTTGCAGATCTGCGAGTAGGAATTATGACTATCAGGGAAAAATGGGAGAAATTGTTAGATACAGAAACTTCTACAAAAACAGAAGAATACTTAAGTGGCAAATGGCCATTGAAGCTTGAAGATGAAAATATCTTCATTAATTCATCTTATCTGCCAACCCAGGAAATAGCTGAAAAAATTAAGTCTTTAAGAGAAAACCAGAAACTTATATTAAATGAGGATGCTATTGCATATTTTCAAAAGGGTGATAAAGGGGTTGATCTCCAGGAATTAAACGCTATAGTTCTGGAAGCTGAAACGATTAAAATAGAGCACACCTGGGACATTTTCTCAAAGAATGGGAAAGCCATAGAAATGGACTTTGGGTTATTATGTACCAATAGGAATTCCCAAAAAATTGATGAATCTAACTATGTTAAATGTCCTGAGAATATTTTCATAGAAAATGGTGCTGTTGTAGAAAATTGTAGTCTAAACGCTTCTACGGGCCCAATCTATATTGGCAAAGACGCCATTGTTATGGAAGGTTCTTTAATTAGAGGCCCATTTGCATTAGGTGAAAGCGCTACAGTTAAGCTGGGAGCTAAAATATATGGGCCAACCACCATTGGGCCAAATTGCAGGGCCGGAGGGGAAATAAATAACTCGGTTCTTTTTCAAAATTCTAATAAGGGTCATGATGGTTTCCTTGGAAATTCGGTGTTAGGCGAATGGTGCAATATAGGAGCTGACTCGAATAACTCCAACCTTAAAAATAATTATGCCGAGGTAAGATTATGGAATTATAATACCGAGAATTTTGCAAAAACCGGCTTGCAATTTTGTGGGTTGATCATGGGAGATCATAGCAAATGTGGTATTAATACAATGTTTAATACAGGGACGGTCGTAGGTGTTAGTGCCAATATTTTTGGTAGCGGGTTTCCCAGAAATTTTATTCCAGGATTTAGTTGGGGTGGAAGTGGAGGCACTTCTACCTATAAACTGGAGAAAGTATTTGAAACAGTTGAATTAGTGATGAAGCGTAGAGGAATTGAGTTAACAGGAGAAGATAAAAATATCTTACAGCATATTTTTGATTATTCTTCGAAATGGAGACGTAGCTAGACTACTAAAAAATAAAAAAGAAACCCTAAAAAAAGAAAAAGTATTGCAGCAATCGCCAGTACTTTGTAGTTTTTCTTCTTATGCGCTATAAGAATACCTGAGTAGAATTTTTCAATATCTTCATCTGAAATACGACCTCGATGCAACACCTGTTGAAATTGAGAGCCAGAATATGATCTCTTTGAAACTTCATCACTATGCGCACTAAGATTTTGATTAACAGTAGATTTAGTGCTATAGATAGTCCCGTAGTTCATCACTTTATTTTGAATAAAAATCATCGAAATATACTTAAAAATGCCATGTCTCAAGATAACTTTTACATTGTCTTGATATTACAGTTTTTAAGATCATTTTATAGAAACATTTTTAGTTGGTATCTTTGCAGCCCGATTTAAATATTGGAAGTAAAAAGTAGTCTATGGAATCTAAAAAAGTCGCATTTTATACATTGGGTTGTAAACTGAATTTTTCAGAAACTTCAACTATCGCGAGATCCTTTGAGAATGAAGGTTTCCAACGTGTAGAGTTTTCAGAAAAGGCTGATATTTACGTGATAAACACCTGTTCGGTTACCGAAAATGCTGATAAAAGATTCAAGACTATTGTGAAACAGGCTCAGAAGGCAAATGAAAATGCTTTCCTGATTGCCGTAGGATGTTATGCCCAGTTAAAACCAGAAGAACTTGCCGCTGTAAATGGTGTAGACCTGGTTTTAGGAGCTACTGAAAAATTTAAAATCACAGATTATCTTAACGATCTTACCAAGAACGATTTAGGAGAGGTTCACTCCTGTGAGATCAATGAAGCCGATTTCTATGTTGGTTCTTATTCGATTGGAGATCGAACCAGGGCATTTTTAAAGGTTCAGGATGGTTGTGATTATAAATGTACCTATTGTACTATTCCTTTAGCAAGGGGGATTTCCAGAAGTGATAAGCTGGAAAATGTTTTAAATAATGCATCTGAAATTTCTAACCAGGGTATAAAAGAAATTGTACTTACAGGCGTAAATATTGGTGATTACGGAAAAGGAGAATTTGGTAATAAGAAACACGAACATACGTTTCTAGACCTAGTAAAAGCACTGGATGAAGTTAAAGGTATAGAAAGACTGAGAATTTCTTCCATTGAGCCAAATCTTCTTAAAAATGAAACTATAGATTTCGTTTCCAAAAGCCGCACATTTGTTCCTCATTTCCATATTCCGTTACAGAGTGGAAGCGATGAAATTTTAAAACTCATGAGGCGTAGATATCTGAGCGATCTTTACGTGGATAGGGTAAGCAGAATTAGAAAGGTAATGCCAAATGCTTGTATTGGAGTTGATGTGATTGTAGGATTTCCCGGGGAGACAGACGAGCATTTTCTTGAGACCTATAACTTTTTGAATGACCTGGATATTTCTTACCTGCATGTTTTTACTTATTCTGAAAGGGATAATACGCCTGCTGTAAATATGGAAGCTGTTGTACCTCTAAAAATTCGTAAGAAAAGAAGTAAAATGTTAAGAGGCTTGTCGGCAAAAAAAAGAAGGGCATTTTACGAAAGTCAGTTGGGAAATACTGGTACGGTTCTATTTGAAGGGGAAAATAAGGAAGGTTATATTCATGGATTTACTGAGAATTACGTAAAAGTAAAAGCTCCGTGGAATCCTACTAAGGTTAATACCCTTCAGAAAATTAGATTAACTGAAATTGATGGAGATGGTCTGGTACGGTTTGAGGAAATACCAGAGGCTATTGCCGTCTAAATATTAATACCTACTGGTAAGAGATCTTTATATTTTCTTCTGTTTTTTCTAATGAACCCGGCAATTTCAGGACTGGTGGGAACTACACGTGTATTTCTTTCTTTAATTTCAGCAAGCACTGCTTTTATAAAATCTTCCTGTCTGTCTTCACTATTATCAGGCATTCTTAATTTAGTCAGGAAAATTTTTCTCTCCTGTTGTGAATATTCTATGGTAGCCAGTTCTTCATTTATTTGAGTTTCAAATTGTCTCAAAAACTCATTGTCTGTAATGATTAAATCTTCATCGCTCATTTCTAGTAAATTTAGTTCATAGGCACTTCAATTAGAAGAACCTTTGATGGGTTTTTAAACTCCAGAGATATGTTGGAAGTGTTCCAGATCCCTAAAGCGTCTCGTTTTTTAAGTATAGTTCCTTCAACCTCCGCATCGCCTTCAATTAAAAAAACATAGACTCCATTGTTTTTACTCTTCAGTGTATACTCAATTTTCCTGCCATCCTGAAAATCACCAAGATGCAAATATGCCTGCTGATTTATAAACAGTGAATTTTCTGATTGATCAGATTTTGGTGAAACGATATTTATAAGTTTATTCGGTTCCATTAAAGCAGAAAAATCTTTTTGATCATACCTGGGTTCCAGTCCATTCTTTTCAGGAAATATCCAGATTTGAAGCAAGTTTAATTCTTCTTTGGAAGAGTTGAATTCGCTGTGCTCTACTCCGGTACCGGCGCTCATCACCTGGACTTCTCCTGTAGAGATCACTTCAGTATGATCCATAGAATCCTTATGTCTAATCTCACCTAGCAGAGGAATAGAAATAATCTCCATATTTTCATGGGGATGCGTTCCAAAACCCATTCCGGCTTCAACATAATCATCATTCAATACTCTTAAAAGACCAAACTGGGTTCTTTTAGGATCGAAAAAATTTGCAAAGCTGAAAGAGTAATTAGCCTTAAGCCATCCATAATTTGCAGTTCCCCGTGAATTGGCAGGATGTGCTACTTTCTCCATTTTTTGTGAGTTAGTAAGTTTGAAAGTCAAGTATTAAGCAGTAATTTTGATGGTTAAATTTACAATTTAATGCTAGCATTCTTTGTTATATACATGTTAAAATGAAACAGGAGGTGAAGCTTACTCATGTATATTTGATGCCAGGTATGGCAGCAGATTCAGCAATATTTGAAAAACTTAGTTTACCAGAGGAAAGGTTTAAAGTTCATTTGCTTGAATGGGAAATACCAGAGCTTAATGAAAGTCTTGAAAAGTATTCAGAAAGAATGACTAAACATATTCTTCACGAAAATATCGCTTTAATAGGTGTGTCATTTGGCGGGGTAATTGTACAGGAAATGGCAAAACATCTGGATCTATACCGATTAATTATTATTTCCAGTGTAAAATGTACAAAAGAGTTGCCAGCAAGAATGAGGTTTGCGTCCAGAACAGGTCTTTTTAAAATGATTCCTACCAGCCTGGCGACCTATGTAGATCATTTTGAAAAGTTTGCCTTTGGTGATTTTTTAAAGAAGAGAGCCCGGTTGTATAAGCAGTATATTTCAATTACAGATAAGCAGTATCTAGATTGGGCTATTAAAAACATGGTGAACTGGAAATGTGAAAAACCTGATGAAAAGGTGATACATATTCATGGAGACAGGGATGAAGTGTTTCCAATCAAAAATATTGAAAAAGCCATTGTTGTTAAAGGTGGAACCCATATAATGATCATTAACAGGTTTCGCTGGTTCAATGAAAATTTACCTGAGTTGATTATTACGGGGAAAATGAAAAATAAAAAGGAGAACAAAAAAAATAATAAAGAGCTATGAAAATTTTAAAGAATGGGTTGTTGATAGTTGGTTTATTTACTGTTTGCGCGGTTAGTATAAATGCAGTACAGCAGGAGCAGACTGAACCTACAGAGAAGAATGAAAAAAGATCAGAGCAGAGTCTTTCTAAGAGTGTGGCAGATTCCTATAAAATCATGTCTTTGCCAATGCCTGAAGATTTAGAATTTGCAAGTGAAGAGGTTCCATTAAACGATCCGGATGTTTTTGAAAGAATGGATCGTGAGTTACTGGTGAATACATATTGGCAATCAAATGCCTTATTGCTTATGAAAAGAGCTAATAAATTCTTTCCTGTGATTGAACCTATTCTGAAAGAAGAGGGCATCCCCGATGATTTTAAATATTTAGCAGTCATAGAAAGTGGCCTTACTCAGGCTGTATCTCCAGCAAAAGCGGTAGGTTTTTGGCAAATTTTAGAAGGAACAGGTAAAGAGTATGGCCTGGAAATTAATGGGAATGTAGATGAACGCTACCATATTGAAAAATCTACTCGTGTGGCCGCAGATTATTTGAAAAAGGCAAAAGCACGATTCGGTTCGTGGACTTTAGCGGCAGCTTCATACAATGCAGGTCAATATGGAGTAGATAAGCAATTAGAGAGACAAAAAGTAGGTGATTATTATGACCTTTTATTGGGGGAAGAAACAGGAAGGTATGTATTTAGAATCCTTGCTTTGAAAGAGATTATGAATCATCCTGAAAAGTATGGATTTAGCTTTACTAATAAAGATCTATATAAGCATATCCCTGTCGAAAAAGTGAAAGTAGATACCGTAGTAAATGACTTTCCAGATTTCGCTGAAAAATTTCATATCAATTATAAAATTTTAAAGGTGCATAATCCCTGGTTAAGAGATGATCATTTAAAAAATGCGTCTAGAAAAACATATTATATAGATATACCTGAAGAAGGCTATTATCCAGAGATGAGAAAATAGATTTATTCCACCTGTATGTTATCCGCATAAACCTCGTCATATTCCTTTACGAGGTTTTTGGAAATTGAAGTTTCCAGGGCAATATAATTTTCACGGTAAGCGGTTTCTTCTCCGGTATGCATCGGAGGAAAAACACTTCTTCTAATATCCATGATCTTTTTATCTTTATCCAGTAAAAAGCAGGTTGGAAGACCAAGCGAATGCTTTAATTGCCTAACTACATAAGCACCATTGTTTTTGGATTCATCAACATAAACTACTGAAATATCGGAAGAAAATTGTTGTGCTAACTCTTTAACTTTATCCTTTTTATCCCAGAATAGAACTACAAAATCTATTTTCCCTGTATATTCTGAAGCAAGTTCATTAAGTGCAGGGATCTCACCTTTACTAGGGATGCACCAGGAAGCGTAGGTAATTAAAAATACTGGTTTATCATAATCATACAGGTTTACCTCCTTCTTCTTAAGACTCTGGAATTTAAAATTATCCATATAAGAGCCTTCTAAGTGATCATTAGTGAAATTCTCAAAAAGCTGTTTTCCCTTTTCGTAGTCGTTAAACCTGTATGCTAAGTCTGCTTTTCGGTTATAATCGGAAAGATGCATGTATAGCTCCTGAGTAAAAAAGCTTTTCTCCTGCAAGTTTTCTTGCTGGGAAAATACTGAGGGGCCAATAAATAAAAAAACTAGTAATAGTTTTCTCATGCAATTAATGGGGCTTGTTTGCCGCAAAAATATGTCAGGAATGACTTACAGAGAAAAAATATCGTTGAAGTACCTAAATACTTGTTGAAATAAAAATTGTTCTTAAAGTGTTAATAACTAAAATGCTATATTTTCTTCATTTGCTCTTTCATCATTCTAATTTGATCGTTCATCATTCCGTGCTTATCGAGCTTTTTAGCTTCATTTAGTAGCATAGTTGCTTCTCTTTTTCTTCTTTTGGTCATCGCGATTCCGGCAAGGTTTAATTTGGCCATGGCCAGATCGTGGTCCATAGAGAGTCCCAATTTAAGAGCGCGCTTGAAGAATTTTTCAGCCTTGGTGATATTGGTTTGTGAAAGCATGAGACCATGAAGATACCAGTAATAACCTTGTTGTTTCTTAACCAGAGCTTTTTCAGGATCTTTAATTTTATCCAGCCATTTTTTTGCTCCCGGAAAGTCCTGCTTTCTTAATCTAAGAAATGCCAAAAGGATCATTTCATTTTTAAAATAGAGGAATATAAAAATTCCGGAGAGAAGAATCAGGAATATTCCATTTCCAATTTCTCCTTCAATAAACTGCCAGATGGCTACAGCTATCAGTATTCCGGCTATTGCGACTTTAATATTCTTATTAAACATAGGTATCTTTATTTTCAGGCGGCAAAGGTAGTAAAAACAATTAAAAATTTTTCTAATTTAGTGTTTGCAGTACTTAAAAAGCTTTGTATATTTGCACGCAGTTTTAAAGACAGACAAAACGAATTTACAGAAGATAAAAGATATTCACAATGAAAAGAACGTTTCAACCATCTAAGAGGAAAAGAAAAAATAAGCACGGCTTTAGGGAGCGTATGGCAAGTGCAAACGGAAGAAAAGTCCTTGCACGAAGAAGAGCAAAGGGTAGAAAGAAATTATCTGTATCTTCTGAAAACAGACATAAACATTAATGATTTCGATTAATTGAAATATTAAAGGTGTTACTTTTTGAGTAACGCCTTTTTTTATACCTAAACGCTTCTTAATTTTACTGCAAACACAACTTTAAGCGAATACAACACATAATCATGCCTAAAAACAAAGACATCAAATGCGTTTTAATCATAGGATCCGGTCCAATTATTATTGGACAAGCCTGTGAATTCGATTATTCCGGAACTCAATCACTTAGATCATTGAGGGAAGATGGAATAAAGACAATCCTAATCAATTCAAATCCTGCAACCATCATGACAGATCCGTCGATGGCTGATCATGTGTATTTGAAACCTCTAACCACAAAATCTATTATTGGTATTTTAAAGGAGCATCCGGAGATTGACGCGGTGCTTCCTACCATGGGTGGTCAAACGGCTTTAAATCTTTGTATCGAGGCTGATGAGAAAGGTATCTGGAGTGATTATAATGTAAAACTTATTGGTGTAGATATAGATGCTATTAATATTTGTGAAGACAGGGAGCAGTTCAAACAATTAATGGGAAGAATAAATATTCCTGTTGCACCGGCTAAAACGGTGACTTCTTACCTTCAGGGAAAAGAAGTTGCACAGGAGTTTGGTTTTCCATTGGTAATTCGCGCATCTTTTACCCTGGGTGGGGGTGGAGCCGGATTTGTACACCGTGCCGAAGATTTTGACGAAATGCTGACTCGTGGCCTGGAGGCTTCTCCAATTCACGAAGTGCTTATAGATAAAGCCTTATTAGGCTGGAAAGAATATGAATTAGAATTACTTCGTGATCGTAATGATAATGTGGTAATTATCTGTACGATAGAAAATATGGATCCCATGGGAGTCCATACCGGAGATTCCATAACCGTTGCTCCTGCGATGACCTTAAGTGATAAGGCATTTCAGAAGATGCGGGACATGGCTATAAAGATGATGAGGAGTATCGGGGATTTTGCCGGTGGCTGTAATGTTCAGTTTGCGGTGAGTCCGGATGAAAATGAAGATGTCTACGCGATTGAAATTAATCCTCGTGTGTCAAGATCTTCTGCCTTAGCTTCAAAAGCAACTGGATATCCAATCGCTAAGATCGCTACAAAATTAGCCTTGGGTTATAACCTGGATGAGCTTGATAATCAAATTACGAAATCCACCTCGGCTTTATTTGAGCCATCCCTGGATTATGTGATCGTAAAAATACCGCGCTGGAATTTTGACAAATTTGAAGGATCAGACAGAACTCTTGGCCTTCAGATGAAATCTGTAGGAGAAGTGATGGGTATTGGTAGGTCTTTTCAGGAAGCGCTTCACAAGGCAACCCAGTCATTAGAGATCAAACGAAACGGTCTTGGTGCAGATGGAAAAGGGTATAAGGATTATGACCAGATCATAGATAAATTAACCAATCCAAGCTGGGACAGGGTTTTTGTGATCTATGATGCGATCCAGATGGGAATTCCTTTAAGCAGAATTCATGAAATCACTAAAATTGATATGTGGTTCCTGAAGCAATATGAGGAATTACACGCTCTGGACAACGAAATATCTAAATTTGACATTAATTCTCTTCCTAAAGATCTTCTTTTGGAAGCGAAGCAAAAAGGTTTTGCAGACCGGCAAATAGCGCATATGCTGGATTGTCTGGAAAGTGAGGTTTACAATAAAAGGGAAGAGCTTGGGGTAAATCGTGTGTATAAACTGGTAGATACCTGTGCTGCTGAATTTAAAGCAGAAACGCCTTATTATTATTCAACATTTGAGGAAGGTATCCTTTCTAAGGATGGAGAATTCTATACTTCTAATGAAAGTAAGGTTTCAGACCGTAAAAAGATCATCGTTCTTGGTTCAGGACCTAATAGAATAGGGCAGGGAATTGAATTTGATTATAGTTGTGTGCATGGAGTTCTTGCTGCTGCAGAATGTGGTTACGAAACCATCATGATCAACTGTAATCCTGAAACCGTTTCTACAGATTTTGATATTGCTGATAAATTATATTTTGAACCTGTATTCTGGGAGCATATTTATGATATTATAAGACATGAAAAGCCTGAAGGTGTAATTGTTCAGCTTGGAGGTCAAACCGCTCTTAAACTTGCTGAAAAGCTGGATAGATACGGTATTAAGATTATGGGAACCAGTTATGAAGCACTGGATCTTGCGGAAGACAGGGGGAGTTTCTCAAAACTGCTTCAGGAAAACGACATTCCTTACCCAGATTTTGGTACGGCAGAAAATGCCGATGAAGCCCTGGCATTAGCAGATGAACTTGATTTTCCTATTCTGGTAAGACCATCTTACGTTCTTGGTGGACAGGGAATGAAAATTGTGATCAATAAAGATGAACTGGAAGAGCATGTAGTAGATCTTCTAAGAAAGATCCCTAACAATAAATTACTTCTGGACCATTATCTAGATGGTGCCATTGAGGCTGAAGCCGATGCGATTTGCGACGGAGAGGATGTGTACATCATTGGAATCATGGAGCATATTGAACCTTGTGGAATTCATTCCGGGGATTCTCATGCACTTTTACCTCCTTTTAATTTAGGAGATCTTGTGATGCAGCAAATTAAAGACCATACAAGGAAAATTGCTTTGGCTTTAAACACTGTTGGATTGATCAATATTCAGTTTGCGATCAAGGATGACAAGGTGTTTATCATTGAAGCGAATCCAAGAGCGTCAAGAACAGTACCTTTTATCGCAAAGGCCTATAAAGAACCTTATGTGAATTATGCAACTAAGGTGATGCTTGGTGAGAAGAAAGTGAAAGACTTTAATTTCAATCCTAAATTGGAGGGATATGCTATTAAACAACCAGTATTCTCGTTCAATAAATTCTATAATGTGAATAAGCAGCTAGGGCCTGAGATGAAAAGTACAGGAGAGAGCATTCTATTTATAGATAGTTTAAAGGATGATGAATTCTACGATCTATATTCCAGAAGAAAAATGTATTTAAGCAAATAAAATACTTTGATTATTGCTGAAAGTCATTTCGACTGAAGGGAGAACTCTATTTATAAAGTAGCTTTCCCATTCAGCTGAAATGACTTTTTAATTTTAAACCTTATGAAAGAACTTGTTTTGATTGTAGGTGGAATCTACGGTACACTATCGGTGATTCTCGGAGCCTTTGGCGCTCATGCTTTAAAGAAAAAATTTACTGAAGATCAATTAAAAAGTTTTGAGACAGGTGTGAAATATAAAATGTATCACGCATTGGTGCTCATCATTTGCGGAATTACATTTCCTTTTCTTTCCAGTCTTCAAAATATAATGGCCTGGTGTTTTATTATTGGAATATTACTTTTTTCTTTTAGTATCTACGGGCTTACATGGAGTTCAGCCAATGGAAATAAGATTAAAATTCTGGGACCAATAACCCCACTTGGCGGATTATTACTTGTGATCGGCTGGATCTTATTAACGATTAATCTTTCTGAAATAGTACTTTATATAACACCTTAATCGCAATCTACAGGTTTTAGAAGAATGTTCTCGTTTAGAACCAGCGTACTGTGTTCCTGAAATATTATCTTGTTCAAAGTATCCTTAACAGGACCATAGCCCTCAATTAGGCCTGCATCTGTTTTATAAAAAAATATCTCTCTCGTAGAAATAGAACCTTCAGATTGAAATTCATAATCTGCAAATAAACTGTCTCCAATCCATTTTCCTTTAAAGCTGCCACGATTACTATCTTTCTCGAACATTTTATAGGTGAGATTTCCATCTACAAAAGAATCATCAAGTTCAGTATAGCTTAGGTAAATAGTATCATTATTTTTAGTATAGCTATAGCATCTAATACTTTTAGCAATCTGTGTAGCTTCAGGAACTTTTGCAGCTTTAACTGATTCCTTTTCCTCTTTACAGGAGATAAAGATAAGTGCCACAAGAATCAGCTTTAAAATGTTGAATTTCATGATTTTTATTCTAAAATAGCTAAAATTGTTATTTGGCTGTAGCTCTTTTTCTATATTTTTCAGCAAACCAGGCGATAAGAATGAGTTGGGCAGAATGATAAAGCATGATGGGGAGTAATAAGAGCCCTGAACTGGCTGAACTTCCAAAAATTACCCGCACCATGACTGAACCATGAACCAGGGATTTTTTTGTTCCGCAGAACTGTGCAGCAATTTTATCTTCCCTATTAAATCCTAATATTTTTGAAAAATAAGCGAGACTAAAGAAAATAGTGAAGAAAAGTATAATAACAATTCCCGTCATTTTCAAAAGTTCACTGATTTCTATAGACCTTAATAGTGCTGAAGAAAAGGAGCTGCTGAAACTTGAGTAAATAATGAGAATAATAGTGGTCTTATCAAAAAGACTTAGCTGTCTTCCATACCTTCTGGCGAGATCACCAAAGTATCTTTGTAAAAAAAGACCTGCAGCTAAGGGAGCTATGATCTGTAAACAGAGTTTTTGAAGGACTATCAGAAAATCAAAATCGGCCGTTTTTTCAAGGATAAAACCAATCCATAGTGGAGTGGCAAAAATCCCGATAAGTCCTGAGAGACTTGCATTGAAAATCGCAGTGGGTAAGTTTCCCTTTGCCAGAGCAACCATGACCACAGACGATGAGACGGTTGAGGGTAGTGTTCCTAGAAAAAATAAGGCGATCCAGAGATCAGATCTTAGTCCATCTTCAAATAGTGGCGCACAGAGCAGGCAGAGTAAGGGAAAAACAATAAAAGTAGTGAGGTGAATTATTATATGGACTTTATAATTAACCAAACCTGCTTTAAACTCTGTCGGGTATAATTTTAATCCATAAAAAAAGAAAATTAAGCCAATTCCAATATCGGTAATTGTTTTTAAAGGAAGCAGTTCTATTCCCTGAGGAAATAAATAGGCAATTCCTATGGCAATAAAAATGGCAAATATAAATCCGAAGGACTTCAAGAATTCCGCTCAATTTTAGCTTTATGATCTTCAAGAATGTGAAGGTATTTTTCAGAAGAGAAATCGGTTTCATGAAATTCCTGGATTCGGTTCATCTTCATACTCTTCCGTTTAATACTTTTAGCAAAACGTCTTATCTGATCATTAGTTTTTAGTATAAGACCAGGAACGGGAACGGAGTTCCCTTTATCATCTTTTGCAACCATAGTGAAATAAGAAGAGTTGCAATGTTTTTTAGCACCTGTTTGAATATTTTCGGCTTCCACACGAATCCCTATCACCATTGAACTGGTTCCAACGTAATTAACCGATGCTTTCATGGTGACCAGTTCACCTATTTCAATGGGTTTTAAAAAATCTACGGTATCTACACTCGCGGTTACACAATAGGTTGCAGAATGTTTGGAGGCACAGGCAAAAGCGATTTGATCTAATAGCGATAAAATATAGCCTCCATGAATCTTTCCATTAAAATTAGAATGGGAGGGAAGCATCAATTCTGAAATAACTACCTGGCTTTCTTTTATATTTTTAAATTTCTCCATGCTATTTTCTAAAATGCGGACTTTCTGATTTCTCTACTTCGGTGATAAAATAGTTAGTGTCTCCCCAGAAAAAAAAGGTCGCAAAGCGTTCAACATAAGTTAGTTTTACATAATTCCCTTCGTATTCCTGTAATTCTTTGATCACATCGTTATTTCTGTCTAAAACCGAAAACTGAAAGATTTGAGCGCCGCTAATCCCCTGGCTTATTTCACCTTCCCAGGTTTTTACAATCACGCCTTTGTGACTAAACTTGATCAATTCTCCGCTGCGTGTACCTTCACTGTACGGTACAAAATAGATGAATGCATAATATAGCAACCATACGATAAATATTCCACCAAGGATATATAATAAGGTCTTTTTCATTCTAAATATTTTTATAAACGATATTCAGGAATTCTTCGAGTTTTGAAGGCTCCAGCCATCTGGTCACAATAACCAGATTGTTTTTTTGATCTACGATTATGAAATTTCCACCGAATCCCGCCGCATAAAAAATATCATTATCAATATTTTCCATATTACGGCTACCTTTGGAATTAAGCCACCACATATACCCATAATTTGGATTTGGTACCGAGGGGCTCATTGCTTCATCTATCAGTTCATTAGAAATCAATTCTTGCCCATTCCACATTCCGTTATTCATAAAAAGAAGCCCGAACCTGGCCATATCTTCGGTGTTGATGAACATTCCTCCGCCGGAATGCCCGCCACCGCTTACAGACTGCATCTTAAGTCCGTCTATGGTAGTCCATGAATTCTCATACCCAAACCAGCGCCAAGATTGAGAAGCGTCTATAGGATCCATGATATTCTCTTTTAGAACTTTAGGTAAAGGTTTTCTAAAAACGTTTAACAATGAATAGGCTAATACATTTACACGAATATCGTTGTATTTAAAGTGTGTACCTGGTTCATGTAATTCTCTGGATCTCCATTCGTCAATAGTCTGTTCTTGAGAAGGTCTGTCGGCCCAGTCAAAACCACCCCAAAGCTGCCCGCTCCAATCAGAATTTTGTTGAAGCAAATGTTTCCAGGTGATCTTTGAGTTATGTTCCCCTTCAAAAGTATCATCCCAAACATAATTCGCTACGGGTTCAGTAAAGTCTGAAATTAATCCCTTGTCTTTGGCGACAAGTGCGGTGGTAGAAAGAAAACTTTTAGTGACGCTAAAGGTCATATCAACCCTTCTGGTATTTCCCCATTGGGCTACAATGTATCCATCTTTCAGGATCATTCCTGCAGGACCACCTCTTCTTTTGGTGGGGCCTGAAATTTCGTGATAGGGTTCATGCTGAAAACCCTTTAAAATAGCTTGTCTTAAATCCTTTGATTCTGAATATTCGTTAGATTTAGCAAATTCTATGGCCTCAGAAAAATTCAAATTATATTCGGTGGCCGACTTTTCCTGCCATTTACCAGCAGGAGGAAAGTAAATTTCCTGAGCAGTTAGCTGACAAATGAAAAATGTGAGGGAAAGGTAAGTACAGACTATTATTTTCTTCATCATAGGTTTAATGTTGAGCTTTCAGATTCTTCTATTTCATCTTCATCTTCGTTCTCTGCGCGATTTATCAATTTTTGATCGAGCTGCTTGCTGGCTTTGGCTCCTAATTTTTTAAGTTTTTCTACTCTTCTAATAAGATTTCCTTTACCGGTAAGTTTCTTCATGGCGCCTTCATAAGAATTCTGTACGGTTCCAATTTGCCTGCCTATCTTCAATAATTCATCTGTTAAATTCGTAAACGAATCATACAAAGCACCAGCCTGAGTGGCTATCTGGATAGCATTTTGCTTTTGCTTTTCATTCTGCCACATACTGTCAATGGTTTTAAGAACCGCGAGTAGCGTGGTTGGGGTGACAATGATTATATTTTTTTCGAAAGCGTCACTATAAAGACTTGGATACTCATTAGAAGCAATTGCGAATGCTGCTTCTATAGGGATGAAAAGCAGTACAAAGTCTGGACTTTCCATTTGATATAATGAGTGATAATTCTTGTTGCTAAGTTCGTTCACACGATTTCTTACAGAAACTAAATGATTTTTGAGATGTGTTTTCTTAAGATCTTCTTCGCTCTCGTTAATATAGCGTTCATAGGCATTCAATGACACCTTGGAGTCTACCACCATTTTTTTATCGCCTGGAAGATGGATGACTACATCTGGCATAACTCGCTTACCCTCTTCAGTATTAAAACTTTGCTGAACAAAATATTCGCTGTCTTTTTGAAGTCCGCTTCGTTCCAGAACTCTTTCCAGAACCATTTCGCCCCAGTTTCCCTGCATTTTTGTATCTCCTTTCAGAGCTTTGGTAAGATTGGTAGCCTCTTCACTAATTCTGGTATTCTGTTCGTTTAAGATCTTTAATTTTTCTCCAAGTTCAGCATGCCTTCTAACAGATTCGGTATTGCTTAGACTAACTTTCTCTTCAAATTCCTTGATCTTTTTATTTAAAGGGTCTAGAATATTCTCAATATTCTGCTTATTTAAACTGGTAAATTTCTCCGATTTTTGATCTAAAATTTTATTGGCAAGGTTCTCAAATTCTTTGGTGAATTTTTCCTGAAGTTTTTCTACTTCGGCTTTGTGCTCTTCGTTTCTTTCCTGGAGATTATTAAATTCAGAAATTTTCCGGGTTAATTGAAGGCTAATACTTTCCTTTTCTCTTCTAATTTCTTCCCGTTCTTTTTCAACCTTTTCAATATCAGTATTAGCTTCATTTTTTAATTGCTGAATATCCTCCTTGTTTTTTTCTAAAGTACTGTTTAATTGATTCTTAAGATCATCTATATGAAGTGATAATTGGTTGTTTTTTTCTTCGAGAATTCCGGTTTGGGACTTGGATTTTAAACCGGAAATCAGCTTTCCAATGTAAATACCGATTCCTAAAGCAACTAAAAAAATAAGAGAGATAAAAAGATATTCGTTCATTAAATTGACGGTTTTCTCAAAGATACTTATTTAAGAATTTTAGAGAAGAGAGTGAAAGAAAAATTAAAGGACTTTTCTATTTTATTTTAAAGCTGGCAGATTCTTTGTCAAATCGTATTAGGTGTTCAGGAAATAGATTGTTTAAAACATCAGTTTTAATAAGTTCTTCCGGCGTACCGAACAGAGCCTCGTTTTTCTTTATTACCACCAGCTTATCGCAGAGTTGTAATGCAAGATTGATCTCATGAGAAGCGAATAGAATAGCTTTATTTGTTTCCTTGCTCAGGCGTTTCAGTAGTTTTAAGACATACGCTTTATGGTAAAGATCGAGGTGAGTGGTAGGCTCATCCAGGATGATCAGCGAGGTGTCCTGTGCCAATGCTCTGGCAACTAACACTTTTTGAAATTGACCATCACTTAATTCATGACATTTCTTATTCTTAATATCATCTATATTGACCAACTGAATAGCATGCATGATTTTTTTGAGATCATTTTTTGTAAGTCTTCCAATCCAATTTGTGTACGGTTGTCTTCCTAGTGCAACCAATTCTATTACACTTAAGTTTTTTGAAAGCAATTGTTCAGTTAAAACCAAACTTATGTCTTTTGCCAATTTGTCAGGCTCTATTTTTTCTAAAGAATTGTTGGATATAAATACTTGACCATCAATGTTTTGAATTATACCACTTAAAGTTTTTAGCAAGGTAGACTTCCCGGCTCCGTTAATCCCGATTACAGCGACTAATTCACCCGATTTTATTTCAATATTGATATTTGAAGCAACAATTTGTTCCTTTTTTTTCTTCCTGTATCCTATACTTAGATTTTCGGTTTTAAGGACAATATTTACATTTTCTGCTTTCACTTAAAAATTGAATTTTCTTTTTCTAACTAATAACCAGATCACGACAGGAGCCCCAATTAATGAAGTTATTGCATTAATAGGCAAGCTGAACTCGCTTCCCGGTAATTGGGCGATTATGTCGCAAATAAGCATTAAAATAGCTCCACCAAAAATCACAGCCGGAACTAACGTAATGTGATTTGCAGAAGGAATGATTTGTCTAATTAAATGCGGAACAGCAAGGCCAACGAAAGCAATAGGACCAGCAAATGCGGTAATGCTTCCAGCCAGCAAACTGGTTGCGATAATGATCATAAACCTATTTTTTTTAATATTGGTTCCCAGGCTTCTGGCGTATTGTTCACCTAATAATAGTGAATTGAGGTTCTTTATACTTCCTATAGCGATGAAAATCCCAACGATCCAGAATAGTCCAAGGATTAAAACTTCATGCCAGCTTAGATCTCCAAGGCTCCCATAAGACCAGAAAACATATTGTTGTAGTTGGGAAGCAGGACTAAAATAGGCTAGAACACTTACTATAGCGGCCGTGAGACTGGCAAACATCAGCCCGATAATGAGAATTGCCATAGTGTCTCTCAATCGTATCGAAGCAAGAATTACAGCAAATAACACTAATAAGCTCCCAAGACTGGAAGCAATTACCAGACTCCATTCAGATAAAAGTACTGCAGCAAAAGAAGCGCCGAAAACCGATGCTCCCATAAAAACGAGGGCAACACCAAGACTCGCTCCACTGCTCAGTCCCAGAACATATGGTCCAGCCAGCGGGTTCCGGAAAAGTGTTTGCATTAAAAGTCCGCTAACTGCAAGACCAGAACCGGTGATGATTGCTGTAATAGCCTTAGGTAGACGGTAATTTCGAATAATATACCGCCAGGTATCTTTTTCTACTTCCAGGCCTAATAAAGATGCAGTTACTTCTTCAATTGGAATATTTACTGAACCCAGGCTAATATTGAATAACGCTGTGATGATCACTGCCAGAAACAGAAAAATTAATGCAATTGTATATTTCTTCTGATTCAGCATTAATTCAGTGGTTTGTAAAACACCTGTTCATGTTCTTTTAAAAGGTCAGGATGAAAAATTGAGATTAGATCTTTCAAAATAAGGTCTGGACGCTGTGGGCCCAGTTCATAAAAGAGAATTCCGCCGGTTTCTCCCTGTGAAAGACTAACACTATATACTTTTTTCTCTTCTACTGCATTAAACCTTCTATAATGCTCAGATTCATTGAATAGCTGTGCATACGAAGTGAACTGACCGGAACTTATCCAATATTCGGCATCTTCGGCTTTTTCCAGCACACTTTCAAAAGCAAGAGACAAACTACCATCTCCTTCAGTATCGGAATACAGGTAATCTGCATTAGCGTCTTTGATAAACTGGGCCTGCCAGGAATTACCGTAAGGCATATACCAGTTGTCGTTATACATTGCGCCGCTAATTACCTTTGGACTGGAACTTGCAGATTTTGCCAGTTCTTTAGCCTTTAAATATTCAGATTTGATATTCTGAAAAATTTCTTCGGCTTTCTCTTCTTTTTTATAAAGAGCGCCAAAGAATTTGATCCATTCGGCTTTACCAAGTGGATTCAGTTCTGTCCAATCCCCGTTATAAATGACCGGAATTCCAGTTTTCTGTATGGTTTCAAGGCTTTTATTAGAAGCATTTATGGAAAAACCAATAACCACATCAGGAGAGAGATCGATGAGGACCTCTGTATTGATGTTTTCATTCTGACCTAATTCTGAAACCGATCCATTTTTTATTAAATCCCGGGTTTTTTCTGAAGAGATATAATTCAATCCCGGAAAGCCTACAAGAGATTTTTCTTCATTGAGAGCTTCTAAAGCGGGAATATGCGTGGTAGAAGTCACCACGATCTTTTTAACAGGTACTTCAACTACCTGATCATGTTTAATGTTCTCAGGAATTTCCGCATTTTTCTCTTTTAACAAGTAAATAAATGGATCCTTAGCATCCGGCCATGGCGTATTTACTTTCATAATGCTGTAGCCATCAAATTTAGTGATACTAAAGCCACTGGCATTTTCAATATTAACTTCATTTTTATTCTGAAAATCAAGGCTTTCATTGTCGGAAGTGTTTTTACAGGAATAGATTCCTAAAAGGAAAAATATGAAAAGTATTTTTTTCAAGACTGGTTAATTTGAGTTCAAAAGTAAGATTATTTAAATTTTTGAAGCGGTTACCAAACTTATTTGTTTAATTTTGCCTCGAAATTTTGGTTCAGCATCGATTTATTTCTGTGCGGATTAAAAGGGAATCAGGGGGAAGTGAGAACTTCAAAACCTGAGCTGTTCCCGCAACTGTAAGCTTAGCCCGCAAGGGTGGCTGCAATAATTCTTCAAACCACTGTTCATTGAGAATGGGAAGGTGAATTGCAGTACGTGAGCCAGGAGACCTGCCTGAATTTCAACCAGTATCGAGTGACTTTCGGGATAAAGGTCGGCAGATTATGAACAGAAACTTATACCTTTTATTCGCTTTATTTATTTGTGGTTGCATACAAGCAATGGCACAAAAGGACTCTATCAATTGGCTGGATGAAGTGCGGCTAAGCGATGTAAAGCTGAAAAATAATTCAGAAGGGCAGTTTGTGAAAAAGCTTGACGATTCTTTAATCAAGCAGTCTGAACCTTTATTAACTTCTCTGTTAAAATTCAATTCGCCCTTCTTTTTTCGGGAAAATGGATACGGCATGGTGTCCTCAGCTTCTATTAGAGGAACCGGAGCTTCCCAAACCGCAGTTATCTGGAATGGCATTAATATTAATTCGCAATTTACCGGACAAACCGATTTTAACACCGTAAATACTAAGGTATTTGACAATATTAGTCTTCGACCAGGAGGGGGAAGTGTTGTTTATGGAAGTGGTGCCATTGGTGGGACCATACATCTAAATAATGAATTCAGGTTTGACGGGATTTCAGAAAGCGATCTGCGAATAGGTTACGGGAGTTTTGATACGTACCAGGTTTCCTATAACGGCAGTTTTTCTACTCAAAAAACCAGTCTGAACATTGGTGTGGCAGGTTTAAGTTCTGAAAACGATTACAAATACCTGGGAACTGAAGAACGTAACGAAAATGGGGATTTCTATAACACTTCGCTGAATACCTCAATAGCCCACTGGCTGGGGAGATCTAATATTTTAAAGTTTTATAGCAACTATTACCAGGGTGATCGCGGATTTTCAGGTACGCGTAATCTTCCTTCCAACAGCGAATATAGAGACAGGAACTCAAAGAATTTGCTTGAATGGAAATCGTTTACAGGAGATTTTACCAGCAGTCTTAAGCTGGCTTTTATTAAAGAGGAATTTAAATACTATGAAAACCGGCATTCAGATAACTTTAGTTTCGGCGACGCTGAAACTGCAATTGTCAAATATGATCTGGAATATGAATTTTCAGAAGATAAAAAATTGAATATCATAGCCGATTATAATAATGTGGAAGGGGAAGGTTCAGGAATAGATAGTGCTGAAAGAAAAATTGTAGGTTTATCTGCACTTTGGAGTCATGATATTAAAAAGCTGAGTTATAAACTCAGCCTAAGACAGGAGATCACGAATAATTATAACTCACCATTGTTATTCTCGGCCGGTGCATCTTACAAACTTACTGATGCATATTTATTGCGATTCAATTCATCCAGAAATTTCAGAATACCAACTTTTAATGATCTATTCTGGTTACAGGGAGGAAACGCTCAGTTAGATCCTGAAACCTCTATTCAGGCTGAAATTGGCAACGAGTTTATTTTTAATAATCTAAATATAAATATCACTGGCTACTATATAGATATAGATAACTTGATTAGATGGACGCCCGATGAATCTGGCATTTGGAGACCAGAAAACACTGCTAATGTTCATAATTACGGTTTAGAAGTTTTTGCAAGCTGGATTGGGAAAGCAGCAGACAATCCTCTTAATTTTAGCAGCACGTATGCGTTTACAAAATCTATAGATCAGGAAACCAGTAATCAGCTTATTTATACTCCACAGCATAAAGCGACTTTTTCTGCGGGATATGAAATATGCAATTTCAATATTTTATTTCAATCCTTATATAACGGTAGTATTTATACCTCTTCAGATAATAATTATGAATTGGACGCCTATCAACTTGCCAATTTAGGATTGGGTTATACCTTTTCGAAGGAACCAGAAATAGGGGTAGAGATTCGCATTGAGAATATATTTAACGAAAAATACCAAAGTTTACCATCCCGAATCATGCCGGGGCGGTCTATAAATTCTACACTAACATTCAAATTTTAATTATGAACTACAAACACTTATTATTTTTATTATCTATTGTATTCTTCCTGAATTCCTGTGAAGACGATACTGATTGTTGTGCCCAACCACCTGAGCCTGATCATAATTTTGCTACTGGAACTTTCATTTTAAATGAAGGAAATTTTGGTTCTGCTAATGCTTCTGTAAGTTATATCAATGAGAACACCGGTGAGACTCAGAGTATGATCTTTTCTAATACCAATGCATTTGATCTTGGAGATACTGCCCAGAGCATAGAAATGCATGAAAACCTGGCGATCATTGTTGTGAATGTTTCCAATAAGATAGAAATTGTGAATAGATTTACATTTGAAAGTCTGGGTACTATTAATGCTAATCTTCAGAATCCGCGATATGCCGAGGTAGTGGAAGATAAACTATATGTTACCAATTGGGGGGACGGGACAAATCCTGAGGACGATTTTGTAGCTGTATTTGATTTGAATGGTTTATCTTTTATAGAGTCTATTCCGGTATCTGAAGGTCCTGAAAAGCTTTTAGCTGAAAATAACCAATTATATGTAGCTCATAAAGGAGGTTTCTCTTTTAACAATATCATTTCTGTAATCAATACACGGTCTGGTATTGTAAGTTCTGAGATTGAAGTAGGATTTTTGCCAAATTCAATAGCTGTTTCAGGATCTGAGCTTTGGGTACTTTCATCTGGGAAGCCAGCTTATGCAGATGTTGAAACAGCAGGAGAGCTTTCAAGAATTGATTTGAGTAGTAACGAATTGATTGAAAGCATAAAATTTCCTGAAAATAATATTCATCCTGAAAACCTTAATTTAATAAATAATACTGCCTATTTAACCATAGGAAAGGCACTGTATAAGTTTTCAATGGGGGAGGATCTACCTCAATCAGCTGAATTTAGCTTTGATGAAGCCGCTTTGTTATATGGTTTTACGATCAGGAATGATAAGATATATATCGCATCTCCAAATGCCGACTTTACCGGCGATGGTAATTTATATATCTATAACTTAAATGATGGATCATTGTTAGATAATTTCAATACTGGAATCAATCCTAACGGAATCTATTTTAACTAAAGTAATTTATGGTCATAAAAAAACCCGCTGCATAGCGGGTTTTTTTTGTTCTAAATCAGGAATTATTTTTTGTCCAGATCAAGTCTTTTGGTTTTTCCCTCCAGTTCAGGAAGCTTGTCAATATACATTCTGCGATAAGCGGGACTGTTAACACCAGATTCGCTAAACTCGTTATACCAGTATGCTTTAGACTGATCACTAAATGATCTTCTGTTCCCGGCAATAACATCAAGAGCTCTTTTCAATAAAGGATCTGACTCCTCTCCCAGAACACCCATATTAGCAACATCTTCTATAATCTCTTCGTCTGGAGTAATACCATCAAAAGGAACACCCTGATCATTTGCGTTGACAGACTCATACACTAAAGGCTGAATCGCATATTTATGATCTGGATTTGCTCCGCTTTTTCCAAAATTACTGGAGTCGTAAAGGGTAACAGAAGCCTGAGATTTTCCAACCGTCATTCCACCAACATTTACCACCTCGATATAAGGAGCTAAACCATTTGCAACAAGTTCGCTTGCAGATGCTGTTGAAGAGGATACAATAGTATATAGTTTTGTAAGATTCAGGCTGTTAATTGCTTCTCCGCCTTCAAGAGTTTCGGTAAATCTGTTAAATAATCTATCAGGATCATTCTCAAGAAAAAAGTTTTGATAATCCTCATTCCACTGCTGTTTTGCAAATATCTCTCCGGTGAACTGACCGGTTATCATACTGGCCAGTCTGGTAGCAGAACTTACTCTACCACCACCATTATATCTCAAATCTAAAATTAGGTCTGTAATGTTCTGACTTTTAAATTCAGCAAAAGCGGCATTTAATTCATCATCAAAATCTGCAACAAAACTATTATACATCAAATAACCTACATTAGAACCGTTCACATCAATAACCTTACTAACTAAAATAGGGTTCTCTGTGATAGTCTGGGTATTGATAGTAACAGATTCTCCAGTGGGAGTTACTGTATTGTCTTCAAGTTTAGCGATTTCAAAAGTAATAGAACTACTTGCTAGAATTTCCTGATAATTTTCAATAGTTAAATCCATTCCATTCAGTCTTCTGAAAAAATCTCCTCTTTCAATATCTTCAGATTCAGCATTACTGCCAGGAATTATATATCTAACTACGCCAAATAGATTATCACTTCCAGAAAATCTATAAAGTCTGAATTCTACTCCTGTGGTTTCAGAAATACCTGCAAAACTATTTTCCAGGGCAACATAATCTTCTGTAATAAAGCTAAAACGATCTTGTGTTATGGTAAGACCATCATAGAAAAGATCTTCTGGGGAATCCCATTCTTCCAGATAGGCCTCCAGGTCACTTTGAGTCGCAAAAAAGTCGTCTCCTAGTTCTGGCACCTGACTTTTATAAACATAGATCTCATTCATTCCTTTCCAAACAAAGTCTTTTATTTCAAGTTCCAGGTTTTGCTCGGGTCCCGGTTGTGGGTCTGGTGTTGTAGGTGAATCATCGTTACTGGAACATGAAGTAAATAATGTCCCCGCAAAGACAAAAAGCATCAAATAATTATATATTCTCATAATAAAAATTAGGGTTAATAGATTTCTTGCAAATTTTTTCTAAAAATAGCCACATAATCAGAATTAAAAAATTTATTGTAACAAATCTCTTTACAATTCGTCGTAAGATTGAGAAGGCATAATAAACTAACCACCAACAAATGAAAGAACGAACCTTCCTTAATATTTTAGATCCTGTAAAGGATAAAATGTATCGATTGGCTCTAAGACTGTTAACTTCTAGGGAAGCAGCCGAAGATGCCACACAGGAAGTGATTCTGAAATTATGGAACCGGAAAGATAAAATCAATCATTATGCCAATATTGAAGCATTTGCAATGACGGTTACGAAAAATTACTGTTTGGATCAATTAAAATTGAAACAAAACAACAATTTGCGAATAGTTCATCAAAATTATGAAAGTAATAGTATATCTCTTCAGTCTGAAATTGAAGTGAATGATGAAATGGAGTGGTTAGGCAGGATTGTTGCCACATTACCAGAACAGCAAAAGCTGATATTTCAATTAAGGGATATAGAACAATATGATTACAATGAGATCGCTAAGATCATGAATATGGAACAGACTGCCATAAGGGTTGCTTTATCCAGGGCAAGAAAAGCGATCAGGGAGAATTTAATTAAAAAACACAACTATGGAATTAAATAGAATCGAAAAACTTCTGGAGCGGTATGAAGAGGGCGAAACCTCTTTGGCTGAAGAGAACTTACTTCGTGATTATTTTTTAAATGAAGACGTTCCTGAACATTTAATAAGCTATAAATTGATGTTCACGTTTTCGGCTAAACAATCCAAAAAAACTTTTGAGCAAAAACCTAAAGTTAAATCAGGAAAAAGCAGGTATGCCTGGACCTCTATTGCGGCCATACTTATTGTTGCTCTTGGGATCTTTTTCTTTAATGATTCTTCCAGAATGCTCAAAGACGGGGACTTAGGTACGATAAGCGATGAGGAGATGGCTCTTCAAAAAACGAAAGAGACTTTAAATATGGTGTCTCAGTTTATGAATGAAGGAAAATCTGATCTTGTTTACCTTAAAGAATTTAATAACACTAAAAATAAAATAATAGAAATTGATCATTAAAACCTAGAAACTATGAATAGATTAATAATTACCCTCCTGCTGGCAATGGCTCCCATGTTTTCACAATCTCAGAATTTTGAGAAATATGAAGATATGAAAGATGTGGATGCTATGGTGATGACCAGTAAAATGTTCAAAATGCTGGCAAAAGTAGATTTGAGCGAGAACGATCCAGAAGCAAGGGAATATATGAAGCTTATAGAAAACTTGGATCGTATCCAGATTTATAAGTCTTCTAATTCTAATGTAATGTCACAGATGGAAACCGATGTGAAATCTTATCTTCAAAAAGGTTCTTTGGAAGAACTGATGCGAGTAAATGATGGTGGCCAGAACATTAAGTTTTACTCTTTACCCGGCAAAAATGATAATTATGTACGGGAGTTATTCATGTTCCTTGAAGGTTCTGAAGGGGATAAGCCAATGACCGTGATCTTAAGTATTACCGGTGAAATTGATTTATCTCAATTATCTAAGTTAACATCAGACCTTAAAGTACCAGGTGCTGAAGAATTAAAGAAAGCCAACAAAAAATCATAAGACCATGAAATCATTAAAAATTTTAATTGCCATTCTATTTACAGTTGTATTAACATCCTGTAATAATGAGCAAAGTCTTCAGAAATATTATGTTGAAAATCAGGAAAACACAGATTTTTTAGCACTGGATATTCCTACCAGTATGTTCGCTAACAGTGAATCCTTGGAGATGGATGAGAAAGAAACCTTACAGAGTATAAAAAAGATCAATGTACTTGCATTGAAAAAGGAGGAGAATCCAGAAAAATTTGAAGAAGAGAAGGTTAAGCTCGCTGAAATTTTTAAAAATGAAAAGTATCAGTTGCTAATGAAGTATGGAGGAGGCGATAGAAAAGCTGAATTATACTTTACAGGAAAAGATGATGCTATAGATGAGCTAATTGTTTATGGATATGATAATGAGCAGGGCCTGGGTGTAGCAAGAGTTCTAGGTGAAGATATGAATCCGCAAAAGATAATGGAGCTTATGAAATCTCTGGATAAGGACAATATAGATATAGAGGGAATTAAAGGGCTTGGTAAAATTTTTGGAGATTCTTCTAAAGAAAAAGATTCTGTGAGAATAGAGACTAAAATCGAAGTTGGAGATAAAGCACAAGAGGCTTCAGAAGAAAATGACACTACTAAAATGTAGTATTTAATTAGTTGAAAAGGAAAAGCCCCGAATTCGGGGCTTTTTTATTTATATACCTGTATAGTTTTGTGGAGTAATCTTATGGAGTTCGTTTTTAATTTCATCAGAAACCTCCAACTGGTCAATGAATTCAGACATGCTTTTTTCTGTAATTCTCTCATTAGTCCTTGTAAGGCCCTTCAATGCTTCATACGGATTTTTAAAGCCTTCCCTTCTCAAAATGGTTTGAATTGCTTCTGCAACTACTGCCCAGTTATTCTCAAGGTCCTCATTCAATTTCTCTTTATTCAGTAAAAGCTTGTTCAAGCCTTTCAAAGTAGATTTAAATGCAATAAGGGTATGACCAACAGGAACACCAATATTTCTCAAAACTGTACTATCTGTCAAATCTCTTTGTAATCTACTTACCGGGAGTTTCGCTGAAAGGTGTTCAAATATTGCATTTGCAATTCCAAGGTTTCCTTCACTATTTTCAAAATCGATAGGATTTACTTTATGTGGCATCGCAGAGGAACCAATTTCTCCCTTTTTTATCTTTTGCTTAAAATAATCCATAGAGACATATGTCCATATATCCCGGTCCAGATCTAAAAGAATGTTATTGATTCTTTTTAAAGCATCGAACAAAGCCGCGGTATGATCGTAATGTTCTATCTGTGTGGTAGGAAAAGAGTGGTGCAGGCCAAGTGTATTTTCTACAAAATTACTTCCAAATTTTTTCCAGTTAGTTGCTGGATAAGCAACTTTATGAGCGTTGTAATTTCCTGTGGCCCCACCAAATTTGGCTGCGTGCGGAACCTGTTCTAATAATTTAATTTGTTCTTTAAGCCTTTGAACAAATACTGAAATCTCTTTGCCTAAGCGGGTTGGAGAAGCAGGTTGTCCATGGGTTCTGGCTAAAAGTGGAATATCTTTCCATTCAGAAGAAAGAGACTCCAGTTTTTCAACAATTTCATTTAAAGAAGGCATATAAACTTCATCAATAGCATCTTTAAGGCTTAATGGAATTGCTGTGTTATTAATATCCTGAGAGGTTAGCCCGAAATGAATGAATTCCTTGGAGGTTTCCATCCCCAGTTTGTCAAATTCTTCCTTTAGAAAGTATTCTACAGCTTTAACATCATGATTAGTGATTTTTTCAATCTTTTTAATCGCCTGTGCGTCGAGCGGGGTAAAATTCTTGTATAACTCCCTTAATTTTTTGAAATTTTTGGTATCCACATCCTGTAACTGAGGTAATTTCTCTTCATAAAGTGCTATGAAGTATTCAACTTCAACAAGAATTCGATATTTTATAAGAGCTTCTTCACTAAAATAGGCTGAAAGTTGTTCTGTTTTAGACCTGTATCGTCCATCTATAGGTGAAATTGCTGAAAGGGATGTCATCTTTTGCTTTTAAAAATTAAAGGCGTAAAGATACCGCTTCAAATTTTACTAAAAAACTACAGTGATAATTTCCTTAAAATCTTTGTCGCTCTGGGCTTGAAACCCTGTGAAGAAACAGGAAACTCTTTTTCAATTATAGCCTTAAGCTCTTCAGAGATCCATGGTTGTTCATTTCTCAAGTCATAAAGATTTTGCATTGAAAAAACCTTAACAGCGGTTTCTTCTTTTGAAATAAGCCAGAGAAATGAGAGTTCTATAATTTCCTTTTTTAAGACAGAAGTTAGGTTATAATTATATTTCATATCAGAACAAGCTAAAATCGCTTTTCCGTAGATCTTTGAAAGGTATCTTCTGGAAGCTGAATCATTATAAAGTTTTCCTGAATGAACTAATTCAGGAGTATATCTCTGAATATTTTTAAAATTGTTCCTGGAAAGTATTTCCAGAGCCATCAATGCTTTTAGAGATAGATCCTTTTTCTTTTCGGTGATGATAGTAATTGTTTGTGGGAGATATTGAGGGTGCTTCAAAATAAAATGTGCAGCCGCTTCCCTTGTGGCTAGCGTAGAATCAATATTAAGTAAAATGCTTTCAATTTTCATCCGCTTCAGTCAATAAACTTTCTACAAGTCTGGGAACACCTTCTGCAGCTTTTTCCCTTAATATTTTCAGCTGTCTGCTTTCGGGGATATTTGGATTTGGATCTACGAAATAAACCGGAGCGTGATCTGGCACAAAATCTACGAGTCCGGCTGCCGGATAAACCTGCATCGAGGTGCCAATTACAATAACTATATCAGCTGTTCTGGCGATCTCAGCTGCTTTCTGAAACATTGGCACCGCTTCTCCAAACCAAACCACGTGAGGTCGTAGTTGAAAGTTATGCTCACAAAAATCGCCTGTATTTATATCTTTTTTCCAGTCCATTACCAGATTTTCATCAAAGGTACTTCTGGCTTTGAGTAATTCTCCATGAAGATGTGTTACATTTGAGCTGCCGGCTCTTTCGTGAAGATCATCAATATTTTGAGTTACAATTTGAACATCATAACTTTTTTGAAGATCTACAAGAGCATGATGTGCTGCATTTGGTGTTACCTGTAATAATTGTTTTCTTCTTTGATTATAAAAATCAAGAACTAAATCCTGGTTGTTTTTCCATCCCAATGGAGAAGCGACTTCCATAACATCATGACCTTCCCATAATCCCTCTGCATCTCTAAATGTTTTTATCCCGCTTTCGGCGCTTATTCCGGCACCGGTTAGAACTAAAATAGTTTTCATTGCATTCTTGCTTGATTATTTGAAAAAGTTAAGACTTTTAATTTCTTTCCAAAATGAAATTTAAAAATTGTTTCATTTCAAAGAGTATCTTATTTCCCTGTTTTTTTACTTTTACCTCAGAAATGAAAGAACAAAAGATCTTAGATTACCTTCAGGGATATCTTACCCCAAGAAGAAAAGCTTTATTCGAGCAAGTTCTGGCGCAGCGCACAGATTATTTAACTGTTGTAGCACAGGACGTCTATCAACTACATAATACCAGCGCCGTAGTGAGAAGCTGCGACGTTTTTGGAATTCAAAATATTCATGTTATAGAAGAGAGAATTCCGCGTAGAATAGATAAGGAAATTGCAATGGGCGCGCAGAAATGGGTAGACATCAATAGATATAGTTCTACAACAGATTGTGTGAAAAGTTTAAGGGCAAAAGGATATCAAATTGTTGCCACCAGTCCGCATAAAGATTCTCAGTTGCTGGAAGATTTTGATATTTCAAAACCGGCAGCTCTTTTCTTCGGAACAGAGAAAGACGGTTTGTCTGATGAGATTTTAAATGAAGCCGATGCAACTATTAAGATTCCAATGGTTGGTTTTACAGAAAGTCTCAATATTTCTGTTTCTGCAGCTATTATTTTACAAAGTTTAACTACCAAGCTAAGAAATTCAGACATTCCATGGGAATTTACCGAGGAGGAAAAAAATAGGATCAGAATGGATTGGACCAGGAAAACAGTAAAAAATTCAGAAGAGATCATAGAACACTTTTTGAATCAGTAATTATTTGTAACTTTTAATCGCCTTTAAAGCTATTCCATGACCCTGTTTTTTTATTTGATTATTGCGCTTATTACTTTTTTCGCATTCCTGCACGCGTGGGTAAAGAAGGATTATGATATTAGCAGGACTGTGGT
Source organism: Gramella sp. MAR_2010_147 (assembly GCF_900105135.1). Classification (NCBI taxonomy): domain Bacteria; kingdom Pseudomonadati; phylum Bacteroidota; class Flavobacteriia; order Flavobacteriales; family Flavobacteriaceae; genus Christiangramia; species Gramella sp. MAR_2010_147. The sequence goes on along the minus strand of NZ_LT629741.1, from coordinate 950,593 downwards.
GATAAATAAGCCCAGAGAAGAGATTTTTACTTTTGTAAGACAGCTTAAAAATCAGCCTTTGTGGAATCCCTGGTTTCAGAGAGATCCAAATGCCATTATGAGGTATAAAGGAAATGACGGGAAAGTAGGAGCCAGCTTTTACTGGAAAGGAAACGGAAAAGTTGGTGAGGGGATTCAGCGAATTACCAAAGCTAAACAGGGAAGAGTTTACGAAACCAAAGTTCTTTTTATAAAACCGGTAAAAGTTAATGCACTCACTTATATAGGTGTAAAGGAGTTAGAAGCTGAAAAAACCAAAATGGTATGGGGTACTAAAGGTCATTTGGCATTTCCGCTAACCATTATAAGTATTTTCTACTCTCCAGAAAAAGCCCTGGGTGAAAAATTTGATCAGGGTTTGAAAGATCTTAAAAAGTTAATGGAAACTAATTAATTTTTCTGAAGTACCTTATATTCTTCGTAACAGCTATTAATGGCATCAAGAATTTGAAGATCATTTGCCGTCTTCATGAAATCTTCTGAATAATTGCAATTATTCAGGATCTCATCAATTTCAGCCCGATTAACCTGAAGGAGTGCCATTAATGTTTCACGATCAAACTTATTCCTTAGAAGTTCCCGAATATTATCATCCTTCTTCATTTGCCGAAGCTTTCGCATTTGCCGGGGTCTGGTGCCAAATATATTATAAACCAGGTCTGCAGGGTTTGACAGGGATCTCAAAGCTTTAGTAACGGCATTTGGAGAACCATCACCGCCCTCGTAACCGCTATTCAGGCCAGAAATACTATATCTGTAATTATCATAAATGGGAATATTTTTGGCATCTATTTCCAGGTAGCCTGTAAGTTTTACAGAGTTCACCGTGACTTCTTCAAGCGCAAAGCCTAACTCGGTCATTTTTACCTTTACATTACCATATTTTAACCAGTCATTGGTTACCCTAACACGAATAGATCTAAAACCCAGGTACGTAAAATAAAGAGTATCGTTTACAGTTGCCTGTAATTCAAATTCTCCATTTTCTTTAGTAACAGCTCCTTTTACCTGATTGAGGTTTACAATATGCACATTCTCTATAGGTTTGTCGTTGGCAGCATTCATTACAGTTCCTGTCACGACATCCTGAGCAGATAAAAAGCCCGTAATTAAAAGGGAAAGTATAAGTAAGGTGTTTTTCATAACAATCAGGGCTAAAAATATAAAATCCCTATAAAAAACAATGCCAAACTTGAGAAATTAAGTTTGGCATTACTAGTTTAATTAAGCTTTAGATCTTCTTCTTTTTACGGAATTCTCTATGTTCTTATTTCGGCTTCCTTTTCTGGGTCCTTTTTTATCACTTTTATCAGTCCTTCTTCTTCCTTTGAAGTTGTCACCTTTGTTGTTGTCTTTGAAACTTTTTCCGTTTCTTTTTCCGCCACCGCGTTCTCTTCTACGACCACCTCGATCAGATTTCTGATCTTTGGTAACTTCAACATTTACAAATCTACCATTATGGTTAAACTCGCTGAAAGTTTTTAGAATAAGATCTGTATGCTGCTCATCTGTATTAAAGAAAGAAAAGCTGGCTTTCACATCAACTTTGAAAACATCGTCTCTTCCAAGGTTCAATTGTTCCTTCAGGAAATCTTTAAGGCTCATCCAGTCAAATCCGTCCTTAGATCCAACATTGATGAAATATCTCGTGTTACCTTCAGAAACCTCAGGTCTTCCTCCAACAGTTTCAGCACTAAGATCTGGTGCTTTCTCATAATAATTGAAGAACCTTGTGAATTCTACAGAAAAGAATTTTTTTATCAGTTCTTCTTTACTGAAATCTTCCAGTGCTTCATTTATCGTTGGTAAATAAGGGTCAATATCGTGATTGATCTCTGTTTTCTTAATATCATTCGCTAAATGGAAAAGCTGGGTTTTGCAAATCTCTTTTCCGTCTGGAATGGTCTTTTCTTCAAATTTTTGCTGAATGATCTTTTCAACAGTTCTTATCTTACGAACTTCACTTTTTGAAATGATCACCATAGAAACACCCTGCTTACCGGCTCTACCTGTTCTACCACTACGGTGTGTATAGGTTTCAATTTCATCGGGTAATTGATAGTTAATTACGTGAGTAATATCATCTACATCAATACCACGTGCAGCAACATCGGTAGCCACAAGCATCTGTATCTGGCGGCTTCTAAAACTTTTCATTACCAGGTCACGTTGATTCTGACTTAGATCTCCGTGAAGCGCCGCTGCATTATATCCATCTTCAATAAGCTTTTCAGCAACCTTCTGTGTGTCTCTTTTAGTTCTACAGAAAATCACCGAGAATATCTCCGGATTAGCATCTGCAAGCCTTTTTAAAGCATCATATCTATTACGGTGATTTACCAGGTAATATTCATGAGAAACATTGGAAGTTCCCTTATTTTTAGATCCTACAGTAATCTCAATAGGATCTGTCATGAATTTTTTAGCAATTTTAGCAACCTCTTTAGGCATAGTTGCAGAGAATAACCATGTTTTCTTTTCCTTAGGTGTATGCGAAAGAATAGTCTTAATATCCTCATAGAATCCCATATTCAGCATCTCATCTGCCTCATCAAGGACGCAATACCCAATAGAAGAGATGTTTGCTAATCTTCTTCTAATCATATCCTGCATTCTACCTGGAGTGGCTACAATAATTTGTGCACCTCTTTCAATAGCTTTAGCCTGATCTGTTATACTTGCGCCACCATATACTGCAACTACATTCAAAGATTTTTTATACTTCGAGTAGTTCTTTATTTCATTGGTGATCTGTAAACAAAGTTCTCTGGTAGGAGAAAGAATTAATGCCTGGGTCTTTTTAGAATTTGCATCGATCTTTTGAATAAGAGGAAAACCAAAAGCGGCAGTTTTACCGGTTCCGGTTTGTGCAAGAGAAACAAGATCTGTTTCTTTTTCTAATAAAATTGGGATTGATTTTTCCTGTACTTCACTTGGAGTTTCAAACCCCATGTCTTCTATGGCCTTAAGCAAGTCTGCGTCAAGTCCAAGTTTTTGGAATGCGTTCATTCGTTTTATGTAAGTATTCGATTATGATATGTAAGTGTTACATAAGAAGCGAATCGACATACTTAAAACCTAAACTTCTAGCAACACATCCTCACCCTGAGGAATTTCAAGCGGCAAAGATAGTCTTTTATTTTTGACTACCTAAGATTTATTAGAGTAATTAAGTATTTGATAATCAGCGTATTTAAATTTTCTGAAAGTTTAAATAATAATTACTGAGATAAATACTCCATTAATTCTCTGAATGCGATACCTCGATGACTAATTTTAGTTTTTTCGTTCAGGTCCATTTCCGCAAAACTTTTATCAAATCCATCAGGAAGAAAAATAGGATCATATCCAAAACCCTTAGTGCCTCTTTTTTCCTTTAATATAACCCCTTCACAGATGCCAGTGAAAAGATTTTGATTTTTCTTTAAATTAAGAGCTATCACCGTTTTAAACCGCGCGGTTCTATCATCACGCTTTTCCAGCTGGCTCAATAATTTTTCTATATTGGCTTCGTCGTTTTTTTCCTCTCCAGCATACCTCGCTGAATAAACTCCGGGAGCTCCGGCTAAAGATTGAACTTCCAGGCCTGTATCATCAGCAAAACAATCATAACCATAGTGATTTCTAACATATTCAGCTTTAATCATGGCATTTTCGTCAATGGTGTCCCCGGTTTCTTCTATATCCTCATCACATCCTATATCAGAAAGTGAAAGCAGTTCTATATCATCTGGCATAAGGTTTTGAATTTCCCTGAACTTATTTGCGTTGTGAGTGGCAAAAACTAATTTCATGTGTAATGATTATCTATGGTGATAGGGTTCGTTTTTTAAGATGGTAAAGGCTCGGTACAATTGCTCAGTAAAAAATACTCTTACCATTTGATGAGAAAATGTCATTTTGGAAAGAGAGATTTTGGAATCAGCTCTTTTATAAACTTCTTCTGAAAAACCATAGGGCCCTCCAATTACAAAAATGAGCCTTTTCAGGCCCGTATTCATTCGTTTCTGAATATATTCTGAAAAGCTTTCTGAAGAAAACTGTTTTCCGTTTTCATCGAGCAAAACAACGAAATCTGAATTTTGAAATCCAGAAAGGATCAATTCTCCTTCCTTGGATTTTTGTTGATTCTCATCCAGATGTTTTGTTTTCTTAAGATCTGGTATTATTTCAAATTCAAACTTTATATAATGCTGAAGTCTTTTCTGATAGGTCTTTATAAGCGCTTCCAGTTCTTTTTTATCTGTTTTCCCAATACAGACTAATTTTATCGTCATCCCGTGATTTTAGTACAGACTTTACTACATTTACAAAAATAAGCAGAGAAAATGATCTCACCGGAACAATTTGAAAAAGAAATTGAATTAATTATTGAGAATGCAATTAGAGAAGATGTAGGTGATGGAGATCACAGTTCCCTCGCATGCATTCCTTCCCATGCAAACGGAAAGGCCAAATTACTTGTGAAAGATAGAGGAGTCCTTGCGGGTGTTGAGTTTGCTAAAAGAGTATTTCAATACGTTGACAAAGATTTTAAGATAGATGTTTTAAAGGAAGATGGCGATTTGATTAAGAAAGGTGACATTGTTTTTTATGTGGAAGGCTCTTCGCAATCTATCCTAAAATCTGAAAGGCTGGTATTAAATGCAATGCAACGTATGAGCGCCATTGCTACAAAAACAGCAGAATTTGTTCAGAAATTAGCAGGTACAAACACTAAAATTCTTGATACACGAAAAACAACTCCGGGAATTCGGGCTCTTGAAAAATGGGCGGTTAAAATTGGAGGAGGTGAGAATCACCGTTTTGCGTTGTATGATATGGTGATGTTAAAGGACAACCATATAGATTTTGCAGGAGGAATCACAAAAGCTATTGAAAAGACTAAGCTTTATCTAAATGAAAAAGGTCTGGATCTTAAAATTATCGTAGAAGCCAGAAACATAAATGAAATCAAGGAAATTCTTAAAACAGAAGGAGTTTATAGAATTCTTATTGATAATTTTAATTATGAAGATACTCGTAAGGCTGTAGAGCTCATAAATGGTAAATGTCTCACAGAGTCCAGCGGTGGAATTACACTTGAAACCGCTAGAAGCTATGCTGAATGTGGTGTGGATTTTATTTCCAGTGGAGCTTTAACTCACTCCGTTTATAACCTTGATCTGAGTTTAAAAGCCGTATAGCATGGCCCCGGAGAAAGCGATCAAATCTAAAATTGAAGAATTTTCAGCATGGTGGAAGCAAAAGACCAAGAAGATCATTCTACCTGGACTTGAAGGCTTATCGCTTTATAATCTCTGGATCATTTATTGGGGAGGTATCGTTAGGGGAACATTCTCTACCAGGGCAAGTTCAATAGCATTTAGCTTTTTTATGGCGATCTTCCCGTTCTTGTTATTTGTACTTAACCTTATTCCATATATCACTTTTATAGACGATTTTCAAATTGAATTCCTTTTGTTCATGGATACTTTGCTGCCGCCAGAAACTTCAGATTTCTTCGGTAATATTTTTGAAGATATCGCCAGTACGCCGCGAGGCGGCTTACTATCTGTTGCCTTCATCTTATCCATTTTTTTGATGACTAACGGGGTAAATGCGATTTTTACAGGATTTGAATTTAGTTATCACACCAGAACAAATCGTTCAATTCCGCGTCAATACGCTGTGGCTGTGGGAGTTTCGCTTATATTGGCATTGTTGTTGCTAATATCGGTAATAGGTGCAGTGTATATGACTTATGCAATAGACGATCTAAGTGATTTAGGGATCGTAAATAATGATGGGTTTGGAGCGAGTCTTATACAATATATTGGATTTGTAATATTAATTTATACAGCGGTAGCTATTTTATATTATTTTGGAACCCGGGAAGCCAGGCAGGCAAGGTTTTTTTCGGTAGGCGCATTTTTTACCACGGTATTAATTATGATAACCACGGTTTTGTTTAGTATCTATATCACGAACTTTTCAAATTATAATGAGTTGTATGGATCTATAGGAGCCTTATTAATTTTGATGTTCTATATATGGCTTAATTCCAATATGTTGCTTTTAGGTTTTGAATTAAATGCATCCCTGATAAAGCTGAAGAAAAATTTTAAATAACTTTAATTAATTAAAACCAAATTTATGATGAAAACACTAGTCTTTACAATTGTGGCTTTTATGAGCATAGGATTCGTATCTGCTCAAACTGAAGTTGGCGGAGTTAATCTTCCAAATACTGAAACCTATCAAAGTCACACCTTAAATCTTAATGGAGCAGGGGTAAGAGAAAAGTTATGGATAGATCTATATGCAGGCGGACTTTATCTTTCAAAAAAATCTTCAAATGCTTCGGAAATTATTTCGGCAAACCAGCCTATGAGTATTAAACTTCACATCGTTTCTAAGCTTATTACAAGTGAAAAAATGATGGATGCTGTAAATGAAGGTTTTGAAAATTCTACTAATGGAAATACAAAGCCTCTTTCTTCAAAAATCAAAAAATTCCAGGATTTTTTCATGGAAGACATTAAGAAGAATGATGTTTTTGACATAGTTTTTATTCCAGATACAGGAGTTTCAGTATATAAGAATGATAAAGAGTTGGGTACTATAGATGGCATGGATTTCAAAAAAGCGCTTTTTGGAATTTGGTTATCTAATAAGCCTGCAGATGATGACTTGAAAGAAGCCATGCTAGGTAAATAATATGAAAATCGCGGTATATTTTGTCTTTTTAATGAGTATTCCATTCAATTTACAGGCACAGGAAGTGCTGGGTAGATGGGAGAATACAAATAAAGAAGGAAAGGTGAATTCTATTATCGAGATTTATGAGAAAGGCGATGAGATTTACGGGAAAGTAGATAGAATATTGAATGAAGAGGATCGAAATCGTCGCTGTACCAAATGTGAAGGTGATTTAAAGAACGAACCTGTAGAAGGGATGGAATTAATGAAAGGTCTTAAAAAAGATGGAGATGAATATGCAGGAGGAACGATAGTGGATCCTAAAACCGGAAAAGAATATCGCTGTAAAATATGGTTGGATGATGATAATCCTGATGTGTTGAATGTTAGAGGTTATATTTCACTTTTTTACAAAACGAAAATATGGCGTAGAGCCGATTGATATTTTTAAAAATTTGAAAGCTGCTCTTAAAGTTTCAGCTTACTTTTAAAAACTAAAGATTCTTAATATTTTTGAATTCTATAGTAAAAGTAGGTTGCTTTGAAAGCAGCTTTTTCTATTGAATAAACCAATAAGTTTTAAATGCCCTATTTCGCTGATCTAATTCTGCCTTTACCTCTTGAAAAGCGTTTCACCTATAGTCTTACTCAGGAAGAAGCTGAATTTATTCAGCCGGGAATGCGAATTGCAGTGCAGTTTGGTAAGAAGAAGATCTACACTGGTATTGTTGCGGAAATTCATCAAAATCCACCTGAAGTCTATGAAGCAAAACCTATTCATCAAATACTCGATGAAACGCCATTACTTACAAAGGAACAACTTGCATTTTGGCATTGGATCGCCAGCTACTATCTATGTGCGGAGGGTGATGTAATGCGTGCTGCGCTGCCTGGTGCTTTCCTACTGGAGAGTGAAAGTATCGTGAAGCTCTCGAAAGATTCAGAGATAGAAATAGAAGACCTGAATGATGATGAATACCTTGTTGTAGAAGCTTTGCAGCGACAATCTTCGATGAAGATCCAGGAGATTGAGCAATTACTGGATCGTAAAAAAGTACTGCCGGTTATAAATAAACTGGTTGCTAAAAACCTGGTAGTTTTAAACCAGGAAGTCTACGAACAATTCAAAGCAAAAGAGGTAAGGTATATAAAGTTGAATCCTGCGTTCGAAGCTGAAAGTGAAATGCATCAGCTTTTAGATGAACTTTCAAGGGCTCCTAAACAAAGAGAGTTACTGCTTTCTTACTTTTCTCTAACAGCAAGATCTAAAAAACCTCTTAAGGTTAAAGAATTGCTCAAAGAATCTGGAGGAACAGCTTCAATTCTCAAAAGTTTAATTGATAAAAACATTTTGGAGGATTTTTATGAGGAGACAGACCGGGTTGTTTTTACCGGGGAAATTACTTCTCATGAAATAAATTTGAATAAAAGTCAGCAGGTAGCATTCCAGGAAATAAAAGAGAATTTTAAGGAAAATAAGGTTTGTTTATTACATGGAGTGACATCTTCTGGAAAGACAGAAATCTATATTCGTTTAATAGAAGAAGCAATAAATAATGGCAAACAGGCTTTATACTTACTTCCAGAAATTGCCTTAACTACGCAGTTAATTAAACGGCTTCAAAATTATTTTGGTGAAAAAGTTTTGGTGTATCACAGCAAATACTCGGTGAATGAAAGAGTTGAAATTTATCGCAAGGTGCTGGAAAACACCAATAAAGGGAAGATCGTAATTGGAGCCAGATCCTGCATATTTTTGCCATTTCAGGATTTAGGCCTTGTAGTGGTAGATGAGGAGCATGAATCTACCTTTAAGCAATTTGACCCCGCTCCAAGATATCATGCCAGGGATGCTGCAGTAGTTCTGGCAAATATGTTCAAAGCAAATATCATTCTTGGTTCTGCAACACCATCTATAGAATCGTATTTCAATGCTGAGCATAATAAATATTCTTTAGTTGAATTAACAAGGCGTTTTGGGAATGTTTTGATGCCCGAAGTGGAAGTGGTAGATATTAAAACGGCTCATCGAAAAAAGAAAATGACAGGTCATTTTTCTGAAAGACTTATTGAAGAAATTCGAGAAAGCCTGAAAGAGGAAGAACAGGTAATTCTTTTTCAGAATAGAAGAGGCTTCTCTCCAATTTTAGAATGTAATACCTGTGGACACTCTCCGCAATGTCCTAACTGCGATGTAAGTTTAACCTATCATAGTCATAATAACCAGTTGCGATGCCATTATTGTGGCTATCATATCGCAATGCAGCACCAGTGTATGGCCTGTGGGAGTAATGAAGTCTCTACAAAGGGATTTGGTACTGAGCAGGTGGAAACGGAATTAAAAGCTTTATTTCCGAAGTCAAAGATCGCCAGAATGGATCAGGATACTACCAGAGGCAAGCATGCCTATGAAAAGATTATCCAGGCTTTTGAAGCCCAGGAAACCAATATTCTTATTGGAACCCAAATGCTTACCAAGGGACTGGATTTTAGAAAAGTAAGTCTTGTTGGTATTATGAACGCTGATAATCTTCTTAATTTTCCTGATTTCAGGGCTCACGAGAGAAGTTTTCAGTTAATGCTACAGGTTGCAGGAAGATCTGGGAGAACCAAGAAAAGGGGGAAGGTCCTTATTCAAACCTATAATCCACATCATAGAATTATTCAGCAGGTGTCTACGGGTGATTATAGTGAGATGTATAAGGAGCAATTGGAAGATCGGTATCAATACCAGTATCCGCCTTATTACCGATTAATACGGTTGACGTTAAAATGCAGGGACTACTCAAAAACTAATGAGGCTGCAGAGTGGTTAGCCCGTGCCCTGGAAAATGTTTTTGATCGTTATGTCTTAGGACCAGAATTTCCTCCTGTGGCAAGAATCAGGAATGAATATTACAAGAATATCTTAATTAAGATCCCTCAAAAGCAATCTTTAGGCAAAACTAAAAATATGGTTCACCGTATTCTTAACAGTTTTAGAGCCATAGGCGCATATAGGTCTGTTAAGGTAGTAGTGAATGTAGATCCTCAATAAAAAAAGCCATCTTTAAAGATGGCTTTAATCTATATATTTTTTCGATTCTATTGTATCGCGCTTAGTGCTTCTACAAGATTCGCTTTTTTATGACGGCTTAATGGAAGTTTTTCCTTGTCGATTTCAATATTCTTACTGTTATACCTTTCGATCTTCTCAAGATTCACGATATAGGATTTATGTGTTCTAAGAAAACGTTCATTAGGAAGTTGCTTCTCAAAAGACTTCATGGTAGCAAGAACTACAAAGTTATCTTTCTCAGTGACAAACTTTACATAATCCCCGAGCGCCTGAATATATTTCAGCTTACCTAGAAATACTTTTCTATTTTTTAAATTGCTCTTTACAAAGATAAAGTCATCATCTTCTGGAACCGGAGTCTGATGTTTCAGCTTATATAGGTTCACAGCTTTATTAACAGCATTGTTAAATCTTTCTTTCGTTACCGGTTTGTGAATGTAATCTACCGCATCATAATCAAATGCTTTAAAGGCATATTTGGTTTTACCGGTTACGAATACAATTTGTGGCTTGTTAGGTAGATTATCCAGGAGTTCAAAACCAGATAAGATTGGCATTTCTATATCAAGAAAAATAAGGTCGGTTTCGGTATCCAACAGGCCATTCTTGGTTTCTATAGCATTATTATATTCTGCTACCAGTTTTAAATTAGGATGATCTTTTATTAATTTGACGATAGATAACCTTTGCAGGCTCGAATCATCAACAACAGCACATTTAAGTAAAACTTCTTCCACGATCTATAGGTTAGTCACTAACAATATTACTCATTAAATATAAGAAATACAAGGCAAATTTTTTTTCACCGGTAAAAATAGTGTTTTATCCTACTTATTATGCTTTGAAAAACGGATAATTAGTTCTATTTTTGCAGCCGATTTAATTTAAAGTAAATTTTTATGAACAACTATGAAACTGTTTTCATCTTGAATCCCGTTTTATCTGATCAGCAGATAAAGGAGACAGTTAAGAAATACGAAGATTTTCTTGTTTCTAAAGGGGCTAAGATGGTAGCTAAAGAAGATTGGGGCCTAAGAAAACTGGCTTATGCAATCCAACACAAGAAGAGTGGTTTTTATCACTTATTTGAATATGAAGCTCCTGGTGAAGTTATTGAGCCATTAGAGTTGGAATTCAGAAGGGAAGAGCGAATGATGCGTTATCTAACTGTAAAATTAGATAAGCATGCTGTAGCCTGGGCTGAAAAGAGAAGAAAACGTAACAAGGAAAAAGCGTAATCATGGCAACATCTATTGAACAACAAGCAAAAGGAAAAAAAGACGGAGAGATCAGGTATCTTACTCCTCTTAATATAGAAACTACCAAAGCTAAAAAATACTGTAGATTTAAAAGATCTGGTATTAAGTACATAGATTACAAAGATCCAGATTTCTTAATGGGCTTTGTAAACGAGCAGGGAAAATTATTACCTCGTCGTTTAACAGGTACTTCTTTGAAGTTTCAGAGAAAAGTGGCTACAGCCGTTAAGCGTGCTCGTCATTTAGCATTAATGCCTTACGTAGGTGATTTATTAAAATAAAAAGAGGCAGTTATGGAAGTGATACTTAAAAAAGACGTAGATAATTTAGGTTTTAAAGATGATGTAGTAGCTGTGAAAAATGGTTACGGTAGAAATTATCTTATTCCACATGGTTTTGCTGAACTGGCAACTCCTTCTGCAAGAAAAGTTTTATCTGAAACTTTGAAGCAGCGTGCCTATAAAGAGCAAAAGCATATTGACGAAGCTAAGAAGCAAGCTGAAAAACTTAATAACCTTGAGATAAAGATAACTGCAAAGGCAGGAGCAGGGGATAAGCTTTTTGGATCCATTACAAATGGTGACCTTGCTGACGCTCTTGCTAAAGAAGGTGTAGAGATCGAAAAGAAATATATTAGCATCGCCGGTGGAAACATCAAGCGTTTAGGACAGTATGATGCAACTTTGCGTTTTCACCGTGAAGTAGTTTCTAACTTTTCTTTCGACGTTGTAGGAGAAGCTTAATTTATTTTACTTATAGAAAAAAGCCTGCTCATTTTTTGAGTGGGCTTTTCTTTTTAGTAAAATTGAATTTAGACCTTTTATTCAAAATTCTTTGTCCAACTTATCTCGCAGGCAAGCGAGATCTATTTTTATCTATTTATGAAATACGCAAGATTAACCAAGGAGCAGTTTGAAGAAATGCATCAGGAATTTATTAATTTTCTGGCAACGCAATCTATTACCGCAGATGAGTGGGAAAAAATAAAAAAAGACAAACCCGAAGCTGCGGAAGAAGAACTAGATATTTTCAGCGATCTTATTTGGGAAGGTGTTTTAAATAAGGTTGAATATCTGGAACATTTTTCACCAAACCAGATATTTTTATTTCGTATTACCGAGGCAACTATAGAATTAATAGCGATCAAAGTTGAAAATGAAGCTATAGATATCACTACAAGAGAAGGCTACCAGTGGCTACAGACCAACCTGATGGACGATACCGTGAACATCTATACTTCTACCAGAGTTATTAGTGATGATAGAAATAAGGATATTTTTGCGTTGATCAAGCAGGGAGCTAATATCACAAAAGGTGAACTGTATGGCTATTTTTTGGATGTGGTTCAGGGTTAAATAATTAATTTGAAAATATAGTTACAATTAATTGAAGTGTTATTGCCTAAAGTGAAGGCTCTTCATCAAACTTATTTTTAAATTGGTATAATTCAAATTATTTTATTCATATCTCAGTGACTCTATAGGATCCTGCTTGGCCGCCTTGGCTGCAGGATAACTTCCTGCTAGAATAGCTACCAAAATAGTAATCCCTGTAGCCCAGAACATAGCTTTCCAGGGAGTGGTAAATGCAAAATCCAGAGAAGTGGCTACTGCATAGCCTATCCCTATCCCCAGAAGTATCCCTAATAAGCCGCCAATTTGCCCAATTACGAGGGTTTCTAAAAAGAACTGAGTTGCAATAGTATTTTTCTTGGCACCTAAAGCCTTACGGACACCAATTTCCCGTGTTCTTTCGGTTACAGTTACCAGCATGATATTCATTAAAGCTATCGAGGAACCGAAAATGGTGATAATAGAAATGATCCAGGCTGCTATATTCAGTGCACCTGTAATAGAAAGGATTCGATTAATAAGATCATCGCTTCTTTCAAGACCAAAATTATTTTCTTCTTTTGGACTTAAGCCTCTTATATTTCTAAAAGTAATAATTGCTTCATCCATCGCAGCATCAAGTAGTTCCTTATCTTCTACTTTTACACTTAAGCTATAATTGATATTCGGCTGGGAGAAAAGTGAGCGTGCATGCTGAATGGGAATAAAAACTCGAAGATCCTGGTTATTTCCAAAGGTACTTCCTTTAGATTCCAATACTCCAATCACCTTAAACTTCGCTCCGCGTACGCTTATCGTACGGTTTACAGGGTCAAATCCTTTAAAAATACCATCCTTAAAGTCTGAACCAATTACTGCCACGTTATTATTATTCTCTATATCAAAAACATTAAATTCCCTGCCATCTTCCACTTTTAAGCCGGAATTTTCCAGATAATATTCATTTACTCCCAGGACAGCAATTTCCGGATCGGTCTTTTCATTTTCATATTTAATTTCGGCGGATCCAGTTCCAGTGAATGAAATGGCCGTTTCTGTATAGGGATATTCAAAGTTATCTTTAAATGCTTTTACCTCACGATAACTAATAATAGGATTTACCTTTCTTTCTTCATTTCCAAAACTTTGAGTTCTAAATTCATATCGCTGTAAGTTAAATGTATTGGAACCCATGGAAGCAAAATCTTTGCTAATGGTGTTTTCAAGCGCTGCTACAGCACTTAAAATCCCTACAAGCGCTGTAATTCCAATAGCGATAATAAGAACGGTAAGGATTGTTCTTAGTGATTGATTTTTAATGGAATTAAGGGCGATCCTTATATTTTCCCGAAAGAGTGAAAACATACGTTAAATATTCTGGCTTACCGGTTAGACTCTAAAAGTAGAACTTTGTTACTTAAAATTTGAAATTAGTTTGGGTTCGCTTAAAAATTAAGATATTTGCAGTCCTAAATAGCAAATTCAGCTTAAAACAGATCATGGCACAAAAACCATCTATACCAAAAGGTACCAGAGATTTTTCACCCGAAGAAGTCGCAAAGAGAAATTATATTTTTAATACTATTCAGTCGCAGTTTAAGCGGTTTGGTTTTCAGCCAATTGAAACTCCAAGTTTTGAGAATTCTTCTACTCTTATGGGGAAATATGGAGATGAAGGTGATAGGCTGATCTTTAAAATTTTGAATTCAGGAGATTTTTTAAAGAAAGCTGATGCGAAAGCTCTGGAGAATAATGATAGTACAAGGCTTACGTCTTCTATTAGCGAAAAAGCCTTGCGTTATGATCTTACCGTTCCGTTTGCGAGATATGTGGTACAACATCAGAATGAGATCGATTTTCCTTTTAAAAGATACCAGATTCAACCGGTTTGGAGAGCAGATCGTCCACAAAAAGGAAGGTTTAGAGAGTTCTTTCAGTGTGATGCAGATGTTGTAGGGAGCAAGAGTTTATGGCAGGAAGTTGAGTTCGTTCAGTTGTATGACTCAGTTTTTAGCAAACTGGGACTGGAAGGCGTAACGATCAAGATCAATAATAGAAAAGTACTTTCCGGTTTTGCTGAAGTGATCGGTGAGCAGGATAAGCTCATAGATTTTACGGTTGCCCTTGATAAGCTTGACAAAATAGGCGAGGAGGGAGTAAAAAAGGAAATGCGCGAAAAAGGTATTTCTGAAGAGGCTTTGCATAAAATTCAGCCAATATTTAACCTGAAGGGAAATTTTGCTGAAAAGATTGAGGGTTTAAAATCTATATTGAAGGGATCAGAAATCGGCCAGCAAGGAATAGAGGAATTGCAATTTATAGAGAACGCAATTAAGGAGATGCCGCTGAATACTGCGAAACTTGATCTGGATGTTACCCTGGCTCGTGGTCTTAACTATTATACAGGAGCGATCTATGAGGTAGCTGCGCCCGAAGATGTAAAGATGGGATCTATTGGTGGCGGTGGCCGTTATGATGATCTTACCGGTATATTTGGACTAAAAGATATGAGTGGTATAGGAATTTCCTTTGGATTGGATAGAATCTATCTTGTGTTAGAAGAACTTGGTCTTTTTCCAGCTACTGTAACCCAGAATACAAAAGTGTTGTTCATCAATTTTGGAGAGAAAGAAGCTTTATATGCGATGAAAACAGTAAAAGAACTTCGGGCTAAAAATATTACAGCAGAACTTTACCCTGATTCCGTTAAAATGGGAAAACAAATGAAGTATGCTGATAAAAGGGATATTCCATACACCGTTCTGGCAGGAGAAGAAGAGATGAATTCTCAAAAATTCACACTCAAGCATATGAAATCTGGGGAGCAATCTAATCTGGATCTCAACGAACTTATGGAAGCCTTAAAATAACTGATAGAAAAATTCTAGCAACTTTTAGAATTAAAGAAATAGATGATATGATTTAGACCTGACATAAAAGTCAGGTCTGTTTTTTTAAGGCTATTTGACTCTTGAAAAGTTCACGCTTCAAATAGTTTTAGTTAATCTGAATAAGCACCTGATGAGTACGTCAATTCATAACTATGGGTGTAAATTTCGAATACAATACCAAAAGGATCTTCCACATAACACATTTTGTAAGGTTTATCATTTGGGTAATATTCTCTTACAGGCATGCGTTGTTTACCTCCGGCTTCGACAATCTTTTCAATTAAGTCTTCAATATTAGGATCCTGGACACAAAAATGGAAAAGTCCCGTATTAAAGGGATTAAATTTGGGGGCTTCTTTAATTCCATGAGAGAATGAAAATAATTCAATTCCAATACCATCTGATGTAGACATGTGGGCAATTTCAAATTCTTCCCAATTTTCCCCAAAAACATCAATGCACATCTGTCCGATAGCGGTTTCTTTTTCTTTCTTTACAATAGATGGTTCCATGATAATATACCAACCCATTACTTCAGAATAAAACCTCACCGCTGCTTTAATATCAGGAACTGTAAGCCCTATATGAGAAAATGATTTGGGATAAGTTTCTTTTGTATTCATAGTGATCTTTTTTAAAAAGGTAAAATAACAATATATTCATTCATCTGTTTAAAGTGATATTTCATTCCAGAGTTTTGAAAATGATGATGATTATTAAGGACGAAAAATGTTTAAAGAATCACGGCTGGACTGAAATAGTTCATATGTGAAATTTTGATCTTAAAATAAGAAGTAGGGGCAACGTTTCCCAAGATTTATAAAATTTTAATTCCTTTTATCGAATTATCTAATTAGAAGGTTAAAACCATGTTGAATAATAATAAAATTTGGTTAATTGATGCCTTTCCTACGCTTTCTATTTTGCTGTTGATACTTCCAATACTTAAATTTAAGTTATTAAAACTGACTAACAGCCAAATTTTATGGATCAGATCATAGATCACCCCAAAAAAGGAGCAAGAACTACCGAAAAAGAAGTTATTGTAATCAGCGGGAGTAGCGGATTGCTCGGTTTTTCATTGATTGAAAAGTTAGCTCAAAACTATCGAGTTGTCGGTCTCGATCGTTTAGGCCCACCATATCCTCCGTTACAGGCTGAATGTGTAAACTTTGATATTACAGACGAGCGTGCCATTGATGCAGCAATGGAGCGGATAAGATATGGTTATGGAAGCAAAATAGCATCAGTAATACATCTTGCTGCATATTATAGTTTCAATACCAAAGACAGTCCTGGATATCAGGAGATCAATGTGGAAGGAACCCGAAAATTTTTAAAGCAGTTACAGGATTTTGAAGTAGATCAGTTTATTTATGCAAGTTCTAACCTAATATATAAACCAACCGAACCAGGAAGAAAAATTCATGAAGACTGTCCGGTAGAAGCAAATTGGGGCTATCCCGAATCCAAAATAATTACAGAAGAGCTGGTAAGGGAAAATAATAATGATATTGAAACGGTTTTTTTAAGGATTGCCGGTGTTTATGACCATATAGGACATTCAATACCCATTGGTCAGCATATAAAACGCATCTATGAAAAAGAGCTGGTAAGTCACTTGTATTCAGGAGATATTAATCACGGAAATGTATTCGTTCACAAGGAGGATGTCCTGGATGCTATTTTAAAGACAGTAGAAAAGCGTAAAAAACTACCTAATGAGATCCCTATAAATATTGGTGAGCCTACAACTCCCACCTATAAAGAGTTGCAGGATCTTTTAGGGCGTCTTATCCATGGCGAAGAATGGACAACCTATGAAGTGCCTAAGGCCCTTGCAAAGGCAGGAGCCTGGACACGTGACCTGGTTGGAGATCCGTTTATTAAACCCTGGATGATTGATAGGGCAGATGATCATTACGAACTAGCTATTAGCCGGGCGAAAAAATATCTTGACTGGGAGCCTAAGCACAGGATAATGGATACACTTCCATCGATCATTGAAAATCTTAAGAAAGATCCGGAACTATGGTATAAGCAAAATGACCTTAAATATGACTAAAGATTCACACCTTATTCCACCCGGGTGGGATTACAATCCGGCTACCTGGTCTCAGCGAGTTCCTATTGTGATACTTGCTATGATTGGCTTCTTTATCGCAAGTTACCTGGCTCTTTATCAGCTGGATATTCTCAGCAATGTATGGGAGCCTTTTTTCGGTGATGGGAGTGTGCAAATTCTCAATTCAAAAGTTTCAAATGTATTGCCAATTCCTGATGCCGCGCTCGGAGCTTTTGGATATCTTGTAGATGCTGTAACCGGTATTATAGGTGGAACTGGTAGATGGAAGAAAATGCCTTGGATCGTAATAGTTTTTGGGCTGGCCGTAGGACCTTTAGGTTTTGTTAGCGTGATGCTGGTCGTATTTCAGCCGGTTCTGTTCTCAGCCTGGTGTACGCTTTGCCTTTGTTCAGCGGTTATTTCTATTGCAATGATAGGTCCGGCCATGGATGAAATGCTGGCAAGCCTTCAATATATGCAACGTGTGAGAAGATCTGATGCCTCCACCTGGAAAGCGTTTTGGGGAGTACAATCGGAAATTGAAAAAGTAAATTGATATGTGGCCAAGAATAATAAATACATTTTTAGGATTGTGGCTTATGGTGGCACCGGGATTACTCCAATATTCCTCAGCAGCTGCAGATAACGGGCACATAGCAGGCCCTATAATTGTAACCTTCTCTATAGTTGCAATCTGGGAAGCTACCCGGGTGGTGCGAAAATGGAATTTTCCTGTTGGAATCTGGCTTCTGGCAGCTCCCTGGCTTTTAGGTTATGATAATAACTTGGCTATCATAAGTGATATGGGAGTAGGAGTTTTAGTACTTATATTCGCTTCGATACAGGGGAAAATTGAAAAAGGCTACGGTGGTGGCTGGTCTTCATTATGGGAGAAGAATCCTGAACATATTAAAAAATCATCTTAGATATTAAAAAATCCCTTCAAATATGAAGGGATTTTTAGCTGTAGCGAGACCGAGATTTGAACTCGGGACCTCCGGGTTATGAATCCGACGCTCTAACCAACTGAGCTACCTCGCCATAGGAATTTTACAATTGTCTGAATTCTTTAAAAGCCTTGTAATAAAAGGCTTCGCGGGATTTCTGCAATGCGGGTGCAAATATAAAAACAATTTGTTTTGACACAAACTTTATTTTCTAAAATATTTATTTTGATTTCTTTTTATCTTTCTAATTAATATCTATATTGCCCGAAACTAATTAATCAAGAATGGAAGAAAAGATAAAATACGAAATGGAGTTTCCTATTCAAGCTTCTCCTTCATTACTTTACCAATATATTTCAACTCCCTCAGGTTTAAGTGAGTGGTATGCCGATAATGTAAATTCCCGAGGGGAATTTTTTACTTTTATATGGGAAGGTAGTGAAGAAAAAGCAAAGCTCTTAAGTAAGAAAAGTGATGAACGTATTAAGTTTAAATGGATTGATGACGAAGACACTCCTTATTTTTTCGAATTACGCATACAGGTAGATGATATAACAAAAGATGTTTCCCTTATGATCACTGATTTTGCCGAGGATGATGAAATTGACGAAGGTAAAATGCTATGGGAGAATATGGTTTCAGATCTTAAACAGATTCTAGGATCAGCCTAGATTTCACATTATAAATAGTAACTTTGCCCCGTTTTAAACGGGGTTTTTTTATGATCAATCAGGACGGAAAATTAGTCAGAACGGAAAACGCAAAACTATCGGTTTTAAATCGAGGTTTCGCTTATGGTGATTCAGTATTTGAAACAATACGCGTAATTAGCGGTAAGATAATGTTTTGGGAAGACCATTACTTTAGACTTATGGCTTCAATGCGTATCATGAGAATGGAAATACCTTCCAGCTTTTCTCCGGAGTTTTTAGAAAAAGAGATCCAGAATATTATTGAAGCTAATGATCTTTCAACCTCCCCTGCAAGAATCAAATTTGCAGTATATAGACTCCAGGGAGGTTATTATTCACCAGCAACCAGGGAAATTGGCTATGTGATTAGTGCTGAGGCTATGGAAAGTTCTTTTTATTTATTCAATGAGGAAAATTATGAAATAGAACTTTTTAAAGATCATTATGTCGCGAGTGGGTTGCTTTCCACCATTAAATCAAATAATCGGGCTGTCAATGTTCTGGGAAGTATTTATGCCAGTGAGAATGGCTATGACAATTGTCTGCTCTTAAATGAAAAGAAGAGTGTAGTGGAAGCGCTTAATGGAAATCTTTTTGTGGTAAAAGGAACTACTATTAAAACCCCACCATTGAGTGACGGTGTTTTAAATGGTATTATTAGAAAGCAACTTATCAATATTCTTAAGAAAACAGAGGAGTATTCTTTAGAGGAGGCTTCGGTTTCTCCATTTGAATTGCAAAAAGCTGATGAACTTTTTATTACGAATGTAGCACAGGGAATTCAACCGGTAAGCAAATACCGTAAAAAAGAATTCACACACACAGTGTCAAAAGATCTTTTGAGTAAACTTAATGTAAAGGCAAGGTTGGGTTAATTATAGGTTGGATTTTCCGGTGAATTGGACCAAAGCATATATTCGCCTCCTAATTCCAGCATTTTATCTTTCCAGAAAGAATTGTAAGGTTTTTCAAGCAAATCTTTATTGTCTCCGTTTGCCGTGATTATCCAGGAATGAGAATTTAATTCTTCATCCAATTGGTTCGCATCCCAACCGGAGTAGCCTAAAAAGAACTTGATTTGTTTATCATCAATTAGCTCTTTAGCAATAAGATCCATTACGGCTTCAAAATTACCTCCCCAGTAGATTCCATGGGCAATTTCAATACTGTCTGGAATAAGGTCCGGGATCTTGTGAATAAAGTATAAGTTATCCTGTTCTACTGGTCCGCCGTTATATACTTTGAAATCTCCTTTAACCTCCGGGATAAGATCTTTAAGTGAAAAATCCAGAATTTTATTCAGGATAAATCCAACCGATCCATTGTCAGAATGGTCAGCAAGGAGGACGACAGAACGATTAAAAGAGACATCTCCAATAATAGATGGTTCTGCAACTAAAAGATGGCCCTTGGTTGGTTTTAACGCGATCATTGTAGCAGTCTTTTTATCTAAACTAATTATTTATTGCAATAAATGCAATACAAAGCCTAAAATTTTAAATAAAAAAAGCCTTCTCTAGAGAAGGCTTTAATTTTTACTAATACAAATTATTAGTTCACAGCTTTTTGTAAATCTGCTCCGGCCTTAAATTTCACTACGTTTTTAGCAGCAATCTTAATAGTTTTTCCGGTTTGTGGGTTTCTTCCTTCACGAGCAGCTCTTTTAGATACAGACCATGATCCGAATCCTACTAATGATACTCTATCTCCTTTTTTAAGAGACTTTTCAACGTTCTCAAGGAAAGACTCTAATGCTTTTTTTGCTGCTGCTTTAGAAATTCCAGCGTTTTCAGCCATTGCGTCGATTAAATCTGTTTTGTTCATAATTTGAATTTTAAATTAATTGTTGGTTAAACATTCTGTTAAACTGACTTACAAATTTATACGGATTTCTTGTTCATGCAAGTAATGACAAGGGAAAAGCCCGTATTTGTTAATAACTTGATTGTATTGTTAATAAAGATAATTGTTTTTTATTAAAATGCAACAAATTCACTGTTAATAAGGCTTTAGCGCATTTTAGCATCTGGAGCGAAATTAAAACCATTTAAAAGTGCCTTAGAAAGCATCTTTCTTTTGCCTGGCAATTGTATTTCCTTGATTAAAATATATCCATCGGTTGCAGCTACCTTAATAGTATTATCATGAATTGTAATTGTTCCATTTGGCAAGTGATGTTCCTGTTTTATCTTTTCAATATCGTAGATTTTTACTTTTAATTCATCTGAAGTATTCTCTAGATAGCACCAGGCAGCAGGATAGGGATTAAGACCTCGTATTAAATTGTAGATACGATCTATGGAAGTATTCCAGTCTATTTTAGTATTGTCTTTATGAAGTTTTGGTGCTTCTTTCAAAGCTTCATTTTCCGGTTGAATTTCTGTCTCAATTTTATCGAGTTCAATATATTTTAGTGTTTTAACTACCAGTTCAGAGCCTATATCCATTAAGCGATCGTGTAGGGACTCCACTGTTTCATTATTGTCTATATTGGTTTCCTCCTGAAGTATGATGGAACCGGTATCAATTTTCTCGTCAAGAAAAAATGTAGAAACTCCTGTTTTCTCTTCTCCATTAATAATCGCCCAGTTTATAGGCGCAGCACCTCTGTATTGAGGCAGGAGGGAAGCATGTAAGTTGAATGTCCCGTATTCTGGAAGATCCCAAACAGCTTTAGGGAGCATCCTAAAAGCGACCACAACCTGAACATTAGGGTTTAATTCTTTGAGCTCATTCTGAAATTCTTCAGATTTTAAATTGGTTGGCTGTAAAACTTTCAGGTTTTTAGAAAGAGCATAACTTTTTACCGCACTTTCCCTGAGCTTTCTTCCTCTGCCGGCAGGTTTATCAGGAGCAGTAATTACACCCACAACTGTATATCCAGCGTCTAAGATGGCTTCCAGACTTTTTACAGCAAATTCTGGAGTTCCCATAAAGACTATTCTAAGGTCTCTCATTTATTCAATATTTTATACTTATTATTTTCAGTTCGGGCTAAAACTTCTTTTTCGCAAAGTAAGCTTATAACTTTTAGAACCGAATTCTCACGATATTTTAAGTTTGCCACGATATCTCTGGAACTTTTTGGGCCATTTTTAAGAAAACGAAGAATGCCTAAATAGATCTCATTCATATCATCCCTGGATAATTTTTCATCTTGCATATTGCAAACAGAACATTTATCACATGGCTTAGGATCTTCCTCTCCAAAATATTTTAATAATTGGACCTGTCTGCAAACACGGTCATTCTCAACAAAATCAAGAACAGCTTCGATTTTGGCCTTTTTAGTGTTATTGTATTCTTTGATAAAAGCTGAAACAGGGTTTATAGTTGCATCATCTTCCCTTGGCATTAGATAAGTGATGCTGGCGTCATGTTTAGACAAATGAAATTCGATAATTTCTTTTTGATGCAACTCTTCAAAAATTTTGGTACAATCTTTTTCCGAAATATTTGATTTTTCGCTTACGGAAGCCATATTAAAGGTGATCAAATTTTCGAAGACTCCGCCATAATTTCTCAAAATGGTTCTTATAACATTCGCATATCTGGGATTTTCATCAAGATAATGATCCAGGTGAGTTCCCGAAAGTAAAATTCTAATCTCTGTTTTTTTCTGATAATTCTGCGATAGCCTCAAAATACTGCATCGGTCTAGTAATTGCAGAGCATTAAAGGTCTTGTGGGAATTGAAATTATACTGATTGCAAAAGCTGGCGAAATTGAAGTCCTGTTCCATATTTTCACCCTCCCCAAATGCAATTCTGAAATAAGCATTCAACTTCCGGTAAACAAGTTTTACATCTTCAACTGATGCAAGGTTATTTAAAAACTGGTTTTTTAATACGGGAATATCACCGGCATTAGTCAGGATAATTGCTTTTGCCGGCTTTGAATCTCTACCGGCTCTTCCAGCCTCCTGAAAATAACTCTCCATACTTTCCGGAAGGTCTATATGAATAACGCTTCTCACATCAGGTTTGTCTATACCCATTCCAAAGGCTGTAGTGGCAACCATAACACTAATCTTACTAGTTAGCCATTTTTCGAATCTCCTGGATTTATCTTCTTTCTTCATACCGCCATGGTAGGCAGCGGCTGTTATTCCGTTTTTATTTAAGAATTCGCTAATTTCCTGTGTGGCATTTCTGCTTCTAACATAAATGATCGCAGATTCCTGATTCAGAATTTGAGTGAGACGAAAATATTTATCTTCCGTTCTAATCACTTCATATTGAAGATTTGATCTTTCAAAAGATTTTTGGTGAACCACGGGATCCTTAAGATCAAGCTGATGGCATATATCTTTCACCACGCCTTTGGTTGCAGTTGCAGTGAATGCAGCTACAGTAACTTCCGGTAAAAGGTCTCTTAGTTCAGAAATGCTTCTATATGCAGGTCTAAAATCGTGTCCCCATTGAGATATACAATGAGCCTCATCAACAGCTATTAGGTTGATGTTCATTTGCTTTAAGCGTTCGCGAACTAATTCCTGTTGTAATCTTTCAGGAGATAAATAAAGAAATTTATAATTCCCAAAGATGCAATTATCGAGATTCCGGTCAAGATCACTATAGGAGATCCCACCGGTAATTGCCATAGCTTTAATGTTTTTCTGCTGTAGTGAATTTACCTGGTCTTCCATTAAAGAAATTAATGGCGAGACCACGACACATATTCCTTCTTTCATTAATGCGGGAACCTGGAAACAAATAGATTTTCCACCTCCCGTGGGGAATAGAGTAAGTGAATCTTTCTTTTTCAGAATAGATTCTATAACCTCGTACTGTTGCGTCCTGAATTCAGAAAAACCCCAGTATTTTTCTAATATTTTTAAAGCTTCTTGTTGCAAATTTGCTTAAATCTTATCTAAAATGAAATTTGTACGCTCTATAACGCTCAATTTGGGAACTTCAATTGGATCGTAACCATAGCGTTTGTAGGTAGTATAAAGATAAGACGAAATTTTTAAGGCTTCCTCAAAACTCTCGTAACGTTCGTTATCGCTAGTATAGATCTCTTTCCATGGAGGGAGTATAAAAATCTGGTCATAGCGATTGTTTTCACAGGTTTGATTGAATATTTCGGGATAATCAGTCCTGAAATAATCCATATAAGCAACCACATCGGGTAAACCACGATCTATAAAAATATGATCTGATTTTATTTCAGAAGCTTCGATATACTGATTCAGCCTGCCTTCTAAAAGTTTTTCACTAAATAGTAGTGGCTTTTCTAAAAATAACTGATCAATACCTTCTTGCTGAGCTTCAAGAGTGACCTGCCTGGATATCTCATGAAGACATTTTTTACCTTTCTCTTCGAGTTTATGGATGATGGATGATTTTCCGGTTCCCGGACCACCGGTGATGACAATTTTTTTATTTTTCACCTGGCAAATTTCGACAATTGAATTTGATTATAAAAATGGGATCATTCCTTGTATCTTTGCCAGGAATCGAAGAAGAAAATTATGAGCGAGTCTAAGAATCCGGAAGAGTTTTATGCAAAACTTAAAAAGCAGTTACAGGATACTGCGATGTGGCCATCAGAATATTTGTACAAATTCATTGTTCCTACCAAAGGAGATAAGATTGATGAGGTTGAAGCTATTTTTAATGATATGGGAGCGGTCATAGAGACCAAGCAATCTAAAAAAGGTACTTATACAAGTGTTTCTATAAATGTGAGAATGAAAAATCCCGATGCCGTAATAGAAAAATACCTGGAAGTAGCCAATAAAGTGGAGGGTGTGATTTCCCTCTAAGAGCTATAAAAGAATCTTTTTTCTTGTGCTCCTTTAGTAATATTTAGTATTTTGCAGGCAGGAGTAAACTTCAATAAATTACCTAATTAAACTTCAATTTTGACAAACGCATTAGAATATAACTCTGAAAGGAGTAAACTGATAATTCCTGAATATGGAAGACATCTTCAGAAAATGGTAGAACATACCGTGAGCATAGAAGATGATCAGGAAAGAAATAAGGTTGCTAATTCTATTATCGCAGTGATGGGGAATATGAATCCTCATTTACGCGATGTTCCAGATTTTCAACATAAGCTTTGGGATCAGCTATTTATTATAAGTGATTTTAAACTTAACGTAGACTCACCATTTCCGAAGCCTACAAGAGAAATGCTTGCTGAAAGACCTGAAATGCTTGAATATCCTGAAAACAACCCTAAGTATAGGTTTTACGGAAATAATATCAAGCGAATGATTGATGCGGCTAAAGATCTTGAAGAAGGTGATTTTAAAGAAGCTCTTGTTCTTACCATAGCCAATCATATGAAGAAATCCTATCTGAACTGGAACAGGGATTCGGTAGATGACGAGGTGATCTTTAATCACCTTAATGAACTTAGTAATGGTAAAATAAATCCTAAGAACATTGACGAAGATCTAAGTCAGGCCTCAGATCTTGTAAGAGGAGGAGGGGGAACTAAGAAGAAATACTCTAAGAGTCATAAAAAAACCGGCCGTAAAGGAGGTCGTAAACGCCACTAAACTCAATAATTTTTAATGGGAACTTTTCAAATTGAAGGCGGTCATCGTTTGAGCGGGGAAATTCAACCCCAGGGAGCAAAAAACGAAGCACTGCAAATCTTATGTGCTGTATTGTTAACTGATGAAACAGTTACTATAAATAATATTCCAGATATTCTTGATGTTAATAAACTAATCAATCTATTACGCAATCTGGGAGTTAAAGTTGAGCATACTGGAAAAGGGAGTTATACCTTTAAAAGTGATGAGCTTAATATGAACTATCTAAACAGTGAACAGTTTAAGGTAGACGGTGGAGGTCTTAGAGGTTCCATAATGATCGTAGGGCCTATGCTTGGGAGATTTGGGAAAGGTTATATTCCAAAACCGGGAGGTGATAAAATTGGAAGAAGAAGACTGGATACGCACTTCGAAGGTTTTATGAAATTGGGTGCTGAATTTCGATATAATAAGGAAGAAAGATTTTATGGAGTAGAAGCACCTGATGGATTAAAAGGTGATTTTATGCTTTTGGAAGAAGCTTCTGTAACCGGAACTGCTAATATTGTAATGGCAGCTGTTCTTGCTAAAGGCACTACAACCATTTATAATGCAGCTTGCGAACCATATCTTCAGCAATTATGCAATATGCTGAATTCTATGGGGGCTAAAATAAGCGGAGTAGGTTCTAACTTACTTACTATAGAAGGAGTAGAAAAGCTTGGCGGATGTGAACACAGGGTTCTTCCTGATATGGTTGAAATTGGATCGTGGATAGGTTTGGCTGCGATGACCAAAAGTAGTATTACTATAAAGAATGTAAACTGGGGAATGCTGGGTATTATTCCAACTACCTTCAGAAAGCTTGGAATAAAAGTTGAAAAGCAAGGAGATGATATTTATATCCCTGCACATGATGACGGATATGAGGTTCAAAGTTTTATTGACGGGTCTATTATGAATATAAGTGATGCTCCCTGGCCAGGTTTTACTCCAGATCTTTTAAGTATCATCCTGGTGGTTGCCACACAGGCAAGGGGAAGTGTGCTTATACATCAAAAAATGTTTGAGAGTAGACTGTTCTTTGTAGATAAACTCATAGATATGGGAGCGAAGATCATTCTTTGTGACCCACACAGAGCTACCGTTATTGGTCATGATTTTAAATCTCAGTTAAAAGCTACTACCATGACATCGCCAGATATTAGAGCCGGTATTTCTTTATTAATAGCAGCACTTTCAGCAAAAGGAACTTCTACTATTCATAATATAGAACAAATAGATAGAGGTTACGAGCATATTGTACAGCGTTTAAAAGGTATTGGAGCAAAAATTACAAGATTGGAATGATTTTGTAGGTTATTATATATCAAAAGAATAAAAAAGGCTGCTCATTTGAGCAGCCTTTTTTATTCCTATTCTGAAAAGTGCTATACTTCTTCAGTCTTGGCTTTTGCCTTATTTTCCTTATAGTGGAATAAATTTTTATCCTTGATCATGGCTGTTGTCTTTTCAGGCAGCATATCTTCCCAGCCTTCTTCGCCTTCAGAGATCATTTTTAAAACTTCCCTGGAATATACATTGAGAGTTTCAGGATTGTAGTTTTTGATGTCTTCTACGCGTCCATTATACTTAAAGAACTTATAGAGCTCCTTCATTCTTGGATGTACTTTTAAGCTATCGCTGGTTGTGATCTCGCCAGTTTCGGCATCTTTAAGAGGGTAGAGGTAAACCTTAAGATCTTTAAAAAATAATTTCCCGAAAGCTTCAAGAATACCACCGCTTAGGTGGCGATAGTATTTCTCATCAAATACATCAACCAGGTTTTGAACTCCCATGGTAAGACCCATTCTTTGTTTTGAATACCTGGAGAAATACTCTACTACCTTAAAGTATTCCTGGAAATTAGATATCATAACTGTTTGTCCAAGAGAACATAAGAGTTCTGCGCGATCCATAAAATCACGTTCGTCAATCTCACCTTCAGCTCGAAGATTAGATAAGGTAATCTCAAATATGATCTCAGTATTCTCTTCAGAAACCTTGCTCTCATTCAGGAACATTTCTTTAGATCGCTCGTACATATCCATATTTACCTTGGTAACCGGTCTAAAACTACCTCTTAGTGCCAGGATATTCTTTTTGTAAAGGATCTTTGCTGGAAGTACATTATTTCCGTCAGGTCCAAACATTACAGCCTCCGTCATTCCGTTCTTAACGAGCTGAAGACTCATAAGTCTATTATCTACATTTTCAAATCTGGGA
This sequence comes from Gramella sp. MAR_2010_147, assembly GCF_900105135.1. Lineage (NCBI taxonomy): Bacteria > Pseudomonadati > Bacteroidota > Flavobacteriia > Flavobacteriales > Flavobacteriaceae > Christiangramia > Gramella sp. MAR_2010_147. The sequence goes on along the minus strand of NZ_LT629741.1, from coordinate 922,872 downwards.
CCAGAAAAATTGATAGTATCAATCTCAATCTGATCTTTGTCGATATGATCATATAAGTATCTAAGTAATTTCTTAGGATTGTCGTACTTGTAATAAGCACCGTAAATAAGGTTAACTCCTAAAATCCCTAAAGTATTTTGCTGATGTCTGGCGTCATTTTCATGAAATCTTATGTGAAGAAGAATCTCGTTGTATTCTTCTCCAGGCTCCACCTGGTACCTGATTCCAACCCATCCATGACCTTTATATTTCTTGGCAAAATCTATGGTTGCCACTGTATTTGCGTAGGTAAAGAATAATTTATTAGGATGTTTTTCTCGGGAAATCCTTTCTTCAATAAGTCCGGTCTCATGGGCGAGCATTTTTTTTAATCTTGCCTCTGTAACATATCTACGGTCATTTTCAACCCCATAGATCGCATCACTAAAGTCTTTATCATAGGCACTCATTGCCTTTGCAATAGTTCCTGATGCCCCTCCAGCTCGGAAAAAATTACGCACTGTCTCCTGACCAGCACCAATCTCAGAAAATGTCCCGTAGATATTTTCATTTAAATTGATACGAAGGGCTTTGCTATTAATAGAAGGAACATTTTCAAATTCCTTATCGCCCATGATAGTAATTGGCATATTTTTCCTTTTAAATAAACAATGTTGTATGTATACTTCAAAAGTACTAAAAGCGGTAGGCATACAAAAAAATATATTTACTTTTGTGCTAAAAATAACACGGCTTGGACGTAACATTTTTAGGAACAGGAACATCACAGGGGATTCCAATTATTGGAAGTGAACATCCGGTATGCCTTAGTACAGACTCCAAAGACAAGAGGTTAAGGGTGTCTATTCTTATTACCTGGAACGATCTTAATATTCTTATAGATTGTGGCCCAGACTTCAGGCAGCAAATGCTTGCCAATAATGTTAAGAAACTCGATGCAATTTTCTATACACACGAGCATAATGACCATACCGCAGGCCTTGACGATATAAGACCTTTTTTTTTCAGACAGGGTGATATTCCCGTATATGCTCATAAAAGAGTATTAAGTGCACTTAGAAAACGCTTTGATTATATCTTTGCTACTGAAAATAAGTATCCAGGAGCACCCGGTGTCATTGAAAATATTATAGAGAATAAACCTTTCAATTTTCATGGTTTAACTGTAACCCCGGTTGAATTTATGCATAATAGATTACAGGTATTTGGGTTCAGGATGGAAGATTTTGCTTATTTAACAGATCTTAAATCTATTGAAGAAAAAGAAGTTGAGAAGTTGAGTGATCTAAAAGTTCTGGTAGTGAGCGCGCTGAGAATTGAGCCTCATCATTCTCATTTTAATCTAGAGGAAGCATTAGAATTTATTGAAAAAGTTAAGCCAGAACAGGCTTATCTAACACATATAAGCCATATGTTGGGGTTTCATGAAGAAGTGGAGAAAACCCTTCCAAAAAACGTTCATCTGGCTTTTGATAATTTAAAAATCACGGTTTAGCATGGGAAACAAGATATTGATGTATCTGTTCATTTTTACTCTTTTATTCTGCATTTTTATTTATGTAAATGATAAAAGAATATTGGATTCCAAACTGGAAAGGATAGAGAATCTTCAGGAGAAGCTGGAGCAAGTTGAAGCTGATGCTGAAAACTCAATGAACTCTACCAACAGTGAAGATTACTTCAGCCTGAAGAATAATGAAGACGCCATTACATATTTTGAGAATAAAGGCATTGATTATGATAATCTTATTCTAAGGATTGAAGATGCCATTATAAGTAAAAATAAGGCAGGGGAAGATAATCCACTTATTCCTGTGGATGGGATGGAAGGAGATATGCGCATTAATAAAATTAAAGTTTTAAACCACAAATGGGTTATTGCCGACTTTACTGATGGTACTTATTGGGGGGAAGTATTCTTAAGCTATGATGTAACCAAAGATGGTGACATTCAGTTTTTTACTGAAAAATCATTTATCTACCCACAATATTAAATTCGCTTTATTAGCCAGTCTTTAAATTCAAAGAAGTTTTGAGGAGCTACTCCATGTCCCACGGGAAATTCTGAATAGGAGTTTTCAATATCAAGTTCATCTAAAAAGGGTTTGGTCTTTCTAGCCCAATCTACAGGAATTACCTGGTCTACAGATCCGTGGGAGCAATAAAAACTCAAATTTGAAAAATCATTGTCTTCAAATCCTTTCGATATAATTCCTTTATTTACATACCCGCTTAAAGCGATTACATTCCTGATTTTTTGAGGATAGGAAAGGGCTACGGCATAGCTCAAGATACTTCCCTGACTAAACCCAAGAAGATTGATATTATCTGGATCTACCGGATATTTCTCTATCACTTCGTCAATAAAATCACGTATAGTGTCGCGGGAGGTGATGGCCTGTACATCATCACTAAATTTACCATCGTTATTATCCCAATGAATAGCATACCAGGCGTTTCCGTAGGGTTGCATGGTGTACGGGGCTTTGGCTGAAATGATAAACAAGTCTTCCGGTAATTCTTCAGCAAAAGAAAAAAGGTCGTTTTCATCGCTTCCGTACCCATGAAGAAGTATTAAAACCGGAGCTTTTGAAAGCTCTTTTTTAGGTTTTCTAATAATATGTTGCAGTGAAAATTCTGTAGTCATTATGTAATTGTACTAAACCATTTTTGAAATAGAGGTCCTAGAAAAGGGACCTCGCGTGTTTCTCCTTTTATTGCAGTAATAAGGCCATAACCCCATAATACAATAAAGCATACGTAAAAAGCGCCAATAATTAAGCCCTGATCAAACATGCCCATTAAAGCTCCTATGGCATAAAAAGTTATATTGATACCAAAGGCCTGTCTAATATGAAAACTGGCAAATCTGTCTTTGGTCTCTAGGTTCATAAAGTAAGCTATGATCGTGCCTATAATTGTAATATAGGCAACAATAGCAGTAGTTTTTGCCTGTCCCGTAATCTCCATTTTTTTATTAATTTATTTCAGAATAATTCCATTTTTAGTAATTACTCCCAGAGCTTTTCCCTTTAATTCCTTATGAAGGAAAATACTATTCTTTGAGGATGAAAGGATATCTTTTTCAGTAAAGCGGTATTTCTCACCAGGAATAAAAAGGCTTAAGTCTGCAACTTCTCCTTCCATGATCTTATAATCTTCAAGTTGAAATCGTTTTTTACCACTGCAAAGGATCTTAACAGCTTCATTTATTTCAAATTGAGTACATAAAGCACCAAAAGCAGATTCCAAACCAATACTGCCATAAAGTGCATTATCAAATTCCACTTTTTTATGTTCCACATCAATAGGATTATGATCTGTGGTAACCATATCTATAGTGCCATCTTTTAGACCCTTTATAAGAGCTTTGGCATCCTTCTTTGTCCTTAAGGGAGGCATTACTTTAGAATTCCCATCAAACTCCTTTAATTCATCATCATTAAGAACCAGATTATGAATTGCAACACTGCAACTTACATCCAGTCCTTTTTTCTTGGCTTCTTTAATGAGTTTGACAGATTTTTCGGTAGAAATAGTTGGAATATGTAACTTACCGCCAGTATATTCCAGCAAATAAAGATCTCTAGTGATTTGTAATTCTTCGGCAAGATTTGGGATCCCTTTCAAGCCAAGAGACGTACTGTTTTCATGTTCATTTACCATACCGTTGCCCGCGATCCTATTTTCCTGGGGATAACTTTGTATAAGGGCATCAAAATTCTGAGCATATTGCAATGCGATCTTTAGAAGATTAGGGTTGCGAAGAGGAGTTTTATAATCACCAAAACTTATTGCCCCGGCACCTTTCATGTCCAGTAATTCCGCCAGGTCTATACCTTCACTTTTATTGGTAAGCGCACCTATGGGGTAAAGCTGAACAGGGTGGCCATTGGCTTTTGCCTTGACTGCTGCAATACTCCCACTATGATCCAGCACTGGATTGGTATACGGATTCAAACCAACAGCACTAAAGCCAGATTTTCCGGCAGTATCCAATCCATTGGCAATTGTTTCTCTGTCTTCAAATCCAGGTTCGCCGAAACTTACGCTACTGTCAAACCAGCCACGAGAAACATGGAGGTTTTCAATATTAACTTCCTTATCTGCTTTCTCCTTTAGATTTTTGTCAATCTTTTTAATCACCCCATGATCAATAAATATATCAAGTTTTTTCTTGTGATGTTTGGAGGTGTCATCCAGGATTGTAATCGATTTTAAGAGTAGCTTCATTTGAGGAGTTTTATAAGTAGCATTTCGATGACTAAAAAGATCATGGCAAAAATAACAAACCATTTCCAAAGTGCCGTAATTTGAGAGGCTGCATTTGATTTGGAAAAATAATCTCTTACCGAATCATATATTTCAATATGATCTATTTTGGATAAATCAGCATAGCTGAGATCACTTTCGTTTCTATCATAGTTGAAACTAATATTGCCAATAGGAGAGGATGTATTCGATATTTCATAGTTCCCAGCTTCTAAAGAAATATTATTTGTACTAATTTCAACCCGATTGCCCAGGTTTTGTTGCTGAGGAATTACATTAACCTGCGATTTTGAAATATGTAATACCTGATCTTTTCCTATTTCTAACGGAATCTCAATAGTGCTCTCGCTGTTTGTTTTATAATAGAGCTCATTTTTCTTCAAAGAATTAAGACCAATTTGATAAAATACCGGGACTACTAATGGGGAGTTGATGAAGTTTGAGTTGGTAGTATTGAGTGCTGCAGTGAATAGGTAAATTGAATTTGTGCCTAAAAGAAATGCATGCCCATCCTGATATTTTAAAATGGAGCTGGAAGAATTTAGATTGTAAGAGTTCATAACCTTTGGATACTCAAAGTTTTCTGTTCTGTCTTCAAAAACATCCTGGAGTAAGGGGTGATCGTAAGTAATACTGGTAATTAACCTTTCTGCTGCCACTTTTTCACCAAATGCATTAAATCCAAAACTGTTCAAAATTTCAGAGTAATTAGTTGAATCTTCTGAAGGAATAATAATTATTGAAGTCCCTTTGCTATGAACATTATTTAAATTGTTTACAAGGGATGGAGAGATTTGATCAATTTCATTCAATATAATCAGGTTTGCCTCGTTTAGCTGATTGTAGTCAACCTGATTAGAAGTGAAATTTGAAATTTTAAATTCTGGCTCTGTATAGATCCTTTGTAGAAAACCAATTTCAGCATCAGCTATAATCACGGTTTTAATAGGATCACTTTTATTGATATTGAAAAATAGCTCGTTGTCATATTGAAGTCCAGAATCTTCGATTTCAATTTTACCCTTATTAATTTCTTTATTTTGAAGTCTGAAACTAATTGCTGCCTGTCCATTTTCGAATTTCGTAATCGTATTTCGTCCCAGTAAATCCTGATCGTCGAAAATTGAAATGCTTACCGGATCCTCTATGGCATTATTTGCCTTCAGTAAAATTCTTAGAGAGAGACTTTCTATATTAGAATCTTCAATATATGCACTGTCAATACTTATATTCATAATCTCGTCAGGCCTTTTATCTATAAAATGATAATTAACATTTTCAGGAGTTATTGCTGACGTAGATTCAGGAAAATTTTGAAAATCGGAGATGATGACCAGATTGTTTTCTGTATCAACAGAATTCTTAAAATATTTAGCTGTTTTTAGTTGAATTTGCCTAATATCGATTTGCTCACCTGTAAATTCAACCTCCTGAAGTTTCTTTCTTAGAACTGATGTTGAATGATTGAAATATTCAGAATTATTAGTAAAAACACCATATGAAATATCCTCCCGTAAATTATCCAGTAAATGATTTATAGATCTATGCAGTAAACTGGATTGCTCTGTGGTGGCCTGCATACTGAAAGAATTATCAAGATATATAAGTGTGTTTGCGTTAGCTAAAGCTTTGTCACTCGCCGGAATAAAGGGTTGAGCGAAAGCAAGAACGAGGCATGCGATCAATAATAACCGGGAAGTGAGGATTAAGAATTTCTTTAGTTTGGAACTTCTACGTGTCTCCTTAATTATCTTTTTTAAAAATTTTACATTGGTAAAATCTTCTTTTTGAAATTTTCTTAACCGGAATAAATGAACTAAAAGTGGAATTATTAGTAGAAACAGGGCATATAGTAATTCCGGATGTTGAAATTGCATATTCGGGAATAAGATTTCTCAAATATAGAAAATGAAAAGTGATTGGAGGTTAAAACCTTTTAATGCGGAATTTAAAATTACTTCCCTTTTCAGGCTCAGATTCTAAGGAAATACTTCCGCCCATAGATTCAATTAACTTTTTTACCGTCGCAAGACCAATTCCACTACCAAGATTTCCTTCTCGATCTACGGTTTCTAAAGTGGTAAATAAGTCGAATATATCATTGAACTTCTCTTCTGGAATACCTTTGCCATTATCTTTAACTTCAAAAAAGTAATATTCTTCATTCTTAGAAAATTCAATATGTACTTTTCTTATGTCCTTATCATTATATTTTAAAGCATTACTTAAAAGATTTAAAAAGACTTGCGTTAATGCAGCTTTATTAACATTGTGAAGCATCACATCATCTGGATAGGTGATCACAATATTATCAGCCACCTGGTAGAGATCTGTAATTCCTTTTAAAAGCTTTTTAAGATCTACATTGGTATAATCTTTTTCCATCACATGATCACTGCGATAAAAGCTTAAGATTCCATCTATATAATTGCGAAGAGAGTAGGAGGACTCTACCAGAAATTCTAAATACTGTTCTGTGTCTTCATCAAATTTGCCTTTATTCTCCTCTTTTAAAAGTTCGCTTAACGAAATAATATTTGCTAAAGGTGATTTTAGATCATGGGAAACAAGACTGGCAAATTTTTCAAGTTCTCTGTATTTTTCCTTCAATTTTGTCTGAACCTGATAAAGCTTATTTCTCTGTTTTCTGGATTCAAATAATTTCAGGGTTTGCTGTGCTAAAGCATATAAAGCTCGTTCTTGCTCTTCAGATAATGTTTTTTCTTCTGTATCAAAAATACAGAACACCGCTATCGTATGTCCCTGGGGGTTATGCAGTGGTACCCCAGCGTAAAAAGAGAATTCACGGTCATAGATACCTTTTGCTTTTGAAAAAATCTCAGGATCCTGAGATCTGTTTAAGAGAAGAATAGGTTTATCTGCATGGATGGCCTTTTCACAAAATGAATTTTTCCTGTCTATTTCTTTTATTTCGGCGCCATAAACGGACTTATTCCAAATCCTGTCTTTATCTACAATACTTATTTTTGCCACCGGCACCTCACAGATAGCGGCAGCAAGAAACGTAAGATTATCATAATCTTCGTCTGGCCCTGAATTTAAAATATTATACTCCTTTAATGCAGCCCTTCTAAGCTTCTCATTAAAAGGAACTAGTTTGTGTTGCATCGCCCCAATTAGAATCTTTTTTTAAAGTTATTTAAAAAAAAATAAGATTTACCCAAAAAAATCCTAATCTACTGTTTCCTGACGTTTTATGCTGAATTCAAAAAGTGTTCCTCTATCTACATCAGAGGTTAGGTGAATGTTTCCACCAAGGCTTTCAATCAATTTTTTAACCGTAGAAAGACCAATTCCATGACCTTTCTTTCCCTTTCGGTCTTTTGCAGCTATGGTTGTAAAAAGATCAAATATTTGATTTTGCTTATCCAGAGGAATTCCAATTCCATTATCGCTAATGCTAAAATTAAAGAACTCACGATTCTCTGTACAATCTATTTCAATGATTATCTTCTCGTTACTATTATACTTTAAGCTATTGCTTATGAGATTCATAAAAACCTGACCTAGAGCTGCGCTGTTCCCAAAGATTTTTAAGTTGTTATCTGGAAGGTTTATTTCGCAATTTTCTGCGATCTGCAATAAGTCTATGATATCCTCAAGAAGATCGTTAAGAAAAAATTCTTCATGGACACCAGAATGCGCTTTATTACTGGAGTAGTGATCTAATAATCCATTTATATAATCACTAAGTGTAAGCCCTGAATCTTTGAGATAATTGATGTACTCAAGTCCCTGGCTGTCTAATTGATTGGCATATTTTACCTTTAGCATATCTGCTGTTAGTATCATATTGGCCAATGGCATTTTTAAATCATGAGAAACGGTACTTGCAAATTCTTTAAGGATTCTGTTGTTCTCGTCTAGTTCTAATTTTAAGTTTTCAAGAGCCTTATTTTTTCTACGAGATTCAAAAAGCATTTCAACCTGCTTGCCTAATGCCTTTAAGGCTATCTTTTGATTTTTGTCTAAATGGTGTTCTTTAGAATCGTATACGCAAAGGGTTCCCATAGGAAAACCTTTATGGTCCAATAGTGAAATTCCGGCATAATAGTTTATGCGTGCTTCACTGGTTACAAATGGATTGTCCTTAAATCGCTCATCCTTAGAAGCGTTGGGGATTTCTAAAAATGTTTCAGGTTCCAGGATGGTATGGCCACAGAAAGAATCTTCTCTGGATGAACCACCAAGCTCAGTTCCAAATTTAGATTTGAACCAGTTATGATCTGAATCTATAATATTTATAACAGCAATGGGCGTTTTACAAATATAACTCGCTAATTGAGTAATACTGTCATAGGCATCTTCTGGCAAACTGTCAATAATCTCCAGCTCCCTTAGAGACTCAAGTCTTTGTGCTTCGTTAATTGGTATTGCAGGACTAATCATTGCTGAGAATTTTCAGGTGTTAAAGAAAACTAAAATTATTGAAAAAATCAAGGTTTAAAATTGTCCTTTTTCAAAGACACCCAGCCCGAATAATGCAAAATCATATTTAACCGGATCAGCAGGATCTAATTGTCTTAAACTATTGTCTAATTCGGCTAAAGCTTTTGAATCATTCATTTTTCGCTGCACTAATCCCAATTTCCTTGCCACATTTCCTGAATGAACATCCAAAGGACAGGAAAGTTGGGCTGAAGACAAACTTCTCCATAATCCAAAGTCTACTCCTTTTTCGTCATTCCTAACCATCCAGCGTAAAAACATATTAATGCGTTTTGCTGCAGATTTCTTTACTGGATCACTTACATGTTTCTCTGTTCTTCTTTGATGGGGTAACTCAAAAAAGGTATTCTTGAATTGATGAATGGCTGGCTGTAGTGTGTTTTCTGATGCATTTGCTTTAAAAACACTCTCTATTCCTCCATGTTTTGAATAGATATTGTTTAGAGCCTTGATAAAATATTTTAGATCTTCAGAATTAAAGGTTCTATGTACAAAGCCGTCAAGATTCTTGAGATCTTTTTCCTCATGATTTATAATAAACTCATAAGGACTCATATCCATGAGCTGCATGAGTTTTTTTGAATTTTTCAAAATACTCTTTCTATTGCCCCATGCAATAGTAGCAGTAAGAAAACCCGAGATTTCAATATCTTCTTTTTTTTGAAATAAATGTGGGATTTGAACAGGATCAGATTCAATAAATTTTGGGGTGTTGTATTGTTCCACTTTAAAATCGAGAAAAGATTTCAGTTCAGATGTATTCAAAAAAACTTAGAATTTAGGGTTTATATTATCTCGCCGTCTACCATAGTGAGTTTCCTGTCGGCCATATTAGCAAGTTCTTCATTATGCGTAACGATAACAAAAGTCTGCTCAAATTCGTCTCTAAGCTGGAAAAATAACTTATGAAGATTTTCAGCAGATTCACTATCTAGATTTCCTGAGGGTTCATCGGCAAAGATCACAGCCGGATTATTGACCAAACTTCTGGCAACAGCTATTCTTTGTTGCTCTCCACCACTAAGTTCTCCGGGTTTATGGGAAGCTCTGTTCTCAAGCCCTAGAAAACTTAAAAGCTCCATGGCTCTTTTTTCAGCTTCCTTTCGAGGGGTCTTATGTATAAATGCCGGGATACAAATATTCTCCAGTGCTGTAAACTCTGGTAATAACTGGTGAAACTGAAAGATAAAACCAATATGTTTATTTCTGAATTTGGACAGCTCCCGGGATTTTAACCCGTAGATATTGGTGCCATTAATCCTGAGCTCAGAATTTTTCTTTTTAGAAGGCTTATCTAAAGTACCCATTATTTGTAACAGGGTTGTTTTTCCTGCTCCAGAAGCACCTACTATAGATACGATCTCACTTTTTTTTATATGAAGATCTACAGCTTTTAGAACATGTAGGTCTCCGTAATATTTATGAATGTTTTTGGCAATGATCATTTACGAAAAATAAGTGCACCGAAATTAGCCAAATTAGGCAGATTCCCCAACTTTAACCACGTAATAAGTTCTTAATTCTATTATAATCTATAAAATAAACTACACGTAAGCTTAGGTTGTGTCGCGCCGGTTGGGCAAAGAGCCTATCTAAACTATCATTAAAACCTAGATAGCTAAGCTTATCATTATTAAAGATGGCATTTCTATAGAGTAAAACAGCCTCACTTCCAGGTGCAAACTGCCACCTGTAGCTCAAATCCAGGTTCCAGATATTAAAATTGGCATTAGGATTATTCTCATCGGTAATTTCATAATCAAAAGGAGCTAATTCTCCTTCTTGTTGCAATTGGGTATAACTATTTTCCTTAAAACTGGCTGTAGACCAGAAATGTCTGAAACTTAAATTTAATCCCTGTTTTGTATTGAAATTATAACTTCCGTTCAGGGAGTTTTCAAGGCTCTTCTGATCTCTCAGTCCAAAGATTATTTGATTATCTAAGCGATTTACAAAACTCGACCTGTCATTTTGATAAGAATATTCAAATTCATAGATCATATTAAATTTGTCGCTGAAACGATACCTTGGTTCTATACTAAGTTTAAAATTGCTTTGAGAAGATTTGTAATATTCTTCAATAGAAACTCTAATATCGTAGGCAAAGGTTTTTCTATAATCGGTAGAAACAAAAGCACTGGCAGTGCCGAAAGGTTTATAAAGAACATAGGTATTATCAGATCTGGGTTCAAAGTAATCTCTGAATTCTGAGTTAATGTCCATAGATCCCCCAAAAGCAAATCTCTCTCTCGTGCTTGCAAAAAATTCACCTCCAACGCCGGTATTAACAGGGACGTCTGGTCTATATCTTCTAAGATGCTGTCCGTAAAGGCCTATTCTATAATTGTTATAATTTCCTTTTGGTTCAAATATTTGATACGAAGCATTCCAGGAAAAGTTGTTGTAATTATTGGTGAAATTTATCCCAAGATCATTAATGTCGTAGGTTTCATTAGCGAATTCATTCGCCAGGCTATAGCGAATATTTCCTTTTGTTCGTTTCACTGCAAGAAAAGAAGCAAATCCCGTCTTATTTTGTTCGGGTAGATTAACATTACTCATTTTTGCCTGACCTTCGAAATTAAAAGAATTTTGTTTGTTATAAATGTCAAATAAAAACCCTGTAACATTCCCATCTCTAAAACGGCCATTTCTGGTAACATTGGTATTTATAAGTGATATGGAAGAATTTTTATTGAATCGTTGATCTAATACAACAATATTATAATTAGCAACAGATTCGGTTATTTCACGCCTCGTATTTCCTGAAATGGTATCTCGAAATATAGCTTCCTGTTTGTTGGTGATCGCATTAAAAAAGCCTATACCCAAACCCCTGTCTGTTCTTCCAGAAACTTTCAGCGCATTTAAAAGATCTGTTTTATCTGGATTTTCAAGGATCTCTTCATTTTCAAGGGCCAGAGCCTGAACTTTATTAAACCCAATTGGAGTACTTCCAACTCTTCGGGAATAAAAAAGGTCACCTTTGTTAAATAACTCTGTTCCTTCAGTGAAGAAAGCCCTGTTTTCACCAAATACCTGCTCAAAGGGTCCAAGATTTAGTTCTACTTCATCAAAAGCAGTCTGTCCAAAGTCAGGAACCAGAGTCATATCCAAAGTAAAAGAATCATTAATCCCGTACTTTAGATCCATACCTGCATTAAAATTGAAATCTGTATTCCCATCAAATTGATCTACAGCCATCGAAGTAAATGGATATAAACTAAGGCGAACAGGAGGATCTATATTTGATATTCCGAAAAGTAGCCCGGTGTACTGACTTAATTGTCCAGTAGATTTGTCAACATAGTTCCAGACATAAGTAGAATTTAAATGCGTAATCTCCCTGGCAAACTGCATTCCCCATAATTGTGCTGGTTTTTCCGGAAATCTAAGGGCTGAATAAGGGATCTTCATTTCTACATACCATCCATTCTCATCCTGTGAAACTGCCGACTCCCATACTACATTATAGGCATAGTCTTCATTATTCCCGGTCATTCTGGCATCTGCCTGCGTTCCTGCGGTGGTAACGATAAATCTTGTTTGATTCTCGCCATCATCATATGTATTGATGTCCATCAAAAAAAACTCAGATTGATTTATATTATCCCTTTGTGTAAACTGGCGCATGGTTTTTTCAGGATTACTTTCTTTCATAACCGCAGCCACGTAGATCGCTTCGTCATCATAAAGTATTTTGGCTGTAGTATTATGAGATTCTGGAATTGCTTCACCATCCCCGGGTTCCACCATTACAAAATTATCAGCGGTATCTGTATTTTGCCAAACCTCCTCATTTGGATATCCATCAATCTTTGGGGGATTTTCAATTCTTAGAGTATGATAAACTTTTCTGGTTTGCAAGGTGTTTTGAGAGTAAGAACATAAACAGGAACTGAAAAGAATTAAAAATAATATTCGATTTAGAAGCATTGATTGATGGATTGCTATTTTAGAACCATTCAAATGTATTATTGTTATTAATACTGGACAAAACATTTCTATAAAATCAAGTTAAACAGACTTTGTTTTGTTTATTTAAAAATTAAATTTGCTAAACAAAAATCAGGAATTGCTATTATGGAAGAGGTGGAATTGAAAAAGGCAACGTTGGCTGGAGGATGTTTTTGGTGTACGGAAGCAGTTTTTCAAAGACTGAATGGGGTAGAGAAAGTAGTTTCAGGCTTTACAGGCGGGGCAATTAAAAATCCCGCATACCGTGAAATTATAACAGGAAGAACGGGACATGCTGAAGCTATAGAGGTCGAATTTGATCCAGAAAAAATTAGTTTTGAAGAATTACTTTTGGTATTCTTTGCTACACACGATCCAACTACCCTGAACAAACAGCAAAATGATGTTGGAACCCAATATAGAAGTGGTATTTTCTATCATGATGATGATCAAAAACTGAAAGCAGAGGAAGTAATTAATTTACTGGGAGCTGAGAAGATGTTTAAAGATCCTATTGTTACAGAAGTTAGTGAGGCTTCCGCGTTTTATATTGCTGAGGAAGAACACCAGGATTTTTATAATCAACATAGACAACAACCATACTGTCAGTTTATTATTGATCCTAAGATTACGAAACTGAAAAAATTATTTTCTGATAAATTAAAATAAAATGGCTTACAAATACTTTGAAGAGTATAACGAAGAAATCACCGAAAACATGAAAACTAACTTTCATGATATTATTAAAGGTGTAGGAGAGGACCCGGGAAGGGAAGGTGTGTTGAAAACACCGGAAAGAGCAGCCAAAGCCATGCAATTTCTTACACAGGGTTATTCCATGGATGCTGAAAAGATCCTTAAAAAAGCTGTTTTTGAAGAGAGCTACGATGAAATGGTCGTAGTAAAAGATATTGAGCTGTATTCACTTTGTGAGCATCATATGCTTCCGTTCTTTGGAAAAGCACATATCGCCTATATTCCAAATGGAAAGATTATCGGACTTAGTAAATTACCTAGAGTGGTTGATGTTTTTGCACGCCGGCTGCAGGTTCAGGAAAGGTTAACGCATGATATTCTGGAGTGTTTAAATAGAACCCTACAGCCTCAGGGTGTTGCTGTTGTAATTGAAGCCGTGCATATGTGCATGATGATGCGTGGCGTTCAAAAACAGAATAGTGCGACCACTACATCCGGTTTTCGCGGGCAATTCAAGGAAATTGAAACCAGAAATGAATTTCTGAAATTAATCAGTTCAGACCTTCGCTAGTCTTTTGGCACTTTATTTGATTTATTTTGAATAAAATCAAATAAAATGAGATTATTTAAAGATAAAACTTTTATAAAGGGACTTGCTTATGATTTGGCCGGTATGGCTACTGTAGCAATTCCTGTTATTGGTCCTTTTCTGGATCTTGCCTGGGCGCCCTACGCTGCCAAGAAAATGAGAGAAATGTATCCCGGAAAGAAAGGAAAATTAGCTTCAGTTCTGGTTTTTATTGAGGAGATTTTACCAGGAACCGATATTATTCCAACTTTTACTTTGATGTACCTCTATACTCACGTATGGAAAAAAGAACCCTCGAAAGTTCAGATTATTGAAGTTGAAAATTATTAAAGAATATTCAATTAGTTTAAAAAAAAAGGCTGTTAGATTTTTCAACAGCCTTTTTTAATTCTGTAAAACTTATTAGCTTAATTCCTTAAATACTAATATTGGCAGAAAACATGATATTTCTTCCAATATTAAAAATACCATCCTGTTTTAGCCTGGATAAATGTGAGATATAAGTTTTATTGAGCAAATTGGTGCCACTAAGCCTTAGATCTAATTCTATTTGATTTAGATTCAATACAGTTCCAAATCCTGCTCCTAATAAACTATAAGCATTGGTTGCTGTTTCAAATCTTCCTGGATTATTCTGTTTAAAGACATTCTTAAGCCGAACAAAAGTATATTTCTGGCTAAATGTTTTTCCTTCTTCAAATTCTATTCGAAAAGTATTAGTTAATGAAGTTGCCGGGATAAGAGGTAAATATCCTCCATCATTTAGTTTACCGGTCACCGTTTCAAAACTACTTTCCAGGTGGAGCCAGTCTAATGGATGGGGGTGAATGTGAACACCAATTTCTCCCCCATATAGATTGGCATTTGCCTGCTCATATCTAAAAACAGGTTCATCATCAATAGTTTCTTCAGTAGGATTAATAAAAATATAATCCTTAATATTATTACTAAATGCATTCACAAATGCTTCAAAATGAACATTTCTCCATTCCAGAGCCAGGTCTACCTGAAAATTTTGTTCGTTATTCAGATCTGGATTTCCAATTTCATAACGATTTGCCCCATTATGATCTCCATTTGAAGTTAGCTCAGATAAATTTGGAGCACGAAAACCGCTGGCCAGATTAAGCCTTGCAATGAATTTTTGGTTTAAATGATATTTTGCCCCAAGCGCTGCATTAAAACTTTCAAAACTCCTGTCTACGCCTTCAATAAGATCACCGTCTTCCGCCAGAAATTCATCAGTTTCAAGGTTTCTGGTGTCAAATCTTAATCCCCCCTGAAAATCCCAACTTTCCAGGTGATAATGTGTTGTGGCAAATATCCCAAAGTCTAATGTTTCAGCATCAGGGATTAAGATTTCCTCCCCAAAATTGCGATTGGTCTGGTACATACCCTGAATTCCGGCTATGGTTTCAAACTTCCCTAATTTTGGTAGATTGTACTTGATGTTATAATTCAAAGTTTCCAGATGCATTTCTAAAGAAGGTTCACCAGATTCTTCTTCTTCCAGGTGTTCTTCTTCGGTTTCTTCCTCCTCATGGTGATGTTCTTCAAATTCTTTTCTATCATTGAATTGGTATCCCAGCTTAGCATCCAGACTTGAATTTCCAAAATAAAACTGGTTATCCAGGCTTAATACATGATTATCAATTTTCTGAAAGGGTAGAAGTGGTTCCTTGTCTTTAGATTGTGCACCAAGTTCCTCTGGTATTCCAATTTCACTTCTATTAAAATTATATCTTAAATCGGCTTTGTAGTTCTTATCCTGGAAGCCAGCACCTGCTTTAATATCTTTTTCATTGAACCTGGTATTGGTTACCCGGGTATCATTTCCGTCTTTATAATCGCTATGCGCAGCATAACTTCCACGGGCAAGAAATTTTAATTTTTCGCCGGAGGTTTTAGCCATAAGACTGGTTTGATAACCTATAGTATTGCTAAAATAATCGGTTTCAATTGCGGCATTGGTCTCTCCAGCGGCAGCATATCTTTCAGGATTTAAATAAAGGACTCCTCCAATAGCATCGCTACCATAGAGCAGTGAAGCAGGGCCTTTTATAACTTCTACACTTCCAATTCCCTTAGAACTAATACCCAATCCATGCTCATCTCCATACTGCTGATTTTCCAACCGCACACCCTGGGTATAAACTAAAACCCTGTTGGAGCTAAGCCCCCGAATCACGGGTTTGCCAATCCCCACTCCGGTAGTTAGACTTTCTACTCCGGCAATTTGAGTAATTCCGTCAGCAAGGTTTAAAGCGCCCTTTTTATTTAATTCAGAAACGCTTTCACGTTCTACCTTCATGACATTTTCACTTTGAAGCTGATGAAATGGAGTAGATATAATTACTTCTTCTATTTCTATAGCTGAAGGCACTAATTCTATAGTGATTTCTTCAGAAGGAATTTTCACTTCGAAGCTTACAGTTGAAAATCCTATGGAAGATATAACTAATTTATAAGTTCCATCTGGTAGATTTTTAAGAATGAATTTTCCATTGAGATCACTAATTGTACCTTTTTCTAACTGAGGAAGATAAATATTGGCACTAAAAACAGGCTCACTAGAATTTGAGTTTTTAATATTTCCTGATAATTGATTTTGACTATAAATAATAGTATTCACTGCAAATAGCAGTGTAATTAACAATGTATTTCGCATTGGTAAAAATTAAATGATTTATGTTTTTTGCTTTATAAAAGTTGAGACTTAAGCAAAAAATGGAGGCCCTCTAAGATCAAAATGCAGAGGTTCATATTCATTTAAAAATTGATAGTAGTCAAATATGCCTTCTTGGGTTACCTGAATAATTACAGGCTCAAAAGCAGAAAAATTAATAGTTAAGGCTGAATTTTTATGGAATTTGTGTAATTCACAATCCAGGGCTTTGTTATGATAATGCTTCTCAGCATAATTATCACAAATGGTATGATCGTGACCAGTAAAAATATGAGAAAAACTTACAGAGGAAGGCAGCAGTAGTAATACTGCTGTAAATACAAGAAATATTTTCTTAATTAAATTCACCTTAAGCTTTAAATACTTTTGCTAAACCTAATCTACTCAACATTTTCTTTTCAAAAGCCCAGAAAAACTGAAACTGACCAAAGATCCATCCAAAGAACACCAAAAGAACCTGGTAAATTGGAAATATTAAAAAGATTCGAGCAAACCAGTAAATCGCCCAATGGCTGGTTTCCTGATAAATCCCGAGTAAATTCACAAACGGACTCGCTAGCTTAGCCGCAGTAGATCCAGTGATTGCAAAAACCAGAAATATGATGAATAATTGCCAATTGGAATCTATTCCCCAGCGATCTTTCAATTTTTTCATGCAGCAAATATAAGGAATTGACGAAAGAATCAAATTCTTGTAGGGACACTAAATCTTTGGTTATAATGCCTGCTAAAAAAAACAAAATAGTTATATAGTAAATAATTCACTTCGTAACCATAATCTATATTTGCGTCATAATTGATCTGATTGATGTAAAGATCTGGATTGTATCTAAATGGTTGGTTTACCCTCTGGTTATATTCTGTAACGAGGAACTGATTTTTATTTTCAAGATAAGATTGGGAATGATAACCTCTTGGTCTCGCATAAGAATTTATGAATAAATTAAAACCAGGTTCAATGATGATGATCTCGTATTCCAGGCTGTCATTTGCAATACGCACAGTATCATTTTCGGCATTGTCGATCTTGTCTGAAGGAAAGTTTTTTCCGCCAGATGAACCGCAGCTATATACGAAAAGACCTAATAACACTATGTATACAATGTTTTTCATTCTTTTTTTTATTTATTATGATCAAAAATTATTCCTGTTTTAACGGCCGCCAGTATAACCTCCCAAGATGCTTTTATCACCGCTTCCGTCCTTTCTTCCCAAGGTGATCTCTTCGCTGTTATCAATAAAATTAGGGTCATCCTGGTTTTTAATCAGAACTTTCACAAAATTTTCATCATATATTGTTTCAATTCCGGCTAAGGTTTTTAAGATATTTGAGATTTCCACCTCATTTTTATCTCTTATTTCTGAAATAATTAAGGTAAGAATCGCAGTAGAAATATAAATTACTTTTTTAAAAGTTTCCAAATTAAGATCAATGAGCACAAAAAGATCTAGAAAAACTTTTTGCTCTTTTTTGTCTAATAAGAGGTTTAATTCTCGTTCTCCAAATTCTATTAAATCACCGTTTTCTATAAATTCAATTAAGTTGTTGGGTCTGCTATTATCTGGAACTCCATTGGTCATGTAAAGGCTAAGCAGTGCAGGTAATGATTGCACAAAAACTTTTTGAAGTTTTTCCTTTTCAAGACTGGTAAGGCTGCAACTTTGTTCTAAAAGTCGCTCTCCAGCATAAGTCCTAAAAATATCCAGAATATTAGCCACGTTAGAATGATTTTTACAATTATATAGTAAGTTAGCAAGTTTAAGACTGGATTTTCCCAAGGAAATAATAAAAAAGCCGATGAAGATGTTTCATCAGCTTTAATTTAAGATCAAAGTCTAAAAAAATTATGCTTTTGTCTTTTTAAGGATAGAGATGATCTGCTCAGCCAGTTCAACCCCAATGCGTTCCTGGGCTTCATTTGTTGAAGCACCTATGTGCGGACTAAGTGAAATACTTTCATTCATTAATAACCTTATCGCAGGAGTAGGTTCATTTTCATAAGTATCCAGAGCCGCGAAAGAAATCTTTCCAGATTCTATACCTTCAAGCAAGGCTTCTTCATCCAGAACTCCACCACGGGCAGTATTGATGATCCCAACACCATCTTTCATTTTCGCTATTTCCTTAGCTCCAATAACAGGACTATCCTGGGCTGGAACATGCAGTGTTATATAGTCTGAATCTTTGATGAGCATGTCTATAGGTTCTGTTTTAATGGGAATTTTGATGCTTTGATCGTTATAGAACTCCAGGGTTATTTCTACCTCTCCAATATTTTTATCACTTGCGATCACCTTCATTCCAACGCCCAACGCAATTTTGGCAACCTCACGGCCAATTCTTCCAAAGCCTATAATGCCCAGAGTTTTCCCTCTTAATTCAATGCCTCCAGCATAGGCTTTTTTTAGATCTTTAAACCTGGAATCTCCCTCAAGAGGCATATTCCTGTTGGCATCGTGTAATTTTCGCACACCTCCAAAAAGATGAGCAAAAACAAGCTCAGCAACCGAGCTTGAAGAAGCCGCAGGGGTATTAATAACAGCGATGCCTTTGCTTCTGGCATATGCAACATCAATATTATCCATTCCAACGCCTCCACGACCTATTACTTTAAGATGGATACAATTATCAATAATATCTTTCCTTACACTTGTAGCACTTCTTACAAGGAGTACGCTAATGGCATTTTGATTCAAGTAATCCTTGAGCTGCTCTTGCGCTACCTTTTTGATAATAACTTCAAAACCGGCATTCTTTAGAGTTTCTGCTCCACTTTTCGAAATACCATCATTTGCTAATACTTTCATTCTTGAAATGATCTAAAATTAGTTTTATACTTTATTCTCCAGTTCTTTCATGCAATCAACCACCACCTGAACACTTTCCAGCGGTAATGCATTATACATAGACGCGCGGTAACCCCCAACACTTCTATGCCCGTTTAATCCATTCACCCCGGCATCCTTCCACAATTTATCAAATATTTCTTTATGGGATTCATCAGTGAGGTTAAATGTTGCATTCATAGCAGAACGATCTTCTTTAGCGGCAAACCCGGTAAACAAAGGATTTCGGTCTATTTCAGAGTAAAGAAGATGAGCTTTTTCATTATTAAGCGATTCCATTTCCTTTAAACCTCCTTTAGATTTTATCCATCTTAGCGTAAGCATGGATACATAGACCGCGTAGACCGCCGGAGTATTGAACATACTGTCTTTACTAATATGAACAGAGTAATCCATCATAGAAGGAATTTTTCTGGAAACCTTACCAAGAATATCTTCCTTAATTACTACAAGAGTGGTTCCCGCAGGCCCCATGTTCTTTTGAGCTCCGGCATAGATGAGATCAAATTTAGCGAAATCCAATTCTCTTGAAAAGATATCACTACTCATATCGCAGACCATAGTTTTACCTGTGGCTGGAAATTCTTTTATTTGAGTACCGAAGATGGTATTATTACTTGTGCAATGGAAATAATCAATATCCTCGGGGATAGCGTAAGATTTCGGAATATAATTGAAGTTTCTGTCTTTAGAAGAAGCTACTTCTGTAATTTCTCCAAATAATTTAGCTTCTTTAATCGCTTTAGAAGACCAGGTACCAGTATTTAGATAAGCAGCCTTTTTCTCAAGCAAATTGTAAGCTGCCATTAAAAACTGCATGCTGGCTCCTCCCTGTAGGAATAGTGCTTTATAACCTTTGTCTTTTAAACCTAATAATTCCAGCGCCAGCGATTGTGCTTCATCCATAACTGAAACAAAGTCTGCACTACGGTGAGAAATCTCTAAAATCGATAAGCCTGAATTATTAAAATCCAGGATAGCCTGTGAAGCTTCCTTAAATACTTCCTGAGGTAGGATACAGGGGCCTGCGCTAAAGTTGTGCTTTTTCATAAATATTGGTAGTTGATTATAACAAAGATGCCAAAATTAGAAGGCAATTGTTGTTATGGAAATTATAAGATTAGAGTTTAGAAAGAAAGTCTATAGTATCAATATTATCTGCGTAATCCCAAAGCTGGGGTTTTTGAGTTTGTCCAAAGTTAACTTCTTGTTTATTCCCTTCGTTTTTCACGACACACTGAATTTTATCTGCATTTTCTTTTAAAATAGTTTTCAATTTTTGTTCATTCTCATATGTTTCATAGAATAGGGTAGCGATAGGAGAACCAAAGCTTTTATCTTCTTTCAACATTAAAAATCCATTGTCTAGCAACTTAAATTCACTCATAAGATAGACCGCTTTATTATAATCGTAATTATTGGCGTATTTATCCTGATTTATGATAGGATTCCAATCATACATTGATTTAAAGAACAAGTCGAAATCATAATTTTCAGGAACATAAAGTTTTGAAACATTTCTACATCCCAGGCCATAATATCTAAAAATGTCTTCACCTAGTTTTTGAAGTTCTTCTTTTTTTTCGCTACCAGTAATAATTGCAACTGAATTCCTGTTCTTTCTTATAATACTAGGTTTATTCTTAAAATAATATTCAAAGTATCTGGCTGTATTATTGCTTCCCGTGGCGATAACTGCGTCAAAATCTTTAAGTCTATCTTCTGTGAATTGTATGCGGTTTTCATAACGACTATCAAGATTCATCAAATAGGCTGCTATCACAGGGAGTAACTGTTTATCGTTGGTAGATAGCTTTACCAGAACTTTATGTCCGGAAACCAAAACTGAAAGAAAATCATGAAATCCAACCAGGGGAATGTTTCCAGCCATGACGATTCCAACGGTTTTTTCACTGCTCTTTGAAAGATCATAATCTGCAAGCCACAATTTTAAATTACGTGTGGTTAAAGCTGTGGCCCACTCCTGTAGCGAAAAGATGATATTTTCCCGATTAAACCATCCATTATAATGAATGGCAGCATCTATTTTCTGATCCATTTCATTAAAGAATTTATCATTTCCTGGAATATCCTTATCCTGAACAGAATTGGATACCTGAAACTGCTTCAGGAATTTTCCTAAAGTGATTAGATGTGATTTATGGTCATCAATTGTCATCGTCTTATTTGGTTAAGAGGTCGTCCTATGTTAAATTTGTGCAGCGAAATTAAAGTTTCCGGAGCTTATAACCATAAAATTTCCTAAAAGCTACCGGTCTTTTTTCAATGAGTTTTTAAATTTACAAATAAAAGAAGAGCTATGGCAATTGTTATAACCGATGAATGTATAAACTGCGGGGCCTGTGAGCCAGAATGTCCTAATACCGCAATTTATGAAGGTGCTGATGACTGGAGGTATGCTGACGGAACCGATCTTGAAGGTAATGTAGTACTTCCAAACGGTAAAGAGGCCGATGCAAATGAAGCACAGGAACCTATAAGCGATGAACTCTATTATATAGTACCAGATAAATGTACAGAATGTCAGGGGTTTCATGAGGAGCCGCAATGTGCAGCTGTATGTCCTGTAGACTGTTGTGTGCCTGATGACGAGCATGTAGAAAGTGAAGAGGAATTATTAGCGAAACAACGCTTTATGCATCATGAAGATTAATCAAATGCAAATCGCATAGAGTAAAACCTATTGCTATTTATTAAATAATCAACAAAAAAATCCCTGCTTTTTTAGCAGGGATTTTTTGCTTCTTTATTCATCATTTATCCTTCGTTTTATCTTATCAATGGCATTTTGAATAGATTTTTCCGGTTCAATTATGTTATTACTTCCCCAGAATTCAGAATCATAGAATCCTGCGACATCATCTACCATTACGATATTCGGGTTAATTAGATCAACTGTTTTTTTCCAGTCGTTACCGGCATATGCCTGCCAATCTGTAACCACCATTTCACTGTTTATCTTGTATTTAGAATTGAATATCTTCCTCTTCCAGTTTACAACATATTCCAGCTGAGCTTTTCCGTAGGCATAATGCCATTTTCCATTACTTTGAGCATAATCAACCTGGTAATTTAATTCGGTTGGATACACTTTAGAACCGTTTGGCTTTTTCTTTACAAACATTGCTGCGGCAGCATCTCTATCGTCTACATTTAAATTATAATCAGCTTTAACCAGGGTAGAGGTTTCTGCATCAATAAAAAGTTTACCGTAATACCAGGGATCAGACTTATCATTTTCCTTAAAGTCTATAACATAGGTATACCTGTCATTAATCTTAGTGGGCTCATCAAATTTAAAATCATAACTATTAAGCATTTCCGGTCTTAAAACATATTCTGTATATTTCATCATATCCAGGTATAGCGTATTAAAAGGTCCTCCACGTAATTTTAAAGCCAGTGTATCCAGTTTATCATAATTAGTACTTTTACGAGCTTTATAGAGGGAAACTAGGTCCTTTTTCGAAGAATTATAAGGACTTTTGAAAATCTTCACAACGGCTTCTGAAAGACTAACATTGTTCCAGCCTTTTTTGATGGTCTCTCTATAAAAAGAAGTCATTAAGCTTTGATCTGAGAGATAATTATCATCTTTTTTATCAAGCATTTCTTTAACCAGCAGATTTGCATTGGTAGCCTTATATAGGTTTACTTCTGTTAGCTCTTCTACTGTTTCTTCAAGTTCTATTCTTGTACCTTCTGGCTTAAAATAATCAAGAGGTAAAGTTTTACTTTGAAAACCAAGTACAGAGATAGTGACCGTTGCTTCGGTAAGATCTTCAGGTACCTTAAGGGAAAACTCTCCATCTGAATTTGTTATAGTAGAGATATTACTATTATTCAATGATAAATATGCTGAAGATATCGCTCTGCCATTACTAGCATTTACAACTTCGCCGCGATATTCAACGTATTCAATATCTGCAGGCTGATAAGCAAAACTGTGTGTCGATATAAAAAACATGCATGCCAAGAAAACCATGGAAAGCATGCTACCTTTAAGAACTGTATCAAATTTTTTCATAATTGCTGAATTAAGTTTGAAATAAACTTATACAATATAATGATTTTCAGCCTTAATATGATGTGAAACTGCTAGTATTTGACGCGAATAACTACTATATTTTTTATAATTTTTGCTTTACATTAAAAATATGATATAATTAAAGAGGTGTTTTTGCTATATCGTGAATAAATGAGTCTTAATTTTGAAAGATAACTTCTCAACAAAGTCTGCCGACTATAAAAAGTTTCGACCAGATTATCCAAATGAGATCTATGACTTTATAAAATCAAATGCACATGGTTTTGGGAAGGCCTGGGACTGTGGTACTGGAAACGGGCAGGTAGCTGGAAAATTAGCTGAATTTTTTTATCATGTAGAGGCCACAGATATTAGTAGAAATCAATTAAAGCATGCGGTTAAAAAAGCCAATATCAATTATTCAATTCAGCCTTCGAAAAAAACAGATTTTAAAAACGATCAATTTGATCTCATTATTGTTGCTCAGGCAGTACATTGGTTTGAATTTGAAAAATTTTATGCCGAAGTTAAAAGATGTCTAAAGCCTGATGGAATAATTGTGATCATGGGCTACGGGCTTTTTAAATCTTCTCCTGGAATTGATCATATCATCTCTCATTTTTATAATAATGTAATTGGTTCTTATTGGGATCCTGAACGAAAATATTTAGATGAAAACTACCAGGCGATTCCTTTTCCCTTTAGTGAAATTAATACTCCGGAATTCCAGCAGACTTATAATTGGGATATAGAACATTTACTGGGATACTTACGAACCTGGTCTGCCGTAAAACATTATGAAAAGGAAAATAACTACGATCCTGTAAAATTAACCGAAGAAAAACTACGTGCCTCCTTTGGAAAGAAGAACCGGATCACATTTCCAATACTTTTCAGAATGGGGAAAATTACCGGATAATGATCAATATTTCTACACTTGTAATCTTACTGAGCCTTAGTTTAGTAACTATTCTGCATCAATAATTTGGTGGCATGAAATATGCAAACTGGTACCACGTTAATAAGTTGACTAAAACCAATAGCTTATGAAGAAGATACTCTTCGTTTTTTCGGCTGTATTATTCAGCCTGAATTGTGTAAATGCACAGATATATGCAGACAACCAGAATGCATCAGTAACAGAACAGGTGCTGAAAGAATTAAATAGGGAACGTTCACTTTTAAGTCAGAATTTGGAATTCCGAATAAAAGAGATCGATTCCAAGATCACCAATCTGGATGAAAGTATTAAGAATACAAATTCGGCTTCAGAAAAGGTTGAGAAGTTACTGGAGCGAGTTAAATTTTTAGAAGAAAGACAGGAGGAGATAGATAAAAACACGATTAGTGTCTACAAATACAATTATAGCTCTGCAGTCTTAAATCTAGCCTCCATGGAGAGGGAAATAAAACCCTTGAACCTTTTTAACACTTCCCGTGAATTTTATACTACACTTGATGCCGTTGGGAATCCTATGAACTATGAAGGTTATCAGGAATGGTTCGGGAAATTTAAAAAATATATTGCCGAAGAGCAGGAAGATAATGCTCGTTTGGCCGCCCTAAACCATATGTTACAAGTTACTGGAGATCTTGCTAAAGGAACTCCGTTTACAGGAATGTTTGCCGGGAGTTTGTTTGATGGGATTAGTAGTTTTATTGGTTCTTTAAATAGACGAGATAAGGAGTTGAGAGAACAAAGCATGGACATGCTTAAGCTAACAACTTCTATAGCTCAATTCACCCATGATAAAGATCTTATAGAAACCGAATGGGAGGGAATCAATAAAAGTTTAAATGAGCTGAAAGAACTTCAAAATAAAGCCATGGAAGATAACCTGGTAGAGATCCTTGATCTCAAAAAGAAGAATTTCACTGAAAAATTCACGAATGAAACCGATGCTAAAAAGCGTACCCAATATATTCTTGATATTTCAAAAATTGCTGAAAACAGGATCGTAGAAGAACGTAAAAATAATCCTGAAAACTGGAAGCAGGAATATCATGATCAAATGCTAAGTGTGCAAAATCTAAAAATACGTTTTGGGATGTTAACTTTTAGAATTCTTGAGAACCTGGATAAGTATGAAAAGCTTATTCATAAATACCAGAATGATCCATACTTAAAGAATGAGATGAATAATTTAAAATTGAAACTGGATCTTGTTCGAAACAGTTTTGAATCAACTTTTAATCCCCAGGAATATATTAAAGCGTCTAATGAGATGTATATAGTGGAATAATTGAATCTTTGTCTCCAGTAGTGTATACAATGATATTTGATTCCTTTAAATTGATCTATAAAATAAGGGCTGTCTAAATTATGGATTTTAGACAGCCCTTATTTTATTTCAGGTGATTTTATAATCTAATATTGAGCTTTGCATAATAATAAGCTCCTCCAAATCCCATTTGAACAGCATCCCAATATCCGCCGGCTTCTGTCCAGTCATCCTGCTGGTCTGGATATACATTAAACAGGTTATTGCTTCCTACGTTCAGTTTTAGTGATTCGTTCAATTTAAAACCTAGATTAAGGTCGGTCACGATTTTTGATTCATAAACATCTGATGCAGCTGCCACCTGGTTTGCCAGACTGCCATAATCTGCTACATCCTCAAACATTTGGAAATCCAAAAGAGTAACATCACTAAATCTGGTTAATCCTAAGGCTATATCAAACCAGTCCTGATTATAATTCAAATTCAATGTTAATTTACTGTCGGGTGCTGAAGCAAGTAAAAATGATTTGTCCCTTTCACCAAAAAAGGTTTGTTCATTAAGATCAGCATTTTTTACATCGGTAATGGTCATATCATTAAAATTCCCAATAAAGCTGGTGGAAAGTTTTCCTTCTCCAAGTTCAAATTCATGCGATAGTACAATATCCAATCCTAGTGTCTCGGTATCGGCACCATTAGCGAAAAACTGGGCCGCTTCTACGTTATCAATTTGCGGAGCATCAAAATTTCCTGTTAATACAATACGATCCTGAACATTGATAAAATATCCATCTACTGTGGCAGTAAACTTTCCAAAATTGGCGGTGAAACCTAAAGAGGCATTAAAAGCGGTTTCCTCTTGTAGTGGTCCAATGCCAAAAGATGCGGTCACCGGACTATTGTTTGGAGACAAAAGAGATTCCAGTGCTTCCCCACCTACAAAATTGGTAAATTTAAGATTGTAATATATCTGAGCTAAAGAAGGAGCTCTAAAACCTGTACTCACAGATCCTCTTATATTAATATCATCTGTAGCCTTTAACCTTGCAGCTAGTTTTCCATTAATCGTACTTCCGAAATCACTATAATTTTCAAATCTTGCTGCCGCAGCCAATAAGAAAGCTTCTGTAAATTCAAATTCGGCATCTGCATATAGGGACACGTTAGATCTGCTTCGGTCCACTTCATTATCTGGTCCGTATCCAGGAAATCCCTGGGAACCGCCCGGTCTTGGATCTCCAGTTACCGGATCTATGGGCTGTTGCTGCACATCTGGATTGGTTATTGGGATACCATCAACATCATAGGTGGCATACGAAGCTTCTTCACCGGCAAAAATTTCAAAATTCTCAGTTCTGTATTCTGCTCCAAATGCAAAGTTTACACCCTCGAGCATGTCTTCATAATATTTAGAGAAGTCAAGGTTAATAACATTCTGGCTTAAACTATGACCGCCTGCATCGAAATCTGTGGGAGAAATATCACCTAAAGAAGCATTGATGGTGCCTTTAATGTAATAATGAAAAAAGTTCTTTCCCCAGGTATTACTAAGATCTATATTCCAGCCGCTTTCAGTTTGAGTTCTGAAACCTGCTGCAACAGAATTATCTGTAATTATAGAGGTGATTCTGGGAGTAA
Organism: Gramella sp. MAR_2010_147; assembly: GCF_900105135.1. Taxonomy (NCBI): domain Bacteria; kingdom Pseudomonadati; phylum Bacteroidota; class Flavobacteriia; order Flavobacteriales; family Flavobacteriaceae; genus Christiangramia; species Gramella sp. MAR_2010_147. The sequence goes on along the minus strand of NZ_LT629741.1, from coordinate 895,447 downwards.
AACCATTTGGATAAACACTTATAACATTTCTCGCAGTGGGATTGTTACGTGTAAAGGCAAAGGCATCGGTATCCCGATAGTTTCTACCTCCAAAAGCATAAAATTCTGAATTATCTGATAACGGAATCGCAATGTTCCCCATAAAATTTAAACCTTCAATAGAAGCCTCGCCAAAACCACGTCTAAAATCGAATCCAGGACGCAGCGTTTTATTTTTGTTTAGATACTCCATTGTGAAGTTGGCATAACCTTCTTCAGCGATCTCGAATCCATAATTTGCAGCAACTTTTAAAGATCCACCATCAAAATTCTGATCATCGCTAATGGCATTTCCGTCTCTATCTGTATCTAATCGATTTCCATCGGTATTTGGAGTCCCCTCGGGGAAGTCACCATCAGCATTTGTATTATAAAAACCATAGTTAACACTTCCACTAAATTTTTCTACAGCATCTTTCAAAACAATATTAATAACCCCCGCAATAGCATCAGAGCCATATTGGGCAGAAGCACCATCTCTAAGAATTTCGATTCTCTTAATAGAAGAGGCGGGTATGGCATTGAGATCGGTTCCGGTATTACCACGGCCTCGGGTTCCAAAGATATTGATAAGTGAAGACTGGTGTCTACGTTTTCCATTTACCAGCACTAATGTCTGATCTGGCCCCAGACCTCTTAGCGATGCAGGGTCTATATGATCTGCACCATCTGAACCAGATTGCTTATTGGCGTTAAAGGAAGGCGCGGCATATTGTAATAGTTCATTTACTTCGATCTTTCCAGTCTGTGTATTCACTTCGCTTACATCAATCACGTCTACTGCTACTGGCGTGTCTGTTGATGTTCTTTTCGGACTCCTGGAACCAACAAGTTGTACTTCGCCAAGGGAGACACCATCGGCTAATACAATATCCACCTGTTGTCTTCCGTCTACAGCTACTTCTTTTTCTTCGAATCCTACAAAACTAAAGACCAGTGTGGCTTCAGCACTTACTTCAATTGAATAGCGACCATCAAAATCTGTTGAGGTACCATTTTCAGTTCCCTTTTCGAATACATTTACACCGGGAAGCGGGGTCCCGGAATTATCTGTAACTACACCGGTAACTTCCTGTGAAAAGAGAAGTATGGGTGTTAGTAAGACTGCAATAAAAATTGAAAATTTAGTCATATTGTTGTTTAATTTGTTAATTAGTTTTAACAATATATGTAAAAACCAGTAGATTATTAACGAATTGATATTTAGGTTTTATTATTGTTTCTTATGTAAGAATTAAACCTTTTTTATTTTCAACTGCCACTAAAAGCTTATCTAAAGTTTTAATAAAAATCTTAGGATTAAAGCCAGTAAGTATTTATGAAATACTCTTAGATAATACCTATCTTTGCAGCCGCAAAAACAAAAGCATCTAAACTATTTTATATGAAAGCTGGAATTGTAGGACTACCTAACGTTGGAAAATCGACACTTTTTAATTGTTTGAGTAATGCCAAAGCTCAAAGTGCAAATTTTCCTTTTTGTACTATAGAGCCTAATGTTGGTGTTGTGAATGTTCCAGATCAAAGATTATTAAAGCTGGAAGAACTGGTAAATCCTGAAAAGGTAATTCCTGCAACCGTTGAGATCGTAGATATTGCGGGACTCGTAAAAGGTGCAAGCAAAGGAGAAGGTTTAGGGAATCAGTTTCTAGGTAATATAAGAGAAACAGATGCGATCCTGCATGTACTAAGATGTTTTGAGGATGATAATATTGTACATGTTGATGGCTCTATCAACCCTATAAGAGACAAGGAAACTATCGATATGGAACTTCAGCTTAAAGATCTTGAAACAGCTGAAAAGAAACTGGAAAAAGTTAAAAGAGCCGCCAAGACTGGTAATAAAGAGGCACAGAAGGAAGAAGCAGCTTTATTAAAGGTAAAAGCAGGGCTTGAAGCAGGGAAATCTGTAAGAGCTATAGATCTCAATGAAGAAGAAAGAAAAGAGTTTATCGCACCTTTACAGTTCATTACAGATAAGCCTGTTATGTACGTTTGCAATGTAGATGAAGACGCCGCAGTAAATGGCAATGCCCATGTGGAAAAGGTGAAAGAAGCTGTTAAAGATGAAAATGCCGAGGTTTTAGTGCTTGCAGTGGGAACTGAAGCAGACATTACCGAACTGGATGATTTTGAAGAAAGACAAATGTTTCTTCAGGATATTGGTTTAGAAGAACCGGGTTCTGCAAAACTCATTCGAGGTGCTTATGAATTGCTAAACCTTCAAACATATTTTACTGCAGGTGTAAAAGAGGTGAGAGCCTGGACTATACCAATTGGCTCTTCGGCACCACAGGCTGCCGGAGTGATACATACCGATTTTGAGAAAGGCTTTATTCGTGCTGAGGTAATTGGTTATGATGATTATGTGAGTTTAGGAAGTGAAGCCAAGGTAAAGGAAGCAGGTAAAATGCGCGTAGAAGGGAAAGAATATATCGTGAAAGATGGCGATGTAATGCATTTCCGTTTTAATGTTTAAATAGAGATTGGAATACCATTTTAGGAGGCTCTATAGAAACCGGAGGATTAGTACATATAATTATTATTCCATCTAGATTTTAAAATCTCACTCCTCAAATCTAATTAACATTTCTTCCGAAATCTTTGTTAATTACTTTAGCGTTGAACTATTTCAGTTTTTTAGCTATTACATTATATTTAGGCCATAACTCCATTACTACCTATGAGCGAGAATACTAAATATACCGAAGATAATATCCGGTCGTTAGACTGGAAAGAACATATTCGTATGCGTCCCGGAATGTATATCGGGAAACTGGGAGATGGATCCAGTCAGGATGACGGTATCTATATTCTTTTAAAAGAAGTTATCGATAATAGTATTGATGAGTTCGTGATGGGCGCCGGAAAGACTATTGAGATTTCTGTGCAGAATCAACGGGTCATCGTTCGGGATTTTGGTAGGGGGATTCCGCTTGGGAAAGTTGTAGATGTAGTTTCTAAGATGAACACGGGTGGTAAGTATGATACCCGTGCCTTTAAAAAATCGGTAGGTCTTAACGGTGTTGGTACGAAAGCAGTAAATGCGCTTTCTTCTTATTTTCGCGTGGAATCTTCCAGGGATGCAAAAAGTCACGCTGCTGAATTTGAGCAGGGCGAATTAAAAGATGAAGAACATCTTGATGAAACTTCCCGCAGAAGAGGAACCAAGATCACTTTTATTCCCGATGAGGTTATTTTCAAGAACTATAAATACCGAAATGAATATATAGAAAAAATGCTTAAGAACTATGTCTATCTCAACCCGGGATTGACCATAGTTTTTAACGGAGAAAAATTCTATTCTGAAAACGGCTTAAAAGATCTACTGGGGGACAGCATTCATGAAGATGATATGTTATATCCAATTCTTCATTTAAAGGGTGAAGATATAGAAGTAGCTATTACCCACAGTAAATCTCAATATAGCGAGGAATATCACTCATTCGTAAACGGGCAAAATACTTCACAGGGAGGTACGCATCTGGCTGCTTTTCGAGAAGCTGTAGTAAAAACAGTGCGCGAATATTACGGAAAGAATTATGAAGCCAGTGATATCAGGAAATCTATCGTTTCAGCTATAAGTATTAAAGTAATGGAACCGGTTTTCGAAAGTCAGACGAAAACCAAACTGGGTTCTACAGATATGGGAGGAAAACTGCCTACTGTAAGAACTTATATTAATGATTTCGTAAAAAGGAACCTTGATAATTACCTGCATAAGAATCCTGAAACTGCTGAAAGTCTTCAGCGGAAGATCCTTCAGGCAGAAAGAGAACGTAAAGACCTTTCCGGAATTAGAAAACTAGCCAAGGACAGGGCTAAAAAAGCCAGTCTTCATAATAAGAAATTAAGAGATTGCAGGGTTCACCTGGGAGATAGTAAACATGAACGTTGTTTAGAAACTACTTTATTCATAACCGAGGGTGATTCTGCAAGTGGATCTATAACCAAAAGCCGTGATGTGGTTACCCAGGCAGTTTTTAGTTTAAAAGGAAAACCTTTAAATAGTTACGGACTTTCTAAAAAGATCGTATATGAAAATGAAGAATTCAATCTTCTTCAGGCGGCATTAAATATTGAAGATTCTTTAGAAGACCTTAGATATCATAATATCGTGATCGCTACTGATGCTGATGTAGATGGAATGCATATTCGGTTACTATTGATCACTTTTTTCCTCCAGTTCTTCCCTGAACTGATCAAGGAAAATCATTTATATATTCTTCAAACTCCTTTGTTTAGAGTTCGTAACAAGAAAGAAACGATCTATTGTTACAGTGAAATGGAACGTAAACAGGCCATGGAGAAGCTTTCCGGAAAACCTGAGATCACGCGATTTAAAGGTTTGGGTGAAATTTCGCCTGATGAATTTGTTCATTTTATAGGAGAAGATATTCGGCTTGATCCGGTAATGTTAGACAAAGACAAGTCTATCGAAGAAATGCTCAGTTTCTATATGGGTAAAAATACCCCAGATCGCCAGGAATTTATTATCGATAACCTGAAAGTTGAACTAGACCTTGTTGAAGAGCTTGGAATATGAGATTTACCAATAAAACCGAGGTCAGAATAATTCCGTCAATTTATATCGTACTAGTTGCGGTATTTGTCACTAACATCTTTGTGAATATTGAGATCATGGCATCTTCAGATACTGAACAGGAAATTAGTTTTAGTCATTTTATCCCGAACATCGTGACTCTTTTACTTGGACTTTATGTGCACAGAATTGGTCAGACCTTTGACTTTGATAGTGATGGTGAAACCCTGAATTTCAAGAATAACGGAGTCTTTCTTTCAAAATTTATGGAATACCGGATAAAGAGAGCGGAATTTCCAAAACGTAAATTGGGAAAGTTCAAATTTATAGATTTCGGTATTTATTCGGCTTTGACCATTTATATCAACTCCAGAAGAAAAAAAGGCTATAGAAAATATACATTTAACACCACATTTTTAACCCAAAAAAAGAAAAGGGGAATGGTAGATTCTTTAAACAAAGTATTAGCAACCGTTCCTAAACCTACTGCCTAATGGAAGAAAATCAAGAAGGAGCTCAGGAGGAGCAGTTTGAGAGTAAAGAAGAACTTATAAAAGTAACCGGCATGTACAAAGACTGGTTCCTGGATTATGCTTCATACGTGATCCTGGAACGGGCAGTACCTGCAATTGAAGACGGTTTTAAACCCGTACAGCGTAGAATCATGCATTCTATGAAAGATCTTGATGATGGCCGTTATAATAAGGTTGCCAATATTGTTGGGCACACCATGCAGTATCACCCGCATGGGGATGCGAGTATTGGGGATGCAATGGTTCAAATTGGGCAAAAAGATATATTAATAGATACACAGGGAAACTGGGGAAATATCCTTACTGGTGATCGCGCTGCCGCTCCTCGTTATATCGAGGCCAGGCTTTCAAAATTTGCGCTGGAAGTTCTTTTTAGTCCGAAACTGACTGAATGGCAACTATCTTATGACGGTAGAAAGCAGGAACCGGTGAATCTTCCGGTGAAATTTCCAATGTTGCTTGCACAGGGAGCTGAAGGGATTGCGGTAGGATTAAGTACAAGGTTTTTACCACATAATTTTAACGAACTAATTGATGCCTCCATAAATCATTTACGCGGAAAAAAGTTCACTATTTATCCTGATTTTCCAACTGGTGGGATTGCAGATATTTCTAATTACAATGATGGAAAACGAGGCGGGAGAGTTCGAATTAGGGCAAAGATCAATCAGCTGGATAAAAACACGCTGGTGATCAATGAAATTCCTTACGGTACCAATACGTCCAGTTTAATTGACTCCATTCTCAAGGCCAATGATAAAGGGAAGATCAAGATCAAAAAGATCGAAGATAATACAGCAGCAGAAGTAGAGATCCTAATTCATTTACCAAATAACTTATCTCCAGATAAAACGATCGATGCTCTTTATGCATTTACGCAATGCGAAAACTCTTTAGCACCGCTTGGTTGTGTAATTATAGATCACAAACCAGTATTTTTAGGAGTTTCTGATGTTTTACGAAGATCTACAGATCATACATTACACCTGTTAAAACGGGAATTGGAGATAAAGCTCGAGGAGCTGGAAGAACAATGGCATTTTGCTTCTTTAGAAAGAATCTTTATTGAAAACCGTATTTATCGGGATATTGAAGAAGAGGAAACGTGGGAAGGAGTGATCCAGGCGATAGATAGAGGGTTAAAACCGCATACTAAACATTTAAAAAGAGCCGTAACCGAAGAAGATATCGTTAGGCTGACCGAAATTAGGATCAAGAGAATTTCAAAATTCGATATTGATAAAGCACAACAAAAGATCGATGCTCTGGAAGGCGAAATTGGCACTGTAAAACATCACTTAGATAATCTTGTGGATTTTGCTGTTGATTATTTCAAAAAACTGAAGAAGGATTATGGCACAGGAAAAGAAAGAAAAACTGACCTTAGACTTTTTGAAGATATTGAAGCCACAAAGGTTGTTATAAGAAATACCAAGCTTTATGTGAATAGGGCAGAAGGTTTTGTAGGTACATCGCTTAAGAAAGATGAGTACGTTACCGAATGTTCAGATATTGATGATGTGATCTGTTTTACTGCAGATGGTAAGATGATGGTAACAAAAGTAGACTCTAAAACCTTTATTGGTAAAGATATTATTCATGTTGCGATTTTTAAGAAGAAGGATAAACGCACCACTTATAATATGATCTACCGAGATGGAAAAGCTGGTAATACGTATGTGAAGCGTTTTGCGGTGACTTCAGTAACCAGGGATCGTGAATATGACCTGAGTCAGGGTAAGAAAGACTCCAAAGTACTTTATTTCTCTGCAAACCCCAATGGAGAGGCAGAAGTAATCACGGTACTTTTACGCCAGGTAGGAAGCATTCGAAAGGTGAAATTTGATCTGGATTTTGCTGAAATTCTTATTAAAGGCCGAAATGTAAAAGGAAATTTGGTTACTAAATATTCCGTAAAAAGGATTGAACTCAAAGAAGAAGGCGTTTCTACCCTGAAACCACGCAGAATATGGTTTGATGATACCGTAAAAAGACTGAATGTGGATGAACGTGGTGAATTGCTGGGTGAATTTAGAGGAGAGGACCGCCTGCTTATTGTAACCCAGGATGGAGTGGCGAAAACCATTAAACCGGAACTCACTACAAGATTTGATAATGAGATCATCGTTTTGGAGAAATGGATAAAAGATAAACCTGTTTCGGCAATTTACTGGGAGGCTGAAAAGGAACGTTTTTATGTAAAACGTTTTCTTATAGAGCATCCAGATAAAGAAGAGAAATTTATTTCAGACCATGAAGATTCATTTCTTGAGCTGGTTTCTACCGATTACTATCCAATGGCTGAAATAGTATATACCAAGCCAAAAGGAAAAGAACGACGGGAGAATGAAAAGGTTAATATTGAAGAATTTATAGCGATTAAAGGTATAAAAGCACTGGGAAACCAGCTTACTTCAGAAAAAGTGAATGAAATAAACCTTCTGGATCCTATGCCTTTTGTGAAAGAGGTTTCAGAATCAAATGAAGACAACAATAATGAAGACTCAGAAGAAGAGATCACCGGGGAATCTATTAAAGCCGGAAAGATTAAAACTCCTGATAAAAAATCAAATCCAGATGATCAACCCTCTTTATTTGATGAATAATGGGATTATTTAAAGAGTTCAAAGAATTTGCTGTAAAAGGCAACATGATAGATATGGCGGTGGGTATCATTATTGGTACTGCATTCAATAAAGTTGTTGATGTCCTGGTAAAGGAGATCATTATGCCGCCCTTAAGTATGCTTACCGACGGGGTTAGTTATGAAAATAGAAAGATCGTTCTTCGAGAAGGCTTTGGTGTTGAAGGTGGGGAAAATTATATAGAAGAAGTTTCTATTGGTTATGGTTTATTAATTGAGACCCTTATAGATTTCCTGGTAATTGGATTTGTTGTTTTTCTGGTAATAAAATTCATGAATCGATTTAGAAATAAGGCTCAGGACCCAAAAAACACTCAGGTTGTCACTCCTAAGGATATAGAATTACTTTCCAGTTTGAACGATAAAATGGAGGAGCAGAATAAGCTGCTACGTGAAAGACAAAATTAGTCTTCGTCAATTTTTCTTACTTCTCCTCTGGCTTTTTTAGGATCTCCTACCTGGCCATATTCAAATTTGTACCCATTTCTGGTTGTGGTAAGTATTTTAATATGAATTGGCTTTTCTTCTGCCATTCCCTGCGGATTCGTGTTTTTTAGTATGTATTCACAATCATTGATCCATCTAACCGAGGAAGTATCTGTCTTACCCTGGTATTCCTCAATTTCGATACTATCATTCCTAATAAACCTGGAAGATTGTAATTCACCATTTATGTAGGTTTCAAATTGAAAAGTACCGGTTTTAAAATCCTCACAGTTTCTCTGAGCATTGAAACAGGAATTGAATAGGAGAATAGCCAATAGCGGTAAGAATCTTTTCATACCGCAAATTAATTCAATTTAAACCGGATAATCAATTTTCAAAAGCCTCAAAACTACCATCAGTATAAAAAATAACTATTTTCTGAATCGTTTTTCCGGAACTTCCGGGAGTAAGAGAAACCGGATTTTCGTTTTCATACTGATGTAAATTCTTTTTTTCAAGTGATCGTGCTGGACCCTGAACTTTTTTATTATCAGTCCCAGTTTGGCCTTGGGATTCTGAAGTAGAAGGAAAATTTCCTTTACCATTTAACAACCAATACAATTCTACCTCGGGAAAATTCTTTACAACTTTCATTACAAAATCAAGACTCGGTTTATTTCTGCCCGATAGAATATGGGAAATAGAGGAGCGTCCAACTTCAATTTTATCAGCAAAGGATGCCGCTGAAATATCATGATATTCCAGAATTTTATTGAGCCTTGAAGCAAATTTTTCAGTGTTTACCATTGTAACATTTATAGGTGGAATCAGATGGTTACAAATGTAAATAATTATATTGAAACAATATAATTACATATGTAAACATTAACAATTCGATTCAATAATTAGATCAAATAAAATGTATTAATAGTCTAAAAAACAAACTTTTAAATATTCAAAATAAATTTATTGGATATTTTCCAAAGGGAGTATTCACCAAGACTAAAGTACAGTTTACAGTTGTATACAATATGCTATTATTTTCATGTTTACAATTGTAAAATATACATTGTTTAGTTTTGTAAACATGAAGAACTTAGAGCTGAGAGATCTCTTTGAGGATGACTCTTATAATCAGATAAAATTTAAAGAAGTTACAGGTAGGTATGTCACCAATTCCAGTCTTGAGATTGTCAGGGATCTATTTAAAAATGATTTTGAAGTTGAAGAATTGGGGAAATCTGTTGAGAATAGACCTGTCTATAAATTTAGAATTGGAACCGGTAAATTGAAAGTTCTTATTTGGTCTCAGATGCACGGCAATGAGTCTACTACCACCAAAGCTGTTTTTGATCTTCTGAATTCTTTCAAATTGAATTCTGAAGAAAAAGTAATTTCAGGTATCCTAAGTGCCTGTACCATATATGTAATCCCAGTTCTTAATCCCGATGGAGCCCAGGCTTATACACGCGTAAATGCAAACTCTGTAGATCTCAATCGTGATCTACAGGATCTTAGTCAGCCGGAAAGCAGGTTGCTGAAGGGTATTTATGAGGATTTTCAACCTGATTTCTGTTTAAATCTTCACGATCAACGTACCATTTTTAGCGCTGGGAAGAAAGCTGAATCGGCTATCTTATCATTTCTTACGCCGTCAAAAGATAAAGAGAGGAGTATTGATTATTCGAGAAGGCAAAGTATGAGCCTGATAGCTGGAATGGCTAAAGATCTCTATGCTTATTTGCCCGAGTCTATAGGAAGGTATGACGATGCATTCAATATTAATTGTGCGGGAGACACCTTTCAAAATTTATCTACTCCAACCATCCTTTTTGAGGCGGGTCACACTCCGGGTGATTATGATCGGGAAGTCACAAGAAAGCATGTTTACCGGGCTTTACTCTCTTGTATTTATCAAATTGCTCAAAATAATTCGAGAGATTTGGAATATGAAGAGTATTTTAAAATTCCTGAAAATCAGAAATTATTTAATGATGTGATTATCCGGAATGCAAAAATTAATGGAAAGCTAAAGGATGTGAGTATTCAGTTTAAAGAAACTTTAAATAAAAATAAGATTGAATTCGTACCGGTTATTGAGAGAATAGCTCCAAAAATTTCCAATTTTGGGCACAGGGAGATTGATGCAGAGGAAAATGTCCTGGAGTTTCCGGATAATTCAGAAATTACCGAAAACGTTATAGTTAATAAAATTATCTTAAATAGTGCAGAATTGGAGGTTAAATACGGATAATTATCCAATTAATTGTCAATAATTCAACGATTTTGTATTAATTTTGAAGTTCATTAAAAAATAGAACTTTAAAAATGGCCAAGTTTAAATTAGACGAAACAGACCACCAGATTCTTGATATGCTTATTGAGAATACAAGGACACCATTTACAGATATTGCCAAAAAACTACTTATTTCTGCCGGAACGGTACATGTGAGAGTGAAGAAGATGGAAGAAGCAGGAATTATTATTGGTTCCTCTTTAACCTTAGATTATAAAAAGCTTGGATATGCCTTTATTGCATATGTAGGTGTATTTCTTAAAAATACTTCTCAAACTAAATTTGTTCTTGAAAGGATAAATGAGATTCCTTTTGTGACTGTAGCTCACGTTACTACTGGTAAGTTCAACGTTTTTTGTAAAATTCGCGCAAAAAACACACAACACGCCAAGGATATTATCTTCTTACTTGATGATATCGAAGGGGTGTATAGAACGGAAACAATGATTTCTCTAGAAGAGAGTATTAATGATAAAAAACGACTGATGCACTCTATTTTTAAAGACATGTAAGCAGTTCTAAACTTATTTTCAAAGCCCTTTAGACTGCTGTGTTTAAGGGGCTTTTTTTATTAAACATTTGAATAATTTACCATCCTAAAAATTAATTATGCACAGAGAACCAAGATTAGATAGATTTAATGATAACGTGCTTGCAAAATACCAGGTTTATAACAGTATATTCTTAACCCTGCCGTATGATGATATTAGACAGACGGGAGCACTCCTGCCTTTGTTTCAGGAAGTATGTGAAACAGGCTTTGAGAATAACCAAAATCCTTCACAAATTGTAGATAGATTTTTTAATAAATACGGAGAGAACCCTACAGAGGAAGAAAAGGTAGATCTCCTTTTTAGATTTATTCAATATATAGAAAGACAGGTAGTACTTTTTGATGCCATTGAAGATGCTTCGTTCTCTATAGTGAATAATATGGATGGCCGCGGAACTCTTAGAAGTGTAAAAGAAGAGGCTGAAGCGAAGCAAAAAACAGAAGAATTAAAAGAATACTTAAAAAGATTTAATGTAAGGCCAACACTTACTGCACATCCCACCCAGTTCTATCCTGGTACGGTATTAGGTATTATTACAGATTTGGATAAGGCAATTCAAAAGAATGATCTTGTTAAGATCAAGCAATTACTGGCTCAATTGGGTAAAACCCCGTTCTTTAAGAAGGAAAAGCCTACGCCCTACGATGAGGCTGTAAATCTTATTTGGTATTTCGAGAATGTATTCTATCAAAGTGCCAGTAAGATCCATAATTACATTCAGCAGAATATATTTGACGGTGAAGACATTGGCAATCAAGTGGTGAATTTAGGTTTCTGGCCCGGGGGTGATCGTGACGGAAATCCTTTTGTAACTACAGATATTACCCTGAGAGTAGCAAAAAGATTAAGAAGAACCATACTTCTTAATTATTACAGGGATATTCGAAAATTGAAAAGGAAGTTAACTTTTAGAGAGGTACATGAGTTAATGACTGAAATAGAAAGAAGCCTCTATGACTCTGCCATTTCTAAATCGGGGAATATTAAAATTTCACTTGAAGACTTTAAGTCTAAACTGCTCAAGATCAAAGACATTCTTAAAAAGCAACATCAATCCCTGTTTATTGATGATGTAGATGATATGCTAAATAAATTACATTTGTTTGGCTATCATTTTGCTACTTTAGATATCCGTCAGGATTCAAGTATACATCAGGAAGTATTGGAAGATTTAAGTAAGCTTCAGCCAGAATTAATTCCAGCTGATTATAATGATCTGGATGATGCTAAACAAATTGAACTATTGAGCAATGTACAGGGTAAACTCGATCCTGAAGAGATGGAAGAAGGAATGACAAAAGCTACGATCTCTTCTATATATGCAATGCAGGAAATTCAGAAGAAGAGTGGAGAGATGGGAGCAAATCGCTATATAATTAGTAATTGCGGAAGTGTACAGGGAGTACTTCAGCCATTTGCATTTTTAAGAATGACTGGTTGGGAAAAACCAAGTGTAGATGTTATACCTTTATTTGAAACGGTTCCAGATCTTCAGGATGCCCACAATGTAATGGAACAGCTTTATACAAACCCGGTATATAAAGAACATTTAGAAAGAAGAGGGAATAAGCAAACGATCATGTTAGGTTTTAGCGACGGAACCAAAGATGGCGGATATTTAATGGCAAACTGGAGCATTTATAAGGCAAAAGAATCTTTGACTAAAGTTTCCAGGGAATATGGAATTAAAGTAGTATTTTTTGATGGTAGAGGAGGACCACCAGCAAGAGGAGGTGGTAAAACACATCAATTTTATGCTTCACTAGGCCCAACCATAGAAAACGAAGAAATTCATCTTACCGTTCAGGGGCAAACGATCAGTTCTAATTTCGGAACTAAAGATTCCTGTACTTATAATCTTGAGCAATTGCTAAGTTCAGGAGTTTCTAATGAGATTTTCAGTAATGGTAAAAATGCTTTAAAAGACGAGGATAGGCAGACCATGACGGAGTTAGCAGAAATAAGTTATAAGACATATACTAACTTCAAGAAACATCCAAGGTTTATACCTTACCTTGAAAAGATGAGTACCTTAAAATATTATGCCAAAACAAATATTGGTAGTAGACCATCAAAACGTAACAAATCGGCTGAACTGAATCTTTCAGATCTTAGGGCGATTCCGTTTGTAGGAAGTTGGAGCCAATTGAAACAAAATGTCCCTGGTTTTTTTGGTGTTGGAACTGCTATGGAAAAACTAGAGCAGGATGGTAATTTTGATAAGGTGAAACAACTTTATGAGAATTCAGAATTTTTCAAGACATTACTGGAAAATAGTATGATGAGTCTTACTAAGTCATTCTTTCCTTTAACGGCGTACATGCAAAATGATGAAGAGTTTGGAGAGTTCTGGAAACTAATTCATGAAGAGTTTGAAAGAACGAAGAAAATGTTGCTAAAGGTAACCGGGTACAATGTTCTAATGCAAAATCAGCCGGCAGGAAGGGCTTCTATCCAGGCTCGTGAAAGAATTGTATTGCCGTTGCTTACCATTCAACAACATGCATTAAGAATGGTACAGGAATTAAGTAAAGATCCCGATAAGACCGGCGAGAAACTGGAAACCTTCGAGAAAATGGTAACTCGTTCACTTTATGGAAATATTAATGCAAGTAGAAATTCAGCTTAAATGATTAAATCAGATTTAACAAAGGGTGAGATTGGTGATTTTTATTGGGGTTATATTAATAGAATTCCTGGTGATGCCGAACTAATTCAAACCTTAAGGAATAATACAAAAGAGTTTAGTGATTTTCTGGAGTCTATCCCAGAGGATAAATGGGCTCATCGCTATGCTCCTGAAAAATGGAGTATTCTTGAAATGGTTCAGCATATTATTGATACCGAGAGAATTTTTCAATATAGAGCCCTTTGTTTTGCGAGGAATGAAAATGCAGCTTTACCGGGCTTTGATCATGATGTGTATGTGCTAAATTCTGATGCTGAAATACGTAAACCTTCAGATCTTATTGAAGAGTTTAACTCTGTAAGGGATTCAGGTATCTTTTTGTTTAAAAATCTTACGGAGCAGAAACTTAAACTTAACGGTAATATGAATGATATGAATGCTACGCCCCGGGCCATTGGTTTTATTATGGCCGGGCATGCATTACATCACAAGGAAATTATTAGCAATAAATATCTTTGATGTTTAACTCACTCAAAATATTCCTAAAGCTTTTAAAAAACACATACATAAGCTGGGATAAGAACGAACCCTATGCACGTAGTGCTACTATTGCGTATTATGCGTTATTTTCTTTACCATCATTATTAATTATAGTGGTAAGTATTGCTGGTTACTTCTATGGAAGAGAAGCTGTACAGGGAAGGATTACCAGGCAAATAGGTGATTTTATTGGTTTAGATGCCGCTAATGCAATTGAGAATATGATCGAGAGTGCTGCACTATCTCAGGATTCTATTCTGGCCATTATATTTGGTTTTGCAATGTTGATCTTTGGTGCTACCGGAGTTTTTTTTCAGCTTAAAGTGGCGATGAACAATATTTGGAATGTTGCTGCTAGAAAAACAAACTTCTTTAAGATGGTATTAGATCGTATGATCTCATTAGGGATGATCTTCGTAATTGGATTACTTCTTTTGGTGACGCTCGTTATTTCAACCCTTATGAATGTACTTGCAGATCAAGCGGGGCAGGTCTTTCCTAATGTTACTGAATTAGCGGTAATAGTTTCAAATTTTATTCTCTCCTTCTTTTTTATCACAACGCTATTTGCGATGATCTTTAAATTGCTTCCAGATATCAGGATTAGATTGCGAACCACGTATACCGGAGCGGCTCTTACTGCAATATTGTTTTTAATTGGAGAATTTTTAATTAGCTTTTATTTTGGTCAGAGTGAACCCGCTTCTGTTTATGGCGGTGCATCGTCAGTTGTTTTAGTTTTATTATGGGTGTATTATACCTGTTTAATTCTCTTTTTTGGTGCGGAATTTACTGTTCAATACGCATTAATTAAAAAAGAAAAGGTGGAGCCAAATCGTTTTGGAGAACCGGCAATTTATCAGGAAATGAAAAAACTGGAGCAAAAGCGTGTTCAGTTAAAAGAAGAAAAATATATTGTAGATCGTTTGAAATCATACCTGGATCTTGAGGAGAAAAAAACTAAAGAAAGTGATTCTTCCAATACTTAATAAAGCTTTAACTTAAAGCACCTTGTTTTTAGTAGAGCCTTAATATACTTTCCCTAAACCAATTTTTATCTTCGAATAAACTAAAAAAAGACTTTATTATGGAAAAGAAGATTGCAATTTTGGCTACTCACGGATTTGAAGAAAGTGAGCTGGCATCTCCAAAAGAAGCGATGGAGAAGGAAGGATTTAAAGTAGAGATAGTAAGTCTGGAAAAAGGAAAAATTAAATCCTGGGACAAAGATAACTGGGGTAAGGAATATGAAGTGAACAAGACCCTGGATGAAGTTTCAGCAAAAGATTATAACGCATTAGTACTACCAGGAGGAGTTATTAATCCAGATAAACTAAGAAGGGAAGAAAGCGCATTAATTTTTGTTAGAGACTTTTTTAAGCAAAGCAAACCTGTAGGAGCTATTTGCCATGCTTCCTGGACATTGATTAGTGCCGATGTTGTAGAAGGAAGAACTATGACGTCTTTTAACTCTATAAAAAAAGACCTGGAGAATGCCGGGGCACTTTGGGTAGATAAAGAAGTTGTGGTTGATGAAGCTTTGGTTACCAGTAGAAATCCCGATGATCTTCCTGCATTTAATGCTAAGGTTATTGAAGAAATAAAGGAAGGAAAGCATGACCTGCAGCACGCTTAAGACATTTTGAAAAATTTGAATAAAAAAGGAACGTTAATTACGTTCCTTTTTTTTATTCTCATGGTCTTAATATATCAACCTCTTATTTTACTGATAATTTTTAAAGTGGGAAAAATAAATTTCACAATAATGCTTTTTGAAGCTACTGCATAGAAATTTACTTATCACCATCTTCTTCTTCATCTTCTTTTTCTGGAATATCAACAATTGGATCGTTGTACTCAGAATCATCGTAGTCTTCTTCGTCAAAATTTGCCATTGTATTTTCCAGACGGGTACTTACTTTTACTAGATACACAGTATCCTCAGTACGTACCTCGACAGCATCAACTGTTTCGTTTTTCGCATTTTTGAAAGAAATGACGTGATCATCGTCATAGCCATCTGGATACTTCTCTACAAGCAGGCTTAAAATTTCTGGAGTTAGCTTTTTGTAATCTACGATTATCCGTTTCATAGTTTCATTGGTTTATGCAAGTATAAATAAAAAAATAAATCAGATACAATACTTGGGTAGAATATATCTTATTTTTTTTAATCAGTTAAAATTCAAATTGTTGAGTAGAAATCAAATGCCTTTTTTATAAGATCATCTGATACGGTAATATCATAAACCGGCTTTCCTATATCTTCAAGCAACACAAAGTTGATATTTCCGTGTTCATTTTTTTTATCAAATTTCATGAGTTCCTTTATCTCTTTAATGTCATCTTCTAAAAAGCTTTCAGTACCATACATACTCTTTATAATTTCAGTGACCTGTTGCAATTTATTTTCAGGAAAACCTTGTAATTTAACCGACAAATAAGTTTCCAGGATCATACCGGCTGCAATAGCCTCGCCATGTAAAAGTTTCTTTTTTTGGGAATGAGTCAGGCAATAAGATTCAATAGCATGCCCCAGGGTGTGACCGTAGTTTAATGTTTTTCGAATATTCTGTTCAAAAGGATCTTTTTCAACAATGGCTCCTTTAATCTCAACAGACTCCTTGATAATATCATCTAAATCTGATAAGTTCAGCTCTGAAAGTCTGGAAACCTTTTCCCAATACATTTCATCAGCAATTAATCCATGCTTTAGAATTTCAGCAAGACCACTTCTCATTTCCAGAGCAGATAAAGTCTCCAGGTAAGTTGAGTCAATAAGCACCAATTCCGGTTGATTGATCACTCCAATCTGGTTCTTTAAATTTCCAAGGTCCACTCCTGTTTTACCTCCAACCGATGCATCTACCATAGAAAGAAGGGTAGTAGGAATATTGATGAATTTAATTCCACGTTTAAACGTAGAAGCAACAAATCCGCCTAGATCTGTAACTACGCCTCCACCCAGATTAATAAGAAGACTTTTCCTGTCTGCTTCTAATTCTGACAAAGCATTCCAAACGCCTTCACAGGTTTGAAGGTGTTTAAATTCTTCTCCCGCTTCTATCTCTATAACCTCAGTTTGAAACTCGACTTTAATCTTCTGAAGAAATCTGGAAAGGCAAAGTTCATGCGTGTTGCCATCTACAAGTATGAACACTTTTGAAGGCTTTTCTTCCTCTAGAAGATCATTGAGCCTGGAGTATCCATCTTGTCCATAAAATACAGAATCTAATGATGTTGGTAAATCGTTCATTTCATTAAGATTTATGCTGTCGAAATTAAATAGAAATTATGAATTAACTCAACTTCAATAATTATATTTGCGCGATTAACAGCTCAAAATGATAAATAAAAAGATTTTCAATAATACTAAATCGGCTTTTAAATTAAAGTCTAATGCTGAATTGGATAGAGCTATTTTCCTATTCAGTATGATGAATTATTCTTCTTTGGTTAAAGCAGGTAGTTCGTTAACAAAATTATCCCTGAAACTTCATCTACCCGTTGAAACATTAATAAAGAAAACAATCTTTGAACAGTTTTGTGGTGGTGTGACAGAAGATGATTGTAAACCTGTGATCAAGGAAATGTATGATGAAAATCTTCATTGTATTTTAGATTACTCCGTAGAAGGCAAAAAGAATGAGGAGGAATTTGATTCTGCCATGGAGAAAAAGCTAAGTCTTATTGAGTACGCTAAAGATAGCGATGAAGTATCTTTTGCAATGTTTAAACCTACCGGGATTGGAAGGTTTGAAATTTGGGAAAAAGTTAGTGAGAAAATCAGCCTTTCTGAAGATGAAAAAGAGGAATGGGAGAGGGTTAAAAATAGAGTTAACACATTATGTAAGCGCGCTCATGAGCTAGGTGTTCGTTTATATGCCGATGGTGAAGAGACCTGGATGCAAACATCAGCAGATGAGCTCATGGAAGAGATGATGCAAAAGTATAATAAAGATGAAGTACTTATTTTTAATACGCTGCAATGTTATCGCTGGGATAGGTTAGATTATTTGAAGGGATTGCATGAAAGAGCTGAGCAGGCAGGTTTTAAAATAGGAGCAAAAATTGTTCGTGGAGCTTATATGGAGAAAGAAAATGCCCGTGCTAAAAAGCTTGGTTATGATTCCCCAATTTGTGAAAGTAAAGAAGCAACAGATGTAAACTTTAACAGCACACTTTCATACTGCTTAAATCATCTTGAGGATATTTCGGTTTTTATTGGGACTCATAATGAAGTGAGCAGTTATTTAGCACTTCAGATCATGGAGGATAAAGGTATATCTATAGATGACGATCGTATATGGTTCAGTCAGTTATATGGTATGAGTGATCATATTAGTTATAATCTTGGAAGAAAGGGTTACAATGCGGTTAAACTTGTTCCTTTTGGGCCGGTAAGAGATGTTGTTCCTTATTTATTACGACGAGCGCAGGAAAATACTTCGGTTAAGGGACAAACAGGTAGGGAGCTTTCACTACTTAGAGAAGAAAAAAAGAGACGTAGAGGAGACAAATCCACAAAACATCATAGAGAGTAAGTTGAGCTATGAGATGGCTTGCAAATCTTATCTTTTTTAAAATTCTTGGTTGGGAACTGGAAAATCGTTTTGATCCGGCCATAAAGAAGTGTGTAATTATTGTTGCACCTCATACAAGTTCCTATGATTTTTTAATCGGAATTCTAGTTAGAAAGATTATGGGTATCCAGATTAATTTTGTTGGTAAAAAAGAACTTTTTGATTCACCATTTGGTTGGTATTTTCGTGCCGTTGGTGGTTCTCCAATAGACAGGGCAGGGAAGAAGAAAAAGGTAGACGCTATTGCCAGGATATTTGAGGAAAAGGAAATTTTTAGACTGGCAATGTCTCCCGAAGGTACCAGGAAGAAGACCGAAAAGTGGAAGACCGGTTTTTACTATTTAGCTAAAAAAGCTGATGTTCCAATAATCAGGGTTTCATTTGATTATGAGACTAAAAAAGTAAAAATCTCCGAACCGTATTGGCCAAGCGGAGATTTAGAAAAAGATTTTACTAAAATCTTAAATTATTATGATGGTGTGGTTGGGAAAATCCCCGAAAACTTTTAATTACTCCCCGGTTTCTTCTGAAGCCTCCATGGTATGATACACGTTTTGTACGTCATCATCTTCCTCTAGTTTCTCCAGTAATTTTTCAACATCGGCAGTTTGTTCTTCATTAAGGCTTTTTGTTACCTGAGGGATTCTTTCAAATCCTGAAGAAACGATCTCTATCTCCCTGTTTTCCAGTTCTTTTTGAATAGAGCCGAAATACTCAAATGGTGCGTAAATATGGATTCCATCTTCATCTTCAAAAACTTCTTCTGCTCCAAAATCTATTAATTCTAATTCCAGTTCTTCAGGATCTAAACCTTCAGAATGAATTCTGAAATTACATGTATGGTCAAACATGAATTCTACAGAACCTGAAGTACCAAGATTCCCATCAGATTTATTGAAATGGGAGCGAATATTAGCAACGGTTCTATTGTTATTGTCTGTAGCTGTTTCCACCAAAACAGCGATCCCGTGTGGTGCATAGCCTTCAAAAAGCACAATTTTATAATCTCCCTGGGATTTATCAGAAGCACGTTTAATTGCGCGTTCCACATTGTCTTTAGGCATGTTAACGCTTTTCGCATTTTGAATTACGGCTCGTAATTTTGCGTTCGTGTCAGGATCTGGTCCTCCTTCCTTTACGGCCATTACAATATCTTTACCAATCCTGGTAAATGCTTTGGACATTGCAGACCAACGTTTCATTTTACGTGCTTTACGGAATTCAAATGCTCTTCCCATGCTTAGAATAAAATTAGATTCGGGCAAAAATATAAAAAAAGCTTCTAATTTTCCGGGGAAATTTAGAAGCCTTTAGTCTGGTTGTATTTACTTTAATTGGTCGCTTCGATTATATCTTCAATGGCTCGCGCTAATTTAAAGTCTTTTTCGGTAACGCCATCGGCATCGTGCGTAGATAATGAAATCTCAAGCTGATTATAGACGTTGCCCCAATTTGGGTGATGTTGTTGAGCTTCAGCTTCAAAAGCAATGCGCGTCATCACCGTAAATGCTTCTTTAAAATTTTCAAATTGAAATGATGTATGAATAGCATTTTTAGCATAAGTCCAGCCCTCAAACTTTTCCAGTCTATTATGAATCTCGTCTTTGCTTAATTTTTCCATTACTCTTAATTTTATGGTTTTATCTAAGTTAGAAATTAAGCCGACAATAGAAATGCTTGAGCTTTGGTTTAGTATAAGATTAACAGCTATAGTTTAGTGGAGGCTTCAATAACCTGATGTACCGTGATTTGTAAATTAGCAGGTAGCTTATTATCTTTTGGAAGCACAGCTAAAAACCTATCGTAATTTGAATCATATACATTCTTAAAAAGCGGGTTTTCGTAGCCTAATTCTGCGCAAAGATCTTCAATGAAATCTTTTTGATGAGTTAGATCTGTACTACCAAGGTGAAAAACTCCTTGTCTATCCCTGTTTATGAGATAATGTATCTGTTGTGTGACCTTCAGTATTTCGGTAGCATTGATCACCACATTTGGAAAAACCTCCAGTGGCTCTCCTAAATCCAGAATGGTCCTTATTTGTTTTACTCTGGGTGATGATTTACCAAAAACCATAGGGAGCCTTATTATATTATAATTGTGGTTTGGCAAGCGCAATAGTGCATTTTCAATCTTTATCTTAAACCGTCCATAAATACTTTGACTCAAGGTTTTGTCATATTCATAAGAAGGGAAATTTGTAAAGGCATCGAATACATTGGCTGAACTTATAAAAATAAGTTTGCTATTATATTTCAAGATATGATTTACAATAGAGAAATGTGTGGAGATCTGCGATTCAAAACTTCCTCTCAGGGAGGATACAATTACATCGGGACGTAGATTTTCAAGAAGAATTTCTATATTTTCAGTCTCCATATCAAAATGATGAAACTGGTGATTTTCTTCAAAAAAATCATTTTGGGTGTAGTAGGTGCCGTGGGTATCAAAATAGGAGCATAGCTCTTTATATAAGGCGTTGCCTATAAACCCGCTAGCTCCTAAGATGAGTATTCGTTTCAAATAAATTAACCTTTATAAAAGGGCAATTTCACCTGAGTTGCAGTAACGATTTTTTTGCGTATTTGAATTGAAATTTTATTTCCAACACCTGCAAATTCAGCTGGCACATACCCTAAACCAATTCCTTTTTCGAGGGAAGGAGACATGGTGCCCGAAGTTACATCTCCAATTTTCTTACCATTTTCATCAACAATATCATATCCCTGGCGCGGAATACCCTTTTCATCCAGTTCAAAAGCTACGAGCTTACGTTCCGGACCGTTCTCTTTCTGGGCTTTAAGCTCTTCACTATTGATAAAATCTTTTGAAAATTTAGTGATCCAACCTAAGCCGGCTTCTATAGGTGAAGTTTTATCATCAATATCATTTCCATACAGGCAGTATCCCATTTCCAGTCTTAACGTATCTCTTGCAGCAAGACCAATTGGCTTGATTCCATATTCTTTTCCGGCTTCCATTACCGCGTCCCAAACCTGGTGAGCATCTTCATTTCTAAAATAGATCTCAAATCCACCACTTCCCGTATATCCCGTGGCAGAAATAATCACTTTTTCTACACCGGCAAATTTGCCAAGTTCAAATGTGTAAAACTTCATGTTTTCAAGGTCTACTTCAGTGATAGCCTGCATTGCCTCTGCGGCTTTGGGGCCTTGAATGGCCAGTAAAGACATTTCATCGCTCATATCACGCATAGTGGCATCCATCGTATTATGGTGTGCGATCCAATTCCAGTCTTTTTCGATATTAGATGCGTTTACAACTAATAAATATTTTTCTTCATCTATCCTGTATATAATAAGATCATCTACAATACCGCCGTCATGGTTTGGCATGCAAGAATATTGTGCTTTCCCATCAACTAGCTTTGAGGCATCATTAGAACTTATCTTTTGAATTAATTCCAGCGCATTTTCTCCGGAAATTAAAAATTCACCCATATGAGAAACATCAAAAACTCCAAGTTTTTCTCTTACGGTTTGATGCTCAATATTTACTCCTTCGTAGGATACAGGCATATTAAAACCGGCAAAAGGAACCATTTTGGCGTTCAATTCTTTATGCTTTTCAGATAGGGCTATTTCTTTCATTATTTTCAAAAATTTGCGCAAATTTATTCAATTCAGGGTGAATACAATATTTATTTAGGCTTTTTATGGAATTATATTTAAGATGATTACTTTACTTTATATTTAAACAAGAATAAAGAAACTTAGTTTTATGAAAATACTTTCTGCAAAGCAACTTTCAGAAGCCGATAAGGAAACGATCAAAAATCAAAATATTACTTCAGAAGAGTTAATGGAGCGGGCTGCTACTCTTGTTTTTAATGAAATAGACCAGAGGTTGCAGGGAGCCCCAATTCCCATAAAAATATTTTGTGGAATTGGTAATAATGGAGGAGACGGGCTGGTAGTTGCACGGCATTTATTACAACATGGATATCACGTCACCGTGTTTGTGGTTAATTACAGCGATAAGAGAGCCGATGATTTCTTGGCGAACTACGAAAAACTGAAGGAGATCACTAATGACTGGCCACAGTTAATTAAAGGTGAGGATAATTTTCCTGATATTAATGTAGGAGATTTCCTGATCGATGCGATTTTCGGGATTGGTCTTAATCGTCCTATTGAGGGTTGGGTGGCAAAACTGGTAGATGTAATAAATAATTCTGAGGCTTTTACACTAGCCATAGATATGCCTAGCGGATTATTTTCTGATAAAGCCCCGGGAAAAGATGCGACGATAATTAGAGCGAACTATACCTTAAGTTTTCAAGCTGCGAAGCTGGTATTTTTTCTGCCTGAAACCATGGACTATGTTGGAGATCTTCAGGTTCTTGATATAGGCCTGGATAGGGAATATATTGGAAAAATTGAGTCTGAAACCTTTCTTATAGGTCGGCAGGAGGCCGTAAGTCTTTATAAACCCAGGAAAAATAACTCTCATAAGGGTGATTACGGAAAGGTTTTAATTGCAGGTGGCAGTTATGGGAAGATAGGCAGCGTTCTACTCACTGCCACAGCAGCTTTAAGAACGGGTAGTGGCCTATGCAGCCTGTATATTCCTAAATGCGGGTATGATATTATTCAAACCGGCCTGCCAGAAGCGATGGTAATTACAGATAATGAAGATGAAGTATTGAGTAATTATCCCTCAAAATTTGAAACTGATGTGGCTTGCTTTGGAATGGGTGTCGGGACTTCTTCAAAAGCAAAAAAGGCGTTAACAGATCTTTTAAACGTTGTGAATTCACCTGTGGTGATAGATGCCGACGGAATAAATCTTCTTGCTAAAAACACCGACCTTTTAAAGCATTTGCCAGAATATTCGGTTTTGACTCCACATCCAGGAGAACTTAAAAGATTAATAGGGGAGTGGCGTGATGATTTTCATAAACTGGAACTGGTTAAAGAATTTAGTAAAAAATATAAGGTGATCCTTGTTGTAAAAGGGGCTCATACTTTTACTATAGACAGGGATTTTATGTATATAAATAATTCAGGTAATCCGGGAATGGCTACTGCCGGAAGCGGGGATGTGCTTTCTGGAATAATAACTTCTTTAATTGGCCAGGGTTATGAACCAGTAAATGCAGCTGTCTTTGGAGTGTTTCTTCATGGTCTTTCCGGTGATATAGCTGCTGGCAAATTAGGAATTGAATCTGTCATGGCTGGAGATATTGCTAAAAATTTAGGTAGAGCAATAAATTCACTTTTTGACAAAGAGTGAAAGAAATTAAACTATAATTAAGAATTGTTTAATTTTTTCGATTTTAACCATCAATTATTTGGAATCTTATGGTCGAAGTGAGATTTTTGCAGTCTAAATTCTAAGCACAAACATGGAAAATCATCATTATATAAGTTCGGCAGTTTTAGATCTTGAAGTGATACATGACATTTTAAAAAATCGAAAGAAACTAGCCTTAAGTGATGAGTCCAGAGTAAATATTGAAAAATCCAGAACTTACTTAAATAACAAGATAAAATCCAGCGACGCACCGGTTTATGGTATAAATACGGGATTCGGTGCCCTTTGTAATGTTAAGATCACTTCAGAAAAACTTACCGAATTACAGGAAAACCTGGTAAGATCCCATGCCTGTGGCACCGGAGAAAAAGTTTCAAAATCGGTGATCAGGCTAATGTTATTATTAAAGATTCAATCTTTAAGTTATGGAAACTCCGGCGTTGCTTTGCAAACGGTGGAGAGGCTTATAGAACTTTATAACAATGATGTTCTTCCTGTAATCTATGAACAGGGGTCTTTAGGTGCTTCTGGCGATCTTGCTCCATTAGCGCACCTGGCCTTACCTCTAATTGGTGATGGAGAGGTTTATTTTGAAAACTCTATTATCCCAGGAGCCGATCTGTTGAATAAAATGAACTGGGAGCCTTTGAAATTGCAGAGTAAGGAAGGTCTTGCATTGCTCAATGGAACCCAATTTATGAGTGCACATGGGGTATATGCCTTATTAAAAGCATATAAACTCTCTTATATGGCAGATCTCATAGGTGCAATCTCGGTTGATGCATTCGATTGTAATCTATCTCCATTTGATGAGTTAGTTCATATGGTAAGACCGCATCGCGGCCAGGTTAAAACTGCAGAGAGAATAAGAGAATTTTTAAGCGGAAGTGAAATTGCAGAATCTGAAAAGGATAACGTGCAGGATCCTTATTCTTTTAGATGTATTCCACAAGTACATGGTGCATCAAAAGATACTTTGTCTTTTGTTCGAAAAACAGTGAAGACTGAAATAAATTCGGTGACTGATAATCCGAACATATTTATTGAAGCAGATAAGATTATTTCCGGAGGGAACTTTCATGGTCAGCCGCTGGCACTAGGTCTGGATTATCTTGCCATCGCCCTGTCTGAGCTTGCGAATATTTCTGAACGAAGAATTTATCAGTTGGTTTCCGGTCTTAGGGGTTTGCCAAACTTTCTGGTTGAAAACCCCGGCTTAAATAGTGGTTTTATGATTCCGCAATACACTGCCGCGAGTATTGTGAGTCAAAATAAGCAGTTATCTGCACCTGCTTCCGTTGATTCTATTGTATCTTCCAACGGGCAGGAAGACCATGTGAGTATGGGGGCAAATAGTGCCACTAAACTATTAAAAGTGGTTGAAAATCTTAATTCTGTATTGGCGATTGAATTGTTCAACGCCTCCCAGGCGATTCACTTTAGAGAACCGGTTAAAACTTCTGAAAAATTAAACGAAGTAATACAGGATTTTAGAGAGGAAGTTCCGGTGCTTACAGAGGACAGAACAATGGCACCTTATATAGCCAAGGCGAAAAGATTTGTTGATCTATTTGAAGCAAAAGATTTTCTGGATTAAATTCTTGTTTTAATCCATTCTGTAGCTTCTTCCAGGCTTTGAAATACACCAAAACAATTGTTGTCTTTGTAAAATTTCTTTTCAACCGCATCAGCATTTCTGCGGGTCATCTCACTTTCGCTAACTACAGCGATGGCCTTTAGGTTGTTCACATTTGCAGATTCCATGTAAACCATAGGATCTACTGCATATGAATTTACGCGGTGTGAAATATATCCATAATCTGCATCCTTGAAAACTTCAGAGCCAATTTCAAGAAGTTTTTTGTTAGATTCTAAGTCGAAAAGTATACCTTCATCGAGTTTAGCTACCAAAATATTCTCATGGATAAATACTTTTCCGAAGTCTAATTCAATTTCTTTTAATAACATTGGGCGTAGGGGCTGTTTCGCGCTAATTTATAATATTTGGATTACTGTTGAAAGGATTTCAATAAAAAAGCCGCTTCTTTAAAAGCGACTTTTTCAGGTTATTATATAATTTATTGAAAATCAAATTGTCTTAGTCATTGCAATATGATCATTTATGTAGGCTATGATTCTGTTTCTTTTATAGATTTTTGAATATCAATAATTAACTCATTCTTTTCTTCATCGAGATCCATCTGAATCTTATCTCCCTCTTTTAGGTTAGAGGTGATAATTTCTTCAGCTAATGCATCTTCAATATATTTCTGAATGGCCCGATTTAGAGGTCGTGCTCCATATTGCTTGTCAAACCCTTTATCTGCAATAAAGTCTTTGGCTTTATCAGTTAAATTTAGCTCATATCCAAGACCATGAATTCTATTAAAAAGTTTTCCTAGCTCGATATCAATGATCTTATGAATATCTTCTCTTTCCAGACTATTGAAGATAACCACATCATCTATTCTATTTAAAAATTCAGGAGCGAATGCTTTTTTCAATGCATTTTCAATTACACTTCTGGCATTATCATCAACCTGTGATTTCTGGGCGGTAGTTCCAAAACCAACTCCCTGACCAAAATCTTTTAGTTTTCTAGCTCCAATATTGGAAGTCATAATAATGATCGTATTTCTAAAATCTATTTTTCTTCCAAGACTATCAGTTAAATATCCATCATCAAGTACCTGAAGCAACATATTGAAAACATCGGGATGTGCTTTTTCTACTTCATCTAAAAGTACTACAGCGTACGGCTTTCTTCTAACTTTTTCAGTAAGTTGACCACCCTCTTCATAACCAACATACCCAGGAGGAGCCCCAATTAATCTTGAAACTGCGAATTTCTCCATGTATTCACTCATATCTATACGAATAAGAGTGTCTTCATTGTCAAATAATTCACGTGCCAGTACTTTAGCTAACTGAGTTTTACCCACACCAGTTTGCCCAAGGAAAATAAATGAGCCAATTGGTTTATTTGGATCTTTAAGACCTGCCCTGTTTCTCTGAATTGCTTTTACAACTTTACCAACTGCCTCGTCCTGGCCAATTACCTTACCCTTAATTTTTTTAGGAAGTTCAACCAGTTTATTACTTTCTGTTTGGGCTATTCTATTCACAGGAATACCTGTCATCATAGAAACCACATCTGCAACACTATCTTCAGAAACAGTTTCTTTATGTTTCTTAGTTTCTTCTTCCCATTTTTCCTGAGCAACACTTAGTTCCTTTTCAAGATTTTTTTCATCATCTCTTAATTTAGCGGCTTCTTCATATTTCTGTTTTTTTACGACAGAATTTTTACTTTCCCTGACTTCTTCCAGTTTTCTCTCTAATTCCAGAATTTGTTTAGGAACGTCAATATTGATAATATGAACTCTGGATCCTGCTTCATCTAAGGCATCGATGGCCTTATCTGGAAGGAATCTATCGGTCATATATCTATTAGTAAGTTTAACGCAAGCCTGAATGGCATCATCGGTATAAACCACGTTATGATGTTCTTCGTACTTATTCTTAATATTATCGAGAATTTCAATGGTCTCCTCAACTGTTGTTGGTTCAACTATCACCTTTTGAAACCTTCTTTCAAGTGCTCCGTCCTTTTCGATATACTGTCTATACTCATCAAGAGTGGTAGCTCCAATACATTGAATTTCACCTCTGGCTAATGCTGGTTTGAACATATTACTGGCATCAAGGCTACCTGTAGCGCCACCAGCACCTACAATAGTATGGATCTCATCTATAAAAAGAATGATATCATCGTTCTTTTCAAGCTCGTTCATTACCGCTTTCATGCGTTCTTCAAACTGCCCTCTGTATTTAGTACCTGCAACAAGACTGGCTAAATCCAGGGTAACTACTCTTTTATCAAAAAGAATCCTCGATACTTTACGCTTTACAATACGTAAGGCTAATCCCTCTGCAATAGCAGATTTACCAACACCCGGCTCTCCAATTAAAAGCGGATTGTTCTTTTTTCTTCTGCTTAGTATCTGGGAGACTCTCTCAATTTCTTTTTCTCTTCCAACTACAGGATCCAGTTTGTCCTGCTCGGCTAAAGCGGTGAGATCTCTACCAAAATTATCTAAAACTGGGGTTTTGGATTTTTTAGAAGGTTTTCCTGTAGAGCCACCACCACTAAAAGGATTTTCTCTTGCAGTCTCGTCTCCATCATCGTCTGAGAAAGATTCTGCAGACTGGCTGTCAGTGAAATCGCCTTCATCGCTGGCGATCATATACTTAAATTGGTCTTTTACACCATCGTAATCTATCTTCAATTTATTCAGGAGTTTAGTGGTAGGGTCGTTTTCGTTTCTTAAAATACACAACAACAGGTGAGCGGTGTTAATCGAAGAACTCTGGAAAAGTTTAGCTTCCAGGAATGTTGTTTTCAATGCTCGTTCAGCCTGTCTTGTTAGGTGTAAGTTTTTTTTCTCGTTACTAATAGTAACTGTATTTGGGTTTGCGGGGCTTAGAATTTCTACTTTACGTCTTAAGTGACTAAGATCTATCTCAAGTGCTGTTAGTATTTCTATAGCTTTACCATCACCATCTCTCAGTAAACCAAGCATAAGATGTTCTGTGCCAATAAAATCATGGCCAAGTCTTAGTGCTTCCTCTTTACTGTAAGCAATAACATCTTTAACTCTTGGTGAAAAATTATCATCCATTTTTATCTTCCTTTCTCAAAATTTATTTCACCCCGTGAAGTTCAAAAACTGTACCTAATAGGGAGTTAATAGCTAATTGACAAAATAACTTTCAATTTTCAAAGTGTAAAATACTGAACTTATTAACTAAATCACAATAAAAATTTGTTAATAAAAAGGAGGCTATCCAAGTCTTGAATGCCCATTAAAATTGATAAAATATGTAAATTGCCCCTTACATTTATTGAGATAAATTAAATTTTTAAATATGGCTGAAGGAGAAAAGTTAATTCCTATCAACATTGAAGATGAAATGAAGTCGGCTTACATCGATTATTCGATGTCGGTCATTGTGTCACGTGCGTTACCAGATGTGCGCGATGGACTAAAACCAGTACATAGAAGAGTATTGTACGGTATGTACGAGCTTGGAGTTCTTTCAAATAGAGCCTATAAAAAATCTGCAAGAATTGTAGGAGAAGTATTAGGTAAGTATCACCCACATGGGGATTCATCTGTTTACGATACCATGGTAAGAATGGCTCAGCACTGGAGCATGCGATATATGCTGGTTGATGGTCAGGGTAACTTTGGTTCTGTAGATGGAGATAGTCCTGCAGCGATGCGTTATACAGAGGCTCGTATGCGCAAGATTAGTGAAGACATGCTTGCCGATATTGATAAAGAGACGGTTGATACGCAATTAAACTTTGATGATTCTTTAAGTGAGCCTATCGTAATGCCAACAAGAGTTCCAAACCTTTTAGTGAATGGTGCTAGTGGTATTGCAGTTGGGATGGCAACCAATATGCCGCCTCATAATCTTTCTGAAGTTATTGATGGAACGATCGCTTATATTGATAATCATGATATTGAGATAGATGAGCTTATTCAGCATATCAAAGCTCCAGATTTTCCTACCGGCGGTATTATTTATGGTTATGATGGCGTAAAGGAAGCTTTTAAAACTGGAAGAGGACGAATCGTTATGAGAGCCAAATCTCATATGGAAGAGATCAACGGTAAAGAATTTCTGGTAGTTACAGAAATTCCATATCAAGTCAATAAAGCTGATATGATCAAGAAAACCGCTGATCTTGTAAATGAGAAGAAAATTGAAGGAATCAGCCTTATTAGAGATGAGTCAGACAGGAACGGGATGCGTATCGTCTACCAAATTAAGAGAGACGCCATTCCTAATATTGTTTTAAATACATTATTTAAACATACAGCACTTCAGTCATCATTTAGTGTAAATAATATTGCACTTGTAAAGGGGAGACCAGAGATGTTGAACCTAAAAGATCTTATTTACCATTTTGTCGAGCATAGACATGATGTTGTTGTTCGTAGAACAGAATTTGAATTAAGAAAAGCGAAAGAGCGTGCTCATATTCTGGAAGGTTTAATCATAGCTTCAGATAATATAGACGAGGTAATTAAGCTTATTAGAGCTTCTTCCAATACAGAAGAGGCTAGAAATAAATTGATAGACCGTTTTGAGCTTTCAGAAGTTCAGGCGAAGGCTATCGTAGAAATGAGGTTAAGACAACTTACCGGCCTGGAGCAGGATAAGTTGAGAGCTGAATATGATGAAATATTAAAAACTATAGAAGACCTGGAGGATATTCTTGCCCGTAAAGAGCGTAGAATGCAGGTAATCAAGGATGAACTTATTGAAGTAAAAGAGAAGTATGGTGATGAGCGTCGTTCTCAAATAGAGTATGCGGGAGGAGATCTTAGTATTGAAGATATGATCCCAGATGAAAAAGTGGTAATTACTATTTCTCATGCAGGTTATATTAAAAGAACATCACTTAATGAGTATAAAACTCAGAATAGAGGAGGAGTTGGGCAAAAAGGATCTAATACCAGAAATGAGGATTTCCTTGAATATCTTTTCGTAGGAACTAATCATCAGTATATGCTTTTCTTTACTCAGAATGGTAAATGTTACTGGATGCGTGTTTATGAGATTCCAGAAGGAAGTAAGGCTTCCAAAGGAAGAGCCATTCAAAATCTTATAAATATCGAACCAGAGGATAAAGTGAACGCATTTATATGTACGCAGGATCTTAAAGATGAAGAATATGTAAATGATCATTTTGTGATCATGGCCACTAAAAAAGGTCAGGTCAAGAAAACCCGACTTGAAAAGTATTCTCGTCCTAGAACCAATGGAATTAATGCTATTACTATTAAAGAAGGTGATGAATTGCTTGAAGCAAAGTTAACTACTGGTAATAGCCAGGTAATGCTTGGTCTTAGAAGTGGGAAAGCCATTAGGTTCGAAGAATCCAAAACCAGACCTATGGGAAGAAATGCCTCAGGTGTAAGAGGGATCACACTGGCAGACGATAGTGATGAAGTTGTAGGAATGATTGCTGTTAATGATTTTGAGTCTGATATCCTGGTGGTTTCTGAAAATGGATATGGAAAGAGATCCAGTCTTGAAGATTACCGCATCACGAACCGTGGAGGGAAAGGAGTGAAGACGATCTCTGTAACCGAAAAAACAGGACAACTTGTCGCAATTAAGAATGTTTCAGATGTTGATGACCTTATGATCATTAATAAATCCGGGATAGTAATTCGTATGGCTGTAGAGGATTTACGCGTTATGGGACGTGCTACCCAGGGAGTTAGACTTATCAATTTAAAAGGTAATGACGCAATTGCTGCGGTGGCAAAAGTTTTACATGATGAAGACGACGTTGAGAATATGGAAGATGCGGAAAAGCCTGTAGGCGGTGAAGATTTGGCGAATGGCACAACTATTGCAGATGATAGTGAGGAATAAATAAAAACCAAAATAAAAATGAAAACTAATATCTTGACAGCGGCGGCAGTCTCATTTCTAACCATGACTGCAGTTGCACAAAAGGACGAAGTAAAAAACGCTGAAGACGCAATTGAAGATGGTAATTATACTGAAGCAAAAGCTCAGTTGAAAATTGCTGAACCAAATCTTGGCGAATTAAATGATAAGTGGAAGGAAAACTTCTATCTATATAAAGGAAAAGCCTATTCTGCGGGTAGCCCTACTGCTGAAGATATGAAAACAGCTGCTATGGCCTATCAAAAAGCAGTAGATATGGGAAGTGATGATGCAGCCGAGGAGCTGAATGCTCTTAGAAATAATCTTATTCAAGATGCAATTTCAGATCAGAACAAAGAAGATTATGCAGCTGCAGCAGATAAGCTGTATACGAGTTATGAATTGAGCAAACAGGATACGATCTATTTGTATTATGCTGCTAATAACCTGGTGCAGGCAAAAGACTATGATAAAGCAGTGGAATATCTGGAGCTATTAAATGAATTGGATTACGACGGTTCTGGAAAAGCATATACTGCTGTAAATATTGAGAGTGGCGAAAGAGAAAATTTAGGTTCTAAAGAACAAATGGACTTAATGATCAAGACTAATCAATATAAAGAACCACAGGTTGAAGATATTCCTTCGAAAAAAGGAGAAATAGCCCAGTTAATTGCAAGGATATATATGAGTCAGGAAGATTATGACAAGGCTATTATTGCAATAGACAAGGCAAAAGCTACTAACCCTGAAGATCTAGGTTTACTTCAGTCTGAAGCTAACATGTATTATCAAATGGGAGAAAAAGATAAGGCAAGAGAAATTCTTGAAGAAGTAGCTTCCAAAGATCCAACTAATCCTGAGACTTTTAACAATATCGGATTAATGTATACTGAAATTGAGGATACTCAGAAAGCTGTAGAGTATTTCAATAAAGCTTTAGAGATCGATAATGAATTCAACCAGGCCAGAGTAAATTTAATTGCGGCTAAGCTAAGTAAGGAAAGAGCAATTATTGACGAAATGAATGACTTGGGAATGAGCAAAGAAGATAATGCTCGTTATGATGAATTAGATGCCAAAAGAAAAGAGCTTTATAAGGAGGTTCTTCCAGACCTGGAAGAAGCAATGAGAATTGATCCTGACAACAAAGAAATTGTAAGAACTGCAATGAATATGTACACCAATCTAGGTAATCAGGAAAAAGTTGATGAGCTAAAGGCTAAATTATAAGCTTAATAGACAAGCATCAGATATAAAAAAACCACCGGATTCCGGTGGTTTTTTTGTGCTAAAATTTGAGTTTCTAAATGATCTTTTTAATAACCCGAAGCTTGTGGGTGTGTCGTTTTAATTCAGCGTTAAAGATTCCGGAATGATCTATACGGTCTATTCTTACCTTTCCATCCACATGGATTATATAATTATCTTTCATGATAAGACCTACATGGTTAATTATTCCGTCGTTATCATCAAAAAATGCAAGATCCCCAGGTTCACTTTCTTCAATAAAGCTTAAGGCTTCCCCTTGTTTAGATTGATCGGCTGCATTTCTATGAATTACATAACCATTCAATTTATACACAGTTTGGGTAAATCCGCTGGAATCTATACCAAACGGACTTTTTCCTCCAGAAATATGAGGGGAATTCAAATATAAAGCTGCTGTATTGATTATATTATCTTTATTTAAAGCCATAGGTTTAGTTCCTGCGCCTTCAAATTTGTGACCTAATTTTGCCGTAAAATTTAAAACCGCACCTAAAGGAACAGGCATGAGCAAGCCATTTTCATCGGTAATATATTCAATAAGATCAGAAGACACCTGAATATCATCCTCTTCCAGAGAATAATATTCAGTTTCTTCAATTTCTTTATACTGCTTTTTATCTATCCAGGCTTCAAAACCGTCATAAGAATTTCGAATCCTGCTCCATTGGGCCCTTTCTTCCAAAACTTTAAAATGTTCCCCATATAACAACTGAGAAGTCATTTCACTATGATGGGTTGCAGAAGCCCTAAGCGGTACAATACTTAAATGGCAAATCCCGTATTGCATTAAATCTAGTTAATTAACTTTTAGGAATTGCGTTCAATTATCATTGCAGAAGCACCACCACCACCATTACAAATAGCAGCAGCTCCCAGTTTTCCGTTATTTTGTTCCAGAACATTTAATAAAGTGATAAGGATTCTTACCCCACTGCATCCAAGAGGATGACCTAATGAAACGGCTCCACCATTCACATTAGTATTTTTATCATTTAGTCCTAAAATTTTCATATTGGCAAGGCCAACTACAGAGAAAGCTTCATTAAATTCAAAGAAATCTACTTCATCCATTTTTATTCCGGCTTTGTCAATTGCTTTTGGTAATGCTTTAGATGGAGCAGTAGTGAACCACTTAGGTTCTGTGGCGGCATCTGCAAAACTTTTAATTGTAGCCAATGGCTTTAAACCTAACTCTTCTGCTTTTTCCCTGCTCATTAGAATAACCGAACCTGCACCGTCATTAATAGTAGAAGCATTTGCAGCTGTTACGGTTCCATCTTTAGAGAATGCCGGTCTAAGAGAAGTGATCTTATCCATTCTAACATTCTTAAACTCCTCATCTTCTTTTACAACAACAGGATCACCTTTTCTCTGCGGAACTTCAACAGGAACCACTTCGTTATCAAATTTACCTTCTTTCCATGCTTTTGCTGATCTTTCATAAGACTGAACAGCAAATTTATCCTGGTCTTCCCTGGAGAAATTATGTTCAGTGGCACAAAGGTCTGCACAAACTCCCATCGCATTATGATCGTACGCATCTACAAGTCCATCCTTTTGCATCCCATCTTCAAGGGTAGCAGGACCAAACTTCTTCCCGTTTCTCATATGCACGTAATGGGGGATAAGACTCATGTTTTCCATTCCTCCGGCAACAACAATTGAGGTATCTCCTAACATAATTGATTGTGCTCCTTGCATCACAGCTTTCATACCGCTGGCACATACTTTATTTATTGTGGTACATGGAACCGAATCTGGTATTCCTGCACCTAGAGAAGCCTGTCTTGCCGGAGCCTGACCTACACCAGCCTGAACAACATTTCCCATTAAAACCTCTTCTACCATTTCAGGTTTAAGGTTGATCTTTTCTAATGCTCCTTTAATGGCTATGGATCCTAATTTTGTGGCTGGAATGCTTGATAAGCTACCTAGAAAACTACCAATTGGAGTCCTCGCAGCGCTTACTATTACTACTTCTTTATTCATGTTTTAAATTTAATTAATTCAAGAGTTGCGAAGTTAGTGATTTTATAAGGAATTAAATAACCTAAGCTTATTCAGACCTATTTTTACTACATTTGAGCATTACCTGAATATCTATGAGCGATTTCGTTAATAAGCTTTACAAAAATCAGGCGCTTTTCTATAAAGTTTTCCTGTTTGTGCTTACCTCTGTTTTAATCGTTTACCTTCTTCCTAAGGGCGGTAAATTTAAATACGATATCCCAAAGGGTAAGCCCTGGCAGTACGAAAACCTTTATGCCCCTTTCGATTTTGCCATTTTAAAGACAGACGAAGAAGTATCGGCAGAAAGACAGGATATAACAAAATCGCATATACCTTATTATAACTTTGATACAAAAAAACCTGAAAAAGTTAATGAGGACGCATTAAATGAGGTGAAGAATGTTTTTGCTGATACGACCTTAAATGTCTATGAAACGATTATTGATGATTTTGTTACTAAAACCGTCAATGATATCTATGAGTTTGGTTTGTTACAGGAAAGTGAACGCTTAGATCCAGATCAGTCAGTTTATCTGTTAAAGGGAAATGAAGCCTCTGAAGTTGCCTATAGAAGGATATTAAAACAAAGCCAGATTAGAAGTTTTTTAAATGAAGAGATTGCAAATGCCGGCTTCTCATCCTTTAAAATTGAACTGCTTGAGGTGTTTTTTAATTCGGTAGAGCCTAACGTAACTTTTAATAATCAGCTTACTCAAAAAGAACTTGAAAGCAAATTGAATAATATTTCCTATACCCGGGGAATAATAGAACAAGGCAGTAGAATAATAGCAAAAGGTGAGGTTGTTGAAGGTAATAAATATAATGTTCTTAGATCTTTAAAAGCAGAATATGAGTCACAGGTTTGGAGCAAATCTAACTATAATTGGATCATCGTTGGTTATAGTACGCTTGTTGCTTTAGCTTTATTAATGTTGCTACTGTTCATGAGAAAATATCGAACCGCGATATTCGAAAATAATGTAAAAGTAACGTTCATTTTTTTCAACATCATCTTTATGGTGATGCTTACTACCCTGGCTGTAAATTTTAATATAGATTATGTATATGTAGTTCCGTTATGTATACTGCCATTAACATTAAAGGCATTTTTTGATGCCAGATTAGGACTTTTCACCCACGTGATCACCGTTCTTCTTTTAGGGTTTATTGTCCCCAATAGTTATGAGTATATGTTTTTGCAGATTATTGCAGGGATTGTGACCATTCTTACCGTTAGTGAGTTATATAAAAGAGCTAATTTATTTATTTCGGTTGGACAGATCACGCTGGTTTATATTATCGCATATTTTGCTTTTACAGTTATTCAGGAAGGAAATATTGATGATATGAAACCTGAGGTATTTCTAACCTTTTTGCTCGGTGGTTTAGCGACATTGTTCGTTCAGCCACTGATTTATGTTTATGAAAAGATCTTTGGAATGGTAAGCGATATGTCTTTACTGGAACTTTCAGATACGAATTCAAAATTATTAAAAGAACTTGCAGAGAAAGCTCCGGGAACTTTTCATCATAGTTTAAACGTGGCAAATCTGGCTGAAGCTGCTGCTAATGAAATTAATGCAAATGCCATGCTGGCCAGGGTAGGAGCATTGTATCATGATATAGGGAAGATGTATAATCCAACGTATTTTACAGAGAATCAAACTACCTCTGTTAATTCTCATGACGAATTATCGCCCAGGGAAAGCGCTCAGATCATTATAGAGCATGTAATTAAGGGTATTGAAATCGCCAAAAAGAACAATCTGCCAGATAGGGTAATAGATTTTATTAGAACGCATCACGGTACCAGTACGGTTTACTATTTTTATATGAAAGAAAAGGAAGCGAATGAAAATACGTCTTCCGAAGATTTTAGATATCCTGGACCCATACCGTTCAGTAAAGAAACGGCAATACTAATGATGTGCGATAGTGTGGAGGCTGCCAGTAAAAGTCTTAAGGAGCCAACGTCGGTGCTTATAGATAATTTTGTAGAGAAGATCATCAATAAGCAAATGGAAGAGGGACAATTCTTAAATTCTAATATTACGTTTAAAGAAATACAGATGGTAAAGAAAATCCTTAAGCGTAAACTTAAGAATATCTACCATCTGCGTATTGAATATCCTGAATAGTTCTAGTGAACATTTAAGATTTTATGCTCCTTATCGTTAAATTTAAAGCTTTCTCCGGCTTTTTTTCCTTTCATTTCTTGATAGATAGGCGCATCTGTAGAAATTGCATACACTGTGCTGCCTTCCTCTAATGTAATTTGTCCTAGCGCAGCCGAGATAAAATAATAATTTTCAGAAGTTTCTATTACACTTCCAAAGTCGATCTCTTCTGTATAATGTTTTCTATCTATCTTACTAATCTTTTCTTTCATTTTTCTTGAATTATCGAGATATCCAGCATATTTCTCAAAATCTCCCAATAACTGCCCTTTGCTATCGTCTTCATCATAATCTGTATGCGCATCATTATTTTCCATGGATTCTTTTATCTGATCCATTTCATTCTGATATTTATTGATCTGCTTATTTACCGTTTCCAGGCATTTGTGATATAATTCCTCTTTATTAGCTACCATTTTTATTTTATTTTCAAAATTGAACTTAAAATTACTCAAGGAAATTTTGCTTACCGAAGATTTAGGAAATATTTAATACCAGGTTTTTAATTAGCCTATAAGCTTATATTTGTGCTTTATAAGCCTTTAAACTTATTTATTAGTAAAATAAGCTTATAAACTTATTTTTTTGTATATTTGGATATGATTTCAGTAATCTCAGCCGATTTATTATCCTCATCCAGTTATCCAGAAGCTTTACTGGGAAAGGTTATTACTGTGCTAAATCAAGAGTTTCAATATATAGATAAACAGACAAAAAAAAATACTGGTTTTAAGATTTTCAGAGGAGACAGTTTCCAGGGGGTAGTTTATGAGCCTTCACAGTCTTTACATACTGCATTAACGCTAAAAACCTCTATCAATAGACTTCATTTAAAAAGTGACCTCTCTAATAAGGCATACAAAAAGGAAGTTGATCTAAGGCTGGCAATAGGTATTGGAACCTACGATTTTAAAAGAGATTCTATATTGGAGTCAAACGGGCAGGCTTTTCAATTTTCTGGAAGAACCCTGGATGACATGAAAAAAGAGAATCGCAAACTTCAGCTGAAATCTCCTGATGAGAACATTAATAACGAATTCAACACATCTTTATATCTTTTTGATACCATTTCAGATAAATGGAGTACAGCTTCTGCAGAAGTAATATATTACCTTTTAAAGGGATTTAAAGAGACTGATATTGCTTCTGAACTTGGAATTAGCCAGTCTGCAGTAAACCAACGAAAAAAAGCCGCAGGCTGGGATGCAATTGAAGCATTGCTTATTCGTTATGAAACCGTAATAAAAGAACATTTTCCTCAAGCAGAATAGTATGCTTATATTTTTACAATTATTATTGGCACATATTATTACCGATTTTGTTATACAACCAACTAAATGGGTGAACCATAAAAGACACTATAAAGGAAAGTCAAAATTTCTATATATACATTCTTTTATCGCGGGAATCTTAACCTTCCTGTTTCTTGCAAAACTAGAATGGTGGTACATCGCAGTATTTATAGGGATAACCCATTATTTTATTGATCTATGGAAATTGCAGTTTAAAAAGGACAATCTTAAAATGTTTGTGGCAGACCAGGTATTGCACCTTTTTATTATCATTTTGGCCTGTTTATATCTTGTTTCAGGATTTGGAGAAATACTTCCCTTTTTCAGCAGATTATTTAGTTCTGAAGCAGTCCTGGCAATTTTAACAGGTTATTTAATTATCATTTTCCCTACAGGATTTTTAATAGGAAAAGCAACTAAAAGATGGCAAAATGAGGTGGAAGACGATCTTCGGAAAAATAGTCTGGATGCGGCAGGTAGATTTATCGGGATCTTTGAAAGGGTTTTAGTGCTTACGTTTATACTTACCACTAATTTTTCAGCAATTGGTTTTCTAATCGCAGCAAAATCTATACTTCGTTTCAGCGATAAATCTGAAACCGGAGCAAGAAAGCAAACCGAATATGTGCTCATAGGAACCCTTATGAGTTTTACAATAACGATCTTAATAGGCTTTCTAATACGCCATATCGCTTTCTAGAAGCTGAATATTGCTTTGAATTCTTTCCTTTACAATATTCATCATCCTTTTATTCAAAGCAGAGGAATTTTTAATATAAATATCATATTCCTCTAAAGTGAACTGTCCAATAATAACCCCCTTAAGACTATTTCTAAACTTGATATCTCTTTGAATAGCATTTTCAATATACTCAAACCTTTTTTCGAGTTTCAGTTCATAGAACCTGTTCTTGTGTTTGGTAATATAATTCCTGAAAATAGCCAGTAAAAGTTCATTCTGTAATTTAGCAACAGGACGAAGGGTTTCATTTTGAAACTTTTCATCAGAACTCATATTATTGGTAATTCTTGCTGAAGGGATCTCAGGCCTTAGATCCTTTAGGTTAATATCTCTCGGATTCATGGCAGTAATGTTTCTTAAATATAATTAATAAAATAGCTGCATTTACTATGCCGTGATGAGACTTGTAAACCGTTTATAAACAATAGGAGTTAAATATGTCTTAATCGCCCATCTTTCTTTTGTTCATCTTATTATATTTAAAAGAAAAGCTAACGAATACAAAAGAATGATAGAATCTAAAAACCCATATACAGGCGAAATTCTTGAGAAATTTAAAGAATTAACCAAGCCGGAAATAGATAATGCTCTGGAAAAGGCAAATTCCAGATTTAAAGAGTGGAAAAAGACCAGCTTTAAGGAAAGAGCCGGTTTAATGAATAAAGCAGCAGCTGAGCTTAAAAAGAATAAAGAAGAATACGCTAAAGACATTAGTCTGGAAATGGGAAAGCCCATCACACAGGCAATCACTGAAGTTGAAAAATGTGCCTGGGTTTGCGAATATTATGCTGAAAATACTGAAAAACACTTATCTTCTAAAAATATAAAAACCGATGCTGCTAGAAGCTATGTTAATTATGAGCCTATAGGAGTGGTACTAGCCGTTATGCCGTGGAACTACCCATTCTGGCAGGTATTTAGGTTTGCAGCTCCAGCTTTAATGGCAGGTAATATTGGAGTTTTAAAACATGCCAGTAACGTAATGCGTTCAGCCAATAATATTCAAAAAGTATTTGAACGAGCAGGATTTCCGGAGGCTTGTTTTCAAAATATGGTTTTAGGAAGTAGCAAAATTGAAGATATTATAAGAGATCCCAGAATTAAAGCAGTAACTCTAACAGGGAGTAAACCTGCCGGCGCTGCCGTAGCATCTACGGCTGGTCAAGAGATTAAAAAATCGGTTTTAGAACTGGGAGGCAGTAATGCACTGGTAATTTTTAAGGATGCCAACATCTCTGAAAGTGTAAAAACCTGTGTGCAGGCGAGATTCCAAAATACCGGTCAAAGTTGTATTGCGGGAAAAAGGCTCATTATTCACGATAGTATCGCTGAAGAATTTACTGAAGAATTTGTAAAACAGGTAAGGGAATTAAAAAGTGGAGATCCATTAAATGAAGATACATTTATTGGAACCCTGGCGCGTGTTGATTTAGCTGAAGATCTCGAAAACCAAATTCAGGATTCGGTAAAAGCAGGCGCAAAGATAGTCTTAGGGGGAAATAGAAATAAAGCCTATATGGAGCCCACAATATTAACCGATGTTACTCCAGAGATGAGTATGTTTAAAGATGAAACTTTTGGACCTGCGATTGGAATAACTACATTTAACAAAGATCAGGAAGCTATAGATTTGGTGAATATTTCAGATTTTGGATTAGGAGTCTCCATCTTTACCGAAGACATGCAGTTTGCTGAAAAAATAATTCCTGAATTTGAAGACGGGGCTGTTTTTGTAAATGAGCTTGTAAAGAGTGATCCAAGGCTTCCTTTTGGAGGAACTAAAATATCAGGATATGGTAGAGAACTTTCTGAAGACGGAATAAAAGAATTTGTAAATAAAAAGACAGTATACTTTAAATAATTATAGATGAAATTTGGAAAAGTAGACGATCCGGGAAGTATTGATTTTAGCCTCCCGCCAACCCATAAACAAACTAAAGAAGTTCTTAGTGCTCAAAGTGCTTCTCAATTTAAGGATGTAAGAATAGGTTGTGCAAAATGGAACAGGGCAGATCTTAAAAATTTTTATCCAAGGGGAACTAAAGATGAGCTTGAATATTACTCCTCTCAGTTTAATTCTATAGAGCTCAATGCTTCTTTTTACCGTATGTTTCCTGAAGAACAGTTTGCAAAGTGGGAAGGAAAAGCAAAAGATGATTTCAAATTCTTCCCAAAAGTTCCAAGAATTATAAGTCATATTAAAAGACTTAATGAAACTGAAGAGATAACGGACGATTTTATAAAGAATATTCTACCTCTTCAAGAGAAGATGGGAATGGTATTTCTTCAGTTAAGAGAAGATTTTGGACCAAAAAACATGGAAAGGGTTGAAAAATTCTTTCAACACTGGCCAAAAGAGGTTCCCTTATCTGCAGAATTTCGTCATGCTGATTGGTACAAAGATGATGATGTGGCAGATGAACTGAACCTGCTCATGATGAAATACAATATTTCTCACGTCATTACAGATTCTGCAGGAAGAAGAGACTTACTACATATGAGGTTAACTACAGATTCGGCTTTTATCAGATATAATGGAGCAAATCATAAAAGCGACTATACAAGATTAGATGACTGGTTAGAACGCATTGTTGAATGGCATGAAATGGGTTTAAAGAACCTCTACTTTTTTGTCCATCAAAATGTAGAAGAAGCCTCACCATTATTATCGGCATATTTTATTGAAAAGTTCAATAAAAAGTTTAATACAGGAATTAAGATTCCAGAAACATTAAAATAAAATGGCACAAAAGATATCTGTAACCGTAGACAGTGTTGTTTTTTGTAAAGTAAACAACCAGTTTAAAGTATTGCTAATTCAAAGAATGAAAGAGCCTTTTAAAGATGAATGGGCTTTACCCGGAGGATTCGTAAATGAAGGGGAAGATCTGGAAACGGCAGCAAAACGAGAATTATTAGAGGAAACAGGCGTGAAGGTCGAGTCTATGCAACAAGTTCAGGCTTTTGGCGAAC
Organism: Gramella sp. MAR_2010_147; assembly: GCF_900105135.1. Classification (NCBI taxonomy): domain Bacteria; kingdom Pseudomonadati; phylum Bacteroidota; class Flavobacteriia; order Flavobacteriales; family Flavobacteriaceae; genus Christiangramia; species Gramella sp. MAR_2010_147. The sequence continues at coordinate 853,438 of NZ_LT629741.1, read as the reverse complement.
CGGGGAGAGATCCCAGGGGACATACGATTTCTATTGCATTTTTAAGCAGAATATTTTGTGAGGAAGATTTAAAAGCTTCAGATGATGCAAAGGATGCGAAGTGGTTTGAAATTGAAAAGCTTCATGAGATGAAATTGGCATTCGACCATGATGAGATCATAAATGTTGCACAACAATTTTTATAATCAAACAAACATTAAAAAGAACAATTTTTAATTTTAGAATATCATTTTGAGAATTACGTAATTTTAATAGCAGACTTGTAATTACTCACTTTTTCTCTTTATTTTCGAAACAAAAACATGAGATTTCATACCCGTAAATGGATCAAACCTGAAGATCTTAATCCTAACGGAACTTTATTTGGAGGTCGCTTATTGGAGTGGATTGATGAAGAATGTGCATTGTATAGTATTGTACAATTAGAAAATCCCAAAACAGTGACTAAATATATGAGTGAGATAGATTTTAGAAGTTCTGCTCACCAAGGCGATATTATAGAAATAGGGATTGAGGTCACAAAATTTGGATCGGCTTCCCTAAGCCTGAAGTGTGAAGTTCGTAATAAGATGACCCGGGAAACGATCATCACCGTAGACAAAATTGTAATGGTCGCGCTGGATAAAGATGGCAAACCGAAACCGCATGGAAAAACTGAGGTTGAATTTGTAAAGGATAGACTGAAATAGGGATTAGTCCTTTTTTGAAGTAGATTCCACATTAGAAGCCAATCTAACCGGAAATTCCTTTTCTCCACCGTAAAGTTTAATTTCCTGGATATCGGCTGGCATATAGTAACCATTTTCTTCTAAAGCCTCCTTAACAACTCTAACTACATTTCCCTTTGTAATAAGTGCTTGCATCCTGAAATCTGTAGTGTCTACCCAAAAGAAAACCTTTAGATTAACAGTGCTGGTTGCAAGTTCATCTTCAATAACAAAATTTTGATGTTCTTCATTCTCAATTACCATTGGCTCTTTTCTTAGAGCTTCCATCACCGTTTTCTTAGCACCATCTATATTATCTTCATAAGCAATACCTATGGTAAACGTCCATCGAAAAAAACCATCTTCAGTATAATTTGTAACAGGCTCAGTTAGTACATCGCTGTTAGGGATATACACATCTTTGCCGTCAAAAGTTTTAAGCTTGGTATATCTGAATTCCAAAGTTTTAACCTTACCAAAATTTTCTCCAATCTCAACAGTATCATTTACATCAAATGGTCTGTTAAATGCTAAAATAATTCCGGCAATAAAATTTTCGCCTATATCCTTAAATGCAAAACCCAGCACTACGGCACTTGCCCCAGCAGCTGTTAAGATTCCTGTAGCAATTCCTCCAAGACCGGCAGCCTGCAGCCCAAGCATAATGGCAGTGATTATAATAATAAACCTGATCGCTTTCCCCAGGAACCTACTCATTAATGGATCTGATGTTCTGGCAGAGATCCTTCTTTGGAAAAATTTTCCCAGCCAAATTCCAATAAGCACTCCAAGAATAATAATTAAAAGCCCCATTCCAATTCCCGGGAGTTGATCTATGAAGTTATTATAGAATTGATTAAAGGAGTTTGAAACAGTCTCTGTTTCTTCAACTTCAGAATTTTTCATTTTAAGGTTTTCCCTAAATTTAATTATTAGATAAGATAGAATATCCTAATAAACTGTTAGTTTTTACTGATTACTTGAACCATTCTGCCCTTTTTCAGCATTTTCTGTTTGCTCATCGGCGATTTGTTGTTTTGCATTTTTAACTTCCGACTCACTGGCAGGTTCAGGTTTTTGCTCCTCGGCAAGTTCCTTCTGAAGGTATAGTTCTGCATAAAAAGGGAAATGATCAGATTTAATATCACTTCCAATTCCAATTTTCTCAACTCTAAATTCTTCAGAAACAAATATGTGGTCTAGAGACCACCTCATAATAAGACTTTTAGCATTGAAGGTATTATAAAAACTTCTCCCTTTTCTTACGTCCAGAAGCTCTCCAACACTTTGGAAGAGGCTGGTAGTATTAGACCATGCAACGTCGTTAAAATCACCAATAACCACCACCGGTAAATCTGAATCTATAGCTTCAAAGGCTGTTTTCATCATTTCCGCATCCCTGTCTGAAGAAGATGGATTGTGTTGTGGCATTGGCGGGGTTGGGTGAATCGCATGCAATTGGATGCGATCCCCAGAGCGTAACTCTATTTCAGCATGTATAGATGGAATACTATCATCTACCACATATTTAACCTGGGGTTTGATCAATTTTAACTTGGAATAAAGGATCATTCCGTATGTGTTGTCCAAAGGCACTTCAACTTTATATGGATAATCACTTCCCAGTCCAGATTTAATAGCATCATTCCAACTGGCATCTGTTTCTGTAAAAACAGCTACATCCGGGTTTAGTTTTTTCATTTCAGCTATTAATAAATCAGGTTCTTTATTCTTCTGCAATACATTAGAAGTGAGCAGCATAAACCCAGTCTCCTTATTCACTGCTTCAGTAGGTTTCCCAATATCATACGGCGCAAAAGGAGTGTAAGGATATATTTTTGCAAACTGAAAAATAAAACAGGCAACGAGAACTGCCATAAATGTATAATCCCGCCAGGACTTAATTTCGAACCTGAAAAAATAGGCGGCAATTGCAGTTAATGTTAGTAAGGTGAGCTGAATATGCGGATAATCAAACATTCGAATCCACCAAAAGTCGGCAGCAATAAGGGGAATTAAAGTGATTACAACTGCCAGGATACCGAAGCCCTGAAGAAAAGGTTTTAATTTCATGTTTGATTAGTTAGTTAAGACTCAGATTTTTCTCCTAGAAAATTTCGAATATCATCTCCCGAGGGAGCTTCAAAAAGCTTAAGATCAAAATAGGGGATAGCTGCGATAAGGTGATCGAAAATATCAGCAGAAATATACTCAAAATTTTCCCAGCGCTTGTCTTTACTAAAACATAATATCTCCAAAGGAATTCCATTGGCTGTTGGAGCCAGGTGTCTAACTATAATATACATCTCCTTATGTATGGCAGAATGCTCATGCAGGTAAGAATCGGCGTATTTTCTAAAAATCCCTAAATTGGTTTGGTTACGCCCGTTGATAAGTAAACTCTTATCTATATTATTAGATTCATTGTATTTATCAATTTCAGTTTGGCGAGTTTCAAGATAGGGGGCGATTAGTTTAATTTTTTTAAGTTCGGTGATTTTTTCAGAAGTAAGAAATTTCACAGAATTCTGCTTGATAAAAACTGACCTTTTAATTCGCCTCCCCGGAGATTCCTGCATTCCTCTCCAGTTCTGGAAAGAGTCTGAAATTAAACTGTAAGTAGGGATAGTGGTATAGGTGTTATCCCAGTTCTGAACCCTTACGGTCGCGAGATTAATTTCGGTTACAGTACCATCAGCTCCGAATTTTTCAAAAGAAATCCAGTCTCCAATTCTAACAATGTCATTTACTGAGACCTGGATAGAAGCCACTAAACCAAGGATAGTATCTTTAAAAATCAACAAGATCACGGCAGAAGCCGCACCCAGAGAAATGGCAAATCCAACTACAGATTTACCAGTAATTTCTGAAAAGATAAACATAAGACCCACGATCCAAATGAAGATCATAATGATCTGGCTAAAGCTCTCTATTGGCTTGTCATTAAACTCTTCCCTCGTTTTAAGATAATTTCTGGTGGATCTTAGAATACTTCTGCAAATCCATATCACCAGAATTATAACATAGATCTTTAATACAAAATAAAAGACTTCAAGAACTTCCGGGAAATCAACAAAAATTAGTGGAAAGGTTTTATAGACCACCAATAAAGGTATAAACCGGCCAACATATTTTGGAAAATTGCTCTTTATAAGAAAATCATCAATAGTGGTCTTTGTTTTATTGGTAAAAAGCTTAAAGCCTTCAATAATAAAACGTTTTATGAGGTAGTTTATCCCCAGGACAATTAAGGTAAGCGCCACCAGATTAATAAGCAAATTGAGGTATTGAGCGGCAACCGGATTCATCCCATGGTCAACAAACAATTCTTCAAGAAAACAGATAAGGTCTATTAATCCTTCTTCTATATCCATGTATTACAGGTATTTCTTTTCAACATAAAATGGTCCAAAGGGTAGTACAGAGCATCCAAGAATGATCCCCATTTGTTTGAGACTCCAATTCATGGGTCTATATAATAAAACACCCCCAAGAACATAGGCTATAAAAAGAATGCCATGAGCCATCCCAACCTGTTTTACCATTTCTGGCATATCAAAAATGTACTTCAATGGCATCGCAATGAATAATAGCAGTAAGAATGAGATTCCTTCAAGAATACTAATCCATTTAAAAAACCTGACCTGACTTTTAAGAGACATAAACTATATTTAAATCTGGACAAAGATAATTTATAAAATAGACATGACATTAAGGAGTGATAATAGCTTTAAGATGTTTTTAATATAATTGAAGGTTGGCTATTTGCTATTTTTATTAATTTGCAGCGGTAAATTAATTTTATGAGTTCTAAAAGAGTATTGGTTACTGGGGGATTAGGGTTTATAGGGTCACATACAGTGGTCGCCCTTCAGAATGAAGGTTTTGAAGTTGTAATTATAGACAATCTTTCTAATTCTTCTATTGATGTGCTGGGAGGTATTACTCAAATTACAGGAAAAACACCTGAATTTGAAAATATTGATCTTAGGGATAAATCGGCGGTAAAAAGCTTTTTCGAAAAATATCCAGACATAGAAGATGTAATTCATTTTGCAGCATCAAAAGCGGTGGGCGAAAGTGTTTCAAATCCGTTATTATATTATGAGAATAATATTTCAACGCTTGTATATTTACTTCAAGAACTCAATAAAAAGGAAAGTTCAAGATTTATATTTAGTTCCTCATGTACAGTGTATGGGCAGGCAGATAATCTTCCCATTACAGAAGACGCTCCGGTAAAAGAGGCAGAATCGCCTTACGGAAATACAAAGCAAATAGGAGAAGAAATTATTAAGGATACCTGTAAAACCAAAAATTCTTTCAAAGCTATTTCTTTAAGATATTTCAATCCTGTTGGAGCTCATCCTACAGCGGAGATTGGGGAATTACCAATAGGAACTCCTCAAAATCTTATTCCGTTCATTACCCAAACAGCCATTGGTAAAAGAAATAAATTATCTGTCTTTGGAGATGATTACCCTACTGCTGATGGAACTGCTGTTAGAGACTATATACACGTTATGGATCTGGCAGAAGCCCATGTCCATGCTCTGGAAAGATTAATAAACGGGAAGGAGAAAAACAATTATGAAGTTTTTAATTTGGGAACAGGAAAAGGAAATTCTGTTTTAGAAGTGATCAATTCATTTGAAAAAGTTTCTGGAGAGAAGCTGGCTTATCAAATTGTAGGTAGAAGGGAAGGTGACATCACGGCGGCCTATGCAGATACTATAAAGGCAAATACAGAGTTGAACTGGAAAGCTAACAGATCTTTAGATGATGCTTTGAAAAGTGCTTGGAAATGGCAACTCGTAGTTAAAAACAGGGAAGAGGAAGATCATTAATGAATGAAAATCTTTCTATAAAATAAAAATACCGGCCAAAAGCCGGTATTTTTATTTTATAGAAAACTGTACTATCTCGTTCCATTAACTAGAAATGCATGGATAACTCCCGGAATCCATCCTAAAGCAGTTAGTAGTAAACTAATTAAAAAAGTGACTCCTAATCCATGCTTCATAAATACCGCTAATGGTGGTAATAGAATGTTCAGTATAATTGTAAGTAATGACATAATTTTGGTTTTTTGGTTAATCGTTAGATTTAATACAATCGAAGATAATACGATTAAAAGGCTAAACCTTAAACCTTATGATAAGTTTAGAACTTTGTTTAGGAAAGAGTTAAACCATTTCAAAAATGACTAAAGCATACAGATAAAACCTTGCAAACCTTAATAAGCCAAAGATTAAATAGCTGGAAAAAGGAAATCTGATTATTCCTGCCGCGATACTTGTCATTGCAAACGGAATAGGTAAAAGGGCTCCTACAATGATTAAAAAGCCTCCCCATTTTCTTGTATTCTTGATATGTTTGGCCATTTTAAGCTCCATCGCTTCATGAACCGCCGGTATTTTGGTGATACCAACGCCAATCCAGTAAGATACTATCCCTCCAAGGTAAGACGCCGTGGCGAGCAGAGTTAAAAATAGAATAGGACTCACAGATTTTCCTGCCCAGGCAATAAAAAGTTCAGGTGGTACTAATCCAAGAAGTGATTCAGATAGAAAGAAAATGCTTAACACCTCCAATGGAGCATAGGTCTGTGTAATGGTTACCAGCATTTCTTCTATATCCAGAAGATAACGATCTATGGCCCATAAAGCTCCTACAAATAATACAATAGGTAGAATAGCCTTTTTAATACTTTTCCAAACAAAGGAATAAAAACCAGTGTAATTGTAGTATTGATGTAATAAGCGGATTCGCGACTTCTTTTTAGATTTCGCTTTTTCTTTCATCAATTAATTTCTTTAATAGCAATTTCAGAAATACTTCTGAAGATATAATTGAAGACTAATAATCTTCTCCGGCATCTTCTTTTAATGCCTTTACATACTCACGAAGTTCCATTTCATTCAGTTTATTAGAATGTTCGGCCATCAGGGAAAGCATATACTCTAAACTTTCCTGGCCTGTAACATCCTCTGTTTCTATAACCTCAGTTTCCTCTTCACCTTCTTCATCCAATTCCAGAGGTTCATCATCTGGGATCGCTATTAAAAAGTCATCATTTTCATTGATGTGTTCATAAGTTAATCTAGTGACCTTGGCAAGCAAAGGGATGTTCTCTTCAACCACAAGTTTTCGAAGCTCTTTTAGATCTTCAACAATTGTATTTGTGATAATTCCATTACGCATAAGATCGCGCTGAATTTTATTGAGTAACTTCTGTGCTTTTATATTTTCCAAGGTATCTATATTAAATTACTAAGTACTGAGTTTACGAAAATTCAATTGTAAACAGCTGAATTTTTCTCAGGGACAAAGTTAGTTTTTTTACGATTCTATAAAAGTCTTTTGTGAGGTTTTATAAAGTATTTAACCTTTAAAATTAACACAATCTTAGAGCTTTAAATTTCAGGAGCATAAGTGTCTTTACTAGCTTTAAATTTCAAAAAAAAACAATTATGAGTACGAAGAATAAAACTGCTTTAGTAACCGGCGGAAGTAAGGGTATAGGTTACGGAGTTGCAGAAACTTTATTGAAAATGGGATATAAAGTTGCTGTAACTAGTAGGTCGCAATCTGCAGCTGATAAAGCAGCTGAAAAATTAGCAGGTCATGGAGAAGTAATAGGACTGGAAGCTGATGTTAGAGATTATGATAGCCAGAAAAAGGCAGTAGATCAATTAATTGCTAAATGGGGGCAGCTTGATGTTCTTATTGCTAATGCAGGGATCGGTAATTTTGGATCTGTGGAAGATTTAACGGTAGCTGAGTGGAATGATACTATTGATACAAATTTAACCGGAACATTTTTTAGTATTAAAGCTTGTGTTGAAGCGTTAAAAAAATCTGAAGGATATATTATTACCATTTCCAGCCTGGCAGGAACAAATTTCTTTGCTGGAGGCGCTGCTTATAATGCCAGTAAATTTGGTGTTACTGGCTTTACACAGGCTGTTATGTTGGATCTTCGTGATAAAGGGGTAAAAGTGAGTACTATTATGCCGGGTTCTGTAGCGACTCATTTTAATGATAATGAGCCTTCTGAAGCCGATGCCTGGAAAATACAGAGTGAAGATATTGGAGAATTAGTGGGAGATCTCTTAAAGATGAATCCAAGAACGTTGCCAAGCAAGATCGAGGTTAGACCTTCCAGACCTCCTAAAAAGTGATTATTTATCATTTAAACTTTTACAAAGCCTTATCATTTTGATAAGGCTTTTTTGTTTTAACATGGCTTGGGAATTCTGGTTAAAATATTTACAAAACCTTGAATTTTCTTAGGGTTTAGACTGATTTCAATTAATTTAGAAGGAATCAAAAAAATAAATTGAAATGAGTATTAAAGGAAAAACTTATGTGATTACCGGAGCATCAAGCGGTATAGGGGAAGCAACAGCTTTAAAATTAGCAAAGGAAGGAGCGAATGTGGTTTTAACAGCCAGAAGAGAGGACAGGCTTAAGGAATTAAGATCTAAAATAGCCAAGGAGAACGCAGGAAAAGCTTTAGTTGTTCCAGGAGACGTAACTAAAAAGGAAGACTTTAAAAATCTTGCAAAAAAGACCAAAGAAGAATTTAATAGTATAGATGGCTTGATCAATAATGCAGGTCTAATGCCTTTATCTTATGTAAAAAATCTTCATACAGATGAATGGGATAAAATGGTTGATGTAAATATTAAGGGAGTTTTGAATGGAGTTGCCGCGGTACTTCCAACGATGATGGAACAGAAAAGCGGTAATATTATTAATATTTCGTCAAGCGCAGGCCGAAAAATATATCCTGGCGGTGCGGTATACTGTGCCACGAAATCTGCTGTAAGAATGTTTTCTGAAGGTTTAAGACAGGAATTAGCACCAAAATTTAATATCAACGTAACCTCTATTGAGCCTGGTTTTGTAGAAACTGAATTAACCGATACGATCACCGATGATGAAATAAAAGAAGACCTTCTTTCTAATTTTAAGGAAATGACGCCTTTACAGGCAGAAGATATAGCAGAGTCTATTTTTTATGCTTTATCTCAACCGAAGCGTGCTAATATCAATGATGTATATATTATGCCTACAGAGCAGGAACAATAATTAAGAAATATATGATCTAAGAAAGAGGTCTAAAAAGTCTTGTTTGAGTAAAACTGAACTCGTTTCAGCTTTTAAACTGTGGAGATATTAAAGTAACTCCATGATGCGTTTTCCGGACTTTTTAAACCTCTTTTTATTTATACTTTCACTACCATTTTTCCGAAATTCTTACCATCAAAAATATCGATAAAAGCTTGTGGAGTTTGCTCAAAACCTTCTACAATTGTTTCATCGTATTTCAGTTTTCCCGAATTTAACCAACCGGCAAGATCAGAAATCGCTTTTTGATAATCTGCAACATGATCCCTTACCAGGAACCCCTGCATTAAAGCTGATTTTTTGATCAAAATTCCTTCAGGTCTTGGGCCTTTAGGAATTTCAGTTTCATTATAAATTGAAATTGCCCCGCAATTGATGATTCTGGCAGCTTTATTAATATTTTGTAGAGCGGCATCTAAAATCTCACCACCTACATTGTCAAAATAAACATCTACACCATCTGGACAGGCTTCTTTTATCGCTTGAGTCATATCTTCGGTAGTTTTGTAATTGATACCAGCATCAAAGCTGAATTTCTCCTGAATATGATCTATCTTTTCATCACTACCCGCGATTCCAACTACCCGGCAACCTTTGATCTTCCCAATTTGACCTACTACGCTACCAACAGCACCTGCAGCTCCAGAAACCAGAAGTGTCTCTCCTTTTTTTAAAATTCCAATTTTATGGAGTGCGAGATAGGCCGTGAGTCCGGTTAATCCAAGTACACCTAAATATGCCGAAAGTGGAGCGATAGAAGGATCTATTTTCCGAAGATCTTTACCGCTATGCGATTGTTGTTTTTTCCAGTCCAGCATTCCCATTATATGATCACCTTTTTTAAAATCGCTATGGCTGGAATTCTTAACTTCTGCAATTACCATCGATTCTAAAGGTTCACCAACCTTAAAAGGTTCTATATAAGATTTCTCATCTCTCATTCTACCGCGTAAATAGGGATCTACTGAAATAAACTTAGATTCCAGAACAATCTCGCCATTTTTGACTTCCTCTATTTCCTCAATTTGAAAATTCTTAAGGGCAGGCCTGCCTTCAGGTCTTGAATTCAGTAATATTTGCTTATTCATTTTCCATATGTTTTAACCTCAAATTAAACTGAATCATGAAATATGACAAATAACAGATGCCAAATTCTCCTTAAATATTGAAAATTGTACAATTGCCCTTATTAATTGAGGTTAAAGCTTTAATTTCAAAGCTTAAAATTAAGTTGACTTGACCATTCCGTTTAAAAAATACCAAAACGATTTTATTAAATTTTTGAGGAGTACAGACTTCTCAAAAGCCATTGTACTCACCATTGCAATTGTGACTCCTATCGGGATCTTTTCAGAGGTTGGGAATCTTGAAATAGGTATTAGTATTGCCATGGGCTGCCTTTTATCTTCCCCAAGTGATGTGCCCGGAAGTTTCAAGCATAAGGTTAATGGGGTGTTAGCGGCAGCATTGCTTGGAGCTACTTCATTTCTAATTGCAGGTTACGCAGCTACGTTTCTATGGGCGGTAATCCCCATGTTACTTCTTATGATTTTCTCCATATCTTATTTATCTGTATATGGGTTTAGAGCTTCCCTGGTTACTTTCGCAGGATTGCTGGCTGTAGTATTGAGTTTTGCCAATCTTTCATCTGGTATAGAAATCTGGCAAAAATCGCTTTTAATTCTATCCGGGGGTATATGGTATTTAATCATTAGCATAGCATGGTATTTCATTAAACCTGAAAGAGCTACAGAACAACTTCTAGGGGAAACAATGGAGATCACCGCCGATTACTTGAGATTAAGAATTAAGTTATTAAGATCAGACCACAACAACCAGGAACTTCAAAAGGAATTATTTCAGCTTCAAACCGATCTAAACGAGCATCACGAAAGTCTTCGGGAAATATTAATCCGCTCCAGAAAAACTTCCGGAAGTTCCGGGTATGCACGAAAAAGATTATTGATTTTTATAGACCTTGTGGATATGCTGGAACTAGCTATGGCTCATCCAATAGATTATGAAAGAATGCGAAAATCTTTTGAAAATGATGGAGAAACTTTAAAGATATTCGGTGATTTCACTTTAAAATTGGCAGATCAGCTTGAGAAGATTGGACTTGCAGTACATAAACATATTGAGTTACCAGAAAATAAAGTTCCTGATGAACTTAAATTGGTAAAAAAAACCTTGAATGATTTTCGGAATAGTATACAAATTGAAGAACGAAGGGAAGCAATGCTTTTGCTTAGAAATCTTTTTGACTATCAATCTAAACAAGCTCAAAAGATCAATAATATAGATAGGATCTTAAGAAACCTTGACAACAAAAAGAAGTTTCTATTTAAGGAGAAAGAAGTTCAAAAATTCCTGACACAGCAGGATTATAGCTTAAAAACAATTTTTACAAATTTAAACTTTAGTTCGGCCATTTTCAGGCATTCTTTAAGGCTGGCTTTGGTGGTTTTAATAGGATATTTAATTGGTAATTATTTTTCTGTTCAGAATTCATATTGGATTTTATTGACCATTGTCGTGATCATGAGACCTAATTATGGTTTAACCAAGGTTAGAACCCGAAAGAGAATCGTAGGCACCTTAATTGGTGGCGCAATTGCTATTGGTATTGTTTTTTTTACTCAGAACACTATTGTTTATGCAATCCTGGGAATTCTTTCTTTAACCCTTGCTTTTTCCTTAATTCAGCGTAATTATACCACCGCAGCAATATTTATTACCCTGAGTATTATTTTTATTTATGCTTTACTTCAGCCAGAAGTACTTAACGTAATTCAATTCAGAATAATAGATACATTGATTGGTGCCGGTCTCGCTGCTTTTGGGAACCTTATTTTGTGGCCAAAATGGGAAGCTCAAAATATCAATAATGTGATCGCCACATCTATTAAAGCAAACCTTGACTACCTGGATCAAATTGATGAGTATTATCATAAAAAGGAAAATTTACCATTGTCCTATAAATTGGCAAGAAAAAAGGCTTTTATTGAAATGGGAAATTTGAGTGGAGCTTTTCAAAGAATGACCCAGGAGCCAAAATCAAGACAAAAATACCTGCCTACAGTTTATGAGATCGTTGGGTTGAACCATACATTTTTAACAGCTTCAGCATCTTTAGGTACTTATATTAGAACGCATCCTACAACAAGAGCTTCTGCAGATTTCGATATTTATACCAGTGCGATCTCTGTAAATCTTAATAATAGTGTAAATATTCTGGAGAAAAGAGAGTTATTAAAAAACGTGACAAATGAAACTTCAAAAGCCGGAGAATCGCTCCACAGGAAGTTTGATGAACTTGCCAATGAAAGGAATGTTGAAATAAAGGCTGGAAAAGAAAAAATAGATGAGCAGATGCGGTTAAAACTTCAGGAAGCTCATTTGGTGACCGGGCAATTGGAATGGCTGCTGGATATTTCAGAAAAACTTCAGGATAACGTTGGGAGTTTAAACAGAAAAGAGAATGAGTAAAAGAGATTTTAAAAAATATATACGATCACTGGAGAAAGAAGATCTGGAGGAACAAATTCTGGACCTTTACAATCGCTTTGATGACGTGAAGATTTTTTACAATTTCGTTTTTAATCCAAATGAAGAGAAGCTGGTTAAAGAAGCGAAGTTTAAGATTTCAAAAGAATATTTTCCGCCAAATAATAGAAAACCAAAAAAACGGAGATCTATAGCCCATAAATTAATCAAGCATTTTCTAAAGTTAGAGATGGAAGCTCATTCCCTGGCAGATGTAATGTTTTATAATATCGAGATCGCCCAGACTTTTTCTAAGGATAAAGAAAATATAACCGAGTCTTTTGAAAAAAGCATGCTGAAATCTTATGAGCAGGCTACAGAATATGTTATAAGTAATGGGATATCCTCAGAATTTGGAAGCAGAATTAATAATATTGCCGAAGAAGCAGGTTCTCAAAAATGGAAAAACGCTTATCAGTTTGACAGGCTAAGAGATCAATTTTTATGATTACTAACTGGTAAAGCGATGATATGCGTAATTATATTTTGCTTTGAAAAATTTAAAACAATAAGCCATCCTTTAGAGATGGCCTTCAAAAACAATTAAATTCACTAAAAATTACTTTTTAGGTTTTCTTTGTTCGTTCGATTTTGGAGCCTGCTTTGGCTGACTCTTCTGATCATTTTTCGGTTTTTTTTCTTGTGCCATTATATAATTATTATACTTCTAAAAGTACTTTAGAAATTGTCAGGTTGTTTTCTCATTAATAAATATTTAACCATAAGTTTTAATAATATTATTTTATCCCAAAGCCTTTGACTTATAGCTTTCTGAGTTCCCCGTATTTCAGTAAATTTGAATTAGATTACTGCATTGCTATGAAATTAGAAAATATTATAAAAGAGATTGAAGATCAAAAACATCTCCCAAATCTCAATTTTAGCATTAAGGAAAAAACAGAGGCTTTCACAAGAAAGCTTTTTTATACGCTATTTGATAGGCAAACTCCTGTTAAGGATAATCTTATGGAATTAGGGATGGATTTTGAGGTGCTTGCAAAATTGGTGTGTTGGGAGCCCGGTTCACCATGTCAGGATATTTGGAGTGATTATTTGAATAAACTTCCCGAGATTCTTGAAAAATTGAATCTAGATGCCCAGGCAATTGCTAAAAATGATCCTGCAGCTAATTCGGTAGAAGAAGTTTACCTTTCTTACCCAGGATTTTTTGCAATCGCCATTTATAGGTTAAGCCATGAATTTTACAAATTCGGGCTGCCTCTTGTTCCACGACTAATGACGGAATGTGCTCATAGTATCACCGGTACAGATATAAATCCAGGTGCGAAGATTGGTAGTTCTTTTTTTATAGACCATGCCACAGGAGTTGTGATAGGGGAGACCGCTGTAATTGAAGATAATGTTAAGATATATCAAGGGGTAACCCTGGGAGCATTAACGGTTAGCAAAACTTTAAAAAACATAAAACGTCATCCTACTATTAAAAAGAATGTTACTATTTATGCGAATGCAACTATTCTGGGAGGGGAAACCATCATAGGTGAAAATAGTGTAATTGGTGGAAACGTCTGGCTTACCAAATCGGTTCCTGAAAATTCAATGGTTTCTCATACTCCTCAAATTAATATCAAAAATAATTCAGATAAATGAACAATTCAATCATAGATCTTGTTGGAAATACGCCCCTTGTAAAAGCAAATAGATTAATTGATAAACCAGGTGTTGATCTATACTTTAAGCTTGAAGGTCAGAATCCCGGGGGAAGTGTAAAAGATCGTGCCGCTTTCAATATGATTAAAAGTGCTTTAGATCGTGGAGATATAGATAAGAACACCAAACTTATTGAGGCCACCAGTGGTAATACGGGAATAGCACTGGCTATGATTGCCGGGATCTTTGGTTTGAACATAGAGTTAGTAATGCCAGAAAATTCTACCGTAGAGCGGGTACAAACAATGAGGGCTTATGGAGCAAAAGTTATTTTAACCAGTGCTGATGACGGGATTGAAGGTTCCAGGGATTTTGCCGAGGAAAAGATGAAATCTGGAGACTATTTCATGCTGAATCAATTTGGTAATGATGATAACTGGAAAGCTCACTATAGCACCACAGGACCCGAAATATGGAATGATACAAATCATGAGATCACGCATTTTGTTTCATCTATGGGTACAACCGGAACGATTATGGGAACAAGTACGTTTTTAAAGGAAAAGAATAAGGATATCCAGATCGTGGGTGTTCAACCCACAGACGATTCCAGGATTCCAGGAATTAGAAAATGGCCTGAAGCATATCTGCCAAAGATCTTTAACCCGAATAAAGTTGATAGGGTTTTAGAGGTTAGCGAACAGGACGCCGTTGAAATGAGCCGCAGATTGGCTGAAGAAGAAGGGATTTTTGCCGGGATGAGTAGTGGTGGTGCAGCAGCTGCTGCCGTAAGGCTTTGCAATGAACTTGATAGGGGACTTGTGGTAAGTATAGTATGTGATAGGGGAGACCGGTATCTGTCTTCAGATCTATTTGAACAATAAATAAGCTGTATAAATTTTAGCGTCAACTCTGTGTATATCGATCTGAGAGATCTATGTTTATTAACTACTATTACATTTTAACATTATTAATTCCTGTCTATTAAGATTAGACAGCTGCTAAAATTTATACAGCCCTTTCATTACTTTTGCTAATCTAATGATGCTACTCCACTATAAGAGCTACCTGGAGTAAGCTTCATTTTTGCCTTTTCATTTCCTCTCTCTAAGGTAAAAATATACTTCTGCTTATTTATTTGATCGCCGTTACCAAAAGCAATATATTTATTAGAGGTCATGGTCCATCCTTTATACTGAGCATAAACCTCATTCCTTACGTTGTATGGTAAAGCGATATCTTTAAATTTTTGCGAGTTTTTGATCATTTGACCATCTTCATTGTAAGTAGCCATAAGATATCCTTTAGCACTCTTTGCGATTACAATAATGTTGTTTCCCGATAAATCACCTTGAGCCTCAAGGAAGCTGAAAATATCAAAATTTTCTTTCATAAATGCGATAGCATCGGATTGAAATTGAGTAGAAAATTTTTCTTTGACTTTAACAATTCCATTTTCGTAATCTTCAAATACAACTTCTGCAGTTGGATCAAAATTCACTCTGGCTTCCTCCAGCTGAATAACTTTTTGAGAATAGGCGGTAAGCACCCATCCAGCGACTAAAATTAATGTGATAAGTTTTTTCATTATAAAAGATTTTAATTGATGAATAAATGTAATTTCGAATGTGCAAGATAAAGGTTAATGGTCTATGCAAGAATTACTTAAGTAGCACAAGAAAGTTATTTTCTATCTTTCAAATTGTTTTCTAACTCTTTCAGAAGGAGTGAAATATCTTTGATTTCAACCTGATTCCTTTGAAGTGATATAGATCCATTTTTTTTTAACTTTTGAAGATGCCTGTTCACCACGGCCCTGGTAGACCCTATTAAATGAGCCAGTTCTTTATTCGGCAGGTTATTAATAAGCTTTAATTGCTTTGATTTTTCATCTATATTATCAACTAAGAGCTTTAATAGCCGGGTTGAAATATCAGCAAAAATCAATTGAGAGACGCTTTCTTCCAGGGTTCTCATTATTTTCCCGGAATAGGATAAGAAATTCTTATAATATAAAGGGTTTTTATTTAGCCAATCCCTTAATTGATCCATGGGGATCGCTAATACATTAATAGTATCAAGGCACTCGTAGTAAACTTTATGTTTAGAACCATCTAGCAGGCAAAAAAGATCAAAGACATCGCCTTTCTTAAGCAGAAATAAAGTATGTTCTTTCCGGCTAATTCCATCAACATTGTACATTTTTAGTCTTCCGGAAGTAATAATGTAGAAGTGAAAAAGAAACTTTTGATGATTTATAATACAGGTGTTTTTTTTCCATTTTTCTTCATGAAAATAATTCAATAAACCAAGCCAGTCAGCCTTATTCATATTTGAAAAAAGCTCGCAAACTAAAAGTGTTCTTTCATATTTAGAAAATATACGCTCTGCTGAAGTCAAATCACCGGATTTTTAGTTAATAAAATAACGGGGGATTTTACAGAGTAATTTTTTCAGGGATTGAAAAAATTAAGATCAAAAATAAACCTTGCTAATTTACAATATTTTTGAATGAAAGATTAATTTTTTGGGAGCTCATAAACATCAATAAATTTTTGAGTAATACTTAAAATGGCTTATTTTTGCAAAATTGCTTACTTAAAAAAATCTATGGCGTCAGAAACATTTGGTATTGAAAAGAAGAAAGTAGACAAGAAGTTATACGACTATCAGCAAAAAGATATAGATAAAATATTTGGGGTGATAGAACAACACCCTGAAAACTACAACCTTCTTTATCAGCTGCCTACGGGTGGTGGGAAAACAGTGATTTTCTCTCAAATGACGAGAGAATATATTCAACGAACAAATAAAAAGGTTCTTATACTTACCCATAGAATAGAGCTATGTAAGCAAACCTCTAAAATGCTGTCAGGTTTTGGCGTTCGGAATAAAATAATCAATAGTAAGGTAAAGGAATTACCAGATCAGGATGATTATATGTGTTTTGTTGCTATGGTGGAAACACTTAATAACAGACTGAATGATGAAAAACTGGAAATTCAGGATATAGGATTGGTGATAATTGATGAAGCTCATTACAATTCATTCAGAAAATTATTCAAGTTCTTTGAAAAGTGTTTTATTCTAGGGGTTACTGCCACTCCTTTAAGTTCCAATATAAAACTTCCTATGAAGGATAATTATAGAGAACTTATTGTAGGAGATTCTATTTCGTCTTTGATAGAAAAAGGTTTTTTGGCACAAGTGAATATTTTCAGCTACAATGTTGGTTTAACGAATCTTAAAGTGGGGATGAACGGTGATTATACCGTAAAATCTTCTGAAGAGTTGTATTCCAATTATAGCATGCAGGAAAAGCTTCTTACCGCCTATTATGAGCGTTCTAAAGGGAAGAAAACCCTAATCTTTAATAATGGAATCAATACTTCTGTAGAGGTTTATTATACTTTTAAAAATGCAGGTTTGCCTATTAGGCACCTGGACAATACTACGAGCAAGCAGGACCGTAAAGATATTTTAAAGTGGTTCAAGCATACGCCAGACGCTATTGTTACTTCTGTAAGTATCCTTACTACAGGATTTGATGAGCCTACTGTAGAAACTATTATCCTGAATCGTGCCACCAAATCGCTTACGCTTTATTTCCAGATGATAGGTCGTGGTTCGCGAGTATTGAAAGACAAAGATGAGTTTAATGTAATAGATCTTGGAAATAATATGGCCAGATTTGGTCATTGGAGCGCTCCTGTTGACTGGAAACAGATATTTAGATCTCCAGATTTTTATTTTGAAAATCTGCTAAGTGACGAAGATATTGAAAGGGATTTCCAATACCAGATGCCTCCAGAAATTCGTGAACAATTCGCAAAGACCGAAGATGTAACTTTTGATATTGAAGAAGCTTATGATAAAGTGATTCAAAAAGGACTTAAATCTAAAGCTGTACTTGAGTGGTCTATGGAGCAACACGTAAAGATGTGTGTAGAAAACAGCGAAGATGTATTTGACGCAAGGATTCTTGCGAAAGAGTTAAAAGACGATATATCTTCCCGTATCAAACAATATTCTTATTGTATAAGTAAAAGCACTAAGAATTACCGGGACTGGCTCGAAGAAGATTATTCTCGTAAATTAAGAATGCAAATTAATAAGGAATTCTAATTATCGTCTTTTCCACCAAATAGACGTTTAAAGAAGCCTTTCTTTTTCTCTTCTTTTTTGTTGCCTTGATTGTTATTAGATCGCTTATCCTTTTTTCCGGAAAAGAGTCTCTCAAAAAAGTTATCCCGTTCTTCGGGAGGGCATTCCATCAATTCAGCCAGGTCTGAAGGCAATGTTTGAAATTTTGCGTTAGTGATATTGTTGAACTCTGAATCTGCGTTCATTTTCTGCATCAGTTTTGCAAATACAGGTAAAGCTGAGTTCGCACCCTGGCCAATAGCTGTATTTCTGAATCCAATTCTATGATCGTCTGCACCCACCCAGGTCACACAAACAAGTTGGGGTGTAATACCTACAAACCAACCATCTTTATTGTCCTGTGTTGTTCCGGTTTTACCTGCAATATCATTTTGAAGACCATATTTATATCGTAGTCTTGTTGCTGTTCCTTCATTTACCGTAGCCTGCATCATATTTAGCATAATTTTTCTGGTATCTTCAGAAAACGCTCTGGTTTTGGAAACTTCAGGTTTGAATTCGGCGAGCAAATTACCTTTCCCATCTTCAATTTTAGTGATATAATATGGTTTTGAATAATGACCGTTATTAACAAAACTGGTATAGGCTGATGTAAGTTCCCCTAGATTGAGTGAAGCCGTACCTAAGGCAATAGAGGGTACTTGAGGGAGATCAGATTCGATCCCCATGCTACGGGCCTGACTGATAACATTCCCAATTCCAGTTTCCATAAGTACTTTTACCGCAATGGTGTTCATAGATCTGCTTAAAGCAGTTTTAAGGTTATAATTCATATTAGGATCATCACCTTCTGAAGATGAGTTTGAAGGTGTCCATCCATCTTCGTAGGTTACTTCCCTAACAGAGAAATAGGAGCAGGGATCCATTCCATTTTCAAGGGCAGCAGTATATACAAAAGGTTTAAACGTAGAACCAACCTGTCTTTTACTTTGTGCCACATGATCGTATTTAAAAAATCTAAAATCCACACCACCAACCCAGGCCTGTACTGCACCATTTTCAGGGCTTACGGCTAATAAACCGGAATTAAGGAATTTTAGATAATGGGAAATACTATCTATAGAACTTACATTTCTGGTTTCCATCCCTGTATATTCAAAAAGTTCTGTAGGATGCTTTTGCTCCATTTTTTTTAAAATTTCGCTTTCATCAAACCCTTCTTTTTGAAGATCCTGATATCTTTCAGATCTCTTAATGGCAGCATTTAAAATATCTTTGTTGCGTATCCAGGGAGCATAATTTCCATAAGAATTTTCATGTTCCACTTGCAATTCAGACATATGCTCTATCATAGCTTCTTCAGCCAGTAATTGCATTTCGTAGTTAAGCGTGGTATGAACTATAAGACCATCCCGATAGATATTATATTTCTGGCCATCTGTATTCTTAAGAGTATCTAGTATTTTACTCACATCTTTTCTAACCTGTTCTCTAAAATATGGCGCAACTCCTTTGTTATTGCTATAACTTTTATAATCCAGGATAAGCGGTCTCATCTTAGCTTCTTCAGCTTCCGTTTCACTTAGATAGTTATATTTAGCCATTTGCATGAGAACAACATCTCTTCGCAAACGACTGCGTTCAGGGAAAATTCTTGGATTATAATAATGACTTGCCTTTAGCATTCCAACCAAAACAGCAGCCTCTTCCATATTCAATTCAGAAGTATGCTTATTAAAGAATTTCAGTGAAGCACTTTCAATTCCATAAGTATTATCGCTAAAAGGAACCGTGTTAAAATATAGTTGAATAATTTCGTCTTTGGAATAGATGTTTTCAAGCCTTTTGGCTATCACGGCCTCTTGCATTTTGTTAATCACTATTCCAAACATTCCAAAGTCACGGCGACCGTAAATATTCTTAGCAAGTTGCAATGTAATAGTACTTCCTCCACCGGCAGAATCATCCTGAAGCAGAATAGATTTAAAGAAAACTCTAAGGAGACTACGATTATCTATCCCGTCATGTTCATAGAACCTTGCATCTTCAGTTGCAATAAGGGCCTGGATTAAATGGGTGGGGAGTTGGTCGAATTCTATGGGTTGTCTGTCAAAAATATAAAATTTCCCAATGAGATCGCCATTAGAGGCAAGTACCTGTGTTGCTTTATTTTGTTCAAGTTCGGTGAGTTCTTTAGTGCTGGGGATCTTTCCCCACATACCAAAATAGATGCTCCCAAAAAATAAAAAGAATAGAGCTATTAAACTAATTAAAATGACCAGAGCCCATTTAAGCCTGGGGTTCCTTTTTATCGTTGCTAACATTTGTTGAATGTAAATTCTGCAAATAAACAAATGTTTAAGCCGGGAGGTAAAATTTTAAGCTAATTTTAATGTTTTCACCAAAATTTAAAGCCGGTAATTATGAATTTACCGGCTAGATTAAAAAGAGTTCCATAAGATGAAATTTTGAAATTCTAGATATGTCGCCTGCGGTGGTACCAACACGCATGTCCGCTAGAACTTTTTACATTCAGGAAAGGTTTTCTATGAGTTAAATTTGGTTCATTCCCAATACTGAATTCCTGAATAAAATTTGATAAAGATGTCATGATTGATGAGATTTTGATTGATGAATAATCTATGTTAGGCCCTATGGTTATAAGAATTAATATAAGCATTGGTTTCCTTTAAGTTCAAAAAAGGTCGGCGATGAGTAATACCTTCTTTACTGTTTCCAAAATCCTGTAGGATACTGTCTAATGATTTCATGGTTGATGATTTTTGATAATTTAAACTATTTATGAAAATCTTCTTCTTCGGAAAAGTCTTGATGTTTCAGTACTTGCTTCAGTACTCATAAATGATTTTCTGCTTTTTGTGTTACTTACTAAAGTTGTCATAATTGATGATTTTGATGATTGATGAATTTTACTTTTTTCGCTTAGGCGAATCTTCTTCGATTAATGAAACCTGTTCTTTCAGAATTTGCTTCGGTATTCATAAATGATTTTCTGCTTTTTGTGTTGCTTACTAAAGTTGTCATAATTGATGATTTTAATGATTGTTTCTATTTAATAGACGATCAGAAAAACAAAGCGTTACAGTACTATGTTATAAAAGGTACTATTTTAACATATTTTTAACTTATACTGATTTTCAGTGATTTAAATAAAATAGGCAGAGTCTTCAAAGTATTGTTAATCTTTTTGAGACCGATACTCATTAATGTAATTTTAAAATCCTAAAAATAACTTCATGAATAAATGGGCAATCGGTATTATCGCATTTACATTAATTCTGGCCGGAATAGTATATGCTATTTATGAGAAGAATGATTATGATTTTGATGATGCGACAAAATCCTATGAAATTTTAAACAAATGGGAATTACCACAGGAATTGGATGAAGTTTCAGGGATTTACTGGATGGGCGATAATAAAATGGCCTGTGTACAGGATGAGGACGGGATAATATTTATATATGACCTTTCAAGCTCAAAAATTATTAAAGAATATAAGTTTGCAGATGCTGGCGATTATGAAGCATTAGGTTTTCAGGATGGTGAATTTTGGATAGCAGAAAGTAATGGAAAACTTTTTAACGTAAAAAGCCTGGATGGAGTGGAAGATCAAGCAGAGATTGTAGAGTTAGAATTTGAGTATCGAAATAATATTGAAGGTCTTGCTGCGAGTAGGGATGGAAACCTATGGTTATCTGTAAAAGACAGAAACCTTGATAATAGTAGTGGTTATAAGGGAATTTATTCTTTTAATCCCAAGACAAAGAGACTGGCAAAAGAACCTGTTCTTAAGATCATGTATAATGATCCAAAATTCGATGTTCTTAAGACAGACAATCCAAGAAAACTAATTAGACCATCAGATCTTTCATTTTCGCCGGTGACCAATGATCTATATGTTCTGGATGCTGAGTTCCAAAAAGTACTGATATTAAATCGTAACGGAAGTATTAAAGATTTACATTTATTAGACCCTGCAGAATTTACACAGCCGGAAGGTATATGTTTTAGTCCGTCAGGGCGAATATTTATTTCTAATGAATCTTTAGGTGGTCCCGCAAATATTATCGAAATAAAAATTAACTAATCAGGATTTTTGAAAACTGGCAGCCACGGCCTGCACTTCATCCAGTACCCTCAATAAATTTTCTCCCCATAATTTTTTGATCTCTTCATTGGTATAACCTCGCTTTACCAATTCTATGGTGATATTAAGGGTTTCAGAAGCATCGCTCCAACCTTCAATTCCACCACCGCCATCAAAATCTGAACTAATACCTACATGATCAATTCCTATTTTCTTCACTAGGTAATCTATATGGTCTACAAAATCTGAAACATTTACCGGGATCACTTCTTTCTTTAATTGAGCAATATCAGATGCTGCAGCCAGCTTTACTTTCTTTAGTCCTGTATAGTAATTCTCACGTTTTTCATCGGAAAAAGTTCTAACCGTATCCCTGGGAAGGATACTGAAATTCATTTGAGTAGCTATATTTTCATAAACTTTATTACTTGCATTTTCAAATGCTTCATGCTTTTCGGTATTTAAATAAGAACTGAAAGCCACCGTTTGAACTACACCGCCATGCTTTTTAAATAGTGCAAGAAGTTCATCATCCAGGTTCCTACTATGGTCACATAAAGCCCTGGCCGAAGAATGTGAAGCGATAAGTGGCGCTTTGGAATATTCAAACATTTGCCTGATAGCTTCTTTGCTAGGATGGGAAACATCTATCATGATCCCATATTTATTCATTTCAATTATGGCCTCTTTACCAAGTTCACTCAAGCCTCCATATAACCATTCATCATTCTCTTCACCTGTGTTAGAATCACAAAACTGGCTATGACCGTTATGAGATAATGACATATATCTGGCGCCGCGATCATAGAACTCCTTAATTCTACTTAAGTCTGTCCCGATAGGATACGCATTTTCCACCCCTATCATCGCAACTTTTTTACCTTGCTTTACAAGCTTTCTTACTTCATTAGAGCTCGTAGCCAAACCAATTTTATCGGGTGCGATTTCTTCGGTAAGCCTTTGGATAGCTTCAAATTTACTTATAGCATTAGCATAGGCGACCTTGTATCCATTTTCATCCAGTTCCTTCTGACCTGTATAAACGATCAGCCATGTCACGTCCATTCCGCCTTCCTCCATTTTGGGAAGGTTCACCTGGGTATCCAGGTTCATCGTATAATTTTTATTGCTTGTAAAATCATCTATATTAATATCATTATGGGTGTCTATGGTAATGGCGTCCTGATGAATTTTCTTCGCTCTGTTAATAATCTCACTGTCTGTAGTTTGTGCATTGAGAGAAAGAAGGCTTGAAAAAAGTATTAATCCTGCTATTTTTAGTTGCATATATAAGTTCTTATCAAATTATAAAGCTGAATTTAAGAATTAATATTAAGCTATACTTAAAATCTGAAATCGGATTAGTTTTTAATCTAAATTTGATCAAACATTTCATTTTTAATGAACAAATATATTATTGTAAATCAGCCGGAAACCTGGACAATGTCTTCGGAGCATTTTAGTATCATTTCGTCTAAAGATTATCTCACAAATCCAGAATATTCGAGGCTCAGGAAAGCCAGGGTTTTTAACCTCTGTAAGGATTATTCCTATCAGTCTAAAGGATATTATGTATCACTTTTAGCCGAAGCCCGTGGACATTTGGCAATTCCAACCGTGAAGAACCTTGTAGATCTGGGAGAACCAAAGCTTGTGAAAATTGTTTCTGAAGATTTTGATGATCTTATTCAGCAGTCTCTCAAAAATATCAAATCACAGGAATTCACATTGAGCATCTATTTTGGTCAGAATGTCGCTGCCAAATACAGGGAACTTAGTGCTATGTTTTTCAGGCATTTTCAAATTCCTTTTTTAAGAGTAAAATTCAATTTTACAACCCGATGGAATATAAGAAGCATCAAAGCTATTTCAGAATCTGAAATTCCTTTGGATCATAAAGAAAGCATGTTGTTTTTTGCGGAACAGTATTTTGCTAAAAAGCGTTACGATACTCCAAAATCTAATGCTTCAGAATATGATCTTGCTATTTTAGTACAACCAAATGATATTGCCCCACCAAGCAATTCCAAAGCTTTAAAAAAGTTTGTTGAATTAGGGGAGAAAATGGGTTTTTCTACTGAAATACTGGAGCCAAAAGATCTATCAAGACTTTCGGCATTTGATGCATTGCTTATAAGACAAAGTACTGAAGTAAATAACGAGGCCTATGCATTTGCGAGAAAGGCACAGCAGGAGGATATCGCGATCCTGGACTATCCAGACGCCATCTTGAAATGTTGTAATAAGGTTTTTATGGCAGAGGCTTTAGAAAATGCAAAGATACCAACACCCAAGACCGTTATTGTTCATAAGGATAATATCAAGTCTGTTCTCTCAATTACAAAACTACCAGTAGTATTAAAGTCTCCAGATTCTACCTTCTCTTTCGGGGTTAAAAAAGCAACTACAGAAAAAGAATATTTTGATCTGGTCTCTGAAATGCTAAAAAAATCTGAACTTGTTATTGCCCAGGAATTCTCACCTTCAGATTACGACTGGAGAATTGGAGTCCTGGACGGAAAAGCTTTTTATGCCTGTAGGTATTATATGGCTAAAGGGCATTGGCAAATTTATAACTGGGATGCAAAAAGGAAAGACGATCAGGATGGAAATGCAGATTGTATGCCTGTTGAAAAGGTGCCAGATAATATCCTTAAAAATGCGATAAAGGCTGCCAAATTAATGGGGAAAGGTTTGTATGGCATTGATATAAAAGAAGTGAATGGGAAAGCACTTGTAATAGAAATTAATGATAACCCCAATATAGATGCAGGGGTGGAGGATGAATATTATGGAGACCAGGTCTATATAGAAATCCTTACTGCTCTTAAAAACCGATTAGAAAATAAATTATAATGGCATATCACCTTTTTGAAGTTTATGGGATTGAATTAGAATATATGCTGGTAAGGCAATCTAATCTTGAAATAAATCCTATTGTAGATAAACTTTTTATTGAAAAGAATGGATCTATAACTTCAGATATAGAAAATGATAAAATAGAGTGGAGCAACGAACTTGTAGCACATGTGGTGGAGATGAAAACCAATGGGCCAACCAGTGATCTCTCAGGTCTTGACATATTGTTTTCTAATAATATTAAAGAGATGAACGCTCATCTGAAGAAATTTGACACCTGCCTTTTACCATCAGCCTCTCATCCTTTGATGGATCCACATACCCAAACGAAATTGTGGGAGCACGATCATAACGAAATTTACAGCCTCTATAATAAGATATTTGATTGTAAAGGCCATGGCTGGAGTAATGTGCAAAGCATGCATATTAACCTTCCATTTTTTGATGATTTAGAATTTGAAAGGCTTCATGCGGCTATTAGACTTATACTACCAATAATTCCTGGTCTTGCGGCAAGCTCACCGGTGCTGGATGGGAAATTCACCGGTTTTAAGGATACCCGGATGGAATATTATAAAACCAATCAGAAGGAAATCCCGCATATGACTGGGAAAGTTATTCCTGAACAGGTATTCAATAAAACCGATTATTATAAGAAGATCTTTGAACCAATTAAAGATGCTATCAAACCTTTTGATGCCGAAAATATTTTAGATCATCACTTTTTGAATTCACGTGGAGCTATTTCCAGATTTGACAGGAATGCAATCGAGATCAGGGTAATAGATATTCAGGAAAACCCGTCTGCAGATATTGCTATAGCTGCTTTTATTATTGAGGTCTTAAAATTGTTGGTAAGTGAAGAGCTAGTCTCTCTGGAAGACCAGAAGTCGTGGCATGAGAACGATCTGTTCTTAATTTTTGATGAAGTAATTAGAAATGCTGAAAATACCCTTATCACAGATAAGAAATATCTTGCGATTTTTGATCTTCAAAAAGACGGCGATGTTAAGAAAATATGGAAGAATCTTTATAAACGGGTAGGTGATAAACTAAGTGAGAATCATCAAAGGCATATTGAGTTCATCCTTCAGCATGGGAGCCTGGCTACCAGAATACTTAAAGCAATACGCAATGATTTTTCCAAAGAAAATATAAAGAAAGTTTACTTCAGGCTTACAGATTGTCTTGCGGAGAATAGAATGTTCAGGCCATGAAATTAGTGCTAAGCTGTGAACATGCTTTTCCAGATATTCCCGGGAAGTACCGGTATCTTTTTGATCACGAACCTGAGGTTTTAAAAACTCATGAAGCCTATGATCCAGGTGCATTTCATCTTTTTCAGGAATTAGAGCAACTTGCAGAATTCAGTAAATATCAAAGCATTGGAAGATTGCTGGTTGAAACCAACAGGTCTACTTTTCACAAGAATATTTTTTCAAGGTATTCAAAGAAGTTATCAAAATTAGATCACACTAAAATTTTAGAAAGCTATTACACACATTACCGCACAGAGATAGAGAATAAAATAGAAGAATTTATCCATTCTGGGAATACAGTTCTGCACTTATCTGTACATACATTCACTCCTGTGCTTCATGAAGTGGAGCGAAATTGTGACATTGGGTTGTTATATGATCCCGGCCGGTATTCTGAAAAAGAATTCTGCAAAGATTGGAAAACGGCAATTTTAATTGAGAATCCCGACCTAAAAGTAAGATATAACTATCCTTACCTTGGGAAAGCAGATGGTTTTACAACCACCTTAAGAAAAAATTTTCCCGAGAATTATATGGGAATAGAAATAGAAGTAAACCAAAAGTGGGTGCGTGGCAATAAAATGGATACTAATAATAAAAACGTGATCCTTAAAGCTTTGAAACGCATGAATCCTAGTGATTAAAAGAGGTCTTAGCCTACTATGATTCGTTTATAGACTTTATACATATTATTAAAGAAACCATCAATACATTCATGGTTATAAATTATTAATGTATTGATGGCATTAAACTTTGATTCTCTATTTAAGATCGTACTCCAAAGTAATTTCAGCTTTTAACAACTTGGACAGTGGACAACTTTCTTTTGCCTTATTAGCGATCTTATCAAATTTATCTTTGTCAATACCTGGTACAACTGCATTTAATATTAGATGGGATTTTGTGATCTCCCCATCTTCAAAAGTAACTTCTGAAGTTGTTTCCAGTTTATCAGGTGTAAATCCATCTTCGGTTAAGAAAGCTGAAAGTTGCATGCTAAAGCATCCTGCATGAGCTGCTCCAACAAGTTCTTCAGGGTTGGTACCCTTTCCATTTTCAAAACGGGTCTTAAAAGAATATTGAGCATCTTTTAGAACACCGCTTTCAAGACTTACAGTTCCATTTCCTTCTTTTAAAGAGCCTTTCCAAATGGCCGATCCTTTTCTTTTCATAATTGTTTTTTTTGATTTCTCTCTAAATTAAGGCGCATTGCACGAATTAGAAAGGAATTATAAAAATCTTAACCAAAATAGAACTGCGTTAATAAAAAAAGCCTGAAAGAGAAACTTTCAGGCTTTTTAATATAAATGATATTGAGATTACTTGATCTCAACAACTTCAAGATCAAAAACAAGATCTTTCCCCGCAAGTGGGTGATTTGCATCTACTACGATGCTCTCATCTTTAATTTCTGTTACTACAAGGTTGATCTCACGACCATCAGGTCCTTTAGAAACAAGTGGCATTCCAACTTCTGGTTTAAGCTCTTCCGGTAGCTGATTTTTTTCAACTTCCTGAATTAACTCAGCTTTAGGCTCACCATAAGCTTCTTCTTTTGGTATATTGATAGTCTTCTTTTCTTTCACTTCCATACCGATAAGACCTTCCTCAAAACCCGGGATAAGTTGACCCTGTCCTAGAGTAAATTCTATTGGCTCTCCACGTTCTACTGAACTATCGAAAACCTGACCGTCTTCTAACTTTCCTGTGTAATGTACCTTAACGGCGTCATTTTGCTTTACTTGACTCATAAAAAGTATTTTTTCAATTTTAATTTTGGCTAAAAATTAATCTTAACCATTTAATGCCAGAAATTGCAAGTACCCTGCCGAACGTCTAATTAACCGACAGAATAACCGATAATGATACATTTTGTCATATTTTAATTAAATTAGAGACTCAATTTAAATTTTATGACCTCAATTCTGTCAAACTAATTGATTATATGATGAATAAACCTAAGGAAGAAACAAATAAAAACTCTCGCAGGGATTTTATGAAAAAGTCGGCTATTGCGGCCAGCGGAATAATGATCGTACCACGGCATGTACTTGGAGGACCGGGATTCACCGCTCCAAGCGATAAACTTTTAATTGCTGGAATTGGGGTGGGAGGTAAAGGACAGTCAGACCTGCTTAGTTTCTATGAAAGTGGAAATGCTGAAATTGCGTTTTTATGTGATGTCGACGATCGCAGAGCAGCAATTTCAAGAGAGCGTTTTCCAAAAGCAAAGTACTATAAAGATTACAGGGAATTATATGATAAGGAAGCTAAAAATTTTGATGCGGTAAGTATTGCAACCCCAGATCATAACCACGCTGTACAAACGATGGCGGCCATGGAGCTTGGGAAGCATGCCTATGTTCAAAAACCCTTAACTCACGATATTTATGAGGCCCGAAAATTAACCGAAGCTGCTGAAAAATATAAGGTAGTGACACAAATGGGGAATCAGGGAGCATCTGGAGACGGTGTAAGATTAATGAAAGAATGGTACGATGCCGGTTTAATTGGAGAAGTAGAAGAAGTTTATGTTTGGACCAATCGCCCTGTATGGCCCCAGGGAATATCCTGGCCTAAAACAACTTCAGCCATACCAACTGAACTTGACTGGAAGCTTTGGCTGGGAACCGCGCCATATAAGGAGTATGTAGACGGACTGGTTCCCTTTAACTGGAGAGGCTGGTGGGATTATGGAACTGGCGCACTAGGAGATATGGGCTGCCACTTGATTGAACCACCGTTTAGTGTACTAGGTTTAAAATATCCTAAAGATGTTGAATGTAGTGTTGGAAGCGTTTATGTAGACGAATTCAAAAGAGGATACTTCCCAGAGAGTTGTCCACCTTCAAGTCATGTAATTATGAGTTTTGATGGAAAAGAATCAACTTCAAAAGATATTAAATTACACTGGATGGATGGTGGTATTAAACCGATGCGTCCAGAGGAACTGGGTCCTGATGAAACTTTTGGTGATGGCGGAAATGGAGCCTTAATTATTGGGTCTAAAGGAAAAATGATGTGTGGAACCTATGGCTTGAATCCAAAATTATTGCCAACCTCAAAAACAGCAGAAGTAAATGTACCTGTAAAGTATGAAAGGGTAGAGGATGGTATGGCCGGGCATTATGCACAATGGGTAAATGCCGCTATAGCCGGGTATGGGAATAAGACATTAAGTTCTCCATTCGAGATTGCCGGTCCCCTTACAGAATCTTTGTTGGTTGCTAATCTTGCCATAAGAGGTTATGATATTCAAAAAACACGTAAAGATGAAGAAGGGAATGATCAAATTTATTACCCTGGAAGAGATATTAAAATGATCTGGGATGCAGAAAATATGAAAGTAACCAATTTTGATGAAGCGAACCAATTTGTAAAGCGTGACTATCCTGAAGGGTTTACTTTATAAGTAGTATGAAATGTTTAAAAAAATATTTTTTAAGTTTCTGCAAGCTTTTCCATGTTCCGGGAATTTTGGGGATACTATTAATTATAATATCCTCATGTAATAAACTGGACTCAGAAGAAGATGCTTTGGACTGGAATACTATATGTGTGACGGCGACAGCATATAATTCTCTTGAATATCAAACCGAAGGCCATCCTAGTATAACAGCG
This sequence comes from Gramella sp. MAR_2010_147, assembly GCF_900105135.1. Taxonomy (NCBI): domain Bacteria; kingdom Pseudomonadati; phylum Bacteroidota; class Flavobacteriia; order Flavobacteriales; family Flavobacteriaceae; genus Christiangramia; species Gramella sp. MAR_2010_147. The sequence goes on along the minus strand of NZ_LT629741.1, from coordinate 823,486 downwards.
TGGGGAGACACTCTTAAACCAGGAATGAAAGCTATTGCTGTTTCCAGAGATCTCCTGAAATTAGGTCTGGATCATAATTCGAAAATTAAAATTGAAGGATTTGATGGCGTATTTTTGGTGAAAGACAAAATGCATTATCGCTGGAGAAACCGAATAGATATCTACATGGGAAAAGATGTGAACAAGGCTAAAAAATTCGGAAGAAAAAAAATTAATATCTCATATGTCTTTCAAAAGGACGAAGCAGTCAAAGAATAGAAGTCTGAGATCTTTATATTATATTCGACCTTTAAAAATTTATTGATGCCCATTTTTCGAAATATCCTCCTTTTACTAACACTATTATTAATCTTTTTTAAAGGATTTTCTCAAGAGCAGGACTCGCTTAGAATTCAGAAAAAACTTGTAATTGGTATTACTGAAACTCCTCCTTTTGTAGAAAAACGTCCGCAAGGATATTCTGGTTTGAGTATCGCTTCCTGGAAGATGGTAAACGAACAACTTCAGGTAGAGTACGAGTTTAAGGAGTATGACGATCTTGGTAGTTTATTAAATGGAGTAGAGAATGGTGAGGTAGATCTAAGCGTAAATCCCATTACCGTTACCGATAGTCGTATGAAACGGATGGACTTCTCACAACCTTATTTTATATCACATACAAGTGTTGCAAAAAAGAAAGAATCAACATTTTTAAAGCATATAGGAAACTTTTTTAGCTGGGATTTTTTCTCTGTTATATTACTATTATTACTGGTGATATTCATTTTTGGAATATTGGTCTGGTTTTTTGAACGAAAGAAAAACCCTGAGGAATTTGGAGGCAGTTTTAAAGGAATGATGCAGGGATTCTGGTGGAGCGCAGTTACAATGACCACTGTTGGGTATGGTGATAAATCTCCAAGAACAACTGGAGGCAGGATTGTTGGCCTCATATGGATGTTTATGGCGGTAATTATCATTTCCAGTTTTACTGCTGGGATAGCTTCCTCCCTTACTGTAAAAAGTATTAATGAAGAAATAACAAATATTCAGGATCTGGAAAGGTTTGAAGTAACTACTGTTAGAAGTTCCAGTTCTCAGGAATTACTTGAGCTGTATAATATAGAAACCAATTTGGTGAGTAATGGAGAAGAAGGATTACAAACAATTTTAAATGACGAGGCCACATTGTTCGTCTATGATGAACCAATTTTAAATTTTGAAATTGAAAGAGGACAGCTATCTGATGATCTGGAAATATTGGGACAAAGCCTAAAAAAAGACTATTATAGCTATGCCTTTCCAAAAAATTCTAAACTACTGGAGGAGGTAAACCCGGTACTTATTAGAACGTTGAAAAGTATGGAATGGGCAACATTAATTAAAGACTATAATTAACTACCTAATCCAAGATATCCCAGGAGGATCCAGAGAATAATAAAAACTACGATTATACCAACACAACCGCAACCACCTCCCAATTTCTTAGCTCCCCATCCAGCAATGAGCGCTCTAATGATATTTTTCATAGTTTATCAATTTTGAAATAAATTTAAATACTAGCGCACTGAAAATAACAGGCTTTATGAAATAATTAATTCTGACTTATTTAAATAATTGATTTTTAGTATATTGTATGCCTTTTTATAACCAACCAAACAATGTTTATTCAAAATAATTCAAAAAGAAAGTCTGATTTAGAATTCTTACGGGTCGCAAGAAAAGGAGTGAATAAAGCGATATACATTGCTATTGCCTTGATAGTGATTGTTGCTGTGATCGCTATGACTGGTGTTTATTATGAATACTGGTAAATTACTGTTTTATCTCATTCATTAATAAAAAAGCCTTGTTTACATACTCCTTCTCCAGGAATAAGGCAAAGTAATTGGAAGTAGAAATCATTTCAAATACCGGAATTCCTTCATACGCCAGTAGTTTAAAAATATAGAAGTAAAGTCCTACACTTTGAGAGCTATTTTTAGGCAATTCAATAGTAATTGAAGAAAGTTTTTCTTTAATAGAAACTCTCACTTCACTTCTAAAGCACTTTTCCACAAGGTCGGTTAAAGAAGAGGAAACCAGAATATTGCTTTCCTGGTAATTGCTAGAATAATTTAAGTAAACTCCTGTTTGATCTTTTACGCCTTCCATCAACTTAATTTTACTGGCAATAATCGTCTTTGAATTAAGAAAAGTGTATTCGGTTATTCCTGAACGTACTATAATATCTCCCAGTTCACGTAAACTTTGCATGTTTACCTTTGTCCTGCTCGGTGCATAACGCCTCAGGGCCATTATGATACTTCCCTGTTTAACCGGCTTTCTCATTTCCTTTTCTACCTGTACCTGAATATCAGCGGCTAATCCGCTAAAATTTACAATATCCCTGGCAATAGCATCATCTAAAAATGGTTGATGCCTAATAATATCGTGAACACATGTTGTAATGGTCTTCATTGTTAAATATTATACATTTTGTACAAATGTATATAAAATGAAATACAATTTTTGAGTCACTTTATTTTAATAATACCTATGCAACCTGAATTAAAGGTTATGAAAGTTTTAAAATTTGGAGGTACTTCTGTTGGATCTGCTGCCAGTATTAGAAATGTGAAAAATATTATTTCCAATCAACAGGGGGATAAGTTATTGGTGCTTTCGGCTATGTCTGGTGTGACCAACCAACTGGTTGAGCTATCTGAATTAGTGAAAAATAGAAGTTCAGAAGAAATTTCTGAAAGAATTAATAGGCTTCAAACAAAGCATTTCTCATTGATAGATGAATTAATAACTGAAGAAGTTTCTAATAAATTAATTAAAAAGCATATTAGTTCAGAGCTAAAAGCACTCGAGAATGATTGTCAATTAGATTGGAATTTAGAGATCGACTCAAAAATAACCACTACCGGTGAAAGGCTTTTAACTTCTATATTCAGTAAATATTTAGAATTTGAATCTCTTGGAAATACTTTGCTGGATGCCAGGGAATTTATGCATATAAGTAATCTTGAAAATCCAGATACCGGTCTTGTTGGAGAGTTGTTGAATGATAGTCTCAAATCTGCTGTAGGGAATGAGATCTTAATTACTCAAGGGTTTGTCCGTCTTAATTCAGAGAAGAAAATCAGTACCTTAAAAAGAGGAGGTAGTGATTATACGGCAACTATCCTTGGAGCTGCTATTAGAGCTTCTGAAATCCAGATTTGGACAGATATAAGCGGTCTGCATAATAACGATCCAAGATTTGTAGAGCAAACCCATCCTGTTTCTCAACTAAGTTTTGAAGAGGCAGCTGAACTTGCTTATTTTGGCGCGAAGATCCTTCATCCACAAACCATATCCCCTGTAATTGGTAAAAACATTCCCGTTTACCTAAAGAACACTTTTACACCAGAAGCAACGGGTACCTGTATTAGTGCTATCGCAGAACGTAAAGGACTTAAAGCTATCTCTGCCAAAGATGAAATTACGGCAATTAAGATTAAGTCCAACCGTATGTTAATGGCTCATGGGTTCCTGAAAAGGATATTTGAAGTTTTTGATACTTATGAGACTTCTATAGATATGATCACCACCTCAGAAATCGCCATTTCTTTAACCATAGATAACACATCTAATTTAGATCTAATTCTTTCCGAACTCGAACAATATGGAGAGACAAGTGTTGATTCGAATCACAGTATAATCTGTGTGGTTGGTGAAGGGCTTATAGAAGATAGAGGTACTTCAAAGCTTTTTGAGATTTTGCAGGATGTACCTGTAAGGATGATATCTTATGGAGGAAGCAATAACAATATTTCACTTCTGGTGGATACCAGAAACAAAATAGAAGTGTTACAAAAGTTAAATGAAAAACTATTTGTAAACCACCTTAAACCTGTTTAACAGTTTTGTTTAGAGTTTGATTAAACTGTTTTTTTGTGTAGTGAAAACCGTCATATTGCTTTTGCAAATGGCGGTTTTTTAATTCTTGTTTTTATTTTTTTCTTCAATAAACCTGGACATAAAATAAGTGCTTCTATGTAAATGGTGTTTCAGCATTTTTCCTGTAAAATTTTTACTTCTATGAAATTTCATATCAGTGAGAATTCTTTTTAATTTTTGCCTGAAGTTGACATGGTGTACTTCTTTATTAAAACGATGATTAATAATATCAAATCCAGATTTTTGCTTTGTTTCCCAATGATTCCTGTCTGTATATAGATCAATTGATTTTTGAATAAAGTCTTTATCAGATTGGGTTATATAGCCATTCCATTCAAATTCAGCATTAATACCTTCAGCACCAATCTTGGTAGTAACAGAAACGGTTCCCTGTTGCATAGCCTCAACAAGTTTGCCTTTTAATCCCGCTCCATAATGAATAGGAGCCAGGCATACCCGTGCATTCTTCGTTGCTTCCTGTGAATCTTCTACCCAGCCATTTACAATAAAATTCTCTTCTGGATTATGTAGATTCAAAACCTTTTGAGAAGGGTAGGCTCCATAAACCTGCATTTTTGCTTCAGGAAGTTTTTTCCTTATCTCAGGCCATATTTTTTCTTTTAAATATAATACTGCGCTCCAGTTGGGCTCATGAAGAAAATTACCAATACTTATAAAATCTTTGCGATCTGGATAAGCCGGAAGATTATTTTGATCACTTTCAAAAATAGGCTTCAATAAAAACGGCAAATAGAAAAGAATATCCTGTGGAATTTGAAAATCAGAAGTTAACAGCGAAAATTCTTTTTCAGAAATTATAAGGCTAAGGTCACACCTGTAAATAGCTGCCACTTCTCTTTTAGCGAGGTCTGAATCTAAATATATTTCCTGTGCAGTGCCTTTCTGCTTATAGGCTTGCTGTCGGGCATTTCTTAGAAAATGTAAATCTTCAGTATCCAAAATCTTTAAAGTATCTGGACAAATAGTATCTACTCTCCAGCCAAATTGTTCTTCCATCATAAAACGATCAAAAAGAACGGTATCTGGCATTAGATCCTCTAGAAAAGCATCAAATTCAGGATCGTTTAATCTAATGTTCCTGGTGTCTATACCTAAACTTTCAAGATCTGCTTTATTCCTGGTCTTACGTGCCGTAGTTGCAAAAGTGATTTGATAGTCCTCATTTTTAAAGAAATCTAATAATTGCATCATTCTCGTTCCCGCAGCAGAAGATTTTGGTTCGGGCCAGACGTATCCAATAACAAGCAGTTTCAGCATTAATTTTTTATCAAAAATAACATTTTATAACTGCCCCGAAAGAAGTAGGGTCGCCGTGATCCAAAGTGCGATGGAAAGCACACCCCCAATCAATAAAAAGTGCTTGAATTTATAAATTCCCATTCCATAAATTATCGTATTGGTTTGATAACCTACGGGAGTGAAGAAGCTAAAGTTAGAGGCAAAAAGAACTGCCAGAATAAACGGTTTAGGATCTAAATTTAAATTTGCAGCAATGGTAATTGCGATGGGCGCAATGATAATGGCAGTGGCATTGTTTGAAATAAAACCACTCAGGAACATGGTCACCAGGAATAATAGACCAATGATCACAAAATTAGCCTGACCTTCAAATATTCTCAAAAGACTATCTGAAATCCACTGGTCGGCACCTGTATTGCTCATAGCGACACCAAGAGGGATCATACCTGCCAGAAGGAATATAATTTGCCAGTTAACCTGTGAATATACCTTACCAAGGTTTATACATTTTAAAAAGATCATAAGAAAACAACCTATAAGAGCACTTTTTAAAATGGGGAATATCGAAAATGCAGAAAGACCAATGACCAGGAGGAGTATACCAAAGGTTAAATTTCTCTTCCAGATGCTGCTAACCTTGATATCACTGTGCTCCTGCAGAATACTAATGTTATCCATTTTGCTAAGGTTCTCCAGATCATTTTTTGTTACCTCTACTAGCAACCGGTCACCAACACGTAGTTCAATATCATCAGATTTTTTGTCGAATATTCTTCGTCCTGGATTTCTTAAACTCCTTCGCTTTCTTATGGCCAAAGGAACTGCTCCGTGAAGATCGTACCAGCCAACTGTTTTAATACTTTTACCAATCAAAGGTGAATTGGGAAGCATAAGTAATTCTACTACTTGAATATTTTCTTCTATACTATCATCTATTGAATCTTCTAATTCAGTACTTTTTTGATCTATCTTTTTAATGATGGTTAGGTCCCCAGATTCTTTGAGTTTTATAAGTTGTTCAATATTGCATCTTAATAATAACTGATCGCCTTCTTTAAGTGTAGTATATTTTCCAGGGTGCTCATTAATCACCGCTTCGCGTTTCATTCTAATTACCTCAATCCCTTCAGCCTCATTCCCAAAAACATCCTGAATGTTCTTTCCAATAAGTCCGGAATCCTTTGCTACAATCCCTTTGGTGATAAATTCATCAAGATCATATACATTAGAAATACTGTTTTTTTGCTTTTTAGGTAGAAAATGAGCCATCAGACTCACAATGATAATCGTGATCACAAGAAATATCCCACCTAGCCAGGTAAATTCAAAGAAACTAAACCTTTCAACTCCTCTTTTAACAGCGACGGCATTTACAATAAGGTTGGTAGAAGTTCCCATAAGTGTACAACTACCACCGATAATTCCAGCAAATGATATGGGAAGTAAGAGCTTGGAATTAGGGATATCATATTTCTCTGTTAATTCGTTGATAATCTTTACGAAAACAAGAACAACCGCGGTAGTATTAATAAATGCTGAAATGCCACCGGCAATAAACATAAAGACCGGAACCATAAAGAATAAAGGCAGGCCACGTAATTTTTTCAAACCATTAGCAAGCCAGTCTATAACCCCATTATCTTCGAGTCCAATCGCAATGATCATTAAGGCTAGTACGGTAATGGTTGCCGGACTTGAAAATCCTGAGATGGCCTCCTCCGGACTAATTAAATTCGTGAGTAAAAGGCTTACCATTATAAAAAACGCAATCTTATCAACTGGGAAAACCTCCAGAGCAAAGAGAAATATTACACTAATAATGATACCGAAAAGAATGATAATCTCCAGAGACATGATTGGCTTTTAAATCATTAAAAATAGATTTTAGTTTGTTTATCTCTCTTACTTTCTGAAATATTTATGATTCCTGTTTTGGTTATGATAATTGAATTGATCTAATTTATAGATAGAATAAAAACTAACTTATGAGCAGAGGTTTTGTAAAAGAAGAAGATCAGGAAGAACCGGTTCTAATTCCTCCCAGAGCAGCCATTCCTGAGGGAGTTATAAATTATGTAACCCCCAATGGTCTTACTGAATTAAAACAGGAATTAAAAGATCTGGAAAATGAAAGAGCAGAGGTGAAAGCTGAAAATGATACTGAAAAAAGAAGATCTCAAAGTTTGATCGATGGGAAAATAAATTTATTGGCTGAAAGATTGCAAACAGCCAGACTATTAGATCCTAAAGATCAGCCTGAAGATGAAATCAGGTTTGGTGCAAATGTGAAACTTCAAAATGAAAATTCAGGACAGATCCGGGAATTTCAGATTGTTGGAGTAGACGAAGCCAATATTAAAAAGAAAAAGATCGCTTTCGTGGCGCCTATCGCAAAAGCAGTTACAGGAAAGAAAGTAGGCGAGGAGATCAACTTTACATTGGGTGCTGAAACGAGAAAGCTGAAAGTACTGGCTATTTCCTATTAATTATTAGCTTCTTCTTTAGCTTCAATCGTAAATTCAAGAGTATCAACAATATCACCATATTCACTTACTTCAATTTGAAATGATTGGGGTTTAGAACTTCTGAAGTTTAGTTTTTCTAATTGTTGTGCATCAACTTTCGCTATATAATTTCCAGGGCCAAGTCCCAGATAATTGAAGTAACCATCACCTTCTGTTAGTACTGAAGCTACTTTTTGAGAGTTTTCATCAAAGATATTTACGAGTATCCGGCCCTGACCTTTAAGTCCAGATTTACCTTTTAAAGACACAAACCCTGCAACTTCTCCAATCACCTTTACCGGAATATAGATCGCTTTATATTGATTGGGAACCGTTTCCACTGAAATATTCGGGTTATCAACCGTCCATGCAATATTATCCAGGCTATTGGTATCAATTTGCAGTAACATATTTAAATAGGGCTGGAGATCATTCAATCGAATCACGGTTTTATCTTCATTATAACTGGCGATCCCTGGATTAGATTTAAGTTTAACACCTGCAACTCCTTTTTCCATAGCATCCATTTTACCGTTATTATTGAGATCCAGAAAGGGGATAAGTGTAATTCCACCGCGGGCAACCCCGGGTCTGTTAGAGACTTCTAAATGACCTGTATTATCATCCCATCTCAAACTTCCTCTGGCAGATTGTATATATGATGAATTTTTATTTCCAATTCTTGAAGTAGCAGATGTTTGTGCAAAATTGAAAGCATATCTTAAACCTATCTCAAAGGTGTGGGCATTTCTAAGAAAATTATTTTCATAAGAAAGATTCAGAAATCCCTTTTTAAAGATCACACGTTCCACTTCCAGGTTAATATTTCTCAGTGCTTGTTCTGATAGATCATACTGTATCTGAGGAGAAAACAAAAACTGATATGGCAATCTATAGGTTTGGGATAGCGAGCTGTAAATTGTTGGTCTGTCTAGCCTGTCGTTGTAGATCGCATAGGTAGTTAGATTTGTACTAACTCCTAAAAGGCTGCCAGATAATAAAAACTGTGCCGTTGTAAACTCTGTGTTTGGCAGGAGGATCTGGTTTAGACTAAAACGAGTGTATGCAGAAAATGCCTTTGTTTTAATAGGAGCAGAAAAACGAAATTCCCGTTCTTCTAAATAGTTATAATTAATAGCTGTCTGATCTTCGTGATATTTTGTATAATTAAGATCAAATTGCATATTTGAAGGAGTTCTATAACTTAGTAATCCTTCTCCTTTCACACCATAAGTATATTCCCCTGAAAATAGCAGGTTTGATGCCAGTCTTATGGAGGTATTTAAAAATGGCATTACTTCTCCGCTACTAGTTTCAGAAAGATATTCTACACCACCACCTATGGTTATACTGTTTGATAGACCATAATTTAGATTGAACCGGGAGAATCTTTTGTTCTGTCTATCTTCAACCACTCCGGCGCTCAAGGTATATTCAAGCTCATTTTTGGGAACAAAATTATACGGGATGTTAATTATTCGGGTTTCAGTAAGCTCCTCCCCATATGGACCAAAAAACCTAAGATCTACATTTGTATTACCGTACATTAACGGGACATCAAAAGAATAAAAACCGGAGGCATCTGCCTGTACAAAGTCTATTAAAACATTGTTTACATACAACTCCACGGTCCATCTGGGCTGTGTATAATCATTCAGAACATAGGTTCCATAAGACCTCCTGTTTATCAAGGGGGAGTTGGTAAGCTGGACACCTACTACGGGTGCAAATAGCGAAGAGGTAGCACCCGTAAAAATCTTACCCGCCGTTACCTGCTTAAAAAGGGCACTTTCGTTATTTACATATTTCCATTGATAGAATTGATTTCTACTGGTAAATGGAATACGATTGGAATAATTCAGTAAAATATTGGTTTCTCCTCCAGCGATCATCGTACCCACGCCTAAATTTAACCTGTTATCTTCAGGCCCATTAGTTTGTTGGGTGGTGGTTACTCCCCAATCCAGAATCCCTCCTTTAAAGAATGGATATTTTCGGTTAATAGTGGTATCTGGTTCTATTATTCCCCTTACTTTATTCAGATTACTACGAGCTTTTTCCCGACGCAGTTCTTTAAATAAGGGCAGATCTAATTCGGTATCGAATTGTATTGAAAGTGCTCTAAAACTAAAATTGGTATTTAGGCCGAAAATTTCTCCGAAGAGTTCTGATCTTAAATAAAAGGTCGTTGGTGTTTTAATAAAATCATTTTCCGAAAGACTAATAGATTGTTCTCTAAAATTTAAAATGCGATTCTCCAGATCTATTCTGTATGGTGATTCAGGATTTATAATATAACCAGAAATCGCCCCGGTTTTGGGATTCAATTCATTCTTAAGCTTAAAATAATCAAAGAGGTCTGAAAACGAAATATAGGCCTTTTCATTTTTTATAGCGATTGGAATCTCCAGGGTTCCGGTTCTTGGAGAAGTTAATTCAACAACCAGTTCGTCGTACTCCGGATACTCCTGAGCAAACATTCTTGAATTACTAGGTAGAATTAAGAAGACAATTAAAAATTGAAAAAATAATCGTAAGAATTTGTTTGGGGTAACAGAATTCATTGAAACTTAAATCTATTTTATTCCTGAATAAAAGTGATTGTAAAGGACCCGCTATATGCTCCGGGACCATTGGCCGAAATCGCCCCTAGATTTAATGTGCCACCTACATAAACCGGTGTAGGTGTCTGGGAGTTTGTATTAGTAATAAAAGTTTTTCCAGTACTATAACTGTCAATTTTCAATTCGATGGTTTGACCACTTGTGCCAGATAATGTGAAGCTTGGAGCATGGCTAATATTGATGAGAGTTCCGGGATTCGCATAAACATCGAATAAAGCAGGAGAAACCGTAGCGCCTGTATTAAGTAAGGTAGCATCTCCAGTCCAGGTCCTGGTCCCATTAGAATCTACACTTACCGTCCCAATAGAATTTCCTACCGCAAAAGCACCAAAATTTAGAAACTGTACGGTACTAACTTCTACTTCTATAGGAACTGGAGGGTTCTCCTGAGCTTCCGCTTTATTTACTGTCATAAATGCCAGAGTAAGAACCAGAATAAAAATTTTTCCTGAATGTTTCATTTTTATCATTTTCTTACGATTACTTTTTTAGAAAACTGGCGAAGGTTCGAAATAAAAGTCACCAGGTAAATTCCTGTACTTTGTATATTACTAAAGTTGATATCTTCACCGCCAGTTACCTGAATTAATTTTAGTAATTGACCGTTAATATTGCTAATTCTTAAATGACCGGATTCCCGTTCATTCAGATGCATGCGAACTCCTATCTTTTCTGAAGTATCCATAAGACTGAATGGGTCATTGAACAGTATGGAAGGATCGGGAAATCTATCTGGTGAAAATGAAAGAAAGAACCTATTCTTATACGTTCCCTTTTCGAGATTCAGACTATAATTTTCTTCTTTTAAATTAACTGAAACCCTTCTTTCCTGATCTATCAGAAATACCTGAATATCTTCCTCTATATTCTCCAGATCTTCTAATTTAATGTTTAGTCTTCCCTGTTTTTCTGTCTTGATCCCTAGCGGTATTCTAAGTTTATTCTGTGAATCAATAGCAGGCATTCCATTAATAGATGTCTCTTTCCCATCATTAGTAATCGAATAGAAATTTGGGAGATCTTTATTAGAGTTATATAGTTTTAAAGCGTCATTCTCCCGATCAAAATCTAATGATAAATTGTTATTAAAATAAATAACCAAAGGATCTGAATAGTTTTTATTCCCAAAGCCGGCTGAAATTCTAATCAAGCCAGGTTCATTTACTGTAACCTGATTTTTATAAAATTCCTGGGAAAAATCATTGACTCTTACACCATTATTCATCCTAAGAACTGAGCTCGAAGTGCCATCGCTTGCGTGTATAAAAAAACCTTGCATAGATGGGACTATACTGCCTCCAGTTCCAGAGCTGCTTATATCTGCAACATACGAAGTATAGGCTCCACCATATTCATCTGTTGCATCTGCCCTAAAAAAGTAAGCAGCATTATCTATATTGGTTGATAAACTAGGTATCATATTCCAGTCAATAGGAGAGGGGTAGGGATTGGATACAAGATGAAAGCCTTTTGTGTAGTCTCCATTAGAAGTGTTCAAATTCCGGGTAACATCACCATTATTTACCGTTCCATTAATATCTAAAATTAATTCACCTCCTGCAGTACCAAAATTCAATGCATATCCTTCCAGAATATTAAACCCAGAAACAGAATTTGTATAGGCTTCCCAGCCAGAGAGATCATTTCCATCTGCATCTTCTCTGTCTTCCATATACTTGAAGACTGAAGGAAACTCTGAGTTTAGATCTACATAGGAAGAGAAATCACCTACAGTGGTGTTGCTGAATGGAGAACCAAAATATTTATACCCAAATGCCGGGTCAATATATCGCTGCATGCTCACATTGCCAATAATCTCGCCGTTACCAGAACCATCAATCAAAGCAGTTTTGGCAGCATTGGAAATTAGCGTAAAATCATCATTAGTAAAAAGGTTACCATTAGTCAATTTTAACCAACCAGAAAGCTCTATAGTTGTATTTGATATCACTGAATTAAGATTGTCAATCTCAAGATTCAAAATTCTATTATTTCTGAAGAGACCTGAAGGTAGACTTTGTGCTGAAGAAGAACCTTTCATAACCAAAGTCCCTGCATTAGCAATAATTTCACCGTTATTTGAAATAGAGCCGTAAATTTCAAGGTTGTTATCAGAAATCTCCAAAGTTGCACCAGATTCAATAGTAAGATTATTCACTGTGGCAGAACCTCCAGAACTAATTATAGGATAATTGGTAAGTCCAGACGAAATTGTGGTGTTAGAGTTAATGTTTGGAATAGTATTACACAACCAATTTCCTGGGTTGTTCCAATCTGATCCCAAAGCCCCCGTCCAATCAAATACTGTATCTATAATTAAGGCTGCAGGTTTGGATATAGAAACCTTACATCCTGATCCTGTTTCCTCAGCTCTGATTTTTACGCGATAGAGGTTTCCGCCCATGTCATTGGTAATATTATTTAAAGATAAATTTATAGTGTTCGCGCCCACAATATCGGTATAAGCATCACTCCCTGATGCCTTAACTTGCCATTGATAGGAAACGTTGCGACTTGTAGATGTTTGAATATTGAATACAACATTATTACCCTCGCAAGAGGTTTGATCTTCTGGATTAGTTAAGTTGAAACAGTTAAGTTTGTCTGCGATTTCTGATGGAAAATCTTCAATATTATCCTCATAATCACTTTCTGTTCCATATTCACATTCCTCATTGGATACTCCTGACGTATTGCCATTATAATCATCACAACTCGTAAACTCATCCTGCCATCCATCAACTTCACCAAAAATATAGACATTCCCATTATCTATATCAATATTGGATTGATTTGAACCTGTTCTTCTTGTAAAGTTTCCCTGGACAATCAAATATGAAGAAATAGAAATGTCCACCTTATTTGAACCTATAAAATTCCCATAAACTATGACCACAGCAGAACTTCCCATGGTAAACTGTGATTTATTACCACTCATGTCAAGGTTGCCATGAACTATAAGTGTTCCATTTACTATTAGGTGACTTGAGTTCGTTGTAAGGTTAAGGTTTTCGTACTCTTCAGATTCATTTTCTGAAATAGTATAATTTCCAGTTAAAGTAAAATCTTCCTGGGCATTGGTTATTGATACTGAAAACAGGATAATTAAAATTAAAAGTAATATTTTCCTATGATGTTTGATTAGCATAGTTTAATCCAGTTCGTGAATAGTTCTGGCAAAGACTTCTCCCTTTTCAGATTCATAGGTTATTTCCAATACTCCTTTAGTGAGGTCTACATTCTCAGTATTCTGTAGTATAAATGAAAATTCACGTTTTTTATTCGGAGTATAAATAGCGATTCCCTTAACTATACCTATGTTAATGGGATCGTTTCCGTCTACAATATGTTTCACGGATAAATTCCCGTAAACTGACATGTTTCCTTTTCTATGAATATCCATAGACAATATAACGTCATTGTCTGTGTCTAGATCGATATTATTCAATTCAATTACGGTAGAAGATTTTCCATTTCGTATAATCACAGGAATGCTAATACCAAAAACCGTTTTTATATTGATGGAAATGTTGTTTTCTGCCTCACTGGTTTCTTCGCTGCCCAAAGCTGTTTGCTTTTCAACCGCCCTGAAATATAAATGAGATCTATATTCTCCATTTTCAAGATTTCCGGTTCTTGTAACCTGAACTTTTAAGGTTTGAGCTTCATTGGGGCCCAGAGAAACTCGTCTTGGGTAATATCTAAGAAAATCATTGGCGAATCTTTGTCCCTCTTCCGGCTCATTAATTTGCTCAAAACCTCCATCTTCCTTCATTTTATACTGGATAAATGAAATAGCATACGTTGCAGAGTCACTGCCGGTATTAACCAGATTCACTTCCTGTGATCTTTGAGATCCATCAAAAACTATCCGCTTAGGCATGATCATAAGGTCTCCCTGTGCAAATGAAATTCCCTGAAAACAAATAATAAGAAGTAGAGTAGGTAGAAAGTTAGATTTTGAGATCATTAGGAGCATTGAAATTTAATGTAATCTAATTATAGGTTACTGTGACGTTGAAACCGGTAGCATTTGTGTAAAACCCAGAAGCCTGATTAGCTTCCAGATTAAGAGTTGCTCCAATCTTCAATATATCTATTTCTTCGCCGGTGACTTCAGGTTGCACTGTGAAATCATCGATCAAAAGAAATTGATTAGGGTTATCTTCGTTAAAAAGTTTGAAGGTCTCCGGCAGTGTGATTGAATAATCGTAGTTTCCGTGCTTTACAATAGCTTCGGCAGCACTTACCTGACCAGGACTACCTGTTGACAATTGAAGACCAAAAGCTGTTCGAGTACCTTCAGGTGATAAAACAAGCCTTCCAGGATTATATCCGCTTATAACATTTCCAAAATGAAGATCTAAGCTCTTAGAAATCTCTATAGGTTCAACGATTACTGCCGTACTGTTAACTTCTGCAGTAGATGATTGTTGACCAAAAGCGAACGCGTTCAAAAAGAACAAAAAGATATATAAGAAACTGCGCATTTGGTTACAATTTAAATTAAAAATAATTTAATTGAAAAAATCGCCGCCATTTCCAGACAGCGATTTAATAAATTTAATATTCTAACTTAATTGTAATTTACAGTTACGGTCACTGTTCCTTCATAAGCACCAGCAGCCTGGGCATCATTCACAGTTAAAGTACCTCCAACATTAAGTTCCTGAGCAGCTCCAGAACCAATTCTTTCGGCAGGCCCTGTTCTATCATGAGCAAAAACCAGGTTCATATCAGTACCTGCACCAGTAAGAACGGTAGAAGGTATAGAAATATCATAGCTTACACCATTACCAGCGGTTATAGAGAATTGTGCAGCGGTAACGGTAGTAGTAGAAGTAATTTCCATATCGGTATTTCCGAAAACCCGGTTTCCATCTGTTTTTACTGTAACATCTCCTCCGGTAGCAGTACCATTAATAGATCCAAAGTTTAATGCAGTCCCATCATTTATTTCAATTGGACTTACAATTTCAGCATTCACATCTGCAGTTCCATCTGTTTGAGCAAACGAAATTCCAGTTACAGCTAATAAAGCGAGTAGGGTAATTTTTTTCATAATTAGGTAGGTTTAATAGATTGTTAGCGGGGTAAATATGGGAGTATAAAGTAGGACATACCAAAAATTTTCGTTGAACAGTGGATTAAACTCGTTGAAGTGTGTATAATGATCGTTTAAGGATTGTGCAAATCATGGATTCATCAGAGGATTTAAGATCTCGACTGATGAATTAGAGGAAGAAAAAACTTACATTGGAAAAATTGTATGGCTTAATTGTAGCTTACCATAATTTCTATAGGAGAGGGAGTACTATATATTCCGGGCTTCTGTCCTGGCTCTATGTATAGTGTAGCACCTAGACTAATTACTTGAGAATCTGAATTTAAAGTGGCGCTGGAAGTGCTCATCTCAAAATCCTTTACTACAATTTCATTTGCACCATTTACCATTCTAAAAGAACCTTCTGGTAAATCAATATTGTAAGAATATCCATTCTGACCTTTTACTTCAAAAACAGCTGCTGAAACATTTGAAGCATTATCAAGTAGCACACCACCTATTGCTTCTCTGGTATGGTCTGGATTAAGAATAACAGATCCGCCGTTTCTTGCATCAATACTTGCAAAATTCATGTTTTCAGTAGTTTGTACAGATATAGGCTCTACTATTTTCACTGAAGCAGTAAAAGATGCAGAGGCACTGTTTTGTGCAATTCCGTAAAAGGAAAACATCAGAAGACTAAAAAAAAGAAAAAGATGTTTCTGGATTTCTAACATATCTAAATGTAAAACAAAATTTAATATAAATCGATAAAAAACATATAAAATCGATGAAATGCAATTTTTCTCCATTAATAGAATATTTCTTTACATTTATAGGTGCTTATGAATTAGAGATTAATAAAAATGAAATGTATATATTTCCAATAGTCTAAGAATAAATCTCAAAAAATGCTAAACAAAACACATATAACAAACTTGAATTTAAGGAATGTAGACCTTGGTATATTAATTTTTAGAATCGCCATCGCTACATTAATGCTTACACATGGCTATCCTAAACTTATTGATTTCTTTGGTTCAGATGAATTAAAATTTGCAGACCCAATTGGCCTTGGGGAAGAAATATCATATACGCTTGTTGTATTTGCAGAATTTGTATGCTCTGTATTTATTGTATTAGGTTTTCTTACAAGATTTGCGGCAATTCCTCTAATAATAACTATGGCCGTTGCGGCATTTATAGTTCATGTCCCAGATGGATTTATGAAGCAGGAATTACCTATACTGTATATGTTTGGATTTATTTTACTGGCTTTTACAGGAGGAGGGAAGTATTCATTGGATTTTTATATTAATAAGAACAAAAAATAACAGCATAAAAAAAGGAAAGCGAAAGCTTTCCTTTAATTTTTCTGTTTAAACGTATTCTTAGTTTTTAGCTACTGAAGCGTCACCTTCAAGCATTGCAAAGAATTTATCAAGATTTGGAATTATTACAATTCTTGTTCTACGGTTTTTAGCCATATTGTCTTTTGAAGAATTCTCAACCAGTGGTTGGTAGCTACTTCTACCAGCTGCGATCAATTTAGATGGTTCTACGTCATATTTATCCTGTAACAATCTAACAATTGATGTGGCTCTTCTAACACTAAGATCCCAGTTGTCTTTTATATAAGACTCTTTCACCATGGTTCTGTCATCTGTATGACCTTCAATCATCACTTCCATAGCCGGTTCACTATTAATCACTTCAGCTAGCTTTTTTAATAATGGTTGAGCTTCTTTAGTAACTCTATAGCTTCCACTTCCAAATAAAAGTTTATCAGAAACATTAATCATTACTACAGTTTCATCAACACTAATATCTATATCTTCTTCATCTGCACCTTCAGAAATATTCTGCTTTAGATTGTAAGACACGGCAAGGTTGATAGAGTCTTCAAGAGTCTTCGCGCCTTTCACCTTCTCAGGATCTATTTTTGCGATTGTACTCTTCATTTTTTCCTTGGTATTCTTAGACATTACCGTTAGGTCATTCATTTCCATCATACCATCATTCTCAGTTCTAAGAGAATTAATCTTGGCATTATAGTCAGCAACTCTTTCTTCAATACGAGCATACTTTTCTTCGATCTCCTCTTTCTCTACACGAGTTTTCTGCAGGGTACTTCTGGTGTCATTCAATTCACCCTCCAGTGCTACATATTTCTTTTTAGAAACACATGAGGTTAGCATGGTCGCTGCTAATACGGTTACAGTTATTACTTTTTTCATAAATCGGATTTTAATGTTTAATTGTTTGATTATTTAGTTTTTTAATCAACTCTTTAAAGACTATAATAATGCCAGAAGAATTAAATTTAAAGAGGCTGGAGCCAGATGAAAGTTCTGTTTAATGCCGGCAGGAGCTTTAAATGGCTGTTTTTATTGGTCTCAAAGGATTTTAATTGGATTAGAAAAATTGAATCTTTTAGTTGGATCAAACTGGATTGTTTAATTGAATAAATATTAAAACTTGTGGAAATTAGAGGGAAATGTGTACAAATTTTCCACAAAACAGGGTCATTTCTTGCTTCGACAAGTCAGGTTATGTGGTAATTTGTAGGCAATTTAACACAAGTTTATTAGAAATTAGGAGGGTATAGTTTCGCTGTAATAGCTCTAAACGATAACTTTGAGATTTTCTAAAATTGAATAATTGAAAAGAAACAAAAGAATATTTTTTAAAACTCTAAAAGTACTGGGAAAGATTCTCCTTGGGATCATTGTTTTCCTTCTTTTGATCATTCTCTTTGTTCGTAGTCCCTGGGGGCAGAATATTATCAAGGACAAGTTTATTTCTTCTGTTGAAAAAAAGACCGGAGCGTATATAGAACTGGATAAGCTATTTATTCAGTTTAACGGGAATATTCAGGTAGACCAGTTATATATTGAAGATCCACAGGGAGATACTATTGTTTATGCTGAAAGTATCTCTGCCAATATTCCATTCTGGCCTATAATAAAAGGTAATAGTTTTAGTCTGGAAGAGCTGGATGCTACAAATTTAAAAGCCAGAATTTTCCGTAAAGATTCTATTCGTGGCTTTAATTATGAATTTTTGCTGAATGCTTATGCTTCAGACACTACTCATACAACTACTGTAAGTGACACTAGTGCCGCTCCAATGGAAATTAATATTGGAGATATCAATCTGAAGAATTTTGATATTACTTATAAAGACGATGTATCTGGTATAGATTCCAAGTTTAAATTCGATTTACTACAATTAGAGTTTACTGAAACTGATCTTGAGAACATGGTTTTTAAAGCGAACGATGCCATTTTAACCAATGCTCAGGTAAATTATGTACAAACCAGGCCTTTTCCAGAAAGTGATTCTGAACCCTCGCCGATGCCGGTGTTTGAAATTTCAAATATCGAGTTTTCTAATGTTAGTGGAATTTACAATTCTGAACCCGATTCGCTATTCACTAATTTCCAGATCGCTAAATTAAATCTGAGTGCTTCAAGGTTCGACCTGAAAAATAATGCGATTCTTAGTAACTCCATCCTGCTGGCCAATTCTGAAGTTGATTTAAGGATGAAGCAACAAGCTACTACTGCGCCTTCAAATAATGTTGAAACTTCGTCTTCATTTGAATGGCCAAATTGGAATGTGGAAATTGGTAGTATCGATCTCAATGATAATGATTTTGATTACATGGTGAATGGAGCCGACGTTAAAAAGGGAGTGTTTAATGCTGATGCTATTAGCCTGGAGAGCCTAATATTTAAAGCTGAAGACATTGCATATAAACCGGGTGAGGCTAAGACAACTATCGATAAACTTCAATTTAATGAAGGCTCAGGAATTGAAGTGAATAAATTAAATATCCAGGCATTGGTAACAGATGAGCAAATGAATTTTTCAAACCTGGATGTTGCGGTAAATACCAATAGTTTATCTGGAAACCTCCATATTACCTATAATTCTCTCAATGATTTTATGGAGAACCCGGGAACTGCCAGCTTGAATCTCAAGCTCGAAAATGTATATTTCAATGTTAGTGATATTTACCGTTTTCAGCCAGATTTACGAAATAATGAATATATAAATTCTCTGGCTGGATCTCCATTACGCGGAAACTTAAACGCTTCGGGAAAACTTGATAATCTAGATCTTAAATCACTTAATTTAAAGTGGCGCAACACCAGTTTATCCGGAAATGGAAGCCTTGTTAATTTACAGGATCCTGAAAATTTAAATTTCAATCTGCCCTATGTCCAGATGAACTCTAAACGCAGCGATCTCCTCAAATTTGTGAAAGAAGAAGATCTTGGTTTAAAATTACCGGAAACAATATCGCTTAAAGGTAGTTTCGCCGGAAATGCCAGTGAGGTACGAACAAACTCTCTTCTCAATACTTCAGATGGAAGCCTGAAAATAGATGGCGATTTCGCGATGGGAGATCAAATAGTATTTGATGCAGAGATCCAGGGAGATAGTATTTCGCTTGGAAATCTATTGCAAAATAAGGCTTTGGGAGATATTCAACTAAATATTAAGACTACCGGGAAGGGTAGCTCTATAAATGATCTCAATGCAACACTGGATTCTGAAATAACTACTTTTTCCTATAAAGATTATGAGTTTAGATATATCGATATCAATGGAGCCCTGAAAAATGGAAAAGGTTCGGTTAATTTAATTTATCAGGATACCAATCTGGATATGGAAGCTCAAACCCAAATCGAGTTAGATTCGGTTTCTCCACGGTTTGATTTTAATGTATATATGGATGGTGCAGATTTGGGGAATTTAGGCATCACCCAAAAGAATATAAAAACGGGTTTCACATTAGAGGGCTGGTTTGAAGGTAATTCCAGTGAATTTGAGATGGAGGCCAAAATCATCGACGGGGTAGCCGTTTATAATAATAAAACCTATTTATTGGGTAGTTTTGACGCCTCTGCATTTGTGCGAGAAGATACCACCTCGGTCAAGGTAGAAAATAGAATACTGGATTTAGATTTGCAGTCCAATGCCAGTCCATTAGCTTTTTCTGAAGCGATTAACAGGCATTTTAAAAGATATATAACAGAGAATTACCAGGAAGATTCTATCACTAATCCTGTAAATCTTAAATTAAATGCCAGGATAAGTGAAGCGCCCATACTAAACGAAGTTTTTGTTGTAAATCTTGAAGAACTGGATACTGTAGATGTAAATGTTGACTTTAGGGAGCTTGATCGCGAGCTTGATGCTTCGGTATCAATTCCGTACATCAATTTCTATAGCAGCCAGATTGATAGTTTACAACTAAATATGCAATCGGATCCCGATAACTTAAAGTTTGATCTTGCATTTAATGAATTAAATGCCGGTCCGCTAGCGATCAAGAGAACAGATTTGCAGGGAGAGGTATTAAACCGAAAGTTAAACCTGGATTTTTCCTCTTTCTATGAAGACGAACAAATTGTTCATGTAAAATCTGAACTAAACTTTCAAGGGGACACCCTGGAATTCCATGTAGATCCACAGGATCTTATCCTGAACAAAAATCAATGGAATATAGATACTGCTAATAAATTGAGCTATGGAACAGAATATTTGAGTTTCTCTAATTTTAGATTGTTCAGGGAAAACCAGGAAATGATACTTAGCAACGCGAAACCGGGTGTGGAAAAAGAGCATTTAAGTCTTGATTTTAAAAACTTTAAACTGGCAGCTTTACTGAATTATCTGAATCCTGAAGATCAATTAGCAACTGGGTTTCTAAATGGTAATATTGTTTATGAAGAACCATTTGGCAAAACAGGTATTCTCGCAGATTTGGCTATCAATGAGTTTAAAGTAATGAATGTAGATCTAAACACTTTAAGCCTTAAAGGGAACTCCAGCGGTTTTAGTGATTATGATTTTGAAATGGCCATAAAAGGTGGTGAAGTAGATCTGGATCTTACCGGTACCTATGCTGCTGCTGAACCTTCAGCTATACTGGACATGAATCTTGACCTTAATAAGATTAAAATGTCTGCTCTTGAAGGCTTTTCCCAGGGAGAGATAAAGAACGGAAGTGGAAGTTTTTCAGGAAATATTACGCTAAACGGTACTTTATTAGAACCAAAGTATGAAGGTAAGCTTGACTTTAACGATGCTAAATTCAATATTGCGATGTTAAATGCAGACTTTGTCCTTCCAGATGAAAACCTAAGACTGGATAACGCCGGCGTTTATTTTGAGGACTTTAATATCAATGATGCCAACAATAATTCTGTAGTTGTAAATGGTGAAATAATTACCACAAGCCTCTTAAACCCTGGTTTCAATTTAGACATACAAGCCAGTGATTTTAAATTACTAAATTCTACGGAAGAAGATAACGACTTATTCTATGGTAGTGCAGTAGTAGATGTGGATGCTCAAATATCTGGAGATCTTAATTTACCAAAGGTAGATATGGATATCGATATTAAGGAGAGTACAAATTTCACCTACGTGGTACCTGAGACAGAATTACAAATTAAGGAACGTGATGGAGTGGTGATCTTTGTGAATAAAGAAGACCCTGATGCTATTCTTTCTCAAACCGAAGAAGAGTCTTATGTAATTTCTGGATATGATATTTTTTCCAGAATTTCAGTAGACGAAGGGGCAACCTTTAATGTGATCATCAATGCCGAAACCGGAGATAAATTTCAGGTTCAGGGAGAAGGAGATCTTATCTTCAATATGTATCCCAATGGTCGTACAGCTTTAACTGGTATCTATGAAGTTAATGATGGTTTTTATGAAATGAGCCTTTACAATCTTGTTAAAAGAAGGTTTGAGATCGCAGATGGAAGTCGTGTTTCCTGGGCAGGAGATCCTTTTGATGCACAACTAGATGTGAGAGCTATTTATAAAGTAGAAACATCGGCTTCTTCACTTATGGCAGCACAAACTTCGGCAACTGGAAACAGGGATAGATTTAGACAGGAAATCCCATTCCTGGTCTATCTGAATATTGATGGAGATTTGATGGAACCAAAGATTTCATTTGGTCTGGATATGCCTGAAGAAGAACAGGGAGTAGCAGGAGGAGAGATATTTGGCAGAGTTCAGCAACTAAACAATCAGGAACAGGAATTAAATAAACAGGTGTTTTCATTATTGGTCTTAAACCGTTTCTTTCCAGAATCGGGTAGCGATGGTAGTAGTGGAGGTACCATGGCCGTTGCCAGGGATAACCTAAATTCAGCTTTATCAGATCAATTGAATATGCTTTCCAGTAAACTTCTTGGAGAAAGTGGAGTTCAGCTAAATTTTAATGTAGATAGTTTTACCGATTATCAAGGAGAAAGCCCGGAAGAAAGAACTCAACTTGGCATAAGCGCTCAAAAAGCCTTTCTTGAAGATCGATTAGTGGTGGAAGTTGGGAGTGAGGTAGATGTGCAGGGCGGAAGTCAGCAAGGGCAGGCGGCAAGTCCTTTAATAGGGAATGTAAGTATTTCTTACTTGCTGGATGAAGACGGAGTATGGCGTTTAAAGGGTTTTAGTAAAAGTCAGTATGAAAATGTGATCGATGGGCAGCTTGTGGTTAGCGGAATTGCTCTAATTTTCACAAAAGAATTCAACAAATTTAAGGAGATGTTCGAGAAGGCCGTGATGGAGAATGTGAAAAATGAAAAGGCTAAAAAAGAAGAAAGTACAGGAGATGAAAATTAAAGATCTTAGCATATTATTTATTCTTATAGCACTATTCCAGGCCTGTAGTGTGGAGAAGTTTATCCCTGATGATGAATTTTTGTATACCGGAGCTGAAATTAAAATAGATTCAGATACCACAATTACAGATAGACCACAGTTAAGAACTGAGCTTGAAAATGTACTGCGGCCAGAACCGAATACGCAGGTTCTGGGAATGCGTCCCGGACTTTATTTCCATTATAAATCACAGCGTGAAAAGCCAGGCTTTATTAATAAATTCCTGAACAAGAAATTTGGGGAAGCACCAGTTTATCTATCTGATGTAGACCTAAAGAACACCGAAGATCTTCTTTTAAACAGATTAGAAAATCGTGGGTTTTTCTACAGCAGAGTGAGCTCAGATGCAGAGACGAATGAAAATTCAAAAACAGCCTCCACATCTTATACGCTTACAGTACCAGATCCATACACCATGGAAACCTATCAGTTAGATTCAGATACTCTGCTGGTTTACCAGGATATAAAAAAAGATATTGATAAAACCTTAATGAAAGAAGAAATGCGTTTTGATCTACCCAAATTGAAACTAGAACGGGAGCGTATAGACATCAATCTCAAAAAGAAAGGCTATTATAATTTTAACCCCGGATTTTTAATTTTTGAAGCTGATACTAATCAATATGATCAGAAGAAATTTGATCTATTTTTAAGACTGAAGAAAGATGTTCCTTCAAAATCGGTAATTCCCTATCAAATTTCAAATGTAAATGTCTACCCAAATTATAATATTGATGAGGATTCAGTCACTAAGAATTATAAAAGGTATAAAGACAAAAACTATTTTCAGGAAGAACTTCTTTTTAAACCGGAATATTTAGATCCTTATATTCTAATTGAAACAGGAGACACCTACGATCCTGAAGTCTCACGAAACACCAGCAGACGTCTTGGCACTATTGGTTCCTACAAATTTGTGAATATACGCTATGATGAGATTGATACGCTGGCAACCGATAGTATAGGATTGCTGGAAGCCAATATATTCTTGTCTCCGCTTAAAAAAAGAGCAATAAGAGCAGAATTACAGGCTGTGACAAAATCT
This sequence comes from Gramella sp. MAR_2010_147, assembly GCF_900105135.1. Taxonomy (NCBI): domain Bacteria; kingdom Pseudomonadati; phylum Bacteroidota; class Flavobacteriia; order Flavobacteriales; family Flavobacteriaceae; genus Christiangramia; species Gramella sp. MAR_2010_147. The sequence continues at coordinate 799,408 of NZ_LT629741.1, read as the reverse complement.
AATAGTTTTGCAGGCCCACATCTGGCACTTTCATTTTTAAACAGGAATTTATTTAAAGGAGGAGAAAGTCTTAAAATATCTGCCAATTTAGGTTATGAATTTCAAATGGACTCCGGAGGAAGTCTACCTGGTAGCAGCTCACTACAGCTGGGACTCACAAACGATCTAATTATTCCACGATTATTATTTCCTGTAAAATTCAGCAAAGACTTTTTTAAATATGATATTCCAAAAACCAAAATAAGCCTCGGAGGAGATTATCTAAGGAGAAGTCAATTATTTACACTGGCCTCGCTTAATGCATCTTTTGGTTATTTGTGGAACGCCAATAGATATGTGTCTCATGAGTTTAATCCAATTAGTCTTAATTATGTTAGTCTAACTGATGTCACGACAGAGTTTGGTAAAATTTTAAAAGCGAATCCATTCTTGGAAAGCAGTTTTGACCAGGAATTTATAGCTGGTCTTACCTATTCTTTTATTTATAACGGACTCATAGACGGAAATAAAACGAATGCTTTTTTCCTGAATGCTAATGTTGATATTGCCGGTAATTCGATGAGTCTATTGGGCAAAGAAGCCGAAGATGGGAAAAAGGAAGTTTTTGGTCTGGAGTATGCACAATACGCCAAACTGGATTTGGATTTAAGATATCATTTGAGGTTAGGCAACCAACAGGTGATCGCCACACGTTTATTTGCAGGTTATGGTCGTCCTTATGGAAACTCAGAGGTGATGCCGTTCAGCAAACAATATTTTTCTGGCGGACCTTACAGTGTAAGGGCATTTAGAACAAGATCCTTAGGCCCCGGGACATTTAACCCGGCAGAACCAGATCAAATTCCCGATAATCCAGAAGAAGAAATTAGTAATACAGGTTTTCGCGATCAAACCGGAAATATTCGTTTTGAGGCCAATGCCGAATATCGATTCCCCATCATCACCTATTTGAATGGTGCTTTTTTTGTAGACGCCGGTAACGTCTGGACTTCTAACGCAAAGCCCGAAACAACCAATTTAAACGGAGACGGTTCAGGAAAATTTGAGTCAGACTTCCTGAATGAACTGGGAATAGGGGCTGGAGCAGGATTACGAATAGATATTCAGAGTTTTGTAATAAGGTTTGATCTGGCGTTTCCAATGCACGACCCAAGAAAACCTATAGGGGATAGATGGGTAAACGATTTTGGCAATCCCGTATTTAACTTTGCTATTGGGTATCCCTTTTAGTGCTGGAGTTTACTACCAAAACAAAGATCACCCGCATCTCCCAGTCCCGGAACTATATAGCCATTATTGTCAAGTTCATGATCTATGGTGGCAATCCATAATTTAGAGTTCTCTGGAAATTCAGTTTTAAGATATTCAACACCTTCCATTGAAGCAATAACGGAGACAAGATGAATTTTATCGGGTATCCCCATTGGTTTTAATGCATTAAGAACATTGCTAAAGGATCTTCCGGTCGCTAGCATGGGATCTGCCAGAATAAGCGTTTTTCCTTCAAGAGAAGGAGAGGCAAGATATTCGACGAGAATTTCAAATTTTTCATCATTATCTGGATGATGTCTATACGCCGAAATAAAGGAGTTTTCAGCATCATCAAAATAGTTCAATATTCCCTGGTGAAGCGGCAATCCTGCCCTAAGAATAGAGCAGATAACCAGTTCATTTTCAGGTAAGAGAATTTTCGATTTTCCAAGTGGCGTTGTGATTTCGGCTGTCTCATATTCAAGCTCCTTACTTAGCTCATAGGCCATGATCTCACCCAGTCTCTCAATATTCCTGCGAAAACGCATCCTATCTTGTTGAATGCCGGTATCTCTCAACTGGGATATGAATTTATTAGCTATAGAATTAGTCTTGAGTATTTCTTCAACCTGCATCGCGATAATTTAAGATTTCAATATCAAATTTAAGACTTTCACTTCAGAACAGAAATTTAGATAAGCATAGAAGTATTTCTTTCTTATAATCAAAAGTTTAGGTTTCACTGCAATATGTAGTAGCCTGGATCAAAAATTGAGATATTTTAAAAATATTAATGTAAATTTATAGGACAACGAACTAATAATCAGAATTATGCTTAGAGATTCAAAAGCATTTACGACCTATTCTACTAATAAATTTGACATTTCAAAAAAATTCTATCAGGAAACACTTGGTCTAAAAGTAAATGAAAATGAGATGGGACTTCTTGAATTAGAGTTGGTAAATTGTTCGGTATTAATTTATCCCAAAGAAGATCATACTCCTGCTGCTTATACAGTGCTTAATTTCTATGTTGCAAATATTGAGGAAGAAGTTGACCTACTTACAAAAAAAGGAGTTCAGTTTGAAAAGTACGATGGTGAAATTAAAACCGATTCCCGGGGGATTTATAAGGGGAAAGTAGGGCCTGAGATTTCATGGTTTAAAGATCCTGCCGGTAATATATTATCGCTTATACAAAAGGGAAATAAAAGTTTATGGCAAAGAGAGAAAAGTTGTTAATGGAGTTGAACAATGCCTTTGCTAAATGTGATACAAAGTTTTTAGCAGATAATGTGACTGATGATATCATTTGGAACATAGTAGGTGAAAAAACGATTTCTGGAAAAGAGGAGTTTGAGAAATCACTGGCAAGGATGAAAATTGGCGGACCATTGAATATTGTAGTAACTGATATGATCACCCATCAAGCAAAGTCTGTAGTTGAAGGGGTAGTGGAGTTTAATGTTGAACCTGGCAAGAAAAGAATGTATTCATTTTGCGATGTGTATATTTTTTCAAAGTCAGATAATAAGGTGAAAGAACTTAGAACCTATGTCACCCAGATAAAAAAAATATAAGAAACATGAATTTACAGGTAGAATCATTTATTTATAAAAACTCTTAATTATTTAAATATGAAAACATTAATAGCATTTTTAAGCTTTGTATTTTTTGGTGCAATTTACATTGGAAATAATATTTGCACCAGTAACGAAAGCTCCTGCCCGGAGCAGAAGGTGATTGAAAACAAAATTGATGTATTTGAATATTTAGACGAAACTCAGGAAGCATTAATTGAAAGCACCCAGGATCTGTCTGAAGAACAAATACAATATAAATCAGATGAAAATAGCTGGTCTATTGCTCAAATTATTGAACATATCAATATTGTAGAAGGATCTTTAAAAGCATTGCTGGAGAACAAGATAAAGGAAGGGATACCAGATATGAAACCTGAAGTTAAAATGAGCGATGAGGAGATCGTTGGTTTCATTACAGACAGGTCTCAAAAGATTCCTACTCAGGATCAATTTCAGCCATCTGGGAAATTTATGAGTGCTGAAGAAGCTTTGGAATCTTTTAAGGATCAAAGGGAAAATATCGTTGACTGGCTCAAAGATTCAGATATTGATATGAGAGCATTTGCAAATGAATTCCCTTTTGGAACGATAGACGGTTATCAAACGGTTCTATTTATGGCTGGACATACAGAACGTCATACAGTACAGATAGAAGAAGTTAAAAACAACCCTGATTTCCCTTCGGAATAAATATATGGGATTAAAAAATACAAGTCAGGAGTCATAAATGTTTGGGTCCTGATTTTTTTTATGGCTATTAATGGGTCTGCGCATTGATAATTACATTTTAATTTAAAAAACCTCAAGTTGAGCTGGCTAAATGACCTAAAGAAGTTTCTTAAACTTCTAAAACTGGCTATTGTAGGACAGGAGCAGGATTACACTAAAATTAATATCAAACGTGCAATTTTGTTACTATCGGTTCCAATGATCTTAGAAATGATCATGGAATCTTTATTTGCTGTCGTAGATATCTTTTTTGTAGGAAGACTTGGCGAAGATGCACTTGCCACCGTAGGCCTCACCGAAGCGGTTGTGATTATTATTTATTCCATAGGAGTTGGGATTAGTATGGCTGCCACTGCCATGATCTTAAGACGTTTTGGTGAAAAAGACTATAAAACGGCAGGAAGTACCGCATTTCAATTATTAATTTTTGGAGGCTTTATTTCGGTTATTCTGGGAGTTATTGGGTGGATATATGCTGAGAATATCCTTAGGTTAATGGGGGCCTCTGAAAATGTAATTAAAACAGGAGCGGGCTATACCAGGATTATTTTCGCGGGAAATACAGCCATAATGTTACTTTTTCTTATCAATGGTGCATTTCGTGGAGCCGGATTACCACATCTTGCTATGCGAACTTTATGGTTATCTAATGGTTTAAATATTATACTGGATCCGCTTCTCATATTTGGTATCGGAAATTTTACAGGGTTTGGACTGGAAGGAGCTGCGATTGCCACCACCACAGGTAGAAGTATTGGGGTACTTTTCCAGTTATATCATTTATTAAATGCCAAGCATAAGTTAGTTATTCTCAAAGAGAATATGATCTTTCAATTAAAGACCATTAAAAAAATAATATCAATTTCTATTGGAGGGATGGGGCAGTTCCTGATAGACTCTGTAGTCTGGATCTTTCTTACCAGAATTGTTGCTGAATTTGGAAGCAGTGCGGTAGCCGGGTTTACCATCTCCTTTAGAATCTTAATGTTCAGCCTTATGCCGGCATGGGGACTATCTGCTGCTGCGGCTACTTTAGTAGGGCAGAATATGGGAGCTTTTAAGTTGAAGAGAGCAAAAATATCGGTATGGCTTACAGCAAAATATAATGCCTGGTTCCTGGGCTTTGTTACCCTATTATATGTATTATTTGGAAACATCTTTGCATCATGGTTCACTCCAAATGAGCAGGTACAGCAAATAGCTTCGATGGGGCTAAAAATCGTGGCCCTGGGTTATATTTTCTTCGGAATTGGAATGGTTATGGTTCAGGCATTTAATGGAGCAGGGGACACCAAAACGCCCTCATATATCAATATAGCTATTTTCTGGTTTTTGGAAATTCCCATGGCTTATTTTTTAGCTGAATATTTTCATCTTGAGATGCTGGGAATCTTTATCTCTATTGCTTTTTGCCATTCATTACACGCTCTGGTTAGTCTATGGTTCTTCAGAAGAGGAAAATGGGCTGAAACAAAAGTTTAGTTATAGTTTTATAACATTTAAATTTTGGCTGTATTTTTGATATATTACAAATGCCATAAGATTAAAACGATGCGTTCTAAATTACTTTTTATTCTTTTTTTGAGTATAGGCCTTACGGGATTTTCGCAAATTGAAATTCCGCGAACAACGAATACCGGGCCCATTATTAAAGCTGAGGAATCAAAATCTACAGGATTTCCAATTCTCAAAAGAGAGGATACCGAAACCGAAAGTAGATTTCTTAAAGAAAAACCTAAGCCTATAGACCTTAGAGATAACCCCAATGGTTTAATGACAGAGGCTGATGTTATTAAGAAAAGATGGGCTAAGGATAATGAGATCAAAGAAGAGTTTAGAAAGGATCAAAGTCTGGGCAATGTAGTTACGCAGGGCAGATTTGTAGAGGTTTATTGCAGGGATCATCAGTATATAGACGGGGATAAAGTTCAGATTTTTGTGAATGGAGAGCTGGTAGCCGCTAGTGTTAGGCTTAATGCCGGTTTCACCCCAATTTTAGTCACTTTACAGGATGGATTTAATAGTATTGAATTTGTCGCTCTTAATCAGGGAAGTTCCGGACCTAACACCGCCGAATTACGTGTTCTAAGCGAAAAAGGAGAACAGTTAGCTGTCAAAGAATGGAATCTCTTAACGGGGGCAAAGGCTGAACTAATAGTAGTGAAGAATTAGAAAATTATAATTTCTAGTTATTTTGAATAGAACCTCAAAAGTAGCTCCTATATCAATTTTAATTATATACTGGTCTACTTCAGATTAGAATTCACTTTTTAGAACTTTTAGATTATAGCATCTTCCAAATATTCATGATCTTTTTTGAATATTTAAAACTTAAACCATTGAGGAGGTCAGAATTGTTAAAGAACGAAATTTGTCATATTAGGTTTAGTTCTTTAGCCAGATTTATGGCATTCTAGATTAAATCCAATAAATTTTCTTTCACAATTTTCATTAACTTAGAAGGACTAATATTTTGATATGAAAAAAGTTCTTATTGGCTTAGATTATAATCCAAATTCAGAAAAGGTAGTTAGAGAAGGATATGAACTTGCTAAAAAGCTGGATGCTGAAGTCTGTTTAATTCACGTTTTGGCAGATGTAAGTTATTATGGAGTTAATTATCCTAGTTTTATGGGGTATGAAGGTTATAATGAACTGGCTGTAGATTTGAATGTTATTTCAGAATTAAGAGAGGTAGCTCGAAATTTTATGGAAACAGCCGCAGGACATTTAAATGATCCTAAAGTTTCTACCCATATGGCGGAAGGGCCAACTTCTACCGCTATTCTGGCGTATGCAGAAGAATGGGGAGCAGATATGATCATTCTTGGAACTCATAGCCATTCTGTCTTGGAGAAAGTTCTAATGGGGACAACCGCCAGCCATATCCTTGAAAGGACAAAGATCCCGGTTTATTTATTACCCATTAAAAAATAAGACACTCAAATCCCACGCACCTATAATCTTCTGTTAATCATTTGAAATACAATAATGTAATAAGTATATTCCTTTTATTATTAAATGTTTAACTCAAAAAATAAAATTATGGGAATCGTAAAAATCATTGAAGTTATAGCAACCTCAGAGAAAAGTTTTGAAGATGCAACTCAAAATGCCGTTAAAGAAGCGGCTAAATCTATTAAAAATATTAAATCTGTTTATGTAAAAGAGATGAAAGCTCACGTAAATGGTGATGCTATAACCTCTTATGCGGTAAATGCCAAAATTTCCTTTGAAAAGAATGCGTAACCGAAATTAGCGGATTTTAATTAAAAATTCTTTAGCCAAAGGATCAGAATTTATTAGGATCTGGCCATTTCCATCATACTGAATAGTTCAAATTATAATTTTCACAGGTGTGTATTGGATAAATTAAATTTACTAATGGTAACGGTAGATAGAAATTGTAAAATCCAGGCAGAGAATTTAGTGAAATCAATAGAATATAAAAATGGCCGGAATAGTTTTCCGGCCGTTTTTGTTTCTGTAATTATAATATAGTTTTAACTTATATAAGTACTATTGGTTTTGCTTATTTCATAAATTAATCCCTGTTTCAAATCAATTTAATCTTGGAAGAATATAGGATATTTACTATTGGAGCTTCTGCTGGTGGAAGAGTGGCCATTGAAAAAGTTTTTGAGAAAATTCCGGCAGGTATAAATGCATCATTTCTTATTGTGGTTCATTCATCATTTGATATGATTTCAAGCTTTTCTAAACATTTGAATCAAAAAATAGCTCTGGAAGTTTTGGATGCCCAGGAAAATATGAAAATTGAAACGGGTAAAGTGTATGTAAGTGCATCTAATCAACATATGGTAATAATGAATGAGAGAATTTCCAATTCTAATGGCCCCAGGGAAAACCTTTTTCGTCCTTCCATTGATGTTCTATTCAGATCTGCGGCGGTAGCTTTCGGAAATCGAAATGTGGGAATATTACTTTCAGGGAGATTAAATGATGGCACCGTTGGACTGGAAGCTATAAAAAAATGCGGAGGATTAACTATAATCCAGGATCCGGAAACAGCTGAATATTCAGGAATGCCCTTAACCGCTCAGAAATTCGTAGATATAAACCAATGTTTGAATTTAGAGGAGATAGGAAATTTTATTGTCGATATTGTAGATAAACCATTACCGGACAAAAAAGACATTCCGTATTCTCTAATCAGAGAATCAGAGATTGCTACAAATCAGAAGTCAGATTAAAACTGAAGATTTTCTTGGAGAGAAAGTTGCCCTTAGTTGTGCTAGTTGTGGCGGGCCATTGTGGAAGATTAAAGAAACCAATATTGAACGATATCGCTGTCATGTGGGACATTCCTTTTCTCAGGAATCACTTCTATTAGCTCAAAACGAAAATCTAGAGGAAACTCTATGGGTCTGTCTTCGAACTCTGGAAGAAAAGAAGATTCTTATGTTGAATATGTCGGAAAATTTCAAAAATAAAGGCTCCAATCAAATTGCCCGATCCTATTCAGATAAGATCAAAGAAGTTGACGAGCATATAGACAGGTTACGACAATTGATGGATATCAGAGATTAGGAAAATGAACTAGCAACTAGAACTGCCAGTAGTCTTTTAAGAAATGAAATTTTGGAGTTTTAACTATTGATAGACATGATATAGAGCAAGTATTGATATTGCAGATGTTTTCGAGAATTTAATTGGATACGAATAAATTTTACAAGTCTCAGCATTAAATCTTTTATTATCTCGTTGCTATCACTATCTTTACAAAAATTTTGATGCAGGCTAAAATTAGCCATTGCTCTCTCTGAATTAAACCTTCAAAAGATAATCTTACACATTAAATTTTCCTGGTATTCGTTTAGTTGGTTCAAAGTATCAAAATTTGAAACGAATAGTAATTAAAATTTAGTGAATGGCAAGATCCGGACAAACCCAAAACAAAAGAGAAAAAGAAAAAAAGAAGCTTAAAAAGCGTAAGGAAAAAGAAGCTAAAAAACTGGAGAGAAAAGAGAACTCTAACAAAGGTGGTTCTTTTGAAGATATGATCGCTTATGTAGATGCAGATGGGAATCTAACAGATACTCCACCAGATCCATCACAAAAAGTAGAAGTTGAAGCTGAAAATATTGAGATCGCTATCCCAAAGAAAGAGGATAGAGAATATGACGAACCTGAAACAGATACCGAAGGAAAAGTTTCATTTTTTGATCATTCTAAAGGTTTTGGATTCATTATTGGGAAAACGACCGGTGAGAAATATTTTGTACACGTAAGCGGTCTTATAGACGAAATAGACGAAAATGACAAGGTAAGCTTTGAACTTGAACAAGGTATGAAAGGGCTTAACGCTGTACGAGTTAAGCAGATCTAAAAGTCTTTTCTTTTAGTTTAGTAAACTATAAATTATCCTGAATCGTAATTTATTGAAAATTAATAGATTATTGTGATGCACACTGAACATTTAAATGTACATTTGCGTTGTTAAAATAATTTAGTTTTCTTCACTTAAGTAAATCCGTTCAGGATATTCAAGTTTTAGTCACTTCAGTATTTAGACATTATATAAAATAGTACCAGTATCAATAATCCAAAATTTGCTCAAAGAAGAGCTTCCGAATTTTCCAAGACTTTAAGAAGTCGGGTAAATTCTTATTTTAAAACTAATAAGATTAGTAAGCATGCTAATTGGAGCATGATCATAAAAACCATATTGATGTTATTGGTTTTCATTACTCCATTAGTGATCATTAATACAGGAATGATCTCAAGTATTTGGTTGGTCTTCACTTTATACATAATCAGTGGTTTTGGAATGGCAGGGATAGGAATGGGAGTTATGCATGATGCCATTCATAATTCATATTCCAGAAATCAGAAAGTAAATCAATACCTAGGATATACCTTAAATCTTATTGGAGCAAATGCAAGTATCTGGAAAATACAGCATAACGTATTACACCATACGTATACGAATATAGAGGAAGCAGATGATGATATTAATCCTCCTTTTTTCTTAAGATTTACTCCACACACCAAAAGATACGGCATTCATAAATTTCAGCATATCTACTCATGGTTTTTCTATGGACTTTCAACAGTTTCCTGGGTGACCGCAAAAGATTTTGTTAGAATGACCCGCTTTAAAAAAATGGGATTCTTTAAAAGTGGGAAAGCTTTTAATAAGGAACTTGCTAAGGTTATTTCATGGAAGGTACTTTCTTTTAGCTTTGTGCTGGTTTTACCCATTATTATGGCTCCCGTTTCGTGGTGGATCATTGTACTGGCATTTATTAGTATGCACTTTGTAACCGGTTTAATGATTACAACGGTATTTCAACTGGCACATATCGTACCTACAACAGAATATCCTTTGCCTAATGAAGAAGGAGTTGTTGAGGGGGACTGGGCAAGCCATCAACTTTTTACAACAAGTAATTTCTCACCAAAAAGCAGGCTATTTTCCTGGTTTATTGGTGGATTGAACTATCAAATAGAACACCATTTATTACCAAATATCTGCCATGTTCATTATAGGAAAATATCACATATAGTAGCGGAAACTGCAAGAGAATACGGTTTACCCTACCATAATAAGCATAATTTTGCATCAGCTGTTGGAGAACATTTTAAAATGCTTCGGCAACTAGGAAAGGTAGATAGCTTAAGTGCAGGATAAAAAATAGATTGGATGTCGTACAATCTTATATCAAAGACGACAAATTTATAATAATTAATAAGTATAGTAATGCAAGAAGGTAAAGTAAAGTTTTTCAATAACACCAAAGGATTTGGTTTTATTAAAGCTGACGATTCAAACGAAGACATCTTCGTACACTCATCTGGTCTTATCGACGAAATTCGCGAAGACGATAGAGTACAGTTCGAGGTTGAGCAAGGCAAAAAAGGTCTTAACGCTGTAAACGTTGAAGTAATTGACTAACTAATTATTTTAAGATTTCACTTGATTTCTGAAAATAATATAGATTGGATGTCGTACGATCTTAAAACAAGAACGGCAAATTTGTAACAATTAATAAGTATAGTAATGCAAGAAGGTAAAGTAAAGTTTTTCAATAATACCAAAGGATTTGGTTTTATTAAAGCTGACGATTCAAACGAAGACATCTTCGTACACTCATCTGGTCTTATCGACGAAATTCGCGAAGACGATAGAGTACAGTTCGAAGTTGAGCAAGGCAAAAAAGGCCTTAACGCTGTAAACGTTGAAGTAATTGACTAAGTAATTTTTTTAAACTCTATTTTTCAGAGATTTTAAAAATTGTAAGATCGCCTGCCGTGTGATCTATAATCTTAAACGGCAATTAAAACAATATAATATATATAGTAATGCAAGAAGGTAAAGTAAAGTTTTTCAATACTACCAAAGGATTTGGTTTTATTCAAGCTGAAGGATCAAACGAAGACATCTTTGTACACTCAAGTGGACTTATTGATGATATTCGTGAAGATGATAAAGTTCAGTTCGAAACTGAACAGGGAAAAAAAGGATTAAACGCAATTAATGTTGAGCTAATTGACTAATTAGTTTATTCTTTTTAAAAACAGAAGCCATCTTTATAGATGGCTTTTTTTATACTTTAAAGTGAGAACCTGATGAAATAGTTTACACTTTAGCATTCTAACTGTCCAGAATCTTTTCAAAGCACCGGCTGTTTTCCCTATGTTCATATGGAGAGTAATTTGGAATTAAATTATAGTTATTCCTATGATATAAGCCTATCGCTTCCTTTTGTCTATGCCCGGTTTCAAGAATACATTTTCTATATCCTAATTCTTTAGCCCAAACTTCCAGAAATTCCAGAATTTTACTGGCATATCCCTTATTCCTGGAAATTGGTATTACGTACATCCTTTTAATTTCAACTGCAGATTCCGAATACTTTTTTATTGCACCACATGCAACAGGTGTATTGTTTTCATAAAGAATAATTACGTGCTCGATAGCGTCTAACTTATTAAACTGGTCGTAGAATTCGTGTTCATCTCCATCAGATATTGCCAGATAAGCATCAAGTTCATTTACAAGTTCTATGAAATCTGAATTACTGGAATTGGTCTTCAGGATTTTTACCATGGTAATATTATTAAGAGTATAAAGTTATAGCAATTTTTCAGAACCCTCGCTAAAATCCATATATCTGAATTTGTCGATTTGTTTATGATTTGTATATTTGTGCCATGGAAATAATTGAAATTAATAAAGCTCTTTCTAATGAAACCAGGATGAATATCCTTAGGTGGTTAAAAGATCCAGATGCTAATTTCAAACCTCATGCAGATCTTGGCCATTTTAATGATGGGGTATGTGTTCAGCATATAAGAGAAAGGGCGGGATTATCCCAATCTACTATTTCAACATATTTAACCCAGATGCAGAAAGCCTCTCTTATAATACCAACCAGACATGGCAAATGGACCTATTATAAAAGGAATGAGAAAGTAATTACAGAATATATAAACGCATTGAAAACAACCATATAATTTTTTTTAAACCTAAAATAAATCTATATATCTCGATTTATAGATAAAACACTTACATATAAATGACGATACAAAATAGCCAGTGGTACTACATAAAAAGACCTGAAGCCCAGATTGGTAAGGAGAACTATAAACTTAGAACAGAGTCTCTTGACAGTTCAAAGATGCAAGCCGGAGAAATACTTATAAAATCGAAATATATAAGCGTAGATCCTTACATGAGAATTCACCAGTCCATTCATGATACCTGGGAAAAACCACAGGCATTAAATACCCTCCAGGGCGGTGGAGTAGTAGGGGAGGTAATTGAATCTTCATCAGCAAAATTCAAGTCCGGCGATTTTGTAAACGCTTATAGCGGTTGGCAGGAATATGCTATAATAAATGAGAGCGATGCTAGATTACTATATCCTGAAAAAGCACCTATATCAACATCGCTTGGAGTACTGGGTATGCCCGCACGTGTTGCATATTTTGGACTACTTGAAGCTGGAAAGCTAAAATCATCAGATACAGTGGTTGTAAGTGGAGCGGCAGGAGCTGTTGGCTCAATTGTTGTCCAAATCGCAAAAATAAAAGGTTGCAGGGTTGTTGGTACAGCAGGCACTCAGGAAAAGCTGGATTATCTTAAAAATGAAATTGGAATTGACGCTGCTATAAATTATAAAGAAAATAATAGCCTGAATGCCATGACAAAGGCACTTCAAAATGCATGTCCAGATGGTATAGACGTTTATTATGATAATGTAGGAGGAAATATCACAGACGCTGTTTTTAACCTCATAAATAAAAAAGCGAGAATCCTTATTTGCGGACAAATATCTCAATACAATCATGGTTTGGATGAGCCAGGAATGGGCCCAAGATTTCTTCACAAGATGCTATATACCCGGGCAACTATACAGGGAATTCTCTCAAGGGATTATAAAGAAAGAATGCCGGAAATGTTGGATGAAATGTCGCCATGGGTAAACTCTGGAGAATTAAAATATGAAGAAACTATTATTAATGGTTTTGAAAATTTACCGACAGCATTAAGCGGGCTTTTTGATGGGATTAATAAAGGTAAATTACTGGTTCAGGTTTACTAGTAATTCTTCAAAAAATTATAGATTATATTTTATGATTTTGTTAGTGCAAAACTTTTAAATGAACTTTTAATTTTAGAGAAAATTAAAATTATGAAAAAGATATCGATGTTAATTACAGGATGTTTCATGACTGGATTAGTAAGCTGCCAGGAGAATAAAGAAGATACTGAAAATTCTGCTCCAGAAGCTGTTCAAATGTCTTTTCAGAAGAAATATCCCGGAGAAAATGATCCCGACTGGAAATTGGATGATCATGGGTACTGGGAATCCCAATTTAAACAAGATGGCGAAAAATATAGAGCTGATTTTAACGAAGATGGTTCCTGGATAGAAACTGAAAATGATATTAAAGAAAAAAATTTGCCTGAAGCGATTAAAAAAGAAATTAAGAACAATTATTCAGAATATGAAATCACAGAAGTTGAGCACGTAGTTAGTGCAAAATATGGAGAGTTTTATGATGTAGAATTTAAGCAAAAAGGTAAGAATAAAGATGTCATGTTTCGTGGAGATGGGACAGTGATTGATAAATAAATTTTCTATATCTAAAAATTTATCCTAATTGTGAACAAGGAAGTAGAAAAAATCGGATTTGGCGGTGGTTGTCATTGGTGTACTGAAGCTGTTTTTCAGTCTTTAAAAGGAGTGGAAAAGGTAGATCAGGGCTATGTTTCAACTACCATGAAACCTGAAAAGTTCTCTGAAGGTGTGTTAGTTTATTTTAATCCTGATGTAATAGGTCTGAAAAAGTTGGTGGAAATACATCTTCGAACCCATAAAAGCACTTCAGATCATAGTATGAGATCTAAATATTTATCTGCGATCTATGTATTTTCACATCTACAATATCATGAAGTGAATTCTAAATTATTAGAATTTGAAATCAATCCTAAAAACAAAATTATTACCAAAGCTTATTTTTTCGGTTCTTTTAAAACGTCCAGAGAGGAAATTAAAAATTATTATCAAACAGATCCTGAAAGACCTTTTTGTACAAAGTATATAGAGCCCAAACTAGCCATTTTACAGGATCAATATCAGAAGTACCTTAAATAGTGTTTTTGATTTTTTAATTGTAGTCTATATTTCCTTAATACGTTTTGAACTATAATTTATATTATGTAAAATAGAATATTTATGTCTGGTATATAATTATATACTATACCTCGATCTTTAATTCTATCTTTAGAAAAAAAGGTGGATATCTAAAAATTCTACTTTTACTATTCAACTCTAAAATTAATATACGTGAAAGAAATATTGTAATTCATATCTTCCATATTGAATCAAGGTATTTTCACATTGAAAACAAAAGCTCTGTACTTTAACAATGCCACAAAAATAGTAGCGCCAAGAGCATTTCCAATTAGAGCGGTGACCAGTGTTTTTAAATAAGTCAGAAAGTCAATATTTGGTGAAACCAACATACCGGCAAATATTTCTATATGACCAATAATACTATGGTGTAATCCTGTAAATCCCATAATCGCAGTAATTATATAAATTATAAAGATCTCTGCCGTAGTCTCTTTTGAAGAAGTTACCAACCAGCTAAGTAACCCCATTAACCAACCGGCAAGCATAGCACTTACAAGTATGGTAGCAATATCATAGTCTACAAAATGTTCTCCAACTTTAGCAATGGTCTCAACATCAAATATACCTAAATTTGGCCCAATCCAGGATAGGGTTAATGCTATGAGCATCCCTCCTACTAAATTTCCAAAAATTACTATACCCCAAATTCCGAATAAACTAAAAATACTTCTTTTGCCATTTAATACTGGGAGGGTTAGCAGAGATGTTTGCTCTGTAAATAAAATAGATTGTCCCAGCACGACCATTATAAAGCCAATTGGATAAACCAGGGCTATAAATTTAAACACAGTTTCTTCGGCGACCTTTCCTTCAAAATAAAAGAAAACAGAGCAGATCATTAGAAAACTAAAACCTATTTCTAATCCCGCAGTAAAGGAACTCAAAAGAATGCTCCTTTTACTTCTATCATAGGTCTCACAGCCTTCAATTATTTGTTCTTTTAGGATCTCACCGTGGGTTTTTGTTTTTGTACCATCATTACTTTCAGATTTTTCTAATTCTTGGTCTACTTTTTTCTGCTCTATTTCTTCTTTTTCCAATTGTTCTAAAGTTTCTTTAAATATAAGTTTAAAATAAAAAATCCGGAAACAGGATATTGCTTCCGGATCAGCTTGATTTGATAGCTCTTTTTAATGTTGAATCTCTTCAGTTATTTAAGACCATATTTCAATAGCCTCTTTTCGGCATAATTGTATCATCTTAAATTCTCTATGTCTTTTTTCGGCTATTGAATCATAATACATTTCGCTGTACTTAAAACCATATTCCCTGGCATCTTCAGCTGAAGCCCCAAAGTAGATATAATCAAAATCTGCCCAATAAGCAGCTCCTAAACACATCATACAAGGTTCGCAACTGGTAAAAAGAACACATCCCTGTAGACTACGGGTATTCAATTTTCTGCAAGCTCTCTGTATGGCTTTCAATTCAGCATGCTGGGTACAATCTCCTTTACTAAGAACTTCATTACGGGATTCAGCAATAATTTCATCTCCCCTGGTAATCACTGCACCAAAAGGACCACCATTTTCCATATCCCTTCCTTCCCGGGCTAATTCTAAAGCCCTGCTCATCATCTTCTTTTGTAAATCTTTTGTTTTCATAACTTAGCAAAACTACGAGATAACGAACGGCTCAGCATGAATTTTACAATATTTCCATAGAGTTTAAGTACATTTTAAGCTTATATTCAGGAAGTCTAAAAATAGTGCTAAAACTTTGCCAAATCTAGCCTAAGGTACTTGGTAAGCCATTTGGAAATAGGTTTATTTAATCAAATAAAAATTGAACTTTATGGAAACTATATTTGAGTTTGTAAATATTGACAAAAGTCAGAATCTGGAAGCTTTTAGCCAGAAAAAATTAGATAAATTAGAAAATAAGTATGATTGGATCGTAAGAGCCAATATTTATTTTAAAAGGGATGAAAATCAAAAACCAAATGGATACATCACAGAAGTGAGATTAAGTGCTCCTGGACCGGAGATATTTGCTCAGTCTAATGAGAATTCTTTTGAAGCTTCTATTGCAGAAACTGTAAGAGATCTGGATAGACAATGCGAAAAGCGAAAAGCTAAAATGAGCACTCATTAATCAACGGAAATTTCAAATAAAAAAAGCGCTTGTTTTACAAGGGCTTTTTTTATTCATTATGATTTCAGAGTTATCAAGCTTTCAATCCTTTTTTATCTAATTTTTCTTTAAAATCATTTATAATTCCTCCTTTTAGCAGAACATTTATCTGGCGATCACTCATCGTATGTTTCGTCTCAAACTCTTCATTACTACCAGATTTCTTTTCTACTATGACTTTTATATTGTTTCGGTTTTCAATATCCTTCTTAAGATCTTTGAATTTTACAATATCTCCCTGTTCAATTTTATCATAGTCTGAAATATCTAAAAACTCCAGGGGTAAAATACCAAAATTTACCAGATTCTGCCACGCGATTCTCGCATATGAATTAGCGATAACAGCAACCTGTCCTAAATATTTTGGAGCTAATGCCGCATGTTCCCTACTCGATCCTTGAGCATAATTATCTTTAGCGACTACAATATGGCCTCCAAATTCCTCTTTAGCCTTCATCGCTCTATCATAAAAAGTATCATCAATTACTATATAGGAATATTTACTAATCTCCGGTAAATTACTTCGGAATGGTAAAACTTCTGCTCCAGCCTTTAAAATACCATCAGTCGAAATATTATCTCCCATTTTTAATAGAACCGGAACTTTATAATTGTCCAGAATTGGATCTATATGGGGTAATGATTGAATATTTGGCCCCTTCTTTAACTCCACATTCGTTCCATCCTCTAATGGAGCTACCAGCATTTCGGTATTAATAATTTCTAATTCAGGTTTTTCAAACTTAGGATAACTCATATCATAAAGCTTTTCCATATCTCTGGGATCAGTAATTTTACCAGTTAAAGCCGAGGCTGCAGCAGTTTCCGGACTGCACAAGTACACCTGATCATCTGCAGTTCCAGATCTGTCTGGGAAGTTTCTTGGCATGGTTCTCAAACTTATGGTATTAGAAGCTGGTGCCTGTCCCATACCAATACACCCCATACAACCTGACTGATGAAATCTGGCTCCTGCTGTAATTAAATTCGCAAAAGCTTTATTATCTATCATATTCTGAATCATTTGTCTGGAAGTAGGATTAATGTCAAAAGAAACATCATTATTTACTGATTTACCTTTTACGATTGCACCGGCAATCCAAAAATCCCGTAAACCCGGATTTGCTGAAGAGCCAACAACCACCTGACTAATTGGTTTACCTGCTACTTCACTAACCGGCACCACATTTCCTGGACTCGTTGGTTTTGCAATTAAAGGAATAAGGTCATCAAGAATTATCTCGTCGTGGAAATCATATTCACAACCATCATCAGCTTTTAGTTCAGACCAGTCCCCTTCCCTATCCTGAGATTTGAGAAATCTTTTCGTTTCTTCATCACTTGGAAAAACAGTGGTAGTGGCTCCAAGTTCTGCTCCCATATTGGCGATCACATGCCTATCCATAGCGCTTAAATGCTTTAGACCATCTCCATAATATTCTATCACCTTACCTACGCCACCTTTTACATCGTATCTTCTTAGCATTTCGAGAATAACATCTTTTGCACTCACCCAGTCTGGTAAATTCCCAGTAAGTTTCACTCCCATCACTTTCGGCATTTTCACAAAATATGGCTGACCTGCAATAGCTGCTGCAACATCCAAGCCTCCGGTACCAATAGCAAGCATACCTAGCGATCCTGCCGCTGGAGTATGACTATCTGATCCGATCATGGTTTTTCCTGGTTTTCCAAATCGTTGCATATGTACAGGATGGCTTACACCATTTCCTGGTCTGCTATACCATAATCCAAAACGTTGTGCTGCGGAAAGCAGAAATAAGTGATCATCAGCATTTTTAAAATCGGTTTGAAGAAGATTATGATCAACATATTGAACTGCAACTTCGGTCTGTGCTTTCTTTAAACCCATTGCTTCCAGTTCCAGTTGAACCAAAGTTCCGGTGGCATCCTGTAGAAGAGCCTGATCTATTTTTATCCCTATCTCTTTTCCAGGTTCCATTTCCCCTTCTAAAAGATGTTCTTTAATAAGCTTTTGTGTTACATTAAGTTTTGACATAGTTGGAAATTTAAACTTTAAATTACCAACTTTTCGTGGAAGAACATCTCCATTTAACAGAACCTTAGCCTCCATATCCAGGTTTTAACCCTGAAATTAATTTCAGGAAATGGTCAATGATCAAATTAGCTTATATTTAAATCTCAAATAAAACTTAACATGAATACTATTGTGAAAAGAGCTATTACGGGTGGTGTCGTTTCCACCATTGTGATGGGAACTGGAACATTTATTCTAGGCCAGATCTCGGGTTATAAAGCTATGGAATTGTTACAAAATTCTATGTCTGGAATTAATATGTTATGTAATACAGTAATTTTAGGTTCAACTACTATTCTGGCTCTTATGCTAACCTTACTGGGGCTTAGTAGATCTTCTGAATCTAGATTAACAGATAGACATTATAAAGATGTATTAATGATTGCAAAATATGATACCGTTCTAATTGTGGTTGCGGTGATCACTTTTCTAATGCTCAATTTACCAATAAGTGAATCCAATGAAGTGGGAGCCAGTTGGTATGAAACCATATACTATACCAGTTTGGGAATGGCGGCTTTACTTGGTGGAGGATTTATTGCTGTGGTTATGATGTTATATGGAACCATCACGAATGTGATATTAATTGTAGGTCTCAATATTAAAGATCATCCTCTCATTTCAAAAGAAGAAGCTGAGGAACAGGAACAGGAACAGGAACAAAAAGAGGAAGAGGAAGAGCAAAAAGAAAAGAAAGAAATTAGAAATTCCAGTAATTAAAAAAGGGCATTTAGAAAGTATTTCATGCTGACGGATTTGCTGAATTCAAGGCAATCGTGATCAGGCAGTAACTTCCGAAATAGCCCTTTCTATAATTAATTTTATAAACTAGCTTTTACCTAACTTATTCAGAATATCAATTTGACTGCCTTCCTCTAGATTAAATCCTGGTTTTCCCTTTCTAGGAAATAAGAAAGTAAAAGGAGTGTCAAATGCTGCCCAGCTTTCGGCTAATCCAAAGTCATTATTTTCATTTTTCTTCTCAGGTCTAATAAATGTATTCAGTTCTGAATCATAATCAGATCCTACGGCATCTTCTCCTGGAAACAACATTCCGTCATTAATTTCAGTATAAACCACTACAGAAGTACCTTCACTTCCAGGAAGATCAAAAATATTAATGTCGAAGCTTTCTAACACCTTATCTCTTGCAGTAATATCTTTCGTTTTGAAATCATCCTTGAAGTTGTTTCTTGGATGTGCATAAACAGGTGCACCACCAGCATCTTCTGAAATTGTTTTAAGATCTCCATATGCAGATTTTAAAATTCCGTCACAGGTAATTAGAATTCCTTTGATATTATATCCTTCTTCTACAAGTTTCTTAATAGCTGGCTTTGAAGATTTTTCAACAACATCTATAAGAAGCATATCTCTTCGATTCAAATGTCTTATCGCGTAGCCCTGATTAAAAACTCCATTTTCCTTTTCTCCCTTTATTATAAAAGTGTCGGGGATCAATTTTAGAAATTTCCCGGTTTCACCTTGTTCAATAAACTCTGCCGATTGGCTGTGAAGCACCTCCATTTTATCTACTGTCTTCATAAATAATTGATTTTTGTTTGACGATTGAAGATACAAAACAGGGAGCGGGACATCAACCCAGTTTTTAAATGTTTAACTGCTTTTATGAGTTAATTAACGGAATAACGAAAGCCGTAAAATTCCCGTGATGACTTAACGAAATAGGCAGGATTTTATCTTCGTTTTTCAGATGGATTGAAGGTATCCCGTTGCAATTTTTTAATAAGCTTACAAATGCTTCGTCCAAAGAAAATACTGATGCCAAATTTTGAAGAAGTTTTTTTTCTGAATAAAAGTCATTATAGTAGATCTTTTGAAAATTTTGTTCTGAATGAACACTACTATGAATATATTTTTCACTCACTTCGGTATGAACAGGATAGATTTGGTCATTTGTTCTCACGAAACCTGAATTGCTTTTAGGATCTAACGAGCAAATATATTGTAGCGGATTTAATTTTCTAGACAAATTGAACTTTCGCTGATGCGCTTTATAGGCTGCTTCCTTCATAGACCAGAATTGCCAGAGCGCCATTTCAGGGTGTTTTGATGTTTTAATTGTATTGATCTCTCCTTCTGAAAAGACCTTTTTTAAATACCGGGTATTCTCCTGCTTTTTTGAGGACAATGAAATACTAAGATCTATAATATCATTACCTATCAAGAAGTAGCCAGTTTTTTTTGAATAATATTTTTCGCATCACCCACGGTTAACATACCTTCCATAGAATCATTATCTATTTCAATATTAAATTCGTCTTCCACATCAAGAACCACATCTACAAGATTTGCAGAGTTTATTTGAAGGTCGTTCAGAAAATCTGTTTGTTCCTGGAAATTATTTAAACCTTCCATTCTTTGAACATAAGGCTCAACGATCTTTTTAAGCCTCGCAATTATATCTCTTTCAAGCATTTTATTCTAAATATTTTTTAAACAATACAACAGCATTTACATCTCCAAAACCAAAACTGGCCTTTGCCAAAATATTGATTCTTTTTTGAATTTTCTGCCTTGGAATTTTAGTCGGGTCAATCAATTCTAAAATTTCTGGATGAACGTCTTCACAATTCCTATTTCCGAAAATAAAACCTTCATAGATCTGGAGGACCGATGCTACACACTCAATAGATCCGGAAGCACTCAAGCAGTGACCTATCATTCCTTTTAATGAATTGATAAAAGGGAATTCTAAACCTTTTCTTTTCAGAGCTTTGGTCCAATTTAAAATTTCAGCTGAATCCCTTGTGGTAGCAGTCAAATGGCCATTGATAACATCAATATCATCAGCCTTAATTTCACAATTTTCTAAAGCCTTTTTTATACAACGTTCTACCGCTTCATTATTGGCAGCAGTCATGCTGCCCCCTCCTCGCTGGCCACCGCTATTAATTTCTCCACCTAAAACTTCGGCGTATATTTTTGCTCCCCTTTTTTTTGCTGATTCTAAATCTTCCAGGACCAAAGCTCCTGCACCGCTACCGGGAACAAATCCGGCGGCAGATGCACTCATAGGTCTGGATGCATTTTCAGGATCATTATTATACTTGCCAGGAAGAATACGCATCGCATCAAAACCTCCCCATACATATGGGCCGTGATCTCCGCAGCTTCCAACAAGCATACGTTTTGCTTTGCCATATCTAATTCTGTCAAACCCCATAAGTAAGGCTTCAGTCCCGGTGGTACAGGCCGAAGAGTTTGTAGTTACCTGATTTCCACAGCCCAGAATTCCACCTAGATATGCACTAATCCCACTGGCCATGGTTTGTATAACACTGGTACTTCCCAGTCTCCTGGTTTTACCTTCGTCTATTAAATGAATTGCTTCCCGGAATTTATCTACACCCAGAATACCGGTTCCAAAGATAATTCCTGAGTCCCAATCTGGAGTGTCTCCCTCCGTAATTGAAAGACCAGCATCTTTCCAGGCATCTGTTCCTGAAATCACTCCATAAACTATTCCGCTACTGTTGAGTCCACGAAGTTGAAGAGGCGTAAAATACTGGTTCAGTAGATCTTCTGAAATTTCTGGCTTCCCTCCTATATGGCAGCTAAAATTTAGTTTTTCCAATTCAGAGAAAAACCGGATACCACTTTTAGTCTGTTTTAGGGCATTTGCAAAATTTTCCAGGCCAACCGCATTCGGTGCAGCTACACCCATTCCGGTAATAACAACTTGTTTACCCATTTAGTAATCCTTATTTCTGATTTTTAACTATCATCCCAGCTATAACCCCTTTGCAAACAAGATTGCTCCCAGAATCGATCATTTTAACCTTACATTTGAGCTTATTAAATCTAAAATATTGCTTTTCTGAAACTACCGTGATTTTCTCTCCGGGATAAACAGGTTTTAGATATTCTATTTCAGAAGAGGATAATGCAATCCTGGGTTCATCAAAAATTTTTTCGTCAGCATTTAATAAATAGATACCCAGACTTACCACACCAATTTGAGCCATACATTCGGTTAAAATAACCCCGGGTGTCACTGGATTTTCTTTAAAATGACCTTTATAAAAATCAAGATCTGGGGAAAACGTATATTCTCCTATTATTGAATTTTCATCAACTTGTAATATCCTGTCTACAAACAAAAATGGTTTTGAATAAGGTAAAAGTGCAAGTATTGATTTGCTATCCAAATGCTTTTTGATTTACATTAAATGTTCGCCGCCGTTAACCGGTATAATTGTTCCTGTGATCCAGCTTGCTTCATCTTTACTTAATAGATAAACCGCATTGGCAACATCATCCGGGACGGTTAATCGTCTAAAAGGATTATGTTTTAAGGCATGCACTCGTAAGGTTTCATTACCCGGAATCATCTGGAAAGATCTGGTAACGGTAATCCCTGCCTGGATACAATTGGCCCTTATCCCATGCTTGGCAAATTCCAGAGCCATACTCCTGGTAATTGCCTCTAGTGTAACTTTTGCTGCTGAAACCGCAGCATAATTTTTCCAGGCCTTTTTATTACCATCACTAGTAAATGAAATCACACGGGCGTCTTTGGTAAAAAGATTATTTCTAAAAATTGCCTGCGTCCAGTCATATAAACTCAACGCCATAGCGTCTATGGTTAACTGAAAATCTATATTTCCCAATAGGTTATCTTCACCAATCATCGGCTTTAAATTACCTTTGGCTATACTATGAAGCAATGTTCTTACTCTGCCTTTCTCTCCAAGTAATTCTTTGATTTTGACTACCAGTTCTTCTCTACTTTCTTTTTTAACGGCATCTGCATTAAAACTTTCAAATTTCACTCCCGATTGTCTAATTTCATCGAAGGCTTCTTCTATATCGGGAATTTCACTTCTTCTATCACGATGAATAATAATAATATTCATACCGTGTTTTGCCAGTTTCTTTGCACTGGCGTAGCCAAGACCGCTACTTCCGCCTAGAATAAGCGCCCAATATTCCTTATCTTTAAATTCTGCTACCATTCTATTAAAATTCTTTGTGCTGAAAAACCCGGTCCAAAACTCAACATGATTCCCTGTTCTCCCTTCTTAATTTCTTTATTCAGAAAGCGTTCAAGGACATATAGAACTGTTGCACTGCTCATATTGCCATAAAGTCGTAAAACTTCGCGGGTATCATCTATATTCTTTCCTAAGTTACCAAAAAGATCAGAAACTGCCTGTACAATTTTTCTTCCACCGGGATGAAATATTAGATGATCTACTTTCTCTATAGAAGAACCATGCTTTTCCAGAAATGGGTAGATAATATCGGGGAAATGATTTGAAATTGTTTCCGGCACGGCAGGGTCGAGTATCATTTGCAGTCCATTATTCGTAAGATCAAAGCCCATCATTTGAGTTGCGTCATAGAAATGATACATTTCCTCTCCGACAATTTTGGGTCCCTGGACAGCTTCTTCTGAAGAAAGTAAAACACAGGCAGCTCCGTCACCAAATATAGCAGCACTCACCATATTGGCCATACTAAAATCATTCAGTTGAAAAGTCGCTGTTGGGCTTTCAACTGCGATCACGGCAGCGCGTTTTCCCGGGTTGGATCTCAAAAAATTATAGGCATAGATCATTCCTGAGATTCCTGCGGCACATCCCATTTCGGTAACAGGTAATCTGGTAATATCCTGTCTTAGATTCAAGTCATTAATGAGATAAGCATCCAGTGAAGGGATCATGATTCCTGTACAGCTTACGGTAATGATATAATCTAAAGATTTGGGATCCCAGTCAGCATTATTTAAAGCTTTCTCAAGTACCTTTTTACCTAGCTTTTTTACCTCCCGCACATAGATATTGTTCTTTTCTTCAAAAGAGGTAGCTGTAAAAACATCTTCAGGAGACATAATAGAATAACGTGTGTCTACACCGGCTCCTTCAAAAATCTTTAGAATTTTTCTTCGGTACCTTTCATCCTGATCTACAAGCCAGTCTTCAACCAATGGCAATACATCTTTTGTATCTTTTGAATATTCCGGCAATTCTTTTTCAGCTCTAACAATTTTTACGCTCATAAGATCAACAATCTTTTTTAATAATCCATTGGTATCGAAATGCCCATTTCCAGGATATTTCATGATTTTCTGCAGGGACTTTCTTAATAAAACCCTGAATATCTCTTTTTTTGAACCCCCTAAGAATCGAGGTTAAACCATCCTTTCTGGCAATTTCATTATTCACAAAAACAGTACAGAATGCCTGAAATAAAATATATGCAGTTTTGTTTCTGTGTAGATCGTTTATGACAACGCCCAAATTAGACTGAGAAACCAACTGATTTATTAAGCTTATGATCTGCCTATCTTTGAAATGATGTAGGGTAAGAGTGCACAGTATAATGTCAAATTCCATTTTTTTAAATGCTTCACTAAAAATATTTATACTCTCAAAACTTACATTTTCATATTCTCCTGATAATTCTTCAGCTATCGCTATTGCATGAGTATTTGCGTCGATCCCTGTTAATTCAAAAATAAAATCATTTTTTTTACCCCAATCAGCAATTTCCCTAAGTATAGCTCCATTGCCACAGCCTATATCTGCAATTTTTACAGGCTTAGATTTTGTTTTGAGTAATTTATTTAAACCATTAATGGTGACCTGGTTCCCTCCAAGCCATGCATTGATATTTTCCAGGTCTTTTAAAGTTCTACGCAACTCCTGGCCCTGGAGATCAAAATCATCCATGATTTCACTCTCATCGGTTCTTCGGGAAGTATCTATCTTAAACATGCACCTGTTTTCCATGCGTTTTCCGAATAATCATTGGAAGTATTCCTGGAACTTTACTCAGGAAACTATGTGAGAGATTAGATAGCGAAGTATTCAGTAATATTTTTTGAAGGAACCTTCCCGCTTTTATCCTCGAACTAAAATTATAATTCCATTCACTTTTATAAGTTCGCTCTATATCTCTTCGGGTTTTATATTTGTGTTCATAGAACAAAATAATATTCTCTGAAGCTATTTTTGCACTGTGAATAGCCATTGCCATCCCGTTACCACATAACGGATGTATCAGTCCGGCGGAATCTCCAATCATTAAAATATGATTTTCAATAATGGATTTTTTATCAAAACACACCTGGGCTATACTTAACTCTTTATCAAAAGTCATTTCAGCGTTATTAAAGAATTCTTTTAAATGCGGATTCTTCATTAACACCTTCGCTTTATAGTCATCTGTATTCTTATAATTTTTAAAACTTTCATAGGTTGCCAGGTAGCATACATTTATGGTCTTCAATTCGGTTTTTGAGAGTCCACAATAACCTCCATTAAAATTATGAAGGGATACCAGATCATCTGGATAAAACTCAGGTTTTGTTTGATAATGAGCCTTTACGGCGAGCCAGCCCGATTGATCCTGAATAAATTTTCTATGTAGTTTTTTATCAAGGTTTGATCTTTTACCAAAAGCTCCTAAAACAAACTCAGAAGTTATTATCTCTCCATTAGATGTGGTCACTGTAAATTGATCATTCTTAAAATCAACCCTGGTGACCAATGTTTTAATGATATGTCTGCCTGATTCTTTTAGCTTCTTATACATAAGATGATCGAGTGAGTAACGACTTACCCCAATTCCGCCCATTTCGAGATCGCAGTTAATTGTTTTTCCTGAAACTGAAGAATATCGCATTCTATTGATTTGTGGAGCATTCAAGCTGGAAATATCGATCTTCAGCCAATCCAAATATGTTAGAATTTCCTGTGAAAGGTATTCACCGCAAACCTTATGATGAGGATAGCCCTCCTTTTCTACAAGTA
Organism: Gramella sp. MAR_2010_147; assembly: GCF_900105135.1. Lineage (NCBI taxonomy): Bacteria > Pseudomonadati > Bacteroidota > Flavobacteriia > Flavobacteriales > Flavobacteriaceae > Christiangramia > Gramella sp. MAR_2010_147. The sequence continues at coordinate 773,202 of NZ_LT629741.1, read as the reverse complement.
TAACATCAATATCATTTTTACATAAATGAAGTGCCGCTGTTAAACCGGCCAGGCCTCCACCAATAACAATTACCTGAGTCTTTTTCACTTTTTGAAGTTACTTAAAAGAATAAAAAAATCCCGGGAAATTCCCCGGGATTCTTAAAACTTATATTTCAAAAGAGATTAATTATTATCATCCTGCATTTCAGCCTCTTTTTTAGCCTGCTCTTTTAATTCTTCATTGGCTACGATAGCAAGCTCTACTCTACGGTTCTTAGAACGACCATCGGCAGTAGTATTATCATACTTTGGTTGAGATTCACCATACCATTTAGTAGTAAATCTACCTCGATCAATTCCATTATCAACAAGATAACCAGTTACAGCCTGGGCTCTGTTCTTAGAAAGCGTGAGGTTATAACTGTCACTACCAGTGTTGTCTGTATGTCCTTCCACCAATACATTAGATTGCGGGTATTCTTTAAAGATATCTGCAAGTTTATTAAGTGTTGCTTGAGATTTGGCATTGATATTATACTTTTCAGTATCAAAATAAACTCCACTACTTTCGTCAAAAGTTACGTTTATACCTTCACCAACACGTTCTACTTCAGCTCCAGGAATTTCTTCTTCAATCTTCTTGGCTTGTTTATCCATTCTATCACCAATAATGGCCCCGGCAGCACCACCAACTACGCCTCCAATAATAGAACCTAATGCAGTATTTCCATCACCGGTGTTATTACCAATAACTCCACCTATCACGGCTCCACCTGTAGCACCTATTACAGCACCTTTTTGTTTGTTATTCGCATTTCTTGTCGCTTCGCAACCAAACAAAAGGCTTGATACGAATAAGATTGCGAACATTTTATTAAAAACTGTCTTCATAGCTAATTTATTTATTATTTAGTAAAATTCATTCTTATGGTAAAAGGAGATCCGTCTAAACTTACTGTTTGCTCCCAAACCATATTGGTATCAGTTAAACTTTTAAGACTCAGTCTGAATCCCTGATTACCGGTAGTAGATTTGTAATTATCATTTGTTGGCTTTAGCAAGAAGTCATAAACCCCTGCAGGAGTATTCTCCTCATCTATAGACCAAATAAAATAATTTGTTTGCCCATCACAGCCTACACCATTTACAGTATAGGTACCACGATTGTTATTCGAAACAAAATCCCAGGTACTATTTCTAAAACAGGAAGCAGAAGCTTCATTAAATAGAGTTACATTAAAATCTCCCGGGTTATTAGGATAAGTAATACTGGTAAGGATCCAATCACCGTCAAAAGTTTTACGTGCTTCTTTTGCCACTTTGCTGGTTCCACCGCATGACGCAATGAGCGCAGCAATGGTAAATAAAATTAAATACTTCTTCATTTGTAAGTTTGATTTAAACTAAAAATCCAATGCGCACTCTATAAAGAACACATTGGATGATATAAACTGATTTTTAAATTATCTTCTGAATAATCTACTTAAAAGGGAAATCACTAGCAATACAAGGAAAATGTAGAAAATGATCTTAGCAATATCTGCAGCTCCTTCGGCGACACCACCGAATCCAAAGATTGCAGCAATGATCGCGATAATCAGAAAAATAACGATTAAACGTACCATAATTTATAGATTTAATTGATTAGTTGAATCTAAATTACTGTAGGTCTAGCCCGTCAACAAAAGATTATTAATAATTTAACAGTGGATTTGTTAAGGATTCTTAATTACTTTAGTGTTATTATAAAAGCGTATTAATATTCTATCAAATCTTTCAATTTCATTTTAAATCGCTCTTTGGGCAAATATTGTTGTTCGAGTTCATGTGCAAAAGGAATTGGAGTATCCATGCTGCCCACCCTTATAACAGGTGCATCAAGACTTTCAAAACATCTTTCAGAAATAATCGCTGAAATTTCAGCAGCAAAACTCCCAGTAACTGAATCTTCAATAAGAATAATCGCTTTGCTGGTTTTGGTAACCGATGCACAAATGCCATCTATATCCAACGGTTGCAGACTTCTAAGATCAATAAGATCTGCTTGTTCATATTCCATTTCGTCTAAAACATCTATAGCCCAATGAACTCCCAAACCGTAAGTTATAATGCTAACTTCATTGCCTTCCCTAATTTTCGAGGCTTTTCCGAAGGGCAAGGTGTAATAATCTACCGGCACGTCCTGTCTTATACTTCTATATAGGCCTTTATGTTCGAAAAACAGCACCGGATTGGGATCATTAAAGGCTGTGTTAAGAAGTCCTTTGGCATCATATGGAAATGCTGGGTAAATAACTTTTAAACCGGGAACCTGTGTAAACCAGGCTTCATTGGTCTGACTATGGAAAGGTCCTGCTCCAACACCTCCACCACAGGGCATTCTAATTACTACATCGGCATTTTGATCCCATCTGTATTTAACCTTTGCCAGATAATTCACAATGGGGTTGAAACCAGAACTTACAAAGTCGCTAAACTGCATTTCCACCATAGCCTTCATTCCGTTTATTGAAAGCCCCATGGCAGCTCCTACCACAGCAGATTCACAAATTGGTGTATTGCGTATACGATCCTTGCCGAATTCTTCTACAAAACCCTCTGTAATTTTAAAAACACCTCCATAATCTGCAATATCCTGTCCCATCAAAACAAGATCATCATGCTTTTTCATAGATTCTCTTAAGGCCTTGGAAATAGCATCTATAAACCTAATGTTTTCATTTTTATTTTTTGGTGCAAATTCCTGGTAAACAGAATTTTCAAACACATCATTTAACTCTTTAATTGAATCAGTAACGATCTGATCTTCAGAAAAAGCTAACTGCAGGTTTTCATCTATTTCAGAAAGAATATCACTTCTAAATTTTTCTTTTGTATCGTCATTCAGAATATTTTCTTTGAGTAGGTATTCTTCAAAATTTTGAACCGGATCCTTTAACTGCCACTCATCCATGAGTTCCTGTGGTACATACCTGGTCCCACTTGCTTCCTCATGCCCGCGCATTCTAAAAGTTTTAAATTCAATTAAAACCGGGCGAGGTTCGTTTCTAACACTCTCTACTATTTTAGAAATTTTAGTGTATACTTCGAGAATATTGTTTCCCTCAATAATATGAGACTCCATCCCGTAGCCTGCACCTCTATCGGCAAGATCTTTACAGCGATATTGTTCGCTGGTTGGAGTAGAAAGACCATAACCATTATTCTCAATACAGAATAAAACCGGTAAATCCCAGACTGAAGCGATATTGAGAGCTTCATGAAAATCACCCTCACTGGTTCCTCCCTCCCCGGAAAAAACTGCTGTTAACTTTTTTTCTTTTTTCAATTTATGAGCCAGCGCGATACCATCTGCTACTCCAAGCTGAGGGCCCAAGTGTGAGATCATACCCACAATTTTATACTCCTGGGTTCCGAAGTGAAAGCTACGGTCTCTACCTTTAGTGAATCCTGAAGCTTTTCCCTGCCACTGAGCAAACAAACGATTCAATGGTATTTCTCTACTCGTAAAAACCCCCAGGTTTCTATGCATTGGCAAAATATATTCGTCTTTATTTAAAGATTTTGTAACACCAACCGATATTGCCTCCTGGCCTATTCCGCTAAACCATTTTGATATTTTACCCTGCCTTAAAAGAATGAGCATCTTTTCTTCTATCATTCTGGGTTTCAGCATAGACTTGTAAAGATCTATTAAAACATCATTTGATAGTTGGGTATCCTTATACTCTATTCGTAAAGATCTGGTGTTATTTGAAAGCATAAAATAATTTTATATCTCAAATGTAACCAAATTTCTATATGCTAAGAAAAATATAAACAATCGGCATATCCCTTTATTTTACTTAACTTTGCCTGTTACCATAAAATTAAATACTGCTTAAAATGGCAATGAATAACATACCTAGCGTAAATCTGGCCGACTTTCTATCAGATGATCCAAAGCGCAAAGAAAAGTTCGTAAACGAGATTGGTAAAGCTTATGAAGAAATTGGTTTCGTGGCCTTGAAAAATCACTTTCTAAGTGATGATCTTGTGGAAGAACTTTATAAAGAAGTAAAATCATTTTTTGATCTTCCTGTTGAGACAAAACAGAAGTATGAAATCGAAGGCCTTGCAGGGCAAAGAGGATATATTTCTTTTGGAAAGGAACATGCTAAAGGTAAAAAAGAAGGAGATCTTAAAGAATTCTGGCATTTTGGTCAGGAACCTTCTGAAGATGCGAACCTCACCGAAGAATATCCTGAAAATGTAAAAGTGGAAGAATTGAAAGATTTCAACCACACAGGAATGGAAGCATATAGAATGCTTGAAAAGACAGGGATTTATGTACTAAGAGCTTTGGCATTATATATAGGCCTTGATGAGCATTATTTTGATCACTGGGCAAGTAACGGCAACAGTATATTAAGACCTATACACTACCCTCCTATTCAGGAAGAACCTAAAGGAGCGGTTAGAGCTGGTGCGCATGGAGATATTAACCTAATCACCTTATTAATGGGAGCATCTACTGGAGGTCTCCAGGTTTTAAGGAAAGATGGAGAATGGATAGATGCTATTCCCCAGGAAGATGAACTGGTTATTAATGTGGGTGATATGTTGGAAAGACATACCAACAATAAATTGAGATCTACTATTCACAGGGTTACAAATCCACCTAAAGATCAGTGGGGAAAACCAAGATACTCTATTCCTTTCTTTATGCATCCCAGAAGTGAAATGAAACTGGATTGTCTTGAAGAATGTATTGATGAAGACCACCCGAAGCAATATGAAGACATTACCGCTGGTGAGTTTTTACATCAGCGTCTTGTAGAGATAGGCCTTAAAAAGTAAGAAAGATGGCAAAGAAGAAATTAGGCCTTGAAGATCTGGGAGGTTTCGTTTTTTCCACAAATGATGATTTTGACGAATCTGAATATAATGATGGAGAACACAGTGAAGAACTTTCTCCAAAAGATCAGCAGCTTGAAGCTCATTTTAGCAATAAAGGTCGTGGTGGTAAAACAGTTACTATCATCAAGGGCTTTAAAGGTTCTGATGAAGATCTAATTGCTTTAGGCAAAATGCTTAAGAAAAAATGTGGTGTAGGAGGTTCATCTAAAGATGGAGAGATCATAATTCAGGGAGATCATAGGGAAAAAGTAATGAAAATACTCAAAAAAGAGGGATATAAAGTAAAGCGTGTTGGAGGTTAACCTAACACGCTTTTTAGTATTATAAAATGGAAACTAAAACCCTACACATTGTAAACGGTGACAGTCTTGCTGAGCAGATGCAGGAATTAAATTTGCCTGGTGAAATCGTCATTTGGAGAGAACTGCTTTGTGAAGGGCCTACCCGAAAAGAGATAAATTCTGAATTTTTTAAAGCAAGGAAAAAATTCCTTCTTAAGGCTTATAATATTTCTTCAGAGAATTACGAAAAGCGTTTTATTTCTGAAATAAAAAGGCTTAAGTCTCTAAAAAATTATGACAATGTGGTTCTTTGGTTTGAATTTGATCTTTTTTGTCATATAAATATGCTGGCGGCAATTAGTTTTTTAAAAGATAAACATGGTGAGATCCCTATATCCCTTGTTTGCAGTAAGAAACTTCAGGGCGAAAAAGAACTGCAACCTTTATCTCAACTTAATCTTAAGGAACTGGAGAATCATTATAAGAATAGCATTCAGCTTAATGTTGAAGATATTGAAGTAGCCGTTCTTATCTGGGAATTATATTGTGGTGACAATCCTTTGAAACTGAAACCCCAGATAAAGGTTAACACTAATTTTGAATATTTATCCAGTTGTATTAGAGCACATGTTGAAAGATTTCCCAATAGTATTACCGGAATCAATTCTTTAGAAAGAAACGTTCTTCGACTTATAGAAAATTATGACATTAAGAATGAGAATCATCTTTTAGGGTATGCGCTACAATATCAAGGATATTATGGCTATAGCGATACCCAAATGAAAAGGCTTATTGAAAAGTTGTCTATTTTCTTCGAGAAAACAGAAAATAGAATTGTTCTTACTGAACAGGGAAACCTGGTACTTGCAGGCAAAAAGAATTTTTACAGAGATCTCAAAAATGAGGAATATTTTGGCGGTGCTGAAATGTATGATTTTCTCTATGAATCTGAATCTCACCGATTATTAAAATTATAGAATGAGTTTAGAAGCTTCAGAATTAATCCTCAACGAGGATGGTTCTATTTATCATCTTGGTTTGTTACCACAAGAATTAGCCAATACTATTATTACCGTTGGCGATCCGGCAAGAGTTTCCAGAATAAGTGTACATTTTGATGCTATTGAGGTAAAAAAACAGAAGCGAGAATTTTGTACACATACCGGAACCTATAAGGGCAAAAGAATTACAGTGATGTCTACCGGGATGGGAACCGATAATATTGATATAGCTCTTACCGAATTAGACGCCCTGGTGAATATTGACCTGGAAAACAAAAAGATCAAAGACGAGCTTACGAGCCTTGATATTATTAGAATTGGTACTACAGGGTCTATTAGAGAAGAAATATCTATTGGTAGTTATATAATTAGCGAACTGGCTTTAGGATTTGACGGTCTTATGCATTATTATAAAGACGATTCTTTTTTAAGAAAAGATATTGCAGATGCTTTTGTTGAACAAACAAACTGGTCTTCTAAAAAGGCCCTTCCCTATGTGGTTGAAGGAGGAAAAGATCTTATAAATAAATTTAATTCTGAAATAACCATCAAAGGTTTTACAGGCACGAATGTTGGATTCTATGGGCCGCAGGGAAGAGTACTACGTGCTGCGGTTCCAGATGATAAAATGAATGATAAAATCGCCGGTTTCAAGTTCAAAGGACATGCAGTAACCAATCTTGAGATGGAAACTTCAGGTATTTATGGCATCTCTAAATTATTAGGCCATAATGCTGCTTCTCTGAACCTTGTACTTGCCAATCGTCCAAAAGGTGAGTTTCTTGAAAACGCTTCAGAAATGATGGATAATTTAATCAAGTATACCCTTGATAAGATTGTTCAATAAAGGCCTTATTTAACAATATATTAAAAGCAATGCTTGGTCTACTTTGTATTTTTGATCAAACAACTGATAGTCCATGGAGCAACCAAATGAAGAACATTTTAGACACAGAGATCTAAATTGGTTAAGTTTTAATGAAAGGGTTCTTCAGGAGGCCGCAGATAAGATAAATCCTTTATATGAAAGGATTAAGTTTCTGGCCATTTTCTCCTCTAATCTTGATGAATATTTTAGAGTACGGGTGTCTCAACTACGCCAAATGAAAAGGGTGAAGAAAAGCATCCGTAAAAAATTAGCACTTCGCCCCTCTAAAATCACGAAACAGATCATCCAGGAAGTAAAAGATCAGCAAGATGTCTTTGGTGATATTTATAAAAACCAGATTATCCCTGAATTGGCGGAAAATGGAATCCATATTCGGGATGCAAAGCACTTCAACCACACGCACAAAAAATTTATTGAAACATTATTCAATAAAAAGATAGAGAAACATATAAACCCTATTATTCTTGATCTAGAAAAGGAAAATGAGTTATTCCTTGAAAATTCAGTACTCTATTTTCTAGTCACTTTTGAAAACGAAGATAAACTGGCGGTTGTTAATATTCCGGTTGAAGAATGTGGTCGTTTTGTAATGATGGAAGACGTTAAAAACGAGCTCAATATCACTTACCTGGATGAAATTGTAAGACATGAGGCTTTTAAGATCTTTCCAGAAGATAATATTACGGGTATCTATGAGATTAAACTTTCTCGGGACGCTGAACTTTATATAGACGACATCTACGAAGGGGTACTGGCAGAAAAGATCTACACCTCCTTAGAACAACGTACAGATGGACAGCCTACCAGACTTCTGTATGACGCAAAAATGCCTAAAGATATTCAGAAGAAAGTAAGAAAACTTTTAAAGCTTGGGAAAATAGATATGATGCCGGGCGGGCAGTATCATAATTTCAAAGATTTCTTTTCTTTTCCAGATCCTACAAATAATAAAAAATTACATTTTAAAGACCTGCCTGCTCTTCCTCATAAAACATTAGATAAGAGCAAAAACTATTTTAAAGATATTGCAGAAAAAGATCAGTCGCTGCATTTTCCATACATGTCTTTTTCGTATGTGGAAAAGTTTGTAGATATGGCTGCTGAAGATGAAAAGGTGACGGAAATTAGTATTTCATTGTATCGTGTTGCTGATGAATCCCAATTGACAAACTCCCTGATGAAGGCTCTTGAAAATGGCAAAAGAGTGACAGTCTTTGTGGAAGCAAAAGCAAGATTTGACGAGGAAAATAATATTAGTTGGGGACGCAAATTTGAAGAAAAAGGAGCTAATGTTATTTATAGTTTTCCTAAAGTAAAAGTACACTCTAAGATCATGCTTATTTCCCGGCAGGAAGGTGATGAAACTGTAAGGTACGCCTATATAGGAACCGGAAATTTTAATGCAGAAACATCTGCGATCTACTGCGATCATGCAATTTTTACGGCAAATAAGAATATCACGAAAGAGCTTTATAGATTATTTAAAGTATTGGAAGGTGAACTTATAATTCCAAGAGAGAAGAATCTCTTAATCTCTCCGTTTTCTACCAGGCAGGAGTTTGTTAAACTCATTTACAATGAGATAGAAAATGCACGAGAAGGGAAAAAAGCTAAGATCACTGCCAAAATGAATAGCCTGGAAGATGAAGAAATGATTCAACTTCTATATAAAGCAAGTCAGGCAGGTGTTGAGATTAGAATGCTCATACGTGGATTCACCTGCTTAATTCCCGGGATTAAAGGTTTAAGCGAAAATATTTATATAACCAGCGTAGTAGACAGATTCCTGGAGCATGGAAGAATTTATCTTTTTGAAAATGCCGGTAATGAATTAATGTTTTACGGAAGTGCAGACTGGATGAACAGAAACCTGGATAGAAGAATAGAGGTTATTTCTCCGGTGCTGGATGAAGATATTAAGAAAGAATTCAGGGAAATCTTGGATATTCAATTAAACGATAATGTAAAGGCGCGTATACAGGATCCCGAAGAGAGCAATAAATATGTTGAGCGTAAAAAAAATGAAAAAGAGATACGATCGCAATACGAGATATATAATTACCTGAAGAAAAAGCACGAATCATGAAAACGATCAAAGTAGGTGGTGTACCAGAACATTTTAATCTTCCATGGCATCGCTGTATAGAGAACGGGAAATTTAGAGAAGCAGGTGTTGATGTAATATGGAAAGATTTTCCAGAAGGAACCGGAGCAATGTGCAAAGCTTTACGATCTGGAGAGATTGATGTCGCGGTAATCCTTACTGAAGGTATTATCAGGGATATTATTAATGGAAATAACAGCAGGATCATTCAAACCTATATTTCGAGTCCACTCATTTGGGGGATTCATGTAAATGCGGGATCTTCCTATAAAAACCTAAAGGACCTCAAAAACACGAAAGCTGCGATAAGTCGAATGGGCAGCGGTTCTCATTTAATGGCTTATGTGAATGCAGAACATTTAAACTGGGACACAAAAGAACTTCAGTTTGAAATTGTTAATAATCTGGAGGGAGCTATTGACGCACTTAAAAAAGATGATGCCCAATATTTTATGTGGGAGCATTTTACCACAAAACCCCTTGTAGATGATAAGACCTTTAGATTAATCGCAGACTGCCCTACTCCATGGCCATGTTTTGTGATAGCAGCTTCAGATAAAAGCTTGGAAAAGGATTCTAAAGAATTAAAGATCATATTACAGGTATTGAATAAAGAAACTGAAAGCTTTAAACTTCAGAAAAATATCGATTTTGAACTTTCCGAAAGATATGGACAGAAACTTGAAGATATAAGAAAGTGGCTGGATCTTACTAGCTGGAGTCAGGAGCAAATAAGTTTAAACGATCTGGAAAAGGTTCAGCAAAAACTACTGGATTTAAATCTTATTCAAGATAAAAAAGATTCCAAAAAAATTATCCATAATTTTAAGTAAACAATTTCACGAGGCTCTTCCCTGAGAATGGTGGATTTGAGCAAACTTTTTATTTCTATACATTTTATTCATTTCAATTTAAACATTACATCTTTCAACTTTACCTCCTATAATTGGTTAATATTCAGTATATTATAAAATAAATTATATTTACTTTGTATATTTGCATGAATATATTTTTTCTGCAAAAAAAAGCTTATTTAAGCATAAGCTTAAGCTATCCTCCCCCCTAATTTAGCCCCAATCGTCAGTTCTTGCATTGCTGCTGGAAGTGTGTGAAAGTTTTATTTAAAAAGGGTATCATGAGGGCAAAATTAGTTTTACTATTATCTTGTTTAATTATTTCAGGTTATAGTGTAGAGGCTCAGATATTAAAGAAACTAAAAAAAACGGTAGAGAATACTACTGAAAAAGTCCTGCTTAAAAAAACAGAGCAAAAGACAGAACAAGTAGTTGAAAGCTCTTTTGATAGCGTTGTAGACCCGAATCCTGTTAACGTATCTTCTCCAAATCAGGTAAAGACCAGCTCCTATAGCGTAGATCCTGGTGCGAATAAGGCAAAACTCATAAATACAGAGGCTAAAAGATCTTTTTATACATCAGACGTTGTTGTTTTGACATCTGATAGCGAAGGAAAAGGGAGTGAATATTATTTTGATAGTGATGAAATTGCCGCCCGTGGAGTTTCCCCAGATAATGATACACCAATTTTTATTGATAGTGAAGGTTTTCAATATGGCTACAACGACCATGAAGAACGCTGGGAGAAAACCGGTATATTTAAATCTGATGCGATGGCATTTATGATGCCAATGATGTCTATTGGCATGTTAAAGCTTCCACCGGAAGCAACCCTTGAAGCAACAGAAAAGTTTAAGGAAAAAGGAATGAATCTCAATACATTCCAAATAGTTGAATGGGCCTTTATTTATAAACCTGAACATTTCCGAACACATGAATATACAGAAACTACCGGAGCATGTCCCGGTGGAGGAATCTGTCCTAAATTTCTATATAACGATCCTGAATATGAAGGTTCATGGGTATTATTCGATGAACAAGGACGTCTTTCTGAGATCTATGCAAATGTAAATACTCAACAGATAAAAGGAGATGGAACTTATAAATTCCAGTATGAACCAGTAACAGTGAATGTTCCAGCTGCAGTAGAAGTCAAACAGCCATTTCAGGATCTTTTCTCGAGAGGGCTCGATGCAAATCCTGATAATTCCGGTGCTGATAACCGGGTCTCTTCAAATAATGAAAGCTCGGAAAATACAAATCCCAATGAAAAGATCGCGGTTGTAGACCCTGAAAATCCATTGAGTTTTCCTGGTGTTACTTCGGTGGTACAGACCCAAGGAAAAAAGGTCACTTTAATGTTGAATACTGAAACCATGGCCATGAAGATGGACTTTCATGATCCTAAGGTTGAACCTATCTATTTTGATAGAGAAAACAACATCTATATGCAGAGTAATGATGGATGTGTAAAAGCAAAACTAGACCTCAATAAGGCTTTTTCTCACGTAGAAGAAGGATTAAAAGGGAATACTCTTCCCAGTGGTATTAATATGGAAAAAACAAGAGCAGATTATTATAAGAATAATTTCGGAATGCTGAATGCTCCATCTAATTTTCCACCCATAACCGGATGGGCCTATTTTTACAATCCTAAGATGTTAGAATCTCATAGTGAACTTGTAAAAAGCACTGTTAATTGTGATGATGGAACCTGCCAGAAATTTACGATGATAAACGGAGATGGAAAAGACAGCTATATATTATTTGATAAATATGGTAGGCTCAAGAAAATCTATTCTATGGAGGCAAAAGAGGGTTCTGTAACCTATACCTACCCTTCCCATAATGACATTAGAATCCCTGAATTTCAAAATTGTCAGGAAATAGATATGAATGAAAATGTTTTTGGAAAAATGATGGGAGGATAGAAGATTAAATCCCCCACTTTATGATAATTTTCCAAAGGATCTTCATAAAATATGAAGTGCCATTATTGACCCATCTCACCATAAGAACTACAATCCTACTTCTTGCAATATTATGTAGAAGATCTATTGACTAACACTGTTTTAAACAGATTAATTATTAATGTTTAACCAAAATTTTATATTATGAAAAATTCAAACCAACAATCAATTAATCTTAGAACAATCTATCTGTTGCTTTTAAGTTTTACTACGGTTTTCTTTGTTTCGTGTGAAAAAGAGACCAGTGAGCTACCTGGAGTGGTATCAGATCTAAAAGCGAACAGGAATATAGATGCAGGTCCTTACGAATTTCCAGGAGCCCTTGTATTTGACATTTCAGCAGCACCAGACGGAAGTATTCTCGTTGGACTGAATGAATTTTCAGGAGAAAGAAGTATCAAACTTATAAAAAACGGAGAGATCTCTACAATGATAGGTTTGGATGTTGCCAGTGATGTACACGGAGTAGAATCTATTGGTGCTGGAAATGCTTTTTTTACTACTGCAGGAACAGACCTTGCCACCACAGGAGAATTATATAGAGCATCTAAGGGTAAGGTTAGGATGGTAGCAGATCTGGCTAAATTTGAAAGGGAAAACGATCCGGATGCCTTCGAAGGTCTGCAATGGAAAAATCAACAATGTGAAGAAGAATTTACTGATAATGGGGAGTTAGTTTTTTCTGCTGGTCCACAGAATAATCCTTACAAGGTTACAGCTTTTGATGGTGAAACAGCCATTGTTGCAGATGCTGCAGGAAACACTATACTACAGGCGACTACACAGGGCAATGTAGATTGGAAAGCTATTTTAACACCTCCCTTAAATCCTGAAGGCGAATGGATGCAATTATTTGAAACGACTGATGGCAATGAGGATATCACTTGTTATGTTCAACCCGTACCAACTTCTGTTGCCATAGGGGATAATGGTTATGTATATGTGGGAGAATTAACAGGTGGTACCCCGGCAGGACTTCCTGTAGGTCTCTCCAGAGTTTGGAAAATGCCTGCCGATGGTTCTAATCTGGTTTGTTCTGAAATTAATGGTTCAGCAGATTGCAACGTACTAATTGCTGGATTAACTTCAGTAATTGATCTTGAAATAGGGCCTGATGGTCTTCTATATATAGTTCAATTTGATTCTAACAGTTGGTTATCTTCCGTAGTTCCTGATATCCCGTGGGGTGGTGGTTCCATTATTGCTGTTAATACGGAAACGGGACTGGTTGAAAAAGAAGTAGCAACCGGACTGGTTTATCCTGGAGCTATTACTTTTGATAAAAAAGGAAATCTTTGGGTATTAGAAAATAAATTATTTATCGGTGAATCCGCGATTGTTAGAATGCTCGAATAATTAATTAGTTTGGTAAAATAGGCCGGCAATTCTGTCGGCTTTTTTATGTCACGAAATTAATGATTACGGGGGATAGTTTAAATTAATTTTACTGGATTGCTAAACTTTTTTTAGTGTAATTTAAATAAATATGCCTGGGAATCAATCACTAAGACAATACACTTTTAAAAACAAAATTTTCACTCAGAATTTATCATATAATTTTTAGCTCTAAACGATAGTTTTTTATACCATTAATCCTATTTTTGATTGCGAAATCAATTAACGATTATTAAATGAAAAGATTATTACTCCCCGTGTTGCTACTGCTTTTCTGTTTAAATGTCCAGGCTCAGCAAGAAGATGAAGATGGAGAAAGAAACAACGAAACCGGCTTTTTGAAAGATGAAAATTTCGGCAAAAACGAATTAAGTATTAATGCCTTATCGCTTATTGCTGTTGGAGCTTTAGATATAAGTTATGAACGCTATATCAATGAAGATTCAAGCTGGAGCACCGAATTTTGGGTTCAGTTTAATGAAGAGATCGCAGATGAATTCTATCGTGATATCGCCTTAACCGGAAAATACAAACATTTTTTTAGTTCTAATTATGCACGTGGATTCTATGTACATGCTTTCGGAATGATCTCCAATGGGGATTACGGCGAAGAGTTTTATTATGTTGGAGATGAACTCGTAGAACAAGAAGAGATGAGATTTACAGATTTCGCACTAGGATTTGGAATTGGTGGAAAACTAATTTCTTCTGGCGGATTTAAAGCAGATTTTAGTGGAGGTATTGGAAGAAATTTATTTAATTCAAACTCACCTACCATTGTAGGGCAAATTATGGTAAATCTGGGATACAGATTCTAGTATTATAGATTAATTACAGAATAATTATATAGCCGACAAAATTATCTGTCGGCTATATTAGTATTACCAGTCTATTTCTTTTCGGCCATTTTGCTTCAGATAATTATTCGCTGTACTAAAATGTTTATTCCCAAACCAGTATCCTCTGTTCGCACTCAAGGGTGATGGATGACCACTCGTTAGAATAAGATGCTTAGAAGCATCAATAAATTTAGCTTTTTTCTTGGCATATCCACCCCAAAGTAAAAAAACTACATTTTCCTTTTTTTCAGAAATAGTTCGTATCACTTGATCTGTAAAAGTTTCCCATCCTTTCTTTTGATGTGATCCTGCCTGATGAGCTCTAACCGTTAAAGTAGCATTCAAAAGCAAAACTCCCTGACTTGCCCAGCGTTCAAGGTTTCCTGTAGGAGGGACAGGTTTATTCAGGTCGCTTTCTATTTCTTTGAAAATATTAATAAGCGAAGGCGGAATAGGAATTCCGTCTCTTACAGAAAAGCACAAACCATTGGCCTGATTCACTCCGTGGTAAGGATCCTGCCCCAGAATAACCACCTTTGTTTCCTGAAAGGTAGAATGATCGAATGCGGCAAAAATCTCAGGTCCCGGAGGAAAACATTTATGTTTTGAATATTCGTGTTTCACATAACCTATAAGATCTTTAAAATATTCCTTTTCAAATTCATTTTCAAACTCGTTTTTCCAGCTTTGGTGTATTCTTACGTTCATTAGAATTAAGTAACTTTGCAGTGCCTCAAAAGTAGGGAAAATTGATATGATAAAAATAAGTTCCAGGAGCCTTGATGATCTTGAGTTTCCGGTAGTGTGTGATCAAATTAGTGAATTATGCGTGACCGGGCAGGGAAAAGAAAAAGCTCTTAGCATTCAACCTTATCCAAGTTTTAAAAAAACAGTTTTCGGTCTAAATCAAACTAAAGAATACTTTGATTCGAAAACGGTAGATCAGCCGATACCTAATCATGGTTTTGATTCTATTCAACCGGAAATTAAAATGCTGGGTATTGAAGGCTCGGTTATTGAAATTGGCGGCTTCAGAAAAATAGCCTCTATTACCGAAACTGTAAACTCTCACTTAAAGTATTTCAAAAAATTTCAGGAAAACTATCCTGTATTATCTGAAACGGTTTCTCATATTGAATTTGATTTAAGTCTTACTGACAGGATAAACGGAATCATAGATAGGTTTGGTGAGATGAAAGATGATGCATCTCCCCTGCTTCAAAATTTAAGAAGATCAATTAATTCTGTAAAAGGAAAGATTAATTCCAGTTTTAATTCGGCTTTAACTACCTATCAGTCTTACGGCTATCTGGATGAAATTAAAGAAAGTGTTGTTGAAAATGTAAGGGTTCTTGCTGTTAGTTCCATGCACCGTCGCAAAGTAAAAGGCGGCATTATGGGTAACTCCAAAACTGGAAGCATTGTTTATATTCAACCAGAAGCTACCTATCAATTTACAAGGGAGCTGAATAACCTTGAATATGAAGAAAAGGAAGAGGTAAAAAGAATCCTGAAAGATCTAACCGAGTTTTCAAGACCTTACCGGGAGATATTAATAGAATACCAGGATTTGCTCAGTGATATGGATGTAATTTCCGCCAAATCTAAATATGCTGAAAAAATAAATGGGGTCCTGCCAAAGATCACCAGGGAAAGAGAACTTCATATTCAGGATGCCTATCATCCATTACTTTATTTAAGCAATAAGAAAAAAGGAGAAAAAACCTTTCCGCAGAGTATCGAGTTGATGCCTAATAACCGCATCATGGTTATCTCCGGGCCCAATGCCGGCGGTAAGAGTATTACCCTTAAAACTGTTGGTTTATTACAGGTGATGCTACAAAGCGGACTCCTTATTCCTGTACATGAATATAGCCGGATGTGTATTTTCAAGAAAGTACTTACAGATATTGGCGATAACCAGTCTATAGAAAATCATTTAAGTACCTATAGCTACAGGTTGAAGAACATGAATTATTTTCTCAAAAAATGTGATGATAAAACCCTGTTCTTAATTGATGAATTTGGTACGGGGAGTGATCCTGAATTAGGGGGCGCTCTGGCTGAAACATTTCTTGAGGTCTTTTATGAAAAAGGCTCTTACGGGATCTTAACCACACATTATGCGAATCTCAAAAAGCTGGCAAGTGAACTACTAGAAATGAGCAATGCCAACATGATGTTTGATAATAAAACACTGGAGCCCATCTATAAACTTATGGTTGGGGAAGCCGGGAGCTCTTTTACTTTTGAAGTTGCTCAGAAAAACGGAATTCCGTACAGTCTTATTAACAGATCTAAAAAGAAGGTAGAGCGTGGTAAAATACGTTTTGACAGAAGTATTGCGAAACTTCAGAAAGAAAGATCTGTGCTAAGAAAAACAACAGATTCTTTAAAGCAAAAAGAAGAAAAAGCTGCTGCACAAAAAGATAAACTTGAACAGGTAAATTCGAAAATACAGCAGAAATTAGAGAACTACCAGGAGCTCTATGATGCAAACCAAAGACTTATCTATTTAGGTCAGAAAGTGAACGATCTAAGCGAAAAGTATTTCAGCAACAAAAAGAAGAAAGAACTTATTGGTGAATTCTTAAAGCTTGTGGAAATTGAAAATTCAAAGAGAAAGAAAGAAACTGCTAAAGAGCAAAAAAGAAAGAAGGCACAGGAAAGACAATTAAAGCAGGAAGTTCAGAAAAAAATAAAGCCAATTAGAGAAAAGAAGCAAGAAGAGAAAAAGAAAGAAGAACAGATTAAAAAGCAGGAGGCTAATAAGCCTAAGGCAAAACTTAAAATAGGAGATCGCGTTCGTCTGGAAGATGGAAAAGCTGTGGGTTCAATAGATACGATAGAAAAAGGAAAAGCTATCGTAAATTACGGAATGTTCACCACCTCGGTTGGACTGGAGCAGTTAGAACTCGTGCAATCGGCTAAAAAATAAGATATGAGCAATATTCCTAAAAATAAAAAGATCGTGCTCTTTGACGGCGTCTGTAATCTTTGTGATGATGCAGTTCAGCGCATTATCAAACATGATAAGAAAGATATATTCAGGTTCGCCTCCCTGCAAAGTAACATTGGCAAAAAACTAGTAAAAGAACGAGATTTGGATCCGGAAGAATTAGATTCTATTATTTTAATTGAGCCCGGTGTAGCTTATTATAAAAAATCAACCGCAGCTCTGGAAATTTCCAGGGATCTTTCTGGTGGATATTCACTTTTAAAACACTTTCTTTTTATTCCTGAATCATTGAGGGATGGAGTTTATGACTTTATAGCAAATAATCGCTATAAATGGTTCGGGAAGAAGGAACAATGCATGATCCCAACTCCCGAACTAAGATCTAAATTTCTGGACTAAACTTTTTCTGTTTCAGTAACAGGTTCAGTTTCCGGATGATAATCATCATCCCAGTTCTTTACGTTAGGAGGCCCCATCATATCTACAGATTTAGCAACCATTAAGGATACAGCGGCATCACCAGTTACATTAACGGTTGTTCTACACATATCCAGGGGTCTGTCTACTGCAAATATCAGGGCTAAACCAGCCTCAGGAATCCCGGCCTGAGCAAGCACTATCACCAACATGACCATTCCTGCTCCTGGTACAGCAGCAGAACCTATAGAGGCAAGGGTGGCAGTTGCTATAATTCCTAACTGGGCTCCAATACTAAGATCCATTCCAAATGCCTGGGCGATAAAAACAGCTGCCACAGCTTGGTAAAGGCTGGTTCCATCCATGTTTATGGTGGCGCCAATTGGCAATACAAAACTGGTGACTTCTTTATGTACTCCCATATGCTCCTCTACCCTTTCCATAGTAACCGGTAATGTCGCGGCACTAGAGCTGGTGGAAAATGCCAGTAATTGTGCAGGTGCAATTCCGTTGATAAAGAAAGAAGGTGTATTTTTTGTGAATACCCAAACTAGAAGAGTATACACCCCGATCATCAGGGCTAAACCTATTAATACGGTTAAGGCATACATGGCAAGAGCCGCAAATAGATCAGCACTTGGAGACTCTACCACCAGGGCTGCTAACAATGCAAAAACACCATAAGGCGCCGTAAGCATTATGAGATCAATCATTTTCAGGATGACTTCATTAAAACCATCAAAGAAATCCTTTACCGGTTTAGCTGTTTTTTCCGGAATAAGGATCAGTCCGATTCCGAAGAAAATAGCAAAAAATATCACCTGCAACATATTCCCATTATCCCCTGCTGCTCCAATAATATTGCTTGGCACAAGATCTTCCAGCGCCTGTAAAGGTCCTGCATCCTTTTGCTTCTGCGCATCAGATATCCTAACTGAAGCATCTCCTTCATAACTGGTAATAAGGTCACTTCGGGTATCTTCAGAAATAGTACGTCCCGGACCAATTAGATTTACAAGAAGAAGCCCTATTGAAACTGCTATCACTGTAGTAATGATGTAGGTGGCAATAGTTCGAGTTCCCATCTTGGAGAGCTTGGAAATATCCTTAAGATCAGAAATTCCTTTTATAAGTGAAGCCAGGATTAACGGCACTGCAATTAATTTTAAGGCATTGATAAAAATATTACCAAATGGCTTGATCCAATCGCCAACAAATTCTGCTCCCCAACTAAAATTAGTCATGATAAGGGCAAAAACGACCCCGGCAGCCATTCCTAATAGTATCTGCCAATGCAGTGCAAGTTTTTTCATGTTCTGGTATTTCTAATAATTAGATTTTCGATGATTTATTATGAAGGTAAAAATCGGCAATAACTAGAGCGGCCATAGATTCCACGATAGGCACAGCTCTGGGAACTACACAGGGATCATGTCTTCCTTTACCCTGCATTACCACTTCTTCACCTTTAGAATTAATAGTGCGTTGTTTCTGAATTAGTGTAGCAACAGGTTTAAAAGCCACTTTAAAATAGATATCCATTCCGTTGGAAATACCTCCCTGAATACCACCACTTAAGTTAGTTTTCGTAGAGCCATCTTTATTAAAATGATCATTATGATCGCTTCCTCTCATTTTGGTGCCATCAAAACCACTGCCATATTCGAAACCTTTAACGGCATTAATGGAAAGCATGGCTTTACCAAGCTCTGCATGTAATTTATCAAATACAGGTTCTCCTAAACCTTTGGGTACATTCTTTATCACACATTGCACAGTGCCGCCAACCGTGTCCCCATCTGCCCTTATATCCTTAATATAGGCTTCCATTTTACTTGCCATTTCAGCATCTGGACAACGCACCGGATTTTTTTCAATTTCCGAAAAATCAAGTTCAGAATAATCCTTTTGTAATTCCATAGTTCCTACAGAAGATACAAAAGCATTAAAACTAATATCTTTAAGTAATTGTTTAGCCAGACTTCCAGCCACCACCCTGCAAGCAGTTTCCCTGGCTGAAGATCTTCCTCCACCACGATAATCTCTTACCCCATACTTTTCGTCATAGGTATAATCTGCGTGAGAAGGTCTATAGGTATCTTTAATATGAGAGTAATCCTTAGATTTTTGATTAGCATTCTTAATAATGAATCCAATAGGGGTCCCGGTAGATTTCCCTTCGAAAATTCCAGAAAGAAATTCAACTGTATCAGGCTCATTACGTTGAGTGACGATAGCCGATTGTCCCGGTCTTCTCCGGTCCAGGTCATTTTGAATACTTTCAAGGTTAATTTCAAGACCGGCAGGACACCCGTCTATAACTCCGCCTATAGCTACACCATGTGACTCACCAAAGGTGGTTAGTTTAAATAAGTTACCAAAGGAATTTCCGGCCATTCAAATGATTTTGAACAAATGTAATTTTTTAAGAACATAATTAAAAATGGAATCTAATTTAATGTTATAGTAACAAATAGTTCTCATTTTAAAATTTAATCAATAATTCTTAATTCTGCGCAAAGAACTACTGACTGATTTATGAAGTATTTATATAAATTATATTTAGATATCAAAAAAAAGCCATGAAATAAGGTCATGCTGAATATCTCTCATGTGACCAAAGTTGCCGGCAAGTTAACTTTTGAAGGATTTTAATAAAGGTTAACCTGAAAATATGGTAAATGACAAAAGCACGTAGAGGCCACAATTCTAAAAACAAACTGTTCTTATTTCTAATAATCAGAAAAGGTTTTAACACCATGAGACTTGTGACTGCCTGAAAATCTTACATTACTGTAATATAAATAAAAAAGCTTAAATATTTTATTCAGCCTAATGAAGTTGAAACTACAACTCCCAGGGGCGCAAGATATAGCAATATAATATAGGCACAACTAAGGCTTGACGGGATGACTTTTCAGAATTGAGTTGATTTTTTCAATCAATGTTTCCATGTCAAAGGGTTTGGAAATAAAATCTACCGCCCCTGCTTCCCTACAAATATCGTCTACATTATGCAATGCCGACATCATAAGGATTGGAACATGGGCAACTTCTTCATCTCCCTTAATCTGAGCACAAACGTCGGTTCCATCAACACCTGAAATTAATTTATCTAAAAGGATCAATTCTATATCATTTTCCAGAATATTCTCTTTGGTCTTTCTGGGTTGCTGAGAAACAGTAACTGTATGATCATTAAATTCCAGTATATCTCTGAGCATAAAACCAATAGTCTGGTCGTCATCAACAATTAGGATCTTTGCCATTTTTTAATCTTTATTTATTGGTAATGTGAAAATAAATTCGGAGCCCTCCCCCACTTCACTATGAACTATAATTTCTCCAGAATGTCTTTTTATTATTTCATTGGAAAGGTATAAACCTATTCCAAAACCTGCATATGTATAATCCTTATTACCTGCTATTCTATAAAACCTTTTAAAAATTTTATTCTGTTCTTTTTTTGCGATTCCTATTCCAAAATCTTTAATACTTACTCCAACATGGTCATCTTTTCTTTCGAACACCTTTATTATTACCTTATTACCATTAGGGGAATATTTAAAAGCATTGGTAACAAAATTTATTATAACCTGGCCTATTCTATCCTTGTCTGCATATACTTCGCATTGATTCTTATGTTCTAATTCTATTTGAACTTCCTTATTGGAATAGGAAATATCTTCAATGATATTCTCCACATGTTCATTCAGGCTGAAACTTTCTTTCTTAAGCTGTAATTCTTTTTGCTCTATCCTTGATAAATCGAGCATTTCTGAGATAAGCCTAATAAGTCTTTCTATTTGAATTTCTATTTTGTTAAGATAAGGCTTAACCGGTATTTTTTCATTATCTCTTTCTTCCTTCTCTTCTGAGGGAAGCATTGAAAGTAATAATTGTATATATCCTTTAATGGAGGTAACCGGGGTTTTTAATTCATGACTAACCAGCTTTAGAAAATCCTCTTTTCTTTTTTCTTCCTCTTTAAGCTTATGTATTTCTGTATTAGAAGCAATCCACGAGCTTATAACTCCTTCTTCATTTCTAATTGCTGTTGCTCTTGCAAGATGCCACTTCGCTTTTCCGTCTTTATTAAAAATTCTTAATTCAACATCCATATCTTCTCCAGATTCTAGGCTCTTTGCTACCAATTCTTCTGCTAGCTGCCTGTCATCAGGATGAATTAAGGATTGCCAGGGGTTTTCTACCAACTTTTCAAAACTTTTACCAGTATAGCTGACCCAGCTATTATTATAAAAAATTGGTTCTCCAGTAGCTGAAATCATTGAAATTTTATGAGGCATGAAATTTACCAGGTCCCGAAATTCTTTCTCACTTTCACGAATTTTTTTATTAAGAATTCCATGCTGGGTTACATCCTGAGCTATGACCGCAACCCCATCTACTTTGCCATGAATATTGTGCTGAGGCTGATAAACGAAATCAAAATACCCAAGCTTCATTTTTCCTTTATGATCATGCATAATGGGACGTTCCTGCGCGACATATGCCTCCCCGGTTTCATAAACCTTATTAAATATTTCAGGCATACCCTGACCGATCATTTCAGGTAGGATTTCAAATAATGGTTCCCCTTCTATCTCACTACCTTTCCCCCAAACTGATTTGATCGCATCATTAGCGATTTCAACAATCATATCTTTGCCCCTTAATATTGCAATGAGCGAATTTGAAGAGTGAATTAATTGTCTAAACTTAAATTCGCTTTCTTTGATCTTCTCGTGATATTTCGCTTTTGGTGTAACTTCCTGAGCTATGACTGCTACGCTATCAATTTGATTATGCCTGTTTTTTTGGGGTTGATATATGAAGTTGAAGTAAACTAATTCCTTTTTATCCTTCCGGGTTATATAAACAGGCATTTCGTAGCCGTATTGGGGCTCCCCCGTGTCCAGAACACCATGCAGTAAAGATTCTAATCCTTGTTCTCTTATATCTGGATGTACTTCAATCAGAGGTTTCCCTATTACCTTTTCACTCTTCTCCCAAAAATCCAATATTGGTTTGTTAGCCGTTTGAATTAGTAGTTCTTTCCCTTTTAATAAGGTAATCATGGAGGGTGAAGAAAGGATGAGTTCTCTATAGGAGTGAATTTCGTTTTTTAGTCTTTCATTTTCCGAATTAAGCTCCTTATTCTTTTTTTGGATAACGGCTACCTTCCGCTCACTTTCAATTAATTTCTTTTCTAAGGTTTGAAGACTTAATTCTTTATCCATTCCTGGTAATTACAGTTATCCCTATCGCTATTTGACAGGGTTAAATTTAGGGTTTTAGAGGTCTACTGTATTAATTTTAAAAAAGTATTAACATTCAGGATTTTTTCAATGCTTTTCTTAATATGCTAACAGGATGCTGAGCTATTCTTCCGGTACCATCCTTGATCTGATGCCTACAACTGGTTCCGTTAGCAGAAATAATTACAGCTTTATCAGCTTTTCTAATGGCAGGAAATAAAGAGTTCTCACCAATTCTCATGCTTATTTCATAATGTTCCTTTTCATAGCCAAAAGAACCCGCCATCCCACAGCAACCTGAAGGGATCATCGTTACTTTATAGTTTTTAGGGAAATTAAGAATATCAAAGGTTCTGGAAACATTAGATAAGGCTTTTTGGTGACAATGTCCATGAATTTTGATCGTGGCCGCTTTACTTGTAAATTGCTCCTGTTTGATATTTCCTAAAGCAATCTCTTGTTTTAGGAACTCTTCAATAATTAAAGAATTCTTCGCTACTTTTTGAGCTCCTATCTTATCATCTGCCAGTCTTAAATACTCATCTCTAAAACTCAAAATAGCAGAAGGTTCCACTCCAATTAAAGGTGTTTTATCTGAGATCAGCTCTTTAAAGATACTCACATTTTTATTGGCCAGTTCCTTAGCTTTATTTAAAAACCCTTTTGAAATCTGGCTTCGTCCACTTTCAGGATGATCTATAATTAATGTCTTGTAACCCAACCTGGCCAGTAAATTCAATGCATCTTTCCCAACTTCTACATCCAGGTAATTCGTAAATTCATCATTAAAAAGATAAACTGTTTTAATTGAATTTTCTATTTGAAACCGGGCTATATTTTTAAGATAGTATTGTTTTAAAGTTTGTTTAGCTATCACCGGTAACTCCCTTTCCTTAGCGACGCCCAGTAGATTCTTTGCTATTCCAGATGTAAAAGTATTGGACATAATAAAACGCGAGATTTTCGGAAATTTAGAAGCTCTGGCATTCTGCTGGGTAATATTGGCAAAAGCTTTATCCCTGAAACCGGGATTATTACTTTGGTGATATTGATGCAAGAATTCCGCTTTTAATGCAGCCATATCTACGTTAGAAGGACATTCGCTCTTGCAACCCTTGCAACTGATGCATAGATCTAAAACCTCTTTCAGTTCAGGATGATCAAACCGATTGGTTTTATTTGAATTTGTGAGAAATTCCCGCAGTGCATTTGCTCTTGCTCTGGTAGTGTCTTTTTCATCCTTAGTAGCGCGGTAACTTGGACACATGGTGCCACCGGATTCAACAGATTTTCTACAATCTCCACTTCCATTGCATTTTTCAGCAAGCCTTAGAATCCCATCGGTATCAGAAAAATCCATGATGGTTTCTATTTCTGGCTCTTCCCTGTCTGGAACGTATCTCAACAATGAGTCCATTGGCGGGGCATCCACTATCTTTCCGGGATTAAAGATGTTATCAGGATCAAACGTGAATTTTATTTCCTTGAGCAGCTCGTAAATCTTTTTACCGAACATCAATTCAATAAATTCGGCTCTCACTCTACCATCTCCATGTTCGCCACTTAAGGAGCCATTATACTTTTTAACCAATGTGGCAACATCCTTTGTAATATTTCTGAATAAGGCTACATCCTGAGATTTTTTAAGATTAAGAATAGGTCTTAAATGAATCTCCCCTGCCCCGGCATGCGCATAATAAACCGCCTGTTGGTCATACGATTCCATAATCTTACTGAAATCTGAAATATAATCTGCCAGCACAGGTATGGCAACTGCAGTGTCTTCTATACATGCCACCGCTTTTTTATCACCTTTTAAATTTGCCAGCAAACCAAGACCTGCCTTTCTTAACTCTAAAGCCAGATGAATCTGTTCATCATAAAGAACCGGATAGGCATAACCTAGACCTGAACTTGATAAGGTTTCCAGTAAGGCATCCACCTGTTGTTGCAATTCCACTTCAGAATCACTTCTAAGTTCTAACATTAAAATTCCCTGTGGATCTCCTTCAATAAAAAAACGATTATCCCTGTACTTATGACTCTCTTTAGTACAGTCTAAGATCACCTTATCCATCATTTCACAGGTGTAGAGAGAATGCTTCATCACAGGTACAACCGCCTGCATGCAGGCATCTACACTGGAAAAATGAGCAGCTACCATTGCCGCATTTTCTGGAGGCAGCTCATCTAACTGCAAGGTAATTTCAGTAATAAAGGCCAGGGTTCCTTCACTTCCCGCTATTAATTTTGAGAAATTGAAAGCTTGCCTGGATTCACTAAATATTTCTGTATTCAACAAATCATCAATGGCATAACCAGTATTTCTTCTATGAAGTTGGGATGGCGGGTAATTATTTAGAATCTCATCCTGATTTGCTTTATTTGTTAATTGAGCATCAATAAGACGATATATTTCGCCTTCTAAGTTTGATAACTTCAATTTTTCCTGGTATTCTGAAAGGCTAAGATCCTTAAATTCAGCTTTAGTCCCATCGCTTAATAAAACTTTAAGCGATATGAGCTTATCCCGGGTAGTTCCATATTTTATGGAAGTCGTTCCACTGGAATTATTACCCACCATACCCCCAATCATACAGCGATTGGAAGTTGATGTATTTGGTCCAAAAAACAATCCTGATTTTTCCAGTGTTCTATTAAGGTCATCTCTAATAACACCAGGCTCTACAACAACCCGTTTTTGGTCTGGTTCTATTTTAATAATATCGGTAAAATGTTTTGAAACATCAACCACTATACCATCACCCGTACATTGTCCGGCAAGAGAGGTTCCTGCCGTTCTTGGAATCAAAGAAGTACCATGTTTCTTTGCAAATTTGATAAGCTCCAAAAGATCCTTCTCATCCCGGGGAAAAGCAACTGCCAATGGAATTTCACGATATACTGAAGCATCTGTAGCATAAATACTTTTCCATAATTCATCATAATGTAATTTTCCAGATAAATTGCTGGAAAGGTCTTCTAGCGCATTCTTTAATTCCATACTCAAATTTAAAAGTTTTCCCTCATCTTACTTAACAGTTTTTTAATTAATATTAACAATACATTTGCTCGTACCTGCGTTGTTGTGTTAGTATTCAACATAAATTTGTCAACATCAAACAAAAAAATCAAACATGAAAAAATTAGTTCTTTTGGCAGCTTTTACTATGGGAGCTGTTTTATTTAGCAACCTTAAAGCTCAACAGATATCAGCAAATGCTCTTGGTCTAAGAATTGGTGACGGCGGTGGTGTTGGCGCTGAAGTTTCTTATCAAAGAGCCGTAGGAGGCGATAATAATCGTCTGGAATTTGATCTTGGATGGAGAGATGGAAATAATTATGATGCGATTAAGCTTGTAGGTCTATACCAATGGGTATGGAACATAGAAGGTGGTTTTAACTGGTACGTAGGTGCAGGTGCAGGTCTTGGAAATTATGACGACAACAGACGTGATGATGACTTTGACAGAAATGATGGTTTATTTGCCTTGATCGCCGGGGATATTGGTATTGAATATAATTTTGACATTCCACTGCTATTATCTTTAGATCTAAGACCAGAGATTGGATTTTCTGATTATAAAGATCATGATGATTTTACACCAGACATCGCATTTGGGATAAGATATCAATTTTAGATTTTCTTGAATAGGTTTAAGAAAAGGAAAAAGGTGAGGATTAAATTCTTCACCTTTTTTTATGCTTTAACCAATGCTTTCTCATAAAGCTCTTCGTACATAGGAACAATCTGATTAATATCAAATCGCTCTGCAGCATCTCTGGATTGCTTCTTAAACTTCAGCAACCTGTCATTATCTTCAAGGATAGAAAGAGCACTTTTAGACATACCTTCCACATCACCTACATCATGTAAAAACCCTGACACACCCTCAATATTAACTTCAGGTAAACCACCTGTATTAGAAGATATTACAGGGACTGACTGAACCATAGCTTCAAGTGCAGCCAAACCAAAACTTTCGGTTTCTGACGGTAATAAGAACAGGTCTGAAAAACATAAAATCTTATCTATTTCGTTACTCTGTCCTAAAAACAACACCCTGTCCCTAATATCTAATTCTTTAACCAGTTTCTCTGCAGTTTCCCTTTCAGGCCCTTCCCCAACCATCATTAATCTTGCTTTCACCTTCTTTTGAACCTCAAAAAATATCTTTACCACATCTTCTACACGTTTAACTTTTCTAAAGTTACTCACGTGAGTAATAATCTTTTCATCATCATGGGCCATTAACTCCCTTTGACAATCGGTAAAGATTTTTTGCTTAAATTTTGATACATCTATAAAATTAGGAATAACTTCTATTTCCCTTCTAATATCAAAGAATTTAAGAGTGTCTTCTTTTAAGCTTTTTGATACCGAAGTTACAACATCACTATTATTTATACTGAAAGTTACGGCTGGTTTATAAAAGGGGTGATTTCCCACCAGCGTAATATCGGTCCCGTGCAATGTGGTGACCATAGGGATATTTACACCTACTTCTTCCAGCATTTTTTTTGCCATATAGCCCGCATACGCATGCGGAATTGCGTAATGCACATGCAATAGCTCAATTCCATAATTCTTCACTACGTTTACCAGTTTACTACTCAAAGCAAGCTCGTATGGCTGGTAATGAAAAAGTGGGTACTCCGGTACATTCACTTCATGAAAGCGTATGTGACTGGAGATAGTCTCGAGTCTTACCGGTTGCTTGTAAGTCACAAAATGAACTTCATGCCCTCTTCGAGAAAGGGCTAAACCCAATTCGGTAGCTACAACTCCGCTACCTCCAAAGGTAGGATAACAAACAATGGCAATTTTCATTGGTTAAAAATCTATAGATTCGTATATCACTTTCTGGATCTCAGACCTAATATCTTCACGTATCAGTTTTCTATTATTAGAATCAGGATACGTTCTGTTAGATAAAAATACATAAACAATTTCTTCTTCGGGATCGGCCCAGGCAAAAGTCCCGGTAAATCCGCTATGTCCAAAACTCATCATTGAAACACAATTACAGGTAGGCCCTGAATCTCCAAGTTGTGGTTTGTCGAATCCCACACCGCGCCTTACATCATCTTCGCAATAATAACAGGTGTTATATTTGTCTATAGTTTCTTTTTTAAGAAATTGCTCTCCTCCGTAAGACCCTCCATTTAAATAAGTCTGCATGATCTTAGCGACATCATTGGCCGTACTAAACAGTCCTGCGTGTCCTCCTATTCCACCCTGCATCGCAGCTCCCTGATCATGCACATAGCCTCTAACAACCTGGCCTCTCCACAGTTGATCATTTTCGGTAGGTGCTATTTGCAGACTGTCAAATCTGGTTCTTGGTAAATATCCGGTATAATTTGCCCCGAGCTTTTTATAAAGATGTTCCTGGGTTATATTCTGCATGGACGAGTCATAATAAGCTTCCAGGTAATATTTCAGTAAATAATACGGCAGATCACTATACTTATACTGAAGTCTTCTCTCTAGTTTGCTGTTTCTGATAGTATTTAAAATAGTATCGCCGATGTCTTTTCTTATATACATTTTATCGGCTACCTGTGTATTATAATCTTCAGAAGGAAGGTTTCTGTAATATAAAGTAGACAGTTTTTTGGTTTTAGAATCTAACGTAGAAATATAAAAGGGAATCCAGGCCTGTAACCTTGCATAATGCATTAACATATCCTGTAACCTGATGTTTTTCTTATTAGAGTCTTTAAATGCAGGCAACAGATCGCCTAATTTAGTATCAAAATCAAGAACCTCCTTTTCATCTAACTCCATAACCAGGGGTAACGTCGCAAGGATTTTTGTTAAAGAGGCCAGGTCATAAACCGTAGTGTCTGTAACCGGTAATTCCTTTTCATACGTCTGAAAACCAAAATTCTTATCGTAAACCACTTTTCCTTTCCTGGCAACAAGAATTTGAGCTCCGGGAGTCATTTTTTCATCAATCGCATAATTGATTATGCTATCAATCTTCGTCAACTTAGCAGAGTTCATCCCGACACTTTCCGGGGAACCGTACGCTAGTCTGCTTATATTCCTGGTATTGAAGCCTGTACCCACAGGAAATTCATTCTTTATACTTACAGGAAGTTTTCCCCTCGCATCTACGGCACCAAATAAAACCTGAGCTACTTTCTTCTGAGCTACAGGGTGATTTTGATATCCAACGAGTATACCTTCCAGATTAGCAAAACTCTTTATATCCAGCAATGCATACGGACGGGTAAACAACGAAAGTACTGTTTTATTTTGCCTGGCTATTTCATGCAGCCAAACTAATTCTTTATTAGAAAACTTATAGGATGCCCATGGACTACTGTTAGATTTATGAAACCCAATAATCACATAATTATACTCTTCTAGTTTGGTGAGCAAGTCTGGTAATTTTTCAGCCTTTACCCAATCAACTTTGGTATATTTTCTCATCTGACTCAAAAACTGACTCCCATCATCATCCCCAAAATTCACATAAGCTATCTTCTGCTTAGCCAAATTTTTCA
This sequence comes from Gramella sp. MAR_2010_147, assembly GCF_900105135.1. Taxonomy (NCBI): domain Bacteria; kingdom Pseudomonadati; phylum Bacteroidota; class Flavobacteriia; order Flavobacteriales; family Flavobacteriaceae; genus Christiangramia; species Gramella sp. MAR_2010_147. The sequence goes on along the minus strand of NZ_LT629741.1, from coordinate 743,838 downwards.
CAGGAACCACGGCCTTATTGTTTTTTACCAGTGTAATCGCATTTTCATAGAGATCCTCCAGTAATGTTTCATCCCTGGCAGTATATAATTCTTCAATTAAAAAGTTTGTTTTAACAGGCTTGAAATTATTGAGCCCTACTTTATACTTAGCATAAAGTATCTTTTTTACGGAAAGCTCTAACCTTTCTTCAGATACATTTCCTGAATTCACTGCCTCTATAATACTTTGAGATGCTTTTCCAATATCCTCACTCATCAGGAGTACATCGTTCCCGGCAAGAAAAGCTTCCAGATCTACTTCTCCAGGTTCCTTATCTCGAGAAACTCCTTTCATATCAAGAGCATCGGTAAAAATCAACCCATTAAAGCCCATGTTGCGTTTTAGAATGTCTGATATAATAGACCTGGATAGTGAAGCTGGGTTTTCATCTCTAGGATCTAATGAGGGAACATTTAGATGAGCTACCATCACACTGCTTAAACCTTCAGGAATAAGCTCTTTATAAGGGTATAGTTCTATATCGTCAATCCTTTCCGAAGAAAAATTAACGGTTGGTAAAGTTTTGTGTGAATCTGAATCGGTATCTCCGTGACCGGGAAAATGCTTGGCGCTACTTAAAACACCTTCTCTATGCATTCCGTTCATAAAAGCAAGTGCTTTTTCAGTAACATTGATCTTATCTTCACCAAAAGACCTGTTTCCAATAATAGGATTATCAGGATTAGTATTAATATCTACAACCGGAGCAAAATTGAAATGAACGCCAAGTCTCCTTGTATGTTTTGAGATAGCAGCCCCAGCTTGTTCTATCAGTCTATTATCCTGTATGGCGCCCAGCGTCATATTCCATGGTAGTGCAAAGGTACTGTCAAGCCTCATCGCTAAGCCCCATTCTGCATCCATCCCTACCAACAATGGAACTTCAGACATTTCCTGAAACTCATTGGTAAGTTGTGCCTGTTTAACCGGTCCACCTTTTGAAAAGATCAATCCTCCAATATGATTTTCCCTGATCTGTTTTCTTATACTATCAGCTTCGTTCTCATTCTTAGACCAGATACTGGCCATAAATAGCTGGCCAACCTTTTCCCTGATAGTCATGGAATTGTATACACTATCTACCCATTTTTTTTGCTGAGGATAGTCTTCAGCAAATAACGGACTTGTAGTCTGTGAAATTCCCTGGTAAGAAATTAGGAAGAATAGTATGACTGTGTAAAAACTTGGGACTTGTTTCAACTTCATTAATTCATAAAACGTTTATGCCAACTTTCAGATGCCGGAACCTCCCAGTCTGAAAGATATTCGGCTTTATTATTTACAAGGTTATTAAATACAATGGTATTAGATGAAACCGCTTTCTGTTTAACCATCTTCCTGAAATCTGCAAGACTTTTATAAGCGACAAAATCTCCCTGTTTATAAGAAACATTCATCTTGTCTAATAGATCAACATTATAATCTTTCTCTAATTGCTGAATAAATTGAACAGAAGCATCTATTGAACACCCGGAGGCAGCATTTAATTGCTGGTCTAGTGCCAAAGTGATAAAGCGGTTGTATTTAATATCGTATGAAGCTTTGAGATCGGCGCCATGAGCGGTCCACTTTTCAATGAACACATCAAGTTTAGGGGTGATCTCCTGTAATTCTTCCTGGGTAAAAGACCTGTTGGCCTGATAGATCCATACTCGGGAACTATCGGGAAGGCTTTCAAATGGTACTAACATATAGGCTAAAATTGAATTGTTACAAATCTAATTTATTTAGCCATGAGGTCAAATATAGTACCCTGTTTTAACTTTTAGAATTTTTATTTCCCAAACCCAGAACTGTGGAAGAAAATATCCTCATTTTTCAAAGAGGGAAAAGATAAATTAGAAAAACTAATAAGAAAGCATTAGAGAAAATTACTAGATTAAAGATCTTCAGCGTTTGCGATCATTTCAGCAACGTCCATTACCGCCACACTGTCTTCTTTTTCCTTATTCTTTACGCCATCTGTCATCATTGTATTACAAAATGGACAACCGGCAGCTATGATCTCTGGCTTTGTTTCCAAGGCTTGCTCGGTTCTTTCAATGTTCACATCTTTGTTTCCTGGCTCAGGCTCTTTGAACATTTGACCGCCTCCTGCACCGCAGCAAAGACCATCTTTCTTACATTTCCGCATTTCAACAAGCTCTACCTCTAATTTTCTTAGAAGATCCCTTGGAGCTTCGTATTCACCGTTTGCCCGTCCAAGATAGCAGGGATCGTGGAAGGTGATCTTCTTACCTTTAAATTTTCCGCCTTCTACTTTTAATCTTCCTTCATTAAGAAGAGCTTTAAGGAATTGGGTATGATGCATCACATCATAATTCCCGCCAAGGGCAGGATATTCGTTTTTAATGGTGTTAAAACAATGTGGGCATGCAGTAACCACCTTCTTGATCTCGTAACCATTCAGAACCTCGATATTCGTAGCTGCCTGCATTTGAAAAAGGAACTCGTTCCCCGCTCTTTTTGCAGGATCCCCGGTGCAACTTTCCTCGGTTCCCAAAACGGCAAAATCTACACCAGCCTGGTGTAATAATTTTACAAAGGCCTTACTGATCTTCTTTGCGCGGTCATCAAAACTTCCGGCACAACCAACCCAGAACAAAACTTCCGGCTTTTTACCTTCTGCCATATATTCGGCCATTGTAGGAACCTTAAGTGCTTCTGCCATATTGTTGATCTTTATTCTTAGTTTCTTAAATTATTTCTCTTCTGCCCACTTTAAACGATCCATTTGATTATAAGGCCATGGCGCTCCATTATTTTCAATATTGGTCATCGCAATCGCCAGTTCATTTGGAGCGGCACTTTCTTCCATCACTAAATATCTTCTCATATCCAGAATGATTGAAAGCGGATCAATTCCTATAGGGCAAGCTTCTACACATGCATTACAGGTAGTACATGCCCAAAGTTCTTCTCTCAAAATATAATCATCCAGTAATTTCTTACCGTCATCTTCAAATTTTCCATTTTTGTTAATGATTTCTCCAACCTCCTCTACCCTGTCACGGGTATCCATCATGATCTTTCTGGGAGATAACTTTTTCCCTGTTTGATTTGCGGGACATTCTGAGGTACATCGCCCACATTCGGTACAAGTGTAAGAGTTTAATAATTGAACCTGATTAAGGTCAAAAATATCTGAAGCTCCAAATTTATCCGGTTCTCCTTCATCTTCCCCTTCAGCAGGAGCGGCAAAAGGATCGGCATTTGGATCCATCATTAATTCAACTTCTTTCTTAACAGATTCCAAATTATCAAATTCTCCCTGCGGAGTTAATTTTGATAAATACACATTAGGAAAAGCAAGAAGTATATGAAGGTGTTTAGAATAGTATAAATAATTGAGGAAAAATAAAATCCCCAGGATATGCAACCACCAGGCAGTTCTTTCAATGATTATTAACGTAGCATTACTTAAACCATCTAAGAATGGTAAAAGGAACTGACTTACAGGAAAGCTTCCCAGGATTCCAGCTTCAGAAGCATAATGATCTGCGCCATTCAATTGTAATTGATAATCTGCCGCATTCATCAAAAGAAACAACACCATTAACACCATTTCAAAATAAAGAATATAATTGGCATCATTTTTTGGCCAGCCTTTTAATTCTCTAGCTAAAAATCTTCGAATATGAGTAATGTTTCGTCGAATCCAGAAGATCACTACCCCTACAAATACTAAAAGTGCGAGTATTTCGAAACTTGCGATAAGAACATCGTAAAAACCACCCATGAAAGAGAAAATACGGTGGGTTCCAAAAATCCCATCTATAATAATCTCCAGAACTTCAATGTTTATAATAATAAAACCAACATATACAATAATATGAAGAAAACCTGCGATAGGTCTTTTTACCATCTTGCTTTGACCCATGGCTATTCTCGCCATTTTGGCGAATCTTTTCCCAGAATTATCAGAACGGTCTACTTCTTTACCAAGTTTTACGTTTCTAATTACTCTTTTAATATTTCTGGCAAAAAAGCCAATTCCTGCCACCAGGGCAATTACAAAAAGGATCTGCGCAACAATTTGCATGGTTGGTTATTTTAAAGAATCATTCGGCTCGTCATATGGCCCCGGGTTTTTACCAAATACTGAAAAATGAACATAACGTTTAGGATTCAATTTTATATCCTGTAGCAATTGCTCCAGTTGTTTGGTCGCCCTGTCAAGATTGTTATAAACAGCATCATCATTAATAAGTTTTGCCGCGGTCCCTTCACCATTATTCAGCTTGTTTGAAATCCCTTCAAAATCGGCTATCACCTTTTCAAGGTCTCCGGTGATCTTATTAATGTTCATATTTGTAAGTGTATCTGAAAACTTATTAAAGTTCGTAGACATCTCATCAAGATTAGTAAATGTTCTATCCAGTTTTTCAGAATTTCCTTTTACAATACCCTGTAATTCATCTGCGGTAACTCTAAATGAAGATACGGTTGCGTCAAGATTTCTGAAAGTTCCTCTTATATTATTTCGGGTAGAATCATCTAAAATTTCAGTGATTGCCGTAAGCATGGAGTCTGCACTTACTATGGTTCCTTCTAATTTATTTTGAAGAGGAGTTAGTCTGTCATTCACAAGCTCCATGATTCCTTCTTCCTTGGAGCCATTAAGCGTGTCTCCAGATTTCGCCATCCCCATATTTGCATTATATTCCGGGACAATAGCTAGAGATTTACCACCAATAATGCCTCCCCCATAAATCTGGGCCTGGCTATTTTTCGAAAACTGAAAGTCATTTTTTACGGTAAAGGTTACTAACAGGTCTCCAGAGGTGTTAAGGAAATCGATACTGGTGATCTGTCCAACCTTAAGCCCGTTAATTGTTACCTCTGAAGATGGAGATAAACCTTCTACATCATCATATACCGCATAGAAAGTTCGACTGTTATCCAGTAGATTCTCTCCCTTCAAAAAACTATAACCAAAAATTAAGATCACTATAGCAGTGATAGCTAGTAAGGCAGTTTTGACCTCTCTGGAATATTTCAAAAGCAATTTTTTTAGTGAATACGCACAAATTTAGAAATAAAAATAGAAAAGCCGTTCTATTTAAGCCTAGATTTTAACGCGTCATTAACCGTTATTTTTTGCTCATCCTTAAAGGCTACAATATAACTTGTTGTATATCCTTTCTTTATAGCATCCTGGTGAAGCTGTTGAATTTTTAAATAATCTGAGGTTTTACCGTAATAATACTTAAACAATTTTCCCTCTTTACTCCGGTCAATACCACTTAACCCCTTAAAATTATATGGTTTTGGATCTAACTTTTTGGAGCCTGCAGCTAACTGAACTCTAAAAACCACATTATCATAAATTTGCTGAGTAGCAGGTTTGCTTTCTGTTTTAGTATGATCTACCGGATGGCTTTTAGCAATTTTCTCTAAAAGACCAAGGTTTATGGTGTGACTGTATTCTACAATTGCAGCAGTAATAGCCCTTGCCATATCTTCCTGACCTTTATTACTATCTAAATAAGGCCCTTCCTGGTTATTGGTTAAAAAACCGGTTTCTACTAAAACGCTCGGCATATAGGTTTGATGTAATACAATTAAACCCATTTGCTTCACTCCACGATTCACCCTCTTAAGATCATTTGTAAATTCCTTCTGAACCATATCTGCCAGTAAGATACTTTGATCCAGATATTCTTCCTGCATGATGGTTAAGCCTATCGTAGATTCTGGTGAATTTGGATCAAAACCTTCATAGGTCACCTCATAATTTTCCTCAAGATAAATTACAGAGTTCTCCTTTTTAGCAACTTCAAAATTAGTATCACTTCTATTTAACCCTAGAACGAAAGTTTCGGTTCCTTTAGCCTGTGAGCTATGGGAATTACAGTGTACAGAAACAAAAAGATCGGCATTGGCTTCATTCGCAATTCTTCCTCTTTCAAATAATTCTACAAAGACATCGGTTTTTCGAGTATATACAACCTTAACCCCATCATATTTTTCAAGAGCTTTACCTATTTTCAAAATAATACTAAGCGCAATATCCTTCTCTTTAAAACCATTCCCCATATTTCCAGGGTCTTTACCTCCATGACCGGCATCCAGAACCACAACAAATTCATCTTTATTTGGTGGTACTTCTGCCGAAAAGACCGAATTAGAAACACTGAATAAAACAAAAGTGAATACGAAAAGTTTAAGTAAGTTCGTTCTCATAAAAAGCTAACGCTAATGTGGGGTGAATATTTTAATTAATATTTTTGCTGCACTCTCAAAACTCAGCTAAAAAAATATATGTAATTTTGAATTTGCAAAAAGCAAGCCAATCTGTACAAAAATAGCACTTAAAGCATTGCAAACAAATATCCCTAATAGTCTTTTTTGCTTAGTTTTCACGCTGTTCTTTTCCCTTGTTTTATACCCACAGGAGGTTGAAACATCTTCTATTCCGGTAGAAGCAGAAAAGGATTCGATAGCGCCTGCGATCAATCCTCAGGAAATCTCCCAGCAACTGCAACAACAGGATACTATTGCAAGAGATACTGTGAAAAAGCCTCAATTTCTTACCGATATTGTAAACTACACCGCTAAGGATTATATGCGGCTGAGTCCCAAAACCAATAAAATGTATCTCTATAATGAAGCTAAAATTGTATACGGAGATATGATCATTGAAGCTGGCTTGATCATTATAGACAATGAAAAAAATGAAGTATATGCATATGGTATAAATGATTCTACAGATACTTATTCTCAAACTCCAATTTTTACCCAGGCGCAAAGAAAAGTAGAACCTGACTCTATTAGGTTCAATTTTGATTCTCAAAGAGCTTTAGTCTATAACTCAAGAACCCAGGAATCTGAATTTAACGTGAAAGGGATGGTCACCAAACGTGAGAACGATTCTGTTTACTTCATGAAGAATGTTAGGTTTACCACTTCAGATGATATTGATGATCCAGATTATTTCTTTTATGCCCGGAGAATAAAATTTGTACCGGATAAAAAGATCGTTTCCGGGCTTGTAAATATGTATATCGCAGATGTTCCAACTCCATTAGGTCTGCCTTTTGGCTATTTCCCTTTAACAGATGAAGAAACATCCGGCTTTATAATCCCCTCTTTTGGAGATAGTCAGTTTGGCTATAATTTACAAAACGGAGGATATTATTTTGCCATAAGTGATTATGTAGACCTGCTTACTTTGGGTAGTTACTATACAAATGGGTCTTATACTTTCGAGTTTTCATCAAATTACGCCAAGCGATATAAGTATCGTGGAAATGCACGTGTGAGATATGAAAAGTTATTTAACAGTGAACGTGGTTTTCCCGATTTTAGTGAACGCTCCAGTTACAATATCCAGTGGTCTCACAGCCAGGATGCCAAAGCCAATCCTACTTCCAGGTTTTCGGCTTCGGTAAACCTTGGTAGCCAGGAATATTATCAGGAGTCAATAAATCAGGCGAATATTGGAAATCAACTGGTAAACACCTTAAGTTCTTCTGTTTCTTATAGCAAAACATTTCCCGGAGATCCCCAGGTAAATTTAAGCCTGGCAGCAAGGCATTCTCAAAATACACAAAGTGGCCAGGTAAATCTCAGTTTACCTACACTTCAACTAAGTATGGACAGGATCTATCCTTTTGCTTCAAAAGGAGGTGCTAAAAATGGAATTATTGAGAATGTAAATTTTCAGTATAGTTTAAGGGGCGAGAACCAGATGAATACGGTCGATTCTTTATTTTTTAAACCTGAAATGTTTAGAAATGCGAGACTGGGAGCTCAACACTCCATTCCTCTTTCTACAAATTTCAAGATATTGAAATTTTTAAGTGTTAGCACAGGAACCAGTTATGAAGAGACCTGGGTTTCCAAAACTTTCGAACGAAGTTATGATCCGGTTCTGGATGATGTGGTAATTGATACTATTAGGGGTTTTGACTCCTACAGAACCTATAATTTTAACGCGAGTATAGGAACAACGGTCTATGGTTTAAAAAACTTCGGAAAAGATAAAAAGATACAGGCAATTCGACATGTAATGCGTCCATCTGTTAGTTACAACATCAATCCAGCGTTCGATCAATATTACGACACCTATGAAAGAGATGATCTAACAACCGAAGATGAGATAGAGCTTGTGGATTATTCAAGATTTGATGGCACTCTTTATGGGGCTCCTGGAAGAACTTTTTCGAGTTCTATTGGATTAAGTCTTAGTAATACCTTTGAAGCAAAAGTGCGAGATAGAGATAGTACTGCGACAGAACCTAAAAAGATCACGCTCTTAAATAATTTTAGCGTAAGTACCAGGTACAACCTTGCAGGTGACTCTTTAAATTTATCACCTATTTCTATTCGGGGTTCTATCCCAATTGTTCAAAATAAACTGGACATCAATTTTGGAGGAAGCCTGGATGCCTATGCGCTCGATAACAATAATAGACGAATTGATAAACTGAATATTGAAAATGGAGGCAGTCTGTTTAGACTAACCAATGGTAGTGTGAATTTTGGATACTCTTTTAGCAGTAAGGATTTTGAAGGTGGAGAAGAGGAGGAAACTGACGAGTTGGAAAACGAAACCTTTAGAAACGGTGGCAGACCTGATGATCTTTTTGGAAAGGGAATGGGTCCAGACGGGGAACTATTTGAAGAAGATCCTTTTGAAGGGAAAGAAGAAGAAAATGAAAGCTCCTGGTACAACTACACAATCCCCTGGGATGTTAGACTTGCTTACTCCATGAATTACTCAAATAATGCCAGGCAGAGTGAAGTCTCTGCCCACTCCATTATGTTCAACGGTAATGTAGAACTCGCTCCAAAATGGCAGGTAGGTATTAGTTCTGGTTATGATTTGGTAAACAATGGAGTTACCCCTACGCAACTTAGGTTTCAAAGGGATCTTGATAGCTGGTTAATGAGTTTTAGCTGGGTTCCTTTTGGAAATAGAAAATCATGGAATTTCCTAATAAGAATTAAATCCAGCGTGTTGAGTGATATTAAATATGACAAGAGACGTGCACCAGACAGAAGGTTGTAGTAAGTAGAGAGCAATTTTTAAATTCAATTCAAATCTTAATTCAGAAATATGAAAAGAATTATTCAAACCAAAAACGCCCCGGCACCCATTGGGCCATATAATCAGGCGGTATTTGCCGGAAATACTTTGTATGTTTCGGGACAAATCGCCATAGATCCTGAAAACGGAGATCTAAAAACCGATGATCTGGAAGAAGAAACCGTACAGGTTCTGGAAAACTTACAGGCCATTCTTAATGAAGCAGGACTTACTTTGGAACATGTGGTAAAAACTTCCATTTTCATAAGTGACATGAATAACTTCGGTAAGATTAATGAGGTCTATTCCCGCTATTTTGATTCAGAAAATGCTCCGGCCAGAGAAACGGTGGAAGTAGCGAATCTTCCAAAATTTGTAAATGTAGAAATAAGTGCTATTGCAGTGAAATTCTAATTACTCAGTCCTTTTATCAATAAACTGGCAGTTGCAGGATTCGTTGCGAGGGGCACATTATGCACATCACACAAACGCATGAGCATAAAAATATCTGGTTCATGTGGATGCTTATCCATAGGGTCCCTGAAAAATATCACCATATCAACCAGGCCTTCAGCAATCCTTGCCGCAATTTGGGCATCACCTCCCAGCGGACCTGAAAGTAATTTTTCTACTTCATAGCCGGCAGCTTCTGTCTTGGAACCTGTAGTTCCCGTAGCAATGATATTTAATTGTTTAGAATGTAATATCTCACGATTTTCATTAAGGAACTGTACCATTTCAGGTTTTTTACCATCATGGGCAATGATCGCTATCGTTTTCATCTGTTATTATATTTATTTTTCCTGGTTCAGTACAAGTAGTTATAAAACAATTGGAGCAACATTGAAAATTGCCTGAATCTTTAATCTAAGTAGATAAAATCTCAGAAATCCTCAATAGATCTTTATTGATATTGTGTTTTCCTTTTAATGCCTGATCCAGGCTACAGGATTCCATTTCATTATTCAGCATTCCCACCATCAGGTCTTTTTTACCATCTAAGAGCAACTCCACCGCTTTTACAGAAAGTCTACTGGCAAGTACCCTATCAAAACAACTAGGTCTCCCTCCTCTTTGAATATGTCCCAGAACAGTTACCCTGGCATCATAATAAGGAAGGTTCTTTTTTACATATTCTGCCAGCTCAAATACATTTTTACCAATCTTATCACCTTCAGAAACCACTACGATGCTAGATGTTTTACCTGCACGTCTACTTCTTTCCAGCGAATCCAGAAGTCTTTCCAGGCCTAAGTCTTCCTCAGGAATAAGAATCTCTTCGGCTCCCGCACCAATCCCGCTATTTAGGGCTATAAAACCGGCATCACGTCCCATAACCTCCACAAAGAATAATCTGTTATGAGAACTGGCAGTATCGCGAATTTTATCAATCGCTTCCACAACAGTATTTAGCGCAGTATCATAGCCAATAGTATAATGAGTCCCATAAATATCATTATCTATAGTTCCCGGAACTCCAATTACGGGGATCCCGTGCTCCTTACTGAAAACCTGGCCCCCACGAAAAGTACCGTCTCCTCCAATTAAGATCATAGCATCAACATCAGCCTCTTTTAAGTTTTTAGCAGCTTTGGCCCTCCCCTCTTGAGTAAGAAATTCTTTTGAGCGGGCAGATTGCAAAATTGTTCCGCCCTGATTTACAATATTTCGAACGCTTCTAGCATTCAGATTGATTGACTCACCATTGATCATTCCCTGAAAACCTCTGTAAAAACCAACACAATCGGTATGGTAATAAGCACAGGTCCTTACAACGGCTCTAATTGCAGCATTCATTCCTGGTGAATCTCCTCCAGAAGTCATTACTCCAATCCTTCTCACTTTTTTACCCATAAAAATTTATTTGAATTTTAAATCTACAAACTAAATTTTAGATTTTAATGTCCTTTTTATTTACTCCAAAGTTAGCAGGACAGAATAGAACGCTGATTAAATAAACATTAAAAATCTCAATTTTCGTCTGCTGAAGGGAAATTGATATAATCTGGAGCGAGGGATTTAGCAGACTCTTTTCTTTCCTGATCTGAATCTAATTCTGCTATTTCTGTATTGGCAATCTTTCTTATAAGTTCTTTAAAAGTATCGAAATCTACCTTATATGAAAGTCCAACTCCCTGGGTGAACCCTATTTCTTCTCCAATAAACTGTATATTATTTTCCCTGTTGAAAACCTTTGCCCGAAGTGTTCCATCTTCATTTAATAAGAATTCTATCTCAAGATCGCCAATAATGACCGACTCTGTAACTCCACCAATAGGAACTCCCACCTGGCCATTTATAATTACCCGATCTGAAATTTGAGTAGAAAGTGTAAGACCAAATCTATCTACTGTTTGCTGGTCTGGGGTACGGTCTCCCTGAACGTAATTTACACCTACCTGAAATTTTCCTTCATCATTAGCAAAAATATCATTCACTATACTGGAAGCACGTTCAGCCAAAGTGCCATAAATCGCTGCACCCCGAAGACCAAATTCACTGTAAAAAGTTCCCTGGGTAACGAGAAACAGGGCTTGTAATTCCGTAGTTGCCCTATCATCAATTCTATATTGCAACTCAGATTTCACCGTAGAGCTGGCACTTGGAAAATCAATTTCGAAACCAATGTCTGGTTGTTCAATTTTACCCTGAAGATTTATTACAACATCCACAGGAATCTTACGGTTAACGGATGGATTTTCTAATAATACTGCGGGATTGGCGTTTAAAGAATAAACCGCACTAACATCTAATTGAGCATCTGTAGGATCACCGTCCCAATTTATACTACCGCCAGATTCTACCGTAAAAACTTTTTGAACAAGACCGGCATATTTAAAATTGTAAACACCTTCATAAACAATGAAGTCACCCCACATATTAAACTTTCCGTTGGTATTGATCTCCAGTAAAAGATTTCCTGAACCTCTTCCCCTCAAAGTACTTCCACTGGTTTTATCTACTACCACTTCAACTTCAGCGTCGTTGGTGATATCAAGATCAAAGATCATTTCAATTCCCTTCACCTCTGGCAATTCAAGCTCCTCTCCTGCTAGTCTCGCAGCCTTTTCTTCGGGGCTTAAAAACCTGATAAAAGAATTATCACCCACAGATTCGGTATCGCTAAGAGGGATCTTAAACACCGTGCCTCTTTCAGTCGCTGCATTTACATCAATAACCAATTCATCTGTAGGGCCTTTAATAGTTGCCTCACCATCAATAAATGCTGTTCCATAATACAATGCATCTTCATCTGCTTTTGTATCCAGCACCAGCATTCTATCTGAATTTAACGAAAGATCGAGAAACCATTCCGAAAAGTTTCTGTGAGAAATAGTTCCATCCAGAACTCCTGCAGTTTTATATTTTGTGTCTACAATATCTATATTATCAAATACAAATTGCTGTTTCGTTAGATTTACCCTGGTTTCATCCTGAAAATCTATATCTACATTTAAATAGGGGATCTTTAATCCCGCTTTATTTAGTCTCAGACTTCCGGAGAAATTGGGATTTTTATAGTTCCCTGTAACAAATGCCCTTCCAGAAGCAAATCCTCTAATATCTGTAAGCACGTCAGCTCCCAGGGCTGTAAAAATGGACATGTTTAGCCTGTTAAGGTTTACTTCCAGGTCTATAGCAGGTTCATTACCACTTACGTTAATTCCTCCAATTGCCGAGAGGGATTCTAAGCCTTTCTTCTGAAGGACCGCATATACCGAGTAATTGGTAAGATCTGTATTCCCCTGTACATCCATTTGAAGATTCCCCATATAAGTGTCATTTACCTGAAGTGAATCTATTTTAAGATTGGTATTTGGATAATAGGCACCCTTTTCCTGCAGCAGATCCAGATCTCCGTTTAAGGTTCCGGCGAGGTCGAGACTATCAATTTCAGGAGTGATTTTACCAATATCTACATTAGAGAATTTCATTTTGAAATTTTTATAGGTAGAATCCCGCATCTCTCCACTTAAGCGTATTTCTTCATTTTGATGGCTCATTACCAGGGAATCTATTTTAAGATCCCTGAAATTATTATCAAACACTATTTTATTACTTCTATTATTCTCTTCATTCAAAAACCAGATCTTGTCTTTAAATTTAAAATCTGACTGTTGAATACCCACCACAGATTTGTTATTCTCGTTAATGGTATGGAATAAATTTAGATTAAATGCATCATCATTCCCCCCGCCTCCTTTAAATTCTGAACGGATAAAAAGCGTATCTCTCTGGGTTACGTTAATAAAGCTGAATTCAGAAAAATTATAAAAATCAGTAGCGACACTATCGGCTTCAAAAAAGGTATTATAAATAGGATTGGTATTATCAACTTGCAGATTGATTTCTTCCACCATATTGTTAAAAATATCTATTCTAGGAGATTTAAATGTCAATCTAAATTCAGATTCGTCAGACTCTACCCTGCCACGAATAAACGTATTGGGAGCAAGCTCAATCTCAGGATAAAACACTTCCACGATCTGATTATAGATATCAAAATCAAACTCCATATACTGGTTAGTCGTGATGGTTTGTGCTTTATAATTGGTATAAATACTACCAATAGAATTTTCTACAAGAGCTCCAACTTCATTAAGCTTGAAAACCCCCTTAACCTCTCCATTAATAACATCTGGAGAATTAATGGTAATGGTACGAACAGGACCCTCAAAACTTGAAGAAACACTAAGGTCATCAAAATAATAGAGATCATTTTGATTTTTATAAGACGTATTTAAAAGTAAGATATCACCAAAAGCATTATCAATATTGGTTCCCTTCATATTCATGATCACATCTCCCTTAAAAACCGAAATGCTATCCCTGTTTACAAAGTTAAGGGTGTTCAAATCTGCATATTCAACTGATGCTTCAAAGTCATATACATTAATATCTTCTGAAACATCAGCAAGACCATTAAATTCCATTTGAAGATTTGGATCATCAGAAACGAAATATCCATTAAATAGAGGATTCCGTAGATTCCCTATGACCCTGATGTTTTTGTAGGTATAATTATTATATGTAAATCTTGAAATAGCTCCTTTTAGCTGAGTGTTAAGATCTTCACGGGCAAATCCACCTCCGTCAAAATCCAGGTTAAAACTGGTTTTGCCAAATTGGTTATTATCTAACAGCCTCCCAATATTGAAGTCTTTAAAAATAAGTTTCCCTTTGTATGTAGAAGCTGAAGAGCTATTATAATTACGCAAAATAAAATTGGCATTTGCAGAGCCTAACTGGCTGCTCAAGATCACATCTGCATCCAGGGATGAATTGGTCACGAGCGTATTCCCTTTTAAATTCACATTGCCAAAATCCCGAAGGGACTCAGGTAATTTTCCTCTTAGCGCACCGGGAAGAAAATTAACCATGTCATAATAATTCGTATTGAAATCTGAAAAACTTCCGTCTAAACTAAAAGTATCAGGCTGCCTGGAAAAGGAACCTTTGATCTGGAAGTCTCCGTAGATCTCAGTCCTATCAAGCCCTTTCAATTTAAAATTATCAAGTTTGAAATCATTTAGCGTTCCGGTGAGCTTTGTTTCAAATTGCAATAATTGATCATCACCAAAACCGTCATAAAAAGCCTGAAGATCATTACTGGATAGTATACTTTCTCTGAAATCTGCTTCTACCTGCACGAGATTTTCAAAATCTGAAAAATCTGAAAGATCATAATTAAAATAAAGATCAGCATCTATTAATGAAGCCGGCGTTTGAAGCTTCATGCCTACCAGGTTCATTTTATTAGGATCGTAATGAAACTGGGTAGAAAGATTATCAATATCAATCCCGCGATGTTCATACCCCTTTAAACTTCCAATATCAATATCTATATTCTCATCATCTATTTCTAATTCATTCGCATAAATACTTAGATTATCTACAACAAGAACATCTTGTTTATCTAGGTTCTCGTCTATATAACTATACCTGCTATTAAGGATTTGAACATTTTGTGCATGAAGTTCAAAGTGAGTGGAATTTCCAGTTGGCTCTTTTCGCAGCTTTTCTATAAGAATTCCAAGGTTATCTTTATCCTCATTCTTATATCGCTTCATTTCCATATTTAATCCATCAATACGCGTATCGCCTAAATTTGGAGAATTGTTAATAAGATTGGTGAAGCTAAGTATAGAAGACCTAATCTCTTTTGCAGTTAATAACGTGTCGGCATGATGATCTTCCACATAGATATCATTGAGTTTTATATCCCCGAAATAGCCAAGAGAAACGCGGCCAATAGAAAGGTTTACATCATTTTTTTCACGAACGGAATCGGTAAGCCTTTTAGCCACAGATGTTTGCACTGCAGGAATAGAAAATACTATCAATAAAATAATGAATAACAAAACGAGGGCTACCATCGTTTTAGTTAGTATTTTCAAGAATTTTTTGATACGTTATTATGTTTTAACTTTGCTACAAATTTACAACTTCTAAGTCCAATAATTTCTGATGCCAGATCAAAAAATAAACATTCTTGCTATTGAATCTTCCTGTGACGATACAGCTGCTGCTGTACTTTGCAACGGAAAAATACTGTCTAATATTGTTGCTACCCAGGAAGTTCACAAACAATATGGAGGAGTAGTTCCTGAACTGGCCTCCAGGGCACACCAGCAAAACATTGTTCCTGTGATCCATCAGGCATTGGCAAAGGCAAATATCGATAAAAAAGATGTTTCTGCAATCGCCTTTACCAGGGGCCCCGGATTAATGGGATCTCTTCTGGTTGGAACTTCTTTTGCCAAGTCACTTTCCATGGGATTAAATATTCCGCTTATTGAAGTAAATCATATGCAAGCCCATATTCTTGCTCACTTTATAGAAGAAGATGGTTTTGACAAACCACAGTTTCCTTTTTTAGCAATGACCATTAGCGGTGGTCATACCCAAATCGTCATGGTGACAGATTATTTTGAGATGAAAGTAATTGGGGAAACTATAGATGACGCTGTAGGTGAGGCTTTTGATAAAAGCGCAAAAATATTAGGTCTTCCTTACCCCGGTGGACCTTTAATAGATAACTATGCCCGGGAAGGCAATCCAAAGACTTTTAAATTCCCAAAACCTAAAGTGGACGGATTGAATTTTAGTTTTAGCGGATTTAAAACTGCGGTTCTTTATTTTGTTCAAAGAGAAACAAGGAATGATCCTGATTTCGTAGAAAAAAATCTCAAGGATATATGTGCCTCTATTCAATATACCATCATAGGAATTCTAATGGATAAGTTAAAAAAAGCCGTTAAAGAGACCGGAATAAATCGAGTTGCCATAGGCGGTGGGGTTTCAGCTAATAGCGGTATTAGACAAGCCTTGAAAGATGCTGAAAAAAGATGGGGGTGGACATGCCATATCCCAAAATTTGAATATACTACAGACAATGCGGCCATGATTGGAATTGTAGGCTATCATAAATATCTTAAAAAAGATTTCGCAGATTTTTCTGTAACCGCACAATCCAGATATAAGTTTTAATATGCAGTTATTTTATAATCCTGATATCAAAGAAAAGGATACGCAAATTATATTTCAGCGGGACGAAAGCAAGCATATTGTAAAGGTGCTTCGGAAAAAAGAAGGTGATATTTTACATATCACCAATGGAAATGGCTTGTTATTCGATGCAGAGATTATAAAGGCAGATATAAAACAATGTCTTGCAAAAATTATTTCAGTAGAAAAACAACCGCCTCCACCCTACTATCTTCACATGATTGTAGCCCCTACAAAAATGAATGACAGGTTTGAGTGGTTTCTGGAAAAGGCAATGGAAATTGGGGTACATGAGATCACGCCTGTTATTTGCGATCACAGCGAACGGAAAGTCGTAAAATTGAATCGTTTTGAACGCGTTCTCCAAAGTGCCATGAAACAATCTTTACATTATCAAATGCCAATTTTGAACGAGCCTGTAAGTTTTTCAGATTTTATTGGTGAAAAAATTATAGGTTCAAAATATATTGCTCACTGTGAAGAAGAAACGGGAAAAGCCTATCTTCAGTCTAAAGTGAAACCTGAAGAAAATATTAATATTTTAATTGGACCGGAAGGTGATTTCAGCAAAAAGGAAATTTTAGCGGCACTGAAAAATAACTGGGTGGCAATAAGCTTGGGTGACAGTAGGTTGCGCACAGAGACTGCGGCAATAGTTGCATGCCATACTGTTGCAATTACCAATCAGAAATTATAAAATGCCAAAATTGAAAATCTCCATATTCATCTTTCTACTGAGCATTTCTTTCTTAAGTAATGCTCAGGAAATCGCTGTTTTAAAATATAGTGGTGGCGGTGACTGGTACTCCAATCCCACAGCCTTGCCTAATCTGATAGAATTCTGCAATGCCAATATCAATACTCAAATAAGTGCGAAACCGGAAACCGTAGAACCGGGCAGCACCGATATTTTTCAGTTTCCATTGGTACATATGACAGGTCATGGAAATGTAATATTCAGCGACCATGAAATTGAAAATCTGAGAAACTATCTTTTAAGTGGTGGTTTTCTTCACATCGATGATAATTATGGGATGAATGAATATGTTAGAAAAGAAATTAAAAAGATGTTTCCAGAGAAGGATTTTGTAGAATTACCTGCTAACCATCCCATTTTTTCATCTGCTTTTAATTTTCCTAATGGTCTTCCCAAAATCCATGAACACGATGCACTTGCTCCACAGGCATTTGGGATTATAGAAAACGACAGGCTCATTTTACTCTTTACTTTTGAAAGCGATCTTGGAGATGGGTGGGAAAGTCCCGAAGTTCATAATGATCCCGAGGAGGTACGCCAGAAAGCCTTGAAAATGGGTGCTAATATTATTAAATATGCCTTTGAAAATTGATTGATCAACTTACACATCACGAAACGTCTTTTCAAAAAAGAGAATTTCCAATCGTTCTTTTACTGGATAATATTACAGGGGAAGCAAACCTTGGCAGTACCTTCCGCCTGGCAGATGCTTTTGGAATTCAAAAAATAATCTTTTGTGGAAGTAAACCCAACATTGAAAGTAACAGGCTTAAACGCACTGCCAGAAATACTCATAAAACGGTCAACTTTGAATTTTTAGAGGATTCATCTCAAAGCATTAAAAATTTTAAAAATCAAGGCTTTAGAGCTATCGCAATAGAGATTACTTCCAAAAGTCAAAAAATTGAACATTTCAGTATAAAAGACAAAGAGAACATCCTTTTAATCGCTGGAAATGAACGTCATGGAATTAGCAAAGAGGCTCTAGAACATTGTGATGAACTATATCATATTGAAATGTATGGAGCAAACAGTAGTATGAATGTGGCACAATCTATAGGAATCGCGTTATACGAAATCACCAAAGCATTCAACAAGTTTGCTAAGAAATAATATATTTACGGCGTGAAAGCACATGATTTTGCAAATGGGATATTAAGAGCTACCGGTATCATGATTGGTATTGTGTTACTACTCTATTTTTTGTGGGAAATCCAATCGGTCATTATTTATGTAGCTATAGCTGGAGTTATCGCACTGATTGGCAGGCCTATCGTTATCTTTCTTCGTAATAAATTACGTTTACCCAATCAATTGGCCGTTATTACCGTTCTGGTACTGGTGCTAGCGATTTTTGTCGGAGTTATTTTTGTCTTTGTTCCAATTGTAATTGAGCAAAGTAAATATTTAGGACAAATAGATATTGAGGCATTTAAAAGCGATTTAAACGACCTTAATGATCAAATTAACAACTACCTCGGTATCGAGGAGATCAATATCATTGAAGGACTTAAGAGGAGTGAGTTTGTACGGAATTTCGATGTTAGTCTCATTCCACAGTTTTTAAATAACGTATTTGGAATCTTAGGCGCAACAATGGTAGCAGTCTTTTCTATCCTGTTTATTTCATTTTTTTTCCTGAAAGACAGTAAATTAATGCTGAATAGTATTCTTGTTTTTGCCAATCGCGGGGATGAACAAAAGTTCCAGCGAGTTTTTAACAAGATCAAAGTATTGTTATCCAGATATTTTGTTGGATTAACCATGCAAATAATCGTATTGTTTATTCTTTATACCATTTTGCTTTCAGTTTTTGAAATCAATAATCCAATCGCGATCGCCTTTATTTGTGCATTTCTAAACCTTGTTCCTTATTTAGGGCCTTTACTGGCGGGAATTTTAATGGCCTTATTTGTAATATCCAGTTTTCTGGGAGCAGATTTTAGCAGTATTATTTTACCAAGATTAATTTATGTTATGCTGGGATATGGAATTTGCCAGTTAATAGATAACTTTATTTCCCAACCTATGATTTTCGGGGCGAGTGTAAAATCACATCCACTGGAAATATTCCTTATTATTTTAATTGCCGGTTTAATGTTTGGAATTACAGGAATGGTGGTAGCAGTGCCTTTTTATACGGCTTTAAAAGTGATCGCTAAAGAATCACTTAGTGAATATAAGATCGTGAAAAGGCTAACCAGAGACATGTAGTATGTTGAACAAGGCCATCCTTGATCCCGAAGTTTCAAAATTCATCAGAGAGAATCGCAAGAAAGATCTACCAGGCCTTATTTTAAAAGGAAGTCCGTTTCAAGGGGTCAGTATCCAGGAAATTGCCATCCAGATCAATGGCATGAGAATAGCTGAAAAGAAACTTCCTGAGTTCTACCAAAACCTCGATATTCTTTATCCTCCTAAACTCAACTTAGAACAGACCTCTTCTGAAATAACAGCAAAATATAAAGCATCTATTATTCAGGGAAATACCGGAATAGATCTCACTGGCGGTCTTGGAGTAGATTCCTATTTTCTATCAAAGAATTTTGAACAATTTGATTATTGTGAAATCAATATGCCACTTGCCGAAATTGCCCGGCATAATTTTAAAGCGCTGAATGCTGAAAATATCACAGTTCATAATGGCGACGGACTTTCATTTTTGAAAGAGTCAGGAAAAAAGTTTGACTGGGTGTATGCAGACCCTGCCCGAAGGGATGATCATGGAGGAAAAGTTTTCAAATTTGATGATTGTGAACCAAACATTCCTGAAAATCTGGAAAGCATCTTTGAAAGATCGGAGAATTTACTACTGAAAAGCTCCCCTATTTTAGACATTACTGCTGGAATCAAAGAATTAAAGCATGTACGCGAAGTACATTTAGTCGCGGTTAGAAATGAGGTAAAAGAATTGCTCTGGGTTTTAAAAAAAGATCATGCAGAGAATCCCATTATCAAAACTATAAATTTTGAAAAGAATGAGATCCAGAAATTCCCTGAAGTAACTACTGAATCAAAGCGGGCAATTGAATTTGGTCTGCCTGAGAATTATCTATATGAACCCAATGCGGCTATCATGAAAAGTGGGTTATTCAATCTGGTGGGTATTAAAACCAACACAAAAAAAATTCATCAACATTCTCATTTGTATACTTCGTCAGAATTAAAAAATTTTCCAGGAAGAAAATTTAAAATCGAAGATATAAAGGAATATAAGGCATCTCACTTAAAGCAATACTTTAAGTTTAAAAAAGCCAATATTACTACTCGTAATTTCCCTGATTCTGTTGAAAATATTCGAAAAAAGTTCAAGATAAGGGAAGGCGGTAATGATTATATCTTCTTTACTACAAACCTGAACGATGAGAAGATAGTAATCTTCTGTAAAAAAATATAGTTATCTATAATCTCTGAAAATTTGAGGTTTTCTGCTTCCTTCTGGAAACTTTAAATACGAAATTTTTTCGATTTTCGTAGGTTGAATTTCCGGAGTTACATTTAGCTGTGATCTGAAATAATCCTTTAGTTCCTTAATCCTGATAAAGGTGTCTGGTACCCTCACTTGAACCTTGTCATTACCGAATTCATCCAGGCTGGCTTCGATCACATATGATTGAATTATATCATAATTATTCAATACTTCAATGATATGCTGAGGGTATAGACTAGTACCTTTTAATTTGATCTTTTGCTGTTTCCTGCCAATTACAGCGCTTAATTTCGTTGTATTTCGTCCGCAATTACAATTTGAATCATTGAAGGTCATCATATCGCCTGTTGCAAACCTCAATAAAGGCATGGTTTGAGTTCCAAGCGGGGTGACCACTAATTCGCCAACTTCTCCGGGTTTCACCTGTTGTCCCTTTTCATTAAGAATCTCTGTATAAATTAGATCTGCAAGAACGTGATTACCTTCATGTTCAGCACATTCAGTAAAGGCTGTAGACATTTCGGTAGATGCGTAAGTGGAAAATAATTCTATATTCCACTTTTCGGTGATCTTCTTGCCCAGTGCATTCAAATTAAAGTCCTGATCTCTTAAAGGCTCGCCGATACACACAGCCGCTTTTACAGAGGAATTTTTATAGTCTATATTATTTTTCTCTGCATATTTGATCAACTTAAGCAAAAAAGAGGGTACTGCCACAAGGTAATTCGGCATGAATCTGTTAATACTTTCCCATTGCAGTTGCGGCAATCCGCTACCAGTTCTTATAATTCCGGCTCCGAGTTTCCTTAAACCAAGAAAGTAAGCTAGCCCGGCCATAAACCTTCTATCCAGCGTAGTAGTGATCTGAACTTTATCAGATTTAGTTACTCCTGCCATTTGAAAGGATCGAAATTCATTTTCAGCTAGACGATCCAGATCGGCATCATTCAATGCAAAATTAACCGGACTTCCTAAAGTACCCGAAGTGGTCACAAAATCAATAATATCGGCCTCTGGCACCGCGATAAATTCTGAATTGTGTCGCTGAAGATCTTCTTTCGTGGTGACAGGTAATTTTTGAAGATCTTTAAAAGAACTAATTGCAGAAATATCAATAGAACGATCTTTAAACAATTGTCTATAATAAGGAGAATTTTCAGAAATATATTTCAGTTGCTTTTTCAGCAATGTCCATTGTTTAGTTTGGATAATTTTGAGATCCTGGAAATATAAATCGTTCATATTATAATTTTCGGTAACTTTTTTTGATCATTTTATCGATCATTTCAATATTTGGAAGTGTGGTAACTACACGCTTTTTAGCCTGCTTAAAATGGATTATAGCTTTACGAAAATCTCTTTTCTGAAAATAAATTTTCCCTGCCAAATACCAAGCCTCCCAGAAGTCAGGGTTTAACTGAATTAATTTTTGAGTAATTTCTTCTGAAATTTTTTTATCCTGTGAAATTTGATTTTCAACTTCAATTTTCAGCTTTCTGAATTCTTCATAATCCCGAAATAATTCTGATTCTAGAAATTCACTTGCCGGGATATTATTTTGAACACTCGCCACAGACCTTGAAACCAACCCGTTATCAAATTTGGTAAAAACTTCATCCAGATCATAGGCAACGAATTCTCCCATTTGATATGGATTTGAAGAAACCCATACTTTTCTTTCTTCAGGCCTAAAGACAATACCATGATGCGCCAGTAGCTGATTGATCGCCTTTTCATTTCCTAAACCTAAGTTTTCATTATTAAGCCCCTTCATATTCCTTAAAATAGCGACCGCTTTCTGCGGATCCAATTTTTCAGTATTTGAAATCAATTGCTGCATTCTATCATAACGGTATTTTGAATGACTTTCTTCAATGGTTTTCAAATTTCGGATATCCTCCAAATACGGCTCGCTTTGAAAATGATTGCTACAAATTAACTTATTAGAATTTTCAACTTCAAACACTCCAAAATCAGATGGTGAAACTTCAATTAAAATTGCCTTTTTTTCATCGCCACTTCCTACCATAATAGATTCTGAAACAAAGACTTCCCTTTTTCTGGCAATTTGAATAGCTTCAGTAGTACTGGATGCATATTGTAAAATTTCCCTGGCTACCAGGCTAATTGGTGTTTTTGCCATGAAAGGCATTTTAGATTTACCGGCATTAATGGTGACGGTGATCCCTTTTTCGTTCATTCCGCTTACTGCTCCAATCATTCCGCCCCAGGTGTACATCATAAATTTATTTCCTGTATCTGGATTCACAAAAGCCGCGATCTTTTGTTCTCCAAATTCATCACCCGCATAAAAATCAAAGTTCCTGCCTATTAATAATTCTCCATCTTTGGTTTTAGAATCCCAGGCAGCAAAAGAAGTGCAGCCTACCAGCATTAGATCCTGTAAAGCATGGCCAATATCGTGCGCCCCATGAAAATAAAGCATCCTTACATAAGCCGGGGCAAAATCGTTATAGCGTGCAAGTCCGTAACGAGAAACCCCGTAAATTTCCTGTTTGTATTCTTCTGGAACATGTAAATACATTTTTCGATTGAACCAGGAAACAACAGATTTTAGAAAACCTCTGTAATTATCTGAAGGGACCAACTCCTGGAGTTTATTCATAAAAGCAGTTTCCTGGTGGTGTATCAACTCCCGTGTAAGACTTCCGTTAGCCACTCCCCTTTCCAAGGCATCCCCTTCAAGGTAAAGTTCCCAAATTCCTTGTTTATTCTTAAAAAGCTGATTCCTGCCTAAACTATAGAAGTTCTCACTATGCTTAATTCGTGCGGTGCCTATAGACTGAATACCGGAAATATCAGGTCTCTCCTGCAGAGACCTTTTTACTCCGCAGGAAGCAAAGAATATCAACAAAAGCAATATAGAAAGTAACCTTATTTGCATTTATTCAGTTTTTCTTAGCACCAGGATATTATTCTGGCGGTAAACGATCTCAAAATTAAGATCCAGCAACCATCTATTGGGAAGGTCTGAGTCTATAAAGATCACCTTCTCAGCGCCTCGTTTTATCAAATCTCTAAGCTCCTTTTCCTCTTCTAAATTCCCATGAATCACATACACTTTAGTTTCCGGGATTTCTGCCAGATTATTATAAAACAGAATATCTGCTGTTCTGGCTCTTCCGGTACTCTTTGCAATGTTAAGTGAACGTACATCTGTTTCAAAAGCATGGATCCTGGAACTTTCAAATTTATAAGAAAGAAACAAGGCTAAAATTCCGTAACCGGAATTGATAACCGTAATATTCTCACCGTTTTCAATATACCTGCTTACACGCAGATTCTTTTCCCTTAGAAGTCTAAATTTTTTCTTGACCAGTAGGTAAGAAGATTTGTACCTGTAATTATCCAGGACCGCTCTTTTTTGATATAATTTTTCACTTTTGCTCTGACTAATTCTACCTCTAAAATCACTAAGCTTCTTTAGATAAAACGGCGCTCTTCCCTTGTCTGCTCTATTTAAAATCAATTTCCTGAAAATTCCTCGCTGTAGTACAAAACTGACTGATACTGCAGTAAGTACTCCAATAATGGAAATTACAGAAACAGATTTTAGTGCCGGGTGCTGAGCAAATATTAGTGCTCCCATCCCTAATAGTGTAGTAATTACTGAAATTAGGATTGAAGATTGATAGGTTTTCAACTCAGATTTTCCGGTTTCATATTCTTTTAAGCAGGCGTTGGTGATAAAAATGCTATAATCCAACCCTAAGCCGAAGATAAAAGTAGAAATGATAATATTGAGGATATTGAATTCAATTTCCAGCATAGCCATGATCCCTAACGCACACACCCACGTGATGGCAATGGGCAGCAAGGTAAAAAGGCTGATTTCAAGATTGCGATATGAAATAAGTAGTACAATGAAAACCGCCAAAACCGATATCATAATCAGTTTATTAAAATCTGCCCTCAGATTTCCCAAAAAACTCTGATTCATCGCTTTACGATCCAATGCAATGATTCCAGGTTCCTCCTTAAAGTTAGCAACGAATGCATCAGCTTTTTCTTCTTCCAGGCTAATTGTGCTTGTAACAATTGCGAGCTCCTGGCCTTCAGAAATAAAATCATCCAGATAAAGGGAACCGGCATTTTTAAAATCTTTGAGGCCTATAGTTTTAAAATTAGTATCCAGTTGATCATAGAATTTACTGAAGGTTTCAGGTTTAAAGCTATATCCTGAAGAAATCTCTAAAAGTTTTTGTCTCAAGCTATCCCTTTTTGAAACGGACCAGAAAGAATCCCATTTTTCAATCTTTTCAGCCTGGGTCGTTGTAGAATGTATCACTCCGCCAATACTGCTAAAATTATTTATTACTCCGTCATTTTCTAACTCCTTGAGTTTATGATATAGCCTGCTATTTTGTTGCAACGCTTCGTCTATAGAATTACCGTAAGCCACCATATAAACATTTTTTCCAGATGTTCCGGCAAGACCTTCCAGCTTATTTTCAAGCTCCTTGATCTCTGTGGGCTGATAATTTAATTTGGAGAGGTCACTATTAAACTCAACTTTATTAAAAAAGAAAAGTGAGATCACGAAGATGACCATTAGCGCTACCAGTAAAGACTTAACCCTGGAATAATCTATCGAAGCTATAATATCAAGAAAAGTAGTTCTTTGGGTTTTTTCAGATCCCGGAGCATATAACGACGGAATTATTATCAACGCGAAAATGGAAGAAAACAACACGCTAATAGCGGCAAAAATCCCTAAATCATTTAAGGCTTCACTTTTTACAAAAATCAGACATAGAAATGCAATCGCAGTGGTAGCACTACTCATCAAAACGGGTTTGGTAATATCGCCATATAAGTGTGCTATATCCCTGTTATTTCTGAAATGAGTTAGAATATGCAGGGCATAATCCAGTGTGATACCAAGTAATATCGCACCAATCCCTAATGAGATAGCAGAAACACTCCCTTTAAAAATACTTAGTAATGCAATAGCTGAAACCCCCGCCAGGACACTCGGTAAGAACAACAAAAGCGGTACATATATTTTTCTGTAGAAAAAAACGAGTAGCAATAAAAGCAAGCTTATTGCAATACTCATCGTTATTCGAATGTCTGTTTTAATACGATTGGCATTCGCCAGAGAATAAAGCACCCCTCCAAAATAAGTGGCATTTATAGAGACAAAATCCTTATTAAGGGTATTTACTGTTTCTTCCAGGGAATCCATGAACATTTCATTTTTATTCGTTTCAGAAGCGGGAAAAACCGGATCTAAGAACAAAATGATATGCTGCCTGTCTTTGGTAACTAGGTAATTCTTATAAATACTGAAGTTATCACCCACCTGTAATTCCTGAAGTTTTTCAAGACCTAAACTTGTAAAGCTAAGAGGGTCACTTAAAAAATAGTCCTTGGTAACAAAGCCTGTGGGCGACATTAACTGCCGGTAGCCAGATGCAATTCGATCATCTACACTATCTCGATAAAGTCTGTTTTCAATCTCTAAATAATCATCTTCATCTAGAAAAATCGGCAGATTCTCATAAACGAAATTATAGATCTGTTTAATATCCTTATCCGGGACTTTCCCTTTAATTTCAACTATATATTCTGAATAGTCATTTTCGAGAATCTTGGTCAACTTATTTGCGTAGATTACTAAAGAATCTGGAGTGACTTCTTCAGACTCTGCAGAAATACTTACGATAAGCTTATCTGAAAAATCTGATTCTTTTAAAACCTTTTTCAGCAATTCCTGTTCTTCACCTGCAGGAATCAGTTTTGTTATATCTTCTTCCAGATCGATGTTCCAGGCAAAAAAGGAAATGAACAGGATATATAATAAGAGGATTAAAAAACCAACAATCTTGTGGTTCTTCAAATAGTTATAAATATTGAGAAAAGCTCTTTGCATTAAGGTTTTACCACCTGCTTTTGGTTAAAGATCGAAAATAGAAAATAAAATACAATCCACAGGCTTATAGCCATTACAATCGCAAGAGCCATACTCCCCATTATGTATTGCCATAAGCCCATAAAAACATCTGTTCCGGTATCAAAATTTTGAAGTTTCAAGTCCCAATCAAAACCTTTTCCGGTGAGTAAAGAGCCAAACTGGAAACTGGCATAGATAATTATAGGAATAAAAGGGGGTATGCTTATATTAGAGAATAAGAAGGCTATAACCTTATTTAATTTGAAAACCGCAGCCAGGGTGAATACCAGAAGGGTATGCAAACCCCAAAACGGAGAAATTCCTACAAAAATGCCTAAAGCGATCGCTGCTGCTTTTTTATGAGGTGGTTCCTGACTCTTAATAATATCTTCCTTCCAGAATTTCTTGAAACCTTTATTTTTGAAATCCTGGTATTTATTTCTTGGGTGAATGTAAAAGAAGCTCACTAAAACAAACCACATATAAAGCAAAACAATACGCACAATATCCCAAAATGGTCTGAAATGGGATACCCTTTCCCCTTCCTGGTAAAGTACTTTAATTGGAATATTTTTTACTTCTGTTTTTCTCCAGGCGGCTTTTACCAGAACTTCAATTTCCAGCTCAAATTTCCAGGTAATGAGTTTCAGAGAGTTGATGAGTTGAACGGGATATAACCTGTACCCGCTTTGGGTGTCATGAAGTTCTATTCCGGTAACGACCAAAAACCAGAAATTTGAAAATCTGTTTCCTGTGCTGCTTTTACCGGGAATTCCATCACGCCCCATATTCCTGTCTCCAACCAGTAAAACCTCAGGATCTCCTGGTTGCCTGGATTCAAGTTCAGTAAGAAATACGTCGAGATCATCTGGATAATGCTGCCCGTCAGAATCTATCGTAATAGCATAATCATAGCTTAAATCTTCTGCAGATCGAAACCCGGTTTTAAGGGCCATGCCTTTCCCCTTGTTTTCTAAATGCTCTATATGGTGCAATTCCAGATGTGATTTCAGGATTTCCGAAGTATCATCAGTAGAGCCATCGTTTATAATGATGATCCTGTTCGTGTAAAGCTTAAGGTCGGCTAAAAAACTACCAAGGGACTGTGCGTTATTGTAGGTTGGTACAATCACACAGCAGTTAAGATCTTCAAATCTTTTCTGAAAAACCGGTTCTTTTTTCACCCTAAAATACTTTCCTGCAAAAGTATTATTTATTCAGAGAGGAACATAATAGAAAGGTAGAATTAGCAGGTTTTATAAAGAGAACTAATCTTCAGCACAATCCCATCCTTATTCTTTGCAACTCCTTTAAGTTTAATGAATTCTCCGGTTTCGGTTAAATTGGATTCAAGGATAAGCGCTGCGTCATGAGTAGGATCAAAAACTGCTGTAAATTTTACATTTTCGGCTCTTACCAGTTGAAGTTTCTTATCAAAGATTCTTTCAGCTTCCTCCTTAAACAACTGCATTAGCACTACTCCAGGAGTTACCGGCCTGCCAGGAAAGTGACCTTTATATATTTCATGATCCTTATTAACTTTTAAGGTTGTAATGGCATCATCTCCCGCCAGGGAAGTATTGGAAACTTTATAAAAGTCTTCTAAAATCATAGTTTAAATTTAGAAAAAGCAAGATACTTTAGTTTTGAAAAACTGAAGCGGGAATAGGCTGATTAATTTTAATATTCTCCATATTTATCTCGGTAAAATCCTCTGAAGGATCTATAAGTCTTATAGAATTAATAAGATGCTCTTCATTGAAACTAATCCAGATTTCTTTAAACATTTCCTTTAAATTTCCATCTTTAGGGACAATTAGCGCCTTTATATGCGCTCCAGAACGTTGATACGTGATATCAAAATCCTTATCGGCCATCAAAATTTTACCATTTACACTACCGGCAACCAACTTCCCCATTTTATTAAAAAGCTCATTTGACGAAAGATCGACTTCTGAAAATTGCCCTTCTTCCTTTATAAAAAGCTTAGAATCCTTAAATAAAAGCTGATATTGATAAGGTTTCATATATTCCCATTTCAGGGTATTCGGAAATCTATAGTACACTCTACCCTGACTTTCTGGGCTGCCATCCATCATTTTCATGTGTTTCTTCTGAGTGAATTCAGCCGAAAAACTTTTGATCTCACTGGATTTATCGAGGACGCTTGATTTAAAATCCTGCTTTTCAGCAGAACTCATCGCCCCATTTTGAGATAGCATACTAAGACTGAAAAGAAAAATGCAAATTTTAATTATACGCATGAATATCAAATAATTTATCAGCTCTTACTGTGCTGAAATTTTGTTGTTCTAAAATAACCAATAACTGTTCCAATATCACGGCAGTTTTTGGCAGATTATCATGTAAAAGAATTAGATCTCCCCGCTTAAGGTCTTTGGTGATCCTGTGAATGATTTTTTCCGGTGATTTGGTAATAGCATCATAAGGCCTCACATTCCAGCCGATCACCTTATGCCCCGTTTTTTCCAGCGCTTTCTTGGTCTTAGGATTAATGATCCCGAAGGGTGGTCTAAAAAGATTCATTTTAACACCTCCAAGTTTTGCCGCGACCTTATCACAGCGCTTTATTTCATCGATGATGGTTCTCGTAGGCAAAAAACCCATCTTGCGCGTATGAGAAAAGGTATGATTGCCAACAATATGTCCTCTCGCTATTATTTCTTTAAATATTTCAGGATATTTTTCAATATTGCTGCCAATGCAAAAAAATGTGGCTTTCACCTTAAACCGATCCAAGATCTCTAGAATTTCCAAAGTATTTTTTACAGGCCCGTCATCAAAACTTATGGCAACAGCATTTTCAGGATAATCAGGGTTCCGGTTATATGCATTCACGAAGAAATTTAACTGAACATTGGTTGAAAGTACCAGTATAAGAAGTATATAGACAATAGCGATCAAAAGCAGCGGCCAGAAAGACCATATTCCCTGATAATACAGCGCTATTGTGAAGACTGCCGCAACTGCAAAAACAGATTTAATAAGCTTAAAGATCAAAGGCTTTGTAAAAGAATTAGTCCGTGGTTTTTCCCCAGGTATTGATTATATATCAAAATATTTCGGGGATTAGCGCAATTTAAGGTATTCAATTTAAAAATATCAGAAATTTTCTTTTCCTTCAGGATTCGTGAAGCAAGTATTAATGCATAAGAAGAAACCGAATTGTTCTCTCCAATCAAATGTTTGTAAGCCACATGACATTTATCTGAAAATATACTATCCTGCAATTCTTTGTAATAATGATCAAACCTGGCATCTCCATTATTTCCCAATACGACTACATCTATTTCTGAAACCGAAGTATTGTTTCTTTTTAAGAACCGATCGATTTCTTGGGTAATATTGGATACTTCTAAAGAATTTAAAATTGCTGCATCTTTTAATTCACAATAAGAATTATCAGTTATCTCAGAACTCAAAGAAAAAAAAGCGGCAGATTCTGAAATTATCGTACCAGAAGTTTCAGAGCTCAATAGTTCCAGGTTATTAATATTTTCTGTTTTAATCTGCGCATCCAGCCTTTGAAAACCAGTAAATTTATTAGAGATTTCATCCACACCACCAACCAGAACATGCTTTATATTTTCATCTTCCAGTTGTAGTAATCCATCAATTAGTGCACTTTCAAAAGAAACAGCATTCTGGGTAAAGGTCATGTTGTATCCCTTACATTTTAAATCCAATGCGATCTGTCCCGCAACTGTATTGTGAGTAGACTGAATGAAAGAGGTAGGGCTTAATAAGCCTTCTTCAGAATCCAGCATATTCATCATGAACTTTTCAGTATCCTGTAAGCATCCCTGACCTGTTCCTACAATAATAGCATCTGGTAATTCTACACCAGCCTCCAACAGAGCTTTTTTAGAACAAAAAAGTCCCATTTTCACAGCTTTAGACATTCTGCGAAGCATCATGGGTTTTATTTGAGACTTATAATCGACTTCTATAGCCGGCATAATATTTTCCTCATATTCCGTTAAGTTCCCATCCTCGAAAATATTTTCATACTGGGGAGAGATCGACGATATTCCATTGATATAGGCTCTATGCATCTTTATGAAATATTAAAGAGGTGCAATTTCCGCCAAATCCAAAAGAGTTGGAGAGTACTGTATTGATATTGGTTTTTAGAACATTAGTGACCGGAATTAATCCAGTTTCGGTCATTTTAGCATTAAAATTCAAATTAGGATAGATTTCTCCATGATTAATTGAGAGGAGGCTGAAAATTGCTTCCAACGCACCTGCTGCTCCCAGGGTATGGCCGGTAAATCCTTTCGTAGAACTGAAATTTGGAACAATATTACCAAAAACTCTATTTAAAGCTATACTTTCTGAAAGATCGTTATTCTGTGTTCCTGTCCCATGGGCATTGACATAATCAATTTCCATAGTTGATATTTTAGCTTTTTTTAAAGCTTTTGAAATCGCCTGGAACGCACCTTCTCCATCCTCAGATGAAGCAGTTTGATGGAAAGCATCGTTGGCATTCCCGTAACCAATGATTTTTCCCATAATATCCTTCTTTCCTATACAATCTTCGGCTTCTAGCAACAAATAGGCTGCGGCTTCCCCAAGATTTAATCCGTTACGATTATTATCAAAAGGGCAGTTTTTATCCTCAGAAAGAATTTTAAGTGAATTGAATCCGTTCAAGGTGAATTTCGTCAAACAATCTGTTCCTCCAACGATCACTCGTTTAAATTTTCCCGACTCTATCATTCTGGCACCCATCATAATGGCATTTGCAGAAGAAGAACATGCAGTACTAATTGTGGTAACGAAGCCTTTCAGACCAAAATATTCTGCTATTTTTTCCGTAGTAAATCCGGGATGTTGCGCCTGAATATATTTCCTGAATTCCGACTTATCCTTAAAATCGTAGAAATGTTGTTCGGTTTTATCAATTCCACCAACGCTGGTTCCCGAAATCAATCCCATGTCTTCAGGAAATTCATCAAAACCAGAAGTTTTAAGTAATTCTCTGATCGCGTGAATACCGATCAAAGCAGCGCGCGTACAGGAGTGATCTTTAGGTAAATTCAGAATTTCACTCAACTCTGAATCACTTAATTTGATCTCTCCAACCGGTAAATTTGTATGATTAGTTGAAAGGATTTCCGGGTATGAAATTCCGTCCTTTCCATTTTTGAGAGATAAAAGCGTTTGGTCAATGTTTCCGCCAATTGCAGAAGTTATTCCCATTCCGGTAACGGCAACGCCTCCCATAAATTATTTAGTGCGGTTTTTTTCAATATATTCGGCCATACTATTTATGGAATTAAAGATCTCTTTTCCCTGGTTCGGGTCATTGAGTTTAATACCATAATCCTTTTCCAGAAGCACGATCAATTCAAGGGCATCTATACTATCCAAACCCAGGCCATCTCCAAAAAGATGCTCGTCATTCTTAATTTCGCTAACCTCCATATCTTCGAGGTTAAGTTGTTCAATAATACTTTTTTTTAATTCGGTATGCAGGTCACTCATGTAGGTAAGTATAATTTCTTTAGCTCCTCTTCGTTAAAATCGGTTCCGCCGCCAGGGGCAATTTGCCACAAAAATACAT
The DNA here is from genome assembly GCF_900105135.1 of Gramella sp. MAR_2010_147. Taxonomy (NCBI): domain Bacteria; kingdom Pseudomonadati; phylum Bacteroidota; class Flavobacteriia; order Flavobacteriales; family Flavobacteriaceae; genus Christiangramia; species Gramella sp. MAR_2010_147. Next base: position 711,558 of record NZ_LT629741.1, on the reverse strand, counting down.
CATATTCATTATTGTGCAAGTTCACCCACCCACAAAGCAAGTTTTCGGCTTTTTTCTGTTGAAATAAAGCGGTGCAATAATTAATAAACAAACCGGGATCGAAAGCTTCGGAAATAAAAAAACAGTTTTCAGATTTCAGTTGATGACGAATACTGATTTCTCCTAACATTATATTTGGTAAGGTATAAACGAAAAGAGAGGGCGAAGGAAAATCTTTCAGGCTCTCTGCAAAAGCAGTATCAGTTTCCAGGCTTGAGGCTGAATTTGCAAAAACCAGTGCGGTCTCTTTATTTTGAATATTTCCGTTAGTCAATAATTCTACACCCAGATATCCCAATTTAGAAAGGCTATCCATTTTAAAGAATTTTGGATAGTTCAGGTTTTGTTCTTTATAAATCTCTTTTAAAAATTTGTTTAGATTCAAATCACGATCTACCTGAAAAACCAATTCTCCGTTCTTAAAAACTTTTGAATCCCGAATCTTTACTGAGTTCTGTATGAAAAGTTCGCTGCTCATCAACTTTCCTTTTTTAGTAACATCGCAAGATTACAACCTCCAAAGCCAGAAGCTGTTTTTAAGGCTAATTTTAAATCTTTTTGCTGATTTTTCTGAATGATATTTAATTCTTTGGAAACTCCAGATTCTGTAAAATTATGGGATGTAAGCAGTTCATTATTAAGCAAACTATGTTTTGTTAGAATACTTTCTATTAAAGCTGAAGTTCCCAGGGTATGCCCGAAATATCCTTTAAAACTATTGATCGGAACATTTTCCAGACTGGCACGATGAAAAGCATGTGATTCCATTTCATCATTATAAAGGGTGGCCGTACCATGAGCAGACAAATAATCTACTTCAGAATTCTCAATATCACTTCTCTTTAATAGCCTGGAGATACTTTGAAATAATCCTTCTCCGGTTTTACTGGGACCTGAAATATGATTGGCATCATTAGCTGTAATGGCATCAATATATCTTACCTTATCTAAGTTGTTAGATTTATCTGGCCCAATTAAAACTGCTGCAGCGGCTTCACCCAGGCTCACTCCTTTTCTATCATTTGAAAATGGCCGGCAGGGTTCAGGACTAATGGCTTGAAAAGACTGAAAGCCTGAAAGAACAAATTCTGAAACCAGGTCTCCACCGGCTACTATAGCATTTTCAAATCTTCCAGTTTCAATAAAATCATTCGCAGTTTTAATAGCCAGTGCACCGGAAATACAGGCATTGGAAATTAGGATTGGCTTTTGTTTGAATCCGAAAAAATCGCCTACAACTTCGGCCATTTTCCAGAGATATAATCTATCTGAAGGGAATTCATTTTTATTTAACTGATCAATATTTCCTTTAGTCGTGGAAATGATCAATCCAGTTTTATTGAAATCTATTGAACGAGCATTATCAAGAACCTGATGAACTGCTAGAATTAGTAACTTTTCAAGTTTGGTATATTGTGAAGGCTCGCCAATCTTATTAAATTTCTCATCGATCAATGCCTGCTCGATCAAACCGGCGTAATATCCATTTTGAAAAACGCTTAAATTAGTATGCAATTTAAGAGCTGATTCAGAATTACGAATCGCTTTAAGATTTGCTTCCGTGCTAAAACCAATCGGGGAAATTATAGAATCATGTAGAAGATAGTTCCTGCTCATTTTATCAATCCCATTTTCTTTTTCCAATCTAAGAAAAACGGTGGATTGATCAGAACCAATTCTGAATTTTTATCGGTAAAAACCTGAACGGTTTTACCGGTACAGATTAATTTCTCTGAACAAAATATCTGGTATTTAAAAATGATCTTTGCTGCTTCAGTATTTACAAAGTGAGTCTCTACTTCAAATTCATCCCCATACTGTAGCGGAAGTTTGTGCTCGCATTCCGTTTTCACAATGGGCATTGTAAATCCATTATTTTTAGCATCCAGATAAGAAATTCCATGCTTTTTACTGAATGCTTCTCTGGCTTCTTCAAAATACTTGAAATAATTGCCATGCCATACGATCTGTAAAGGATCGCATTCATGAAACCGAACTTTTAATTTTGTAGTGGTTTTCAATGTAGAATTACTCATTCAACAGTTACGGTTTTCATTTCTGAGGTCGCAATTACCTCTCCCCTTTCATTTTCAGTTCTGGCAGATACTGAAGTTACATTCATGATCTCATGCAAAATTTCTACGTAGGTTTTCAACTTTTCACCAACTTCAGGCAATCCAAAAATTTCTACCGTTTTAATCACGCCAATAAAGCCAGTTTTCGGTTTTGTTTGTCCGCTAAGCGAACCCTGATAACCTCTATGCAAAGACATGCTTTGGGCCATATGTTCTATCAATCCACTTTCCGCGAGTTTATTTTGGTCCAGCATTACACTTTCCTTCGGAATTGTAAAACCGGTAACTCCCGTTAAATTTGTGTATTCATAAAGAGTATCCACAAAAACGAAAGGTTCTTTCTGCGGAATAAGGTTGATAATTTCCTCGTGTGAGGTAATTGGATGATGTAAAAGATTTTCTGCCATTTTAACTAAAATCATTCCAGTAATCGTAGTAATTATACCACTGATGAGGATATTTTTTTACCATTTTTTCAAGATCGTCAAGATAAGATTTTAAAAGTTCCCGTGCAGTAAAGTCTTTAGGTTTATATGGTCTCGCATAAAAATGATAATGAAAATTCTTCTCTCGCATTAAATGGACAAAAAGTACAGGAATCTTATTTCTCCCCGCAAGTTTAAATGGGCCTTGAGGAAATTTCACCTGTTCGCCCAGAAATTCCGCTTTATAGGTTTTGGAATGTTTTAAATACCTGTCGGCTGCAAATACAAGAAGTTGATTATTAGCAAGGGCTTCTTTCATTTTAAAGATATGGCTTAGATCGTCTTTTAGAACTATGATTCTGACTTCTGAAGTACCGGTCACAGATTCTAAATACCTCTTGATCTGCTGATGTTCAAAATCTGTCACCACAAGATTCACAACGGCCTGCGAATGTCGTTCTTCAAAAAAATGTTTAGCCAGATTAAAATTGCCAATATGAGCGGTAAGCAGAATTCCTCCTTTATTCTGCGGTAAAAGATTATCAATATGTTCTACACCATCAAATTCAAAGGTGAATTTATGTTTTAAGCCACTGGTAATTGCAATTCGATCAAGCTGAATCCTTCCAAAGGTAAAATAGCTTTTGTACACGCTAAAAGCGGCGCTCATTCGAGAATAGCCGAGTCTTTTTCTGAAGAGGTAATAGGTGCTTCTGGTAGAATTAAAAGAAAAAAAGATAAAATATAAGGCAACAAAAAGGAGTATGAAATATGCCGAATAAAGTCCGGTCTTTTTTATAATCTGCACGTAAATTTTGAAGCCTAAAAGGGTGCCTCGGGATTGTCCTCTCCAGGTTGCCATAACATTAAGAATATAAACCCCCGTTGATATTGATCACCTCCCCGGTGATATAAGAAGATTTCTCTGAAGCAAGAAAACTCACCAGGTTGGCTACCTCTTCAGCTTCACCAAAGCGATTTAAGGGAATATGCTTTTTAAACTCATTTTCATCAAAATCTTTGGTCATATCAGACTGAATAAATCCCGGAGCTACTGCATTTACCGTAACTTTCCTTTTTCCAATTTCCTGGGCCAGCGCTTTTGTTGCTGCGATCACCGCTCCTTTTGCTGCTGAATAATTTACCTGCCCCGGGTTTCCTTTTAATCCTGAAAGAGAAACGATGTTGATGACTCTTCCAAAACGCGCTTTCAGCATATCTTTTAATACTGCCTGAGTAAGATTGTAAAAACCCTGCAAGCTTGTATCAATTACAGAATTCCACGCTTCTTTATTGGTGAAAATAAACAGACCATCATTAGTGATTCCAGCATTATTAACAAGGATTTCGATCTTAGCATCGGGATTTTCAGACTTCCATTTTCCCAAAGATTCCTGAGTTGAATCACTATCTGCAACATTAAATTTTAAGATGCTGCATTTCAGTCCAGTTTTCTCTATTTCACGCTGAGCAGCTTCAGCAGCCTCCGTATTGGAATGATAATTTAAAAGGATGTTATACTGCAATTCTTCAGCAAGTTTCAAGCATATCGCTTTGCCTATTCCTCTGGAGCCGCCTGTAACCAATGCATACTTCATAACTAATAAGCTTCGTTATTTTTCAAATATTGTTTGAGCTTATTCATCTCTTTATATAAAGGTCGATCTTCTTTTATCTTTGGAATGAGCTGTCTTAAATCCTTTATTTTTGATCTTGTCGCTGAAGATAATTTATCATCAAAATCTAAGTAATAGAGGGCCTGGACAATGGTAGCAACTTCTGTTGCGAGCACCTCAAAACTGTTATCTATTACCTTTCTGGTCATATTCGCTGCATTTGCGCCCATACTCACAATATCCTGATTATCGTTATTATTGGGAATACTATGAACATACATAGAATTGGAAAGCGTCTGATTTTCAGCAGTCGTAGAAACTGCCGTAAACTGAGCTCCCTGCATTCCGAAATTTAGTCCCAATTTTCCCATATTTATAAATGGTGGAAGAATATCGTTAAGTTTCGCATTTAAAAGATAATTGAGTTGCCTTTCAGCCAGCATGGAGGTTTTTGTAATTGCCAGCCGTACTTTATCCATTTCAAGAGAGACATAATCACCGTGAAAATTTCCGCCATGGTAAACATGTTTGGTCTCCACATCAATTATAGGATTGTCATTCGCTGAATTCACCTCTTCCATCAATATTTTCAGGGAGGTCTCCAGAGTATCTGAAACAGGTCCCAGAATTTGCGGAACACATCTCAAACTATAATATTCCTGAACCTTTTCCTTGAAAAATGTATTTTTATCGGCGCCATTTGAATACAAATGCTCATCCCTATCCCGAGTGAGTTTTGAGTCGGCCAGATGATTTCTCATATCCCTGGCTATCCTTTGCTGGCCGGGATGAAGTTTGGATGCATTTAATTCTTCTGAAAGATGATCATCATAAGCTTCTACAATTTCGTTAATTACCGCACTACAATAAACTGCCCAGCTTAACAGGCGTTTTGAGTAAATTAGGTTTACAATGCCAATACCTGTCATGGCAGAAGTACCATTCATGACGGCCAATCCTTCCCTGATTTTAATTTTAGCCGGTTGAATTTTGAGTTCCCTAAAAACCAATTTAGTATCCCTGCGTTCTCCCTGGTAGATAACCTCCCCTTCTCCAATAAGTACCAGAGCCAAATGAGCTAACTGAACCAGATCTCCGGAAGCTCCTACACCGCCATGTTCAAATATAACAGGAATTACATCTTTATTAATTAAAGCAATAAGTGTCTCAGCTACAGATTTATGAATACCCGATTTTCCCAGACATAAAGTATTCAACCGGGCAAGCATCAGCGCTTTTACATAAAGGGGCTCCATCAATGCACCCGCGCCAGATGAATGACTTCTAATAAGATTTAACTGTAATTTGATCTTATCATCATCATCGATCCTGTATTGCGCCATAGGGCCAAAGCCGGTGTTAACACCATATATGATCTTATTCTGAGAAAAATTCTTTAAAAATTCAAAACTTGAATCAAGTCTTTTAAGAGTGGCCTCACCCAGTTCAATCTTCTCATTTTCAAAAAGAACATGGTAAAAATCAGAAAATTCAAGTGCATTATCTAAATTCAGCATATACCGTTTCTGCTAGTAATTATAGGTTTGGGATCGCTGTTAAAGCTTTTAACAAATGTAGCATAATTAATAGAAAACATACTTAAAGATCGTCGTTGATATTTCAACATAAAAAGCGAGAGGTGCCATTATCTCATTATATTTTAAGCGAAGTTAAATACAACCTTAACAGATATCTTCAAGTTTAAATAATGGTTAGATATATCTGATGAAATAAATAATTCAAATGTAGAACCATACATTTGATTATGATTAGTATTGAACGATTAGGTGCAGTAGATTTTTATATATAAACATCTGGCCAGAAATCTTACTAATCATTTTGCTAATATCTCACGAAAAGTCCTGACAATCTAGTCGGGACTTTTCATTTAGTTTTATTCCCAGTTTCTATTTAAGTTTGCTCATAAACTCCATGTATTTTTATGCATCATGAAATCAGAGATATTGTAATTATCGGTGCCGGACCTTCAGGAAGCATTGCAGCAGGATATTTAGAAAAACAGCGTGCCTCTTTTTTGGTTTTGGAAAAACAAAAATTTCCAAGATTTGTAGTTGGAGAAAGTCTAATTCCACGCTGTATGGATAATTTTTCAGAAGCGGGATTTCTGGAAGTTTTGAAAGCCTACGGATTCCAAAAAAAATATGGAGCCCGTTTCATTAGAAAAAATGAGATTGCTGAATTTGATTTCAGCAAGAAGTTCGGGAATGGCTGGAACTGGACCTGGCAGGTTCCCAGAGCAGACTTTGATAAAGTGCTTACTGATAATCTTAAATCTCGAGGTGTGGATATTAGATTCGAAACAGAGATTCTTTCAATTTCCAGAACGGGTGAGCGATGGCAAATTCTGATTAAAAATAATTTAGGGGAAGAAACTGAAATCACCTGTAATTTTATCATTGATTCCAGTGGAAATGGCCGTGTACTTGCTAAACAATTTAATCTGGAAGCGCCTCCAGTAATATATGATCACTCCTCCATTTTTACCCATATCAAAGAAACCCAAAGACCTGAAGGTATAGAAGGAACGCAAATAACCTTTGAGGTTCTGGATACCAAAACCTGGTTCTGGTATATTCCATTTTCAAACGGAGTCTCCAGTCTGGGTTTTGTAGGTCCCAATACCTGGTTTGAAAATTTCGGAAATGAGACCGCAGAAGCATTCAAAAAAATGCTTAAGGAAACTGATTATTACCGGAACCGCTTTGACCAGTATCCCTTTAAGTTTGAACCGATAAGTTATCGCAATATCTCAAAGAATGTAAAAAATGTTTATGGCAATGGATTTGCCCTTACAGGAAATTCAGCAGAATTTCTTGATCCCGTATTCTCTTCTGGTGTTGCTTTTGCAACAGAGTCTGGATTACTGGCTTCTAAATTAGCTCTGAAAGAGATCCAGGGTGAACCTGTGGACTGGGAGAAGGAGTATTCTGGTTATATCAAGGATGGTGTAGATGTATTTGCAACCTATGTAAAAGAGTGGTATTCAGGAAAACTTCAGGATATATTTTTTCATACTAAACCCAATACTCAGATAAAAGCTCAAATTTGTGCCGTTCTTGCGGGATACGTTTGGAATAAAAAGAATCCGTTTGTACGAAATCATCAAAAAGCAATTACCAATCTCCATCACCTTATACAGATGGAAAAACTATAAATTTTGATAAAATATAAAGTAATAAGTCTTCGTCTTTCCCTACAATTATTACTCCTTCTCTTCTATTTTCTTCTGTTTCTACAGCCCAGAAATTTGCAAATACCCCTACGTATAGAAACTTTGCAAACCCTGAATATTTCAGAATAAATTTTGACAATGATATTTTCGCCCATTCCGACGATAATTATACACAAGGCATCAGTCTTGAAATTGTAAATTCCATTTTCAGGAAAAACCCTGTAAACTATCTGTTTTTTAAATCTAAAAATAAAAGTCAGTACGGGATCAGCCTGGAACACTTAACTTTCACTCCAGATGTGATTAGTAGTAAAGAGATCCAATATGGAAATCGTCCCTTTGCTGCGACCTTATACCTCAAGTCTTTTAAAATAACTGATAATCTCCAACGAAAAGAAAGGTTATATTCATCTTTTCTTATGGGCGTTATAGGCCCCAGAGCCTACGGTAAAGAAGGACAGACTCTGATTCACGAAGCTACAGATAATTGGATTCCATATGGATGGAGAAACCAGCTGGGCAATGATGTTCTTATTAATTATGAACTGAATCACGAAAAACAGCTGCTAAATTTCAAAGATCTTTTATTCCTGAATTCTGACCTTGGTTTAAGGCTTGGAAGTATGTATACTGATGTTTCAGTTGGATCGTCCTTAATGCTGGGTCTTTTCAAATCTCCACTATCTATAAACGCGAATAAGGGTAAATTTCAAATCTATTTATACAGCAACCCTAAAGTTTATATTGTTGGTTACGATGCTACTTTACAAGGCGGACTTTTTAACTCCAATAATTTGTATACTATTGGATCTTCAGATATTACGAGACTTAAGGCAAAAATGGATTATGGAATTGTTATAAAATCTGGCTTCTTTTATCTTGAATATACCCGAAGCCAGATTACCAAAGAATTCAAGACGGGTAAAACTGAAGGATGGGGCGGTTTGAGATTGGGCTTTAGAATTTAAAAAATACTCATGTTTCAGTTTTAATTGTAATCAAGGTATCTAAGATCAAAAATTAGAAGAAATTTTAAAAAAATAAAAAGTCTATATCACTGAGCATAAGTTGACTAATTTAAAGTGTATTTTAAATTGAAGGATTTAAAGGAAAAAAGGAATAAAAACTTTGGATGGTTTACAAGTAAAAGTTACATTTGCAACCGCAAAAATACTTGCGAAGTTCTTAAATATTGGAGAGGTGGCAGAGTGGTAATGCAGCAGCCTGCTAAGCTGTCATCCTTCGGGATGCCCGGGTTCGAATCCCGGTCTCTCCGCCAGATTTTTAGTCTAAGGTTTTTTATTCTCTTTTTCGACCGGAAAAATTGGGATAAATTTCCTCCGCTTCCCGGCTACTTTTTTAAGTGATTTGGAACGGAAAAGACTAAAAATAGTTAGTAATTTTTCGGGGTGTAGCGTAGCCCGGTCATCGCGCCTGCTTTGGGAGCAGGAGGTCGCAGGTTCGAATCCTGCCACCCCGACTAAAAGCCTGTTAATCCTTGTATTGACAGGCTTTTTTAGTTTTAAAAATACCCTGGATATATGTGCCAGCATTTTCTAATTGAATATTAATCGCAAGAATGAATCCCGTTAACACCAGATCATTTTTTCTTCAAAGAATTAAAGACTGAAATACCATACTTTCTCTACGCCGTAATTTTCCGTTACTTAGCCTTGATCAAACTTTGTTGTTACTATATGTAACAACTGGCGCCATAAAAATTAAATAATTTTAGGGATACTTATCCCTAAAATATTACCGCTAATTACTTTCGAATTTTCTAAAAGAAAAGTAACATCCTTGCGTTGATTTTTCGCTTTTTGCTTTAATACAAATAGCATGAAAATCCCTGATACATCAAGGACCTCTAAATCATTTAAATCTAAAATTAAATTTTCTTTACTTTTTAGAATCTCCTGCAGCTGTTTTTCAACTTCAGAAACATTTTTTTCATCTAACCTACCCCGTAATCTAATTACATCATTGTTTTCATTCTCTAACATAGTCCCCAATTTTTTTAAAAGAAACTGTAAGGCTGAGCACGTAGGGTATGTCAGAAGGACTAAATCCTATTCTCCTTACAGAATCCGGTCTAAATTAAGATGAATACCCCGTGGAATGGGATTTTTTATTTAAATGGCAAGTATTAAAGGATGAACGGTAAGTGATTAAAAGTAAACGAATTATATCTATAATAGATTTAACCGTGAAAAGAGCTGATTCTTGTATCTCCTGCTAACAGGGATTAGCTCTTTGTTCACTAAAATACTATTATCCTGAATATCAATTATTCTTCTTAAATTGATAATAAACGATCGATGCACTCTCATGAATAATGATGCTGGTAATTTCTCTTCAATTTTTTTTAAGGACGAATAAATCAGGTAAGTATCTGTAGAAGTTTTAATTTTAATAAAATTACCCTCAGCTTCAATAATATTGATATCTGGAATATTAATTTTAATCAGGCGCTTATCTATAGTGACATAAAGGTCATTTTCCCTGGTATTATTGGATTTAGTTTCGCTGTCTTTGTTAATAATTGAAGTATTTTGATGCTTTTTTATGGCTTTAGAAACCGCTTTTTGAAATCTCTCTTTTTGAATAGGTTTTAGTAGATAATCTGTTGCATTAGAAAGCTCAAAGGCTTTTAAAGCATAATTTTTATCGGAAGAAACAAAAATGATCTGCGCATTAGACTTAACAGATTTAATGAAATCAAAGCCAGTAAAGTCTGGCATTACTATATCAAGAAAAATTAAATCTATCTGGTTTTCTCCTGAATTTATATACTTTAGGGCATCTACAGGACTATCTAATAACACTAATAAATTAAGCGCTGGCTCCAGGCTAATTAACTGTTCTAATATTTTTCTGGGCAATTCCTCATCATCAACAACTACACAATTCATATACCTATTAAGATTTTGTATTGAAAAGACACTTTAGTTACATCAATAACCTACGTCCTGCTAACGTGGATCAAAAAATTAAATATCTTTTAAAAATACAAAAAATCAGTTTTTAATCTAACACTTAAGGATAAAATTAAGATTTTTCTTTACTACTCAAACCTGTTCTCCCCATAGCTCCCCAATTCTTTTTCCCATTTATAAGATCCCAGTTTCCCTTGACCGAGGCCCACATGATAAAAGGATGATACAATATGGGCTCGAGTAATATAGTCCCCAATAATCGAAGAATATATTTTGGCTTTTTATATTGTTGAAAAGAGAACTCTTCGAAAAAAAGTGCTGTTATAGAGAATAAAATAGCAAAAGAGTACACCACTCCAAAGAATATAAGATAGACTCCCCAGTTCAAATCACTAAATACGATTAGAAATATTAAATAGAAAAGTCCTAAAAATTCTATGAGCGGAGCTAGCCATTCAAAAAAGAACCAGTAAGGAGTACTTAATATTCCTAAAACTCCGTATTTAGGGTTAAAAAGCATCTTCTTATGAAGCCATAAAGTTTCGGCCGTACCGCGCGTCCATCTATTACGCTGGCGATGCAAGATCTTCCATTTTTGGGGCACTTCTGTCCAGCAAAGCGGATTTGGAACAAAACCAACCGTATATGGAATTTCCTTTTCTCTCATTTCCTTTCGCATTCTCACCAGGAGCTCCATATCTTCCCCTACGGTATCTGGATTATAACCGCCCGCCTGGATCACTACTTCTTTATCAAACATTCCAAAGGCTCCGGAAATAAGTAATAATCCGTCTAACCTGGACCAGGCCATCCTTCCCATCAAAAATGCCCTGAAATATTCTATAATCTGTGCCCTGGCCAGAAAAGTATTGGGTAGTTTCACCTCCAGAATTCTTCCATCTTCAATGGTGCATGAATTTGCAACACGTATGATTCCGCCAGAGGCAATTACTTTCTTTGTATTATTTAAAAATGGTTTAACCAGTTTTAATAATGCATCATTTTCTAAAATACAGTCTACATCTATACAGCAAATTATTTCATTTTCGCATACATTAATTCCTGTATTTAATGCATCTGCCTTGCCTCCATTCAATTTATCTACAACCGTTAAATTTTTAAAAGATTTATTCTTTGACTTATAGACTCCTTTTACTTTTTTAGTTGGAATAAAAGGATGATAAAGAAACGCTTGCCTATGCATATCAAATGTAGTTAACAACTCCTGTAGCGTATTATCGGTGCTGCCATCATTAATGATTACAATTTCGTAAGACGGGTAATTAAGCGTTAAAAGAGAACGCACATTTTCCACCACATTTGCTTCTTCATTATAAGCTGGCGCGAGGATGGAAATTGCTGGAAGGTTTGAAGATTGAAGAAGTGCGAATTCTGCCTGAAAATTATTTTTCCTTTTATAATCTCTAATTTCCAGAAAAGAAAATACAGCGGCAAAAGTGTATCCTGAAGAAATGATAATTCCATAAAACAAAAATAACCAACTGGCAATTTCTGAAATTTGATAGATACTCAAAGCCTATTCTTTTGAACAATTAGAAATTATTCGCAATATATTATTTATACCGCAGAAACCTGAAGTTCTTTATTCCAATTGTTCTGGAGCTTGAAATATACCTGCTTGCTGTTCCAATCCTCTGCAGGGATCATATTCCCAAATCTTCGCAAGTCATCAAAAGACCCAATTTTTCTAATGATTTTAAGCATATAACTTTTTATGGCAGGAGATTCTCCCGAAAAAGAATTAAAAAAATGTTTCATGAGTTCTGGATAGCCCAGTATACCTAAGCTGCGAATTGCTTCCCTTCTTAAATCTTCCTCTTCGCTCTTTAGAAAAGGTATTATAAGGGACAAATTTTCATATTGATTATATTCTCCAATCATTTTTATTGAAAAGCTTTGCAAGCTTGTTAAACTACTATCCAACCATCGTGAAAAATCTGGAATCTCTCCGGTATAATTGCTTTTAAGGCACTCCTCTATATATATTTGCTCCCAGAGAGTTAATGGTTTTTTAATTTTATCGAAAAAAGAAAGAGGCTCACTTTCAGATAAATGAATGAAGTATAGAATGGCCTGCTGTTTTAATTCGTCTCTTTCAGAATCTATAAACCTTTCAATTATTGTATGAAATCTTGCAAGGTTTAACTCGGAAGCTATATAAATAGCTCTTGCAACCTTATACCATTTACCACTTTCCAGATCTCTTTCTACAAGATTGCTCAAGTTCCATTTAAAAAATAGCTCTTTAATACTTTCATTGGTACCCCCTTTAAAGTTTTCCTCAAATATCAAGAGTACTTTTATCGCCACTTTTTGATCCAGAGATGTTGTGATATTTTTGTTTTTAAAACTTTCAATTTCAGCATCCGTGGGTTTGTTTTTGTCAAAAAGATAGACTGTTATAAAGTCTGAAAATAGCTCTTTAAGTCTTTCAGTTTTGCGATCTATAATAATTTTAGTTGACCTAAGATATATAATGGCCACAGTAAATCCCAGCGTAATTACCAGGAAAAGCACCACAAGCAGTAAGTTTAAGTGTAGAACCCAGTTTCCTTCTGCTATTATATCTCTTAGTTGTGTGATCAAAGTTGTCGTTTTAACCGGAAAAGCTGTTTTTCTTCAAAAATCTTTTTACCCTTAAAGACAATTCATTAGGATTAAAAGGTTTTGTTATAAAATCATCTACTCCAAGATTAAAGGCATCCATGATAATATTTTCCTGTTTTGAAGTTGAGAGAACAATGATAGGGGTGCCCGGCAGATTTTCTTTGATATACTGTATCAATTGATTTCCCGCTACGAAGGGCAACATCAAGTCTGTTAATATGAGATCAAAAGATCCTTCTTCCAGAAACTTAATAGCTTCTCTTCCATCTACTGCTATAGCCACATCATAACCATCCCTGTTTAATTTAAATTCCAGCGATTTGACGACCATTGGGTTATCTTCAATAACTAATATCCTCTCCATTTATAGCTTTTTTTGGGGTAAAATCTATTTCAAACTGATACAATATTTTACTAAAAATTGCTTTTAGATCCAGAATCAATGTAGGAAGTTGATGATTTTCCAGATCGTAAGTGAGCTTATTACAAATTTCTGTACCCTCACTGTTTTCAATCATTTCAAAAGAAGGCTTGATATTATGAGCAACTTTTGAAGCATGCAAAGTATTTTTATTTTCGTTCGCTATTTCTAATTCTTCCAGCTTGGTTTTTACCGAAGATTTAAAAATCTCTATTAATTCTGTAACAAATTCCATGTCCCCCCCTGAAATTTCTTTTAAATAATTTAAAGAATATAAAGGCGCATCATCGATGCTTTCTGAAATAGCACCTTCAAGTAAATAGTTGAGAAAAGGTTCTAAGGATGCCTCAGTGAAAGGCTTGGAAATATAATTTTCGCCTTTCAGTACTTCTGAAGATGAAATATAGATTGGAATATCTTTTTTAAGCTCTTGTCTAAGATAATCTGATGTTTGGATAGCATCCAAAGGTTTGGAAGAATGCTCAATCACCATCACATGAGCCAGGTTATTTTGTAACCATTGAACTGCCTCAAAGCTATCGCTTAAAACTTCAATTTTCGCATTTACGAATGTATCCTTCAATACATCGATAAAATATTGACTTTCAACTTGTGAACTTTCAACAAGAAGTATGGATAATGGAGATTGTAGGTTCAGTTTATTCATAAGGGATGCATTTGGGAAAATAGAGCCCTGATTTAGTTTTCAAAGGTAGTTTTAATATAAATATTAAAGCTACAAATTCATCTTAAAATCGTGCAAAACCAATGGTTTAGTCTAATTTTGAACAATTTAGTACTATTTTCTTAATAAGAATATAGGAAAGTATAAATAATGATCTTAGCTGTGCAGGATAAAGTTTTGTTAGTTAGCCGTTATATTTAAATATTTAATCATCATTTCTTTAATATCTTCCAGTATTACTGGCTTGGGAAGATAATCATTCATTCCTGCCTCTATACAACGTATCCTTTCATCCTTTACTGCTCGAGCTGTAAGAGCGATAATAGGAATGTAAGAATTTTCTTCTTCTAATTTCCTGATTTCTTCTGTTGCTTCAAATCCACTCATAACGGGCATTTGAATATCCATAAATATAAGATCCAGCTTATTTGCCTGGAATTGACTTACTGCTTCTTCCCCATTTTCCGCCTGAATAAGATTTGCGTTAGGGAGTATTTTCTTAATTATGGAATTGGCCAGAAATTTATTTACAGGGTTATCCTCTACGATAAGAATATTATAGACTTCTGAAAAATTCACAGAATCTTCTATACCTTCATTTGATCTGTTTTCAAATGATGTTGGCTTTTCCATAGAATCTATCATATTATATAGTGTATGGATCTGGATTGGCTTTGTAAGGTGATAATGTACCTTTAATTCTCTACAGGCATTGATGATCTCTTCATCCTCTGTAGAACTATGCAGCAATATTACCGGAAGTTTCTCAGCATCTATATTCAGTTTATTTCTAACCTGATCTATTAGACTAATACCATTCATATACGGCATATTATAATCTATTATAGCCAGGTCAAAATTTTGATCGCCCTTTGTAAGTACATTTAAAGCTTCTATTCCATTAGCACATTCAACACATTTTATCTGGTTTGGAGCCAGCATTTCCCTTAAAATAATTCTGTTATTGGTATTATCATCTACGATCAATACGTTTTTAATATTCTTTGGAGCTGAAGATTCATAGGTCACCTCCTCATCTGTTTTCAATTTAACCTTAAATGAAAATGTACTCCCCTCATTTAAAACACTCTTTAATTCCAGCCTGCTATCCATAAGATTTAATAACTTATTGCTAATAGTAAGGCCAAGACCACTACCTCCGTATTTCCTGGTAGTAGACGCATCTTCCTGGTCAAAAGCATAGAAAATCTTCTTTAAATTTTCAGGAGCTATCCCAATTCCCGTATCTCTAATAGAGAATGTGAATATTAATTCATGTTGATTTCCGGATATAGCTTTAGAAGAAATGTTCAACTCTATTTCCCCTTCGTGGGTGAATTTTACTGAATTACCCAGGAGATTTGTTAAAATCTGTCTCAAACGTACTGCATCTGCATATACATATCTTCTTAGAGATGGAGAGATATTAAGTAAAACCTCCAACCCCTTTTTATGTGCCTGATGCTTTACAATGTCTATGGTTTGGTCACAAAGCTCTATCAGGTCTGTTCTTTCTTCACTTAATTCTAATTTCCCTGCTTCTATTTTTGAAAAATCCAGAACATCATTAATAATATCTAATAATGAATTTGCAGAGTTATAGATCGTCTGCATATACTTTTGTTGCGAATTTTCGAGCTCACTACGCATGAGGAGATCTGTGAAACCAATAATTCCGTTAAGTGGCGTACGAATCTCATGACTCATATTTGCAAGAAACTCAGATTTAGATTTACTCGCGGCCTCTGCTTTTTTCTTAGCCTTAATTAAAGAAACCTCCATTTTCTTTAATTTTGAAATATCTGTAGCAACACCTAAATACCCGGTGATCCTTCCTTTGTGATTGGTAATAGCGGTAACAACCAGTTGTACTGGAAATTTACTCCCATCCTTTCTAATATAGGTCCATTCCCTGGAATCGTAATGCCCACGTCTCGCCTGAAAAGTAAATACATCAAAACCTCTGATTTCCTGTTTGTATTTAGCGGTTAATTCATCACCTCTTTGTTCTACCTCATGAACTTCATGAATTCGGCCTACATTAAGAACATTTTTCACCTGCTCTTCGCTATAGCCCAACATATTTTCAGCGCCTTTATTAAATTTAGAAACCACCCCATTTAAGTCGGTTTGAATAATTGAGACATGGGTCGTTGCATCCATTAAACTTTGGAGCTCATTTAAACTTTTTTGTAAAGCTCTCTCAGACTGGATTCTTTTGGTAAGGTCGGATATTTGTCCTATAAGGTATATTGGAATTCCGTTGTCATCTGTTACAGCAGAGACACTTAAAAGTCCATATACAGTTTTTCCGTTTTTATGAATAAATCTTTTCTCTACACTATAAGTATCTATCTCTTTTTTGAATAATGACTTAAGTTGCGCAGTATCCTTTCTTAAATCTTCATGATGAGTTAATTCACTTGACTTTTTATTCATGAATTCCTCTTTTGTATACCCAAAAATACTGGCAAGATTCTGATTCACCATTTGCCATTCACCATCGGGTGTAACCACCCCCATACCAATAGGAGAATATTCAAATGCGGTTTTAAATCTTTTTGCATTTTCACTCGCTCTAAATTCTAATTCTTTCTTTTCGGTTATATCTTCTACCTGGGTAATGATAAGACTTTCTCCAAGCCCATTGGAACGAATAATAGAAGAATTGGTTCGGCACCATATAACCTCTCCATTTCTGTTATAAAATTTTGATTCGAGTTGATACGTATCAAGTTCTCCAGATATTAACCTTGTTCTATGTGAAACAGCATCTTCCAGAAAATCAGGATGGATAAGATCTTTAAACGTTAACTGCATCACGTCTTCCTTCTTTGCATCTTCGTATCCAAATATTCTTAGGGTAGCAGGGTTAATTTGAAGCAATTCTCCAGAAGTTTTTACGAGAATGTTTCCAACTGCAGAATTTTTGAAGATCATTTCATACTGTTCCCTGGTTCGTTCATATTTGAGCTGATTTCTCTTTTCAGCATCAATATCCTGAAAAGCTCCATAAACCCTTACACACTGACCATCTTTAAATTCTGGTTTGCCAAAAGATCTTACCCATATCTCCCTATTATTAGCAGTAACGATCTTTAATTCAGAATCGAAAGGAGTGCCATTTGATATGGCATTATTGAACAATTCTGTGATAGTATCTCTACTCCAGCCTTCGCTATAAAAATTGATTCCTTCGCTTAGTGCAGGTTCATAGTCCTGGCTAACTTCATGGATATCTTTTGTAACTTTCGTCCAGGTTACCTTATTCTTTACTAAATCTACTTCCCATCCCCCAACTTTTGCTAGTTCATTAGTCTCATGATAAACGGTCTGTAAATTTTTAAATTCTCTCTGCTTCTCTTTTAAGATATTTTCATCAGCTGGTTTCTCCGATGCTTCCTGAAATTTAATTATGAAAAGCTCGTCATCACTTAATGAGGATATATTTTTGCAAGTAGCCAGTAGAGAAATAGTGCCACCAGATTTTTTTTCGAAATTTATGGTAGCTTCAACTTCAGATTTTTCGTCATCTGCCCTTTCCAGTAAACTTTGAATGGTTTCTTTAACCGTATGTGAGCGGATAAAAGGTGAGTTTTCACCTATATATTCCTCGTTGTCCAAGGAATAATTTAATTCTTTAAAGAAAGCATCATTCACCCATAAATTTACGGGAAAGCTTTTATTCAAGATCCAAAACCCACAAAAGGTGTCCCGAGTGAGCCAATCCAGGACTGAGGGATTAGACGAAATTTTTTGAAAGTAGTTAGCTTTTAGATCCTTACGTTTAGACATGGGAGCAGGTTAAATATCAAGTAATTTAATAAATCTAGATAATACCTTAACTAAATGTCTTAAAGAAAATAATTAATATGACGTTTTAATACGTATCACTTATCAGGAGTAATACTCGTTGCTGGATATTTTGCTTTTATAAACATATAAACACCATAGCCTATAAAGCCTATAGCTACAATACCTAATATTGCAGATCCAAATTCATTTTGAATAAAACTAAAAGCATCTGTTTGAGTACTTATATCACTCCCGCTAGATAATCCTGAGTTTAGTGTTAAGTAAGCCATTAAACCTATTACTAATCCTCTGGCCGTATGTCCAAATTTACCAGCGTTTACCAATAATTTTTGTTCTTTTCTATTCATTCCAATTTGTTCAATTTCTTCCTTGAACTTATTAGAATAGGCTCGATAAAGATCGTACCCCGCCTTTATAGCCATTCCAACACCTATAATTATGGCGACTATTTTACCATTAGAACCAGACATCAATGATCCCATCATAGACCCCGAACTACCTGAACTACCACCAAATGCCAATTTAAAAGCGTAAAACGCAAAACCTCCATAAATTAAGCCACTAATAAAATAAGCTACACGCTTTGCATATCCCTTGGTATTATTCTCCAGGTCTTTAGGATTCGTAAATACCTGATACATTCTCCAGAAAACATATCCTAACAGTCCAACACCTAAAATTATGAGTAGAATCTGGCCATATGATTGTTGAGCGAGATATCTCAAAGCTCCTTTGCTTCCGGTTTGTTGTCCACCTTGTCCAAAAGCAGCAAGTGCAGTAAGAATACCAATTAAACAGTATACAGCTCCTTTTGCGGCCATACCGAAGCGGGCGAAATTTTTCTTTTTGCTCATTTTATTCTTTTGGTTGATTAATCTTAATTAAAGTTATAGGAAAATCATTATTTTCTTGAAGATTTGGACAAACTTTATATTTATTTTGGCTAATTACGAAGGGTCTGGTATTGAGTTTAGCATGCAAAAAATAAAGAGTATTTCTGTATATCTAATTTTTATCATCTACTATACAAAATAAAATCTCATGATTAAATACACCTAAAAGTGTAGCGAGAATTAATGAATACACAGCCCGAAAAAAGCTGTTTTGAAATTTAGACAATCCAGTTTTTGATAAGGTGATAATTGAAAATTTCAGGGATAATTACTGTAAAAATTCATTAGTACAGGGTTGTAATGAAAACAATCAAAGCGACGCTTATAATAAAAATGATCAATCTAATATGATCTTCCCTTTTTGCTTGTGAATCCATAATAAAAGATTTATTAGAATAGATTCTGTTCAGGAAGATATGGGTGGAGTTAAGTGTGCACTATAAATCTTAGTGTCTTTTTAAATATACATCTATTTTTCTTAAAACTGAAACTTATATTTTCTCAATAAATTTCTGGTGATCTTTCAACCACTTATCCAATTTCATTTTTTTCTCTTGCGAAGCTTTGGAGTGATCATCCTTTTGATACCATTCATCATGGTTATATTTCTTCACAAAAGATTTTTCCGTTGAAAATATACGGATTCCGAATAGCCTGTAAGAAATCAAAACCTTCACTTCGTATGCATCTCTTGTTTGTGAGACTTTTATTAACTTCATTTTCCTCCCCTGTTTTTGACACTCAAATTCTCCAAAACTCCATACAACTCAATGGTGAATTTGAATCTGGAAAATTAAAAAAGTTTAAACTATTCTTTTTTAAACCCTTGTTAAACTTAATGCTCACGTTTGGAAATAAATTCCAATCATTTCAGCGATCTGGATTAAATTAGAGTATAGTTTCTTTTAGATAAAGAAAGTTTCATACATAAAAATCTACAGTAGTATCATTGGAATCTTCAAATTTAGAGGTCAAAAAAGTTATTTACACATAAAATTCTGACAACCAAACAATTGAGTTTAAATTACTCCTAGGCATCTTTAAAATTTTAAAATGTTAATTCTTAAAATTTCCTTAAATAAACACAATAGGATTTTTAACTTTACGTTCCAGTTAAACCAAACAAAAAATCCTATACCCTATGAAAAGATTTCAAATTGTCTTGGTCTTGATCGCAGTTAGCGTTTTTATTTCTTGTGATAAAGATTTGGATGACGTAGACCGGTCTACTGCCGAAGCAAATGAATTAAATATCATTGTTCAGGAAGGAGAATGGCGCATCACCCATTTTACATTGAACGGTAGTGACAGAACCGCGAATTATACAGATTATATTTTTACTTTTGAAAAAGACAATAATCTTTCAGCCACTTCTTCTATAGATCAGGTTATTGGAACATGGAGAATTAGTAATGATTCCGGGAGTGAATTTGATTCTTATAATGATGTAGATTTTAATATCTTCTTTATGTCCAGTGAAAAACTTGGAGAACTAACCCGAAATTATGATGTTATTTCAGCTACCAGGAATGAGATTAATCTTGATCTTCAAATGGACGAAAATGGAGATACCGCAATTTTAAGCCTAAGCAAAATATAGATCCTGAATTTCAATGAATAAAAAGGACGTTAAACAACATAAGTTTAGAGCCCTTTTCATTTAGAACTCAAGAATATTACAGGTCTTTTATAAATTAGAAGTAACTATCTGGATTATTGGATATAAATTTCAAGCAATTCAGCTTCTGTAGCTTCGATTCCAATTTCAGTTGCGATGGCAGGTATCATCAGGCTTTCTCCTTTTTTCAAAATCTCAGTACTTCCTTTTAAGTTTATTGTTGATTCACCCTCCACACACATAAGAATAACAAAAGAATCAAGCTGAGAATAGTCCTTTTTTACGCCCCCTTTTACCGGTAAATAGTTGGTAGTAAAATATTTACAGGATGTGATTTGAGAAGAAATATTCTTTTGCTTAGCATAATTGAGCTTATAGTCATCTTTCTTTATAAAATCTATGGCATCTATTGCCAGATCTGTATGCAGGTCCCTTCGCTTACCTTCAGCATCTACCCTGTCCCAATCGTATATTCTATAGGTAATATCTGAAGTTTGCTGAATTTCTGCAAGTAAAACACCTCCGCCAATCGCATGAACCTTTCCGGTATTTATGAAGACGGAATCCCCCTTTTTAACTTTTTCAAAATTTAGAACCTCTACTATTTTTCCCTTTTCCAGGTATTCAACATATTCCTTTTTTTCAAGATCTTTTTTAAACCCAATAATTAATTCTGAATTATCATCTGCCTGCATTACATACCACATCTCGGTCTTTCCAAAAGAACTGTGACGTTTTTTTGCAAGTTTATTATTTGGATGTAATTGTACTGAAAGATCTTTTTTAGCGTCAATAAACTTTATAAGTAATGGGAATTCATTGCCGAATTGCTCATAAATCTTCGTGCCCACTAATTTTTCTTTATATTCAGAAATTAGCTCTGAAAGAGACCTGCCAGATTCGGTACCATTTGAAACTTTTGAGATATGGCCTTTTACACCAGAAATTTCCCAGCTTTCACCAATATTTTCCTTCGTAGTCTCCTTATTTAAAAGATCTCTTAATTTATTTCCACCCCATATTTTTTCCTGAAGTATAGGTTTAAATTTGATTGGATAATTAAGCATCTGCTAATATTATTTTTTAGTGACTAAATATAAATTTCTAAATAACCTGTCCCGATGATTATCTGGATTGGCATTCATATTTATTTCATCAATTTTTTCAATATTAAATTCGGAAAGAAGATTTCTCATTTCCCCAGTTTGTTCCTTGGTTACCAGCAAAAGAAACTTTTGTGATTTTGGAATGGTGTAATCATTCCCGTTCTTAATGGCTTCAATTGGCTCTCCATATTCCCAAATGAATTCTGGCGTAAAACCATTGAATTCATATAAAGGCATAGGATGCTTTTCTAAATAATGGTCAACGGTTGTAATACTCTTGAAAGCCGGATTTAGTTCAAGCTTCTTTACTATAGGCAGGCCAAAGAAAATAACACATATTATGAACCAAACCGTCAAATAAAAAACTGGCTTAAACCGGTTTCTCCTTAAATAGTAAAATATAAGTATGCCAATAGCAACCAGGCATACAGAGGTTAGAATAAACCATGGCCATATTTTTGTGAACTGGTCTTTAAACAGGTAGAAACCAACTAGAGGAAAGATTAAACCTATAACAGCGATAATGGAAAAATTGAAATAAACGACCAGCTTTTCCTTTTTCGGCATCATATCAAACCTCCTGAAAAGGTATTCTATATAAAAAGCTGTATTTAGTGCTAGTGGGATTAGTACTGGTAATAAATATCTTGCTTTTTTTTCAGGAATTATTGAAAGAAGGATTACGGCACTCAAAGTCCAGACAAGTGTAAATTTATACCCGGTTTTATTAAATACCCGGTTTTTGAGATAAGGATATAGCAAGCCAACAAACGCAGGAATTGTCCATATACCGGTTTGAATTACAAAACTCCAGTAATAGTAAAATGGTCTTGTATGATAATCCAGCCAGCGCCCAGTCTCTCTTTCAGTGATTTTAGATACAGCATTTGTGTCAAAAAAATAGACATACCAACTCCAGGACGCTGAAACTACGAAAGCCACCAGAATCATCAAAAGCAGTGCCTGCCATTTTCCTCTAAAGTTTCTGTATTTATAAACAATCCCATATGATATTAAAAATGGTAAGAGTAATGCATACATAGACACTGGTCCTTTACTTAAGAACGAAAAGCCTAATAACAAGCCTGTAAGTATCCCATTGATATACTTATTTCCTTCTTCAGTAAAAATTCTATACATACCGTAAATGGCCATCATCATCCAGCCATGCGTGTGAATGTCCCATTGTCCATCCCTTCCGGAGTGGAGTATATAGAAAGAAGTTACCGCTATTAACCCTGCAATGAATGCAAACTTTCTGTGGCCGGTAAATTTTAGTCCAAGTTTATATGTAAAAATAACCGTTACGGTTCCCATGATTGCGGCAGGCAATCTTAATGCAAATAGACTCTTCATACCAAACAGAAACATAGAGACAGCTGTTAACCACGTTGGTAGCGGCGGTTTTTCATATCTGGGTTCGTTATTTAAGGTTGTGAATATCCAATGATCCATCGTGATCATTTCTCGTGCTGTAGCAAAATTACGGGCTTCCATGATATTTACGATTATCGCATCGAGATTTACGAAAAAAACCGCTATACAAACCATCACTAATAAAAGAAGATAATTATCCTTTAACTTCATTTTTCTGAATATAAATATTTCTAATATACATGATCAATCCAATTCCATGACCAGCCAATAAAACCGGGTCTCTTCTAATTACAGCATAAATAATAATAATGGCCGATCCCAGTAAACTAAGCAGCCAGAAACCAAGTGGCAAACTGGAAACTTTCTTTCTTTCTGAATAAACCCATTGATAAATAAATCTCAATGTAAATATTACCTGTCCTAAAGATCCCAATATCAATAACCAGAATGGAATCGCATCGTTTCTGAACAATTTTGCCGCATCATATTGATCATTATTGAAACCATAGATAACTATTAGCAACGGAAATATCCATAAAAATAGCCTGAAAATTTTTGGAAACCTATACCACTCACCCTGTAATTGTAGGTTTCTTATATAAATAAAATAAGTAAGGGTTTGTCCCATCATAATGGCAAAATCATCCCTTAAATATCCGTATACAAAAAGCAAAAAAGAAGCAAACAAACTTAAATGCCAGAAAAAGATTGGGGTGATAATTTTTTTACTCTTTTCTGAAAGGAACCATTGAAGAATCATTCGGCCTGAAAAAAGTAATTGTGCTGTAAACCCTAAAAAATAAATTAACCAGCTATCCATTACTTTAAATCAGTTTAAAAAGTGAAAGAAGATGAATAAAAAGCATATCACTAAACTGAATTATAGGTATCATAAATTAACAGGGAAAATTTGAGCTAAATTAATATTATTTCCCGAACCTCATATATGGTCTTTTAGCGATTAATTATAGCTGTTTACAGATTTTTTAGTAGAGAACACACTTCGATAGATAATTACTTATATATTTATCTCACCAAATCTATTTTAACTCCCTGCTTGGCTAACTGAAAAACAATTAGTTATGCTAGCACAACAGGCTTATATCCTTAATACGGAGGAGGATTATCAGCAGATCGATACTGTAAAAGACTGGATTCAAAATATACATGAATCCGGTACATTTTTTCATCTATCATTGAAAACACTGGAATTGATGCGTCGTTTTAGTACCTTATATACTCAGGTTTTTGATAAGGATGATATACATCCAAGTACCCTGAATCAATTGATTATTACTTCCAGGGGGCTGGAAGTAGAATTAATCAGAGAAAATTAGAAAAATCTTAAGGCACTATATACTGATAATCAAAAACTTCCTTCTGGAGGTTTTTCTTTTTTTAGAAAAGTATGATTTTTTAAATCAAAAACATTGTATTATTTATAAAGTGGCTTATATTTGCAACCGCAAAACGGTGGCATAGCTCAGCTGGATAGAGCACCTGCCTTCTAAGCAGGCGGTCCCAGGTTCGAATCCTGGTGCCATCACTTCGCAAATTATAAAGCCCTGATTTTCAGGGCTTTATTTGTTTTTATACTAACCTTTTGCACGACAGTTGCACGGCAACCACTAAATTTAGA
Organism: Gramella sp. MAR_2010_147; assembly: GCF_900105135.1. Taxonomy (NCBI): domain Bacteria; kingdom Pseudomonadati; phylum Bacteroidota; class Flavobacteriia; order Flavobacteriales; family Flavobacteriaceae; genus Christiangramia; species Gramella sp. MAR_2010_147. The sequence goes on along the minus strand of NZ_LT629741.1, from coordinate 687,091 downwards.
CTTAATTAGTTTCGTATCAATTTCTGTTTTGATTCTGTTTTTGTTTAAAACGGTTTCAGTTTTAATAAATAAATTTTGATAATTAAACCAAATTAGTTGATAATCTGTTTAATAACTTTTCTTTCAATTGTAAAAACATAGTTCTTAGTGTCGTAATTTTACCCCTAACCGTATAATTTCAGTTCTTTAATCTACTGTTATAATGGATCATAAGTAAGAATTGAAATAAAGGCTATTTAAGTAAAATTAATGATATGTTTGAAGGTAAAAACTCAAAAAAAATAGATTATTTAGAAGAAGAAAGACAGAAACTTTGGGAAAGATTAATTCTTTTAGAAAAAAAGATTGATGAAAAACCCTCAGATATTGAAAAGGAAGCTAAACAAGCTTCTAAAAAGGCTGCTGAATATAGAAACCGTACAGAAGAGCGTCTAAATCAAGCTGAAATCTATATCGAAAAATTTTCAACCATTGAAAATGAAATAGAATCCAAACATCGAGAGATAAATTTAAAACATACCGTTGTTCTTGACCGAACGAATGAAATATTAACCAATGGTGAAAATCTGGAAAGTACTCTAACTACTATTACAGATATTTTAGAAAAACATCCAAACCTTAAATCGGAAGTTCAACAATTAGATACTTTGATAGAAACAGTTGAGGAGAATTCAAGCAAGGCTAATACCACTTACAAAGGTATATTATCTAAGAAAACTGAAATCGACGAAGTTTATAGAGAAATTATTGGATATGAAGATGAAGATGAGGAGGGCAATATAGTGGAAATAGAAGGGTTGAAAAACAAACTTGATTCCACTTATAATGAACTTAAAACTAAATCAGAAAAATTAGAAGAGGGATTAGAAAAACTAACCATCTCTAGTGAAGAAGATTACAAAAAATATATTGAAACACATCAAGATGAGCTGGATGAATTAAAAGATTCATCCCAATCTGAATATAACCAAATAAACAAAAAAATTGAATCTCTTCTACCGAATGCTCTAACCGCTGGCTTAAGTTCAGCTTTTGTGGCAAAAAAGGCTGAAGAGGAAAAGCTACATACTGAATATAAAGCAAGCTTTAGAAATGGAATAATATTTTTAACCATCGCAGCGGTTATTCCTATTAGCATCAGTGTATTTTTTTTAGCAACAGGCTCAACACTTACAGAGGTTATTGAAAGATCCCCAAAAGTTATTCTGTCTTTTTTACCATTATACATTCCACTTGTTTGGATAACTATTTCGGCAAATAAAAAAGTTAACCTTTCTAAAAGATTAATTGAGGAATACTCCCATAAACAAGTTTTGAGTATGACCATTGAAGGGCTATCCAAACAAATCGAAAATATTGAAAACAGTGTACTATCTGAAGAACTTAGAATAAACCTTATTAGAAATTTCTTAGAGGTCACAAATGAAAATCCAGGAAAATTAATTTCAAACTATCAAAAATCTGACAATCCAATTCTAAATATTTTAGACCGAGATGGAAAAGCAAAGGAAGAAAAAAGTATTGTAGAAACTATTGAAGACAGTACTAAGGAAATAATCGCTACAGCCTCTAATGAAATTGAGGAAAAAATCTCAAAAGAAGTAATTTAAATTAATAGGGATTGAAGAGTGAAAGCAAATAAATTTTATTAAAAATATTAATTTGAATTACGAAGTCTATTTTATCATTTTTTTTTACCAACCTTAACTATTTTGCCATTTACTATGAAATTTTTCTGCAACGATATTTGCACGGCAATGACATATACCAAATAATGTTATAATACTAATAGTATAATAAAAGAACACCATAAGCGTATTTTTTGTATGCTGTTATCGTGTTTTAGTGTAATTTGTATGCACTAATAGTATAAATCCTAATTCTGGTGCCATCACGAAAAGCCTTCCTTACGGGAGGCTTTTTTGGTTTTATAACTTGTTCAGCTTCGTTTAGGCCATAACGGTATATAGAATTCAATTTCTAGAAATACATTGTGTGAGCTATTCTCATATAGATAATTGATAGCTTTTAGGCTAACTTAAGATCTCTTTTCAACCTTATAATTTATATAATTCTTCTTCATCCATAGATATGTAAAGCAATCCATCAATGGTTTAAAGAGCCTATTTCTCAGTCCAAATTTTGGGGTTCCGGCAATTCTAGGGAAGTGTTTTATAGGCACCTGTTTTATACGGCCACCCTGTAACATAATCATAGCAGGAAGAAAACGATGAAGTCCACTAAACATAGGGATTCTTTTTGCGTAATCTGTTCTTATAATCTTTAATGGACAACCAGTATCATCCATTCCATCATGTGTGAACCAGTTTCTTACAGTATTGGCAACATATGAAGATAAATTCTTTATTCCAGAGTCTTTACGTTCATGACGAAATCCGTTTATGAGATCATAGTTTTCAATTTCGTTTAGTAATAGTTCAAAATCAAAAGGATCAGTTTGTAGGTCTGAATCTATATATCCTGTAAGATTTGTTTCTGAATAATCAAATCCGGCTTTAATAGCTGCACTAAGACCACAGTTCTTTTCAAAGCTGATATACTCAAACTCCGGATTTCTATTACAGATTTCGATCATTATCTTTTCAGAGTTATCCTTAGAACCGTCGTTCACGAATAGAACTTTACATTCTATACTGGCCCTGGAAATATATTCCTTCATTTTCTCCTCTACCCTTTTTAGGTTTTCTTCTTCATTATATAAAGGAACAATGATCGTTAGACTGTTATCCATACTGCTAAATAAATTTCGGCAAAAATAGCCTTAAAATTGAGAAATGACAACTTATGCCTATTGTCATGTTTAGCCGTAAAAATTAGTTAAATGGAAACGCTTCATTATACTGAAAGGTCATTATCTCTTAATAGAAATCCATTCACATTAATTTATAAGCCTTTCATAAAAAATTGTCAAAATATTGAAATTGACAAGCATTCACTTTGAATCTTCCTAAATTAGGTGGTTAGACAAGTCTAAACCAATCAACAAATCAATATTAGTGATGCATAACAACCATTTCTAATAATAAGTTTTCTAAATAATGCAGGAAATACCTGACCTATCTGAAAATTCCATTGATCAAATTTTAACAGTCCTTGATGAAAAGAAGGAAATAAACTGTCGGTTACCCGGCAAAGGTATCTTACATATCGAAAAGGAATTACCATATCTTGTGATATACCGAAGAAAAAAAGAAGATAGAGGAACAAGAAGATTTGTCACCAATGAATCATCCTATTTGGTTATAGGTACCGAAGATTTTCAAGGATATCAAAAGTTACTTTATAGAATTTCAGATCAGATATCGGCAAATATGGAGTCTTATCTTTTATTTGAAATTTATGCAGGGACTCGTGATTCTACTGAAATTAAAATTAAAGGACCAGCTCAAAAACTACCTTCAACCTTAGAGACTTTAAAAGAGGATTTTTTAAAAATAAATTCAGAATTCACCGGGCTTTATTTAAATACCGAGATTATAGACACCCCAAACAGGCAGCAAGAAGGTAAAACTCCATTGATGGAAATTGAAGATGCAAAAAGTTGTGGTGCCGTAGTGGTAGGTCTGGAAGTTCCTCCTATTTATAGAAACGAGAATAACCAGTTGTACCCGGTATTTTTCCGGAATTTTAAAGATTATCTCATTAGAGCGATACACCGTTCTTTTTTTGAGTTCATTCGGGTTCAAACAGCGGGAGGAGTTGCCAGTTTTAATGCCCTTGGCAGGAAATATTTAAAGCAGATCGTATTTGATATTGATAAGCAACTGGCAGATATAGAAAGATCTTACCAGTTTCTTTGGCTAGTTTCACCTGCCAATATTCAAAATATCAAGCAGGAGTTTTTTGATAGCAATTATGAAAATGTCATAGATTATCATTACAGATTATTACCTGTAGATCCAGATGTTTTAAAAAGGAAACTTTATAACCTTAAAATTGAAGATATTGACGATCCCGCCATGTCTTTTTTATTCCGGGAAAAGCGGGAAGAACTGGACATGCAGATTACCATGCTGAACGAACGGGGCTCCAGAAACTTTATGTATGACAGTATCAGGCTATATAAAGGAGTAGATAAAAAGCTTTGCGAAGAAGCACGTAATATTCTGGATAAAATCCAGGAAGAAGATCATACCGATACAAAAGACCTGCTGGATTCAAAGGCCTTTAGTAGTATGGCTAGAAAAGAATTTGATTTTTATCGTGAGCAGGATAGAAATTTTAAATGTAAGGTACATATACGGGATGATGTAAACGTGATGATGGTCTCTCATGGCGAATTATACATTCCTGCAGATTATAAAATGAACCGGGTGGAAGCTGAAGCTCTAATTCAGCACGAAGTGGGCACCCATGTACTCACCTATTATAACGGTAGCAACCAACCTTTGAATCAGTTAAGCATTGGACTGGCAGATTACGATCCGCTTCAGGAAGGTCTTGCGGTAATGTCTGAATTTATGGTAGACGGTCTTACTGCAAATAGATTAAGAATACTTGCTGGCCGTGTTATTGCGGGAGAAGCTCTTATGGAAGGAGGAAACTTTCAGGAGATCTTCAGACTCTTAAAACTCACTTATGGTTTCTCTGCTGAAAGAGCTTTTAATATCACCTCTAGAATCATGCAGGGCGGTGGATTTATGAAAGATATTATTTATTTAAAAGGACTGGTATTATTAAAAGAACATTTAAAGAACGGAGGGGAATATGAACCTCTCCTGGCCGGAAAATATGGAATTAAACACACCGGTATTATAAAGGAACTTACAGACAGAAAAGTTTTAAATTCTGTGCAGGTCAAACCTAGTTACCTTCACAGTGAAAAAATGTATGAAAAATTAGAATTAATCAGGCAAGGCCTAAGCCTTCCACAAATGGTATGTAAATGAAAATATGTTTTGTATTAAATGATGTTGCAACGGAAAAAAATGGTACTTCTACGGCGCTTATGACTATGGCACACCAACGAGGTCATGAAGTCTATGCTATGGGAGTTGGAGATTTTACATTCCATCATGATGAACCCATTAGTATTAATGCGGTTTCGGTATCCAAAAGCTTTAAAAGCAAGTCTCCTCAAAAATTTCTGGAGGCACTTCAGGATAAGAAAAATAAATCGAAGAAAATAAACTCTTCTAAACTGGATGTACTATTCATTAGAAACAATCCAACTGAAGAAGCAGATCGCCAATGGGCCGAGCAAGCCGGGGTTGCTTTTGGAAGAATGGTTCAGCAAGAAGAAGTTTTAGTGTTAAATGACGCCTATGCCCTATCCCACGCGTTTATAGATAAATTATATTTTGAAGAGCTTCCGCAGGAAATTAAACCGGCTTCGATTATCACCAGAGATAAAGATCAGATTCTGGAGTTCTGGGAAAACCAGAAAAATAAGAAAATGGTTCTCAAACCGCTGGAAGGTTCAGGAGGAAAAGATGTTTACCTAATAGACGAGCATGAAAAGAATGTAAATCAAATTATCACACATTTAAGCTCTCAGGGTTACGTGATCGCCCAGGAATATCTTCCTGCGGGAAAAGATGGAGATGTTCGTATTTTACTGGTGAATGGTAAGGTGATGGAGAAAGATGGTAAAAAAGCTATTATTAGAAGAGTTAGTGGCGAAGGAGAATTTAGAAGCAACTTTGCTGTAGGAGCTACCGCAGATAGTAGCGATCTAACTCCCGCAATGCAACGCATCATAGATCTTACTGCTCCCAAATTAATTAGGGACGGATTATTTTTTGTTGGCCTTGATGTGGTTGATGATAAATTAATTGAAATTAATGTATTAAGCCCGGGAGGAATGGAACGATTTAAAGATATTGGTCTTCCTGGATTTACAGATTATATTATCAAAGCTATTGAAAGGAAGGTAGAGTTTAAAGAAATTTACAAAAACCAGTTAAGCAATAGAACTTTAGCTACGATGGACTAAAACAGTATTATGGAAAATACATTTGAAAAGGAAATTCCAAGAATCATTGGTAAGTACAGTTCTGGCAATAAAGGGCCTTTACTCTTTGTTACCGGAGGGATTCATGGAAATGAACCCAGTGGTGTAAAAGCGTTGATCACAGTTTTTAAAGAACTTGAAAAGACGAAACCCGAAATTAAAGGAACAATTGTAGGTATTGCGGGAAACAAAAAAGCTTTAAATAAAAATAAGCGATATATAGATGAAGATCTCAACAGGACCTGGACTGAAGAAAATGTAGAAAAAAACCAGCCAGATACTCATGAAGAACGAGAAATGTTTGAGATCATTGAGGTTTTAAAAGAACAATCTAAAGGAGATTTTACAAAAAGATATTTTTTAGATTGCCATACCACCTCCTCTGCCAGCCTCCCGTATGTATCAGTTCAGGAGGTGAATGATAATGATGCATGGGCACACAAATTCCCCACCTATATTATTCGTGGTTTCAGTGATATCATTACCGGGGATATTGATCATTATCTAAGTAGAATTGGCATGACCGGGTTTGTTTTCGAAGCTGGACAGCATACCGATAAAACTTCAGAAGAAAACCATGAAGGAGTGATTTGGCTTGCACTAAAGGAAGCCTGCGATCTTGACCTCAGTAAAATTTCCACTTATCCGGAATGTGTGGACAGGTTTGTAAAAAAGAATGCGCCTCCACAAAAGACCTTTGAAATTATTTACAGACATGGCCTGGAAGATTCAGACGAATTTAAAATGGAGCCTGGTTATGAAAATTTTCAAAAGATTAAAAAAGGAGAACTGTTAGCAAAACAAAATGGCAATGAAGTAAAAAGCGAATGGGATGCTTATGTTTTTATGCCTTTATATCAGGCCCAGGGAAATGACGGTTTTTTTGTGGTAAAAGAAGTATAATTTAATCCTGGAAATAAAAAAAAGGTGGCTAATTTGCTGCCTTTTTTATTTCACAAACTCCAGGCAAACCGGTGTTTTAATTTCAAAAACAGGTTCCTGAGGCTTTAGCTTTCCATTATCTGGATTGATCTTATAGATGGTAACATTACCGGTATCCTGACTCGCTGCATATAGATATTTGCCGTATGGCGAAAGTGTAAAATTTCGGGGTGTTTTACCCGCAACCGGAACAAAATCAATATTGGTAAGTTTTCCTGAGTCTTCAATTTTAAAAATGGCTATACTATCATGACCTCTATTAGAAGCGTAAATAAATTTTCCGGATGGATGCATACGAATATCAGCAGCAGAATTACGTTGTTTGAAGGACGCCGGCAAAGACGAAATATTTTGGATCAAACGAAGTCCTCCATTCTTTAAAACCTCAAAAACACTAATGCTGCTATTCAACTCATTGATAGAATATGCGAAACTCCCATTTTTAGCAAAGCTCATGTGCCTTGGGCCGGCACCTTTTTCAAGGTCAACAAATTGCTGTTCATGTGGCGTTAAGCTCCCCTCTCTAAATTCAAAGATCCATATTTTATCATTACCAAGATCAGCAATGTACGCATAACGGTTATCACCGCTAATTTTTACAGAGTGAGCATGAGATTTATCTGGATTCTTTAAATTGATTTTCTGATTAGGAGCAAGGCTTCCGTCTTCATTTATTTTATAGGACATCACAACTCCACCCACATAATTACTTACAAAAACATATTTACCAGATCTGTCTAAGGCTATATGGCAGGGAGCATAACTACCTGATGAATTTTTACTGATCTGCTTAAGCATTCCATCTTTTAAAATTTCATAAGAATAAATAAATCCATTTGCTCCATCGTTCGCACCTAGTTCACTTACTGCAAAAAGATATTTCCCCATCCTGCCCACTTTTACAAAGGAAGGATTTACAACTTCAGCAACAGTTCCTTTAAACTCAAGTGCGCCGGTATCAGAATTTTGATTAACCAGATAGATACCTTTAGCTTTTCCATCTACATGTCCTTCTTTTTTGGTATAGGTCCCAACATATATCTTATTAATAGAGTCGTTTATTTTACCGCTTTCTTCCTGGGCAATAGACGTATCGACTATCATCATTAAAAGCAAACATAATATTATAGATGTTCTCATACCTCAAATTTTAGACGCTACAACCATTTTTTCCTTTTGAAATAATAAAGCATCAATAAGAAAACGATGATCATTACTCCCCAAAGTACGAAATAACTGTATTTCCATTGCAATTCCGGGATATATTCGAAGTTCATCCCGTAAATTCCTGCGATAAATGTTAGCGGAATAAAAATACTGGCCATAATAGTCAAGACCTTCATCACTTCGTTCATCTTATTACTAATCGTTGTCATGTACATATCCATAAGACCCCAGATCATTTCACGGTATATGTCTATATTTTCTGAAATTTGAATAATATGATCATATAAATCCCTGATAAAATTACCGGTATGTGAATCTATTAGATCGCTATCCATTTTTTCCATTCGGCTAATAACTTCACGAAGTGGGAAGACTGCCCTTCTAATTCTAAGAATATTCTTTTTGAGATCCTGTATTTCAAAAGTAATATCATCACTGGGGCGGGAAGTAAAAAGACTTTCTTCGAGACTTTCAATTCTATCGCTCATATCGTCTATTACCAGAAAATAGTTATCAATAATAGAATCCAGCAGAGCAAACATTAGATAATCTGCACCACGCGTTCTAATTCTTCCTTTGGCGGTTTCTATACGCTCCCTTATCGGATCAAAAACATCTCCATCAGACTCCTGAAAAGTAAGCACATAATTTCTACCTACGATCATGCTAATATGTTCGTTCTCGATCTCTCCATCCTTATAATAGAGCATTTTTGCAACGATAAAAAGGTAATCCTGGTACTCTTCGATTTTAGGACGTTGACCGGTGTTAACGATATCTTCCATGACCAATGGATGGAGTTCATAATAATCTCCAAGCTTCTCGATCTCCTCTACATTACTTAAACCATCTATATTAAACCAGGTGATGCTGTCTTCATCTACAAATTGAAATGCATCTTCAGTAGTTGTAGAACTAAATCGCTCATAGCGTTCACTATTATAATCAATAACATCCAGCTTTGTTTCCGAAGCTTCTTTATGACCTACATAAGTCATGGTTCCCGGAATCTGATTTGCTGATTTGATCGTTTTAGGGCGCTTAAGCATCAGTTTTCTCCTTTTAGCCATAAGTAGAATTAATTTTCAATAAAAATACTAATTATCTCCTAACGGCAATTTCAAATATTTCTTCTGAAACAATGCGAAACATTTATACGTAAATCAACACTTAGAATTGCCAGAAATATACTCTTAATTTTACCTTTGCAAATATGAAAGAAGCTGTGTTGTTGGATACTCTTAAGGAGTATTTTGGTTATGAGAAATTTAGACCTCTTCAGGAAAAGATCATTAAATCGGTTTTTGATGGCCAGGACAATCTCGTGATCATGCCTACGGGCGGCGGTAAATCTATTTGTTACCAGCTCCCGGCAATCCTGCTTCCAGAAATAACACTGGTAATCTCTCCTTTGATCGCTTTAATGAAAGACCAGGTAGATGGGCTGAATGCGAACGGTGTGCCTGCAGCTTACCTAAACAGCAGTCAGGAAGAGGCTGATAAGCAGGCTATTTTTCAGAGAATTGATAACAGGAAGATCAAATTACTATATGTAGCTCCAGAAAGTCTTCAGTTTGTAGACCGCATTTTAACCGATGGTAAGGTGAGTCTTATCGCTATTGATGAAGCTCATTGTATTTCCAGCTGGGGCCATGATTTCAGGCCTGCATATACCCAGCTGGGCTATTTAAAAAATCGCTTCCCCTCCACTCCCATTCTAGCATTAACCGCTACGGCAGATAAGGCTACCCGAAATGATATTTGCAGGCAGCTAAATATTCCCAAAGCTGAAAAACATATCGCCTCTTTTGATCGAAAAAACCTGAGTCTTGAAGTTAAACCAGGTATTAAAAGATTTGAGCAAATTACCCAGTTTCTTAAAAACCGGAAAAGCGAAAGTGGGATCATTTACTGTTTAAGTAGAAAAACAACCGAAGAACTTGCCTCTAAATTGAAGACTAAAGGTTTTAAAGCTGAAGCCTATCATGCTGGAATAGATCACCTGAATCGCTCCAGTATTCAGGATGAGTTTATTAATGATGAAAAGCACATAATATGTGCTACCATTGCTTTTGGAATGGGTATAGATAAATCTAACATTAGGTGGGTGATCCATTATAACATGCCTAAGAACCTGGAGGGTTATTATCAGGAAATTGGCCGAGCGGGACGTGACGGGCTACCATCAGACACCCTTCTTTTTCATAGTTATGCCGATGTGATACAACTTCAGAAATTTGCTTCAAATGCAAAAAATGAAGATGTACAACTGGCAAAACTCGATAGAATGAAACAGTATTCTGAAGCGCTAAGTTGTAGACGAAAGATATTGCTTAGTTACTTTGGAGAATATCTTGAGAAAGATTGTGGCAACTGTGATATTTGTAGAAATCCGCCAGAGTTTTTTGAAGGGACTATCATCGCCCAGAAAGCATTGTCCTGTATCTTTAGATTAAAAGGAGGAGAGCCTATTTCAGCAGTTATCGATGTACTTCGAGGTTCCCAGAATGAAACTATTAGAAGTAATCATTATGAACAGCTTTCTACTTACGGTATAGGAAAAGATATTTCCTGGAGGCACTGGCAGCAGTACCTTATTCAGCTTATAAATCTTGGATATATAGAAATTGCTTTTGACAGGAATAACCACTTACGCCTTACCAAACAGGCCAAACGTATTCTTTTTGAAGGTGAAAAAGTCTATCTCGCAGATGTTAAAGACGAAAAATTACAGACAACTGCTGAAAAAACTGTGACTATAAACAATTCATTGTTTGAAAAGTTAAGACAGCTACGTTTAAAAATCGCAAAAGAAGAAGATATTCCTGCTTATTTGATTTTTAATGACGCTGCTCTTAAGGATATGGAGAAACAGCGGCCAATGTCTGATTCTGAATTTCTACTTATAGATGGTGTGGGAAGAAAAAAGATGGAAGATTATGGTTATCGTTTTATAAAAGAGATCATCGCTTTCAATAAGGAGAAAAGAGAAAAGAAACCGAAGAAAAAAGCAAAAAAGGGAAATACGCTTCAGGAAACATTATCACTGTACAATGATGGTTTAAATGCTGAAGAAATCGCGATAAAAAGAGGTATGGCGAAAAATACCATTTTCACTCATCTTATAAAACTTTATGATGAGGGCGAAGAAATCAACCTTCATCAGTTTATTCCAATCTCAGATCTAAAATCTATAGAGCAGGCAAAAAAAGAGCTGGAAAGTCCCAATTCCCTTAAAACCTATTTCGAGCATTTTGAAGAAGCGATTCCCTATGAAACTATTAAAATATCGCTTAAGATACTGGACGATAAGGAGAATTAAGCTTATTAATCAAATTCTATCTTTCGTAAGATCAACCCGGAAGCTGGAGCTATATAATCCATTTGGTGCTGCGGGGAATCCTTTTGTAAACTATCCTTTATATCCTGTAGACTCAACTCTCCCCTTCCAACCAAAACCAAACTTCCCATCATTAGTCTCACCTGGTGTCTTAGAAATCCGGAAGCATGAATATGAAAAATATAAGATCTTTCCGGAAAAAAATTAGCAATATATTCCGTATTTTCAATTATTTCAGATTTTAGCATTTCACGCTCAAATGTGCTTTTTTCAGAAACACGAACACAGTAATTTTTAAAATTATGAATCCCCTTATATAATTTCGCAGCTTGCTTCATTTTCTCAATATCCAGATTTTCCTGGAAATTGGCCATAAACGGCGCACAGAAAGGATGAAACTTATCGCCTATACTAAAGAGATATGCATATTCTTTTGTCTTGGAATGCTGGATGATATTAAATTTTTCATCAACCTCCTCAATACTTATTGCTCTTATATCCTGCGGTAAGTTCTTATTAAACAATTCAAGAAATTCTTCCAGCTCTTCAAGCGGTTCATGATCCATAAATAACTCAAATGCCGATTCTTCTGCAGAGACCATGGCATCTGTCCTGCTGGTACCCAGGATTTTATATTTAGCTTCGGGCATTACCCAACGCAATGTTTTAGTAATAAGACCTTCCACAGTCTTCACGTCAGGTTGTTTCTGCCAGCCATGTAACCTGTATCCTAAATACTGTACTTTAATAAAATAGTAGAATCGCTTTCTGAACAAATCTGGGGATTTTCAGCAAAGGTATTTAAAATTCTTTCAGAATGCCTTGCTTACATACAATTGCAGAAATCCAATTCTATAGAAAAACTATCACTTTTCACCAGGATTCAGTTTTCTCTTAAAATGCGTCATACCTTTATATTAACCTAAATTACTTAGTTTAGCTAAACAGGTATTAAGAATTTTAAATACAATTTTTAAATGATATCAAAACCGGAGATAAAGATTATAAAACCTAAGAAACTGGTAGGGATTTGTATAACCACCAGCCTGGCAGATGATAAAACCAGTTTATTGTGGAACAGGTTTATGAGATTAAAAGGCGCTATTGAACGTAAGAAAGGAGAAAACCTTTATTCTGTACAGGAATATGGCGAAAAATTTATGAAAGGTGAGTTTGATACCCAATCTGAATTCAATAAATGGGCTGCATCAGAAGTTTTACATTTTGAAAACATTCCAAAAGGATTGGAGAAATTAGAAATTCCGGCGGGAAAATATGCAGTTTTTACACATAAAGGAACTGCACGGGAATTTGCTGAATCTTCTAACTATATCTTTAATGAATGGTTGCCTGCTTCAGAATACTTATTAGAAGATCGTCCTCACTTTGAAGTTTTGGGAGAAGCTTACAAAGGTCCAGAAAACCCTGAATCAGAGGAAGACATCTGGATTCCTGTAAGACCTAAATAACTTCTGAAAATGCATTCTACTCTTAATAATTAACTGCCGAAAGAAAACACTTTTGAAAGAACTCAGCATTTTAAACCAGTTCCAGGGTTTTTTAAAAACTCCCAATATTTTTCCAAAGGACCACCCGGCAGACTTCAATATTTTTAATTTTCCAGAAGTGCCTATCACCGATGCCTTGATCGCCGATCTTGAGAAGTTAGATCATCCACGAAATTCGGTTTTGGGTAAAAGAATGGAAAGTTTCTTTGAAATCGCCATAAAGCATAGTTCTCAGTACCAAATTCTAGATTCCAATATCCAGATTATTCATAACAAACAAACCCTGGGAGAACTCGATTTTTTACTCCTGGATAAACAGGCTTCTAAAGTGTTGCATGTGGAGCTGGTTTATAAGCTTTATATCTATGATGAAACTGTGGATCTGGAAATACAAAGATGGATTGGTCCAAACAGGCGGGATAGTTTCTTTGAAAAACTGGGTAAATTAAGATCAAGGCAATTTCCACTACTTTATAAACCTGAAACATTAAACTACCTTGATAAATTGAACATTTCAATTGATAAGATTGAACAGCAATTATGTTTCAAAGCCCAATTATTTACTTCAGGTTCAGTATTCCAGAAAAAACAAAATCTGGTAAATCCAGATTGTCTCGCAGGAAACTGGTATCATTTAAATCATTTCATCAAAATGAAATGGGATGAGAACTTATTTTATAGTCCGAAGAAGAAAGACTGGAGTTGTGATCCTGAGGATAACACAAACTGGATGAATCAAAAAGACTTTCTGAAAAACATTCAATCTCTTCTTGAAAAAAATAAAGCTCCTCTTGTTTGGATGAAAACAAGATCAGCATTTTATAAATTTTTTATAGTTTGGTGGTAATTAACATTACATGTTAGAATTTTTTCAGGATATCAATCTATTGTTTCTGGTACTACTTTTTGTTGCCGGAGTTGTTGCATTTATCGTTTCTACAATTTCTGGAGGTGGCGGCGCTCTAATATTGGTTCCTTTTTTAAATTTTTTGATAGGTTCTACTAAAACGGCTCCTGTTGTAAATCTGGGAACCTTTATTGGGCGACCTGCGAGACTTATTCTATTCTGGGAATATATCAACTGGAAAGTTTTCTGGTATTATGTTCCGGCAGCAGTTGCAGGTGCCTGGGTTGCCGGGTGGTTTTTTACCAGGCTAAATGCTTCCTGGCTACAAATTCTTGTCGGGATATTTCTTATTAGTACTGTATTTCAATATCGTTTTGGAAAAAAGCAAAGATCGTTTCCCGTGAAGCTTTGGTACTTCATTCCGTTAGGTTTTATTGTCTCCATTTTAGGGACCATTATAGGTGCTTTGGGACCTATTTTGAATCCCTTCTACCTTAATCTGGGTCTTGATAAGGAAGAATTAATCGCGACCAAGACAGTGAATTCTTTTTTTCTGGGGTTTGCACAGTTAGGCAGCTATACCTTCTTCGGACTTTTATATAAAGAATTATGGGTCTATGGCATTGCACTGGGACTGGGAGCGGTAGTAGGAAATATTATAGGAAAGAAGTTTTTGTCTAAAATGAAAAGTAGCACCTTCAGAAAATTGTTGATTTTATTGATGGTCCTCAGTGGTATTTTACTCATATATAACCAACTCAGCTAACTTATTCTTTTAAATTTGTAGACCTAAAAAACAAACCTATGCAACCGGAATACCGGAAAGCGATAAAAGCATCCTATTTTAGTATTGCTGGAAATGCCCTTTTAGCTATTGCCAAAGCAGTCACCGGTATTTTTGGGAATTCCTATGCGCTTATTGCAGATGCTATAGAATCTACTACCGATGTATTTTCTTCTCTTTTGGTATTACTGGGTTTGAGATATGCCAATAAACCGGCAGATGAAAATCATCCCTACGGTCATGGCAAGGCTGAACCACTTATTACTTTCATGGTTGTTGGATTTCTTATAATTTCTGCAACCATTATTGCGTATGAAAGTATTGAAAATATAAATACGCCACATGAAGTTCCCGAACCCTATACGCTTATTGTTCTTTTAGTGATCATTATTATAAAAGAGGTTTCCTATCGTTTTATTGCAAAAAAGGGATCTGAAACCAATAGTTCTGCATTAAAGGCAGATGCCTGGCACCACCGCAGCGATGCAATCACTTCTTTCATGGCTTTTATCGGGATTTCTGTCGCACTGTATATGGGCAAAGGCTATGAGAATGCAGATGACTGGGCCGCCCTGTTTGCTTCAGGCGTCATTCTTTTTAATGCTTATCTTATACTGAGACCTGCACTTGGTGAGGTTATGGACGAACATCGTTATGAGGATATTGAATTGCAGATTAGGGACATTGCCCATGCGAACATTGGGGTGGTAGACACCGAAAAATGCTTTGTAAGAAAAACCGGAATGACCTATCATATAGACCTTCACATCGCAGTAGATGCAAAAATTAGCGTAAAGGCCGGTCATGATATTGCCCACAGGGTGAAAGATGAGATATTGGAAAAAATTCCTCAAATAGCAGATGTTCTTATTCATGTAGAACCTGATGATGAATTATAAATTCTAATGCTGAATTAGATTTCTTTCAGAATTATTAAGAAACATTTAGCAGAAACATGGCGTCATAAGCTTTGAAATAGTGCTGTTTCGACGTATCTTCTCATGAAGAATTAACCACTAAAAATAGTATTATGTCGATGATTAATGAGCAAGATTTTAAACAACTATCAAATTATAAGAATGAAACCTGTGTTTCCATTTTTATCCCTACCCAAAGAGCCGGAAAAGAAGTTCTGGAAGAAAAGAATAAAAAACACCTTCATTCTGAATGGACCGAGGTAAAAAAGAAGCTAAAAGAAAAGAATATAGATGATAAGATTATTGATAAAATAGGAAAACCAATTCAGGAATTAATTGATAATCGTGATTTCTGGAGACATCAGTCAGATGGATTGGCGATATTTTCTTCTGAAGATTTTTTTGAAAATTATACTGTTCCGGTCAATTTTGAGGCCTATCACTATATATCCCAGGAATTCTATATAAAACCATTGGTTCCTGCCATGAATGGTGATGGGAAGTTCAATATACTGGCCATTCAACTGGAAGATGTGAAATTCTATGAAGCTACAAAATACAGCATCATGCCTGTAGAAGTTGATGATCTTACGCCTTCAAGACTGGAAGAAAGAGTTGGTTTTGACTATAAAGAAAAAGCGCTGCAATTCAGAACCCAGGGAGAAGGCGGTGAAAAAACTCAATTTCATGGTCATGGTGGTAGTGAAAGGGACGATCGCGTAGAAATAAAACAATTCTTCAGGGCTGTAGACCAAGGTTTGAAAGATCACTTAAACAGGGAAAAACTTCCGCTGGTGGTTTACTGCCAGGATTATCTGTTCCCAATTTACCAGGACGCAAACACCTATAATCATTTAGTTGAAGAAGTAATTCAGGGAAATCCCAATGACAGCGATATGCTGGGCATACATCAAAAAGCACTTGAAATCGCAGAGCCATTTTTAAATGAAAACAGGGATGAGAAAAAGGAAAAGTACAAAGAACTGAGCCAGACTGAAAATACCACTTCCGCTGTTAGTGATATTATTTCTGCTGTTCACCAAGGTAAAGTAGACACTTTATTTATTGAAAATCGTGCAGAGGTTTGGGGAAAATATAATAAAGACAAAATGGAAGTCAGTTTTTCTGAAAATCAGGAAAATGGTAATATTTCTTTATTAAACCTTGCAGCGAAGAAAACGATAGAAATGGGAGGTAAAGTCTATCTTGTGGAACATGAATTTATGCCTCAGAAAAAATCAAAAATGAATGCTCTTCTAAGATTCTAAAAATTATGAAGAGGTTGTCTAAAAAATAGTATTACGTTATACCAGATTTAATTCAGGATCTTAACAAGATTGAAAATCAAATTCAATAAGAAGCTAAAACAGGTTCTGCATTGCAAAATAGGGACTTTTTAGACAGCCTCTTTTTCTAAATTTAAATTCGGCCCGTACAGGCCTAAAAATTTAAACCTTAACTTTAGTCCCCAAAAATATTATAACATGGAAACTAATTTAGCCGTACTTATAGACGGTGACAATATACCTTCAGCTCATGTAAAAGAGATGATGGAAGAGATTGCCAAATATGGTAACCCTACGATTAAAAGAATTTATGGTGACTGGACCAAGCCCCACCTTAATAAATGGAAAAATGTTCTATTAGAGAACGCTATTCATCCTATTCAGCAATACGGCTACACCCAGGGTAAAAATGCGACAGACTCTGCCATGATCATCGATGCTATGGATATTCTATACTCCAACAAAGTAGATGGTTTTTGTCTTGTCTCTAGTGATTCAGATTTTACAAGGCTGGCTACCAGGCTGCGTGAAGCGAGCATGAAAGTAATTGGTATTGGAGAGAAGAAAACACCAGATCCGTTTATCGTTGCCTGTGATAAATTTATCTATATCGAAATCTTAAAACATAATACCAAAGAAACTGAATCTGATAAAAACAGCAAAGAAAGAGGTGCCAGGAAAGCGAATATTGATAAGATCACTCCTAAAGTGGTCAGACTTATTTCCCAGACTATTTCTGATGTAGCCGATGAGGATGGGTGGGCGTTTCTTGGTGATGTTGGGAGCCTGCTTCAAAAGAAGCAACCAAATTTTGATTCAAGAAATTATGGTTTTCAAAAATTGACACCTATGATACATTCTATTGATAAGTTTGAAATTGAATCAAGGGAAAATGCAAATTCTAAATTCAAACTTATTTATGTTAGAAATAAATAATAGAAAATGAGAAATATCAAGAAGCTTCATAAAGCAGAATATCGCCCTATGGGAGATTTAGAGACCTGGTCTCCCCTACCTACCAGGCATCTGCAAATGGTAGATCCCTTTATATTTCTAAATCATCACGGGCCACAGGTTTATGGCCCAAACAACAACGGTCTGCCATTCGGGCCGCATCCCCACCGCGGAATGGAAACCGTAACCTTTATTCTGGATGGTGACATCGCTCACAAAGATAACAACGGTCATTACAGTGTGATTAAAAGTGGTGGTGTACAATGGATGACTGCGGGACGAGGATTATTGCATTCAGAAATTTCTTCGGAAGAGTTTAAAGAGAATGGAGGTCCTATTGAAATTTTACAATTATGGATAAACTTACCAAAAAGGTTGAAAATGATGGAGCCAGCCTATCGCGGACTCCAGGAAGATAAAATCTCTATATGGCAAAATGAAGAAGAAACTATCAAAGCCCAGGTAGTTTCGGGTAACTTTAAAGGAATTCGAGGTGCCTTTGACACTCCAACTTCGGTAAGTTTATCGGTGGTTCACTTTGATCAGGATTCTAAAACTCACCTGGAAATTCCAAAAGCTGATAATATTTTCTTTTATGTGGTTCGCGGAAAATTAGAGGTTAATGAAATTGAAGTACCTGAACTTCATCTGGCTGAATTTTCTAAAAATAGCGAGATCTTGAATGTCTCAGCCACAGAAAAAAGCATTCTCTTACCGGGTCATGCCGAACCTTTTAACGAAAAAGTGGTTTTTGGCGGACCTTTCGTCATGAATTCTGAAGAGGAGATCCAGCAGGCATATGAAGACTATAAATCGGGCAAAATGGGAAGCTGGGAAGATTGATTATAAATTCTAATCTCTCCCAATACTATTTATACACCTCCTCCCTCTTTCATAGATAGAGGGAATCAGAATCTTTATAGTCATCATCCCAAATTTATTTTAACTATCTCAACCTACATACAAATTTAGGGAGTTTAAAAAAGTGCAGCCTGAAGAAACATTTCTGCTAGGGCTTTCACAAACTTAATGTCTTGCTTCCAGTACTTTTACAATATCTTTAATACCAAAGCCTTTCGCTTTCAGGAGAATCATATAATGGAAAAGAAGGTCGGCGCTTTCATTTAGGAATAGATCATCATTATCATCTTTAGCTTCAATAACGGTCTCTACCGCCTCTTCTCCTACCTTTTGTGCGATCTTATTAATTCCTTTATCAAAAAGGGACACAACGTAGCTGTTGTCATTTTCTTTACGTAACCCGGGTTCCGTCTCACTTAATTTTTTTCGACTTTCAATGACCCCTTCAAGTTTTGACAAAAATCCATAATCCACCGTATTTTCTTCAGCCCAGCAAGTATCGGTTCCCTTGTGACAAACAGGTCCTTCGGGCAATACTTCAACTAATAACGTATCATTATCACAATCCAGTTTTACATTAACCAAATTCAGAAAATTACCGCTTTCCTCACCTTTCGTCCATAAACGCTCTTTAGTTCGACTATAGAAAGTTACCTTTTTGGTCTCATTGGTTTTCAAAAAAGCTTCTTCATTCATATAGCCCAACATCAAAACCTTTTTAGTGGTAGAGTCCTGGATTATTGCCGGTACCAAGCCATCATTATTCTTATTAAAATCTATGTTCATTTTATTTTTTTATAAGTCATCCTAAACTTGTTTCAGGATCATTTGATTTTCTATTTAAGTGCTGAAATATTTCCGAAAGACGTTCATTATAGCTGGAACTTAAGAACTATAATCTTACGGGAATTCCGGCTGTTTTTAATTGACTCTTAAGATCTGATATTTCGATCTCCTTAAAATGAAATACACTGGCCGCCAGAGCTGCATCTGCTTTACCTTCCTTAAAACTATCCTGGAAATGTTGAATATTTCCCGCTCCTCCTGAAGCGATGATCGGGATGTTAAGTTCTTCAGATAGCCTGGCTAATGCCTCATTGGCAAAGCCATTTTTAGTGCCATCATGGTCCATCGAGGTAAAAAGAATCTCTCCAGCTCCACGCTGTTCCACTTCGTTGGCCCATTCAAAAAGGTCAAGATCTGTTGGAACTTTTCCACCTACCAGGTGTACTTTCCACTTACCCTCAATATTCTTGGCATCTATCGCAACAACAATACACTGACTCCCGAATTTCTCTGAAAGCTGATTAATTAGATCAGGGTTTTTAACCGCAGATGAATTAATAGAGACCTTATCAGCTCCATTCTTCAAAAGAATATCCACATCTTCTACAGAAGAAATACCACCACCAACAGTGAATGGAATATTCAATTGCTCTGCCACATCCAAAACCAGTTTCGCTAGTGTCTTTCTTTTCTCTTCTGTAGCTGAAATGTCCAGGAACACCAGTTCATCAGCTCCCTTTTCAGCATAAGCTGCTGCCAGTTTTACAGGATCACCTGCATCTCTAAGATCAATAAAATTGACTCCCTTCACCGTCCTGCCATTCTTAATATCGAGACAGGGTATTATTCTTTTTGTTAGCACAATTAAATGTATGTTTTAATAATTTGTCATCCTGGAACAATTTCAGAATAACGGTTTCTCTTTCCTATTGATTTAATATATAATCTTCCAATTGTTTTAAACTAATCCTATTTTCATAGATCGCCTTTCCAATAATTACTCCTTCGCAGCCCAACTCATTCAACTTCGGAAGTTCATCAAATTCTGAAATTCCGCCGGAAGCGATCAGGTGGATATTCTTCGTTTCAGAGAGGATTTCTTTATAGAGCTCAAATGAAGGGCCTCCCAGCATTCCATCTTTAGAAATATCAGTACAAATCACATATTTCACGCCTTTCTCTTCATTATTCTGAATAAACGGAATGATCTCCTCATTTGAATCTTCCAGCCAGCCAGAAACCGCAATTTTTCTCTCTTTTACATCGGCTCCAAGAATGATCTTCTCATTCCCGAATTTTTGAATCCAGCTTTCAAAAACTTCAGGATTTTTCACCGCTATACTTCCGCCGGTGATTTGATTTGCGCCATTTTCAAAAGCGACTTGTAGGTCTTTATCGGTTTTTAGTCCGCCTCCAAAATCGATCTTTAGAGAAGTTTTGGTAGCAATTGTCTCTAAAATTTTATGATTTACAATGTGGCTGGACTTAGCTCCATCAAGATCTACAAGATGTAAATATTCAATTCCATGATCTTCAAAAGATTTAGCCACTTCCAGTGGGTCTTCATTATAGATCTTCTTGGTATTATAATCGCCTTTAGAAAGTCTCACGCACTTACCTTCGATGATATCTATTGCGGGAATGATTCTCATTTTAGTATTTAGATTTTAGATTGAGAATTAAGTGTATTCTTTAATCAATTCTGTTTTTAATAATTCGAACTTTGTCGATCTAACTTTGTACTTATTATTTTTCACCTCTATCTTCATAAGCCTATCTTCAAAAAATTCTTAAGAATCAGTTCTCCGGTTTTACTGCTTTTCTCTGGGTGAAATTGTACACCGTAAAAGTTATCACGATGTAAGGCGGTAGAATAGTTCACCCCATATTCAGTTCTGGCAATCTCATCCTTACACTCTGGAACATAGAAGCTATGCACTAAATAGACATACTCTCCCTCTTCAATATTTGTGAATAAAGTCGTTTCCAAATTCGTGATCTGATTCCAACCTATCTGTGGAACTTTTACTTTATTATTAAATTTTTTGACATCGGCCTTAAAAATCCCCAAACCCTTGGTGTTTCCTTCTTCAGAATAATCGCACATTAACTGCATTCCCAAACAAATCCCCAGTACTGGTTGAGTAAGTGTTGGAATAACCTGGTCCAGTCCGGTTGACCTTAACATTTTCATCGCACTGCCTGCTTCACCAACTCCCGGAAAAATCACTTTATCGGCATTTCTTATCTCTGAAGCATCATTACTTAATTCAGCTTCAAAACCAAGACGTTTTATTGCAAATTTGATGCTTTGAATATTCCCCGCTCCGTAATCTATAATTACTATTTTCTGATTCATTTTCATAATAATATTTCAACAAGAAATGTGATATTTCAAGCTATATAAACCTAATCTCCCAATTCTAAAATCGTACTTCTTTACAACATTCCTTTTGTTGATGGCAGGATCATTTTTTCTGTATCTCTTTTTACAGCCATTTTTATTGCTTTCGCAAATGCCTTAAAAATAGCCTCGATCTTGTGATGTTCATTGTTACCTTCAGCTTTAATATTCAGGTTCGCTTTAGCGCCATCTGTAAATGATTTGAAGAAATGATAGAACATTTCTGTTGGCATCTTGCCTATCATTTCCCTTTTAAAGTCAGCTTCCCAAACCAACCAGTTTCTTCCTCCAAAATCTATCGCAACCTGGGAGAGGCAATCATCCATGGGCAAACAGAAACCATATCTTTCAATCCCAAGTTTATTGCCTAGCGCCTTACTAAATACTTCACCTAAAGCAATAGCCGTATCTTCTATTGTATGGTGTTCGTCCACTTCAAGATCACCTTTTACGAGGATTTTCAGGTCCATTTGACCGTGACGGGCTAGTTGATCTAACATATGATCAAAAAAGTCAATTCCGGTGCTTATTTCGCTTCTGCCGGTTCCGTCAAGATTCAATTCAATGCTAATATCAGTTTCATTGGTTCTTCGTTCAATAGCAGCTGTTCTATCCTGAAGTTTTAAGAATTCATATATTTCTTTCCAGGAACTGGTCTTTAGAACTATTCTTTTTTCGACTTCAGATTTATCATTCCTCACTTCATCTTCGGCAAGATCCTCATGATTATCAATAAAAATTCCTTTTCCGCCGAAGTTCATGGCAAATTCTATATCGGTTAGGCGGTCTCCCACCATAAAGGAATTCTTCAAATCATATTCTGAGTTATCCATAAACTCATTTTCCAGTAAACCTGTATTCGGTTTTCTTGTTGAAGCATTCTCTTTGGCAAAAGTTCTATCGATCAAAATATCACTGAATTCAACACCTTCATTTTTAAAGCATTTAACAATAAAATTTTGAATTGGCCAGAAATCGGTTTCAGGAAAACTATCGGTGCCTAAACCATCCTGATTGGTAACCATCACGATCTTATAATCTAATTCTTTTGCTATTTTGCCCAAATATGTAAATACTTCCGGATAGAACTCCAGTTTTTCCAAATTGTCAATCTGGTAATCTTCCGGCTCGTGAATAAGGGTGCCGTCACGATCTACAAATAATATTTTATTCATTATCCAATTCTTTAAATGCTTTAATTAATCGCTTATTTTCTTCTTCTGTACCTACGGTAATTCTAATACAATTTTCACATAATGGCTGATTGCTTCTATTTCTAATCACGATGCCTTTTGCCAGAATTTCGTCATATCTTTTATTGGCATCATCAACCTCAATAAGAAGAAAATTAGCATCAGATTTATATATTTTAAAAATAAAATTTACTTTAAGTAATTCTTTAGATAACACACTCCTTTCTATCAGTATTTTAGACACTTGCGACCTTATATTGTCTGAATTTGAAAGATTTTCTAAAGCCTTATTTTGAGTAAGTTCATTTACATTATAAGGGGGTTTTATCTTATTTAAGATCGAAATAATTTCTGCTGAAGCATATAGAATTCCAAGTCTAATCCCGGCTAAACCAAATGCCTTTGAAAATGTTTGGGTGATAATTAGATTAGGATAATTCTCCAGTTTTAACAACCAACTCTCCTTTTCAGAAAAATCTATATAAGCTTCATCAATGACAATAAGTCCATTGAATTTTTCAAGAATCACCTGAACGGTTTCAGGTTCAAAAGAATTACCGGAAGGGTTATTCGGTGAACATAAAAAGATCATTTTAGTGTTCCTGTCTACCTGATTGAATATCGCCGTTATATCTGGTTCAAAATTATGATTAAGAAGAACCTCTCTATTTTCGATATTATTAATATCTGCAAGCACTTTGTACATCCCGTAAGTTGGAGGAAGTGTAATAACATTATCGTTCCCCGGTTCACAAAACGCACGAAAAATAAGATCTAAAACTTCGTCACTTCCGTTTCCAAGAAGAATATTCTTTGAAGGGATATTTCTAACCTCTGCCAGCTTTTCCTTTACTTTACATTGCTGGGGATCTGGATACCTGTTCAATCCATTATTATTATTAGGATTTTCATTAGCATCTAAAAATATCATCTCACCTCCCTGAGTTTTAAACTCGTCACGAGCTGAAGAATATGGCTTTAGAACAGCCACATTGGGCCTAACCAGTTTGTTTAAATCAAAAACCCCCATTTAGCCTAAATCTTTTAATCTTAAACTTACCGCGTTTTTATGAGCCTGCAGTCCTTCGGCTTCAGCCATTAATTCAATCGATGGTCCAATCTTTTTGATCCCTTCTTCCGTGATTTTCTGAAAAGTGATCGTTTTCATAAAACTATCCAGGTTCACACCACTATATTGCTTCGAATAGCCATTGGTAGGCAGCGTATGATTAGTTCCGGAAGCATAATCCCCGGCACTCTCCGGAGTATAATTGCCTATAAAAACCGAACCTGCGTTTATAACCCCGTTTATAAAATAATCTTCATTTTCAGAGCAGATAATAAAATGTTCTGGTCCATATTCATTGATCAATTCTAATGCCTTCTCTTTAGATTTCACCAAAATAAGCCTTGAATTCTCAACCGCTTTCTCGGCAATTGCTTTTCGCGGAAGCCTGTCTAATTGAGATCCAATTTCATCTGAAACTAAATTGATCAACTTTTCAGAAGTGGAAACCATGATTACCTGGCTATCTGCTCCATGTTCTGCCTGGCTTAAAAGATCAGAGGCTACATAAGCAGGATTAGAAGTATCATCTGCGAACACCAGTAATTCAGAAGGACCTGCTGGCATATCTATGGCAACCTGATATTTTGTAGCCAACTGTTTAGCCACGGTTACAAATTGATTCCCTGGACCAAATATTTTATAAACCTGCGGCACACTTTCAGTCCCGAAAGTCATGGCGCCGATGGCCTGAATCCCTCCTATTTTAAAAATCTGGGTTACGCCGCACAATTCTGCTGCATATAAAATTGCAGGGTTTACATTGCCTTCTTTATCTGGTGGAGTGCACAATACGATCTCTTCACATCCCGCTAGTCTCGCAGGAATTGCAAGCATCAAAATTGATGAAAACAAAGGGGCAGTTCCGCCGGGAATATAAAGACCTACTTTTTGGATTGGCTTCTTTTCCTGCCAGCAACTTACACCTTTGGTAGTCTGCACCAGGACACGATCGGTTTTTTGTGCGGAATGGAACTTTTCGATATTAGTTTTTGCCAGCTTAATTGCTGATTTCAATTCTTCTGAAATTTCCTTTTCAGCATATGCAACTTCATTTTCAGAAACCTTTAGGTCTTCTATTCTGATACCATCAAAAAGCTCTGTATACTTAGAAACTGCTGAATCTCCCTTCACTTTAATTTCATCAAAGATTTGATTCACCGTTTGCTCAATATCGGCAACCGTCTGAGTGGGTCTTTTCAGAATTTCGTTCCAATCAGATCTTGACGGATTTATTATTTTTTTCATAGTCTAAAATTTCAGCAGATATTAAATTACCATTTTTTCTATTGGTGCAACCAAAATTCCTTCTGCTCCATAATCCCTAAGCTCATCCAGCACCTCCCAAAAACGTTCTTCATTTATCACGGTGTGAACAGAACTCCAACCTTCTTCTGCTAAAGGCAGCACCGTTGGGCTTCGCATACCTGGTAAAAGACTTATCACATCTTTAAGACGTTCATTCGGTACATTCATAAGGATATATTTAGAAGTTCTTGCATTCAAAACAGATTTCATTCTAAACTGCAATTTTTCAAGAATGCCTTTTCTTTCTTCAGAAATTTCAGGTGAAATAGCAAGAACTGCTTCACTTTTCAACATTACTTCAACCTCTTTTAGCCCATTTTTAAATAAAGTGCTACCACTTGAGACAATATCACATATAGCATCTGCCAGGCCTATATTAGGCGCAATCTCTACAGATCCGTTAATAATATGAAGTTCTGCAGAAATTCCGTTTTCTCTCATGAATTCATTCACCGTATTGGGGTATGAAGTTGCAATCTTAAGTCCATCTAAATCTTTTATCCCGGAATAATTAAATGACTTTGGAACCGCTAAAGAAACACGACATTTTGAAAATCCGAGTTTCTCACCTCTAATAATATCCTGACCTTTTTCAATCAATACATTTTCTCCAATAATCGCTACATCAACCACACCGTCCCTGAGATATTGAGGAATATCACCATTTCTTAGGTACATCACTTCCAGGGGGAAGTTTCTGGAAGAAGCTTTCAATTGTTCCTTTCCGTTGTCTATGGAGATACCGGCATCTTTCAAAATACTAATGGAATCCTCAAATAGACGACCTGATTTTTGAACTGCAATTCTTAATTTTTCTTGACTCATAATAATAGTTGGTGATTAGAAATAAAAAAACCCGTTTGATTGCTCAAACGGGTTATGATATTTTAGTAAAAGTTACAACATATCAAATTCACCTCGCCTGAGCGTGGATATAAAAATGATGATGATGTACTGTATAGTTTCTCATTATGCAGGCAAATCTAAATAAAATTTCCAAAACTGAAACCTGAAATTTCATTTTTAAGATTTATTTTTTAATTATCCCCTAAGATAATTGGCATTCCACCCTCGCCAGAACCAATAACCACCACCTTACTATTAGGTGATTTTGCAAGTTCTACGGTGGCCTGAATACCTTTTTCTTTTAGAACTTTATCGGTTAAAGATTCACTCAGAATTCTGTTGGCCGTTGCCTTACCTTCAGCATCAATACGCTGGCGCTCTGCTTCCTGTTCGGCCTTGGTTAATCTAAATTCATACTCTAAAGATTCCTGTTCCTGTCTAAGCTTTCTTTCAATCGCATCCTTAATAGTGGAAGGCAAAGAGACATCTCTAACCAAAACTTCATTCACCTGAACATATTGTTCTTCTAGTAAAAGATTGGTTTCATCAAAAATCTCCTTTTGAATGGCTTCCCTTTTGCTAGCATAAAGCTGCTCAGGATTATATCTTCCTACCACTGCTCTTGTTGCTGAACGAATCGCCGGCTGAAGCAAACGCTGAATATAAGCCTCTCCTTTCTCCTGGTGAAGTTTTCCCAAAACTTCATATTCCGGTTGAAACCAAACTGAAGCATCTAAGGATATTTCTAATCCATTTGAAGAAAGAACGGTCATTTCTTCATCTAGAGACTGTTGACGCACCTCATAAACAAATACTTTGTTCCAGGGAGCCACAAAATGAAAACCTTCAGATAAAGGTGGTTCATCGGTTACCACACCTTCATCAAAGGTTCGGTATAAAACTCCGGCCTCACCAGAATCTATAGTAACTGTTGATTTTGCGATAAAAATGATTAAAACGACAATACCAATAAAAAGAGGCACTGCTATCTTTGGTAATCTTTCCATATATAAAAATTGAAATTTAAATTAGACCTAAATATTTCCGGTAAAACCACTCAGCGGCAAGAATTATAATTACTATAAACAGCAGGTAATACCAGTCTATCAAAGGTACGGTATTTTGTCGGCTTTTCTGAAGAGGTTTGAACTTATCATTGGTAAGAAGGTTATTTATAAGGTCTTTCATTTGATCTGGATAATAAATCCTACTTTGATTATTTTCTGCAAAATACTGCATGGCAGTTAGGTTAGAAGATACAAGTTGCTGCTCGGTGTTATATTCTACCACCTCAAAATTTCCTGATTTAGAAAGATTTTCCCCCACCACATTTACAGTAAATGAATACATACCAGGATCCAGATTCCCTCCATCAAACTGATAGAAGTTATTTTTTAAAATTAGATCTGAACTAAATGCTTCCTCAGACTCCTCATTTTTCACGGTAATTCTTAAAGGAGCACCAGGATCAAATTGATAATTTTCATCAAAATATTGCGCAGTGATCACAATATTCTGATTGGCATAATAGAAATTCTCAGATGCTACGGTTAATCGTTGTTTGGAAGTATTCTTAGCAAGGTTCTGCACTAGTTTTCCAAAAAAGTCGTCAAACACCTCAAATGATCTATTGTCCAGATAAGACTTCGCCCGCCACCTCCAGATATTCTCTCCAAGCAAAAAACCAGATTTTGGTGAGCTTTGAGATACCGCCAATAATGGCTCGTCGGTATCAACACCCTGAATTTTCTGAAACAACATCACATTAAATCTATCATCATCAAAGGTTAAGGGCCCAAATTTATCCAACAAGGGAGGAAAGTCATCAAAGCCAATATTTTCAAACTGAAATGAACTAAATGTATTATTATATACAGGGAAATAATCCTGAGGCTGATTTACAGAATTTCTAGAGTACCCCAGATTAAGGCTATTTAGAAAATTCCAGTCTGTTTTACTACCGGTTATCACCAAATAATTATGCTTACCATTTAAAATTTCAGTAAAAACATTATTAAACTTTCTATTGACCTGAAACAATACAACTAATTGATAATCTGATAATTCTATATTATTTTCGTTCAAATATTTAATATCCACAGCTCTTTGCTCATTGCTTTCAATGGATTTCTGAAGAGCGCCGAGATCTGGATGAGGGATTTCTGATAATATCAAAACAGACGTTCTTTCATCTATGACTTCAACTGCAAAATTCTGCTTGTTATTAAGTATATTTTTTTCGTTCTCCAGAGTCTCAATTTCTAGACTGTAAGATTTAACTCCAAGCGAACTGGCAGGTAGATCTGTTCTAACTATTTGAGATCTTATCCCTTCAGAAAATTTAATATTTTGAGTGTACAGAACTGCGTCACCCGATTTGATCTTGACGCTTGCCTCTATATTCTGCTTTCCGCTATAATTAATAAATGTTTCTACGGGAAAGCGATTGTTTAGAAATGCATATCTGTTTGAGTTTATTCTTTTAATACTTAGATCCTGATAAGCCGCGGTATCTCCTATTGTAACAGGAAAAACAGTAGTTTCTTCATTGATCTTATAATATTTAAAATCTCTTCCCAGATTTTGATTAGCATCTGTAATTAAAACTAAAGCAGATTGCTTTCCTGAAAAAACAGCTTCAGTTTCAGAGAGTGCAGAATGTATATTTGTTTGGGTTGCTGAAAAACTGAGTGAATCATCAAATTCCAATTGTTCCCCAAAAGTCAGTTGTTGTACCTGAAAGTTCTCCCTTATTTCTTTATTTTCAGCAAGAAACTCTGAAATAGACCGGAGGTTTTCATCCTCGTTCATATAAGCAACCGACTGAGAATTATCCCTTAGTAAAATGAGTTGTGGTTCTTCTATCTCAACCTCTAAAGAATTGATCTTAGGATTTATTAAGATCAAAAGAACCAGGAAAATAGCGATTGCCCTAAGACTAAAAAATAAGTAATCTTTTCTGGTCTTATTAGGCTTTTTATATAAATACAGAAAAAAAGCAAACCCCAGCGCTATGATTAGTGCCAGGGTTATATATAAAATTGTACTTAATATCATTAAAAATGGAAGTTACAAGCTTAATGTTCTAAGTTAATCAAAATCATTACGTAATAACAAATTCTTTAATTACACGCTAACTTCCCGCTTTATCAAGCCTAGATCTAGGTATGCATACCTCCATCAACATGTATCACCTGTCCCGTTACATAAGAACTTAAGTCACTCCCAAGATAAACACAGGTATTGGCAATATCCTCTGGCTTTCCTCCTCTTTTTAATGGGATAGCATCCCTCCATCCCTGTACTGTTTTTTCATCCAGCTTTTCAGTCATTTCGGTTTCAATAAAACCTGGTGCTATCACATTTGTTCTAATATTTCTGGAACCTAACTCCTGTGCCATAGATTTTGAAAAACCTATAATTCCGGCCTTTGATGCTGCATAATTTGCCTGACCTGCATTTCCAGTCACTCCAACCACTGAACTCATATTGATGATACTCCCATTTCGCTGTTTTAACATGGTACGCTGTACAGCCTTTGTCATATTAAAAATAGATTTCAGATTTACCTCAATCACCTTATCAAAATCTTCTTCACTCATTCTCATTAGAAGGTTATCCTTGGTGATCCCGGCATTATTAATAACAATATCTATAGAACCAAAATCTTCAACAACCTGGTCTACTAAATCCTGAGATTCCTTAAAACTAGCTGCATTAGATTGATATGCTTTTGCTTTAATCCCTAGAGATTCCAATTCTTTGGCCAACTCTTCTGCAGATTGAGAAGATGAGTTATAAGTAAAAGCAACATTAGCTCCATGTTGTGCGTAAACCTGAGCAATTCCTTTCCCTATTCCGCGGCTACCTCCTGTAATTATAGCATTTTTTCCTTGTAATAATTTCATCTGTTTATGTTTATTTGTTTCTAATCGGTCAGATGCAATTCACCAGAAATCATTTCGAATAGAATCGAAATTTCATTGTGGCTCATTTCAAATTGATTGATCTTGATTCATTGATTTCCCAAATATAAGAAAACCAGAAAGGCAGGAAATAAAAAACCGAATGAACTTAACAGGAAGCTTCATTAACGAGTAATCAACCTTATTTCTATCTCAAGGATAGTGTCTGTTTTTGATGAAATTCACCTTGCTGTGTCAACAATAGAAAGAATATTGATTTAGATAAATAATATTTCTTCTATAATAAAGCCTCAAAAAGTCATAAATTTAGTAGAGTAAGATTACTAATAAGCAAAATAATATATGCCTAGAAAAGTAAAAATATATTCTGCTTTTGCTATAGTTGCCATCTTAATAGCGTGTTTGGCACTATGGAATCCTCTCAGGCTCAAACCTGCAAGCAATGATCTATATAAGGCCGAAGATATTATCCTTGTGGCTGCCCATCGAGGTTCCCATAAGAATCTTCCTGAAAATTCATTTTCCTCAATAAACGAAAGTATTAGAAATGAAATAGATATAGTTGAAGTTGATGTGAGAAAAACTAAAGATCAAAAATTCATCATCCTGCATGATGAAAAGCTTGATCGCACTACCACAGGAACTGGTTTAGCTCACAAAAAAAGCTATGCAGAAATTAAAAGGTTTCAGCTAAAATTTGACAATAAGGCAACAAACGAAAAAGTTCCGGGATTAAGAGAGGTGCTTCAGAGATCAAAGGGAAAAATTATAATTAATCTTGATTGTAAGTTTGACGATATAGCGTCCTTAAAAAAAGTAGTGAAAATTATTTCAGAATATCAAATGGAAAGTTCTGTACTATTAAATATCAGTGATTTGAAACTCATACCCGTTATACATAAATATAATCCGGATATCCGAATGATGCCTGTTGTTCAAAGGGAGCGAAAAATAAAGCAACTAATAAACTACCAATATATTAAGATCGTCCAGGTGCCCAACCAGTCTTATTCAGAAAAACTCCTGGAGGAATTGGATAATAACGATATTTCAATTTGGGTCAACTCTCTTAAAAAATATGATAAGTTGGAGAGTGAG
Organism: Gramella sp. MAR_2010_147; assembly: GCF_900105135.1. Classification (NCBI taxonomy): domain Bacteria; kingdom Pseudomonadati; phylum Bacteroidota; class Flavobacteriia; order Flavobacteriales; family Flavobacteriaceae; genus Christiangramia; species Gramella sp. MAR_2010_147. Next base: position 655,884 of record NZ_LT629741.1, on the reverse strand, counting down.
GGTAAAAATGGTTTTGAAAAGTTGATCAAGATCAAAAAAGTAGCGGTCATTCAAACAGATCATCCTGAAGACTTACTGATATTTCTTCGTAAAAAAGGACTTCATCCTTAAAACAAAATCCCCCTTGAACCGAAGTAAAAGAGGGATTAATATATTTATACCGCTGTTCTTAAGAGTTAAGAACTTCAGCTACTTTCTTTCCAATTTCAGCTGGAGAGTCCACCACGTGAATTCCATTCTCTTTAAGAATCTTTTTCTTAGCCTGCGCAGTATCTTCGCTGCCTCCAACGATTGCACCTGCATGACCCATAGTTCGACCTGCAGGAGCAGTTTCACCGGCAATAAAACCAACAACTGGCTTCCTATTACCATTTTTCTTCACCCACTGAGCTGCATCTGCTTCTAACTGACCACCGATTTCACCGATCATTACGATACATTCAGTCTCATCATCATTCATCAACAATTCAACAGCCTCTTTCGTGGTAGTTCCAATAATTGGATCTCCACCAATACCAATAGCCGTAGTAATTCCAAGACCCTGCTTCACCACCTGATCTGCAGCTTCATAAGTTAAAGTACCAGATTTAGAAACGATTCCTACTTTTCCTTTTTTGAATACAAAACCTGGCATAATACCAACCTTTGCTTCACCCGGAGTAATCACACCAGGACAGTTAGGACCAATCAATTTACAATCACGATCTTTGATGTAATCTGCAGCCTTTACCATGTCAGAAACCGGAATACCTTCAGTAATCGTAATAATCACCTTAATACCTGCGTCTGCTGCTTCCATAATCGCATCTGCAGCAAAAGCTGGCGGTACAAAAATAATGGTCACATCTGCTCCTGTTTGCTCTACAGCATCAGAAACCGTGTTGAAAACCGGTTTGTTAAGGTGCTTTTGCCCTCCTTTACCTGGAGTTACACCACCAACCACATTTGTACCATATTCTATCATCTGCTCAGCATGGAAAGTACCTTCACTTCCCGTGAAACCCTGCACAATTACTTTAGAATCTTTATTAACTAAAACGCTCATAAGTGTCTTTTGAATTTTGGATTACAAAAGTATGTTTTTAAATATAAAACCTAAAGTCATTTTATAGAATATTGGCAGAAATATCCTTAAAATTCCTATAAAATTACTCCTAAGCAAAAAATCCCGAATCAATTGATTCGGGATTTTGCAATATATGGATTAGCATTTAATTATCGCTTATTTCAAATCGGGCTTTATTCTCTCCACTGCCCTTCTTTACATGAATCTGGATATTATCGTTATTCTGAACGAGTTGTTTCGCTTTTTCGGCATCTATTTCTTTTCCGTTATAATAGAAACTACCCCCCTCCCGTTTAATATCATCAATGGCATCTGCGGGATTTGGTGGAGCAGGCGGATTTGGAGGAACAGGAATATCCCGATGCTTTCTTGCTCTATCCATATCTACATGTTCTCTTTCAACTTTTCTACGTTTTCGCTCAATCTCTCTCATCTTTCGATTGATCTCAATTTGCTTTTCTCTTACTTTTTCTTGCATTTTTGCACGCTCTTCACGAGTTAAACGGGCATCATCTTTTATTTCTTCTTTAATTTCCTGAATTTCTTTTCTTTCTTCTGCAATCATTTTTCTTTCTGCATCTTTCATATGTCTCCATTCCCTAGCTCTTTCTCTGTGAGCATCCTTCGAATGAATACTATGTTCTGCCTCAGGTGCTGGTGGTGGCGGTGGTGGTACATCTCCAGCAGCAGGCGGCATTGGAGGTGGCGGTGGCAAAAATCCGTGTCCGGAGATCTTTGCCAATTTTGTATTGGCAAACTCCCTGTCTAACCTTTCCATAAAAGCTGGCTCAGAATTTTTAGTATTCATATGGATACTAGCGTTTTTAAGATCTTCATCAGACCAATTCGCTGTAATATCATTTACAGCATCTGTAAACTCTTCCGGTTTTGTTGCCTTTTCGTTTAACCAAAGCTTATTACCCTCTACCTTAATTTTAATTTTTGGCTCTTGAATACCATTAACTAAATTTCCATTCTTAATTGTAGCATGCTTATTATCTTCAATTTTCAATGGGGCTTCAATAAAACTAATGGGATTTTCTTCTGAGGCCAGCACAGGCTTCGCAACGATATCTTCATTGAAGAGATATACGCAGCCCCCAAAAACAGGCAGAAAAATAATAGACTTTAGTACCAATCGCTTGAGCGAAAAACTTTTTGTAATCATAATAATTCGTTTTTTGATTAATGAATGACTTATTGGACTTGATAATGAATTGTGATGATGCCCGGAACTATATTGAAATAAAATGTTTGAATATTCTAATGGATTGTAAGCTTTTTGCAGTACGCTTCCATCTGCCAGAAACTCATGGTTAAGCCTGATGGATCTCTGGATGAAAATAAAAACCGGATTGAACCAGAAAATAATATGTAGCAATTCTATAAAGAGCAAATCAAAAGAATGTTTTTGATCTACGTGCGCCTTTTCATGCTCGATCACCGCACTCGCTATTTTCTCATTACGAAATTGCTTCTTATTTAGAAATATATATTGAAAAAAGGAATGTGGAGCCAGTTTTTTTTGCAGTAATACATAGATATAGGGAAGATCTTTAAGTTGATCATTCCTATTAGCCTCCGTTATCAATGCTCTTAAGTTCTTGATAAACCTGAAACTGAAGACTAAAAAGCCAATAATATAAATGATCAATAAAATATTAGGAAGTTGGTCCTGCCACCAGGGGGTTTCTAAGGGTACAGCTTTTGTGCCTGGAGCGTTCCAGACTGTAGTCTCACCAACTTCTTCAACAGGCACTTCTATTGTATAACTAATTGTGATTAAAGGAAGTATTAAAGACACTACAAGCGTTAGGATCAAATAGACTCTTTTGATCTTATGGAAATTTTCGCTTTCCAGGAATAACTTATAAAAGCTGAAAAGCACTAAAAGACATAAACCTGATTTTATAACAAATGCTATCATCTTACTTATCCTTTAACTTTTCATCTATGAGCTTGCGCAAATCCTTAAGTTCCTTTTCAGATAAATTTGATTCCTCTGTAAAAAAGGAAGCAAATTGTGAAGCTGAATCATTAAAGAAACTTTTTATCATCCCGTTCATCTGCTTAGAGAAATAGCTCTTTTTAGTAACCTTTGGAAAATATTCGCGTGACCTCCCCTCCTGAACGTACCCAACAAAATTTTTATCCTGCATGCGTTTCAACAAAGTAGCCACAGTAGTGAGTGCAGGTTTAGGCTCTGGATAAGCCTCCAATAATTCTTTCATAAAGGCTTTTTCCTTCTTCCAAAGGATCTGCATCAATTGTTCTTCTGAGTTTGAAAGTTCCATACTTACATTTTGTTACTCTACAAATGTAGAGTAATTTTTTAATTCTACAAACATAGAATTAAAATAAATTAAAAAAACCCTTAACACATTTGTCAAGGGTTTTGATCTTTACTTTTTATCTAGGTCCAGGGACTTTCATCTATTTCTTCTCCCAACTGGCTAATTTGAACGCCTTTAAATAATTTTCCATCTTTAATTTCCCAAATTGCGATAAAATGGGCCAAAGGCATCTCTTCTTCAGGGTTTTCAATAGTTCGAACGTGATAAGTAAAATGGATCGCTACATCATCATTTTTAGCAACCACTTTGTCAACTTCCGCTCTAAGAGACTCATAAGATTCAGCAAGTTGTTCGCTAATTTCTGCAATTCCCTTAAGGTTTAATTTTCTTAGACCGGTTGTTCCATACCAGGAAAGTTCAACCTCGGGATGAAGAAAACTTCTTAGAACGTCTTCATCCTTATAGAAATTGGATTCATAGAATTCTTTTACAATCTCTTTTGTTCTTAAACCCATAGTATACTTATTTTAAGTTTTTAACAATCTCGGGCAATTTACGAATTGCCGCGTATTCTCTCAATTTAGAACGTACTTCTCCAAAAGGCGTGCCCCAATAAGTGGTGTTGGGTTCCGTATCCTTTGAAACTCCACATTGCGCCATTAAAACCGTGCCGGTAGCAATCCTTATATCACTTCTAATCCCTACCTGGCCCCAGATGGTTACATCATCTTCCACAACTACGCATCCCGCAATTCCAATCTGCGATGCAAGCAAACAGTTCTTTCCTATTACCGTATCGTGCCCTATCTGAATTAAATTATCCAACTTAGAACCTTCTCCAATAATAGTATCTCCCGTTACACCTCTATCTATAGAATTGTTAGTGCCTATTTCTACATTATCCTGCACCACAACGCGGCCTCCAGACAGTAACTTATCAAACCCTTCAGGTCTTTTCTTATAATAGAAAGCGTCTCCTCCAAGCACAGTCCCGCTATGAATAATTACATTATCTCCAAGAACACAGTTATCACCAATAGTGACATTAGCGTGAATCAAACAGTTCTTTCCAATTTTTACATTATTCCCTATAATCGCATTTGGCTGAATTATAGAACCCTCTCCAATTTCCGCCGAATCTGAAATACTTGCATTCAAGCTCTGAAAAGGTTTAAAATGCCTTGTAAGTTTATTAAAATCTCTGAACGGATCATCTGAGACTAAAAGCGCTTTGCCTTCAGGACAATTAACTTCCTTATTTATAAGGACGATGGAAGCGGCAGACTCTAATGCTTTGTCATAATATTTTGGGTGATCTACAAAAACGATATCGCCCGGGGTAACTACGTGAATTTCATTCATTCCCTGAACCGGAAAATCATCGTCACCTACATAATCACAATCAATTATTGCTGCTATTTCTTTAAGGGAATGGACGTGAGAAAATTTCATAAAGTCTGGTTACTCCTTAATTCTTTCTTTGTAAGTACCCTTATCTGTTTCAATTTTGATCTTATCACCCTCATTAATGAACAAAGGAACATTTACTTCAAAACCGGTTTCAACCGTAGCAGGCTTTGTGGCGTTGGTCGCCGTATTTCCTTTTACTCCAGGTTCTGTATGTGTAACTTCAAGAACAACGCTTGCCGGCATATCTACTGAAAGCGGCATATTATCCTCAGTATTAATAAGGATAGTAACAACCTCCCCCTCTTTTAAAAGTTTTGGCTGATCTAAAGCATTTTCAGTTAGTCTTATCTGAGTGTAATCTTCCACATTCATAAAGTGAAAGAACTCACCATCTTCATAGAGGAACTGAAATTTATGAGTCTCCACTCTAATATCTTCGATTTTGTGTCCTGCGGAAAAAGTGTTTTCCAGAACTTTCCCGGTAGTTACACTTTTTAATTTTGTTCTTACGAAAGCCGGGCCTTTACCTGGCTTTACATGAAGAAATTCAATAATCTTATATATATCGTGGTTGTATCGAATACAAAGTCCGTTTCTTATATCACTAGTTGATGCCATTCTTTATTTAGTTTGAGCTGAAGTATCCTTTCATGATACCTCGCTGTGAGTTTTTAATAAATTCTAATATTTCATCCCTTTCAGCCGTTGCCTGCATTTCTGCTTCAATAATAGCCACCGCCTGAGAATTGTTATAATTTTTCTGATATAAAATCCTGTAAATATCCTGTATTTCCCTGATCTTTTCAGTAGAAAATCCTCTTCTTCTTAAACCAATGGAGTTTATACCCACATAACTTAGAGGTTCACGTCCTGCCTTTACAAATGGCGGAACATCTTTTCTAACCAAAGAACCTCCGGTTACAAAAGCGTGTTTTCCAATACTACAAAACTGCTGAATCGCTGCCATTCCCGCAAGAATTACATGTTCACCAACATTTATATGACCTGCAAGGGTACTGTTATTCGAAAAAATACAGTTGTCACCTACAATACAATCGTGCGCGATGTGACAATAGGCCATGATCCAGCAGTTATTACCAATTACTGTCTTCATCCTATCTGTGGTACCCCTGTTTATGGTCACACATTCTCTAATGGTAGTATTATCTCCAATAACCGTTAGAGTATCTTCATCATTAAATTTTTTATCCTGTGGAACTGCCGAAATTACTGCGCCGGGGAAAATACTACAATTTTTCCCGATGCGGGCACCTTCCATTATACTAACATTGGAACCAATCCAGGTACCTTCTCCAATCACTACATTATTATGTATTGTCGCAAAAGGTTCAATTACCACATTTTTGGCAATTTTAGCTCCCGGATGCACATATGCTAAGGGTTGGTTCATAACTTTTATTTTGATTTTACGATTTGTGCCATTAATACGGCTTCCGTGGCAAGTTGTCCATTTACATATGCATAACCCTGCATCTGGCAAATTCCACGTCTTATTGGAGCTAATAATTCTAGCTTAAAAATTAAAGTGTCTCCCGGAACTACCTGTCTCTTAAACCTCACATTATCGATTTTCATGAAAAAAGTGAGATAATTCTCAGGATCTGGAACCGATTTTAATGCTAAAATCCCTCCGGTTTGTGCCATAGCTTCAACCTGTAAAACTCCTGGCATCACTGGTTTTCCTGGAAAATGACCAACGAAAAATGGTTCATTCATGGTGACATTCTTCATCCCGATCACATGGGAATCTGTAAGCTCATAGATCTTATCCACCAAAAGAAACGGAGATCTGTGAGGTAAAGTATCCATGATATCATTTACATCCATCAATGGTGGTTGAGTTAGATCTACCTTAGGAACATTATTCCTTTTCTCCGCCTTGATCACCTTTGCCAGTTTTTTGGCAAATTCAGTATTTACATGATGTCCCGGCTTGGTTGCAATGATCTTTCCTCTAATTCGAGTTCCTACCAGCGCAACATCTCCCAGTACATCAAGTAATTTATGTCTTGCAGCTTCATTTGGGTAATGCAGGTTGAGATTATCAAGAATTCCATTTGGTTTTACTGAAATCTCATCCCTGTTAAAAGCGATTCTAAGCTTTTTGAGAGTTTCTTCACTAATCTCTTTATCTACATATACGATCGCATTATTTAGATCACCACCTTTAATAAGGCCATGCTCCAACAATGTTTCGATCTCATGTAAAAAACTAAAGGTTCTTGAATTGGCAATTTCAGTTTTGAATTCAGATAAATGCTCTATAGAAGCATTCTGAGTCCCAAGTACTTTGGTACCGAAATCAACCATAGTAGTTACCTGGTATTCATCAGCAGGCATTGCTATGATCTCACTTCCGTTTTCATCACGGTAGCAGATGATTTCATTCACTACATATTCATCTCTATCTGCCTCCTGCTCAACCGTTCCTGCCTTTTCAAGGGCTTCTACAAAGAATTTTGAAGATCCATCCATTATTGGAGGTTCTGATGCATTCAATTCTAAATAAAGGTTGTCTATCTCTAATCCAACACAGGCCGCCAGTACATGTTCTGAGGTTTGTATGGTTACTCCATTTTTTTCAAGGTTTGTGCCTCGTTGTGTATTTACCACGTAGCTTACATCTGCCTCTACCTGAGGATTTCCTTCAAGATCGGTTCTTACAAAAACATATCCTGTATTTTCCGGTGCAGGTTTGAAGGTTAACTTTACCTCTTTACCTGTATGGAGGCCAACACCTTCCAGAGAGACTTCCTTCTGAATGGTTCTTTGTTTTGAAATTCTATCAGCCATTATTTATCTTTTTTTCCAGTTGGTGTATAATATTCATAGTTTTTGGCAAATTCTTAAAATGAATATATGATTTATTGTAATCACTATATCCTATCGCAGGAGATCCCTGGAGCATTTCGTCATCTCTAATATCACGGCCAATTCCCGATTGCGCCTGTATTTTAACGCGGTTTCCAATGGTTAAATGTCCTGCGATTCCAACCTGGCCACCTATCAAACAATTCTTACCAATTTTAGTTGAGCCGGCAATTCCTGTTTGAGCAGCTATAGCCGTGTTTTCGCCAATTTCAACATTATGAGCGATCTGAATATGGTTATCGAGCTTTACTCCTTTTCTAATAATTGTGGAGCCAAGTGTTGCTCTATCTATAGTAGTAGCGGCACCAATATCTACATAATCTTCAATGATCACATTTCCTATTTGAGGCACTTTACTATATTCTCCTTGATCTCCCGGGCTAAACCCAAATCCGTCTGCACCTATCACAACACCGCTATGGATAGTAACCTCACTACCTATAAGACTTTCAGAATAGATTTTCACACCCGGAAAAATTGTTACGTTATCCCCAATCTTCACATTGTCTCCAATATATACATTAGGATAGATCTTTGCATTTTCGCCAATTTTCACATTATCACCAATGTAAGCAAAAGAGCCTAAATAAAGTCCTTCTCCATATTCGGCTGATTCTGAAATGTGACTTGGTTGCTCAATTCCTGATTTATTCAGTTTGATCTGATTGTAGTATTCAAGTAAAGTAGAAAACGCCTTATAGGCATCCTTCACTTTAATAAGTGTCGTATTTACGGGTTGCTCTACTTCAAAATCATTATTTACAATTGTGATTGAAGCATTGGTGGTATATAAAAAAGAAGTGTATTTAGGATTGCTCAAGAAAGTTAGGGAGCCTTCAGACCCCTCTTCAATTTTGGCTAATTCTGAAACTTCCGCTTCAGGATTGCCTTCAACTTTGCCGTCTAGTATCTCGGCTATTTGCGTTGCAGTAAACTTCATTCTGGCAAAAGTAAAAAAAATGAGTTAATCTTTAACTTTTGGGTAACACATATAGTATTTAGTTACCGTATTTGTATGGGCTTTTAAATTAAATTGATCTGAAACCTTTACTACATCGTTGATCTTTCCGTTTTTGTGAAGGATATTAATGTTATCTTTTTCTTTTTTGTATGCCAGATTCGCTATCTCTCCCTCAAAAACGAAATAGGATGCTTCTTTTTCTGAAATATTGTATTTTTTCTGAAGCGCTAAAGATCTCTTTTCCAATTTTTCTCTTGAAGGTCGCTTCTTTTTGATTTTTACCTTGAGTAAATTACGATTGATGATCATTTCACATAGATTGCTCAAAACAAAATCATCTGAATACATCCAGTCTTTCATTGCTGAAATCACATCATTATCATCAAGACGAGAAAACATCGCAAGCGTTTGTGCATCAAAATATTCTCTGGTGATCTTGTTTTCAAGAAAATACATTAAAGATCCGCTGGCGTTTAGCTTTTCTCCTTTTTCAATTAACTCCTTGGCTCTTTTCAAAACTCTTATTAAAAGCTGTTCAGCAACCAGGCTGGTCTTGTGAAGGTATACCTGCCAATACATTAATCTACGACCAATGAGAAACTTTTCTACAGAATAGATTCCTTTTTCTTCAACCACCAATTCATCATTCACCACATTTAACATGGTAATTAAACGTTCACTATTGATGTTTCCTTCAACCGCCCCGGTATAAAAACTATCCCGCTTCAAGTAGTCTAAGCGATCCATATCCATCTGACTGGAGATAAGCTGATTCATAAATTTTCGGTGATAGCTCCCCTTGAATATATTAATTGCCAGCGTTAAACTTTGGTTAAACTTTGAGTTCATTTCCTCCATAAAAAGGAGTGAAATGGTCTCATGATCAACACCTTCCACAAGGCTATGTTCCATAGCATGACTAAATGGGCCATGACCAATATCGTGCATTAAAATTGCGATAAGTAGAGCCTCTTCTTCCTCATTAGAAATCCCCACGCCTTTGTACCTAAGGATCCTCACTGCTTTTTGCATTAGATGTACACAACCCAATGCATGATGAAATCTGGTATGATGTGCTCCTGGATACACCAAATATGAAAGACCCATTTGGGAAATTCGGCGTAGTCTTTGAAAGTAAGGATGTTCAATGATCTTAAAGATCCGCTCATTGGGAATGGTAATAAAACCGTAAATTGGATCGTTTAATATTTTAAGTTTAGTTTGCGATGCCAAGCTGTATTTTTTCTATAATTCAAAGCAAAGATACATATATGAAATGAGCCATATCCAAAAATGGAATCCAACCAAAATAAATATGGACGAATCGCAACTAATCGCTTAAAAGAAATAAATTAAAAGGGTGGAATGAGTTACAGAAATATCTTTAAAAACCTTGAAAAGACTGCTGTAATCCTCATTAAAAACTAAAAAACAAATAACGAATATGGGTAATATCAAAATATTGTGGGTAGATGATGAAATTGATTTATTGAAACCTCACATCATGTTTCTGGAATCACGTAATTATGACGTTCAAACCTGTAAAAGCGGGACAGAAGCATTGGAAGAGATAGAAAAAGAAAATTTTGATATTATATTTCTTGACGAAAATATGCCCGGTTTAACAGGACTCGAAACGCTGGCAGAAATAAAGGAAAAAAGAGAAACCGTTCCTATAGTAATGATCACCAAGAGTGAGGAAGAGTATATAATGGAGGAAGCCATTGGATCTAAAATTGCAGATTATCTAATTAAGCCTGTTAATCCAAACCAGATCCTGCTAAGTATCAAAAAGAACTTAGATCACTCCAGGCTGATATCAGAAAAGACAACCTCCAACTATCAACAGGAATTTAGAAAAATCGCCATGGAAATGGCTCAGGTAAATTCTTATGAAGAATGGGCAGAGCTTTATCAAAGACTGGTATATTGGGAAATTCAACTGGAAGAAATTGAAGATTCAGGAATGTTTGAAATTCTGGAGTCCCAAAAACAGGAGGCGAACAATCAGTTTTTCAAATTTATCGCTAAAAATTATCAGTCCTGGTTTGAAAAAAATGCCGAACCACCGGTAATGTCGCATACACTGTTCAGAAAAAAAGTGTTACCAGAATTAGAGAAAGATCAGCCAACCCTATTGATAGTGGTAGATAATTTAAGATACGATCAATGGAAAGCTCTGGAGCCCATTATCAATCCATATTATAAAAAGGAAAAAGAAAGTTCATATTACAGCATTTTACCCACAGCTACTCAATATGCCCGAAATTCGATATTCTCCGGCCTAATGCCTAGCGAAATGGAAAAGTTATTTCCAAAATACTGGAAAAATGATACCGAAGATGGTGGTAAGAATCTGCATGAAGCTGAATTTCTTACCGAACAATTAAAACGCCTTGGGAGCGATTTGAAATTTGAGTATCACAAGATAACAAGCTTAAAGGGGGGTAAGAAACTGGCAGATAATTTCAAATCTCAAAAATCTAATGATCTTTCTGTTGTGGTCTATAACTTTGTAGATATGTTATCCCATTCTAAAACTGAAATGGAAGTAATTAAAGAACTTGCTGCAAATGACAAATCTTATAGAAGTTTAACCCAAAGCTGGTTTAAAAACTCTCCACTTTTAGAAATAATTCAAAAAGCACAACAGTCCGGGTTTAAATTAATTATTACCACAGATCATGGAACTATAAATGTAAAGAATCCATCTAAAGTGATTGGCGACAAAAATACCAGCCTTAATTTAAGGTACAAAACAGGTAAAAGTCTTACTTATGAAAATAAAGAGGTTCTTGCCATAGAAGACCCCAAATCTGTTCATCTACCTACCATCAATATGAGCAGCTCCTATATTTTTGCCAAAGAAGATCTGTTCTTTGCGTATCCTAATAATTATAACCACTATGTAAGTTATTATAAGAACACCTATCAACATGGAGGGATTTCCCTTGAAGAAGTTGTAATCCCTTTTGTAGTCCTAAATCCCAAATAATCGACGAAAAACATTTTTAATCGATAAAAAACATTATTTCATTTCACACTAGTCTGAAAACCAGATAAGTGTGAAATTTGATATATTTTTTATATATCTTTACAATCCCAAATCTGACATATTGAATTATGGAGTTAACCTATAGACTTCAAGAACTGGATGTAGCCGTAAATTACATACTTAGTAATACAAAGAGCAGAACCTTGCTTTTTTACGGTGAGATGGGTGCTGGTAAAACCACGCTCATTAAGGAGATAGTAAAAGCACTTGGCGTGCAGGACACTGTCTCTAGTCCTACGTTTTCACTAGTTAACCATTACGAATCAGAAAAGGGACCAGTGTTTCATTTCGATTTTTACAGGATCGAAAAGGATACTGAAGCATTAGATATGGGTTTAGAAGATTACCTGGATTCGGGTGAATGGAATTTAATAGAATGGCCTGAAAAAATTGAAAATTTACTAGGGGATAACACCCAAAAATTGCTAATTCAGGTAGAATCGGAAAACACTCGAAAGTTAAAGTTTTGTTAATGAAATCAAAAAAAGTAAAAATAGGCGCGTAAAATAGTTTGTAAGAATTTTTTTACTTTTACATGCGTTTTATAAAGTGAATTAAAAAGAATTAATTCATTGAACGATTTATAAATAAATTTAAACTAACATATTTTAAGTTTTTAAAGCGGTTTTTCGGGCAATTTTTAGCTCGAAAAAGGGCGCAAAGGTACGACTAATGTTTTAACTTACAGGTTTTTAAGTTGTTATATGTTTGTTCTAGAAAACAAAACGAATTAACAATCTTAAAACCTATAATTATGAAACTTAAAGCAGTACTTTTCGCAGCAGCAATATTTGGAGCTAGTTTTTTTGTAACTTCAACTTCAAACGACAACGATACTAAGCATGATATCAAAGAACAAGCCGTACAAAAATCAACGATCAGGGTACCTTCTGCTGGGTAGTCTTGTTGCTATTTGTATAGCATTTTCACCATATTTATTTTATTTATATGAGATTTTCCCAAACGGTCCCGTTTGGGAAACTCCTTTTTTTACCTATAAGAGTCTTTATTTCGAAAATGTCTTAACTGCAGCCTGGACTTATCTTGGAAAGATCACTCCTTTGTTTTTATTGTTACTGTGGTTTTTCACCTGCAAGCACTGGTGGTATCATGTAATACTTATTCCAATTGCAATGTATTGTTATCAATTGGTGGTAGTCATTTATGATGATGTTTATCTAAGGACTGACTATATGGATATTAACCAATTAATTTATTTAGCGCCTTTCTTTATTATTATTTTATCAATTGTTTATTTAATTCGAATTAAAATCTTCGATCGTATTTACGGCTTAGATCTTTCCGAACTAGACGAAACCGAGATTTCTGTTTTTTCACCAGTTTCAGATAAAGATCTTAAGGAGATTAAAGATTTCCAGGATGAAGAGAATCCTGAAGATTTTGGAAATAATAACAATGTCCTTTTTGAAGACTACTACCGCAAACTATAAACCTATTTTCTTCTTTTCATAAATTTAGTTGTAATTTAACTGCTTTAACTTATATATATGGGCAAACAGCAGGTGTCACCCTTTACCAAAGAACAACTAATACCACAAGAGGAAACCCTTGAGATCTACAAGAAAAAGGGACAGCTCTTTATTGGAATTCCCAAAGAAACAGCTTATCAGGAAAAACGAATTTGTCTAAGTCCGGATGCCGTAGCGGCAATTACAGCTCACGGTCATAGGGTGATGATAGAGTCTGGTGCCGGAAAATGGGCCAGGTTTAGCGATAAGGATTATTCTGAAGCCGGAGCAGAGATCACCAAGGACACAAAAAAAGTCTTCTCTTGCCCTACTATCCTGAAAATTGAACCACCTTCTATGGATGAACTTGCATTCATAAATCCACAAACCATATTAATTTCTGCTTTACAGATAAAAACACAATGTAAAGAGTACTTTCAAAAGCTTGCCGAAAAAAGGATCACCGCTCTTGGGTTTGAATTCATTAAAGATGATGATGGCAGTTATCCAATAGTACGTGCCCTAAGCGAAATTGCAGGAACTGCTTCGGTACTTATTTCATCTGAGATCATGAGTAATCATGCTGAGGGAAACGGATTGATGTTTGGGAATATAAGTGGAGTGCCACCAGTAGAAGTAGTCATCATTGGCGCAGGAACTGTTGGAGAGTTCGCAACACGATCGGCAATTGGCTTGGGTGCAAGTGTAAAAGTTTTTGATAGCTCTCTTACCAAACTCAGAAATATCCAGGCCAATTTGGGAAATACATTCTATACCAGTACAATTCAGCCAAAAAATTTATCAAAAGCCCTGAAAAGAGCAGATGTTGTAATTGGTGCGGTTCGTGGTAAAGACAGATCTCCAATTTTAATTACTGAAGAGATGGTAAGATCTATGAAGCGTGGCGCTGTAGTTATAGATGTTAGTATAGATATGGGTGGCTGCGTAGAAACCAGTGAGATTACATCACATGATGAGCCTATATTTTCTAAGCATGACGTGATTCACTATTGTGTACCCAATATTCCATCGAGATATGCCCGTACTTCCTCATTATCAATAAGTAACATTTTCACTCCTTATCTATTGCATATCGCGGACGAAGGAGGCTTGGAAAATACCCTGAGATTTGACAAAGGTTTACGCAATGGTTTGTATTTTTACCACGGAATTTTAACCAGTAAATCTATAGCCGATTGGTTTAACCTTTCCTACCGTGATATAAATCTATTGATATTTTAGAATATGAAGTTTGCTCACCGCCTTGCCTATTATGGTTTAGGCCTTTTTTTTGGAATTGTTATTTTAATCTTCTTTCTTGGAGGAAAAAAGACATCCTGTGATTATTCTCCAAATGCGAGAGTTCTCAAAAATATCAGGATCAAGAAGCGCCAGTTTTCTAAAAACTCAATGAATTTTTTCTCATCCAATAATATTGATACTTCTGTAGTTTCTGAGATTCTAAACAAAGGAGATGTAGATTTTAATAAAAGTGATACAGATGCTAAACCCTGTAATATTTACATAATTTATGGAGCTTCCAATTTTTCTAATATTGAATTAGAAATTGAAAACTGCGATAGTACAGCTATCGTTAAAAATGCATCTATAAAAAAAGACGAATAAAAAATTCGCCTTTTTAATTAGTGTTGAAGAAAACCTTTAATTAGCAAAGATCTGTTCTGCGTGAGCTTTGGTCTTTACTTTTTTTATCACCTCTTCAATCATTCCTTTTTCATCAATGATAAAGGTTGTCCGATGAATTCCATCATATTCTTTCCCCATAAATTTTTTAGGTCCCCAAACGCCATAAGCATTAATCACTTCTTTCTCTTCATCAGCTAAAAGTGGATATTTAAAATCGTACTTATTCTTAAAATTCTGTTGTCTTTTTTTTGAATCGGCACTTACTCCTAAAACCTCATACCCCTTTTCCTTCATTGCATCATAATTATCGCTTAGATTGCATGCTTCTGCAGTACAACCTGGTGTACTGGCTTTTGGATAGAAAAATAGCACCAATTTTTTTCCTTTATAGTCTGAAAGATTAATTTTGTTACCGTCCTGATCTTCAGCTTTAAATTCGGGGGCCTTATCCCCTTCTTTCAATGTTGTCATAATTCTTACTTTTGCACTAAATTAAAACTTTATGACCAAACAGGAAAAGGTACAGTTCATTATTGAAACGTTAAATGATATATACCCGGAAATCCCTATTCCATTAGATCATAAGGATCCTTATACATTATTAATAGCCGTACTTCTTTCTGCTCAAAGCACTGATGTTAAGGTAAATCAAATTACCCCCAGATTATTTGAGATAGCTGATAATCCATATGCGATGATAAAACTTTCAGTAGAAGAGATCAGGGAGATCATTAGACCTGTTGGACTTTCACCTATGAAATCTAAAGGAATTCACGGACTATCAGAAATTTTAATTGAAAAATATAACGGACAGGTTCCTGCCAGTTTTGAAGCCTTAGAAGAATTACCTGCAGTAGGTCATAAAACTGCCAGTGTAGTAATGGCTCAGGCATTTAATGTACCGGCTTTTCCAGTAGACACCCATATTCACAGATTGATGTATCGCTGGAATTTAAGCAATGGCAAAAATGTAACACAGACAGAAAAGGATGCGAAGAGATTATTCCCTAAAGATCTATGGAATAAATTACATCTTCAAATTATTTGGTACGGGAGACAGTATTCTCCTGCAAGAGCCTGGAATCTTGAAAAAGATGTGATCACCAAAACGATTGGAAGAAAGAGCACTATAAATGAGTATTTGAAGAAAAAGAAATAAAAAAGACCCGCAGGCTAATATTACAGGTCTTCTTATAAATTAATTCAGAAGCGATTCAAACTTCATCTTCTTGTATTCAATTACATTAAGAGCTTTCGAATAATTCAAAAGAAACGCAATCGTCTCTTTTTTTGGTTGTGGATGATTGATTTTTTCTTCTTTTGAAGATTTTTTAAAGTAAAGTTTCCCCATTTGTTATTGTTTTGTGATGGTTTAATAGAATAACGAAACAATTGGGGGGATATTGCTCTTATTAATTGGTTAAAATTAAGTTTCTCTTTTCTATAATTTTTCGAAGATTTATAAGCGCATATCGCATTCGCCCTAAGGCTGTATTAATACTAACTCCGGTACGTTCTGAAATTTCTTTGAAACTCATATCTTTATAGATACGCATGGTTAGAACCTCCAATTGATCTTCAGGCAATTCCTTGATTAACTCCTGTACATCCATTTCAATCTGATCTTTGATCAGTTGTTTTTCAGCATTTAAACTCCCATCACTTAAAACTGAAAAAATATTAAAATCCCCACTATTGTCAAATTTGGGCATTCTTTTATTTTTCCTGAAATGATCTATGACCAGGTTGTGTGAGATACGCATTACCCATGGAAGAAACTTCCCTTCTTCGTTATACTTTCCTCGCTTCAAAGTACGAATTACTTTAATGAAGGTGTCCTGGAAAATATCTTCTGCGATATCCCTGTCAAAGACTTTCGAAAAAATAAAACTGTAAATACGATGTTGGTGACGATTGATGAGGGCGCCAAGTGCGTTTTCATTTCCATCAAGATAATCACGAACGAGCGAGGCGTCAGTTACCTTAGTGTTATTCATAACAGTTACTTTAATGTACAGGAATAAGTAATTCCCGTGGATTAGGTTATTTAGTTTTAAAAAAGTAACTGTGCTTAATAGGCAACTATGATTTTCGGTTATGGCTCAAATATAGTAAGATAAAATTGAGAATTACAAATAAAACCTTAATATTTTAACAATACTATAAGTTTTTTCTAGCTTTATTTCCCGCTCCATATTGAGTAACTTTGCCGTTTTAGCAGAAACGAAGCATGACAGCAAATATATCTAAAGTAGATCCAAAGCAAAATATTATTATCAAAGGTGCAAAGTTGCACAACCTAAAAAATATCAATGCTATTATTCCCCGGAATAAGCTTGTAGTGATTACTGGTTTATCTGGTTCAGGTAAATCAAGTTTAGCTTTTGACACTTTGTATGCTGAAGGTCAGCGTCGCTACGTTGAGAGTCTAAGCTCCTATGCCAGGCAGTTTTTGGGACGTCTTAATAAGCCTAAAGTAGACTATATTAAAGGGATAGCTCCTGCTATTGCCATTGAACAGAAAGTAAATTCTACCAATCCAAGATCTACGGTTGGAACCTCTACTGAAATATATGATTATTTAAAACTGCTCTTTGCAAGAATTGGGAAAACCTACTCCCCTGTTTCAGGAAATGAGGTAAAAAAAGATACGGTCACAGATGTTATAAATTTCATAAAAGATTTTCCTGAAAGAGAGAAACTTCTATTGCTGGCTCCCATTCATGTTGAAGAAGGTCGTTCTCTTGAGAAAAAAATTAAAATTCTGGCTCAGCAAGGATATAGCCGAATAAAATTGAATGATGAAGTTGTAAGAATTGATGAAACCGACCTTAGTAAAGCTAAGGATGATAATACCTGGCTAGTTGTAGACAGAATTATTACAAAAGACGAGGAAGATTTCTATAATCGACTGGCAGATGCAGTTGAAGCAGCTTTTTTTGAAGGAAAAGGAGAATTGTTTATAGAAAAACTTTCCGATAACAGCTCGAGGCATTTCAGCAATAAATTTGAACTGGATGGTATAAGTTTTCTGGAACCCAATGTACATTTATTCAGTTTTAATAATCCATATGGAGCCTGTCCTAAATGTGAGGGTTATGGAGATGTTATCGGGATTGATGAAGAGTTAGTAATTCCCAATACCGGATTATCTGTTTATGAAAACGCGATCTTTCCGTGGCGCGGTGATAGCATGAGTTGGTACAGAGACCAGCTGGTTAATAATTCTCATAAATTCGATTTCCCAATTCATAAACCATATTTCGAATTGAGCGATGAGCAAAAAGATCTGGTTTGGAATGGAAATCAATATTTTGAAGGACTCAATCAATTCTTTGAATTCCTTGAAAGTAAAGCTTATAAAATCCAGAACAGGGTTATGCTCTCTCGGTACAGGGGAAAGACAAAATGTTCAGCTTGTAAGGGTAAACGTTTAAGGCCGGAAGCACAATATGTAAAGATCAATGATCACAGCATTACAGATCTGGTAGAAAAACCTTTGGATAAGGTGAGACCGTTTTTTAAGGATCTGGAGTTAAATGAATATGATGAAAAAATAGCCAAACGTTTATTAACTGAAATAAAAAACAGGCTAGAGTTTCTTTCCAATGTAGGTCTTGATTATTTAACCCTAAATAGAAAGTCCAATACGCTCTCTGGAGGGGAATCGCAAAGAATAAATCTTGCGACTTCTTTGGGAAGTAGTTTGGTTGGTTCTATGTATATACTAGACGAGCCTTCTATTGGACTGCATCCAAAAGATACCGAAAAACTTATAGGTGTATTAAAACATCTTCGTGATCTGGGAAACACGGTGATTGTGGTGGAGCATGATGAAGAGATCATGAATGCTGCAGATGAGATCATCGATATTGGTCCCGAAGCAGGAACTAAAGGTGGTCATGTGGTCGCGACAGGAACCATGAAAGATATCTTAAAATCTGATTCTCTTACCGCAAGCTATCTTAATGGAAAAATGGAAATTGAAATTCCAGAGAAAAGAAGGACATCGAAAAATAAGATCAAAGTTCTTGGTGCAAGAGAAAATAACCTGAAAAATATCGATGTAGAATTCCAATTAGGAGTATTTACAGCCATTACAGGGGTTTCAGGCAGTGGCAAGAGCACGTTGGTAAGAAAAATTTTATATCCTGCGGTACAGAAGGAAATTGGAGGATATGGCGAAAAGGCCGGGCAGTTTAGTGGTACTGAAGGAAGTTTTAAAAGTCTTGGAACCGTAGAGTTCGTAGATCAGAACCCTATTGGACGATCTTCCAGGTCTAATCCCGTTACTTATATTAAAGCCTATGATGATATTCGAAACCTTTTTGCTAGTCAGAGACTGGCTAAGTTAAGAGGCTTTAAGGCGAAACATTTCTCTTTTAATGTAGATGGAGGTAGATGCGAAACCTGTAAAGGTGAAGGAGAGGTTACCATAGAAATGCAATTTATGGCCGATGTCCATTTAGAATGTGAAGCCTGTAATGGAAAGCGTTTTAAGAAAGAAGTGCTTGAAGTCACCTTTCACGACAAGAATATTGATGATATTCTAAATATGACGATAGATGACGCTACTAGTTTCTTTGAAGATCACGATCAAAGTAAGATCGTAAAGAAATTAAAACCTTTAAAAGATGTAGGTCTGGGGTATGTGCAATTGGGACAAAGCTCCTCTACCTTATCTGGTGGTGAAGCACAACGAATAAAATTAGCTTCATTCCTTGTCAAAGGAAATACAAAGACCAAAGCACTATTTATTTTTGATGAACCCACCACAGGATTACATTTTCACGACATCAAGAAATTATTAAAATCTTTTAATGCGTTAATTTCAAAAGGTCATACTGTTATTGTCATTGAACATAATATGGATCTTGTTAAATGCGCCGATTATGTTATAGATCTTGGCCCTGAAGGTGGTGAGAACGGAGGTTACCTGGTTGCCGAGGGAACACCAGAAGAACTAAGCAAAGTCAAAAAATCTTTTACTTCAAAATATCTTAAGGAAAAACTTTATTAACAATAACTATTTAATTTACAGTGATTTAAAAATTTAAATTAAGAGAGACTACTCCGTCAGCTTACTGTTTACGGACTTTGGCACGCGCTTTGTATCTGTTAAGAAAAATGTTCTTAATTAAATACGCTACTACCATGAGAAACCTGACCCTTATTTTCGCATTCTTATTTATTGGATGGTCAGTATCTGCATCCGTAAATTCTAAGCCAGCCACCACTACTTATACTAATTATAACGATTCATTCATTTTTGTTGAAGGAGGCGTTGAATTTGCGGTTTATCCCAATGGTGAATTCGATTTTTATTTTAATCCAGATTTTGCAAGAGGTAACTCTGTACATATATCTTCTCCTAATGTAAATATAAGCTATAATTCAGGTTATAACTATGAACCATTTGTGCAGTATGATGATTATGGTGCAGTAATCCAGATTGAAAATATTCCTATTTATTATGATTATTATGGGCGTATTATCCAGGCTGGTGATATCTATATGAGATATAATAATTTTGGCCGTCTTGCTAGGGTAGGGAATTTACATGTACATTATAATCATCATCGTCACATTACTCACTATACCGGTTATATAAATCCTTATAATAGACGATATGTATACAGGCCATGGCACGATTACTATCGCCGACCTAATGTAAATGTAAGTATCGTATTTGGGAGACCTTATCGTGCCTATTACGAGCCACAAAGAATATCTTATGATAATTATGTTACGGTTTACAACAACTATTATATAAATAATAAAAGAAAAAGAAATTTTTACAGACCGTCTCAAAAAGTAAGATCTTATAATTATGGTTCCAGAACTAATACTAAGCGTAGTATCGCCCAGGTAAGATCTCGTGGAAGCAGTAATATTGGAAACACCAGAAACACCTCTGCAAGAAGCAAATCTTACTCTAATAGAAATAGATCTACTTCGGTAAATTCCAGAACCACTAGAAAAGATACTGATAGAGGAGCTATAAATACTAATAGATCTCGGGTAGTAAGTGAGAGTAAAGCAAGAAGTACAAATTCCAAAGGCAGATCATCAAGAATAGAGAGCACTCCGCAGAAAAGACAAACTTCAACAAGAGAAAGATCTTTTAAAAGTCCTCAGCAAAGATCTGCAAGAATAGAAAGCAGAACGACAGGTAGAGTGGAAAGATTGGGTTCTGCCACTAAAGGAAGATCAGTTCAAACCAGAAGTAATTCCAGAGTGGAACGTTCGGCTCCAGCTACTAGAAGTAGATCTATAGAAAAAAGCTCAAGAAGTTCTGCAAGGAAATCAGCAATAAAACGTCCAACAAGTAGGCAAAGTAGTTCTTCAGTTAGAACAAGAACTTCTTCAGGAACTTCAGGGTCTCAAGGAATTAGATCAAAAAATTCTTCCAGATCAAGAAGTTCGGCACGAAATGTGGATAATAGAATATAGATGACAAGTTCATAATTTAATTTTTTGGTTGGTTAGTTAGAAAACCCTTGAAGCTCCCAAGCTGATGGGGTTTTCTCGTTTTATGACCTTTTCAAAAATCTATCGATCATTTGATTGATATCTTCTGAAAACCGAAACGAATAAATAATCCCAAGATATAATACACCGGCAAGAATGGATTTTAAAGTAATATTCAGAAATGGATGTAGCGGAAAATTTAAAAAGTAAAATCCTAAACTAAACGCTATCACTAAAATCATTGTCAGCCAGCTTTTAGAAGTAAAGGGATGAATCCTGAATTTTTTAAATACAATAAAAATTTTAGATGTATTGTAAGCTGCAAAAGCTATAAAACTTGCAATCGCTGCTCCCTCAACTCCAAATTGAGGTATAAAATATAAATTAAGAACAAAGGCCACAATAACCAGGATCACTCCTACTCCCAATACAATTCTATAATAATCTGAATTAAATAAAATACTGTTGTTATTCCCTAAGAAATTATCGTAAAGTTTGACTAAAGAGATAAGTAGAACTACTAAAATGCTAACGCTATATTCCTCGGGAATCAATTCATACAAAGAATTCACATTGGTGATGATCCAGATAAAAATGAGTCCGCTAATTATAAGAAGATTCAAGGAGCTCTTTTCATAGAGTTCTTTCAGGCCAGACCTGTCCTTTTTATTAAGCATTTCAGCGGTAAGAGGATTCGTAATCTGGTGCATTGCTTTTTGCGGAACAGAGATCACTGTAGCGATATAAACAGCGATTCCATAAATTGCGACATTCTCTATTGGCAAATAATGCTCAATCATTACTTTATCCAGGTCTAACAGAACGGTAGCTACAGATGCTGCCAAAAGAATGAGTGAAGAGTATTTTACAACGGGAGCTATATTTTTAGGGAATTTGAAGCTGAATTTTGGCCTGTGCAGGGAAAAAGCATACATAGCCATTAGTATGGTTCTAATAACAAATACCGCAGAGATTCCATAAATAAAAAACTCTACACTAATCCATCTAAAATAAACTCCAAATAATAGAATACTAATACATAATCTATGAAAAACTTCCTTCATCAAATTTCCGAAAGCGCTTTTATAATAGATCTTTGACCATGAAAAGAAGACTTCAAAATACGAGGTAGCCATGGCAATTAAAAATATCAACCAGATAAAGGGTTGTACGAGGTCATTTTCACCTTTGAAATATTCGAGCAGATAATTGTAAAATAACAGACCAAAGACACCAATAATCAGTCCTGCAATTGCAGGTGTGATCAGAGCAAAATTCAGGAGTCTATCCTGGTCTCCCCGGGTTTTATAGGATGTAAAGAATTTAATCAAAGTACTATGAACACCAAATACCAGGAATGGCCAGATAAGATTTGCTGCTGATAATAGGTAACTAACCAGACCATAATACTCCTTCTCAAGGAAATAAGTAAACAGGAATAGTGTATTAACCGCCCCAATCCCGAACCCGATATACGTGGTCACCATGTTCTTGAAGGACTGATTTATTATGATTCCCATTTAGACCTGCTTAATAAGTTGTGCCAAAGTTTCTGAAAGTGACTTACGATGATATTTTTCAATATGATGAGAGGTATTCGCTGGAATATTGTCTTTAAATTTCTGAAATAGTCCTTCTATATGGCTTTTAATTCCTGAAGTATCATTATAAGCAAAGAATTTTCCAGATTCGGTTTCTGAAATTATTCTTTCTGCATCCCAGTTTTCGGGACCAATCGCTAAAATTGGTCTTTTCGCGGCCAGGTATTCAAAGATCTTACCGGGTATAATACCTCTGGTCTCTTCAGCATCTATCTCAATCAATAATAACAGGGAAGCTTGTCTTTGTAATTTCACTGCCTTTGAATGACTCACATATCCCTCATTCCTCAAATATTTATGAAGCCCATATTTTTTAAGGCTCTCTAATACATCTTCACTAAGCTTTCCGGCAAGTCTTAATTTAAAATTACTCCTGAATTCTTCCTGCTCTTCTATAAGTTCACTTAAAACCCTCCAAAGATTTTCAGGATTTCTACCAGATAATAAAGAACCTATATGGGCAAGTTCAAATTGTTTGTTTTGGTATGTCTTTTCCGTTAATTCGGTGTCAAAACCATTAGTGATTACGGTTATTGGTTTTGTGGTCTTTTCTTCAAACTCTTTTTTCGTAGTAAAACTGGTAGTAATAATATGATCTGCAGTGTTTAAAACTTTTTTTTCAAGAGCCTCATGTTTTTTTCGTGACTTCTTATTCAATTTCAGTTTTTCATGATAACCTATCTGCGTCCAGGGGTCACGAAAGTCTGCTATCCAATTTACTTGCAAACTTTGTTTTAACTTTAATCCAATTAAATGAAGACTATGCGGAGGACCGGTAGTAATAATAGCATGATAGTCTCCTTTTTCAATTTCTTTTTTTAAAAATTCTACGGAAGGTTTGATCCAGAATTTACGTGCATCCGGGATAAAATAATTCCCGCGAATATAAAGCATTGCCTTTTGAAGTATGCTCTGATTTTCTTCCTTCTGAATTATTCCCGAACTAATAGTTTCAGTATCCTTTTTAGAGAAAATCTGGGCAATTGAATAAGGCTCAAAGATATTCTGTTTAATCACTTCTATCCCCTCTGGAATCTCCTTTTCAAAACTTTTATCGATAATTGGGTAACTAGGGTTCTCAGGAATATATACTACCGGCTCAATATCAAAACTCCCTAAATATTTAACAAATTTAAGCCAGCGTTGAACACCCGGGCCTCCGGCCGGTGGCCAGTAATATGTTATAATAAGAACTTTCTTCATTCAATAATAAATGACAGGATCATTTTCTTTTTTTCAATTCATAACCAACTCCTCCAATAATAACAAGTCCTATTAAGATTGAACTTATCAAGGCGATCCTACTTCCGGTTTTTACTACTTCAGGTTCAAATTTAAAAACAACCTCGTGATCTCCTGCTGGAACGTTCATCCCTCTTAGTACATAATTTACCTGAACATGAGGAACAGCTTCACCATTAATATAAGCCTGCCAGCCTGGTTGATAATAGTTTTCAGAAAAAACTACAAACTGATTAGAAGCCGCTGAAAATTCATATTTCAATTTATTTGGCTGGTATGTTACAAGTTCAATTTTAGCCGTTTCATCAAATTTAAATTCTTCTGAAACATCTGCTCTAAACCCAGAATTAACTACAGCGGTAGTCCTAAGATCGGTATCCTTAAGGCTTAGAATTTCTTCATCCTGATTCTCCACCCATTTTATGTCTTTTACCAACCATGCATTTCCAAAGGCTTCAGGGTTTTGCTGTGCCTGCACGCCATTCTCTGTAGGAACAATGAAATACTTCACATTCAACATGCTCAATATTTTCATATTATTCTGAGAAATATAAAAGTCGAATAAATCCTGGATTCTACCAGGTTTCGCGGCATGATATCCTCCAATCGCATTATGATAATAAGAGGTTCTACCAGTATTAAAAGGATCTCCGGAAACATCAAACACCCTATAATGGGTCTTATCTTCGAGAATAGCAGCATCAGCTTCCAGTTTTTGAAAAGGCTGTTCCATTTCTCTGGCCTGAACAAAGTCATCTTCATTTACGTAACGCTTATCAACCCCAATAAGATCCACTAAAATTAAAATTATCAATCCTCCAATAACCATATTCCGGTTCACTTTAGACTTTAAATAGGCCAAAATTAACCCGGCAGCGATTAGGACAAATATTAATGATCTTATTACGTCTGATGTGAAAATACTTTTTCTATCCTCTTCCAGTGCATTCATAAAATCCATCCCGAATTGTTTGCTATACGTAGCATCACTTGCCCCAGCAAAATCAAAAAGCACAGACTTAAAGAGAAAAAAAACTAAAAGTAATCCTCCAGTAATGATCGAGGACCATTTTAAAGCATACAGTTTTTCTTCAGATTTAATTTCTTTCAGAAATAATTTATAAAGTCCGAGTACAGCTAGTAGCGGTAAGCAAAGTTCAAGTATAACCTGTATAGAAGTAATCGCTCTAAACTTATCATATAATGGCACGAATTCTATAAAAAAACGTGTTAGAAATTCGAAGTTTTTACCCCAGCTTAATACTAAAGCCAAAATACTTCCGCCAACGATCCACCATTTTAATCGTCCCCGTATTAAAAAGAGTGCGAATACAAAAAGAAAAATTACAGTAGCTCCTATATATGCCGGAGCTCCAACATAAGGTTGATCACCCCAATAAGTCGGAGCATTTTCCGTAAAACCGGCTGCCTGGGTTGGTGATGCACCAATTTCTATCAATGCATCATAAATATTCGAATCTTTTCCTATATTTTCAGAACTTCCACCTCCCATAAACCTGGGAACCATGAGATTAAAACTTTCTAAAATTCCATAGCTGTAAGAAGTAATGTATTCATAGCCTAAACCTGATTTTTCTTTTGGACCTCCATTTGGCTGAATGCTTAATTCTGATTCTCCTCTTGTACTGAATTGTGCATATTCACTGGTAGCCATAAGATTTGTAGCATTCGCAGCAATGGCAATAATTACGGCCACAACCATCACTCCTAGTGATTTGAAATACTTTGGAAGTAACTTTTTTTGATAAGCATCAACCAGATATGCGATTCCCAGAATGATTACTAATAGCAATAAATAATAGGTCATCTGAAAATGATTCGCCTGAATTTCGAGGGCCATTGCCACTGTTAGCAATAAAAAACTCCAGATATTCCTGTTTCTGAAAATTGAAATGATCCCCGCGAGAACCATCGGCATATATGCTATCGCATGTGCTTTGGAATTATGTCCTATTCCCAGGATGATGATAAGATAGGTAGAAAACCCAAATGCTATAGATCCCAGAAATGCCAGTTTATAATCTACCTTCATACATAGAAGAAGAATATAAAAACCTATAAAATAAAGGAATAAGTAATCTGCCGGTCTGGGTAAGAACCTTAATAAACTGTCCAGTTCTTTAACGTAATTATGAGGATAGTATGCCCCTAATTGATAGGTTGGCATACCGCCAAAAGCTGCATCTGTCCAGTAGGGCTCCTCCCCGGTTTCAGCTCTAAAATCTTTTTGTTCCTGAGCCATCCCGATATATTGAACAATATCGCTCTGGAAAATCTCTTTACCCTGTAGTACGGGATTAAAATAAAATAATGATAATAAAATAAAACCTGCCAATACAAGCAGATGAGGTAAGAATTGCTTCAATTTAGCCATTAATCGGATCTTTGATTTTAACCACAATTTTGTGCGAAACAAAGCCAAAATAGTAAGCTTTGTTAAAATCCGAAATTAATCAATTTCTTCGTAATCGATATATTCACCAACATTTTTATTGGATCCTTTATTCCCCTTAGGTTTCTTGTCTATACTTACTTTTCCTTTTTTTTCCTGAGTACTTTGATCACCTCCAAATTGCTGATTGAATTGCTTTTCAAACTTACGCCCCATTTTTCTCATAAAATATTTCAAAATAAGCGGTCCGAAGTAGCGGAATAATATTTTCAAACCAAAGTATACTAATAAAACGATGAGTACCGTTTTTAATACTCCAGATAATGATGCTTCTAACATTCTTAAGCTTTTTGCAAAAATAAAAATAAGCCGCCACAATCAGGGAAGCTTCAGCTATAAAATTATAATAAATCTTATATCTTTGAGACAATCAACCCGAATTAGCATGCGTAGATCAGCGATATTTAGCCTATTACTATTGGTAATAACCTCAAGTCTTCATGCTCAGTATACTGAAACTATCAACTCAAACAGGCCAGGACAATCACAGGGTGCTTTTGCGGTAGGTACGAATGTTTTGCAGGTAGAAACCGGCCCTTATTTTGGTAATGATGATCATGCCGGCCTGGGTACTGATACCGATATATGGG
Organism: Gramella sp. MAR_2010_147; assembly: GCF_900105135.1. Lineage (NCBI taxonomy): Bacteria > Pseudomonadati > Bacteroidota > Flavobacteriia > Flavobacteriales > Flavobacteriaceae > Christiangramia > Gramella sp. MAR_2010_147. Next base: position 628,713 of record NZ_LT629741.1, on the reverse strand, counting down.
GAATAGATTATCAATTACGTTATGGCCTTCTTTTTGAAAGACTAGAGCTTAATATCTCAGGTTCTTTTGAAAATCAAGATATCACCAGAAATTTTCTTGGAGTCACCAGTGAAGGAACCATTCGAAACTTTAAAACCAATAGCATAGGTGCAAAATACCTGGTATTTGACCCTAATGTTAGTCTGGCAGAAGATAAACCTAATTTATATAGCTGGAAAGCCAATCAGCGTTTCAAATGGAAAACTCTAATTCCTGCAGTTTCTATCTATGCAGGTGCCAACTTTTCTTTTGGTGACAATCCTTATCTATATGAAGGTGAAGGAAAATTTAGCCCAAAAGCAGCGATTATCACTCAGAACAATTGGGGAAGATGGGTGCTGGTTTTGAATCTTATAGCAGATAAGCTTACTGAAGACTTTAGAAGTTATGTAGGCATCGCTACCGTAACCCATACTGTATCCCAGAATTTTGCGGTTTTTGGTGAGTACCAGGCAATTAAAGGCGATATTTATGTTGATGATCTTGCTCGGGCAGGAGCTGCTTATTTAGTTGGTAAAAATCTACAATTTGACGTTTCAGGTCTTGTTAATTTTAAAGAAACACCTTCGAGGTGGCAAGTTGCCGCCGGAATTTCATATAGACTGGATTTACATAAAGTAGATGAGTTTTTAGAAGAATCTAACGAAGGAAATAAAAGAAGACAAAGAAGTAAAAGACTGGATGATAAAATTGAAGAAGGAGATACTGATGATGGGGGTGGTTCTAATTAATAGTAGAGTATAAAAAAAGGCCGGTTTTGAACCGGCCTTTTTTTATGATATAAGTTAACTTTACTATTTATTAGACATCGCTGCTTCAACAGAAGCAGATAGTCTTTTATAAGTTCCGTTTTCAAGTCTTTCACGAATCGCTGAAAATGCTTTTACTGTATCCTCAACATCCTGAATTGTGTGAGTAGCTGTAGGGATCATTCTTAAGAGAATCAAACCTTTTGGAATAACCGGATAAACAACGATGGAACAGAAAACTCCATGATTCTCACGTAGATCTTTCACCAAAGCCATTGCTTCAGGAATACTTCCTTTTAAATATACCGGAGTTACACAACTTTGTGTGGTTCCAATATCAAAGCCATTATCCTTTAATCCGTTTTGAAGTGCATTCACATTTTCCCAAAGCTTTTCCTTAAGCTCTGGCATGGTTCTTAGCATTTCAAGTCGCTTTAAAGCTCCCACAACCAATTGCATTTGCAGTGATTTTGCAAACATTTGAGATCTTAGATTATATTTGAGATAATCCATGATCTCTTTATCTCCTGCAATAAAAGCTCCTGTGCTAGCCAGTGATTTGGCAAAAGTTGCAAAATAAACATCTATCTCGTCCTGAACCCCCTGTTCCTCACCTGCTCCGGCTCCTGTTTTACCAAGCGTTCCAAAACCATGAGCATCATCTACAAATAATCTAAAATTATATTTTTTCTTAAGCTCTACAATTTCTTTAAGTTTACCCTGCTCACCTCTCATTCCAAAGACGCCTTCAGAAATTAAAAGGATACCACCGCCAGTCTGTTCTGCAATCTTGGTAGCTCTTTTAAGGTTCTTCTCGATACTTTCCAAATCGTTATGCTTGTAGGTAAACCTCTGACCTAGATGCAATCTTACTCCATCAATAATACACGCATGTGCATCTACATCATAAACGATTACATCCTGTTTAGAAACCAAAGCATCTATGGTAGAAACCATTCCCTGGTATCCAAAATTAAGGAGATAAGCAGATTGTTTATGTACAAAGGAAGCAAGTTCATCCTGCAGCTTTTCATGAAGATCTGTATGACCGCTCATCATTCTTGCACCCATTGGATATGCAGAGCCATATTCTGCTGCTGCTTCTGCATCTACTTTACGAACTTCAGGATGATTGGCCAATCCCAGGTAATCGTTAATACTCCATGTAATTACTTCTTTCCCACGAAATTTCATTCGGTTAGAAATTGGTCCTTCAAGTTTTGGAAAAACGAAGTATCCTTCTGCCTGCTCGGCCCATTTACCTAGTGGTCCTTTGTCTTTGTAAATTTTATCAAATAAATCCTTCATCGGTCATTTTTTAGACGAGCCGCAAAAATACTGAAATTTGGCTCAATTCTACAAAGTAAATTATAAACATCGAAATCTAGTAAAAACAAAAGCATCCTACAAAAAATAGGATGCTTTTGTTAATAAGTGTTAACAAAGTATTATTTAATTACTTCGATAGTTTGTGATGTAGTTTCCTGTTCTGTATCAAAGAATCCTTGCTCATTCATCCAATCATCGCTATAGATCTTACTCATATATCTGGAACCGTGATCTGGAAAAACTATAACTACATTCGAATTTTCATCAAATTCTCCTTCTTCCTGGTATTGTTTCAAGCCCTGCATTGCCGCTCCACTGGTATAACCAACGAAAAGACCTTCCGTTCTTGCAATTTCCCTTGCAGTATGCGCTGCATCTTCATCAGAAACCTTGGTGAATTTATCTATGACATCAAAATCTGTAGCCGACGGGATAAGATTTTTCCCCAAACCTTCAATTCTATAGGGATAAATCTCCGCTTTATCCAACTCACGGGTTTCGTGATATTTTTTTAAGACTGAACCAAATGCATCTACTCCAAGAATTTTAATCTCGGGATTCTTTTCTTTTAAGAATCTAGCAGTTCCAGAGATAGTACCCCCTGTTCCGCTACACGCCAGTAAATGTGTGATTTTTCCTTCAGTTTGTTTCCAAATTTCAGGACCTGTAGTATGAAAATGGGCGTCTATATTCAATTCATTGAAATACTGATTGATATAAACGGAACCTTTTATTTCTTTATGTAATCTTTTAGCAACTTCGTAATAAGATCTAGGATCGTCTGCGGGAACGTTGGCCGGACAGACATACACCTTAGCTCCCATTGTTTTCAGCATGTCTATCTTATCTTTTGAAGATTTCGAGCTTACCGCTAAAATACATTCATACCCCTTGATACAACTCACCATTGCTATACTGAAACCAGTATTCCCAGAAGTGGTTTCAATAATGGTATCTCCGGGTTTTAAGATGCCTTTACTCTCAGCTTCTTCTATTATATGAAGTGCTATTCTATCTTTGGAGGAGTGACCAGGATTAAAAGCTTCTACTTTTGCAAAGTATTGTCCCTTAAAAGTACTGGTAATCTTATTTAGGTGAATTAACGGAGTATTACCAACTAACTGTAATACGTTGTCATATACCTTCAAATCTTCTCTCATAAATCGAAGTTCTTTTATAAAATAATTTTAAAAGTAGTACTCTCAAAATCGTTCAAATTTAAGGCAAATTTTTTAATTATTCGTGAATGCCTTCCAATTCCAATAAGAACGCGTATTCTTCAGCTACTTCTTTTAAAGCTTCAAATCTTCCAGAAGCACCTCCATGCCCTGCATCCATATTAGTATGTAAAAGCAAAATATTATCATCGGTTTTCAGTTCCCTTAATTTGGCTACCCACTTTGCAGGTTCCCAGTATTGTACCTGGGAATCATGAAGGCCTGTTGTAACTAACATATTAGGGTAGTCCTGTGCTTTTACATTATCATAAGGTGAATAAGATTTCATGTACTCGTAATAATCTTTGTTATTAGGATTTCCCCATTCATCATATTCTCCTGTAGTTAGTGGAATGCTATCATCAAGCATTGTAGTAACCACATCTACAAATGGTACTGCGGCGATCACTCCGTTATATAAATTGGGAGCCATATTAACAACCGCTCCCATAAGTAGCCCTCCGGCTGATCCGCCCATGGCATAAAGGTGGTTGGCTGAAGTATAATTTTCTTTGATGAGGAATTCTGAAACATTCACAAAATCTGTAAACGTATTCTTCTTTCTAAACAATTTTCCGGCCTCATACCACTCTCTTCCAAGATACTCACCCCCGCGTATATGGGCTATTGCGTAAATAAATCCTCTATCCAGCAAACTCAGCCTTACAGTTGAGAAATAGGGGTCTATCGTGGAACCGTATGAACCATAGGCATATTGAAGTAAAGGACTACTTCCATCTTTTTTGGTGCCCTTTTTATAAACTAAAGAAATCGGGATCCTGGTTCCATCATTGGCAGTTGCCCAAAGTCTTTCAGAAACATAATTATTCTTATCAAAATTCCCTCCCAGGACTTCCTGCTCCTTCAGCACATTCTTATCTCCTGTCTTCATGTTATACTCCACTACTGAAGTTGGTGTAGACATGCTGTTATAGGTATACCTCAACAGGTCAGTTTCAAAGTCCGGATTTATAGAAGTATATGCCGTGTAGGTCTCATTATCAAAAGGAATATAAAATTCCTTGTTATCGTTCCATTTTATGATCCTTATTTTATTAAGACCATTGGTTCGCTCACTAACTACAAGGTACTCCTTAAAAATATCTATGTCTTCCAGTAAAAAATCCATTCTATGCGGAATCACATCTACCCAGTTTTCCATACCGGTATTATCTACCGGTGTTTTCATTAACTTAAAATTGGTCGCTTCATCTTTATTCGTAACCACATAGAAATGTCCGTCAAAATGGGATATACTGTATTCCAATCCTCTCACTCTGGGCTGAAACACTTTAAAGCCTTCCTCCGGCTTATTAGCGTCCAGGAAACGATATTCCGTAGTTAAAGTACTGTGAGAGCCAATAATGATATATTCCCTGGACTTCGATTTATAAACGTAGGTATTAAATGTCTCATCTTCTTCTTCATACACCAGCTGATCTTCTTTTTGATCGGTACCAAGAATATGCTTATAGATTCTGAAAGACCTTAAAGTTTGGGGGTCTTTCTTGGTATAATAAAGTGTTTTGTTATCATTGGCCCAGGTAGAACCTCCCGTGGTATTTTTTATTTCCTCATCATAGATCTCTCCTGTTTCGAGGTTCTTGATCCTGATCGTGTATTTTCTTCGGCTTAACGTATCTGTTCCAAATGCTACCAGTTTATTATTGGGCGTAACATTAAGGCCGCCAAGGCTATAATAATCAAAACCTTTCGCCATTTCATTTACATTGAACATGATCTCCTCTGGCGCATCCTGAGTTTCCCTTTTTCGGGAATAAACAGGATAATCAAATCCTTTTTCAAACCGGGTTATATACCAGTAACCGTTCAATTTATAAGGAACAGATTGATCATCTTCCTTTATTCGTGATTTCATTTCTTCAAACAAGGATTTCTGAAATTCCTTCGTATGCGAAGTCATCTGATCATTATAGTCATTTTCGGCCTTCAGATAATCTATCACCTCCTGATCTTCACGTTGATTCATCCAGAAATAATTATCTAGACGCACATCACTATGCATCTCGAGTTTTTTGGCGATTTTCTTTGCTTTCGGGGCTTGAATGTCTTTTTTCAAATTCTTATTATTTTGAGCGGTTGCAAATGTAACGCATCCTAATAGAATAAGGAATACTCTTTTCATAATGACTGGTTTGATCTGGTAATTTAGTAAATTTGAAGTCATAATTTTAAAATTGAAAATAATATGTTTGGAGATATGATGGGCATGATGAATAAATTGAAGGAAGCCCAGGAAAAAGTAGAAGCTACAAAAAAGAGAATGGACACGGTTCTTATAGATGAACAATCCAATGACCGATTATTAAAAGTAACCATCACAGCGAATAGGGAAATAAAAAATATCTCTATAGATGATCAATTACTTGAAGATAAAGAACAGCTGGAAGATTACCTGGTTTTAACCATGAATAAGGCTATTGAAAAAGCTACGGGTATTAATGAAGCTGAAGTTGGCGCTGCCGCTAAAGATGGAATGCCAGATATTCCTGGTATCTCAGATATGATGAAATAATTTTTTTTAGAAAAAAACAAAGCCCGGAAAAATGATTCCGGGCTTTTTTATATTTAGAGCTTAAAGTTTAACTTTAAGCTTCTCCCCTTGCGGGATAATCCTCTTTTAATACAAAAGAGATCGACTTAAGCAATTCATCAAACTTGGGTCTGGCAAACGGCATAGACTGTATACTCGAGGAATATAAGGTATTATCAGGCCTTATGAGAAACAAGGCTGGTTCTAAGAACACATCCGGTTCAGCATCCTTTATACCTTCAGAAACGAATAGATCCCATTTCCTACCATCTTCAATACTAAAATCATAACCAATATTTAGATTTTGAATATCCCACTCTTCTACTGTTTTTTGAGCAAGCTCTTCTTTGTTGGAACTCACACAAATAACATTAACTCCTTTATCTTTGAAATCCTCGATCTTAGTGTTTAATTCTTCCAGATATTTTTTACATACGGGGCAATGAATTCCGCGATAAAAAATCAGCATGGTAAAATTCTTAGGTTCGTTATCGCGAAGATTCCATTTCAAACCTTTTGTGGTTTTTACAATTAATTCTGGAACTTCCTGTCTCGGTTTTAAATTCTTCATAATTCAGTTTTTCTGAAAATTAAATGAATTTAAACCCAACCCGTATTAAAGACCTGCCAATATTTAGTTAAGCTTTTTTTAATTACAGGTCTATATTCTGAAGTGTTTTCAGGAAATATTGATGCATCTCTTCAGAATAGTCCAGATGCGTCACAATCCTTAATTTACCCTGCCCCATATTGCTTATTCTTATATTATTTTCTGACAGCTGATCCATAAATTCTGGTTCTTTATCAGCATCGTTCAAATAAAAGATAACTATATTGGTCTCTGTAGGCTCTACTCTTTTAACATACGCCTGATTTTTTAGAAAATTTGAAATTTCCAATGCTCTTTCATTATCCTTCTTAAGTTTTTCCAGGTGATTATCCAGCGCATAAATACCGGCTGCAGCCATAAATCCTACCTGGCGCATTCCGCCACCCAGAACTTTTCTTACTCTAATTGCATTTTTCATAAGTCGGCTATCACCAATTAATACAGATCCCATTGGTGTGCCCAGCCCCTTGGACAGACAAACTGATATGGTATCGAAAAGCTTACCATAATCCTTTGGACTCTCGCCCGTCTTAACCAGCGCATTAAAAAGTCTTGCACCATCCAGATGAAATCCAAGTTCATTTTGGTTGCAAACCTGTCTTATCTTCTTAACTTCTTCAAGATCATAACAGGCACCTCCTCCTTTATTGGTCGTGTTTTCAAGACAAACTAAAGTTGTTAACGGACTATGATAAAAGTCTGGAGGATTAATGTTTTCTTCCACCTGTTCAGCAGTGATCATTCCCCGGTCTCCATCTACCAGTTTACAGGAAACACCGCTATTAAAAGAAACTCCCCCGCCTTCATAATTGTAAACATGGGCCCATTTATCACAAATCAACTGTTCTCCCGGCTGTGTATGAAGTTTTATAGCCGCCTGGTTTGCCATACTTCCTGTTGGAAAAAACAAGGCTTCGTCTTTCCCGAACATTTCTGCAAGTTTCTTCTCCAGCTTATTAATCGTTGGATCCTCTTTATATACATCATCACCAACTTCCGCAGACATGATAGCCTGCAACATTCCTTTAGTTGGCCTGGTAACCGTATCACTTCTAAGATCTATCTCTTTCATTCTAAAAAAATTTACTGAACGCTAAGGTAAAAACTTAAAGATTCTTTTCTCTATTCCAGATTCAATAATATTTCTCAGTATTTACGAGTAAAAAAATCACTAAGGACATATTTAGAATTCAATATAATTCACAATGTTTTGTTTAAATGAATGAATTCCAGTGGATTAATTTGTATTTTAATACAAATCATATTCATGAAAAACTCCAGTGAAAATCCCACTTTTAGATCTTATAACCGTGACCCTAAACTTTATGACGAAATCTTTGATGAAAATGATAACGTAAGGGAAACCTATAAAACCTTATTCGATCTTTATAGTGAACATTCTGCTCGGGATTTTGGCAGATTAAATAATAAAGCCAAAGCCTCTTTTTTCAATCAGGGAATTACGTTTCAAGTTTATGGAGATCATGAAATCAAAGAGAAAATTTTTCCTTTCGATCTATTCCCGCGAATTATTGATTCAGAAGAATGGGAACTGATTGAAAAAGGTGTACTCCAGAGAAGTAAAGCTTTAAACGAATTTTTACGCGACCTCTATCACGATAAAAATATTATTAAAGAGGGAATCGTACCTTTAGATCTTATTAGTTCTTCGGTGAACTATCTGGATCAAATGAACGGATTTAATCCCCCTGGAGGCATCTACAACCATATTTCCGGAACCGATCTCATCAAGCATTCTGACGGTAAGTATTATGTGCTGGAAGATAACATTCGATGCCCATCTGGAGTAAGTTATGTGGTATGCAATAGAACAGCCTTAAAAAGAGCACTTTTTGGTGTTTTTAATCATTACCAGGCGTACTCGGTGACCAATTATGCTGAAAATCTGCTGGAAATTCTGGAAAGTGTGAAGCCACAGGGTGTTGATGTGCCTAATTGCGTGGTAATTACTCCCGGTATTTATAATTCAGCATATTACGAACATTCTTATCTCGCGAAAGCCATGGGAGTTGAGTTGGTTGAAGGAGGTGATCTTTTTATTAAAAATGATTTCGTCTATATGAAAACCATCAACGGGCCCCAAAAGGTAGATGTTATTTACAGACGTATAGATGATCAATTTTTAGATCCATTAGAGTTTAAGCCAGACTCTGCGCTAGGTGTTCCCGGCCTAATGGCCGCTTATAAAAAAGGTCATGTTTGTCTTGTGAATGCACCGGGAACGGGGGTAGCCGATGATAAAGCCATTTACACCTATATGCCAGAAATTATTAAGTATTATCTTAATGAGGAACCTATTTTAAACAATGTTCCTACCTATCATTGCAGTAGGCCTGATGAGTTAAAATATGTTCTTGAGAATATTTCAAATCTCGTGATCAAACCTGTAGATGAAGCCGGCGGATATGGGATTTCCATAGGAAACCGACTTATACCGGAAGAAATTGAAGAAGTAAGGGAAACAGTTAAAGCAAGTCCCAGAAAATACATAGCTCAGCCCATCATGTCACTTTCGGTTCATCCCACTTATATAGAGGACAATGAGTGTTTCGAGCCAAGACATGTAGACCTAAGAACATTTACGTTATTGGGTGCAGACAAAGATTTTGTACTTAAAGGAGGGCTCACCAGAGTAGCTCTCAAAAAGGGAAATTTAATCGTTAATTCTTCTCAGGGTGGAGGTTCCAAAGACACCTGGGTTCTAAAAAACAATAAATAGTTTATGTTAGCACGAGTAGCCAATAATTTATTTTGGATGGGGAGATATATAGAACGTTCAGAGCATATAGCCAGATATTTAAACGTGAATTATTTTGCGTCCCTGGACGCTCCAAATGAACTTTCTCAAAACCGTCAATTTGTTCTTCAGTCTATGCTTTTCATGGCTGATGATTTTAGCCGAACAGAAGCTGAGCTTAAAGAAGCAGAGGTATTATACGATATTGGCCTGAATCCGGAGAAATCTTTTTCTATTATTAACTATGTAAAGCTCGCCCGGGAAAATGCAAATAGCGCACGAGATCTCATTTCTACGGAATTATATGAATCTATTAATAAATTCTATCATTTTGTACTCAACTATCCAGTTGATAATTTTCTTAAAAGAGGCCTCTATGATTTTACGGTTCAGGTAGCCGAAAGTACTTCGGTTTTGAGAGGTAAAATTAGAGGCACCTTACTACATGATGAAGTTTATGCCATTATTATGTTGGGAATTAATATTGAAAGAGCTACACAGATCATCCGGATCATAAATTCCAAATTCAAGGATGCGGTAATTGCGCAGGGAAGTTATGGAGATACCCTTAAGAATAGTTACGAATGGACTACCCTTTTGAAATGTGCAGAATCTTACGATATGATGAGAAGATTCTACAGGCAAACTCCCACCAGCATTACTACCCTGGAATTTTTAATTTTAAATACAGATTGCCCAAGATCTGTAATGAATAGTTTGAACGAAGTTTGCAAACATATTATGGTGCTCAGTACTGAAAAACATCCTTCTAAACACTCCTCCGCCTTTTTAATAGGAAAAGTAAGAGCCAAATACCAATATAAAGTCATCGAAGAAATTGAAAGTGACCTGCAATCGTTTATTGAAAATATTCTGGACGATCTAAATAACATTGGCCTTAAGCTACAAACCGAATATTTTAATTATTAATTCATGAAAATGGACTTAATTTGAAGCTCTTAAATTTCTGTGATGAATCTGGACTATAAAATAAATTATACGGCAAAAAACACCTATGAAAATCAGACCAGTGGTGCTCTTTGGCAGTTTTTGATCATTCCGGAAGATAATGAATCTCAGGAATTGATAGCAGACAACTTCAGTAATTCCTTAAATATCCCTGTTGAAAATTCTATTAATGGCTATGATTTTAGAACCTACAGAATTAGAACCAGGGCAGCTTTTGAAGAAATAGAATTCACTGCCAACTTTCATCTTACAAAAAAAGTAGTGAACATCTTTGAAAAGCTTACTCAAGGGTTTTCAGAAACCGAATATCAACACTTAAGGTCACTGGAATTTATGGCTGGCAACGATGTGTTTCTTCGCCAAACCGATTTAACCACCTTGCATCAAAAAGTAGATTTTCAGTTTGATGAAAAAATTAGCCTGTTGGAAAATCTGCAAAATTTGAATTCATGGATAAAAAATGAATTCACTTTTAAAGCGAACGTTACCGACATTGATACCGATTTGAATCATATTCTTGAAATTAAACAGGGAGTTTGCCAGGATTTTACACATCTGTTTATCGCCATAGCTAAACAATTCGGAATTCCTTCCAGGTACGTATCAGGTTATTTGCATCAGGGGAACGGTTATTTTGGAGACTCACAAATGCATGCATGGGTGGAATGCTGCCTGCCCGATAGCGGATGGGTAGGATTTGATCCTACAAATAATCTAATTGCGGCTGAAAACCACATTAAAGTAGCTCACGGAAAAGACTATTCAGATTGTCCACCACTAAAAGGTGTGGTTTTTTCTTCTGGCAAGAACGAAACCGAATATACTGTATCGGTTTCTGCACAGCAACAACAACAGCAATAATTAACGATAGGTTCCAATGGGTGAACCATCGGGAATCTTTGGAACATTCAACTCCAACTTAAAATCCTCCGGCTTTTCCCTGAACATTTTTATAGTTCTATACATTTCTTTTGAAACTACATCCCCTTTCCCTTTTAACCAGTTAGACAGTTCGTCAATTTTCTCATTGGTAATAGCCCTTACTAACGGAGTGGATTTTTCATTAATAGCCAAACTCAAAAGATGCTTAAAAACAATAAAATTGATCGTATTCTGAACATTTGATTTATAATTTCCAGTCACATTCGCTTTTATAGTTTCTGAAACAATATTATCCAAAACATACTCTAACCCTGGTAAATTAGTATTTAAACTATGTTGCTGGATAAGTCTTTCTGCTCTTGCCGGGTGCATTAGAAAGGTGAGTGTCATCTCACTTGCTGTTGCAGGAGCTCCCATTGCATCAAAAGCTACATCGGTATTACTTTTAAAAGATTCTCTGTCCCTTGAATAACCAAAAGCACGTGGAGGGAATAATTCTAATTTATCCTCTGGAATAGCAAGCTCTTCAGCAGATAAAGTTTTTAAAATAGTCTTTAATGCCTTTTCCTGCATTTTCCCATCAACGTGTTCTACGATCTTATTGCTTCCGCCTTTTACGGCATATTCATATTGGAGTCCGCCAACTAATTTCACAGCCGCTTCGGTTTGATAACGATGGAAAAAATAAAGCGGCACAAACACATCTTCCAAAACAGAATAAGCTTCACCAGTCCTGATATTTTCGACTGAAAAATTTTCAATCGCCTTTTTTCTAATCTTTAAAATATTTTCAAGCTCTTCCATTGCATTCTTCCCATTATCCCACAAATGAGCCAGTGCATTCGCTCCTCCTGATGCTCGAGCATCTGAATCTGTAATAAAAATAAGGCCCTCAGTTCTCGCTTCTTCCAAAATCGAATTAAGATAATCCTTTTCATTTCTGTCTTCAGGAATATCGCTATAACTATAATTAACCGTAACCTTATCCCATTTGCCAATTCCTGTATCATAAGCATTGGAAAATTTAATTTCACCATTATCCAGTTCAAACTGAGGATGGGGATAATCCATTACCGAAGCCCTATCTTCTGTACTGGCAGCAAAATTATGTGCAAATCCAATGGTATGGCCTACTTCGTGTGCCGATAATTGACGAATTCTGGCCAGAGCAAGTTCCATCATGGGGTCATGATTTAAATCACTTTCGGCAAACGGCCTATTCATCATAGCCTGGGCGATCATAAAATCCTGACGAATTCTCAAACTGCCAAGACTTACGTGACCTTTAATAATTTCACCAGTTCTTGGATCTACCACACTGGCTCCATAACTCCAGCCTCTAGTAGATCTGTGCACCCACTGTATCACATTGTATCTTACATCCAGAGGATCTGCATCTTCCGGTAACATTTTCACCTGAAAAGCATTTTCATAACCTATTTCTTCAAATGCCCGATTCCACCATTTCGCACCCTCCAGTAATGCCGATCGTACCGGTTCCGGAGTACCGGGATCCAGGTAATAGACAATAGGTTCTACAGCTTCGCTAATTTCGGCTTCAGGAGCTTTCTTCTCTAAACGATGCCTTATAGCATAACGCTTTTTAATGGGTTCATATACTGGAGAAGCATAATCCATATAAGAAATAAAGATGGCGCCGCTTCTGGGATCGAATACTCTCTTCTTATAATTATCATCGGGTAATTTCACGAAAGAGTGATGCTGGGTGACACTAATATTTTTAGCATCGGGTACGACTGAATTTATAGTTCTGCCCTTGGGATCTCCTTCAAAAGTTAGCATTGCTTCAAATTCCACATTTTCAGGAAAAGCCTTGGTTCGGTTTAACGCTAAAGCACTTTTTGATTTTTCCAGCTTATAAGTTCCATATTCACCTTTTTTCAGTTTATCTGACACAGCATGTGCATCCTGCATTAGAAATGGTGTGAAATCAATAATATAAGTATCGTCTTTTGTTTCTTTGATCTCAAATCCGAACAATACAGATTTTGCAAAAGCTTCAGAAACACTTTCCTTTTCAGCTTGATTTTTAGTGATCGCCCTGTAGTCCTGATTTGGCTGAACCAGCAGTAATTTATTCCCGGCTTTCTGAAATTTCACCACCGCGGTACCTCCAAGCTGTCCTCTATCCAAACCAATGTCGTTCGAGCCAATCCCGGTAGTAAGAAAATGAGTGTATAAAAATTCCTGATCCAGACTATCTACTTCCAGGTAGATTTCATCTTCTTTTTCGTTATAATGAAAATTGAAGTAGCCATCATATTTTTTTAAATCCTCCTTTTTTTCCAGAAATTGAGCATTTGCAACAAGGGAAATACTGATTGCCAGAATTATAAATAGATTAGTGCGCATTTAGTTAGTTTTTAAAGCTTTCTAAAACTATAAAATAATCGTTAAATACTTTTCCGAAACTCCCTTTAATTCTATTTTTACGACAAATCGACCAAGAATGATTACAATAGAAAATATACGAGATCTTAAAGAGCGCCTGGTTGCGTTAAGGAGGTATCTTTGACATTGATGCCAAAAAGATTGAAATAACCAATATGGAGGAGAAAACCTTTGCTCCTGATTTCTGGAACGACCCAAAAAAGGCCGAACAGATCATGAGAGAGGTGAATTCTGAAAAAAGTTGGGTTGGAGATTATGAAAAGGCTGAAACTCTTGTGGAGGACCTTGAAGTGATCTATGAATTTTACAAGGAGGAAGAAGCAAGCGCTGAAGACGTTAAGCAGAGACATAAATCTTCAGTAGATCTTATTGAAGACCTTGAATTCAAAAATATGCTATCAGAAGAAGGTGATAGTATGAGCGCTGTTCTTCAAATAACAGCGGGTGCCGGTGGAACTGAAAGCTGTGACTGGGCAGAAATGCTTATGAGAATGTATCTCATGTGGGCTGAAAAGCGAAAATATAAGATTCGTGAACTCAATTACCAGGCTGGTGATGTCGCTGGTATTAAAACCGTAACCCTCGAAATTGAAGGAGAATATGCTTTTGGCTGGTTAAAAGGTGAGAATGGAGTTCATCGTTTGGTGAGGATTTCACCATTTGATTCTAATGCGAAAAGACACACTTCTTTTGCTTCGGTATATGTCTATCCTTTAGTGGACGATAGTATAGAAATAGATATCAATCCATCAGATCTTAGTTGGGAGACCATGAGATCTTCTGGTGCCGGAGGGCAAAATGTGAATAAAGTTGAAACCGCCGTAAGATTACGTCACGCCCCTACGGGAATTGTCATAGAGAATTCTGAAACCAGATCGCAGCTTGAGAATAAGAATAAGGCCATGCAGCTTTTGAAGAGTCAATTATTTGAGATCGAGCTTCAAAAGAGACAGGCTCAACGCAGGGAGATAGAAGATTCTAAGATGAAAATAGAATGGGGATCACAAATTCGAAATTATGTGATGCATCCCTACAAACTTGTAAAAGATGTTAGAACTGCTGAAGAAACGGGGAATGTAGATGACGTTATGAATGGTGATATTGATGCTTTTCTAAAATCTTTTTTAATGATGATGGGCCAACGGAACGAAGATTGATAAGTTTATCTCTCGACTTTTAAAATTTGATTTAATTGATTATTTTAAAAACGAAAAAATTATAGCATGTTAAAGATCTATCATAACGCAAGATGTACAAAATCCAGAGAGGGATTGGAAATTTTAAAAAATTCTGGTAAGGAATTTGAAATAATAGAATATCTTAAAGAACCTGTTGATGAGAAAGAATTGGAAGATCTAATTAAAAAACTGAAAATCACCCCAATTCAATTGGTTCGTAAAAATGAAAAAATCTGGAAAGAGGAATATAAGCATAGAGACCTGAGTGACCGTGAAATAATTACGGCAATGGTTAAAAACCCTAAGCTTATTGAAAGGCCCATAGTCGAGACCGACAACGAAGCCGTAATAGGCAGGCCACCTTCAGATATTCAAAAACTGCTTTAAAGGAAAAAGAATGAAACTTCAACACAGAATTGCTTTGATGAGTGTCGCAGCCGCTGCTGTGGCTGGTTTCGTCTATTCACAAATACACATTCACGAAAAAAACCGCAAAGAGATACGGGATGTAGCCAGGGAGCTGGCTCTTACCTGGAAATCTCAACTTGATCTTAATCCTGAACAAACAGAACTTCTTGAGGACTCAATTATTGAGTATACCATTAAGAAAAATGAGATCATCAATTCTAGTTTAGGTAATATGCAACAGATCAATAAATTGAAAACAATTCAGAAGAATGAGCATAGAAATTTAAAAAAGTTCCTGGATGACCTACAATTTGAAAACTATGTTCTCCTAAACAAAGAAATCACAAGAAAGTCTTGATTTACGGAGGTTTAGGTGCGCATAAAAATTCCCTGTCATATTCATTAACATACTATTAACCTGGATAGGTTAAACCATTTCAATTCCCATTGGTCATAAAAATAAAAATTGATAATGACCATCCGAAAAATCTATGCGTTTAGCCTAATTCTGAGTTTTCTCAGTATTTTTACTTTTAACACCTACGCTCAGGCACCTGCTGAGGTTGTAAAATATACAATTACGGGAAAAGTAATTGATGATGAGCTGGAAGTTCCTCTGGAATATGCTACTATCTCTGTAGAAAATGTAAATGACCCTTCAATGATCAATGGAGGGGTTACCGATATTAATGGAGAATTTGCTGTAGATGTAAAAGAGGGAACCTATAATATCGTTGTAGAGTTCATATCCTATGAATCGAAAGAATTCAATAATAGAAAAATAAGTGGTGATTTAAATTTAGGAACCATTAAGCTGGGGATGGGTTCAGAAAACCTGGATGAAGTTGTGGTGCATGCCGAAACTACACAGGTAGATGTTAGACTCGACAAGAAAATATATAATATTGGAAAAGACCTTACTACCGCCGGTGGAACCGTTAGCGATGCATTAAACAATGTACCCTCTGTTACTGTAGATATTGATGGAGCTATTAGCTTAAGAGGAAATGAAAACGTAAAAATTCTTATTAATGGAAAACCTTCAGCGATGGCAGGTTTTGGAGATACTAATGTCCTGAACAATCTTCCGGCAGATGCTATTGAAAGGGTGGAAGTAATCACCTCTCCTTCTGCCAGATATGACGCCGAAGGTACGGCAGGTATCTTAAACATTATTTTAACACAGAAGAAAACACTTGGTTTTAATGGTTCTCTTACGCTTAATGCCGGTACTCCTGCGAATGCTGGCGCTACCGCGAATTTAAATTATCGCACTGAAAAATTTAATCTATTTACGACCACAGGGGTACGATATTTTGATGCTCCCGGTGGCGGATTCTTTGATACCCGTTATTTTGAAAATAGCCAGACTGAATATTCAAGAATCTATGAAGACAGGGATATTGAGCGTTTGAACAGGAACTTTAACACCAATTTCGGGATGGAATATTTTCTTAATGATCAGTCTTCCATTACAGGTACCATATTTTATCGTGGTGGTGAAGATGTAGATCTTACTACAAATACTACAGACTACTATACCCTGGAAGACGGACTCGCCTTACAAACTACTCGTAGGGAAAAGGAAACTGAAAACGATAATTCCTGGCAATTTGCTCTTAATTATATCAATAATTTTAATAATAAAGGCCATAAACTTACGGCAGATTTTCAGTATGAAATTGATAGTGAAACGCAGTTTACTACTATTAATGAAGAAATAGATTCAAATTCTGGAAATATTGATTACCCCCTTATTGGAGAAAATATTAATACAACAGAAGACCAGAAAGAATATTTAATTCAGGCAGATTACGTGTTGCCAATTAATGAAGATTCTCAGTTTGAAGCCGGCTATCGAGGAAATTTTGAAAACGAAATCACTGACTATACTTTATTCCAGGAAGATGTCACCACGGGAGAATTTGTTTTCAACGAAACACTTTCCAACGTATTTGATTATACTGAAAATGTAAACGCTGTTTACACACAGTACGGGAGTAAATTTGGAGATCTTTCTTTCCTTCTGGGCCTTAGACTGGAAAACACGCAATTAAAGGGAGATATAGAAAGTGAGTTAACCGAGGCTCAACTTGAAGAAGCTTTTGGAATCCCAATAGACACCAATTTTGATAATAATTATTTAGGCCTGTTCCCTACCGTAAATCTTATTTATGAAGTTGCAGAAGAAGAAAACATCACCCTGGGATACAATAGAAGGATCAACAGGCCAAGAGGTTGGTTTATTAATCCATTTCCTTCCCGTAGCAGTACAAATAATGTTTTTCAGGGGAATCCAAACCTTACACCGGCCTACTCAAACGCTTTTGATCTTGGTTATCTGAAAAGGTGGGAAAAACTTACCTTAACATCTTCAATTTATTATCAGCATGAGACAGATTCATTTGAAAGAATTGAAGATAACGTTGCAGGAACTAATGTTGTGAGAACCATTCCTGTAAATTTATCAAGCAATGATCGTACTGGAGCTGAGCTGGGGATATTATACAATCCTGAAAAATGGTTAAGGCTTAATAGTAGTTTTAACTATTTTAGATTTAAAACCGAAGGAGATTTTAATGGTCGAAGTTATGATGCTGAAAACAATAGTTGGTTTGCACGATTTAGCTCCAAAGTAACCCTACCAGCAAAAATAGATTGGCAAACCAATGCATTTTACCGGGGTGCCTATGAAAGTGTACAGGGAAACCAAGAAGGAATCTTTACCCTTGACTTGGCATTCAGTAAAGATATTTTTAATGAAAATGCGACGCTCTCACTTAATGTAAGAGACTTGCTTAATTCTAGAAGAAGAGATTCATACACCTTAACCGATACTTACGAGAGAGATAGTGAGTTTCAATGGAGACAGGGACAAAATTTCACGGTTTCATTGATCTATAGATTTAACCAACAGAAACAACGTGAGAACAGAAGAGGCGATAGTGAAGATTTTGAAGAAGGAGAATTCTAATTTCTGAAAATATAAAGCATAAAAAAAGGGACTAAAAATAGTCCCTTTTTTTATGCTTTTTCCGCTTTAGCTTTCTTTCGAGCTTCGCGTTTTTCTTTAATCAACTCTCCAACAGAACCACCTATCCAGTAAGGAAGGAATGCCATTAAAAAGATCATAAGCCAGAAACCCATTGTTAATATTGCTAGAAAAGCTAAGAAACCAAGGTATTGATCGAATTCGAACATAACAGTCAAAGTTTGATTTGAATCTGGCCAAAGATATGAAGTCTACCCCGCTTATCACAAAAAATCACTTAGTTTTTTATGCATTTTTACGGAAGTTGTTAATTCCTTAATTATAATGAGTTGTGAATTATGGCCTGTAAACGAGCCTGAAATCTCCCTCAATAGCTCCAAAAATTTCTGCTAAAGTATTCCTGAGCTCCTTACAGGAAATTCTACCTTCTATAAACTTATCTTCATTAGAGGTAATTTCGATGAAATTTGAATTGAGATTCAGTGCCCCTTTCGGCTGAACCATCCATTGTTCAGAAACAGAAGGTCTTTCATATTTAATCCAGCTGTTATTATAAATATGGTCGCCAATATAGTATTTCCCCACTCCGGTATAGTTCTCTACCAGGAATTCCATAACATCCCCCTCTGTAGAAATTACCCTAACATACAGGTTCACACTACCTGCGGTTCCAAATCCTCTTGTAAAATGCAGAGAAGCAATATTCTCATCTGCATTAAAATCCAATCCATTTACATTTGCTGTCAGGTATTGACCTGATGATTCTATCCCGTCGTCATTGGTATTACAACTTATAATTCCGAAGAAAAACACCATTGAAACGAGATAGTAAAAATATTGCTTTTTCATCCCTCTATTTATTTAGTTAAAAGTTCTACAAAATTAAGTTTTTTCATCCCTCAACAGTAAGGGTTTTTCCCCCTAATTTTTACATAAAAAACTTATTATTAATATTTTACATAACTAAAGTTGTTTAATTCACTATTTATAGTAACATTAATATTTTACGCCTTTAAAGTGGTTTTTTAAATTTTCCATGCTTATATAAAAGAACTTTTAACCGTTTTAATTTTAAAGATTTTTTAGTTTAAAGAAAAATGCTAAACCTTAACTTTGCGCAACAATCAACTTTTGTATTATGGATTACAGAATAGAAAAAGATACGATGGGGGAAGTAAAAGTTCCTTCAGATAAATTATGGGGAGCGCAAACCGAACGTTCAAGAAACAATTTTAAAATTGGTCCCGCCTCTTCTATGCCTTTAGATATTATATATGGTTTTGCCTACCTTAAAAAAGCAGCTGCATATACTAATTGTGAACTGGGAGTTCTGCCGGTAGATAAAAGAGATCTTATTGCTCAGGTTTGTGATGAAATTCTCGAAGGGAAGCATGATGATCAATTTCCGTTAGTGATCTGGCAAACAGGTAGTGGTACTCAAAGTAATATGAATGTGAATGAGGTTATCGCCAATAGAGCGCATCAAATTGCCGGTAACACCATTGGTGAAGGAGATAAGACATTGCAGCCAAATGATGATGTAAACAAATCCCAATCATCTAACGACACTTTCCCTACAGGTATGCATATCGCGGCCTATAACAAGGTAACTAAAGTGACACTTCCGGGACTTCGTAAACTAAGGGATACTTTAAAGAAAAAATCGGATGAATTTAAAAACACCGTTAAAATAGGTCGTACCCATTTTATGGATGCCACTCCCCTAACCCTGGGTCAGGAATTTGGCGGTTATGTTGCTCAGCTTGATTTTGGAATCAGAGCTTTAGAAAATACACTTCCGCATCTGGCTGAACTTGCTTTAGGAGGTACTGCGGTGGGTACTGGTTTAAACACTCCAAAAGGTTATTCTAAAAGAGTCGCTGAATTCATTGCAAAATTTACAGATATGCCTCTGGTTTCAGCTGGAAATAAATTTGAAGCATTAGCAGCTCATGATGCTTTTGTTGAAACTCACGGAGCACTAAAACAGTTGGCGGTTTCTTTAAATAAGATTGGAAACGATATAAGAATGCTGGCTTCCGGACCTCGAAGCGGAATTGGGGAAATAAATATTCCTGCAAATGAACCTGGATCTTCAATTATGCCAGGAAAAGTAAATCCAACACAGTGTGAAGCTTTGACCATGGTTTGTGCTCAGGTAATGGGTAATGACACAACTATTAGCGTTGGTGGAATGCAGGGTCAGTTTGAATTGAATGTATTTAAACCGGTTATGGCAAATGCCTTATTACAGAGTGCTGAATTATTAGGCGATGCATGTATGTCTTTTGAAGAGCATTGTGCAGCAGGAATTGAGGCTAATGAGAAAAGAATCAAAGAACACCTGAATAATTCTTTAATGCTTGTAACTGCCCTCAATACTAAGATCGGGTATTATAAAGCGGCTGAAATAGCCAATACAGCCCATAAAAACGGAACTACGCTTAAAGAAGAAGCTGCAAATCTTGGTTATGTAACCAATGAACAGTTTGATGAATGGGTAGACCCTAAAGATATGGTTGGGAATTTGAAATAGTTTTCTTACCTATTTGATAAGAAAGCTCTGCAATATGCAGGGCTTTTTTTATGTTGATAAGCAAACAAAAATTTAAATATGTCGCTTTTTTACAATTAATATTACTGTATAAAAGATAATTTTAAAGTTAGTAAGTATTAATTAAAAATAAGCTTTATGAAAATCACAGAAATTGCACCAGACCTTTTTAGAATCTCCATCTATATTAAAGAGTTGAACCTACAATTCAACCATTTTCTTATAAGAGATGAACAACCTATGCTTTATCATGCGGGAATGAAGCAATTATTTCCAATTTTAAAAGAAGCGGTTTCGACATTAATAGAACCTAAAGAAATAAGATGGATTGGTTTTAGTCATTTTGAAGTGGATGAGTGTGGAGCCTTGAACGAGTGGTTGCAAATTGCGCCTAATGCACAACCGGTTTGCAGTGAAGTTGGGGCGCTAGTAAACATGAGTGATTTCTCTTTAAAGCCAACCCATGCTATGGCAACAGATGATGTTCTTAGTACTGGTAAATACAGCTATCGTTTTATACGGACTCCTCACCTACCGCATGGATGGGACGCGGGAGTACTATTTGAAGAAACAAACAAGACTCTTTTGTGTTCAGATTTATTCCATCAGAACGGTGATCAAAAGGCTCTCACAAATAACGATATCCTGGGATTACATAAAAACTCCATGCTTGAATTTGACAACGGACCTTTAATGGGATATACTCCGTATACCAAACACACCAAGGGAATTATAGAAACCCTGGCCCACTTGCAGCCAAAGACTCTTGCAACCATGCATGGCTCCTCATTCAATGGTAATTGTGAACAGGCATTGTTGGATCTGGATTCAGTATTGAGGGAGGTTTGGGAAGATGATAAGATTCCGAGTCAAATGAAATAATATGTTTTTTGTAATTTACAACTAACTAACTGATCTTTAGATATATGATTTCTGTAAAAGAAATAAAACCTTCGCCGAGTCTAAGACCCTACGTGGAGTGTTATTCCTACGGAACTTACAATACAAATGCAGAGCCGGAAGCCTCCCTTCAAATTGTACCCAATGGATGCCTGGAACTTATAATTCATTTGGATGATAAACATTGCCAGATGATGACTTCAGAGCATAGTTGGGATATGTCTCCAGATTATATGCTTATTGGATTATTAACTAGGGTTTATGAAGTTAAATTTCCGCATCCTGTTCAGGTTTTTACTATTAGGTTTAGACCTGAAGCTCTTTATAACCTCTTCGGAATTCAAGGTGTAGAAATGACCGATAGCTATCAGGATACAAATCTTTTATTCGGACAGGTATTCAAAGAATTCTGTCACCGGATTAGAGAAGAAAAAAACCTCAATCTGTTAGTGCAAAGAACTGATAAGTTTTTGAATAATATGCTGGAACGTTCTATAGCCAATTCAGATTATATCCTTAAAGCAGCTAATATTTTACGCCACTCTCAAATTCCCAATATAAAAGAACTCTCCGGCAAGGTCTATATAAGTCAGAGACAATTGGAAAGAAGATTTAAGGAAGTGATCGGTATAAGTCCAAAGAAATATTTGAAAATCATCAGGATCAATCGGGTCATGAAATTAATGGAGGAAAATGTACCCATGGATCTTACCAGCATGGCTTATCATTGTGGGTATTATGATCAGTCCCATTTTATCAAAGACTTTAGACAAATCACCCACCTAAACCCAAGCATTTTTCGCAAAGAGCGCAAAGATTACATCGTGCTAACCAGTAGGAAAAGCAGTTAAACTTTAATTTATCAGGCCGAATTCAAATTTTTTAAATAGTCCCCGCATTTTTTTCAATTTCTTTCTTAGCTTTTTTAGCGTAATGTTTCTGGTATTTCCAATAAGATACAGCCCCAAGAATCGCAACACCTCCAAGTGTATAGTAAACAAAAGTTGGCGTAATTACCTTATCTCCGCTCGCGTAGGAATGTAGTCCACTTAGATAGAAATTTACCCCGAAATAGGTCATCATTATGGATGCATAAGCAATGACCGACATAAAGTTGAAAGTCCATCTTCCTCTCAAGCCTGGTACTAATCGCATATGAATTACAAAAGCATATATCATAATACTAATTAGTGCCCAGGTTTCCTTTGGATCCCATCCCCAATAGCGACCCCAACTTTCGTTAGCCCACTGTCCTCCCAGGAAGTTTCCAATGGTTAACATTACCAAACCAACGGTCAAAGCCATTTCGGTAATAATTGTGATCTCACGAATATTTAGTAAAATTTTCTTTTTGTTGGATTCGGTGGTAAGCGTCATTAGTAATAGAGACACTACTCCTAATATCATTCCCAGGGTTAACGGGCCATAGCTCCCTACAATTACAGAGACATGTATCATTAACCAGTAGGAATCCAGCACTGGCTGCAAATTGGCAATTGCTGGATCTGTCCAGTTCTGGTGCGCGCTCCACAAGACCATAGCGGTTACAAAAGCGGTAGAGGCAATTGTTAAATTAGATTTTCTTCCGAAAGCCAGACCAAAGAACATAGTAGCCCAGGCTACATAGATCATAGATTCGTAAGCATTACTCCAGGGAGCGTGTCCGGATATATACCATCTTACTCCTAGACCAGCAGTATGCAGTGTAAACAAGATGGCAATAATTGCGATGCTCACGTAAATTAAACTCCGGATAAATTTATTATCCTTGAAAATTCTGGTAATTACGAATATGAGCATGAAGATCCCCGCCAGCATATACATCCAGTAGAGATTTTTAAAAATATTATACTTGTTATAAGTAATCTCCGCATCTATTTTTTCTTCGGAAGGCATTACCTCCGCACCAAATTTTTGCTGATAGCTTTTAATACTTTCCAGATATTGATTGGCTTTAGAATAATCACCTGTTTCGCGTCCTGAACGCAATGCATTGATGTACAACGGAAGGATCTGTTTCGTATAGACAGAATCCATGCCCTTTAAATTGGCCTCATCAACTTCTTTATACGAAACCCATTTATTATTCTCATCTCCAGGAACAGGAAATATCTTCAACACTTTACCTTGAAGGGCCCGATAAAATAGAGTTACTTTTTTATCCGTATTAATAAAATCCTTTTGAAATTTATTCGGAACAGCGGCTCTGTATGCTTTATCCAAGTGCCCTGAAAGCTTATATTCCCCGGTATTGGTAAAGAAATCGGTTAAGGAAAGATATTTTCTTCCTTCTTCCACTCCAAGCAGCTTATGAAGACTATCATTATGTTTCTCTACAAATATGATTGGAACATTGTACCATACTGTAGGGTTTTCTGTAATGGAAATCAGTACCTGATCTGAGCTTAATCCTTCATATTTATCAGATTTACTAAGTTTCCGAAGCAATTCTGAAGAATAGGTATTTGCAGGTTTCATTCTTCCTCCGGCATCCTGAATAATCAGTCTTCCGAATTGAGCGGCGTGCTCTTCACTTGCAACATTAGCTTTAATGATACTATCCATTTGAGCCTTGGCGGTCTCATCATGCATATGATTATCATCCTCCTGAGCATAGATTCCTGAAGAAAGTGATAAAAATACAGCGATCAGGCTTAGCGCTTTTTTCTTCGCTTTTACTTTATCCAGCATCTTTTTAAGATTTCCAAATCGTGAGCCTTTATCAAATAGAATAAGCATTAATCCTAAATATAAAAGAGTATAACCTATATAAGTGACCCAGGTTCCCCAGTAATCATGATTTAAAGAGAGCACCGTTCCTTTTTCATCAGGATCAAAACTGGACTGGAAAAATCGATATCCTTCTTTATCCAGAATATGATTCATATAGATCTCGTAAGGTTCAGGCTGTTTTCCCTCTTCAATAATTTCAACCTTACTTTTGAACGATGCATAACCGGGAGTTTCCCTGTCGGCAGTTCCGGGATATTTTTCTGCAATAAAATCATTAAGTTTTAATGCAAATGGCAATTCTTTCTCAATAGAACCGTACTTCAAAAATATTTCCAGGTCTCCAAGGTTAATTTGAGCCGGATCGGCAACTGTTCCCATTCCCCCTAATAAAGTCACAGTTTCAGATTCTCCATTGGCAGTGACCTTCAAGGTAACCGCATCAAGATCCTGTTTGGTCTTTGGATTGGTAGGCACCACATCATATTCTCCTTTAATTACAGGCTCTGGAATTACGAACTGCATCGCCCCAATATTATAAAGAGATCTCAGCATTAAGGCCTGGGTAGAATCTTTTACCAGCTCGCCCTGCTTTTGATCTGCCATACGCATATAAGTACCTTCAAAAGGAGAATCAATTATATACTTACCTTCATCATCAACCTGAATATTAATAGCTCCGTCCTGAGGACTATTCAGCGTGAACAGTGTATTATGTATATTACTTACCTCACCTTCCTTAAGATAATGATCATGTCTTTGACCTTCTCCCGCTTCTACAATCTTCAGGTAATTCTCTCCGTCTTCGGTTGGAACCAAAGCTTCTTCAGCTCCATGGATAAAATTAATTACTTCAAACTTCACCGGATTTCCATTAAAATCGGTATTCAGTACATAATCATTCTCCACTTCCGGCCCGAAAAGCACATCCTCTTGCAGTACCCTTCTACGCGGCTGCCCATCAATCTCACCATCTACAAAAAAGGTAAGATAGCTTTCAGTACTCAAATAAATATTAGTGGTCTCGCCTTCCCTAATGGGCATAATACCTTCATAACTGATATAACGGGTAATAAATGCACCAATTAGGATAAGGATGAATGAAAGGTGCAATAGTAAACTACTCCACTTTTCCCTTTTATGAAGGTTATATCTTTTAATATTCCCTATGAAATTTATTAAAAGAAAAAGCATAATGGCTTCAAACCACCACGTATTATAAATTAAGATTCTTGCCGTTTCAATACTGTACCAGGTTTCTATAAGTGTCCCCATGGCCATGGCAATTGCAAAAAGGATAAATAAGACGGCCATTATTCGGGTAGAAAAAAGGATAGAGGCTATTTTTTTCTGCATGGAAGAAGTGTCATTTTAACGGCTGCAAATTTAACGATTTATTATCAGTTTTAAAGGCTAATCTCAATTCATTCTGAAGTCTACAAATGTTAATTTTACCTGCTTGAAATTTTTGGTATTTTAGCCGCATGATCAAAGTGGTAATTATTGGTGCTGGCAATGTTGCAACTCACTTGTACCAAAGCTTTTCAAAATCCAAGCAACTGGATGTCATTCAGGTTTTTAACCGAAATAAACAGCATCTGTATTTTGTGGAAGATCCTACAAAAAGAGTATCATCTTTAGAAGCGATCCAGGAAGCAGATCTTTATCTAATTGCTATTAGAGATGAGGCCATTGAAGAAATCGCTGAAAAACTTGATTCAAAAAATGGAATTGTTGCTCATACTTCAGGTAGCCAACCTCTCACTATATTATCAAAATTTGAGAACTATGGCGTTTTTTACCCCCTCCAAACTTTTTCGAAAAACAAAGCTGTTAATTTTCGAGAAATCCCACTTTGCCTGGAAGCCAATTCAGAAAAGAATTTAAATTTTCTAAAAAAGATCGCATCCAGAATAAGCGATCGGGTTTTTGAAGTAAATTCAGACCAGCGTAAGGCACTTCATGTTTCCGCCGTTTTTATTAATAATTTCAGTAATCACCTATTTACACTGGCTGCCGATTTCTGCAAAAAAGAAGAACTTCCATTTGATATTTTAAGACCACTTATAAAAGAGACGGTAAATAAGCTGGAAAGCCTGGATCCATATTCAGCTCAAACAGGGCCTGCCCTTAGAAATGATCAAAAAACAATAGCGGCACATCTGGAAATGCTGGATGAAGACCGAAAAAAAATCTATACTATTTTAACCGAATCTATTCAGAACTTACATGGAAAAAAGCTATAAAGAACACCTAAATCAAATAAATACATTTGTTTTCGACGTGGATGGAGTATTAACTGACGGATCCATACAAATTTCTACAAAAGGAGAACTTCTTAGAACCATGAATACAAAAGATGGTTATGCCATGAAAATGGCTCAGAATGCTGGTTATACCGTATGCATTATCAGCGGGGGGAAAAATGAAGGCGTGAGACAACGTCTTCGTGATCTTGGAATCACCGATATTTATCTTGGAATTAGTGATAAAGTAGAGCAAATGGATGAATTCTTTGATATTTACAATATAAAACCGGAGCAGGTGCTATATATGGGAGACGACATTCCAGATTACTACCCCATGAAACTGGTTGGATTGCCATGCTGCCCGCAGGATGCGGTACCTGAAGTGAAAGATGTTTCTTTGTATGTATCCCACAAAAAAGGCGGTGAAGGATGTGTTCGTGATGTTATCGAACAGGTGATGAAAGTTCAGGGAAAATGGATGGATAAAAATTCCTGATTGAATGCTACATTATCTTAAGCTTATTAGAGCGGGCAATCTCATTTTTATCGCGCTTACCATGTTTCTTATCAAATATGGATTATTTGAACCTTTTGGAGTTGCGATCACTTTAAACCTTTTCGGTTTCTCTATGCTAGTGCTGGCGGTAGTTTGTGTAGCTGCATCAGGTTATGTGATCAATGATATTTATGATATCCCGGCAGATCTTGAAAACAAACCTTCTCGTGCTATTATAAATCACCATATTTCAGAAAAGACTGCCTATAGATTATTCTTTATTCTGAATATTATTGGAGTTGGATTAGGTTTCTACCTTTCAAATATGATAGGTAAACCTGGGTTTTCAGCATTTTTTATCCTGGGTTCTGCCGCATTATATATTTATAACTCTCAGCTTCAGCAAACGGTTCTAGTTGGTAATATTCTGGTAAGTCTAATTGTAGGGCTTATTCCTGTTGGTGTTGGCCTTTATGACCTTTTACCCGCAATCACGCCGCAAAATCAGCAAACCCAGTCGGTGATATTTTCAATTTTAATAGACTATTCCATTTTTGCTTTTTTGGTGAATTTATTGAGAGAGATCATAAAAGATCAGGAAGATATAGACGGCGATTACAATGCAGGTTATAAAACACTTCCTATAACCCTTGGCAAAAAGCGAACAAACAGGATTCTTCTTATTCTTGGACTTGCGCCATTGATTTTTTTAATCTATTATATCTATCAATACCTTTTCGAAAATATAGCAGCGGTGGTTTATGCGCTTTTTTTATTGGTAGCTCCACTCCTTTTCTTTCTGGTGAACATTTGGACTGCTGAAAAAAAATCTGAATATACCAGGCTTAGTCTTATTCTGAAATTCGTTCTTTTCTTCGGGTTAATCTCCATTGGTTTACTGCAATTCATTTTACTCTAAATATATGCTACAAGAACTACTGAAAGATCACGAAATCATCCTGGCATCGGGATCACCAAGAAGACAACAATTTTTTGAAGATCTTAATATCCCGGTAAAAATAGACGTTAGACCTGTAGATGAAGTGTTTCCCGAACATTTAAAAAGGGAGAAAATCACAGATTTCCTTTCGGCACTTAAAGCGGAAGCTTTTAAAAATGAACTTAAAAAACATCAAATTTTGATCACGAGCGATACTATCGTTTACAATGATGGCGAGGCGCTGGGAAAACCTAAGGATCATGCTGAAGCCGTAAGAATAATCAGTTCTCTTTCAGGAAAAAGACATGAAGTGATCACCTCCGTTTGCTTTACTTCAAAAGATTCACAGAAGATCCTGAACCATACCACCAAAGTTTATTTTTCAGAATTGAGCATTGAAGAAATTGAATATTATGTTACCAACTATAAACCATTTGACAAAGCTGGAGGCTACGCAATACAGGAATGGATTGGACTTATTGGTATAAGAAAAATTGAAGGCAGTTATTTTAATGTGGTAGGACTTCCTACGTACGAAGTTTATAAGACTTTAAAAGAAATGCTTAACTCCTGAAATTTGTAACTTTAATAAAAAATATGTTTCGGTTTCTTACTATTTGTCTTTTTGCTGCACTTTGTTTTTCCTGTGGAAATCCTTCCGAAGAAAAAACCGAGCTAAAACTTTCTACTGAATTTAAAGATTACTGGTATTCAGGCGAAGCCGAAATCACTTCGTATGATCTGGAACAGGCAAGATACGGTGAAATAAGAGAAGGTGAAGCAGTACTCATTTATGTAACGGAAGATTTTCTACCAGATGAACAGGTAAAAGCCAATACTAAAAACGAGGAGAACATTTCTGTATTAAAATTAAACGCAACCAAAAATTTTATCACAGGGATATATCCTTATAGTGTTATGCAAAGCAGTTTTTATCCTCTAAATGGGGAAGAACATGCTTTAAAAGTTTCAACATCTATACAGGAATGGTGCGGACAGGTTTATATGCAGCTCAACAATCGCAAGAATTTTAATTTAACCAGTCATTCTTATTTTGCAGGAGAAGCAGACCAGGAAATTGAAATTGAGAAAATTCCTCTGGAGAATGAGATATGGAATCGTCTTAGAATTGAACATGACAAACTCCCAACGGGAGAATTTAAAATGCTTCCATCTTTTGAATACCTGCGATTTAGCCATCAGCCAGTAAAAGCATATAGCGCTTCAGGAGAATATTTTACTACAGATGAATTTAATGTGTACCAATTGACCTATCCTGAATTAAAGAGGGAACTTAAAATATACTATAGCAGGACCTTTCCGTTTACTATAGAAAAATGGGAAGAATCCTATCCTTCTGGATTTGGTGAGAACGCCCAGGTTTTAACAACAAAAGCAATCAAAAAACAACGTCTAAAAAGTGATTATTGGAATAAAAATTCTAATAAAGACCTACCTTTACGGCAAAAATTAGATTTAAATTAATGTACGAGATCCTATTTTCTTACAGGTATGAATTGAGTTATACGGCAGGTATACTTATTCTTCTTTCGGTCATTCAGTTCCTTCTGAAAAAAGCAGCTAATAAGGTTGGTAAAAAAAGTGAAATCAGCCTTACCAGGACGCGGCTTATGTTTAAATATATCAACATACTCATCCTTCTAGTAGCGGCATTCCTTTTGGCTATTGCCTGGGGAGTTGGTTTAACCGAATTATCCCTGATATTTTCTTCGGCCTTTGCAGTAATTGGGGTTGCCCTATTTGCAATCTGGTCTATTCTTAGCAATATCACCTCAGGGGTGATCATGTTCTTTTCATTTCCCTATAAAATTGGAGACACCATTAAAATTCATGATAAAGATATGCCCATTGAAGCAGAAATTGAAGACATTAAGGCGTTTCACCTCCATCTAAGAACCTCAGAAGGAGAATTAATTACCTACCCCAACAACCTTATTCTTCAAAAAGCTGTTTCACTGGTTCAGGTTCAGGGAAGACATGATGATGGCAAGGAAGCTCTTTAAAATTAAAAGAAGCCGAAAATATTCACCGGGGAGCATTGAAAGTTTTTATATTTGGGAAAACCGTAAGTTCATGCGCAAGTTATTTTTTGTCCTGTTTCTTCTATGTTTTTGTGTTGGAAAAGCACAGGCACCGGAAAAATGGAGTTCTTCTGAAATTTACAACCATATAAAAAAACTGAACTTTTTGGGTTCAGTTCTCTATATCGCCGCGCATCCGGATGATGAAAACACCAGGCTTATTTCCTATTTTTCTAATGAAAAGAATGCAAGAACTGCTTATTTATCTTTAACCAGAGGCGACGGCGGTCAAAACCTCATCGGTCCGGAATTAAGGGAGCAATTAGGTTTAATTAGAACACAGGAGTTGCTTGCAGCCAGAAAAATAGATGGAGGGCAGCAATTTTTTACGAGAGCTAATGATTTTGGGTATTCAAAAACTCCGGCAGAAACTCTGGAGATATGGAATAAAGATGAAGTTTTAAGTGATGTGGTATGGATTATAAGAAAATTCAGGCCAGATGTAATCATTAACCGATTTGATCACCGCACTCCCGGCAGTACCCATGGTCATCATACTTCTTCGGCAATGCTCAGTTTTGAGGCCTTTGAAATGGCTGGAAACAAGGATGCCTATAGCTCACAATTTGAATATGTTGATGCATACCAGCCTCAACGCTTGTTTTTTAACACTTCACCCTGGTTTTATGGTGGCGATGAAGCATTTCAGGAAGCAGATAAATCTAACTTTTTAAGCTTTGATACCGGAACCTATTTTCCTATCAGAGGTTTATCAAATCCTGAAATTGCATCCCTAAGTAGAAGTCAGCATCGTTCGCAGGGGTTTGGGAGTACGGGAAGTCGTGGAAAACAGATGGAATATCTGGAATTACTAAAAGGTGATTTACCGGAGAAAGATTCTGGCATATTTGGAGGCATAGATACTTCCTGGAATCGTATAAAAGGCGGAAAGGCAATTTCCGAAATTTTAAAAAGTGTGGAAGATAATTTTAATTTTGAACAGCCTTCCAAACATCTACCGCAATTATTAAAGGCATATAGTCTAATTCAGGATCTTGAGGACGATCACTGGAGGGAGATCAAAACTGAAGAAATAAAAGATATCATCTATGCTGCATCGGGGCTGTATCTTGAGGCTATAGCTGAAAAAGCAACGACAACACCTTCCGAAGATTTACAAGTACGACTGGAAGCCATAAACAGGAGCGATGAAAACATCCAGTTAAGCTCTGTTGAATTGACTCCTAATAATTCTAAAATTCAACCTGACGCAAACCTATTAAACAATGAAGGTTGGGATAGCAATATGATTTTCAGAATCCCTTCTTCCGCAGAGTTTACAACTCCATACTGGTTGAAGGAAAAAGGAAGCATGGGAATGTATGCAGTGAAAGATCAAAATTTACGGGGTCTTCCAGAGACACCGCTAAACACTAAGGCAACCTTTAATATCAACTTTAATGGTGTGAAAATTGATTTTCATAAACCGGTAGTTTATAAATACAATGACGAGGTGTTTGGTGAAACCTATAAAAACTTTGAAATAGTCCCTGCAATTACACTGAATTTCAAGGAAGATGTATTGATATTCAATAATTCTGAAACAAGGCTTGTAGAGGTGCTGATTACTTCCAACAAAGCGAATATTAATGGTGAACTGAATTTACAAGCGGGTACAGGCTGGAAAATAGAACCTGTTAAAACAAATTTTTCTATAGCTCAAAAAGGAGGTAATGCCAGTCTTACGTTTAAGATAACACCTCCCAAAACTCAGAGTGAATCCAGTCTTACTACCGTAGCCACTGTAAATGGCGAAAAGTATAAAGAAAAACTGGTCGAAATAAATTATGAGCATTTTCCTGATCAAAATATTATTATGCCCGCCAGTCTAAAACTGGTAAAGCTTGATATCGAAAAGAAAGGTAAGAATATAGCATATATTGAAGGCGCTGGCGATGTAGTACCAGAAAGTTTGGAACAAATTGGATACGATGTAACAAAAATATCTCCGGCCTCCATTTCAAGTGATTACCTGAAAAGTTTTGATGCCGTAGTGATTGGGATCAGGGCTTATAACATCGTTGAAGAATTAAAATTTAAACAAAATATTTTATTCGATTACGTAAAACAAGGCGGAACGATGATCGTTCAATATAACACCAGTCGCGGATTACTTCTGGATAATCTAGCTCCATATCCCTTAGATCTTTCAAGAGATAGAGTCACTGAAGAAAATGCAGAAATCACTTTTCTTCAACCCGATCATATGGTATTAAATTCACCTAATAAATTAACTAAAGCTGACTTTGATGGATGGGTACAGGAACGCGGACTCTATTTTCCCGACAGCTGGGATGAAAACTTCACCCCTATACTTAGCATGCATGATAAAAATGAATCTCCTAAGAATGGTAGCCTTTTGGTAACTAAATATGGTGATGGCTTTTATATTTATACAGGCATCAGCTTTTTCAGGCAGTTTCCTGAAGCTGTCCCAGGGGCGTTTAGACTATTTGCTAATCTAATCTCAATAGGTAAATAATGGATACACCAGAAAAGTATCATTGGAAGAAAAGTTATAGCCTTGTACTAATCGCAAACGCACTTTACATTCTGGCGTTTTATTTAATAATGAATTTTTTCGCCTGATATGCAATTAATAGACTGGATAATCCTTACAGGAACCATTGCCTTTATTGTTTGGTATGGCGTTTATAAATCTCGTGGTAGTAGAAATGTAGAAGATTATATTGGAGGTGGTAAAAATGCGAAATGGTGGACAGTTGGATTATCTGTCATGGCTACACAGGCCAGTGCGATCACCTTTCTTTCCACTCCTGGCCAGGCCTTTCATGATGGGATGGGCTTTGTACAATTCTATTTTGGATTACCCATTGCCATGGTCATTATATGTATGGTCTTTATTCCTATTTATCACAGGCTTAAAGTATATACTGCCTACGAATATCTTGAAACCAGATTCGACAGAAAAACCAGGACACTTACTGCCATCTTATTTCTTATACAAAGAGGGCTTGCAGCCGGGATCACCATTTTCGCACCGGCAATAGTCCTTTCTGCTGTTCTGGGCTGGAACCTCACCTATCTTACTGTAATAATAGGAGTTTTAGTGATCATATATACCGTTTCCGGCGGAACCAAAGCGGTTAGTGTGACCCACAAACAACAAATGGCTGTGATCTTTACGGGAATGGTCGTGGCATTTTTTATTATTCTAAGTTATTTACCAGATTCTGTAGGATTTACCAATGCGCTCGAAATTGCCGGCGCCGGCGGTAAAATGGACATTCTTGATTATTCCTTTGATTTTGAAAACCGTTATACCCTGTGGAGCGGTCTTATAGGAGGAAGTTTTCTTGCCCTCTCCTATTTTGGGACAGACCAAAGTCAGGTGCAGCGATACCTCACCGGTGCTTCTGTAAGGGAAAGTCAGATGGGAATGATCTTTAACGGATTATTAAAAGTGCCACTTCAGTTTTTTATACTTCTGGTTGGAGTAATGGTATTTGTATTTTATCAGTTTAATACCGCTCCTTTAAATTTTAATCCCGCGGCCACAGAAACGGTTCTCAACTCTAATTATGCCGAACAGTATAAAGATCTTATGCTTCAGCATGAGGAGATTCAACTGGAAAGACAAAATCTTGGGTTAAATTATGCCGAGAATAAATCTCAAATGAGCCAGTCTGAAATTGCAGATTTCGAAAAAGAATATAACAGGCTGGATAAAGAACAAAATGAAATAAGGGAGCGTTCAAAAGAATTTATAGACGCTTCAGATGAAGAAGCTGAAAGTAATGACAAAGATTATGTGTTCATACACTTTATTCTAAACAATCTTCCTAAAGGATTTATTGGACTTTTACTTGCAGTAATTTTATCTGCAGCCATGTCTTCAACTGCTTCAGAATTAAATGCGCTGGCATCTACTACAGTAATTGACCTTTATAGAAGAAACCATAAAGAAGCAAGGACCGAAGAACATTATCTAGCCGCTTCAAAATGGTTCACTTTAATGTGGGGGCTTATTGCTATAGCATTTGCAAGTCTCGCAGATCTCTTTGACAATCTTATTCAGCTGGTCAATATCATTGGAAGCCTTTTCTACGGTAATGTTCTGGGAATATTCCTGCTGGCATTCTTTATTAAAACTGTAAAAAGCAATGCAGTATTTATAGCAGCCATTATTACCCAGGCAGTCGTCCTCCTGGTATTTAAACTTGACCTTATGCCTTATTTATGGCTTAATGTTCTTGGCTGCCTGTTGGTGATAGCACTGGCATTTTTAATACAATTATTTAAATCTGGAAATTCTGATTTACGTAAAATATGAAGAAAATAAAATGGGGTATTATAGGTCTTGGAAAGATTGCAAATAAATTTGCTGAAGGACTCACTTCGGTTGAAAATGCTGAATTATATGCCGTGGCAAGCAGAGATATTAAAAACGCACAGGATTTTTCAAAAACATATCAAACTAAAGTAGCATACGGGTCTTATGAAGAGTTGATGAACGATGAAAATGTAAATGTGATCTATATTGCCACTCCGCATGCATTTCATCGTGAGCTTACTTTACGATGCATCAACCACGGGAAGGCGGTACTTTGTGAAAAGCCTTTTGCTATGAATGCTCAGGAAACTGAAGAAATGATAGCTCTTTCCAGGGTAAAAAAAGTCTTTTTAATGGAAGCGCTCTGGACCAAGTTTTTACCGCATTTTCAATATGTTTCTAAAAAAATAGAATCGGGTGAATTTGGGAAAGTACTATCAGTTAAAGCAGACTTCGGATTTCCTGCAAAATTTGATAAGTCCAAAAGACTGTTCAACAAATCCCTTGGAGGTGGAAGCCTTCTGGATATTGGGATCTACCCGGTTTTTATGGCTTACAGTATTTTAGGGAAACCCATTAATATCAAAGCCAATGCTCAATTTGCTGAAACTGGTGTAGATACAGAATGTAGTATCACCTTCAACTATCCCAATGGAGTGAAAGCAGATCTTTTTTCGACATTTAAAGAGAAAACTCCCACTATTGCTGAAATAAAACTGGAAAAAGGAACGATTATTCTTAATTCAAGGTTTCATGAGCCTACCACAGTTACAATTATTTCTAAAGCTAAGAGTGAGTTAAAAGAATTTGGAGTCGAAGCCAATGGCTATAATTTTGAGGCGGCTCACGTTACTGAAATGCTTCAGCAAAGAAAAATCGAGAGTGATATTTGGAGCCTTGACAAAACTAAAGGTCTTGCAAGTTTACTGGATAGTATTCGTAACGAAATAGGTTTAGAGTACTAAAGAAAAAAGGTTTTCTAAAATCTGTTACGTCATCCTGAACTTGATTAGGATCCCAAGAGAAGCTGAATTAAATTCAGCTTGACGATTTGAGAAATTAGAAAACCTTTCTGTATAAGTGATTTTAGAAATTATTTACTTCCTCCCCACTCTGCAATAGATTCTTTATTCATTTTCACGTAATCAGCATTATTAGCTTTTTCAGCTGAAGCCATAGACTTTTTAGCCGTCGCAATCGCTTCCTGCTTCTTGCCCATTTCAGCTTCGATCAAAGATTTTCTTCTTAACATCCAGAAAGCCTGGTCACCAGCCATTTCTGTAGCTTTAGACACCCATTTATAAGCCTTTTCAAGATCTTTTCCTGCTTCATGATAATATGTACCCGCAGCAAAATAATCGTTGGCATTAGGGCCGTTCATTACTTTCTCAATACTAGCCATTGTTTTAGTATCTGTGGGGACTTCCATTTTCAACATGGCAATAGTACTTTCCCAAATAAAGTTCAAGCTTGCTGAATCATTTTTAAGATCGTCAACAACAATAGTAAAAGTTTCCATTGGCATTGGCATTTCCATAGTTTCTGCAGTTGCTTTTAATGCAACTTTGCTTTCATCCCATTTTTGTGGTGCTCCCCAATTATCTGTTGCAGAATAGAACATTACCTCCCATGAGTCTTCAGAAGGAACCGTATATATTGCGTACGAGCCTTTTTTTAGTTCCTTGCCATTAATTTTCACATCGTCACTAAATGTGATCTTTGTATTAGCATTGGCACCTGTTCTCCAAACTTCTCCGTAAGGCACCAGGTCTCCAAAAATAGTTCTGCCTCTCATTCCCGGTCTGGAATATTCGATCGTAACATCGGTAAGTCCAACTTTTTGTTCGAGCTTTCCAAAAGGACTTGGCTGCGGAGCTTCAATTTGAGCGTTTACTGAAAATGAAAGGCAAAGAATGACTGCCAGTGATAGTAGTTTTTTCATGTTATTTAATTTAAGTTCTGGTAAATATAACAAGAAGCAATGTTATTAAATACTATTATTAAAATTTCAATCTTATCAGTTTATATTTTGTTTAACTATTTTAATTTTACTTTAAACAAAATGAACTGTAATTTTACATCAAAGCAATAAAATGAAGATCTACACATTACGAAGTGTGCAAAAACTACCTATCAGCCCGAAGAAAGCCTGGGATTTTCTTTCAGATCCTGAAAATTTAAAAGTGATAACTCCAGATTATATGGGTTTTGAAATACTTTCAGGAGCTGACAGACCAATGTTTCAGGGACAGATAATCCAGTATATCGTTACTCCCGTAGCCGGTATTAAAACCAAATGGGTTACAGAAATAACCCATGTGAGAGAGGGAGAATACTTTGTAGATGAGCAAAGGTTTGGGCCTTATGCACTTTGGCATCACAAACATTTTATTAAACCCGTCCCCGGCGGAGTGGAAATGGAAGATATTATAGATTACAAATTACCTTTTGGAGTTTTAGGCCAGATGGTCCATCCTTTCATGGTTAAACCAAAGCTTAAAGAAATTTTTGATTATCGAAGACAGAAACTCACAGAGCTTTTTGGAGAGTTTAAAGAGGAGTCAGATAGTTCAAAAACTTTAAAACAAGATATATTAAATTAAGAACGATGAAAAAGAATATTTTATTAATAGGTGGTTCTACCGGAATTGGTTATCAGATTGCAGAATTGCTAAATGATAATAATAATATTTTTATCGCTTCCAGAAGCAATGCAAATCTGGATGCTAAAAAAGTAACGCACTTAGAATTTGACGTTTTGAAAGATAATATTGCTGATCTTGACTTACCAGATACTATAGACGGACTGGTTTACTGCCCGGGAAGCATTGACCTTAAACCTTTTAAAATGATGAAACCACAAGATTTTGAAAAGGAAATGAATCTGAATTTCTTCGGATTGGTGAGAAGCGTCAAAGGTGTTCTCGAGAAATTGAAAAATTCTAATCAGGCAAGTCTTGTTTTCTTTAGTACAGTTGCCGTAAAAGTGGGAATGCCTTTCCATACTAATGTGGCAGCGGCCAAAGGAGCTATAGAAGGATTTGCAAAATCTTTGGCTGCTGAATATGCTCCGAGTTTTAGAGTGAATGTGATCGCCCCTTCTCTAACCGATACCCCTCTTGCAGAAAAATTATTGTCTAACAATGATAAGAGACAAAAAATGGACCAGAGACATCCTTTAAAAAGAGTTGGCGAACCTAAAGATATCGCCAATTTAGCAGCGTTCTTATTGA
The DNA here is from genome assembly GCF_900105135.1 of Gramella sp. MAR_2010_147. NCBI lineage: Bacteria > Pseudomonadati > Bacteroidota > Flavobacteriia > Flavobacteriales > Flavobacteriaceae > Christiangramia > Gramella sp. MAR_2010_147. Next base: position 591,118 of record NZ_LT629741.1, on the reverse strand, counting down.
GTGATAACAGCACATGGATCACAGGGCAGGTTCTTGGTGTTGATGGAGGACTTTCAACTATAAATAGTAATTAATGAGCAAGAACGTAAATGTTTTCTGGTTTAGAAGAGATCTTAGGCTGGATGATAATGCAGGTTTTAAAGCGGCACTTCAGGATAGTTTACCAGTCTTACCTATTTTCATATTTGATCCTGAGATCCTTGAAAAATTACCCGAAAATGATGCACGGGTAACTTTTATTTTCGATGAACTTCAGAAAATGAGAAATGAACTTCAGGATAAATATGGAAGCTCTATCGCTATATTCCATGGGAATCTCGAAAGAATATTCAAGTCACTAATTTCGGATTATAGGATTGAAAAGGTTTTTACAAATAGAGATTATGAACCTTATGCTAAGGAACGCGACAAGAAAATAGCGCAACTTTTATCAGAAAATAATATCGATTTTCTTGATTTTAAAGATCAGGTGATATTTGAAAAAGACGAAGTGGTAAAAAAAGATAGTGATCCCTATGTAGTTTATACACCATACAAAAATCTATGGAGGGATAAATTCAGTAAAATAGATCTGGATTTTCACTATACGAAAAGGTATATGGACAATCTTTATGAGAATTCAAGATTGCCAAATTTGAGCTTAGCCGATATAGGTTTCAAAAAATCTTCACTAAAAGTACCGGATTATAAGTTAACACCTGGTCTTATAAAAGATTATAAGGATAAACGAGATTATCCAGCGGTAGAAGGTACTTCCCGTTTAGGACCTCACTTAAGGTTTGGAACGGTGAGTGTGCGCCAAATGGTTCGGGATGCGAATAAAGAGCAAAACAAAACTTTTCTGGACGAACTAGTATGGCGGGAATTTTTTATGCAAATACTTTTTCATTTTCCAGATACGGTCACAGATGCTTTTAAAAAAAAATATGACCGTATAAACTGGAGAAACAATAATGAGGAATTTGAATTATGGAAACAGGGTAAAACAGGTTATCCTCTAGTTGATGCCGGAATGCGCCAGTTAAATGAATCAGGTTTTATGCATAACAGGATCAGAATGCTCGTTGGGTCATTTCTCTGCAAGCACCTGTTGATAGACTGGCGTTGGGGAGAAGCTTATTTTGCTGAGAAATTACTGGATTATGAAATGTCATCCAATGTTGGAAACTGGCAGTGGGTGGCTGGTAGCGGTGTAGATGCTGCACCTTATTTCAGGATTTTTAACCCAACCACGCAAATTGAGAAGTTCGACAAGAATAAAGATTATATTAAGGAGTGGGTTCCGGAATATGGCACTGATGACTATCCTGAAAAAATGGTAGATCACAAAGAAGCCAGGGAAAGAGCACTCAAAACCTATAAAGAAGCTGTTAGTAATTAACTAAGTAGCTTCCTTGCTTTTTCAAGATCTTCGGGAGTATCTATCCCAATACTTTTTACACTGGTTTCTACCATCTTTATCTTTTTACCATATTCCAGGTACCTTATGCATTCTATCTTTTCCGCAGCTTCCAAAGGCAGCATTGGTAAACGGTAAAAATCCATCAAGGCTGATTTTCTGAAAGCATAAATCCCGATATGCTTGAAATAAGTGACATTCGCGGAAGTATCTCTGGGATACGGAATTGGAAATCTCGAAAAGTAAAGTGCAAAATCATCTTTCCCGGTAATCACCTTTACATTATTAGGGTTGGTAATATCGTCGCTATCTTTCAATGGTGTTTTCAAAGATGCCAGATCTATTACTTCAGCCCCTTCCTGTTCAAAAACCTCGAGCAATTTTGCCAGACTATTTTTATCTATAAATGGTTCATCTCCCTGAACGTTCACCACAATATCTATTTCCATTTTCTCAACAGCTTCAGCAATACGATCGCTTCCGCACTCATGCTCTTTATTACTTCTTATTACCTGTCCGCCTTCGTTTACTATCTCATCAAAGATCTTATTACTATCTGTAACCACATAAACTTCATCAAAAAGACCTGTATTTACCGCAGCTTCATAAGTACGTACAATTACCGTCTTACCATTAAGATCTTTCATTAATTTCCCCGGAAATCTGGAAGCTTTATAACGTGCAGGGATCATGGCTATGATCCGGTTTTTAGAAGTTTCTTTCATTTCAATTTTTCAGTAAAAATAGTAATTAGTTAGCTGTGAAAAAATCATCTCCAAAACCTATGAGATATAATTTATCCTGTGCTCTTGTCATGGCGGTGTAAAGCCATCTCAAGTATTCCTTTCCTACGCCATTTGGCAAATATGGCTGCTCGATAAATACATTTTTCCATTGTCCCCCTTGTGATTTATGGCATGTGATCGCATAGGAAAATTTTATTTGAAGCGCATTAAAGTATTTATTATTCTTAATATTCATAAACTGCTTGTACTTAGAACGCTCATTAGCATAATCCTTCTTTACCTCTTCGTATAATTTATTTGATTCATCATAAGTAAGCGAAGGTGTATTGCTGGTTAAAGTATCCAGCATGATCACAGTTTCAAAAGGTCTCATTTTTGGATAATCTACCATTTGTACCTGAACTTCAGCAAACCGGAATCCATAAAGTTCCTTGAATCCGAAGATCTCCAGAACCTTCACAATATCTCCATTAGCAATAAACCCAGCTTCACTGGTAGGTTTTACCCAGAAATAATTGTTCTTCACCACCATTAAATAATCACCAGCGGAAAGTTCTTCTTCCTGAAAAAGGATCCTGGATCTAATTTGCTGATTGTACATATTCGCTCGTTTATTAGAACGAACAATAATACTTGTATCCTCATGCCCGTCTGAAGTATAACAATCCTGGATGGCGTCCATGATTTCATATCCGTCTATCAGCCTAATTACATCTTTATTCTGAGTAAGTTCAAATTGAAAACTTTCATAGAACTCTTCCTGCAAACTTTCCCGGATAAGAGTCGCATTATGCAAAATATCGCTTTCTTCACTCTGCCTAACTACTTCATCCAGTTCAATAAAAGATACCTGCTTATTGTAATTGAATTCAAGCTTTTGTTCTTCCAGCGCCGGGCTCAGATCCATCTTTACCGGAGGTAACTGCGCAGTATCTCCAATAAGGATTAACTGGCAATTATGTCCCTGATACACATATTGAATAAGATCATCCAGCAAAGAGCCATTTTCAAATAATTTTGAATTTCCCCCATCGTCTGAAATCATCGATGCTTCATCGACAATAAACAATGTGTTTTTATGTTTATTTGGCTGAAGTGTAAATTGAACCCCTCCTCCACTCGATTTCTTAGGAAAATATATTTTTTTGTGAATAGTAAAAGCTTCTTTTTTAGAGTAATTAGAGATTACCTTGGCCGCCCTACCCGTAGGTGCCAGTAAGACACCAGATTTCCTTATCTTCCATAGATTCTTCACCAGCGTACTTATGATGGTTGTTTTTCCAGTTCCGGCGAATCCCCGGAGTAAAAAGAGCCTGTCTTTCCCTCCACTAACTACAAATTCAGATAACATTTGCAAAGCGACATCCTGTTTATCTGTAGCTTTAAATCCTAGATCTTCGATTAATAATTTAAAAAAGGAATCTGGAGTGATTTTTTCCATAGAAAGTGCATAAAATCTCAAAGATAAGAATGGATTTTTATGGCAGAAACTTTTACGAATAAAAAAAAGTTGTAGATTTGCGTGTAACCAATAACCTTCAAATTAAAACATAAACTATTAAAGCATGAGATTTGTAATACAGATACTTCTTTGGTTGGTGATTATCTTCCTGGCATATCTTACTTTCAACGCGGTTTACGAACCACTTCAATTTAACAAAGTAAAGGAGAAAAGATACACTAAGGTGATTAAAAACCTTAAAGACATCAGAAACGCCGAATTAGCACATCAGGAAGTAACCGGGCAATTCCAGGGAGACTGGGATAAGCTGGTAAGGTTCCTTGATACGGCAGAATTTGCTATTACTCAACGTCGTGATACTACACTTCTTGATGAAGAATACAAAAAGACCTATGGTGTAGATCAATACATAGAAAAAGTGATCATTGATACGCTTGGATTCGTTCCAGTAAAAGATTCTTTATTTAAAGGAAATGAAGAAAGATATCGTACAATGATGAATGTACCAGTAGAAGGTGTAGATGAGAAATTTGAACTTAAAGCAGGTACGATCACTAAAGGAGAAAATAAAATTCCGGTGTTTGAAGCCCGAATCGCCAAAGCTGTTGTTCTTGGAGACCAGGATAGAACACTAGTTCTTCAGGAAAACGAAGTACAGTCTGTTGACGATGTTAACGGTCGTTATATTAGTGTTGGTTCCATGACCGAAGTTAGTACCAGTGGTAATGGATTTGACAGGTATGGTGGAGAAAGAGACAACTAGAGAAAATACACACAATAAGAAATTGTCCATTCAGGTTAGCTTGAATGGACTTTCTTTTTGTATGCTGGATCTACAGGATAACACGATAAGTTATTTTAAAAAGGTCCAATTTGAAAAGCAACTGGATCCTGTTAAAGTATTATCCAGAATAGAGCTTGCTTATGAGCAAGAGGAGAAATTGAATCAACCTGTAGACGAAGTTAAACTTCTGTATACCAACAGCCTTTTTACGCTGGTACCAGAAGAATTATTTGATGAAGACCATGCTGCAAGCTTTCTAAAATTCAATACAAAAATTCTTAAGACCGATTTTATTGCTTTTGATAAGATTCAAAAGGATATTGTGAATGTCTATATTCCATACGCGAATATCAACAACTATTTTTTTGATAAATACGGAGAATTTGAATATCGTCACAGTTTAAGTGTCCTTATTGATTCTCTACTTAGTATTCCAAACCAAAATTCTGCACCAAAAGTCTATTTACATTCCCATCTTAATACTTACCAATTGGTAGTTATTGAGCATAGTAAACTAATCTTTGCAAATAGTTTTGAATACGATACCAAAGAAGATTTTCTTTATTATCTGTTATTTACTGCGGAACAGCTTAATTTAGATCCACATGAATTTGAACTGATCATGTTTGGGGATATCTCGAAAGATTCTGAAGAATATAAAATGGCCTGGAATTACATCAAAAATATTTCATTTATGGGGCCATTTCATTCTTTTCAATTTAACACTGAAAACAAACCGGAAGAAGAACGCTCTGAGTATCTTTTAATCCAATCTCTATAATGCGAATTATCTCAGGAACTCATAAAGGAAGAAGAATAACAGCTCCGTCAAAATTACCTGTACGGCCTACTACAGATGTTGCCAAGGAAGCTTTATTTAATATCCTGAATAACCACTATCATCTTCAGGATCTCAGCATTATTGATCTTTTTTCGGGTACAGGAAACATCGCTTATGAATTTGCTGCCCGGGGTGCTAAAACTATTACTGCTGTAGATGCCAATTTTGACTGTGTGAAATTTATCAAGAAAACTTCTGCAGAACTTGACTTCCCTATCACCACCATCAAAAGTGATGTATTTAAATATCTTGAAAAAGTATCAGTAAAAGCGGATATCATATTTGCAGATCCTCCTTATAATTTTGATGATAAGAAGTTTGCTAAAATAAGTGAGCTGGTTTTTCAAAATAATATGCTAAATGAAGATGGACAGTTAATTATTGAACATTCTAAACACACCGATCTTTCAGAGCTTGAAAACTTCAGGGAAAGTCGCAAATATGGTGGTTCTGTCTTTAGTTTTTTCGAATAATTGACTATCTTCAGTTATGACCCAATCTACTAAAGAACTTGAACTAAGTTTCACAAATCTTGTTTTCTATGAATCGATGGTTATTTCAACCATAAAAGAAGATCTAATCATTGAAAAGGAGCATATCGAAAAACTCCGTGAGATCTGTATCAGTCATTTTAAAGATAGAAGCTTTGTTTACATTACTCACAGGAAGTATAATTATAATGTGAACCCTGTGGTGTATATTGATCTTATTCAAATAAATAAACTGAAAGGCATCGCAGTAATTAGCGATAAAATTGAGAAATTAAAGACTGCTAATTTTGAGAAGAACTTCTCCCCCGTTCCTTATGAGTTATTTCAAAACAAGGAAGAAGCAATTATTTGGGCAAATGGCATCATTTCTGCTAATTGAAGTTAGATGAAATATTTCCCAATTATTTTTAGCTGCTTTTTTATTTTACAATCCTTTCAAATGCTTAAAGCCCAAAATTATCAACTGGTTTGGAGTGATGAATTTCTCGATACCGGAAAACCCGATCCTGAAAAATGGAATTATGAAACAGGATTTATAAGGAATCTGGAGGAACAGATCTACACCAAAAGAAAAAAGAATGTTCTTATCAAGAACGGAAAGCTGGAATTAATTGCCAAAAAAGAACATTTCAAGAATAAAAGATTTGATCCTAACATAAAAAACTATCGCATAAATACTGAATCTTCCAACTACACCTCTGGCAGCATCAACACTAAAGACAAATTTGAATTCAAATATGGACGTGTAGAGGTACGTGCAAAATTACCTGAAGGCAATGGGGTATGGCCTGCTATCTGGATGCTGGGAGCAAATTTTGAGGAAATTGAATACCCATACGCCGGGGAAATTGATATTATGGAACATGTGGGTGTAGAACCCAATGAGATCCATGCGACCGTACATTACCCCTGGGACAATCCTCAGGGAATCAAATCTAGCGGGGGAGTTAAAGCAATAAGCAATCCTTCAAAGAAATTTCATGTGTATTCTGTTAACTGGACTTCAGAAAAAATTGAGTTTCTTATTGATAATTCCCTGTACTACAGTTTTGATATTGACCAGGCAGGTAGTAAAAACAATCCTTTTAGAAAGCCATTTTATCTTATTTTAAATCTTGCCCTGGGCGGTAATTGGGCGGGAGAAGTAGACAAAGAGATCTTTCCTCAAAAATTCCTTGTAGATTACGTGCGGGTTTATAAACAAATTGAAGAATAAAAAAGCAGGCCTGTAAGCCGGATTCTGTCATCCGATAATTGATCGGACTCCTTATCATTTATCTGAAATTAGCGTTACCGCTAATTTTTAGCTGCCTACCCTCCGGCAACGGACGAGCGATCCTTAGATACCGGTATACATGGCATTGCACCGCATAGAGTTTACCTGGTTTCACTACAGCTTAACCTGTACATTCTTTCTGTTGCACTTGTCCTGATCTCACGACCGATGGGCGTTACCCACTATGCTGCTCTACGGTGTCCGGACTTTCCTCTCCGAAATAATGTCGGAACGATAAGGCGGCCTGCTTCCCGACAAATGTAAGTTAATTTATGTTGATTTCTTCCCGTATTTGTTCATAAATAAGCATCTCTACACTGGCGTTTAGACTTGTGATTTTTATATTTGTAATTCAAATCTTTTGGATGGAGCATTTCGTAGTATCGGCAAGAAAATACAGGCCGCAAACCTTTAAAGATGTTGTTGGCCAACAGGCAATCACAAATACCCTGGCAAATGCCATAAACAACAATCACCTGGCCCAGGCACTGTTATTTACAGGTCCGCGTGGGGTTGGTAAAACTACCTGTGCCCGTATTCTTGCGAAAATGATCAATCAAAAAGAAACGCAGGATCCAGATGAAGATTTTGCATTCAATATTTTTGAACTGGATGCCGCTTCCAATAACTCTGTAGATGATATTCGTAATCTAATAGATCAGGTACGAATTCCGCCTCAGGTTGGGAATTACAAGGTCTATATTATAGATGAGGTTCACATGCTTTCAGCTTCCGCGTTTAATGCCTTTTTAAAAACTCTGGAAGAGCCGCCAAAACATGCGATCTTTATTCTTGCAACTACAGAAAAACATAAAATTATACCAACGATACTCTCTCGTTGTCAGATCTTCGATTTTAAGAGAATCACCGTCACCGATGCTAAAAATTATCTAGGACACATCGCCCAGCAGGAAGGTGTAAATGCCGAAGATGACGCATTGCATATTATCGCGCAGAAAGCTGATGGTGCTATGAGGGACGCTCTTTCTATCTATGACAGAGTGGTTAGTTTTAGCGGAAATGATCTTACAAGACAGGCCGTAACCGAAAACCTGAATGTGTTGGATTACGACACCTATATGCAGGTAACAGACCTGATTTTGGAGAATAATATCCCACAGTTACTCGTAAATTACAATGATATTCTCTCCAGTGGTTTTGATGGTCATCATTTTATAGCCGGGCTTGCCTCGCACTTTAGAGATTTATTGGTTTGCAAAGATCAAAAGACCATTGCCCTACTGGAAGTTGGGGATCAAACAAAAGCTAAATATTTTGAACAGTCTCAAAAAACTTCACATCAATTTTTACTGGAAGCTATAGAACTTGCAAATTCCTGTGATCTAAAATATAAGAGCAGTCATAATCAAAGATTATTGGTAGAGCTTTGCCTGATGCAACTTGCATCGATTAGCTTTGATTCAGAAAAAAAAAAGTCTGATCGCAAGATAGTTCCTGCTTCAAACTTTGAACAGGAAGCTGTGAGTATTCCTACAGAGAAAAAAACTCTCGTCAGAGAAAATGAACATGATAATTCTTCTCCTTCAGAAGAAATTCCACTTCCTAAACCAGATGTTTCAAAGGAAAGCTGTACTGATGAGAAAGAAGATATTTACTATTCAGAAGACCGTCCCGCAGATACAAGCACAATAGCACAAAATATTCAGGATACTGAAGCGGCAGATGATTCTAAGACATCCATCCCTCATGAAAATGAAATTCACGAACCGAAGAATGAAGTCTTAGCCAAAAATGAATCAGTTCCAGACAAGCAAAACAAGAGTAAGGAAGTAAAAACTTCAGCAGAAAAAGAACCGGAACAAAAAGCTTTTCCTGAGATTAAAAGAGAAAAAGTTTCCGGGCTATCTATGAAGAGTATTGGCAAGAAAAAAGAACTTGCTGAAAAGCAAAAGGCGATGATGCCTGTAGAAAAAGTGATGGATGATTCTTTTAGTGAAGAAGATCTCGTACTCCAATGGAAAAATTATACCGATAAATTAAAGAGGAAAGGAGAAAAGATACTTGCATCTATTTTTGAATCACAAACTCCTACACTTCAAGGAAAAGATATTCATCTTACTTTTCCCAATGAGACCATGAAACTGGATCTTGAAAGAGAAGAAAACAGGCTCATGGCGTATTTGAAAGCCCATTTAAGAAACACGCATATTCGTCTACATATCCACGTAGATGAAGCAACTTCCAGGAAATACGCTTTTACACCACAAGAGAAATACGAGAAACTTAAGGAGGCAAATCCCCTTTTAGATAAACTTAGGGCAACTTTTGATTTAGACGTTTAGATATGTTAGGACTAAAATTACCTACAGACCCAAGATGGGCTGATATTGCTGAAAAAAATATTGAAGACATCCTTGTAGATCATGCTTATTGTGAGCAAAAAGCAGCATCAACCGCAATTTCCTTGATTGTCACTTACCCTGAATATTCAGAATTAGTAACTGCTATGACTGCGTTAGCCCGAGAAGAGATGGGGCATTTTAAAATGGTTCATGATCGCATTCTCAATATGGGCTTCACCATGGGACGTGACAGGAAAGATGAATATGTATTGAAATTACGTGATTTCTTTCCAAAAGGTGGGAGTCGAACCACACAAATGGTTCATCGTTTATTAATTGCAGGTTTAATTGAAGCCAGGAGTTGTGAACGCTTTAGACTTCTATCTGAAGAACTGGAAGATAAAGAACTTGCAAAATTTTACCGTGATCTTATGGTGAGCGAGGCAAACCATTATACGATGTTCCTCAAATTTGCCAGGCAGTACGGAGATCGCGAGATCGTAGATCAAAAATGGCAGGAACTCTTAGAGTTTGAAGCAAAGATCATGAAAGATCTTGGAAAAGACGAAAGCATTCACGGTTAGGCCTTCTTTTTCCTATTTGATTCGTTGTATAAAGATTTTATGATCCCATCTGCAAGACCAATTTGAGGGACATGTATCCAATTTGCTTTGGCCCATTTCATAGAATTAACATAGATCCTGGATGCAGGAATAATTACATCTGCCCTATCATTCTTTAAGTCCAACTCTGTAATTCTCTCTTCATAAGTGTAAGAATTCAACTTCTCATCGTAATCTTTAAGATATTTGAGGCTTAAGGGTTTCCCTACCTTTTTTCCGCTCGTTTTGAAAATATTGTTGATGTTTCCTCCGGAACCAATCAGATCTATTTCTTCAAAATTTCTGGTGGTTTCCTTTACCCATTGCTGCATCTCTTCCCAGGTCTTATGTTCTACAAGATCTTCCATCATCCTTACGGTACCCACCTTAAAAGATCTTGAGGCCACCGTTTTACCATTGCTGTACATGGTATACTCGGTACTACCTCCCCCCACATCTACATAGAGATAATTACAGTCATTTTGAATAAGCGCATGAAGATCTGTTGCTGCAATAATAGCGGCTTCGTGACTTCCATCGATGATCTCAATATCTAACCCAGATTTCTTCTTAATAATTTGCGCAATTTCATCCCCATTTTGTGCTTCTCTCATTGCTGAAGTGGCACAGGCCTTATATTTTTCAACACCATGAGATTTCATAATTAAATTAAAAGCATGCATGGTATCTATCATTCTTGTGGTATTCTTTTCAGATACCTTCTTTTTTAAGAATACATCTGCTCCCAACCTAATTGGAACCCTAACAAGAGAAGTCTTTCTAAAGTTAGTTTCCATACCTTCTTTTTCTGTAATGGTAGACACTAAAAGTCTAACGGCATTGGAACCAATATCAATTGCGGCGTATGTTTTTTGTTTTATCATTACTCGTTAATATCAATTTTTTTTAAATAATAATCATATAAAGCGAACTGTGAGCGCAGTTTTGGTTCTTTGTTATCCCTGTATGGATTTTCCATACCACGGCAATGGTTTCTTGCTTTCACGTTATCGCTCCAGCTAATTTCAAATGTTTCCATAAGTTCTTGCTTGATATCTTCATCATAAATAGGGCAAGAAATCTCTACTCGCTGGTCAAGGTTTCTCGTCATAAAATCTGCGGAAGAAATATAAACCCGGGAATCATCATTATTCTCAAATATAAAAACTCTGGGATGCTCCAGAAATTTATCCACGATGCTTATAGCTTCAATATTTTCACTTAAGCCTTCAACACCGGGAACCAGACAACATATACCACGAATAATTAGTTTTATCTTCACTCCCGCTTTACTGGCCATATATAGCTTATCTATTACGCCATTATCTGAAAGACTATTCAGTTTTAGACGAATCCCAGATGGCTTGCCATTTTTAGCATTATCAATCTCATTTTGAATAAGATTATAAATTACATTCCTGGTATAGTGAGGAGAAACAATAAGATGTTTGTATTTATTTACCTTGTAATTGGTTTCAAAAAAGTCAAATACCATATTGACTTCCTTCAGAATAGAAGGATCGGCAGTAAATAAAGTATAATCTGTATAAACCCTGGAAGTATTTTCATTAAAGTTCCCGGTACTTATAAAGCCATATCTTTTAAGTTTACCTTCTTCTTCCCTTTCAATAACGCAGGTCTTACAGTGAACTTTGAGACCGGGAACTCCAAAGATAAGTTTTACACCCTCCTCCTGCATCTGTTCTGCATACCGAATATTTGCAACTTCATCAAATCTTGCTCTAAGCTCGATTTGAACAGTAACTTTTTTACCATTTTTAACCGCATTAATAAGCGAACTGGCGATATGTGATATTTTTGCGAGCCGGTAAATCGTGATTTTTATTGTCTTAACCTTAGGATCTAAAGCTGCTTCTCTCAAAAACTTAACAACATAGGCAAAGCTCTGGTAAGGTGTATAAAGCAAATAATCCTTTTCGGCAATTCCTTTTAATACACTTGTTTGAAGAATTAACCCGGGAATGGGCAATGGCTCCCTCACTTCATAATAAAGATCTTCTTTTCCTATACTTGGAAAATCCATATAATCCCTGCGGTTATGATATCTACCGCCAGGTATAATACTATCAGTAGAATCAATCCCCATCTTATTCATAAGGTAGGTGAGCGTATCACTGTCTATGTTCTTATCATAAACAAATCTAACAGGGTCACCCTTTATCCTGTCTTTTACACTATCTGAAATCTTCTCGATGAAACTTTTACTAAGATCACTATCCAGGTCCAGCTCTGCATCTCTCGTAATTTTGATCATATGAGCCGAAAGGCTTTCATATTTGAAAATATTGAATATGGTATTTAGATTATACCTAATGAGATCATCTAATAGTATTATAAACTGTTCTCCATTTTCTTCCGGCAATACCACAAAGCGTTCTATATTTCTTGGGATTTCAATTAAGACATACCTTTTTTCTTTTGGTGGTTTATTAAGGATTTTTGCAATTCCCTGGGCAGGCTCGGTTTCATCTGTCATAACCATTTTTACCGCTAAATAGGCCGCGCTATCCTTTAATGAAGGCATTTCAGGAAGATCATTCAAAATTATAGTTACCAGAGCCGGACTCACCTTACTAAGGAAAAAGTTTTTAATGAATTCCTGCTGACTTCCGGTTACCTCATTTTCCTTTATAATATTTATGTTATGACCTCGTAGCTTAGTTTGAATGTCTTCAAGAATTTTTAAACTTTCAGACTGCTGATCGATCACAATTTTGGTAATCGCTTCAAGAAGTTTACTGGCTTTTATTCCGCCTAAAACACTTTTCCCAGCTTTTCCGGCAAGGTCAATACGTTTAACCGTGGCATATCTAACCTTGAAAAATTCATCAAGATTATTGGAAAATATTCCGAGAAACCTAAGCCTTTCAATTAAGGGGACTGTTTCATCTGCGGCTTCCTGTAAAACTCTGGCATTAAAAGATAACCAGCTTAACTCTCTGTTTATATAACGTTTCTCGGCCATAAAGGTCTATCGAAGATTTTTAGGCAATAAGGTTAAAATTGTTTTTCCCTTGCGTATCTGGTCCCAGGAGTCTACTTCAAAATCTATCACGCACAAACCTGTGGTAGGAAGATTATCCAGCTTTTTATCTCCCAGAGAATTCACAAGAATTGTCATGGCAGGATTGTGCCCGAATACAATTAGTTTATCTCTGCTATTATCACAGGTCTTAATTTCAGACAGTAATTCGTTTTGATTGAAAGTATACAGGTCTTCCTTTACTTTAAAATCTATATCTTTAATTTTCAATCGCTCTTTGAACAATTTAGCTGTTTCGTGTGCTCTTACCGCATAACTGGTCCAGAAAAGCGCACCAGGTTGATAAAAATGCTGAAATGCACTTAAAACAAGCTCAGCATCATTATAAGCCCTTTTCTTTAGTGGTCGCTTATGATCTGGAAGGTTATTATCCCAGCTGGATTTACCATGTCTAACTAAAATTAATCTTTTCATAATTACGGTGCCAGTCTTTCAATTTTCCAATTATTTTCTTCTTGAGTAAACAGTATCCTGTCATGTAAGCGATTTGCTCTACCCTGCCAGAATTCAAAACTTACTGGTTTAAGTAAAAAACCACCCCATTCCTTAGGTTTAGGGATTTGTTTATTTTCATATTCTTTTTCCAACCTGGTAAGTTTATCTTCAAGATAATCCCTTGATGGAATAACCGAGCTTTGATTAGAAGCAAGAGCTCCTAACTGACTTCCTCGCGGTCTGGATTGAAAATATTCCTCAGACTTTTTATCTGAAATTTTCTCGACTATCCCCTGTATGATAATTTGTTTTTCTAAAGAAGGCCAGAAAAATGAGATACAACATTTGGGGTTTTCTAGTAGATCCTTTCCTTTGCTAGAATTATAGTTTGTAAAAAAGGTAAAACCATCAATCCCGTAACCTTTAAGCAATACCACCCTGGCTTTAGGAAAACCATTTTTATTAACAGTAGAAATACTCATGGCATTGGCTTCTTCTACATGAGAAGATGTATCGGCTAAATGAAACCATGATTTAAATAAATCATTTGGATTCGCAGGAATATCTTCTTCAAGAAGTTTTCCTTTCTCATAAGATTTACGATAAGCTTTTAAATCCTTTTGCATTTGATCAAGGTAAGTTTACTGCAATTTACAAGTTTAAATTTCAAGGCAGAAAAAAACTATAAGATACTTAAAGATAAAATATTCCATTTTTCCATACTATTCTATAAAACAATTAAAAAAGTAGTCTTTTAACTACCAATTTTATCGTATAAAAAATCCTGTACGAATTGACCTCATTTTTACATTTTCTAGGGGAAATCCCTTATTTAAAATTGTAATTTCCTACAAAATTAACAAACTTTATAAGTATATTTCCTTCAAATTGAGGTATTTACAAGTATAACACTATGTTTCTCATCGACTTTTAATTGAAATTCATCTAATATTAATTCAGAAAATCCTTTGAAACATTTATTTATGATAATTTTACATCATAACACTAATTAAAAGTTACCCCCCCACTTCTAATGGTAATCTATATTTATTACCAGTTTTTATAACCTACCTTTTTTACGATTCCCCCCCGGATCTTATTTATCGCCAAAAGCGGTATCTCTTAAACTTTCCTATAAAACTATGTACCTCAGGTACATTGGTATATGTTGTTCCCAAATCACATTATCGCTAATATGACGATGGTATAAAATTATTTAAAAGTCTAAACATTATAGATATGATTTGGAAAACTACTATTACATTTTTAGCTGCATTATTTCTTTCTATAGGAATTTATGCCCAGACCTGCCCTCAGAACAATGTAAACGTTCTTAGCGTTGAGTTCAGGAAATCTGATGGAACTCCTTTTACACCTAGTGATGACTATCCAATAGGTACAGAAGTGGATGGCCAGATATTTGCGACCTTTGGAGGAAGCACCACAAACGCATACTCCCTAGGTGTTAAATATAAAATTTACGTCAATGACATTGTTGATACTGAAGTCGAAGAGTGTCTTTTTGAGAAAGAAGAAGTGATAAAAAACACACCAGTTTTTATTAGCAATTTTACCTGGAGTTGGGGTGATAAACTTGAGATTAAGGACATTTTTATGAGATGGCAAACTGGTAACTCATTAAATAAAACTTGTCCGGATCTAGGTCCTGGAGGAAGTAATTCTCAGTGTTATGGAAATGATCCTGGCTTTTTAGTTAGAACGCCACTTGTTGCGAATTTCTCTTATAATCAGGACTGTAACTCAGAAATAGTTTCGTTTACCGATTTAACCACTGGAGGTTATCCTCCTGCATCGGGTTACGAATATACGTGGATATTCAAAGATGAAACTGGGACTATTATTTTAGGAGAAATTGAGGACGAACAAAATCCTTCGTTTGATTTTGAAGCCTCAGGAACTTATGAAGTTACTTTAGAGGCCTATGATGGTAATCTTACTAAAACTGAAACTAAAACTGTTATTGTATTTGAACCAGGTGATGCTTCAATCTCCTATGAGGATTCTCCATATTGCTCTATTGATGGTACCGCTTCTGTAACTCAAACAGGCGTTAGTGGTGGAACTTACGAAGGTTCTTCGCCTAACCTAATTATTGATTCAACAACTGGGAAAATTAATCTTTCTTCCAGTTTAGCTGGAACTTATACCGTTACTTATTACTTTAGTGATAATGACTGTGATTATTCAACAAACACCTCCATAACAATACAAGATCCTAGTGCTCCTACTGGAGAAGCAACTCAGGATTTCTGTGCTATCGACACTCCAACTGTAGCTGATCTTTCAGCTACCGGAACCAATATTAAGTGGTATGCAGAACAAGGTGATGAGAACGCACTTGATGCTACTACCGCTCTTGTAGACAATGAAGATTATTTCGCTACACAAACTGTTGAGGGTTGTGAGAGTGATGAGTATCTGCAAGTAATTGTTGATATTGCGGATCCTAGTGCTCCTACTGGAGAAGCAACTCAGGATTTCTGTGCTATCGACACTCCAACTGTAGCTGATCTTTCAGCTACCGGAACCAGTATTAAGTGGTATGCAGAACAAGGTGATGAGAACGCACTTGATGCTACTACCGCTCTTGTAGACAATGAAGATTATTTCGCTACTCAAACTGTTGAGGGTTGTGAGAGTGATGAGTATCTGCAAGTAATTGTTGATATTGCGGATCCTAGTGCTCCTACTGGAGAAGCAACTCAGGATTTCTGTGCTATCGACACTCCAACTGTAGCTGATCTTTCAGCTACCGGAACCAATATTAAGTGGTATGCAGAACAAGGTGATGAGAACGCACTTGATGCTACTACCGCTCTTGTAGACAATGAAGATTATTTCGCTACACAAACTGTTGAGGGTTGTGAGAGTGATGAGTATCTGCAAGTAATTGTTGATATTGCGGATCCTAGTGCTCCTACTGGAGAAGCAACTCAGGATTTCTGTGCTATCGACACTCCAACTGTAGCTGATCTTTCAGCTACCGGAACCAATATTAAGTGGTATGCAGAACAAGGTGATGACAATGCCCTTGATGCTACTACCGCTCTTGTAGACAATGAAGATTATTTCGCTACTCAAACTGTTGAGGGTTGTGAGAGTGATGAGTACCTGCAAGTAATTGTTGATATTGCGGATCCTAGTGCTCCTACTGGAGAAGCAACTCAGGATTTCTGTGCTATCGACACTCCAACTGTAGCTGATCTTTCAGCTACCGGAACCAATATTAAGTGGTATGCAGAACAAGGTGATGACAATGCCCTTGATGCTACTACCGCTCTTGTAGACAATGAAGACTATTTCGCTACTCAAACTGTTGAGGGTTGTGAGAGTGATGAGTACCTGCAAGTAATTGTTGATATTGCGGATCCTAGTGCTCCTACTGGAGAAGCAACTCAGGATTTCTGTGCTATCGACACTCCAACTGTAGCTGATCTTTCAGCTACCGGAACCAATATTAAGTGGTATGCAGAACAAGGTGATGAGAACGCACTTGATGCTACTACCGCTCTTGTAGACAATGAAGATTATTTCGCTACACAAACTGTTGAGGGTTGTGAGAGTGATGAGTATCTGCAAGTAATTGTTGATATTGCGGATCCTAGTGCTCCTACTGGAGAAGCAACTCAGGATTTCTGTGCTATCGACACTCCAACTGTAGCTGATCTTTCAGCTACCGGAACCAATATTAAGTGGTATGCAGAACAAGGTGATGACAATGCCCTTGATGCTACTACCGCTCTTGTAGACAATGAAGATTATTTCGCTACTCAAACTGTTGAGGGTTGTGAGAGTGATGAGTACCTGCAAGTAATTGTTGATATTGCGGATCCTAGTGCTCCTACTGGAGAAGCGGTTCAAACTTTCTGTTTTGATGGAGGCGCAACCGTGGCTGATTTATCTCCTTCTGGTAATAATATCATGTGGTATATGAACGATGCTACTGATATTTCTCTGGATTCTGATATTGTTCTAACAGATGGTGAAGATTATTATGCTTCCAAAATTATAGATGGTTGCGAAAGTGTAGAGAGATTAATGGTTGTGGTTGAAATACTTCCAGAAATTGAACTTTCTGCTGAAGCAACTTCAGTAACCTGTAATGGTGAGGCTGATGGAATGATTACAGTTACCAAAGATGATTCCGTAACTTTCGAAATTTTCAGTTCTGAAAATCAGAATGTAACCGATAACAATGGTTCACTTGAAGCAGGATTTTATACCATAGTTGGTTCATTAGCCAGCGCACAAACAGATGTAGTTTGTACCAATGAAATAATTGTGGAAATCGAAGTTCTAAATAATGTTGATCCTGAAATCACTGTACCTGAAACTTTAACTCTTGAAATCTGTACTTCTGAAGAAATTACTACTGAAAATGCAAGATTTCCACTAGATACTGATGGCTCTGAAGATATTAAAGATGTATTTGGAGCTACAGGATATACCGCTAGCGATGACCAGGAATTGGTTAGCGTCACGTATACTGATAATATTCAGGATAATGGAGGATGTTTTCCAACCGTTATCAGAACTTTTTATGCTACCGATAATTGTGGTGGTCAGGCATCAGCTTCCATAACACTAATTCTTGAAGATAATACTGATCCAACGTTCAACGAAACACTTCCTGCTGAGACTTTAACTGTAGAATGTGATAGTATCCCTGAGGCTGCTACCTTAACAGCTAATGATAATTGTTCTGGTGAAATTGAAGTTACTTATTCTGAAACCTTTGAAGGACGTGATGATGAATGCGCAAATGAGTATACTATTATTAGAAACTGGTTCGCTAAAGATTGTTCAGGTAATGATGTTTCTTTTACGCAGACGATTACTGTAGAAGACACTGTTGCTCCGGAATTCAACCAGGAAACTTTACCTGCTGCGGAACTCACAGTAGAATGTGATAATGTTCCAGCTGCAGCAACTTTGACTGCAACCGATAATTGTTCAGGCGCTCTTAATGTAACTTATACTGAAGAATTTTCCGGACAGGATGATGAATGTACTAACGAATATATTATTACAAGAACATGGTTCGCGTCTGATTGCGCAGGTAATGAATTAGAACACGTTCAGGTTATAGCTGTTGAAGATACAGTTGCTCCGGAATTCGATCAGGAAACTTTACCAGCTGCAGAACTAACAGTAGAATGTGATAACATTCCAACAGCAGCAACTTTGACTGCAACCGATAATTGTTCAGGCGCTCTTAATGTAACTTATACTGAAGAATTTTCCAGACAGGATGATGAATGTACGAACGAATATACTATTACAAGAACATGGTTCGCGTCTGATTGCGCAGGTAATGAATTAGAACACGTTCAGGTTATAACTGTTGAAGATACAGTTGCTCCGGAATTCGATCAGGAAACTTTACCAGCTGCAGAACTAACAGTAGAATGTGATAACATTCCAACAGCAGCTACTCTTACTGCAACCGATAATTGTTCAGGCGCTCTTAATGTAACTTATACTGAAGAATTTTCCGGACAGGATGATGAATGTACTAACGAATATACTATTACAAGAACATGGTTCGCATCTGATTGCGCAGGTAACGAACTGGAATACGTTCAAACTATTACCGTAGAAGACACTATTGCTCCGGAATTTAATGAAACAATTCCTGCGGATATGACAATGGAATGTGAAAACCTTCCTGAGGTACCATCCATTACGGCAACCGATAATTGTGCAGAAAACGTAGAAGTTAAATTTTCAGAAATTTCTACAAAAGAGAACGAAACAGATAAAGAATATACAGTGACTCGTACCTGGATCGCTACCGATTGTGCTGGAAATGAAACTTCTGAGAATCAAATTTTTACAATCCAGAATACTGGTGCACCATCGTTCAATGAGAACCTTCCTTCTGATGTAACAGTGGAGTGTGATGCTGTTCCGACTGCTCCTGTTCTTACTGCTTCAGATAATTGTGTTAGTGAGGTTACGGTAGATTTTACTGAAGAAATTTCAGGGAAAGATGACAATTGTCCAAATGAATATACTATCACCAGAACCTGGACTGCTACAGACGATGCGAATAATGAGATTAGCCATATACAGACGATCAATGTGATAGATACCGATGCGCCGGAATTCAATGAAGAATTGCCATCAGAAGAACTAACTGTAGAATGTGATGCTGTTCCTGCTGCGGTAACTTTAACTGCTTCAGATAACTGCTCGGGATCACTAGAAGTATCTTTTGATGAACTAATTTCTGATAAAGATTCTGACGCTGATAATAACTATACAATCACAAGATCTTATATCGCTACTGATTGTGCTGGTAATGAAGTTTCTTTTATACAGATAATCACTGTTGAAGACATTTCTGCACCCGTAATAACTGCATGTCCAGAAGCTATAACAGTTTTTGCTGATATGGGTGTTTGTTCAGCTTCTGAAGTTGAACTTGGAATGCCAACAGCTACCGATAATTGTGATACTGAATTAACTTATGAAAATGATGCTCCTGAAGTATTCCCGTTAGGTCAAACAACGGTGACCTGGACTATTACAGATGCTTCTAATAATTCTGTTCAGTGTGAACAAATTGTAAATGTAACTGATGATGAGGCTCCGGTAATTACCGAGTGTGCTTCAGAAGTAAATATATCAGCTGATGCTGGTGTATGTGATGCCTCTGAAATTGATCTTGGAATGCCTACTGCTACCGATAATTGTGATACTGAATTAACTTTCGAAAATGATGCTCCTGAAGTATTCCCATTAGGCCAAACAACGGTGACCTGGACTATTACAGATGCTTCAAACAATTCAGTTCAATGCGAACAACTTGTAAATGTTTCTGATGATGAAGCTCCTGTTATTGAAACTATTGCTGATATTAATATTGATAGTGATCCTGCTGTTTGCGGAGCTGTGGTAGAATTTGAAAGTATTATCGCTACAGATAACTGTGAAGTAGATACTATAGAAGTAACTGAAGGTCTTGAATCTGGTTCAGAATTTCCAATTGGGACTACCACGGTAACTATTACCGTGACAGATATGTCTGGAAATACCACTACTACAAGTTTTGATGTCACCGTTACCGATGCCGAAATGCCGGAAATATCATGTCCTACTAGTATTACTGCCACCACTGAAACTGGAGAGTCTTACGCCATTGTAAACTTTGATAATGCAACGGCAACTGATAATTGTGAAGTAAGTGTGGAACAAACTGGCGGACCGGTTTCCGGATCACAGTTCCCAATTGGGACTACAACGGTAACATTTACTGCAACTGATGCCTCTGGAAATAGTACGGAGTGTAGTTTTACAGTAACTGTAGAAGATAATGAAGATCCAAGCCTTGACTGTCCATCAGATATTGATGAAGGAGTAGATGGTGGAGTATGTGGTGCTATAGTTGAATTTGAAACTCCTGCTGGTTTTGATAATTCTGGTGATGTAACCGTAACTCAAACAAGTGGCCCTGCTTCAGGGGAACAATTTCCTGTTGGAGCAACTACTGTAGAGTTCACTGCAACAGATGCCGCCGGTAACTCTGCTACCTGTAGCTTTACCGTTACAATTGCAGATGATGAAGCTCCGCAGATAAGTGACATGGATGATATCACCGTGAATAATGACTCTGGTGTTTGTGGTGCTGTTGTAAACTTTGAAGATGCTACAGCTACCGATAATTGCGCAGTGGAAAGTATTGTGATGACTGAAGGCCTTATTTCAGGATCTGAATTTCCGGTTGGAGAAACTATTGTTACTTATACCGCTACAGATACTGCAGGTTTAACTGCAACAACTAGCTTTACCGTTACAGTAGTAGATAATGAAGCTCCTTCCATAGAATGTCCGGAAAGTTTTACAGTGAATGTTGAATTCGGAACAACTTCAACAATTGTTACTTATGATGCCTTAACGATCACAGATAATTGTGGAGAAACTACCACAACCATGACCAGCGGAATCGCTTCAGGTGAAGAGTTCCCTGTTGGAGAAACAGTGATCTCTTATACAGTGACTGATTCTAATGGAAATGAAGCAACCTGTCAATTCACCGTAACGGTTGAAGAAGACCCTGCTCCTGCTCCTCCGGCTGCTCCGTCGGTGAATGTTGCTCAGGCTACTTGTAGCGAACCAACGGGAACTATTACTGTAGATACACAGGAAGGCCTTTCTTATAGTATTGATGGAGAGAACTACCAGACTGAAGGGGTGTTTACTAACCTTACACCTGGCACCTACGATGTAGTTGCTCAGGATGAATTTGGTCAGTTATCAGATCTTACTACGGTAGTTATCGAAGAGCCTGTTGCTCAGGAAATAACTACAGTTCAAGGGGAAAGCATTTGTGATGACCAGGGAGAATATGACCTATTCGACCTTCTAACCGGTGATTATGATGAAAGCGGAACCTGGATAGATACAGATAACTCTGGTGCTTTAAACGGTAATATATTAGATCCGTCAGTGCCTGCACCTGGCTTCTACACCTTTAAATATGAAATTGAAGGAAACTGTCCTTCGATTACCACAGTAACTTTAGAAATAGATGATTGTATCGTATTACAATGTAGCGTGCAGGATGTTAGAGATAGTATTTCTAAAGCGGTAACTCCAAACGGAGACAATAAGAATGACTTTTTTACCGTAGATCTTGATACTGGCTGTGGATTCACTTACGATGTTAAGATATTCAACAGATGGGGAGCTAAAGTCTTTGATGCTCAGAATTATCAGAACAACTGGGATGGTTATTCAGATTCATCTTTCACAAGCTCAAATCAATTACCTTCTGGAACATACTTCTATGTTCTGGAGATCAGAGAAGGAAACTTCGAGCCAATTCAAGGTTATATTTACTTAGGAACTAAATAAAAAAGGGAAACCATGAAAAAAGTTTATCTAATTATACTAATACTATTTGTTGCGGCTCCAGGTTTTTCGCAACAGCTCCCTCAGTTTACGCAGTACATGTACAATACAATCTCTATAAACCCGGCATATGCAGGTAGCAGGGATGGATTTTCTATCACAGCATTGAATAGAAATCAATGGGTTGGTGTAGATGGAGCTCCGGTCACTCAAACCTTATCTATTAACTCTCCTTTGAGAAATGATAAGATAGGTCTTGGGCTATCTGTAATAAACGATAAAATTGGAGATGAAAACACCACCTTTGTCTATGGAGATTTCTCTTATAGAGTAGATCTTAGTGCCGATTTAACCTTAAGACTTGGTTTAAAAGCCGGCGCATACTATTATGGCCTGGATGATCCTACTTTAGGAGATGATCCCTTCTTTTCTGATGAGTTTAATCGCTGGACTCCAAATTTTGGAGCCGGTGCTTACCTTTCATCTCAGAACTGGTATCTTGGATTTTCTGCCCCTAAGTTAATTAATAAGGATAATAACCGTCAGGAAGAGTTCAAGGCTCTGGAACAGGTTCATTATTACTTAACTTCGGGCTATGTGTTTGACCTGAGCGACAGTTTCAAGCTAAGACCTTCAACACTGGTTAAAGCTACAAAAGGGGCTCCGCTTTCAGTAGATCTAACAGCGACAGCCATTTTCAATGAAAAGTTCTTTTTAGGTGCCAACTATAGAATTGATGATGCGGTTGGAGCTTTTCTGGATATTCAATTATTCCCGGGTTTCAGAGCTGGGTATGCCTATGAGTATTCAATATCAGACATACAACCATACACCTCTGGATCGCATGAATTCCTGCTAATCTATGAGTTTAGATTTAAGAATACCAGGTACAAATCACCCCGTTTCTTTTAACTTAAAGCCTGTTCATTATGAAAAATTTTTACTATCTATTTTTAATACTTCTTTCCTGTTCGCTTAGCGTACAGGCACAGAGTGGAAAGCAAAAAAAGGCTGATAGACTTTACAAGGATTTTGCCTATTTAGAAGCAACCGACGTCTACAAGGAACTTATCGAGAATGAATACAATATCACCTATAATTCAACCAAATTAGGGGATTCTTATATGATGCTTAGAAGTCCGGAGAATGCGGTTCATTACTACGGCGATGTGATTGAAGATACCACCATCTCTCCTGAATATTATTATAAATATGCTCAGGCACTTCGGGGAGTTAAGCGATATGACGAATCTAAACAATGGCTTAGAAAATATCTGGAAAGTGGCAAAGGATCTGACCAGATCCAGACCATGCTTAATAAAGACGAATATAAAAGTAGAGCTACTTACAAAGTTCAGCCTTCAGAATTTAATTCAGAAGTGAGTGACTTTGGTGTTTTTGTGAAAGATGAACAGGTTTACTTTGTCTCTGCCAGAGCCAAGGATGAAGCTGTAAAAGAGAAAACTTATAGCTGGAATGGAGAACCATTTCTTGATATTTATGTGATGGACAAGTCCTCTGGAAATGTAAGTCCTATTGGTGGCGATGTAAATACAAAGCTACATGACGGTCCTGCCGTGATAAGTCCGGACGGGAGTACTATCTATTTTACCAGAAATAATTACCTGGACAATAAAGAAGGGAAAAGAGATAAAGAAAAAACCAATCACTTAAAATTATATTCAGCGAAAAGTGCCGGAAATGGATGGGCAGATGTTAAGGAACTGAGCTTTAATAGCAGCGATTATTCAGTAGGGCATCCTTCCCTTTCTCCAGATGGAAAAACACTTTATTTTACATCAGACATGCCAAATGGCAATGGAGGGACTGATATTTACAAAGTTTCTGTTGATGAAAACGGGAACTTTGGAACTCCTGAAAATTTAGGTGAACCTGTAAATACCGAATTTGACGAGACATTTCCATTTATGGATACAGACGGTACATTATATTTTTCCTCTAATGGACATGCTGGTTTAGGCCTGTTCGATATCTTCA
Organism: Gramella sp. MAR_2010_147; assembly: GCF_900105135.1. Lineage (NCBI taxonomy): Bacteria > Pseudomonadati > Bacteroidota > Flavobacteriia > Flavobacteriales > Flavobacteriaceae > Christiangramia > Gramella sp. MAR_2010_147. Next base: position 566,840 of record NZ_LT629741.1, on the reverse strand, counting down.
GATTTGAAGATGGGGAAGTTGAGAACCTTGGGGAACCGGTGAACAGCAGCATGGATGATTTTGCATATTTCCAGGTATCAGATTCCAGAGAAGGATTTATCTCTACCAACCGTGGTGGAGGTAGTGATGATATCTATGTTTTCAATAAACTAAATCCCTTAATTGTTAAGGGGCAGGTAACTGACGCCGTAAATGGAAAGCCGATTTCAGCGGCAACGGTAAGGGTAATGAATAAGGAAAATGAACAGATCGCTTTTCTTGAAACGGATGAAGAAGGAAATTACCAGACTGAAGTTGCCAGGGATAAAATTTTCCCGCTCGAAGCCAAAGAAATAAAGTATAAAACCTTTAATGGAGAGTTGAGCACAATGAACACCGATGAAAAAGATGAAATGATCTATGACATTCAGTTAAATCCTATAGAAGATGTAGAATACCTTGCTGAAATTGATAATATCTATTTCGACTTTGATAAATCTGCCATAAGGCCAGATGCCGCAAAGGAGTTGGATAAGCTGGTAGACCTTATGCAAAATCAATATCCAGAGCTGGTCATTGAAATTGGTTCCCATACAGATCGCAGAGGAACCAATGCGTATAACGAGAAACTTGCTGAAAGAAGAGCTAAAGCTACCTACGATTATCTACTTTCTAAAGATATTTCAGAAGATAGAATAAGCACCTATAAAGGCTACGGAGAAACTAAGCCGGCTATAGATTGTGAACGCTGTTCTGAAAAAGATCATCAATTAAACAGAAGATCTATGTTTAGTGTAGTGAAAATGGATTAAAATTCTAACTAACCCAGGAAAGAGGCTATTAGAAAACAGAATAATTATTAAGATTAATTTAATCGACCCCAACAAATCGATTGAAAAGAAAAAGGTTCAGCCTCTAGCCTGAACCTTTTTCGATTTAGAACATGTCGTTCCTTCATAAGATATAAGAGAAATATCTCAAAAAAATTATCCATCCTACCTGATTAAAGTAAATTGTATTCTATCGAATAAAAACTCCAAAACCTTCTGAAAAACAGCAAAAAACAGGGGATTACCCCTATATATCCAATTCAATTCCTACAAATTTATCTGCTTTTTTGTAGGACAAGACATCAATTTTCAATCACCTGTGTTTAAAAAAACATGCCTTTTGTCGATTAATAAGGTGTTTTGCCTAATATTTTACAAAACAGCCATTTATAAGTATTTTTTGAAATAGTTTTACCTACATAACGTCCTTGTAGAGTCACCCCCACGCTTCTCTAGGTAATCCCCTCTTTTTTACCCGATGTTATTATCCCCATATTTTTAATGGAAGAAGTATGTTCTATCCCCAAAGGAATTGAACAATGTAAGCAGGAATCCCCACGGTCTTTTTGCTTACAGCAAAATCGAAATTAATTACCCCCGCAAGGGATTTTAAAAAATAAATGTTTAATAATAAACATTAGCATATGGTTGGAAAAATTACTTCGAAAATTGGAAATCACGCAAAGTTTGCCAGGTTTTCAGAAACTATTTTTATAACTGCACAAAAGAAATATTCAATTCTTATTGTGTTTTTAATGATTTTTTCTGTTTCCAATGCCCAGCTAATACCAGTATTAACTCCAGATGGAGGAGTAAATATTGATGGAAAGTTAACTGCTGGCCTTATTTCGGGAGATTGGGTTCCCAACTACAATACTATAACCAATTCTTATAATCCGGATCTCAATAATTATATTTTCAATACCGATGGTACCGCGGTAAATCCCGCTACTACTCGTTTATTCCGAGATTCATATAACGATAGATATGACAATATATTTCAAAGTACTAAAGTGCAGGAAAATCCTGCTATATGGAAAAGAACTACATCTGAGATCCAGAACAAAAGTGATATCCATAATGCTTTTTATCATATTGCCACAGACATTACTGGCCAGGACTGGTTATTTGTAGGTAGCGATAGACTTGGTACAACTGGTACTGGATATATAGATTTTGAGTTTTTCCAGAAACCTGTATATGAAGATCCCGATAATGCAAATAAATTTGTTACCGAAGGACTGGATGGTGGAAGAACAGTAAATGACATACTTTTATCTATATCATATGACAATGGTGGAAACAGTCCTACAGTAGATGTATACATCTGGTTACCTGACGGGTCTGGGGGGTTTAATTATGTAAAACAAGCAGTAAATAGCTTAGAGGCTTATGGTGCTACCAATGCTTCTGAAGTAAAAGTGCCTTTTGGTGCTTTTAGTACATTAAATTACCAGCCCTACCAGTTCGTGGAAGCAGCAATTAATATGACTGCAATTATGAGTAAGGTAGTTACGAACGGTCCATGTATAGGGGTGACAGTAGAATCTTTAATAGTAAAAACAAAATCTGCTTCTGAACTTACTGCTGATGCTAAGGATTATATAGGGCCAAAACCGGTGGACCTTGTATTTGGCGGAGCCAAAATTGAGTACAACCCCCTTGTAGTTTGTAATTATTATGATAAAGTATTACCCGACTTTTCTGGTGTCGAGGGAGGGATATTTTCAGCGAATTCCCCCGATTTAAAGATAAACGAAGAAACCGGAGAAATTAATGTTCAAAAAAGTACACCCGGTGATTATATTATTACTTATAGTTTTATCAGTTATGGTTGTCCTAAAACAGTAACCGCACCATTTACGGTCGTACCTGTACCGGCAGAAAAACCTACGATTACTAGTGTAACTCAACCATCTTGTGAATCTACAACTGGCCAACTTCGTGTTGAAAATCCAGACTCAGAACTTACCTATTTTATCAGAGATGAAGATGCCGCTAATCCTGAAGTAGCAGGTTCTAATGGTGAGTTCACCAATATTGAACCTGGGAAATACCACTTATACTCCAAGACTTCTTATGGTTGTGTTTCAGACACTGAATCATTTGAAATCAAAGCTTTTACCGATGGGGAAGATCCTGCATTCAATACTATTTCAGATAATATTAAGAAAGAAAATGATCCAAAAAATTGCGCTGCTTTAATTGAAGTTATAGATGTAGAGTTTAGTGATAACTGTCCAGGCACTACCCTATCCTGGACCTTGGTCAATGATGCAGATAAAGTATTAATTGCACAGGGCACTGGGCAATTTGGAACCTACAATTTTCCAGTAGGAAAAAGTGTTTTAGAATATACCCTTACAGATAAAGCAGGAAACACCAAAACAGATAAATTAAATATTGAAGTTGTAGATACTGAAATCCCTGTGATTTCATCTGAAAACATAGAGCAAAATGCTGAGCCCGATAGTTGCCAGGCTATTATAAATATGCCGTCAGTTGCTGCAACAGACAACTGTGAAATAAAAGAATTGAAAGGTACCAGGGATGATGGACAAGCTCTTTCTGCACCCTATCCAGTAGGTACAACCACAATCACCTGGGAAGCAGAAGATATACATGGAAATAAGGCTGATCCAGTAGACCAAATTATCGAAGTAATTGCCACAAAACCGGAAGATATTGTTACCAATAAAACGATTTGTTCAGGAGAGACCTTTACATGGAACGGGGTTGATTACACCACAAATCAAACGGGTACTAGAGTCGCGGGTGCTAATGAATGTACTGCTGATCAGGTATTGAACCTTACGGTAACTCCGAAACCTGAAACGGTAACCACTACAGAGACTATCTGTTCCGGGGAATCGTATACATGGGCAGCTAATAATGAAACTTATACAACAGATCAAAACATCACCATCTCCAATGACGGGTGTACTGCTGATCAGGTATTGAATCTTACGGTAACTTCAAAACCGGAAACGGTAACCACTACAGAGACTATCTGTTCCGGGGAATCGTATACATGGGCAGCTAATAATGAGACTTATACAACAGATCAAAATATCACCATCTCCAATGATGGGTGTACTGCTGATCAGGTATTGAATCTTACGGTAACTTCAAAACCGGAAACGGTAACCACTACAGAAACTATCTGTTCCGGGGAATCGTATACATGGGCAGCTAATAATGAGACTTATACAACAGATCAAAATATCACCATCTCCAATGATGGGTGTACTGCTGATCAGGTATTGAATCTTACGGTAACTCCGAAACCGGAAACGGTAACCACTACAGAAACTATCTGTTCCGGGGAATCGTATACATGGGCAGCTAATAATGAGACTTATACAACAGATCAAAATATCACCATCCCCAATGATGGGTGTACTGCTGATCAGGTATTGAATCTTACGGTAACTTCAAAACCGGAAACGGTAACCACTACAGAAACTATCTGTTCCGGGGAATCATATACATGGGCAGCTAATAATGAGACTTATACAACAGATCAAAATATCACCATCTCCAATGATGGGTGTACTGCTGATCAGGTATTGAATCTTACGGTAACTCCGAAACCGGAAACGGTAACCACTACAGAAACTATCTGTTCCGGGGAATCGTATACATGGGCAGCTAATAATGAAACTTATACTTCGGATCAAAACATCACCATTAACAATGATGGGTGTACTGCTGATCAGGTATTGAATCTTACGGTAACTCCGAAACCGGAAACGGTAACCACTACAGAAACTATCTGTTCCGGGGAATCGTATACATGGGCAGCTAATAATGAGACTTATACAACAGATCAAAATATCACCATCTCCAATGATGGGTGTACTGCTGATCAGGTATTGAATCTTACGGTAACTCCGAAACCGGAAACGGTAACCACTACAGAAACTATCTGTTCCGGGGAATCGTATACATGGGCAGCTAATAATGAGACTTATACAACAGATCAAAATATCACCATCTCCAATGATGGGTGTACTGCTGATCAGGTATTGAATCTTACGGTAACTTCAAAACCGGAAACGGTAACCACTACAGAAACTATCTGTTCCGGGGAATCGTATACATGGGCAGCTAATAATGAGACTTATACAACAGATCAAAATATCACCATCTCCAATGATGGGTGTACTGCTGATCAGGTATTGAATCTTACGGTAACTTCAAAACCGGAAACGGTAACCACTACAGAAACTATCTGTTCCGGGGAATCGTATACATGGGCAGCTAATAATGAAACTTATACTTCGGATCAAAACATCACCATTAACAATGATGGGTGTACTGCTGATCAGGTATTGAATCTTACGGTAACTCCGAAACCGGAAACGGTAACCACTACAGAAACTATCTGTTCCGGGGAATCGTATACATGGGCAGCTAATAATGAAACTTATACTTCGGATCAAAACATCACCATTAACAATGATGGGTGTACTGCTGATCAGGTGTTGAACCTTACGGTAACTCCGAAACCGGAAACGGTAACCACTACAGAGACTATCTGTTCCGGGGAATCATATACCTGGAGTGCCAATGGAGAGACTTATACTTCGGATCAAAACATCACCATTAACAATGATGGGTGTACTGCTGATCAGGTATTGAACCTTACGGTAACTCCGAAACCGGAAACGGTAACCACTACAGAGACTATCTGTTCCGGGGAATCGTATACCTGGAGTGCCAATGGAGAGACTTATACTTCGGATCAAAACATCACCATTAACAATGATGGGTGTACTGCTGATCAGGTATTGAACCTTACGGTAACTTCAAAACCGGAAACGGTAACCACTACAGAGACTATCTGTTCCGGGGAATCATATACCTGGAGTGCCAATGGAGAGACTTATACTTCGGATCAAAACATCACCATTAACAATGATGGGTGTACTGCTGATCAGGTATTGAACCTTACGGTAACTTCAAAACCGGAAACGGTAACCACTACAGAAACTATCTGTTCTGGGGAATCATATACCTGGAGTGCCAATGGAGAGACTTATACTTCGGATCAAAACATCACCATTAACAATGATGGGTGTACTGCTGATCAGGTATTGAACCTTACGGTAACTTCAAAACCGGAAACGGTAACCACTACAGAGACTATCTGTTCCGGGGAATCGTATACATGGGCAGCTAATAATGAGACTTATACAACAGATCAAAATATCACCATCTCCAATGATGGGTGTACTGCTGATCAGGTATTGAATCTTACGGTAACTTCAAAACCGGAAACGGTAACCACTACAGAAACTATCTGTTCCGGGGAATCGTATACATGGGCAGCTAATAATGAAACTTATACTTCGGATCAAAACATCACCATTAACAATGATGGGTGTACTGCTGATCAGGTATTGAATCTTACGGTAACTCCGAAACCGGAAACGGTAACCACTACAGAAACTATCTGTTCCGGGGAATCGTATACATGGGCAGCTAATAATGAAACTTATACTTCGGATCAAAACATCACCATTAACAATGATGGGTGTACTGCTGATCAGGTATTGAATCTTACGGTAACTCCGAAACCGGAAACGGTAACCACTACAGAGACTATCTGTTCCGGGGAATCATATACCTGGAGTGCCAATGGAGAGACTTATACTTCGGATCAAAACATCACCATTAACAATGATGGGTGTACTGCTGATCAGGTATTGAACCTTACGGTAACTCCGAAACCGGAAACGGTAACCACTACAGAGACTATCTGTTCCGGGGAATCATATACATGGAGTGCCAATGGAGAGACTTATACTTCGGATCAAAACATCACCATTAACAATGATGGGTGTACTGCTGATCAGGTGTTGAACCTTACGGTAACTTCAAAACCTGAAACGGTAACCACTACAGAGACTATCTGTTCCGGGGAATCATATACCTGGAGTGCCAATGGAGAGACTTATACTTCGGATCAAAACATCACCATTAACAATGATGGGTGTACTGCTGATCAGGTATTGAACCTTACGGTAACTCCGAAACCGGAAACGGTAACCACTACAGAGACTATCTGTTCCGGGGAATCATATACCTGGAGTGCCAATGGAGAGACTTATACTTCGGATCAAAACATCACCATTAACAATGATGGGTGTACTGCTGATCAGGTGTTGAACCTTACGGTAACTTCAAAACCTGAAACGGTAACCACTACAGAGACTATCTGTTCCGGGGAATCATATACCTGGAGTGCCAATGGAGAGACTTATACTTCGGATCAAAACATCACCATTAACAATGATGGGTGTACTGCTGATCAGGTATTGAACCTTACGGTAACTCCGAAACCGGAAACGGTAACCACTACAGAGACTATCTGTTCCGGGGAATCATATACCTGGAGTGCCAATGGAGAGACTTATACTTCGGATCAAAACATCACCATTAACAATGATGGGTGTACTGCTGATCAGGTATTGAACCTTACGGTAACTCCGAAACCGGAAACGGTAACCACTACAGAAACTATCTGTTCTGGGGAATCATATACCTGGAGTGCCAATGGAGAGACTTATACTTCGGATCAAAACATCACCATTAACAATGATGGGTGTACTGCTGATCAGGTATTGAACCTTACGGTAACTTCAAAACCGGAAACGGTAACCACTACAGAGACTATCTGTTCCGGGGAATCATATACCTGGAGTGCCAATGGAGAGACTTATACTTCGGATCAAAACATCACCATTAACAATGATGGGTGTACTGCTGATCAGGTATTGAACCTTACGGTAACTTCAAAACCGGAAACGGTAACCACTACAGAAACTATCTGTTCTGGGGAATCATATACCTGGAGTGCCAATGGAGAGACTTATACTTCGGATCAAAACATCACCATTAACAATGATGGGTGTACTGCTGATCAGGTATTGAACCTTACGGTAACTTCAAAACCGGAAACGGTAACCACTACAGAGACTATCTGTTCCGGGGAATCGTATACATGGGCAGCTAATAATGAGACTTATACAACAGATCAAAATATCACCATCTCCAATGATGGGTGTACTGCTGATCAGGTATTGAATCTTACGGTAACTTCAAAACCGGAAACGGTAACCACTACAGAAACTATCTGTTCCGGGGAATCGTATACATGGGCAGCTAATAATGAAACTTATACTTCGGATCAAAACATCACCATTAACAATGATGGGTGTACTGCTGATCAGGTATTGAATCTTACGGTAACTCCGAAACCGGAAACGGTAACCACTACAGAAACTATCTGTTCCGGGGAATCGTATACATGGGCAGCTAATAATGAAACTTATACTTCGGATCAAAACATCACCATTAACAATGATGGGTGTACTGCTGATCAGGTATTGAATCTTACGGTAACTCCGAAACCGGAAACGGTAACCACTACAGAGACTATCTGTTCCGGGGAATCATATACCTGGAGTGCCAATGGAGAGACTTATACTTCGGATCAAAACATCACCATTAACAATGATGGGTGTACTGCTGATCAGGTATTGAACCTTACGGTAACTCCGAAACCGGAAACGGTAACCACTACAGAGACTATCTGTTCCGGGGAATCGTATACATGGAGTGCCAATGGAGAGACTTATACTTCGGATCAAAACATCACCATTAACAATGATGGGTGTACTGCTGATCAGGTATTGAACCTTACGGTAACTCCAAAACCAGAAGATATTATCACAAATGCAACCATCTATTCCAATGAAACCTATACATGGTTAGCTAATGGAGAGACTTATTCAACTAATCAATCAGGACTTAAATTAGTTAATGATGGATGTACAGCAGATGAAATCTTAAACCTTACCGTAAAATATATTCCAGTAGCTAACAATGATTTAACCAGTACTACTGAAGACAATCCTGTAACTATAACTGTTTTGGGTAATGATACTGATCTTGATGGTGATGAGCTAACTGTGGTTAGTGTAACTCAACCTAAAAATGGTTCGGTTGTGATCAACCAGGATGGAACGGTAACTTATACTCCAGATCCAAATTTTGTAGGGGAAGATGAATTCACTTATACTATTGAAGACGAAGACGGATTAAATGATACTGCAACGGTAACCGTAACTGTGAATCCTGTAAACGATGCGCCGATAGCTAATGATGATTCGGCTGAGACAGACGAAGATACCGAAGTAGTGATCGCTGTGCTTGACAATGATACTGATCTTGATGGTGATGAGCTAACTGTGGTTAGTGTAACTCAACCTGAAAATGGTTCGGTTGTGATCAACCAGGATGGAACGGTAACTTATACTCCAGATCCAAATTTTGTAGGGGAAGATGAATTCACTTATACTATTGAAGACGAAGACGGTTTAACCGATACTGCAACGGTAACGGTAACTGTGAATCCTGTAAACGATGCGCCGATAGCTAATGATGATTCGGCTGAGACAGACGAAGATACCGAAGTAGTGATCGCTGTGCTTGACAATGATACTGATCTTGATGGTGATGAGCTAACTGTGGTTAGTGTAACTCAACCTGAAAATGGTTCGGTTGTGATCAACCAGGATGGAACGGTAACTTATACTCCAGATCCAAATTTTGTAGGGGAAGATGAATTCACTTATACCATTGAAGACGAAGACGGATTAAATGATACTGCAACGGTAACCGTAACTGTGAATCCTGTAAACGATGCGCCGATAGCTAATGATGATTCGGCTGAAACGAATGAAGATACCGAAGTAGTGATCGCTGTGCTTGATAATGATACTGATCTTGATGGTGATGAGCTAACTGTGGTTAGTGTAACTCAACCTGAAAATGGTTCGGTTGTGATCAACCAGGATGGAACGGTAACTTATACTCCAGATCCAAATTTTGTAGGGGAAGATGAATTCACTTATACCATTGAAGACGAAGACGGTTTAAATGATACTGCAACGGTAAAAGTAACTGTGAATTCTGTAAACGATGCTCCGGTAGCTAATGATGATTCTGCTGAGACGGACGAAGATACCGAAGTAGTGATCGCTGTGCTTGACAATGATACTGATGTGGATGGTGATGAGCTAACTGTGGTTAGTGTAACTCAACCTGAAAATGGTTCGGTTGTGATTAACCAGGATGGAACGGTAACTTATACTCCAGATCCAGATTTTGTAGGGGAAGATGAATTCACTTATACCATTGAAGACGAAGATGGTTTAACCGATGCTGCAACGGTAAAAGTAACTGTGAATCCTGTAAACGATGCTCCGGTAGCCAATGACGATTCGGCTGAAACGAAAGAAGATACCGAAGTAGTGATCGCTGTGCTTGACAATGATACTGATGTGGATGGTGATGAGCTAACTGTGGTTAGTGTAACTCAACCTGAAAATGGTTCGGTTGTGATTAACCAGGATGGAACGGTAACTTATACTCCAGATCCAGATTTTGTAGGGGAAGATGAATTCACTTATACTATTGAAGACGAAGATGGTTTAACCGATACTGCAACGGTAAAAGTAACTGTGAATCCTGTAAACGATGCTCCGGTAGCCAATGACGATTCGGCTGAAACGAAAGAAGATACCGAAGTAGTGATCGCTGTGCTTGACAATGATACTGATGTGGATGGTGATGAGCTAACTGTGGTTAGTGTAACTCAACCTGAAAATGGTTCGGTTGTGATTAACCAGGATGGAACGGTAACTTATACTCCAGATCCAGATTTTGTAGGGGAAGATGAATTCACTTATACTATTGAAGACGAAGATGGTTTAACCGATACTGCAACGGTAAAAGTAACTGTGAATCCTGTAAACGATGCGCCGATAGCTAATGATGATTCTGCTGAGACGGACGAAGATACCGAAGTAGTGATCGCTGTGCTTGACAATGATACTGATGTGGATGGTGATGAGCTAACTGTGGTTAGTGTAACTCAACCTGAAAATGGTTCGGTTGTGATTAACCAGGATGGAACGGTAACTTATACTCCAGATCCAGATTTTGTAGGGGAAGATGAATTCACTTATACTATTGAAGACGAAGATGGTTTAACCGATACTGCAACGGTAAAAGTAACTGTGAATCCTGTAAACGATGCGCCGATAGCTAATGATGATTCTGCTGAGACGGACGAAGATACCGAAGTAGTGATCGCTGTGCTTGACAATGATACTGATGTGGATGGTGATGAGCTAACTGTGGTTAGTGTAACTCAACCTGAAAATGGTTCGGTTGTGATTAACCAGGATGGAACGGTAACTTATACTCCAGATCCAGATTTTGTAGGGGAAGATGAATTCACTTATACTATTGAAGACGAAGATGGTTTAACCGATACTGCAACGGTAACCGTAACTGTGAATCCTGTAAACGATGCGCCGATAGCTAATGACGATTCTGCTGAAACAGATCAGGATGTACCGGTTGAGATCACAGTACTTGAAAATGATTCAGACGTTGACGGTGACGACCTAAAGGTAATAAGCGTAACTGACCCGGAAAATGGTTCAGTTATGATCAATGAAGACGGAACTGTAACTTATAGTCCGGATGATAGTTTTACTGGTGAAGATTCGTTTGAGTATACAATTTCTGATAGTAATGGAGGAACTGATACTGCTATAGTAACTGTAAATGTAAATGATACTGAAGGCCCTGAGATCTCTTGTCCAAATAACATGAATCTGAACAACGATCCTGGTGTATGTGGAGCTATTGTAGCATTCACTATCCCGGAATTTACTGACAACTCTGGCTCTGCGACCATAGAACAAACAGCTGGACCAGCTCCTGGAGAGCTATTCCCGGTTGGAATTACAACGATAACTTTTGTGGCGACAGATGGCTCTGGAAATTCTACGATCTGTAGCTTCGACGTTATAGTGATAGATAATGAAGCTCCGGTTCTTGAAGAGATAGCTGATATCACTATGGATAATGATGATGGAGTTTGTGGTGCTATAGTTAATTTCGAAAGTGTAAAAAGTACAGATAATTGTGAAATTGGAACAATAGCAATTACTGAAGGTCTTGAATCTGGTTCAGAATTTCCAATTGGAACTACCACGGTAACTTATACTGTCGCTGATATTAATGGTAATATTTCTACTGAAAGCTTTACAGTAACTGTAAACGATAATGAGGCTCCAGTAATTAGTTGTCCGGTTAGTAAGATCGTGAGCACTGAAACTGGAGAGTCTTACGCCATTGTAAACTTTGATAATGCAACGGCCACCGATAATTGTGAAGTAAGTGTGGAACAAACTGGCGGACCGGTTTCCGGATCACAGTTCCCAATTGGGACTACAACGGTAACATTTACTGCAACTGATGCCTCTGGAAATAGTACGGAATGTAGTTTTACAGTAACTGTAGAAGATAACGAAGATCCAAGCCTTGACTGTCCATCAGATATTGATGAAGGAGTAGATGGTGGAGTATGTGGTGCTATAGTTGAATTTGAAACTCCTGCTGGTTTTGATAATTCTGGTGATGTAACCGTAACTCAAACAAGTGGCCCTGCTTCAGGGGAACAATTTCCTGTTGGAGCATCTACTGTAGAGTTCACTGCAACAGATGCCGCCGGTAACTCTGCTACCTGTAGCTTTACCGTTACAATTGCAGATGATGAAGCTCCGCAGATAAGTGACATGGATGATATCACGGTGAATAATGACTCTGGTGTTTGTGGTGCTGTTGTAAACTTTGAAGATGCTACAGCTACCGATAATTGCGCAGTGGAAAGTATTGTGATGACTGAAGGCCTTATTTCAGGATCTGAATTTCCGGTTGGAGAAACTATTGTTACTTATACCGCTACAGATACTGCAGGTTTAACTGCAACAACTAGCTTTACCGTTACAGTAGTAGATAATGAAGCTCCTTCCATAGAATGTCCGGAAAGTTTTACAGTGAATGTTGAATTCGGAACAACTTCAACAATTGTTACTTATGATGCCTTAACGATCACAGATAATTGTGGAGAAACTACCACAACCATGACCAGCGGAATCGCTTCAGGTGAAGAGTTCCCTGTTGGAGAAACAGTGATCTCTTATACAGTGACTGATTCTAATGGAAATGAAGCAACCTGTCAATTCACCGTAACGGTTGAAGAAGACCCTGCTCCTGCTCCTCCGGCTGCTCCGTCGGTGAATGTTGCTCAGGCTACTTGTAGCGAACCAACGGGAACTATTACTGTAGATACACAGGAAGGCCTTTCTTATAGTATTGATGGAGAGAACTACCAGACTGAAGGGGTGTTTACTAACCTTACACCTGGCACCTACGATGTAGTTGCTCAGGATGAATTTGGTCAGTTATCAGATCTTACTACGGTAGTTATCGAAGAGCCTGTTGCTCAGGAAATAACTACAGTTCAAGGGGAAAGCATTTGTGATGACCAGGGAGAATATGACCTATTCGACCTTCTAACCGGTGATTATGATGAAAGCGGAACCTGGATAGATACAGATAACTCTGGTGCTTTAAACGGTAATATATTAGATCCGTCAGTGCCTGCACCTGGCTTCTACACCTTTAAATATGAAATTGAAGGAAACTGTCCTTCGATTACCACAGTAACTTTAGAAATAGATGATTGTATCGTATTACAATGTAGCGTGCAGGATGTTAGAGATAGTATTTCTAAAGCGGTAACTCCAAACGGAGACAATAAGAATGACTTTTTTACCGTAGATCTTGATACTGGCTGTGGATTCACTTACGATGTTAAGATATTCAACAGATGGGGAGCTAAAGTCTTTGATGCTCAGAATTATCAGAACAACTGGGATGGTTATTCAGATTCATCTTTCACAAGCTCAAATCAATTACCTTCTGGAACATACTTCTATGTTCTGGAGATCAGAGAAGGAAACTTCGAGCCAATTCAAGGTTATATTTACTTAGGAACTAAATAAAAAAGGGAAACCATGAAAAAAGTTTATCTAATTATACTAATACTATTTGTTGCGGCTCCAGGTTTTTCGCAACAGCTCCCTCAGTTTACGCAGTACATGTACAATACAATCTCTATAAACCCGGCATATGCAGGTAGCAGGGATGGATTTTCTATCACAGCATTGAATAGAAATCAATGGGTTGGTGTAGATGGAGCTCCGGTCACTCAAACCTTATCTATTAACTCTCCTTTGAGAAATGATAAGATAGGTCTTGGGCTATCTGTAATAAACGATAAAATTGGAGATGAAAACACCACCTTTGTCTATGGAGATTTCTCTTATAGAGTAGATCTTAGTGCCGATTTAACCTTAAGACTTGGTTTAAAAGCCGGCGCATACTATTATGGCCTGGATGATCCTACTTTAGGAGATGATCCCTTCTTTTCTGATGAGTTTAATCGCTGGACTCCAAATTTTGGAGCCGGTGCTTACCTTTCATCTCAGAACTGGTATCTTGGATTTTCTGCCCCTAAGTTAATTAATAAGGATAATAACCGTCAGGAAGAGTTCAAGGCTCTGGAACAGGTTCATTATTACTTAACTTCGGGCTATGTGTTTGACCTGAGCGACAGTTTCAAGCTAAGACCTTCAACACTGGTTAAAGCTACAAAAGGGGCTCCGCTTTCAGTAGATCTAACAGCGACAGCCATTTTCAATGAAAAGTTCTTTTTAGGTGCCAACTATAGAATTGATGATGCGGTTGGAGCTTTTCTGGATATTCAATTATTCCCGGGTTTCAGAGCTGGGTATGCCTATGAGTATTCAATATCAGACATACAACCATACACCTCTGGATCGCATGAATTCCTGCTAATCTATGAGTTTAGATTTAAGAATACCAGGTACAAATCACCCCGTTTCTTTTAACTTAAAGCCTGTTCATTATGAAAAATTTTTACTATCTATTTTTAATACTTCTTTCCTGTTCGCTTAGCGTACAGGCACAGAGTGGAAAGCAAAAAAAGGCTGATAGACTTTACAAGGATTTTGCCTATTTAGAAGCAACCGACGTCTACAAGGAACTTATCGAGAATGAATACAATATCACCTATAATTCAACCAAATTAGGGGATTCTTATATGATGCTTAGAAGTCCGGAGAATGCGGTTCATTACTACGGCGATGTGATTGAAGATACCACCATCTCTCCTGAATATTATTATAAATATGCTCAGGCACTTCGGGGAGTTAAGCGATATGACGAATCTAAACAATGGCTTAGAAAATATCTGGAAAGTGGCAAAGGATCTGACCAGATCCAGACCATGCTTAATAAAGACGAATATAAAAGTAGAGCTACTTACAAAGTTCAGCCTTCAGAATTTAATTCAGAAGTGAGTGACTTTGGTGTTTTTGTGAAAGATGAACAGGTTTACTTTGTCTCTGCCAGAGCCAAGGATGAAGCTGTAAAAGAGAAAACTTATAGCTGGAATGGAGAACCATTTCTTGATATTTATGTGATGGACAAGTCCTCTGGAAATGTAAGTCCTATTGGTGGCGATGTAAATACAAAGCTACATGACGGTCCTGCCGTGATAAGTCCGGACGGGAGTACTATCTATTTTACCAGAAATAATTACCTGGACAATAAAGAAGGGAAAAGAGATAAAGAAAAAACCAATCACTTAAAATTATATTCAGCGAAAAGTGCCGGAAATGGATGGGCAGATGTTAAGGAACTGAGCTTTAATAGCAGCGATTATTCAGTAGGGCATCCTTCCCTTTCTCCAGATGGAAAAACACTTTATTTTACATCAGACATGCCAAATGGCAATGGAGGGACTGATATTTACAAAGTTTCTGTTGATGAAAACGGGAACTTTGGAACTCCTGAAAATTTAGGTGAACCTGTAAATACCGAATTTGACGAGACATTTCCATTTATGGATACAGACGGTACATTATATTTTTCCTCTAATGGACATGCTGGTTTAGGCCTGTTCGATATCTTCAGATTTGAAGATGGGGAAGTTGAGAACCTTGGGGAACCGGTGAACAGCAGCATGGATGATTTTGCATATTTCCAGGTATCAGATTCCAGAGAAGGATTTATCTCTACCAACCGTGGTGGAGGTAGTGATGATATCTATGTTTTCAATAAACTAAATCCCTTAATTGTTAAGGGGCAGGTAACTGACGCCGTAAATGGAAAGCCGATTTCAGCGGCAACGGTAAGGGTAATGAATAAGGAAAATGAACAGATCGCTTTTCTTGAAACGGATGAAGAAGGAAATTACCAGACTGAAGTTGCCAGGGATAAAATTTTCCCGCTCGAAGCCAAAGAAATAAAGTATAAAACCTTTAATGGAGAGTTGAGCACAATGAACACCGATGAAAAAGATGAAATGATCTATGACATTCAGTTAAATCCTATAGAAGATGTAGAATACCTTGCTGAAATTGATAATATCTATTTCGACTTTGATAAATCTGCCATAAGGCCAGATGCCGCAAAGGAGTTGGATAAGCTGGTAGACCTTATGCAAAATCAATATCCAGAGCTGGTCATTGAAATTGGTTCCCATACAGATCGCAGAGGAACCAATGCGTATAACGAGAAACTTGCTGAAAGAAGAGCTAAAGCTACCTACGATTATCTACTTTCTAAAGATATTTCAGAAGATAGAATAAGCACCTATAAAGGCTACGGAGAAACTAAGCCGGCTATAGATTGTGAACGCTGTTCTGAAAAAGATCATCAATTAAACAGAAGATCTATGTTTAGTGTAGTGAAAATGGATTAAAATTCTAACTAACCCAGGAAAGAGGCATTCCGGACTTATTCCTGTCTCCCCCTATTGCTAGTTGTTTTTAGCTCAGAAGTGGACAGGAGGTTTTCAGATAGCCTCTTTCTATATTACCATAAAAATTAACCAGAATCGATAAGGGATAATTATTAGAAGACAGAATAATTATTAAGATTAAATTAATCGACCCCAACAAATCGATTGAAAAGAAAAAGGTTCAGCCTCTAGCCTGAACCTTTTTCGATTTTATTACGTAGGTATTAGCAGTATACGTTTCAATATTAGCTCATTAGTGATTTAACACCTTTTGGCATAGTTCCTGAACCTTATACAAAAAACTTGACAATTTTCCCCGGAAAGTCCTGCTAAAACTATAGAATAATGAAATTGAAAAAATTATTGATCCTGAATATCGTTCTGTTATTTGTTCTTACCGCCTGCACCAAAGATGAGGATGTAATTGAGAACACTCAAACGAGCACTGACAACACAACCAGTTCAACAGAGAATGGAGAATTAGAGGTAGAAAGTTTTATCTATAACGGATTGAATGAAATTTATTTATATAAAGCTGATGTTCCGGAACTGACCAATAACTACTTTGATTCTGCAAGTGATAAAAACGAGTTCCTGGCAGGTTCTTCTTCTCCGGAAGATCTTTTTGATAATCTCACCCCCTCTTTCGATCGGTTTAGTTTTATAACCGATGATTATAATAGTCTGGAAGAACGTTTCCAGGGGATGAGTGGAGCTACTGGAATAAAATTTGGTCTTGGGCAAATCTCCGGTACCTCAAATGTTTTTGGAATCATAAGATATGTGTTACCAAATACCTCTGCTTCTGAAGCTGGCTTAAAAAGAGGAGATATTTTCACTGAAGTCAATGGACAAAAGTTAACCTCCTCCAATTTTTCAAGGCTTATCGATAATGAAAGTTTTACCATAAATGTAGGATCTGTAGAGAATAATCAAATTGTACTTACAGATAAGCAAGTGACACTGACTGATAATGTTTATACCGAAAATCCCGTATATATTTCAAAGACATTCGAAATCTCAGGGAAGAAGATCGGCTATCTCATGTATAATAGTTTTATTGCTAATTTTGACGGGGAGCTGAATAATGCTTTCGGAGACTTTAAGTCGAATGGAGTAACCCACTTAGTACTGGATCTAAGATATAACGGCGGTGGTTCTGTAGAATCTGCAAAAGCTCTTTCTAGCATGATCACCGGCCAGTTTAATCAAAAGGTTTTTATAAAAGAACAGTGGAACTCTAAATATCAGCAGTTCTACGAAAACCAGAATCCTGAAGCATTAATTAACCGTTTTAATGATAAATTAAGAACTGGTGCAGTTATTAATAGTCTGGAACTTTCAGAGGTTTACATACTCACCTCGGCTTCCAGTGCCTCTGCCAGTGAGCTTATTATTAACGGGCTGGAACCTTACATAAACGTAATACAAATTGGAGATCGTACGGTAGGAAAATTTCAGGCATCTGTCACACTATATGATAGTGATGACTTTGGAAAGGAAGGAGCCAGTAAAAATCATAACTACGCCATGCAGCCACTGGTCTTTAAATCTATTAATGCGGAAGGAAAATCAGATTATGTAAATGGTCTTGAACCAGATATCACTTATATAGAGAATTTAAATGATTTTGGAGTATTAGGTGAACCTACTGAACCTTTATTAGAAAAAGCTATCAATGATATTCTTGGACGTTCTCAAAGTAATAAATCTTCTATCCAGAGGTTAGATTTTAAACCTTTAGGCGAAAGCGGAATGAATTCAATAGAATACCAAAGAATGTACATAAACGAGCTTCCTGATGCGGGTATTTAAATAGAGGAACGAAAAACCATTGAAAGTTCAGGTTTAATGCCTGGACTTTTTTATGCTTATTAAATTCTAAAGATCATTTCTAAAATTCAGGGCTGTTTTATTGACTTACCTTTAAGTCTTAAATTCTCAAATGCCAATTTTGTTAAGTAGATTTAAAATTACAAGGCAGTCTGAATACAGTATAAAAAAAAAAGGGTCAGCCTCTAGCCTGAACCCTTTCTTTCAATTTGGGGGGAAAACAAAACTTAACGTTACTATTTTTTGATGAACATATTGGTGAAATAATTTTTTCCATCTGCATCCTGTCTAACAGAAATTCCAAAATGTGAATAATCACCTTCTACATTCTCTCTGTGTCCTTTACTTTTTAACCAGGCGTTAACTACCGCTTTTGCATCTTTGTAGCCATATCCTACATTTTCTCCAACTGTTTTAGCTCCAACCTCCTGTATTAAAAATGATGCCCTCTCAGAAAAATTATCGTGACTTACCACACCTTCCTCAATCATATACTCATTGTGCCCTTCAGATTCAATAGAAATATTCGGTATTACTTTTAGCTCTCTTAGCCCAATCGCTTTTCTATAAAGGTTTAGCTCCTCTAAGATCTCTATTTCAATGGTGCTATAAGTATAATCTGCTCTCTCTGTAACAACTTGGTCGTAAGAAGAGATTTCTTCTCCTAGGCTATCTTTTGAACACGATGTAAGAAACAACGCACACATGATTAGCATGGATCCTGTTAAAGTAATTTTTTTCATAGGTTGAAATGTTAGATTCAGGGAAGATAAATCTACATCTTTTATCGATTAAAAACATATTCAACACAATAATTACTTAATATTTTGCTATTTTTAACATATTCTGTAGGAATTTACGTCCTTAGTCTTGATTCTTAGCAGATTAAAGACATTTATATTTAAGAATTAAATGGTGTTATTCAACGACTATTTCCTTTCCATCATCGGCTAAAATGATATCCTGAAAAATTTCTGAAGCTTCGATACGGAATAATTCGATATTCTCATATCTCGTTGAATAATGACCAAGAATAAGCTTCTCAGCCTTTGCGGCTTTAGCGATGGTCGCAGCCTGTTTTGCAGTGGAATGTTTGGTAGGAAAAGCAAGTTCTGCCTGATCTTCCAGGAATGTAGACTCGTGATATAAAACCGTGATGTTCTTTATTAAGGGTACAAGCTCCATATCAAATACCGTATCGCTGCAGAAGGCGTATGATTTTGGAGGTGGGGGATCTGCAGTTACCAATTGGTTCGGAATAAGCTTTCCGTCTTCTGAAATGACATCTTTACCTTTTTTAAGACTTTTAAAAAGACTAAAATCAATATTATGTTCTTCGGCTCTATCTATTAATAATTTCCGGTCTCCTACTTTCTCCTTAAAAAGAAAACCATTTGTATAAACCCTATGTTTAAGAGGTAGTGTGCTAACACTAACCTTGGAATCTTCAAATAAAACTTCCGGTTCTTTAGAAGTTAGTTCGTGAAAAATAAGCGGAAAATTAGTCCAGGAATTTGCCAGCTTTAACTGTAGCGTTATAATCTCTTTAATTCCTTTAGGACCATAAATATGCAATTCAGAATCCCGGTTAAGCAATCTAAACGTTGATACCAGACCAATCAGACCGTAAAAATGATCACCATGAAGATGAGAAATAAAAATATGCTTGATTTTTGAAAATTTCACTTTATTACGCCTCAGCTGAACCTGCGTGCCTTCACCACAATCTATCAGGAATAAGTGATTTTTAATTTCCAGGATTTGGGAAGTTGGATTGGTAAAACTGCGGGGCGTGGCTGCATAACAACCCAGAATGGTAATTTTCATTCAATCTACATTTTCAATTTTAGGGCAAAACAGATCTTTAAAACCCAAGGTCTCTCTGGATCTCATCCATCTGGATCATATCTTCAGCTTCAAGCAGTGTAGGTACCACAACCAGTTCCTCTGGTAATTCATCTATGCCAATAACATCACTCACCAGCACAAAACTTTTGTTTTCCTGTCTGTGAATATTCGAGATTTCAAGAAAAGCTAATAAATGGTCTCCTTCAATATCTCTATACTCTCGAAGATCTATCACCACATTGTCATTCTTAAGATCATCATGATTCTTTGTGAGTTCTGAAGAAAACACAGCTAAAGAATCAGTATCATTTTCAATAAGCAGAAAATTTTCTTTTTTGGAAGTCTTCATATATAAATACTTAATTATACTTCTCTTTTAGAGGATGTCACTATTGTTTGATCTTAGAGGCTAACAGATAAATTACAGCCATTCTAACTGCTACGCCGTTTTGAACCTGATCTAATATGATCGCATGATCTGAGTCTGCAACATCACTAGTGATCTCCACTCCCCTGTTTATGGGTCCGGGATGCATTACTACTATTTCCTTATTCAGGTTATCCAATAAGCGTTTATTCAAACCAAACTGCTTTACATATTCGCGGGTACTTGGAAAGTAGCTGATATCCATGCGCTCATTTTGCACCCTAAGCATGTTGGCAACATCACACCATTCTAAAGCAGATTTTAAATTCATCTCCACTCCTACTCCCAGGGATTCAATATGTTTTGGAAGTAACGTTTTTGGGCCACAAACTTTCACTTCAGCTCCCTGAAGTTTTAAGGCGAAAATATTAGAAAGCGCTACCCGGCTATGTAAAATATCTCCCACAATCACGACTTTCTTCCCTTTTACATCCCCTAATCTTTCCCTGATAGAATAAGAATCAAGTAAAGCCTGCGTAGGATGTTCATGCGCTCCATCACCTGCATTAATGATACTTGCGTTTACATGTTTAGAAAGAAAAATACCTGCACCAGGATTAGGATGGCGCATTACCACCATATCCACCTTCATAGAAAGGATATTATTAACAGTATCAATAAGGGTTTCCCCTTTCTTTACAGAAGAGGAGGCCGCAGAAAAATTAATAACATCTGCACTCAAACGCTTTTCTGCAAGTTCAAAAGATAACCTCGTCCTGGTACTGTTTTCAAAAAATAAGTTGGCAATGGTAATATCTCTTAATGAGGGTACCTTTTTAATAGGCCGGTTGATGACCTCCTTAAAATGATCGGCTGTTTTGAAGATAAGCTCTATATCTTCAGGTTTCAGGTATTTAATTCCCAATAAGTGATCTACACTTAATTCACTGCTCATTTCTCTTTTATTTTGAAATAAGGTAAACGGCATCTTCGCCATCGTTCTCCTTCCAGCTTACCTTTACTTTTTCTTCATTAATGGCATCTACCTGCCTCCCATTGTAATCTGGCTGAATGGGTAAATGTCTGCTAAACCTTCTGTCTATTAAACTTAAAAGCTCTATTTCACTCGGTCTTCCAAATGACTGAATTGCTGTCAAGGCTGCGCGAATACTACGCCCGGTATATAAAACATCATCAATAAATACCACGCGTTTATCTTCTACCACAAAATCGATTCTGGTTTTATTAGCTTCTAAGGGCTTTTCGCCTCTTCTAAAATCGTCCCTGTAAAAAGTAATATCTAACTGGCCGGTCAAAATATTTTCCAGACCATATTCCTCTTTTAGTATTTTTTCTATTCTATTTGTCACAAAGATCCCTCTGGGTTGGATACCAACGAGCACGGTATTATTGAAATCTGTGTGTTTTTCTACCAATTGACAAGCCAAACGATGTAGAATAATGTTGAGTTGGGTAGCGTCTAGTAGTACTTTCCGGCTCATAAGACTATTTGTAGATTGCAACAAAAGTAATGTTTTTTTTGGATTGATTTATAAAGCCCGACTCCCATCTCAGGTAAATTCAACTTTCTGCTACGAGCTATCATTCGAAAATCATAATAACTAATTTCAGGACTTAACTTGCACCTTCACTTTATCTCTTAAAAAGGTAATTATTTCTTTTTCAACTATTTTAGTATCCTTAGATTTTATATCACTACCAATAAAATGAGTGCCTGGTGTTTCCAGAGGTTTTAAAACTTTTAAAGAATCTGGTGTTGAAAACAACGTATGAGCGGCTTCATAAACGCTAACTTCTACATGCTGATCTTCTTCTATAAAATTTTTATGATAATATAATGTAAGAACAGGGCATTTCACATTTTTGAAAGTTTCTGGTAGCATTGTGGTCTCTACCAGAACCTGAAGATCTACTAAAGCTTTAGAAGGGTAAATAGTGTCCCAGTATTGTTTAGCTATTTCCTGCTCATGCTCAATTTTTTTGTTTTTTCCGAACGATATGAGATTCGCTATCTCATATCCCCAGGATGTATTTAAAACAAAGGTGCCAGGCT
The DNA here is from genome assembly GCF_900105135.1 of Gramella sp. MAR_2010_147. Lineage (NCBI taxonomy): Bacteria > Pseudomonadati > Bacteroidota > Flavobacteriia > Flavobacteriales > Flavobacteriaceae > Christiangramia > Gramella sp. MAR_2010_147. Next base: position 544,149 of record NZ_LT629741.1, on the reverse strand, counting down.
GATCGTCTTCCATGTTTGGGGATAGATTAATTAGGGCATGTACCATTTCTGGAAATTCTGCAGCCAGTTTTAGTGCAAGGGTCCCGCCCGTAGAAGTACTCATAATAATAACTTTATCTCCAATTTTTCTGCCAATTTCAAGAGCTTCTTTCGCCGATTCCCATGCGTGTTCTCCTGAAAAATTATCTAAAGAAGCCGGTGGTTTTAATCCATGTCCGGCCCATCTTGAATAGAAAATATTGGCGTGAAGAGAATCGGCTATATTTTTATTTACAGGATAACCATCTTTATAACTTCCAGCGAAACCGTGTAAATAAACGATGCTATATGTCGTTTTCACCGGGACGTTATTCTGCCAAACAATTCTTGCCCGATTGTCATTTCTTACTGGCATAGAATCTTCAGTCTCAGCAATAAATTGCTCTAAATCCTTAAGATTAGAAGGCAAATCTGGCAATTCATTAGTATACTTTGGTGTTGGAGGCACAGGACCAGAGAAATAGGTGATTGTTAGTGCCAGGATCAGGAATAATATTATCCAGTATCTTTTTTTCATACGTCAATGATAGGGAATTTATGACCCTTCGCAACCAAACTTTTGTGAAAACGGCTATTTCAGTAAAATACCTTGAAATAATAGAGAAAACTTGAAGTGAGTAGTGAATCGGAATTTATAGACTTTATTAAGTCTTTCTAATTTTAAATAGATTTAGGTTTAACCCAGTAACTTAAATATGACGCTATGGTGAGCCATTTCATGTATGGATAAGTCCTACAAATACTTCTGAATTTCTTAATGAAAGCTCTGCGCTCAACGGTGATCAAAATGATCCAGCTTCTTCTTTTAACCCTCAATCAACAGATTAGAAATAGTAGTCAAAATAATCATTTTCAGTACTTAGTCTGAAATATTAAATGAGATGGCCATCGACCCTTGCCTTACCCATTTCAATATATTTTCAGTTTAAAAATAAAAGAACACATATTTTAAACTCTTAGAAGAATTCAATTTTATGAGAGCTGGAAAGATTAGAAAAAAAATAGACCCGCAGTAAGTGCGGGTCCATTCAGTTTTCAAAGCAATTATTCCTCCTGGTTAATAAATAAACTTGCAATAGCAACAGCCGTTTCTCCGGAAATAGGTTCATCAAAAGACTGAGAAGCTGCAATTGCATCAAAAGCAGTTATTGCAGTTAAATCCACCCCGGCTTGAACAATTAATTCTTCCCCATCATAAACCGGTTGAGTTGCTAAAGGCATATCCTCTCCTCTCTGATCCAGAGTTATCCAACCTTCCAGACCTCTAAGCCTCCTTATTTCTGAAGCATGTCTGGCTTCTACAGAATGTATTTGCAATGCTGGTTCTAAATAGGGTGTTCCCTGTAAGTTACCCGCCTGGCCCTTGTATGCCCGCACACCGGTATCTTCAAATGCCTGTGCTAAAGCCAGTAATTGTGCATAAGCATTTGGATTATCCTGATTAAAAGGATCAAACATACCGCCTGCTGTAAAATCAAAAGTCGGAGAAGAAGTGTCTACTCCGGAATCGTCAAGAACAGATTTTAGCAAAGCCACATGAGCATCTTCATGTTTTGAAATTTGCATATATATATTTTCAGGTTTTCCAGAGGGCAATATGCCAGATTCTAATGCCAGCATATAAAATTCTGCTTCCAGATACTCTAATGTGAGTGCTAGTCGTAATGGTGGGCCATGCTTTTTAGTTCCCTGAGCATAGGAAGTACTGGTTGCCATTCCAAAGGGCACTGAAGCTAAGGCCGCCTTTTTTCCTAACGAACCTAAAGTTCCTAACATATATCTACGTGATGACTTACCTGTCGAAAGGCTTTCTGTGGTAAAACCTTCTAAAAAATTTATAATATTCATAATTTGTTTTTTAATGTTACTAGATTATTTCTTTGGTAGTGCACTCGCCACTATTTTATCTACAATAAATCCTGTAGCGTTTACTTTGGAAATCACATCCTTTGGTTCAGCAGCAAGATCAAGTCCGGTTACGGGATCTACTACATCATCCCCTGCGAATGCAAAATCATCCATTAGATATACCGAACGAACTGCAGAAGCATGCCTGGCTTCTACCGAAACAATTTTCCCCGCTATAAGTAAATAATCTGTATTTTCAATAAGATCTCCAGCGCCATTATAAGCCGAAACTCCCGTATCTTCTAAAACAATACTGGTACCCAGAACTGAATCCCTATCACTGAAATCTACCGAAGAAAAATCGAACTCCAATTCAGGAATTCTTTTACTTGGTTGAATATCAAAAGAGCTTAGCACGGTTTGAAAAAATTCCCTGTGAATAACTTCATGCTTATAGATATCTTCCAACATTTTCTTCTCTATCATGGATGCGCTTGCCCAATAGGCCCCGTCCAGAACCTGAGTGTAGAACTCAGCTTCTAATTGCTCTAGCACATAAGCATAATTAAGAATACCTATATCCCCTTTCCCAAGATTGTAGACCTTTTTATTTTCAAATCCTTTGGCGTCGGCAACATTTAAAATTTCCGCATCCTCTGCACTATCCGGGTCGCAAGCATAAAATAATACACTGGAGCCCGCAATTAAAAGGCTCCCAGTCTTAAGAAATTTTCGTCTGGAATTTACCAACTGGAAATCGGTTTGTGTAAGCCCGTTAGAATTAACTGGTTTTTTCATAATTAAAATATTTAGTGGTTAATAATCTCATCTATATAAATACTTACGAATCAATCAGTTAAAAAGTTTTTGAATATTCATTATTTAACTTTTTTTAATAAAAAATATGCGTTTTAAAAGTGAATATTGTACTACATCTTCAAAACCAAGACTTCACTGACAACTTTTTCTTACGTGAATTCGGAAATCTAATTTGGAGCATAACCAATATTTTAATTGTATTTTAAATAGATTTCGTTTTACTTGTAGAACAATAAGATGCCCAAATCTTAAAACTTACAGAATGACTTATGACGTTATGGATAGGGTTTTCTCCTTAATTAGGGAAAACCAGGATTTATTTGAGTTTACTCAAGTAAATGCAATGGATGGTTTTTTAATCTTTCAACCTTCTTCTCCCGATAGAATCTGGTTAAATCCAAAATTACGTTCGGTATTGGGGTATTCTTCAAAAGATTTTGAGAAAGAAGAATTCACTTCAGATTTTCTCGACAAAGAAACTACAGCCTTAATCAATAATATTGAAAAAGGAAAAACCCGATTATTCTTAAAACACAAACAGGGATTTAAACTTCGGCTCTCTGTAAATGTGCAGAAGATTCAAGATCAGGATTTCCAGTACTTGATATTAGGCTTCAATCAAACAAATCAATCTCCAGAGTTAAAATATAACCTCCTTCGAAAAATTAATCGATATGAGAAAATAATTGAAGGGGCTGAATTAGGCAACTGGCAATGGAATATTCAAACTGGTGAAACCATATTTAGCGATAAATGGGCAGAAGTGCTGGGTTACAACATTGATGAGCTGAGGCCTACTTCCATTAAAACCTGGGAAAGTCTTAGCCATCCTCAAGATCAGGAAAAATGTAACAGGGAACTTCAAAAACACTTTGAAGGTAAAACCGACTACTATCTTACCGATGCCAGAATGAGGAATAAACAGGGAAATTGGGTGTGGGTAAGAGATAAAGGCAAAGTGGTTAGCTGGACCAAGAATGGCGAACCAGAGTGGATGACAGGGTTTCATACTGATATAACTGAAGAAAAAAACCGCCTTGAAATTAAAAGATTATTTATAGATCAGGCTCCCAGTGCAATAGCCATGTTCGATAGGGAAATGGAATACATTGCAGCTTCTAACAAATGGCTGGAAGATTATCATATTACTGACAGACAGGTTATAGGAAAATGTCACTATGATATTTTTCCAAATATCTCAGATGAATGGAAAGAAGTACATCAAAAATGTATGCTTGGGGAAATTCACAGTAAAGATGAAGATTGCTATTTCTATCCAGATGGCACAGAACAATGGATAAGCTGGGAAATAAGACCATGGTATACAAGCGATCATAAGATTGGCGGTATTCTAATGCATACTGCAGATATTACCCCTATGAAACTTGCCGAAAGAGAAATGTTTAAAAGGCAACAACTAATAGAAACAGTCCTGGAAAGTATAGATGTTGGTATTGTAGCGTGTGATCAAAATGGCAGCCTGAGCCTATTTAACAGAGCAACAAAAGACTGGCATGGATTACCCTTAAAACCTATTCCTCAAAATGAATTATCAGAATATTATGGGTTATTCAATATAGAAGGCACCAAGGCTTTAGATCACTCTGAAATCCCATTATTGAAAGTTTTGAATCATGGTAAGCTTGAAAATGATGAAATCATGATCAAGCCTAAAATAGGAAAAGCACGAAAGGTTTCAGTAAACGGGTCTCAACTATTCGATGAAAATGGAAAAATTGCAGGTGCAGTTATTGCCATGCACGACATCACTAAAAGAATTGAAGCAGAAAACAAACATAAAATTAGTCAGGAATCCTTCCGGGGAAGTTTTGAACATGCGGCCATAGGAATGGCTATTGTGAATCCCGACGGAAAGTGGGTTCAGATAAACAACAGAGTTTGTGATATTGTAGGGTATAGCGCTACTGAGCTAAAAGAACTAAATTTTCGTGACATTACACACCCCGAAGACCTGGACCTGGATCTAAAACTTCTCAATGAGCTAATAGAGGGTAAGAGAGAGTTTTACCATATGGATAAACGCTATTACCATAAGGATGGGCATCTCGTTTATATTAATCTGGCAGTTTCACTTGTGAGAAATGATAAAAATAAGCCTCTGTTTTTCGTATCACAGATCACAGATATTTCAAATGAAAAAATTGCGGAGGCTAAGCTTAGAAAAACGCTTGCAGAGCTTGAAGGTCTTTTAGACTCCAGTACCCGGGTTAGCATGATAAGTATAAATCCCGAAGGGACTATTACAGCTTTTAATAAAGGAGCTGAAAACCTTTTAGGATATTCCAGAGAGGAAATGATCGGGAAGCGTACCACAGAAGTTGTTCATTCAAAAAAAGAATTAAAAGCCAGGTCTTTAGAATTTGAAGAAAATTATGGTGAGCGATTTGAAGGAGTAGAACTTTTAAAAGCAATGGCTTTAAAGGGTGGTTTTGACACCAGGGAATGGCTATATAAGCCGAAAAATGGTGCTATGTTTCCGGTACAATTAACGCTAACAGCCATTAAAGATCAAAATGAGATCATAGGGTATCTAGCAGTTGCCACGAATATTTCCAAATTAAAGAATGCAGAAAGAGAACTGTCAAATATCTTAGAATTGACCAAAGATCAAAATGACAGGTTAAAGAATTTTGCTCATATCGTCTCACATAATTTAAGATCTCATTCCGGTAATTTTGGAATGCTTCTGGACCTCTTTGTAGAAGAATATCCCGACCAAAAGCGAAACCAGATCATTGAGATGCTCTATAAATCTTCTGATGGTCTTAAAGAAACAATAGAACACCTAAACGAAGTCACTGTAATTAACACTTCTGTAAGTGAAACACTTGTAAAAATAAATCTGCGGAAAGAAGTAGATAGAGCATCAAGCTCTGTTGCTGGATTGATCAATAATGCTCATCTGGAAATTATAAATAAGGTCCCTGCCGACTGTAACATTTTAGGAGTTAAAGCTTACATGGAAAGTATTTTGTTGAATTTCACAACAAATGCAATCAAGTATAGGTCTACAGATAGAGATAGCTTTATAAGTTTCAGCATACAGAAAAGGAAACAACATATTCAGCTAATTATTGAGGATAATGGTCTTGGGATCGATCTGAAAAAACATCGCCAGAAACTATTCGGCATGTATAAAACCTTTCATAAGCATAAAGACTCCCGGGGTATTGGTTTATTTATCACTAAAAATCAAATTGAAGCTATGGAAGGCAGCATTGAGGTAGAAAGTGCTGTAGATCAGGGAACTAAATTCATTATAAATCTAAAGAAAGGATGAGAAAAGTTGATATTGCATGTATTATTGATGATGATCCAATATTTGTATTTGGAACAAAGAAGATCATGAAACTAGCTAATTTTTGCGACAATTTTATGGTATTTCATAACGGTGAAGATGCCATTAAACATTTAGAGCCTATAATTAAATCTAACCAGCCTTCTTTACCAGATGTAATTCTTCTGGATCTAAATATGCCTATTATGGATGGCTGGCAATTTCTGGATGAATTTACAGCAATTCCATGTACAAAAGAAATAATCATTTATATAGTTACTTCTTCCATAGACCCTCATGATGTAGCGAAAGCCAGTGAATATGATAAAGTAAGCAATTACCTAATTAAGCCTATTAGTTCCCAGAAACTTCAAGAACTTCTTGTAGAGGCAGAGTAATTATAATACCAAAAACAAAAAAACCTCCTTAGTTTCCTAAGGAGGTTTTTACTTTATAAATATCAGGGAAGATTACTTCTTTCCTTCCATTTTGTCTTTCAACGCTTGAAGATCAGCATTAACATCACCAATAGTAGTGGCGTTATCTTTGTTCTGCGAAGCTGATTTCTTAGCAGCCTGCTTAACAATTTTTTGCTCTTCTTCTTTGTGAATTACCATGTGAGAAGCTACCACTCTCTTAAATTCTTTATTGAATTCAATAATCTGGAATTCTGCTTCTTCACCTTTTCCTAGCTTGCTTCCGTCTTCTTTTTCAAGATGTCTCTGCGGAATGAATGCTGTAATATCTTCATTGAAATCTATAGTAGCACCTTTGTCTACGATCTCAGTGATCGCTGCAGTATGCTTAGTTCCAACTCCAAAATCAGCTTCATACTTATCCCACGGATTATCCTCGATCTGCTTATGTCCAAGAGAAAGTTTTCTTCCTTCAACATCAAGTTCAAGAACCACTACTTCAAGCTCATCACCTACGTTAGTAAATTCTGATGGGTGCTTGATCTTCTTAGTCCAGGAAAGATCAGAAATATAGATAAGTCCGTCGATTCCTTCTTCTAGCTCTACGAATACACCAAAGTTAGTGAAGTTACGAACAATACCTTTATGCTTAGAACCAACAGGATATTTAGTAGTAATATCTGTCCATGGATCCTGGCTCAATTGCTTGATACCAAGAGACATTTTTCTATCTTCTCTATCTAAAGTAAGGATCTGTGCTTCTACCTCATCACCAACATTTACGAAATCCTGAGCCGAGCGCAAGTGCGTACTCCAGGACATTTCAGAAACGTGGATAAGACCTTCAACACCTTCAGCAACTTCGATAAATGCACCGTAATCTGCAATTACAACTACTTTACCTTTTACATTATCACCTACTTTAAGTTCTTCGCTAAGTGCATCCCATGGGTGCTGGCTCAATTGCTTAAGACCTAACTGAATTCTAGACTTAGACTCATCAAAGTCAAGAATTACTACGTTCAATTTCTGATCAAGTTCAACGATCTCATTTGGATGGTTGATTCTAGACCAGCTAAGATCTGTAATGTGTACAAGCCCGTCAACACCTCCAAGGTCAACGAATACACCGTAAGAAGTAATGTTCTTAACAGTACCTTCAAGTACCTGACCTTTTTCAAGCTGACCGATGATCTCTTTCTTCTGCTCTTCGATATCTGCTTCGATAAGCGCTTTGTGAGATACCACAACGTTTTTGAATTCATGGTTAATTTTAACCACTTTGAATTCCATGTTCTTACCAACGTAAGCATCGTAATCTCTAATTGGCTTCACATCGATTTGCGATCCTGGAAGGAAAGCTTCGATACCAAATACGTCTACGATCATACCTCCTTTGGTACGACATTTAATGAATCCATTCACTACAAGACTTTCATCGTGTGCTGTGTTTACTCTTTCCCACGCCTTGATCACTCTCGCCTTACGGTGAGAAAGGATCAACTGCCCGGTAGAATCTTCGCGAACGTCGATTAACACCTCAACATCATCTCCTTCTTTAAGGTCTGGATTGTAACGAAATTCATTTAGAGAAATTACACCTTCACTTTTCGCATTGATATCGATAATTGCATCACGATCTGTAATATTAATTACTTTTCCTGTTACAACTTCATCATCTAAAGTGTCAACGAAATTTTCTTCAACTAGCTTTTCAAATTCTTCCAGCTTCTCATCGTCGATAGGATCAATTCCTTCTTCGTAATTGTGCCAGTTAAATTCTTTAAGAAATTTTTCAGGATTGTCCTGTTGTTTTTCTTGTTCAGGTTGAGATTGAGAATCCATACCTGCTACGTCCTGAACATCAACATTCTCAGTGTTGTCCTGAACTTCTTTGTTTTTTGTTTCTTCAGCCATTACTGACTTTAAATTTGTATTCTGAGTTTCTTCGGAAATCTTTCAGCAAAACAGAAACTACAGAAGTTGTTTATAGTTTTGATTTTCAATCCTTTTTGGATTTCCGGTGTTCTGCCAAAAAGGAGTGCAAAAATACGTAACTAAACAAAAATCCGCAACTAATAATTAAATTAATTGCGGATCCTAATTTATGGATATAAGATTCTAAGAATTAACCTCTTTAATCCTTTTCTTTGCAATCTTTAAAATTTCTTCAAACTGGTCATCTAAACCTATATTTGAATTATCAAACTCCATCGCATCATCAGCCATTCTCAAAGGTGAATCTTCTCTTGTAGAATCCATAAAATCTCTGTCTTTAACGTTTTGGAGGACCTCGTCATATTTCACATCGTCACCCCTACCCATTAATTCATCATACCTTCTTTGAGCTCGTTGTTCGGTAGAAGCGGTCATGAATAATTTCAATTCAGCATCTGGAAATACCACGGTACCAATATCACGGCCATCCATCACCACTCCTTTGCTTTTTCCCATTTCCTGTTGTTGCTCTACCAGCATTTTTCTAACCTCGGGAATCGCAGATACCTTACTTACCTGCTGGGAAACCTCCATATATCGTATTTCTTTCTCTACATTTTCATCATTCAAATACATATGACCATAACCAAGGTCTTCATCAAATTCAAATCGTAAACTAATAAACGGTAAATGTCTAACAATAGCTTCTTTATCTATATTTCCTTTAGAAACAAATATTTTCCGCATCATATATAGGGTAACTGCCCTGTACATCGCTCCTGTATCTACATAGATATATCCCAGTTCTTTTGCGAGGCGTTTGGCAACCGTACTTTTTCCTGTTGATGAAAATCCATCTATAGCAATTGTGATCTCTTTATCCATGTAATTTAATTTCTAATGCAAAAGTAAATTTTTATAAAATCAATTCTATGTATTCATAAAAAAGCCCCTTATCGGGGCTTAGTTTTATAAATCCTTGGCATTTTTAACGCTTTGATCTGTAATTGCGATATCTATCACATCGCTCATCTCTTTCACGTAATGAAAAGTTAGACCTTTAACGTATTCCTCTTTGATCTCTTCAATATCACGTTTATTATCTTCACAAAGAATGATCTCTTTAATTCTTGCTCTTTTCGCCGCAAGTATCTTTTCCTTGATTCCTCCAACAGGCAATACTTTTCCTCTAAGGGTGATTTCCCCTGTCATAGCAATACTTTTTTTCACCTTCTTCTGAGAAAAAAGTGAAACTAAAGAAGTAAGCATCGTGATACCTGCGCTGGGACCATCTTTTGGTGTGGCTCCTTCCGGCACGTGAATATGTACATTATACTGGTCAAAAATGGATGGAGTAATTCCAAGTCTCTCTGCATTGGCTTTTATATATTCCATCGCGATGGTAGCAGACTCCTTCATCACCTTACCAAGATTTCCGGTAATACTCAGGTTTCCTTTTCCTTTAGACAGGATAGATTCTATAAAGAGAATATCCCCTCCTACCTGTGTCCAGGCCAATCCGGTAACTACGCCGGCAACGTCATTATTTTCATACTTATCACGCTCCATTTTAGGACTTCCTAAAATTTCAATAATATCTTCATCGCTGACCTTGATACTATACTCCTCCTCCATCGCAATATTCTTAGCTGCATAGCGCACCACTTTTGCGATTTGTTTCTCCAGGGCACGAACCCCGGATTCACGGGTATATCCTTCAACTATTTTTTCCAGTTGCTTCTTTCCTATTTTTAGGTGATCTGAATTTAGACCATGTTCCTCAAGCTGCTTAGGCAATAAATGTCGCTTAGCGATTTGTACTTTTTCTTCAATAGTATACCCCGTAACGTTAATGATCTCCATACGATCTCTTAATGCAGGCTGAATAGTACTTAAAGAATTACAGGTTGCTATAAACATTACCTTGGAAAGGTCAAACCCCATTTCCAAAAAGTTATCGTGGAATTCAGAATTTTGTTCCGGATCTAATACTTCCAGCAACGCAGAAGACGGATCTCCTGCATTACCAACACTTAGCTTATCAATCTCATCCAATACGAAAACAGGATTGCTGGTCCCCGCTTTCTTAAGACTCTGGATAATTCTACCAGGCATCGCACCTATATAAGTCTTTCTATGTCCTCTTATTTCAGCTTCATCACGAAGTCCACCAAGAGAAATTCTAACATATTCTCTACCCAGTGCTTCTGCCACAGACTTACCTAAAGAGGTTTTACCAACTCCCGGAGGTCCATAAAGACAAAGAATAGGAGATTTCATATCATTTCTCAGCTTTAATACAGCGAGGTATTCTATGATACGCCTCTTTACATCATCTAAACCATAATGATCCCGGTCCAGGATCTTTTTAGCCCTTTTTAGATCAAACTTATCCTTGCTGAACTCATTCCATGGAAGATCCAGAAATAAGTCCAGGTAATTTCTTTGGATAGAATATTCAGCCACCTGCGGATTCATTCGCTGCATCTTAGCGAGTTCTTTCTCAAAATGATTCTGAACATCTTCACCCCATTGCTTATCCTTAGCTCTATCGCGCATTTCAACAATCTCTCCTTCATGCGAAACACCACCCAATTCTTCCTGTATGGTTTTCATTTGCTGATGCAGAAAATACTCTCGTTGCTGCTGGCTCATATCGCTCTGCACCTTACTCTGAATATCATTCTTGAGTTCCAGTTTCTGGTTCTCGGTATTCATATGTTTCAGTGTAGAAAGGGCACGTTCCTTAAGATCGTTCATCTCCAGAAGCTTCTGTTTCTCTTCTACACTAAGATTCATGTTAGAAGAAACGAAATTGATCAGGAAAGAATTACTTTCTATATTCTTAATAGCGAAAGACGCTTCCGAAGGAATATTCGGGCTCCCCTTTATAATTTGCAAGGCTAGATCTTTTATAGAATCGATAATTGCAGAAAACTCAGCGTTATCCTTTTCCGGTCTATTGTCCGGTACTTCAGTGATCGTAGCATTCATATAAGGTTGCTCCGTCACCACCTCAGTGATCTGGAAACGTTTTTTTCCCTGAATAATCACCGTAGTATTCCCATCAGGCATTTTTAACACCCTAAGAATTCTCGCCACTACCCCAACCTTATTGATATCTTTAGAAGTTGGATTCTCAACCTCCTCGTCCTTTTGAGATACCACTCCAATGGTCTTACTTCCATTGTTTGCTTCATTAATCAACTTAATAGAAGCATCGCGACCTGCAGTAATAGGAATTACCACACCAGGAAACAACACAGTATTTCTAAGGGGAAGTATAGGTAGGGTTTCAGGCAGATTTTCTCGATTTATTTCCTCTTCATCTTCAGGTGTCATTAGAGGGATCAATTCAGCATCTTCATCAATTCCCTGTAGTGACAAACTGTCAATATTACCAAACTTTGTTTTTGCCATAATTATTTTTAAGTCAAACTGTCATCAAAATTAATATTCGTTAATTTTGAGTAGTTATTTAAAAGCCCTGATAAATAAGGCTTTCAGTTTTATTTCAGATTTTCTATTTCAATGATTCAATTCCTATGCCACGCTGAAAAACAAAATAATTCCTGAAAAGTGTAACATTTATAAAACAAGTCCATCTTTATTACAGAAACCAAGTTTTAATTGACACCAACCATCATACATATTAAAGACCTGGTAGATCGTTGTCGTCATGGCGACCAGCGAGCTCAAATGGAAATTTATGATCGTTATTACAAAGCTATGTATAACACAGCTTATCGCATAACGGGTCATTCTGCTGAGGCGGAAGATATTATGCAAGAATCTTTTCTAAATGCTTTTACCAAAATTGAAAGTTTTAAGGAAAATTCAACTTTCGGGGCCTGGTTAAAACGAATTGTTGTTAACGAGAGTATTACGGCTTATAATAAGATTGGGAAACTGGGAGAAGTAAGTTATAATGACGAATTAAAAAATGAAGTTGATGATATCCCCGCTTTAAATGACGATGATAAAAACAATGCTAAAGTTCGATTAATCCTGAAAAAGATCAAGTCTCTTAAAGAGAATTACAGGCTTGGTTTAACCTTGCATCTTATTGAAGGATACGATTATGAAGAAATTTGTGAAATAATGAATATTTCTTACGCCAATTGCAGGACGATGATTTCCAGGGCGAAGGAGAGCTTAAGAAAGAAATTACAGGATCATGAAAAATAATGACTTTGACAAACTTTTCGATCATTTGAATTTTGATATCGAAGAGCCACATGCCGGCCACAATGAGCGTTTTTTCAAAAAGCTTGACAATTCGCATTCCAGGCTGAGTGAATCAGAAGGAAAAATAAGAAAGCTCTGGACACCAATTATAGCTGTTGCTGCAAGTTTTCTCCTGGCATTCTTTTTACTAGGTGATTTTATTGGCCAGGAAAATTCTGCTAAAAACTCAAACCTAGCAAGTATTTCGCCTGAAATGAAACAAACCCAGGAGTTCTATACAGGTTTAATATCTAAAGAGCTCAATGCTTTAGACGCTGAAAAAAGTCCTGAAACAGAGGTCATTATCAACGATGCCTTATTACAAATGGATAAACTGGAAAAAAGATATGAAGCTCTTAGAAAAGATCTGGTAAACAGCGGAAAAGATAACCGGGTTATTCAGGCAATGATCCATAATTTTCAACAACGTATAGATCTTTTAAACGATGTTTTGTCCCAAATTGAAAATATTAAAACACTAAAGAACCAAAATCATGAAAGCACTATTATCTAGTATATTAATCTTTGCGGTGCTGGCACCCGGCTTACCTTATTTTGATAGCAATAAGACTGCCAAAACCTGTATAGTAACTAATAATGAGTTTAAAGGCAAACACACGAAAGAGAAAAAGATTAAAAAAGAATTCAATGTAAGTGCCAACTCAAATCTTAGCATAGATAACGCCTATGGAAATGTAGATATTACCACCTGGGATGAGAATCGTGTTGTTATTGAAGTTATTATCAAAACGAATGGTAATGACAAGGATAAAGTCGAAGAAAAGCTGGAAGAGATCAATGTAGATTTTGATCAGTCTTCTTCTGGAGTTAGTGCGAAAACCAAATTTTCTAAAGAGGAAAAATCCTGGTGGAAAAGTTTAACCGGTGGTTTTGATAATGTGAACATGGAGGTAAATTATATTATTAGAGCTCCTATAAAAAACAACCTGGATATCGACAATGACTATGGCGGCATTTATATTGATAAAACTACCGGAAATGCTAAAATCTCCTGTGATTATGGGAAAATGGATATTGGCGAATTAAGAGGAAGATCTAATTATTTAAATTTCGACTATACCAGAAGCAGCCATATTGGATATGTAACCAATGCTGAAATCAACGCCGATTATTCAGATTATGAAATTGAGGAAGCGGAACAATTGATCATCAGTGCAGATTACTCTAAATCTAAGATCGGGAAAGTTTCAAAAATGACTTTCAACTGTGATTATGGAAGTATTGAAATTGACAAGGTAAAAGTACTGGAAGGAAATGGGGATTATCTTACTACAAAGATCAATCGTGTTTTTAGTGCTTTAGATGTTAACTTAAATTACGGTTCACTTTCCGTAGAAAAGTTAATTAAAGGAATTCGTAAAGTAGAGATCCATACAGATTATGCCGGGGTTAAGATTGGGTATGACAGGGAAATGAGTTTTCAGTTTGATGTTAGAACATCTTATGGCGGAATTAACGGTCTGGACGAGCTCGAGGTTGAGAAAAGAGATCAAAAAAATAGCAGCAATTCAGTTTCCGGATATTATGGATCTCAGAATAGCGATTCTCAAATCAATATTTCTACCAGTTATGGTAGTGTAAATTTTAGTAAACAATAATCATCCATCAAATAATCCAATTATGAAAAAATTATTTTTATTTCTAACGGCTTCTCTACTATTTATAACTACTGCCTGTGCGCAATGGAATAGTGAAAGAATAAGAGGAAACGGAGACATGGTCACAAAAACCAGAAACGTAGGTTCCTACGATGGTGTGCAACTGGTAGGCTCCATGAACGTTGAGTTAATCTCTGGAAGTGAAGGGAATATCAAAGTTCAGGCTGAAAGTAATCTTCAGGAATTTATTACAACTGAAGTGAAGAACGGAAGACTTAAGATCTCTACCAAAGAAGGTTTTAATCTTAATCCAAAGGATGATATTCTTATTATCGTACCCGTAGAAAGTATAGAAGAGGTTTCAGTTACTGGTTCTGGAGATATATGGACCAAAAACAAGCTTAAGGCTTCCAACATGAAAGTACAGGTAACCGGTTCTGGAGATCTGGTTCTTGACCTTGAAGTTAAAGATCTAAAAGGAATGGTCACTGGTTCTGGAGATGTGAAATTAAGAGGAAAGAGTCAGAATTTTGAATGTACCGTCACTGGAAGTGGAGACTTTGAAGCTTATGATCTACAGGCAGAAAATGTGGAAGCCAGAGTTTCAGGTTCAGGAGACATAATGGTGTATGCCAGCAATTCTTTAAAAGCATCTGTTTCAGGCTCAGGAGATATCGTATACAAGGGAAATCCTGCAAAACAAGACTTTAAAACTCATGGGTCTGGAAGTGTATCTTCCCATTAATCAAATTGAACAGTTCTAAGAGGCTGTGTGAAAGGTTTAATTATCGTCAGGCTGAACTTGTTTTAGTTGATAAACAAGTTTAGTAAATTAAATAAATAGATCCTGAAATAAATTCAGGATGACGATTAACTAATTTCATACCGCCTTTTCTTATCCCTGAACTGTTCGCTTTGGCACTCTCATTAATAAGATTACCCCTGCGATAAAGAAGATTACCAAAAATAAAATTGCATTTCTAACGCTGCCGGTTACCTGGGCTACATAACCATATAAGGACATTCCTATTACAATTCCAATTTTTTCAGCTACATCATAAAAACTAAAATAACTTGCAGTATCCACGGCATTTTCAGGCAACATTTTTGAGTATGTAGAACGAGAAAGCGACTGTATACCTCCCATTACTAATCCTACTGACGCTGCTGCAAAATAAAATTGCACCGGTGTTGTAATAAAATAGGCATAACCACAAATTGCAATCCAGATAAGATTGATGAAAATAAGGACTTTTACATCTCCATATTGTACCGCCAATCTTGAAGTTAAAGTGGCCCCGGCCACAGCAACTAACTGTATTAAAAGAATACTTACAATAAGGCCGGTGGTTGGGTCCTGATCTCCCCATTCCAGCTCTTCGATTCCAAAATAAGTAGCGATAAGCATAATTGTCTGTACTGCCATACTATATACAAAGAAGGCAAGTAAATATCGCTTCAGGGTTTTGTTATGTTTAATAGATTTCCAAATACCTCTAAGCTCTTTGAACCCATTAAACAACACATCATTAGTAAGCTTAGCCTTCTTATTTCCTTTTGGCAGGTAATAATAGGTATACTGACTAAATACGATCCACCAGATACCCGTCAATACAAAAGATAACCTGGTTGGCAGACCTTCATCTTCAAACCCGAACCAGTCATATTTCAGAATCATTAACAAACATAAAATAAGCAAAATAACGCTTCCAACATATCCAAGGGAAAAACCTTTTGCGCTGGCCTTATCCTGCTGTTCTGGATAAGCTATATCTGGCAAATAAGAATTATAGAACACAAGGCTAGACCAAAAACCGATAAGGGCTAAAAAGTAACAAAGAAGACCAAACCATAAGTAATCAAGGCTGAACCAAAACAAACCTATGCAGGAAAAAGCACCTAGATAGCAAAAGAACTTCAAGAAGTTTTTCTTATTTCCAATATAATCTGCAATCCCTGATAAAAACGGACTCAAAAAACTAACAACCAGAAAAGCTCCAGCCGTAACATAACTTATAAGCGAATCATTGTTGAAATCGATTCCGAGAAAAGTAACTGTATCACTTACTTTATTACCATCACTATCTTTAATAATGGTAAGGGCTCCATAAAATATTGGAAAGATGGCGGAAGATATAACTAAACTATAAACTGAATTTGCCCAATCATAAAAAGCCCATGCATGAATAAGCTTTTTACTTCCTTTTGGTAGTTGCTTCATGCACTAAAAATAAAAAAAGCCACCGGATTTGGTGGCTTTTCATTCTTATTTTTAAGATATCTTATTTAAAACTAGTAGTACCGTATTTTTTTGCTTCTGCAATAGCCTCTGGTGCCCATTTTGTAAGATTATTGATTCTTGTTTGAGTTGAAGGGTGAGTACTTAAAAACTCAGGTGGAGCCTGTCCGCTGCTATTTGCCTGCATTCTTTTCCATAATTCAGGAGCTTCTCTTGGATCGTAACCTGCAATGGCCATCATGGTAAGACCAACTCTATCAGCCTCAGCTTCATGACTTCGGCTAAATGGTAACATTACCCCAACCGTAGTTCCCAAACCATATGCCTGTGCAAATATCTGTTGTGTTTGCTGGCTTCTACCGCTAACAGCAACAGATCCTGCAACAGCACCAAGTTGCTGTAATTGTGCTGCACTCATACGTTGAGCACCGTGATCTGCAAGGGCATGAGCAATCTCATGAGCCATAATAGTTGCAAGTCCATTTGTATTCTTAGCTTCATCAAGTATCCCGGTATATACAACTACTTTTCCTCCTGGCATGGCAAATGCATTTGCCTGATCGTCTTTCACAAGATTAAATTCCCATTTAAAATCATTCATAAATCCCTGATAACCGTTAGCGTTCAGGTAACGTTCGGCAGCCACTACAATATCTTCTCCAAGCTTTTTAACCTTTCTTGAATCTTCGGTACCGCGTACTACTTCGGCTTCATCTAAAAATTGATTGTACTGTTCAAAAGACGCAGGGAATAACTGGTCATTAGATACAAAATTCAGGTTCTTCTCCCCGGTAAACGGATTGGTTTTACATGCTACTACTAAAAGAAGCACACTTAACCATAAAAAGGTATTTCTAATTTTCATGATCTATTGGTTTTAGGTACATAAAAGTACAAAAGCAGGAAGTATCTCTGCTGATGGTTTAAGTATGATTTAACACTAAACAGATATTCAAAAACGATACCATTGTTGATATTTGCAGTATTAACAAGGCTTAGAAAGCTTACTTATACTTATGTTATAAAAATTAAAATAAATTGAGGAATTCTTAAATATGACTAAAAAAACTAAAGATAACACCCCTGTACAAAGACTTCTGGTGCCTTCTTACATCTTAGCAATTTCAAAATTGCTAACTAAAGTATCTCCATTCCTGGCTAGTAGATTCGCTGCCAGACTTTTTTTAACTCCCTTCAAATACCAACTTCCAGAAAGGGAAAGAAATATGGATTCCAGTTCTATTCAGGAAAAAGTAATGGTACCCTCAATGAACCGTGAAATTGTTACTTATGAATATGGAAGTAGTGAGAAGAAAATATTGCTTGTACACGGCTGGAGTGGCAGAGGAACTCAATTAGCAAAAATCGCTGAAGAATTAGTGGTCAAAGGCTACAAGGTTATTAGTTTTGATGCTCCTGCGCATGGTAAAACAGAAGGTAAAATAAGTATGATGCCATTCTTCATTAAAGCCGTTCACTTTTTAGACGATAAATATGGACCTTTTGAAGCAATTATTGGACACTCTCTGGGAGGCATGTCTTCTCTAAAAGCTATTAGTAATGGATTACAAACAAAAAAACTGGTAATAATTGGAACTGCAAATAATATTACAGAGATCACCAGACATTTTGCTGATAACATGAAAATGAATCATAAAGTAGCTGCAAAAATGAAAAAATACCTTGATGAAAGATTTGATGAAGATATGGATTCGTTATCCGGAGCCATATCTGCAGAAAATGTAAAAACTCCAACACTTGTTATTCATGATAAAAGCGATGTAGATGTTAAAATAAATTCGGCTTATGAAATACATGAGGCGTTGGAAAATAGCGAATTATATATAACCGAGGGACTGGGACATAGACGTATTTTAGGAAACCCGGATGTAATTAACAAAATATCAACTTTTATCACGGCACAATCTTTGTAATTTTAAGAAAAAGAATATTATGAAAAAGTTATTGCTATTTACCTTCCTCTCAGCTTTTTTAATTAGTTGTAATGGAAATGCGCAAAAAAAATCAAATAAGGATTCCGCAGAAAATTATGAAGTAAATAAAACAGAAGCAGAGTGGAAAGAAGAATTATCTTCAGAAGAATTTGCTGTGCTTAGAAAAGCAGGAACTGAAAGGCCTTTTTCCAGTGAGCTTAATGATATTAAAGAACCGGGAACTTTTGTTTGTGCCGCCTGTGGAAATGAACTTTATGAGACAGAACATAAATTTATGAGTGGAACCGGATGGCCAAGTTTTGACAGGCCAATTGAAGGTGGTGTTGCTTATGGCAGTGATACTAAATTAGGCTACCAGAGAGATGAAGTACATTGTAGTAGATGTGGAGGGCACTTAGGTCATGTATTTAATGATGGTCCCCGGGAAACTACTGGAAAAAGACATTGTATTAATGGTGTCGCGATGAATTTTATTCCTCAAAAAAAATAGAATGAAAAAATACAAAATAGAAAAATCTGAAGAAGAATGGAAAAAGGAACTTTCTCCAGAGCAATATAGAGTATTAAGAGAGAAAGGTACCGAAGCTCCAAATTCAGGAAAATACAACCTTCATTTCGAAAAGGGTGAGTATAAATGTGCAGCCTGCCATGAAAAACTTTTTGAAAGTAACTCTAAGTTCGAAAGTGGTTGTGGATGGCCCAGTTTTGATGATGCTATAGAAGGTAAAGTAGAATATATTCAGGATAAAACTTTCGGGATGATACGTACAGAAATACTTTGCTCCAATTGCGGAAGTCATCTTGGCCACGTTTTTGATGATGGTCCTACAGATACCGGTCAACGCTACTGCGTAAACTCGGCAAGTATAGAATTTAATAAATAACTTAATCTAAATTATTATGAAAAGAATATTATCCCTAATAGTACTAACAAGTTTGTTTTTTATCTCATGTTCTTCAGATGGTGAACGAGGCCCTCAAGGCCCTCCGGGAGAAGATGGAGTGAATATTGTTGGGCAGGCTTTTGAAGTAACCGATGTAAATTTCAATGCACCTGAATATTCAATTTTTGCTGAATTTCCTGCAAGTATAGAAGTACTTCCTTCAGACAGTGTGTTGGTTTACTGGCTGGAAGATGTAGATGATAATGGAAATGATATCTGGAGTTTGATCCCTCAAACCATTTATTTTGATGACGGTCAATTCCAGTATACTTACAATCATACAGATTTTGACGTTAATATATTTTTACAGGGAAACATTGACCTTGCAACACTTGGAGATCGTTATGCACAAGATCAGGTTTTTAAGGTGGTAATTTTGCCTGTAGATTATACCGCAAATGCAACTATTGATGTTAGTAGCTACCAAAGTCTTAAAAACACTGTAAACATTAAGGAATCCAATATTAAAGCAACAGCTCGACAATAATTCCTTATGCTAATCAATAAAAAGTCTGTATCTAAAAAATACAGGCTTTTTTTTATCTCTTTATCCTGTCTATGTAACTTTCAGTTTAGCCTTAAATTCCTTAAATTCGCAAACTCTATAACCAGATTCAAAATATTCCGAATATGAGTAAATATGATATTATTGTTTTAGGTAGTGGCCCGGGTGGTTATGTAACTGCAATCCGCGCTTCTCAATTAGGTTTTAAAACCGCCATTGTTGAAAAGGAAAGTCTTGGAGGAGTTTGCCTTAACTGGGGTTGTATTCCTACGAAAGCACTATTAAAAAGTGCCGAGGTTTTTGATTACCTGAAACATGCTGAAGATTATGGTTTGAAACTTGAAAAAGCCGATAAGGATTTTGGCGCAGTTGTAAAGCGAAGCCGTGATGTAGCCAATGGTATGAGCAAAGGTGTTCAGTTTCTTATGAAGAAGAACAAAATTGATGTTCTGGAAGGATTCGGAAAATTGAAATCTGGAAAGAAAATAGAGGTTACCGATAAGAAAGATAAGAAAACAGAATATCAGGCAGATAATATCATTATTGCCACCGGTGCTCGATCCAAAGAGCTTCCAAATCTTAAGCAGGACGGTAAAACTGTAATTGGTTATCGTGAAGCAATGACGCTGGAAAAGCAACCAAAGAAAATGATCGTAGTAGGATCTGGAGCTATTGGTGTTGAGTTTGCTCATTTCTATAATGCGATGGGAACAGAAGTAACCGTGGTAGAATTCCTTCCTAATGTGGTGCCCTTAGAAGACGAAGAGGTTTCCAAGCAATTTGAAAGAAGTATCAAAAAGGCGGGAATTAAAGTGATGACCAATTCTTCTGTAGAGAGCGTTGAAAAGAAGGATGGAAAAGTTATTGCGAAGGTAAAGACCAAAAAAGGAGAAGAAAAGCTTGAAGCTGATGTAGTACTTTCTGCAGTAGGTATCAAAACGAATATTGAAAATATAGGTCTTGAAGATCTTGGGATCAAAACAGAAAAAGATAAGATCGTAGTTAACGATTTTTACCAGACCAACGTTTCGGGAGTTTACGCTATTGGAGATGTAGTGCATGGCCCAGCTCTTGCTCACGTAGCTTCTGCTGAAGGTATCCTTTGTGTTGAAAAGATCAAAGGCATGGATGTCCAGGCATTGGATTATGGAAATATCCCGGGATGTACCTACGCTACTCCAGAGATCGCTTCCGTTGGAATGACTGAAAAGCAGGCGAAAGAAGCCGGCTACGAACTTAAGGTTGGAAAATTCCCTTTCTCTGCCTCTGGTAAAGCTAAAGCTGCTGGAAAATCTGACGGATTTGTAAAAGTAATCTTCGATGCTAAATACGGTGAATGGTTAGGTTGCCATATGATTGGTGCCGGCGTAACGGATATGATCGCTGAAGCTGTTCTGGGTAGAAAACTGGAGACGACAGGTCATGAAGTATTAAAAGCAGTTCACCCTCACCCAACCATGAGTGAAGCCGTTATGGAAGCTGTTGCTGCTGCCTATGATGAAGTGATTCACTTATAGTAGACAATAGACGTTAGACAAAATAAAAAATCCTGCACTCTTTTAAGTGCAGGATTTTTTATTTTTTGTCATTTCGACCTTAGGGAGAAATCTCTTCTGTAAGTAGCTCTAAATACATTCTGTAATCATGTATAGATATATAATTAGATCTCTCAGTCGCCATGCTCTTTCGAGATGACAACTCAAAATACATTCTATAATTTCGGGATTAGATCACAAAAACAAAATTCTGTATCCCAGGATTCTTTATCACCTTGAAAACAGTTATCCTCCTCCTTCTCTGCCGGTTTGTAGGATTTCTTTACCTTCTCCCCTATTTCAAATTCAACAGGCGAATTAAATATGGGTCCGTCAAAAACAAAGGTGTGAAACTCACCATTTTCACCACAGGGGTCAACATCTGTCGGGAGTTCATTCACAAAGTCAATATCTATTATTCTGCCGCAGAAAGAATCTTCAAGATATTTAGAATTCGTGCAGACCACAATCGCCTTAAAACCAAGATCTATAAATTCTTTAATAAGCCCTTTCGTATCTCTTCCCCATAGTGGGAACACCGCATTAAGGCCTACCAATGCTAATTGTTCTTCCCGGTAATTTTTGAGGTCTTCTAGAAAGATATCTCCAAAAACACTATGCGAAAAACCATCGGCTTTGAAAGAATCTGTGGCTTCTTTCATTTTTTGGTTATAGTCCTCCATACTGGTTTCTGACCCTAATTCAGAAATTTCAATAGGCAAGCCTAATTTTTCTGCCTGTTTTAGAAGGAGCTCTTTTCTCACTCCATGCATGGTCACTCTGCCTACATCTTTATTTAACGTTGTAAGCAGTTTTTCAACCTTATACTCATCCTGACTATTGGTGTAATAAAGTGCCAGAGCAGCATCTTTTCCGCTGCTCCAGTTTAAGTAAGCCTTATTCATTCTTATCATTTAAAAAACTCTGAATGGCCAGATCATAACTTTGTAACCCAAAACCAACGATAATTCCTTTAGCAACTGCTGAAATATAAGATTTATGACGAAATTCCTCGCGGGAAAAGGTATTGGAGATATGAACTTCTACCACTGGGGTCTCCACTGCTGCAACAGCGTCACCAATACCAACCGAGGTATGAGTATATGCGGCAGCATTCAGGATAATTCCATCAAAATCTTCGCGAGCATTGTGAATCATATTGATCAATTCTCCTTCAATATTAGTTTGATCATACGACAGCTCAATATTTCTGAATTTGAACTGCAATTCAGAAAAATAGTTCTCAAAACTTTTATTTCCGTATTTCTCTGGCTCGCGTGTTCCCAGAAGGTTTAGGTTTGGCCCGTTGAGTATTAGTAGTTTCATAAGGTAAATGTATTAAAATTGAAATGAAAAATATAGAGCTCAAAACTGGATATAAAAAAAGCGAAGAATTCATCTCCGCTTTTTTCAGTTATACTCTTGAATATTTTCTAGAACTGAAATCCAACACCCAATTGAATTCCATTATTCTTAATAGCATCATCATCAAAATTATCGCTATCAAACGCATCGGTAAATCCAAGCACGTATCTACCATTTAAAAAGAATCCGTTATTGAATTTATATGAAGCACCTACCGCTCCGCCAAATTCAAAAGTACTGGCAAATTCAGAATCTGTTTCGAAATCTAAAGTATTGCTTTCAAAATCATATTCTTCCTGTACAAGAAAGTTAAAAGATGGTCCGGCTTCAAGCGCCAATCCATCGATCAAATAAAATTTTGCAATCAGAGGCACCTGTACATAATCTAACTGGTACTCCCCTTCCAGACGGTCACCTGCAAAAACTCTCGTTGCTTCCGTTCCCTGTGTAGAGTACAATACCTCAGGCTGAACCGAGAAACGATCGCTTACCGGTATCTCTGCTAACACCCCCAGGTGAAAACCTGTTCTACTGTTATTATCTTCAAAACCATCAGAAGTCATATTAGTGAAATTCACTCCACCCTTAACTCCAAAATTCCAATATTCCTGCGCATTAGAAGATGTGCTTAATCCAATAATCGCAATTGCTACTAATAAAAATGTCTTTTTCATCATTTTCCGTTTTTGTTTGGGTCAAAAGTAGGATACAGCCTGTTAAAAAAAAGTTAGCCAAACTTAAAGTATTATTAAGACTGCTACTTTCGAATTAGTATCTTTAACATATGAAATGGGAAATGGCGCTAAAGGACTATCAGAACTACCTAAAGCTTGAACGCGGACTTTCAGCAAATTCTATTGATAATTACAGCCTCGATGTCACCAAACTGATCAATTATCTTCATGTTAATAATATTGAAGTAAGTCCGGTAAAAATTTCAGATAAAAGTATTCAGGAATTTATATACAGTGTTTCAAAAAATATAAATGCAAGGTCCCAATCCAGACTAATTTCTGGCCTTAGAAGTTTTTTCAGTTTCCTGGTATTTGAAGATTACAGAAGTGATAATCCGTTAGAATTAATGGAATCTCCAAAAATTGGACGAAAATTGCCAGATACTATTTCAATTGACGAAGTAGACCGGATCATCGCTGCAATAGATCTGAGTAAAAATGAAGGTGAGAGAAACAGGGCAATTATTGAAACCTTGTACGGATGCGGGCTCCGGGTTTCAGAGTTAATAAATCTGAAGATTTCAGACCTATTCTTTCAGGAAGGTTTTATAAAAGTAACTGGAAAGGGTGACAAACAACGATTTGTGCCAATTTCTGAATACACTGTAAAATTTATCAATATCTACAAAAATGAAGTTAGAAATCATCAGGACATTAAACCTGAAGCAACAGACACACTTTTCTTAAACCGAAGAGGAAACGGACTCACAAGAGCCATGATCTTTACCATCGTTAAAAGACTTACTGAAGTGGCTGGTATCAGGAAAAAGATAAGTCCGCATACTTTTAGACATTCTTTCGCTACTCACCTTTTGGAAAATGGAGCCGATCTGAGAGCGATTCAACAAATGTTAGGTCATGAAAGCATTACAACCACCGAAGTTTATGTTCATGTAGACAGATCGCATCTTAAAGAGGTCATGGAAGAGTTTCATCCCAGGAGATAGGCTATTAAAATTCTGCTAAATCAATCTCGTTCTTTTTACTAGAGTATCTTAATTCTTAACTTCATAAAAAATTAAATTATGAAGAAATTGAAATTTGAGAATGGTGATACTTTAGATGCCATAGGTCTTGGAACCTGGAAATCTGAAAAAGGAGAAGTTACCAAAGCTGTAAAAATAGCACTAAATAATGGTTATAAGCATATTGACTGCGCTGCAACCTACGGAAATGAAGCTGAAGTTGGTGAAGCCTTTTCTGAAGTATTTAAAAAAGGAGATATAAAAAGAGAAAATATATGGGTGACTTCCAAGCTTTGGAACAATGCCCATAAGAAGGAGGACGTGATTCCTGCTTTGAAACAAACCTTAAAAGACCTGCAACTGGATTACCTGGATTTATACCTCATTCACTGGCCTGTTGCATTTAAGCCGGATGTTTCTGCACCTGAAAAAGCAGAGGATTTTCTTTCGCTTGAGGAGGTTCCAGTAATTGAAACCTGGAACGAAATGATAAAAGCTAAAGAGCAGGGATTAGTTAAACATATTGGTGTTTCTAATTTTAGTATCCCTACGTTAGAGGATTTATTAAAGAAGACAGATCATGCTCCCGAAATGAACCAGGTAGAACTTCATCCATATTTACAGCAAAATAAATTGTTAGAGTTCTGTAGTAAAAATAGTATCAACGTAACGGCTTATTCGCCTTTGGGTAGTGGTGATAGACCAGATGCTATGAAAGCTGCAGATGAACCATCCTTGCTTGAAAACCCGCTAATCAACAAAATTGCTAAAAAACATGGTGCTTCGCCAGGTCAAATTCTTATCAAGTGGAGTGAGCAAAGAGGTACTGCGGTAATCCCGAAATCAACCAACGAAGAAAGAATTAAGCAAAACCTGATGAGTGCCGGTTTTCAGCTTGATGAAGATGACATGAGAGAAATTGCAGATCTGGATTATCATTTTAGATATGTGAACGGTAAGTTTTTTGAACTGGAAGGCAACTCTTATAGAAATGTTTTTGATGATTAATTTTTTTTATGTCATCCTGAATTTATTTCTGGATCCCCTGAAATAACAAAAGCTGAAACAAGTTCAGCACGAGAAATAAAAAAGCCCGCTCAATTTGAGCGGGCTTTTTTATTTAAAATATCAATACTTCTATTTCGCTACGTTCACCGCTCTGGTCTCACGAATTACCGTGATCTTTACCTGACCAGGATACGTCATATCTGTCTGTATTTTCTGAGAGATCTCGAAAGAAAGGTTCGATGCTTTTTCATCAGACACTTTTTCACTTTCTACAATCACTCTTAGTTCTCTACCGGCCTGGATCGCATATGCTTTCTTAACTCCTCCAAATCCGAACGCAATATCTTCAAGATCTTTCAATCTTTGAATGTAAGAATCCAGCACCTGTCTCCTTGCTCCCGGTCTCGCTCCACTAATCGCATCACAAACCTGAACAATTGGAGATAATAATGAATTCATCTCTATTTCGTCATGGTGAGCTCCAATAGCATTACAAACTTCGGGTTTCTCGCCGTGTTTTTCTGCCCATTGCATACCAAGGATCGCGTGAGGAACTTCCGTTTCGGTTTCTGGTACTTTCCCGATATCGTGAAGTAATCCGGCTCGTTTAGCTAATTTTGGATTTAGACCTAATTCCGCAGCCATCACACCACACAGTTTTGCAACTTCTCTCGAATGCTGTAAAAGATTCTGGCCATAAGAAGAACGATATTTCATTCTTCCAACCATCTTGATCAATTCTGGCTGTAAGCCGTGAATTCCAAGATCGATCACCGTTCTCTTACCTATATCTATAATTTCTTCTTCAATTTGCTTTCTGGTCTTTTTCACCACTTCCTCAATACGCGCAGGGTGAATTCGACCATCAGTTACCAGTTTATGAAGAGACAATCTCGCTACTTCTCTTCTAACCGAATCAAAACAGCTTAGAATAATAGCTTCAGGAGTATCATCTACAATGATCTCTACACCTGTTGCAGCTTCCAGTGCCCTAATATTTCTACCTTCACGACCAATGATTCTACCTTTAACATCATCACTTTCCAGGTTGAACACAGAAACACAATTCTCTATCGCCTCTTCCGTACCAATTCTCTGTATGGTATTAATAATGATCTTCCTTGCCTCCTGTTGTGCAGTAAGCTTCGCTTCCTCCACAGTATCCTGAATAATAGACATGGCATCTGCCTTTGCCGAATCCTTTAAGGACTCGATGAGCTGGGCTTTAGCATCTTCTGCAGAAAGACCTGAGATCACTTCCAGTTGCTGAACCTTACTATTGTGAAGTTTGTCTATTTCTTCCTGTTTCTTCTCCAGAAAACCTAATCTATGATCATAATCTGCTACTTTATCTTCAAGATCTTTATTCAGCTTTTTATTCTTTCCTAATTCATTAGAAACATGAGACTCTTTATCCTTAATTCTCTTTTCGGCATCACTGATCTTCTTATCACGTGAAAGAATAACCTTTTCATGCTCAGATTTTAATTCAATAAACTTTTCTTTAGCCTGGAGTATCTTATCCTTTTTAATACTCTCACCTTCAGCCTTTGCTTCTTTAAGGATGCCATTCGCTTCCTTCTTTGCGCTGGCGATGGTATTGGAAGCCTGTTTCTTTTCCAGCATTTTTGCGATCGCAAAACCCAGTGCCAGACCTACCACTGCGACTATAATTATAGTTAGTATTTCCATTCGTTTCTATTTAGTGTATATATAAAAAAAGCCTGTATTAGTCAGGTTTTGTTATAAACTCCTTTAAATCAAGTTTAGGATTAACAAGTTGATCAAGAATCCGCTCTCCCAGAAGGGACACGGCCCGCTTTTACAACTTAGACTCATCCTTTTTAAAAGAATCGTGTTGAGTTTATCAAAAAAGCACTAATACAGGCAGTAACCTTAATTTTATTTAAAGAACTTAAGAGGCTAAATGTTGCTGCAGAAGTTGGTTAAGTGACCTTAACTTCTCTTCTGCTTCAATCATCTCACTCGAATTATCAATATTTTTTTGCTCGGTTTGGGCGGCGAACTGCAATGCACACATCGCAAGCACATCCTGTTTATCCCTCACCGCGTAGCTTTGCTCAAATTGCTTAATCATAGCTTCGATCTTCTTTGCCGCCTTACGTAAACCTTCTTCCTGACTAGGCTGAATAGTTAACGGATATACGCGGTCTGCAATTGATATTTTTATCTTCAGCTTATCTCCCATCATTTCAATTTATTCAGACAACTGAACTATGCACTGATCGATCTCTCTGATCAAACTGTTTATTTTGAGCTTCGTTTCTCTTTTATGGTCGGTACTGCCAAGCATCGCGTTCGCAGCTTTTAAGGTCTGAACCTGTTCCTGGGAAGATTGTAAATTTCCTTCCAGTTTTTCATATTCAGTTTTTACAGATGTCAATTCCTCCTGAAGAGCCTCATTAGCCTGTTTCATAACATCATATTTATGAAGCAGTTTACTGATTCTATTTTCAAGGTTATCAACTATTTCTGTAATTTCACTCATAAGCGCTAAAACCGATGTGAACCCTTACAAAGTTAACATACGCTTTGAAATATCCCAATACTTTTTTAGCTGTTTTCAAATAATAATCAACAATCTCGATAATTCTCTGTTATCAAGCTGTTTAATTTTGCCATAAGTTTGATTAACTTTACATCAGGTTTAAAATTTGAATACCCCAAGATTTATGAAGAGAGCTACAAGCCTACTGTTTCTAATTTTATTTTCTACACTGCAATCACAAAATTCCTTACCACAGGATTATTTTAATAACCCACTGGATGTCCCGATAGTGCTAGCAGGTACTTTTGGTGAACTCAGGTCTAATCACTTTCATAGTGGCCTGGATATAAAAACCCAGCAACGTGAAGGTCTGGCAGTTAAGGCTTCAGCTGCCGGGTATATAAGCCGTATCAATATTCAGCATTATGGATATGGGAAGGCCCTATACATCCAACATCCCAATGGATATACTACTGTTTATGGACATTTACAAAAACTTGCTCCCAAAATCAAAGAATATCTTCGGAAACAGCAATATGCCAAAGAATCTTATGAGATAGAACTTTTTCCTGAAGCTGGTGATCTGGCTGTGGAACAGGGAGAATTAATTGCTTATAGCGGAAATACAGGAGGTAGCGGAGGCCCTCATTTACATTTTGAAATACGCGATGGCAGTCAGCGCCCCATGAATGCGCAGATGTTTGGTCTGGATGTACCAGATAGTAAAAAACCAATGATCCAGGGCGTTTTCGCATATCCTCTTGGAGATGATGCTCATGTTAACAATTCTCAGGAACGGCAAAAACTAAATCTAATCCCATTAAATGACGGAACCTATACTGTAAATCAGGTTGAAGCTTGTGGTGAGATTGGCTTTGGCATCTCCACTGTAGACCAGCAAGATGGCGCATATAATCATAACGGTGTGTTTAAAATTGAAGCTAACCTAAATGGAGATCAGGTTTTTGAAGTAAATTTCGAAAAGTTCTCTTTTGCTGAAACAAGACATTTAAATCAGTTAATAGATTATGAATATTACACCAACAATAAAAGCCGTGTACAACGACTTTTTAAAACAGCGGGCAACCCTTTAAGCATCTACGGCGAATTAATTTCTGAAGGCAAACTCAATGTTAAGGATAGTCTGGATTATCAATACACTATAAAAGTAACCGATTTTAAAGGCAATGAAAAAGTAGTTAGAATACCTATTAAAGGACAAATTAGCGATAGAATACAAAAGAAAGAAAAAGTTGAAACCGAATATTTAGCAACTGCTCAGAACGGACTTTCAGCCAAAGGAGAAAAAATAGACATATATATTCCCGGTGGAAGCTTGTATGAAGATGCCTATTTAGACATCAGTTTTAATGGAGAAACCGTAAAAGTTCATAAAGATGAAATCCCGGTTCATAAGAACTTTACCATTGGTTTTGACGTAATCAACTATTCTGAGGAAGAAAAAGAGCGATTATTTATTGCCAGACTTTCAGATTATGGCAGACCTAATTATTCAACTACTTATAAAAAAGGAAATAGGTTTACTACCGGCACCAGAACTTTTGGTAAATATACGCTGGTTAAAGACACCACGGCTCCCAGGGTAGTTCCTGGCAACTTCTATGACGGTCAATGGATCTCTAATAACGAGACTTTAAAGGTGAAAATATCAGATGATCTATCAGGAATAGATGCATACAGGGCAACTGTAAACGGCAAATTTATCCTGATGGAATATGAATATAAGAACAATACCTTAACCCATTATTTTTCTGATGATGTGATAACAGAAACTGAAAATAACTTAAAGGTGATAGTCACCGATAATGTTGGAAATACCAATACTTATACCGCGAAGTTTTTCAGGAAGTAAAACTTTGTACGCCACGCAATACGTGAAATGATATCATTTAAATGAAAAAGCTGAACCCGGTGGTTCAGCTTTCCTATTATATTTAGAATTGAAATTTAATTAAGATTCTATAAATTCTTTTAAGGTCTTTACCACATAATCTATCTCCTCTTTTGTATTATATTTCGAAAAGGAAAATCTTAATGATGGTTTCTCAAGATCCTCTTCAGAACAAAAAGCGTTTAAAACATGGGATCCTTTATCGCTACCACTTTGGCAGGCGCTACCTTTTGAACAGGCAATTCCTTTAAGATCCAGTTGAAATAATAACATCAAGGCCTTTTCAGCACTAACAGGTAGACAAATATTGATAAGAGTGTAGGTGCTTTTTTCAAAATTCTCACATTCCCCGTTAAATTTTACTCCGGGAATCTCTCTTTTAAGACTTTCAATGAAGTGTTTTTTAAGTGAAATAGTGTATTCCTTTTCCGCTTCAAGATTTTCATAAGCAAGTTTAAGAGACTCCTCTAAACCTACAATATTATGAACTCCTTCTGTTCCTGCACGATGACCTCGCTCCTGCTCTCCTCCAAAAATCAATGGCTTTAATCCAGAATTTCTTCTTACAAAGGCAAAACCAACTCCTTTGGGGCCATGAAATTTATGTGCGCTTACTGCTGTGAAATCTACAGGGATGTCACTGAGATCCATATTAAAATGACCTATAGACTGAACGGTGTCTGAATGAAATAATGCATTATGCGATTTCACTAGCTCCGCAGTTTTTTTAAGATCAAGCATATTTCCAATTTCATTGTTCACATGCATAAGACTCACCAAAGTCTTTTTATCTGAATTTTTCAGTCGGGTTTCAAGATCGGAAAGATCAATATTTCCTCTGGAATCAAGGTTTACAAACTCCACCTCGATCTCGAAACATTCTTTAAGCTGATCTACCGTATAAAGAACCGCGTGATGTTCAATTTTTGAGGTGATAATTCTTTGTACCCCAAGATCCCGAACGGCGGAATTTAATGCAAGATTATCAGCCTCCGTTCCTCCAGAAGTGAATACGATCTCTGATGCTTTTACATTTAGAATCGCTGCCACCGTCTTTCTTGCCTGTTCCAAAAGTGACTTAGAAGATCTCCCGAAACTATGGGTAGATGAAGGGTTTCCATAATTTTCTTTTAAAACGCGGGCCATTTTATCGACCACTTCCTCCCTTATCTGGGTAGTAGCTGCTGAATCAAAATACACATTCTCCATAGTGCGCAAAATTAACGGAAATAAAATAATTTCCTACATCTCTTAGTTATAAGTTTGATTCCTTTATTTTTGTTGAAAAAGCAGCTTCATGAGACGTTTATTATTCGGCATATTTTCCCTTGCGCTACTTAATTCCTGTGATGATGGAGAGATCATTGTGACCAGTTTTGATTTTGAGGATAGTGATGTAGAGTTTTGCGAGGGTCCTAATAAAAATGTTTTCTATTCTATTAACAATAATGATGTATTCGAATCTATTTCACTGGAATTCAACAGTAGTGTTCTGGATGTTGGTGAAGACGGAAATATTATTCCGCCGGAAGAGGAAGAAATAAGCTTTAATTTAACTGGAGATGGAAGTAACAATAATAGAATTGTTTACAGGATCTTTAATAGTGAAGTTCCTAATGATTATTTCTGTAATGTAGTCCCTCCGAGCCAGCCCGCCGTAATAGAAGAATGGATTAGTGGCACCGGTGCTGTTGTCTACATTACCCCTGGCTTTGCAGATGAATCTCCAAATATTGATGTAGATGGGGATGGTTTGGATAATATTGACGAAGGATGGGATCCTGACGGAGTAGACCATTTAGATACAGATGAAGATGGAATACCCGATTATCTGGATGTAGACGATGATGGTGATAATGTGGAAACAGATATAGAGTTAGCAAATAGCGCAAATGATCCCGTTAATAGTGACGGACAAAGAGACACCGATGAGGATGGAATACCGAATTATCTTGATAACGACGACGATAACGACGGAATTCTAACCAGGTTTGAAGTTCAGGAAGGAGATGAAAATAATCCAACTCTTTTCCAAACCGCCGAGGGGATTCCTAATTATTTAAATCCTGAGCAAGTGGATGAGCTGCGACATGATGTATATATATTAAATGATATCACCAGAAGTTATGGATATCGCATCACTGTAGAAGACCTAAAGTTTACCAAACAGGATGGCTCTGGAGAATCGATTCAATTCGCATCTTACAATTTTGGCAATTATATGGAGTCTGGTATTGAAGTTATCTTATGTCCTGATCAGGATTCTAATTGTGGCGTAACTGAGGAGACCGAAGAAGAGACTGAAGAACCTACCACTTAAGCATTCTGAAATATATAAACTTCGGTCGCTCCGAGGCCGTACTTTTGATAATCGGCATCATAGAATTTTATATTTGAATATCTTCCCAGTAAGTATTCCAGTTCCATTTTAAGGACGCCCTCTCCCACACCATGAATAAAAACGACCTTTTGGATTCGTTTTCTCATTGCGAATTCCAGTTTATGCCTGGCGGTGTCAAGTTGTAAATTCAACATTTCATGATTAGACATACTTCCTGAAGATCTCACTAACTGATTAATATGTAGATCAACTTCCATAGGAGGGGCATTTCTTTCCTTAGGCTTCACCCTGTTCGATTTTGGCTTTTTTGAAGATGTTTTTTCCTTTAAAACCTCATTAAAATCAAAATCCTGAACATCAATTTCGTCAATATCATTTTCAATTTTAACCAGCTGATCGGCCGTAAAATTCATAATAAAGCCCTCTTCAGTTTTAATTTCAACTTGATCTCCTTTTACATTCTGAACAATTCCACTAAGGTCATCATCCAGTAACTCTACATTATCTCCAGGCACTAAATCTTTCATCACTGCTAGTTTTCCTTTTCATTTTCATGGTCGTCCTTGGTGGCCACCCAGAAATTAGTTGCCCTGTAAAGTCCCAACATGATTATGATAAGACCCAGGATTTTAAAATATGGACTCACATCGTTTACTGAAATTGTATAAATAAGCAGGGCTCCTCCAACTACAATAAGAAGCGTATTTATAATTTGTGAGTTATTCATTTTCAGTAAGTTAAAATTTTTTAATTAGTAATCCGGAAAGTATTATTGTTTACATTTATGCAAATTTATGGCTTTCGATGAGGCTACCATTCTTTTTTCTGGTGTTTTTTAGCACATCTACAATTTATGCGCAGTTATATATTTCACCATCAGATAAATCTGACAGTTATCTGTATGCAAAAGATCGACTGGTATTTGTTCGAAATAATATTCATCTAAATAAAAATCACAATAAAGACACCGAAGCAAGTTTTTACCTTCGGAAAGGCGCACAATTACTTCAGGGTGAAAAACTAAAGAATTTAAATACCGGCGATGGGAGTATCTCAGTATTCCAAAGAGGCACCTCCAATGCCTTTGATTACAACTATTGGGGCCTGCCTGTTATAGTCTATCCAGCTAAACAGCTGCTACCTGATTATTTGAACGATCCTCTTACAAATACCGAGAGCAGGAAAGTAATATTTACTTCGGCATTAGAAGGTCAGAGCGATCCATTAAGCATTGCTAACCGATGGATCTATACATATTCCGGAACCGACTACTCAAGCTGGCAATATCTCGGGGATCATTTTGATCTTTTACCGGGTGAAGGCTTTACAATGAAAGGGGTGAATGGAAGCAATTACAATAAAGTAGAAGGTGAAATGGTTAATCCAGGATCTGCACAAATCTATGACTTTCGGGGCACCCCAAACGATGCGAAGATAGAATTACCAATAGAAAAAGAACAGGTATTATTACTGGGAAACCCGTATCCATCTGCCCTGGACCTGGATAAATTCCTTTTTGAAAACACTTCAACCACCGGTATTGCCTATTTCTGGGATTCTAAAAAAAATGGCAATTCCCATTACCTTGCAGATTATGAAGGTGGATACGGCACCTATTCTCCCGGAACCGGCATATATATTCCCGCTATTTTTAAAAGATATGGCGATGGGACCATAACCGGTGAAATAGGACAGATTTACCCCAGAAAGATAATTCCCATCGCACAGGGATTTATGGTAATTGGTAAAAATAATGGTAAAATTCATTTTCAAAACTCTCAAAGACTTTATCAAAAAGAAGCTTTAGGAGTATCTACATTTAAATCTCCCGAAATAACAAATTCTTCTTTAATTCTAAGCATTGAATTAGATTCAACATACATTCAGGAACTGGGTTTGGCTTTCCTTGAAAATTCCACTATTAATGAAGACCATGCATTGGATGCAAGAAAAATGAATGAATCTCCACAAGAGGTAAGCTGGGTAATTTCAGAAGAAAAATTCGTTGTTAATGCAAGACCTAAGATAGACAAAGAATTAATCCCGCTTAAAATTAGCCTCTCAAAAACAAGTATTCTCAAGTTTTATGTATCAGAATTTAATAATTTCAATCCAGACCGTTTGTTTGTTTATGATGCAAAAGATGATCTTTATTATGGAATTAAAACCGGTTCATTAAAGATAAGTTTGCCGGAGGGTGATTATAACGATCGTTTCTTTATAAGCTTTATAGAAAAACTTGCTTCAGAAGAAAATATCAAAGAAGAGCCTGTAGCAGGTGATAGTAAGCCTCCCTTAGTTTTGCTAAATACCATCGATATATTCCAGAACAATCTTATAGAACAACTTGAGATAAAAATTCTATATGATACTCATTTGAGTAATTTAAAAATCTATGACCTTAACGGAAAGTTATTTCTAAATCAAAATTTCAGGTCTAAAGAAAAAGAATTTTATTTTCCTACTGGAAATTTAAGTAATGCTGTTTATATTGTCAAGGTCAAAACCACCGACAATAAAGAGCTTACTAAGAAAATTGGCATTAAAAATTGAGTAGTCTGGAAGAATACATGTTTCCCTGTCTTAACAAAAGCCTTTTGGGGATTGAGTGTACCGGCTGCGGAGGTCAGCGGGCTGCACTTTTGCTTTTTCAAGGAGAATTCAAAGAAGCTTTCTATATGTATCCAGCTATTTACAGCTTAGCAATTTTGCTGGGATTCCTTCTTGTCAATCTTTTTTTTAAATTTAAATATGATTTTAATATTAAAATTGGTCTTATAGTATTCAATGCTCTTATTATTGCCGGGGCCTATATTCTAAAAATGATTCATATTTTCACCTAACCAACTAACAAATTTATGGAAAAAAGAGAACTACCCAATTCAACCCTGATCCTGATCTTTGGAATATTATCTATTATAGGATGTTGTTGTTACGGAGTACCAGGAGCAATATTTGGTATAATTACCCTTGTAATGTCTAAACGTGCGACAGAGATCTACAATTCAGACCCGGAGCTATATACTGGATATCAAAATGTAAAGGCGGGAAAAATTCTTGCTATCATTGGATTAGCATTAATAGCGCTTAGTATTATTGCAGGTATTATTAGTATAATCATGTTTGGGGGAGTTGAAGAAATGAGACAGGTACAGGAAGAGATTCTAAGAGAATATGGCGGATAATTACCTCCATTTTAGATAAAAAAAATCCCGCTAAAAAAGCGGGATTTTTTATTTAGCTGTACCAGAGATTATTTCTCGAACTGTTTTAAAGTTTTAATAATAATATCCACACAATCTCTTAATTGCTCTTCATTCATTACTAATGGCGGAGCGAATCGAATAATATTTCCATGTGTTGGCTTGGCAAGAAGTCCGTTCTCTTTCAGAGCCATGCAAATATTCCATGCAGTAGAACTATCTTCAGCATCATTAATAACAATCGCGTTCAACAATCCACGCCCTCTAACAAGATTCACAATATTAGAATCTTTTATATAATCGTCCAGTAGTCTTCTGAAAAGATTTCCAAGCTTACGTGCATTCTGAATTAGGTGTTCATCTTTCACTACATCTAATGCAGCTACAGCTACAGCAGCGGCCACGGGATTCCCTCCAAAAGTAGAACCATGCTGTCCGGGCTGAATTACATCCATCACTTCATTATCAGCTAATACTGCAGATACGGGATAATTACCTCCAGAAAGTGCTTTTCCAAGAATAAGGATATCTGGCTTGCTGTAAGTCTCTTCCTGTCTTTCGCAGTGACCTTCGCAGGTACAATGTCCACAAACTGCTAATAAGCCGCCGGTTCTGGCAATCCCAGTCTGGATCTCATCTGCCATAAACAAAACATTGTTTTTATTACAGATCTCTTTAGCTTTCTTCATAAAATCATCTGCCGGAGTATACACTCCTGCCTCTCCCTGTATTGGTTCTACAAGAAAACCAGCAACATTAGGATTAGCTTCTATTGCAGCTTCCAAAGCTTCGGGATCGTCATAATTTATCTTTATAAATCCTGGAGTATATGGTCCAAAATTTCTACGTGCTTCCTCATCATTAGAAAAGGAAATGATAGTAGTAGTTCTTCCGTGAAAATTATTAGCGCAAACTATGATCTGGGCTTCCGTTTCCTTAACTCCCTTTTTTTCATATGCCCATTTTCTAGCTATTTTAATCGCTGTTTCAACAGCCTCTGCACCTGTATTCATCGGTAGTAGCTTATCGAAACCAAAATATTCAGTGGCATATTTTTCATAAGCCCCAAGCACGTCATTATGAAATGCACGAGAAGTTAATGCAAGTTTTGAAGCCTGCTCATGTAAAGCTCCAACAATCTTAGGATGGCAATGCCCCTGATTTACCGCTGAATAGGCAGATAGAAAATCATAGTATTTTTTTCCTTCCACATCCCATACATGAACACCTTCTCCCCTGCTAAGTACTGCAGGTAATGGATGATAGTTGTGTGCACCATGTTGGTCCTCAAGTTGTATAGCTTCTTCTGAAGTTTTGATCTTAGGTAATGGCATGTTAGTTTTTAGTTTTTGAATTAGTGTAATGCTATTCCTTCTTTATTCGGTTGAAAAATGACGAAAAGGGAGAGAAATCATCCCCGAAATTCGAATTGCTGCAAATTACTAAATGTTTGCTGAAAATTTCAACTGCCTCCTCTTTAAATCTTGTTAATTATCCTATTTTTGCGCTATGGCAAGAAGAAATAAAAACAAACTTTTTACTGAAATTGAAGTTATAGACGCGGGAGCCAAAGGTAAGGCTATCGCTAAATCTCCAGATGGAAGAGTCATCTTTATAGACAATGCGGTTCCGGGAGATGTGGCAGATGTTCAAACTACCAGAAAGCGAAAATCATATTACCAGGGAACTGCTACCAAATTTCATGAATTATCAGATAAACGAACAGAACCAGTTTGCCTGCATTTTGGAACTTGTGGAGGTTGCAAATGGCAAAATATGGATTATAAATATCAGCTTGAATACAAGCAAAATGAAGTAGAAAATAATCTTCGCAGGCTGGGTAAAATTGAACTTCCCGAGATCACTCCTATACTGGGCAGTGAAGAGATCTACTTTTATAGAAATAAAATGGAATTTTCGTTTAGCGATAGCCGCTGGTTAACGCAAGATGAAATTCAAAGCGGAGAAGACATTCAGGATAGAAATGCCTTAGGTTTTCACATCCCGGGAATGTGGGACAAGATTCTTGATATCAAAAAATGTCATTTACAGGCAGATCCCAGTAACGCCATTAGAAACTTTGTTAAGGAGTTTGCAAATGAAAATGATCTTAGTTTTTTCAATACCCGTAACCAGGAAGGACTTCTGCGTACCTTAATGATTAGAACTACTTCTACTTGTGAGATTATGATCCTTGTTCAGTTCTATGAAGATGACCAAAGGAAACGCGAGTTACTGCTAAATGCAGTTGCCGAAAAGTTTCCGGAAATCACATCTCTTCAGTACGTTGTGAATAATAAAGCAAATGACACTATTTATGATCAGGAAGTGATTTGTTATAATGGTCGTGATCATATTTTTGAAGAAATGGAAGGTCTTAAATTCAAGATCAACGCCAAATCTTTTTACCAAACAAATTCAGATCAGGCATATAATCTCTATAAGATCACCAGGGACTATGCAAATCTAAAAGGTGACGAACTTGTTTATGATCTTTATACAGGAACAGGCACCATCGCTCAGTTCGTAGCGAAAAACGCTAAAAAAGTGATTGGTGTGGAAGCGGTTCCTGAAGCAATTAAAGATGCAAAAGAAAATGCCGAAAGAAATAATATTGATAACGTAGAATTCTATGTTGGAGATATGAAAAAGGTTTTCACCGAAAGTTTTATCAATAAACATGGACATCCCGACGTTATTATTACCGATCCTCCACGGGACGGGATGCATAAAGATGTTGTAGCACAAATAATTGGTATATTACCTGAACGCATTGTTTATGTGAGTTGTAATTCTGCCACTCAGGCACGGGATCTTGCACTATTAGATGAATATTACAAAGTAACCTCTGTTCAGGCAGTGGATATGTTTCCTCAAACTCATCATGTGGAGAATGTAGTTTGTTTAGAAAAACGATAGTAGAAATACATGAAAAATAACCTTAGATTTCTTCTTATTCTTGCACTATTGGTTAGTCTTGGCTGTCAGCGTGATGACATTTGTGCTGAATCTGTAGAGACCACTCCTTTATTGATCATCCGCTTTTATGATATTGAGGAACCAGATGAGCTTAAAACTCCGCAGAACCTAAGTATTAGATCAACAGATAGTGATAGCACAGATTTTGTAGTGAATACAGGAAGCGGGAACAATGTTCGTTATTACAGATATACGCAGGACAGTGTTGCCATCCCTTTAAAAACTTCCGCAGACCTTACTGAATATGTGTTAACTCTAAATACTGAAGAAGGGGATACCACTGCAACTAATAGTGGGCAGAGAGATACCATACGTTTTACGTATGGAAGACAGGAAGATTACCTAAACCGGGCCTGTGCATATAAAATAAGTTATGTAGGATTAAAGGTTGATGTAGATGGTGGAACTGAGATACCAAATTGGATCCAGGACATACAAATCGAGGAACCAAATGTTGAAGATCAAAATCAGGCACATGTATCGATATTTTTCTAGCTTTATTTTTATACTTATTGCCAGCTTTTCACTTTCTGCTCAACAGCAAGCTGCCGCTCAGGATACTCTTAAATATAATGAGAAATACGGGGTTAGACTCGGGGTTGATCTAAGCAAACCACTTCGTACTTTATTGGACGATAATTTTAGCGGATTTCAACTTGTAGGAGATTATAGGGCTTACAAAAATTTCTATGCCGCCGCAGAACTTGGAACTGAAAAAATTACTTTTGAAGGCGATAATATTCAAACTACTACCAACGGCAGCTATATAAAACTTGGTGGTGATTATAATGCTTATGAGAATTGGCTGGATATGCAGAATGCCATATTTGTTGGTGTTCGCTATGGTTTCGCAACATTTTCGCAAACCCTGGATCAATATAGAATTTATACTTCTTCAGATTATTTTGGACCCGATATTAGGGAAGATAACAATGAAGTTACCGGTTTAACAGCAAGCTGGGCAGAAGTGATGATAGGTATTAAAGTTGAAGTTATAAACAATCTTTTCCTTTCAGCTAATGTTCAACTTAAAAGAAGAATTGGCCAGAACAGTCCTACAAATTTTGATAACCTTGCAATCCCTGGTTTTGGAAGAACGTATGATAGCAGTGAATTTGGCGCCGGTTTTGGTTATTCTATATCTTATTTAGTACCATTTTTTAAGAAAGCAAGAAACTAATCATTAATCATCGTTCTGCTGCTTGCTTCGTTTCTTAGACCCTTCGTAAAGTACATACTTTAACAGTCTGCCCTCTAAAGGACCGTTATACAGTTTTATCTTCCTGGAAGCTCTTAATCCCACGCTTTTAATCGCATCGAAATTGGTAGCAATAAACCAGGCATGGGTACCAGGGTAGCTTTGCTTAAGGGTATCCCCTATTTTTCCGTAGAATTCTTCGATATCAATTTCCAGACGTTCTCCATATGGCGGATTAAATAACATATGTAGGTACTTATCTCCCTGCTTTTCGCTCTCAAAGAAGCTACGCTGCTCTATTTCAATAAAATCTGAAAGGTTGGCATTCTTTACATTATCTTTCGCCTTCATTATTGCCGAAGGAGCCTTATCATAGCCCTTAATCTTAAAATGAAAATCCCTTACCTTTTTCATCGCAGAATTTTCGATCTTCTCATAGAGATCTTCGTCCCAATCATTCCATTTTTCGAAAGCAAATTCCTTTCGGTTTAAGTTTGGAGGAATATTACAGGCAATCATTGCCGCCTCAATTGGGATAGTTCCGCTACCGCACATGGGATCAAGAAAATCACATTGACCGTCCCATCCAGAAATTAAAAGCATCCCTGCAGCCAACACTTCGTTGATTGGTGCAATGTTCGTAGCGGTACGATACCCTCGTTTATGAAGAGAGTCACCCGAACTATCAAAAGACACATTGCAAAAATTCTGTTCTATATGAATATTGATTCGTAGATCTGGGAAATCAAGATCTACGTCTGGTCTTTTTCCAAATTTCTCTCTGAACCTGTCTACAATAGCATCCTTACTTTTAAGCGCTACATATTGAGAGTGGGTAAATATATCTGAATGTACTGCCGAATCTATCGCAAGACTTCCGTCATCAGCGAGGAATTTCTCCCAGGGTAGTTTTTTAATATTATCGTACAGCTCCTGTTCAGAATTCACCCGAAAGCTTTCATATGGCTTCAAAATCTTTATGGCTGTTCGCAAACATAGATTAGCCTTATACATAAAGCCTTTATCACCAACGAAGCTAACCATTCGATTACCTTCTTTGATATCCATTGCACCAAGATCCAGTAATTCCTTTGCGAGGATCGACTCAAAACCATAAAGGGTCTTGGCGATCATTCTGTAGTTATCCATAATCCTTCTTTAAAGAACCGCAAAAATAAGTTAATTTTGCCCGAAAGTATAATTATTACGGGATAGTTCATGCCTGGTCATGAACTTAGTCAACTTAACTAACCAAAGGACCTTGCTTACAGATCTATATATATACATACTACCCATCTTTGCAGTTGTTGCAGGTTATATAATTTCCCTTTTTTTAAAACCCGGAAGTTCATCGGGCTTTAAACTTTTGCTTGCTTTTAGCGGTGCATATCTTCTTGCTGTAACAGTTCTGGAGCTGCTTCCAGATGTTTATAGTGCTCAACAAAACGGTATTGGTGTATTTATCATGATGGGATTATTGTTGCAAATCGTTTTAGAATTCCTTTCGAAAGGGGTAGAACATGGCCATTTGCATTTTCATGAGAATAACAACAGTTTTCCCCTTTTATTATTAATCAGTTTAAGCCTGCACTCACTACTGGAAGGATTTCCATTGGAAAATGATAATCACCTTCTTCATGGTGTTGTGATCCATAAAATTCCCGTAGCTGCAATTCTTTCTGTGTTCCTGGTGCAAAGCAAATTAAGCCAACCTAAAGTGATTTTATTCCTGGGCTTCTTTGCTTTAATGACACCTTTAGGTAGCTGGCTAAAAAATAATGTCGATTTTATTGCAGAATACGCTCCATATATAAACGCAATTGTAATAGGTATTTTTCTTCATGTATCTACAACAATTATATTTGAATCTTCAAAAAATCATTCCTTTAACGCTTCTAAGTTAGCAGTTATCATTTTGGGTATTCTTCTGGCTTATTTTATATAAAATGTTTAGTCAGGAAGAATCAAAGAAAATACGACAGGAATTCTGGACAAGCTTCGGAAAGGAGTATCCACATAAATGGCTGTTGTATAATACCAAAATGAAGGAAATACAATTGAAGTTTACTTTCAACCGAAAATTTGCGCAGGTCTCTCTCGATGTTATTGACGACACTGAGTTGATACGAGAATATTATTTTGAAAAGTTACAATCACTTAAAACTATTCTGAAAGAAGAGTATCTACCAGATGTGATTTTTGAAGAATTCTATGAATTACCTGAAGGAAAGATAATAAGCAGGATTTATACTCAGCTTGATAATGTGAGTATTCATAATAAAAAAACCTGGCCAGAAACAAAAGAATTCCTTTCTTCAAAAATGACGCTTTTGGAAGATTTTTTTAAAGATTTCAGCGATTTTTTAAAAAATTAAACAAGTAAAAAATATTTTTCGGTATTTTGATATATAGAAAGATAGCGACTTTCGTCTGTACCCTACCATATCTTTTTCATTTTACCAATTAACCAACCTATAAAATCGAAGGTGATTATATAGTTACATCGGGCACTATTGGCCAGGTTGAGGGACAGGGAGTTGCTGGCCCGCAGGAAAGTAGAATGAGAATTAGTGAGGTTTCTGAAAGCAGGATGGTTCTAATTATAGATCAGGAAAGTACCACTAATCAGGGTGGGATGGAATTTACTATAAAGATAGATGGTACATATATTAACAAAATAAACAGCATTTTTTTAGATTTTCACCATGTTTTCAAACTTAAACCTTAAGTAATGTTGAACTAGAAATCACTTCTGGTGAATTTCTATTAACACCTAGAATACATTTACGAGTCTAGTATATAAATAATATTATAGCCTTGACACATGTTGAATCAATACTTGTTTTTTAAAACCCTATATT
Organism: Gramella sp. MAR_2010_147; assembly: GCF_900105135.1. Lineage (NCBI taxonomy): Bacteria > Pseudomonadati > Bacteroidota > Flavobacteriia > Flavobacteriales > Flavobacteriaceae > Christiangramia > Gramella sp. MAR_2010_147. The sequence continues at coordinate 501,692 of NZ_LT629741.1, read as the reverse complement.
TTGAAGAATATTAACTTTCCTAAATTTGAAACTGAGCGGTTACTACTAAGGAAGATAAAAAGACAGGATCAATCAAACATCCATAAAGGACTTTCTCATAAAGAAGTAATAAGATATTATGGTGTTCAATATGGTACTTTTGAGGACACGGAGGAACAAATAAATTGGTATGAAAATCTCGAGAAATCCGGTTCGGGTATGTGGTGGGCCATTTATCTAAAGAACTCAAATGAATTTTGTGGTGCTGTAGGCTATAACGACCATAATAAAGAGCATAATAAAGCTGAGATAGGTTTCTGGTTGTTACCTGATTACTGGGGTAATGGTTTTATCAAGGAAGCTGCTGAAATTATAATAGAATATTTATTCCATGACCTCAAAATACACCGTTTAGAAGCTTATGTAGAGAGCGAAAATAGAAATTCAGCAAAAGTTCTGGATAAGCTAGCTTTCAAGCTTGAAGGTTCTATGCAGGACTGTGAGGTTAAAAAGGGAAAATATATAAGTATTGAGCTTTTTGCCAAAATCAATTCAGAAGAATAAGAATATTAAATCTCATTAATTTTTACTGGTACCTGGGAATAGGGCATAAAAAAACCCTTTATCTGTTGAGATAAAGGGTTTTCAAGAAGAAGGCGGCGACATACTCTCCCACAATACAGCAGTACCATCTGCGCTAACGGGCTTAACTACTCTGTTCGGGATGGGAAGAGGTGAGCCCCGTTGCTATAGCCACCTTAAAAGGTAAGTTATAAGCTTCGAGCTTAAAACTGTTCTAATTACTTAGAACTAATATCGTTGACATACTTAAGAAACAAAAAATTAAACGAAGAACTGGTCATGCATTATAAAATAAGCATTTGGCGGCTCTGAGGTTTTGCGGCCTCAGAGCCATCGCGCATCAAGCTTTACGGATGATTAGTACTACTCGGCTATGACATTACTGCCTTTACACCTGTAGCCTATCAACGTGGTAGTCTCCCACGGTCCTTTAAAGAAATCTCATCTTGTGGTGGGTTTCGCGCTTATATGCTTTCAGCGCTTATCCCTTCCGAACGTAGCTACTCTGCAGTGCTCCTGGCGGAACAACAGATACACCAGAGGTTCGTCCAATCCGGTCCTCTCGTACTAGGATCAGGTCCACTCAAATTTCTAACGCCCACTGTAGATAGAGACCGAACTGTCTCACGACGTTCTGAACCCAGCTCGCGTGCCACTTTAATGGGCGAACAGCCCAACCCTTGGGACCTTCTCCAGCCCCAGGATGTGACGAGCCGACATCGAGGTGCCAAACCCCCCCGTCGATGTGAGCTCTTGGGGGAGATCAGCCTGTTATCCCCGGCGTACCTTTTATCCTTTGAGCGATGACCCTTCCATGCGGTGTCACCGGATCACTATGCTCTACTTTCGTACCTGATCGACCTGTATGTCTCTCAGTCAAGCTCCCTTTTGCCATTGCACTCTACGCACGGTTACCAAGCGTGCTGAGGGAACCTTTAGAAGCCTCCGTTACTCTTTTGGAGGCGACCACCCCAGTCAAACTACCCACCAAGCACTGTCCTTCCATTGGAAGTTAGGCTCTAAACAAGTAAAGGGTAGTATTTCAACAACGACTCCACCACACCTGGCGATGCAGCTTCAAAGTCTCCTACCTATCCTACACATCACTTGTTCAAAGTCAATACTAAGCTATAGTAAAGGTGCACGGGGTCTTTTCGTCCCACAGCGGGTAATCGGCATCTTCACCGATACTACAATTTCACCGAGCTCATGGCTGAGACAGTATCCAGATCGTTGCACCATTCGTGCAGGTCGGAACTTACCCGACAAGGAATTTCGCTACCTTAGGACCGTTATAGTTACGGCCGCCGTTTACTGGGGCTTCAGTTCAATGCGTCGCCGAAGCTAACATCTCCCCTTAACCTTCCAGCACCGGGCAGGTGTCAGGCCCTATACGTCATCTTTCGATTTAGCAGAGCCCTGTGTTTTTGATAAACAGTCGCCTGGATCTTTTCACTGCGGCCCCCCCATAAGGGGGGCGACCCTTCTCCCGAAGTTACGGGCCAATTTTGCCTAGTTCCTTAGCCATGAATCTCTCGAGCACCTTAGAATTCTCATCCCAACTACCTGTGTCGGTTTAGGGTACGGGTTGCCTCCACTCGCTTTTCTTGGAAGTCGCTCCTCTGGATTATCACGCCGGCCGTAGCTTTTGTGTACTATCGGGGTGTTACCACTCCCTTCAACGTACTATTCCGTCAGTACGCACCAAATTTACGCCTCCGTCCGCTTTAACGTGGGGCAAGTAGCAGAATATTAACTGCTTGTCCATCGACTACCCCTTTCGGGTTCGCCTTAGGTCCCGACTAACCCTCAGCTGATTAGCATAGCTGAGGAAACCTTAGTCTTTCGGTGTGCGGGTTTCTCGCCCGCATTATCGTTACTTATGCCTACATTTTCTTTTGTAACCAATCCAGCAAGCCTCGCGACTCACCTTCATCTCTGTTACAATGCTCCCCTACCACTATAGTAAACTATAGTCCATAGCTTCGGTAATATGTTTATGCCCGATTATTATCCATGCCGAACCGCTCGACTAGTGAGCTGTTACGCACTCTTTAAATGAATGGCTGCTTCCAAGCCAACATCCTAGCTGTCTGGGCAGTTCAACCGCGTTTCTTCAACTTAACATATATTTTGGGACCTTAGCTGATGGTCTGGGTTCTTTCCCTCTCGGACATGGACCTTAGCACCCATGCCCTCACTGATATGAATCATTTTATAGCATTCGGAGTTTGTCAGGAATTGGTAGGCGGTGAAGCCCCCGCATCCAATCAGTAGCTCTACCTCTATAAAACTATCTATATCGCTGCACCTAAATGCATTTCGGGGAGTACGAGCTATTTCCGAGTTTGATTGGCCTTTCACCCCTACCCTCAGGTCATCCCAAGACTTTTCAACGTCAACGGGTTCGGTCCTCCACTATGTGTTACCACAGCTTCAACCTGCCCAAGGGTAGATCACACGGTTTCGCGTCTACCACTACCAACTAAAGCGCCCTATTCAGACTCGCTTTCGCTACGGCTCCACAGCTGAACTGCTTAACCTTGCTGGCAACGGTAACTCGTAGGCTCATTATGCAAAAGGCACGCCGTCACCCCACGAAGGGGCTCCGACCGCTTGTAAGCGTATGGTTTCAGGATCTATTTCACTCCCTTGTTCAGGGTTCTTTTCACCTTTCCCTCACGGTACTGGTTCACTATCGGTCTCTCAGGAGTATTTAGCCTTGGCGGATGGTCCCGCCGGATTCATACAGGGTTTCACGTGCCCCGCACTACTCAGGATACCACTATGTTTTATACGAAGTTTCCTATACCGGGCTGTCACCGTCTATGGCCAAGCTTTCCAACTTGTTCTAATTCCTTGTACAAACAATATTGTGGTCCTACAACCCCAATAAGTCCGTAAACTCATTGGTTTGGGCTACTGCGCGTTCGCTCGCCGCTACTAGCGCAATCACTATTGTTTTCTCTTCCTCCGGGTACTTAGATGTTTCAGTTCTCCGGGTTTGCCTCCTTGCGGATACTATACCTTCAGTATAGTGGGTTGCCCCATTCGGATATTCGCGGATCAATTTGTATGTGCCAATCCCCACGACTTTTCGCAGCTTATCACGTCCTTCTTCGCCTCTGAGAGCCTAGGCATTCCCCATACGCCCTTATCTAGCTTGTATGCGCTTTGCTTAATGCTCTAATCCATTCTGATTGCTCAGAACAGAAGTATTATAATGTATTACTTATATTAAATATTTCTATCTAATAGTGTTCTCGTATTCTTTGTTTCTCAATATGTCAATGAACTTTTTTCCTGTCTAACAATAAAACTTCGATGATCCTACAAACTAAAAAACTTATGTTTCCTGGTTGTTTGTAAAAACTATTCCCGTTTTATCTCTAGGAATCGTGGAGAATATCGGAGTCGAACCGATGACCTCCTGCGTGCAAGGCAGGCGCTCTAGCCAGCTGAGCTAATCCCCCATTATTTCAGTGATCAGTTAACAGTTATTAGTTAACAGTACTTATAACGGCTACTCAACCTCTAAAATTTCCTTTAGTTATTTCAAATGAACGTCTTTATAAACCTGATGGCTTACTTTAATTAAAAAGTAGTCTCAGGCAGACTCGAACTGCCGACCTCTACATTATCAGTGTAGCGCTCTAACCAGCTGAGCTATGAGACTGTCCATATAAATCGAATTGACGATAAGAATCAAGACCAAATTGGCCTCTGAACTTCCCTTACTAATTGTCGCTTGTCACTAGGTGACAAAGCTCTAGAAAGGAGGTGTTCCAGCCGCACCTTCCGGTACGGCTACCTTGTTACGACTTAGCCCCAGTTACCAGTTTTACCCTAGGCCGCTCCTTACGGTGACGGACTTCAGGTACCCCCAGCTTCCATGGCTTGACGGGCGGTGTGTACAAGGCCCGGGAACGTATTCACCGCATCATGGCTGATATGCGATTACTAGCGATTCCAGCTTCACGCAGTCGAGTTGCAGACTGCGATCCGAACTGTGATAGGGTTTGAAGATTCGCATCCCCTCGCGGGGTAGCTGCCCTCTGTCCCTACCATTGTAGCACGTGTGTGGCCCAGGACGTAAGGGCCGTGATGATTTGACGTCATCCCCACCTTCCTCGCGGTTTGCACCGGCAGTCTGGCTAGAGTTCCCGACATGACTCGCTGGCAACTAACCACAGGGGTTGCGCTCGTTATAGGACTTAACCTGACACCTCACGGCACGAGCTGACGACAACCATGCAGCACCTTGCAATCTGTCCGAAGAAAAGTCTGTTTCCAGACCTGTCAGACTGCATTTAAGCCCTGGTAAGGTTCCTCGCGTATCATCGAATTAAACCACATGCTCCACCGCTTGTGCGGGCCCCCGTCAATTCCTTTGAGTTTCATTCTTGCGAACGTACTCCCCAGGTGGGTTACTTATCACTTTCGCTTAACCACCCAGCCCTCAATTAGGCCGGACAGCTAGTAACCATCGTTTACGGCGTAGACTACCAGGGTATCTAATCCTGTTCGCTACCTACGCTTTCGTCCCTCAGCGTCAATATATTATTAGTGATCTGCCTTCGCAATAGGTGTTCTGAGTAATATCTATGCATTTCACCGCTACACTACTCATTCCAACCACTTCATAATAATTCAAGAATAACAGTATCAATGGCAATTCTACAGTTAAGCTGCAGACTTTCACCACTGACTTATTACTCCGCCTACGGACCCTTTAAACCCAATGATTCCGGATAACGCTTGGACCCTCCGTATTACCGCGGCTGCTGGCACGGAGTTAGCCGGTCCTTATTCATACGGTACCGTCAAGCATCTACACGTAGATGTGGTTCTTCCCGTATAAAAGCAGTTTACAACCCATAGGGCCGTCTTCCTGCACGCGGCATGGCTGGATCAGAGTTGCCTCCATTGTCCAATATTCCTCACTGCTGCCTCCCGTAGGAGTCTGGTCCGTGTCTCAGTACCAGTGTGGGGGATCTCCCTCTCAGGACCCCTACCTATCGCCGTCTTGGTAAGCCGTTACCTTACCAACTAACTAATAGGACGCATACTCATCTTTAAGCCATAAATGTTTAATGTAATCCTCAGGTGAGGTCTACATACTATGGGGTATTAATCCACGTTTCCATGGGCTATTCCCCGCTTAAAGGCAGATTGTATACGCGTTACGCACCCGTGCGCCGGTCGTCATCAGAAAAGCAAGCTTTCCTATGTTACCCCTCGACTTGCATGTGTTAGGCCTGCCGCTAGCGTTCATCCTGAGCCAGGATCAAACTCTTCATCGTTAAATCTTATATATATTCAACAACTACTAAAGAAATTGCTCAGTATGACTTTTTCTAGTCTTAATTCTTATACACTTGATCATAAAGTATCGCTACTCTATAATCCTTGTCAATTCAATATATCAATGAACTTGTCAATTATCAATTAGCAGGTATCAATTAACAATCCTAAAATTGCCAGATGATCATTGCTTATTGTGTATTGATCATTGTCTTAGTTAAAACCCGAGGATTTGAACCCCTTTAAATTACGCCCCGTCCGGCGGTTTCTCTTAATATCATTCTGTAATTATGAACGTTTGCTCTCTCTCAAAGCGGGTGCAAATATACAACGCTTTTTATTTACCAACCAAAACTTTTTTGATAAAAATTTTAGTTTCTTTTTAAAGCTTTCAGCAGCACTTTAATAAACCCTTTTTCTTTAAATGAACATCACTTCATCTCCAAAGCGGGTGCAAATATAAAACGACTTTTACTCTCCAACCAAATAAAAAATCATCTTTTTTTATTTAATTCGCAAGGCCATTTCTTGCCGTATACCCCATTCTCATTACTGTCAGTGAACTTATCGCTCCATCGTTAAGCGGCTGCAAATATACACCAACTTCTTCTCTCCCGCCAAATAAAATCATGGCTTTTTTTAAGAAAAATTTAAAATAAAATATAATCAATTGATGATCAAGAAGAACTGATGACCATTACCTGCTTCTTTTTCTTGTATTTCTACGGTTATTCCACTTGTCACTTAGATCAAGATATTCAAAATCCAATGCACTTGCCTGTCTTTCCAGAATATTGTCTCTAAATGATCTTTGTAAAATATCTTCAATTAGAAAGTCTTCCTGATTAGATTCCGGATGATATTCTTCTTTTAAGGATATATCAAACATACTGGCTGTAGTGTTATACCAGAAAGCTCTCCAGCCACTTTTCAACTCTTTAACCAAATCAAAAGTAGTGATACCTGTTTGCCTGTGAATTAATTTCACTAAAATCTGTCCTTCTGTCCTTGTAAGCTTCTTTAATTCTATAGAAAATTCTTCTTCAATATAATTCTGTACAATTTTAGTATATTTCTTTTGAGCTCTTTTGGACTTTATATCATCGAGCCTGGAATTTAATTCCACTAATCTTTCTGAAGCTAATTTTGCATATGGGTAAACCTTTCGGGTTTTTCTTCTTAATATAAGGTAGCGTTTTCTATCTTCATTACTATCAAATTTCAGTTTACGTAATAAAACCACTTCTTCAAGATCTATAGCTTCCCGCGGTATGGAATCCCCGGCTATGATCATATATTTTTTTTGCAGCGTATCATTTTCAATTGAGTCTGCCACTACAGGATTATTAGTGTCCTGAGCAGAAACATTGAACCCGATTAAAAATATCGATATAAATAAAAATCTGATCACCATATATAATTTCAACTTTTCAAAAATCAATTTCGCCAAAATCATTCCAAAATTAATCAATAGCAAGTTGTTACCCATCTAAAACTTTTTAAATTCGTGAAAATTAATTGAACAATGAAGAAAAGTAAAGTACTTGATAAGAAATCGTTGGAGTTTCTAGAAACTTATCTCAATAATGCTGCGCCTACCGGATATGAATCTGAAGGTCAGAAATTATGGATGGAATATCTAAAACCATATGTTGATAAGTTTATTACTGATACTTATGGAACCGCTGTTGGTGTCATAAATCCTGAAGCTAAATATAAGGTGGTAATAGAAGGTCATGCTGACGAAATTTCGTGGTATGTAAATTATATTAGTGATGAGGGCTTAATATACGTTGTTAGAAATGGTGGAAGCGATCATCAGATCGCTGCATCCAAAAGAGTGAACATTCATACTAAAAATGGAATTGTAAAAGGTGTTTTTGGATGGCCTGCGATTCACACAAGGGACAAGGAAAAAGAACAATCTCCAAAAATGGACAATATCTGCATAGATGTTGGATGCGATAATAAAAAAGACGTTGAAAAGCTGGGCGTTCATGTTGGCTGTGTCATTACATATCCTGATGAATTTTTTGTTCTGAATAAAGATAAATTTGTTTGTCGTGCTTTAGATAACCGAATTGGAGGTTTTATGATCGCACAAGTTGCAAGACTTCTAAAAGAGAATAAGAAAGAATTACCATTTGGATTATATGTAACAAATTCTGTTCAGGAAGAAATTGGATTAAGAGGTGCTGAAATGATTACTCACCGAATTCAGCCAAACGTGGCTATTGTGACTGATGTAACTCACGACACCACTACTCCCATGATCGAAAAGAAAACCAATGGACTGAATAAGATAGGAGATGGCCCTGTTATTTCTTATGCACCTGCCGTTCAAAACAAGTTACGAGAACTTATTTTAGATACTGCAGAGGATAAAAAAATTCCTTTCCAACGCCATGCATCTTCAAGATTTACCGGGACAGATACCGATGCTTTTGCCTATAGTAATGGCGGAGTTCCTTCAGCCTTGATATCTTTACCTTTAAGATATATGCATACAACAGTTGAAATGGTTCATCGGGACGATGTAGAAAATGTGATCAATCTTATCTACGAATCGCTTCTCAATATTAAAGAAGGAGATAGTTTTAGTTACTTCGACTAGATTGAACATCACATAAAGTATTGTTAAACTCCCTGATATCAGGGAGTTTTCTTTTTTCAGACTTAAATATTTCACACTTTTTTAAATATATGCATTTAGATTTCGAAGTATATTTAAATAAAAAATATGACTCTGTCGCCTGATGATGTTGAAACCGTCATGTCTAATCCGCACGAAGCTGTAAAACTGGCAAACCTTAGATACGTTTCAGAAAACCATTTATCTATAGAAAGAAAAAAAGTTGGACGTGGTTTTGCTTATTTTAAAAAGGAAGAAAAAGTTTCAGATAAGAAGACTCTTGAAAGAATTAAAAAATTGGTTATTCCACCTGCATGGAAAAATGTAAAAATCACTCATCTACCTAACGGACACCTTCAAGTTGTGGGAAGAGATGAGAAAGATCGAAAACAATACTTGTATCATCCTACCTGGTCAGAAATAAGGAATCAAACAAAATTCTTTAAAATGGCCTCTTTTGGTAAAATCCTTCCGAAAATAAGAAAACAGGTAGACGAGGACCTTAACTTAAAGGGAATGCCTAAAAGAAAAGTTCTTGCTCTCGTTATTAGATTAATGGAAGAAACCCATATTAGAGTAGGCAATCATTATTACGCCAAGAAAAATAAAACATATGGTCTTTCCACATTTAGAACCCGACATGTAAAAACCTTTGATGATGGACTAAAATTTGAATTTATAGGAAAAAAAGGCAAAGAACACTCTATTACAGTGGAAGATCGAAGACTCATTGAACTTATCAATCAGTGTGAGGAAATTCCCGGCTGGGAACTTTTTAAATTTTACAATGAAAGTGGTGAGAAGCAAATTATCAACAGTGAGATGATCAATGAATATATTCATGAGTTAAGCGGTGATATGTACTCTGCAAAAGATTTCAGAACCTGGTCTGCCACGAAGATATTTTTTGAAACCCTAATTGAAAAAGGTTATGTAGAAGATGAAAAAGAAAATAAAAAGAACATTCTTGAAGGTTTTGATGCCGCCGCAGAAGGTCTAGGCAATACCCGCGCAGTTTGCAGGAGCTATTATGTACATCCTAAACTTATTGAGACATACGAAACAGGAGAAATCATCCCCTATTTTAAAAAAGTAAAGGAAGATAAAGCTCCTACGTATGCTCAACTTTCAGAAACAGAAAAAGCGATTCATAAACTCATTAAAGATTATAAAATAAAGATTGAAAGTTAAAATGACTGAAAAACATTATAAACCTCCTAAAAGTATGTGACGGTATAACAAAATTTACCTGAGAGGAATTATTGAAATTTAATTCCATATTTTTCATAATTCAGATAAATTTGATCTATGACGAATTCAATCGCTTCCAGAATTGCAGACTTCTTAAGTAAATTTCCCCCGTTTTCCCTACTGAATAATTCACAATTGGAGATAATCGCCAATGAGGTAAAGGTAATGTACTTTGAACAAGGTAAGACTGTATTTTCAAGAGACGAAAGTGTTCATGATTATTTCTATATAGTACAGAAAGGAGCAGTAGATCTTCAAAAGCTGGATGCAAACCAGGAACCTGAAACAATTGACAAATGCGATGAAGGGGACGTCTTCGGTTTACGTCCATTATTTGCAAAAGAAAATTATCAGATAAATGCCATCACTGATGAGGAAAGCGTGATCTATGCAATCCCTTTAAGTGTTTTCAAACCCTACGCGATAAGCAATCCCAAAGTAGGAGATTTTCTAATGGAAAGTTTCGCGTCCAACACCAGGAATCCCTATTCCAATGAACATCGCGGCAAATTAGTTACTGATGATGAGGACATCAGGTTTAAAAAAGAGGCGCTCTTCGAATTACAACAAATTCCAATTGTAAAAAAGATAGTTACGGTTTCTCCAGATACGAGTATTCAAAAATCAGCAATATTAATGAGCAACCGCAGAGTAGGATCTGTAATTGTTGTTGAAGAAGAAAAACCTGTTGGTATCGTTACCGATGTAGATTTCAGAGAATTGGTTGCTACCGGAAAACTACCAATTGAGAGTCCTATTAGAGACGTTATGAATTCTCCCGTAATATGTTATTCAAAAAAGCTGACCATTGCCCAGGCCCAGCTCATTATGATGAAACAAAATATCAATCACATTTGTATTACCAAAGACGGCACTCCCAACACCAAGGTAAAAGGAATTGTTTCTGAACATGACATCATTGTTTCCCAGGGAAATAATCCGGCAGTGCTAATGAAGGCGATCAATAGAGCTGGTAGTACCAAGAAATTAAAACGGATTAGAAACAAAATTATGATCCTTCTCAATGGATATCTTAAGAGTAATATTCCACTTTCGCATACTTCTAATATCATTTTTGAACTAAATGATGCCACCATAAAGCGAACCATTAAAAGATGTATAGACAAGATGGATGGGCCACTTCCGGCTAAATTCGCCTGGATGTCCCTTGGAAGTCAGGGAAGAAAAGAACAGTTATTACACACAGACCAGGACAACGCATTGGTATTTGAAGATGTCCCTGAAGATCAACTGGAAGAAACCCGTGCATATTTTTTAAAGCTCGCCACTAAAATTACTAAGCGATTGAATATCATTGGATACGAATTTTGTCCGGCCGAAATGATGGCGAGAAACCCGAAATATTGTCTTTCGCTTTCTGAATGGAAAGATCAGTTTTCGCAATGGGTGACTACATCTGGCAACGACGAGATCCTTTTATGTCAGATATTTTTTGATTTTGATATCTCCTATGGAGAAGTAAAACTTACCAATTCTATATCTGATCATATATTCGATATTTTAAAAGGAAACAAAAATTTTCTGAATAAGTTGGCTGCCCAAGCTCTAAGAAATCCATCACCACTTGGTTTTTTCAGGCAGTTCCTGGTGGAACAGGATGGTAAGAAAAAGGATCTTTTTGATATTAAAAAACGTGGAATCATGCCTTTGACCGATGCCGGTAGACTGCTTATCCTGGAACACAGGGTGAAGAATATCAGTAATACTTCTGAAAGGTTTGAGAAACTAGCCCAGCTGGAACCTAATAACAAAGAAATCTATCAAGCTTGTGCCTACTCCTCCAGAGCACTTATTAAATTCAGAACCAAGCAGGGCTTAAAGCATAAAGATAATGGAAGGTTTATAAACCTTGAGGATCTTGCAAAAGAAGATAAAATAAAATTGAAACGATGTTTTAAAACTATTAAAGAAATTCAGGAACTTATAAAGCTAAGATTTGAAACCACCTATTATTTATGATAAGGAAATGGCTAAAAAAGAATACAGTAAATGAAGATTTTCCATATTTCTGGCAGAATTATGCAAAGTCTTTTCAGGAGAAAATCCCTGAAAAAATCTCAGAAATAAGATTTGTCGTTTTTGATACCGAGACTACAGGTTTTAATATTGAAGATGATAGAATTTTAAGTATTGGAGCTTTACGAGTAGAGAATAACAGTATAGAAATAAGTGACAATTTTGAGGTTTTTCTAAAGCAGGAAAAATTTAATCCTGAAACTGTGCAGATTCATGGAATAATTCGCAATGAAAAATTTGATAAATTACTTGAGATTGAAGCCCTCAAGAAATTCCTCTATTATATTCAAAATTCTGTACTCGTTGCCCACCATGCAGGTTTCGACATAAAAATGATCAATGAAGCTTTAAAAAGACAAGGGCTCCCAAAGTTGAAAAATAGAGTTCTGGATACATCTGTTTTATTTAAAAAGACCCGTATTCTCACTAATCTGATAGATCGCGATAAGGTTTATTCGCTGGATGAAATTGCTGAAGCTTATAATATCGACCTTACAGACAGACATACAGCTTCTGGAGATGCTTATATAACAGCACTTATTTTCATGAAATTATTGAGCCGTCTTAAGAAAAATAAAGATTCTACCTTAAAAGATATTTACAAAACCAGATAGATTTAGCTCGTTTTTGCTCCTTCAATGATATCCTCTACTACCTCAGGATTTAACAAAGTTGAAGTATCCCCAAGATCTGATGTTTCATTAGAGGCTATTTTTCTTAAAATTCGTCTCATGATCTTACCACTTCTGGTCTTTGGTAAACCATCAACAAACTGGATCTTATCCGGCTTGGCGATTGGCCCTATCTTATCTGCAATTTGCTGATTGATTTCTTTTCTAAGATTATCCTGATTTCTGGATTCACCAGATTCTTTCAGAATTATAAAACCATACAATGCATTACCTTTCACATCGTGTGGGAAGCCAACAACAGCCGATTCTGCTACAGCCGGATGCTCATTAATCGCATCTTCAATTGGTGCGGTACCTAAATTATGTCCCGAAACAATGATCACATCATCCACCCTACCCGTAATTCTATAATAGCCGGTTTCATCGCGTAATGCACCATCACCCGTGAAATATTTATTCTCGAATGCTGAAAAATAAGTATCTCTGTAGCGATCATGATTTCCGTAAATAGTCCTTGCCATGGAAGGCCATGGAAATTTTATGCATAATCTACCATCTAGCTGATTCCCTTTGATCTCCTTCCCATCTTCATCCATCAATACCGGCTGAATTCCCGGAAATGGTAAGGTCGCGAAGGTTGGCTTTGTTGGAGTGGCGAATGGAATTGGTGAGATCATGATTCCACCGGTTTCCGTTTGCCACCAGGTGTCTACGATCGGACTTTTGTTTTTACCTATATTATTATCATACCAGTGCCATGCTTCTTCATTTATGGGTTCGCCTACCGTTCCAAGTACCTTCAAGGATGTAAGATCATATTTATCTACAAAATCAAGATTTTTTTTAGCTAAAGCTCTAATAGCTGTTGGAGCCGTATAAAACTGGTTGACTTTGTGCTTTTCAACAATTTCCCAGAATCGTCCAAAATCAGGATACGACGGAACTCCTTCAAACATTACGGTGGTGGCACCATTTAAAAGCGGGCCGTAAACTATATAAGAATGTCCGGTGATCCATCCAATATCGGCAGTACACCAATAGACATCGTCATTTTGATAATTGAATATATTTTTGAATGTATATGCGGAATATACCATATAACCGGCCGTGGTATGCAGCATCCCCTTCGGTTTACCCGTAGATCCTGAAGTATATAATATGAATAAAGGATCTTCTGCATCCATAACTTCAGGACTGCACTCATCTGAAGCTTTTTCCATCAATGGCGCAAGCCACTTATCTCGGCCCTCTTTCATCTGAACCTCAACTCCAGTCCTTTTCGCCACTAAAACTGTCTCTACATCTGGACAATCTTCCAGCGCCTTATCTACAATTCCTTTCAGATCTATTGTTTTGTCTCCGCGATAAGAACCATCTGAGGTAATGATCATCTTACAATCTGCATCTACCGTTCTGGTGGCCAAAGCTGAAGCCGAAAAACCAGCAAAAACAACCGAATGAACCGCGCCAATCCTGGCACAGGCTAGAACTGCGTAAGCCAATTCAGGAATCATCGGAAGATAAATACATACTTTATCGCCTTTTTGAATCCCATTATCTTTCAACACATTGGCAAACTGATTTACTTTTTTATGTAGTTCATTAAAGCTTAGATGTAAAGCCTCATCTTTTGGATCATTAGGTTCCCATATGATCGCTGTTTTATCACCCTGAGCAAGAAGATGGCGATCTATACAATTTTCAGTGATATTGAGTTTAGCATTTTCAAACCATTTCACCTCCGGTTTCGTAAAATCCCAACTAAGTACATTATCCCATTTTTTTCTCCAGACAAAGTGTTCTTCAGCCACTTCCTGCCAGAAATTTTCCGGCTCTCTAACAGATTTTCGATATACCTGAAAATATTCCTCTAGATTCTTTATGTGATAATTACTCATGGTTAAGTTGGTTTAAATGAAAAAAGACAAAACCGGATAAACCGGTTCTGTCTTTAAAATTATTAAATCGTAAGGAATCAAAAAAGTTATAATGAGTTAAATCTCCAGGAAGACCTCATTAAGGTAATTTTTGTTTAATCATCAACGATTATTTTAGTGTGCTTTTAAATAAGATTCCACATTATTCTCAATACGAGACTCAATATTTGAAACATCAGCCTTTTTAAATTTCTCACCGGTGATATTTTCATAAAGCTCAATATACCTTTCAGAAACAGACTCGATGTATGCATCGCTCATTTCCGGAACAGATTGACCTTCCAGTCCCTGAAAACCTTCAGAAATTAACCATTGCCGCACAAATTCTTTGGAAAGCTGTTTTTGAGCCTCTCCCTTTTCCTGACGTTCCTCGTATCCTTTTTTATAGAAATATCTTGAAGAATCTGGCGTATGGATCTCATCTATCAGAACAATCTCTCCATCTGCAGTTTTTCCAAATTCATATTTTGTATCTACCAAAATTAGATCCTGTTTTGCTGCAATTTCGGTTCCTCGCTCAAAAAGTTTTCTGGTATAGTCTTCCAGCCTCAAATAATCCTCTTCAGTAACGATACCTTTTTTTATAATGTCCTCCCGGGAAATATCTTCATCATGATCGCCATGCTCAGCTTTGGTAGCCGGAGTAATGATTGGCTCCGGGAATTTATCGTTTTCCTTCATTCCTTCAGCCATTGCAACTCCGCATAATTCTCTTTTCCCTGCTTTATATTCTCTGGCTGCATGACCCGACATATACCCTCTAATAACCATTTCAACTTTGAAAGGCTCACATTTTTTACCAATTGCGACATTAGGATCTGGCGTTGCTTCCAACCAATTGGGCACAATATCCCTTGTTTTTTCCATCATTTTGGTGGCGATCTGGTTCAGGATCTGACCTTTGTATGGTATTCCTTTCGGCATAACCACATCAAAAGCTGAAAGCCTGTCTGAAGCGATCATCACCAGTTGATCATCTTCCAAAAAATACACATCCCTGACTTTACCTTTGTAAACTGACAGTTGACCGGGAAAATTGAAATTAGTTTTCGTTATCGTATTACTCATAAAGAGCTTAAACTTTTATAATTAATCGTTATGTTCTATTGTTTTGTAGGCAGCAATGATCTTCTTCACCAATCTGTGACGAATTACATCTTTATCATCGAGGTAAACCATTCCCACTCCTTTTACATCTTTGAGTACGAGGAGCGCTTCTTTTAATCCTGAAATTGTTCTTCTTGGTAAATCTATCTGTCCCGGGTCTCCAGTGATCATAAACTTTGCGCTCTTACCCATACGGGTTAAGAACATTTTCATTTGTGCATGGGTAGTGTTCTGAGCTTCATCAAGAATAACAAAAGCATGATCCAGGGTACGTCCACGCATAAATGCTAAGGGCGCAATTTGAATCACTCCCTTTTCAATAAAAACCTCCAGTTTCTCGTGCGGAATCATATCTCTTAATGCATCATATAGAGGTTGCATATAAGGATCCAGTTTTTCTTTAAGATCACCCGGTAAAAAACCCAGGTTTTCTCCAGCTTCTACCGCTGGTCTGGTTAAAATGATCCTTTTTACCTGCTTTTCTTTCAAGGCTTTAACTGCCAAAGCAACTCCTGTATAAGTTTTACCGGTACCGGCTGGCCCGATTGCGAAAACAAGATCATTCTTTCTCGAAAGTTCCACCAGTTTACGCTGATTAACGGTTTGGGCTTTAATCACCTTCCCGCTTATCCCATGAACTATAGTTTCACCACTTTCTTTTGAACTTGCATAATCCTCTTCACTCTCACTGGTTAAAACCCTTTCAATGGTATTCTCGTCCAGCTTATTATATTTCCCGAAATGATCCATAAGCATGGAAAAACGCTTGTCGAATTCTTCCAGCATTTCTTCATCTCCAAAAACTTTTATTTTACTGCCCCTGGCGACAATCTTTAATTTTGGAAAATACTTTTTTAATAATTCTATGTGTTCATTTTGTTGCCCGAAAAATTCTCGAGGGCTAATTTCTGAAAGTTCAATAAGAAGTTCGTTCAAAAGCTATGATTTTTAAGATGAAGCATTGTAGGTTTTTAGAGGCATTTTTATTTGTCCTTCGTTTTTCAATAACCTAATTTTGAAACCGAATTAATGGTATTTTTTAGCGTTGAGCCTAAACGAATCACTAAAAATAAAATTATATTCGCCTTCCTTACAAACTTAAGGAAAATTACCAGTCTCAGATTAAAAAAATATTAACAATCGCCTATGGCAATCATCACTTTAACGACCGATTTTGGGGAGAAAGATTATTTCGCTGGTGCGGTTAAAGGAGCAATTTATAGTGAACTAAGTGATGTTAGAATTGTTGATATTTCACATTCGGTTTCGCCGTTTCACATTAGTGAAGCCGCATATATTATAAAGAATGCCTACAAAAGTTTCCCGAAAGGCAGCATTCATATTATCGGAATAGATTCTGAGCTTACTCCTGAAAACAAGCATCTGGCAGTAAAACTGGATGATCATTATTTTATCTGTGCCAATAACGGGATCCTTTCTTTGTTAGCTTCGGAAATCATGCCGGAAAAGATCGTAGAAATCAATATTCATGATAAAATTCAAACCAATTTTCCCGTCCTGGATGTATTCGTAAAAGTTGCCTGCCATATTTCCCGTGGTGGTACGCTGGAAGTAATAGGTAAAAGCGTTAGCGACATCAAACATCTTAAACAGTTTGAACCACTTATTAATTCTGAGAAAGATCAGATTCTGGGTCATGTTATTTATGTTGATAACTATGGAAATGTGATCACCAATATTTCCAGAAAATTATTTGAAAGTGTTGGAAAGGGTCGGGATTTTAAAATTAGTGCCAGAAACGTCAATTTCAATACGATCTACGAAACTTATAGCCATGCCATTAATTTTGATGTGGAAAAAGAAAACCGAAAGGAAGAAGATGGTAAGAAACTGGCCGTATTTAATTCGGCTGGCTATATTGAACTGGCCATTTATAAAAGTAATCCAAGCACTGTCGGCAGTGCCGCAAGTTTATTCGGACTTGAATATTTAGATACGATAACAGTAAATTTTGAATAGATGTTTGTTAGAATAGTGAAAATGGGCTTTCAACCGGAAAAGATTGAAGAATTTCTGGCTAATTTTGAAGAAAATAAAGACAAGATTCGAGGTTTTGAAGGTTGTCAATTTTTAGAACTCTATCGTGGTAAAGACAATACAAATCAATTTTTCACGTATTCCTACTGGGAAAACGAACAGGCATTAGAGAATTACAGAAATTCTGAGCTATTTAAAAATGTCTGGGCGAATACCAAGGTGCTATTCAATGAAAAACCGGAAGCCTGGAGCGTGGATAAACTGGTTAGTTTGGAGTAGTCCATAGTGAGAAGTTTAAATTATAAAAAATTAATTATATCCAAATAAAAAAGAGATTTCTCTCTCTGGTCGAAATGACAAAAAACAGAAAACACAGAACAATCAACCGAAACCGATAATTGATAATTGATAATTGATAATTGATAATTGATAATTGAAAGTATGCTGGCGATACTAAATAAGGAAATACAATCATTTTTTTCTTCCCTCACGGGATATCTTGTGATCGGACTCTTTCTTATTGCCTGCGGATTTTTCCTATTTGTGTTTTCCGGAGGATATAATATTCTGGATAGTGGTTTTGCAGATCTTAAACCATTCTTCAGTCTTGCACCATGGATCTTTCTATTTCTGATTCCTGCCATCGCCATGAAAAGCTTTGCTGATGAGAACCGAATGGGAACGATGGAAATATTATTAACTAAACCTATCGGACTCTGGAAACTGATCGCCGGTAAATATCTGGGGGTTCTCTTTCTGGTCTTTCTGGCAATTATTCCAACGCTTTTATATGTTTTAAGCATTTCTCAACTTGGAAGACCTGTTGGAAATTTTGACATTGGTGCTACCATTGGTTCTTATATAGGACTTATTTTCCTAGGGGGTTGTTATGCCGCAATCGGGATTTTTGCATCCAGCCTTTCTTCCAATCAAATTGTCTCCTTCTTATTGGGCGTTTTTCTTTGCTTTATTTGTTACTATGCTTTTGAAGGACTTGCAAACACTAATCTATTTGGTACCTCCAGTTACATTCTGGAGTCTTTTGGAATCAGCTTTCATTATAAAAGTATTAGTCGCGGGGTAATAGACACCCGTGATATCATTTATTTTCTGAGTCTGATATTTCTGTTTCTTAAACTCACAGAAATTAAACTTTCAGCAACCAAGAACAGGCGATAATGAAACAACCAAATAAAATAAAATCCCTACTTATTTTACTGGTAATTCTTATCGCGGTGAATTTCCTGGCTTCAGAATTCTATTCGCGTGTTGATTTGACCCAGGATCAACGATACAGCCTCTCCCCTGCTGCGAAAGAAATTGTAGCTAATGTAGAACAACCGGTGATCTTTGATGTATTTCTGGAAGGAAGTTTTCCATCAGAATTCAGAAGATTACAAAATGAAACCAGGCAGATGCTGGAAGAATTTTCAGCCTATAATCGCAATATAAAATTCAATTTTGTAGACCCGCTGGAAGAAAGTGGCGATGCCAATGCCATCGCTGAGGAATTCTACAAAATGGGAATGACTCCCGCGAGATTAAATGTACAGGAAAATGGAAAGAACAGTGAGAGTATTATTTTCCCCTGGGCAATTGCCAATTACGGAGATAAAACTGTAAAAATACCCCTTCTTAAAAACCAGATAGGCGCTACCGATGAAGAACGGGTAAATGCTTCAGTACAACAGTTAGAATATGCACTTGCCGATGGATTAAGCAAACTCATTTATCCCCGAAAAAAGAAGATCGCAGTAATGCGCGGAAATGGGGAACTCCCGGATGTTCAAATTGCAGATTTTGTAAAGACCATTCAGGAATATTACTTTATGGCTCCGTTTACATTAGATTCAGCAGCAATAAATCCTAAAAAAACACTAGCAGATCTAAAAGAGTATGATCTCATTTTAGAGCCAAAACCTACCCGGGCCTATTCAGAAAATGAAAAATATATCCTGGATCAATATGTAATGAACGGTGGAAAAATGTTGTGGCTGGCTGAAGTGACCAATATGGAAAATGATAGCCTGTTTAACGATCAAGGAACTGCCATTGCTCTGCCAAGAAACCTGAACCTTGGAGATTATTTTTTCTCTTACGGAGTTCGAATCAATCCTGAAATTGTGAATGACCTCTACTCTGCCCCTATCGTTCTGGCTAGCGGCAGCGGACAGAATACAAGGTTTAATCCATACCCCTGGTTCTATAGTCCGTTGACAACTTCACCAAATGAGCACCCTATAATCAACAATATTGAGGCTGTAAAGTTTGAATACGCCAATCCTATAGACACCTTAGCTAATGATATTAATAAAACAATTCTTTTAAGCAGTTCCCCCAAAACCAAACTTGAAGGAGTACCTGCACAGATTAGCTTAAATACTGTAGGCCAGAAACCTGATCTAAACAGCTACAATTCCGGTGAGCAGCCATTGGCGGTATTACTGGAAGGACAATTTAAATCGGTTTATAAGAACCGGGTAAAACCATTTGAAATACAAAATCATTTAGATAAAGGAGTTGATTCTAAAATGCTAATCGTTTCAGATGGGGATGTGATTAAAAATGATATCCAGGGAGGAAAAGCTATGGAACTTGGCTTCCAGCGTTATACCGGAAATACTTATGGAAATAAAGAATTCCTTCTAAACTCTGTCAATTATCTATTAGATGATAACGGATTGATTGATATTCGTTCCAAAGAGATCAATCTCGCATTTCTGGATAAAGAAAAAACAGCTGATGAAAGATCTAAGTGGCAATTAATAAACATTGCAGGCCCCATAATTCTCCTCTTCATCTTCGGAATTGCTTTCAGGTTCTATAGAAAGCAGAAATATGTAAAGTAAAGCTCACAAAGAAACTATAGAAAGTTTGAACTACTACATATTAACAATTTTAAATCAGTTTAATTTTACAAACAACTGTTTTAAAGTGTTTTACATCATTTTCAACATGAAAGTCTGTTAATAAATACTCAGTCAACAAGCCGGGATTTTTCACTTATTAAAATATATTTGTAAGTGATTAAACAAATCAATAAAAGCCGATGAAATTTATTGTATCCAGCAATTACCTGCTGAAACAGCTACAAATACTTGGAGGGGTAATTAACAATAGTAACACGTTACCAATTTTAGATAATTTCCTTTTCGATCTTAATAATGACGAACTAACGGTTTCTGCTTCAGACCTTGAAACCACGATGTCTGCAAAACTTAAAGTAGAATCAGATTCTGAAGGTAAAATTGCAGTTCCTGCAAAGTTACTTTTAGACACGCTGAAAACTTTTCCTGAGCAACCGCTTACATTTGTAGTTGAAGATAACAATACCATAGAATTAAGTTCCAACCACGGTAAATATGCACTTGCGTATGCCGATGGGGAGGAATTTCCAAATCCGGTAGAGCTTGAAGATCCAAGTAGTACGGTTGTTGAAGCTGATATCCTTGCATCTGCTATTTCCAAAACCATTTTTGCTTCTGGAAATGATGATCTTAGACCGGTAATGAGTGGAGTTTTCTTTCAGTTTACCGAAGACGGATTAACCTTCGTTGCTACAGATGCTCATAAACTGGTAAAATATTCCAGAGAAGATATTAAAGCAAATCAGGCTGCGGAATTCATTATGCCGAAAAAACCTTTGAATCTATTAAAAGGAATTCTTGCCGGCAGTGAATCTGAAGTGTTAATAGAATACAATGAATCAAACGCAAAGTTTACGTTTGATGAAACTCAGTTGATCTGTAGATTAATAGACGGAAAATACCCAAATTATGAGGCGGTTATTCCGAAGGAAAATCCAAACAAACTTACTATTGAGAGAAACCAGTTTTTAAGTTCTGTAAGAAGGGTTTCTATTTTCTCAAATAAAACCACTCACCAGGTGAGATTAAAGATCGCCGGGGCTGAGCTGAATATTTCTGCGGAAGATGTTGATTACAGTAATAAGGCTGAAGAACGTTTAACCTGTTCTTACCAGGGTGATGATATGCAAATTGGGTTCAATTCAAGATTTCTTGTAGAAATGTTGAATAACCTTACTGCTGATGAAGTAATGCTGGAAATGAGCCTGCCTAACAGAGCTGGAATTTTAACTCCGGTTGACGGACTGGATCCTGGAGAAAAAATCACCATGCTTGTAATGCCGGTGATGCTGAATAACTAATCCCTCCCCGGCCCCTCTCATAAGGAGAGAGCTAGAAAAAAAAATTACAAAATTTAAAAAGCCCTTTCAAAAATTTGAACGGGCTTTTTTCTAACTAATTAATTAAAAAAACTACTGAAAATTCTATTTCAAAAACTGAATAGTTAAGGGATAATAGGGCATTTCATCATTACTTACTTTTAGTGCGTTCATTATTGGTAGTATCAGGGCGATCAATCCAATAACAATTAATCCCAGAATTCCTAATCCGAATAAAAAGATAAGCGGAATGCAAATAATGGAATAT
Organism: Gramella sp. MAR_2010_147; assembly: GCF_900105135.1. NCBI lineage: Bacteria > Pseudomonadati > Bacteroidota > Flavobacteriia > Flavobacteriales > Flavobacteriaceae > Christiangramia > Gramella sp. MAR_2010_147. Next base: position 479,779 of record NZ_LT629741.1, on the reverse strand, counting down.
ATGAACAGGCTTATTTGAAAGTTTAAAATCATTTTACCGTGCATATCCATTCCAGCTACTTTATCTTTTTGCGTCAACCAAAGCACTAACGGGACTATAAATCCTCCTATTCCTGTTACCAGGTCTAACAATTGACTTAAGTGCGTCATGACTAACATTTGCTTGTCTTCTCTCATTTTTAATTTTTTGATGGTTATTGATGGTTTCTATATAAAAGACGAATAGAAAAGAGGTTTGTTACAGAATTGGGTGCAGCAATGATTTCTTTTATAAATTTGCTACATGAAATTGAATGATACTATTGTTGCCCTTGCCACACCTTCTGGTGCCGGTGCTATTGCTATAATTAGAGTTTCTGGCCCTGATGCTTTAAATATCGTCTCTCCTCTTTTTAGAGCAAAAAGTAAAAAAGAGCTGGCCGTGCAACCAACGCATACCCTTCATCTCGGAAATATGATGGATGGAGTAAGGACTATTGATGAAATTCTTGCCTCTGTTTTTCGTGCACCGAAATCTTATACTGGTGAGGAAACAGTAGAATTATCCTGCCATGGGAGTCCGTACATCCAGCAGGAGATCATTCAATTATTGATAAGAAAAGGATGTCGTTCTGCGGAAGCTGGTGAATTTACACTTCGCGCTTTTTTAAATGCAAAGATGGATCTTAGCCAGGCAGAGGCTGTAGCCGATTTGATCAATTCTGAAAATGCCGCTTCCCACCAGATGGCGATGCAGCAAATGCGTGGAGGCTTTTCTAATGAAATTCAGAAACTACGTGAAGAACTATTGAATTTTGCTTCCCTTATTGAACTGGAACTGGACTTTGCGGAAGAAGATGTGGAGTTTGCAAATAGAGATCAGTTCAGGGATCTGGTATCCAGAATCCAGACTGTTTTAAAGAGGTTAATAGATTCTTTCGCAACCGGAAATGTATTGAAAAATGGAATTCCCGTTGCCATTGTTGGTGAACCCAATGTTGGAAAATCTACTTTACTTAATGCACTACTGAATGAAGAGCGTGCGATAGTTTCTGAAATTGCAGGTACTACCAGAGATACTATTGAGGATGAAATGAGTATTGGCGGAGTAGGATTTAGATTCATCGATACTGCAGGAATTCGCGAGACTAAAGATGTGGTAGAAAGCATAGGAATTAAAAAGACTTTTGAAAAAATAAGTCAGGCGCAAGTGGTAGTCTACCTGGTAGACAGTTCTCAGATTGCCGTGAACAGAGAAAGACTTCAGGAAGTTCGAATTGAAATAGAAAAGATCAAAAATAAATTTCCACAGAAACCACTATTAATCATCGCCAATAAAACCGACCGCCTTGCAGAAGAAGAAATAGAAATTTTAAAAGAAAAACTGGAAGATATTTCCAGTCATGCTAAAAGAGCTGAATTTCTACTATTATCTGCAAAAACAAATCTGGGCGTTGAAGAGTTAAAAGAAAGACTATTACAATTTGTAAATACCGGAGCCCTAAGAAACTCTGACACCATCGTAACCAATTCCAGGCATTATGCCGCCCTTTTAAAAGCCCTGGAAGAGATCAATAAGGTAGAAGACGGTTTAAACGCAGAACTTTCCGGAGACCTTCTGGCAATCGATATACGTCAGGCTCTTCACCATTTTGGGGAGATCACGGGTGAGATCACTAATGATGATTTGCTTGGAAATATTTTTGCGAATTTTTGCATCGGCAAGTAAAAATCGTCAATAAAGATAGATAACCAATCTAAATTCTAATAATTACATTCCTTTGAAAAACTGACTATAAATTTGAGGCTTCCTGTAACCTAGGTTACATATATCCTTTGAAAATTCTTTTAATTTCGCCATTAGGTGAACTTAAAAATTTACATAGCGCTATTTTTCATTCTACTCTTTGGAGGAAAACTCCTTATAGTAGACTCCGGAGTAATCGAGATTTTAAGTCATGATCTCATTACTGTGGTTAATCCATTCTGCAAGAAAAATAGTGAAATTGTAAAAGATAAAAGAACTGTCAATTTTCAACTACAAGAGAATGAAATAAAATCACAGCAATTATCTATTGCCAGCTTATGCAGTCCGCAGCTTAAACTGGAAATATTTTTTTCCGAAACTGAATTCCGGGAAAATATAATTCATGCTCCTAATGTCTTTACATCCAGATTAAGCACGATCTATCTGGATCACCTTTCCCCTCCTCCCAAACTAGCATAGTCCAACTTTTAGTATTCGATGAGGCTGAGTAATACTCCGCTTCAAACCATATATATTTTATAATATCACAAAACAATGACTAACAAAATTCATATTAGTCGTCGTTCCATACAGTTATTGCGAGTTTTGGTTAGTGGGATTTTTTTGGTAGCAGGCGGTAATCATCTGCTTAATACCACGAAAACAGTCCAAAGGCTTGAACAGGCCAGTTTTAAAGGAATCGCCTATTTTTTTGGGGATCCAAACTGGCTAGTGATCCTCTCCGGAATCGTAATGCTAGCAGCAGGCTTTTTATTCCTGATAGGATACAAAACCAGATGGACGGCGATCGTTTTAGTACTCGTATTAATACCCATAACCCTGTCTGTACAGGTAGGGCAAATAAACACACTTGGACCACTTTTTAAAAACATAGCAATTATGGGAGGTCTTCTATTTTTTATAATTAATGATACCGATAAACTTTTTAAAGTCAAATAACATGAAAACAATATTTTATACCAGTATACTTCTGGCACTCACTCTTTTCACAGGAAAGCAGACTCAGGCTCAAACATCTAAGCCTGAAAAACATAATTATGTGGTGCTTACCAAAAAGGTTCCGCAATTACAACCGATATTACTAACTGCAGAAAACCTGAAAGATGAAGATGGAAAGCGATTCGGCGAATTTGTAATTATCATCTGCGGAAAAGAGATAGGTGATATTACCGATCCAATAAAAATGGATAAGTTCATTGCCAGGGCTGAAAAGTTAAACGTGAAACTCGTAGCCTGCGGTTTCTCCCTGAATAAATTCCAAATTGAAAAAAAAGATATCCCGGAAGAAATGAAAGTGGTAGAAAATGGTATTCTTTACAATTTTCAGCTTCAGAAAAAAGGATATAAAAGCATAAGTCTGTAGATATGACAAAATTTAATAATAAGCTTTTAGGCTTTATAGGATTAACCAGTATTCTTATGGTTTTCATTGCTTATAAAGCGAATGATAATAGAATGATTAAAGCGAACACGAAAACGGACACTCTTAGTATCACAGTGCTCCAAACCGCAGATATACATGGTCAATTGGATACTCATCCAGAACTTTTCTGGGAAAATGAAGAGATCGTTTTTAAAAATAGAGGTGGCCTGGCGAATATAAAAACGTTATTCGACGAGGAACGTGCATCTAACCCGGGTAATACACTTATTGTGGACGGTGGTGACCTCATTCAGGGAAGCGGGTATGCAGCTTTATCAAAAGGAAAAGTCATGCCCGGCATTATTAAAAAAATGGGGTATGATGTAATTATTCCAGGAAACTGGGAGGTGGTCTATGGGAAAAATATCATGATTGATGTGATGAATGGTTATGAAACTCAGGTCATCGCACAAAATATGTATCATGAGAATGGTAAAAAAGCTTTATTCCCTCCTCATTGGATCAAAGAAATTGAAGGCATCAGGATTGGTTTTGTAGGTCTAAATGACCCGGATGTACCCGTTAGGCAAAATCCTGTGTTTAGTAAGGGCATCGAATTCTCCGGATATACCAGGGAGTTTGAAAAAACTCTGAATTCATTAAAAAATGAAAAGAATGTAGATGTATTATTCCTCGTCACCCATTTAGGAATTTTTAAACAAGTAAAATTGGCAAATAATCCAATTGCCAGAAATGTAGATTATATCCTGGGAAATGACACTCATGAACGGGTTAGGGAACCAATTCAGGGTAAATATGCTAAAGTTACTGAACCTGGAGCCTTTGGATCCTTTGTTGGCAAACTTACACTGAACTTTATTGACGGAGAATTTGTAGGTGATAAGTACGAACTTATTGAAGTTGATCCTCAAAAATATCCGGCAGATGCTGAAATTCAAAAGCTGGTAAAAAAGGCAAAAGCGCCCTATCGGGATCACCTGGAGACCGTGATTGGGTACACTAACCAACCTTTATACAGGTATTTAACGGTAGAAAATCCAATAGACAACATGATAACAGATGCAGCGAAATGGAAAACCGGAGTTGATATTGCCATTTCCAATGGCTTTCGCTTTGGAAATCCCATAGTACCTAAGAACGGCCAAGCGGCTCCTATAACCAGGGCAAACCTGTGGAACCTTTTACCTGTGAATGAAAAAGTAAAAACTGGTAAAGCTTCGGGTGCACAGATCAGAGATTGGCTTGAACAGGAAATGCACAATGCATTTTCACAGGACCCTCTCGACAGATTTGGAGGCTGGCTGGTAAGGTTTTCAGGTATGGAGGTTCAATTCAACAGTCAAAACTCTAAGGGCGAACGAATTCAAGAGATCACAGTGAATGGTGAACTCTTACAAAGTGATAGGATGTACAGCATTTCTGCCTGTGTGCGTCCCGGCGATCCCTTAGATACACTTTGTCGCATGCCTAACGTGAAGGATGTAGAGGTTATGGATTATACCATTCATGACGTAATGGAAGAATACTTACAAGAAAAGTCTCCTGTATCACCTACTATTGAAGGTCGTGCCTATTGTGAATACCTGGGGAAATTTTCATTTTCTACGGTCCCTGGAACTAATTATCAATTTAAATAAAATTACTTCAAAATAAATAAAGTTGATGGAGGGATAGTTGAACCTGCGTCAATTTTGTTTCGATAGAAAAAGCATATGAGCCGCTATTAATTACAGGCTCATATGCTTTTTTTCTTTTAAATTTGAAATTTGGACCTATTAAACTCAAATGGAGCTTACAGTGAATTCACCAACGAAAGTATACTAACAAAACCAGAGAAATTTTTATTCTATTTTTTGTGTTAATTTCTTGTGCCCTTTTTGTACCTCGCAATTTCATCAGTAATAGCAAGGACTCATTATTTCTGTACTAGGAAATAGAAATAAATACCAGTATCGCCAAGAAAACTTACTGGCTAAATATAAACCGGTGATATCCACTTTAAAACATGGTTGGCTCCTTTGATAATTTCAGCCTGGCTGCATCAAAATATTCGGCCAGCAATGATGAGTTTCAGAGTTTATTGGGAAAGTATCTTGTAAAAATAAAAACTGTAACTTTCTTAAATAAAATGAGTAGAGAGCCAATCAGCGGAGGGAGAGTTAATAATATGTGTCATGGAATTAGATATCTGGGAATTTATATTAAAAATTGGTATTGCCGCTATTAGCGGTGCTTTTATGGGATTAGAAAGACAATACAAAGGCAAACCAGCCGGACTCAAAACCTATTCTCTGGTAGCACTTGGAGCGGCAACTTTTATTACCATCTCTTTAATGTTCCAGGAATCAGATAGTACAGATATGACCAGAATTGTTGGTCAGATTGTGGTAGGTGTTGGGTTCTTAGGTGCAGGTGTAATTCTACATGAAAAGAATGAAACTGCCGTAACAGGACTGGCAACTTCAGCGGCAATATGGTGCAGTGCTGCGGCCGGATGTCTGGCTGGATTCGGATTGTATTTACACCTAATAGCCCTAACTTTATTTGTGATTTTTATAAATCTTATTTTCGGTTTTTTAAATGGAAAATTAAGAGAAAACAGTAATGATGATAATTACTAAACATTCAATATCTTTTTCTTTGAAAATCTCATTTTCAGATTTAGATATATATCTGGATATGCTAAGAATTACCGCTCACTCATAAAACCTAATTACAAAAAATAAAAAGTTTTACCTTTGTCAAGGTACTACTTATATTTACCCATTGCCTGCCCAAGAATCTTAATCAAAACTTTCAAGTCTATTTATTTGCAATAAACCTAACGGTAAAATGATTAAACCAGAAAAACCTAAGAATGAGAGTTTAAGGCTTCGTAGTGTTAAACAACTTGGCTTATTAAATTCCTTACCTCAGGATACTTTTGATAATATTACCACACTCGCCAGTGAAATATGCGAATCCCAAGTCGCTTTGCTAACTATTCTTGATGAAAACAAACAATGGTTTAAATCAAAAAAAGGGCTATATGTTAATGAAACTGAAAGAGATATTTCCTTTTGTGGTCATGCTATTCTAGAACCAAAAAGTGTCTTTGAAATAGAAAATGCTTTAGAAGACGAGCGTTTCAAGGATAATCCCTTGGTTCAATCTAATGACACACATTTTAGATCGTATGCCGGCGTTCCTATTTTAGATAAAAATGGTTTGGCTTTAGGGACGCTTTGCGTAATAAATAAAGCACCTATTAAACTAAATTTACATCAAAAAAAATCGCTTATAGCCTTGGGGAAGCAGGTTGAAATTCTATATGAATACCACCTGCAAAATATACAGCTCAAAAAGATCCAGCAAAAACAAATGGAAAATAATAAGATCTTAAAAGAATTTGCAGGCAATGTGAGCCACGATCTTAAAATGCCTTTAGCCAATATCATTTTAACTACAGATATTCTAAAAGCAAAATATACCGATGTTTTAGATGAAACTGGTGTGGAATACTTAAAATATATTAAAGATTCCGGACTCAAATTAAGCGAATATGTCACTAGTCTATTGGAGTATTATTCTGAAGATGGTAACCTGGTAAAAGATATAAAAGAATTTTTCCTGAATGACCTCCTGGAAGACACCATAGATCTTTTACGAATCGATGCTTCCTGTGATATTCATTTTCCCGAAGAAAATATTAAAATCTTAGCCAATCGTGCAGGCTTAGGGCAGATTATGATGAACCTAATTAGCAATAGTCTCAAGTATAATAGCCAGGAAGAGATAATAATTACCATTAATTGTAAAGAACAGAATGGTTTTTATCATTTCTCATTAGAAGATAATGGAATTGGAATACCAGAAGATAAATTACAGGAAATTTTCGAACTCTTTACCGTTATTGAATCCCAGGATGAAAATAGTAAAACTGGTCATGGAATTGGTCTTTCAACGGTTCAAAAACTTATAGATAATATGGGTGGAGATATTTCAGTAGATAGTACTTTAGGAAAAGGAACTGTCTTTAATTTCTTTATTAAGAAGATGCAGTTAAACTAGGAATTTAAATGAAGTCTTATCAGCTTTTAATTTTGAAAGATGATAATTTTTGCCAGATAAATATCATCTTTCAATTTATACCTTCTAAATAAAACATCTTTTTTTCTCACCAATTTCTAAGTAGTATATCTTACTAAAGAATCCCACGCTCTGAGACGCGTTATTTCTCTCAAAGAAGCAGTCTTAAAAATGGTAATTCTGAATACAGCGATAGCTCTGCCACCAAATACATACGTTTCTTAGATTTTTTTTTCTGGCGTTAAACATCTAACAAACGTTACTGAATCTTTTTTAAAATAATCCATTTCAATTATATTCCCGCCGATCGAAAATTATCCCTATCTCATTCTGTTCATAATTCCAAGCCTTTATTGTTTGAATTAAAATAAGAATAAATTGAATTTCAGATACTTATAAATATTTTCCGCATTTTTTATAAGGAATTTCTTGTATCTTTAAGTATCGATTTAGTTCATTCACAACCGATATTTCTAGGGGTATGTCAAAATTCACTTCCGCAATTTTACTGGTATGCTTTATTCCCATATTCGGTTTTGCACAATCTAAAGGTCTCATTGAGAGTCTCAATAAGCAATCGGTAGACTCCAGTGCGGCGTGGCTGCGTGTAAACACCACTTCAGAAAAGTTCGTAAATGAATTCCACGAAATAGGCTTAAAAACATTGCAGCGAGGTTTGAAAACAGAGAATGACAGTTTGATCGCTGAAATTCACGAATCTCTGGCCTCATGGCATGCTTATAATGGATTTTTTTCACCAGACTCGGTAGTTCTTCATGCTGAGAAAGCATTATCGTACCATTTGAAAGGTGATGATAAAAAGAGAATTGCAGATACTTACAGATCTCTTTCCATAGACTATTTGAATACCGGACAATTAGATAAAGCTCAGGAGGTGATTTTCAAAGCTATTGATTTATATGAAGAACTGGGCGATGATTCAGGTCTCGGAAGCGCCTATCGCACTTTAGGAGTTCAATATCGTGTGATGAGTAATTTTGAAAAATCTATATCCTATACTAACCAGGCAATTCCGTTATTGAAGGAAACTGAAAATTATAGTGAATTAGCCATTGCGCAATTTAATTTGATCATAGGCTATGGCGAAACAGGCGAATTTGAAAAAGCATACGCCGCAACGGAATATTGTCTTGAAATAGTTAGAACAAAAGTACCCGAAGAAATTTTTGTTCCAGTTAGAGCATATTCCTACCGGGGAGAAGTTTATACCAAAGCCAAAGACTATGAAAATGCCTTAAAAGACTATATAGCAGCGTGGGAATTATGTAAAGAACATATAGGCAAAGAACGTTGTGCCACGTATAGAACTGAAATTGGGCATATTTACCTTTTACAGGAAAATTATAAGGAAGCCCAGGATCATCTGCTGGCTGGTGTAAATGCTTATGATGAAAAAGGCCAGATAGGACTTATACAGCCTTATTTAGATTTGGCAGAAACTTATATTCAACTTGGGGATTATAAGAATGCTTTAGAATATAAAGACAGGGCCTACAACAATTCCAAGAACCTATTGGAAGGGGAGATAGCCAATATTGAATCTGAAATGGCTATTAAATATGAAACCGGGAAAAAAGATGAGGCTCTGCAATCTCAGGCTGCTTTGATCGATCAGAAAAATAAGACACAATTACTTTTTATCGTGATCGCATCTTTATTATTGATCTTTCTGCTTTCATTGCTTTACTTTTTCTACAAGAGCAAAAAAGCCACCCGAATTATTCGAGCGAAAAATGCTGAAAATGAACTCCTGTTGAAAGAAATACATCACCGTGTTAAAAATAACCTGGAAATGGTGAAAAGCCTGATTGCTTTACAATCGGCACAGATTGAAGATCCTGCCACAAAAGACGCGATGATCGCCAGCCAGAATCGGGTACAGTCTATGGGAATTATTCATCAGAAGTTATATCAGGGGACAAATCTGGGAAGTATTGAAATGAAGGATTATTTCTTGAACCTGAGCGAAGGGATTCTCGACAGCTTCAATGCAGAAGAGCGGGTGAAAATTGAGTGCGCGATGGATAAACTGGAACTGGATGTGGATACAGCCGTCCCCATTGGCCTAATAGTAAACGAGCTGCTTACAAATGCGCTTAAGTATGCATTTCCAGAACGGCAACAGGGCGTTATCAATATAAGTCTGGAAAAGGACAGGGATCAAAATTTAAAACTGGAGGTGAAAGATAATGGGGTGGGGAAAACAGAAGGTCTTACTCCAAAAGGTACCGGTTTCGGTTCACAATTAGTCAAATTATTAACACAGCAGTTAAATGGCAGTATGTTAGAACGTAACAATCATGGAACCCATATTAAGTTTGACTTTCAATTTGAAAAAAGTGCCTGATGGAAGAGAAAATCAAAATACTCATTGTGGAGGATGAAATGATTATTGCTGCCAATATTTCTTTGCAACTAACTGAAATGGGCTATGAAGTTACCGGAATTGTCCCCAGAGGTGAAGAAGCTTTAATGCAACTAAAATCTGAAATTCCCGATATTTTACTGCTGGATATTAATCTTAAAGGCGATTTAGATGGCATAGAAACAGCATTGGCAATGCAAAGATCCCATGATATTCCAATTATTTATTTAACTGCTAATGCCGATGATGCTCATTTTGAAAGAGCGAAGGCAACACATCCTTACGGTTTCATAGCTAAGCCCTTTAAAAAATTAGATCTTCAACGAGCGATCCAGCTCACTATAACTCAAGTAAACTCTAAAAACGGGAGCGATTCAGAGTTAAGAACACAGGAAAGCAATCCCTTCATCTTAAATGATTGTATTTTCGTTAGACACTTGAACTCCATGGTTAAGGTGAACATTGAGGACATTCTTTATATTGAAGCCGAACGTAATTACTGCCGCATTTTTACCAGGAATAAGGAATATCTTCTGGTAATTACACTCAAAGAGATGGATAAGAAATTGCCTTCTAAGCATTTTTTAAGGATCCACCGTTCCTATATAATCAATATTTCTCAAATTAGGGAAGTAGCCACAAGTCATATAGTAATTGCCAGGAAGGCGATTCCTATTGGTAAATCATTGAAGAATAAGTTGCTAAAACGCCTACAAACTATTTAATTTTTTCCCGTTAAATTAAACCACTTCCTGGGACAACACATTTATACTTTCGTCCTGCATCGTTTATTTTAATCTCTGATTATTAGTTATTTAGAGTTACACTGAATTATGTATCAACCAAAAAATAACGTATGAGAACTATTAAAATTTTTACAGCCATTATTGCAGCAATCTTTAGCATGAGTATTTTAAATGCTCAGGAAAATGAAGGTGAAATTTTAACCACCAGTGAAATTACGGTAAAACAAGGTCATCACGCCCAGTTTATAGAAGGGGTTAAAGCCTGGAAAGCTTGTTACCTGGAAAATAATGGTAAAGAAAATTGGAACATGTGGCACCGGCAACAGGGAGAAGGTAATTTCTATATCATGTCTGGTAATATGACTAATTGGGCAGAAATGGATAAAGAAGATCCGTCCAGTAAAGCATGTTATATTACGCTGATCAATTTGATAATGCCGCATATTGAAAAAGTAAGTTCAAGAATTGCCCGACATATACCAAAGTTGAGCAGTAACTCGTCGGCAACCCCTAAATATATTAATGTCACCTATTACCAAGTCCATAAGGAATATCTTTTTGAAGAGGTAGTTTCCACAGTAACCGAAGCTATAAAAAGTAAAGAAGATGCTCCACGGGGGGAATGGTATAATATTAAATTCGGTGGTCCAGAGACAGCAGATTTTATCTTTGCATATCCATTTAATAAATATGCCGAAATGGATGTTGAAAGAGATAGCCCGGCAAAAATCTATACAGATCTTGTAGGAGAAGAAAAAGCGGCAGCCCTTTGGGAAAAGTGGTTCAAAACCTTAGAAAATAGCTGGTCTTATACCTACAAACTAAATTCTGATATGAGTAATTAATATCTCAAAAATCTATTTGAGTACATGAACCGTTTCAACTCTGTAAAGTCTATTCTCATCAAACAGGCTTGACAATATCCCTGAAATAGCAACTATTTTCTGCTATCATAGAAAGTAAAAAGGGGTCATTAAATCAATCAAAAAAGTTGAGTATCTAGAATTAGATTCAAAAAGACCCCCACTCCTCAATTCACACTCTATTAATTATTCTTTAATGAAGAAAGATAGCCATAAGGATAATAAGCAACATTTTAGAATGCCACACCTCCTGATATAATTTATTAAGGTTATTTCATTATTAGCCTTAATTCCGTTTAAAGCAATCAGGATCGAATTAATGTTAACATGAAGTTTAAGCAATTCTTATATACAGGAGCAATTATCATTCTTCTTTCAGGATGCGGAAAACATACCCGTGATTCAGAAATTGTTATACCTAAAATCCCAGGAATCATTGAATTTCAAGGAAAGAATGACGGTAAAAAAGCATTTATCGCCGGCCAATATATTTCTGAAGTTTCCCAGGATAAAGAATTTTACAGGAAAGTGATCAATATAAGCTTTATCGGTACTGAAAAAATTCTGGTAAAAGCTCACTTCTACAAGAAAAAAAAATCCGCAGCGTATGTATTTCAGAAAATATTCTTCAAAAAAAGTGCTCAGCTGTACACTGGTAAAATAAAAGGGAAAACGATTTTTATCAATTTTACGAAAAATGAACTTTCTATTGAATTAAAAGATTCGGAAATTTCTACTGCTAAATGTTCCCGGAAGAATACTCTGGAAGGAGTTTATAAAAAGATGGATGGCTTATTGCATGGCATTTAAAATATCAGAAAGACATGGGTAATAAATGTTAGTCGACACTATCTTCAATAATTATATAGACCGAAAAATATTCCATTCATTTAAATAAAAATTAATGAGAAAACGAACTCAAATTTCTTTCTGAAATAATCTTATTCATTTATATTCCCGCCGATCTAAAACAGAGATTATGAAAGAGCAAAAAGTGACAATCTATATAGAAAATGTATTAGAAAATATGCCTGAAGACTGGTTGAAACTAACCACTCACCGACTGGATATTTATAACGAAGAACTGGCCAAGACAGAATTCCTTGAACATTTTGAAAACTTATATAAAAACAATAATTCTGAAAGATCAGCATTAAGTGAACTGCCCACAGCCTACGATTATATTCGATTAGGGCATCCTTTATCGACCGTGCTGGAATGGGGAATCTCAAAATTGAATGATATCAAACCGGAACATGTGATCAGTTTCTCATCTAAAACTATTCCGGTTCTAGCCGTGTTAAGAAAGAATCTTTTCGCAAATAAAAATACTCAGATATGCTATACCAATGAGCTTCCTGAATGTTTCGATTTTGAAGCTATAGAACGTGTCTACGCTTATAATTTTGAGGTAAAGCAAGTTGAAAACTCAGAGGATATCCCTGAATTTGACGGCAGCACTATTTTTATTTCTGAACAGGACGGTCTGAATGCTCTGGAGCTCTCTTCAAATATCGACTTTTATATTAGTCTGCAGGCTGAACTTGGAAGCATTCTCATAGTAAATGGTACAGAGAATGAATCTTATATTTCCGAAATTCAGCATGTAAGAAGAAGGGAAACAATTTCAATGACCCCGGCAGATTGTTTTACTGCTTTGAATAAATTAGTAGGAAAAACTTCTCCTAAGAAAGATAATAAGTATGAAGCTAATAAAGCAAGTGTGATCGACTCAGTACAGAAGATCACTGCTACCAGCTCCAAGGTGCTTCTTGGTTCCTGTGGATTATCTGTACAGTATGCCATTATGATGGGGCTTATAGATGAAGCGCAGGAAAAACATCCGGGAAAAACTATTAAAATCATAGTACCTCCAAATTGCTACGGTGGAACGAATGACCAGGCCAGACGGGTTGCCGCCTGCCTGGAAAATGTAGAAATCATGGATTTACCGGTAGATGGTGCCAACGATATGGTAAACAGTACCGATAAAGTTTTAGAGTTGGTTGCCAGGGAAGATGCGGTGCCTTTTATAATTGCTGAAATTCCAACTAATCCAAGAGTTGAAGTTCCAAACCTCGAAAATTTAAGAGATGTTCTTAAAAAAGAACGTAAAACTTCCTCTGGAGAAACAGCGGTAGATCCTGTATTTATTTTAGATCAGACTTTCTGCCCAAATGTTCAGTTTTGTGGTGAAAATGGAATTCTTTCATCTATCAGGACTATTTCATACGTGAGCGGCTCCAAATTCCCCAGCGGCGGAAGATGTACCGCCGGCTATTGTATAGCAAATAAAAAAGCGGATAGTTTACTGGACAAAATTGATAAGCATTTACAACTTTGCGATAATGAAGCCACAGCTCTTCAGGTAGAAATACTGGCCGAGCAACTGCCCTCCATGAACCAGAGAATTACAGATGCATACAAAAACACACGTGAATTTGTGAATTTCATCAAGGCTACTTTACCGGAAGCGAAGATAAATTTTGTTTCAGAAGAACTCGCGAAGCAAGGCTTTACTCCTTCTGTGTTTTCTCTGGATCTTCCTACCAAAGGTGATACTTCTGAAGAAAGAGAAGCTTATAAAAGAGAGCTTAATCATAAACTGATCAAAATGATGATTACCAGGATACCCGAGGAAAGTAAATATTGTGTAAGCTATGGTCAGTTAAAAGGTTGTTACTGGACCATTCCCGCTACTTCTACACAAGGTACTACCAAAGAAGCCGATAAAGATTATATAGCCCGTGTTTCTGTTTCTCCAGAGCTTAATCTGGAATTGCACAAAAAAGTGTTTTCAGATTTTGTAGCGCAAATTTAGATTGACGCCTAAGCTTTAAGAGAATCCGGAATGTAATTTTAACCATGTGTTTGGTAAGATTCAATCTGGATTTTTACTACTTAAAAAATGCTCTTTTTCCCAAAGAAGTTCACCAGAATTAATATTATTTTGATTAGTTCCAAATTCTTGAAACAGAACAGGGCTGAATAGGAAGTATGATTTCCTATAATTTGCAAGAGTTAAAATGTTCCTGTTTTAAAATATTTCATTTTTCTAACTTTACTCCAAAAAAAAGCATGAAGAAAAGCTTCTGCCTTCTTTTATTAGCATTACTTCCCGGCTACCTAAGTGCGCAACTGGTAAATATCGAGTCCAGGCGTATGCAAACAGATTCTATTCGCTTTGTACTAACTGCCGACTTTTCATTTAACCATACCAATAATGATGGTCTTGAGGTTAACCAGTTGGACGCCACACTTACTTCTCAGATTAAGTCTAAAGACCTGAAAAAAATATACTTACTGCTGGGTAATTATAAGCTGATTGATTCAGAAGAAAAAAACCTCCAAAATTCCTGGTTCCTTCATGGTAGATTTAATTATAAACTTTCGGCATTGCTTAGACTGGAAGCTTTTATTCAGGGTCAATACAACCAATTGTTGGTGGTGGAACAACGAAATCTACTGGGCCTGGGAATTCGTATAAAATGGGTTGATAGGGAAAATTTCACCGGTTATGCCGGCAACAGTTACCTTTATGAAGTAGAACATAGTGATGAAGCTGGCACCACAGAATACAATCACCGAAATAGTACTTACCTGAGTCTTTCCTACTTCCCAAAATCGAAGCGTTTTTCTTTAGCAAATACGCTGTATTACCAGCCATTATACGAAGATTTTGGAGATTATCGTATTCTGGAACAATTTAGAATGGATGTACCTTTATCCAGTTGGTTTAAGGTCTTTGCCCTTTTCAACTATTATCTGGATAGTGAAACACCTCTAGGTAGCCGGGAATACACCTCTAATTTCAATTTTGGAATAGGGATTAGCTTTTAATTTTCAGCAATAAAAAAGGAGGCTGTCTAAAAAGTCGAGGAAACGTCATCCTGAATTTATTTCAGGATCTTAACTAATTAAAAATCAAAAGCACCTAGAAGCTGAATCAATTTACTATTGACGTATTTCTGAAATTAGTAATCATAAAGTTAAATACTTAATTTTTAAGAGTCTCCATTTCCCCGGCCTATCGAAAATTTATCGTAAAATTTGAAGTGTAAGCACCGTAAAATTTTAGGCTGTTTGAGCTAAAAAAATTTCTTTAAAAACACATCTCAATGGCGAGTTCCTAAAATTTAGGTGCTGAACGATAAATTTAGATAGAGTTTCGTAAGCCTAGATTTTTTTGGTTCGTTTTTTCATCAATGGAAAAAATGAACAAGTATCTTAATGAAATATGTCAATTTCCAACGCTAGATAATTTTTTATCATGGGTCTCAGCTTGACGAAATAAGGACTTTTTAGACAGCTTCCTTACAAACTTGTAATTGTATTTAACTATGTCTATTTTTTCATTGGAGGCAGGGCAAAAGCTACGGCTTCGTGTTCAAAATGCTTTCTATGTGCTCCATCGCAAAATGGTTTGTTCTGGGAAAGTCCACATCGGCAAATGGAAACCAGTTCCCTTCCTCCAAGATCGTATATATTTCCCTCCTTGTCTACGATCTCGAAATCACCGCTTACTACGACAGAACCGTTATTGTTTACTTTTAATGTTGTTTTAGCCATTTTTTTTTTATTTTTTAATATGTATATCTGTTTTCTGTCCTATAAGCTTCTTTCGTCACCCTTAATTTATTTCAGGGTCTCAATATAGCATTTGTTTATATCAAAATGAGATTCTGAAACAAGTTCAGAATGACGTCATTTTTCGGTTTAGGAAACTTTACGGACAAACAATTTTTTAATTAGTATTTTCTATTTAGAATACCCAATACAAGGAAATCAGTTTATTTGAATGAGTATCAGTTTTCATTTTTTACTAAAAACCATTCAGGTTTTAATTATCCCTACTGAAAGAAATTTGGATTCTCAAATATACAAATGTCAAACTAGTCAGGTCAGCTTGTAAGAAGGTAAAAGCTTTATTTTAAATTATTATTTCTGAAATAAGTTTGCTCAACTGCTAATTTTAGGTTCAAGCCATAAGAAACCAATGCTTAAAAGGAAAACAATATAGAACCATATTAGATTTATAGGTTCCTGTATCTTTTGAAGCTGATTATCTTTTAATTCTGAATTGAAATACCTCTTGTTCTCCTGCATGGTCTTCTGAGCTCTTAGTGAAGTCCAGTCTTTGGTATTACCGGTGTAATAATAAAACTTGGAAATTCTATCCCGACTCGTGAATAGATACCTCCACCCCTCTTCTCTTGGAAAATTAGTCCCAGTCCAAAGCGTGGGAATATCTATATCAGCCTTTATGGGAATTTCATTTTCTTGATCATCCATAATTTCCGGATCCTGAATAGAGGTTCTTATTTTAAATGAAAAAGGTTCGTTTGCATAAGCCATAAAAGAATTGCTGCTCCAATCCATATCTGGCTCCTCTGTTTTGGAGAGATCTGTAATAATTTGAGACCATAAGGCCTGATAAGCTTCAGTATTCCCCTCCAGTATTAATTTATAAGTATCCTGAAATACACTGGTGCCAATTCGCCCATTTTGAACTTTCCTGTAACCTGAAATTATATGTCCATCAGACTCATGTATTGCCTGAAGCATAAATTCATCATTTATAGCAAAGGCATAGGTTTCAATTGGAACCTTTGGCCATTCTTCCATCCTGAATTCGGAGTTTTGGGTGCTTGCAAAATTAAGTTCAGAAAATTTCCCCGGGGAATTAAAAAAGTTTAAATCAGGCTGAATAAATATCCCCAGACCTTGCTCCTTCACCGCTATTTTTAGGTTATCGCGGGCACGTCCAGCCATATTTCTCAGCTCAATTGCATCAATGATCAACAGGTCAAAATTTTCGAGAATTTCTTCAGATATGCTGTTTACTGTTACTCGCTCCGTATTAAAATATTCAAATTTGAACCTGCCCCTGGTAAGCTGACTCCTTACCACAACTTCGTGTCCTGATTCCGCTAGGAAATTCTTCAAATATTTGGTTTCAAAAGTAGGATATGCATTTAGTATCAAAATTTTTAAAACCTGCCGATCCTTTACTTTTACCGGAACCGGATTTGAAGTGAGTAAATTCCCTGTGGAATCTTTTTCAACCAAAGAATAGAGAAAGTTGCCTTTAGCCTTTAAAGCAGATTTTAAGTTGAAAGAATGTACTCCAGGATTATCAAACGAAATAGAATCCAGGCTTCGCCCTGCCGGTCCCTCTAAAATTAATCTATTTCCATTTTTGGAATTTTTATAGTTGCCCTGTAAAACAAAAGAATCTCCTATTGAGTTTATTCCTTTATAATGCAACTTAGTCACTCCGTCTGGACCAGCAGCAGATAAAAATCTGGATGAAATTCCGTCGAATTGCCATAAATCGAAAGAAGCAATACCATGACCCAGGATAAAAGCGGAAGTTATTCTATCATCTTCTGTAAAAAGAGGTTTACCGGGCTCGTAATTTATAACTTCCAGTTTTTTGGTTTCATTTTGTAGACTATCCAGTTGCGCTTCTTTATAACCTGGCGTGAAGATGATCACCTTGTTCTTTTCAGCATCCACTATCTTAACCGGTTTTAAGGCTATCAATGCCAGGGAACCAATTGCTAAAAATGCCAGAAAAGTCTTTAAAAAGAACCTTTTCTTTTTGGAAACATACCATTCTTTCCAGATGAATATCACCCAGATCAAAATCGCAGAAATACATACCGGAAGCAGCCAGTCGATATTTGAAAAGCTAAGGTTATCTATCATTTCTCTCCAGTTCTTCCAAAACCATTTTATTTAATTGATCCTCAAATCTCATTTTCTTAGCAGGATTTGGTTCTAATTGGGATACGGCCTCCAGTAAAATGCGCTGCACCTCATTCAGTGTTTGCTCAGAAATTTTAATATTCCCCGTCAGGGACTTTAGTTGTTGCAACGTTTTTAAATATTTTCCAGGTTGGTTAATGGCAATAATGGCAAGTTCGTCACCCGCATTTTCAAAGAGCTTTTTATCTTCTTCCGTAATCGTTTCCGGGTTTTTCATTAGTTCTTCTAGCCTTCCAATTGCTCTCCGCATGGCCTTATTAGCATCTGTTTCCTCCAGATTTTCCTTCTTTCGGAAACTGGAAACCTCTTCCAGTTCTCCGGTTAATCGCACCTCTTCTTTTATAGGCGGCGGATCAAACCCAATTCGATGCACATAGATACGCGCGGAATTCTTTATTTCCTGGATTAACGCCAGGGCTTTATATTGATAAGGCAGTGATTTTTCAGGTGCGTACATACGCAGGTGCAATTCTGCATCCCACATGATGTTTAGAGCCTGTCGCAATTTACTTTTCAGGGCATTACTAAAGAGCGTGGATTCTTCAGGATCATAATGATTATGCAAGTATTCGCTTAATGGATTGTTAGAATCCTCTTCCTCATGCGTTTCTTCGGTTTCCACAAGATTATGCTCATTATCTCCATCATGATCATGCGTGTATTCAGCTAAAGGATCGTCGTGATCAGATTCATTTCCAGATGTTTCCTCCGCAATTTGCCCCTCCGTAACACCTTCGGTCTCATCACCCATAAACTGTCCGTATTTTATACGTAAACTTTTCTGATCAAAGCCCAGGTTGTTGCTTTCGCTATTGAATTCTTCTTTCGATAATTTCTGTCTATCTGCAATCAGTTTTTCAGTATCGATAATTAATTGCCGCTGACTTCTGAAATATTCCGGCATAAGATCTGCCCCCATGCTTCCCTCCACGGTGAAACTATTTGTTGTCGTATCCTGGATCACCGCAAAATAAGTTTCACTTCTGGCCTTATTTGGCCTGGGACGCTTAAGATCCAGAGCTTCGACATAAAAATAAAGTTCATCACCAGCTTCCATTTTTAAGGCATCTAAATTTATTGTTCTCGATAAACGCTGTTTTTTTCGCCCGGCTATTATAGCTTCCTTAAAATTTAATTTTTCCTCCCTGAATTTTACCGATTCTCCGCTGCCTTTGCTGACGGTAGCTATTATATAAGCATTCCCCAAACCAAAATCATCGGTCAGTAAGGCTTCAAGAAAAATATTCTTTTCTTCATCTATTTTAAAAGTCGCAAACTGCTTCAAATTATTGATAACAATCACTGGACTTTGATCTTCAAAAGCTTCAATGCTATATAGATCTGATGTGTAGGAGGTATTTTGCTCATCTCTAAATCTAAAATTGTAAAATCCAGAGGCTGTTATCGTAGAACTTCTGGTATATATTTCATTACTCCACTCCATAGGATATTGATTCTCCATGCTTTCCATCACCACACTGTCTGGTTTTCTATCAAATTTTAATTTCCAGGTCAGGCGTGTACCTTCCACTGCTTTCACATTCATTTGTGAAGTGGTAAAAGAAGCAATATTGGTATAAGACGGATAAGTAATGATGAGTTGCTGCTCTTCCAGCTTAGGGGGAACGGATTCTGTTACTATTGAATCCATAGGTTTAAAACTGATAATTTCTTCCTGTTCTGCAGGAGAATTCAGGTTTGGTGAGACTTCAAAAAGCTGAAACTGATAAATAATAAAACCTATTCCGATACAAACAGAACTGAATATTATTGCCTTGCCAAATTTTACGCCGGTCTTAATTTCTTCGCTATGTTTCTCTAATTCCTTACTGACTTTTATTTGCTGAAGCCTGGCAACTCCTGAAAGCTTTTCGTTTGGCATTAATAACAAGCCTGAACTGTTTTCTATGCTGCTCAGCTGATGATCTACAGAATTGCTGACCTTATTTAAACTTATGGTCCAGGGTTTTATAAAAACAGTCAGCAATCCGAATAACGCTAGAAAAACCACAATTGCCCATAACGGACTATACAGAATAAAAAATACCAGTACAGCAGGTCCAATAGCAAACAATCCAATTTTCAGCCAAAGCAATAGCTGCCATCGCTTTTTAAAATTGTTCAATATGTTGATGCCTGTATTTTTCACTGTTTTCTATAAGCCGCCAATGCCCGTTCCCCTATTAACAATATCGCCAGTATTATCCAGAACCAATAAGAAACAGAGGTTGTAACCGGTTGATTTTTTTCAATTTTCGCTAAGTTCTCTATCGGTAAAAAAGCTACCCTGTCCATTACGCGGGTATCGTTCTTTTGAACCTGTTGATCTATTCCTTTGTGCAGATCAAGAAAACCAATCAGTTTTTCTGCCAGATGCTTTTCTACGATATTTTCAGCGTTTATAGGGCTGGTTAGATAAAATGAATTTTTGTATGCTCCGGGTTCAATCAATGCATTCGCCAGACTGTCTGGCCGGTAAATAAGTAAGGATCCGGAGCTTTTTACTGGTGATTCGTCGCTCAACCAGATAAGAGGATTGCCTTCCTTAATCTTTAAACTGTCTCTGTTTCTGGTCTTCGAAAGTTTGATGTCAGCATCTAAATATTTTGAAATTGCCGAAAATGCACTTTCGATATAATGTGCTTCCTTAGTCAGACTATCCGAATAAAATAACTGGACATTGATCTCGATTTCCTCTTTCAAAGCTAAACGATGATTTTCATTGGCTCCTGTTACTTCTACACTATCTACTTCATTATTTATTTCGAACCTGGAGTCGTTTTCAGAAACAATTTCTTTTTCAAATTTTATATGCTTATCATCACTCAACATTGAAATTAACTGAACTCCATTTTCTTTTCTCCTGGCTTCCACAGGTACGGATTTCGAATTTTCCGAGTTTACAATGATCAAGTTGATTTTTTTATTAATCTCTGGTCGCTTGCCTTTAATTCCGGCAACCAATGCTCGGGTAAAGACAACAATACTATCTGCCGATAATTTTTCCATTTGATTAGACAGTTGCCAGTAATCAGGAGTTGTATTATTGGCTGAATCCAAATCTTCTCTTTCCAGGTCTGGAAATCCTTTTTGAAGTAATCTTAAGTCGTGATCCAAATCCAGAGAATCTACCAGATCTTTAAAATCTGCATCCAAAGCTATGGATGGTTCTATAAGATAGACAACCGCATTTTTACTCTTTTTCTTCTGTAAAGCTGGTTCAGCAAGAATACATGCTAAAATGCCAATTATTAGTATTCTGAGCACTAACAACCACCATTCATTGATGCTGATGGAGCTTGTTTTTTTAGGATCTGATTCCTTAAAAAACTGAATACTCCCCATTTTAATGGTCCTACTCTCTTTTTTACTCCATAAATGGATGGCGATGGGGACGGCAAGCCCTAATAATGCCCATAAATATGTAGGGTTGAGAAAAACCATATTAAACTAACCTATTCCTTTTCTTTAAAAATGTCTGCAACACCTGACCAATATTTTCATCCATCCTAAAAAGATGATAACTTATATCACTGGCCAGCAATTCATCTTTAACAGCACTGATCTTATTTCTGAGTGCTTCCAAGTATTCCTGCTTCGCTTTCGCAGCATCTATTTTAATTTTTTGTCCGGTTTCCAAATCTTCAAAAGTAAGACTGCCTTTATAATCAAAATCCATTTCGCTTTTTCCAATAATCTGAAATAGAACCACTTCGTTTCGGGAAGTTTTCAGCTTCTTGATCAAATTTGTTATTTCAGCTCCTCTTTCATACATATCAGAAATAAGAATAATTAGTTCCTTCTCACCTCTGGCGTGAATTTTTTCAATTATGGAAGGATCTTCTGGCCATTTTCCTTCGGTTTTAATATTGATTAGCTCCAGTAAAAGTCGATTAAAATGTTGCTTCTGAACTTTTGGAAAAACACTTCTCAAATTTTGATCGTTCAACGCAAATAACCCTATCGCATCTCCCTGGTTCTGGCATAAATGAGACAAAGAAGCTACTAGGACTTTCACATAATCCATTTTAGAAATTCCATCTTCCTCATGAAGCATGGATTTACTAGAATCTACTATAAATTTTACCGTGATATTGGTTTCAATTTCAGACTGTTTTATATAATATCTTCCGGAACGGGCGAGCATTTTCCAGTCTAATCGCCGTAAATCATCGCCGGGTTCGTATCCACGGTACTGGCTAAATTCCATTCCCGCTCCTACCCGTCTGCTGTGATTCTGCCCGTGTAAATATCCATCTACAATTACCCGGGCAATTAGTGACAATCCCGAAACACTATTTATCACTTCTGGCTTTAATAATTGCTGATATTCCGTTTTCACCTTACCTATGAGTTAGTAATCGATTTTAAAAGATGTCTGGTGACGTCATCTGAAGTAATTCCTTCTGCTTCGGCTTTAAAATTCACTATGGTACGGTGTCGTAAAACCGGTAAAGCTACATGCTTTAAATCTTCCAAAGTGACCGCAAGCCTGCCGTAAACTAAAGCCCGTGCTTTTGCCGTAAGGATCATGGCCTGTCCGGCTCGAGGACCTGCACCCCAGTTCACCCATTCTTTCACATAATCGTTACTGGTAGTTTCCGGCCTGGTGGAGCGTACCAGTTTACTAACAGTTTTTACCAGATCCTCGCTAATAGGCACTTCCCGAACAAGTTCCTGTAACCGCAGGATTTCATCCCCATTAAGGACAGGATTTACTTTTTCCGACTTAATTCCGGTAGTTTGCATTAAGATATCGGTTTCCTCATGTTCAGAAGGATAACCGATCTTTATATACGATAAGAACCGGTCCTGCTGTGCTTCCGGCAAGGGGAAAGTTCCCGATTGTTCAATTGGGTTTTGTGTGGCAAGCAGAAAGAAAGGCCTGTCCAGTTTATAGGTCTGCCCGGAATAAGTCACTTCAAATTCCTGCATGGCTTCCAATAGAGCCGCCTGAGTTTTAGGTGGGGTACGGTTAATTTCGTCTGCAAGGATAATATTAGCGAAAATGGGTCCTTTATTAAATTTGAAAAATTTCTTTCCCGTACTATGGTCTTCTTCCAGAATTTCAGTTCCAATAATGTCTGATGGCATCAAATCTGGCGTAAACTGAATCCTTCTGAATTTGAGATCTATTGCCTGTGAAAGGGTTCGGATCATCAGCGTTTTTGCCAGTCCCGGAACGCCTTCCAGCAAGATATGTCCACCTGCCAGAAAAGCTATTATTAGTTGTTCTACCGTTTCATCCTGACCGATAATTACTTTACCAATTTCCTGCTTTAAATCCTTAAGTTTCCCGGTAAGGCTTTCTACCTCCCGTTCCAAAATTTCCAGGTCTTTCTCCATATTTTTAAATTTATGAGGTTAAGGCATACATCACTATATTAACCCCAAACCGTGTATTATCTATTTTATACCAGCGCTTGTTCCGGAAATCGTAATCCCACTCGCAGCCATAATCTTTATTGCTATATAAAACGCCAATCCTTCCATTCATCTCTATGGCCTTTAAATAATCATGCACCAGGTCGTCTCCCCAGCCATTTAGCTCTTGTGAAGTAGTAGGCGGACCATCTTCAAATTCAAAAAATATAGAATATAATTCGTGATTATTGGGAATCTTTTTTAATGCTGAAAAGCCAAAAATCTCCTCCATCTGTCGCTCAAAAGATTTAGCAAATAACCCATCAATATCATGATTGCAGTCATCTGCAAAAACGAATCCGCCATTTTCCACATATTTTTTGAAGTTTTCTTTCTCTTTTTTGGTAAACTGCACCAGTTTATGACCTGAAATATAGCAAAAGGGACAACTGAATATTTCATCACTCGCCAGGGGAACAATATTTTCCTGTTTATCAATTCTCAGCGTAGTATATTCTACCAGGGAATTAAGCAAATTAGAAGGCATTCGCTGATCTACGTCCCAATCTCCCGACTCATATTGCAGCCTGGTAAAGAAAAACTCATTGCTCACAACATCTTAATTTAAA
This sequence comes from Gramella sp. MAR_2010_147, assembly GCF_900105135.1. Taxonomy (NCBI): domain Bacteria; kingdom Pseudomonadati; phylum Bacteroidota; class Flavobacteriia; order Flavobacteriales; family Flavobacteriaceae; genus Christiangramia; species Gramella sp. MAR_2010_147. The sequence goes on along the minus strand of NZ_LT629741.1, from coordinate 455,822 downwards.
ATGTTTACTCTATATAATTCCCCTACGGCTCAGCCTCGGGCCTGCCTGGGCCTGCAAAGGTAGGGTTTCCTCTTTACCTATCCCATGGGAGAGGTCAGAACTGCTTTTTTTTGCAGTTCTGGGTGAGGGGAAATATCATAAATAAAAACTGGTTGTTAAGACAGAATCAAAACAACCAGTTTAAAAATTTAATTAATTCTAAACAGCATCAGACAAGCTGGTAAATGTAAAGTCCCTGATCTTCATATACGGAATTAAATTTCCGTCAATACGAACCTGCTCTCCCAATTCTTCTAAATTGTTCAGCATAATTATCGGACTTTCATTAAATCTGAAATTTTTAACGGGATATTTAATCTCCCCGTTTTCAATATAAAAAGTTCCATCCCTGGTAAGACCTGTATAAAGTAAAGTTTGAGGATCTACACCACGTATGTACCAAAGCCTGGTCACTAAAATTCCTTTTTTAGTGCTTTTAATAAGTTCTTCTCTTGAAGCATCCCCACCTTCCATGATAAAATTACTTGGAAACGGCACAGGGTCTACTCCTTTTTCCTTTGCCCAAAAACGGCTATAAGCAAGGTTTTTGACCACTCCATCCTCAATCCATTTCATTTTCTTTAGAGGCAAACCATCACCATTCCAGGTAGAAGTTGGAACTTCCGGATGTAATGGATCTGACCATATATTTACGCGTTCATCAACGATCTTCTGTCCCATCTTGGTGCCACCATCTTTAGACATAAAACTACGTCCTTCATCTGCCGTACGAGCGTTAAATGATCCTGCCATATTTCCCAGTAAATCTACAGACGCAGCAGGCTCCAGAATAACCGTATATTTTCCCGGTTCTATAGCTTTTGCTTCGCGTGACATTACTGCCTTATCTATCGCCACTTTCGCCGCTTCATCAGGATTAAATTTTGAGATATCATTGTAATCCCTGGTCACCCAGCCAGATCCAGTACCATCGTTGGTACGCATCGTAACTGTAAAATCTACATTGGTAGACTGATTATAAGCGAACAATCCGTTTGAATTCATTTTTGCACTAAAGCCTGCTGAATCCTGTAAAAACCCTGCTGCAGTAACATCTTTTGCCGAAGCTGGTTCTATACTACTTGCCGCAACTTTGGCCCGATATGCCGGTTGAACATTCGCTGTACTTTCAATAAAACTTTTTGATTCCTGATAGTTCTGAGGTCCAAGCGGCTCCATAAATTCCGGATTCTCCGGTGATAATTTTGCCAGTTCTTCCGCTCGTTTAATCACTTTTTCCAATGATTCATCGTCAAACTCATCTATAGTAGCAGTTCCAGATTTTTTACCAAAACTGGAAGTTACCGCTAGAGTCTGGTTAGACCGGTGGCCTGCTGTGGTTACAGTATTTCTGGCGTAGCGAATATTACCGCTCTCGCTTCCACCCATATTGATTTCACAAGAATCTGCGGTAGAAAAGCTCAGGGCTTTTTCCATCAGTTTTCTTGCTTCTTCTTTTGTATATATTGCCATTTTTATAAGATCTTAATTTAGAAAATAGTTTAAACCGTTCTACCCGTATTAATCACATTTACGCCATTAAATCTGGCGGTAGAACTACCATGAGAAACTGCACTTACCTGAGATGGCTGGCCTTTTCCATCGAAGAAAGAACCAAACATGCGATAATCATCTTTATCACAAATTTTCACACACGAATTCCAGAACTCCTGAGTGTTCGACTGGTAAGCCACATCATCTAACATCCCCACGATCTTACCATCTTTTATTTCATAAAAAACGGTACCACCAAACTGGAAGTTATAACGTTGCTGATCTATAGAATAAGATCCTCTTCCGGCGATGTAGATTCCTTTCTCCACATCTTTGATCATGTCGTTTATATTATATTTTTCTTTACCTGGCTCCAGGGAAACGTTTGGCATACGCTGAAACTGAACATCGTTCCAACTTTGTGCATAACAGCAACCATGAGATTCATTTTGATCTATCATATGTACCTGATCACGAATTGCCTGGTAATTGGTTAATATTCCATTCCGAACCAGATCCCATTCTTTGGTTTTAACACCTTCATCATCATATCCAACAGCACCCAGCGAATTCGGCTGCACCTTATCGGCTACCAGATTCACGATATCACTACCATATTTAAAGTCACCAGACTTCCACTTATCTAAAGTAGCAAAACTGGTTCCCGCATAATTAGCTTCATAGCCCAGTACCCTATCCAGTTCTAATGGATGCCCCACAGACTCATGAATGGTTAAACCTAAATGATTAGGTTCTAGCACCAGGTCATATTTACCCGGTTCTACAGATTTAGCGGTAAGTCTTTCCTTAGCCTGTTTAGCAGCCAAAGTCGCATCTTCAACAATATCGTAGCTATTTCGATATAATTTAAGACCAGCAGGTCCTTCCAGTTTTTCAGATTCCAGACCATCCATATACTCATACCCCATTCCCATAGGCGCACTCATAGCATCCCGGGATTTGAATTTACCAGCAGCACGATCTATGGCTGTCACACCAAAAGTTGGCCAGATACGATGAATATCCTGGTCTATATAAGAACCTTCGGTAGATGCAAAATATTTTTGCTCATTCACCATAAATAAAGCTGAATTCACAAAATCTGCTCCATTGCTCATAGCTGCAGCGTTTGCATCCAGAAGAAGATCTACCTTTTCTGAAACCGGAACTTCTTTGAAATCTTTTTTGATTGGAGTTTTCCAGGAAACTTCCCCGTAAGATTCTACCGGAGCCAGTTTCACCGGATCCTTTTGAATCATAGAATTGGCTTTGGCAATGGCCACAGCCTGATCTGTCGCTTTTTTAATTCCATCCTCGGTTACTTCATTGGTAGAAGCAAACCCCCAGGTACCATTGGCAATAACTCGGATACCAATACCAAAAGATTCTGTATTTACCACATTCTGTACCTTATCTTCACGGGTGAAAACATATTGATTTAGATAACGGCCTATTCTGGCATCGGCATAAGATGCTCCTAAAGATTTAGCTGTATTAAGAGCTATATCTGCCATTTTCTTTTTTATTGCCACGTCCATTCCGGGTTCAAGGAGTGCTTCCGCAGGAATATCTTTACCCATGAACTGCATTGGAAACATAAAAGCTCCCGCTCCAAGACCCGCTAATTGAACAAATTTTCTTCTTTCCATAAAAACTTATCTGTTTCTTGATTGAATAAATTATTTTAAACTTTTTTGTTATTCGGCCTGATAACACAATCTGAAAATAATTTCCTTCTCCAGGTAAAAGGAGGTTGGCTATCCTTTTAATGAAATTTATGCTAAAAGCAGGTTAGGAGAAAATTCAGATTAGATCAAAACCGTCAGTATTCTTAACAATTTCCTAAAAATAGTAAAAATAATGTAAAAACAGGTTTTATAAAGAAAATGTGGCAATAGTCGATTTCAGCAGTAATTCAGAAAGCTTGGAGGTGAAATTTAAAGAAACTATGTAATTACAAGCTCAGTTAATATGTTAATCAATTTTCAAATAACCTTTATTTTGTAAAAGTTTTAAAACTACTATTAAAGCAATCGCCGATAATTCCTGAGCTATTTCAGAACCACCCCTACTCCTATTTTCTCCAGTAAATATGGATTATGATCTATAACCAGAATATCATTGTTTTTGCTCAATCTCTTCAGAATAGCATATAACAGGTCAATATCTGCATAATGCAATCCAGTGCTGGGTTCATCTAAAATATAAAGAGTATTCTTATTTTCTTCCTGAAGCCAGTTTAATAATAGTAAGCGCTGTTTTTCTCCAGATGAAAGTGACTGCACTCGTTGATCTAAGCGAAGATGAGCTAAACCAATATCCTCCAGTTGATCCAGCAAATGATGTTCTTTAACAGTAGTTTCAACAGCCTGCAACCATTCTTTAAACTCCGCTATATTCAAAGCCAGCACCTCAGCGATATTTTTAGATGTTACCGCATGCTTCAGAATGTCTTTCTTAAAGCGTAGCCCGTTGCATACCTCGCATTTTTCTACAGAATTAGCTGCAACATCTAAACTGGTTTCAATATATCCTTTGCCGTTGCAGTTGGGACACTGACTGGTTTTAGTTTTATAAGAAAAATCCCGAGGTTTGAGCTCCGTTTCACGAGCAAAAATTTTACCGATTTCTTTCATAAGATCCAGATAGGATACTAACAAAGTATTTGCATGAGACCTTAGTTTTTTAGCCTCAAAATAATGCGCGGATGAATATTTCTTCGGAAACTTAATGCCTCCACAATGCACAGGTTTCCCCGTATTAATACTGGGAATCAGGATGTCTTTCACTAAGGTGGTCTTTCCTATCCCCGATTTCCCACTTACTGCGGTGATTCCTCCAACCGGCACTTCCAGCCTTTCTTTTTTTAAGCTATGTCTGAATAGTTTTTTGATCTCAACAGGATTTCTTCCGCTTTTCAATTCCAGCTTTTTAGAAGCTGTTTTCAAATATGGATGACAATCGGCTTGTTTCAAAAAATCCTGAGGAGTCCCCTGGTAAGTAATATCACCCCCAAACTTACCTGCGCCAACCCCTAACTCAATTAATTTATCGGCTGCCAGCATGATTTCCTTATTGTGTTCAATTACAATTACCGTATTCCCTTTTTCAATAAGTTCCTTTAGAATAGTGATCAAATCAGGAATATTATCATTGGACAATCCTGCTGAAGGCTCATCTAGTAGATAGGTTATGCCTTTAAGCGGTGAGTTCAATTGTTTGATCAGCGCTACTCGTTGATTTTCTCCTCCGGAAAGTGTGACCGATTTTCGGTTTAATTGTAAATGGTCTATATGTAATTGTTTTGCTCTTTTAACGGTGTTAGCCAGAAGTGGCCGAATACGGGAAATAAGTTTTTGATCTATTTCTGCCTGATCTTCAGAAGCGATCCATTCTTCCAAAGCATTAAAATCCATGGATTTAATTGCATGAATAGATTTCTCACTAATTTTGAAATCTAATCTTTCCGGTTTTAATCCACTTCCCTCACAGTTACTGCATTCTGCAGATGTGAAAAGTGACTTTAACTTATCTATATTCTTATTTTTACGGGTCTTATAATATTCTTCTTTCAGGTAATGAAAAAGACCTTCCCAGGGCATGCTTAATTTTTGGCTTCCTTTCCTGGTTTTGGTTTTGAATTGCCAGTTCGTTTTCCATATCACCTCGCCAGTGCCATAAAATAGAATATCTTTCTGTTTTGCAGTCAATTCATCGAACGCTGTTTCCAGACTAAATCCGTGATTCTTACTCAGCTCTTTTACAACTGCCATATACTGACTGCCAGCATGGCCATAATATGCCAGGGCTTTATTATGTTTAAATAACCCCTCCGAAATACTTTTCGATTCATCAACTACGATTTTATTCAGATCTGGCAACAGTTCTTCTCCAATTCCATCGCAAATAGCACATTTTCCTAATTCATGATTATTGGAAAAATGACTGGCAGATAAATTTTCACCTTCAAATTGTGCTTTTCGGGAGAACGCGAAACGTAAAATCTTATCAATACCGGTTTGTTTGGCAATATCAGAACGCTGGGTAAAACTTTTTTCTTTACGTGTGATACAAATCGTGGGACTAAGCCCTTGTATATGATCTACTTCAAACTGAAAATTCACTCCTACCCTTGATTGTTGGTAACTCGAAAATTGTTTGGTCATTTCCTGTAATCCGTAGCCATGTAAGGTGTCTATCACTAAGGATGATTTTCCAGATCCTGAAATTCCTGTGATCACAGATAGTTGATTTTTTGGCAGTTCCAGATCGAGATCTTTGAGATGATGTGTTCGGGCTCCCTTTATTGAAATACTATCCCTACTATAACCTGAAACCTCTTTGAGATTGAGTGCCGGAGCTTTAAGCGCATTGTCTATAAATACATCAGCTTCAGATTGAAAAAGGGAATGATTCTCAAAGCAAATAATTCCTCCTGTTCCGTGTTTAAGTTCATGCAAAGCTTTCAACAGCTGCCTTACGTTTTGCGGATGCAAGCCAATACTTGGTTCCTCCAATAATAGCAGTGTATTTTTAGACTGTTTTGCAAAATGCCTGGTAAGTTTAATGCGCTGCGCCTCACCACCCGACAAGGTATTGGAAGGTTGTCCCAGTTTAATATAGCCAAGACCCAACTGTAACATCAAAGACAGTATTTTAGCAATTTTCTTCTCTCCGGAAAAGAAATCAAAAGCTTCGGAAATGCTCAGGTTATAGATATCGGCGATATTTTTATTATTCCAGTGCACCTGTAACACTTCCGGCTTAAAACGCTTCCCATTACATTCCGGACAAACCTGGTTAATCGTTCCCATCACATTCATGGATAATGTAATAACCCCCGCCCCTTCGCAGGTTTCACATCTCCCGGTTTTATTGTTGAATGAAAAAGCTCCTTTAGCTAAATTCAGTGATTTTGCTTCAGGAGATTTGGCAAGTAAATCACGAATCTTATCTGCTAAGCCCGTATACGTGGCGGGATTACTTCTGGGGGTTTTACCTATGGGTTGATCTGATACTGCTACAAGGTTTAGACTTTGTTTTTCACAATATTTAGAAAGCAACTCTAGCATACGCGGAGTTTTTCTGCTTATAACCGTCAATTTGTGTAGCTGAGGCTTAAAAGTATCTTGCGATTTTTGGTTTGATGAAATCTCAAAATCAGGAGTTTCTCTTTGCAACTCCGCCAACGTGGGGCTTAATAAATTTTGTGAATTTAAAAATTCCTGAATCGGTCCATTAAAAATAACTTCACCTCCATGAATTCCGGCAGCCGGACCTAATTCAACGATCCAGTCGGCAGACCTGATAAAGTTCAGATCATGTTCCACCACCATTACCGTATTCCCTCGGCTTATCAGTCGGTTGAAAATGTGTCTCAGGTAAGACTGGTAATCTGGACTTAATCCAATAGAAGGTTCATCAAAAACATAAAGAACACCCTGTAAATCACTGTTTACCTGTTTTATTAATTTGATACGCTGAGCATCTCCTGAAGATATTTCTGTACTTGGGGTACTCAGCTTATAATCTTCCATTCCCAGCCGAATGAGGTCGAATAACTGAATTGAAATCTTTTCAACCAGTGCCTGTTCCGCTGCCGTAAAGTCTTGATTTTGCAGTTTATCGTATAAATCTTTTAAATTAAGATCCATCCAATCCTGAAAGTTAAGCCCTTTCCATGTAAATTTTAGATGATCTGCCTTAATACGTGCCCCTTTACAACTGGGACAAATACGGGAACTGGCAAATTTCAGGATATTTGGATTCCGATCACGCCTCAAAATATCTTTCATGATAGGAAGCATACCTTTATAAAAACCTTCTTCCCTGGGCTTTGCTTTTAGACCTTTCCATCTTAAACGCGACTCTATACTATGTTTCCCGTAAAAGACTTTTAATCGATCGCTACCATTTAAAACAACCTCTTTTTGTTCCTCTGTGAGGTTCTTCCAGGGAATATCCACGTTAAACCCATGTTCCTTACATACCCTATTTAATTCTTCTACCGTAATCTGGGAGTAAACAATATAACCATTTGGCAAAGTTGTGGTGATGGCACCTTCCCTAAGCGTTTTATTTTCATCTCCAATTAATTTATTAAGATCAATATATTCCGCTTCACCAATCCCTCTACAATGCGTACATGCCCCTTTTGGATGGTTGAATGAAAATAATGATTTACTCATGGTTTCTTCACCAGCAAAACGCGCGAATAAAATTCTGAAAATAGCAGCAAGTTCAGACAGTGTCCCGAAGGTGGTATTTATAGACTGGAAACGTCTGGACTGCTCCACTTTAATTACCGGGGGTAATGCCTCAATTTCGTCAACTTCGGCAGTAGGTATTAATTGTGCATTTTGCTGGTTGTAGGCTGGGAGACTTTCCAAAAAATAACGATATCCTTCATTGGCAATCACATCCATGGCCAGAGAAGATTTCCCTGAACCAGATAAACCGGTCACAACGATCAACTGATTTTCCGGAAGCTTTAAACTTATATTTTTGAGATTGTTCTGGTGGGCATTGATAATGTGCATAAAAGCCTATCGTTTCATATAATTCAAAAAAATAAATATAGAGAGATTAAAATAGCTAAAATGAGTTTTTAAGGGAAGTACCTTATGAATAATTGCTGTTGATACTTATTACATGCAAAATATACCACAAATTAACTGAGTTAATGTCCAACTATATGATAAAGGATAAAAAAAGCATCCTCTATTTTTGAAGGATGCTTTATAAAAAGTATGGTTTAAAACCAGGTTTTCAGGAATCTTAAACTAATTCACTCTCTTCAATTAATTCTTCATCTGCAGAATTGGTCTCACTCCTGTTTTCCGTATATTCTTCATCACTAAAATAGGGGAAAACATCAAGTATAGAAGATTCTGTAATTGCTGGAATAGAAAATTCACCCATAGTATTCTGCATAGCCTGGTTGGTATTATCAAAGGCTTCTTTAACATCATTCGCCTGGACTAGCAAATACATATTTGTTTTTTTCTCTTTTCCGGTTTTATCATCGTAGGCGATTAGAGAAACTTTGGTTTTGAACCAGCGATCTGAATTTTCAAAAGGATGCACCTCGGCAAGGTTCGCTACTTTGATATTCGTTATCATGAACTCTTCACTCGTGTAAGCCTTCATTTCCTCGCTTATTCTAGCTTCAGCCTCGGTATAGGAAACCGCATCCAGCAGGTAGGTTTCCGTTGTTTGTTTCTGTTCTCCAGTTTCGTGTGTTTTTCTATACTTAACTTTACATTCGTACCAGGTAACGCTCATATTATTATATATTTTAGGAGGGCAAATATAATTTAGAACTTACGAGGAGTAGAGTAAATTTTAGATTAGATATTCACAAATATCACCGCTTCAAAAAAAAAAAGGAATCTATTAAGATCCCTTTCTGATAAATTAAAAAAATTACTTCTTTTCAACCAGTTCTCTGGTTAGCCAACCTCTTCTACTAGCCGTGGCGATGGCATATGGAGTGATCCAGAATAATCCAAAAGTATATAAGATACTATATGAATAGGCCCAAAAAGATTCAGATAATTTGTATCTCTTTGCATAAAACAATACTGGAAAGCTGGACCATACAAGAATGCTTAAAAGTGTGGAACTTATAAATAGCAACGGATGCGTAAAAATTAAAAAGAACATAAAAAATACAAAAGGATAGCTCATCACCAATTTTAAAATCTGATTTATAAAAAGTATCCTGGTACCTGTTTTTGATCCCTCCCTGAAATTTGTAAATACATATCTGGACATCGCAAGGTTCTCCCTTACATTACTTCTTCCCCATCTAATAAACATCTTGTAAAGCCCTGTATACTTTTCAGGAACATTGGTATATGCATAGGCATTCCTCTGGAAAAGCACGTGGTAGCCTTGCTTTAATATCATATTTGTCATCGCTCTGTCTTCCCCAATATCTGAAGGATTTCCCATAAATGTCTGGTTGATCCATTCTGGAAGGCAATTAAAAACGGCTTCGCTTCTATATGCAGCCAGCGCTCCAGGAGTACAAAAAACAGATTCAAGGCTACTTTCCGCAGAACGCACGAATTCAAAACTTAAAACGAAGCTCACATCCAGCATTTTTGGCAGTAAGGCTTTTTCCTCATTATTAAGTACGCGAATGTTTCCTGCAACTGCCCCACATTTTTCATTGACTACAAATGGACTCACAAGGTTGCGAAGAGTATCTTTAGCAACGACAGAATCACTGTCTACAGTAACAAAAATCTCTCCCTTACCCAAATTGAATCCGCGGTATAAAGCATGACGCTTTCCTTTATTAACAGGTTGTTGATATATTGAAAGTCGGTCTCCAAGCACCTCTTTGGCTTTTTGCATCCAATACCAGGTATCATCCTTACTTCCATCATCTATAGCTAATAATTCAAGTTTTTCTGCCGGATAATCTCCCTCTGCGAGACTCATGAGCGTTGCCCATACCTGCTTTCCTTCATTATATGCGGGTACTATCACGGTACAGGTTGGCAAATTTTCATCACTAACCCCCTCAATCGGTTTGTACCTGAAGTATAGATAAAGATTATATAAAAAGAAGCCTACTTTAAAAAAGAATAGGGCTGTTAAAGCGGAAAAGAACAGTAAACCCCAAATAGATTCTACCCGTCCCAGCTTATATTGTGTAAAATCATGTTGCAGTACATATGCCATGTACGCGGCCCCAATTAATAAAAGAAAGCTGGCTGCTCTTACTATGACCCCTTTTGTGTTTCTGGTTTTTGAAGATGTCAAATTCTCCTCTGCTAAGACTGTGTTTTTTGCCCCGCTATCTACGCTATTATTTCCTGAGCTCACCGAACCCATATTGTCAATTTGCATTTTAAGTTTATTGATTCCCGACAACGTTTTATTCTGAAGTTGTTCCAATGCGCCTTAGCAATTCTCGTGCCAGTTTATAGGCGTTTTGTTATCAGCAAGTTGCAAAATGACAGGGTATAGAAACGTGAAATTTTACCCCATACTTAAACACACATATCCCCAACTATGTCCCTCACTCCTTAGCGTTGATAATTCTTAAATTTATAAGCTCCATCCAATTTATGCCATTGATTAATAGAGAATCAAATATAAAGGCCGAAACCGTAGCGCATAATTAATCTGAGACCAACGTAGAAAACCAGAATTGCTGTAAAAATTCCCAGAATCTTCAGGTTAAATCTTCTGTTTGAAAAGTAAGAGCCCAAACTACCGCCAAGTACTACTGCAATAATTAATCTTAAAATAAAGTCATCATTTACAAAAAAAGTACCTGCAACGCTTAGACCTATTAATCCGGATACTGAATTTACCAGGATAAATACGGAAGCAAGAGAAGCGATGATTCTGGGATTTTTCCATTTCAGCAGGTTTAAAACAGGAGATAAAAATATACCTCCACCAATTCCTGAAATTCCTGATAGAAAACCAATCCCACCTCCTAATATGATCTTTTTAGATTTGGAAAACTTCTGAGATTCCACCCTAGTATTTACAAATTTCAGGATCATGGAAAATCCCGCCAGAATCAAAGCTCCTCCTAAGATCAAAAAGAAAACAGGTTGAGATAGTTTAACCGTTGCTCCAAGATAAGCTAAGGGAATACTGAATAGAAAGAAGGGCCAGAGCTTTTTTGGTTTTAGAATTCCATTTTTAAAATAAACAATCGTTCCTATACTTACCACACAAATATTTAAAATAAGGGCGGTAGAACGTATTTCATAGAAATCAGTTAGAAAAAGACTTAAAATTGCCAGATAACTGGAACCACCACCAAACCCAACCGAACTATAAAACAATGCAATAAAAAAGAATATAAACGGGAGATATTCTACAGGCATATTATGAAATTAGAAGGCAACTGACATTCTCACCCTTTTTAACCGATGTTTCTGCATTTAGAAATACTAAAGCATTTCCAAGAGCCATAGACTGGATCATGGAAGACCCCTGTCCGTTTAAAATAACTACGTGGTTATTTACCAGGTTTGCCTTTAAAAATACTGGACGGTCAGCTTTATTTTCAAAATCGTGAGAAATGGGAACATTAAATTGTTTTAAACCATCTTTTTGAGATCCACTTAATTTATAGAGAAAAGGTAATACATACACATAGAAACAGCTTAAAGAGGAAGCAGGATTTCCCGGTAAAGCAAAAATATATTTATCAGCTTTTTTTCCAAAATACAGCGGTTTTCCCGGTTTCTGAAAAACTTTATAAAACAGTTCTTCTACACCATTCTCTTCCAGTGCCTGTTTAACAAAATCGTAATCACCTACAGAAATTCCCCCGGAAAGTATCAATACATCTGAGCTTTTTAATGATTTTCTGATTCCAGATTTGATCGCCTGAAAATCATCTTTGATCTGTTCTTTACCGTTAATTGAAAATCCATATTGTTCGCAGGCTGAAGCAAGTGCGTAACTATTAGATTCGTAAATCTGCCCTGCCGCTTTTTCTTTACCCGGTTCAATCAATTCATTTCCCGTGGTAATCAGGTTGATTTTTGGCTTTTTAAAAACTTCCACTTTTTCAATTCCAAGGCTTCCAATCAGTCCAATTCCTGCGGGAGTGATTGTATAAGCTTTTTCAAAAACAAGCTGATCTTTTTTTAGCTCTCCACCTCTTCTTCTAATACACTGCCCCTCATTAGGTACTTGCTCCAGAATGAGTTTACTCACCTCTACCTTCGTTTTTTCCTGCATTATTACAGCAGTTGAATTTTCCGGAACACTGGCTCCCGTAAAAATACGTACCGCTTCACCTTCCTTTAATTTATAGTCACTTTTATCGCCTGCCGCAACTTCGCCTACTATATTGTATTCCTTTGAAATTCCGCATAAGGCATAACCGTCCATGGCTGAATTATCAAAAGCAGGCATATCAAATGGCGCTCTAATTTCTTCGGAAAGCGAAAAACCTGGACATTTACTGAGTTCCCGTGTTTCTGTTTTTAGATTGACGGGCTGATTACTGATGATTTTTAGAGCTTCTTCTATGCTTACCATTATCCTCCAATTGAGATCATAGACCTGTTCTGTTCGTAATGATCGGCATCCATTTTAACATCCATACCATCCCGGGAATATTTTTTGGTCTTGATCGCATTTATAATAATTTCATTCATCTGTTCACCATTTCGGAACGGTGTGAGCAGATCGGTTTCAGAATTTGCAAAAAGACAATTCTTCATTTTACCATCGGCGGTGACTCGAATACGATTGCATTCATCACAAAACGGATTGGTAATCGTGCTTACGATCGCGAAACTCCCAAGATGTCCTTTCACCTTAAAATTAGTAGAAGTACTGTGTTTTGGATTTTCCAGCTCTTCAAAATCCCCAAATTTATCAGAAATTGTATCGAGTATCTCCTGCTTCCCTATGCCTTTGCTCCAATCCCATTTATTACCTTTAAAGGGCATAAATTCAATAAATTTCACCGTAAGGTTCTTATGTCTGGTAAGTTCAACAAAATCATTGATCTCGTTATCATTCACTCCTTTGATCAATACAATATTAAGCTTCACTTCCATAGCCATCTCCAGTGCCATTTCTATATTCGTCATAATACGCTCAAAGTAATCGCGCTTGGTAATAAAAACCGATTTCGCTTTATCCAGTGTATCCAGACTCAAGTTGATCTTTTTCAAGCCTATCTTCTGAAAAAGCTCCAGGTATCTATCCAGCATGATTCCGTTTGTAGTGATCTTTAAAGTCACGCCTAATTTTGCCAGTTCTTCAACCAGATAGCCAAAATTTTTTCGCACCAGGGGTTCTCCCCCGTAAGCCGGATAGTATCAACTCCCAGATCCCGAAAAGTTCTGGCCAGTTCAATGATCTCTTCAATGCTCATAATATTAGACTTTTCCATCAGCTCTATCCCTTCTTCAGGCATGCAATAAAAACAACGCAGGTTGCAGCGATCTGTCAGTGAGATCCTGAGATAGGTATGGGCTCTTCCAAAATTGTCTATTATTTTCTTTTTCTTTTTAATCATGTCTCTTTCCTTCTATCACTTTGAAAACGTGCAATACATGCGGAAATATCGCATCCATACATTCAGTAGCTGCTTTGGTAGATCCTGGCAGTGTCAGCACTACTTTTTCATCTTTAAGTCCGGCTACAGATCTTGAGAGCATTGCATATGGCATACGTTGCTGTCCATAATTTCGCATTTGCTCCTCAACTCCTTTTAGTTTTAGATCCAGCATGAGCTCTATAGTTTCCGGTGTAACATCGCGTGGCCCAACTCCGGTTCCTCCCGTAAAAATTACGATATCGGCTTTTGCTGAATTTAATGCTGAACGTATTTCATCAGCTTCATCAGGAATAATGACTTTTTCAGATTTTATTCCAAATTCTTCAAGTTTTGAAATAATCGTTATCCCGGCTTTGTCTTCGCCATTACCTTTAGAAATCGTATCAGAGCAAACAATGATTTTTGCTGTAAGTCCTTCAGTATTTACTTTAAAGGAAGATTTCCCGCCCTTTTTTTTCAGAAGTTTAATAGTTCCTATCTCCACATTCTTATCAATAGGCTTTAGCATGTCATACATCGTCAAAGCCACTATGCTAGCTCCATGCATGGCTTCTACCTCCACGCCTGTCTTATAAATAGTTTTGACTTTCATCGAAATCTGGATCTCGAGACCGTTAATTTCATATTCGATCCCCGTATATTCAATAGGTAATGGATGACAATCGGGTAAGAGATCTGGAGTTTTCTTAACACCCAGTAATCCTGCGGCTTTCGCCATTTCAAAAACATTGCCTTTTGGAACCCTGTTTTCCTGAATCGCTTTGATCGTTTTTGCACTGGAAGTTTTTACCACGGCAATCGCAGTAGCTTCCCTAAGTGTCGTTATTTTATGGGTAATATCAACCATCTATTTATTTACTTTCCATTGGTGAGTTTCATCTTCGAAAATCTCTTTTCCGAAAATGGGTACTTTTGTCTTGATCTCTTCTACAAAATGATTACAAGCTTCTATGGCTATTTTCCTGTGGACAGAAGAAGTAAACACAAAAAGACATATTTCACCAGTTCTCACTGCTCCCAGGCTATGGTAAATATGAGCGCAGGTAATATCAAATTTCGCAAAAGCTGACTCTCTTATCTCATGAAAAACGCTTTCAGCCATTTCTTCGTAAGCTGAATAATCTATGCCACTTACCGTTTTTCCATCAATTTCATCAGCTCTTATCTGACCAAGAAATATGCTATGAGCACCTATATTAGTCTTTGATTGATGATTCGCTATGGAAGTGGCGATCTTTTCCGGTGGAATGCCCCCATGAACGAATACTTTTTTTGGTTTCTTCTTATCTTTCTTATCCATTTATCTTTCTTATATCATTCTATATTTTCTGTCGTCCTCAATTTATTTCAGGGATTTTCTTTGAATCGGCCTCCAAATAGATGCTGAAACAAGTTCAGTATGATTTAGCAAACACATAATTAGTCTTCAGCATAGTCCTTCTGTAAAATTGTTTCTACTCCTCCTTCTACGTTTATTAGATTTTTAAAGTCGAATGCTGTGCTTAATAGATCCACTACTTTTTTACTTCGTTTCCCCGACTGGCAAAAGACCAGAACTTCTTCCTGCTTTGGAATTTCCTCAAAGCGATCTTCAAGTTCACTCAGCGGAATCTGAATAACTTTTTCTGAAATAACCTTTGGTTGCTCAAAAATCTCCCTAATATCCAGGAAAATTTTTGTCTCATCATAAATTTTGCATTCAATCGTCATCGGAATGATTCCGTGATTTTTGATCTTTTCGATCTCCTCCGGTCGCTTTGAAATTGATAAGATTTGATCCTGAGCAGATAAAATATTTATCAGTTTCAATTTTCCCGAAAGAACATTTCCTGCTCCCAGGATTATCTTTAAAATTTCCGCGGCCTGCATGATACCAAAAATTCCTGGTGTAACACCAAGAACACCAGTCTCTTCACAGCTTATATTTTGTTTTGTTGTCTTTGGAAAAAGGCATCGATAAGAAGGTCCTTCCTGATAATTAAACACTGAAAGCTGCCCTTCATTCTTATAAATTGAAGCGTACACCCAGGGTTTTCCAGCTAAAACACAGGCATCATTGATCAAATATTTTGTTTCAAAATTGTCTGTGCCATCAAGGATAATATCATATAACTGAAATAGATTTTCAGCATTATCCACATTTAATGATTCCTGGAAAACATCAATTTCCAGTTTTGAATTGATCATTTGAAGCCGTTGTTTCGCCACAGCCGCTTTTGATTTTCCTATATCCTCCTCAGTAAACAATAACTGTCTATGAAGATTAGACAGGGAAATCCGGTCATGGTCTATCAGTCCAATTCTACCTATCCCAGCTCCCGCCAAATACTGTGCAGCAGGACAGCCAAGGCCACCAACACCAACAATCAGTACACTGGCTTTCTGGAGTTTTTCCTGTCCAGCAACTCCAACTTCATCTAATTTTATCTGTCTGTCGTATCTCATTATCCTCCGGCAAATGGCGGTAAAAACGCGACCTCATCGCCATCTTTTAGTTCAACTTCCTTATTTAAATTTTGATTTACCGCAAGCTGTACCGAATCTGGATCAATGATCTGATATTTCTGAACCTGTTGATTCTTTAGCTTTTTAAGTGAAAATCCCTGTTCCAGCTCCAGAATTTCTTCATTTCTGCCAGCTGATTCTGCGATCATCCCAAAATATTTCACCCTTACTTTCATTCGTTTTTCATCTTTTTTAATAATTCTACATCTTCCTGCGTATCCACATCAAAATTTCCCTTTTCAAATTTTACGGTCTTGAAATCAATTTTATGATCCATAATTAGTTTTTTCGCTCCCTGGTCTCCCTTCAATTCATTTAAATATGGAAAAACCTCCGCTGAAAAAATTGCAGGAACTCCAACATTACCGACATACTCTGAAAAAGTAGCCGGACTTTTGCTTTTCAACTGAACTTCAATTAGTTTCTCTAATGATTCTTTGCAAATGAAGGGCTGATCTGATACAAGAATCAGTAAATGTTGCAGATCTTGGTATAATTCCAGCGACCTGTTCAAAGCTTCTTTAATACTGCCAGACATTCCCTCTCTCCATTGCTTATTGATCACGATCTCAAAGTCCTTAGGGTCTATACTACTTATTATCTCTTCTGCTCTTGCTCCCAGAAGTAATATGTTGGTTTTAAAACCAATTGAACATGAAGTATCTATCGCATTTTGTAATAATGATTTCCCATTAAATTCAACCAATTGCTTCGCATAACCAAGTCTGCTGGAAGAACCTGCAGCAAGAATCACCACCCCTATTTTAGCATGTTGTATCAAATTTCTACCTGCTTAAATTGATTGTTCTTTTTTTCGTGTATCGGGCCCAACTTTTCTCTTAAGGGTCTTGCACTTGTTTTAGTAATTACAGTTTGTATTTCAGCTAATATGGAAAGTCCGATTTCCGCCGGGGTTTCGGCACCGATTTCGAGCCCAACCGGGGCATGGATCTTTGCTAAAGTTTTCTCGCCAGGATCATAAGCTTCGTTCTCTAAATCCTCGAGCATTCTTTTATACTTTTTTAAAGGACCAAGAATTCCTATATATGGTATCTGCTCTTCATTCAATAATATTTTCAGAACTGACAGGTCATAATTATAATTATGGCTCATCAGGACGAAACAACTTCGATCATCAATCTGAATATTTTCCAGTGTTTCTTCAGGTTTAGTAATAATTACCTGACATGAACCAGCAAAGCGATCTTTATTAGCATGTGTTGGTCTTCCATCGGTAACGATCACTTCCCAGCCAAGAAGATCAGCTTGTTTAGCTAATATCTGTGCATCATTTCCGGCTCCTACCAGAATTAATTTTACCGGAGGTTCATAATTCTGAATAAATAGCTGCTGCTTTTCACCGTCCTTTGAAAATTCAGCAAACCGATTTCTATTATTCTCGAGTGTGATTTCAGCCTGATTCAAAATAAGACCTAATGGATCTTCATCTGGTGGTTTTCCAGTGTATCTCAAATTTTTATCAACCAGTAAAATTGTTCCAGGCTGATCTTTTGATCTTTCTAAATTGAATTGTACCACAATTGCCAATGAATGTGCCTGCGTAATTACTTTTTTCAGCAGTTCGCAGGGGTTTAAATGATCCTTATAATCTAAAGGCTCAAATAAAACCTGGATAACTCCATTGCAACCTAATTGTGCACCTATAACCGCATCATCCTCATCACTGGTATCATAAGTGATCAATTTGTTTTTTTGCTGATGTAAAGCGTGTAAAGCTTTTTGAAGTGCATCTCCTTCCAGGCAACCACCACTAATAGCTCCGGTAATATTCCCAAATTCATCTACCAGCATTCTAGCGCCCGCATTTCGGTAAGATGAACCTTCAATATGCACAAGAGTGGCCAAAACACAGTCAGTTCCAGATACTTTTAGTGAATTATATCTTGCGATGATCATCTCCAATTCTCTCATACTGTTGCAGTTTTTAATTGATCAACTGTTTTTTGAATTTCAGAAACTGCGAATTCGATATCTTCTAAACTTGTATTTTTTCCAAGGCTTATTCTTAAAGATGATAAAGCCTGGTGTTTGTTTTTTCCCATTGCCGTTAATACATGCGATGGATTGATAGTATTTGAAGTACAGGCTGAACTGCGAGAAACAGCTAATTTGTTCAATCTTCGAAGCAGCTGATTTCCATCAATATTATTGAAGGTTATATTTGTAGTATTTGGCAACCTGTTTGATTTATTTGAATTAACTGCAGTTGTTTCAATTTCAGCTAAAAGCACTTCCATTCTTTTTCGCAATTCAGATACATTTTTGGAATCAGCTTCCATCTCAGAAAAAGCAATTTCTGCAGCTTTTCCAAAACCAACAATTCCCGGAACATTTAAAGTTCCCGGACGAATTCCTTTTTCCTGACGGCCACCAAATACAGTTTGACCTATCATCACATCATTCTTTTTATTGATATATAGTGCTCCAACTCCTTTAGGACCATACAATTTATGAGAAGAACATACCGCAATATCTAAATTCAATTTTTTGACATCAACCGGAATTTTTCCCACCGCCTGAGTGATATCGCTCATTAATTTCACTCCTTTTTGATGAACAATTCTTTCAATCTCTTTCATTGGATGGATAAGACCTGTTTCATTATTGGCAAGCATCAAACATACCAGTATAGTTTCCTGAGAAATAGCGTTTTCTAATTCCTTCAAATCGATATTTCCCTCGGAATCGACCTCTAAATAAGTCACCTCAAAACCTTGATTTTCCAGCGCCTGCATGCAATCCAGAATAGCTTTATGTTCCGTTTTACAGGTAATAATATGATTTCCTTTAGATCTGTTGCTTTCGCAAAACCCAAACAAAGCGAGGTTTGCGGCCTCCGTAGCTCCCGAAGTGAACGTAATCCCGGTAGGTTTACAGTTCAGTAGGTTTGAAATTTGTTCCCTTGCAAGCTCAGCACCTTCCCTGGCATCCCAGCCCGAAAAATGATCACTGCTTGCATTACCAAAATTTTCAGTAAAATATGGCAACATAGCTTCGACAACCCTTTTATCAACAGGTGTGGTGGCATTGTAATCAAGATATATCTTCTTATTATTTCTCATTAAGAGCGTTATGTATTCATAAATATATCGATCTGTAAATTCATACCGGTTAAATGCTCGGCTTAAAACCTATTTCAAAATCTTTAATAAATTCTCTTCCTCATCAATCAATTCTGCCAACTTCTTTTGAAGACTTTCATATTGGTCCATGATCATTATAGCATGAGGGGTAACTTCTGCACCACCTCCGTGCTGCCCGCCTTTTTTCAGAATCACCAAAGGTTCATCTGAATGATGGTTTAAACGCTGAACCATTTCCCAGGCCTTTTTATAAGACATATGCATTTGCTCAGCAGCTTTAGAAAGGGAACCTTCACTTTGAATTCTCTTTAAAAGCTCATTGGGACCCGGCCCATAAAACTTCTCATTATTATCTTCAATCCAGCATTTAAATTTGATCTTTTTCATACTCGAAAATGATACTGTCAGGTTTTCAAATCCTGGCTGCTTGTTTTCAGTTCATTTATAAATGGCTGCTTATAAAATCTTTTTCCGGTTGCCTTATAAAGTGCATTTGCCAAAGCCCCCTGAATAGGTGGAAAAGGTGGTTCCCCTAAACCTGTAGGGTCTATACCATTATCAACAAAATGAACATCCACCTTTTTTGGCGCTTCTTTGTGACGTATGAGCCTGTATTTATCAAAATTACTCTGTTGTGGTACTCCATCTTCAAAGGTCATTTCGCTGTAAAGGGCATGGCCAATTCCGTCTATGGTTCCACCCTCTACCATATTTTTAGCCGCATCGGGATTTACCACAATTCCGCAGTCTACCGCACAGGTCACTTTATCTATTAAAGGTTCGTTGTTTTTTACTGACATATCAAGAATCTGGGCCACATAGGAATTATGGCAATAGTAAGCAGAAACGCCGCGACTTAGGCCGGAATTGTTATTAGTCCATCCAGATTTATCACGAGCCATTTTTAATACACCTGCATAACGGGCGGCATCATAGTCATTTTCTTCTCCCACAGGATCATTTCCTGCACGTTCCAGCATATCCAGTCTGAATTGAATAGGATCTTCTCCCATTTCTTCTGCAAGTTCATCCAAAAATGATTGTTCAGCCCCGGCAATAAAATTGGAACGAGGTGCCCTAAATGCACCCACAGAAATATTAGAATTCAACGACCAGCTTTCAGCTAGATAATTATCTAAAGCTCCTGCCGGAAATCGATTAGCAAAAAGCGGACTTTCAGGAATTCCTCCCGCATTTACATGAAAAGCCGTCAGCTTATTACTAGCATCAAGGGCTGCACGATAGGTTACATGATAGGCCGGGCGGTACACACCATTGGTCATGTCATCCTCTCTTGAATACACAAGTTTTATTGGAGCTCCCATTTTTTCAGAAATCACTGCAGCTTCCACTAAAAAGTGACCATACAGCCTGCGACCAAATCCACCACCCATACGGGTCATTTGAATGTCTATATTCTCAAGATCAAATCCTAAGCGTTTATTGATGCTTTTTTCGGCATATTCCGGAGTTTGGATAGGACCCAATAATTGAGCTTTACCACCGCTAACATCTGCAAAAAAGTTCATTGGTTCCATACAATTATGCGCAAGAAACGGGCAGGTATACGAACGTTCAATTACACGAGCGGCATTTTTAAATGCTTTTTCAGGATCGCCATCCCTTCTTATTATTTCAGATTTTTTAGAACCCACTCCGGCCATTAATGAAGCATGGATCCCACTGCTTTCTAATCCGCTGGCATCATCCATTCCAGCAGATTTCTCCAGGATCTCAATTTCTTTGGTTAGTTCGGGATTTAGATCCCATTCTACCTTCAACTCTTTTTTAGCCTGCATCACCTGCCAGGTAGATTCACCTACCACAACAACCAGTTTAGAAAAAGCTCCCACATCACTCCATTCCTTTTCCATATCTTCGGGATAGGTGTCTATGGTAAAAACATCTTTTATCCCCGGCATCTCCTTCACCTTTTCGTCGTCCATGGATTTGAATTCCATACCGAAAGCGGGAGGTTGCACGATCATAGCGATAAGCATCCCGTCTTTATAAGTATCCAGACCATAAAGCGGCTGGCCGGTCACTATTTTCTTAGCATCCACATTTTTACGGGATGTTCCTATAATTTTAAAACTATCATTGTCTTTTAACTCAACTTCTTCAGGGATCTCCACATCTACTGCAGCTTTGGCGATCTCACCATAACCTATAGATTTATCGCTATTCGCATGCTTTATTATCCCATCTGCTACTGAAAGTTCAGAAACCGGAACTTCCCATTTTTTTGCAGCTGCAGTTAAGAGCATTTGTTTTGCTGTAGCCCCTGCAGTTCTTAAGGATTCCCATCCTTGGCGAATAGACTGGCTTCCTCCCGCAAGCTGACGAGTAAAAACTTCTGTATTGAGCGGAGCTTGTTCTACGACCACATTATTCCAGTCTACATCCAGTTCTTCAGCTACGATCATAGGCATGGAAGTCTTCACATTCTGACCTATCTCCGGATTGGGAGAATAAATAGTGACAATCCCATTATCTCCTATTTTTAAATATCCGTTTAGTTCAAACCATTCATCGGGCATTTGCATTGCCATTTCCTTGCTGCCTTCTTCCGCCGGCCCTTTACAGGCCATCCAGTTAAAACCTATGATCAATCCGCCACTTGCAACAGAAACACTTTTAATAAATGACCTTCTGCCTATTCCTGTTTTTACTTTACTCATTTTTCTCGATTTTAATTACTGAAGATTAGGCTATCTGTGAATCTGAAGCTGTTTTAATCGCAGCTTTTATTCTGGTATATGTTCCGCAGCGGCAAATGTTCCCATTCATGGCATTCTCAATTTCTGCATCGCTCGGGCGGGGATTGCGTTTTAGTAAAGCCGAAGCAGACATGATCTGGCCAGCCTGGCAATAACCGCATTGAGGCACATCATGCTCCAGCCAGGCTTTTTGAACAGGATGATCCCCATTTTCTGAAAGCCCTTCAATAGTAGTAATTTCATTATCTGCAGCTGAGGATATTGGAAGCTGACAGGATCTTACAGCAGAACCATTAAAATGTACGGTACAGGCACCGCATTGCGCAATTCCACAACCGTATTTGGTGCCCACCATATTTAAATGATCTCTTAAAACCCATAATAACGGAGTATTGGGATCAACATCGAGCTTATGCTTCTTCCCATTGATGCTAATATTAAATTCTGCCATGATCTTAAATTTTGCTATAAATTAATACTTTATTTCGTATTAGCCTATAGTCTATTTCTCCAATTCAGGTTTAATAATTTTTCTGATAAAATTTTCATGAATTATTGATTATGCTAAAACCATATAATTCCGCATTTTTGTAAGCAACTATTTCTGAAATCTCCCTACAAACCCAGACCTTGCAAAAACTACTTAAAAAATTACCTGTTTTCATATTTCTAATACTGCATTTTACTTTTTTAATAGCAGCTATTATTGAAAAACGAGACAATTATACCGCTCTCCTATTTCTAGTGCTAATCGCACTTCTTTTGGGATTATTTTACAGCCAGAAATTCAGGATCGAGCGATCACAACTCAATAAAATTGATCTTGTGCTTGTTATTTTCACTGCCATTGGCGCAATTATAACTTATTGGTTAAATATTCAATTAGACTTAGGGGTAGTCCTGTCTGCCGGAATTACCGGATTAATAAGCTCATTTTTGCCATTTATTAATAGAAGATCCAATCTTTTAAGAGAGCTGCCAGTAGCTATGTATTGCGGAGCTTTCGCAGGGATGACTGCTCCTTTTGTTGCTGATGGTTATGCTTTTATTATACTTGCAGGCATTTTTACCGGAATCATCCTCGTACTATCCAAAGAAACATTGCATGGATTTGGAGGTAAATTAGGTTCTATTGCATTTGGTGGAGTTTCTATAGTGACTTTAATCTTCTTATTACTTCCTTAACATGGATATGATTTTTATTTTATTAGCCGGAGTATTTGGAGCACTTGCTACGTTTTACCTGAACAATACTTTGCAGCTTGGAGGAATTATGGCCTCTGCTGGAATTTCAGTGATAGCAGGAGGTTTCTTTTATCTATTTCCAGAACTACTGAATCCTTTTCTAAGTGTTAATGTACCTCTGGTGATTATGGGTTCTTCTTTTATAGGGATGGCAACCTCCAGAGTAATAAAACAATACTGGATCATTGCGCTTTCAGGTGTTTTTTTCTCCGGAATTTTTCTTCTAAGCAGCTTGTTTTTTGAAGGATACGGTGGTAGTTTAGGAACTATTGCTGCCATTTCTTTAGGTGCAGCATATGCTATGAGACCTTTTAAAAAAATAGTTCTTTCCTTAAACAGATAAAATAGATCAAAGTTGATTTATTGCTGAACCACCTCTTTTAAAACATCCCAAACATTCTCTGCCAGTATCTGCTGTGCTTCTGCATTGGGATGTATCCCGTCCTGTTGATTTAATTGTGGAATACCTGCTACATCTTCGAGTAAAAAAGGAATTAAATAGACATCATTCTTTTCTGCTAAATCAGGAAAAATCTGCTTGAAATCTTTTGTATAATCCTGTCCCATATTTGGAGGAATTTGCATTCCGGCCAGGATGATCTTAATATCAGGATTCTGGGATTCCACATAATCTATAATATCCTGAAGATTTTTTCTGGTTTCAGCTATCGGAATTCCACGTAGACCATCATTTGCTCCAAGTTCAAGTACAAAAATTTCCACATTTTGTTTAAGCACCCAGTCTATCCTGTTTTTCCCACCTGAAGTAGTTTCTCCGCTCAAACCGGCATTCATCACTTGATAAGACAGTCCTAAAGAATCTATTTTTTGCTGAAGAATTTCAGGAAATCCTTCACCTTCTTCAAGACCGTATCCTGCTGTAAGACTATCTCCAAAGAAAAGTATCACCTTCTTCTGCTCCTCGTTATCTTGCTCGTTTTCTACTGCATTTTCAGAAGCCTGTTTTTCTTCTTTTTTTGAAGAGTCACCACAAGACAAAAGAGTGACGAACATGAACAATGATAAAAACAATGTGAAGCTTCTCATAGTTCTATAGATTTAATTGAAATCATTTCTTTATTTTGTTTCTCTCGATAAAGAAACCTAAAAGTAAGAAGATGGCAAAAATTTTAAGCATTCAAAACCTGAAGAAAAGTTACAACAGTGGTTCAAAAGAATTAACCGTTCTGGAAAACATCAGTTTTGAAATTGCCGAAAAAGAAACTTTTGCTATTGTTGGACCTTCCGGAAGTGGAAAAACCACGCTCTTAGGTCTTTGTGCTGGATTAGATCAGCCAAATTCAGGAACAATAGAACTCTGCGGTGCTATTGTTAATGATCTTAATGAAGATCAAAGGGCCATATTAAGAAATCAGAAAGTAGGATTTGTATTTCAGGATTTTCAATTGATTCCCACGCTTACTGCTTTAGAAAATGTGGCTGTTCCATTAGAATTACGAGGGGATCGAAATGCAACCAAAGCCGGAATGGAACTTCTGGAAAAAGTTGGACTGGGAGATCGTTTTGATCATTATCCATCACAACTATCTGGAGGAGAACAACAACGCGTGGCACTTGCAAGAGCATTCAGTACTAAACCTGATATACTATTTGCAGATGAACCTACCGGTAATCTCGATGAGGAAACCGGAAAAAAAGTAGTTGAACTGCTTTTGGAATTGAACAGGGAATCTGGCACCACCCTCGTCATTGTTACCCACGACATGGAACTGGCCAGGAAAACACAGCGAATCCTAAGGTTAAAAGGAGGAAAAGTTATGGAAACCCTAAATGTGTAACCATGAAGGATTCCAAAATTAAATATTCAAAAAAAGCAGGTCTCGGGTGGTTATTAAAAATGGCCATTAGGGATGGAAAGGCCAGTAAGAGAAAACTGTTGCTTTTTATGGCCTCTATAGTACTGGGAATTGCGGCGGTAGTTTCTATACAGTCTTTCAGTAATAATCTAAAAGACAATATCGCTTTGCAGTCCAAGGCCTTGATGGGTGCCGATTATACGATTGATAGCGACAAAAAACCTAATGACAGGGTCACTTTTATGATGGATTCCCTGGGCGGGCCTAATTCCGAAGAGATTAGTTTCGCTTCAATGGCGGCATTTCCAGGGAAAGAAGGTACCAAGCTGGTTCGCGTGAGAGGGATCAAAGGTGAATTTCCTTTGTATGGTGAGCTGGAAACAGAACCTGTTTCAGCAGCAAAAGAATTTCAAAATAAAGGCTCAGCCCTCGTAGACGCAACGCTCATGCTTCAATTGGGAATAAAAACGGGTGATAAAATAAAGATCGGTAATGTTGAGCTCCCAATTGGCGGAACTTTAAAATCGGTTCCTGGTAGTGCTGCGATCTTCAGTTCAATTGCTCCACCAGTTATAATTCCTCATAGTTTTATCGAGGAAACCGGGCTGGTACAGACAGGAAGTAGAATTGGATATAAATATTACTTTCTTGCCGATCCAAAGCTGGATCTGGAAAAATTTGATGCTGAAATCGATCCAATTCTTGACGCGAATGATGCCGACCTGGACACGCATACCTCCACCAGCCAGAGAATGGGCAGGCGTTATGAGAATTTCGGAAAATTTTTAAACCTTGTTGCTTTTATTGCTTTATTACTTGGGTGTATTGGAATTGCAAGCGCCATTCATATTTATATTAAGGAGAAGTTGCGATCTGTTGCAGTTCTTAAATGTCTTGGAGCTTCTAAAAAACAAACTTTCCTTATTTATCTAATACAAATTGCACTTATTGGATTTATTGGCGGTATTCTAGGAACAGGCCTGGGTTTATTACTCCAGCAGCTCTTTCCATTGATTTTGCAGGATATATTACCGGTAAATGTGGACATTTCATTTAGTCCCCGAACTATTTTTATGGGGGTTTTACTGGGTGTTCTCATGTCTATACTTTTTGCACTTTACCCATTAATGGGAACTTTATATGTATCTCCATTGCAAGCGCTTCGTGTTGTAGATTCTGAAAGGTCAAAATCGAAAAGAGCAGGATTTTTTGTTCTTTGCGGGATCTTTCTCTTTATCTTCTTATTTGCTTTTTGGCTACTGGAAGACTGGAAATACTCTCTATTTTTTGTGCTGGGAATAATCATCACTTTTTCTCTTCTGGCAGGAGTGGCCAATTTATTTATGAAAACCATAAAAAAGTATTTCCCTACAGAATGGGGTTTTGTACCCAGACAAAGTCTTCTCAATTTATTTAGACCGCAAAATCAAACGCTTATCCTTGTACTCGCCATAGGCATTGGAACATTTTTGATCAGCACCCTGTATTTCAGCAAAGATCTTTTACTGGCCCAGGCTTCGCTTGAAGAACAGGCAAAAAGTCCTAATATGATCTTATTAGACGTACAGTCTGAACAACAGGAAGAGGTAGCCAATACCATCACGTCTAATAACCTTGATGTACTTGAGAATATTCCAATAGTCACTATGCGGGTGGAGAATTTGAAGGGAAGGTCTGTAAATGATATCAGGGAAGATTCTACATCCCAGGTGAACGGCTGGATACTGCACCATGAATTTAGAACGACCTATAGAGATTCATTAATTTCTTCTGAAGTGTTAGAATCTGGTGAATGGATAGGAGAAAAGTCTTCAAATGGTACTATTCCAATATCTGTAAGCAACAATTTTGCTGAAGACGCCAAAGTTAAAATTGGCGATAAAATAGATTTTAACGTACAGGGTGTATTGCTCAATACGGTAGTAGGAAGTATTCGTAGCGTAGACTGGAGTAGAATGCAGCTTAATTTTTCTATTGTATTTCCAACCGGAGTACTTGAAGACGCACCGCAGTTTCGTGTTCTCACCACTAAAGTCCCAGATGAAAACAGGTCGGCCGAATTACAGCAGAGCCTTGTAGAGCAATTCCCTAACCTAACCATCATCGATCTAAGACAGGTATTAAGTTTAATTGAGAAGATATTGGGGAAAATCTCATGGCTCATTAATTTCATGGCATTCTTTAGTATTTTAACGGGAATAATCGTTTTAATTGGAGCAGTAAGAACCAGTAAATATCAACGTATAAGAGAAAGCGTTCTGTTACGAACGCTAGGAGCAAGAAGCGATCAGATCTTAAAGATCCTGGCTCTTGAATATTTTTATCTGGGAATGATTGGTGCACTCTCAGGAATATTATTGTCCCTGGTTAGCAGTTTATTACTGGGCTATTTTGTTTTTGAAACCACTTTTATCCCTTCCTGGGTTCCATTTTCAGTCTTATTGCCAGGAATCATTGTTTTGGTAATGGGCATAGGTTTGGGAAATAGTCTTGGGGTAATTAAGAGTCCGCCACTGGTTGTTCTTCGGAAAGAACTGAGGTAAATGTCTTTTAAAAACCTGAATTTTCAAGGTTTATTAAAAGTTTAACTCCGCATTTAGTGCTTTTGTTTAGAGTAGACCGTAATTTTAGAATTAGCTGAATTTAAACAATGAGAACATATGGAGGATTATCATTTAGAATTAAATGATGTAGACGAATTTATACCTGAACTTGCCAATAAATTTGGGAGTGATTTTTCTGAACATCTCGGTGAATTTCAGTTACAAATACCAGAAAGCAAAGGAGATGGAATGATTAAAGGAATCAATTTCCCAAATGGAATAGGTTTATACACCTACCATTGTAAACTAAAAACAGATCTGAGCCTTTGTATCTCTCAACCTTTTATAAAACCAATCAGGTTTATTTATTGTGTAAGGGGGCAAGTGCAAAGCCATTTTAAAAATAGTGAAGATCAAACTAATATTGCAGATCACCAGTTTCTAATTGCAGCTCCAAGAGATAATGAAACTCATAGTCTTATTTTTAATAAGAGCAAGGACACGGTCATTTGTTACCTTGAGATAGACCGCCTGAAATTTCAACAATATTTTTCATTTGATCCTCACGATCTTGAACCGGTTTTCTATAAAATTTTTAGTGATATAAAAGCCTTAAACCGGATTTCGGAAACCGGAAGTTTCAGCCTTAAAACAGCTGACGCTATTAAAGAAATTAGAAATTGTGAATTAACAGGATTTCCCCGTATAAATTTTATTGGGGCCAAAGCACTAGAAGTCTTAAGTTATATGCTTGCCAGATTTAAGAAAGAAAAGCAGCGATTCGAGAGTGACAATATAAAGCAAAGCGACCGCAAGGCGATTGAAACTGCGGTAGAATATATTGATACTCATATTGCCCAAACCGGTACCGTAAGCGATCTCGCCATGATTGCAGGAATAAATACCAATAAACTTCAGGAAGGTTTTCAGATAATTTATGGCAAAACTGTGAATGAATATATTAGGGATGTTAGGCTAACAAAATCCCTTAATATGCTTTCTGCAGGTAATAAAAATGTAAGTGAGGTTGTTTACGAGCTAGGACTTTCAAGCCGAAGTTATTTCTCTAAGATCTTTAAAGCGAAATATGGAGTTTCCCCACGAAAAATATTATCTAAAAAACAGACTCCCCAGGAACTTAAGAAATAAACCCTGAATTTTAAGATAAAGAGCTACCCACTCCATTTAGGGTGAACCCCCCCCAGTTGTATTTCATTGATTTTAAATACTTTAGACTTTAATTTCAATTGGATATTTTTTGAAAATCCGGTATAACAAAGAATCCAAGAAGGTTATGGGTTATCATTTATCAATCATCATCCATTATCATTCTAATATGTAGTTTTAATCTTCTTTTTCAATATCAGACATTTTGAGTGTGGTAGCTCTTTGACTTAGCCGTTAAAATACCGGATTTTCATTTGTATCCATTTACAAGATTCTCCATAGAATTAAAGATCGAGGTACCGACCATCTTTAATTTTCCATTCAGGAGTCCTAATTTGATGCTATTCATTTCTCAAAAATTTTTAATTGTTTTATATTCAGGCCTATTTCAAAGCGAACTAAAACATGAATTCAAAATTTAAAAAAGGCCTGAGTGTATTTGCTCTGGTTTCCATTATTGGCTATACTAACGGCCAGGAAAAAGAAAAAGAATCAATGACTACTAATCCCCTATTAACAAATTGGACCGGGCCATACCAGGGTGTACCGGCATTTGATAAGATGAAGGTCGATCTTGTGAAGCCAGCAATTAGAAAAGGTATGGAATTGCACCTGGCCGATATTGACAAGATTACTGCAAATACCGAAGACCCTACTTTCGAAAATACCATTGTTCCTCTGGAGAAAGCCGGACAGGAATTAGACAGAGCTTTTACTTATTATGGCATTTACAGCAGTAATGTTTCCAGTCCAGAATTTAGAGAAGTTCAAAAAGAACTGGCTCCTGAGATCTCTGAATTCTCTTCAAAGATCAGCCAGAATGAAGAGCTTTTTAAAAGGATCAAAACTGTATATGAAAAATCCCAGAAAGATCCTTTAGATGCAGCCGAACAAAGAGTCATTGACCTTATTTATGAAGATTTTGCCATGCAGGGAGCAGACCTCAATAAAGAAGACAAAAAAAGGTATGCTGAAATAAACAAGGAGTTATCTGGTCTGTATACCAGTTTTTCAAATAACGTCCTTGCAGATGAAGAGAATTATGTAACCTATCTTGATAAAGATCAACTTGGTGGTTTACCCGACTCTTATATCAAGTCTGCCGCCCAGGCTGCAACTAATCGTGGTGAAGATGGCAAATATGCCGTTACCAATACCCGCTCTTCAATGGATCCATTTTTAACCTATTCCACAGAAAGGGAATTGCGCGAGAAAGTATGGAATAATTACTATTCCCGTGGCGATAACGGGGATGAGTATGACAATAACGAGATCATAAAAAAGATCCTGAAATTACGTGATGAACGAGTAGAATTACTGGGGCATGAAAATTATGCACAATGGCGCTTACAAAACAGAATGGCTAAAACTCCTGAAAATGCCATGGATCTTATGATGAAAGTATGGCCTGCTGCGCTGGCAAGAGTAAAAGAAGAAGTAAGCGATATGCAAAAGGTGGCAAATGCCGAAGGAGCAGATATCACTATAAAACCCTGGGATTATAGATTCTATGCCGAAAAAGTTAGAAAAGAAAAGTATGACCTGGATAGCGAAGAAGTAAAACAATATCTTGAATTAGGAAACCTTACCCAGGCTTTGTTCTTTACCGCTGGAGAATTATTCAATTTTGAATTCACCCTCGTCGAAGAAGGTAGTGTTCCGGTTTTTCATGAAGATGTGAAAGTTTGGGAAGTTAGTGATAAAGACTCTGGAGAGCTTGTTGGCTTATGGTACTTAGATCCTTATGCGAGACAAGGTAAACGTTCGGGCGCCTGGGCTACAACCTACAGAAGTTACAATGAGCTCATGGGTGCAAAGCCGGTTCTATCCTCCAATAATTCAAATTTTATCAAACCAGCACCGGGAGAACCTGTTCTGGTATCATGGGACGATGCAAATACTTTTTTCCATGAATTCGGGCATGCGCTGCATTTTCTATCTGCCGATATTGAATATCCAACTCTTAACAGCGGTGTAAGGGATTATACTGAATTTCAGTCGCAGTTACTGGAAAGATGGTTATCTACAGATAAAGTGATCAACCAGTTTTTGAGGCATCATGAAACTAATGAAGTGATCCCTGCAGACCTGGTAAAGAAGATCAAAAAAGCCGCTACTTTCAACCAGGGATTTGCCACTACAGAGTTTCTGGCTTCAGCAATCATGGATATGAAATATCATACTACAGATCCTGATAAGATTGAACCAGATACGTTTGAAAGAGAAACTTTAAAAGAGCTGAATATGCCAGAAGAAATCGTGATGCGTCACCGTACCCCTCATTTTGGTCATGTATTCTCAGGAGAAGGATATGCTACCGGATATTACGGTTATTTATGGGCAGATGTATTAACATCAGATGCTTCAGAGGCCTTTGCGGAGGCACCAGGTGGTTTTTATGATGAGGAGGTGGCAGCAAAACTGGTTAAATATCTTTTTGCCCCAAGAAATGCCATGGATCCTGCGGAAGCTTATAAGAAATTTAGAGGTAGAGATGCCGAAATTGATGCTTTGATGCGCGACCGTGGATTCCCGGTTCCTGAAAAGGAAATGAAATAATTATTTAATATTTCTCAATATAAAGAACCAGTTTTCTGACCTCAACTTCGGAATTTTAGGTATTTAGAAACGAATCTTTGGAAGCTGTAACAGTTTTAACTTCCAAAGATTCTTTTTTTGTAATAGCTTACTACTTTTGATCTATGCATAAACATTTCAAGATCTATAAGCCTTATGGCTATTTAAGCCAGTTCATTACAAATCAGAAACCAGGCGGGAAACATAAATTGCTTGGTGATCTATATAATTTTCCAGCAAATACTATGGCTATTGGCAGACTGGATAAAGATTCTGAAGGCTTATTACTACTTACCACCAATGGAAAATTAAGTACTAAGATCACTGCCGGAAATAGCGAAAAAGAATACCACGTACAACTTGATGGAGTCATAACCGATGATGCCATTGCCGAATTAAGGAAAGGTGTAGACATTAGTATTTTTGGAAATCCTTACAGAACACTGGAATGTGATGTGAAAAAATTAGAGAAAAGACCAACATTTCCTCAGCGGGCGAAAAAAATTAGAGATGAACGCCACGGACCTACCAGCTGGATAAGTATTACTCTCACTGAAGGAAAATTTAGACAGGTAAAAAAAATGACGGCAGCAGTGGGGTTTCCCACTTTACGACTGGTGAGAGTACGCATTGGAAACGAAAAAATTGAAACTATGGATGCTGGTGAGGTACGCTCACTCGAAAAAATAGCTCTCTAATATCCTACAGCCTTTCCATCATAACTTCTACTATCTGCAGCTCCTTCTAACATCCCTGTCTCAGGATCTATAGAAATTCCCATGGCCCTGCCCTGTGTATTCCTAATTTCAAATTCATGACCCATTTCATTATATAATCTTTGAGTATCTGGTGAAAAACCCCACTCTTCAAAATAAGTGACATCTGGTAACCATTGATGATGAAACCTGGGAGATTCAATTGCTTTAGCGATATCCATATCATAATCAACCATGTTAAGAATTACCTGCAGCACCGTATTTATAATGGTTCTTCCTCCAGGTGAACCAATTACAATCACCGGCTTTCCATCTTTGGCTACAATTACAGGACTCATACTGGAAAGCATACGCTTACCCGGCTCAATCTGGTTTGGTTTGGTCCCTATTCTTCCTTTGGTATCTGTATATCCAGGGATCGCATTAAAATCACCCATTTCATTATTCAGAAGAAAGCCAGCACCCTCCACCACTATTTTTGAACCATAAGACTGCTCCAGGGTATAGGTAAGAGAAACCGCATTTCCCATGGAGTCTACAACAGATAAATGTGTGGTTTCAGTACTTTCATAGGTAAGGTGGGCTTTGTTAAAATTGGCAGAATCACTGGGTGTCGCCTTTTGTTTTAAAATGGTACTTCTAAGCTTATTCGCATATTCTTTTGAGGTGATCTTATCTAATGGCATCTGCTCATTAAAATCAGGATCTCCAAGATACAATGCTCTATCTGCAAAGGCTCTTCGCATTGCTTCAGTGATATAATGAAGACTTTGGGCAGAATTATGTCCTTCATTTGTCAAGTCAAAACCTTCCAGAATATTCAGCATTTCTACAATCGCTGTCCCACCCGAGCTTGGTGGTGGCATGCCGATAATATCATAAGTACGATAAGTGCCTTTAATGGGCTCCATTTCCTCAGCTCTATACTCTTTGAGATCTTTCTTAGTAATGATTCCACCATTAGATCTCATAAAATCTGCAATCAAACTTGCTGTTTTCCCCATATAAAATCCATCTGCTCCCTTATCCCGGATTCGCTTTAACGTTTCAGATAGATCTTTTTGAATTAATATATCCCCGGCTGTAAAGGGAGTTCCGTCTTTTTTAAGAAAGATCCTGGCAGTGGACTCATATTCATCTTTATTTTCAAAGACCCAATTAGAAAAATCCTCAATTACAGGGCTAATCGCAAATCCGTTTTCGGCAAGATTAATCGCTGGCTGTAATAATTTTTTCCAGGGTAATTTTCCGAATTTCTGGTGAGCCATGAACAATCCGCTCACCGTTCCGGGAACACCAACAGATAAAAGGCCATCATGATTGGTGTTATCTTTTACATTTCCATTTTTATCCAGATACATCCTGCGGGTTGCAGCAAGGGGTGCTTTCTCTCTAAAATTAAAAGTAGTTGTTTCACCATCTCCTGCGTGATACACGAGAAATCCACCGCCACCAATATTTCCAGCTGCCGGCAGAGTAACAGATAATGCAAAAGCCGTTGCGATGCTGGCATCAATTGCAGTTCCTCCCTGAGACAGGATATCTTTACCAACCTGTGAAGCTAAATAATGACTGCTAACAACCATCCCTTTCTTAGCAGAAACAGGGATTCTTCCTCCCTGTGCACCAAGTTGAAAACTAAAAGAGAAGAAAATAAAAAGGCCCAGAAAAAATTTGGAGAAATCACTCATTCTTTTGGATTTAGAGAATCTAAACCTACTTAAAATTGAATTCTAAAACAACCGGGGAAAATAGAATTTTTAACAGCTTGAAAGCTTTAGGTTAAAAGCTGCTTTAAATAATAAAAACGTCTCTTTTGCCTTTTGTGTAGCTGTATTAATTTCGTCCTGAGTAAATTCTCTGGACCTGAGGAATTTTAAATACTCATTCCACCCAGTCATACCACTGCGTTCACCGTTAAAAAAAAGCTGGTCTGGAATTGAACTTAAGGAGTTACAATTTTTTACTTCTTTACCTATCAACATTCCACCCATTGCGGAGCCTTCAACTACGTAAGCGGCACCAATGGCTTCTGCTTCTGAGTTACAACTGAATTCCAGATCACAGTTCAGCTCTGTAACTTCAAGTTTATTAAGATCCTGCTGTAGTCTTCTGGCTTTATCTAAACCAAATTCTGGAATGAACTTTTTTATCTCTTTCCCTGAGGTTTTATAAGCGATATAATTTTGAAAAAGCAGAAGTTTATATTCCTCAATATCTATGGAGTGACCCAAAATTTTGCCGGCAATATTATCTGCTTCAATTTCCTGATGTAAAACTGCAGTTTCCTCGCGTAACTTATTTAATATCTCCATTATCCAAATTAAATTGGGTTATTGCCTGCTTTATATGTTGAATGTTGTCACGCTGTTCTGCATTATCTGAATTGATCTTATCCAGATAATTATAGATTTGGTTCACAGTGATCTTATTATTCCTAATACGGTCCCGTAACTCATCCCGGGAAACCATATTAATTACAACTTTCTTAAGCAGGGGATTCAATTTTTCACTTAAGATATTCATGTGTTTTTTCAGAATATATCCGGATGCACCGTTCAAAATAGTGTTAGCCGCTAATTCTTCATCATTAATTGTCCCGGTAATAAATATGAGCTCAATGCTGCTGTCGTATTCTTTTGCGGTCTCCATAATATCAAGGCCTGTGCATTTAGGTAAGTTATAATCAGATAGAACAACGTCTGGAGCAAAATTTACCAAAAGCTCTCTAAAATCCTGTAGATTATCTGTAACCTCGATATTAGGTTCAGAAACTATTTTATTGATCTGTCTTTTTATAAGGAAAACATCATCCTTGTTATCTTCTACAAGTACAATATTTAGTTTGTTTTTAATCATTGGCTACATGAATATCTACGAAAGTAGTTGAATCCTGTTTATAAAACAATCCTTAAAAGTTAAACGTAAAAGTAAAAGACAGAGCCTGATTTCTCTTTAGCCTCAGCCCAGATTTTACCATTATGTTTTTCAATGATCTTTTTCACTATAGCTAAGCCTATTCCTGTTCCCTGGTAATCATCTCCAGAATGTCTGGAAAATAAATTAAAGATCTCTTCTTTGTATTTTGGATCAAAACCAATACCGTTATCTTTTACAAAATAGATGGTTCTTCTATCATGTATTCTGGTTCCAATCTCTATCCTCGGTTTTTCGTTCTTTTCACTATATTTTAGCGCATTGGTAATAAGATTAGACCAAACCTGGCTTAACATTCGCCTGTCCCCGACCAGTTTGGGCATATTTTCTTCCACTATAATTTCAGTTTTTGGATAATTTGACTTTAGATTGAAAGAAACAAGTATTTCCCCGATCATAGTATTAGGAGAGTTCAAATTCCTATGAACATCCTGATTGGAAACTCCCGCGAAAGAAAGTATATTATCAATAAGTTCCCGCATTTTTTCAGCCGAACTTAAAATAGTATCAACAGCCATTTGTCCTTCTTTATGAAGATCGGTATAATGATCTTCTTTTAAAACGTGGGCGTATCCATCAATTCCTCTTAGAGGCGCTTTAAGATCATGAGATAGTCCCTGACTGAACAATTCCAGCTCATTATGCGCATCTACCAATTGTTTATTTAGATTATCTATCTCCTTTTTCTGATTTTCCAGAATCACATAACTAACGCTTTCCCCAAGTTTTCTGGCTCCACTAATTTCAAAGTCCTGCCAGGGATGAGAAATTCCTGTTAATTGCTCTGTCCATTTCTCAAATGACTTACGAGGCGTTAAACGCTCTTTTTCTTCATTATAAGTAGCTTTATTTTCTGGATTTCCTCCCCATTCTACTGTTTTGATCACTTCTGGTCTAAACCAAATCAAAAAATCGCTTTCGCTCTGGCCTAGTCTTAAACTTAAAATTCCAGATCCAGATTCCTTGAAATTCTCAGCCATTGGATAAAACTGCTGAAGCTGCTTTGTATGGAAAAGACTCTCCTTCTTTTTTGCCAGAAAATCCCTTACCAACTTTTTAATATCCTTTTTATCTGGTGTTTTGCCTACAAGCTTGATTTTTCCATTTAAGATAATAGCAGCTCCACCACATTCAAGCAGATCTGTAATTTTAGTTGCTGAAGATCTTAAACCCCGATTGATATTAGCCTCCAGATGAATTTGATTTATAAGTTCCAGGGTTAAAGCATCCAGCTTTTCAATATTAGAAATAAAGCTTTTTGAATTCTTTAACGATAATTCATTTGAAAATATCTGAATAAGAAATTCACAAGTTTGTCGCTGGTAATAATTGATAAATTTTGGCTGATAATGGTGACAGGTTAATAATCCCCATAGCTTTCCATTGCTTAATAAAGCTGCTGTTAATGAAGCTCCCACTTTCATATTTTGGAGGTACTCTATATGTATGGGAGAGACGCCACGCAATTTTGAATTCGTTAGGTCCAGGGGTTCATTGGTTTCAGGTGAAAGCCGCGGAATGATCTTCACCGGAGAATAGTTCACATCAGAAATAATTCGAACTCGATTCTTTAAAAATAATTGTCGGGCCTGTTTTGGAATATCACTTGCAGGATATTGCAACCCAAGCCAGCTTTCCATTTCTTCATTAAGTTCTTCAGCTATGACCTGTCCATTCCATTCCTCATCAAACTTATAGATCATCACCCTATCATAGCCAAAGATAGACTTGGTGATCTTTGCTGCATCCCTGCATAATTCTTCTGCATCTTGAGAAACACTGAGGGTATTCAATAAACTACTAAGTCCTTTTTGAAAATCAAAATTATCAGCTTTGGCACTGATGGGTTCGATATCCAGAATAAAGTTTGTACTATTCACATGGGGAATCACTACAAACTCCTTATCATTAATGCATGTTTCTTCAACTTTAAAAGCATGATCTTCAAAAACCGCTGAAAGAATTTTACGAGAGAGTTCGACACCTAATATTACATCAAGTTCTTTACCCAAAAGGTCTTCTGCAGGAACATTAAAAAATTCCTTACAATTTTCACCAATCTGAATGATTCTACCGGTGAATTTATCACAGGCGATCACTACGCCATAGGACTGGGTACTTCCAATAATATGGATTGGTTCTTTTTCACAACTGGAAAGATCCACTCTTTCGGGGTACCTATTATGTTCAGCCATTCTGGTCTTAAGCCTTTAATTTAAAGTAGAAGGTACTTCCTACGCCTTCCTGTGAATCTACCCAAATAGTTCCTTCATGAAGAAGTACAATTTTTTCTACATGGGCAAGGCCAACCCCTGTCCCCTCTGTATCTTCGTTTCCGGGAACTCTGTTAAAAATGGTGAAAATGTTTCGCTGGTCTTCTTTTGAAATTCCCAGACCATTATCTACAATAGAGAAAACCCAGAATTTATCTTCTTTGTATGCTGAGATTCTAATTTCTGGAGCTCGATCTTTAGGAACATATTTTATAGCATTGCTTATAAGATTCTGAAAAAGGAGTCTTAATTCCACTTCAAATCCTTTTACTTCCGGCAACGCTCCTGTATGAATTTTGGCATTAGAATCCCTGATGCTTTTTCCAAGATCATATTTTACTACCTCAACGATCTCCTTAGTATTGACTAAAGATTTTTTTCCGTTTTTTCCAATTCTTGAATGTTCCAGCAATGCCCTGATTTGAGCAGAAAGTCTGTCTGAAGCGTTCTTAATATATTTAATATAATTCTCCCCTTTCTCATCCAGTTTACTGGCGTACATCTTCCCAAGTACGTCACTACCAAATTTTATAGTAGCCAGAGGTTCCTGGAGGTCATGAGAACATATAGATACGAACTGTTCAAGGTCTCTATTGGCTCTTTCCAGGTCGTTCTTTTGCTCTTTTAACTGTTCCTGAGCTTTTTGTAAGGCAGAAATATCTACACAGGTATAACGAATAGTTTTAAGGTTGTTGTTTTCATCTTTCTCGGCGGTAGCATTTAAGATCACCGGTAATACTCTACCTTTTCTAGTGATCATATTCTGCTCTATATTTACCAGTTCACCAGATTTTTTAATACTTGATTGTAGTTTCACTGTATTAAGCTGGGAATCTTTATCAAATAGTTCCAAAATAGACTTTCCAAAAAGGTCTTCCTTAGAATCATATCCTAACTTTTGCACAGCTTTTTTGTTACACTGAACGATCTCAGATGATTTTGGATCCACGCTAATATGAAGTACCGGATCATCTTCGTAAAAAGACTTGAAACGCTTTTCACTAGCCATCAGTTTTTCTTTAGACTTCTGTATGGTTTCAACATCTATAAAGGAGATCACTACCCCGCTAATCTCATTTTCAGATTCCATATACGGGGAAATTCTTTGAAGGTAATTTCTTCCTTCCCTGGAGACGATAGGCTTTTCTAATACTTTCCCGGTATCTAATACTTTCTTACATCGATCTAAAAAACTTTGTTTCCTGGTTAACCCAAAGCTATTGGTGAAATTATCGATAGGTCTGCCAATATCACCATTAATAAGACTAAAATGCTTTTTAATGGGCGGTGTAAACTTTCTTATTTTTAAATCTGAATCAAGAAATATAACTCCAATATCTGTACTCTTGAGGAGGTTATGCATATCGTCGTTTAATGCTGCCAGATCATCTACTTTCTGGATATTCTCAGCATTTACAGTATTTATCTCTTCGTTTACACTTTGTAATTCTTCATTTGTGCTTTGAAGTTCTTCATTAGAAGCCAGAAGTTCCTCATTGGCCGCCTGTAGCTCCTCGTTACTGGTTTCTATCTCTTCTAACGAAGTTTGGAGATCTTCCTTGGTTTGTTTTAATTCGATCTCCAGGTTTTGAACGTATTCTTTAGTTTGACTGGAAGGACTCACTTTTGCCACCTCTTCTACATCTTTTAGATTCAGTTCTTTCTCAATAAAAGTGATCACATAATTAGTTTCTCCCTCTAGACTATAATTTTTGAAAGGTTTTATAATGATATCTGCACCAATCTTTTTATCTCGCTGGTTAATTACCGCATCCCTATAAATTACCTTATCCTCGTTCTTATAAGCTTTATTAAAGGTAGACTGAACCACATATTTGAGTTCAGAATCCAGCATATCCAATAAATTGATAGAAAATCCATTCAAGGGAAGATTCGCGTATTTTCTAAATTCTCCCACGGCCTGAAGAATATTATAATCTGAATCTACAAAGACAGAAGCTCCACCAAACTGCTCCAGAATGGTCTCATTTAATTCTCCCTGAAGTTTTTGACGAATAGGATTGGATGGATTCCTAACTTTTCGCTCTCTCTGTGCCTTATTTTCCAGTAATTCTGTAGTTGATCTTCCTGTATTGGTCGCGTGGGATATACCATTCTTTAAGCGGGTACTGGGTTTAATATTTCTGTAGATCTTACATTTGCGATCTATCTCCCTAAAATTTTCCTTATGTGTATGTACACTTTCAC
This sequence comes from Gramella sp. MAR_2010_147, assembly GCF_900105135.1. Taxonomy (NCBI): domain Bacteria; kingdom Pseudomonadati; phylum Bacteroidota; class Flavobacteriia; order Flavobacteriales; family Flavobacteriaceae; genus Christiangramia; species Gramella sp. MAR_2010_147. The sequence continues at coordinate 416,416 of NZ_LT629741.1, read as the reverse complement.
TGGTACCAAGCAACAGCACACCCTTTTCAACTAATGCATAGTGTAACATATTAAGTGTTTTCTTCTGGATGCTGTTTTGAAAATAGATCAAAAGGTTTCTACACACCACCATATCCATATTGCTAAATGGTGGATTTTTGATGATATTATGTCTTGAAAAGATAACCGACCTTCTAAGTCTATCACATACCTGATATCCATTAGATTTGCTTAGAAAATATTTTATTAAAAAATCTTTAGAAACATCTGCAACGATACTTTCAGGATAAATTCCTTTAGCGGCAATATCCAGATGGGGTTGAGAAATATCTGTAGCAAAAATTTTAATTTCAATGTCCTTGCCTTGTAGTTCCATTTCCTCATGAAGATACATAGCTAAAGAATAAGCTTCTTCTCCCGTACTACAAGCAACATCCCAGACCTTTAGAATCTCTCCATCTTGCTTTTCCTTAATCATTTTAGGGAAAACATCTTTTCTTAAAACTTCCCATACCATCTCATCGCGGAAAAACCTTGTCACGCCAATTAGAAATTCTCTATAGAGAATCTCCACTTCACTTTTATTGCTGGTTAGAAAATCATAGTATTCCTTTAAATTGTTACACTTACATACATTTACCCTTCTCGCTACTCTACGAGCTAGCGTAGCATATTTATATTCTCTAAAGTCGAGTCCAGATTTTTCATCTACATAATTAAGGATCCTGTTTAATTCAATTTCGTCATATTGAACATCTCCATCTTTAAAGTGAAATATCGGGGGACTTGAGATAAAATTACGCAACTCAGACCCCATTTCGCGTACAGGAAGTATATAATCTACAAGCCCGGTATTTATGGCACTTTTGGGCATCCCATCAAATTTTGCATCTTTGGGATCCTGCACCATGATCATTCCGTCATTTTCCTTAATAGCTCTGGCTCCTCTGGTGCCATCGCTCCCTGTTCCACTTAAAATTACACCCACCGCTCTTTCTTTTCGTTCTCTCGCCATTGATTCAAAGAACATATCTATTGGCAGGTTGAGGGTTTGATTCTTGGGCTTTTCTGTTAACCTTAGAATTTCATCTTCAAGAATAAGGTTATTAGCTGGTGGTATAAGATAAATATGCCCAGATTTCACCTGCATTTGATCTTTAATTTGTACGATTGGCAAATTTGTATGCTTTATAAGAAGCTCACCCATCATGCTCTTAAAATCTGGAGATAAGTGCTGAATAATTACATAGGCATTTTTATCGTTTGCAGGAATATTCTTAAAAAAGTCTTTTAAAGCTTCCAGCCCCCCGGCGCTCGCCCCTACTGCAACAATCCTGGGCTGCTCACTATTATTTTTATTTATAGTTTCTACTGTAGAACTTTCTTTAGTACTTTTCATTAATCTGAGTAGTAGGTTTTTACTTAACAATCGTACAGATTATCACTAATTTGTAATAATATTATTTTTTTCAAATTTATATTGCTCCAAAACAAACATTTATTACGGCAAATGCTTAGTATTTTCAAGGAATTTCAGCTACGAGCCCACCATTTCTGAAAAAAATGCATTCCCTAATTTATAGGGCAATATTTCATATAATTCTTCTTATTAAGAAAAACCTGACATAATTGCATAATTTTGTCATATCTGCAAATATTCTGATTCTTTAAGATTTTCAAATTATAAATAACATTTTTTTAAGAAGTAAGATTAATTACTGATAAGAAGGAAATAGGCTTTATTCCATATCTGTAATAAAAACATATCAAAGTAGAGAAATAGGTAAAAAAGTTGGAGATGATTTAAATATTCTACACTTCCAGGCCCATAAACTTTAGGATATTTCATAAGAATTTAAGGTTTTATTAATGCAAGCTTCCATAAAAACAGGGTAAATTATCGTTTCAAATGAAATGTTAATTTAAAATATTGGCATTATCGCACGGTCTTTGTCCAAATAGGACCGGAATTAATTGGCAAAAAGCCAGTATATATTGAACCAAAAAAGTAAAAATGAAGACATTAGTTATTGGAGCAGGAAATATGGGATTAACGTATGCCGAAGGAATGGCACAATCTGCAATGCTAAATAGAAGAAACCTTATGGTTTTTGATAAATCGGCAGATGTAATCGCTCGTTTACGGGATCTTGACCATTTTGACGTATACGAATCTTTAGAAGAATGCCTGCCCAAAGCAGATATGGTATTCGTAGCAGTAAAACCCTACCACTGCGATGCACTTTTTGAAGAAATGAAATCCATGGTTAATAAAGAGCAAATCTTTGTGTCTTTGATGGCCGGAGTCACTATTAGTAAAATCCAAGAGGGACTGGGAGTAAAAAAAGTGGTACGTTCAATGCCAAACCTACCCGCCCAGGTTGGAAAAGGTGTTACTTCTTATACAGCATCCAGCGAAGTTTCCAGAGTGGAGCTATTAATGGTGCGTAATTTACTGGATACGACCGGTGAATCCATACATGTTGAAAATGAGAATTTTATTGATGCTTCTACAGGTATATCTGGTAGTGGTCCTGCGTATGTATTTTATTTCATGAATTCTATGCTGGAAGCGGCACTTAAAATGGGATTCTCTAAGAATGATTCAAAAGTACTAGTTAGCCAGACATTTGAAGGTGCAGTTGAATTATTCAACCAGAACGATCTTTCTCCAGATACATGGATGGATCGCGTAGCTTCAAAAGGGGGAACCACAAGGGCTGCATTAGATTCTATGGACGATAATAATGTAAAAGAATTGATTAAAGATGCTGCTTACGCCGCGTTTGATCGTGCTGTAGAACTTGGAGAAGGAAAATAAGTATATTAATATTCAAAATTGAGATAACAAAAGACTCTGAAAATGGATAAAAAGAGAAGAATTGTTGTAAAAGTTGGTACAAACGTAATGACCAATAAAGATAACAGAATATTAGGTCCGGTTTTAAAAAGCCTTGTAAGACAAATCGCTACCTTATACGAAGAAGATATTATGGTAGTGCTTGTTTCATCAGGATCTGCCATTGCCGGGAAAGAAATTCTTGGCGAAATTAAAATTGAGGATGCCAGTAAACGAAGACAGGTATACTCATCTGTAGGGCAACCTCGAATGATGCGTCATTATTATAGTATATTCCATGATTATGGGATGCGCTGTGCGCAGGTGCTGGCTACCAAAAGAGATTTTAGCCCGGGAATACACAGAGAGAATATGATCAATTGTTATGAATCATTACTCTCAGAAGGTATCATTCCAATTGCAAATGAAGATGATGCAGTTTCTGTGACTATGTCTATGTTCTCAGATAATGATGAACTCGCAAGTTTAGTTGCTGAATTGATCGGTGCCGAAAGACTGATCATATTGAGTGATACTGATGGTCTTTATACCGGACATCCGGAACATGACGATTCTGAAAAACTGAATAAAGTTCAGATAGATGAGAATGTTGAAAAATACGTTCAGGAATCTGATAAAGGTGAAGGCGAAGGCCGAGGCGGTATGGAGTCTAAAATTAAGATCGCTAAAGGAACCGCTGCCAAAAATATCCCTACTTATATTGCTAATGGTAAACGCGAAGATGTAATACTGGATATTATGGCTGGTAAGCCTGTTGGGACTAAGTTTACCTCATAAATAAATTTGATTAACGAATCTAAAGAAACGAAGAAATGAAGTTGATAAAATCTGAAACCAAAAATAACGTGCTTAAATCCATGATGAAAATTCTGGATAGAAGACGAAAAGAAATAATTGAGGCCAACAAGAAAGATCTTGAGGCTTTCAATAAGGAAGATCAGGCGATGTATGACAGGCTTATCGTAAATGATAAAAAAGTTGACGGTATGATTCAGTCTGTTCAGGAAGTAATGGATCAGGATGATCCGGTTGGAAAGACTATTGAGCATAAGAAGCTTGATACTGGTCTTGATATTACTAATAAAACCGCTCCGTTTGGAAATATCATGATCATTTATGAATCCAGACCTGATGTTACCATAGAGGCTGCTGTCTTAGCTTTTAAAGCAAATAATAAGATCTATTTGAAAGGTGGTAAAGAAGCCATAAACAGTAACAAGATTCTTGAAGAATGCTGGCATGAAGCATTAAAAGAAAATGATCTGGATACTAACTGGATCGAACTTCTGCATATGGATAGAACCAAGACTCAGGAGTTCCTGAAAAATCCACCAGAACAATTAGACCTTATTGTTCCAAGAGGGGGAGAACGCTTGATCGCATTTGTAAAAGAACATTCTACCGGAGCAGTACTGGTAAGTGGTAGAGGGAATAACTTCCTATATGTATCTAAAAATGCCGATTTTGACGTAGCCAAGAAAGTGATGCTGAATGCGAAGATCGATAAGATCTCGGGTTGCAATGCATTGGATAAAGTTCTTGTAGACAAGAATATTCCTGACTTTGACAATAAAGTGAAGGAACTGTATAAAATGTTCAATGAAAATGAAGTGAACATTCTTGTAGATGATGATGTAGCCAAAGTTTTGCCTGAAGAGGAAAAAATTCCTTCAGAAGATACCTGGTATGAAGAATTTCTTGCAATGAGAATCGTATTGGGTGCTATTGATGGTACAGATGCTGCTATTGAAAAGATCAACAAATATTCAGGAGGTCATTCTTCTGCGATCATCACTAAAGACAAAGAAGAAGCTGCTAATTTTATGGAGCAGGTAGACAGCGCCGCTGTATATCATAATGCTTCTACCCGTTTTACCGATGGTGGACAGATGGGAGCAGGTGCAGAACTTGCTATTAGTACAGATAAACTTCACCACCGCGGACCTCTAGGTCTTAAGCAACTGGTAACAAACAAATATTATGTACTAGGTGAAGGACATATAAGAGAATAAGTTTGATTCTTTAAATACTAAAAAAGGCGCCAATTGGCGCCTTTTTTACTTGTAACAATTTTTATAAAATCAAGTCTAACCTTTTAAAGAACAAATTTCATGAAAAAAATAATTTTAGGAGTTGCTACAGCTGCCTTGCTTTTTGCCTGTAAAACTCAAAATGTAACCGAAACAAAAGCATTCCAGCCCACTCTGGCTAGCATTGATCTGGTAAACGTTGAAAATGATAAAGTCTGGGTTACTGTAGATCCTGATAGATTTACCGGAGATAGCACTACATTTTACATTCCGAAAACAGTTCCAGGAACCTACTCCACTGATAATTACGGGAAATTTTCGGAGAACTTCAAAGCTCTCAACTACAAGGGTGAAGAGATGGAATTCGTGAAAATGGATGAAAACAGCTGGACCATTCCAAATGCTGAAGATCTTGATAAGGTAATGTATCAGGTAAATGATTCTTTCGACTGGGAAGATGAAGGTGGAGTATATTCTATGGCCGGAACCAATATTTTAAAAGACAAAAATTTCCTTTTAAACCTGCACGGTTTCGTAGGTTATTTTGATAACTTGAAAGAGAAAGCCTTCCGTTTGGAAATACAGAGACCTGCAAACCTTATCGCTGGTACCGCACTTAGCGTAGATGAAACACTGACTGGTGAGAATTCTGAAACCAGAACAGATGTTTATAACCTGGGGCGATATTTTGAAGTGATAGATAACCCTATTATGTATTCCAGTCCGGATACGACCAGCTTCATGGTGGAGGATATGGAAGTTCTTATCAATGTATTTTCTCCAAATAAGAAATTTTCAGCTGAAAGTTTGAGACCGAATCTGGAAAAAATGATCCGTGCTCAAAAGAGATTCCTGGGAGATATAAACAGTACCGATAAGTATGCGATCCTTGTTTATCTATCTGCTACACCGGGTGAAGAAGATGCTGGTAATTTTGGCGCTTTGGAACATCACACATCAACCGTGGTGGTAATGCCTGAAACGATGGAAGCTGAAGCTATTGATGAGAGCATGAAAGATATCGTATCTCACGAATTCTTCCATATTATCACTCCACTTGGCATTCATTCAAAAGAAGTGCATTATTTCGATTATAACGACCCGAAAATGTCCCGACATTTATGGATGTACGAAGGTGTGACCGAATATTTTGCCAATCTGTTCCAGGTAAACCAGGGGCTTATCAGCAACCAGGAGTTTTATGACCGAATGGTAGATAAGATCAATATTTCTAAAAGATTTGACGATACCGTACCGTTCACAGTAATGAGCAAAAATATTTTAACTGATGAATATAAAGACAGTTATTATAATGTGTACCAGAAAGGAGCTTTAATTGGAATGGCCCTGGATATTCGTTTGAGAGAATTAAGCGGAGGTAAAATGGGCATTCTTGATCTTATGAAGAAACTGAATTCAAAATATGGTAAAGACAAGCCATTTGATGATGACCAGTTAATTTCAGATATCGTTGAACTTACTTATCCGGAAATTCAGGAGTTCTTTGATACTTATATTACAGGTACCACACCAATACCTTATGATGAATTTTTCGCGAAAGCCGGAATTGAAGAAAAAGAAATGATGAGCGAAGTTGGATTCTTTCTGAAAGGTCAGACTCCTTACATAACTGCTAACCAGGCTACGATGCAAATCGTATTCAGAAAGGATATCGAATTCAATACCTTCCTGAAAGATTTTGGCATTGAGGGTGGTGATACTGTTAAGTCAGTAAACGAAACAGAATATAACATCCAGAATGTGTATGATTTGATCTCCACTTCTAATTCGTGGAAAGAAGGAGAACAAATCACCATGACGATCATTAGAGATGGTGAAGAAATCAAATTAGAAGGTAAAATATCTACACCGATGGATAAGGAAACTAAAATGGTTGAAGTTCAGAACGCTGATGGAGACCAGATTGAATTAAGAAATGCCTGGTTAAAAGGCTAGAAACTTTCTATTTGAAAATCTTTAGAAGCGGCAGTAAATTACTGTCGCTTTTTTTTGTTTAAAGCCCTGTACAAACAGCTTATCTTATTATCTTTAATTTCCATTAAAACCAACCAATTCATGGAAATTCCTATTCTACAGGATATCGTTATAATTTTAGGTTTATCTATTGTAATAATTCTTGTATTCCAGAAATTAAAACTTCCGGCAATACTAGGTTTCCTGCTAGCAGGTATCATTGCAGGGCCTCATGCTTTTAATCTCATTAGCTCGCAACACGAGGTTGAATTACTTTCAGAAATAGGAATTATTTTTCTTCTATTCGTTATTGGAATAGAACTATCTCTAAAAGGTCTCGCCTCAATTAAAAAAATAATATTTCTTGGGGGAGGTTTGCAGGTGGGAGGAACTATAGTGATCACAGCAGCTATTTCCTACTTTATAGGACTACCGATGAACACTTCCATTTTCCTTGGTTTTCTATTTAGTCTAAGTAGTACTGCCATAGTTCTTAAATTACTACAGGAAAGAGGAGAAATATCCACGCCTCACGGTAAGATTGGACTTGGTATTTTAATCTTTCAGGATATCATTGTTGTTCCAATGATGCTTTTCACTCCCCTTCTCGCAGGGGAAACTCCAAATATCATATCCACGATCATGATTATGGCACTAAAAATATTACTGGTGCTGGTAATTGTTTATATCCTCGCGCGTTTTGTTGCTCCAAAGATCTTTGGATGGGTGGTAAAAACTAAAAATCAGGAATTATTTATACTCACCGTAGTAGTATTTTGTTTTGGGGTTGCATGGCTTACCTCTACCGTTGGATTATCATTAGCATTGGGAGCTTTTTTTGCCGGACTCATTATTTCTGAATCAGATTACAGCCATCAGGCCACTGCTAATGTTTTACCGTTTAGAGAGATCTTCATTAGTTTTTTCTTTATTTCAGTAGGAACCTTATTAAATCTGGAATTCTTTTTTAATAATCTGCTGAATATATTTTTACTGGTTATTGGGGTTATACTACTTAAAATGTTAATTGTGGGCTTTACGGTTCTAATCCTTAAATATCCTGTAAGAACAATATTCCTGGCTCTTTTCAGCCTTTTCCAGGTGGGTGAATTCTCCTTGCTACTTTCTGGTGTTGGGAAAGACAATGGCATTATTCCAGAGAATATCTATCAATATTTTCTGGCCATATCTATTATCACTATGGGGGTAACACCATTTCTTATCTCTTCAGCTCCAAGGATTACTTATGCAATACTTAAAGCTCCAATTCCCGCGGCAGTGAGAAAACGCCTTGAAAATATTAAAAAAAGTTCGCAGGCTGAAGAAGAATTTTCAGAAGAAAATCTCCATGATCATTTGGTCTTAATTGGTTATGGAGTAAATGGTACCAATATTTCTAAAGCAGCTAGAAAAGCTGAAATCCCATACGTGATCATCGATGCGAATCCAGAATCGTTTGAAAAAGCAAAAAAGAATAAAGAACCTATCATATTTGGGGATGCCACGAATACTACCATTTTAAAACATGCGCATGTTCAGGAAGCAAGGGTGATCGTAATCGCTATTTCAGACCCAGGTGCTACGAAGAAAATGCTGAGTAGCATAAGGCAATTCACGCAAACGGCTACCATTATAGTAAGGACTAAATATGTTAAAGAAATGGAGGATGTACTAAGGTTAGGAGCTGACGAAGTGATTCCTGAAGAATTTGAAACTTCCATTGAAATCTTTACCCGTGTTCTGAAAAAATACCTTGTTCCCTTCGATGAAATTCAGGAATTCATTAACCAGATCAGGTCTTCAGACTACGAGCTGCTTACCTCGATGAAAAAAAGTCCGCACTCCCCTGCCCTTCAACATCTCAATATTCCGAATAGGGAGATTGTGACCCTCAAAGTGCAACGGGATAATCACCAAATTGTAGGTAAAAGTATTCAGGAATCAGGTATTGGAAAGAATTATCGCGTTACGCTAATGGCCATTCAGCGTGATAGAAAATATCTTACAGAGATCTCTCCAGAAACTATTATTCAGCAGGGAGATCTTCTATATTTATTTGGACATCCAAATAATATAAATCATTTAAATAATTTGCTTTCATTTTAATGTCCCTTAATTTTATAAATTTAGGCACCTAACCATTTTCTACATTCATGAGCAATACGCCAGATAAGATTAGAAGGTATTATAAATTCATTCGTTTTATGATCAAGTACTGGAACAGTGATTTATTTCGCCAGACCAGTAACGTCGCCTTAAATAATGATTTATCAGAAGAAGACGAAGAACATAAATTTGATCAGACACCAGAGGAGTTGGTAGAAGACCTTAAGGCAATGGGGCCCACTTATATCAAGCTGGGGCAATTGCTTTCTACCAGACCAGATTTATTACCAGATGAATACTTGAATGCGCTCGCAAATTTGCAGGACAATGTTTCTCCTGTGCCCTTTGAAGAAGTTAAAGAAATTGTTGAAAAAGAGCTTGGCACTAAAATTTCAAAAGCATTCAATTCTTTTGAAGAAAAGCCACTGGCCAGCGCTTCGATTGGGCAGGTACATCGTGCCGAATTACATTCAGGAAGACCAGTAGCGGTGAAAATTCAAAGACCCGGGATTGCAAAGCAATTCATGGAAGATCTGGATACCCTAGATGAACTTACTGCTTTGGCTGTAAATCACCTGGAATCTGCTAAAACGTATGCTATTGATGAAGTCTTTGCTGAATTAAGACGTATCCTGATCAATGAACTGGATTATAAAAAGGAAGCTCAGAATCTTAAGACTTTAAAAAAGAACCTGCAGGCGTACGAACATTTGCTCATCCCTGCGCCGGTGGATGACTACAGTACATCCAGAGTGTTGACCATGGAATTTGTAAGCGGAAAGAAGATCACTTCCCTTTCCCCTCTGCGCCAAATGGAAAATGATTATTCTGAATTAGTGGAAGAGCTGGTAGAAGCTTACCTGCAACAGATCATCAATGACGGATTTGCTCATGCAGATCCCCATCCCGGGAACATAAAATTTACTGACGATAATAAGATCGCTCTAATAGATCTGGGAATGGTGGCGAGGTTCACACCCCAACTTCAGGAAAATCTCATTGAACTTCTTTTGGCTATTAGCCAGAGTAATGGAGAGAAAACCGCCCATTCACTCCTAAAAATGAGTGAATTAACTGAAGATTCTCAAAAGAAACAATTCTCAAAAACGGTGAGCGATGTGATCATGGAGAGTGAGAACAGTCTTGCTAAAGATCTTCAAACCGGCAGGATTTTGATCCAGCTCAATCGGCTTGCCCTTACCACACACATCAAACTTCCTGTAGAGATCAATATTCTTGGAAAAATTCTATTGAACCTCGATCAAATCGTAGCGATGCTGGATCCTGAATTTGACCTTCGGGCTGCAATTCAGAGAAACGTTCATGAGATCATGAGGAAAAAAATGCTTAATGAACTAAAGCCTGAGAATTTCTTTAGCACGCTCATTGAATCCAAGCATTTTGTTGAAAAAATGCCGGAACGAATGAACCGAATTTCAGAAAACCTGGCAAACAACGAATTCAAAATAAAAATTGACGCAATAGACGAAAAACGTGTCACCGATGGTTTCCAAAAGGTTGCTAACAGGATTACATTAGGTCTTATCATTGCATCTATGATCATCGGTGCTTCCATGCTAATGCAGGTACCTTCAGATTTTACAATTTTTGGCTATCCCGGCCTTGCGATGCTATTTTTTCTATTAGCAGCAGCTGGAGCGATCATCCTTAGCTATGTGATTATATTTAGAGATGAAAACTTAAACAATAAAAAATAAATTTAAACCCTTAGAATTCATATACTAAAATGAAAAAGCTTACCATATTAATCCTTTTAATTTCAATCTGCATTGTTGAAACTCAGGCTCAAAAAGTTAAAATTCCCACCGATACTTCTGTCACTACCCAGCATTCTGTAACTATCAATGGAAAATCCATTGCTTATACTGCAGAAACCGGTATGATGCCTCTTTGGAATGAAGACAGAGAACCTGTCGCCAGTCTTTTCTATACTTATTACACTAAAAATGGTGTAAAGAATAATGAAAACAGGCCTTTGGTGATTTCTTTTAACGGAGGTCCCGGTTCTGCCTCGGTTTGGATGCACATTGCTTATACAGGGCCCCGGGTTCTAAAGATTGATGAAGAGGGTTTCCCGGTTCAGCCTTACGGGATTAAAGAAAACCCGCACTCAATTCTTGATATTGCAGATATAGTATATGTAAACCCTGTAAATACAGGCTACTCCAGGCCAATTCCAGATACTGAAGGAAAGGTAGACAAAAAAAAATTCTTTGGGGTACAGGCAGATATTCAATATCTGGCAGAATGGCTCAACACCTTTGTAACCAGAAAAAATCGATGGTTATCTCCTAAATATCTTATTGGAGAAAGCTACGGTACCACCAGGGTTTCTGGTTTAGCACTGGAATTACAGAATAGCCAGTGGATGTATCTTAATGGAGTGATCCTCGTTTCTCCTACTGAAATTGGCCTGGATCGTGAGGGTCCTGTTGAAGTGGCGAACAGACTACCCTATTTTGCAGCAGCTGCCTGGTATCATAAGGTATTGCCGGCAGAATTACAAAGCAAAGATCTTGATGAATTATTACCTGAAGTTGAAGATTATGCCATCAATGAATTGTTACCTGTCCTGGTAAAAGGTGGTTTTACTGACGATGTCAAAAAACAGGAAGTAGCTGAAAAAATGGCCTATTATTCAGGAATTAAAAAAGAAGTGATCCTTCAGAATAACCTTGAAGTACCATTTAGGTATTTCTGGAAAGATCTTTTAAGGGAAAAAGAGGGTTATACGGTAGGACGCCTGGATTCAAGATATCGAGGTCTCGATTCTAAAGAAGCTGGTGATAACCCAGATTATAATGCTGAATTGACTTCATGGCTGCACTCCTTTACCCCTGCGATTAATTATTACTTGAGAGAAGAATTAAAGTTTAAAACAGACTTGAAGTATTTTATGTTCGGCCCCGTTCATCCATGGGACCGAAGTGGAAATAATACAGGTGAAAACCTGAGACAGGCGATGGCTCAAAATGCAAATTTAGATGTATTGATCCAGTCTGGTTATTATGATGGTGCGACCACTTATTTCAACGCAAAATACTCTATGTGGCAGCTTGACCCTAGTGGAAAAATGAAAGACCGCCTCAGTTTTAAAGGTTACCGAAGCGGCCATATGATGTATTTAAGAAATGAAGATCTCAAAAAGGCCAATGACGATCTTAGAGATTTTATTCTAAATAGTCTTCCTGGTGAAAATCCTGCGAAATATTAAGGTATTAGTTTAATAAAAATTCCTTCAAATCCTTGTAATGATTGATTTGAAGGGATTTTTTTTGTTTATTCATCAAGCCTTGTATGGCATCTGGAATTGCCAGTTTATCATTAATAGCTTCCTCTACCGTATCCAGGAATTTTACAGGATGGGCAGTTTCTAAAAAAGCTCCGTAATAACCGGGATTACTTTCCATGAATTTCTGAAGCCCTAAGTATCCAACCGCTCCATGAGGATCCATCACATAACCTGTTTTTTCATATACATCCTTCATCGCTTTCTTAGTCTGCAAATCATCAAAACTATAAGCAGAAAAATGTTCCTTTAAAGCTGAATGTTCATTCCTGAATATTTTAAGAACTCTTACAAAATTACTGGGATCACCTACATCCATAGCGTTGGAAATTGTCTGCACACTTGGTTTAGGTTTATATTTCGCTGTCTCGAGGTAATCTGTAACGGTATTATTGGCATTATTTGAAGCCACAAAACGGTCTATTGGTAATCCCATCTTCCTGGCAAGCAAACCGGCGCAAATATTACCAAAATTTCCACTAGGTACTGAAAACACCAGTTTTCGATCTTTCCATTTTAGTTGTTTATACGCAAAGAAGTAATAGAACATTTGTGGCAACCACCTCGCAACATTTATTGAGTTTGCTGAAGTAAGCTTTCTTTTATCTGTAATATCTGAATCTAGAAAAGCTTTTTTTACCATGGTCTGGCAATCATCAAAGGTTCCGTCAACTTCTAAAGCAGTGATATTATCTTCTAAAGTGGTAAGCTGCTTCTCCTGGATTTTACTCACTTTTCCTTTGGGATAAAGAATTACTACATCAATCCCTTCAACCCCTAGAAAACCATTTGCAACCGCACCGCCGGTATCGCCAGATGTAGCCACCAAAACGGTAATTTTACCAAGGTTGCCTTTTTTAATAAAATGTCCAAGACTACCGGCCATAAAGCGTGCTCCCACATCTTTAAAAGCAAGTGTTGGCCCGTGAAACAATTCCAGAGTACTAATATTTTCCTCGACCTCCACAACCGGAAATTCAAAATCTATCGTCTCTTCGATAATATTTATCAATGCTGAATCTGGAATTTCATCTCCTACGTAAGCCTTAATAACTTCAAAGGAAATCTCTGTTTTATCCAGATTTTCAATACTTTGAAAAAAAGAGGCAGGAAGTTTTTTGATCTCATCCGGGAAGTAAAGTCCCTTGTCCGGAGCTAATCCGCGAACCACAGCATTTTCAAAATTACTGGTATGCTCCCTGTTATTTAAGCTGAAATACTTCATAATATTTTTACTCCATGTTTATTGATCGCTGATAAATGCAGGTCAAAATCTATATTTTTATCTGAATAAAATGTTTCCATAGCATCTTTTACTTTATGGGCATTCTCATCTCCCTTGCACAAAGCATATACTGAAGGCCCCGAACCTGATATACCAAATCCTAAGGCACCTTTTTCAGTTACAAGTTCATCAAGATCCTGAAAATAAGGTATCAGGATAGATCGTACCGGTTCTACAATTTCATCCTGAAGGCTTCTTCCCAATAGTTCATAATCTTCGGTATAGAGCGCACTAACCAGTGCCCCTAAATTTCCCCATTGGTTAATGGCAGATTTTAAACTTACATTTTGTTTTATAATAGAGCGGGAATCTTTCGTTTTTATTTCTATCATCGGGTGAAGCACTACCACTCTTAATTCTTCAGGAACAGGCAAACTAAGTACCTCTAAAGGGCAGTAACTTCTTACCAGGCTGAAACCACCTAATATTGCCGGCGCCACATTATCTGCATGGGCATTACCACTTGCCAGCAATTCTCCCTGCATGGCAAAAGATATTAGCTGATGGGGGTTAAACGGTTCCCCAAGAATCTTATTTACCGCAAAAACAGCACCCGCTGAACTTGCGGCACTACTTCCTATGCCGCTACCCGGTTTGATTTTTTTAGAAATTTCAATATCAAATCCCTGATTCGAATCCAATTCTTTCAAAAGCGATTTCACGGCAACTCCGGCCACATTTTGATCGGCTTCCATAGGCAGACTCTGGCCAGTAACTTTAGTAATTCTAATCTCATTAAGATCATTCTTTTTAATGAACATTTCATCACCTACAGAATCCAGGCAACATCCGAGAACATCAAATCCGCAGGAAAGATTGGCTACTGTAGCCGGCGCAAAAACTTTTAATTGTTCCATAATTACTTCTTTCCTATTCTTATAATATCGGCAAAAATTCCAGAAGCGGTAACCTCTGCTCCTGCTCCTGCTCCTTTTACTATTAATGGCTGCTCGGGATATCGTTCAGTAAAGAATAAAACGATATTATCACTTCCGCTTAAGTTTGCAAATGGATGCTGGGCACCAACTTCCTGCAGGCCTACTTTTGCTTTCCCATCTTCCAATTGAGCTACGTATTTTAATTCGGCATTATTCGCATCTACCTGATCATACATTTTTTTGAAATTCTCTTCATCCTGTTTTAGCAATTCAAAAAATTTCGCATTGCTTTCCGAATTAAGACTTTCCTCAGAAAGAAAGTCTTCTCTCTCAATATCATCCAGTTCAAGTTGCAAACCACTCTCTCTGGCGAGGATAAGGATCTTTCTGGCTACATCCACTCCGCTCAGGTCTATTTTTGGATCGGGTTCAGTAAAGCCTTCTTTCATAGCAGTTTCAACCACTTTATAAAATGGTTCTGAGCCATTGTAGCTATTAAACACAAAGTTCAGGCTTCCAGAAAGAACCGCCTGTATCTTTGTTATTCTATCTCCAGATGCAACAAGGTTTTGTAAGGTATCAATGATTGGGAGACCAGCCCCCACATTAGTTTCATATAAAAATGAAGCGCCATATTCCCTGGTGAGATCCTGGAGATTTTGATAGTTCTCAAATGCATCTGCACAGGCAATTTTATTGCAGGTTACTACTGAAATTGAGTTTGCCAGATAATTTTTATACCAACCAGAAATATCTGGACTTGCTGTATTATCTACAAAAATGCTATTCCTAAGATTGAGTTCTTTTACGCTGTCAAAGAACTTTTGCTTATCAGCTCTTTTCCCATTAGATAGGGCTTCCTTCCAGTTTTGAAGATCTATCCCATTGTCATCAAATACCATCTGTTTAGAATTCGAAAGTCCTAAAACCCGTACTTTCAGCCTTAATTTATCCAGAAGATACTTTTCCTGTTTCTTTAGCTGATCCAGAAGTTTACTTCCAACATTTCCAACTCCCGTAATAAATAAGTTAAGTTCTTTTGAAGGAACTTCGAAAAATTGTTCATGTAGTGTATTCAGGGCTTTAACAACATCTTTTTTTGCGATTACGGCAGATATATTCCTTTCAGAAGAACCCTGTGCAATAGCTCTAATATTGATATTATTGTTTCCAAGCGCGCTAAACATCTTTCCACTTAAGCCATGATGACTCTTCATGCGGTCTCCTACCAGGGCAATAATAGAAACATTTTCTTCAATCTCTACCGGTTTGATTTTTTTATAGCCTATCTCCACTTCAAACGCTTCATCCAGGGCTTCTTTCGCTTTATAAGCTTCATCATCTTTTACCGCAATACAAATACTATGTTCTGAAGATGCCTGGGTAATAAGGACCACATTGATATTTTCCTGAAAAAGGATCTCAAAGAAACGTTTGGAAAAGCCAGGAATACCAACCATCCCACTTCCCTCAATATTTAAAAGCTTAATGGAATCTATATGGGTAATTCCTGTAACCCATCTAAAGTTTTTCTTACTTGACTTTGAAATTAAAGTTCCAGGATTATCAGGTTCAAAGGTATTTTTAATATGTATTTCAATATTCTTATCTAGCAATGGTTGCAAAGTAGGCGGATACAAAACTTTTGCTCCAAAATGAGAAAGCTCCATAGCCTCTTCATAAGAAATTTCTTTTAAAGGATAAGCTTGTGGAACCAGGCTTGGATTAGCCGTAAACATTCCGTTTACATCCGTATAGATTAATACTTTATCTACTTCCAAGGCTCCGGCTATAATCGCGGCAGTAAAATCTGAACCTCCACGCCCTAAAGTACTTGGCACTCCCAGATCGTTTTTGGCTACAAAACCCGGAACTATAAAAAGATCGGCGTTCTTTTCTTTAAAGAACTCTTTTAGATTTGAATTGGTTCTTTCATAATTCACCTGGACTTTCTCATTAAGGTTCTTACAAACAATAAGCTCGCTTGAATCCACCCACAAACTATCAATTTTAAGGCTTTTAAAATATTCAGAAATAATTTGAGAGCTTAAGGTTTCTCCAAAACCTGAGATCACATGTTTTGTTTTATCTGATAGTTCATTCAGCAGAAAAACTCCTTCATACAGGGTCTCAAGTCGATTAAATTGATTTTTTACTTTACTTAAGATTGCACTTTGAGCAGTGACCGGAATAAGTTCTTTTACTACTTCAAAATGTCTTTTTTCATTCTTTAAAAGAATTTCTTTATAAGACTCATCTTCTTTTGCAGCCATTTCAGCCATAAGTAGAAGGTCGTTGGTCACTCCACCGAATGCTGAAAAAACACACACAACAGTGTCTTTTTCAAGATGATTTTTTATGGTTTGGGCAACCAACTTTATACGTTCAGAACTAGCTAAAGATGAACCGCCAAATTTCAGGATATGCATAACTGAAATTGTTTTAGAAAAATTTATAAATATTAAGATATAGGTGTACGGACGAAAGTTATATAGCAAGGACCCCATAAGGGGTAATACCGGTCATGATCATATTAATCAAAGTACAGCGGAAAGAAGTTTTCCTGTTGATCATATTGATATTTTCTTGAAGTTTTTTCACGGTTTTTCCTCGAAATCTTGATTAAAGGTATTCAAATAATATTACGGGCAAAACTTTTTATTGAAATCGATGCGAGAATTATGAGATTGACAAAATGAGCCATCAAAAAACCCGATAATTTAAATTATCGGGTTGATTTTTAATAATTTATAAATTGAAATTTTATAATCCGCTGATATAGCTTCCATAAAGATCTTTAAACTGAAGACCTTTTGAAAATCTCTTCTTACTCAGTTTTTTAAATTCTACCAGCGCCCATAACAGGAATTCTTTCATGAAGTAGGAATCTTCATTTTTAAGTTCTGGTTGATGTTTTTCAATTAATTTTTTCAGGGGTCCTATGGAATCTAATTTTTCTTTGTATTCAGCATCTGAAAGATCATCAGGCAATTCAAAACCTGAACTTTCAAAAAACCATTCTACGAGATCGTCATAAGGGGTGGTTTCATCTGGTCTCTGAAGTTGTTCAATCTTCGGAAAATAGTCAGGAAAAAGTGTTTTGACCGAATCTCCTATAAGCTGCTGTGCAACAAAAGCCGCTCCCTCCTGCTCTCCTTCATAAACCAGCTCCACCTTACCGGTTATAGAGGGGATCACTCCTAAAAAATCTCCAAATCTTAATGAGGTTCTATTTTCATCATTTCTAATTGCCCTTCTTTCCGCGGTACTTAGCAAATTTTCAAAAGCAGTGATGCTCATCCTGGCACTCACTCCGCTTTTGTGATCTATAAATTCGCTATCGCGAGCTTCAAAACTAATTTGTTCCAGCAGGTCTTTAGCAATCTCCGGAACATGTACAAGTTCTCTTTGTCTTTCATCTAATTGTGCCTCTTGTGAAGTAATGACCTTTGCAGTTTCAATATCTTCTGGGTAATGAGTAAGAATTTGAGATCCAATCCTGTCTTTTAATGGGGTTACAATGCTACCTCTGTTTGTGTAATCTTCAGGATTTGCAGTGAAGACAAATTGCATATCTAAAGGTAACCTTAGTTTAAAACCTCTAATTTGAATATCTCCCTCCTGAAGGATATTAAAAAGTGCGACCTGTATCCTGGCCTGTAGGTCTGGCAATTCATTAATGACAAAAATACTTCTGTTCGCACGCGGAATCATTCCGAAGTGAATTACACGATCATCGGCATAGCTCAGTTTTAAGTTTGCAGCTTTTATAGGATCTACATCACCAATAAGATCGGCTACTGTTACATCTGGAGTAGCTAATTTCTCAAAAAAACGTTCATCTCTATGCACCCAGGAAACAGGAGTTTTATCTCCTTTCTCCCTAATAAGTTCTTTAGCATATCTACTTATGGGTTTTAATGGATCGTCATTAATTTCTGAACCTTCCACAACGGGCATCCACTCATCTAATAAATTTACCATGAGTCTTGCAAGTCTTGTTTTGGCCTGACCCCGTAAGCCCAGTAAATTAATATTGTGCCTGGAAAGAATAGCTCTTTCAAGTTCAGGAATTACCGTATAATCGTAACCATGAATTCCCGTAAAAGCATTCTCTTTATTTTTTATCTTTTCTTTAAGGTTATCCCGAAGTTCATCTTTGATACCTTTACTTTCGTAACCAGCCTTTTTCAACGCACCAAGATCTTTTATTTTTTCTTTATCCATATACTTTTTCTTAGCCTCTAATTCGTTTTTTTCTATTTATTTCATAATCTTCAAAGATCATTTCGCCTAATCCTTTTAATCCGGTATAAAACGCCTTCCCTTGATTGGCCGCTGTAAATTCCTGAACAAATCTTGTTAAGTAAGGATCCTGGGCAATCATAAAGGTAGTAATTGGTATTCGTACCTTTCTTGCCTGTCTTGCCATATTATAGCACTTATCTACGATATAAGGGTCCAGTCCCATACTGTTTTTGTAGTAATTCCCATCTCTTTCCCTCACACAACTTGGTTTCCCGTCTGTGATCATAAAAATTTGTTTATTCGTATTTCTTTTACGGCGCAAAAGATCCATAGCCAGCTCTAACCCGGCAACGGTATTGGTATGATAAGGCCCCACCTTTAAGTAAGGTAATTCTGCTATTGAAATAGGCCATGCATCATTTCCGAAAACTAGAATATCCAAGGTATCTTTAGGGTATCGTGTAGTAATAAGTTCAGACAACGCCATCGCTACTTTTTTTGCCGGTGTGATCCTGTCTTCTCCATAAAGAATCATACTATGGCTAATATCTATCATGAGCACCGTGCTCATTTGCGATTTATGATGAGTTTCTTCTACCACCAGATCATCTTCAGACATTGAAAACTCTCCAATTCCATGATTAATTTGCGCATTTTTAAGACTTTCCGTCATAGAAATTCGGCTTAGGGAGTCCCCGAACTGATAAGACCGGAAGTCCCCGGTATGTTCATCTCCACGACCGGTGCGGCTAGTTCTATGGCTACCGGAAGAACCTTTCTTTAACTTACCAAATATCTGCTCAAGGGCCTGTTGACGAATTGCCCGCTCAGTTTTTGCAGTAATGGCCATACTTCCCTTTCCATCCTGATCTATTTCTTCCTTTATATAGCCTTTTTTCTTCAGGTCTTCTACAAAGTCGTCCAGAGTATACTCCGCATTTGTTAACTGATATTCCTCATCAAGTTGTTTTAGCCAATCCAGTGCTTCGTCAAGATCGCCTGAAGTATGGGTAATGATCTCTTTAAAAATTTCAAATAGCTTATCAAAAGGAGAAGTCTCCGGTGCATCATACTTATCAAATATGAATCCTCTTATCTCCCTGTCTCCATTTTTCTTCATATGCTTAAAATTAATTCTTTTTATACAGAAAGTAAAAGCAAGCATTATAAACACTCACTAAACTTTTGTTAATACCAACTATTCAATTTAACTGAAATCCTGTTATTCTTTTCTTAATTACTTCTCATTTTTCACAGGATATAAGAGATTTGAAAAAAAGAAAAATGATGAACAAATATTTCTATATACTACTTATTGGCCTTATTTCATTTAATCTCACGGCGCAGGAAAAGAAGTCTCCTTACAAAACAGATTTCTGGAAAGATGGAGCATGGATCGCAGGGTCTGTTGGCCTAAATGTTCTTGGTGTTATTAGCATACAGAATAAAGCCAACTTATCTGAAACGGAATTAGCCAATCTGGATGGAGATGATATTTGGGGAATTAACCGCGGTGCTGTTGGGAATTACTCAGAAAAGGCAGATGAATTAAGCTATATTCCATTTTACGCTTCGTTTGCAACACCTATTTTAATGTTGCTAGGCGAAGATGAACGAAGCAATTTTGGACAGATCTCTGTAATGTTTGTTGAAACTATGGCCACTACCGGAGCTTTCTTTACTATAACAGCCGGTAATGTTCAAAAAAGCCGTCCTTTGGTTTATAATGAAACACTTCCAATAGAGGACAGGTTAGATTCTGATGCACAAAGATCATTTTTTGCCGGGCATACGGCCGCGACTGCTGCAGCAACGTTCTTCACAGCGAAAGTATTTCAGGATTTTAATCCGGAATCACCTGCAGTTCCTTTTGTTTGGGCAGGAGCAGTTGCAGTACCCGCATATGTGGGTTACTTAAGAACTAAAGCTGGAAAACATTTTCTCACAGATAATTTAATAGGCTTTGGAATTGGCGCCGCATGTGGTATCTTAGTACCTGAAATTCATAAGATCGGGAATGAAAAATTGGATGTTTATCCAACTATGAACACGAATGTTATGGGAACCGGCATAGACACTAAAGGCATAGGATTTAACTATAGCTTCTAAAAACGGTTTTCCAGTATGACTGCAGGAGAAATTATATTAGTATTCTTCACTATTTTAATGTGTATCCCTACTATCGCATCTTTAACAAGGTTTGATGAATGGTGGATAAGAGGTTTTGATTTTCCCAGAATTCAGATAAGTTTTCTCATTATTTGCGTTATTACCGCTTCCATTCTCATCTACGATTTCGAAGAGTTATGGCAAATTTTTGGCGTAGGAACTCTAATCTTAAGTCTACTTTATCAGTTTAAGAAGATATTCCCGTATACCTATATTTCGAAAAAACAGGTTCTTAAATTTAAAGGTTCAGATCCTAATGCTTCGATTTCTATTCTTGTTAGTAACGTTCTTACTTCAAACAAACGTAGCGATAAACTTATTTCTCTGGTAAACGAAAGGCAGCCGGATATCCTTTTAACCTTAGAGACAGATAAAAGATGGGAAGAGGAACTCTCAGTTTTAGAAAAAGATTATCAGCATACTATTAAAATACCTAAAGATAATCTATATGGTATGCACCTTTATTCTAAACTGGAGTTTAAAGACGCAAAAGTAAGGTACCTGGTTCAGGATGATATTCCTTCTATTCATGGTTATGTGATTCTTAGAACCGGAAAAAAGGTAAGGTTTCATTGTTTACACCCCATGCCCCCCAGCCCAACAGAAAGCGAAACTTCTACAAATCGTGATGCCGAATTACTAATGCTAGGAAGAGATGTAGATGCTGAAAAAGACTCTATTCTTGTATTTGGAGATCTAAACGATGTTGCGTGGTCCAGAACCACGAGGCTTTTTCAGAAATTAAGCGGTCTTATGGATCCCAGAATAGGAAGAGGCTTCTTCAATACGTTTCATTCTAATTATTTTTTACTTAGGTGGCCGTTAGATCACGTTTTTCACACTAAAGATTTCACTCTTATTGAGATTGCAAGAGAAAGAAATATTGGGTCAGATCATTTCCCAATGTATATCAAACTGAACTATGAGCCAACTGCAGAAGCGATTAATGAAGACACTGACGAAGCAGATGAAGAAGAAAAAGAATGGGCTGAAGAGAAAATAAAAACCGCCGATCCTATTAGACAAAAACTAGATCTCAACTATCTTCAAAATGAGCTGATAATTTAGCAATACCTTTAAGTTTGGAACAATGTCTTGCTGAAACTGGTTTTTCAATAAAGTCTACAACATGTGGATCTTCTGCTGCGTTCCTTTTATCTTTTCGATCTATTGAAGAAGTTACCATTACCACATAAAATCTTTCATTTTTTTTGATCGATTTAATCTTTTCAAGAAATTCCCAACCATTCATCCTCGGCATATTTATATCCAGCATGATTAGGTAATCTGTATCATCATCCGCATCAATTTCCAGGAAATCTACTGCCTTTTGAGCTTCTTTAAATACATATGGATCTTGATCAAATTCGCATTTAGTTACTATTTTTTTTTGAAGAAAGGTAACTATCTCGTCATCATCTATAATTATAGTTCGTAGCATGCGTAGGGTTTTTGAAGGGCTATTTTTATAATTCATCTTCGGTTTGAACCGCAATTTTTCTTATAATTACGTCCAACTCATTTGCTGAAGTTAAAATATTATCCAGTATTCCATTAACGTTATCAAGATCATTTCTATAATTTATCAGTAAATCTACAAGTCCCATCACCTTTGCCAGAGGGGCTCTTACAACATGAGATTGTGTCCATGCAATTTCCTGAAGCCTTTTATTATGATTTTCAATAGCAATTAAGTGTTGTTTTCTTTCGGTGATATCCTGCATAGATCCAATGATGCGCTTTGGTTTTCCGTCATCATCCAGCATAAGATAACTCCTGTCAAGAATATATTTATAAGATCCGTCTGCACATTTAAAACGATATTCGATGGTTAGATTTTTTATATGACCATCCTGCATTTGCTTTGAATGATATTGTACATATTCATGATCATCAGGATGTGTCCTATTTGCCCACCACTCTCCCGAGTATATACCATCTTCATTGGAAAATCCAAACATTTCAAACGCTACATCACTAACCTTAATTTTATTTTCATCAATATCATAATCAGTAATTAGGTCACTCGTGGCTTTCGCTACGATATCATAACGTCTCAAACTTTCAAGAAGCTCCCTTTCCTTATCTACAAATTCTGTAATGTCCTTGGAGTTCATAACAATTCCTCCTATTGCTGGATCATCACTAAGGTTTGTGATAATCGTCTCAATCCAACTCCAGTTATTTTCAGCATTTCGTATCCTATAGGATGGTAGCTGAATCCTTTTCAGCTTCCAGATCTTCTTTAAATGGTCTTCAACATTTTGGTAATCTTTTTGATGAATATAGTTTTTAAAATTAGTCCCATTTACTTGATCTGGATCCAAACCGAAAACAGCTTTAGAAGCCGGACTATTATAGACATAATTGAAATCTTTATCTAGAATAGAGATAAGATCTGATCCATCCTGAACCAATGCTTTAAATCGTTTTTCACTGTGCAGTAATTGTTCCTCTGCTTTAATTCTGGCAGTGACATCTTTTATAAGCGACACACGTGCTTCCACCCCGGCATAAATCATCGGGTTACTATTCACATTTACAAAGATCCTTTCGCCATTCTTCTTAATATGTTCCACCTTTACCTGGAAAAAACTGTGATAATTTTCAGAAACAATACTTTCAATTCTCTTTCCCTGTTCTGGAGCCCAAAGATCCCTAACTGACATTTTTGAGAATTCTTCGGCTGTAAACCCATATAGATCTATCGCTGCTTTATTGACCTTTAAAAAATTTAATTTATTCCTATCTAAAACCCACATTGGAAGTGGACTTGCATCGAAAAGACTTCGGTATTTTAGCTCAGAATCTTCCAGCTTCTTTTGAACTTTTTTACGCTCAGCAATATGTTCTGATAATTCGTAATGTACCTGTTTAAGCTGAGTAATATCTGTGCCATATATAAAAACAACATTCTCTTCTGCAAAATACCTTGAAAAACGCCACGATATCCAAAGAAAATCTCCATTTCTTTTTAGGCATCGTAATTCGAGATCTGAACCCTCAATAGACACCGTCTCTATAGCTTTATAAGTTTTATCAAGATCTTCAGGATGAATAAATTCAGCAAAAGGTTTAGATAATATATCACATTCTGAAAAACCAAATTTCTCTACAAAAGATGGATTGATTTTTTTAACAAAACCATCCATTCCTATAACAGCAATTAAATTAGGCGAAAATTGAAAAAAGTCATTTAATTGATCCTGGCTCCTTTTTCTTTCAATGGCTGAAGCGATTTGCAGAGTTATATCCCCCAGAACATCCAGTTCAATCTTTTTTGAATCCTTAATAGATCCCATACAAAGAACAGAAATCAGCTTATCCTGAAAAATGATTGGAATTCCTACCGCAGTTTTGATCTCTTTATTCTTTTCCAGAACCATATTTTGAAGCAAACCTGTACCATCTCCCTGCTGTAAAATTTTCACTTCTTCAGATTGCCAAACCATTCCCGGAAGTCCTTCGCCTAAAGAATATACGCTTTCGGGATTATCATTTTCTGAAAGATCTTTATTTAAAGGCCAGAAGGCGGTTCTTACCAATTTTTGATTATTTACACTTACCTTATACGCTTCAGCATAATCAAACTCCAGCTCGTCACAAAAAATCTTTAAGGTTTTGATCATTGCCTCGTTAAAAGTGGGTTTATCACCAAAAGCCTTGATAATTCTAAATACCAGTTCCTGTTTTTTATTATGGAGATAAGTTTGGGTTATATCCCTTGCTACTCCTACCAGCCCAACAATTTCCTCTTTTTCATTTTTTAATGGAACTTTGGTAAGTAAAACCATTTCCTGTCTACCCTCTATATTTGTAATGAGATCTGGGCGATTCACAACAGGTTCTCCCGTACGCATAACTCTCTCATTATCCTCAATAATTTCTAAACCTCTTTCAGTTTCAAGGTAATCAAGAGGGCTATAACCTTTACAGCTTTGATCATTAGACTGACCGAGCATTTGCGTATAAAACTTCCTATTGGCTAAAATAGACTTGTGCTCTTTGTCTTTTACAAAAATATAGTCAGGAATATTATCTATAATAGCCCTCAACATTTGGCGTTCCTCCGTGACTTTCTTCTCTGCTAACTTTTGATTGGTTATATCTTTCGCAATTCCATAAACCCCAATAATCTTTCCATTGTAGGTGATTGGAAAGTTATTTACATCCAATATCTTCTTTGTACCCTTTACACTAGTAAAATTGGTTTGATAATTCTGATTTTCTCCATTTGCGGCCTTCGTAAATCGCTCTAATACAGCATCATGTTCCTCTTCTGCGATTAAAGGCAGAAAATGCATTTTTAGCAGTTTTTCAATAGAAGTTTCAGCAAGTTTCGCTGAAGCAGTATTCGCATTAACAAAATTTCCTTCAAGATCGAATGAAAAAACTGCATCTGGATTATTATAAAATAGATTGGAATAAATTTGCTTATTAAACTCCAGTTCCTTCTCAATTTCATCAGGACAAGATGAACCGGTAAGTTTATTGTCTAATTTAATTTGTTCTATACAAATAGAAACTTGATCAAAATCACCACTTATATTAAGAACAGGTGATAATGAAAAGAGTAGTTTAAATTTTTTATTCTTGAAGTTTATAGAAAAGTTTTGAAATCTACCCGTCCAACATGATTTTAATTTTTGCTTAATTTCATGCTTCTCTTTTTCAGGAAAGTATTCAGAAAAACAATTTTCTGAAGCTATTTGTACATCAAAGCACATTTTGAAAAGCTCTTCAGCCGTGGAAGAATAAGCCACAATTCCTTTTTCATAACATAATGTTACGAAAGCCTCCTGTTTAATTTTGGGAGTTTCCTTACTCAAGTTTTAAAATAGATTTAGGCTCGTGGAAAATACAAAAAATATGTTAATAAAACCTAAAAAATTGTTTTTGAAAAATTTAACCCAATTCCGAAATTGGATTGTTCTTGAGAATTAATATCTGCTCCAAACTGTGCTTTCAGAATATAATCAGTATTTATAAGTTCTAATTCTAAAAGTGTCGAGAAAACCTCCTTTGTTTCAGCAAAAAATGAGTCTTTAACACCATAATTCTTACGGTAACTCAAAAGGAAACGGTATGGGAACTTATCAAAGACATCTCCTTTTAAACCAAAATGATGTACTGTTAGGATGTTGGTTCCTATTCTAAATCTACTCTCCTCATTTAAAAGAATAAAAGGTACACCTAACACCTGGTTCCTATAGGTCCACCCAGACCGATATAAGTTATTATTAAAATAATTATCTGCTCCATCCTCTTCAGAACTTTTTCGTCTTCTACTCTGATTTTTTGTGTAATAAAATTCGTACATAAACGCTTTTAACCACGAGTTTCCCCAGAAGGTATCACGGTTATCCTCAAAATATACAGCATATCGCCCATCTGGTAGGTTGCCTCCTTTTAAACCAGAAGCATCTTCGAAAATATGATTATATAGAAATTGGAAATCTATATCACGAATCTTTGTTTTGATTATAAGCTCATAACTACCAATTTGATTACCCAAGGCATTTACTTCCTGACCATTTCCTACATCATTCTCACTGGCCATTCCTGTAAAAATTCTTCGGTAATCGTCAAGTCCTCCGGGAAGTTGCCCGAATTCTTCAGAATTACCTGCCCATTGCACAAAGTGCTGAGCTCCAAGAGTAATTTCAAAGTTATTCTCACTTCTATAAACTATGTGTCCGCTTTTGTGATGAAGCCTTGTTTGGTCAATATGTCTATCATCATTCAAAATATATTCTTCCAGACTGAACATAAATCCAATGCCGTGATCTCCATTAACAAAATAGGGATCTCTCGTGAAAATACGAAGCCCAGGTGGCGGTGAAGCATTGAGAGACCACAGAATACTTTGATTTGAAGCACTGAGTTCCTGGAATAGATCCTCTCGTTGTTTTTTTCCTAAGACGATTCCAAGTTTTGGAGAAGAATAAGAAAAATAAGCTTCATCCAAATAAATTCCATCTTCATACCCATCCTTGAAAAATCCTCCCAAACCAAATTCTGCGCTTCGATCTCCCCCGAGATCAATCTCTGCTTCATAAGATAATAAGCCTGAAAAATGGGTTTTTTCGTCTAATCGCCCACGAGAATTAGTATGCATCCAAAAAGGTGATTCTTTTGAAGAAAACAATTGAGCCTGACCTTCAAAATCCAGATTATAAAACACCTGTCCATAGGATGGAGCCAGGAACAAAAGAAAAAATAAGAAGCTTAAGAAGTAAATTCTCATGTGTTTAATCTAGGAACTCTGCAAATATTAATAATAAGAATTAAAATTATGTAATTTTGAAGGGCAAAATAGATGAGATGTTATCAATATTTCGAAAGAATACATTTTTAGTTGATTTAATTGAAGGTATAACCGATTTTCACAACCATATATTGCCTGGAATAGATGACGGAGCAAAAACGGTTGAAGAGTCAATTGAATTAATTAGGGAATTTGAGAATTTAGGAATTAAAAACTTTGTTGCCACACCACATGTTATTGGTGAATATTATCCAAATACCCCAGAAACAATATCAAAGGCCTATGGAGAGCTCAAGCCTCACTTATCTGATTCTATAAAACTTGGGTATGCTGCCGAGTATATGATGGATCAGCATTTTACCGAAATTATTGAAAATGACCAGATATTACCCATAACGAAGAAAAAAGTTCTGGTTGAAATGTCTTATTTTCAGCCTCCAATTAATTTAAACGAAATATTATTTAAACTTCAGAATAATTCATTTTCTCCAATCCTGGCTCATCCTGAAAGATATTCCTACTGGCATTCTAAAGATTTACAGAAGTACGAAAATATTAGGTCCCGCGGTTGTGATTTCCAACTTAACATGTTATCTCTTTCAGGTCATTACGGAAAAGGAATCCAGAAAACAGCTTTTCAGTTAATTGAGAATGATATGATTGATCTATTGGCTAGTGACGTTCACCGGAAAGATCACATAGAGAAAATTCAAAATATTAAAATCTCAAAAAAGCATTTGAAAACTCTTCAACAAATTATACAAAACTCAAAAAACTTATTTAGCTAAATAGTCTTTTTTTAAGACGCTCCCATCTACTTTCCTTATCAGCACCATATCCATATCCATATCCATAGGAATAGCCATATTGAGCTCCATAAGAGAACTTAGAATAATCTACGTCATTTAATATTACAGCAAGGCCTTTCAGCTTACCCTGCTTCTTTAAATCTTTTGGAAACTCCAATAAATTTTTCTCTGTAAAATCGGCTCTTGTGACATAAAGAGTATAATCAGCCAGCTGACTAATAAGAAGTGTATCGGTGACAATCATGGACGGCGCGGTGTCGACAATTACATAGTCATATTGCGTCCGTGCCTGATCAATTAAGCTTTCCATTCTATCATTCATCAATAATTCAGCAGGGTTAGGTGGTATAGGTCCTGATAAAATTACATCAACAGCAATTTCATTCTCATTTGTTTTTGAAATAACCTCACTTGAAACAACATCATAATCATATAAGTAATCGGAAAGTCCTTTTTCCTGAGCACCATCAGTTGTAGTAGTATATCTATGCAATTTCGGATTTCTAATATCTGCTCCTATAAGTAAAACAGATTTATTGGTACTTGCTAATGTCCTGGATAGATTATACGATATAAAAGTTTTACCTTCACCTTTAACAGTAGAGGTGACAAAAATCACATTACCCACATTCTTATCTTTGTTTTGTATAAGATAAGCTAGATTCGTTCTTAAAATTCTGAAAGACTCTGCAAGCGGAGATCTATCATTCAAATGAATAACATCAGTTTGATCCTGGCCAATCCGTGGAATCTCACCAATAAAAGGAACTGCTTTTAATAAAGGAGCTAAATCTCCCTTGTGATGGACTTTAGTATCCAGCATGTTTTTTATGAAAATAATCAAGATGGGAATAAGTAGGCCTATAATAAGGCCACCAATTAAGATTAACCAAGGTTCAGGATCTACAGGATTATTTAGTGTAAAAGCTTCATCAATTACTCTGGCTACTGAAGCAGTTGCAGCAAAAGAAATAGCTGCTTCTTCCCTCCGTTGTAATAGAAATAAATATAATTGCTCTTTAATCTGTTGTTGTCTCTCAATACCACGCATCCCCTTTTCCAAACCAGGGAAGCTACTAAACTGACTCTGTGCAGCATTCCCTCTCTGATTAAGTTCTCTCAACTCTACATTAATTGAACGTCTAGTGCTTGCTATATTTTCAAAAAGATTAGCTCTTAAGCTATCCAGTTGCTGAGTTAGAGTTTGTACTATCGGATTACGTTCAGTCCCCCCTTCCAGATACATATTGCGTTCCATAATAAGGGTATTATAAGAATTAACAAATCCCGAAATACCTCCTTCGTTAATACCGACATCTGGTAAAAGTTCGTAGTTCCCTTGATCTCTGAGTAATTCTTCCACAGAACTTAAGAGCTGAAGCTGTGTTTCTAATTCAAATATTTTCTGCTCTACTTGAGAAAATTTAGATTGGAATTGAGAAGCTCCACTTCCAACATCCATAATTCTATTATCCCTTTTAAAATCTGCGATATTTACTTCTACAGAATCCAATTCTGTAGTTATCATTTCTAACCTTTCTTGAATAAATTTAGTGGTGTTTTCTGCAACTTCCTGTTTATTTTTAACTCCTTCTTCATTAAAACGTTCCATTAATTTATTAAGAAAATCCTCTGACTTCTTGGGAGTATTTTGAATTAAACTTAAAGCTAAAATATCCTTTGCCTGTCCTTTTTGAGCTATTTGAAGTTGAGATATATAATTAGCAGCAACTTCCCTAAGTGGTTGAACTTTAATTGTAACAGGACTCGTTTTTCTAAAAGTACCTACTAACTCACCAGACTTTGGTAGAATCGTGAATTGAATACCATGAAGCTTAATCACTTCACCGATACTATGAGTTTCAGAATATCCAGTACTCTCCTCTTCTAATTTAAACGAAGTATCGGAGGTGGGCGTAACAATAAGATTTGCAGAAATAGAATGAATTATACTATCTGAAGAAATAAATTCAATTAAAACCGGGCTTGACTTGTAAGATTCAACTGCTATTACACTCCCCTCTATAAAATAACTTACATTATGATTCAACTCATCCACTACACTTTCTACGAGTTGTTTGGATTTTAATTTTTCAATATCATTTTGAATGCCATCATCTCCCAAAGAAAATAATGCTCCGCCACCAGATGGAGTAGCATTCATGGCATTCTTTTCCTGATCGTCTACAATCATCATTGTAGCTACAGTATTAAATTTTGGGATGGTATATCTATTATACAAGTAAGCTAACAATCCACCAACTAAAACTCCGAATAATATCCATTTCCAATAGGCGAGATACTTATAGATTTCAGCTTTTAAATCGAAGGTTGATTCTTCTTTCTCCTCATTAAAATCGTTTAATTCTTCCATCTAGCGTGTAAAAATAAATATTAAACCTAATGATGAACTAATAAGACCTAAAATAGCTCCAGGACTTCCAAAAAAACCAGCTGATTTCATTCGTGCATACGTTGGTTCAACATAAACAATATCATTTTGCTTAAGATAAAAATATGGGCTATTAAAAAGATCTGTTTCTGTCATATCAATAAATCCTACAGATTTCACTCCGTTTACCTCTCTAATCACTCTTATATTTTGCCGTTTCCCTGTATAGCTAACGTCCCCGCTCATAGCTAGAAGTTCAGGCATCGTAACTCTGCCATCAGAAATCTGAAATCTGCCTGGAGACCTAACTTCACCAAGAACAGTTACACTAAAATTTGTAATTCTCACATCTACCACAGGGTCTCTTACATAATCTGCTATCTGTTTTTCCAATTTCTTCTGAATCTCTGTTCGAGTCAGATTTAATACTTCTACAGTACCTAAAACAGGAAAATTAATCGTCCCATCTGGACTTACGAGATAACCAGTTAAAGATGAGTTTTGACCACCGCCAGCACCTCCTTGTTGACCTTGCTGGTTCATTTGAAATGGAGCCACAATCTCCTCGTTTATTGAAGAAGAAGATACATTTATTCTAAGAACATCATTCTTCTCTATTTTCGGTTCATATTCTAATAAATTTGCTTGACCTTCTAATTTTTGAACATCATTAAAATATACAACCTGATCTTTTGTTGCGCAGCTGGTAAAGAAAAGGGTTAGAATAAATAACCCGAGTAATTTTTTCATAAACTTTAATCTATTCTATTTTTTCAACTCTGGAAGATTATCCAGTTTTTCGTATAAAGAATTGTTACTCTTAAACTCGGGAATAAGATCTTTTAATTTTGCAACAACTTTATCATTCCTAAGTTTATTTGCCGATTTTATAATCTTTAAAATTTTTGCATTAACCATTTCATAATTACGAACAACATCCTGGCCTATCATAATTTTTTTGTGATGAGTGGGTAAGGTTTTACATTCATCATTTAACAATTCCTCGTATAACTTTTCGCCTGGTCTTAAACCGGTAATTCTGACTTTTATATTCTTGTTAGGCTGATATCCGGCAAGTTTAATCATTTTAATGGCCAAATCCATAATTTTCACGGGTTCCCCCATATCGAATACAAATATCTCACCACCCTTACCCATTGCGCCAGCTTCAAGCACAAGTTGACAAGCTTCTGGAATTGTCATAAAATATCTTATGATATCTGGATGGGTAATTGTAACCGGTCCCCCTGCTTCTATTTGCTTCTTAAAAAGTGGTACCACTGAACCGTTAGATCCTAGAACATTACCAAATCTTGTAGTTATGAATTTAGTATTACTTAGTCCCACCTTTAACTGTTCATGGTAAAGAGATTGAACATACATCTCCGCCGCTCTTTTCGAAGCTCCCATTACATTACTCGGATTCACGGCTTTATCTGTTGAAACCATTACAAAATGCCCAGCATTGTATTTCACCGCTAAATCAGCAAGGTTTTTTGTACCCAAAATATTGACAAAAATTGCTTCATGAGGATTGCTTTCCATCAAAGGAACATGCTTGTATGCTGCAGCATGGTAAACAACATCAATATTATGATTTTGAAACATAAGTTCCAGTCTCTTTTGATTTCCAACATCACAAACAATAACCTTGAAGTTTAGGTCTGGGAATTTAGCTTCGATTTCAAGTTGTAGATTATGTAACGGTGTCTCTGCCTGATCAAGAATTATAAGCCTTTTCGGGTTATATTCAGAAACCTGCCTTACGATTTCACTTCCTATTGATCCGGCAGCACCGGTTACTAATATTGTTTTACCGGTTAATTGATCGATCTTATTCTGAACTTCCAATTGAATTGGTTCTCTCTCTAAAAGGTCTTCTATCTGTAAAGTTTTTACCTTATTCGCAATTGGTTGATCTTCATTCCAGTTCGAAACTAAAGGAGCATTGTAAACTGCTATATCGTGCTCCAAACATTCTTCCACTAGTTTAAATTTTTCTTCGGGGGTGAAAGTGTTTTCTGAAAATATTATCGCTTTTGCTTCTAAAGAACTGACTTCTTTATGAATTTTATCGGTGTGCCTAAGCACAGGCTTATCAAGTATTCTTAACCTTTTATGGGAATCTTGTGTAAGAAATCCAACAATTTTAAAACGTTTTGGGTGCTCTATCTCCAATGCTCCAGCAATAGAAATAGCATTTTCATCTACACCTAAAATCACTGCACTTATTAAAGCCTCGTTTTTTTGAACTATTTTAAAATATTCATAAACCTGTTTAACTCCGAGTCTGAAAAGAAAAAGTAATGAGAATGATATCCATAAGTTTATCAGTAATCCACCAATCAAAAAGATTTTTTCTCCTAAAATGAAATAAGTCGTATAATTTATAATTAATAAACTTATAAATGAACCAACTGTAGCCAATAGTAATTTTAACGCGTCAACATTCGAAGAGTATCTAATTATTCCTGCGTAGGTTTTAAAAATATAAAAGAAAAATATATTAATTGCTACTATTATTACTACTTTATTAAAAAAGCTTAATAAAGTATACTGGAAAGGAGATAAGTCAATTAAAATAAAGATCGTGAGTATCGTGGATATTATAACTAATCCTATATCTATTAATAAGACGGCCCAACGGGGAAGATATTTTAGATTTCTAATATCTAATTCGTTGTCGGGACCAGTAAGAATATTTTTAAGGGCTTTTTTTATCCTACCCATAATTTAATCTCTATTTTTTCAAACAATTTAGAATTGCATTTTTAATTCTATCTCTATCATTATCAGAAAGATTAGAACCACTAGGCAAACATAAACCATTTTTGAACATCTCTTCAGCAATACCTGTGCCGTAAAATGGAGACTCATTGAAAACTGGTTGCATATGCATTGGTTTCCAAAGGGGACGACTTTCAATATTTTCAGCCTCTAAACATATTCTCAAGTCTTCTCTGCTAATACCTCCCGTATTATCTTCATCCACTTCAATGACCGTCAACCAATGATTACTATAAAAATCACTATTTGGTTCCTCAAAAACTTTTATACCATCAACATTTCGGAATAAATTTACGTAAAATTGAAACATTTCCCGTCTGGCCTCCACTCTTTTATCTAAAACCTCCATTTGTCCCCTACCAATTCCTGCTGAAATATTACTCAATCGATAATTATAGCCTATTTCACTATGTTGATAATGTGGAGCATTATCTCTGGCCTGTGTAGCAAGAAAAACAGCTTTTTGTTTGTGCTCCTTATTATTAGTTAATAAAGCTCCTCCACCAGAGGTTGTAATGATCTTATTTCCATTAAAAGAAAGAATTGAATAATCTGCAAAAGTCCCACATTTTTTTCCCTTATAGGTACTTCCTAAAGCTTCTGCACTATCTTCAATAACCGGAATTTTATATTTTTTTGCAACCGCATTTACCTCATCCACTTTATAAGGCATTCCATATAAGTGTACGGCTATTATTGCCTTTGGTTTCTTCTCTTTTGAAATTCTATCTTTTATTGCAATTTCAAGTTGTTCCGGACAAATATTTAAAGTGTCAGCTTCACTGTCAATAAATATTGGTTTAGCCCCTAAATAGGTTATAGGATTTGCTGAAGCTGCAAAAGTCATACTTTGACATATAACCTCATCATTTCTAGTAACTCCAGATAAAATTAAAGCTAAGTGTAAAGCTGCCGTTCCGGAACTCAGGACAGCCACTTCAAGTTTTTCAGATGATAAATAATCTTTTATATCACTCTCGAAACCATTTACGTTTGGCCCTAAAGGAGCTATCCAGTTTTCTGCGAAAGCTTCATTAATGTAGTTTAACTCATTACCACCCATATGAGGTGAGGAAAGCCATATTTTATCCTTATTCATTTTCACTCTTATTATACTTTATGATTCTTCCCGGGTTTCCAACAACTACAGCATAATCTGGCACATCACTAACCACAATCGTTCCTGCTCCAATAGTAACCCATTTCCCTATTTTTATTCCCGGTATAATCGTAGCACCGGCACCTACATGACTTCCTTCTCCAATTTCCACATTCCCGGTAATAGTGGCAGCTGGAGAAATGTGAACAAAATCACTGATACTTACATCGTGCTCAACAACCGCTGCTGTATTCATTATACAATGTCTACCAATTTTAGAAGATGAATTTATAACGGCGTTAGCCATTACAACTGTCCCATCTCCAATTTCGACATAATTTGATAAAACTGCTGATTTATGAACCAATGCACTACAAAAAGCACTTTTTAGAAGCTTTGACACCTTCTTCCTTGTAAGATTATCCCCAATAGCAATTACCGCTTTCTGATTCAGCATTTCCGGAGTTATATCATGATTTACCCTAAATTCAAGGAGCTTTTTCAAGGATCTATCATCATCTAATAAAAAATCAATAGGTTTATTATTACTAGAAGTAATAATATCTATAATAACCTTAGCATGACCGCTTGCACCGTAAATTATCATTAATTGCTACCGTTAAAAGGTTCTGTTGTTGCCATATCCTTTGTATTAATACCTTCTAAAATTAATACTTTCCTGATAGTTCGAAATAAAATTTTCAAATCCAGACCAAAAGAAATATTTTCAACATACCAGGCATCATATTCAAACTTTTGAGTCCAACTAATAGCATTACGACCATTCACCTGGGCCCAACCAGTTATACCTGGTTTTACATTGTGCCGTTTCATCTGCCTATCATTATATAGTTTCAAATATTGAGGTAATAAAGGTCTAGGACCAACAATACTCATATCCCCTTTTAAAACATTAAATAATTGTGGAATTTCATCTATAGACGTTTTCCGAACAAATTCACCAATAGTTGTCAACCGTTTAGCATCAGATAAAAGCTCTCCTTCATCATCTGTGGCATCTGTCATTGTTTTAAATTTTACTATTTTAAAATTTCTACCAGATTTACCGGGCCTGTTCTGAAAAAAGAAAGGCTTACCATTATTTGCAATCGCAAGCAAAATAATTATCAAAATTAATAATGGACTTATAATAACTAAGCCCGTCAAAGAGATAATAAAATCTAAAAAAGGCTTAAAGAACTTTCTATACATTATAAATTCAATATAATTTTACTAGCGGCGGCGAATTTAATCATGTTTATTTAGAGCCTCTAATTCTTTGTATTCTTTTAACAGTATTTCCCAAAACTGTTTTCTTTCGTATTTCTTTTGTATTAATCCACGTGCGTTTTGAGATAATCGAGATAAGAAAACGTCATCTTCAAAGACTTTTCTCATAGATACTTCTAATGCCTCATGGTTTTTAACCGGTATAATAATACCGTTCTTACCATCTTCTACAATTTCGTTACATCCATTTATATCTGATACAATAGCGGGAATGCTCATAGCATTGGCCTGCATCACGACATTCGGAAAGCCTTCTCTATAACTAGGAAAAACCAAAATATTAGATAGTGCAAAATAAGGGCGCACATCTACCTTATAACCTGTTGTGAAAATTTTCTCATTAGAATTAATGTAATGCACTACTTTAGGATCTAAGGGATCTAAATCGTCTTCAAGTGGCCCCACAAGTAATAACGAAATATTCTTATTAGTTTTCTCTAAATTAATAAAAGAAGTTACAAGTTCATTTATACCTTTTTCAGATACTAATCTTCCTACATAAACATATATAAAATCAGAATCTGGAATTTTAAGTTGCTTCTTTAATGATATTTTATCCTCAGCAGAGTAACTATCTGGATCAAAATATAATGTATCAATCCCATTGGAACTTCCTTCTCCCAGCACTTTTAATTTATTCTCATCAGTATAACCAAAATCAAGAATGATTTCTTTTAGTTCGTAGGAGTTTGGATATACTTTAGAGGCACATGCATATGTGATTTTCTCAACCATATCTAGAATGACTCTTTTTACTCCACGGGTTTCCATAAGCGGCAATCCTGCGACAGTATGTAATCTTATAGGCACACCGGCCAATTTTCCCGCCAGCATTCCTATTGTTCCTGCCTTTGGTGTGTGTGTATGCACTATTAAGGGGTTGACTTTTTTAAAGTAATTATACAGTCTTAATAGGGCCTTTAAATCCTGAAATGGAGTGATTGCTCGGGTTAAACCTACCCAGAAAGTTTGAACCTGGTTCTCTTTACCATATATTTCCAATCTATCTTGCTCTGCCGAGACGGCAACGACCTCATAGTGTTTGTTCATAAAGGTTAATTGTCCCTCTAATAATTTTTCTAATGAGAGTGGAATTGTGGTAATTCTAATTAATTTTTGCACTAACTTAAATTTATAGCGAATTTATAGCTTTAAGAATAGTTATACTGTATAAATATATACATTAAATCTTAATAGACTTTGCAGAGGAAGTAATACTCAATCTCTCTAATCTAAGCTTAACTTCATTAGATTTTTCAAAGGCAAGAAAATAATAAATAACGAAGAACATAAAATACATTATCATGGTTTTCTGTCTTATCATAATTCCTAAATTAGACATAATGAATGTCATGGCAAATGACGTTAAAACAAAAATCATAAAGCATGATTTAACTTGAGAAGGCGCCTTTTTCCAAAATTTGATAAAATTAAGTCTAAAAATCTTTCCAAAAAGGCACAGATAAATAAAATTTTCAATAGATACTATTATCCCAAGAAAACCAGGTGCATCTAAAAATAATGGTCTAAACCAAAATGTGAAAATCTTTTCAGGAAAACTATATCCAGCCATATTAACGCCAGAAGTAGCTGAACTTAAGCTTTCAGAACGGTTAGAAGAGAATTTAAGGAAGTCTGAAATCAGGTCATTAGAATCCCCTAAATTTACTACAGCTAAAATTTTATCCTGAAGTAATACCAACCCAACGAGAATAGCTATTCCCCCAAAAATCTTAACTCTCTTAGGAATAAGATTTTTGCCAAAATAAAGACCATACCCCCCCCCCATACATAATAATAAAAACATATGTGGCCTGATTACAAACACAATTAGAGAAGAAATGATAAGACCCAACTTACGATCCCTTGGCCTACTAAATGAATAGGCAAACAACATTAATCCAAAAAAGATAAGTGCTCCTTTCCCTATAGAGGCAGACCAAAAGTGCATATTAGGAAAAAATAGTATTAGAGTAAGTAGATCAACTTTTTTAAATACTCTAACCCCCTCTTTAATATTTTCCTTAAAAAATAAAAAGCCTAATACAAAGCCCCAATATCCAACCCATGTAAATAATAGCATCATCATTTCGTAGGTACAGCCTAGATAATTAATAAAAGGATATGATATAAAATCTATGAAAGTTGTTCCGGTACCTAATAGTTCAAGCCAACTACCTTGGAAATCCTCAGCTCTACTAAAATAACCTTTACTATCGGAAGGATTAGAAAAGGCATATACATAATAAATACCACCAAATATGAGGTGATAATAGAAGAGTATATTCATTTTCTTTTTAGAAAAGAAAGAGTATTCCCTTTCTAGCTTATTTAATATTTTCTGATTTATTTCATATATAAAAGGCACCAGAAACAATACCTCCAAAATATTTAAATAAAATTCTATCTTCATAACTCCTTATTCGAAGTAGAGTGTAAGCAAAGCCTCTGCCAAAGAGAAAATTAGTTTATATTCAGTGAATGAAACCAGAAGCAAACCTGTAAAACCTAGAAAAATGTGTATTTTTTACCCAATAATTGTGCAGAATTTTTTCACCCATTTAAACTAAGTTAGTATTTACATTAAATACTAATACGAAAAAACAAGCTATATTTAAAAGCGTCTATTTTTTAAGTATTTGAAATCAGCTAAATTTTAAAAAGCCCTCTATTTAAAAAATGTTTGAAAGGCTCTTTGATGGAACACTTTTAATTTTTTTTTAGATACCTTGTACATTACAATCAATAACTTTAATGAATTTTTCTGAATTTAAAAGTAAGTTTCTTAAAACACCTGTAATTGAACATCCCAATAAAGTTGGTTCTAAACCTAAAGTATCTGTATGTGTGCCAACTCACAATCATCAACCGTATATTACAGAATGTTTGGAAAGTATTTTAAACCAAAAGACTGATTTTGATTTTGAAATTTTAATAGGTGATGATGACTCTACAGATGGAACAAAAGAAATTTGTTTGGCATTTGCTGAAAAATTTCCTGATAAAATCCGGTTTTTTAGGCATCGACGGCAAAATAACATAAGGATTGATAAAACTTTTACCGGAATTTTTAATGCTTTATATAGTTTATATTGTGCCAATGGAAAATATATAGCCTATTGTGATGGTGATGATTATTGGGGAGATGAAAATAAATTGCAACACCAAGTTAATTTTTTAGACCAAAATCCAGATTATGTATTAACATTTCATGAAGTAAAATACACGGGTAGAGATCATAAACGAACCATAAAACTGAAAGATTCCCAACGAGATTTAGGCTCGGAAGATTTAAAGAGAGTAATAGTACAACCATTATTATTAACAATTTGCTTCAAAAATGTTATAAAGGATTTTCCAAAAGAAATAACAGAGATAATTAATAGTGATAATTTTTTAACTAGCCTACTTGGTCATTACGGAAAGGGTAAATATTTATCATATATAAAACCTTCCTTTTATAGACTTCACGAAGATGGAATTTGGAGTATGCAAGCCAAAGAAATTCAACTAAAATTTAAAATGGAAACGTATAAAGT
The DNA here is from genome assembly GCF_900105135.1 of Gramella sp. MAR_2010_147. NCBI lineage: Bacteria > Pseudomonadati > Bacteroidota > Flavobacteriia > Flavobacteriales > Flavobacteriaceae > Christiangramia > Gramella sp. MAR_2010_147. The sequence continues at coordinate 377,393 of NZ_LT629741.1, read as the reverse complement.
TATTTTTAAATTTTATAAGAGTAAGAGGAATAAGCAGTTAAGTTCTTTTTTTAAATTACGATCAAAAAATTACACTAAAATGTTAATATATTATAATTTAACCCATTTCCAAGTTTTAAAGGCCTTGAAAAATCTCTTATCATTAGCAAGAATGAATTGGAGATAAAAATTAAATTATACTATAATTTTTTACCGAATTCATGTTTTTTGAATTAAACCCGTATTTGCCGTTTAAAACGGAAAATTTTTCAAGTATAATTTTTAATTCCATAATATTTTCTAATGGATTCTTTCCGAAGTTATGAGGATGCCACCATAGATGATAGATTTCACCTTGTTTGGCAGCCCATTCCATTTCAGAAAATATCCTCCTTATTTTTAACTTATTTTGGATAACTCTGGAACTATGTGGTCTTAGAAGCCGACTCGCCTTCTGAATTTCCAAACCTCTATTAAATGTTTCAATTTTGGAAGTTTTATAAGACTTATCATTTGTTCCTAAATAGGCATCACCGGTTCTGAATATTTTTTGTAATAAACTATCTTTGTGAGTGTTTTTCCAATACCAATTATCAGGGTTCGAGCGTACACTAGACAAGCCAATTTCCTGACATAATTTAAGATATTCAGGATTAATTTGATTTCTGGGAAAAACCAATGAATTCAGTTTAATTTCAACTTTTTTTGCAAGTTTTTTAGATTGTAACAAATCAGCCCTGAAACTTTCTACTGTTTGTCCGGATTCCCGACAATAATAATGTGAATAAGTATGTGTTCCTATTTCCTGCCCTTGGGTTTCTTTGATTTTTCTGATAAGATCTGGTGCAAAGCATAACTTTTCAGTTTCTTTACTCTGGATAGACTTTCCATAGTTGTAAGCTGAAAGTTTCTTATTTCTATATTCGGGAATTACTTTAGGAATATTATAGTTCCATTCATCCCAATTGTCATTAAACAACATGCCTACCGTAGCCCAGGTACAGGAAACTTCATGTTGCTCAAAAAGCCGCAAAATTTCAGGTATAAGCTTTCGGGTATTTAAGAAATACTCTTGCTTTTGTTTCCAATCTACCTTATCAAATACTCCCCACAATAATTCGAAATCTAAGGAAACTACTAATGCACCATTCTTCATAAACACTTGTTACTACTACGTAATAATTCCAGAAATATTTCCCTTAAAATAATATTTTAAAAACTATCTTATTGTTCTTTACATAAAAATTTTAATTACAACAGATCTTTCCTTATCAATAAAAAAATTGATAAAATTAACTCTCAATTATGTTTCCGCAAAATTTTCCTTAATGGAAATAGCTATTTTGGAAGCTAAGATTGAGGAATTTAATTCAGTACTGTATCAACTTTACGTTTTTCTAAATTACTCTTTAAAGACCTTATTTTCATCACCCTATCATATTTCTGCTGAGCGAGGTAATAGTAAATCACAAAAAACAAAAAATACATAACCATTGATTTTTGACGCATTATTATACCAAGGTTGGACATAATAAAGGTCATGGCTAGAGAAGACAAAAAGAACACCGTAAGGCTCATTTTCACTAAGATATTAGATTTTTTCAGAAATGATATGAATGATTTCCTACAAATCTTTAAAAATAATAATAAGTATATCAAATTTTCAATGGAAACGATCAAACCAAGTGCTCCCGGGGCATCAAAAAAAAGAGGTCTAAACCAAAAAGTGAAAAGTTTAAGGGGTAAAGGATATGAAGCCATACTAACACCGGATCCTGAATGTGACAAATCTTTTGATCTATCTTCTGAAAAATTTTCAAAATCTGAAATTAAGTCTTCAGAGCCATCTAAGCCAGCAACACCTAATATTGCGTCCTGTGCAAGTAGTAATCCGCCGATCATTCCCACATAAATCAATATTTTTTTCCAAAAAGCTATTTTTTCTTTACCAGTCATGTAACCTAACACAGTTCCCACAGCAACAAACAAGAAAACATGTGGCCGAATGTAATAGATAATAAATGAGGATAAAATTAATAAACCTATTCTGGATTTTGGTTTATTGATAGCATACGCGAAAATCATCAAACCCATAAATATAGGAGCTCCTTTACCCAAAGAAGCAGTCCAAAAATGCATATTAGGAAAGAAAAGAACCAAGATTAGAAAATCAAAGTTTTTAAAAACAGTAATTTTAATGGGAATACTCTCTCTAAAAAACAAGTAAGCATATAAAAATCCTATATAACCAAACCAGGCAAACAATACCATCATCATTTCGTAATTGAAATTGAGATAGTTAATAAATGGATAGGATAAAAAATTAATAAAAGTTGTACTAGTACCAAAATAATCTATCCAAGAAAAACCTGGAGCTTGTGGCACTTCAAAATATCTTTTTGAATCTGAATTATTAAATAAAGCATACGTATAATAAACGCCCAGAAAAAATGTATGATACCAATACAAAGTATTCATTAACTTTTTTGAAAAAAAAGAATGACGGGTCTTTAAACCAGAAAATAAAACCTGATTAAGAAGAAAAAGTAATAGAATTAATACTAAAGCTCCAATCATTATTAAAATAATTCTAAATCCCCTATACTGTTATTCCAATTGTTAATACCTAATAAACTTTCCTCCTTTTTAGGATCTAATTTCAATTTTTTTAATGTCAGTACAGGTCCAAATCCACCCTTAATTCCAAATTGAAAAATTTTGGTACCTGATGTTATAATATTTACATCAAAATTTCGCGCCCATAATATAACCCTTTTATGAATTTTTTTATCACTTAAATCTCCAATTAATTCAGATATTCTTAATTCTTTAAAATGTTTATGCTCTTTAACATAAGCTGCTATAAAAAGATTTTTATTTTCATAAATAAGATACTTTTGCAATGGACATTCCCTATAACGCCAAAACAAAAAATTAGCATCTTTGGGGGTAAAAAGTTTTTGAGTATCTATCTGATTAGTTTTGTGCTTAATCAAAAAATCATCCGAGATATTACCATTTTCAATTTTATTACTTGGCTTATTCATATTCAGATTAAAATATGGACTTATATAAACCGGCACCTTACCTACGATTTTCCATCCCATTTTAATATAGCCAGGTCTACTCTGAGAATTTGGTGTATTAAAAACGAAGTTACTTTTCTCATCAACACCCAAATCTAAAGCCATTAAAGTAAGTTTTTTGAAAATTCCCCTTCCTTGAAAATTAGGATCGGTGGCTGTGTCAACTGCTCTGAAACATGAATAAGTTCCGCTTCCTAGTTGCCATTGCCATCTCATAAAAGCCCTTACACCTACAATTTTTCCATCCACTATGGCAATTAGTACTAGTGACTTACCGAATGGATTATTGATATGTTTGTAATTCCAAACTTCTCTAGTTTTTTTAGAAGAAACCTCTCCTAAGCTAGCTTTTAAAACCTTTAATATTCCATCTATATCCGATTCTGAAGCCTCTCTAATAACCATTATATATTTCTAATTTTTATTAAGTTTACTCATTACTAGCAAGATCAATGTAGAAATTTTCTAATTCAGAAACCATTCGCTCTAAACTGAAAGACTCTTCCACCCTAACCCTGGCAGCCTTTTTAAAATATTCTAATTTATCATGGTCATCCAATAATAATTGAATTGCAGGAACGAGACATCTCCATTCATTTATTGGTACAGTCAATCCGTCTTTCTCATTTCTAATAACTTCCTTAATACCCCCTGCATCTGTTGATACAATAGCGCATTCCATGCTCATTGCTTCTAGTAATGCAATGGGAAGACCTTCAAAAGAAGAACTCATCATGAATATATCCATAGCATCAAAATATGGTCTTACCTCGGTTTGCAGTCCAACAAAAAAAACTGTGTCTTGAAGGTTAAGTTTTTCCCATTCCTCCTTGATTTCATCTTCCAAAGGTCCAGCACCAACTATGATACCGTAAATATTCCCATTCTCTTTTCGCAATTCATCGATTACCTTTAACCATTCTACCAAGCGTTTCTGAAAACGAAAAACAGCCACATTCCCAATAACAACAGCATTTTCCGGGATGCCTAAATCTTTTTTGATTGAATCCGTATGGTTAGATATAAATGAATTAGTATTTACACCATTCAAAAGGGTTTTAACCGGAATATTTGGATTAATATTTCTCTTAATTGAATCTGTCACATCATTTGAAACTCCAAAAACCAGACTTTGTGAATTAAAAGTAAGTTTGTTGATCGATTTTGTGGCTATATGATAGCGCTCCTGCATATTATGTTCAGAATAGATCACCGGTATACCGGTTTTCTTATAAACCAGGCGACCAACAAATCCTGCCCAGGGAAGATGACAATGTATCAAATCTATTTTATGCTGCTCACAATAATCTATGATATTTTTATACTGAAATAATAATCGCATATTATCCTTCGCTTCCAAACAGGTGACACGACCTCCAGCTTTTTCAATAGAACTAACCATTTGATCCTTCCAAGGAAGAAAATAGATGTAATGAAACTCAAATCTATCTTTATTGTGAATTTTCAGGGTTTCTGGGAGTAACATTTCTGCACCACCTCTTCCTAAAGATTTAATTATATGCAGAATTTTTATTTTAGACATCTCCGGTAATTTTAGGTACCAATAAATTGGGACATTATAAAAAATTTGATAAATATTAATTTTTCACTTCATCATAAATGGATAAGAACCGTTTAGAAATAATTTTGTTTAGGAAACGATCATGGATCATTTTATTCGCATTTTGAATTTTGCTTGCAGATTGACTATCACTATTCAAAACCTCTCTTAAACTATTTATAAAAGTTTCTTCATCATTCTTTTCAACAAGCCAGCCAGTATCATGTTTTACAACTTCTTTAACACCTCCTACATTATAAGCTACAACAGGAGTTTTACAGTACATAGCCTCTAAAATTACACCTGGAAGCCCTTCGATCAAACTAGGAAGAACAAAAGCATCTGAATGTGAAAGTATTTCTAAAACATCATTACGGTAACCTAGAAAATGAATGTTTTTGTCAAGATTTAAACTCTTTACTTCCTTTCTTACTTTTTCTTCCAAATGTCCCTTCCCAATTAATAACAATTTAGCATTTGGATAATCATAAGTTATTTGTTTAAAAATATGAATCAGCCTTAAATGATTTTTCTCAGGAACATATCCACCTATATGCGTAATGACCTTATGATTTCCTTCTAGAAAATTCAAATCGTGCACATCTTCATCAATATACTGATGCTCAACTCCTATTTCCACAGTACTAATCTTTTCATCGGGAAAATTAAATGTTTGCTGAAAATCAATCTGGCATTCTTTACTAACAGAAATCACATAATCTAGCCGACTTACATAAGCTTTATTCAGATAGTACTTAAATTTGCTATCGATAAAGTCTCCCATTTTATTGGCATTCCTAAATATTATCTTAGCCTCAAAAGGATAAAACATTTTAGAACTCACCATAAACTTTAAAGTATCTCCTGCATTCGCCTGGATAATATCTGCATTAAAATCCTTAACCAGCTTGCTGAATTCTTTCCATCCATTTGGATCAAAAAATCTTTTATTCTGAGGTCGATCTAGTTTCACTACCTTACCTTGAAAGGGGAGTTCTGCATCTCCAGGAAAGACACTTACAACCATTACCTCATGTTCTTGTTCCAACAAATGGTTAGACAGCTGGCAGGCAAAAATTTCTGCTCCTCTTAATTGAGGTTTTTGTATAATTTGTAAGATTTTCAATTTTGACATTAATGATATATTAATTCATTTTTCGAATCTGGCAAAAGAAATTATTTGAAGTACCTGATATAATCGTGAAAACTTTAGCTTTGAATACCAAAATAATCTTCTATCATCCTAATTTGTTTGGATATACCCATTTCTTCTATGGAGTAGCTTCTTGCCTTTAAACCTGCTTCATTAATTGATGCTGCATCTCCCTGTATTTTTTTGATCATTTTGACTATTGACTTTTTTGAACCTGGAGGCACTAACCAGCCACCATTACTCTCCGTGATCACCGTTTCAACATCACCAACAGCTGACGCGATCACAGGTACGCCAGCAGCAAAAAATTCACGAAGTTTTAAAGGTGAGTAATGAAATCCTTCGTTGGATTGAGAAGGTAAAACTGCCAAGTCAAAACTACTTATATATGAATGAATTTTGTTGTGAGGCACATTTCCGGAGAATATCACTCGATCGCTTAAACCGTAACTTTCTACCTTTTCTTGCAAACGAATACGTTCAGGCCCATCACCAACTAACAATAGTTTTGCTTCTGGTATATTAGAAGAAACATCAGCAAATGCTTCAATTAATAAATCTAGGCTATGGAATTTACGAAAACTACCAACCCATCCTAATACGAAATTATTGGTTAGTCCCAGAGATTTACGTAGTTCATTTCCTTTCGCCTGATCAAACATTTTTTGTGATACTGTACATGGGGTAATAAGGATACGACTTTCAGTAATCCCTAAATCCATAACCGCACGCTTTACATCTTCACTTACAACTAAAATCAGGTCAGCCTTTTCACAAGGATGTGCATCTCCACGTCGTTTTGCGAACCACTCCCAACCAAGCCGGTGCACTCCCCACTTCTTGGACTCCCAAACATATGGAGCGTCCACAAAAAGGACTGATGGTACTCCTAATTTTTTTGCGAGCTTTAACCCTCTTGTTTGAAAAAGATCGTGGTGCTGCCATACAAATGGTGCATCCTTAAACCTTTCTAAATCAATGGATAAACTTTTTTGTTCTTCATTATACCAGCGTAAATCCTTAGCAAACATTTCTAAAAGCTTAGCTAGATACGTATGCCGAAACCGTTTTGGTTTCTTCCTTTTAGTTTTTTCAGCGTCAGCAGAAAAACATCTTGCCCTGATCTCGTCAGCCGAATATGAAGATTCACCCGCAATAACTTCTGCTTTTCCATAATGCTCATCAAAACCGTCTGCCCAGTTCGCTATAGTTACCCATACAGCATCTGCGCGTAATCGATTAAATCCTGGAGCTATAAGGGGGACTGACACGATTTTAGTCATTCTTATTTCTTTTTTCCAAAACTTCTAGTGCGTTAGAAACTTTGGCTTCGATATTCGACTTATCGCTACCAATGTAAAAAATAGCTTCTTGCTCTGACTCAAAGCAATCTATGTAATTCCCAATCTTTCTGTAATGATTATCAAGTAGCACCTGTGGTTTTCCTAATAAAGTGGAAACGATGTGGCCATGTAACCTATCTGTCAAAACAATTTTACCTCTACATAAAATTCGAGTACCTCTATTAAATCTTCTTTGAGCAAGCAAGTCAAAAGAAGCCGCATTTATGCTCCAGAAATGATCACGAATTAATCCAGAATTACGAAAAATACCTTGAACAAAGCGTCTTACCCGAACTGTAAACTTAGGACTGAATTTAGAATAAAACCTACCAGGTTCACCCGTAAGCCAATCCAATTTTTCTGTTTTAAAACTAAAACTTTCTGTTTCTTTACCTGCAGATTCATGGTCGGTTCTGGAAAGCCATACAACATCTACTACTGGCTTACCGCTTTGAGCTACTGGTCCCATAGCCAAAGCCATGTCTGGACAAAGTTCTACGTTCAGATTCAGTTTCTTTAGAGTATTTAGACTGGCATGGTCGCGCATAAGTATATGAAGATCCTTGTGTGCTCTTGCTATTTGTCCAAATTTTTCCAACTTAGAATCATCATCAAAATGAACACTTTGTGGTAATTGAATAATTTTCATGTCTGAGAATAATTTAATTATCCGTTCTCGAAACATTTGGTGTTCTGGCCATACTGACCCCAAATTGCCACCACCGTGAAGTAAAACAACTCCATCATTCCCTAAACGCTTTCTAAGAGCTTTCTCGGAGAAGCCGTATATATCGCATTGATATACAATATCAACTCCAATTTTCTTTAAGGCCGCTTTTTCACCTAACCAAATTGCATTATCACCAACATTATTATGATTTGGGAAATCAAGCAAGGCTACTTTTGTTCCCTTATTCAACAACCGACCGAGGCAGCCGTAAAGTAATTTTTGCTGATTCTTTATATTATTTATAAAAATATTTTTCTCACTCATATAACTACATATTTAATATTGGAAAGGTATTGGCTAGTTCTTATACCTTATACTTTCAAATTTGAAAATCTTTACTTCTATATATAAAATCTTAGAATTGCCAGGATACCAATTAACAAAGATTTCATTCGATTAAATTTAAATTTTACTTACTTTTTTGATTAGCTCTGGCGAATCAAACTTTAAAATATCGTAAAGTTTCTCATCGACGGTGATTCTTTTAACCGGAGAATCTTCTACTAACTTAAGAAAATGTTTATATTCCAAATCAGGATTATGAAAACCTTGTTTTTGTATATGCTTATTATTGTCCTTAATATCCCTTACATTATCCCTATATCCTTCGGCATATGGTGTTTTAAAAAAAGTGAAACCGGTAATGAATACTTCCTCGCATTGAGAAGTTAAGGCCGAGTAAAGTACATAGAATCCTCTGGTAGGATGATATTTATCAAATAATTTTGATAATTTTTTATTATCGGAGTATGGAAGCATGTATATAGAATTATGCCTATTCAAATACTTCTTAAAATAATTAAACATCCAATGAAAGCCTTTTTTATCAAACCTAGGTTGAATAAGATACTTAACTCCAAAATTGTTGAATAATTTCCAATCTAAGGGGCCTCCTCCTCCCGAATCCATATTTTCATGAAAATTATGGATTAAAATATCGGTTTTAGTACCCAGATATTTCTCTTTCTCTGGATTCCAGGTAACCAGAGCCTTATTCATACGAACCACAAAATCATAACTATCAATTTTTCCGCCATTCTCCTTGTCATAAGCCGAATCTGCCGGACCTATAACCGCAACACGTTTACTATGAAAAACTTTATTCGGATTAAAAACCCGAATTTTAAAAGGCATGATCAATAATCCCAAAAATGCTTTAACTATTTTCATAATACACTGAATGAAGAAATATAAGATCTGCCTTTGTCTTTTAGATCAATAGAATTGTAACCTATAAAATTAATTTGGTTTGTAGATGCTGCATCATAATCGTTAATAGAATCCCCTATTAACACACAATTTTCTTTTAAATATTGATAATCTAATAAGAGATTTTTAACTAGTTCCTTTTTGGGAGTAGGTGATCCGTGAATAGATATAAAATATTGCACGATCTCTAGTTCATTACACAAAAACCTAAGCTCAGCCTGGTCAGAGCCAGAAACAACATGCATTTTATAGTTGAGATGATTTTTCTTTATAAAATTTAGGCTATCAGCAATTAATAAAGACTCATCTACCAACAATTCTTTCATGATTTTAGAAAATTCAGAAGCAAGTTTTTTAATTTTCTGTTCCGACACTTTTTCGTTTCTAACCTCTTCGAAAAAATATCTGAATTTCACATACCTGGATAATCCCCCATTTTCAAGATGAAATTTCATCAATTCATCCACCTGTTCTTCTGGGAAATCCTTCAGTACTATTTCAAAACCTTTATTTCGGACTGGCATGGAATCCATAATAACCCCGTCAAAATCCCAAAAGATATTTCTAATATTATCTAAATTTTTCATAAACCACTTCTGCTATTTTGAAATCATCTTCCCAATCAACATCTAAAGAAGTTAATTTATTCATTTTAAATAAAAATGGATTTTTGCCAACTCTGTCAGAATTTTGAAGATAAATTTGCCTAGGAGTAATAAAAATCGCACTATTTATTTCATAAAGTTTTTTAAGGTCCTGGGTCCTGGGCCACCTTAAATTCCCTTCCCTATTTGTCAGGTCATTCAATTTCTCATCCCATAAAAAATTCTGGAATACATTAACAGACATTAATGAATCGAATCCATCATTTATTGCACTATTAAATTGTTGAATACTATTCCGGTAAATTTCAGAATCTACCATTGGAGAAGTAACATGTGTCCAAAGAATATTTTCATTGGCAGTAAGACCCGGAACATATTCAATTAAATTGGTCAAGCTTGTGCTACTTGAGGCTAGATGATTTGGTCTTTTATCTATTATCAAATTTGATATTTCTGAATCTAAGTTTTTAGCAACAGCTAGTGATTCTTCATCATTTGTAGATAGAATTATTTCGTCAACAGGGAGGTTTTTTAATTGTATAAGTTTCAACTCAAGCAATCCACCTTCAAAATTTGAAAATTTTCGAGTATTTTTATTCTTAACTCTTTCACTTCCCTTGCGGGTAGGTAAAAAAACAGATATTGACATAATTATATTATTGCAAAGACTGATTCAGCCGACAATCCACTATATAACGTAGGGGTAATGGAAACCGGGTCATGCTTCATTTTCTCCTTCAAACTTTCAAATATATATTCATTCTCATTAAATAGTTCCAGTTCTTGAGACTGTATCTCTCCATTGTAACCATCATAACCTGCGAAATAAAAATTTTGTACCCCTAATTTTATAGCTGTTTCAATCGCCAGGGATGTCACTGATTCGTGATACTTATCCGTAAAAGATATATTCTTTAATTGAAAAGCTACATCTTCCAGTTTCCTAGGAATATATGTCCCCATAGTTCGAGGAAAAGGAGGTAATATTACTAATTTATCTTCTATACTAATTTCACTATAACTTTCTTCCAGTCTATGCCCCTCATTCCCTGCCAAACAATGAATTTGCAACTTTTTAATATCTTTAAATTCATGAGCATTTTTAGAACTGGAATGTATTATACATAAATCATCCTCTTTAGCTATAAATTCTTTAATAGCCTTCGAATGTAGTTTCCCTGTGGGACCTCCCCCAATAATTAACGCAGATTTATAATTTTTATCCTCATTTAAATCCTTTAAGTCAACATTATCTTTAATCCCTTTGGATTGATTGGATAATGCCCTAATAATGCTATTCAAAGAATAATACCTCTTAGTCACCCATGACATCACTTCTTTCTGTGGCAAGGAGTTTGCACCAGATACCATATAAGGCAAATTAGTACCCCAACCATAATCATTTTGCATTTTAGAAAATGGGTCTACAACTTTACTTAATGCATTAAAGTCTAACTCTAAACCTTCTCTGGCATTCAGTGCTGTTAATAATAATTCTGTTTGTAAATTCCCAGCTCCTCGCCCCATTCCTGTAACGGTTGCATCAACGATTGACACTCCACATTCTATTGCTGTTAAAGTATTAATTAAAGCCATTTGAAGATTATTATGCCCATGAAAACCAATTCTTGTATCGGTTTGGCTTCTCACAATATCAAAAGTTTTTCTCACATCTTCAGGATAAACTCCTCCAAAAGAATCAACCATATAAAAATAATCAACAACTCCATTTACATCTTTTATCTGATTAAGAAAATCTTTTTCATTTTCCCAATTCGACATATACATTACGTTGAATCCCACTTCAAAACCTAAATTCTTAACGGCAGACGCTAAACCAAGGGCTCTTTTAAAATTTTTTGGATCAATTGCAATTCTAACCATGCTTATGTATCCTATGCAAGGTTTTAGCAAGTTTGAAACATGTTCAATCCGAACATCCTTCTCATTTAAAATGATAACTAGTTTTTTTGAAGAAATTTCTTTTGATTCTTCCAATACATACTGAGGACAGTAAAAATATTCACCTAGATAAGACTTCATAGGATTGGAACGGTAACCTATCTCTAAATAATCTACTGGTAAATTATTAAAAGCTTTAAAATAAGTTTTAACAAGTTCTTTATCAAAATCCCAATTAGTATAATATCCTCCGTCTCGGAGCGTGCAATCAAGTAACTTCATGTTGTCCTAGTTTATAGTGTGCATATTTATAAATTAAAAAACAATACTATCATAATTTTACGTTATAAAAAAAACAAGATTATTGTTTCTAAATTTAATACCCTACTTATTATTATCGTTTTAAATCCTTAAATGAAATAACTCATCTTTCGATTTATTTACGACATATTATTATGAAATATTCTTAAAGTACTTTGAATATCCAATTACTGAAAAATTAAAAGAAAATGATTTAATGTTGTTTGTCCTAAGTTGATTATGCTGACATACCTTGCAGTTTAATCATTTCTTTGAAAGTACTCGAGCTCTCAGATAACTCTTTAAAATTTCCTATATTTTCAATATTACCCCTTTTTAGCACTATAATTTTATCAGCATTCTTAACTGTTGCCAGTCTATGGGCTATTGTTATAATAGTATATTGTCCTTTTAATTTATCTATATTAGATTGAATTGCAGCTTCAGTTTCTCCATCTAGAGCAGAAGTAGCTTCATCCATAAATAAAAAATCGACATCTTTGTATAATTCTCGAGCTATAGACAGACGTTGTTTTTGCCCTCCACTTATATTAATACCGTTATTACCTAGAATCTCATTTTCTTTATTATCCAAAGAATTTACAAAATCAAATAAGGCAGCTTTTTGAATAGCCTCTTCAAATTTCTTCAAATTCTCCTCACTTTTTTTTGCCCAGAATGTGATATTGTTGAATACACTATCATTAAAAATAGGAGCTTCCTGTGCTATATATCCAATCCTTTTTCTGTACGAATTAAGATCTAAACTTTTCAAAGGCTTACCATCAACTAATACCTCACCTTTTTCAGGTAAGAGTAGACCAGATAAAATATTCATCATAGTAGATTTTCCAGAGCCACTCTCTCCAACTATAGCTATACTTTCATTTTTATTAATCTCCAAGTTTAACCCAGTTATGATAGGAGTATTCCCGAATTTAAAATGAATGTCCCGGATCGTAATTTTTTCTTTAAATCCTTTAAACTCAACATCTCCATTTCTATCCTTATTTTTTTTTAATTCATTAGTGAAATCGGTCATATTATCCATCGAACCGGAGACACCAAGAAATTTATTCCAGTGCTCCTGCAAAGCCAGTAAAAAAGTTAAGGCTCTATAAAGAAATAATAGGCTTAAAATTATTAAACCTATATCTGAATTAAAATAACTTACCTGTATTAGAATAGCAATTACCACTACCAATATCGTAAGCGGCTCCCTTAATGCCCTCAAGACTGAATCTACTAATCCCAGATTCTTTTGCACCTCTTCCAGTTCGGTGATATTCTCCTCCAATTTAGTACCATACCTAAAATTTAATCCTGAAGCTTTTAAATATTTGAAATTAGCTACGTGTTGGATCAACAAACTTTGAAAACTATGTGCACTCTTGGTATATTTTTTAGAAAGAATCTTTGTTCTTTCAAACAACCATTTAAATAAGAAATTAGTTAACATTCCTCCTATAGCTACAATAATGGCAAATCTAGCATTAGCAGCGAAAGCGAAACACACATAAACTAGAACTAAAACACCATATTCTATAGCTTTAAAATAACTTTTATATGCAATATTTACACGTCCTACTTCTGCACTAAATGTATTCTGAATTTTACCTACATCAGATTTAACAAATTCACTAAATTTAAAAGTGTTCAATAATTTAATATTGCTAAGTCTTATTTCCCGCATAAATAATTGCTGGTAAGTCACCCTGGTATATCCTTCTATAAATGCTACGATTCCCTTAAAACAGAAAAATGTAAGAATAATAAATAATGTATTTCTTATATTCAGACTAATCCCTATACTATTTAGAAACTGAGGTAAAAAACTCAAATTACCTAAACCATCATTTTCAATACTTTCCGTTCCGGCAGATGACATTTTTAATAGAGGTATAAACATTGCCAGCCCAAAACCATCTAAAACACCCCTAGCGAAACTTAAACTAAAAGCTATGAATATTCTATGTCTAAGGTAACCGTAGAAATAAAAAAAATATTGGAAGTTATCCTTGAGAACTTTCTTAATCTTCATTTATGATTTCTTTTAAAAGGTCTAGATCCAAAAATTCGAGAAGCATATTCAATTATTTTAGCCGTAATTAATTGTGACTTACTGTAGAAATACAGCTTCTTACCTTTAAAATAAGTTTCCCCCCTATTATCCCTATTATAATATTTAGCTTTCATACCTCCATTCATTAGATAATAGCCAAATTTCAGCGAACCCTGTTTTGGTTTTGGAGACAGAGGGTTTCTAATTAATGATTCTAAATCTTCAATTGTATCAGGCTCATATGCAATACCCATTCCAGAAAAGAAAGATCTTCCTAGCATAATCACAGGTTTCTCCCAATAGGTTGCTTCTGTAGTGATACTGGAGCCAAAGGTGATTATTTTTTCAGCAATATCCATTAGGGCATAAGAATCTACTTTACTTTCCGGTTCTACTAAATGCACATTTTTATATGTATTTTTTAAAGAATTAATCTTTTTTGCATACTCAAATTTCACACCTGCAAAATTGGGATGTATTCTTACTATTAAATTTTGCTCAGGAAATTTTTCATTAAAAAGCTTTGCAACATAAAATATGCCCTCGTTTTGATCTTTAAAATATGGATTAGAAAATTCATCTCCTATGGCAGCAAATTCATCGTCTGAACTTGTATATAGAACAGTAGTACTTCGGTCATAATTTACTTCTTCAGGCAAACTATTTTTATCCTGCTCTTCTGTAAAGCTCCTGGCATTAACCCTCGTTCCCGAACGTCTTTTCTCGAAATATTCAGAGGCAATATTGACCTTATCTTCAGTAGATAGGTTTTCATCCTCCCAGGCTTCCTCAAACAGTTTTTGCTTATATTTTATAGAATGTGGTAATTTATTTTTGAAATGCTCAATAGCTCCTCCTATCCTTGGCATTTCAACATTATATAATGGTTTATTTATAGCCAGACCAACATCCATTACTGCCCTATTATAAATATGCCTACCATTAAAGTTATAAATTACATCCATAGAGTTTTCAACGCAAAATCTCTTTAATGCAATATACATAGCGACACCGTTCAAAATAAGCTCTTGTGTAAAACTGTCTTCAACAAGTTCTAGATCTCTATCCCTGGTTTTGGAAATATATGTTGAAAGAGCTGATTCACCTACTCTAAAGTTTTCGTACTGCAATCCAAAATCTACTTTTGTAATCGTACTAACAAAATCATTGGCCTTTTTAAAATCGCTTTGATCAAGTAAGTCGTCAATCTTTAAATGTTGGAATTTCCCTTCAATCAAATTGAGACTATTGGCTTTTCCCTTTTTACATAGGTAACAAATTTCCGGCTTGCTATCAGGGTTGAAATAGCATGAATTAAATGTATTTGAACAGGTTAAATAGTAAATTTCGTCATTTGGATTTTCTTTAATTAACCTTTGTAACTCCTCCAACATCAAGCCCTTACCGTAAGAACCATAGCCTATAATCTGTGCAACTAATATTTTCATTCTAAGACAATTTGGAAAGTTCTAAAGGTGTCCCTTTTTCTAAATCTGTTTTCGCCAGTTTGCCTAAAACAGATTCAAAATATTTTGGATGCAAACCAAATCCAGGCCTTATTGATCTGATATTGTCCGATGTCAATTTTTCGCCTTTCTTAATATCTTTTACTACGTATAATGAACGACTAAAGTCCTTACCCTTTTTTTGTTTTTCAGTAAGATTATAATCAACAGAACCTATGGCACTTTCTGCACTTCTTACTGCATCTACCATCTCCTTAAATTCATTTTCATCCAATGAAAATGATGCATCTGGACCACCGATAGATTTATCCAGTATAAAATGTTTTTCTATAATTTTTGCGCCAAAACAAGTGGCCACTACAGGAACCGTATTACCTAAAGTATGATCAGATAGTCCTGATATAACCCCAAATCTTTCAGTAAAATCTTTTACCATAATCATATTAGCTTCATTTATAGGGGCAGGATATGATGAAGTACACTTCAGCACAGCAACATTCTCATTACCAGCATTTTTGCAAGTTTCTAAAGCTAATTCAATATCCTCTTGCTCAGCAATTCCAGTAGAAATAATGACCGGTTTTCCTTTGGAAGCTATGTATTCTATTAAAGGAATATCTGTAATTTCAAACGAAGCAACTTTATAAGCTGGAGTATTTAATTCCTCTAAAAAGTCTACAGCCGATTTGTCAAATGGTGAAGAAAAACAAATTAATCCTTCCTCTTTTGCAACATCAAATAATTTTTTATGCCATTCCCACGGTGTATATGCCTCTTCATATAAATTATAAAGATTCCTTCCTTCCCATATAGTGCCATCAATGATAAAATCTTTTTTATCACAATTAATAGTCATGGTATCCGGAGTATAAGTTTGTAATTTTATACAATTAGCTCCAGCCCTTTTAGCAGCCTTAATTGTTTCTATAGCTGTCTCAATATTTCCATTATGATTCGCTGAAAGTTCGGCAATAATAAAAACTTTAGAATCCTTATTTATTTCATAATCCTGAATTGTCATTTTTTTAACTTTAATTAATAGATCGAATTATTTGAAAAGCCTCTGCATAATCTGTTCCTATTGAAACTCCCCATCTTTGTGCTTGGATTTTCAATGCCTCTGGAGAACGTGGATGTGGATATTCCCGTCTTTCAAACTCATAACTTTCCATACCTTTAATTTTTGCGTCTACATTCTCCTCATTGACTTTAAAAAATAAATTTGGGATAAAATGCTTAGGATCTGAAGAAGCACGCCATTCGGTGCCAGACGGTGTTTCAAAAGTTATTATAGTTTGCACCTTCTCATGTTTCATTGGCCTGCAAGATGTTATAACCGACTCAAATGTACGTTGATGATCAATATTTACATCTCCTCCATGATGAGTGAAAATCACATCAGGTTGGAATTTTTGCTTTTCTTTCTCTACCACTTTGATAATATCAAGTAAAGCAACGGTGTCAAATCTATTATCTGGAAAATCATAAATACTATGACTATGATACCCAATTGATTTTTGGGCAGACCTTATATTTTCTCTGTGAATTCTTAATTCTTTTTTCCACATTTCAGTATTCCGACTTTTAGCTCGGCTTGTTATGCCTTCTCCTAGAATTACTACATGAGTATTAACATTATAATTTCCCTTTATTAGACAATTCATAGTGGCTCCGAGACCCAATAATTCATCATCTGGATGGGCAACTACAATTAATAAGTTTTTATTTCTTAGTGATTCTAACATCTGCTATTATCGATTTATCAGATTTATAACTTGCCCTTGAAAATTCAAATTTCAAAGTTTCAGTTTCTAAAAATGCTTTTGGATACTGTTCTGCATCAAGCATACGTATATAATTAAATATATCTTCTAAAGTTTTGAGATTTGAGAGATCAGACTGATCAGGTGTTCGTCGCTTAAAATTAACAATATCTCCTATTTGTGGAATCGGTTTTATGGCTTTAAATATGATCTCATCTATCATCTCGAAAATAACTTTTGAGCATCTCATGAAAATTTCTTCAGCAGTTCCATTAAGATTTAAATCTCGTTTTAAATAAATATCACCTTCATCAATTCCCTTAGTTACTTTTAATGCAGAAACCTTCGTTTCAGAATGTCCTCGAACAATCAGATTTTGCAATGGGCTACCTCCTCTTCCATAAGGGAGATCGGTCATATGAAATACTATGCATTCATAATTAGAAAAAATTTCCTCTTTTATAATGTAAGACCAGTGCGGAATAAAAATCTTGTCAGGATTAATTTCTCGAAGATGCCCAATATTGAATTCCTTCTTCGAATTGATTAAGAACCATGAATGTTCACTTTCTTCTTTTAAAATTTCAAAGAAGTTTATATGCCAAATCTTTTCAGTAACTAAAACAAAGGTCATTTTTTCAAGTATATAAATTCAATCATTTCTATTCCTTCATATTCCTTTCTACCCATATCTTTAAATCTCAATTTTTCAAAAATTTTTATTGAAGCAATATTTTCTGGCATAACATACCCAGAAATAACTTTCACAAAGGGTACATCGCTTTCAAGCCGTTCCAAACCTACTTTCAAGATGTATGTCCCTAAGCCTTTTCCTGAAAAAACCGGATCTATTAAATAAGTAATTAATGCTTCATTATTTTCATCAAGATCAAATCTAATTGAGCCCGCGGGAACCCCATTGATTTCCAATATGTAATACCTACATTTTGGATCTTCTATTTTATTTATAAACCATTTCACATGGTCACCAAACTGAATTTTTTCTTTACTAAATGAATATTGCCTAACGATTGGATTTTTTGCCCAATTAAAAATTAAATCAACATCTGAGAATGCTGCATTTCTCAGTTCTTTCTCCTTATTGAATTTGGAGTGAATTAGAACATCAATAAATTTATTTTCAAAAAAGCAATGCTCAGATAATCTAGCACTTAAGCCAAAACCAGATTTTTTCAAAGCAGTATATAATTTAGGACGTAAGTCAAAAGCATAAGTGAAAATCTTATGTAGGCTTAAGTCTTTAAAAGCAACTTCCTCGATTAGATTTAAAAATTCAATCCATAGGCTTTCAAAATTATTGGTTTCCAATGCCGTCTCCATAATAAAAGAAATTTCAGCGTTTTCATCTATCCAATTAATATGTACTAATCCTCCATAGCCAATTAATTTTTCACCTTTCAAAAAAGAAAATAGTATTTGATCTGGACGCTCTTTTTCATAAAGTTTATCTACTACCGATTTGTAATATTCATCCTGATCCTTTTCTGTGAGAGGTTTATTTTGTCTTAAATGATATATTTGTTCATTTCTCCATTTCATTATTTCAAAACGATCCTCTAAACGCAAGGGAATAATTTTAAATTCCCCACTCTCATAATTATTTTTATTTAAAACTTTATACTTTCTCACTGTACTTTTTGAACATTATTTATATTCCCTTGAAAAATCCAAGCATAGTTTTTTAAACAATATTTCACTAAATTTATTCCTGCAATATTTTCTTTCAGACCAACTGCAATTAAAGCCGATAGCGTCAAATAATCTGAAGGATAATCAATTGTTAATCTCAGTTTCTGAATTTCTAAATCAAAATTTAATTCAGGTGAATTTATTGAGTAATCAATTTTATTATTCCTAAAAAATAAAGTGACATGCTCTTTCTCTGGCATTGAAAGATTTTTCCCTGCTAAATCTGCTAATCGAGATGGATTAATAATTTCAAAATTCATTCCCAAGGGTAAACCCTGGGAATATGAATAATCAAATTCTTCCTTCAAGTGGTGATTTATTTCCTCTGCTAATATTTTTATATCAATAATTGGGTTATCTCCGGTTAATCTTACTATTGCATCAAAATCATACGAATTATTTATTTCTATAAATCGGCTTAAAACATCTTCTTCTTCGCCTCTAAAACAGGTAATATCTTCGGAATTACAAAAATCTTCAATAAGATCATTTTCATGATTTATAGATGTAGCTACAATAATCTGATAATTTGAATCATTATAACCTTTTAGAGATTCAATAATTCGGTATAAAATGCTTTTGTTGGAATCTAAAGGTATAGGCATTAAAACTTTACCTGGTAGCCGAGTACTTTTTAACCTAGCCTGAATTATAAAACCAATTTTTTTATTATTTAACCGTCCATCCACCATCTACGATAAAATTTTGACCGGTTATAAAATTTGATGCATCAGAAGATAGGAATGTAAATATTCCTGCTAAATCCTCAGGTTTTCCTATCTGGTTCAAACATGATTTTTTCTTTAAATTCTCAACAAATTTCTTATCCTCCTGAACCCCTTTGGAAGGAAAAGCTCCAGGTGTAACTGCATTCAATTTAATATTCCATTTACCTAAGTAAGATGAGAAATATTTTGTCAATTGTAAAACTCCCGCCTTTGCCGCTCCATAATTTGGAGGATTCAGGAATTGAGGAAAATCTTCATATACCTCAAAATCTGGAGCAATCACTCCATACATAGAGGATACATTTATAATTTTTCCGTCACCAGTAAATTTAAAGAAAGGTATTATTTCTCTTGTACATTTAAATACCGAATTTAATGTGCCGTCAATTCCATAGCTCCATTCATCATCATTCATAGTTTCAGGAGACTGACCGGATAAGTAAAATGCATTGTTAATCAATACATCTATTTTGCGTTCGCTATTAATTTTTTCAAAAGCATTTTGAATACTCTTCGTATCTGAAATATCGCAAAATTGAAAAAAGAGTTTTTTATTTAAGAAAGAATTCTTTACAAACACTTCTTCAAACTTATTTTTATTTCTTCCCAACACATATACTAGTGCTCCATGGTTGATTAAACTTTCAGAAATTGCTTTACCTAAGTACCCGTAACCACCAGTAACTAGAACCACCTTACCTTTAGGATTGATATTCAGTATGCTATTTAGTTTATCCATCTGCAAAAAAATTAAAATATCTACAAGAAGATTATTTGCCAATCTTACTATTCATAAAATATTTAGCCATCTCTAAATCTTCATATTCATCAATATCAATTGCTTTAATCCAATTAATTGGAAAAAAGGAATAACCAGATCCATAAAAACTCTGGGATTTTTTCAATTCCTTCACCCTTGATATCCAGATTGCGCCAGTAGGACAATATAAATCGGGTTGATCCTGTGACCTCTTCATTCTTTCAGATTCCGGAAACACTGGTTTAGCAAGTCCTTGCTTATCTATCTCGTGTGCCCACCATGGATTCATCCAACCATACTTGAAACAACTAATTTGAAAATCCAGATCTTTCTTAAAAAAATTTTCAATGGAGTCATCAATGTCAGAACTTGTACGAAGCGGGCAATTAGCCATCAATTGTACTACTATTTCATGCTTGGAATACCCCTCATCTTCCCATTGATCAAGTGCATGAATTGTCGCTAAACTAATTGGAGAGTGATCATCTGAATTTAAACTTCTCAAAAATGGAACCTTGGCTCCATACCTTTTCCCAATATTTGCAATTTCTTCATCATCAGTACTTACTAATACTTCATCTATGTATTTAGATTTTAAGGCTGCCTCAATGGTCCAGGCTAACATAGGTTTTCCGTGAATTTCTAAAATATTCTTTTTAGGAATTCTCTTCGATCCTCCTCTAGCTGGTATTATCGCAATAACTTTCTTATTTACCATATTGTCCATCCACCATCAACTTTTAAGTTCTGCCCAGTCATATTTTTTGAATTTTCTGAAATAAGATAATCTACAGGACCTATGACATCTTCATCTATTAACATTTTTTTTTGTGGTGTTAAGTTCAAATATCGTTTTTCGAATTCGGAATCTGTTCTACCTTTAATTCCACCAAAGCTCACACAATTTACTCTGATCTTTGGCGCTAGTCTTACAGCTAATTCTTTGGTAAGGTGAATTTGCGCTGCTTTACAAACTCCATAATGTATTGGTGACGAATTTTCAAAATCCTCGTATAGTGATGGTGTTGGACCTACAACGCCATACATAGAAGAAATGAAAATAATATTAGCTAATTCATTATCACTTTTGTTCTTAATCGCAAGTGTTAACCGATAAGGAAAAATTACATCAATGTAAAATTCACCTGCGAAGTTACGATTGGAAATAGATTTGTCATCGTCAATCTTTAAAAATTCTAGTGATCTAGCATTATGAATAATATCTGTAATTGAAATCTTATGAAAATCCAGAAAATTCAAGATTATATTCTCAGCATCAGAATCATTGAAATTTACTTCAATAATCTTTAACTTATCAAATTGTTCTTCTGTTAGCTCATTTTTTTTCTCTGTTAAAAATCGATTCTTATTAGTAGAAGTAGTTATAACGTTTAAACCATTAGCAAGGAAATGCTTCAACAATTGAAATCCTACCTTTCCACTCCCACCTGTAATTAAAATATTTTTCATTACCTACCGTTTTCTAAAATTTCAATCGCCTCCAAAGTGTCATTCCTATTTATATTAGGCTCGCTCCCTCGGATCACATTTATAAATTTCTCCAGAGATCTTTTAAAACAGCTGTATGAATCTAAAAAATCTTTTTGAACCACTCCATTCACCCCATAAAACTTAAATCTTAAAGGTAGAGATAGCTTTCCTGTAACTTTAAGGTAGGCTGAAATATTCTCCCATTGTACTAATGTGCTGTGAATACCTTTATTCTTTAATCTATGAATAGAAATAAGGTTACCTCGTTCTGGATTTAATTCAATTATTGGCTCGATTAAATGTATAGCATAAGTGTCCCATTTATTAGGTACTTGAGCTTCAATATGTATTAGATCTCCTAAGTCCCTTTTTTCTTCTAGTGACAATTTTAATTCTTCCGCAAAACGTAGTGATGAACAGGTGAAAATTTGATTCTCTGTCCTTTCACTATTAATAATATTCTCTGCCTCTTTTTTAGAAAGAGCTAGTGGTTTATCAATAAAAATTGGTAAACCTGCTTTTATAAATGGTCTAGCCATATCTTCATGATTCTCTGCGTCATCTCTCGCCAATAGTATTGCGTCCACATGGTTGATCATATCTTCCGGATGTTCAACAACATTTAAGATCTTAGAAGCATTTGCAATATCCGCAGAAATTGTCTTATCCTGAGTCCAGATATGAGTTACTTCACCCAGATGACCTAAACCGTCTTCTGGAAAGCTTTGTCTACTTAAATATTCGGGTATAATAGGAAACGGACATTCTTTCATTGCTAATTTATCATAGCCATTAAAAATTGCACTCCAAGAATAAGGATGTCCATTCCCCTCACTCATCCCTATAACACCTAATTTTAATTTGTTGGCCATCGTGAAGGAATTAATATATCTTCATTAATATGATTTTCCAGGTCTGGTAAAGCGCTGGTATTCTGAATGCTCTTAATATTATCTTTTAATTGATTCACATTCTCTACACCTATAATAGTTTTATCAACAAAATCTTTTTCTAAAACGAATCTCAATAAAGCGCCGTTAAGAGTTGAAATCTTCTGTAATTGTCCTAAGCTAGGTTTGATTTCATCAAAAAAATCACTTAGATCTTCCGGGGACATAAAGAATAATCCCTGAAGAAATGTTGATCTTGTATGAATCTCACATCCCAGTTGTTTTAATTTAATAATTTCATTTTCAAATCTTCTATCAAAATAATTGTATGGCACCTGTACTAAATCTGGAATTAGATTTTTTTCTAGTAAATAGCTTAATTCAGATGGTTCATTCAGCGAAAAACCAATTTTTTGAACTCTGTTACTAGATTTTATTTTTGACAATTCCGCCCACCTGGAAGGATTCTCAATCAAATTTAGCGGTCTATGGGCCAGATATCCATAGATACTATTTACACCTAAGCTTTTTAAACTTTCTTCAAATTGAATTAAAATTGATCTCCCATCTTTCGGTGGCATGAACTTGCTTATAATATTAAAACAGCTTAAATCATTCTCACCAAGTACTTCTTCAGAATTCCCGTAGGCTGAGGCTGAATCTAAAATCAAAATATTGTTATCCTTAGCAAGTTTTAGAATTTGGGCAACTTCAGCATTCGAGGTTTGGCCATTTTTGTTTGATATACCGTAAGCCATTCCAAATTGTACAGTTCCCAAACCAATTTTACTTTCCAACATAAAAAGATTCTATTTTTTCAATCACAAAATCTTGTTCGGTTTCAGTTAAAGTAGGAAACATGGGCAGGCTTATACACCCCTTATAATAGTTTTCCGCATTTGGCAAATCCCCTTCCTCCCAACCTAATCCTCTATAATAAGGCATTAAGTGACAAGGTATATAATGTATTTGAGCGAAAATTTTGTACTCCCTTAAATAATTATAAAGTTCTAATCTATTATTAACTTCAAGGATATATAAATGATACGCATGCCCCTCAACGATGCCAGATTGAGACCTCACAAATGATGCATCTTTAAAAGCTTCAAAATATTTTTTCGCAATTTCTCTTCTGTTCGTCAAACCTTTATCTGCACGCTTTAACTGGTTTGAACCTAAGGCTGCTTGAAAATCTGTAATTCGATAATTGAAACCTAAATCCTGCATTTCCATATACCAGCCAGGAAATTCAGGGGAATTATTTGGTGAATCATCCCCTCGAGCAAATGATAGAGAATTCTCAAAACTATCCTGATCCTTTGTTATTCCATGCGTTCTTAGTTGTAAAAGTTTATTGTATAACTTCTCATCATTGGTAGTAATCATACCTCCTTCTCCACTCGCAATATGCTTAACAGGATGGAAAGAAAAAATAGCTAAATCTGCATACTTTCCATTTCCACAGAATTCTTTTTCACCATTAGTTTCAAAAAATCCTCCAGGAGCATGGCATGAATCCTCTATTATCCATAGATCATACTCTTCAGCAACTTTTCTAAATGCCTCCAGATCTACTGCTCTTCCGGCAAAGTCAACAGGAATAATTCCCTTATAAGTCCCTTTAGGTTCAGCTTCCAAAAGTTTGCGAACATTATCAATATCGAGAAGATAAGTTTCCGGGTCTATATCTACAAATACGACTTCACCTCCACAATATCTTACACAATTAGCAGAGGCAGCAAAAGTAATTGGCGTAGTTATAACCTTATCTCCTTTTTTAACATTTAATGCGAGAGCACAAAGATGGAGTGCAGCCGTACCATTTGAAACCGCAACAGCGAATTTAGAATCCACATAATTCGCGAAAGCTTCTTCAAACTCAGCAATCCTAGGACCCTGTGTAAGGTAATCTGACTTTAAAGTGGACACCACCGCTTCAATATCTTCTTCTGTGATATTTTGTCGACCGTATGGAATTGGGTTATTCATAAATTATACTTCAAAGGTTGGATCAACGTGTTCCTTAATTAAATTTCTAAGATCTTCAACTGTTTCCCACTCTTCATTTTCTCCTGAATTATATTGAAACCCGGGAGCTACTTTTTTTGCATTAAATTTATCAACAAAATCTTCTAAGTGCCACTTGTGAGTAGCAGGTAAAATTGTATAGTATTTTCCTAAATCATAGGTGTAATAAGAATCTGAATCTGTGATCATTTCTTCGTGAATTTTCTCACCCGGTCTAATTCCTACTACAGGCTTCTCACAATTTGGACCAATTGCTTCGGCAATATCAGTAATTTTATACGAAGGAATTTTAGGCACAAAAATTTCACCGCCCCATGCATGTTCCAAAGCATGCATGACCATATCTACACCACCCTGAAGGGAAATATTAAACCGGGTCATTGTTGGGTCTGTAATAGGTAACACTCCTTCTTTTTTCTTTTTAAGAAAAAATGGAATAACAGAGCCGTTAGACCCCATAACATTGCCATAACGCACCACAGAAAATTTAATTGGATTCCAGCCGGTTATATTGTTAGCAGCAACAAATAATTTATCTGAAGCCAATTTTGTGGCTCCGTATAAATTAATAGGAGCAGCAGCTTTATCGGTAGAAAGTGCTACAACACGCTCAACACTTGTTTCAAGACTGCCATTAATAATATTCTCAGCTCCCATAATATTTGTTTTCACACACTCCATAGGATTATATTCCGCAATCGGTACATGTTTCATCGCTGCTGCATGAATAACGTAATCTATCCCCTTTAATGCTCTTTTTACTCTCGCTTCATCCCTTACATCTCCAATAAAAAATCGAATTTGAGGAAAGTCCTTTGCTGGATATTCCTGAGCCATTTCAAATTGTTTCTGTTCATCCCGGGAAAAAATTACCAGACGTTTAATATAAGGGAATTCTTTGAGGATATGTCCAGTTAAAGCTTTGCCGAGTGAACCGGTACCTCCTGTAATTAATATTGATTTATCTTTTAACATTCCTAAGTTATTATCTTTAATTTTTTTTAAACTAGTTTATATAAATCATTCTCCTTAAAGGCTAGTTTAAATTTTTTATTTATTCTTAAATTGGATTTTATTAAGAACCAATAATTGAATTTTTTGCACATAAAATTTACTATTCTAATAATCAAAGTCGAAGCTATTGAAAATGGAATTTTAATTTTTGCGAAGTTAATTATTCTATCAAGCTTAATTCCTAAAGTAATCTTAAACCTATGGTGAACTAAAATCCTGTTTTGGATTCAACATTTACAAATATTTTAATTATACATTGATTAACGGCCCTTTATTCTAGAGCAATCACTTCATAATTTTCCCTGAATTCATCATCTGGCTGAAAAGAATAATCATATCCAACCTGCTCCAAGACAGGATTCTGATAATCGTTCAAGATGTACAAATATCTTATAGGTCCAGCCAAAAACACTATAGACCCTTCGGGATATTCATTTTTATATTTCTCTGCATTATTTAACTGCTCCCCATAAACATCTTTATATCTGAAAATTCTCAGAAATAATAAAAGGCAAATTACCATCAATGAAATGTTTGAAATGTAGATGAACTTTTTATTGATATTCCTCTCATTTCTAACAAATAACATAAAAATATAGGGAAAGGTTATAATAAAATAATGAGGAAAAACCTGAATGAGAACAGGAACTAAGTTTACAATTATTCCTAAAATTAAAATACCAGAGATTTTATCCTTAAAAGGTTTTATCTTAAGAAATAGTAAAGGAAGAAGCAATAACAGAAAAACTTTAGATCCTACTAGCCAGGTGAAAAGTGATCGGGATCTGGAAACATTTTTCTGACCATATCCCCTTCCGCTGAGTTGATCTAATAATTCTAAAAAAGAAACATTATTTATAAAAACATAATATATCAAAAAAAGAATTACAGGGATAGAAGCCCCTATTAAGAATTTTATTAGATTTTTTTTATTAAAATTATGATAATAAAATATTAACAGGAAAAAAGGAATAAAATTAAAGACCCCATATTGTTTCACAAGAACGCTCAAAGATAGAAATGCTCCAGCTAAAAAAAAATGTTTATTTATTAAAAACCAAAAGGAACAGAAAACGCATAATATCAAATAAACCTCAAGATTTATATTAATTCCATCGGAACTCAATATAGCTAATATTAAGAATAAGCTTAAGAATAATGATTTCTGCTTGTTCAAATTTAATTTTCTAGCTAAAAGGTATAATAGACCCGCAGAAGAAAAGATAATCGCATATTGGAAAAATAAGAAGTAGTTATAATCGGGGTCTTCAAAGAATAAAAATATTAGAGAATTAAGATACATCATCAAAGGAGCATAAAGACTACTGATATCTTTATAGGGAACTAAGCCATTTGAAATATCTCTTGCGATGGCCAGGTAATATGGAGCATCAAAACTTATATAGGCATAGATAAGGCTTAAAGCAGCCAACAAAGAGAGTACACATCCCCATAATCCGTTAGAAATTTTCAATAATCTCATTTTTTATTCTTTGAATAACAATAAATCAATTATTTTTCTTCACAATATAACCAGGCCGAGCCTTAACCTCTTCATAGATACGCCAGATATACTCCGCAATAATACCAAGAGAAAATAATATCAAACCACTAAAGAATGAAACGATTATAATTGTGGATGTCCAACCAGGCAGAATTTCACCCCAAAAATTCAGATTACCAAAAATTTTAATGTAAACATAAAACACAATTATCAGGAAGGCAATAAGAGAGAAAAACAACCCCAAATTGGTAATAATTTTTATGGGCCATGTGGAAGAAGAAAAAAAGGTATCCTTAAATAATCTAATTTTCTTTTTTAGCGTCCATCTGCTTTTATTATTTATCCCCTTCACCCTTTCATATGGATAATATACAGGTGAGAAGCCGAGGCGTAGAACTTCAATAATACTAGATGTATTGATTGGATGAATTCTATGGTTAATCAAATCAATAAGTTCTCTATCAATAAAAAAAGAATCTGCCCCACCCTTAGGAAAAGTAACCTCAGACAGATAATTAATAATTTTATAATAAGAATGAGATAATAAATTATTTAAGTATCCATCATTTCTCTTTTCCCTATATGGTATAATAACTTTTTCCCCTTGCTCCCAAATCCTATACATATCAACTATAGATGAATAAGGTTGTTGCTCATCATCTGGTAGTATTGTTACGCATTTACCCTCACATACGCTTAAACCGGCAAAGATTGCATAATGTGAAGAATAATTTTTACTCAATTGGTATGCTCTAACATTATTATTAGAAGATTCAAGTTTCTTAGCTATTTTAAATGAATCATCAGTTGAACCGTCATCAATAACAATAAACTCAAAGGGAATTTCATATTTGCTTAACAATAAGCAAATTTTATCATAGACATTGTTAATTCGTTCTCCACTATAATAGGAAAGTAAGATTAAACTTAACATATATGTTTAGATTTAAATAGGTAAAATGATAAAATGAAGTTCCACAACATAGTCAAGGGAAGAACAATGTAAGCTAAAATAAAGTGTTCAAATGTCAAAATATTCTTCAACAAGCCTAACATTAAAACACCAATTAACATTCCACTGAGATAAATAAGGAAATACATCAAACCCTTTTTCAGTTCGAGTGGTGACTTGAAAACGAAGAGTGAGTTCATAAAATATGACAAGAGGATGGTTGAAAAATAAATTATTGAATAAGTTAGAATAAGTGGGGTTTGAAAAACTTCAATAAATAAATAAATTGCCCCGATTGAAATTAGAGTAGTGATAACACCTACTCCTGAAAAACCGGCAAAAATTGAAACTAGTTTTCGATTAAACTGAAAATTCATTAATTATATGTATTATCGAATTAACCTCGTCAGCTATCATATTGGGTCCAATAGGCAAACTAAGAACTTCATTATGAATTTTCTCAGTAATAGGAAAATTTAAATTGTTCCACTGGCAGTAAGCTTTTTGTTTATGCGGTGGAATTGGATAATGGATTAAAGACTGCACTCCGCATTTGGCCAAATATGTTTTAAATTCTTCTCTATATTTCGTTCTAATCACAAAAAGATGCCATACATGAGTATTGCATTTCTCTACCTTACCATTTACTTCCGGTAATATTATTTCAGGATTTTTAATGTTTTCTAAATAAAAAGCCGCAACCTCTCTCCTTCGCTGGGTTTCCTTATCTAAATATTTCAACTTCACATTAAGGAAAGCTGCTTGAATTTCGTCTAACCTACTGTTTAGACCCTGAAATTCATTGATATATTTTTGTTTACTCCCATAGTTTCCTAAGGCTCTAATCACCTGAGATAAATCATCATCGTTTGTGGTTACGGCCCCAGCATCTCCTAATGCGCCTAAATTTTTCCCAGGGTAGAAGCTAAATCCAGCTGCATCTCCCAAAGACCCTGTTCTTTTTATTTGCCCATCCTTATATTTAAATTCACCTCCAATTGCCTGAGCATTGTCTTCAATTATTTTTAAATTATATTCTTGAGCCAACCTTTCAAGTCCTCGATTCCAGCATACCTGCCCGTAAAGATGAACCACCATAATGGCTTTGGTCTTTTCTGTTATACTTTTTTCAATTTTAGTAATATCGAGATTATAAGTATTTATATCTGGCTCCACCAAAATCGGTTTTAAATGATTATCGGTAATAGCAAGAACAGAAGCTATATACGTGTTTGCAGGCACTATTACTTCATCTCCCTCATGCATTACTCCGAGTTCTAAATAAGCCTTAAAAATTAACCTTAACGCATCCAGGCCATTCCCTACTCCAATCGCATTGGATACCCCTATATAGTCCTTTAAGTGGGATTCAAATTTATCTACATTCTCCCCTGTAAATACCAGCCTGAATCTATAACAGATGAAGCTGCATCTTTAATTTCCGAAGAATATTGATCGTTTATAGCTTTTAAGTCAAGAAATTTTATCATACTAATACGGGTTCTCCATTTTGCAAGGTGAATTTATTTCCACTTTCATCAGTTAGTGAAAGATCGAGAATTACTCCTCCTCTTGTTATATATCCTTTATGTTTTGCAGGATTTCCATACCATAATGAAAAATCCGGCAAAGATTTCGTTATCACACTTCCGGCCCCTATAAATGCAAATTTTCCGATCGTATTACCTGCAATAATGGTAGAGTTTGCCCCAACTGAAGCTCCTTCATTAATAAAAGTTTGAGCAAATTTTTCAGGATATTGTTTTGATCGGGGTATTAGGTCATTGGTAAAAGTTACATTGGGACCTATAAAAACATTATCACTTATTCTTAATCCATCCCACAGTTGAACACCGGGCTTTATGGTTACATTATTACCTATGACAACATCATTCTCAATAAAGACATTAAAATTTACATTACAGTTCTTACCAATTACAGCTTGTTGCAACACTACGCAAAACTGCCATATATCGGTATTCTCACCAATATTATCCGAATATACCTCTGAGCTAGGATGGATCATTTAATCTTTTTAAATTCATTATAGTCCCTTATATAATCATTCTCTTCATACTTATGAGATGCTAGAACTAAACATACTGCACCTGAAGAAAAATTTTTCTCCGCTGCCCATATACCGGGAGGGATATGCAACCCAAAATTTGGGCGGTTTAAAGAAACGTTTTTCTTATTCCTGCCATCGTCTAGTTCAACATCAAAACTACCACCCACGGCTATCAAGAATTGATGGCACTCCAAGTGGGCATGCGCACCGCGATCTTCACCCCCAGGGATATCATACAAATAAAAAACTCTTGAAATACTAAAAGGTAAATTTTCAAAATTAGTGACAGGTGTTATATTGCCCGCCCTGTTACTAATTTGGGACAATTCTATTATAGAACAATTATATACCGTTTCATCTCTCATCCTTGCTTATTAAAAAATCTTCGTAATTCCTGATATAATCTGATTCATTATAGTCTGTAGAGCTTAAAACTAAAGCTACTGAATTAGTAGAGAAATTTTCCATACTACGCCACAATCCGTTTGGTATATATAGTCCGTAATAGGATCTATTTAGCGAGTATGTTCTTTTCTCTTTACCATCATCAACGATTACATCAAAACTTCCTGATAGAGCAACTATAAATTCATTTTGTTCTTTAAAAGCATGGCCTCCTCTTATCTGTCCACCCGGCACATCATATATCCAATATATTCTCTCAATTTTAAAAGGTATGTGATTCTCTTCTTCTATAAAAGATAGATTACCCCTAGGATCTTCGTGTTTTGGAAGGTCGATTATTTTAACGTTCATATTATGCTAATAAAGATTGAAGATAGACTCCATACTTACTTTTTCCATATTTTTGAACAGCCAATTCAACTTTATTTCTATCAATAAAATCATGTAAATATGCGACTTCTTCCAGACATCCAATCATCTCGCTTTGTCGATTCTGTAATACACGAATGAACTCTGTTGCATCATCTAAGGACTCTACTGTACCAGTATCGAACCAGCTCATCCCACGAGTCATTACACCTACCTCCAGCTGCCCTTCTTGGAGATACATTTGATTAATTGTAGAGATTTCTTTTTCTCCTCTTGCTGATGGTTTTACTTCTTTGGCATAATCAACCACTTTATTATCATAGAAATAAAGTCCCGGCACAGCATATTTTGACTTTGGTTTTGTTGGTTTTTCTTCTATGCTTATCGCCTTATTATTCATATCAAACTCAACTACACCATAGCGCTGGGGATCTTTAACCGGATAAGCGAAGATTGAAGCGCCTTCTATATTGATCTTACTCCTTAAAAGCGCGCCCAAACCATTACCATGAAAAATATTATCTCCAAGCGCAAGGGCCACTTTTTCTGAGGCTATAAATTTTTCTCCTATTAAAAAGGCTTCCGCTAAACCCTTAGGCTCTTCCTGTACTTCATACTCAAAAGAGCACCCCAAGTGAGAGCCATCTCCTAAAAGTTTTTTAAAGGCTTTCTGATCATGAGGAGTTGTAATAAATAATATTTCCCTTATTCCCGCAAGCATTAATACAGAGATAGGATAATATATCATAGGCTTATCATAAACAGGTAATAATTGCTTACTAACTGCAATAGTTATAGGATATAATCGTGTCCCACTTCCTCCTGCTAAAATGATACCTTTCATACTTCTCTTAATTATATTGTTTACTATAATATCCCTGATATACTCCAGAAGTTACATTTTGCAACCATTTGTGGTTTGATAAATACCAGTTTATAGTTTTTTCTAAACCTTCTTCAAAAGTTACTGACGGTTTCCAACCTAATTCATTATTAATTTTATCTGCATCAATGGCATATCTTTTATCATGACCAGGCCTATCTTTCACGTATGTAATTAACTTTGCTGAATCTCCCTCATTTCGGCCTAATTTAATATCCATCAGTTTGCATAGTATGTGAATGAGATCTATATTTTGCCATTCATTAAAACCTCCAATATTGTAGGTTTCTTTTATCCTTCCCTGATGAAAAGCAAGATCTATAGCAGCAGCATGATCTTTGACAAAGAGCCAATCCCGTGTATATTTACCGTCTCCATAAACCGGGAGTTCTTTTTTATTTAAAATATTATTGATGAATAAAGGTATTAACTTCTCTGGAAACTGATTCGGACCATAATTATTAGAACAATTAGAAATTATATAAGGAAGTCCATAGGTTTCACCATAAGCCCTCACAAAGTGATCTGAGCCAGCCTTGGAAGCTGAATAAGGAGAGTTTGGATCATAAGGAGTATTCTCAGTAAACAACCCATCGTCACCTAACGTACCGTAAACCTCATCTGTACTTATATGATAAAAGACCTTATTAGTAAAATTATCCCAATATTTCCTTGCAGCATTCAAAAGGTTCAATGTTCCAATAATATTTGTTTTGACGAAAATTAAAGGATCATTTATAGAACGGTCTACGTGAGATTCTGCTGCAAGGTGTATTACATTGTCAAATTTATATTTCTCAAAAAGCGTTTCAATTTCTTCAGCATTATTAATATCTGCTTTCAAAAATGTATAGTTATCCTCTAATTCTACATCCCTCAAATTTTCAAGATTTCCGGCATAAGTTAGCAAATCAAGGTTGAAAATTTCGTATTCAGGATACTCTTTAACAAACAACCTCACCACGTGTGAACCTATAAATCCTGCTCCTCCAGTAATTAAAATTCGCTTCATATTTAACTTCCTATTGCATAAAATTCAAATCCAATTTCTTCCATGGTTTGCTTAACCAGTAACCTTCTACCGTCAAAGACAAATGCCGGTTTCAGCATATCTTTATAAATATTTTTCCAGTCCAGCTGCTTAAACTCATCCCATTCCGTTAAAACCGCAACGGCATGGCTCCCTTTTGTAGCCTCATAAGCATCGTTTACAACACTTACCAGGGAGCGGTTTTCCTGTTCACTTCTGGTTTCCAAGGAATCCAAATCAGCATAGATCTGTTCCATCTTAACCTTAGGATCATATACCACTATTTCGGCTTGTTCATTTAACAAATAGTCTGCCACATAGATAGCCGCCGATTCGCGGGTATCGTTCGTGTCTTTTTTAAAAGCCCATCCCAGCAAAGCAATTTTTTTACCGGAAACCGTATTAAATAAAGTCTTTACCATATTGGCCGCAAACCTTCGCTTCTGATGATCGTTCATTAAAATCACCTGCTCCCAGTAATCCGCTACCTCGTTTAGACCTAAAGATTTTGAGATATATACTAGGTTTAGAATATCTTTCTGAAAACAAGATCCTCCAAAGCCTACCGAAGACTTGAGGAATTTCACGCCAATCCTGGTATCCATTCCCACAGCTTTCGCCACATCGTTTACATCGGCTCCGGTTTTTTCACATAATTCAGACATTGCATTAATACTGGACACCCGTTGCGCTAAAAACGCATTGGCTGTAAGTTTAGATAATTCGGAGGACCAAACATTTGTAGTTAATAATCTTTCTCTTGGTACCCAGTGAGCATAAATATCTACTAAAGCTTCCACGGCTTCTTTACCTTCTATAGTATCAATATCTCCTCCAATAAGTACCCGATCGGGATTCATTAAATCATCTATCGCAGTTCCTTCCGCTAAAAACTCAGGATTAGAAAGGATTTGGTAACTCACACCATTTCCGGTATTATCTAATATATTCTTCAAGGCCTCCGCCGTGCGAACGGGCAAAGTAGATTTTTCTACGACGATTTTATCATTTTTTGAGACCCTTGCAATTTGACGGGCACAGAGCTCAATAAATTTAAGATCAGCAGCCATACCCTTACCTATTCCGTAGGTTTTGGTTGGCGTATTTACCGAAATAAAAATCATATCGGCTTCGTTGATAGCAGCATCGACATCGGTTGAAAAGAATAAATTTCTATCCCGAGTTTCTTTTACTACGTCCGACAAGCCGGGTTCGTAAATTGGAATATTCTCTACATCTTCATTATTCCAGGCTTCTATTCTTTCCTCATTTATATCTACTACGGTGACGTTTATTTCAGGACATTTTTGAGCTATCACTGCCATTGTAGGTCCGCCTACGTATCCAGCTCCTATGCAGCATATATTTTTTATTCTCATTCCCAATTATTTAGCTTAAAGTCCAAACAAAAATTAAATTATAATTTTTTATCACATTTATCACCAAGCACTCCCTTCACGTCATATACAACAGCATTCTCATTTTTCAACTGGCTAAAATCTAATTGTAAAAATTCTTTATGAGCAACCGTAAGAACAACGGCATCATACTTCGCTTTCGGAAGTTCTTTTACTGTGTGAAGTCCGTACTCGTACATTACCTCTTCGGGATTGGCTAGCGGATCATAGATAGTAACCTCTGTACCATATTCCTTAAGGTTCTTGATCACATCTACAACTTTGGTATTTCTAACGTCAGGACAATTTTCTTTGAAGGTAATCCCCATCACTAAAATATCGGCTTTTTTGATCCTTTGATCATTCTGGAGCATTAATTTAACAACCTCTGATGCTACATATTGCCCCATCGAATCGTTCATTCTCCTACCTGCAAGAATTATCTCAGGATGATAACCTATTTCCTGAGCCTTCTGAGCTAGATAATAAGGATCAACTCCAATACAATGACCACCTACCAAACCAGGTTTAAATGGAAGAAAATTCCATTTCGTTCCAGCAGCTTCTAAAACAGCCTGAGTATCAATCCCCATCATATTGAAAATTTTAGCAAGTTCGTTTACAAAAGCAATATTAATATCTCTCTGAGAATTCTCAATAACTTTCGCAGCTTCAGCTACTTTTATAGTTGGAGCTAGATGAGTTCCAGCTGTAATCACTTCAGCATAAAGCTCATTGACTTTTTTCCCAATTTCCGGTGTTGAACCTGCCGTAACTTTTAATATTTTATCTACAGTATGTTCTTTATCTCCAGGATTGATACGCTCCGGTGAATAACCTACAAAGAAATCCTCATTAAATTTCAAACCACTAATTTCTTCGAGAACCGGTATACACTCATCTTCTGTCACTCCGGGATACACTGTAGACTCATAAATAACAATATCTCCCTTCTTTAAAACCTTTGCGACTGTCTGACTACTCTTATATAATGGAGTTAGATCTGGCCGGTTATTTTTATCCACAGGTGTAGGGACCGTAATTATGTAGTAATTACAATTTTTTAAATCCTCAAAATTTGCTGAACAATAAAGCCCCTTTTTATTATCATCATCTTTTTTTAAAACATCCTTTAGAACTGAATTTTCTACCTCAAGAGTCGAATCGATACCATCCATTAATTCCTTTACTCTAGATTGGTTTATATCAAAACCAACAACGGGATATTTAGTAGAAAATAACCTCGCTAATGGAAGTCCAACATATCCAAGACCTATTACGGCGATTTTTTTTCTATTCATTTATTATAATTTATTTTCCAAAGGTGATAAACGAATTCCGGAGTTTGAAGTTCAAAGCCGAACCTTCTAAAAGCACCTAGGGCTTTTTTATTAATCTCTTGAGTACCGCTCACAAGATATTTGCATTTTTTTTCAATTAACTTGTTTTCAATTGCTCGCATAAGGGCAAAAGAGACTCCCTTCCCTTCATAATCCCGGTTCACTGCAAATAAAGGACCAAAACCATTATCTCCCTCTATTTTTAGAGTCCCAAAACCAACAACTTTTTCATCCACCTTATAAACTAAAACCTCATCAGCTACAATTCTTTTTACAGAATTGGTTATCCACTCTTCAAAAATTTTATCGTATGTTTCTTGAGATATTCGATGATCACGCCCAAATCTTCCCTCTTTTCCTGCCAATTTCGCTAAATCGATTAATTCAGGAGAAGGTATTTCATCTTTATAACTAAATATTTTAGGATGATTAATAGTTTTCGACTTAACTTCTTTAATTATTGGAACACGATTGTAAACCTTAACAATCTCATAATATCTATTTTCAAGCTTTTCAAAATCCGGTTTTGAAGAATTAAAAACTATTAGTTCTATATCCTGTTCATTTAATTGTCTTAATTTGTTATTTGAATTTTTCCAGAGAAAATCCTTCTTGGCCTTAGCCACTTGAAAACCAAAAAAATTTGTATCCCACTCTAGTAATTGAAAATTATCTGACATTTAAGTTTATCTATCTAAGGTTATTCCAATACCAGTTAACAGCCTCTTTAAGACCATCTTCAATATGAAACTCTGGTTTATATCCTAAAAGCTTCTCAGCTTTTTCAACAGAAGCTAACGAGTGTGGAATATCACCTGGCCGATTTGGACCATGCTTAACTTCCACTTTAGCAATTTCAGAGTCATATGCGGAAAGGTGCTTTTTCAAAAGTTGAGTAAGCTCTACAAGGTTCGTTCTATCACCTACGGCCGTGTTATATACCTGGTTTACAGCTTTAGGATCATCAGCTAATATTGCTAGTAAATTCATCTGAATCACATTGTCTATATATGTGAAGTCACGTGAATAAGTGCCATCACCGTTTATCAACGGACTTTCGTGCTTCATAAATTGCATAACAAACTTAGGTATTACCGCAGCATAAGCTCCATTTGGGTCCTGCTTTCTTCCAAAAACATTAAAATACCTTAATCCAATGCTGTCAAAATCATAAGATTTTTTAAAATTATCTGCATACAATTCGTTTACATATTTTGTAATTGCATAGGGAGAAAGTGGCTTTCCAATGTTATCTTCAATTTTGGGTAATGCTTCGGAATCTCCATAAGTAGAAGAACTTGCTGCATAAACTAAACGTTTTACGCCAGCATCCCGAGCAGCAACTAACATATTTAGAAAACCTGAAATGTTGACCTCATTACTAGTAACGGGGTCTTTTAAAGACCTTGGCACAGAACCTAAAGCTGCTTCATGAAAAACATAATCAACATCCTTGCAAGCTGTGTTACAGGTATTAATATCCCTTATATCACCTTCAATAAGTTCAAATGCAGAATTATTGATAATTGCATCCAGGTTCCTTTTATGGCCTGTAGCAAAATTATCCAGGCACCGCACTTCAGCGCCAAGAGAAATTAATGTTTCACAGAGATTGGAGCCAATAAAACCTGCTCCACCAGTTACTAATATTTTTGAAGTTGTAATTTTTTCTTTCTGATGTTCAGTGATCAAGATTTAAATTTTTAACAATTTGCAATGCGCAAATATAAAATATCTAGACAAAAATTTATTAATGCCGGACTTAAAGAATTGCCAAAATAGATAAGACCCTTATACCAAACCCATACCACGGAATAATTTAGTGTATATTCTTTTAATTAAATGCAATAATAATCTAACCCTAATAGAAAATTATTTTATGATTATCGTTCCCAACCGTATCATTTATTGATTCTCAAACAAAACTTTTGTAGAATTTGAGATTTAATAAAAACTTTTCTGTCTATTATTTCAATTATTGACCTTATTATTAAATTTAATTTTAAAACCTCGTAGACTCCAAATGAACCAAAGTCGTTGCGATAATTTTCTCTTGAAATTTACCCGATTCATATTTGCCATCCAGACGATTATTTAAAACCTCCACAGCGGTAGAACCTAATTCCTGAGGATGTTGTTCTATATAACTTAAGGAAGGAGTTAAAAATTCAGCGATATCTTTACTTATATAACCTATTAATTTCAAGTCTCCAGGAATATTTACATTTTCTTCGTAAGCGATTCTTGTAGCCATCATTGCACTCTCAAAATCTGTACACAGCAATGCTTCAACTTTTTCCTCAGTTATAAGTCTTTTAATTTTTTTTCTTAACTCATCTGGTTTCGTGCTGGTCGCTTTTAAAATCGCATTTTCGTAATCCAAAGCCTCCTCATAGCCTTTTATCCTAAGCTGACCTATGCCAACATGATGTATCGCTGATGCCAGTCCAATTTTTTCTAATCCCTTTGCCCCAAAATATTTAGCGGCATCATAAAAACTTTTCTCATCATCCACTCCTACCTTATCAGCCGGGAGACCTAAATTAATCCTGTCATAGATCACTACGGGAATATCATAATCTAAAAGAGCGAAAAGATGATCGTACTCCTGTTTTTTCTGAGTTTCTTCTGATACTGCTATCAAAACACCGTCTACAAAACCGGAAGTCAATAAATCACAAATTTGCTTTTCACGATCGAGGGACTCATTAGATATGTAAGTGATCACCTGCTGACCATGTTTTTGTGCTTCGGCTTCCATTCCTGAAAGTACCCTGGCAAAAAAACTATTTGAAATATTTGGGATTACTACCCCTATAGTGCCGGTCTTGCTTTTTTTAAGATTAACCGCAACAGGATTTGGCCTGTAATTGTGCAGTTTGGCAAGCTCCCTAACCCTTTCAGCAGTTTTAGGGCTTATTTCCGGACTATCATGCAAGGCTTTGGAAACTGTTGAAACGCTTACATTCAGTAGTTTTGCCAACTCTTTTAAAGTTATTTTACTTTTCATAGGCCATGTGGAAATTAAGTATAAAGGTTAAAAAAAATACTGAATTGGCACAAATAAAGATTTTAGTTTTGTTTTAAAATTAATTTTTAAGCCTCTATCTTTAAAAAAAGAAAAACATTGTTTGAAAAGATTAAATACACTAAAAACCCGCCTGCTAACAATATTCTGATATGGGATGGGGATTGCGGATTTTGTAAGTTTTGGAAAACCAGGTGGGAGATAAAGACCAAAGGGAAGGTTGATTTTAAAACCTTTCAGGAAGAGGCAGTCAAATTTCCAGATATTCCAGTAAAAGAATTTAAAAAAGCCAGCAGACTTATAGAAACTGATGGACAATTATATAGCGGACCAGATTCTGCTTACCGTAGTATGTGGCATTCTGGGAACAGGAAATGGCATGAATTATATTCTTCAAATACTATATTCAGATCCTTAAGTGATCATAGCTACAATCATATTGCTAAAAACAGAGCTTTATATTTTAAACTTACTAAAATTTTAGTTGGTGATAATCCTCTAAAGTTCAAACCCTATTGGCTATTATATCTAATTTTATTCATCATATTTTTTAGTTTTATATGAAAATGCCTAATTCATATTGGTTTTACATCCTTGCTGCGATGATAACAATTGTTGGCATAGTTACCGGATGGTATTTCTTTTTGTTGTTGGTGTTCCCATTAGGTTTTTTTAATTCCAACAAAGAAGACAATTAGGCTTCTCAACTCCCATATACACGGAGTTAAACTTATCCTAAACCTCCCTTAGTTTTTGCTTAAATGCTGCATTCAGTGTAATTTAATTTTAAATAAAATTGAACTAAAATGAAAGATTACGGTACACTATCACAAGCAATCAATAAATTGAAATTAGAAGAAGGATATGAAGAAGATTTCAATTTACTTGATGAAAAAATTGAACTAAAATCCAAAAAACAAAAATTCGGTGTTGAAGAATTTGAAGTAGATAAAGTATTACGATTTGAAGGTATGAGCAATCCAGATGATAATGCCATACTTTATGCGATAACTACTTCGAACAATCAAAAAGGAACCTTGGTTGATGGCTATGGGATTTCTAGCGGACAGATTTCAAAAGAAATGATGAAAAAACTAGACCTCAAAGACCATAGAGCTTTGGATTAACTATAGTTAAACTTCTATTAAAACCGTTTTGCAGGTTGGGCAAACCG
Organism: Gramella sp. MAR_2010_147; assembly: GCF_900105135.1. Taxonomy (NCBI): domain Bacteria; kingdom Pseudomonadati; phylum Bacteroidota; class Flavobacteriia; order Flavobacteriales; family Flavobacteriaceae; genus Christiangramia; species Gramella sp. MAR_2010_147. The sequence goes on along the minus strand of NZ_LT629741.1, from coordinate 337,463 downwards.
CTTAACTATTATATTTTTGTATAGAAAATTAAAAAACAATAAATAAAAACTATGAATTATTTAGGTTTGGACTCAAACAAAACAAAAAAAACCGTTGAGGAACTTAACGTGCTTTTAGCCGATTATCACATATACTATCAGAAACTAAGAAATTTTCACTGGAACGTGATTGGTAAGAATTTCTTTGATCTTCATGAAAAATTTGAAGAACTTTATGATGATGCAAAACTCAAAGTTGATGAAATTGCTGAAAGAATTCTTACCTTAAGATATCAACCAACAAGTAACTTGAGTGATTACCTTAAAGATGCTAACTTAAAAGAATCCCCTTCAGATATTTCAGACAGTAAAATGATCGAATTACTATTGGAGGACCACGGATTGCTTCTTAAACAGATGAGAAAAGTTGTGGATGTTGCAGATGCAGGCGGAGATGAAGGAACTATTGATCTTATTGGGGCTTACATTCGTGAATTAGAAAAAACGAGCTGGATGTTGGATGCATGGAAAATGAAAACCAGTGAACAGCATAAACCCGTAAAAAAATAATTCCCTTAAAATATGCAGGACTTCAACATTCAAGATTCAATAAAAGGTATCTGGGATAAATTAGAAGGTTGGATGGACACTATCATTTTAGGTCTACCCAACTTTCTTTTAGCTATTCTGGTTTTCATCATATTTATTTTTATAGCTAAATATGTTGGGAAGATATTCGATAAAATTTTCCACAAAAGCATCAAACAGGATTCCATCAGGCAAATGGCTGTAAAAGTCATTAAAGCAATTGTAATACTCATTGGTTTCTTTATAGCTCTAGGCTTATTAAATCTGGACACAGTCCTTACATCAGTACTTGGTGCTGCCGGTGTGGTTGGTCTGGCTATAGGTCTTGCCTTGCAAGGAACTTTAAACAATACTTTTTCCGGGTTAATATTAAGTTTCCTGCCAGAACTTCAAATTGGTGACTGGGTAGAAACGAATGGTTTTGCTGGTTCTGTAATGGAAATCAATCTCAGGAATATTGTTATAAAACAATCAGACAATAATTATGTGATAATCCCTAATGGTAAGATCATAGATGAACCTTTCAAGAACTTTACGAGAACAGCGCGATCCAGAGTTTTTGTGAATTGTGGTGTTGGTTATTCTTCAGATCTTGAAATGGTAAGAGAACTTACCATTAAGACCATTGAAGACATTTTCCCTCAAAGGGGAAATGAAGAAGTGGAATTAATGTTTCAGGAATTTGGTGATAGTTCTATTAACTATGTTCTGAGGTTCTGGACAGATGTAACGAAAAACAGGGATATATTAATTGCTCAAAATACTGCAATAATAGCTATCAAGAAAGCTTATGACGCTAAGGGTATCAATATTCCATTCCCAATTAGAACTATAGACTTTACCAATAAATTATCTCTTAATAAAAATGGAGATTAATAATATGGATTAAAACAAAAAAAGCCCGCTCAAAGTAATGAGCGGGCTTTTTTTATTCAAGATTTTAAGAATCCCTAATAACGTGCAGATATTGATAAGCTATTTCAGTACAATATCATCTAAAAAGCTTAAACACTTTCTATATATTTTGATTAGAATTTAAGACCTAAAGAAAATTGAAATCTTGCTCCTTCACTTCCTGCAAACATGCTAACTTTTCCCTGGATTGCATCTGCACTATTTATCCATAGTCCGCCTCCATAACTATCATGCCACACCTTAGAGTTTTCGTTCTCAGTCCAGACTCTACCTAAATCATAACCTCCATAGATCCCCAACTGGAATGGAAGAAAACTTGTTTTTACGGTATCAAACGAGTAGCGAAGATCAGCTCCTGCACCAAAAGAACTTTTACCGGAATATCTTTCCAGTCTATAGCCTCTTAATCCACTTTCCGCTCCTAATTGTGCGGATTGATAAAATTCATATTCCTGACCCATATTAATATGAGCCTCTGCCCTTGTTTTCAAAACAAGCTTTCTATTTCGCGTAAGCGCATTGTAGAAGCCCATATACGGCTTGAAATAACCATATTGACGGTCTGGATTGGCTGTATTCATTTTAGCACCAAGATTTAACTCAAACAACATTCCTCTGGTAGGTGCCAGACGATTGTCATAACTTTCATATCTATACATGGCATCTAATCCTGCAAAATATTTTCTTTGGAAAAAATCGGGATCAGAGTTTACAAAATCTTCAGTAATGAATCTTCCCTCGTCATCTTGCACCTCAATACCTTCAAAGCTTGCAGTGAACCCAAAGAAGCTACCAAAAGGTGTTTTATTTACTAATGCAGCCTTAGCTGAGTATTCATTTAAGCCTACTCTATTATAATCTAATTCAAGATCATCCTCAAAGTTCCTGGTCTCATTTCCGAAACCAAAGAAATTTTCGGAATACTTTGGGCTTGTATAATGCGCGCCCAGTAATAGATTATATTTTCCAATAATACTTGCAAATTCAGCCTCGTAGTTCAATTCAAATCCATTTGTAGCAGAATGATATTCCCCGTAAAAGGTATATTGAGACGTAAAAGGATTTCTTTTGAACTTATTAATGGACTTCACATATTCCAGACTAAAAGAAAATGCCTCATCTGGATTATAACCTAGATCTGGAAGTATAGAACCAGACGAAAACGTCTTTTTATCTTTATCGTAAGTATTAATCTCATAGTTATCTGTAAATCTAACTTTAGCATTCGTTAGTTTATTTACAGTATTGGGAAGCGATTTATGATCGTACAATTTTAAATTAGCTCCATTATCTATGGTATAGATATCGTTATTCTGCCCCCCGATGACCCGGACGAATATTTTAGAATCTCCTGTTCCCTTTACTTGAATTTTATCATCATCATCCAATCCATAAACCCATATCTCTTTGGTCTCACTGAATTTATAAATTTTATCACTTAGATTTTCAGCTCTTTCACCATCTTTATTTCTGGTAATGGTCACTCTCGTATTTCCATCTTCCAGGCGTACTACATCGATGAAATCATCTTTATCTGTACCAGTAACAATCGCTAATGCGGCCAGTTTGTCGTAATATCGCTTTGCGATCTCAACAATATTATTACGCCGCCCTTTCACGTTATTTATAAGCGTTTCTGTTGTTTCTCCCATTGTTTCTTTTGGCAAATTAGAAAAAGCATCAATTATGGCTTCATCCGTTACATTCTCCTGAATGTATTTAGCCTGAGTGAGCCATGCTTCTTTGCCGGTATTCTGTAAAAGCGACCTGTCAAGTCCCATGGCAGCGATATTAAACCACTCCACATCTTTAATGTCATCTCCATATACAGCAAACTGATTAGCAAAACCAGTGAGTGCGCGCAGTGTTCCAAAAAAAGCTCCGTCAAAATTTGAAAACACCTGGTCGCGATCCCTTGGTATTGGTATAAAATGGTGCTTACCCTCAGCATCTTCTACTTCGGCCCATCTCCATTGATCCTGATGTCTATCCCAGTCACCAATAAGCATATCAAAAATTCTTGCCCTCACATAGGCATCTTCATCCAAAATGTACTTCTCATCCCTTCTCAATCTCTCAATCATATCTGCAGTACTTACGATATCATGACCCGGACTTCCAAAATTTTCATAATCTTTCCAGCCCTCCTCTGGTCTTTCTACAATCATATAGATATCATCCCCATGAACAGAATTATATTTTCCCAGAGCTTCCTGTTTTGGTAAATAAAAAACTTTTGGATTGGTATGAAACACCCCCGCAGCATCACTAAGCCCAGGAATTGCAAGAAAACCATATGGATGGGCAGCAGTATAAAAGTCTGTAAGCAGGTTTTCAGCAACCGTATTCTCCAGTTTATTTTCTACAGGCTGATTTTTAAATGCCACGTTTTGAAGAAATAACAGCGCATCTTTTCTTAATCTTCTAATATTATACTCTCTGCCTAAACTATCTTTTACTCTCAAAGAAACAGTTTGATGTCCTCCGCCTTCACGAACAACTTTCAAACCACCATAGAGCGTATCAAGGTCAGCTACTTTTAAGTTTACATTTGTCCCATAAAGTTCACGATATCTTTCACCCCAGACAGTTTCATGAACGGGGCTCTTATCTGTATCGTCTTCTTTATAAATAGAAGTAGTTATTGTTTCCGGAAAACTATCAGGATAATCCTTGAACTCAAATGGAACAGGGGTTTCTAAAATCTCTTTCTGAAAAAGCAATTTTGGTTTGTTGTCCTGATTTCCATAAAAACTCACCCAGGATGAACCATCCTTAAAAATATCCAATACCGCAAAACCCTGGCCATTATAGGCGAAAACACCGTCATTACTTAAAGTGGCATATGAAGCTTTAGATCCAGAACCAGAAACGATCTGTTTAACACTGTCATGCTCAATATATTGAAGCGAATGCTCATGCCCCGATGCGAAGATCACTCTTTCAGACCCCTGGGCTATTACAGATAATCTATTTGCCAGGGATTTATATCTATTATTCTGTGCATCCTGAATAGAAACTCCACCCGTAGTTCTTATCAACGTCGCTAAAGAACCCAGAATAGGCAACGGTATTTTCTTCTGGGATGGGTAAATATGCCTATCTATTGTATACTGACCACCATGCACTCCATTGGTATAGATAGGGTGATGCAATGCAATTAAGACCGTTTTATTTTGATTTTTCTTTATTTCAGATTCCAGTTCCAGGAACATAGCTTCCCTGGTCTTAATCTGTTCACAATTATCATTAATCTTTGGATTTTTATCCCAGTCTTCCAAATACCATTGAGAATCAATAACAATAAGCTGAATATTTTCTGAGATCTCTAAAGATTCAAGACCACAGCCAATCTCCGGGCTCCAAAGTAAAATATCCTCAAACTTACTTTTCAAATAATCTTTTTGGCGTTCTAGACCATTCAACTTTTCATTATACCAGTCATGGTTACCGGGAATAACTACTACTTTTCCCTTATAATTTTCTATAGCATCCAGTTGAGCATCCAGGCGATATTCAGCCGCCTCCCGATCTGGAGATCCTTCCGGCGGCATTCCGTCAGGATATATATTATCCCCTAAGAATATGGTATAATTTTCTGTTCTGTTTACAGAATCCAGGTATGTTTTAAAAGCAATAAGACCTAAAGAGGTTCCCCCGGGAGGAGAATAACCACCATCTCCTAACAGATAAAAAGACTTTTCAACTTCCTTATTATTGGGATATCCAAACTCAGATGTTGGCTCTCCATCTCTATATTTAGGTTCCACTGTAGCACAGGAATAAACAAGAAATAAGATGATAAACGGGGCTAAAAGTTTAACTTTTTTCATAGAAATTATTGGTCAATTTTTTTTGTAATTTGGTCGATGTAATAAAGAACTTCATGTATGAATAATCTCATTGAGAAAGCTGATAAATTTGTTGAAGATTTATTTAAAGAAAAACTGCCAAATACCTTTATATATCACAACTACCAGCACACAGAACGCGTGGTTAAAAGTACTAAAGAATTAATCGATAATTCTGAAATTAATGTTAAAGAGGCTGAGGCACTTATTCTTGCAGCCTGGCTTCACGATACGGGTTACATTCATACATACAAAGGTCATGAGGAGAAAAGTGCTGAAATTGCCGAATCTTTCCTGAAAGAAAATAACGCTACCGAAGATCTCATTGAAAAGGTTAAACAATATATTCTGGCCACCAGATTTTCAAACACTCCAAATTGTTTGGAAGAAAAGATTATTAGAGACGCAGATTCTTCTCACTTTGGGAAAGATTATTTTGAAGAAACCAGTGAGTTTTTAAGACAGGAACTGGAGCTTCATAATATCAAGAATTTTACAAATGCCGAATGGCTTGAAGAAAACATCCTGGTTTTCACAGAAAAACATCAATTTTATACAGATCACGCAATTGAAGAATGGAAACCTAAAAAGGAGGAAAATCTTTTAGAGCTTATTGAAAGTAAAAACAAACAGGAGAAAAAATTAACAAAAGAAGAGCATAAGGCCAGAATGAAGGCCAAATACAAAAATGAGAATCCGGAAAGAAGTATCCAGACCCTCTTTAGAGTTACCCTAAGAAATCACATTAAGCTAAGTGATATAGCAGATACCAAGGCGAACATCCTGCTTTCTGTAAATGCGATCATTATTTCCTTGGCACTGGCCAACCTAATTCCAAAGCTGGAAGCTGAATCTAATAAACACCTCCTTATTCCAAGCCTTGTTCTTGTATTATTTAGCGTTGCTTCCATTATTCTCTCAATTTTATCTACACGTCCAAATGTGACCAGTGGAGAGTTTACAAAAGAACAGGTTAAGAACAGAAATGTAAACTTATTATTCTTCGGAAACTATCATAAAATGCCTTTCGAGCAATTTAAATGGGGAATGAATGAGTTAATAAAAGACAAAGATTATGTTTATGAAATGCTCATGCTGGATCTGCATTTGTTAGGTAAGGTGCTACATAGAAAATATTTTCTTTTACGCCTTACTTATACTGTCTTTATGATGGGTATCATTATCTCGGTAATAGCCTTTATTCTTGCATTTTACCTAATGTAACTCTTCCATTAAATCTTCGTAGTTAATAGTATTTTCAGGGTGGTTACGGTCTGGGGAATAAAGAACATTCACCCTGATGGCTTTTAATCCCACTACCCCCTGAACATCTTCTAAATCCAGCAGTTCAATATCTTCCCCGAAGTAATTTTTTGCCTGAAGATATTTAATGTATTGAAGATACTCCCTTTCATCACTGCTTTGAGAGTAGACTATGGTCATCTTTCCTTTTTGGGTCACCCGCTCTTCGGTTCCCTTTACGAATGCTTTATCAATTCGTTTCTTGATGATCTCATACCTGGCGTTATACGTGCCATCGACATCAAATTTCTTTTCATCCATTCTATAGCGAATAGACATTGTACTGTTATATACGAGAATAAGAGAAGCTGCTTCTAATTTTATGGGAGTATTCTCCTGTAATTGATAGAAACGGTTTTCCATCTCACACATCGTACTTAACTGCCACAACCTTAGATTAAAAAGATAAACCTTATTAAATGGTCTTTTGTTGGCCATAGATGCACCAATGTACATGTTGTGATCTACACCATCTGTTTTATATCTTTCAAAATAGTGGGGATATATTTCCTGTGCCTGAATTTGTTTTCTGTCAATATATCGTGACATGGTTCTATTGATCTGTTGTACTGTTTCATCGTATTTTTTTCGATGATTATAAACCAGTCCGGTCTCAGGATTCAACATTTCAGTATAATCCTTCACCAGCTCTCTAATATCTTCAGATTGCTTTTTTAGATGACTCATCAACGGATTCACCTCTTTTTTCAGCAAATTGAAGACCTTCTGCTCGCTGCTGGCATTAAGATGATCCTGTAATTCTCCTTTGAAATCTGAAATTCGATATTTTACCTGATCATAAATAGGTAATTCCTCTATCTCGTAAGCCTTTTTAATAATGTCGAGTATAATCTCCAACTGATCGAGAAGATCTTTTTTAATAGCTTCATTTCGAGCTTCAGATGAAGCAACAATATCTATTTGACCATATAACGGATATACATCTTTAAAAGATATATCCTTAAAAGAAGCAAGCCCGTCCTTGTCATAATCTTTGATAAATTTCTTAGCCTCCTTTTCAAACACCCAAAGCACGCTGGGATGTATAGATGTGCATTCACTCTGTATAACGGCTTTTACCCTATTTTCAAAGTCGTTCCTGTTTCTTTCTACCGTAGTCACAATGTAAGGTAGAATATCATCCAGCTTTATAGCGTTAATACTGTTAAGCTCATTCTTTCTTTCTGATGCGAGCTCAAGAATTCCCAGTAATCTTCCATTCTTTGCGATAGGAGCAAGCAAACAGCTTTTTACCTTATTTTTTTCAAGATTCTTGGCAAGCAGGTTTTTATTTTTCTTAAGATAAGCGTCTACATTGGAGATCGTGAAGTAAGAATTCTCATCGATAAGCTTTTGCATGCCGCCTTCACAAATTCCCGTCTCACAATCATTAACCAATTGATCATCCAGAATAAAACTTTTCGCTTCTTCATTTTCCATTCTTTCAAAAACCATATCCCGGCGGTTAAAAACGGTAAAACCTACCCTAAGATCTGGGATTTTATATATGGATCTAAATATCTCCTGTAATTTTTGAAGTTCTTCTGCTTCATTAACTTCCTCAAACAGCAATGTAGTTTTTAGTTCAGAGATCGCGTCATCAATGGTCACATCAGTTAGATTCACAATCGTAAAACCTTTGAAAATATAACTGTTTGGCGGAAATTTATCTTTCCATAATTGAAGATCGTCCACATTCTGCAGTAAAACGTCAACATCTTCCTGGGTGATTTCCGGAGCTTCTTCTTTTTTAAAAATCTCAACAAAATCGGCATTCATCGCTATCCTGTAATGCCTTTTTATTCCATCCTTATCTGGAATATCGTAATACATAGGTCTGGAAATATCAACCTTGTAATTGTAATACTGTCTTAGAATTTGAATACATACAAATATGTAAATCAACTCCTCATCCATATTTCTAAACGAGATCTCAAAATCTTTCCCTGCATTTTCAAGAATTTGTCTTAAGCGTTTCGAGGAGTTAAACAGAATATTATGAAAGGGCACTGCAGCAGCCTTAATCTCATTGTTTGTTAAAATACTGGGAAATAAATCATCCAGAAGAATACTAATAGGCTCTTTATATTTCTTAAGAAGTTTAGGGTCTTCAAAGCCCTCGGTCAATTCAGGATAATCAGATATATACTCGAGCATTTTTTCCATGTATTCTCTGGAAATACTGCTCTCAACTTCCTTTACTTCCTTTTCATACTGCTCTATTACTTTATGAAAGCTAATATGAATATCGAAAGGAAAATCTTTTAATTGCTGCATCATAACCCGATAATTTAATGTAAAAATAAAAGTTAGCGAAGTCCCGTGAAGGAAGAATGTTTAAATTAACAATAATTTATAAATATAGGATATCTAAGAGCCATGAGTTCTTTATTTTTGTATAAAATCAAATGTAAAATGAGGAAAATTTCAATACTCTTATTCGCGTTCGCACTTTTATTAGCAGGCTGTCAGGAAGACACGAAGGGATATTTTTTAAGCGGAACGATTGCCGGCCTTGAAGATGGCAAAAAGGTATATATTTCTGAATATGATGCTGAGACCAATTCAACCAAACCACTGGATACCACTACTATTCAGGAAGGAAAGTTTGAGCTGGATCTGGAAGAACGAGATCTACCTAAACTTAGCTTTTTAAGATTCGAAGGAGTAAACGGCAATGTGATCTTTATTTCTGAAAATGAAAAGATCAATTTTGATATTGATAAAGACAGTCTCAGAAATACAAGAATAAGCGGAGGTAAAGAGAATAAAGCCCTTTCAGAATACTTAAACCATTTAAATGAGCTGAATAGAAAAATGGGAGATATGCAAAAAGAAATGCAGCAGGCAATGATCTCTAAAGACAATGCAAAACTTTCCAGTCTTCGTGAGGCTCAACTTGAATTAAGGGATAATGATGAAACTTTTAAGAAAGATTTATTCAGTAGAAATAAAGATGCGTACCTCTCCGTAATGCTCTTGACAGATATGCTTAAAATGAGAACTCTTTCTTCTGCAGAAATAAGGGAAATGTATGACGGAGTTTCAGACAGAATTAAAGGAACTGCAATGGGGAAAAACCTGAAAGAAACCTTAGAACAATATAAAGCTGCTGAAGTTGGTAGTAAGGCGCCAGATTTCTCTGGTCCTACTCCTGAAGGAAACGAAATTGCGCTGAACGATAATCTAGGTAAAGTGACCATCGTAGATTTTTGGGCTGCCTGGTGTAAACCCTGTCGTGTTGAAAATCCTAACCTTGTAAGAACTTACAATAAGTATAAGGATCAGGGGCTTACTATTATTAGCGTGTCTTTAGATAGACCGGGACAAAAAGATAGATGGGTAAAAGCTATTGAAGATGATAATTTAGAGCAATGGAACCATGTTTCTAATTTGCAATTCTGGAACGATCCAATTGCCCGGAAATATAGAATTTCAGCGATTCCTGCAACCTTTATCCTTGATGAAGAAGGTGTTATCGTTGCTAAAAACTTAAGAGGTGATGCTCTGGAAAATAAAATTGGAGAACTTCTTCAATAATCTTAATTTGTATCTCAAAAGAAAAGCGCCTTTCGGCGCTTTTTTATTTCAGTTCAAAACCAACATTTACTTTAATTTTAATCTCCAGTTCTCCAGGTGCAATGGTTTGCTCACTTCCTTTTGCAGCACTCATCTCAACCGCCGCATCCATTCTATACACCGGCTGGAAACTATTATAATCCATTTCGCTTATAGAAACTGCTTTACCAATATCCTGCCCCAATGGTTGCGCTAACTCTCTGGCTCTATTTTGAGCGTCGAGAACTGCTATTTTCCGGGCTTCTTTTTCATATTTCTCCATTTCAGAAGATTTAAACTGAATCCCGTCTATTCTATTCAGGCCATTTTCCAGTAAGCCTTTCATTATCTTCTCATAATCCTTAAGATCTGCCAGTCTTATAGAAATAGCCTGATTCGCGACATAAGAATAGCTCTTATCATTATAATCATATCGTTTATTCAGGTTAATATATTCAGTTTTAATATCCTTTTCATCGATATTCTGTGATTTCAAATATTTGATCACCTTATTAACCACTTCATCATTTTGTTTTTTCACCTCAGCCGCTGAGGAGCCTTCATGCTCTATCCGTGATTTGATTAGGACTTCGTCTGGTTCTACTTTAACTACACCTTCACCTGTAACGTTCACCATAGATCGCTCTAAATTTTGCTGAGCCAGCATTGGTATTGTAGCAATTATGGTGAGTACAAAAAATAACTTTTTCATATTAAATAGTTTTTAGTTTGGATATGTATAACCAAGAAGAGTACCAAACTATATATAGCCGGTTCTTTGTAATAAAAAAAGAATTACAATTGGTATGGCCAAGAGAATAACCATAAGAAGATGACTTTCAAAAACCCACGGTGCTAATAGCATTGTTAGGATGTATCCACCAGTGGCTCCTCCAAAATGCGCATCATGACCAATATTATCTGATCTTCGCTTCATCCCGTAGATGGTATAGAATAGATAACCTATTCCAAATACATAAGCGGGAATGGGAATGATAAAGAACAAGCCCAGGGTCATATCTGGTTGCAATAAAATTGCCGAATATAAGATCCCCATCACAGCACCGCTGGCACCAACCGCCGTATATTGTAAATCATTTTTATGGAAATAATACGAAAGTAAATTACCCAATAATAAACTACCAATATAAATGACTAAAAAAGCCGGTGCGCCCATCCCATAGATCACCACATTTGCAAAGAAATACAGTGTAAGCATATTTACAAAAAGATGCCCGGTATCTACGTGAAGAAAACCAGAAGTAAAGATTTGAAACTTACCTCCCCTCTTTATATCACCAATATTGAATTTATATTTATTAAAAAACTCCCTATCACTAAAACCTTTAAAAGACACTAAAACGTTCACCGCTATAATGGCAATTGTTACAAGGCTTAAATCTCCCATATTTGCTTAAGTTAAATTTCAAATATACCATATATTTGCGGAAAGAATTTTTATGCAAGGCTTAGTTTTCTGGTTAATCTACCCTATCCTGTGGTTTATTTCCATTTTACCTTTTCGAATTTTTTACATCGTTTCAGATATTATTTTCGTTCTCGTTTATCACATCATTGGCTACAGAAGAAAAACCGTTCGTGAGAACCTTGAACTGGTCTTCCCTGAAAAATCTGCTTCAGAAATAAAACAGATCCAGAAAAAGTTCTATAGTCACATGTGTGATATGTTTTTAGAGATGGTGAAAAGCATTAGTATCTCTGAAAAGGAAATTGAAAAGCGTTTCACTTTTACTAATGTTGAATATTTAAGGAAATTAGAGAGTCTTGATAAAAGCCTAATCGTTATGTTAGGCCATTATGCGAGCTATGAATGGATAAATGCCCTTCAACTATATGGACTCAAATACAGAACCTACGGTATTTACAAGAAAATAAAGAATAAACAATTTGATGACCTGGTAAGGAGAATTAGAGGCAGATTTGGTGGAACACTAATAACTACAAGTAAAACAACGGAAGTAATACTCAGCAATAAAGAGAAAGGTATATTAAGCAATTATGCCATGATCGCAGACCAGTCTCCCAAATTAAGTAGGGCAAGAACCTGGATAGATTTTATGGACATTAAAGTTCCAGTTTTTGAAGGGTCAGACAGACTTGCGAGAAAAATGGATATGGCCGTTGTCTATTTACATGTGGAAAAAGTTGGGCGCGGCTATTACCAGGCTACTTTAAAACCAATTACTGAAGATGCTCCCAATGAACCAGAACATGCCATTACCAAAAAATTTGTTCAGTATCTGGAGGAGCAGATCTATAAAAAACCTGAATATTATTTATGGACTCATAAACGATGGAAACATCGCAATGAGCCCAAACCTAAAAATGCTGAAATAATTGACTAAGCTATAATAGTTTCTATCTCCCTGATCATTTTTTGAGCAAGCTCATCAGCTTCCTGCTGAGACTTGGCTTCTGTATAAATTCTAATGATCGGCTCTGTGTTAGATTTTCTTAAGTGTACCCAATTTTCAGGAAAATCAATCTTCACGCCATCTACGGTGGAGATTTCCTCTTCTGAGTGTCTTTTTTCAACGGCTTTCAATACACCATCTACATCAAGCTCTGGAGTTAACTGAATTTTATTCTTACTCATAAAATAAGAAGGATACTCATTTCTAATTTCTGAAACCTTTCTGTTTTTTTCAGCTAAATAAGTAAGGAATAATGCCGTTCCAACAAGACTATCTCTTCCATAATGAGACTCTGGATAAATAATTCCTCCATTACCTTCTCCTCCAATCACGGCTTTATTATCTTTCATTAGCTTTACAACATTCACCTCGCCAACTGCACTAGCCTCATAACTACCATTATGTTTTTTCGTAATATCGCGAAGGGCCCTGGAAGAAGATAAATTACTTACCGTGTTGCCCGGCGTCTTTGATAGCACATAATCTGCACAGGCTACTAGAGTATATTCTTCCCCAAACATTTCGCCTTCCTCATCTATAAAAGCCAATCTATCAACATCTGGATCTACCACAATTCCAAAATCTGCTTCTTCTTTTTTTACGAGTTTACATATATCAGTTAAATGTTCTTTCAATGGTTCCGGATTATGCGGAAAATGACCATTTGGTTCACAATAAAGCTCAACAACCTCCACTCCCATTTTTTTCAATAAAGCAGGAATTGCAATTCCTCCTGTTGAATTTACTGCATCTACCACAACTTTTAATTTAGCATTTGCCACTTTTTCAGCATCTACCAGTTTTAATTTTAAAACTTCTTCAATATGCCTATCTATGTAATCCTCAATAACAGAGATTTCACCAAGATCATCAACTTCTGAGAAATCAAAGCCTTCGCTATCGGCTATTTTTAAAATTTCAGCTCCGGCTTCACCATCCAGAAATTCACCCTTACTATTAAGCAGTTTTAAAGCGTTCCACTCCTTCGGGTTATGGCTTGCGGTAAGTATAATTCCGCCATCAGCCTCTTCAAGGGGAACAGCCACTTCTACCGTAGGGGTGGTAGACAAGCCCAGATCTACAACATCAATTCCCAGACCTGTTAGCGTGTTCATCGTTAATTCCTGAATCATCTTACCAGATATCCTGGCGTCTCTACCAACAACCACCTTTAACTCTTTTTTTCCTGATTCCTTTTTTAACCAGGTTCCATAAGCAGCGGCAAATTTTACAGTATCTAATGGAGTAAGATTTTCACCTGTTTTTCCTCCAATAGTTCCTCTTATTCCAGAAATCGATTTAATTAATGTCATTTTACTATTCAATATTTAAAACTAGTTTAATATAAAGATTGTAGGGTTTTCAATATGGAACAAATATACATGGCTGCATTCCTTCTCTCCAAAACTTAACAGAAATTAACCCTGTAATTCTATAATTTGTACCTTCCCACCATGAACTTTCTGGCCCATATTTATCTTTCTGGTGAAAATGAACAAGTGAAAATTGGTAATTTTATGGCCGACTCCATCAAGGGAAAGAAATACCAGAAATATCCTGAAGATATTCAAAAAGGGATCATACTTCACAGGGCGATTGATTATTATACCGACACTCATCCCATATTTAAACAAAGTACCCAAAGGCTGTTTTCTGGTTATAGCCATTACAGCGGAATTATAGTCGATATTTTTTATGACCATTTTCTAGCGGCCAATTGGGAGCAATATTCAAAAGTCCCCTTAGAAGACTATAGTCTTGATTTTTATAAGCTTTTAGAAGATAATTTTGAGGTCTTACCTCCAAAAGTAAAAAGCTTTTTACCTTATATGATTAATGACAACTGGTTATTAAGCTATTCCGAAATTGATGGTATAGAAAAAGTACTTTCAGGTATGAACAGACGCACAGGCAGGAAATCTAATATGAACCTGGCGGTAAAAGAATTAAATGAATATTACAGCGAATTTGAGAATGAATTTAAAATATTCTTTGAAGATGTTATTAAATTTAGCGCAGCGAAAATTGAAGAAATAGAGATTCTTTAAAAAATCATTTAAAATCGGCTATCCATGGGAACACCTATGTTGGTATACTGACGGTTACGTCTTGGATTTTAGAAAATTTTCTCCGAAAGAATAGTAAGAAAATTCAAGTCTCATTATGAGAATATTGTAGTCATATAAAATTAAAAAAGGCCGGTTAAACAGGCCTTTTTTAATATGAAATGAAGATCTTATTTTACAAATCTCCATCTACCTTTAATTAGTTCAACTTCTTTAAGTTTTCTACCTTTTTCAACCCACCAGGTATCATCCTTTCTTAAAACCATTACACCTTCTATCACGTAATATTCTCCGTTGATGTATTCTGGTTCCGGATTGGTTGGTTCAGGCTCTGTTGGCTCTGGCTCCGTTGGCTCTGGCTCAGTGACCTCACCTGGATACATAACATTAATACCTTCCACATCACCATTTGAAAGAGCAGAACGTTGTACAGAATACAATGAACCATCAATTTTTGTAATAGTGGGCTGCCCATTAGCAGAAAATGAATAAGGACTGTACATCATTATAGAACCAAGATCCAGACCTGCACTATAATCAGCGCCATCCCAACCCGCTTCTTCATAGGTATAAAAATTATGTTCTCTACCTGAAGAAATATTATCAAAATGAACGGTAATAGTCTGATCCCTGTCTGCCCTACTTTGCTCATGCCATAATCCCACAGCATGTCCTATCTCGTGAATAGTATTACCTGTGGAGCACGCATCAGCTAATGTAATTGGCTGTCTTCCTCCAACCATTCCTACATAAGATGAACATCCGCCTCCAGGTACAAAATCTACATAATTTGATTCTGAAGTTCGCTGTACAAATTTTACCGCAGTATTACTTTCCCAATGAGTAATTGCATCCATTACTCTCTGCTTATTAGGTAAGGATGAGTCAATTTCATAATAAACAATATTGTCTGGCCAGAAGGCCTGAGTACGACCAACACTTTTATCGGTTATTTTCTCATCTGCCTCTAAAATTAGATTCACAGGTGGTGTTTGAGATATATTTGCATCTGGAAGAAAGATATCTCCCTGATAAACATACTGACCATTAAATTCTTCAACCGGAAGTTTTCTTCCCGCAAAATAAACATTAGAAACAGCTCCTTCTTCACCGGGATACGCTATTTCTGTAAAATCATCTTTAAAAATCGATCGGGATTGATTTTCCTCCGTCAGGGAGTCAGATAGATTATCATCGCTACAGGCCGTAAGAGCTAATAGCGGAATTGCAATAAAACATTTGAAAATTTTCATAAGTAGGACTTATTTGGTTAAACTAAAAGAACTGAATTAGATTTGGACTATAATTCAATTTAAATTGTATTTCATCGATAAAAATTACTTTTTATAGAATATTAATTTTTCTGAAATTTTGATTGTTAAAAATTTAACTGTGCAAATAATCCACACTAATGTGTTTTTAACATTTTATTTACACAGTTAAGGTTGATTATTATAATTAAAAGCTGTTTAGAAGACATATCTCCATCTCCCATCAACAAGCTCTACCTGCATCCAACCTATAGTAGAATTGTAGAACCATCTATCCCAGTTTCTAAGAACTGTAAGTCCGTTTATAGTATAATATTCTCCATTCAAATAAGTAGGAGTCGTACCGCCTCCACCAGAAGATGGATACATTGAATTTATCCCCTGGACATCACCATTAGATAAAGCAGATCTTTGAACACTATAGGTAGATCCATCCTTTTTTGTAATAGTTGGCTGTCCATTACTTGAAAAAGCATAAGGACTATACATCATAATAGATCCAAAATCAAGCTGTGTAGTAAACTCTTTTCCGTCGTAATTATTCTCTTCGTAAGTCTCGAAATTATAGTCACGCCCGCTTTGAATATTATTAAAATGAATTGTGATATAACTATTCCTGTCTACCCTACTTTGCTCATGCCATAAGCCCATAGCATGACCTATCTCATGTATGGTATTTCCCGTAGAGCAAGCGTCTGCTAATGTTATATTCTGTCTTCCACCTGTCATTCCCACATATGAGGAACATCCTGATCCCGGTGTGAAATAGATGTAATTTGATTGCCCTGAACGCTTTACAAATTCAATATTAGTATTGGCTTCCCAGTGACTAATAGCATCATAAACACGATCTGTATCAGGCAGACTACTATCAATACTATAATACACCGTATTATCAGGCCAGTAGGAAGAAGTACGGCCAACACTCTTTTGCGGTGCAATTTCGCCTTTTTCATAAACTACTTTTACCGGACTTTTAGAAGCTTTATTTTTAGGGATAATGATATCTCCCTGGTACACATACTGTCCGTTTACATCTTCAACAGGTAACTTAATCCCTGTATAGTAAACATCCGTTACACTTCCATAATCATCTGGAAATGCCACTTCGGTAATATCATCACTTTGTTTGCTTGTTTGGGTTTGATTTTCGTTTTCGATTTGATCTGTAATAGGGTCTTCGCTACAACCAATAAACACAAGGATTGGTAGCAAGAGGATCAACTTCAATTTTTTCATAAGTAGGTCTTTTAATTTGTTTTAAAATTGTTTATTCCTTTTTTGTTCGCTCAGTGATTTACAAAGTTTATTCCAAAAATATTAACGAAAATTATAGTTAAAATTTTAACAATCAATTTCTTACAAGAACATATGCTGAATAGAAATCATTCAGATTTGGGTTTTTAACTTTATCTTCCATATTTTCTTATAAAAACTTCCGAAACCATCAGATTTTATAGTGCTTTACAAAATCAAGGCTAGTTTTAAAAACATTTAAAACACTGACAAACAGTGACTAACATATCATTTTTTTTAAATTCAACACAGTTTTTTTCTTTTTAAATAAAAAAAGGCTGTCTGGAAAAGATCCAGACAGCCCATACAACATTCTCAAATTGAGAATGAGTAAATTAACCCGCAAAATTAGTCACCCCCCGGTCAAATAATTGAGTCGGGTTAATATTTTTCTACTATACATTATTAAGCAGGTGGGCAGATATTTCCACTTACTCTAATATAAATAGGATAACTAAAATTACCTTCTACCGTATTATTTGTATCATTTTCATCGACACAAAATACATCTCCATTCTCAGTATCCTTTATCTCAATTAAATACTGAGGTACTGTTGCGCTTCCGGAATTCCAATTATATTCTATTCCAGCATTGGTTAAGGTAATTCCAAAAGTTGCAGCATCTATCGCTGGCTGATTCGCATCAACTATTGGAACACCCGTATCCAGACCAACCTCTGCATAAGAACTACTTGTTTGATCTAAA
The DNA here is from genome assembly GCF_900105135.1 of Gramella sp. MAR_2010_147. Lineage (NCBI taxonomy): Bacteria > Pseudomonadati > Bacteroidota > Flavobacteriia > Flavobacteriales > Flavobacteriaceae > Christiangramia > Gramella sp. MAR_2010_147. The sequence continues at coordinate 319,496 of NZ_LT629741.1, read as the reverse complement.
ACAATTCCTCTAAAACATGTGTTTGCTGGGTCTGGAATACTTAAATTACACACTACAGGTCCACCTGTCTCTCCACAAGTTTTATCTGGATTATTGATACAGCCATCATTTTCAGCACCATTATCAATATCATCACCATCACAGTCAAATCCATCGAAATTAGGATTACTTGGATCACATTTATTTAATAGATCGTCATTATCACAATTTGCCTCCGGATCGGTTTGATCACATCCATTTCCTCCACCATCTGGAATTTCTCCACAATTAAAGAAAAGGTGTAAGTACTCTATATTCGCAGTATCTGCATCGGTAATCTCCCCGTCTTCATTGGTATCAAGAACAGCTAGAATCTGTGCCCAACTTAAGGTACCCACTATTGGATCTGTACCTGCGGCACTGCCATATACGCCATCCCAGTCCTCTAACGTCAGTCTATAAGTTAAATAAGCTCCCGTATCATTTGGACCAGGCTCTGGAATTGGAATACACAATGGTCTTGCGAATGGCCTGTCTGTAGGTCCATCAACTTCTTCTCCATCATTATTATAGTAACCTACCATATTGGTCTCAGGTCCTACCAATGGAGTATTACTTTCTGGATTCTCAATATTAGTTCCATACCATAATTCCAAACTATAGTTTGCTGGATAATCCCTATTTCCTACACAGTAATTTGCGAAGAAACAGAAGTTATATATTTTTCTAGGCAGAATATCAAAAAACACAAATCCGTATTCATTTACATCACGCTGGTCATAACACAATACTTCTACGTCTACATAGCGCTTCTCTCCATCAAAAAGATTAAACTCTAGAGGAAGTGGATTTTCTACAAATTCAGACAAGGTTCCTTCTCCATCTCCATCATCAAAAGGAGCGATCCAGATTAAATCTTCCATGTCTTTATCTTCATCTGAATAAACAAAGAATTGTCGCAACGTATAAGTTCCCGCTGGCAATTTCAATGCCTCTTCATAAACGGTAAAATAATCTATAACATTATCATTGTTATAATCTTCAGCTACAATCTCAATATCCAGAATAATATCATTTGCATTACTCGTATTATCCTTATCTCCAGGGCGTAACACAATGCTCGCCAATACAGGAGTATCATCACTACATGCTGGAAGATCATCTATAAGATGGGTACGATTCAAATTTAAAATATCATTTAAGCTCGCTCCAATGGTTAATGTGGCCAGCTTCTCTGAGGAGGGATCATTAATATCTACGCCTGTTGGCTCGTCTTTACTACATCCGGTCATTAGTAACGCGCAGAGCGTGAAAAATGCCAGATAATATTTAAATTTTTTCATAATTAAAAGTTTTAATATTTAGAATGGTTATTAGAAAAAATGGTTATTAGAAAAAGCTGACCAGAATAAGAATACACCTGGTCAGCCATAGTTATTAAATTTAATCATCGTCGTCTTCTCCGCAAACATCTCCATGAACAGCAATCCAGAAGTCACCATCACCGCTATAGGTAAATTGGTAAATATTTGGGTTATCTGAATCCGGATTCTCATCAGTAAGCCCATCAACATCATTTAGTTTATCGAATTGACCGGGTGCTGCTGTTGTTGGCATCATATCGCTAGTGTATATATGAAGTGTATTTAGGTTAACATCAGATTCGGCCTCTACGGTTACAGTAATTGTAGAACCGCTAGATGATACTGTCACCTTACCAGCCAGATAACCGTTATTATCGTAATCGTTCTGTCCAGCTCCTGCAAAAAATGGAAACTCACCAACAGATCCACCTTCAAAATTATCTGATCCTACTCCGAATTCTTCTGCCCAACCCCATCTAGCAGAAATTTTAAGGTCATCATCATCTTTTTTAGTCCATGTATGATCTCCATACATCCAGGCTGTTTCACAACCTTTTTCACCATCATCACATTCATCGCCAAAAATATATGGACAGGGATCACAATCCCCAATTAAACCATCACCATCAAAGTCTCTACCTATACAATCATCATCTGGACAACCAAATGAACCTGCAGAACCTACATTATCAGGACATTGGTCGCATGCATCTCCTACATCATCTCCGTCATCATCATCTTTTTGATCTTCATTATCTACAAATGGGCAGTTATCACATGCATCACCTAAACTATCATTATCACTATTAAGCTGATCTGTATTTGCATCACCCGGGCAGTTATCACATGGTAGTCCTATATTGTCATTATCTGGATCTGCTCCATCAGGACAGGTTGGATCACCTCCTCCTGGCCGGTCTTCACAATCAAAGAAAAGATGTAAGTACTCTATGTTGGCGGTATCCGCATCGGTAATCTCTCCGTCTTCATCGGTATCGAGGAATCCAAGGATCTGCGCCCAACTCAGGGTACCCACTATTGGATCTGTACCTGCAGCACTGCCATATACGCCATCCCAGTCCTCTAACGTCAGTCTATAAGTTAAATAAGCTCCGGTATCATTTGGACCAGGCTCTGGAATTGGAATACACAATGGTCTTGCGAATGGCCTGTCTGTAGGTCCATCAACTTCTTCTCCATCATTATTATAGTAACCTACCATATTGGTCTCAGGTCCTACCAATGGAGTATTACTTTCTGGATTCTCAATATTAGTTCCATACCATAATTCCAAACTATAGTTTGCTGGATAATCCCTATTTCCTACACAGTAATTTGCGAAGAAACAGAAGTTATATATTTTTCTAGGCAGAATATCAAAAAACACAAATCCGTATTCATTTACATCACGCTGGTCATAACACAATACTTCTACGTCTACATAGCGCTTCTCTCCATCAAAAAGATTAAACTCTAGAGGAAGTGGATTTTCTACAAATTCAGACAAGGTTCCTTCTCCATCTCCATCATCAAAAGGAGCGATCCAGATTAAATCTTCCATGTCTTTATCTTCATCTGAATAAACAAAGAATTGTCGCAACGTATAAGTTCCCGCTGGCAATTTCAATGCCTCTTCATAAACGGTAAAATAATCTATAACATTATCATTGTTATAATCTTCAGCTACAATCTCAATATCCAGAATAATATCATTTGCATTACTCGTATTATCCTTATCTCCAGGGCGTAACACAATGCTCGCCAATACAGGAGTATCATCACTACATGCTGGAAGATCATCTATAAGATGGGCACGATTCAAATTTAAAATATCATTTAAGCTCGCTCCAATGGTTAATGTGGCCAGCTTCTCTGAGGAGGGATCATTAATATCTACGCCTGTTGGCTCGTCTTTACTACATCCGGTCATTAGTAACGCGCAGAGCGTGAAAAATGCCAGATAATACTTGAATTTTCTCATAATTAAAAGTTTTATATTTAGAATGGTTAAATTGAAAAGGGCCAGAAATTTCCAGCCCTTTTTTTAGGAATTAGTATTCATTTAATTCTCCACAACCAATTGGTCCTTCATCGTCATGTAAAACTACGGTACGATCATCCAATGGGTCCAACGTTGATTTTAAAGTTGCATTATAAGAAGGGAAATCACGTTGGTAGTTCAGGAATCCTCCGGTTATTGCTTGAGGCCAGGAATTATCTGGATAATTCAAAGCGAGTAAAACACCACCATAGGAATCACAATCAGCATTCTCATGAATATGTTGAGTATAAGTCTCACCTGATTCTAAATTAGCCGCTACTACGGTAGAATTTAAAATGTTATTTTCAATTTTAAAGTATGCAAAACCTACCGTTTCACCATCGCCTAAAGACTTTATACAGGCCTTATATTTTTCAGAGGTATCACCTGGCTCTTCAAATGGTGGAGGTGGTGCGATACCACAATTATATTGAAAATGTAAATATTCCAGAGTTCCATCATCAATCCCTTGATCATCAGTACCAAACCTGGCTTTAATTTCAGCTACAGAATAAACACCGGTAAAGATCAGTTTGTCATCGCCATCATATCCTGGTGTATCAGAAAGTAAAGTAATTTCAAAATAGAACTCCTCATCTAAATCATTATCGGTTCCTGGTTCATCAGGAAGAATAAAACATAATGGTTCAGCACTGGCAGTTTCTCCACTACCACTAACCATATTTTCTTCGTCAGTATATAATACAGCTCCAACCGATTCTGTATCACTATTCCATCTCCATACGTCAACACTATACGAACCTACATAATGTCTTCCTGCATCTGTACAATAATTTAAGAACATACAAAATTGAATAGCTTCTTCTGGTATAATATCGAAAAACACATATCCATATTCATTCACGTCACGTTGATCGTAACATAACACTTCCACATCTACATAACGTTTTTCCCCATCAAAAAGATTGAATTCCAACGGAAGCGGATTGTCTACAAATTCAGATAAAGTACCTTCACCTGCTCCATCATCAAAGGGAGCGATCCAAATTAAATCTTCTTGATCTTTATCCTCATCAGAATAAACATAGAAACGTCTCAAGGTATAAGTTCCTGCTGGTAGTTTTAGTGCTTCTTCATAAACCGTAAAATAATCTACCTCATTATCATTGTTATAATCTTCAGCAACTATTTCTATATCCAGGACAATATCGTTGGATACATCCATATTCTCCTTATTCCCAGGACGAAGTATGATACTTGCGAGAACAGGAATATCATCGCTACATGCAGGTAAATCATCTATGAGATGAGCACGGTTCAAATTTAAAATGTCATTTAAACTAGCACCAATAGTTAATGTAGCTAGATTATCTGAGGAGGGATCGTCAACAACTACTTCTGTTGGACTGTCTTTACTACACCCGGCTAAGAGTAGCGCGAACATTACGCAAAATGCCAAATAATGTTTAATTCTTTTCATAATAATTAAGTTTTGGTTAATAAAAATTTAGAATGATTAAAATTGTTATACTGTCCTTATGTTCCCGGTAGTCCAGGAAAGGAGAATTATAGATCAAAAAATCTTGATTTAAATACTGGTAAGTACGGTTGGGAGTGACTAGGTTTTCATAATTAGTAGTATTGGTTAATAATAGTTAGAATGGTTAATAAATAATATATACAACACTCCCAGCGGGAGAGAAATGCATCAATTCAAAAAAGTTAAAAAGATTTGGGGGCAACGTGTAGGTTCAATATATAAAGGGGGGAGTTTTTATATTGAATGATGTAAATGTATGAAAGAGCTTTCCTTCATCGTATGGGGGAATTCCCCTATTATTTTATTTAAAATACTTGTTTAACAGTATTTTACAATTCGTTTAAGACATTGGAAAATCTACCAGGTTGTGATTAATGGCATAAATGATACTTTCCAGAATAGTTTCAGAATTAGTTCTTTTTATAATATTAGATCTGTGCTTTTCAATAGTCTTGGGAGAGATAAACAAAGTCTCTGATATTTCCTTTGTTTTATAACCCTTACAGAGCAATGCGATCACCTCTTTCTCTCTTTTGGTAAAACTAAAATCTGTTAGTTCACTATTCTCTTTAAAACATTTTTCAACCTGGTCTGCATGACTCCCTATATTATCGTCAATAAAATATTCATCTCCAGAAAAATCTATGAGCATAATGAACTGATCTGTAATACTACGACTTAGCTTAGAAAAACTAATCCTTGCATTTCTTAATTTATCATTATGCACCAGCAAAGAAGTTGTCGTAACAGCCTTCATATGCTTACCCCTTGCAAAGTTTCTCAGACTGGTTTTAACCTTTGCTTTATTTTCAATATTAACCAGGTCTGTAAGTTTTACCCCGTTGGTTTTTTCTATTCTAAAAACTTTCTTGAAAGCATCGTTCATGGCGATAATATTGTTCTGTTGAAGTAAAACTATGGGTTGTGCCATTAGGTTAAACAGTCCCATAAAACAATCATGCCAGTAATTAAAGTTCTTCTGACCGCAATTTTTAAGAACCAGAGCGGCTATTTGATCCATCTCCATATTTTCTGGCAGATATTCATCAATTAAGGACTTATATCTCTTTTTCATGATCATTAAATCTTCATTCCTGCCATAAACAACTAAAAAACTTTTTGTAAGAAAATGAGTTGACTTAAAATTCTTCAGATTTCTGAAATCTGAAGCTTTACTATATGAAGTCTTGTCAAAAAATATGGTGTCTGGAAGGAGGGTAAGCGCAATATTATATGCGACGTGGATAGATTTCTCAACCGTAATTTCATAGTTGACACTAACCTGCTCAATAATCTTCTTAGAAAAATCCTGATTCTTACTAACTAATAGTAGTTGTTTTTTTTCCATCTTCAATCGGCATTAAAATTTAATAATCTTCGTTTGGATATAGGGGCCTATATTCCAGGTATATTTAAACACTGTTAAATATTAAAAAGATTTGGGAAAGGGGGTTGCAGGGATATTCAAATATAGGTGATTCCACCTATTTTCCGTAAAAATACCGGTAATATTATACTGACATTCAAATACTTAAATAGAAGTTGAAATCATCATTTTAAGACTCTAAATTCATTCTTTAACTTTTCGTATTGTTTTTGATATATCTTGCATACCTACCCAGCCTGAGTAATTATGGCAAAATTTACAGCTATCTTAACATCAGTAGATTGACAATAGCTTTCTAAATAATAATACAATAAGTAACTTTGCCCCCTTGAAAAATTTTATGGCAAAATCTGAAGATAAAATTGAAGTACTCGGAGCCCGGGTTCATAATCTTAAAAATATTGATGTTTCTATTCCCAGAGAAAAGCTGGTAGTTATCACAGGTTTATCGGGATCTGGGAAATCGTCACTGGCTTTTGATACTATTTATGCGGAAGGGCAAAGACGATATATCGAAACCTTTTCGGCTTATGCGCGTCAGTTTCTGGGAAGTCTTGAAAGACCCGATGTAGATAAAATAGAAGGTCTTTCTCCGGTTATTGCCATAGAACAAAAAACCACTTCTAAAAATCCGCGTAGTACTGTAGGTACCATTACAGAGATCTATGATTTCCTGCGACTGCTTTTTGCCAGAGGTGCCGAGGCATATAGTTATAATACCGGCGAGAAAATGGTAAGTTATACCGATTCTCAAATCAAAGATCTTATTCAGGAGGATTTTGAAGGAAAAAAGGTAAGTATTCTCGCTCCTATAATTAGGAGTAGAAAAGGACATTATAGAGAACTGTTTGAACAGATCGCAAAGCAGGGCTTTATTAAAGTTAGGGCTGATGAAAAAGTGGTGGACATTGAAAAGGGAATGAAGCTAGACCGCTACAAAATCCATGATATCGAAATTGTCATTGACCGGTTAAAGATTGAAAACAAACCAGATTCAGATAAACGACTTGAAGAAAGTATCAAAACTGCGATGTATCACGGTGATGATACTTTAATGATCCTGGAACAGGATAGCGGAAATATTAGATATTTTAGTAGAAATTTAATGTGTCCTACCACAGGAATTAGCTATCCTAATCCTGAACCCAATAGCTTTTCTTTTAATTCGCCCAAAGGAGCCTGTTCTAATTGTAATGGAATTGGAACTCTATATACAGTAAATACCAGTAAGATCATTCCAGACCCTTCAAAGTCTATCAAGAATGGTGGTTTGGCTCCTCACGGTCCACAAAAAAAGAACTGGATATTCTCACAGTTAGAACTAATTTCAGAAAGGTTTGATTTTAGTTTAAACGATCCTATTAAAAAAATCCCGGAAGATGCCCTGCAAATGATCCTGCATGGAGGAAAAGAGAAATTCTCCCGGGAGTCTAAATCACTTGGAATCACCAGGGATTATAAAATAGATTTTGAAGGAGTTGCCACATTTATTGAGACCACCTATAGAAATAATGACTCAACTTCTTTAAGAAGATGGTCCAAAGAGTATATGGATAAAGTAATTTGTCCTGAATGTGAAGGCTCCAGACTTAAGAAAGAAGCCTTATATTTTAAGATCTACAACAAGAATATCGCTGAATTATCTCAGCTTGATATTACAGATCTTTTTAACTGGTTTGATGGAATTGAAAAACATCTTAGTCAAAAACAATTACAGATCGCAGAAGAGGTTATCAAAGAAATTAGAACCAGGCTTCAATTTTTACTTGATGTAGGGTTAACATATCTTAATTTAAATCGTGGTTCAAAATCACTTTCAGGTGGTGAAGCCCAAAGAATTAGACTGGCTACTCAAATAGGTTCTCAGTTAGTCGGGGTTTTATATATTCTAGACGAACCAAGTATTGGGCTACACCAGAGAGATAATGAAAAATTGATCAATTCTCTGGAGTCACTTCGTGATATTGGCAATACAGTTATTGTGGTTGAACATGATAAGGACATGATTGAAAGGGCAGATCATGTTATTGATATTGGACCGCGAGCAGGAAAACACGGTGGAGAGATCATAAGTGAAGGAACTCCCGCTGAACTTATGGAGCATGACACACTCACTGCAGATTATCTTAGCGGAAAAAAAGAAATACCTGTTCCTAAAGAACGACGCAAAGGGAATGGAAAAAAATTAGAGCTGAAGGGAGCTACTGGTAATAACCTTAAAAAAGTAAACATCAGTATTCCTTTAGGAAAAATGATTGCGGTGACCGGAGTTTCCGGAAGTGGAAAATCAACCCTGATCAACGAAACCCTATACCCCATTATGAACGCTCATTATTTCAATGGAGTAAAAAAGCCGAAACCTTATAAAAGCATCAAAGGACTTGATCACCTGGATAAGGTCATCGATATTAATCAGAACCCTATTGGCCGTACCCCAAGATCTAATCCTGCTACTTATACCGGCGTATTTTCAGAAATAAGAAGTCTTTTTGCTAAAACACCAGAGGCACTTATAAGAGGCTATAAACCGGGACGTTTCAGCTTCAATGTAAAAGGGGGAAGATGTGAAACCTGTAAAGGTGGCGGACTAAGAGTTATAGAAATGAATTTTCTTCCAGATGTTTATGTGGAATGTGAAACCTGCCAGGGAAAGCGTTTTAATAGAGAGACTTTAGAAATCAGGTACAAAGGAAAATCAATTTCTGATATCCTTGAGATGACGATAGATGAAGCCATTCCGTACTTTGAGAATATCCCGAAAATCTTCAGAAAATTAAAAACGATTCAGGATGTTGGATTAGGCTATATTAGTCTCGGGCAGCAATCTACCACCCTTTCTGGCGGAGAGGCTCAGCGTATAAAATTAGCGACTGAGCTTTCTAAAAGAGATACCGGAAATACTTTCTATATATTAGACGAGCCAACAACCGGTTTGCATTTTGAAGATATTAGAGTTTTGATGGATGTTCTTAACAGCCTGACCAATAAAGGTAATACAGTATTGATCATTGAACATAATATAGATGTAATTAAGATGGCAGACCATATTATTGATATTGGCTATGAAGGTGGAAAAGGCGGTGGCGAAGTGGTTGCCGTTGGAACACCCGAAGAAATTATAACAAACAAGAAGAGCTATACAGCACAATTCCTTCGCAAGGAATTAAACTAACCAAATGAAATAATGAAGACACATAATAGAAATAAAGCCTGGAACGAGATTAAGACCAACGATTCCTGGGCGATTTTTAAGATCATGGGAGAATTTGTGAACGGCTATGAAAAGTTGAGTCAAATTGGCCCATGTGTATCAATCTTTGGTTCGGCAAGGACCAAACCAGACATGAAGTACTATAAGCTGGCTGAAAGAGTCGCTAAAAAAATAGTTGACCATGGCTATGGAGTAATTACTGGTGGTGGCCCGGGAATTATGGAAGCTGGTAATAAAGGTGCTCATCTTGCCGGAGGAACTTCTGTGGGCTTGAATATAGAATTACCGTTTGAACAACATGACAATCCTTATATTGATAATGATAAAAGTTTAGACTTTGATTATTTCTTTGTGCGTAAAGTAATGTTCGTAAAGTATTCCCAGGGGTTTGTAGTAATGCCAGGAGGCTTTGGTACCCTTGATGAACTTTTTGAAGCGATCACACTCATCCAGACGCATAAAATAGATAAATTCCCTATTATACTGGTAGGAAGTGAGTTCTGGGGAGGTCTCGTAGATTGGATCAAAACTACCTTGCTAGATAGTTTTAAAAACATAAGCGCAGTAGATATAGATCTGGTACAGGTGGTAGATACAGAAGACGAAGTGATAGAAATTCTTGACCAGTTCTACGACGAATATAATCTTAGTCCTAATTTCTAGTTAACAGGCCTGCTGAAGGTATTAAAGTTTGTTTATATTTAGCCCTGATTGCTTATCAGGACTAAATCTATTACTAGTTGAAGAACCTTCCGTTACTCCTTATTCTTATCTTATTTTCAGGTTGGCTTTCTGCGCAGAATGCCATCAATGTGAACGCGCGTCTTGTTGACAGCACACATAGCATACTGGTAGATCAGGATATAACATTTGTAAATTCTGAAGAAAGAGAGCTGGTAAGCATATATCTAAATGACTGGAATAATGCTTTCAGCTCTAAAACCTCGGCATTAGCAAAACGTTTTGCTGAAGATTACGCAAGACGTTTTCATTTTGCAAAAGAAAGAGAGCGTGGTTATACGAGTATCAATTCAATCGAAAACAAATCTGATGGTACACTGGACTGGGACAGACCGGGAAACGTGGCAGATCTCATTAGAATTAAACTCAAAGAACCTTTAGCAGCAGGAGATTCTATTCAGTTACACCTAAATTATCAGGTAAAAATTCCTGATGATAAGTTTACTAGTTATGGCCGGGATGACCTTGGCAATTATAAACTCAGGTATTGGTATTTAACTCCTGCACCCCTGGATAATGGCTGGAAATTATACAATCACAAAGATCTCGGATTACAATATTTAAACCCGCATTCTATTAATATTTCCATTGATATCCCAACTGAATATTATGCAGCGTCTGGGCTTGATCTATTAAGAACACAAACTAACAAAGGCTTTAAGACCATAACTTTTCAGGGTGACCATAGGGTAGATACCAAAATGTATCTTACCAGGTCTTTTATTTTTGAATCTATAAAAGCTAATTCTACTCAGGTTATTACCAATATTGAAGATGAAGATATTCAGTTCGATGTTAAAAATACGCTTCTGGAGCGTAGCGTGGAATTTCTGCATAAAAGACTTGGGAAATATCCTCATAAAAATATTTTCGTTACACAGGAAGATTATTTAAACAGTCCTATTTATGGTTTAAATCAATTACCTGGGTTTATAAGACCTTTCCCTGATGGTTTTCAATATGACATCAAACTATTTAAAACCATCACCAGTAATTATCTCGAGAACACCATATTCTTAAATCCGCAGGAAGAAAAATGGGTGACAGATGCTATTTTGGTGTCCCTTATGATGGACTATGTAGATGAGTATTATCCAAAAATGAAACTCATTGGGAATCTTAGTAAGATTATAGGTATTCGCTGGTTTCACGCTGCAGATCTGGAATTTAATGATCAGTACCAGTTTTTTTATATGAATATGGCACGGATGAACCTGGATCAGCCACTTACCACAAGTCAGGATTCTCTCGTAAAATTTAATAAAAATATCGCCAATGCTTATAAAGCAGGTGTTGGTATTAAATATTTGGAGGAATTTCTGGAAGATGAGTCGGTAAAAGAATCAATTTCAGAATTCTATTCGACATATAAATTAAAGCCCACTAAGGAACAGGATTTTGTTGATGTGCTCGAAAAAAATGCAAAAAAGGATATATCCTGGTTCTATGAGGATTATGTAGGAACAAATAAGAAAATAGATTTTAAGATCTCGAATGTAGATAAGCTTCAGGATTCGCTAAAAGTGACCATAAAGAACCTTCGTGACAATAATATGCCAATAAGTCTCTATGGCTTAAAAGACGGTGAGGTAAAATATAAAGAATGGGTAGAGAATGTTACAGACACAAAAAGTATAATTATTCCCAATTATGAATTTGAACGTCTGGCCCTAAATTATGAACAGGAAATTCCAGAATTCAATCAAAGGAATAATTATGAAGGAGTGTCTAAACTTTTTGATAAGCCTTTACAATTCAGGCTATTTCAGGATGTAGAAGATCCTCGCTATAATCAAATCTTCTTTATGCCTGAATTTGAGTACAATTTATATGATGGTGTTTCAATAGGCCCAAAATTGTACAATAAAACAGTTTTAAGTAAAACCTTTAATTTTTCAATATCCCCTAAATATGGTTTTACAAGTAAAACGATGGTAGGTTCGGCATCATTTTATAATGCGCATCAATTTGAAAACAAGGAACTTAATTTAATTTATTATGGGATTGGAGGCTCCCGTTTTTCTTATGGATATAATCTTTTCTATGAAAAAGTTACTCCATTTCTAGTTTTCTCTTTTCGAAACTCCTATTTGAGAAGCAATGAAAGGCAACGACTTTCAATTAGAAATATCAATGTAAGCAGAGATCAGAATCCGGAAGATCCATTACTGGTGCCAGATTATAACGTTCTTAATGTTAATTACAGTTATAGCAATCCTAATTTTCTGAAACATCTAACCGCATCCCTGGATTACCAGCTTTCAGATAAATTCAGTAAAATTTCAGCAACTGCTGAATACCGTAAACTTTTCACCAATAACAGGCAGATAAATTTAAGGTTTTTTGCAGGTACCTTCTTGTACAATGATGTAAGCTCTAATGATTATTTCAGTTTTGCCCTGGACAGACCTACAGATTATTTATTTGATTATAATTATTACGGAAGAAGCCAGGGAAGCGGATTATTTAGCCAACAGATCATTGTTGCTGAAGGTGGTTTTAAATCACAACTGCAACCAGAATATGCCAATCAATGGATCACCACTATGAATGCCAGCACCAATATCTGGAAATGGATCTATGCCTATGGAGATGTTGGGCTTGTTAAAAATAGAGGTGACAATGCTGCACTTCTATATGATTCAGGAATTAGGGTGAGCCTGGTACAGGACTATTTTGAGCTTTTTTTGCCTGTTTACTCCAACCTGGGATGGGAAATCGACGAGCCAGATTATGACCAGAGAATTAGATTTATTGTAGCCCTGGATATTAATACGCTCATCAGGTTATTTACCCGCCGCTGGTATTAGATCAGCAAAATATATTTATTAAAACATCCTTAGCTTCATTTCGATATTATCAACGAATTCTTAAGAACGAAGCCATTGTTTCTAAAATAAATAATAAATATGAGTTAAAATTGCATTATTATCAATTTTAGCTCGAATATTTGAATTGTATTTAATCATAGTTTTCGCTACATTTGTTACCATTCAAAATAATGTTCATGCAAAGCGAAACACAAACTGAAAACTCAATTTCATTTGATGAATTCAAATCTCAGGTTCTGGAAGATTACAAAACTGCTGTAACCAGTAGAGAATGTAGTTTATTAGGCCGTAGAGAAGTACTTACCGGAAAGGCGAAATTTGGAATTTTTGGAGATGGAAAGGAAGTACCCCAGCTAGCAATGGCCAAAGCCTTTAAGAATGGAGATTTTAGATCTGGTTATTATAGGGATCAAACCTTCATGATGGCGATAGGCGAACTTACCCCGGAACAACTTTTTGCCGGTTTATATGCCGATACCAATATAAAGAATGAACCAATGTCTGGAGGTCGCCAGATGGGCGGTCATTTTATGACTCATAGTCTGGATGAAAATGGCGATTGGAAAAATTTGTTGGAGCAGAAAAACTCCAGTTCTGACATTTCTCCTACTGCCGGGCAAATGCCTCGTTTATTAGGCCTGGCACAGGCTTCCAAGATTTATAGAAATGTAGAGGGCATTAAAGCTGATAAATTTTCTGATAACGGAAATGAAATTGCCTGGGGAACTATTGGAAATGCCAGTACCAGTGAAGGCCATTTCTGGGAAACTATAAATGCCGCCGGCGTATTGCAAGTTCCTATGGTTATGAATGTATGGGATGATGAATACGGTATTTCAGTTCATGCAAGACATCAGACTACTAAAGAAAACATCTCTGAAATCTTAAAAGGTTTTCAAAGAGATGAAAATAATAAGGGCTATGAAATCATGGTGGTAGAAGGCTGGAATTATCCTGCTCTTGTAGACACTTATGAAAAAGCTGCTGAAATTGCCCGAAAAGAACACTGCCCTGTACTAATTCATGTAATCGAATTAACACAGCCTCAGGGACATTCTACTTCGGGATCTCATGAGAGATATAAATCTGAAGAAAGATTAAAGTGGGAAAAAGAGCATGATTGTAATCTGAAATTCAGGGAATGGATGATTGAAAATGATTTTGCTACTTCAGATCAATTAGATGAACTGGAGAAAAAGATCAAAAAAGAGGTAAGAGCTGCCAAGCATGAGGCCTGGACGGCTTATTTAAAGCCAAATCTTACTAAACAAAAAGAGTTAGTTAAACTACTTGAAGATGCTGCCAACGCAAGTTCTAACGCTAATTTTATAAAATCCTTAAAAAAGGAAGTTTCAGGCAATAAAGAGCCCTTTAAAAAAGATATGGTCTCTGCTGCTAGAAAAACGCTTCGATACTTAATTGGAGAAGATAGTGATGCAAAAACGGCGATCATCAACTGGCTACAGGATTTTTCTGAACAGGCTTATGATGATTACTCTTCTTATTTATATAAAAAAGAAAATACCCAAACTGAAATTCAGCCAACTTTTGATGATGATTCAGAAGAAGTAGATGCAAGAATTATTTTGAGGGATAATTTTGATGCAATATTTAGCAAATATCCTGAAACCTTAATTTTCGGTGAAGATTCCGGTGAGATCGGTGATGTGAATCAGGGACTTGAGGGAATGCAAAAGAAATACGGCAAATTCAGGGTTTCAGATACCGGTATTAGAGAGGCCACTATTTTAGGACAGGGAATTGGAATGTCCATGCGTGGTTTAAGACCAATTGCTGAAATTCAATATCTGGATTATGTGATGTATTGTCTTCAGGGAATGAGTGATGATCTTGCCACAGTACATTACAGAACAAAAGGTAAACAAAAAGCGCCTCTAATCGTTAGAACCAGGGGTCATAGACTGGAAGGTATCTGGCACAGTGGATCGCAAATGGGAGGTTTTCTAAACCTTCTTAGGGGTATGTATGTGCTTGTACCCAGAAATATGACCAAAGCGGCAGGTTTTTATAACAATTTATTAGAACTGGACACCCCGGCAATGGTTATTGAATGTCTTAACGGATATAGGTTAAAGGAAAAGCTTCCAACTAACTTAGGAGAGCTTAAAACGCCTATTGGAGTTACAGAGACTGTTAAAGAAGGTAGCGATATTACTTTGGTTTCTTATGGTTCTACTTTGAGAATTGTTGAAGAGGTCGCTAAAGAATTAAATGAAGTTGATATTGATGCCGAAGTAATTGATATACAGTCATTACTTCCATTCGATGTTAATCATGATATCGTGAAAAGTGTAGAAAAAACCAACCGATTATTGGTGATAGATGAAGATGTTCCTGGTGGGGCTTCTGCATATATTTTACAAAAAATTCTTGACGAACAGAATGCTTATAGATTTTTAGACAGCAAACCACAAACACTTGCTGCTAAAGAACATAGACCTGCGTACGGAACTGATGGAGACTATTTCTCGAAACCATCTGCAGAAGATATTTTTGAAAAAGTTTATGCTATTATGCATGAATCGAATCCTTCTAAATACCCTAAACTAAGATAAAAAGATAATTATCACATATAATATAAGCCGCGAACTCATTCGCGGCTTTTTTATTTATTTTAACCATACCTTATAATTATCTTCTGAACTAACACTAAGTAAAATCGTAGCTTTAGTTTCATCTCAAATAGAAATATATGGCTAAGGATATTCAGAGTATCATCGATCAACATGAAAGATCAGGAAAGTATTTAGAGGTAAATGGCGTAAAGACATTTGCTCTGGATAAAGGAAGTGGTGAAGTTGTCCTTTGCATACACGGAGTGCCTACCTCTTCCTATTTATACCGGAAAGTTATCGACGCCCTAACTCAAAAAGGATTCCGTGGAGTTTCTGTAGACCTTCCCGGACTTGGCCTGGCAGACAGGCCGGAGGATTTTGATTATGACTTTGATAATTTTTCAAATTTTCTAACAAAGGCCTTAAAGAAACTTGATATAGATAAATTTCACCTGGTAGTGCATGATATAGGTGCACCCATAGGATTTGCCCTCGCAGCCCGAAATCTTGAAAAAGTACAATCTCTAACCATTTTAAATTCCATGATCAATATTCAGAATTTTAAGAAGCCGCTGGTGATGAGGCCATTTGAAAAGAAAATACTTGGTGAAGCAGAATTGAAAACCATAACACACACCACCTGGCCAATCATGTTTTCTCAAATGGGAGTAAATGACGCTTCTAAAATTCCTTCAGCTGAAATTAAAGCTTATGTAGATCTTTTAAAAAGGGGCGATAATGGAAAAGCTTTTCTCAAAATCATGAGAAATTTTAATCAGACTGAGGAATTCCAGGCATTGATTCTAAAGGCTTTGAAAAATGTAGATTATCCTATTCAAACCATTTGGGGAGAAGATGATCCGGCTTTGGATTATAAGACTTACCGTAAAGAAATTGAGAAGTATACAGATTCCCGGGAAACCCATTTATTATCCTCCCGTCATTTTTTACAGGAGGAAGTATATGAAGAAATCGCAGAAAAGATCGCTAGCCTGGCTCGTAAAGTTTAGCTAGGACAAACGCATATACAGTACACAGCACTCAGTACTGAATCTTAAGGGATCCATTTTTTCTCAAAATCAGGCTTTCTTTTTTCCAGAAAAGCATCCCTGCCTTCTTTTGCTTCATCGGTCATATATGCCAACCTAGTCACTTCACCAGCGAATACCTGTTGTCCCACCATTCCGTCATCAGTCATGTTCATGGCAAATTTCAACATCTTTATAGAAGTAGGAGATTTTTCCATGATTTCCTGTGCCCATTCATATGCAGTATCTTCCAGTTCATCGTGAGGGATCACAGCATTTACCATACCCATTTCATAAGCTTCCTGAGCAGAATAATTTCTACCTAAAAAGAATATTTCCCTGGCTTTCTTCTGCCCTACCATTTTTGCTAAATATGCCGAGCCGTAGCCTGCATCAAAGCTGGTTACATCAGCATCAGTTTGCTTGAATATCGCGTGCTCTTTACTGGCAAGCGTAAGGTCACATACCACATGAAGACTGTGACCGCCTCCAACTGCCCAGCCCGGCACCACGCAAATAACCGCTTTCGGCATAAAGCGTATCAACCGCTGAACTTCAAGAATATTTAATCTATGGTAACCATCCTCACCTACATAGCCTTGATGTCCTCTCGCCTTTTGATCTCCCCCACTACAAAATGCCCATTTACCATCTTTAGTAGATGGACCTTCTCCTGAAAGTAAAACTGCTCCAATGGAAGTATCTTCATGGGCGTTATGAAATGCGTCCAGAAGTTCTGAAGTGGTCTTAGGTCTAAATGCATTTCTTACATCTGGTCGGTTAAAAGCGATTCTTGCAACACCCTTAAACTTCTTATAAGTGATATCTTCGTATTCTTTTACTGTTTCCCATTGAATTTTAGACATGATGATTATTTTGAGTAAAAATAGAATTTTCCATTGATTTCGGAAAGAAGAATAAAAAAAGCCTGCTATCAAAAGCAGGCATTACAAATAGGGTAAATATTATTGCTTCATATATTTAGCCATTAAGGGCTGAAGCTCCATGCCCCAGGCCTGGCCTATTTCCATTCCTTTTTTAGTAAGTTCAGGAGTTACTGCCACCATTTTCTTACCTACTGGTGTGGCATAAAAATCCAGGATTTTATCCAGCTCTTCTTCAGTAAAACTTTCAGTATATACAGCCGCCATTTTTGTATAAAGTCCCTCAGTACTTTCAGCAAGTTCTTTTTTGAAAGCATCACGATTTTCTTCAGGAACCATTTCAATAATAGGTTCCGTCATGATATCAAACTGCTGTCCTGCGGTTAATTTGATAAGCTTCACTGCTTTTGCCTCAAAAGTATCTGCTTCCTGAGCGAATGAAGTCAAACTGATCGCAAGAATACTTAAGGTGAAAATAATTTTTTTCATATTTGAATTTGAATTGAATAATTTATCCACGAAAATAAACGTTTTTAAGTTTTAGAAATTAAGACACGGATATTTTTTTGAAGAATAACTTAATTTCTGAAATCAAATTATGTAGAATTGCATTGTTTTTGATGTAGATTCAAAAAACCATTAAATGAAATTCCGGTTACTCATATTGCTTCTATTTATTGGATCTTTTGTCCAGGCTCAGGAATACTGGGATCGTGAAGATTTTGAAATTAGCAACAGGAGTATAGATAACACCTGGAGGGAGTTCAGTTTTAACTGGCAAACACAGTCAAAATTTAATCTTCCCGACGGTTCTTTCCTGCATTTAAAAGATCACATTCAGGATGATCAGATAGATATGCTGGCAGCGATCAATAAAATGAATAAAAACCGTGTACAGCGAGAGGTAGATCTTGGTTCCCCACTTCCTCAGCAAAAAAAAGAAAAGAAAATTTTCGAAATATCCGGGGATGTTAGAACCAGGGATCGAGACGACATTTTCATGAATCCCTACTATCCTGCTTTTCTAAACACCTATAATCAACGTGGCTTTGGTACGAGAAGATATACCTCACCCTATAATTACAATTAATTATCCTGGTCTTCCTTTAAAAGAATTCCATCGTCTCTGATTTCAATAAGACGTTGCTTATATAGCGTCCCGATTGCTTTTTTAAAACTCTTTTTACTCATCTGGAGCCTGCTTTTAATATCTTCTGGAGCAGATTTATCAGTTAGATCCAAAAAGCCACCGGCATCCTTTAATTTATCCAAAATTTTCTGGGCATTCGGTTCAATACTCCTATATCCAGGTCTTTGAAGAGTAATATCTATCTTATTATCCTCCCGTATTTTTTTAATGAAACCTCTTAGTTCATCACCAATTTTTAAAGTTTTAAAAACCTCATCATGATAGATCAAACCCAGGTGTAATTGATTTATAATTACATTAAAACCAAGATCGGTATGGTTACTCACCAGTAAATTCACCTCTTCAAAAGGTTTCACCGTTAATACAGAATTATCCAAGAAAGAATGCACTTTTGAAGATGCGGCCAGCCTTTCAGTTTCCAGATCCAGGTAGCAGAAAACAAGATATTGTTCTCCTTTTTGCATAGGAATTACCTGCTCTTTAAAAGGCACAAAAAGGTGTTTCTCCAGTCCCCAATCAAGAAAAGCTCCAAATTTACTTACCTCAACACATTTAAGATTTTCAAATTGGTCACGCTTTATTTTTGGTTTTAGCGTGGTCGCTACCGGTCTTTCCTCGTGATCAAGATATACGAAAACATTAATTTTATCATGAACCATCCAGGTTTCGGGAACATATTTATTGGGAAGTAACACTTCATCCCCTTCATCATTTTCAAGATAAATACCGTGATCGGTCTCCCTGATAATTATTAGTTCGTGAAATTCACCTATTTGGATCATAGCATAAAATTTAGCACACAAAGATACTGTTAATCGTATATAAAAAAATCCGTTTTAAGGAATATCCCCAAAACGGATTGAATTTCTTCATATTCCTATTAATCGAATAAACTTTCTTTCTTAAAATGCTTTGTAAGTAGGTAGTATACCACTACCCTATATTTGTTTCTGTTAGATTTTCCATATTTCTCCAATACCTGATTTACTGCCTCATTTGCCTTTCCTTCATCGGTAACACCAAGCTTTTTCATGATGAAATTTTTCTTAACGGTCTCCACTTCAGATTCGCTGGAAGAAGATACGGTTTCAGCATCGGCATTATAAATACTGGGGCCTGCGGCTTGTGCAATTTTCCTGATAAGATCAACATCTGGATTATCTTCTCCAATCTTAGACCTTACATCGTCTATATACTTACCTACTTTTTCATCAAGTTTACTCATAATTATAGTTTTTTAGTTTTTCCAATTGTAATATAGTAATTATGAATTTTAAGAAAGATAAGATGATGTTTAAGATTTCATAAAATTGAAATATTCTAAGAGAACTTCATCGTTTAGCTTTCTAGGGGTAAAAATCTCCAGAAGTTTTGGTTTTCCTGTTTCTGAATAAAATTCTTGCATTGCAGATTGAATTTCTTCTTCAGAATTTGCTTTCGAATACTCAAAATTATAAAGCTCACAAAGTGGCTCCGCTTTTAGATCATGTGTGGTTTCAAAGTACCTCTCGAAATTTTCCGTATTCTTTTTTCCCGGAAGTATTCTGAAAATTCCACCGCCATGATTATTCAGCACGATAATCCTGAAACTGGAAGGAATATAATTGTTCCATAAAGCATTGCTATCGTAGAAAAAGCTAAGATCGCCTGTAATAACCGTTACTGGCTCCTTAGTGCTCACTGCAGCTCCTACAGCGGTAGAAACACTTCCATCGATGCCACTGGTGCCACGATTACAAAACATTTTCAAATTCTTATCCCATTGAAATAACTGGGCGTATCGTATGGTAGAACTATTCCCGAAATATAGAATTGAATTTTGAGGAATTTTCTGATAAATTTCCTGTACAGCCTTAAGATCTGAATATGGAATTTCAGCCATGTATTCCTGATGTCTTTGCTGTCTTTTCTCTTTGATATTTTTCCAGAAAGCTCCATAATTACTATCTGTGGTTTTAGTCAACGGAAAGAATTCAGAAAAAAATGAATTTACATCAGTTTCAAAATGTTTATTTAAACAGAAAAAGGTGTTATACGCTTTTTTAGAATCTATATGCCAGTGATGTTTCGGACTGTAATTTCGTAGAAAGGATTTGATCTTTTTCGAAACGATCATTCCGCCAAAAGTCAATAGAATGTCCGGCTGGAGTTTTTCAAATAATTCCTGTTTGTTTTCATCTTTTTCAATAGGTCCGATTAAAGTGTCTATCCTGGTGAAAAATTGATCCTGGTGTAGATTAGAGGTAGTTTCGGTTAAAACGATCACACTGGGATCATCTGCAAGTTTTTTTAGAAACTCTTGTTCCACGGCATCTGGCTGAGCCACGCCTACGATCACCATTATTCGTTCGGCTCTATTCCATTCATCAGCATAATTCTGAAGCTGATTTTTGGAATAATGCCTTTCTTTGATCTCCGGGAATATTTGTAAAGGATTCACTTCAATATTTTCGACGGTATCATAAAGAGGTTCATAAAAAGGAACATTGATATGCACAGGTCCTTTCTCCTCGATTGCCTTATTCAAAGCAAGGTTAATCTCCCGTTCATTATGTTTTCGTGCTTCAAATTGTTTCTGCTGAAGTTTAGTATCCTCAGTTTCATTCTCCAACACCAATTCCGAATATAGGTTAGCAGAATAAAGAATGTGATTTTCAAATACGTTCTTTTGCCTGATCGTTTGTCCGTCACCAATATCAATTCGTTCCACGGGCCTATCAGCAGATATAATAACTAAGGGAATATCACTATAAAAAGCTTCCGCAATGGCCGGGTAATAATTTAAAAGCGCAGACCCTGAAGTACATACCAAAGCCACGGGCTTCTTTAATTGCTGTGCCATTCCCAGGGCAAAAAAAGCAGCACAACGCTCATCCACGATGCTGTAAGGAGTTATATCGTCATGATGGGTGAAACCAATGGTTAGCGGTGCATTCCTGGAACCTGGAGAAATCACAACATGTTTGATATCTTTGGCCACACATAACGCAACCACCGAGCGGGCAACGGGAATTTTTGAATACTTCATAGATTCCCAAAATTACAATTTAACAGTAATTTGAAAGATAATTTTGAAGCTTATTTAACAAGAACCGCTTTCATGGTCTGGGATTTGTTCACAGTTTCCATCCACTCATCTGCTGCGTTTGAATCTTTAGTAATTCCACCGCCTACAAAAATTCTGGCATTTCCATCCTTCAACTTCATACACCTTAAATTCACGAATAGATCAGTTTTTGTAGAAATGGCGGCAAATTGTTGATTTTCCTGATTTCTTCGGTTGGAATTTCTCTTGTTTTCTGTCTTCATATTCAGTTCTCCGAGATACCCCGAATAGAACTCCCTATTATAATCTTCTTGCTCTAAAATAAAGCTAAGGGCTTTTTGTTTGGGTAGTCCACAAACCGCAGGAGTTGGATGTAAGGTTTTCACCAGATTGTCCAGATCATCAAGGCTATCTAATTTTCCTGAGATATCGGTACAAATATGCAATAAACTACCGGCCTTTGCTGAATATGGGTTCGTGGCATTTATATTGTTTACTCCCCTGGTTTTTTGAAGGGACTTCAGAATATAATCGGTAACGAATTCCTGTTCTTCTATTTCTTTTTTTTCCCACTCCACCTCTATTTCACCTTTAAAAATTTGAGTTCCCGCCAATGCCATTGTTTTGAAACGGTTTCGCTCTACATTCAAAAGTGTTTCAGGAGTTGCGCCCAGCCAGTAACCGGTTTCAGGATGAAACCACACATAAACAAAAGCTTGTGGATATTTATTCAGGAGATTCTTAAAAATCCTGATGGGATCTGGATCATATAACTGAACTCGCTCAAATCTGGACAATACCACTTTTTGCATGTCTCCTTCCTTTATCGCATTGATGCCCTTTTGAACCAGATTTTCATGAACTTTCTGGTCCTCCTCCATATACTCAAAATCTATGGTTGAAGAAAACTCATTAAGCCTGTCATCTAAAATCGTTTCGGCTGGGTATTGGAATTCAAAACAACTAGAATGATCTGTTGGGATTAAATAAGAATTAGCTTCCGAATTAAATGGAGCGAATACGAATCCGCTTTCAGAAAGATCTTTTGTTTTATGAGAAAATTTATCATTCTGCATTAAGGCTTTTACCTTGTTAGAACCGGGTTTTCTATAAACCACAAATGGATTATTATCCTGTAAATGTGCTTTTAATTCCTGAAAAAAATCATCCTGCTCCATTATTTTTCTTGTTTTGGAAGTGCAATAGTGGTAAGTTTTACGATAGAAATAAGATTCGCCGCCTCATCTGTAATCCTGATCTCAAATAACTGGGTAGTCCTACCTTTATGAACAAAAGTGGCTTTTGCAAAAACCCAGCCTTCTTTAATACTTTTCAAATGATTTGCAGAAATTTCAATTCCACGAACAAAATATTTATCGGTGTCCAGGAAAACATAACTGGCCATGCTGCCAACACTCTCTGCCAGAGCTACACTTGCGCCCCCATGTAAAACTCCATCCGGTTGGTGCACTCTGGAATTTACCGGCATTTTAGCCACCAAATAATCGTCGCCAATTTCAGTAAATTCTATTTCAAGAGTTTCCATCAGCGTATTTTCACATACTTTTTTTGAAAGCTCTAGCAGTTCTTCCTTCGTCATCGTTTAAAAGATTGGTTACTTTGTAAAAGTACAAAACAGCAAAGAACCATGAGCAAAGAGAAAAGTGTTTCTTATTCAATATCCAACACCTATTCAACCTTAAATCAGAAAACCCATAAGACTAAGAACGTGTGGCTGGTTTTTCACGGAATTGGTTATTTAAGCCGGTATTTCCTGAAGTACTTTAAGCATTTGAATGCAGATGAAAATTATATCATCGCCCCTCAGGCTCAGTCTAAATATTATTTGAATGGCGAATACCGGCATGTAGGTTCTTCATGGCTTACGAAGGAAAATACCGAAACGGAAATTGAGAATATGCTGAAGTATCTTGATGCAGTTTTTGAAGCTGAAAACTTATTTGAAGTAGAAAATTTGAATATTCTGGGATACTCACAAGGAGTTTCAGTAGCCACCAGATTCGTGGCCAGAAGAAAAATTGAGTGTAAGAATTTGATCATGCATTCCGGGAAAGTTCCGCAGGAATTAGAGACAGAAGATTTTAAATTCCTGGATAACACCCATTTTACTTTTATATACGGAACAGAGGATAAATATCTGGAAAATGGAATTATCAAAGTAGAAGAAAAGAGACTGCACAATTTATTTCCTAATAATTTAAGAATTGAAAGTTTTAAAGGCGGGCATGAAGTAAATACTGAATTGATCTCAAAATTTGCTTAATTTGATCCTATCATGTCATCCTGAACTTGTTTTCAGGATCTTATCATTTGAAAACTGAAACAAGTTTAGCTTGACGCATAATAACCATTAATGAATAACAAATCTAAAAGCTCCATTTTAAAAACTTTAGGCCCCGGATTTCTTTTAGCCGGAGCAGCCATCGGCGTTTCTCACCTGGTTCAGGCTACCCGTGCAGGCGCAGATTATGGTTTTTTACTATTATGGGTTTTAATACTTGCCTGCATTACCAAATATCCATTTTTAGAATTTGGACCACGTTATGCCGCTGGAACAGGCAATCATTTAATTACAGGATATAAAAAACTGGGTAAATTCCCTTACTGGACTTTCATACTGATCACCGTTGGAAGTATGTTCATTATTCAGGCAGCGGTCACTATCGTAACCGCTGGTCTTGCTGAAAAATTATTCGGGATGGGCTGGTCTACGTTTACCTGGAGTTTTATCATTATTGGTATTTGTATAGCACTACTTTTAATCGGGAAATATCCCGCACTCGACAAAACTATGAAAGCCATTGTAAGCCTTCTTGGAATAGCGACTTTACTGGCTGTGATTTTAGCTTTCGGAGATGGCAGACTGGGAAATGCTATAGCCATAGAAACACCTGATATCTGGAATAAAGTAGGAATTGCGTTTATCATCTCATTTATGGGTTGGATGCCTATTCCGCTT
This sequence comes from Gramella sp. MAR_2010_147, assembly GCF_900105135.1. Taxonomy (NCBI): domain Bacteria; kingdom Pseudomonadati; phylum Bacteroidota; class Flavobacteriia; order Flavobacteriales; family Flavobacteriaceae; genus Christiangramia; species Gramella sp. MAR_2010_147. The sequence continues at coordinate 294,777 of NZ_LT629741.1, read as the reverse complement.
GATGCTTCTGTATGGCATTCTATCTGGACCAAAGAAAAAGCAATTGGAAATAAAAAGAAAACTACTTTAAAAGAAGCTTTTTTTGATTTTAATGTCGGTTATTTCGCTGCGGCTATTATCGGACTTCTGTTCTTTTTAATGGGAGCTTTGATCATGTTTGGAAGCGAAATGAATTTTTCGGGAAACACGGTTGAATTTTCAGGGCAATTAATAGATCTCTACGGAAAAACTTTGGGAGACTGGAGTAAACCTTTAATTGGTATTGCAGCCTTTATTGCCATGCTTTCCACTACTCTTGCAGTAACCGATGCATTTCCCAGAGTGATTTCGGAAGTTTTTTCCGAAGAAAAATCTGAATGGGGAAAAGAAGAAAAGTGGAATAGCTATAAATTGAATGTTTTTATTATTCCCATACTTTCACTGCTCATATTATTTTTTTTCACAGCTTCCTTTACGGTTTTGATTGATTTAGCTACTGCTTTATCTTTTCTTTCAGCACCCTTTCTGGCCTGGTTTAATTATAAACTGGTTACGTGTAATGATCTTAAAAAGGCAGACAGGCCAGGTAAAGTTTACCGTATATTCAGTTTAATCTGTTTTGTGATATTAATTGGCTTTAATGTTGTTTATATCTATACACTCTTTAATTAAGTAATTTTCATGGTCATTTCATTTTTCGGAAATGACCAGTGTATCATCCAGCTGAACTTGTTTCAGCTTTTCATCAGATCCTGAATCAAATTCAGGATGATGTAATAGCCCATAAAAAAGCCTCGCATTTCTGCGAGACTTTAAACATTTATTACGATTCGATATTTTGCAGATCCTCGCCCTAATCGGGATAAGTTTAATCAAATCTTATTCTTATTATAGATTACACACAGGAATTTTCATCAACAGAAAACACTTCTTCTTTAAGCACTTCAATCTCGCCATTAGATTTGATTAAAAGATGATATCTATTACTTTGAACAGGAGTACAATAACTAACTGTCTTTAATACAATAAGTTCAAAGTTAGAATTCACCTCTTTAATAGCACCAGCATCGATATCGTTAATTCGAAAGTAATAATCATTCGCCCGGACCCAAAGTAAAGCTTCGTCTTTTGTATTTATATCACCTAGAAATTGAAGTAATTCAGCTTTGGAACCTACCAAATGATTTTGACCATCAGCCTGATATTTTAAATAAAAAAAACATAATCCCGGAAGGCAACTGGGTGCAAAACCAAATTCTGGTTTTAAATTTCTAAATTCCTCCTGGCATAATTCTTCTTCAGCATCAACACATATCACTCCGTTTTGCACTATTATCTCTTCATCAAAATCATCACGGCCCTTTACTAATGCATAATTAAGCTCCCAATAACTAGTTTCTACTTCGGGATTGAGATCATCAAAAGGATATTTTTCAGAAATTGGTTCAAATCCATCGGTAGTGATGGAATCATCAGTACTACAAGAAACTAAAAAAATTAATGCAGAAATAAATATTACCTTCTTCATACTGACAGTTTATTAAAAGATACAGAAACTACGAAATAGTTGCGTAATATAAATAAATAGAGCGTAACCAATTAATGAGTGGGCTTTATGGTTTGCTCAGATTTCAAACTGAATTTTAGAGATTACTTGCTTCGCTCAAAATAAGCTATTCTCTATATTTTACTGGAACAAAACTTTTGGCTAAAAAAAAAAGCACGACCCAATTAGATCGTGCTTTTACTTTATTTAGATTTGTAAAGATCCCTCGCTATGCTCGGGATAAGCGATTCAGAACATCTTGTTTTACAAGATATGTTCGCTGCTTACTTTACTTCTTCAAAATCTACATCTTCTACATCATCTCCACTCTTGGCGTCTCCACCTTCAGCTCCGGTTGCACCTTGTTGTGGTCCACCTGGCTGTCCGTTTGCTCCACCCTGAGCTTCTGCCTGCGCTTTATACATCTCTTCTGAAGCTGTTTTCCATGCTTCATTGATCTTATCTAAAGCTGGAGTGATTTGATCAAGCTCTTTAGTTTCGTAAGCTTTCTTCAACTCTTCCAAAGCATCTTCAATTGGCTTTTTCTTATCATCAGATAATTTATCACCAAATTCTTTCAACTGCTTTTCAGTCTGGAAGATCATTGCATCAGCTTCATTCAGCTTATCAACTTTCTCTTTTGCCTGCTTATCTGCATCAGCATTTGCTTCAGCCTCTTTCTTCATTTTCTCGATTTCCTCTTCGGTTAATCCTGAAGAAGCTTCGATACGAATATCCTGAGACTTACCAGTTGCCTTATCTGTAGCGCTTACTTTAATGATACCGTTGGCATCAATATCAAAAGTCACTTCAATTTGAGGAGTTCCTCTTGGCGCTGGCGGAATTCCGTCTAAGTGGAATCTACCAATAGTCTTATTATCTGTCGCCATTGGACGCTCTCCCTGTAGCACGTGGATCTCCACTGAAGGCTGATTATCTGCCGCTGTAGAGAATGTCTGTGACTTCTTAGTTGGAATCGTCGTGTTAGACTCGATCAGCTTCGTGTTCACTCCTCCCATCGTTTCAATACCTAGAGAAAGTGGAGTTACATCAAGAAGTAATACATCTTTAACATCTCCTGTAAGTACACCACCTTGAATAGCTGCTCCAATTGCAACAACCTCATCCGGGTTTACACCTTTAGAAGGTTTCTTTCCGAAGAATGCTTCAACTTCTTCCTGGATCTTAGGAATACGGGTTGAACCACCTACAAGAATCACTTCATCGATATCACTTTTTGAAAGACCTGCGTCACTAAGTGCTTTTTTCACCGGCTCCATAGATCTTGTTACTAATTCCGCAGCTAACTGCTCGAATTTAGAACGAGAAATTGTTTCTACAAGGTGTTTTGGTCCGCTTGAAGTAGCAGTTACGTATGGAAGGTTAATTTCTGTTTGAGAAGAAGAAGACAACTCGATCTTCGCTTTCTCTGCAGCTTCCTTCAAACGTTGAAGTGCCATAGGATCTTTTCTAAGATCAATATCTTCAGCTTTTTTGAAGTTATCTGCAAGGTAATCTATTAATACTTCATCAAAATCATCACCACCAAGATGCGTATCACCATTAGTAGATAACACTTCAAATACACCATCTCCTAATTCAAGAATAGAAATATCGAAAGTACCACCACCAAGGTCATACACCGCGATCTTCTGATCCTGAGATTTTTTATCCAATCCATAAGCCAATGCCGCAGCAGTAGGCTCGTTAATTATTCTTCTAACTTTAAGACCTGCGATCTCTCCAGCTTCTTTTGTTGCGTGACGCTGAGAGTCATTAAAATATGCAGGTACGGTAATTACCGCCTCGGTTACATCCTGTCCAAGATAATCTTCAGCAGTTTTCTTCATTTTCTGAAGTACCATAGCAGAAAGTTCCTGTGGAGTATAAAGACGCCCGTCTATTTCTACACGAGGAGTATCATTATCACCTTTTTTTACAGTATAAGGTACTCTTCCTGCTTCCTTTGAAGATTCAGAATACTTATTTCCCATAAATCTCTTTATGGAAGAAATAGTCTTAGTTGGGTTTGTTACTGCCTGACGTTTTGCAGGATCACCCACTTTTATTTCGCCACCTTCTACGAATGCGATCACAGAGGGTGTAGTTCTTTTTCCTTCAGCATTAGGTATCACCGTTGGCTCGCTACCTTCCATTACGGCTACGCAGGAGTTTGTGGTACCCAAGTCAATTCCAATTACTTTACTCATAACTATATAACTTGTTTTTTACGTTAGTTTATCATTTTTACACTCACAGAAAGTCAATCATTATGCCAGCGAGAATCTTCTGACAGGTTGTCACTTTTTTCAAACACCTTGTCATTAGTCTGTTTTCATCATCCACTATAACGATATAATTTTCGTGATTTTTCATGCGCAGCATTGACAATTCCTTATTTTTGTCTTCAAATTTATATTCTGAATGCGAAAAATTGAATGCATTAGTGTTTTTGACATGCTAAAGGTGGGTGTGGGTCCTTCCAGTTCACATACTTTGGGTCCCTGGAGAGCTGCACAGCGTTGGATAGACGAACTGAAGAAAAAAGATCGTTTTGATCATGTTGAAAAAATTCACGTAGATCTTTATGGTTCTTTAAGTCTTACCGGAAAAGGCCATGCTACAGATATCGCTACCGTTCTCGGTTTATTAGGACATGATCCAGTAACTATGGATATTTCTATTATTGAATCTGAAATTGAAAGAATTAAAGATACAGGTAAGTTATTACTGAACGGAGAAAAGGAAATAGACTTCAACTTTATTGATGATGTAAAATTCAATAGAAAATTTCTAGAATTTCATCCTAACGGAATGACTTTTAGAACTTCCTTGAAAAATGGCAAAACAACCTCTTCTTCATTTTATTCTATCGGTGGTGGTTTTGTGGTTAAGAAGGAACGAAAGAATGCCAGTAAGAAAATGAAAAATTTCCAGGAGTTTCCTTTTCCTGTTGAAAAAGCTACAGAATTGCTTCAGTATTGTAAAGCTGAAAACAAGCCTATTTCAGAAATTGTTCTGGAAAACGAACGTTCGTTACGAACTGATGAGCAAATTGAGGCTAATTTCAGACAAATCTGGGATACCATGCTGGAATCTATGTATATAGGTTGTCATACGGAAGGTACCCTCCCAGGAGGTTTAAATGTCAAGCGACGTGCGTTTGAAATGCATCAGCGTTTGATTGGCGAAACGGCTTATACCAATGTTGAAGACTGGATCCCGGCCATTAGACAAACAGAAGTAAAATTTCGCCAGATACTAAAATGGGTTAGCTGTTTCGCACTAAGCGTAAACGAAGTGAATGCATCTCTGGGAAGGGTAGTAACTGCTCCAACCAATGGAAGTGCAGGAACAGTTCCCGCGGTGATGATGTATTATATGACTATTGAAAATCACGAGGCTACTTTTGAAGATATGAAACGATTTATGCTCGTAGCCGGAGAAATAGGAAGTCTTTTTAAGAAGGGAGCCACGATTTCGGCTGCTATGGGGGGGTGCCAGGCAGAAATTGGTGTTTCTTCAGCAATGGCTGCCGGAGGGCTCACCGAATTACTTGGTGGTACCCCCGAGCAGGTTTTAATGGCCAGTGAAATTGCCATGGAACATCATCTTGGACTAACTTGTGATCCTATAGCCGGACTGGTTCAGGTGCCCTGTATTGAGCGAAATGCCATGGGAGCCATCAAAGCTATCAATGCTGCCGAAATTGCTTTAGAGAGTGATGCAACTAAAGCGAAAGTTCCGCTGGATAAAGTAATTGAAACCATGTGGGATACGGCGAAGGATATGAACAAGAAATACAAGGAAACTTCTGAAGGGGGGCTTGCTGTAAAGGTGAACTTAAGTGACTGTTAAAACAGCTTGAAAATTTGAATGTACTTGGGGATAACAATCTTGAACTTAAAGTAAAGAATCTAATTAGGAATTTTGCTTTAATGATCTTGTGTTATTTTCTCTTCTTTGCAGTTTTACAAATACTTAATGTATTAATTTTTGATCTCGATCTTCAAAAATATAACCAGAGTGACATTCTGGAGACTCTCAAAAACAGTCCTTTAAAATTTATATTTCTGGCCGCTATTGCAGCACCTGTGATAGAGGAAAGTATTTTTAGAAGTGTTCTAAAACCAGATGCCACTAGTTTAAAGATCTTTATTTGTGCAATTCTTTACATTATTGGTTTAATCCTTATTCCCGAAGAATCACATTGGACTTTAAAGTATATTTTGCTCCTGGGAGTCCTCTCTTTAATTTATTATGCTTTAGGAGAACTTATTCCGGCCAAACTATATAGAAAAACCTGCTATTGGTTTCATAGATATTATCTCATAATATGGATTCTGGGCGCGATTCTATTCGGCTTTGTACATATTTATAATTATGTAGAAACTTTCCAGTTAGACCTGGTATTATTCCTTATGATCTTCCCGAGAATTATAGCCGGCTTTTTCTTCGGAAAAATAAAACTGGAGAACAAAGGAATGATCTGGCCTATTTTAATGCATAGTATGAACAATTCATTGGTTTTGATCATTATTCTCCCTTTCACTTTCTCTTAAATCAAAATTTTTAAAGAAACTTATGATCATTTAATAAGTATCAAAGTGATATGCAATGAATCTTAAACAGATAACTTATCTGATTTATAAGCGTTCATAAACCGGATAATTTATCATTATATTTGAAACTTAATATTCAGATAAATGCCATTGAATTTTAAGTCTTTTCTTATCCTCTTTTCGAGTTTTTTTATTCTGATGTCCTGTAATGAAAAGAAACGATCAGAGCCGGTTCAGGTAGTTGAACAAAAACCGGAGATCGATACCGGTGACTATCATGAAAATTACCTAAGAGAGATTTCTTTTATAAAAACACGTTCAGATTCTGCTTCAACAGAAGGGATGATAAAACTGGAAGGCGGAAACTATATGATGGGCGGCACCAGTTCGCAAGCCAGACCAGACGAATTTCCTCGTCATAAAGAAAATATTAGGCAGATCTGGGTAGATGAAACCGAAGTCACCAATGCGCAATTTAAAGAGTTCGTAGATGAAACTGGCTATGTCACCACTGCAGAGCGTTCCTTCGAAATAAAAGGAAAAAAGTATGAAGCCGGAGCTCTGGTTTTTGATCCTTATAATCCTGAATGGTGGTGGAAATTCGTGAAAGGTGCCAACTGGAAAAATCCAACAGGTCCTGAGAGTACGATTAAGGGAAAAGACACCTATCCTGTAGTGCAGGTTTCATGGTACGATGCTATGGCCTATGCTAAATGGGCAGGAAAAAGGTTGCCAACCGAGGCTGAATATGAATATTTCAACCGGGCCGGAAATGACACTTTAATCTATCACTGGGGTAATGAATTTGAAAAAGCTCCGGAAATGGTGAATTTTTTTCAGGGCAATTTCCCAAAGCAGAATTCTGTTAAAGACAAATTTGAGAGGAAAGCTTCGGTAAAAAGCTTTCCGCCTAATCCATTCGGTCTCTATGAAACATCTGGTAATGTATGGGAATGGTGCCTGGACACTTATTATCCCGATGCTTATTCTAAAATTGATAAAAGAACAGATGGTTATTTTAAAGATTTCGTCAATATGCAACAACAAAAAGTGATTCGTGGCGGGTCTTTTCTTTGCAGTGAAAGTTATTGTACAGGATACAGAAATTCAGCTAGAATGAGCTCTGCACCAGATACAGGTTTAGAACATACCGGTTTTAGATGCGTTAAAGATATTTAATTGCAATCTTTCTTGGTTCGAGTATCTATTAAATATACAATTTTCCATTCCCCATCGAATTTTACCAGTTGAAAACTGTTTACTCCGCAATGAGAAAAATTGCCATTATAATAAAACGAATACGGAGTTGTAACAGTGGCGAGTAAGCCATTTTCCTCTATCTTGAATTCATGTAGTTCTTCCTTAAAAGGGACTTCTGAGGGGATCGAAGCAATACCCTTGATGAATTTTGAAAAAACTTCTGAAGTAATTTTAGTATTTCCATCAGTGTCTGTAGATACCGACTGGAGCTTCATTCCATCAACAGCAAAACTTTTCAATTTTACCGTATCCTGCTCGTGAAAAGCTTTAAAGAAATCCTCTACTAATTTTTTAGGAGTGTTCAAAGAATCTTCAGTTTGAGAAAATGCAGTCATATTAAGTAAAAGAATAGCCGCAAAAATTATTTTTTTCATGAGGAAGTAGTTTTGAATGTGGGACACGAATTTACTACTTTTACTCAAATTAAAATCTGAATAAATGTCTGTTGCAAAAAAGGAATACAAGCGTATCACTGTAAAGTCTCTGGTAGACATGAAATCTAATGGTGAAAAAATAAGCATGCTTACGGCCTACGATTTCACGATGGCTCAAATTGTTGATGGCGCAGGAATAGATGTAATCCTTGTTGGTGACTCTGCTAGTAATGTGATGGCGGGACATGAAACAACTTTACCTATCACTTTAGACCAGATGATCTACCATGCCACCAGCGTGGTAAGAGCTATCAATCGAGCACTGGTAGTAGTAGACCTTCCTTTTGGAAGTTATCAAAGCGACCCGAAAGAAGCCTTAAGATCGGCAATAAGAATCATGAAAGAAAGTGGCGGACACGCGGTAAAACTGGAAGGCGGGAAGGAAGTTAAGGAAAGTGTTAAACGTATTCTTCATGCCGGGATTCCGGTAATGGGACATTTAGGACTTACCCCACAATCTATTTATAAATTTGGAACTTATACGGTTAGAGCCAAGCAGGAAGAAGAGGCAGATAAGTTAAAATCTGATGCTATAATGCTTGAAAAAATGGGCTGTTTTGCTATAGTCCTGGAAAAAGTACCTGCAGATCTTGCCAGGGAAGTTGCTGAAAGTATAACTATTCCCGTAATTGGTATTGGAGCTGGTAACGGTGTGGATGGCCAGGTTCTGGTGGTTCACGATATGCTAGGAATGACACATGAATTTAACCCCAGGTTTTTAAGGCGTTATGCAGATCTTCATGGAGAAATGACTAAAGCTTTCCAGAACTACAGGGACGATGTAAAAAGCAAGGCTTTTCCATCAGACGATGAGCAGTATTAAATTAGAAGGAACAAAAATTCTAATTCAGCATGAGAGAATTTAAAAAATACTTCTAAAGAACTTATCAAAATTGAGTTTAGAAAAAACACTTTCAAACAAAGATAATCTTCAGGTTCTCCACGAAGATAACCACATCATAATTGTGAATAAACGTCCGGGAGATATCGTTCAGGGTGACAAAACCGGTGATAAGCCTTTAAGTGAAGTTGTAAAGTCTTATTTAAAAGAAAAATATAACAAACCCGGAAATGTCTATTTGGGGGTTGTACATCGCCTTGATAGGCCCACCAGCGGAATTGTGGTTTTCTCAAAAACTTCCAAAGCCTTACCCAGACTCAATAAATTATTTCAGGATAAAAAAGCAAAGAAGACTTACTGGGCAGTTGTTAAAAACCCACCTCCGAATAAATCTGGCGAGCTTGTACATTTTATGAAAAGAAATTCTAAACAGAATAAGTCTTACGCTCATAAGAATGAAGTTCCTGATAGTAAAAAAGCCATTCTTGATTACAGATCCTTAAAAAAGCTGGATAATTATTATTTACTGGAAATAGATCTTCATACAGGAAGACACCACCAGATTAGGAGTCAGCTCTCGGCTATTGGCTCTCCAATTAAAGGAGATCTTAAATATGGCTTTGACCGAAGTAATAAAGACGCCAGTATACATCTGCATTCCCGGGAATTAAAATTTACCCATCCCGTCAAAAAAGAAGATATACATATTATTGCTCCTCCCCCATCAGATCCTATCTGGGATGCTATTATGAAATAATTAGAATTTTTAAAGCGCATTATTCCTTATTTTTAACTAAAAGTTTAAAATATGAAATGGCGAGGTAGAAGACAAAGCGGAAATGTTGAAGACCGGAGAGGTTCTTCAGGAAAAGGTAAACTAATCGCTGGAGGTGGTATTATTGGAATAATTTTCGTCATCGCTCAATTTGTACTTAGTGACGGGGACATATCTGTTCTTGAACAATTTAATGATGTAAGTTCCCCAAATACAGAATCCCGGGAATTAACTGCTGAAGAAAAAGAACTCGGGGAATTTACTGCGACCTTACTTGCTGACACCGAAGATGTTTGGAATAATATCTTTGCTGAAAATAATATGAATTATCGTGAACCCGGTCTGGTCCTTTTTTCTGATGCGGTTCAAACTGCCTGCGGAGGTGCATCTTCTGCCAGCGGTCCTTTTTATTGTCCTGCAGATCAAAAAATTTATATGGATCTTAGATTTTTTGAAGAACTTCGGAGCAGATTTGGAGCGGAAGGTGGTGATTTTGCAATTGCCTATGTGATGGCTCATGAAGTTGGGCATCACGTACAAAATTTACTGGGTACCGCTACAAAAGTTAGACAATTGCAACAGCAGAGTAGTCAATCTGAAGCGAATGAATTATCGGTTGCTTTGGAATTACAAGCTGATTTCTATGCCGGAGTCTGGACGTATTACAATAAGAAATATCTTCAGGAAGGTGATATTCAGGAGGCTTTAAGCGCTGCCAACGCCGTTGGTGACGATGCTATTCAGAAAAGAACAAGCGGAAGAGTGAATCCAGACTCATTTACTCATGGAACTTCAGAACAACGTATGAAATGGTTTATGAAAGGATATAGATCTGGTGATATTAATCAGGCAGATACTTTTAGCCAGATTTTGAATTAGAACTATAAGAAGCTTATAACTTATTTAATTATTATTCTGTTATTCCATATAGTTCTACTGCCTGAGATCTACCTTTTAAAAATGTTTCACCTAAATACTCAAAATCATATTTCGAATTAGCACTTGATAGAATTGATTTCACAGATTTGGAGATCAACAGAGATCTATTGTACTGGTTACATAGGCTCTGTATCCTTGCAGCAGTATTAATAGCATCCCCATGGTATGCTATCTCTCTTTTGATCTGGCCAACTTCTACTGCGGTCACAATCCCGAAGTGCAGGCCTGCCTTAAACTCCGGAACAAGACCATAGTGATTCATATAATAATCATGTTTTTTCATCAGTTTCCTTTCAAAATCATAAAACAGGGAAAGACAGGACAAATTTCGTATTCCTTCGTTTGCAGGCCAGGTGATCACTGCTTCATCACCCACGTATTGATATACTTCTGCATTATTTTGAGTCAAAGTCTTATTCAGATCCATAAAGCAATCTCTTATAAGAGAGCTGTATTCCAGATGCCCAAGACCTTCGGCATGTGTAACCGAAGATTTTAAGTCCAGGAACATGAAAAAGCGTTCCTCTTCTTTGGGTGTTCTATACTTTCCCAGGATCAGGGGAATTAAAATTCCAGGCCCGAACATTACATTCATTTGGTTTATAAAACTTATCACAACTGCCATGAATGCAACATAAATCAAAAATGACCAGTAGATATTATGCCAGATTTTATCATTATTGGTAAAAATTGAATAATCGGTAGCAAAAAAAGTTTTCAATATGTCCAAAAAGAAAAACCTTATAAATAACAGTACTATAAAAACTACAATAGGATATAAAATAATCCTTAGAAGAAATACAAACCCCAAAGATAGCTTCTGAATACCGGTCCTGGCAAGTAGGAGATCAATGATACCTAAAACTATTCCCAAAATAATCCCTATGGCGAGCGAAGAAAGAATTGCGGCATGAATTGAAAATGGAAACCTAATCTCTTCTAGCTGACTTAAATTAGCGGTATTCATATAAGAAAGAAAGGAGTACAGAGAGGTCGCTATTATCCAAAAATTTACCTGTATTCCTATAAAACTCAGGTCGGGAAACCTATATGCAATTTTGCGTGCTCTGGAGGAATAATCTTTATTGGGTAACATAATATTTCTCTTACATGGCAAATTATGATTTTTTTAGAAAAGAGTTGAACAAATTTTATAATGAAGATGTTTGTAAATATTGATCATAGCTCACTTTTTCTTGTATCAGCTTAAATTCCTTACAATGAATTATTTATTTCTAACCGCAAGTAAACTTTCAATAACTACAGCGCTAATTATCAAAGTCCCGCCAATGATAGTCTTTAAAGATGGTATTTCGCTTAAAAATAATGCTCCCAGGGCTATTCCATAAACCGGCTGTATACTGCTCATAATACTGGCAGCGGTAATGCTGAAATTCTTAAAACTTTTCAGAAATAAAGTATGTCCTATGCAGGTGGTAAGTACGGCAAGAACCAGTAAAGGTTTCCATTGATTAGCAACTTCTATAAATTCACTGAAAAACAAGGACGGCAGCAACAAAACGGAAATCACCAGGATTTGGTAAAACATGAGTGCAGATTCATTGTATCGCTCTACTTCCCTTTTCATCAACAGATTCCGAAGGGAATAAAAAACAGCTGAAGCCACCCCTAATATAATAGCGATAAAAGAATCATTTTCAAGATCAAAAGTGGGACTTAGAAAATAAATGCCCGCTAGGACCAGCAAACCTAAAGCTATATGAATATTATTGAACCTGGTTTTGAATAAAACAGGCTCCAAAAAAGCCGTAATCACGGGATAGGTAAATAAGGATAATAAAGCGATCGCCACACTGGAAAACTGGAGGGAAAAGAAATAGGTAACCCAATGGACTCCCATTAAAATTCCGCCAAGAATCATTTTTAAAAGATCCTTTTTATTTTCAATTTTCAGATCAATCCCTTTCCACCTGCAAAAAAGATAAAAAACGATCATGGCGATGACGCATCTATAGAATATAGTAATAACGGGATGCAGCGTGATATATCTACCCAGTACTCCGGAAGTACTAATAAGCAAAACCGCAAAATTTAATTGGAGAATATTGGTTAAATACTGTGGTCTTTCTAACAAATTCTGGGTTTTATCTCGAATATTCCTGATTCTTTTCCATGATAATTTCCATTACCGGCCTGTTCTCGATATTGCTTTCAAGCCAGGAAATAATATCCAGGTAAAGAAAAGCTCTCCTTTCATAAGGGTGATCCTCAAATTTCTTTAAAGTAGCGTGTAACTTTTTAAATTCATCTTTAATATCTAATGGTGAGACATCAGGTAATTTTCGCAGAAATTTAATCATTGCTATTTGTACCTCGTGCATATCGTCCATCTTGATCAAAAACTTATAAGTAGATTTTACCAGGCTGTCCAGATGATAATCCATTCCCGCCTCGTAATGTGCCACCAAATTTAGAATCCTGGCGAAACACATGAGATCCTGTCTCATTTCCAGGGACTTATTATTAATGATCTTTTTCAGGAATTCAATACATTTTTTAAAGTTTCTATCCCCAAAATACAGGCACGCAATCTTATAGTAAAACACCATAATATGATGTGCATCCAACCTGTCTTCAAATTTGGCAATCTTTTCAATGATCTTAGTTATAAGGTCATCTGAATTGCTGAACTCCCCTTTCATAAATCTAAGGTTGAGTTTGTTTGAATAAACATATAAAAAAGAGAGTGCGGAAATATTATCGTTATGCGGAATTTTGGGATCCCGTAATGAATTCTCAAGCTCCTTTAATGTTTTTTCAAAAAGCTCCGTATGATTTAAGTAGAACAGCGATTCTAACAAATAATGACTCCCTTTTAAATAGGAAACAGGATGTATGGGAATCAAACGTTTATATTCAATAAAAAGATCCTTCCATTTCATGGAATATCTATAACACCCAAGAAAATCCTGGGTTAAAAAGCTATACCAAAGATGTACTTTATAAAGCCAAAGACGCTCCCTAAACCCTAATTCTTTATAGTTATAATCTGGTAGTTTCTTTTTAAAATAAGCTTTAATTTCATCTGCTTCCTTCTGACTTTTACAATATCCTTTTTTTAAAAAGATAGAATATAATTCTAATGAAAGATTAGAAAGCTGACCCCATAAATTATTCAGTTTACTAATTTCTTCAGTCTCCTTAATCAATAGATCTGCCCGGTTACTCATACTCCTGGTGATATACTGTGACTCAATGATCTTTTCAAGCTCCAGGATTTCATAGGTAAGATTCTTCTCTTCAAAATTGAGTGCCAGAGTTTTTACCTTATCCAGTAATTTCAAACTCTGCTGGTAAAGCCCTTTATGATAAAGTATATAAGCAAAATCCACCTGTTCTCTTATCTGTACAGGAATACTTTGGTGCGCAGGATTTAGCCGAAGAGAAATCAAAAGCTGTTTATAAAGATGTGTTTTAACATTAGAAAGCTGAAGCTTGGTAATTTTGGTGCTCTTCAGGATTTCTGCCTCATCATACTTTTTTTGACGCAACATGACTTTATATAAATTCAGAAATTTAGAATCTGAATTCACCCCAACCCTTCCAACATAAAGAGAAAATTGTCTCTTTTCAGAAGCCGATAGAGATTTTATTAAAGAAAATAAGTTTTCGGTTAAGTCATTGGTCATTGTAAATCAAAATTTTGCAAAACACTGTAAAACAAATGATTGCAGGCATTAATAACTCATTCAAGAATCGTAACGCTTTTCGTTATTGGATGTGTAAAGCATGATGATTCCAATACTTTAGATAAAGATAAAGTAAAATAAATCTCATATGCGTACTGAAAAGGTAGAAATTTTTGACACTACATTGAGGGACGGAGAACAAGTTCCCGGCTGCAAACTGAATACCCAACAAAAATTAAAAATTGCCGCACGACTGGATGAACTCGGTGTGGACGTGATTGAAGCTGGATTTCCAGTTTCAAGTCCTGGCGATTTTAAATCGGTAAGTGAGATTTCAAAATTGGTTAAGAATGCTACCGTTTGCGGATTAACACGTGCCGTTAAGAATGACATTAAAGTGGCTGCTGATGCATTAAAGTATGCCAGAAAACCTAGAATACATACCGGAATTGGAACTTCAGATTCTCATATTAAATATAAATTCAAATCAACCAGACCTGAGATTATTGAAAGGGCCGGGGAGGCTGTGGCTTATGCAAAAAGCTTTGTAGACGATGTAGAGTTTTACGCTGAAGATGCCGGAAGAACGGAAAATGAATTTCTTGCCAAAGTATGTACTGAAGCTGTGAAAAACGGTGCTACAGTGCTTAATATTCCAGATACTACAGGCTATTGTCTTCCGGAAGAATATGGAAAAAAGATTAAATATTTAAGAGAGAATGTAGTAGGAATTGAAAATGTGATCATTTCCTGCCATTGCCATAACGATCTTGGACTTGCAACAGCAAATGCAATTGCCGGTATCACAAATGGTGCAAGACAAATTGAATGTACCATTAATGGAATTGGGGAGCGTGCGGGAAATACTGCCTTAGAAGAAGTCGTCATGATCCTGAGACAACACCCTTATTTACAATTAAATACAGATATCAATCCGCAGTTATTGTATGATACCAGTGTAATGGTTTCAAGGGAAATGGGAATGTTCGTCCAGCCTAACAAAGCCATCGTCGGTGCCAATGCCTTTGCGCATAGCTCGGGTATCCACCAGGATGGCGTCATTAAGAATAGAGAAACATACGAAATTATAGATCCAGCCGAAGTCGGGGTAACCGAATCGGCTATTGTTTTAACTGCCCGTAGCGGTAGAGCAGCTTTAGCGTACAAAGCGAAAAAAATGGGTTATAATTTAACTAAACTGGAATTGGACATTGTATACAGTGAATTTTTAAATTTTGCTGATCAAAAGAAAGAAGTTGCAGATAATGATATCCATATCATAATGGAACATTATAAAAGAAATTCCAGAGCGATTGCATAAGATGAAGAAAACACTTTTTGATAAAATATGGGATTCCCATGTAGTGGAAAGTATACCAAACGGACCAGACATTTTATATATCGATAAACATCTGATACATGAAGTGACCAGTCCGCAGGCATTTAATGAATTAAAGGAACGGCATATTCCTGTGTTTCGTCCCGAGCAGATCGTTGCGACGGCAGATCATAATACACCAACACAGGATCAGCACCTTCCTGTGAAAGATCTTTTATCTCGAAAACAATTGAAAGAATTAAGTCAGAACTGTAAAAAGAACAATATCACGCTTTACGGTCTTGGGCATCCTTACAATGGAATCGTTCACGTCATGGCTCCGGAATTAGGGGTCACTCAACCCGGAATGACCATTGTTTGTGGGGACAGCCATACCTCTACACATGGAGCCTTCGGAACCATTGCTTTCGGAATTGGAACCAGCCAGGTCACTCAGGTATTTGCTAGCCAGTGTTTACTGGTGGAAAAGCCGAAAAAACTTCGGGTAAATGTCAACGGAAAACTGAAAAACGGAGTGCTTCCTAAAGATGTGATCCTTTACATCATTAGTAAACTGGGAACAAATTCTGGTACCGGATATTTCTGTGAATATGCCGGAAATGTCTTTGAAGAAATGTCTATGGAAGGTCGAATGACGGTTTGTAATATGAGCATTGAAATGGGCGCTCGTGGCGGACTCATAGCTCCAGACCAAACTACGATAGATTATGTGGAAGGCAGAGAATTTACTCCAAAGGGCGTAGAATTTGAAAAAATGAAAGCGCATTGGAAAACTTTAAAAACCGATGAAGATGCTGAATTTGATCAGGAATATTCATTTCAAGCGGAAGATATAGAACCCATGATCACCTACGGAACCAATCCG
Source organism: Gramella sp. MAR_2010_147 (assembly GCF_900105135.1). NCBI lineage: Bacteria > Pseudomonadati > Bacteroidota > Flavobacteriia > Flavobacteriales > Flavobacteriaceae > Christiangramia > Gramella sp. MAR_2010_147. The sequence continues at coordinate 278,587 of NZ_LT629741.1, read as the reverse complement.
GGAATGGGAATTAAACTTACAGGAGCTATCCCCACGGAAGGAAATAAAAGTGATGCAAAAGCCCTGGCTTATATGAATTTTAAACCAGGTGAAATTTTACTGGAAAAACCTATCAACTATATTTTTATAGGTAGTTGTACGAATTCCAGAATTGAGGATTTTAGAGTGGCTGCTTCCTATATTCAAGGGAAGAAAAAAGCTGATAATGTAAATGCTTTAATTGTCCCTGGAAGCCAGCAGGTTGCGGCGCAGATCAAAGAAGAAGGTCTGGACAAAGTCTTTGAAGAGGCCGGGTTTACTCTGAGACAACCGGGATGCTCGGCTTGCCTGGCAATGAACGATGATAAAATTCCGGAAGGAGAATATTGTGTATCCACCAGTAATAGAAATTTTGAAGGAAGACAGGGGCCGGGTTCAAGAACAATTCTGGCAAGCCCATTAACTGCTGCCGCTACAGCGATCTCCGGAAAAATTTCAGACTACACCCAAAACCTGAACTAATGGAAAAATTTATAACACTTACCGATACCGTGGTGCCCTTGGATGCCGAAAATGTGGATACAGATCAGATTATCCCTGCTCGATTTCTAAAAGCCACCGATAAAGAAGGCTTTGGAGAAAATCTTTTTCGTGACTGGCGCTTTGATAAACATGGAAAGCCGAATGAAGATTTTGTGTTAAACCAGGATAAATTTTCTGGATCAATTCTTCTGGCTGGAAACAATTTTGGATGTGGTTCCAGCCGTGAACATGCTGCCTGGGCAATAAAAGCTTACGGATTTAAAGTGGTTGTTTCCAGCTATTTTGCAGATATTTTCAAGGGAAATGCCCTGAACAATGGCTTATTACCAGTCCAGGTAAGCCCTGAATTTCTTTCTGAACTGTTTATTTCCGTTGAAAAAGATCCCAATGAAAATGTCATTATAAACCTGAAAGAACAAAAAATAACAATTCAGAGTTCCGGGAAATCTGAACATTTTGATATTGATCCTTATAAAAAGACCTGTCTTATTAACGGATATGACGATATAGACTTTTTGACCAGTAAACTGGAAGCGATTAAGGAATTTGAAAAGAAAAGATCCGGCAGTAAAAAAATACCGGAAGAAACCTATTAATATAAAAAAGATGAAATTTAATATAGCCGTACTTCCCGGAGACGGGATTGGTCCTGAAATAACGCAGCAGTCAGTGAAAGTGTTGAAGGCTGTTGCAGATAGATTTGATCATGAGTTCAATTTTGAAGAAGCTGAAGTGGGTGCAGTAGCAATAGATTTATTGGGGGATCCGTTGCCTGAAACCACACTCGAGCTCTGTAAAAAATCTGACGCTGTGCTATTTGGGGCAATTGGAGATCCAAAGTATGATAATAATCCTAATGCAAAGGTTAGGCCGGAACAAGGTCTTTTAAAGCTAAGAAAAGAACTTGGCCTCTTTGCCAATATCAGACCGGTAAAGGCTTACGAGAGCCTAATTCATAAGTCCCCGTTAAAACCTGAAAATATCGAAGGTGCAGATATGCTTATCTATCGCGAGTTAACAGGTGGAATTTATTTTGGAGAAAAAAGCACTTCTGAAGATGGAAAAACTGCTTCAGACCTCTGTACCTATTCGGTTGAAGAGATCGCACGTATCACCCATTTAGCATTTAAGGCTGCTGAAAATAGAAGAAAAAAACTTACTCTTATAGATAAGGCAAACGTGCTGGAAACCTCACGTTTATGGAGAAAAACGGTGACCGATATTGCTAAAAATTATCCTGGGGTAAAAGTTGATTATTTATTCGTGGATAATGCTGCCATGCAAATGATCTTAAACCCAAAACAATTTGACGTAATTCTTACCGAAAATATGTTTGGCGATATCATTTCTGATGAAGCCAGCGTCATTGGTGGAAGTATTGGTTTGCTGGAATCTGCATCTGTGGGAGCCAAGAACGCTATGTTTGAGCCAATCCACGGATCGTATCCACAAGCTACCGGGAAGGGAATTGCCAATCCCCTGGCTTCCGTACTTTCAGCAGCCATGATGCTAGATCATCTGGGACTTAAAAAAGAAGCTGAAACGGTAAGAATGGCTGTAGATTTGAGTATTAAATTGAATGTTTGCACCATAGATATTAATAAAGACAACCATTATTCAACCGAACGAGTTGGAGATTTTCTGGAAAGTATCATCAGCGATACCGAAGGTCATATTGTGAATAATGAAAATCTCAACCTCGGGCAGATGACCATTATATAAAGATTAGTTCATGTTTGTTTAGACAGTTACCTCCTGTTAGATAGTTATCTTCAGGAGGTAACTTTATTAGAAATCATTTGAAAACAACTTATTATTTTGAACACGTATTAGCGAAATGAAGAATCGCTACGTGATCAATTAGTGTCCTCTCCCGAATCTTTGAGATTGGAAAGACAATCAGGATTTTTAAATTTTCAAATTAATCCCTTCCTTTTTTTTCCTGATTTTATCTAACGAAAGATTATCCTTACTACCAGAGTGCGAATGCAACATCCCCTCTGTAGCTTGATAAGATCCATCCTGAACCTGTTCTCCAATGATTTTATACGCATCCCTGAAAGATTTACCGCTCATCACCAGTTCATTGATGCTATCTACGGTAAACATGTATTTATATTTTTCATCCTTTAAATCAACTTCCTTCACTTCAATCTGGGCAATTGAATGAGTGAAAACATCAAGAATCTCTTTCATATTTTCCACCGCATAAATACTATTCTCTTTAATAAGCTGAAAATCCCTGTGATAACCGCTGGGTAAATTATTGGTAATAAGGATCATTTCATTGGATATCGCCTGAAGCTTATTGCATTTACCTCGTATAAGTTCAAAAACATCCGGGTTCTTTTTATGAGGCATAATGCTGGAACCAGTGGTCAATTTATCGGGGAAGGTGATAAAATCAAAATTCTGACTCATATACAAACAAATATCCATCGCAAACCTGGAAAGTGTATTCGCCAGTGAAGCGATATTGGAAGTCACCGTTCGTTCACATTTACCTCTGCTCATCTGGGCAGCCACTACATTAAATTTCTGAGTAGCAAAGCCTAATTCTTTAGTAGTAAAATCGCGATCTATAGGAAAGGAAGAACCATATCCTGCTGCGGAACCTAATGGATTTTGATCCACGATCTTTAAGCCAGCATCAAGTAAATACAGATCATCGATCAGTAATTCAGCGTAAGCTGAAAACCATAATCCAAAGGAAGAAGGCATGGCTACCTGAAGATGGGTGTATCCAGGAAGCAGTTTTCCTTTATGCTCTTCAGCCAGACCTAACAGTACATCAATAATAGCTTTGGTTTTCCCTGATATCTCCTGAATATTTTCCTTAAAATATAACTGCTGGGCTACTAAAACCTGGTCGTTTCTGGAACGGGCAGTATGAATTTTCTTCCCGGTGTCGCCAAGTTTTTTGGTGAGTTCATATTCAATTTTGGAATGAACATCCTCAAAATTCTCTTCAATCTTAAATTCACCATTTTCAAGCTGAATTTTCATTTTTTCCAACTCTGAAATCAGGTCTTCCACCTCATCCTCTTTTAGAATTCCGACGCTACCAAGCATTTTCGCATGAGCTTTTGAGGCCTGAATATCATATTTGGCCAGGTGCATGTCCAGTTCCCGGTCATTGCCAACAGTGAATTTTTCGATCTGTTTATCTATTGAAATACCTTTGTCCCAGAGTTTCATAGTTTTCTTTTTTAATGTTTTATCAAAACCTTTTCTCATTCCGAAGAAGTGCACGACTGAGGAATCTCAGATTTCTCACTACGTTAGAATTGACAATTAATGTTTTATTCTTTCTTTAAATAAATTCCTTCATCCTGAACTTGAATCAGCTTCTCTTGAGATCCTGAATCAAGTTCAGGATGACGATTATCATTTGCCGCACTGAGCCTGTCGAAGTGCATAAAAAATTTGACACACTTCGACAGGCTCAGTGTGACATTTCTTTAAGCGCTTTTCCAAGCAGTTTTATATATTTCTCAATTCCTTCTTCAACCTCTTCTACATAAATAAATTCATTAGCCGAATGCGATCTGGTAGAATCACCGGGACCTAATTTTAAAGAAGGACAACTTAACATAGTCTGATCTGACAAGGTTGGTGAACCATAGGTATCCATTCCCAAATCAATTCCTGCTTTTACCAGTTCATGATCTAGAGGAATTGAAGACGAATTTAATCGCAAGCTTCGAGCATGGATCTCATCTACCGGAGCTTTTTCTTTCAGGATTTGTTCAATCTCTTCATTGCTATATTTGTCATTTACCCGAACATCGATCACCAGGTGAACTTTTGCCGGTACTACATTATGCTGACTCCCAGCCTGGATCTGAGTAACCGTCACCTTCACTTCTCCCAGGTTTTCAGAGACTTTCTCTAATTTAAATTTTTCAAACCACTCCAGCACTTTGGCTGTTTTATATATAGAATTATCGGTATTGGGATGGGCAGCGTGTGAGGGTGTTCCTTTTACTATCGCATCAAATACTACCAGGCCTTTTTCAGCAACCGCCAGATTCATCAGAGTGGGTTCTCCCACAATGGCTACATCAATTTTCGGAATCTCCGGAAGCAATGCGGCAATCCCGTTTTTCCCGTTGATCTCCTCTTCTGCAGTACCGGCAAAAAGGATATTATGAGTCAGGTTTTCTTCTGAAAATAAATAGGTAAAAGTAGCCAGAAGTGAAACCAGGCATCCACCCGCGTCATTGCTCCCCAAACCGAATAATTTACCATCTTCGATTTCTGCCTTAAAAGGATCCCTGGTATAAGCCGAATTCGGTTTCACGGTATCATGATGGGAGTTAAGCAATAAAGTTGGCTTAGTTTCCTCAAAATTTTTATTCACCGCCCAGACATTGTCCAGGTGACGTTTACAGGGAATATCATAGTCTCTAAACCATTTTTCCAGATGATCTGCAGTATGATCTTCTTCTCCCGAAAATGACTGCGTTTCAATTAGTTTTTTTAGTAATTCAATGGCTTGTTGCTGGAGCTCTTTTACCTGCATTATTTTATAATTTTAGTATGGATGGCATTATTCTTCAATAAACTGACGTCGCCAAGATTGACTGTTGAAACTCCTCTTTCTATCGCTTCAAAACAATTATGAAGTTTTGGAAGCATTCCGTCTGTGATAACTTTTGATTCCACCAATTCTGCATAATTTTTAGAATTTAACTCCGGGATCACAGAATTTTCATTTTCAACATCGGTTAAAACCCCTTTTTTCTCTGAGCAATAAAATAGTAGTGTTTCATACATATCACTGAAGGCGATCGCAATTTCAGAAGCTACCGAATCCCCGTTTGTATTTAACAAAACCCCATCCTCTGTGCACGATATTGCTGAAAAAACAGGTACAATATTTTGCTTAAGAAGTAAATTTATAAAATCTGTATTGACATTTTCAATATCCCCAACAAACCCATAATCGATCTCCTTTACTTCCCGCCTTTTTGAAATCAAGACTTTCCCGTCTGCACCGCAAAGACCAATTGCATTTTGCTTTTTAGCCTGAAGTTTTGCCACGATATTTTTATTCAGAAGTCCGCCATAAACCATCGTGATCACTTCCATAGAATCTTTATCGGTGATCCTTCTTCCATCGATCATTTTAGTTTTAAAACCCAGCTTTCCGGCCACTTCAGTGGCTTTATTTCCGCCACCATGAACCAGAATTTTAGATCCCTCCAATTGAATAAAATCTTCTAAAAATGTATTTAGTAAAGCTTTATTTTCGATCAGCTTTCCTCCTATTTTTATGACTTTTAAGGTTTGTTTCATCTTCAACTTATTGTTTTAGTTTTCATTCCGAGAGAGTTTTTGAACGAGGAATCTCAAATCAAGAGATTTCTCACTGCCATCGAAATGACAATACCAACATTATCTTCAAGCTGAACTTAATTCAGCTACTTATTAGATCCTGAATCAAGTTCAGGATAACAGCTTATTATAAAATTATTTCAAACACTCCAATATTCTCTTCAACACTGCCTGTGCTGCAAAAGTCCGGTTGTTTGCCTGTTGGATCACGATAGAATTTTCACTATCCAGAATATCGTCGGCAATCACAACATTTCGCCTAACCGGAAGACAATGCATCACTTTCGCGTTATTGCTTTGCTTTAATTTCTCCTTATTCACCGTCCAGTTTTTTTCAACATTTAAAACCTGTCCATAGTTCTCGTAACTGCTCCAGTTTTTCACGTACACGAAATCTGCATCCTCAAAAGCCTTTTCCTGATCATGCTCCACCCTGGTATCTTTTCTGATTTCCGGGTTTAAATCATAACCCTCGGGATTGGTGATCACTAGATCCACTTCTAATTTTTGCATGATCTCCACAAATGAGTTTGGCACCGATTGTGGCAAAGCCTTTGGATGTGGAGCCCAACTTAGAACCACTTTGGGTTTCTTTTTCGCATTTTTAAATTCCTGAATCGTAATTGCATCGGTCAAGGCCTGTAAAGGATGTCCCGTAGCACTTTCCAGATTAATAACCGGAACCGAAGCATATTTTTTAAAACTGTTCAGCACCTGTTCAGATTCATCTTTTTCTTTATTTTTTAATTCAGGGAAAGCCCTTACGGCAATAATATCACAGTATTGGGAAAGCACGGCCGCAGCTTCTTTTATATGTTCAGCTTTATTGGAGTCCATAATAGCGCCATCTTCAAATTCCAGTGCCCAACCATCTTTATCGGCATTCATCACCATGACCTCCATCCCAAGCAATCTTGCAGCTTTTTCTGTACTTAATCTTGTACGCAGACTGGGATTAAAAAAAAGCATTCCCAAAATTTTACCATTTCCAAGATTAGGTGCTGTATTATTAGATTTCAGACTTCTTGCTTCCTTTATTAAGGTTTCGAGGTTGTCTATATCTGCTAAACTGGTATAATTTTTCATTAATTTTATTTTTTGTCATTCCGAAAAAGCTTGCGACTGAGGAGTCTTAGATTTCTCACTTCGCTCGAAAAGACATTCCTTTTCTTTTATTTTTTCGTCATCCTGAACTTGATTCAGGATCTGTAGAGAAGCTGAATCAAGTTCAGCTTGACGCCTCAATATTTTTAGTTTGATTTTTCAATGCCTTCTGCAAAGCATTGAAAAAACTCTCAAAATGTTCCTTCTTAATATTCAATGGCGGCAGGATTCGTAATAATTTTTTATTCGAAGATGCGCCCGTAAAAATCTGATGTTCAAACAAAAGTTCTTTTCTAAGGGCGGCGATCTCAAAACCGAATTCCAGGCCTATCATTAAACCTCTTCCTTTTATATTTTTAATTTCTGGAATTTTAGCGCATTCGATTTTTACAAATTCTGATACTTCAGCAACATTTTCCATCAAATTCTCTTCTTTGATGACTTCTAAAACTGAAATTCCTGCCGCACAGGCCAAATGATTTCCGCCAAAAGTGGTTCCCAGCATCCCATATTTCGGCTGAATTTTATTATCAATCAAAATTCCGCCGATGGGAAATCCGTTGCCCATCCCTTTCGCTATGCTAATAATATCCGGTCTGATTCCATGTTTCTGAAAAGCGAAGAATTCACCCGTTCTGCCATAACCCGACTGAACCTCATCGGCGATGAGCATTACCTTATTTTTCCTGCATAATTCAGCAGCAGTTTTATAAAATTCTGTATTTGCTTCATCAAGCCCGCCCACTCCCTGAATCACTTCAAAAATCACCGCGGCTACATCTCTTTTTTCAATCTCCCTTTTTAAAGATTCGGTATCATTAAATGTCAGTTTTGTCGCTTTATGCCCCAGGTTAAAAGGAGCTCTAATATTTTCATTATCGGTGATCGCAACCACTCCGGAAGTTCTTCCGTGAAAAGCATTTGCAAAATAGATCACCGTGTCTTTCCCGGTATGAAATGAAGCGACCTTTAGGGCATTTTCATTGGCTTCTGCTCCCGAACTACATAGAAAAAGACTATAATCTTTCACTCCCGAAACTTCTTCCAGTTTATCGGCCAGTTCCTGCTGTAAAGGATTTTTTATCGAATTAGAATAAAATCCTAATTCTTCTACCTGATCCTGAATAGCTTTAACATATTTTGGATGCGCATGACCAATAGAAATCACCGCATGGCCGCCATAAAGATCCAGGTATTTTTTACCAGATTCATCAAAAACATGGCAGCCTTCTCCTTTTACCGGAGTGATATCGTAAAGCGGATAAACATCAAATAATTCCATAATTACTGGTCTGAGATATTATTAATTTTTTTAAAAGAAGCCTGAATTCCTTTAATAAGCGAGGAACTAAGTCCGTTATGCTCCATCTCATTCAGGCCTTCGATGGTACAACCCCTTGGCGTGGTTACCTTATCGATCTCTTCTTCAGGATGTTTCCCCGATTCGATCAACAAACTAGCAGCTCCGAGGCAGGTTTGCATAGAGAGCTCCTGAGCATCTTTCGCATCAAAACCAAGTTGTACTGCTCCTTGAGTGGTCGCACGTATTAAACGCATCCAGAACGCGACTCCGCTGGCACAGATCACCGTTGCCGCTTGCATTTTGTTTTCAGGAATAATAATACTGGTACCAAGTCGGTTAAAAATAGCTTCCGCAATAGCGATCCTTTTTTGTCCAATTTCATTACTACAAAGGCAGGTCATAGATTTCCCTACTGCGATGGCTGTATTGGGCATGGAGCGAATTATAAAATGATCTACGCCAATGATACTTTCCATCCGCGGAATTTTAAATCCGGTAACGGTAGAGATCAAAACATGCCTATCGGTTAATTCATCTTTGATCTCCTTAAGGATATTTTCAAATTGAGTGGGTTGTACCGCAAATATTAAAATATCTGAATTTCGTACAGCCTCCTGATTATCTGAAGTTATCGTGACCTTGGAATATTCTGAAAACTCCTGAATATCTTCCACCTTCCTCTTGCTAAGATAAAGTGTGGTGAAGGCATTGCTGAAAATTAATCCTTTGGCAATGGAAACTCCAAGATTGCCTGCACCGATAATTGCTATTTTCATATCTTTTTATTTTAAAACGTCAAGCTGAACTTGATTCAGCTTCTATTTCATGAGATCCTGAAACAAGTTCAGGATGACAAACCTCCACTCTCGCAGAGACAATAATCCACCTCTAATTTTTCACTTTTCACTCGACTCTTCACTCTTAAAAATAACTAGCTTTTAATCCTAACCCGAGCTTCTCTTCTAATCCAAACATCAGGTTCATGTTATGAACCGCCTGCCCCGAAGCCCCTTTGAGCAAATTATCCACCACGCTGGTGATCAGTAATTTACTGCCAAACTTCTGCAACCTCAATAAACATTTATTTGTATTTACAACCTGCTTCAAATGAAGATCCTCATCGGTTATAAAAGTGAAAGCCGCGTCTTTATAATATTCCTTATATATTTTTTTTGCTTCTTCCAGATCTCCTGAAAACCTGGTATAGGCAGTGGCATGAATTCCCCGGGAAAAATTCCCTCTATTCGGAATAAAGTTGACTTCAGCCTTATACTCTGGTTGTAATTGTTTTAAACTCTGGCCAATTTCATGTAAATGCTGATGCTCAAAAGATTTATAAGCTGAATAATTATTGTCCCTCCAGGTAAAATGTGTCGTTGCCGAAAGCGAAGTTCCAGCTCCCGTAGCCCCGGTCACTGCATTTACATGAACATCATCTTTCAACAATCCCTTTTCAGCAAGCGGAAGGATTGCCAGGGTGATCGCGGTGGCGAAACATCCCGGATTTGCAATAAAACCGGCTTTTTTTATTTGTTCTTTATTTAATTCCGGAAGTCCGTAAACAAAAGAATTGTCTTCAGCTTTCATCCTGAAATCGGTACTCAGATCGACGATCTTCGTCTTTTTTGAAAATTGATTTTCAGCCAGGAATTTCTTAGAATTCCCATGTCCAAGACAAAGAAAAACAACATCAGCTTCTTTATTGATCTTATCTGAAAACGTGATTTCAGTATCACCAATTAAATCCTGATGAATAGTATTTACCGCTTTTCCAGATTGGGAAGTACTAAAGACAAAATTAAGATTCACTTCAGGATGATTTAGTAAAATCCTGATCAGTTCTCCAGCGGTATATCCTGCGCCTCCTATAATTCCTGCCTCGATCATGAATCCTGATTTACATGTTGATAGATCTTCCCTGAATTAGAAAGGATTTTGATAAATCCTTTGGCATCATCTGCCGTCCAGGCTTTATTTTCTTCACCATAGTTCCCAAAACTGCTGTTCATAAGGTCGTTAGGAGATTTAATTCCGTCCAGAGTGAATGTATAAGGTTGCAGAGTGACAAAAACATCTCCGCTTACTTTTTCCTGAGAACTTTGTAATTGAGCTTCAAAATCACGCATTACGGGATCAAGGTATAGTCCTTCATGTAAATGCATCCCGTACCAGTTGGAAGTATAATCCTTATGCTGTAACTGCCATTTACTAAGCGTATGCTTTTCCAGTAAATGATGGGCTTTAATGGTGATCAAGGCAGCGGCTGCTTCAAAACCCACCCTTCCTTTAATTCCAATGATCGTGTCGCCCACATGAATATCCCTGCCAATGGCATATTTTGAAGCGATATTTTCCAGAATTTCTATATTCTTTTCCGGAGCATTTTCTTTTCCATTAATCGCTGTAAGTTCTCCTTTGGTAAAACTCAGTGTAACCTGTTTTGGCTCTTTCTCCTTCAATTGTGAAGGATAAGCTTCTTCCGGTAAAGCTTTTTCTGAAGTTAAGGTTTCTGCTCCGCCAACACTGGTACCCCAAAGACCTTTATTAATTGAATATTTCGCTTTTTCCCAGTTCATTTCAACGCCTTTACTTTTAAGGTATTCTATCTCTTCCTGCCTGCTCAATTGTTTATCTCTTATAGGCGTAATAATCTTAATTTTCGGCGCAATAATTTGAAAGATCATATCAAATCTAACCTGATCATTTCCAGCGCCAGTGCTTCCATGAGCGATATATTCTGCACCGATATTTTTTGCATAGTTTACGATCTCAATGGCCTGAATAATTCTTTCTGCACTAACCGACAATGGATAAGTATCATTTTTGAGGACATTCCCAAAAATCAGATATTTTACCACTTTCTGATAGAAAGATGAGATCGCATCGATATTCTTATAACTAGTTGCTCCAATCTTTTTGGCATTATCACCAATCTTCTGAATCTCTTCCTCTGAAAATCCTCCGGTATTTACACTCGCTGCATGAACCTCAAAACCTTCTTCCTCAGATAAATATTTCGCGCAGTAAGAGGTATCCAGACCTCCGCTATATGCTATCACTACTTTTTTCATGCTTTTAATTCTATTTTAGTCATCCTGAACTCGATTCAGGATCTCTAGAGAAACTGAAATAAATTCAGCTTGACGCATTTTATAATTTTATTTTTTAGCCTTCTCCTTTTTATAAAAAAGCGTTTGTTTTATATGTTTTAATCTCTGAAATGCTTTTTCATTGAACTTGCTTATGCTCTTAGGTTTTTCAAATTTCTTAGATTCTTTTTTCTTCTCGGGATCATACAACATTCCTGTGCAAAGACACATTTTACGTTCAGTCCTGGTAAGAATATCATAGTTCTTACAGCCCTGGCAACCCTTCCAAAAAGTTTCGTCATCAGTCAATTCTGAAAAAGTTACCGGTTGGTATCCCAATTCATAATTGATCTTCATTACGGCTAAACCCGTTGTAATACCAAAAATTTTAGCATTAGGATACTTTGTTCTTGAATGTTCAAAAATCACATTTTTGATCTCCTTGGCCAGGCCGTGATTTCTAAAAGCGGGGTGCACTATAAGTCCGGAATTCGCCACATATTTATCATGGCTCCAGGTTTCTATGTAACAGAAGCCGGCAAACTTTTCATCTTCCAAAGCGATCACGGCATTCCCTTTTTCCATCTTTTCAATGATATACTCAGGAGTTCTACGGGCAATACCTGTCCCACGGACTTTCGCCGACTCTTCGATTGTATTACAAATGATCTCTGCGTAAGAAGCATGAGAATTATTAGCAATGATAATTTTCATCTGCTAAAAAATTAAGTTGAAAAAAAAGTTTTGATCTGGGGTTTTGAGAGCGGAACCGGACTCACCTAAGTTCCATAGATATATAGACGCACTTACGTGCGACGGGGGAAACTGCGGCGCATAGGAGCAATATCAAAAAAGGTTCTGATATTAAGTTTATATTCTATGCTGTTCGGGTAATTCAAAATGGAAAAAAATCAAATAATATTAATAGAAAATCGTTTCGGGATCCTTGCCTAGAAGCGGCGGCGGGGCCTGAAATTGAAACGGGGTAATATTATTTGTTTGATCGAAATCATAACACAAATGTACATAAAATTATGGTTTATAAGTCTTTGCTAAATTAAAAATTGGAATAAATTTGGATTATCGTTCAAGTACTCCCCATAAAAATTTTTCTTTTTCATCCTGTCTACCAGTGGTTCGAAGTCATTAGGATCCTTTAATTCAATTCCCACTACTGCCGGTCCGTTAGACCTGTTGTGTTTTTTTGAATATTCAAAATGAGTGATATCGTCATTTGGTCCAAGAACTTTAGCCACAAACTCCTTTAAAGCTCCCGCTCTCTGCGGAAAAGTGATCACGAAATAGTGCTTTAATCCAGAATAAAGCAAAGCTCTCTCCTTAATTTCAGCCATCCTGATGATATCATTATTACTGCCACTAACGATACAAACCACATTCTTACCTTGGATCTCTTCTGCATAAGAATCTAATGCAGAAATCGCCATTGCACCCGCCGGTTCCACGACAATCGCATCCTGATTATAAAGATCTAATATCGTCTGGCAAATCTTCCCCTCAGGAACCGTGATCATATCATCAAGATTCTCTCTACAGATGGCAAAATTCCGGGATCCTACTTTCTGAACGGAAGCTCCATCTACAAAACGTTCAATATTTTCCAACTCTATTACTCTTCCCTCCTTCAAAGAAGTCTTCATAGAAGGAGCGCCTTCCGGCTCAATACCAATAATTTTAGTATTCGGGGATAGTTCCTTGATCATGGAAGATACACCGGCCAGCAATCCGCCTCCCCCTAATGGCGCGAAAATATAATCTATAGGTTCATCTGATTGTTCCAGGATTTCCAATGCGATGGTCGCCTGACCTTCAATTACCTTTTCATCGTCAAACGGATGAATAAAGACCAGTCCCTGCTCATGCATTTGCTTCATCGCACTTTTAAACGAGTCGTCGTAAGTATCTCCTTTAAGTACAACCTCAACCCATTCGCCACCAAACATTCTGGTTTGTTCCACCTTTTGTTTTGGCGTAGTCCCCGGCATATATATAACTCCTTTTACCTTCAACTTGTTGCAGGCAAAGGCTACACCCTGAGCATGATTCCCGGCGCTGGCGCAAATAACACCTTTTTCATGCTGTTCGTGTGTTAAGCTGGAAATTTTATTATACGCCCCACGAATCTTATAAGATCTTACCTGTTGCAAATCTTCGCGCTTCAGCATCACATTCGCCCGAAATTTATTACTATAAGTAAAAGACTCAGCCAAAGGTGTTTTTAAAACTACTTTGGAAATTCTTTCCGCTGCCTGTTTAACGGATTCTAAACTAGGTCTGTATATTCTATCTTTTTCCAGCAAAGTATCCATTACGCGTATATTTTCTTCATTGCGGTCATTGCAGATCTCAATTTCGCTCCGACTTCCTCAACAGGATGATTTCTTACTTTAACATTCACTTTCTCAAGTTTCTGGTCATTTACTTCTATTTCTGAATCGAATCGTTTACCAGCTACTTCAGGCTCCAGGGAATTTACATAATCCTTTATTAAAGGCTTCGCAGCATGATCAAATAGATAACAACCATATTCGGCCGTATCTGAGATCACCCGGTTCATCTCATATAATTTCTTCCTGGCAATGGTATTGGCAATAAGCGGAGTTTCATGTAGAGATTCATAATAAGCTGATTCTTCGATGATCCCGGCATCTACCATAGTTTCAAAAGCCAGTTCTACTCCCGATTTTACAAAAGCGACCAGCAGGACTCCTTTATCGAAATATTCCTGTTCAGAGATCTGTTCAGAGGTTGCTTCGGTCTTTTCAAAGGCAGTGTTTTCAGTTTCAGCTCTCCAGGTATGTAATTCCTTATCATCATTAGCCCAGTCTTTCATCATTCGGCTACTGAATTCCCCGGAAATAATATCATCCATATGCTTCTGAAAAAGCGGGCGCATTTTAGCCTTTAATTCTTCAGAAATATCATACGCTCTCAATTTAGCAGGATCTGAAAGTCTATCCATCATCTGGGTGATTCCGCCGTGCTTTAAAGCTTCAGTAATAGTTTCCCAGCCACACTGGATGAGTTTTGCAGCATAATTCTTATCTACCCCTTCAGCAACCATTTTGTCAAAGGTTAAAATTGAGCCGGTTTGCAATACACCACAAAGAATGGTTTGCTCTCCCATAAGATCTGATTTTACCTCTGCCACGAAGGAAGATTCAAGCACCCCAGCTCTATGGCCTCCGGTAGCATAGGCATAGGCTTTGGCCCAATCCAGACCAATCCCTTTTGGATCATTTTCAGGATGCACTGCAATTAAAGTTGGTACACCAAATCCTCTTTTATATTCTTCACGAACCTCAGAACCCGGGCATTTAGGTGCTACCATAATCACGGTAATATCTTCCCGGATCTTCATGCCTTCTTCCACAATATTAAAACCATGGGAGTAAGAAAGCACCGCTCCTTTTTTCAGAAATGGCTGAATAGCTTTAATGACCAAAGTATGCTGTTTATCTGGAGTTAGATTGATCACAAGATCTGCTTCCGGGATTAGTTCCTGGTAGGTACCGACGGCAAAATCATTTTCGGTAGCATTCTTCCAGGATTGTCTTTTCTCTTTGATCGCTCCTTCCCTTAAAGCATATGAAATATCTAGACCGCTGTCGCGCATATTAAGTCCCTGATTAAGACCCTGCGCACCGCAGCCAACGATGATTATTTTCTTACCATAAAGTACTTCTGCTCCATCGCTGAATTCATCTAACTCCATGAATCTACAGGTTCCTAATTGATCTAGTTTTTCAGCTTTAGAAAGGCTATTAAAATAATTGGTCATGATAATGAGTTTGTGGTATTAAATTTTTCTAATATTCCTGATATAGGCATTTCATTTTTGGTCACTGCAATAGTTCCAGATCTTACGAATTGCATTAAACCGTAAGGTTTTAGTTTTTCGTAGAGCGCATCTACCTCTGTACGTTTTCCTGTTTTTTCTATCACAAAGAATTTCTTGGTCACAGTTACAATACGGGCATTGGTTTCTTTTATAAAATCCTGTATGTTATGATCGTCCAGAAAATCTTCAGATTTGATCTTATAAAGTGCAGTTTCCTGATAGATCGTTTCCTCGTCGGTATGATAAAAGGCTTTGATCACTTCTATCTGTTTTTCTATTTGTCCAACGATCTTTTTGATCTGTTCTTCGGTAACATTTACCACAATGATAAACCGCATTACCTCATTTACTTCGCTGGGCGAAGCGGTAATACTTTCAATATTGATATGTCTTTTCAAAAATATCGCCGCAATCCTGGAAAGTAATCCAAGATTATTTTCGGTATAGATTGAAACTGTATAATTCTGCTTTTCCATTACTCTAATAATATATCTGAAACTGCTGCTCCCGTTGGGATCATTGGGAATACATTTTCTTCCTGTTCAACTTTCACTTCAAGGAAATAGGCCTCATCGCTTTCCATCATTTCCTTTACCGCGTCTTTTAACTGACTTCTCTCGCTAACCTCTTTCGCTTCGATATGATATCCTTTAGCAATCGTTATAAAGTCTGGATTTATCATCGTGGTGGAAGCATATCTTTTGTCGAAAAACATTTGCTGCCACTGTCTTACCATTCCCAGAAAACCATTATTTAAAAGCACGATTTTCACCGGAACTTTTGTTTGAAAAATAGTTCCCAATTCCTGGATGGTCATCTGGTAACCACCATCACCAATTATAGCGACAACATCTCTTTCGGGTTTGGCCATTTTCGCGCCAATAGCTGCTGGAAGGGCAAAGCCCATGGTTCCCAATCCGCCGGAAGTCACATTGCTTCTTGTTCCGTTGAATTTAGCATAACGGCAAGCCGCCATTTGATGCTGACCAACATCTGAAACGATGATCGCATCTCCATTAGACTGCTTATTGATCTGCTGGATCACTTCAGCCATACCCATATCCCTCTTGTTAATGTCGAGGTTCCCCTTAATGACCTTTTCAAATTCTGTTTTGTACATATCCTTGAACTTCTGATGCCATTCCTTATGGGAGTTAGGTTCTAAAAGTTCAAGCAATGCCTTCAGGCTTTCTTTTACGTCACCTAAAACAGGATAATCTGCTTTTACATTTTTATTGATCTCTGCAGGATCAATCTCAAAATGAATCACTTTTGCCTGTTTCGCGTATTTCTCTAAATTTCCGGTAACCCGATCATCGAAACGCATCCCGATAGCAATCAAAACATCACATTCGTTGGTAAGCATATTGGGTGCATAATTGCCATGCATTCCTACCATTCCCACATTTAGCGGATGCTCTGTTGGCAATGCAGAAAGTCCCAAAATGGTCCAGGCAGCAGGAATTCCAGCTTTTTCAACTACCGCTTTTAGAAGTTCTTCTGCGCCGCCAAGGATTACTCCCTGCCCCCAAACGATCATTGGTTTTTTCGCATTATTGATCAATTCGGCAGCTCTTTCTACTTCGAGAAGGTTCAATTCAGGAATAGGTTTATAACTTCTTATTCCTGAACATTTCTTGTAACTGAATTCCAATGAGGCAAACTGAGCATCCTTAGTGATATCTACAAGTACAGGTCCCGGTCTTCCTGATTTTGCTATATAAAAAGCTTTCGCGATCACTTCCGGAATTTCTTCGGCTTTCGTAACCTGATAATTCCATTTTGTAATAGGAGTTGAAATACCCACAATATCGGTTTCCTGAAAAGCATCGCTTCCCAGTAAATGAGAACCTACCTGGCCAGTGATACAAACCATTGGTGTGGAATCTATCTGGGCATCAGCAATTCCTGTGACCAGGTTTGTGGCGCCCGGACCTGAAGTGGCAATGGCTACCCCTACTTTCCCAGATACCCTCGCATAACCCTGAGCAGCATGTGTAGCGCCCTGTTCATGTCTGGTAAGGACGTGATGAATTTCTTTTTGATATTTGTACAGTTCATCATAGACGGGCATGATCGCCCCTCCCGGATAACCATAAATAGTTTCTACACCTTCTTCAAGCAAACATTTAATCACCGCTTCGGCTCCCGACACAGTCGAGGTTTCCTTTGTACTAACCTTTTCGAAACTTGCTGTTTTAACCTGCATAATTCACCTTATTAGAATTCGTCTGTAACACAGCCTTCTGAAGCCGATGCTACCGTTTTTGCATATTTATAGAGTACTCCTCCATTAACCTTGAAAGCAGGCGCCTTCCAGATTTCTTTTCTTTTCTTTATTTCTTCTTCTGACAGATGAGCTTCAATAGTATTTTTTTCAGCATTAATGCTTATTTCATCACCATCTTTTAAAAGGCCTATGAGTCCGCCTTGCTGAGCTTCGGGAGTAATATGACCCACTACAAAACCGTGAGTTCCTCCGGAAAATCTTCCATCTGTGATCAGAGCTACACTTTTACCCAGCCCGGCTCCCATAATTGCAGAAGTAGGCTTCAGCATTTCTGGCATTCCAGGCCCACCTTTGGGGCCCTCATAGCGAATGACGACGACATCACCTTTTTGAACCTTTCCTGAGGAAATCCCCTCGTTAGCTTCAAATTCACCGTTAAAGACTCTCGCCTTTCCTTTAAATTCCAATCCTTCTTTTCCCGTAATTTTGGCAACGGAACCTTCAGAAGCTAGATTTCCGTATAATATTCTGATATGTCCGGTGGCTTTGATAGGTTTCTCCACAGGGTGAATTACATCCTGATCGTCAGGTAATGGTTTTACATTTTCAAGGTTTTCGGCAATTGTTTTTCCGGTAACCGTCATACATTCGCCATGAAGTAATCCTTTTTCAAGCATATATTTCATCACAGCCGGTATTCCACCAATTCTGTGAATATCTTCCATTAAATATTTTCCACTCGGTTTAAGATCTGCCAGGAATGGCGTTTCCTCGCATATTCTTGTAAAATCTTTTAATCCGAAATTGATATCTGCAGCTTTTGCAATAGCAAGAAAATGAAGTACCGCATTCGTGGAACCACCAAGCACCGTAAGAAGTCGAATTGCATTTTCCAGTGATCTGGCAGTTACTATATCTTTTGGTTTTAAGTCATTTTCGAGCAAATATTTCATCGCTTCCCCTGCCTTAATACTTTCCTGAGTTTTTTCAGGTCCTGTAGCAGGATTAGAACTGTTGAAAGGCAAGCTCATTCCCAGTGCTTCAATAGAAGAAGCCATGGTATTTGCGGTATACATTCCGCCACAGGCTCCAGCTCCAGGACAGGCTTTTTCAATGACCTGTTGATATTCTTCTTCCTGCATTTCTCCGGAAACTTTTGAGCCCCAGGCTTCAAAAGCAGAAACCACATCCAGTTTTTTACCGTTATGACATCCTGAGGCGATTGTTCCTCCATACACCAAAACTGAAGGCCTGTTCAACCTTAACATTGCCATTAGAGCTCCGGGCATATTTTTATCACAGCCAACTACAGTAACCAGCCCGTCATAAGACATTCCTCCAACTACAGTTTCCATAGAATCTGCAATAAGATCTCTGGAAGGAAGCGAATAACGCATTCCCGGTGTTCCCATGGAAATACCATCACTAACCCCAATCGTATTGAAGATTAACCCGTTTAATCCTGCTTGCTGAGTTCCCTTTTTTACCTCTTTTGCCAGGTCATTTAAATGCATATTACAGGGATTCCCTTCGTACCCCGTACTTCCAATACCTACAAAAGGTTTTTTAAGATCTTCCTTACTTAATCCAATGGCGTGAAGCATCGCCTGTGAGGCAGGCTGAGAATCACTTTGTGTTATTGTACTACTATATTTGTTGTTCATTGCTGTTTTCTCCTTAACTAATTATTAAAATTAATGTCTTGGAGCAGCAGTGATGTATAGCAAAGGAATCTTAAATTACTTTCAATTTTACCACATTACACATAATGATTTGATTATCAGTGTTTTATGTATTTTTTGATTACGATAGCTGAAAATTTTTCAGAGAATATTCTACGAAATATTAATTGTTTAACATGACTATTTGAAATAGGGATGTTTTTTCTGAAATTTTAGGATTACCTGGATTAAATCAGATTATCATAATTGGAGAAGCTGTTTAGTGAATTTTCACTAATTGTATTTTTCTTAGCTGAACTCTTTTTAGCGGCATCGAATGAGATTTCTCCCGCTAGTCGATTGGACGATAAAGAAAATCGCACTTTGACAAGCTCAGTGCTCAAACCATAATTTAATAGGCTAATGTCATCCCGACCAAAAGAGAAATGTCCTGGAAGTTAAAATCACACTAAAAAGATTCCTCCTACAGTTGAAATGACAAAAGAAAGAGGAAGTAAGAATAATGAAGAAAGACTTACCCTGCTCAAACAGATTTCTCCCTGCGGTCGAAATGACATTTTATGATCTATTTTTTCTTCTTCAGGGAATAAAGATCCTTTCTTCTGTCTTTCATATTTCGCACGCTTCCAAAGTTGTGAAGCTCTTTTAAAAGATCAAGATCTACATCTACTAATAAGGTACTTTCGGTATTTGGAGTCGCTTCGGCTTTAATTCCATTTACAGGAAAGGCAAAATCTGATGGCGTTAATACCGCACTTTGAGAATACTGAATATCCATATTGTCAACTTTCGGCAAATTTCCTACGGACCCTGCAATAGCCACATAACATTCATTTTCCACTGCCCTGGCCTGTGCACAGATCTTTACCCGGGAATATCCATTCTGAGTATCTGTCATAAATGGAACAAAAAGTATATTCATTCCTTCTTCTGCAAGTAATCTTGAAACTTCAGGAAACTCTACATCATAGCAGATCAACACTCCAATTTTCCCACAATCGGTATCAAAGGTCTCCAGTTTATTCCCACCTTTCATTCCCCAGGCAGTTTCTTCAGCAGGAGTAATATGAAGTTTTTCATAGCGTTCGTAGCTACCATCTCTTCTACATAAATAACCAACGTTATACATATGCTCTCCTTCCGGCAACGGCATACTTCCCGTAATAATATTTATATTATAGTTGATCGCAAATTCCCTAAAAGTTTCTAAAAGCCTTTCTGTATAATCTGAAAGTCCGCGTATCGCTTCAGGTTCAGATAAATGATTGAATTGAGCCATTAACGGCGCATTGAACAATTCGGGAAAAAGAATAAAATCACTCTGGTAATTACTAACCGCGTCCACAAAGAATTCGATTTGAGCAACAAGGGCATCGTAATCTTTAAAAAGACGCATCTGCCATTGTACCAGGCCTAATCTTACCACCGTTTTAGTGGTATTTACGAGCTTCTGAGGTTTTGTATAGTAGATATTGTTCCATTCCATCAAAGTAGCGAACTCCTTACTCTCATGATCTCCTGGTAAATATCCTTTGATCACTTTTTTTACGTGAAAATCATTTTTCAGCTGAAAAGATAAAACAGGATCATGAATCTCCTGAAGTTTCACCTTATCTATATATTTTTTTGGAGTAAGCTCTTCAGCATATTTGGAATAATTCGGGATTCTTCCACCAAAAATGATCGCTTTTAAGTTTAAATGTTCACACAATTCTTTTCTGGCTTCGTATAGTCTTCGTCCCAACCGCATACCGCGAAATTCTGGATGAATAAAAACATCAATTCCATAAAGGACATTTCCATTCTTAGTATGTGTTGAGAAATTTTCACCTCCTATAATTTCTTCATAATTATGCGTATCATCAAACTTATCATAATCTACAATAATGGAAAGGGCGCAGCCGGCAATTCGGTTGTCTATAACGATACATAACTGACCTTCGGGAAATTTATTTACCAGGGTCTTGATCTCTCCTTTACTCCAGTATTCATCAGGCATCGCCTGGTAACTCTTCACCATGGAGATCTTTAATTCTTCATAGTCTTTTACCCTTAAATTTCTTAGTTCAATTTTTGCTGAATCTATCACGGCAATTTAGTTTTTTGATACACGAAGATACTGCAGAATACACAGTTTTAGAATTTGAAAACAGAGATTTGATTTAAAGTATTCTTAAACTTCACAAATACCTTCTTTTATTGCAAAGATCACCAAACCTACCCTGCTTTTTACATGCAATTTATTAAAAAGGCTTTCCCGGTAGTTTTCAACTGTTTTAGGACTCAGGTTCATTTCGCCCGCGATGGCTTTATAGGTTAATTCGCTACAGGCATGATTTAAAAACTCTAATTCCCGGTTGGTAAGCTCTTCATATTTAAGTTTTATCTCACCTCTTCTCTGAGCATCAGAAATTGTTTTGTTAGAATAATAACCGCTGCGATCTATCGCATTTAAGGCATATTCAAACTCTTCAGGATCTATGTCTTTTAGAAGATACCCCCTGCAGCCCAATCTTAGCATTTTTATAATAGTCTCATCTTCCTGGTCTACGGTAAGGCTTAGAACTTTTTGCTGAGGATGATTCTCTTTTAACCATTTCATAGTTTGCATCCCATCCATCACCGGCATGCGCATATCCAATAAAATAAGATCTGGTGACACATTCCCGGCCTGAAAATACATTACCAGTTCCTCCCCATTTTTGCATAGATGAATTACTTCGAAACCTTCAAAAGAGTTGACTAAAATTTGAAGAGATTGTGCAAAAAGTTTATGATCATCAACGATTATGATCGTTTTGTTCATGTTTGTTGGTCTTGGTTGGATATCGTAAAGATAGCGAAGTTCCTTTACCAATCGAAGAATTCAGACTAAAATTAGTGTTTAGCATTTTAGCCCTGGCATGCATATTTAAAAGACCGGCCCCTGATTTTTCCTGTGTCATATCAAAGCCCTTCCCGTCTTCTACTGCCAGAATTTCAAGGAAATCTGGACAATAACTAAACTTCACTTCCAATTGGGACGCGCCAGCATACTTGATAACGTTAGAGAAAAATTCCTGCAGTATTCTAAAAAGAATGATACTATCTTCAGGTTTTACATCATAATATTCACCTTCGCTTACCAGGTGAGCTTCAAGAACTCCTAACCGGTTAAATCGATCTATCTCATTTTTAACCGAATTTTCCAGTCCAACATAATCTATTACTTCGTTATTAAGAGACCGGGATAGCGATCGTACCTCTGCCAGAGAATCTGCTACCAGCCTTTTTGCTTCCTGAAAGCCTTTCTGATTATCCTCAATAACCTTTTTATTCAGCAAATTTAATTGCATACTGGCTACGGCTAGTAACTGACCTATATTATCATGTAATTCCCAGCTCACATTCTTTAGCGTGGTCTCCTGTATCTCTAATCTCGCATTGGAGAGTTCTTCTTTGAAATCCTGCTCTGCCTGATATTTTTCCTTAAGTAATTTATTTTTGCGCCTTTGATAGGTAATAAAGAAAATAATTGTAAAACCTGCCAGAAACAATATTACCAGGATAAAGTAAACAATCAATAATATCTCTTCTTTTTCAAGCATGCTTTAAAATATACTCCAGACAAGTTTACACAAAAAAATCGTAAATGCCTGTTTATACAACTCAGACGGTAGACTTTGGATCTAAAGATATCCTCGAATTATTTTTCCCAGAACAATAAACAAACCCGAATATAAAACAGCTGTACATAAATATGTTCATTATTAGAAGGATAAGTCTTTGCATTTTCACAAATTCCATATTGGGTGCTTCGTAAAATTTGCTATAGATCAAAAATGGAGTAATAGCCAGATACCAGAGTACAACCGCTACAGAAAAATAGAATGGCATCGACTTGTAGAAATTCAATATCTCCTCGCTTTGCAGCATTTCATAGAAGTATCTGAAAATTAGGATCACATACATAAAAGTACTTACCAGACTGGTAAACTGTGAATAGGCTTCAAAGTACACTTCCGAGATCATTAAATTCAGGATCATTGCTGGTATAAACAAAAAGCCGGTAATCTGAAGGACTTTTTTAAATTTTGTTGTTTTAAGCTGACTGAAAAAGAAGAGTATAAAGACCAGATACTCAAGAACATTACGAATATTGTAAAGCCAGTAATTACGCCGAAAACTGGTTTCTTTTATAAAGCCAAAATATTCATACTCTGTATAATACGCAATCAAAGTATAACTGGCTAAAATTTCCACAGCAAAATTGAAAAATAAAAATCCAACCAGTAACTTTAACTCAAAGGAAGGGTTTATAGTCTTCTTTAAATACCAGAATCCTGCTAGTGCAGCTAATAATTCTAAAATAAAAACTGGCAGGAGTTTAATAAATTGGTCTAGCAAAAGATTTTAATAATTAATTGGTGGTTCTCCTCCTGTTGACAAATTAAATGGATCGATCTCGTAATTATTTTGTTGATTGGAAGCGGTCTCCAGTTCTTCTTCTGAAGCTTCTTTTGTTGGAGCAAGAAAAACCGTAGCATAACTTTTCTTTTCATTAGATTTTGGATAGGAACCAAAATAGATACGAACTCCGGGCTTTTTCACACCCTGTTTTTGTGATTCTTCTTTAACATAATCCAGGTATTCCTGTAATTCGTCTAAACTATACCAGAATTCCCGGGTATCTTCATAGCCCTGGGCATTATCTATTTCTTTAGCACGGGTATTTTTCCAGTCCCCCTGTAGCTCGCGAGCACGTTCTTTACTAATACATTTTTTTGGTTTTTGCATTTGAAGTGTATTGGTTAATATTTAGATAGTAAAAATGAAATAATTCTTCATTATTTCAAAGCCGTTTAAAAACAAAGGGGAATTTTCCCCTTTTATGGCTGATAGTTGTGTTCTATATTTGTTTCAGTCATTTTAGTAAAGCTAAAGTGTTTTGGGGCAAAAAAGTGTTAACGAGATTTGTTATAGTTCTGAGTAGGGTCTTTTCTATAGCGCAAAATCGAGTTGGCACTTTTTTATTTGGCATTAAACGAAGGATATTCTTTTTTGATGAACCTGATCTCCTCTCCCGGTTTTTTTTGTGAAAGTACCTGAATTCCCTTCTCCGATAATTGTAAAATTCTGGGGTAGCCACCAGTGGTCTGGCAATCACGCATTAAAGCAATGATCTTTCCCGACGGAGTTAGCTGAACCGTTCCCGGCATTACCGGGCCAGTAATAATAGGCTGAAGATCATTCTTAAAATTTTTTTTAAACTGGACCGCCATTCGATTGCTGGTTTCTTCTACGGTAAATTTAGAATCAAAAAGACCTTTCTGTCGTTCTACCGTTAGCTCTTCAAATTCTGGTCCCCGATAAACTTCTATTTCTTTAGATATAATATAATCTGAATCAATTCTTAGAGATGAATGGGTACTGCTTTTCGTATAAGGTTTTGAGATATAAGCCAGTTTCATTCCTTTTTTTAATCTGAAACAGGCTGTTAAGCCTTCATACCAGCTTTGACTGTCCATCAGGATTTCGGTTGTAAAACCACCTGCGATCGCCAAATAACATCGAAAACCTGCTCTAAGACTCTTAAATTTTAAAACATCTCCCTTGTTGATCTCTATCACTGAATTCTGTTCTAATGGTTTCTCATTAAGTTCTGGAGAAATATCTGCACCACTAATACAAATTGAAGTTGAGCCATAAAATTTTAACTGCGGCCCCTGCATGGTAATTTCCATAACCGAAGCATCTTCAGGATTTCCAAGAATCAAATTTGAAATTCTCATGGCATATCTATCCATCACCCCGCTATGCGGAACTCCAAATTTTTGAAATCCAAACCTTCCCAGATCCTGAATGGTAGAAAATAAACCGGGTTGTAAAACTTCAATTTCAGCCTTCATAATTTTCATATTTCAGGGTGTAGTTTCCAGCAGTAATTTCTTTTTCAATTTCGAGAAATTCCTTTTTTGAAACGGCACTAAAGTTAATTTTATCTCCGGCAGAAAAAGTACAGGGAGGATTCATATTTTTATCAAAAAGATCTACCGGAGTTTTGCCTAAAATCTGCCAACCCCCGGGACTGGATTTCGGGTAAATCCCAGTTTGATTTTCACCTATCCCAACGGCGCCTTTTTCCACCGATCTTCGCGGTGATTTTTTCCTTGAAATATGCAGCCTTTTATCAAGCCCGCCCAGGTATAAAAAACCAGGTAAAAAACCTATAAAACAAACCTGGTATAATGGTGCCGTATGCCATTGAATTATTTCATCAATTTCCAGTTCTTTCTCTTTAGCTATATACTCCAGATCAAGCCCAAATTCTTTATCATAACACACGGGAATCTGAAAAATTTTATAGTTCGTTTTTTTTGGTATATTAGCTTCACTTAAAAGGCTTTTTAACCGTAAAACTTCACTATAGACATTTTCTATAGTAAACACACAACTAATTAATAACGAGTTGTATGTGTTTATAACCTCAACCTTTTGTTTAAATTTAAAATTTTCTATTTTTTTCTTAAAAAAAAGAACTTTCTCAAGTGTTTCAGGGCTAATTTCTTTATCAAAATTTATCAAAATGGAGCGATCTCCTAGTGGTGATATTTGAGGATAATTAGACATTATGTATTCTTTACTCCTATTCTTTTTTCAGCAAATTTTTTATGTAGAAAATCGATTATTTCAACCGAAGAAGGCGTGTCGCTATGCACACAAAAAGTATCTGCTTTCCCATCGATTTCAACCCCCGAATAAGTGATGATTTTTTTATCGTTATACATGGAAAAAACATGGTTAAATACTTCCTCTTTTTCCGTAATTAATGCATGCTTTTCAGAGCGTGAAACCAGGCTGTGATTTTCGTTATAATTCCGGTCTGCAAAAGCTTCAAAAAAGAGATCAAATTTTCCCATTGCCAGCTCTGAAATTTTAGATTTCAGAGGCACATAAAGCAGGAAATTTTCATCGAGATCTTCAAGACATTCAATAATCATTCTGGCAATATTTTCATCTTTAGCGGCATCATTATAAAGGGCACCGTGAAGCTTTATATGATTCATTTTTCCGCCTTCAGATTCAGCGATTTGTTTGAGACTCAAAACCTGTCCTTCAATAGAAAGTTTAAGATCCTTTTCAGACATTTCAAGATGATTCCTTCCAAAGTTCTTTCTATCAGGATAAGACGGATGAGCGCCAATTTCAACATTATTTTCCATGGCCATACGAACAGTTCTATGCATGGTCTCTAGATTTCCGGCATGACCCCCACAAGCAATATTGCAGGCAGAGATAAGTGGCATAAGCTCTTCGTCAAACTGTCCGCCTTCGCCCAAATCGCAATTAATATGAATTCTATTTTCCATCTATAAATTCTGAATTACGTTAAAAATAGATTTTGCACCTAGAAACACAGAGAGTGCTATCACGGCAAAACCAATGATATTCTGTAATAAACTATTCTTGTGATCTCCAAGAACAGATCTTTGGTTCACTATCCAAAATAAGAAAATTGCAACGACCGGCAGTACAAGTCCGTTTGCAATTTGTGCAAACTGGATAATTTCAACAGGTTTTATCCCTAAAGACGAAAAAATGACCCCCATGATGATTATGGTCATCCAAACCAGCTTAAACTTCCTGGACTGCATCCCTCCTTTCCAGCCCAAACACCCCTTTACCACATAAGCAGCTGCTAGTGGCGCTGTAATAGAAGAGGTGATCCCGGCAGCCAGCAGCCCTATAGCAAGGATAATAGTTGCTGAACTCCCAAATAAAGGTTCTAATCCTGCCGCCAGATCTCCAGCATCTTCAATACTTTCAATATTAGAAGCGGCAGCACAAACCACGATCGCCATGGAAACCAAACCTCCCAGCAAAAGAGAAAATATAAGTTCTTTGCGCACCATCCCAAGATGTTTTGTATCATTCCATTTCTCACTTACCAGAGATGCGTGTAGAAAGAGGTTATAAGGCACCACTGTTGTCCCCACTAAAGCTATAATGGTCAATAAGCCTGCGTCAAAAGAGCCTGGAACAAATCCCTTAAAAATTTCAGAAAGATCGGGTTTGGTTAGAAATGCCGTTAATATAAAAGCGATACTCATTAAAAGAACGAGCGCTATAAATATCTTTTCAAGCTTTTTATAACTACCCAGCAACAGCAAAATAAATGCAATTGCTCCTATAACTGCGCTCCAAATATTAATACTTAGAGCACCAATTTCAAAGCTTACCGTAGTAAAAACGGCTTCCATTCCTAATACAGCGCCTGTAATATTACCAGCCTCATAAGCAGCATTTCCAATGACGATTGCCGAAAATATCAGGAAAAGAGTAAGAGCTCTAATCACCGGGTTCTGCATCTCCTCCCTTATACAATCACTCAATCCTTTCCCGGAGATCAATCCTAATCTGGCAGACATTTCCTGAAGCACCACACAGGCAACTATTGAAATTAACAATGCCCACAGCAGGGAGTATCCAAAATTCACTCCGGCCAGGCTACATACCGTTACCGTTCCCGGACCTATAAAAGCTGCTGAAACTAATATACCGGGACCTAAATTTCTGAAAAAACTTTTCACTCTTTAGGCTTATTCCCAGATTCCTTTAATGCATAAATAGCAAATGTTCCCAGCCAGTGGCCTCCTTCATAGCTATCTCCTACTACATTAGGAAACGAATAAGAAACATGTTCATTGGCAAGAAGCTTAAGATGTTCGAATTGTTCAGGATATTGATTTGCCAAACCGTAAAATATCCATGCCCTACTAAAATTAAGACCATCCAAATGTACCAGTTTGCCATCTGTACGATCTGAGACTTCACCTACTTCCATTTGAAAATCCTTATTTTTTAATTGAGGCATAAAATCGTTTATCCACAGGCTGAAGGCATTTTTGGGAAGGACTCTTCTCATAATATCTATTTCAGAAAGACAGGGAGAAAGAAAATCATATCCTCCCGGTTCCCAGGAAACAGGACAATCATCGTCTTTTAAATAGAAATCCTGGGCTCGTTTTTTAACGATCTCCATGAGTTCTTCATGTTCTGTAGTTTTAGCATAATCATACGCAAAACTTAAACCGAATGCTGTATTAGTATGTTCTCCTACCCTAATTGGGTAATTTAATTTTGGAAGGAATTCAATATATTTTTGAACGATCAAATCTGTAAGTGGCTGTAAATTTTGGGCTAACTCTTCACCCAAAGGGTCTTCCCAGGTTTTTAGTTCTTCTGCCAGTTTTAGTAACCATGCCCAGCCATAGGTACGCTCATAAGAACCACTTTGTTCTCTTTGAAAATATTCAACTTCTGCCCGGATATTTTCAGCAGTAATAGAATTCTTTAAACTCTCCCGAATAGCTTCTTTTTTCTCCACATCTGGAAACTGCTTTAATAAGCTTACAAGTGACCAGTGTGCATGAACTGAAGAATGCCAGTCAAAACACCCATAAAACGCAGGATGCAACTCATGAGGTTCGCCAATCGCTTCTTTATTTTCCAGGGTTTGACCAAGCTTATTAGGGTATTCAGTATCAATACAATTTAATGGCAATTCTGCCAGTTTATTAGATTCTTCCAGGTTTAAAACCACTGGTTTTAAATTTTTAAGGGCTTTGGGTATCAAATCTTCTGTACTTAAACTATCGATAGAGGTTTCATTATTTCCTGTATCCTGAGATTGATCGCCTTTACATGAGAAAATCCCAAGGCAGAGAAGTATTAGAAAAATTCTTTTCATCTTTTAGGTTATTGGTTTCCGAAAGAATTTATCCGGAAATTGCAGATTGGTTTTTTACGGTATTCCCAAAAATATAAAAAAGCAACGTAGGTTTAGTTAATTAAAGCTCAAGATATTCAGGCCAGCCAACCTTCACGATCCAAACTTCGATATTGTATCGCTTCACTTAAATGATCCCCTTTAATAGATTCACTACCATCAAGATCAGCAATACTTCTTGAAACTTTTAAAATACGATCGTAGGCCCTTGCAGATAAATTGAGTTTTTCCATGGCTGATTTAAGAAGATGTTTTGAATTTTCATCCAGTTTGCAAAATTCCCGGATCTGACGAGGTCCCATTTGCGCGTTATAATGAATATTTTGTAGTTCCCGGAATCTTTCATGTTGCCTTTCCCTTGCCTGTGTCACTCTTTCCCTAATAATTACACTACTTTCACCTCTTCGTTCTTCACTTAGTTTTTCAAAAGGTACCGGAGTTACCTCAATATGAATATCTATTCTATCCAGTAGCGGTCCGCTTATCTTACTCAAATATCGCTGCATCTCCATGGGTGATGAAGTTACCGGAGCCCCGGGATCATTAAAATATCCGCTGGGGCTGGGATTCATACTCGCAACCAGCATAAAACTGGAAGGATAGGTTACCGTAAATTTTGCCCTGGAAATGGTTACCTCCCTGTCTTCGAGCGGTTGCCGCATTACTTCCAGCACCCCTCGTTTAAATTCCGGAAGTTCATCTAAAAACAATACGCCATTATGTGAAAGAGAAATTTCTCCGGGTTGTGGATAAGCTCCACCACCCACTAGAGCGACATCAGAAATTGTATGATGCGGACTTCTAAAAGGTCGTTGAGCCATCAAACCTATATTATCTTTAATTCTACCCGCTACGCTATGAATCTTAGTAGTTTCCAAAGCCTCCTGTAAAGTCATTGGAGGCAAAATACTGGGTAGCCTTTTCGCTAGCATCGTTTTTCCTGCTCCCGGCGGACCTATAAGAATAATATTATGCCCCCCGGCAGCGGCGATCTCCATACATCGTTTTATAGATTCCTGTCCTTTTACATCGGCAAAATCGAACTCGAAATCATTAAGACTTTCAAAGAAAATCTCCCTTGTATTTATTTCAGTTCTTTCCAGTTCCTTGCCTTCATTAAAAAAGTTGATCACCTGGGTAATATTATTTACACCATAGACTTCCAGCCCTGAAACTATTGCTGCTTCACGGGCATTCTGCTCTGGAAGAATAAAGCCTTTAAACCCTTCTTTTTTAGCCTGAATGGCGATAGGTAATGCTCCGCGTATAGGCTGAAGACTTCCATCCAGTGAGAGTTCTCCCATAATGAGATATTCAGAAATATTATCGGCCTTTATTTGACTGGATGCTGCGAGAATACCCAAAGCAAACGTAAGATCGTATGCTGAACCCTCTTTACGAAGATCGGCTGGGGCCATATTGACTATGATCTTTTTCCCGGGAAGTTTAAACTTATTATTTTGAAGGGCTGCAGCAATGCGATAACTGGATTCTTTAACCGCATTATCGGGAAGCCCCACCAAATGGTACCCTATTCCCGAAGCTACATTAACTTCAACCGTTATCGTGGTCGCCTCTACACCAAACACGGCGCTACCGTATACTTTTACAAGCATTATCAAACTATTTAGAAAAGGTAGGGCTTAAATTTATTGAATTAAATGTACTGTTTTTTTTATAAGAAAAACATATTCAGATATTTACAATGTAAAATCATATCAATAAAAAAGGCCCGCCATATAGCGAGCCTTTTTTATTTTTTAGAAAATGAGATTATGAAACCTTGATCACATTTTTTCTATAATACTCTATCAATGCATCAATGGGTCTTCTCACGATATTCCCCAATTCAATTCCGTAAGGCTGCAAAACCGACCGGATGATATCTTCACTAAAGTAAGCAATGGAGCCAATAAAATGAACCGGAACAGAATTTACCTGTGGATAACTCATCACCCTGGAATGAACAAAATCTGTTAAGCCTTCGTGTAACAATTTGTAGAAATATCCATTACGCTCATTGGTGAAAATAAATTCAGCGAAATTGGCCAGATAGGTATTTGGATTGTCCTTTCTGTATAAATTCATTTTAATAACATCTGAATTTACATCGAACTTCTTCTCAAATTTTTCAGCGATTTCCGGAGGCATTCTTTTATAGTAGTAATCCCTGATCAGCCTCTTTCCGAAGTAATTTCCACTAGCTTCATCCATTAAAATGTAGCCAAGGGAATCTACCACCTGATGAATTTTTTCTCCATCAAAATAGCAGCTATTAGATCCTGTTCCAAGAATACAAACAATTCCGGGTTCAGTGGTAGCGGCATGGACAGCGGCTACAGTATCTTCCATCACCAGTACCTCATCGGCATTGGTAAAATAGTTTGCAATAATACTTTTAAGTAATTCTCTTGGGGTTGGTGTTCCACAACCGGCACCATAAAAATGAATTCTCTCAATAGAATCTTTTACTTCTGCAAGTTCAGGATTTTCAGCAAGTCTTTCTTCTAATACAACTTCCTTAAAAACAGCAGGATTCAAACCTTTACTTCTGGTTTTAAAAACCTGTTCCCCTTCATTGTTTAGAAGTATCCAGTCACATTTGGTGGAACCTCCATCAGCAATTAATATCATGTGTTCAAATGATTAATTTAAATCTTTACAACATACAGCCGGTTGTTCCCAACCGTATGCTGTAGATTTAAAAAATATTATAAAGTAGCTACGTGAGCAGCCAAATCTACCAGTTTAGATGAGTATCCGTACTCATTGTCATACCAGGCGATTAATTTAAAGAATTTCTCATTCAATTCAATTCCCGCACCCGCATCAAAGTTACAGGTATGTGGATCTGAAACATAATCCTGACTTACCACCTCTTCTTCTGTATAAGAGATTACTCCTTTGTAATCCCCATCTGCAGCTTTTTTGAAAGCAGCTTTAATTTCATCGTAACTGGTAGCCTTTTCAGTTTTTACTGTAAGATCTACCACAGATACATCTGTAGTTGGCACTCTAAAAGCCATACCAGTAAGTTTTCCTTTAAGTGAAGGAATTACTTTTGTTACCGCAACTGCAGCTCCTGTTGAACTTGGGATGATATTTGCCATGGCACTTCTTCCTAATCTAAAATTCTTCTTAGAAGGCGAATCTACCGTAAACTGAGTAGAAGTTGTTGCGTGCACGGTAGTCATTAATCCTTCAACAAGACCAAACTCATCATCGATTACTTTTGCAAGTGGCGCCAGACAGTTGGTGGTACAGGAAGCATTTGAAACGATATCCTGATCTGCTTTTACATCCTGGTGGTTTACTCCCATAACGAACATTGGCGCAGTTTTAGAAGGTGCAGAAATTACCACTTTTCTTGCTCCGGCATCAAGGTGAGCTTTCGCATTGTCCAGATCTGTAAAGATCCCGGTACAATCCATTACTACTTCAACTCCAGCATCTCCCCACTTGAGGTCTGCAGGATTCTTTTCTGAAGTTACTCTTATCTTATTCCCGTCAACAAAAAGATTCCCATCTTTTACTTCAACAGAACCTTTATATTTTCCGTGTACTGAGTCATACTTAAGTAAATAAGCCAAATGATCCACGTCCAGTAAATCGTTGATAGCTACAACTTCTACATTCTCATTTTGAGCGGCAATTCTGAAGGCAATTCTTCCAATTCGCCCAAATCCATTAATTCCAATTTTTGTACTCATTTTCTTTGGTTTTTAATTATACCGAAGTGATGTCTGCCACCCTTCGTAATTCTTTATCTAATTTAGCATCACCATTAATAGCGGCGGTAAGATCTACATGTACTACCTTTTGGTGGTGTATTCCAATCATAATTTCAGACTGGTTCTTCATTAAAGCTTCTACTGCTCCAACGCCTAGTTTACTGGCCAGCACACGATCAAAGCAACTTGGAGATCCACCTCGCTGAATATGGCCAAGTACTGAAACCCTTACCTCATATTCATCCATATTCTCTTCAATATACGAAGCCAGCTCAAAAATGTTCTTTCCACTTTTATCTCCTTCAGCAACCACAATAATGCTAGAGGTCTTTCCAGATTTTTTACTTTTTCTCAGAGAATCCAGCAATCTTTCAACTCCGAGATTTTCTTCTGGAATCAAAATTTCTTCAGCTCCGGCACCAATACCGCTATTTAAAGCGATATCTCCAGCATCACGCCCCATGACTTCTACCAGGAAAAGCCGGTTGTGTGAACTGGCGGTATCACGAATCTTATCTATTGCTTCTACCACCGTGTTCAAAGCGGTATCGTAGCCCAGGGTATAATCTGTGCCATTGATATCATTATCTATGGTAGCAGGAATCCCCACGGTAGGAAAGCCAAATTCTTTACTGAAAAGCTGAGCACCGGTAAAAGTACCGTCTCCACCAATCACTATTAATGCATCCACATTATTAGCTTTTAGGTTTTCGAAAGCTTTCTTCCTTCCTTCCTTTGTTTGAAACTCCCTGGAACGTGTAGATTTTAGAAAAGTTCCACCTTTATTGATTATATTTCTAACCGAACGCGCATCCAGAGATTCAAAATCAGCTTCGATAAGTCCCTGATAACCCCTGAAAATACCGGTACATTCCAGGTTATAGAATGAACAGGCACGTACAACTGCCCTTATTGCAGCATTCATTCCCGGAGCGTCTCCTCCGGAGGTTAGAACTGCGATATTTCTTATATTTTCAACCATTTACCTCAAAACTAAACTCTTTCAAAGCGATAACCTAATTTCGGAAAAAACTAAAACGTTTTCGGTTAATAACTAATAAAAAAAGCCACAATCAAGTGGCTTTTTGCAAATAATTATGACTTTAATTACTTATTTATCAAAATTTTGTACTCCCATGGCTCAAAATTCATTTCCTGCTCACTTGAAATAGAAATTTCAGCATCGTTCATATAGTCAATAAAATCACCTTCTACTTTCGTAGTAAATGTTAGTGGTTTACCAGTCATATTTGCTACATAATACAATGTCTCTCCATTTTTTTCCCTTTTAAAAGCAAGAAGCTGTTCTTCAGCAGAATTATTAATTGCCGTATAAGAGGCAGCATTTTTACCACCGTTCAACGCAGAGTTTGAATTCTTCAACTTACCCAGTTTTTCCAAAAGGGGATATACCTTCCCTTTAGTCTTTGGAATGGTATCTTTTTCAAAAAACAATAATCGTTTATCCATATCGTACTCCTGCCCACTGTAGATCAATGGCATTCCCGGAATGGTATAACTCATTGCCAGCATAGCTTCGGAAGCATCTCCCATTCGTTCTCTAACCGTTCCTGCCCATGAGTTTTCATCGTGATTGGTCACGAAGTTCATTAGAAAATCATCATCCTGGAAAGTAGAATCAATCTTTTTCATATAATCATCCCAGTCTTTCGCATTCTTTTCTCCTTTGGCGATACTATTCATTAAATGATGACCTTCCCAGTTGTACCCCATTTCAAAGGCATTATGAAAAAGATCTTTAGGATCCTGAGCTTCTGCCAGCATAATCAAAGGTTTTTCATCATTCAAAGTCTTCGCTGCCGACTCCCAGAAATCTGTAGGAACCGAGTGTGCAGCATCGGCTCTAAACCCATCAATATCGTGTTCTTTAACCCAAAATAACATTTCTTCGATCATCTTCTGGCGCATTTCCTCATTTTCAAAATTCAGGTCAGCAACATCTGTCCAACCCCAGGGCTCTCCGGTTTCCTCGTTAATAGGATCTGTAATTTCACCATCTTTTCCTTTTGTGTAGTATTCAGGATGTTCGGTGATCCAGGCGTGATCCCAACCCGTATGGTTAGCAACCCAATCTAAAATAACATATATCCCATTCTCGTGAGCAGTTTCTACCAGCTCATCAAAATCTTCCATGTTTCCATGCTCAGGATTTACGGCAGAATAATCTGAAATAGAATAATAGCTCCCTAAATATTTCTTCCGTTCCTCCGGATCTTCAATATCTTCCACATCTTTTCCTCCAGTTGCTTTTCTGTTCTTTTCAGAAATTGGATACATCGGCATAAGCCAGATCACCTTTACTCCAAGTTCCTTTAACTGCGGAATATCTTTTGTGAACGCATCAAAAGTTCCTTCTGGTGAATATTGCCGAATATTAGCTTCATAAATCACAGCACTTTCCATCATCTCATCACTAACCGGTGCCAGACTATCTTTTTTAGCCTCTTCCGCAGTAGATTCGTTTTTATTCGGTTCATTTTTACATGATATCAGCAAACCGAAGATCATGATTAACAACGCAAATTTTTTCATTATTAACTGGTTTTTCGTTTTAATAAATTCTTAGTTGGTTTTTGTCGTAAATAAATACGGACCTCTTTCAGGTATTTGAAGCGTATTCTTCCATTCAAATTTTTCTCCTGAAATCAAGTTCTTCAGTGCCGTTCCCTCAAGTCCCAGTTCCTTAAATCTCTCCAGATCCAATTCCACCGGCTCATTATTTTTGTTTAAAATTAATACCACTTTTTCATCTTCTGAAATTCGGGATATTAGATAAATACCATTTTCAGGAGCAAAATGGATGGTTTCTCCCTCTCGTATCGCCTCACTGTTTTTACGATAATTCAGGATCGTTTTCAGGAAAGATTGCATTGCTTTTTGATCATCAGTAAGCCCTTCTCCTGTAAAAGCATTCACATCACTGTTCTCCCAACCACCAGGAAAATCTGTTCTTATCAAACCATGATCTCCAGGCTTGGCGGTATTTTCCATCAGAATTTCTGTTCCATAGTAAATTTGAGGAATCCTGGGAAGTACCAGCAGATAACTCAAAGCCATTTTTGTATTGGGAATATCTTCTTTCAGCTGTGTAAAAATTCTGCTCATATCATGATTATCTGGGAAGATCATAATATTTTCAGGGGAAGCGTAGGCAAAATCATTGGAAAGACCGGCGTATAATTGGTGAAGCCCTTTCTCCCAGCCAGGTTCCTCATTTAATCCCTGCACAATTCTGGACTGCATCGCAAAATCCATCGTACTCCTTAAATTGGAATCATAGCCATTATCCACTCCATTCTGCCAGTATCTGATGAGTAACGGATTATTACTCCACTCTTCACCCACAATATTAAAATTAGGATATTCGGTCATGATCGCTCCCGCCCAATCGCTCATAAATGCCTTATCGGGATAAGGATAGGTGTCCTGACGAATCCCACCAAGGCCTAAAGTTTCTATCCACCAGAGGCTATTCTGAATAAGATATTGTGCCATATGAGGATTCCGCTGATTCAGATCTGGCATGGTATCTACAAACCAGCCTTCGCTCAACCTGCTTTTATCAACTTCGGAAGCATACAGATCCATATTGGCGGTTCTCTGATGATTAGAATGAGGTATTTTCTTCCCATTCTCATATCGCTCCTGGTAGTTAACCCAGTCACTAAACGGAAGATCGTCCATCCACCAATGCTCTACCCCGGCATGATTCGCTACCTGATCCATAATTAGTTTAATGCCTCTTTCATCCGCTTTCGTCGCGAGTTCTTTATACTCTTCCAGCGTTCCAAAACGAGGATCTACTCTGTAAAAATCTGTCATCGCATACCCATGATAAGACCCGGAGTTCATATCATTTATAAGCAGCGGCGAAGACCAAATTGCGGTAAAGCCCATCTCATCGATATAATCTAAATGATTGATAATTCCTCTAATATCACCCCCATGACGGGCATAATCATCACTTCGATGTATGCTTTTTTCATTCAAAGATTCATCAATATCATTTGAGGTATCGCCATTGGCAAAACGATCTGGAGTAATTAGATATACGGCATCAGAATTATCAAAACCCACATAGTCTGCTGCAGGCTTGGTTCGAGCTTTAAGTTCATAATTATATTTTTCCTCAGAACCATCAGGCAATTCAAAAGTTATTTTAAAAGTGCCGGGGCTAGCTTCTTCGGAAATTTTAAGGTCTATAAATAAGTAATTCGGACTATCAGCCTGATTTACTTTCTCTATACTCACTCCCTTATAATCAATCGATGGCGTTGATTTTCCGATGTTATCGCCATAGACCATTAATTGAAGGTCAGAGTCTTCAAATCCAACCCAC
Source organism: Gramella sp. MAR_2010_147 (assembly GCF_900105135.1). Classification (NCBI taxonomy): domain Bacteria; kingdom Pseudomonadati; phylum Bacteroidota; class Flavobacteriia; order Flavobacteriales; family Flavobacteriaceae; genus Christiangramia; species Gramella sp. MAR_2010_147. The sequence goes on along the minus strand of NZ_LT629741.1, from coordinate 241,598 downwards.
CAGTTTGGTGGCTCTACTCTTTCTATTTGAGCCAGGGTAGTAAATCCTGTTATTAGAAAAGCAATTAAAAATAAATTTTTCATAATATAAATATTTAAAAAAAGGCTTCCTTAGTGCTAAGGAAGCCTTTGAGATTTTAAGCACTTACCCGTGTATTCGGTAAAACTTCCAGTTTTTTTCCATTTACAAGAATTTCTATAGAATTTTCCCCTTCCAGAGAAAACTCTGTTTTACCTGCAGATACATCCACTTTTAAAATTCTGTCGCGGAAATTCACCTTAAAAGAATAGGCTTTCCATTGTTCCGGAATTTGAGGTTTAAAGGAAAGTTGATCTTCTTCTACCCTCATTCCACCGAAACCTTCTACAATACTCATCCAGGTTCCCGCCATACTGGTGATATGACAACCCTGCTCCACTTCCTTGTTATAATCGTCAAGATCCAATCTTGAGGTTCTTACGTAAAATTCATAAGCCTGTTCCATTCTTCCCAGTAAAGCAGCCTGAATACTATGTACACAAGGAGAAAGTGAAGATTCATGTACCGTAAGTGGTTCGTAGAAGTCAAAATGTTTCTCAAGCTCTTCCTTACTGAAATGATCTTCAAAAAAGTAAAAGCCCTGCAACACATCGGCTTGTTTGATATAACAGGACCTTAAAATTCTGTCCCAGCTCCATTTCTGGTTAATAGGGCGTTGTTTCTTATCCAGTTCAGCTACCGGAACGATCTCTTTATCAAGAAATCCATCCTGCTGAAGATACACTCCATATTCCTCTGAATATGGGAAATACATTTCTTCGGCAACTTCTTTCCATTTTGATAGCTCTCCTTCATTTAAAGAGGTAAGTCCCATCACACGCTGGTAGTCATCTTTATATCCATCTTTTACCTTGTCTATCATTTGCAGACAATATTCAATACACCACTTGGCTATATAATTTGTGTACCAGTTATTATGAACATTGTTTTCATATTCATTAGGCCCGGTAACCCCCAGGATCACATATTTATTCTTGTCTTTACTGAAATTTGCTCTCTGATACCAGAACCTGGCAATAGCGATCATAACCTCAAGTCCTTTTTCAGGAATATAGCTGAAATCACCTGTATAACGTACGTAATTATAAATGGCAAAAACCATGGCTCCATTTCTATGAATCTCCTCAAAAGTGATTTCCCACTCATTATGACTTTCTTCACCGTTCATGGTCACCATAGGATATAATGCCGCTCCGTTGGCAAATCCAAGTTTATCTGCGTTCTCTTTGGCTTTCTCTAAATGATGATGCCTGTATGTAAGTAGTTTCCTGGCAACTTCCTGATCTTTTGTCGCCATATAGAAAGGGATACAGTAAGCTTCGGTATCCCAATAGGTACTACCGCCATATTTCTCTCCGGTAAATCCTTTTGGGCCAATGTTCAGTCTTTTGTCTTTACCTAAATAAGTTTGATTCAGCTGAAAAATATTGAAACGGATTCCCTGCTGCGCTTTTACATCTCCGGAAATGGTAATATCTGCCATTTCCCAGATCGCCGCCCAGGCTTCTTTTTGTTCTTTTTTAAGTTGATCAAAACCTTTACTCAAAGCTTTATCCAGAACCCTTGCCGAGGCCGAAATTAAATCCGCTTTTTGATGGTTCATATCGGTTACATACCCGGCATATTTTATGATCGATGCCGTTTCCCCCTGATTAGTCTTTACTGAATAAGAAAATGAAAGTCGGTCTTCATCGGTTTTTACTTCCGGAGATACATCTTCCTTTTTGCTATTCAGAAAAACTTCAGATTGCATATAAGTCCCAACATGAAATTCGGTTTTTAGTGTTTTAGAAACTAAAAATCCACGATCGTTTTCTGACTTTACTTCCAGTGTTTCCCAGAAACGTTCTTCCCAATTAGCATCGGTATTGGTAATACTTCCATCCAGATAAGGGTCAAAACGAACCGTAGCATCTAAATTTAATGGTGTTACTTCAAACTTAATTGCACCCAGTTCATCATCTACAATAGACAGAAATCGCACAGCTTTCACCTCTACTTCTGTTCCATTTGGTAAAGTTGCTTCAAAAGACCTGGCAAGGAAACCTTCTTTCATATTCAGTTCTCTACGGAAATTGGTCACTTTCTCGCAAGTATTTAGATCTAAAGCCTCTTCATTTACAAAAACATTAATCCCAATCCAGTTTGGAGCGTTCAAAACCTTTGCAAAATATTCCGGATAACCGTTCTTCCACCAGCCCACTTTGGTTTTATCCGGATAATAAACTCCGCCTATATAGCTTCCCAGAAAACTGGGACCGGAATATTGTTCCTCAAAATTGGCCCTCTGGCCCATCGCTCCATTTCCTATACTAAATAGACTTTCAGAAGATTTCACTCTTCCTGCATCAAACTCTTCTTCAATAATGGACCATTCGTCCGGTTTTATATAATCCTGATTCATTACTTCTCTTTTCTCAATAATTTTTTAATAAACTCTATATCAATCTCTGTGAAATCGCTAAAAATATAGTCTGCTTCATGCAGCACTTTTTGATCACCAATTCCTATACTGGTCATTTTTCCCGCATTTGCTGCCTGTACTCCGGCGACCGAATCTTCAAATACCACACAATTTTCAGGAGCTGTATTCAGTTTTTCAGCCGCTATAAGGAACACTTCTGGATCTGGTTTTGCCTTGCTTACATCTGTACCGTCTACAATAGCATCAAACTTTTTATACAGATCAATTTTTTTTAAAATCGTTCTGGCATTTTTACTAGCCGAACCTAATGCAAACGGAATATTGTGTTCCATCAAATATTCAAACACTTTAGATACACCCGGCAGAATTTCCGCATTATCCATTTCATCCACACAAGAGAGGTAATTTTCATTCTTACGCGCCATTTGTGAATTAAATTCTTCTTCGGAAAGCTCCATATTTCCCCATTTCAGAATTTTCTTTAATGATTCTATTCGGCTTACCCCTTTTAATTGCTCATTCTGCTCTTCGGTAAAATCAAATCCAAGATCATTGGCCAGTTTTCTCCAGGCCAGAAAATGAAATTTGGCGGTATCTACGATCACACCATCCAGATCGAATATGAATGCTTTATCACTATTCATTTTATGCTGGGTCATATTTTATCGCTTTTCTATCGGTTATTAATAAGTTTGAAAATGCTGCCAGTAATAAGAAAATACCAGCAACCGTCATCGCATGTATAGATTCCTCGCCAATTAAACGCTGCAGGAATACGACTCCTCCTAATGCTGCGATTATTTGTGGTACTACAATAAACATATTGAAAACCCCCATCATTAATCCCATTTTACTGGATTCTACAGAACTGGAAAGCATGGCATATGGCATGGAAAGGATGCTTCCCCAGGCAAATCCAATCAGAATAAAGGAGACATACAACATGTCGGGATCGCCGGGAATAAAAAACATGAGTAGAAAACCTGCTCCGCCCAGAATTAAACTTCCCATATGCACGATTTTTCTGTTTATAGCAAATCTGGAAGTATAAAAGGTTAGTAAGAGTGCGAAAGCCATGGAAGACAAGCCATAAATCCCCATTTTGGAACCTACATCGTCACTAGCTTCATTATAACTTTTATCCTGTTCAGAATATGCCAGTCTTGCCTGATCATCCTGAAAAAGAATTACACGATCTGCATCGTACTGAATATTTCCCTCTGCATCTAATTGTGCGAATTCTTCTATTTGTGGTTTTGGAGCATTATAGATATGGCTTGTTAGCGCTGGATTAGCCAACGTCCACATGGCAAAAAATGCGAACCAGGAGAAGAACTGTACGACTCCTAATTTTTTCATGATCTTAGGCATCAAGGCGTACGTACCGAGAATGGTCTTCAACATACCCTGGTCTTTTTCTTCTTCAGAATCCGGATCAAATTTTTTCATCTCTTCAGGAGTATACTCCTTCGTAGTAAAGATGGTAACCAGAATAGAGCCAATAAATACCACGGCTCCAACGATAAAAGCAACCTTTACAGACTCAGGAACGACTCCCGGAGCTGCTTCGTTACTAATATCCAGTACATTATTCATAAATTTTGGCAGGTTACTGGCTACCCAGGTTCCTATACCAATAATGAGGGTTTGAATAACGAAGCCGTAACTTCTTTGCGATTCTGGCAACTTATCTGCCACCAGAGCTCTAAATGGTTCCATAGAAATATTAATGGAGGCATCCAGAACCAGTAATAGGCCGGCGGCCATCCATACCGCAGAAGAATAAGGCATCAATAGTAAAGCAATCGAGCTTAAAATAGCTCCCAATAGAAAGAAAGGTCTTCTTCTACCCAGGTTTTTGTGCCAGGTATTATCACTTAAATATCCAATAATGGGTTGCACGATGAGTCCTGCCAAAGGTGCAGCGATCCATAATAACGGGATATTGTCCTTTTCAGCACCTAATGTTTCGAATATACGAGACATGGTAGAGCCCTGTAGAGCGAAACCAAACTGAATACCCAGGAATCCGAAACTCATGTTCCAGATATCCCAAAACTTTAAACGGGGTTTTTGCATATCGTATTTTAAAAGGTTTACGATAAGCACAATGACTTATCAAAACTTATTTTAGGTAGGAAGTAAAAATATAAGTTTTGATAAATTTCAATTATGACAAATATATAGTTTTTTTGAAACGAACAGCTTATTTCTTAGATTTTGTTGAATTTCGAGTCACCAGTTCTGTCTCTACAATAATAGTTTTATAATAATCCTCCTCACTTGGAGTGCGTTCCAGTTTTTCAATTAATAACCGGGCAGATTCTTCTCCCATCTTCATTCCGTGCTGACTCACGGTGGTTAAACTTGGTATAAATCTTTTAGACAGTTCTCCATCTGTAAAACCGATGACCGAAACATCTTCCGGTACTTTTTTACCCTGTTCCTGGATCGTTTTAATAGCCGAAATCGCAAAATGCTCGTTTACAGCAAAAACCCCATCTACTTTTTTATATTTCAGAAATTCTTCAATTTCAGCCTCACTGTTTTCCATCTCCTCGATCTTCAGGATAAGGTCTTCATTGATCTCTATATTATTTTCAACCAGAGCCTGTTTGTATCCATGAGTACGCAGTTTACCAACGCTCACATAATCTACCGTAGAGATCAAGGCAATATTCCTGCATCCACAGTCTATTAAATACTGAACTGCTTTTTTACCACCGTTCACATCATCAATGATCACTTTATCACAGGCAATTTCATCTACTACCCTATCAAAAAGAACCAATGGCATACCCTGGTTAATTGCTTCGGTTAAATGATGATAATCTCCTTTTTGCATAGTATCTTTTGCAAGAGAAAGAATAAAGCCATCTGTACTGCCATTGGCCAGCATCTCCATATTCAGGACTTCCTTATCAAATGAATTATCTGAAAGGCATACAAAAACATTATAACCCATTTCGTTCGCTACCTTTTCCACGCCACTAATCACGGTAGTGAAAAAATGATGAACTATCTCAGGAATAATGATCCCTATAGTCTTGGTTTTTCTATTCTTAAGACTAAGCGCTATGTTATTAGGTTTGTAATTATAATGTTTGGCAAAAGCCTTGATCTTTTCTCTGGTTTCTTCTCCAATTTCAGGACTATCTCTTAAGGCTTTCGAAACCGTAGAAATTGACACATCTAATTCTTTTGCAATTTTTTTTAGGGTAAGTTTTGGTTTCATTGGGTTACGATATACTTTAATTTAGCCTGGAATAATTTTCAGTTCTTCAAATTTACCATAATTAAATTATGAGACCCTTAACTTCGAAAAGTTTTCAACACGAAAACGTTTTCGTCGCAGTAATAGTGCTGACTCTCCGATTTTTGGTGCTTATTTTACATACATTTAACCTCAGGAAGTAAAAATATAAGGTTAATTTTTAGTAAAAACCAAATGAAAATTTATGAGAACTTTAATTAAAAGCACATTGTTTTTGCTGTTTCTGCTGCCAATGAGCTTTTTTGCCCAAAACACCGTGAGCGGGAACGTGACTGAAAGTGCCACGGGTCTACCTGTACCCGGTGTAAATGTTATCGTTAAAGGAACTTCGAATGGCACTACTACCGATTTTGATGGTAATTATACGATTCAAAATGTAGCTAGTGATGATATTCTTCAGTTTTCCTTTTTAGGATTCGCAACTGAAGAAATTCCTTATCAAGGTCAATCAACATTAGACGTACAGCTAGATGAAGATCAGGCTACTTTAGATGAAGTAGTTCTAATTGGATATGGTGCAACCTCTGAACAGGATGCTACAGGATCTGTAGAAAAAATTTCATCTGAATCTTTTAACCAGGGAGCTGTAGTTGCTCCAGAGCAACTCATTGCCGGTAAATCTGCAGGGGTTCAAATTACTCCAGGTGGAGGAGCTCCGGGACAGGGAGGTACTATTCGTATTCGCGGTGGTTCATCTTTGTCGGCATCTAACGATCCGCTTATAGTTGTGGATGGTGTGCCACTAGACCAAAGAGGTGTTGCGGGATCGCGTAATGCATTAAACTCTATTAACCCTAATGAAATTGAAGACTTTACCATATTAAAAGATGCAGCTGCAACTTCTATTTATGGCTCCAGAGCTTCTAATGGTGTGATTCTTATTACTACTAAAAAAGGTAAAAAAGACACTCCTTTCAATTTCACTTACGATCTTAAGACATCTATAGGTAACATTACCGATAAAGTTGATGTATTAGATGCAGCTGAGTTCAGAACTTTAATTAACAGCACTCCCGGAACAGATCCTTCTTTATTGGGAAATGCAGATACAGACTGGCAGGACGAAATTTATGAGACTTCAGTAGGAGCTATTCATAACTTAACGGCTACTCAGGGGATAGGAAATTTCTATTACAGAGCAAACTTTAATCATACTGCTGAAACCGGAGTACTTTCAGGTGACTATTACGAAAGAAATGCGTTTAACATTTCGTTAAATCAGGATCTTTTAGATAATAAATTGAAACTTACCTTAACTTCCAAAAACAGTTTAGATAAGAACAGGTTTGCAAACCAGGGAGCTATAGGGTCTGCCGTTGCGTTTGATCCTACACAATCGGTTTTCGACGATACACTTCCATTTGGAGGATTTTTTGAATTCAACAGAATATCGGGTGAAGAGATCGTACAGCAAAATCTTGCTACAAGAAACCCGGTAGCCTTATTAGTACTTAATGAAGATAAAAACCAGACCAGAAGGTCTATTACTAATCTAAATGCTGAATATAAGTTTCACTGGTTACCAGAATTAAAAGCGGTTGTAAACGCCGGTTTTGATTATGCCGAGGCCAGAGGAAATACCTTTACTCCTTTAATAGCTGCTTCAAACACCTCAAATATTGATCAGTTCAGTAATTATGAGAATATTAACCGTAACTTACTATTGGATACATATCTTAACTATAAGACAGATGTTGATTTCCTGAACACTACTGAAATTGATCTAACTGCAGGACATTCTTATCAGGAATTTTACTCATTCTCTGATGTATATGGTACAGAACAGGATCAGGAAGTCGATTTTCCAGTAGATATTAATCGTAACTCCCTGGAATCTTATTTTGCCAGAGCTAGTTTTGACATTAACGATAAATACCTTATTTCTGGTAGTATTAGAGCTGATGGATCTTCAAGAGTGGCTCCTCAGAACAGATGGGGTTATTTCCCAGCCGCCTCTATAGGTTGGAAAATCCATAATGAAGCATTTCTTCAAAACTCCAATGTTATTTCTGAACTAAAATTACGTGGTGGTTACGGGGAGACAGGTAACTATGAAATTGGAAGAAATTATGGTTATTTAGGACTATATACTCCAAGTCAGGGAGGTGCAAGATATCAGTTTGGCAACACTTTTGTGCCAACTTTAAGACCTGAAGAATATGATGAAGACCTTAAATGGGAAAGCTTGATCAATTATAACGCAGGTATTGATTTTGGTTTCTTCAGCAATAGGTTAAGTGGATCTGTAGATGCATATTACAGAGAGACGGAAGATCTTATTGCAACAGTACCGGTTCCTGCAGGAGCCAACCTTTCAGACCAGTTGCTTACCAACGTTGGAACTACGGTAAGTAGAGGTATTGAAGTTGGACTTAGCGGAGATATCGCAAGATCTGAAGATTTTAACTGGACATTAGGTTATAACATTTCTTTTCAGGAACTTGAAATAACTGAGTTATCTTTAGGAGACGATCCTAATTTCTTTATTCCTCAGGGAGGGATAAGTGGTGGAGTTGGAAACAATATTCAGCTTTGGAAAGAAGGCTTTGACCCAACCACATTCTTTGTTTTTAGACAGGTTTATAATGAACAGGGACAGCCAATTGAAGGTGCTTATGTAGATGTAAATGGTGACAACCAGATCACTGAAGCAGATAAGCAACCGTATAAGAAAGCTACTCCAGATTATTATATGGGGCTTACAAATACCATGAACTATAAAAACCTTGACTTCAACTTTACATTTAGAGGAAGTTTTGGAAATTATAATTACAACAATACGCAATCTGCCAACGGATTCGTGGAAGCGGGAACTAACACTCCTTCAAATTACTACTCAAACTTCAACTCGAATGTGTTGGATTCAGGATTTGAAAACAGTCAGTTCTTCTCAGATTATTACCTTGAGGCTGCAGATTTTGTAAAGCTTGACAACGTAAGTATTGGCTATACAGTACCGGGAGAAGAAGTAGATTTTAGAGTTTCTCTAACTGCAAGCAATGTTCTTACGATCACAAATTACGAAGGGTTGGATCCCGAAGTATTTGGAGGAATAGACAACAACTTCTACCCTAGATCAAGACGATTTGTACTTGGGTTGAACTTTGTATTTTAATGAATAACAGAAAAATTACAAGAATTATGTTTAATAAGATAAAAACAACTTTCCTGGTGCTCTTTGGAATGGCTGTATTATGGTCTTGCGAAAGCAATTTAGATCTCGTGCCAGAAGACAACAGGGAAACTGCCGCTTCAGCATTTAAAGATCCGGAAGCTTACAAACAATTCCTTGCTAAACTTTATGCCGGTTTCGCAATAAGCGGACAGGATGGACCTGCAGGAGATGCCGACCTTTCAGGCCTGGATGAAGGATTCTCGCAGTATATGCGATTATACTTTAAATTACAGGAATTAACTACAGATGAAGCTGTTATTGGCTGGAATGATGGTACTATTAAAGACCTTCACAACCAGAACTGGACTTCTGGGAACGAGTTTATTAGAACGATGTATTCCAGAGTTATGTACCAGATCGCACAGTCTAATGAATATTTGAGACAAACTGAGACTTCCGTTCTGGATAGTCGTGGAGTTGACAGCAGTCTAAGAACTGAAATAGCTACGTACAGAGCTGAAGCAAGATTCCTTAGAGCTCTAAGTTACTGGCATGCTCTTGACCTTTATGGCAATCCTCCTTTTGTAACTGAAAATGATCCTGTTGGAGCTTTCTTGCCAGAACAAACTTCAAGTGCAGAGCTTTTTAGCTATATTGAAGGGGAGCTCCTGGCTATAGAAAGTGAAATGAAAGCTCCGGGAGCCAATGAATATGGTCGTGCAGACCAGGGCGCTCTCTGGATGTTGCTTTCAAAGCTTTATCTAAATGCTGAAAAATACACCGGTAACGCCAGGTACAGTGATGTTATTACTTATACTAATAAGGTAATAAATTCAGATTACAGCCTTGTAGAAGATTACCAGAAGTTATTCCTTGCTGATAACAATACCAATGGCGCTCAAAATGAGATCATATTTCCTATTACATTTGACGGTATAAACACCCAGGCATATGGAGGGATGACGTTTATTATCCATGCTGCTATTGGAGGAGACATGGATCCAGATGCTTTTGGAGTGAACGGTGGATGGGCTGGTCTTAGAACCACCTCTGCCCTGGTCAACAAATTTCTGGAAAATGAGGACGATGCAATTGAGGAAGTAGGAGACGAAAGAGCTTTATTTTTCACAGAAGGTCAATCTAAAGAGATCAATGATATTTCAACCTTTACAGATGGATATGCTGTAGCGAAATACAAAAACGTAGACGTTAATGGAAATCCCGGATCAGATCCAACAGGAGATTTTCCAGACACCGATTTCCCTATGTTCCGATTAGCAGATGCTTACTTAATGTATGCAGAAGCGGTGGTTAGAGGTGCTGGCGGAAGTCAGGCTGATGCTGTAAGCTACATCAATGAGCTTAGAGAGCGTGCTTACGGTGATGACAGTAACAATATTAGCACTGCAGATCTTTCTCTAAATTTTATTATCGATGAAAGAGCCAGAGAACTTTATTGGGAAGCACACAGAAGAACAGATCTAATTCGTTTTGGTAAATTCTCAGACGGTGGCGTTTGGCCCTTTAAAGGTGGTGTTCCACAGGGAGCAACTACAGAAGCTTTTAGAGATCTATTCCCAATTCCGGCTTCAGATCTAGGTGTAAATACCAACTTAACACAAAACCCAGGTTACTAATATTAAAAATAAAACAATGAAAAGATTTTCAATATTTTTACTAACGATTATCGCCGTAATAGGATTTTCTTCCTGTGAACATGATGACGATGTGGTGTTTACCGCACAACCAGATGCAGAAGGCGTTTCATTTACAAGTGCATTTTCTGCCAACTATACTTTAAATTCAGCTGCTTCAGATAATCTGGCTGAAAGATTTGTATGGAATGAGGTAGATTTTGGTGCTCCAACTACTATAACTTATGAACTTCAGGGTTCTGCAAGCCAGGATTTCTCAAGCTTTGATCTAATTGGAAGCACTTCAGAAACAAATCTAGGAGTAACTATTGGTCAAATGATGTCTCTTGCTGCCGATGCAGGTTTAGATAATGATCCTAATACCGAAGCTCCAAACACTGGTAATATCTATTTCCGAGTGAAAGCTTACGCAGGAAACGATGGTGGAAATGGACTTTCTGAAACTTCAGAAGCTGCTGCAATCACAGTTACTCTACCAGAACAGGGAGAGGAAGAAGAACCTGTGAAAATGAACCTTTTCCTTGTAGGAAACGCTACTGCTGCTGGATGGGACAATAATAATAACAACACTCCTCTTTTCAGAGATTCAGAGAATAATATATTCTATTATGAAGGAAAATTCACAGCAGGTGATTTTAAACTTTTGGAGACAAGGGGTATGTGGCAGCCACAATGGGGACTTTCCGACGGGAATTTAACCAATAGTGATATTTTAGGTGAAGATCCGCAATCTTTTGCTGTAGACACTGAAGCGTATTATAGTTTTACGGTAAATACAGATGAAATGACTTACAGTTTTGAAACATATGATGCAGCAGATGCCGCGGTGTATGACAAACTTGGTCTTGTAGGTGCAGGAACTACCGTAGGATGGCCTGGTGATGATAACCCAACTCCAGATATCCTACTTACTAAATCCAGTTTTGACCCGCATATTTGGTATGTTGAAGGGGTTGAACTCTCAGAAGATGGAATAAAATTCAGAGCCAACCAGGCATGGGATGTAAACTGGGGAGGTGGAGAAAACTTCCCAAGTGGTCAGGCAACAGGTGACGATATTATCGTTTCTAAAGCTGGAACTTATAATGTATGGTTTAATGACCTTACAGGAAGATATCTTTTTATAGAGCAGACTGAAGAATAAGTCAAATCAAATTTTTAAAAGGCTGCTTTATGGCAGCCTTTTTTAATTCAAAATGAAAAATTATGATAACCAGAATATTTAATTCATTTCTACTCGTCTTCTTCTCCCTTATTGTTTTCGCATGTTCAGAAGACGATCAGGAAATCATAGATCCTACAGATGATGTAACCGGTGGTCCTGAAACTCCAGAACCAAGCAATCCAGAAGCTATAGATCTTTCTTCTTACGATAATGGAAGCCGCGTTATGATGCAGGCTTTTTACTGGGACGTGGAGCCTCGTTTTGAATGGTGGAATAACCTTTCAGCAAAAGTACCGGGCTGGGCAGATGCCGGGATAGACCGCATCTGGCTTCCAGTTGCTTCTAAAGGGCAATCTGGTGGCTATTCTATGGGCTATGATGTTTCCGATTACTATGATTTTGGAAATTTCGAGCAACATGGTACTGTTGAAACCAGGTTTGGTTCAAGAACCGAACTTGAAAATCTTATATCCACGGCACATGATAACGATGTAGAAGTGATCGCTGATATTGTAATTAATCACAATTCTGGTGGCGGCCTTCAATACAATCCCTACCGTGAATATGATACTTATACCCTATTTGATGAAGAGCATGGGAATGCATCGGGAATGTTCAACAGAACTTATGAAGATTTTTATCCAAATAGTGTAAGTGAGTATGATCCAGGAAGTTTATTCTATGCCGAAACGAATTTAGACCATCACCTGGACAGAGTACAGAAATGGCTTTGGAAGGATGAAAATTCTGTTGCTAAATACTATAAAAATGTGATGGGATTTGATGGGTGGCGTTTTGATTACGTTAAAGGTTTTGAACCTTGGGTAATAAAGGAGTGGCTGGATGAAGTTGGAGGTTTCTCTGTGGGAGAAAACTTTGATGGCAATCCAGATGTACTAAGGGACTGGATAGAGGCTTCAGGATCTCCAGCTTTCGATTTCTCCACCTTTTATAAGCTGGAAGAAAGCCTGGATAGATTTCAGGATCTTACCAATTTAGAAAAAGATATGCTATGGAAAACAGATCCCGGGAACGCTGTTACTTTTACCGCGAACCATGATACTGAAAAGGATGATAATGTAGACAACTATATTGCATCTGAAAATAAATTGAAGGCTTACGCCTATATTCTTACGCATCCTGGTTATCCAACAATCTTTTATTCAGATTATGAGAATGAAAGCTTCCAGGAAGAGCTTAAAACGCTTATTTCTATTCATAACAGTATTGCTGTTGGTGATACGGAAATGCTATATATAGATGAAGATGAATATGTTATGAAAAGAAGTGGCACAGGCACAAATCCTGGATTAATTCTGTATATTAGCATCAACAATAACACTAAGAGAAGAACAGTAAGTTCAAACTGGAATAATGTTACCCTAAAAGATTATAGTGGTAATACATCATATAGCCCTACCTCCGATGAAAATGGGATGGTTCAGATCGAGGCTCCGTCAAACGGATATGCAATTTACTCGATTACGAAATAAACCTTTTTATTTTGAATTTTCATAGGTGTTAATTCAAAGAAGGCTCCGCATAAAGCGGAGCCTCTTTTTTTTGAATGCTACCACTTCCTTTCTTAAGGCTTTATACATTTTCGCAGTTTTCGCTTGGAATTCCAATCAATTTCCATCGATATGTTTCAAACAGAAAAATTCAAGTATAAAAATTAAAATTTTCAATATTTGTCAACTTTTTATTGTTAGTAAATATTTAAACTACTGATTTAAAGCTAATTAACATATTTTTCTTGATAACTTTTTCTAAAGGATTTGTTAATTGTCTCAAATCTTTGTTTAGTTTTATACCACTCGAAATCGAATTTCTAACTTAAAAATCTCATTTATATGCCTGTACAAGAAAAACCAGTCGTTCCACACACTTATACCCAGGAACAGGCTTATGAAGCATCTCTAAAATACTTCAAGGGAGATGATCTTGCTGCCAGAGTTTGGGTAAACAAATATGCCCTCAAAGATTCTGATGGGAATATTTACGAACAAACTCCAGATGATATGCACAGGCGTATCGCAAAAGAAATTGCCAGGGTTGAAAAAAAATATCCAAACCCGATGAGTGAGGATGAAGTTTTTAACCTTATTAAGAATTTTAAATATATCGTACCTCAGGGTAGCCCAATGGCCGGTATTGGTAATCCTTACCAGGTAGGATCTCTTTCTAATTGTTTTGTAATTGGAAACGATGGGGTTTCAGATTCTTACGGTGGGATCATGAAAATAGATCAGGAACAGGTACAGCTAATGAAACGCCGTGGCGGAGTTGGTCATGACCTTTCTCATATACGTCCAAAAGGATCGGCAGTGAAGAATTCTGCATTAACTTCAACAGGAATAGTTCCATTCATGGAGCGTTATTCAAATTCAACCAGAGAAGTTGCCCAGGATGGACGTCGTGGAGCACTGATGTTATCAGTATCTATTAATCATCCAGATGCGGAGGATTTTATCGATGCTAAAATGGAACAAGGCAAAGTTACAGGAGCCAATGTTTCGGTTAGGATCGATGATAAATTCATGAAAGCTGTTAAGAATAACGGTAATTATACGCAGACGTATCCAGTCTTTAGTAAAGACCCTAAGTTTTCAAAAGATATTGAAGCTGATAAGCTTTGGAAAAAGATCGTTCATAACGCGTGGAAATCTGCAGAGCCGGGAATTCTTTTCTGGGATACCGTAATTAATGAGTCGGTTCCAGATTGTTACGATGATCTTGGTTATAAAACGGTTTCTACCAACCCATGTGGTGAGATCCCACTATGTCCTTATGATTCCTGTCGTTTATTAGCGATCAATCTTTTCTCTTATGTAGAAGAGCCGTTTACTGAAAAAGCACATTTCAACTATGAGCTCTTCAAAAAACATATTGGTGCTGCACAAAGAATTATGGATGATATCATTGACCTAGAATTAGAAAAGATCGATAATATTCTGGCAAAAATTGATGCAGATCCTGAAAATGAAGAGGTAAAAGCCGTTGAGAAAAACTTATGGCTGAATATTCGTAAAAAAGCTTACGAAGGAAGAAGAACCGGAATTGGCATTACTGCTGAAGGTGATATGCTTGCAGGATTGGGAATCAAATACGGAAGCAAGGAAGGAATAGACTTTTCTGTAGATATTCATAAAAATATTGCGCTTGCTGCTTATAGAGCTTCAGTAGATACCGCAAAAGAAAGAGGTGCTTTCTCGATTTTTGATTCAGAAAGAGAAAAAGACAATCCGTTCATATTAAGACTGAAAGAAGCTGATGAAAAGCTTTATTATGATATGCTGGAATATGGTAGAAGAAACATCGCTCTTCTAACCATCGCTCCTACTGGAACTACCAGTTTAATGACGCAAACCAGTTCTGGGATCGAGCCTGTATTCTTACCTGTTTATAAAAGAAGAAGAAAAGTAAATCCAAACGATAAGGATGCAAGGGTAGACTTTGTAGACGAAGTTGGAGATTCATGGGAAGAATATGTTGTTTTTCACCACCGTTTCAAAGAGTGGATGAAAGCTAAGGGTCATGATACAAATGAAAATTACTCTCAGGAAGAACTTGATAAACTGGTTAAACTATCACCATACTACCAGGCCACTTCCAATGATGTAGACTGGTTAAGCAAGGTGAAAATGCAGGGAGCAGTTCAAAAATGGATAGATCATTCTATTAGTGTGACCATTAACCTGCCCAACGATGCAAGTGAAGATCTTGTTGGTAAATTATATCTTGAAGCCTGGGAAGCAGGTTGTAAAGGGGTGACGGTTTATCGTGACGGTTCACGATCTGGAGTTCTTATCTCTAACGATGAAAAGAAGGAAGAAGAAGCAGAACAGACTCCGGGATCATTTCCTCTAAAAAGACCTGATGTATTAACTGCAGATGTGGTACGTTTCCAAAACAACAAAGATAAATGGATTGCGTTCATAGGTCTTGTAGATGGTCGTCCTTATGAGATTTTTACCGGTTTTGCTGATGATGAAGAAGGTATTTTAATCCCAAGATGGGTTACCGAAGGTTATATTATTAAAGCCAGAAACGAAGACGGAACTTCTCGCTATGATTTCCAGTACGAAAACAAAAGAGGTTATAAAACCACTATTGAAGGTCTTTCTCATAAGTTTAATCCTGAATTCTGGAACTATGCCAAACTAATTTCCAGTACACTGCGCCATGGAATGTCTATAGACAATGTGGTAGATCTTATTAACAGTCTTCAATTGGACAGTGAATCTATCAATACATGGAAAAATGGTGTAGTAAGAGCATTAAAACGTTTTATCGCCGATGGAACTGTTGCCAAAAAAGAGAAATGTACCAATTGTAATTCTTCCAACCTGATCTATCAGGAAGGATGCTTAACCTGCAAGGACTGTGGTTCTTCTAAATGTGGTTAATTTTATGTGTTAATTGTAAAAAAGGCTTCCAGTTTGGAAGCCTTTTTTGTTTCTAAAAATTGTCATTTATAACGTAGCGGAGTGAGAAATCTTTATTGATAATAATTTATTGATAACTGGATATTACTCTAATCTTACACTTCGAATTCCGATCGCATGAGGCTTTTGAAGATTTTCCTTCTCAATTCCGGGACCAATAGAGAACTGTAGACTTTCAACATCTTCTATCTTTAGGTTACCTGAATATGAATGATCAAAATAATACGGTAAAAAGCCAGGATAAGGTCTTGGCAGTGTTACCGTTTTTACCGGTTTAAGATCTTCCAGAGCTATCTCTATTTCCTGGATCTCATCTGTTAGCTGAATTAACTTTCCAAAAGAAGCCCCGTTTTTCATTACCAAAGCGATCATCATTTTTTCCGAATTTTCGCCAAGAGAACTTCCGGTAATCACTAATTTCTGTTTATCGGAAATTGTTCTTTTTCCAAGTTTATTCTGAAAATTGTATCTGAAAGAGTAATCATAAATAGGTTTCGCATTTTTATTTTCAACATCTTCCTGGAACAAACTGTCAATACTTACCTGAAATTCCGCTTCATTTTCGTTTACTGGAACAAGGTTGTTTTTTGGAGACCAGCCTATAACCATATTATCTACATCGGTTGAGGCATTAAAAAGAGAAATTGGCGCATCTTTCTCCAGAATTCTGGTTTTGTATGTAGCATCTGAATGAAAATCCCAGTCCTCAGGACTCCCCTCTACTCCACCCGGAAATGTAGTTTTACCATCCTCTGTAGAAACAATGATTCTATACTCCAGAAACCCATGATTTAAGAGATTTTCTGGAATTTTTACTAAATAATCATAGTTATTATCCGCATTCAGCTCAACAGATTCATAAGTATTCCCATTTTTCAGCCAGACTTCTACCTTCTCCATTTCATTATTTGAAACCAGCGTTGCTTTTAGCTCTAGATCATTTCCAACGCTTATAATCTGAACTGGTTTATGCACCAAATAAGTTTTATCTACCGTGCTTTCCTGGGCTTCAAAAGCTTTAATATCAAAATTAAAGCGATCACTATAAGTAGAAATATCAACATCCTTTCCAGCGGCTGTTATTAAATAAGATCCCGGTTTTATTTTAAAAGCATTGCCTTCAGCTTCCAGGGAAGTATTATTCCCTTTATTTAATCCTGAAATTTCAAAATTATCTCCAAGCTCATCTATATTCAGCGCTATTAGATTTTCTTTCCAGCTAATTACCGAAACTGTCTTTTCAAGACTATTGCTTCCAAAAGGGTTTTTAATAAGAATTGGATCTGGCATCACTTCCAGTCTCCAAACACCATCCTCCAGTTTATCCAAAAAGTAAGCTCCTTTCCCTTTATATTTTACGATCTCAGAATTCCCGTGACCGGCAATCTTTTTCAATTCCGAAACCTTTTTTGGTTGAATTGAATTCGTATTTGTGTAGATGAATATATCCCCGGAATTATAGGTTGCTACGTCCCCCTCATAACTGATCGTGAAATCCCCAAATTTGAGGTTTTCCGGATAAGTTCCCAGATCTTTTCTCATAGGAACTTCATGAAATATTTTTGAAGCAATCATTAACGCTAATGCTTTATGCGGAGTACAATTCAAATTCATATAATGCGTATTATACTCGGTATTGGCATAAGCCAGGAATGTAGGGTCATACGCAAAATGTGTAGCGATCTGGATTCCTGCTTCCCGAAAACTTCGGGCCATGGCTGGATACATATATGATTTATTCACATCTGCCGCATCAAACTCATAGACCAGTTTGGCTTTGTTATTCTTTTCAATTACATCATTGAAAGGAATATTATAATCATTCACATTGGGAAGTAAATTCCCTTCCAATTCTTTCTGGAATCCCAATCCGGTTGGATACCACTGGAAAGTTCCTCCATCAATATTTGAGGTGAAATAGGTTTCTGCAAGTTGCACACTATGACTTACATTGTAAAAAACAGGTTTTTTAGTACCTGTTTTACGCATAGCCGAAACCATTTTATTAATAAAACTTTTCACTTCTGTGGGGGTTCCACGATGATGTGGTTCATTGCTAATTTCAAAAGCGATCAGGTTCTGCTCATTCTTATAAGCTACACCGGTATATGGGTTTACATGATTAAGAAACTGTTCTAAATAGTTTTGCTGGGCTTTGATCGCATCAGGATGGGTCAGGCTTCCCTCTTTACCATATTTATTTGAAAATCCCGGTGTATCCTCATCAGGCTCCGGCCAGCCATTTCCCCAATAAGCAATGGGAGTAATTACAAAATTAATATTTCGCTTTTTTAATTCATTCAACAAATAATCAAAAGTCTCTAAATGCTCATTTTCCAGAAGGTTTCCTTCTTCATCGCTAATTTCGGTATCCCAGACATGCAGACGATAAACATCAAAACCCAATCTTGAAAAATGATAGATATCCTTATCTATTTCTGCTTTAATATCCAGACCTTTCTTTTGTGCAGACCGGTATGCATGTGCAAACGGCGTTGAATAATTCACACCAAAACCATGAACTTCCTCATTAGTCCCTCCCCATCGCATCACACCATCCTCATCTACAAAGACATCTTTTTCATTATTGTTTTGAGCAGTTACTGCCGAATTCAGTAGAATTAAAGCAAAAAAAAGCAGGCCAAAATTTATTTTTAGTCTCATAATTCAAATTATAGTTCTGGTTAAATATCACAGATTTGTATCCCCTCCCTTAAAGCATCTAAAGGATCCTCATAGGTTGGAATAAATTCCTGGGCGACGAATCCGTCAAATCCTGTTTCGTAGATCGCTTCCATGATAGCAGAATAATTGAGTTCCTGAGAATCATTTATTTCATTTCTACCGGGATTCCCACCTGTATGGTAATGATTAATGTATTTATGATTTTCTCTAATAGTTCGTATAACATCGCCCTCCATAATCTGCATATGGTAAATATCATATAGAAGTTTAAAATTAGGCTGATCGAGTCTTTTGGCTAGTTTAACGCCCCATTCGGTATGATCGCACATATAATCATCGTGATCTACCTTACTATTAAGGAGCTCCATTACCAGATTCACATTAAGATCCTGTGCATATTCTAAAAGTGGAGTAAGACCCTTAATACTATTGATAATTCCGGTTTCATCATCCATCCCATTCCGGTTTCCAGAAAAGCAGATCACATTTTTGATCTTATGTTCAGAAGCCTTTTTAATGAGTCCTTTATATTTTTCCTGAAGCTGACCATGATTCTTAAGATCATTAAAACCTTCGGTAATACTGGCAAAATCGTCGGTAGCCATGGAACAAACCAGGCCTTCCTTTTCCACGATGTTCCATTCTGAAGGTTTTAAAAGGTCTATTGCCTGAATCCCCATTTCTGAACAGGCTTTTGCAAACTCCTGAAGTGGAATATTCTGGTAACACCAGCGACAAACAGAATGATTTATTTTACCTGAATACCATAGCTCTTTTGAAAAATACGGTGTTTTTGAAATGGAGGCTACGAGTCCTGAGGCGCCCGTAAGACTTAATAGTCCGGCTCCAAGGCTCAGGTTTTTAAGCAATTTTCGTCTGTTGATCTTATCAGCCATAGAATATATTTTTCTAAAATTAATAATAAATGTAAATATTACAATTATTAATCAGAAAATATTTCTAAACCCGGTTCAGGCTATTTCGAAGTTATAACCCGATTTTAAAAGTTTCTGATAATTCTCGTAATTGAATTTATAAAGGAATGCTCCTCTTTTACTTGTAGATTTGTCTTTTTCTTCCAGCTTTTCCAGAACATTTAGCGACAAAACCTTTTTTCTGAAATTTCTGGCATCCAGCTCCCGCTGATAAATAGCTTCGTATAAGCTTTGTAGTTGTGGAATAGTAAATTTTTCAGGTAGCAGTTCAAAACCAATAGGTTTATACCTGGCATTTTGTTTTAGCTGGAGTAAAGCATCCTGAACCATATCGTTGTGATCCAATATCAGCGAAGGTAAATTCTCTATTTCATACCAGTGTGCTCCATGCTCTTCTACCAGTTTCTCATCATATTCATCTATTCTAATCAAAGCATATTGTGCAACTGAAATACAACGATAACCGGGATCACGATCTTTTTTTCCGTATGTTCTAAGCTGCTGCATAAATACATTTTCAAGGCCGGTAATCTCATTTAAAACCCGTTGCCCTGCTACCTCAAGGTCTTCATCTAGCTGAACAAAACTCCCAATTAATGACCATTCTCCCTGTAAGGGGGCTACCCTCCTTTTAAATACCAGTAATTTTAATTTTCCTTCATGAAAGCCAAAAATGATACAATCTGTTGCTACGTACATTTTTTCCTTTACCTGGTATAGGTCTTTAGTAACCTGAGTCATTTTTTATTGAAATTTTGATAAAGATAGAGAATATGAAAATTTGTTCAAATAAAAAATGAATGTAAATTATACATTTATTACATTTGAATTACAATACAAAAAAATTAACCTTGACCAATATTAGAGCCTTTTCATCAAAACCTGCAGTTTTTGAAAATAACGATTATGAGATCATCGTGGAATCTCCTGGCCGCATCAACCTTATTGGAGAACATACAGATTATAATGAGGGTTATGTGCTACCAACCGCCATCGATAAAAAAATAGTTCTGAAATTTCAGAAAAACCATACAGAGAATTTTTGTCGCATTTATAGTGATACTTTTAAAAAAGGCTTTGAATTTCATTTAGATAAGGATTTCCAGAAAACTTCAGGCTGGGAAGATTATATTTTTGGAGTAGTTCAGGAATTTCTCAATAGCGGTGCTCAAATTGAAGGTTTTGACTGTATTATAGAAAGCAGGCTTCCCGTAGGCGCAGGAATAAGTTCTTCTGCAGCTCTAGAATGCGGTATTGCGAGCGGATTAAATGAACTTTTTCAACTTCAACTGGAAGATCTTGATATAGTAAAGTTATCGCAAAGAGCCGAAAATAATTTTGTAGGTTCCAATTGCGGGATCATGGATCAGTTTTCGTCTGTAATGAGTAAAGAGGATCATATAATTTTGCTTGACTGCAGAAGTCTGGAAGCCGAATTTATTCCTGCAGATTTTAAAGATTGTCAGTTATTACTTCTAAATACCAATGTTTCTCATAACCTGGCTGATAGTGACTATAATTCACGAAGGGAAGAATGTGAAGCGACAATACATATTATTCAAAAAGAAAAGCCTGAAATAAAATCGGTAAGAGATCTAAGCTTTGAATTGCTGGATAAGTATAAAGCGAAGCTCACAGGCAAAATGTATGAAAGATGTTTATATGTTTTAAAGGAAAATGAGCGGGTTCTGGCTGCTGCAAATGCTCTTAAGTCTGGAAACCTTAAAAGCTTTGGAGAACTGATGTATACCTCGCATGAAGGGCTTCAACATAATTATGAAGTAAGCTGTCCTGAATTGGATTTTCTAGTTGATTATTCCAGAGATAAAGAATTTATTTATGGTTCCCGAATGATGGGAGGGGGCTTTGGAGGATGTACCATAAATCTCATAAAGAAAGATAAAATAAAGAATTATATCGAAGAAGTTTCTGCTGCCTATTATCAGAAATTCAATGTCCAATTAGACGCAATAAGTGTATCACCGGGTGAAGGAACCAGGATTTTTAAAAACTGAACAATGAGTAAAGACATAAATAATATTCCGCATAGACGCTATAATATTCTTACTGGAGAATGGATCCTGGTTTCCCCGCATAGGACAAAACGTCCCTGGCAGGGAAAAACGGAAGAAAACAAGTCTGTTCAAAAAGAAACTTACGACCCTTCCTGTTACTTATGTCCTGGAAATACCCGTGCCAGTGGAAATACCAATCCAGAATATAATGAGCCATATTCATTCGTGAACGACTTTTCTTCTTTACTCACAGATACTCCTGAGATTAATTTTCAGGAAGGACTTTTAAGAGCTGAAAGCGAAAAAGGGATCTGTAAAGTAGTGTGTTTTTCTCCAGATCACTCCCTAACCCTACCCCTTATGGAGGTGAAAGATATTGCCAAAGTGATTAAAATATGGAAAAAGGAATATGAAGAATTGGGAGCAAAAGAAGACATCAATTATGTTCAGATTTTTGAAAATAAAGGGGCGATCATGGGATGTAGTAATCCACATCCACATGGGCAGATATGGTCTCAGTCCTCTATTCCTACTGAGGTGCTAAAAAAAGCAGCAAAATTCAAGGAATTCTGGGATAAAAACGAACGTAGTCTTTTATCTGATTATCTAAAGCAGGAATTAGAAACAGGAGAAAGAATTATTGAAAAAAACGAGCATTTTGTAGCACTTATCCCCTACTGGGCGATCTGGCCTTTCGAAGCGATGATCATCCCTAAAAGACACCTTCAGCATATTGGTCAATTAAATGAAACCGAAGAAGTTGCCTATGCTGAAATTTTAAAGAAGCTCACAATCAAATATGACAATCTTTTCGAAACTTCATTTCCCTACTCTTCCGGGATCCATCAGGCACCTACAGATGGAAACAAGTATCCTGAATGGCATTTTCATATGAGCTTTTATCCGCCATTACTACGTTCAGCAACTGTAAAAAAATTCATGGTAGGTTATGAAATGTTTGCAGGACCTCAACGTGATATTACTGCAGAACAAGCGGCGCAGCGTTTGAATGAGCTTTCCAGCACTCATTATCTAAAATAATAAAATGAATAAAAAGGTTACCCTTAAGACTCTTGCTAGCTTACTGAAAGTTTCGGTAAGCACTGTTTCCAAGTCTCTTAGCGATAACCCTGAAATAAGTCTGGAAACAAGGGAAAGAGTAAAATTACTTGCCAATTCATTACATTATATTCCCAACATTCTTGGAAGGAATTTAAAATCAAATAAAACCAGAACAATTGGAGTCATTATTCCTGATATACTTCCTCATTTTTTTGCAAAAGCTCTCTCCGGAATGGAATCTGTGGCCAACGAAATGGGATATAAGATCATCATTTCAATTTCAAATGATTCACTCAATAAAGAAAGGGAAAGCATACAAACCCTAATTTCAGGAAGTGTTGATGGAATTATTATGTCCCTTTCGCAGGAGACCCAGGCTAAAATGGAAATTGACCATTTAAAAGATGTTTTAGATTATCATGTTCCTCTGGTTCTTTTCGATCGTGTTCTTTCCATCATTCCTTGTGATAAGATAAGTATTAATGATGCTTTTCAGGCAGAGCAGGCTACAATTGAATTACTTGATTCGGGCTGCGAAAAGATAGCCTACGTGAGCGGTATTCCCTATACTAGTGTAGATGACCAGCGAAAACAGGGTTATATTAATGCATCTAAAAGATTCGGCTTTACTAAACAGATCTTTAATTTTGATCAGAAAAAATTTCCTGATGAAAAACTAAAAAATTTGATTCAGCAAAGGAAAATAGATGCTGTTCTAGCTGCTGATGAGCTATCTGCTATCCTGATAATGAAAAGTATTTTAAAATCTGGTTTCAAAATTCCCGAAGATGTTTCTGTAATAGGCTTCACCAATGGTATTATGGGAGAAAACTTCCTCCCTTCTTTAAGCACTGTAGATCAACATGAAGAGGAACAGGGCCGTCTTGCCATGAGTACAATGATTGAAAGAATTCAGGATAAACTATCCAGGGATCCGGTAAATCTTAAACTGGAAACTTCCATCATTCACAGAGATTCTACTCACAACCTGAGGAATCATTAAGAGCGTCTTCAAAAATGTTATAATTAAAACTATTGAATCTCCCAGACTTACTTTGTAAGGTTTGAATAATTTTTAGATTAGCTTATGCAAAATAAGCGTAAATCCCCACCACAATAATTATTATTCCTATCCCTACAGGTTTTACAAACCTCCATGGGGTAATATCCACCTGCTTGGTATGCTCCTGCAAATAAGGAGTTTTTCTTGGCCAGATCTTACCGATCACAAGCATGATCGCAACATTTAAAGTGAATAATATAGCCATCACATCCAGAAAATGAGGATAGGCACTTGCTTCTATAGCTGCCAGTTCAGCGACCCCGGTAACCCCATTAAGTTCTGCATTTGCAACCGCCTCCGCTTGATAATATGGTTGAAGAAAAAACTGACTGATAATATACAATACCGATCCAGATAAAAGACCAATTTTAGCAGCAATAGCAGGAACATATTTTGTGAGATATCCTACTACGATAATAGTAAGAATTGGAATACTATAGATACCATTTACCTCCTGAAGATAGGCAAATAAACTCCCTGCATTTGCGATGAAAGGAGCTATAAACATTGCGGCGATCGCTAACAATGTACCAAAGATCTTTCCGTATTTAACAACCGTTTTTTCAGTTGCATTTTTATTGATGTGTTGTTTGTAAATATCAATTCCAAACAAGGTAACCGAACTGTTAAGAACACTATTAAAAGAACTCAGGATCGCACCAAAGATCACAGCTGCAAAAAAGCCTATTAAATAACCCGGCAGCACTCTATTCACCAATAACGGGTAAGCTTCATCTCCATTCTCGAGGTCTGCACCAAATATATGAAAGGCAATGATCCCGGGTAGTACGACGATAAGCGGCCCAAGAATTTTGATAAACGATGCCAGCATCAATCCTTTTTGTCCTTCTTTTAAATTTTTTGCCGCCAGTGCACGTTGAATGATCTGCTGATTTGTTCCCCAGTAAAATAACTGTACAAGCATCATTCCCGTGAATAACGTATGAAAAGGTACGGGGCTGGTTTCATCCCCCATAGATTTGAATTTCTCAGGATTTGATTCCATCAAAGTGGTAATTCCATCAAAAAATCCACCGTCACCAATAATGATCAACCCGAAAACCGGTACTAAAATTCCACCAATCAGTAAACCTATGGCATTTATACTATCAGAAACTGCTACCGCTTTTAAACCTCCAAATACGGCGTAAATGGATCCTATAATGCCAATACCCCAAACACAGATTTTAATAGCCGCATCATCAGAAACTCCCAATAAAGCAGGTACATCGAACATTCCGCTGATGGCTACAGACCCTGAATAAAGAATGATCGGTAAAAGAACCACTACATAACCCGTAAGAAACAAGGCTGATGTTAATGTTTTGGTAGTGACATCATATCGCTCAGCCAAAAACTGAGGTACCGTTGTAAGACCTCCCTTAAGATATCTTGGTAATAAAAAAATTGCTGTCACTACAATTGCAATTGCAGCCAGTGTTTCCCATGCCATCACAGAAAGTCCGTTAGCATACGAGCTACCATTCAATCCAACAATTTGTTCTGTAGATAGATTGGTAAGAAGTAAAGAACCTGCAATTACTCCCGCAGTAAGACTTCTACCCCCTAAAAAATAACCATCACTGGTAGATTCATCAGTTTTTCTGGTTGCAAAATAGGCGATTATGGCTACTAGCGCTGTAAAACCAACGAAGGATAGAATTCCAATCATAACGTTTTCTTAAATTTTCGGTTAAATATAGAATTATTTCTTTACAGAAAAAGAAAATGTGATGTTGTTTTCATAGAATTCACCGGGTTCCAGCAAACTTGATGGGAAGTTTCTAAAGTTTGGAGCATCGGGATAATTTTGTGCTTCCAATGCCACAGCAGGATACTTTTTATCAATCTCACTTAAATAGACCAGAGAGTCTGGCAGTGTTTCCGGAGAATAAATAACCAAAACCGGCTGATTACTGCTTAACTTCATTTTAATACCGCTTAAAGATGAGAATAACTGTGCCTGCACTTCATTTTCCATAACGTCCAGCACAAAAACATCATCCAGTTCCCTATTTCCAAGCAACTTATTCTCCCTATAATCCTTTGGACTCTTTTTTAACTTGGTAAGATTTCCAGTTGGTAAATTCTTTTCATCCAGTTCCAGGATTTTAGAAGCATTTACCTGCATAAAATGATCACTTACACTACCTCCCCCGTTGAGATTGAAATAAGAGTGATTGGTGATATTTACAATAGTTGTTTTATCTGTTCTTGCGGAATATGATATTTTTATCTCATTCTCCTCGGTTAAGGTATATTTAGCCTTAACCTGCAGCCTTCCCGGATATCCTTCTTCCAGATGTTCACTGGTATAAGACAAGGTTACCGAAGGATTCTCCCCTTTATCTATCCTTTCAACCTCCCAGAATTTATACTGAAATCCAGCTTCGCCACCATGTAGATGAACTCGCTCTTCCAGTTGATAAAGTTGATATTCTTCATCATCGATTTGAAACTTCCCATTAGAAATCCTTCCGGCAAACCTACCAATGCTAGCTCCAAAACATTTATTTTTCTCCCGGTAATCCTGGGTTAGGTAGTCTTCAGGCTGCTTAGGTCCAACCACCAGATCTATAAGATCATCATTTTTATCATACATCTTAAAACTGAAGATAGTCGCTCCGTAGTTTAAAATCTGTAACCGACTTTTACTCGAATTCACAAGGTCTATAACCTTAAGGTCAGATTTCTGGATCTCGCTCAAACCTATTTATTTTTTGATATCACCCAGGAATCTACTTTGGATTCCAGGATAGTTAGCGGTAAAGCTCCGTCTGTAAGAACAACATCGTGAAATTCTTTAATATCAAAGTTTTCCCCTAATTGCTCTTTTGCGTTATCTCTTAGATCCAGGATCTTATTCATCCCAATCTTGTAGGCTGTAGCCTGTCCTGGCATCACAATATGCCGCTCTACCATTTTCACACAGGCACTTTCAGCTGCAGGTGTATTCTTTTTATAAAAATCTATGCCTTCCTGTCTGGTCCATTTTTTTGCATGGATTCCCGTATCTACAACCAATCTGCAGGATCTCCAAAGTTCCATGGCAAGTCTTCCAAAATCTGAATACGGGTCTTTGTAGAAACCTATCTCCTTGGGTATATATTCGCTATACAATCCCCAGCCTTCTACATAAGCGGTGAAAAAACTGAATTTTCTAAATTCCGGAATACTATCCAGCTCCTGGGCGATCGCAATTTGCATATGATGTCCCGGAATACCTTCGTGATACGCCAGCGCCTCCATTTCATATTTAGGCATTGCCGCCATATCATATAAATTGGCATAATAAGTACCCGGCCTGGAACCGTCTATCGCAGGTTGCTGATAAAATGCTTTACCAGCACTTTTCTCACGAAAAGGTTCCACCGCTTTCACCACAATATCAGCTTCAGGCATCGTATTAAACAATTCCGGAAGTTTTGCTTTCATCTGGTTAATAAGCTCCTTTGCCTTTTTCAAGTAAGCTGCTTTTCCAGCTTCGGTATTTTCATAATAAAACTGCTCATCGTTTTTCATAAACTCAAAGAAGTCCTGCAGGGATCCTTCAAAACCAACCTCCTCCATGATCTTTTCCATTTCACCATGAATTCTTGCCACTTCGTTCAGTCCAATTTCATGGATCTCTTCTGCGGAAAGGTTTGTGGTAGTTACTCTGTTTAAGGCATTGTTATAGAATTCATCACCTTTCGGAAACTTCCATACCCCGGCTTCTTCAGTGGCTCTTTGTTGCTGGTTCTCCAGGAATTCCACAAGACTTTTATATGCCGGATGCACGTGATCTACGAGGGCCGTTTCTGCTTCATTTACCAGTACGGTCTTTTCTTCTTCTGAAATTTCAAGTTTCTCGATCTTGGAGTTGAAATCTTCCATTAACGTACTTGCTTCGGTAGATTTAGTGAATGGTTTACCTTTGATGATATTTCTGGAAGCATCTAAAGTTCTATCGAAAACAAATTTTGGCGGAATTATGCCGTTCTGCTCTCTTAATTTTAACTGTTCAATAATATCATCCATCACCTTTTCCATACCCACAAGTCTGGAAATATAGGCTTTCGCATCTGGGACTGAATCTATGCGGTGCATGTTAATTAGAAATGCAGGCAATTCAGCATGAAACCCATGCATTTGGTTTACAGGGTAATCATAAAACCTGTATTTATAATCATCTATCTCATTCTTAACCTGCCTTCTAAAAAGCTCATAGCTTAATCTGGTCTCATCGTTCAAAGCTTCAGTATCTATTTTATCAAGATATTCCAGGCGTTCTTTTGCCTGTTCAAGATCTTCAGCATACTTGAGGTTGGAGAAGTCATCCCATTTCCCATAGTCAGATTTCATTCCAAAACGAGTCTGCATCATCGGTGATTCTTCAATTTCCTTTTGAAATTCCTTATCGAAATAAGTATTCAGATCGGCTGAATTTTTCTCCATTTCTTCTTCGGAAAAATTCCCGTTCTTTTTATCGTTTCCGCAGGAAATAATAAAGAGTCCAAGAAAGAGGATATATATATTATTTAATTTCATTCAATTGTAATTTTAGCTACCCTAACAACTTCCATTCAGGAATTTTGATTCTGGCTATTTAATCTCTAATCTTCTAATACTGAAAATTTAATGGCTGAATCTCCAAAAACGGTATGAGTCTGTTTCTGAAAATCTTCCTGTTCAGCTTCGAAAATATTATCTACAAATGTCTGCGGATTTCTGTCTATCAATGGAAACCATGTACTTTGAATTTGTACTTGCAGCTTGTGTCCTTTCTTAAACGTATGGTTAATTCCCTGTAATTTAATATTCACATCAGTCTTTTTGTTCGCCTCAAAAGCTTCAGGATCTTCAAAGCTGTTTCTAAATCTTCCTCGCATCACCTCACTTCTAACCATCATATGATAATTGCTCATTTTGAGATGCGGCATCGTTTCTTCATAATTTTCAGCATCTGGCGGGTAAACATCTACCACTTTCACTATCCAGTCTGCAGCGGTTCCGGTAGTTGCTACTTTAAGCATAGCTTCTATTGGGCCGGAAAGTTTCATATCTTCTTCCAATACTTCAGTTTCAAAAACAAGCACATCCGGTCTTCTTGCAGCAAAACGCTGATCTCCCGTCATATATTCACGCGGGGTAAATACCATTTTGATCTCATTATTATAAGAAACCGGCTTTTCAGGATCACTGATGAATTCTTCCTTATTATCGGTTGGCTCTTGTGTAAATTTCTGATCATCTCCTAAATACCATGTTTTAGAAGATGTGTTTTTTGGAGGCCACTCTGCATAATCATTCCATTGTCTAAGACCTGTGTCGTAAATATGAGCCTCAGGAAGTCTTAGCATATCTTTGGTTTTCTTTTTCAGAAAATGATTGAAGAATTCAGTTTCATAATCTCTCTGGAAATGAGTTGAGATACTATCTCCAAAATAAACATTTCCAACACCCTGTCTGCCAGATTCTCTTGCCCAATCGCCATGACTCCAGGGTCCAAAAACAATGCTATTATAGTTATCGCTATTCTCTTCGATACTTTTATAGATAGCAAAAGGGCCGTAAAGATCTTCCGCATCAAATAATCCTCCAACGATCATCACCGCCGGTTTGATATCTTTCATATGCTGAACAATGCCTCTTTTTTGCCAGAATTCATCATAATTGGGGTGATCTTTCAATTGCTGCCAGAATTCATTATCTTCTTTATAATACTCATCCAGATTACTTAGCGGACCATTATCCATAAAAAATTGATACTGATCTTCAGTACCTAGTTTTGGGAAATCGTACCAGGCTGTATCTGTTGGTTTATCATGCTGATATCCAAAAACTGCCGTAGCTCTCCAGTAGCTCAATAAATAAGCTCCATTATGATGAAAATCGTCAAAAAAGAAATCTCCGATACTGGCCTGTGGAGATGCAGCTTTTAAAGCTGGGTGTCCACTCAATAAAGAGTAGGTCGCATAGAATCCCGGATAAGAAATCCCCCAGGTTCCAACTCTTCCGTTATTATTTTCAACATTATTAATTAACCATTCTATCGTGTCATAGGTATCACTTGCTTCATCAAATTCTTTCCCTTTTTTATTCGGAATATAAGCCCTCATATTGTCATATTTCCCTTCACTCATCCATCTACCCCGAACATCCTGGTAGACGATGATATTACCTTCCTTCATCATGATCTCATTCGGGCCAATTTTAGAACGGAATTGATCTTCTCCATAAGGTCTTGAACTATATGGAGTTCGTTGCATCAATATTGGGTATTCCTGCGATGTGTCTTTTGGAGTATAGATAGTGGTATGAAGTTTTACACCATCCCTCATTGGGATATCTACTTCCATCTTATCATAGTTTGATTTTACGTCATATTCAGTTTCCGACTGCGCTAAAACCGGATTCATTACAAACAAAAGAAGTATTGAAAACAGGGGGTATTTGAAGATTTTCATTTATCAGATTTTTTTTAAAGTCCCTAAAGATAGAAATTAGCCTTTTAAACCTAAAAGAAAATAAGGCCTAAAGATGATTTGGACATAGATAGGAGATGCTGAAAAAAGTTAAGCAGGATAATAAATTGTAAAAAGTAGTTCTGAATTTGATTCTGGATCTTCGAAAAAACAGCTAGGTAATACAAATCTTGAGAATCTTAGAATCTGAATTTTCTACCGCAAAACGATTATCTGCCCGGTGATTTATAATCCATACTATTTCTTCTCCCGAACACAGGATCCACGTATGTTCTTTCTCTGGTAACGAGAATTTTTCATCTTTGAAGAAATCGCTTAATTTCTTTTTTCCATTCATTCCGAACGGATAGAAAAAATCGCCTTTTTTCCATTTTCTAATAGTAAGAGGAAAGTTTAATTTTCGTTCAGGAACATAAATACAGCCAGACGATATTTCACCTATCTTTTCCACTTCATTAATATGAAAAGTTCCCATACCCGGGATCATCACAAGATCTTCCTGCCTGCTCAGTCTATATTCGCTATTCCCAGATTTTTCGTAATGCTCTGTAAGCAACAATTTCTTCCTGTCTTTTATAAGACGATGAGAATCTGACAATACCATTTTACCGGTTTGCGCATCCATAAGATCGTATACGTCACCCCACTCGGTAAAACCAAATGATTTTAATAACTGATATAAGATCTGCTTCTGGTTAGGAACTTTTTTAATGAACTCTATATCTATCGCGTACCCATATTTGTCCTTTTGAACCAGTTTTGGATACAACAGGCTTATATAATCTTCTACCAGATCCAGGCTTTCCTGAAGATGCTCCTGGGTTTTTGAAAAACCATCAAGCAATTGAGGATTTAGTTCTTCCATTACGGGAATTATCTGATGCCTTATCTTATTCCGCATATATTTATCAGAAGCATTACTACTATCCTCTCTCCATTTGTAGTTCTTCTTCCTTGCAAAATCTTCGATCTCAGATCGCTTAAAAGCTAAAAGAGGTCTCACTATATAATTCTTTTCCTTTTTTATACCGGTCAAGCCTTCAGGTCCGGTTCCGCGGATAAGATTGATCAAAAAAGTTTCCAGATTATCATTGGCGTGATGCGCAGTGAGCGTATAATCAAATTGTATAGAACTGCTTAGCTCTGCAAACCACTCGTACCTTAGCTCACGGGCTGCCATTTGAACCGAAACACCGTTATTTTCAGCAAAATTGAGCGTGTTAAAACTTTCAGTATAGACTTCAACCTCAAGTGAATCACCAAGGTCTACCACGAATTTCTCGTCCCCGTCACTTTCATCTCCGCGTAAATTGAAGTTACAATGGGCAATGGCGAAATCCAGTTTCGCAATATGACATAGATGAGCCAGTACCACGCTATCCACCCCTCCGCTAACCGCAAGTAAAATCTTACTCCCGCATAGATAAGGATAATCTGTTTTTACAAGATTCTTGAAGGTTTTTTCCATTGTTTCCCAAAGATACAAATGCCCATTCTAAATTCTTCCCACAGGGAAAGACTTTTTTCTCTCTAAAGGAATCAGAAAAACCGCAATTTTATATCTTAAAGATTGGTAAGCACC
Organism: Gramella sp. MAR_2010_147; assembly: GCF_900105135.1. Classification (NCBI taxonomy): domain Bacteria; kingdom Pseudomonadati; phylum Bacteroidota; class Flavobacteriia; order Flavobacteriales; family Flavobacteriaceae; genus Christiangramia; species Gramella sp. MAR_2010_147. Next base: position 209,668 of record NZ_LT629741.1, on the reverse strand, counting down.
TCGCGCATCGCTTTTGCCTTTAGAAGACATTCGTCGTATTCTTTTTCGGGATCAGATTTCGCAGTGATCGCACCGCCTACTGAAAATGACAAATACTTGTTTTCTGAATTGTACAGAATACTCCGTATCACCACATTAAAGTCAAAATCGCCTTCCGGCGTAAAATAGCCAACAGCACCGCTATACAATCCGCGTTTAGACTCTTCCAGTTCTTCAATGATCTTCATCGCTGAAATTTTAGGAGCACCGGTCATGCTTCCCATAGGAAAACTGGTTCTTAAAGCTTCCACCGGCGGAATATTATCTGCAATTTCTGCGGTAACACTCGAGACCATTTGATGCACCTGTTTAAAGCTGTACACCTTGCATAATTCATCTACTTTTACACTTCCTTTTTTCGCGATCCTAGAAAGATCATTTCTAACCAGATCTACAATCATCACATTTTCTGATTGTTCTTTTGGGTCTTGTGCAAGTTGCGCCGCAATTTGTTTATCTTCTTCAATATTCTCAGCCCTTCTGGCCGTTCCTTTAATTGGCTGAGATAAAAGTTCCTGCCGGTGTTTTCTTAAATATCTTTCGGGTGAAGCTGAAATAAGATTAACATGCTCCAATTTTAGAAAAGCTGCAAAAGGCGGACTCGAAATTTCATTAAGAGATCTATAAATATTGAAAGGATCTATCGTTACATTTTCAGCATAATATTCCTGGCAAAAATTGGCTTCATAAATATCTCCCCTATGAATATGATTTAGCATCAAGCCAATTTTTTCAAGATATTCGTCTTTTGAAATTCTGGCATTCACTTTAACCGGAGTATGTTCTGGATCCACTTTTATTTCAAAATCCTGAATAGCTTCAAAATCGTCTTCGATCTCATCATCAACCATTTTTAAATAATGGAACTCAATTTGGTCGTTTTTAATGAATATCAACTTTTGAGGCTGAAAAAAGTAAAGATCCGGAAAATGAAGCCCGTCAAAATTTGAAGATTTCAGGTTTTCCACATCATTTTTGAGATCATAGCTCAAATATCCAAAGATCCAGTCTGCGGTAGTTTCCTGGTATTCCTTTAGCTTATCAAAAGCATTTAAATGATCGGTTTTAATAGCCGTAAAAGCTTCAACAGCAAGAATTGCTTCATACTCTCCCGTATTCGATTCATAATCATTACTATCCAACCACGCAATTTCCTGAAACTGCCTGCTCCATGACAACAAATTTTGTTTAAAATTCTTGTACTCCTTTACTGAGAAAATCCTGGAAGTTCGCACTTAACTATCAATTTGGTGCGCAAAGGTAGTAAGCACATCCTCAATTCCCATGTCCAACACCTCGTTTATCACCTTACCATCCTGAAAATTATCTTTAAAAGACGGCAGACTGAAACTTTCGATCACTTCCCCTCCAAATCTTGCAAAGATATTTTTTGAGTATTCCAACGAGGAACTAGCACCTCGTTTTCCCGGCGAAGTACTTATTAAAAGAATCTTCTTATTCTCTAAAAAATTCCTGTTCACCCTGGAAAGCCAGTCAATAATATTTTTAAAAAACGCCGAAGGACCTCCATTATGTTCATTTACAGCAATAATTAGAGCATCACTTTCTACTATTAGATTCTTGATGATCGTTGCATTTATAGGAAAACCTTCATTTCTTTCAATATCTGCACTATAGATTGGTAATGGATAATCAGTAAGCTTAATTCCCTTTATCTGGTGATTCTGAATTCTTCCAACGATATGATCTAATAATTCCTGATTTATGGATGTGCTGCTATTAGAGCCTGCAAAGGCCAGTATTTTTTTCATTCGGTTAATTTTCGTCTAAAAATACCGAAAATAAATAAGGTTAGAAGATTTAGCTTTTCCTGCTATAAAGGCTTTTGTAACTTTATTCAAAAATCAGCTGTTTTGAAAAAACATTTTATTGAAAATGATTTTCTAAAGATCACTGTAAAAGAGACCGGTGCTGAACTTTGCAGTATTTTAAATAAAGAGAATAATAAAGAATATATCTGGCAGGCCAATCCTGAAATTTGGGGAAGCCATGCTCCTAATCTGTTCCCTGTTATTGGCGTTCTAAAAGAGGGGAAATATCATTTTGAAACTAACGAATATGAAATCCCCAAACACGGATTTATTCGCCATAATGAGAATATTCGGCTTAAAGAAAGATCTGAAAATCAGCTCGTTTTTGAACTTCTTTATTCTGAAGAAACTTTAAAAATGTATCCCTTTAAATTCGATTTCAGGATCGCTTTTACGCTAAATAAAAAATCCCTGGAGGTAAACCATCATATTATCAACCTGGACAACAAACCAATTTATTTCTCCTTAGGCGGACACCCCGCTTTTAATATTCAGCTTTTTGAGAATGAAAAGATCGAAGATTATCACATTGAATTTGACCAAAAAATGGATCTTGATACTTACGTTCTTAATAATGACGGCCTTGTAAGTTCAAACACAAAAAAGGTGCTGAAAAATGAAAGTTCGATTAGACTAACAAAAGAAATTTTTAATAGTGATGCACTTATCTTCAAGAATATCAAATCTAAAGTAGTGGACCTCGTAAGCGAGAAAAACGGTAAAATACTTTCGATTGAATACAGGGATTTTAAAAACCTGGGGGTCTGGGCAAAACCTGGCGCTCCCTATGTTTGTGTCGAGCCCTGGCTGGGAATTTCCGATATAGAAGGAACCGATCAAAACCTGAAAAATAAAGAAGGAATAATAAAACTTTCTGCGGAAAAAGAGTTTGATGCAAACTACACTATTAGCATTGTATAATTTTACTTAGCCTAAGCGGGTAAAACTTTGAGTTTCATGCCGTACCTTTGTGCAAAATTAAACTTCACGCTTTGAGTTTTCAGGACCTAAATTTAAATACCCCTTTACGTAATGCTTTGGAAGATCTGAATTTTCAGACTCCCACCCCTATCCAGGAACAGGCATTTTCTTCTATCATGTCTGGAAGAGATGTGGTGGGAATTGCACAAACGGGAACAGGAAAAACCTTTGCATACCTATTGCCATTACTACGAATGCTTAAATATTCGGAACAAAAAAATCCACGTATTCTTATTATGGTGCCTACCAGAGAACTGGTAGTTCAGGTAGTAGAAGAGATTGAAAAACTGGCTAAGTATATCAATGTTAGAGTTGCGGGAGTTTATGGCGGAGTGAATATCAACACACAACATCAGGATCTAATGCAGGGGCTTGATATCGTGGTTGCTACTCCCAGGAGATTGTACGATCTTGTATTGAGAAGAGCTGTTCAATTGAAATCTATTCAGAAATTTGTAATTGATGAAGTTGATGTGATGCTGGATCTGGGTTTCAAGTTCCAGGTAAATAATATTATTGAACTTCTTCCCACCAACAGGCAAAGTATCATGTTTTCAGCAACCATGACTGAAACGGTTGAGGAAATGATCGATGCTAACTTTAAAGCTCCTGAAAAAATTTCAGTAGCTGTAAGCGGTACACCTTTAGAAAACATTGATCAACAGGGATATAAAGTTCCTAATTTCTATACTAAGGCTAATTTATTAAAACACTTACTGGCAGATTCTGAAGTCTATCACAAGGTTTTGATTTTTATTGGTGATAAGCGAATTGCAGACAGGCTCTATGAAAATCTTGGTGAAGAATTTCCAGGAGAAACCAGCTTGGTGCATACCGGAAAAAGTCAGAATTACCGGCTTAAAAGCGTAAGTGATTTTGGTGAAGGCGAGTCCAGAATTTTGATCGCAACAGATGTAATGGCTCGTGGACTGGATATTGAGAATGTTTCACACGTGGTAAATTTTGATACCCCACAATATCCTGAAAATTACATGCACAGGATTGGTAGAACAGGACGTGCCGAGAAAAAAGGGCAGTCCTTGCTATTTACTACGGAAAATGAGCAGGAATACCTGGACGCTATTGAAGAATTAATGCAGACTGAAGTTCCGAAATATGAACTTCCCGAAGAAGTTGAAGTAGCTACAGAATTAATTCCTGAAGAAAAGCCGAGAGCGATTGAAATTAACAATCCTAATAAAGTGGTTGATGAGGCCGGGCCGGCCTTTCATGAGAAAAAAGATAAGAATAAGAAAGTAAATCTTGGTGGTTCCTATAGAAGGGAGATCGCACAGAAATATAAAAAACCTAAAACAAGAGGCGATAAAAACGCTAACCGCAGAAGGAAGAAATAATAAAGGAGCGCAATCGCGCTCCTTTTGTTTTCGTTTAAATAAGTTAAATCGTCATCCATAACTTGATTCAGGATCTATAGAGAAGCGGAATCAAGTTCAGGATGACAAAGAATTAATTGATTAAACTTTTAACTTCTATTCTTTTTCTTTGCTGCCTTTGCAGCTCTCTTCTCTTTTAAACTTAATACCGGCTCTTTCTTGGCCGAATTCTTTGAAGGCGATTTTTCTTTTGCCATGATTTCTAAAATTTAGGATTAACCGAATAAATGTAGTGAATGTTCTAATATGAAAATCAAAAAAATATTCCAAAAAAAAAGCCCCGCATTAGCGAGGCTCTTATTCTATATTTAATAAATCTTATATATGCAAAGCCCTGTTTTCGGTAGCCGCTAAGGCTGCTTCTTTCACGGCTTCAGCATAGGTTGGATGGGCGTGACTCATTCTAGCGATATCTTCGGCAGATGCTCTGAACTCCATGGCAGTTACTGCTTCAGCAATTAGATCTGCCGTTCTTGCACCGATCATATGCACTCCAAGAACCTCATCGGTCTTTTCATCAGCAAGGATCTTTACAAGTCCGTCAATATCTCCACTGGCTCTGGAGCGTCCAAGAGCACGCATCGGGAACTTACCTTCTTTATATTTTACTCCTTCTTCCTTCAATTGTTCTTCAGTTTTTCCAACTGCAGCAACTTCAGGCCAGGTATAAACAACACCCGGAATCAGGTTATAATCGATATGCGGCTTCTGCCCTGCCATCAATTCAGCAACCATAGAACCTTCTTCTTCCGCTTTATGCGCAAGCATGGCTCCACGTACCACATCTCCGATCGCATAGATATTCTCTACATTGGTTTGCAGGTGATCGTTCACTTTCACTCTTCCTTTATCATCCAGCTCTACTCCGGCAGCTTCAGCGTTCAATCCATCTGTAAAAGGACGGCGTCCTACTGAAACCAGGCAATAATCACCTTTCAATTCGATCTCTTTATCTTTTTTATCATCTGCTTTTATGATGATCTCATCGCCATTTCTTTCTACCGACTTCACTTTTGTACTGGTATGGAATTTTACTCCCTGCTTTTTCAACACTTTTTGAAGTTCTTTTGAAAGCGCACTATCCATCGTTGGGATAATCCTGTCAAGGAATTCCACCACAGTAACCTCAGCACCCAAACGACGATAAACCTGTCCAAGTTCTAATCCAATAACTCCACCACCAATCACGATCATGTGTTTAGGAACTTCTTTCAACTTTAGAGCTTCTGTAGAGGTGATCACTCTTTCCTTATCTAATTCGATAAAAGGAAGATTTGCAGGCTTGGAACCGGTTGCGATAATGGTCTTTTTCGCTTCGATAGTTTGAGTCTCCCCGTCTTTTTCAATATTGATATGAGTTTTGTCTTTAAAAGAACCCACCCCTTCAAGAACATCAATTTTATTCTTATCCATTAGGAACTTTACTCCGTCGCAAGTCTGGCTTACTACCGAAGATTTACGTTCCATCATCTTTTCAAGATTTAACTTTACTTCTCCCGGAATCTCAATTCCGTGCTCTTCAAAATGCTTGATCGCATCATGAAAATGGTGAGAAGAGTCTAAAAGTGCCTTACTTGGGATACATCCCACATTAAGACAGGTTCCACCAAGAGTGGAATATTTCTCTATGATTGCAGTTTTCATTCCCAGTTGGGCGCAACGAATAGCGGCTACATATCCACCAGGTCCAGATCCTATTACTGCAACATCATATGTACTCATAATTATGTGTTTTTTTGTTTTTCAAAAATCGATCGTAAAAGTACGACTATTCTCTACAATGACCAATACCCAGTTATCAGTTATAAGAAAATGGAATTATCGTCTTACATTAGAAAGCTTTATTCGAAACTTTTCACTTTTCACTTTTCACTGAGAGCTATAGACTAATAAAAGTACTTTGTTTCACCTTATTGATCGTAAAAATACTTTTAGTACTTCCAATATGATCTAAAGTGGTGAGTTTTGTTACTAAGAACTCCCTGTAAGCATCCATATCTTTTACCAGAACCTTTAAGATATAATCAAAATCACCGCTAACATGCAGGCATTCTATAACTTCCGGAAGACCGTTAATTTCCTTTTCGAACCTGTTTAAAAAATCTTTTTTATGCTGAATGAGTTTTATCTGGCAAAGCACCATAAACCCTCTTTCCACACTTTCTGGATGTATCAATGCTACATATTTTGAGATAATTCCCTCACGCTCCAATTTTCGTATACGCTCATAAACAGCAGTGACAGAAAGACCGAGATCATTCGATATTTCCTTATTTGTTTTTTTAGTATCCTGTTGAAGATGATTTAGAATTCTTTTATCGAGTTCATCAATTTTCATCCCTTTAAAATTTTCAGGTAATCAGATCAAATATACTTCAAAATAGATTTTAAATCTAAATTATCCACTTAAAACAGTTTTATTTTCTATAAATACAACACAATATTGACTTTATAACAATTAACTATGAGATTTGATTTTATAAAACTCAAAAATCATGAAATATAAACCGGCAGATAGAATCCAGGATCTACAGTACTTTGGAGAATTTGGTGGAGTAAATCCATCGATCTCTGATTCGTCAACTTACACCTTCCTTTCAGCAAAGACGATGTTTGATACTTTTGAAGGAAATGCAGAAGGTTGTTATTTATACTCGCGTCACTCTTCCCCTTCCAATCTTTATCTTGGGGAAGCCCTGGCAGCCATGGAAGGCACCGAAACGGCTAATGTTTCGGCTTCCGGAATGGGTGCGATCACTTCAACTTTAATGCAATTATGTAATGCCGGCGATCATATTGTTTGCAGCAGAACTGTTTATGGAGGAACTTATGCTTTTCTGAAGAATTTCGCTCCTAAATTCGGGATTAAAACCACTTTTGTAGATATCACAAAACCTGAGCTGGTCCATGCTGCGATTCAGGAAAACACAAAAGTTATCTATTGCGAATCTGTAAGCAATCCTCTTTTGGAAATAGCAGATCTGGAAGCCTTATCTAAAATATCCAAATCTCACGGCCTTAAACTGGTAGTAGACAATACTTTTTCTCCGCTTTCTATAAGTCCGGCAAAATTAGGTGCCGATGTAGTGATTCACAGTCTTACAAAATTCATCAATGGAAGCAGTGATACTGTAGGCGGTGTAGTTTGTGGAACAAAAGATTTTATCAACGAGCTTAGAAATGTAAATGATGGCGCAGCAATGTTACTTGGGTCTACAATGGATAGCCTTAGAGCAGCCTCTATTCTGAAAAACCTAAGAACCCTTCATATTCGTATGAAACAACACAGTCATAACGCGATGTACCTGGCACACAAATTTCAGGAAGATGGATTTAAAACCGTCTATCCGGGCTTAGAATCTAATCCGGGACATGATACTTTCAGAAAAATGATGAACGAGTCTTATGGTTTTGGCGGAATGCTAACTATTGATGTTGGTTCCCTGGACAAAGCAAATGAACTAATGGAACTCATGCAAGAGCGAAATCTGGGATATCTCGCCGTTAGCTTAGGATTCTATAAAACACTCTTCAGCGCACCAGGAACTTCAACTTCTTCTGAAATTCCTGAGGAAGAACAAAAAGAGATGGGATTAAGTGATGGTTTAATTCGTTTTTCGATAGGTTTGGATAACGATATTGCAAGAACTTATGAGATCATGAAAGAATGTATGATTAAAGTTGGGGTTTTAGATACTGAAATGGTCTAAAATTTTGCAGGATTAAGCCGAAAGTCGTAAAATTACGATCAGAAAAAATGATCAATATTAACGACCGGTTTTAAATTTAGGAGCCTCACGACAAGCCTGATGTAATTCAGGGATGTCGTGAGGCTTCATTTTTACCGTATATAAAGCACTCAAACTAAATGGAAAACTCTACCGCGAATCCTGAAAATGAACCTGTAATTCAAAACCGGGAGCTAAATATCTGGGAAGCTCTAATTCCCGTTTTCGCGCTAATTGCCATGCTGGCATTTAATGTTTTCGTATTTGGTGATGATGCTTTAAGTGGGTCTAATCAATTTATTTTATTATTAGGAGGAGCAGTAGCAGCGATCGTAGGTTACTTCAACAAGGTCAAATTTGATACAATGATCGATGAAGTTGCCAGTAACATTCAGAGTACCGCCGGGGCGATCCTTATTTTATTAATGGTAGGAGCTTTAGCTGGAACCTGGCTTATAAGCGGAATTATTCCTACCATGATCTATTATGGACTTCAAATATTAAATCCAACGATATTTCTCGCTGCATGTGTGATCATTTGCTCGGTAATCTCTCTGGCTACCGGAAGTAGCTGGACAACCTCTGCAACGGTGGGTATTGCGTTAATCGGAATTGCTGATGCACTTGGAATTTCTTTGGGAATGACTGCCGGAGCCATACTTTCCGGAGCTTATTTTGGTGATAAGATGTCGCCATTAAGTGATACCACCAACCTTGCGCCTGCCATGGCCGGCACCGATCTTTTTACACATATTAGATACATGGCACTAACTACCGTGCCTACCATCACCATCACGATAATAGCATTTATCATTATTGGGCTGAATCTCGATACCAGTGGAAGTACAGATACTTCTTCTATCCTGAATTCTATAGATGCCGCTTTTAATATAAGTCCGTGGTTATTTATCGTTCCAGTATTAGTGATCGTATTAATAGTTAGAAAGACTTCTCCCCTAATTGCATTGCTATTAGGAACCCTGATGGGAGCAATTGCCGCTTTGATTGCACAACCTGAAGTGGTGCTTGCGGTTAGCGGAATGGAAAACCTGAATTTTGTGAGCGGTTATAAAGGGATTATGAATGCAATTACCGTAGACACTGCTGTTGAAACCGATTCAGAAGCCCTGAATGATCTTTTTGCAGCTAGCGGAATGGCTGGAATGCTTGGTACCATCTGGCTCATCATTTGCGCGATGGTCTTTGGAGGAATTATGGAATCAATTGGAGCACTTGCCAGGATCAGTAAAGCTTTATTAAATCTTTTCCATACTACTTTCGGATTATTTGCAAGTACTGTTTTTAGCTGTTTGGCTTTGAACGTAACTGCTTCAGACCAGTATTTAGCGATCGTAGTTCCGGGAAAAATGTTTGCAAAGGCCTATAAGGATAAAGGTCTTGCTCCTGAAAACTTAAGTCGAAGTTTAGAGGATTCCGGAACGGTAACTTCAGTTTTAGTACCATGGAATACCTGCGGGGCTTACCATAGTGGTGTATTAGGAGTTCCGGTATTATCATATGCAGGTTACGCCTTCTTTAATTATCTAAGCCCGTTTATGACATTATTATTCGCGGCAGTTGGAATTAAAATAAAAATGCTTTCCAAAAAATAGTTTTAAAACTATCTCTTTTCTAATGTTAATTTGCTGATAATTTGACAATTATAGAGTCTCACTATTGCACTTATAAATATCTATAGATAAACCCTATCAAACAATAAACTTTAAAAATTTTTAAAGTTTCGAAAACTGCAATTAGAGACTAATTTTGTGGTGTAGAAAAAGAAAAGTTTAATTTAAAAATAATAGTATTATATGGCTTTAGTAGGAAGAAAATTTCCAAATCTTAGTGTAGATGCAATGAATGAAATGGGTGATACTTTCAAATTAAATGTGTTGGAAGAAGCTCAGAAAAACAATAAAAAAGTATTGCTTTTCTGGTACCCAAAAGATTTCACCTTTGTTTGCCCTACAGAACTTCACGCTTTCCAAAATGCGATGGAAGAATTTGAAAAAAGAAATGTAATGGTAATTGGAGCTTCTTGTGATACTCCAGAGGTGCATTTTGCATGGTTGAATACACCGAAAGATAATGGTGGTATTGAAGGAGTTAAATATCCAATCCTTGCAGATTCTAACCGTAATTTAAGCTCAAGACTGGATATTCTAGATATCATGAGTGAGACATACGATGATGAGACCGGAGCGATCACTCTTGAAGGTGATAATGTAACTTATAGAGCTACCTACCTTATCGATGAGGAAGGGACTGTATTCCATGAAGGGGTTAACCATATGCCACTTGGAAGAAACGTAAATGAATTCCTTAGATTGATCGATGCTTATACTCACGTTCAGGAAAAAGGAGAAGTTTGTCCAGCAAACTGGGAAGAAGGTAAAGAAGCAATGAACGCAGATCGCGAAGGAGTTGCATCTTACCTAAGCCTTAACTAAGAACAGGTTTAGCTTAAATTAAGAATCTAAAAAAATTGCTATGATTAAGGAATTAGATCAGGATAACTTAAGCGAATTAATTGAAGGGAACGATACTGTTGTGGTTCAATATATGGCCGGATGGTGTGGCAACTGTAGATTAATGAAGCCAAAATTTAAAAAGCTGGCTTCTGAAAATGAAAATGCTCAGTTTGTATTTGTAGATGCTGAAAAGTATCCGGAATCAAGAAAACTGGCAAAAGTTGATAACCTTCCTACCTTCGCAACATTCAAGAATGGAAGTTTTAAGAATCAGGTTCAGACTAACAAGTTTGACCAGTTAAAAAACTTGGTTGATGAAGTTACCAGTAATTAGACATCTGCAGAAGAACAATGAGGTAGAAAAATTAGAAAGTACTATTGAAGTACTGGAAAATTTCACCGAGCACCGTTCTGTTTCAGAAGAAGAAATGGATGTAATTGGTGAGTTACTTACCAATCTTTGTGGAGCTGTAGAAGTTCATAAGATGATAGAAGATGGTGTCCCAGAGAGGGATGCTGCAAATAACTTTGTAAAGAAAGTCCTTGGATCAATAGACAAATAGGTTTTCTTACAAATCATTTCATAAGGGCTGTTTTCATTGGGAAACAGCCCTTGTTGTTTTATGATAATTTTAGTAATAACCCAAAGACAATCTTCTAAATTTATATTTCTAATAAAAAAAATAGCATGGCAAGGATTGAACTTGGAGGAGAGAATGTAACTACCTATGGTAGTTTACCCTCAATGGATGAAAAAGCACCCCATTTTGAATTGATCAAATCAGATTTATCTATAGGTACTTTAGAAGACTTTAAAGGGAAACGAGTAATAATGAACATATTTCCAAGTATAGATACCGGTGTATGTGCAACTTCTGTGCGCAATTTCAACAAAAAAGCCTCAGAACTGAAAAATACCGTAATTTTGTGCATCTCTAGAGATCTGCCATTCGCACAACAAAGGTTTGTAAGTGATGAGGAACTGGAAAATGTGATCAATCTTTCAGATTTTAGAGATAGAAATTTTGGTAAAGACTATGGAGTAGAAATGATAGATGGTGCTTTTGAAGGACTTCTTTCAAGAGCTGTGGTTGTACTGGATGAAAATGGCCATGTGATACACTCACAACAGGTTTCAAAGATCGAAGACGAACCAGACTACCTTTCCGCTTTGAAAACAATTTTATAATGAAGAACAGTTTCCTCGGAAAAAGAATCAGAGGAGGAGGATATGCAATTAAAGGAGCCTGGCTCTTACTTAAGCATGAACCTAGCATTCAGGTGCAATTTGTGATTTCAATTCTCGTTTGTATTGCCGGCTGGTACTTCAATATTACAAGAACCGAGTGGATCTTTCAATTTCTGGCTATTGGTCTTGTAATGTCTACCGAAGGCCTGAATACTGCTATGGAAGCGATGGCAGACTTTGTGCATCCAGATTTTCATAATAAAATAGGTCATATTAAAGATGTTGCTGCTGGAGCTGTTTTTATCGCTGCACTTATTGCTGTAATCATTGCAGGTTTTATCTACTTTCCTTATTTATCATCCTAAAACCATAATTATGAAAAATTTACTTGGGGTCGTTATCGTCCTTTTTTTGTTTTCAAATGTTCAGGCACAGGAAGAATTGAAAAGGCTTGACTTAAATCTGGAGAACTATGAATATCCATATCCGGTAAGTTTTATTGAAATTAATGCTCAGAAGGAAACTAACACAATGGCCTATATGTATGTAAAAGCTACAAAACCAAACGGAAAAACAATTGTGCTCTTACATGGAAAAAATTTTAATGGTGCCTACTGGCAAACAACTATAGATACTTTAAGCAAAGAAGGTTATGATGTTTTAGTTCCAGACCAGATAGGCTTTGGGAAATCCAGTAAACCTGAATATTTTCAATATAGCTTTCAGCAACTGGCTGAAAATACCAAAAAACTAATCGAAAATCTTCACATTGAAAATACTACAATTCTTGGACATTCCATGGGCGGAATGCTTGCTACAAGGTTCGCTTTAATGTATCCTGATATTACTGAAAAACTGGTGCTAGTAAATCCAATCGGACTTGAAGACTGGAAACTGAAGATTCCTTATCAAAGTGTGAACGACTGGTATGAACAGGAATTAAAGAAAGATTATAAAGCAATAAAAGAGTATCAGAAAGAAAGTTATTACGCTGGAGACTGGAATGAGGATTATGCCCAATGGGCAAAATTACTGGCAGGCTGGACCTTAAATGAAAAATATTCTCTTATCGCCTGGAACGCTGCACTTACCTATGATATGATTCTCACCCAACCAGTCGTTTACGAGTTTAAAGAACTGGAAGTTCCCACGTTGCTTATCATTGGAACCAGAGACAGAACAGCGCTAGGTAAAAATCTGGTGAGCGAAGAAGTTAAGGCCACGATGGGCTTATATGACCAACTGGGAGAAGAGACTGCTGAAAAAATCCCTGATGCTGAATTAGTAGAGATTCCAGATACGGGTCATTTACCACAGATAGAAGCTTTCGATCAATATATCACAGCTTTACTTTCTTATTTAAAAAAATAAAAAGTGATTTCAGTCGTTTTTGCCTTGTAAAACGGGCAACATTCAAAATTGAAGTTTTTTTTCCTTAATTTGGAAAAGGCTAATTTGTATTTTTGCCGAAACCGTTCAACCTACATATGGCTAAAAAGAAGGTTAAGACCAGGAAAACCGCTAAAAAATCACGTAATATCACACTGAAGCTTAACAGGCAGCAGAAGGTGGTTCTGGGTAGTTTTCTCATGCTTTTTGGATTGGCGCTTGTAGTGGCTTTTGTTTCTTTTCTTTTTAACTGGCAGGCAGATCAAAGTGTACTTAACGAATTTGCAAATCGTGATATCGAAGCCAGGAACTGGCTTAGTAAATTTGGTGCTACCATCAGTGATTTCTTTATTTATAAAGGCTTTGGCCTCGCTGCTTTTTCTATCGCATTCTTAATTCTCTTAAGCGGAATTTATCTTTTTTTTGGTTTTAATAGCTCCAACCTCAGGAAATTCTGGTTCTGGGGAATTTTAGTCATGATATGGCTCTCCATTTTCTTTGGCTTTTTTGCTGAAAAGAATGCGCTTCTCGGAGGCCGTATAGGTTTTGAGACTAATGATTTCATACAGGATTATCTTGGTTTCTTTGGTACTGTGTTATTAATGCTTTTCCTGTTCATCGCATATCTCGCCATTCGATTAAAGGTGACTCCGGAAATGGTTGGAGGATACTTTAAATCTGGAAAAAAAGAATTGACAGATGCTATGGCAGAGCATCAATCTAATATTTCTGAAACCGATGAAGAGAGAGACTGGAAAGAAACGGTGGTAAAGCCAAAGGTTGAAGAAGAAGAAAAGACGCAGAGTGTAGATCTTTCTGAAGAAAAACCTGAAAAGAAGAAAGCTCCCGAACCATCTCCAAAAATGGAGGTGACCACTCCGCCGGAGGAAGATGTTTCTATGGAAGTGGAAGCCGCTCCTGAAGAGGAAGAAGACGATAATTTAAGTAAAAAACTGGTAAAGGATTTTGGTGAATTTGATCCTACCCTGGAGTTGAAAAATTATAAATTTCCAACTATTGAACTCTTAAAGGATTATGGCGGATCTATCACCATAGACCAGCAAGAGCTTGAAGAGAACAAGAATCGAATTGTAGAAACCCTCAAAAATTATAAAATTGAGATCGCCCAGATTAAAGCTACTGTTGGGCCTACGGTTACTCTTTATGAAATTGTTCCTGAAGCAGGGATCAGGATCTCTAAAATTAAGAACCTCGAAGATGATATCGCGCTTTCTCTCTCTGCGTTAGGAATAAGGATTATTGCTCCTATCCCGGGAAGAGGTACCATTGGTATAGAAGTGCCTAACAAAAATGCCAGTATTGTTTCCATGCGTTCTGTAATTGCTTCTGCTAAATTTCAAAATGCTGAAATGGAGCTACCCCTGGCGCTGGGTAAAACAATCTCTAATGAAACCTTTGTGGTAGATCTGGCTAAGATGCCGCATATGTTAATGGCTGGAGCAACCGGCCAGGGTAAATCTGTAGGACTGAATGCTATTCTTACTTCCCTGCTCTATTGCAAACATCCGGCTGAAGTAAAATTTGTACTGGTAGATCCCAAAAAAGTGGAGCTTACCCTCTTCAATAAAATTGAACGCCATTACCTGGCTAAATTACCAGATTCCGGGGATGCTATTATCACTGATAACACCAAAGTGATCAATACATTGAATTCTCTTTGTATTGAAATGGACGATCGTTACGACATGTTGAAAAATGCTATGTGCCGTAACATTAAGGAGTACAATACGAAATTCAAAGCCCGTAAACTAAATCCGAATGATGGTCATAAGTTCCTGCCATATATCGTACTGGTAGTAGATGAGTTTGCTGATCTTATTATGACCGCCGGGAAAGAAGTTGAAACTCCTATAGCCAGGCTGGCACAACTCGCACGTGCTATTGGTATTCATTTAATTATTGCAACACAGCGACCTTCGGTAAATGTTATAACGGGTATCATCAAAGCTAACTTTCCGGCAAGGGTAGCCTTCAGGGTAACTTCAAAAATCGATTCCAGAACGATCCTTGATAACCAGGGAGCAGATCAGTTAATTGGTCGTGGAGATATGTTATTTACACAGGGAAATGACTTAAAAAGACTTCAATGTGCATTTGTAGATACTCCTGAAGTTGATAAGATCACAGAATTTATTGGTTCTCAAAAAGCATATCCAGATGCACATCAGCTTCCGGCTTACGAAAGCGAGGAAAGTGGCACAGGTGTTGATATAGATGTGAGCGAGCGGGATAAGTTATTCCGTGAAGCCGCAGAAGTGATCGTGACGCACCAGCAAGGTTCAGCATCTTTACTTCAAAGGAAGTTAAAACTTGGCTATAACCGTGCCGGAAGAATCATAGATCAACTGGAAGCTGCAGGTATCGTTGGTCCGTTTGAAGGTAGCAAGGCCAGACAGGTTTTAGTAACAGATTTTGCGGCGCTAGATCAACTTTTAAATGAAAAACCAGACAATTAAAAATTCAAAATGAAAAAATTAGTATTTATCCTGGCTGCAATCATGTCTATGAATGTACAGGCTCAAAGTTCACAAAAAGCCGAAAAATTGCTTAATTCTGTTTCTTCTAAGGTAAAAGCCTATAAAAATATGGTGATAGAATTTAAGTACGGGCTGGAAAACACAGCTGAAAATGTTAGTCAGGAAACACGTGGTGATGTGAGTATTGAAGGTGAAAAGTATGTTTTGAACCTCATGGGTACCACCCAGCTTTTCGACGGGAAAAAGATCTATACCATCATTCCTGAAGATGAGGAGATCAACATCTCTAACTATGTTGAAGAAGATAACAATAGTATTACTCCTTCAAAAATGTTTAGCTTTTATGAGGACGGGTATAATTATGAAATGGATATCGCTCAAAATATCAAGGGACGCGAAATTCAATATGTAAAACTTACTCCAAAAGACAGCAATGCTGAGATCAAGAATATTTTACTGGGAATAGACAGCCAGACAAAACATATCTACAACCTGATACAAACTCAGGAAAATGGCACAAAAGTGACTATTACGGTAAAAAGTTTTAAAACAGACCAGCCTTTGGCTAAAAACCTGTTTACCTTTAACGAAGATAAATACAGCGATTTTTACATCAATAGATTAGACTAAATTGAAGATACTTGACCGGTACATACTAATAAGTTTTTTAAAAACTTTTTTTACGGTCTTTATAATTCTCATGTTCATCTTTGTACTCCAGACGATCTGGCTGTACATAGGTGAACTTGCTGGTAAAGACCTTGATGCAGAAGTGATCTTAAAGTTCCTTTTGTATTTTTCACCAAAACTGGTACCGCTGGTATTGCCGCTCACGATCCTGCTCACTTCCATCATGACTTTCGGCTCCTTTGCCGAAAATTATGAGTTTGCCGCGATGAAATCTTCAGGGATTTCGCTTGGTAGAGCCATGAGAAGTCTTACCGTCTTTATCGTATTTATAAGTTTTGTCGCATTTTTCTTTGCAAACAATGTAATTCCCGCTGCCGAATTCAAATCAATCAACCTTCGGAAAAACATCGCACAGTTAAAACCTGCCATGGCAATTTCTGAAGGTATTTTTAATGATATTGGTGCTTTTAATATCAAAGTTGAGGATAAAACCGGGGAAAATGATCAGTATTTAACCGATGTGATCATCCACCAAAAGAAACAAACCGGTGGGAACACTACGGTAATCAAAGCTAAAGAAGGAGAATTAGTGGGCAGTACAGAATCTGATGTACTGTCGCTTATTCTAAAAGAAGGAAACTATTACGACGAGATTAAGCCCAGTGATTACGAAAAGCGAAAAAATAAGCCGTTCACAAAAAGCTATTTTGATGAGTATGTGATCAACATAGATCTTTCCGATTTTAATAATGTGAACCTTGAAGATGAAAGTTATAGTTCAACACACGGAATGCTTAAAATTTCAGAGTTGGATGAGAGTATAGATTCATTCTCTGTTTCTTACAATAATAAGATGGCAGAGTTTAAAGAATCTATGTATAACCGTACCGGGGTGAAAAATCTTAAAATTAATTATAAAGCAAAAGATACCGTGGTGGCTTTTGAGGATGGCCTTTTATCTTTATACGACACCTATGATGGTGCCCAAATCTCAAATCTTGCTTTGGGAACAGTAAATTCAGCGCTGGCACATCTGGCAATGAAAAAACAGGAATTTAAAAAAAGTGTACAGCAGGTGAATAAATTTGAGATTGCGCTGCATGAGAAATATGCGCTCTCTATTGCCTGTATAGTTTTATTCTTTGTGGGTGCACCACTAGGTGCAATCATAAGGAAAGGAGGTATAGGTCTTCCAATTGTGGTCGCAATACTTCTATTCTTAACCTATCACTTTATTGGAATATTTGCCAAGAACTCCGCTGAAGATGGAAGTGTACCCGCTTTCGTGGCCACATGGCTTTCCACCTTCATCATGTTGCCATTGGGAATTTATTTAACCTATAGAGCCACTACAGATCAGGGACTATTTGTATTTGACAACATCCTGGAGCCTTTCAAAAAACTCTTCAAAAAAGCCGGTCTTTTCAAGGACAAAAGTAAAACAGAATAAATATCTTTGCAGCCACAAAAACAGATGTTATGGCTCAGGTGGAGAACAATCAATATTCAATAAAACTGGACAGTATTCAGGAGGCTATTGATGATATTCGTGCCGGTAAGGTAATTATTGTAGTAGACGATATTGATCGTGAAAATGAAGGTGATTTTTTAGCTGCTGCTGAAAAGGTCACTCCTGAAATGATCAATTTTATGGCTACCCATGGTCGCGGACTTATCTGCGCACCACTTACTGAAGCCAGGTGCAACGAGCTAAAGCTTGAAATGATGGTTGGTAATAATACCGACCCTATGGAAACTGCATTTACAATTTCCATTGATCTAAATGGAAAAGGGGTCACAACAGGTATCTCTGCTTCTGATAGAGCAAAAACAGTAGAAGCACTAATTGATCCCGATATTAAACCACAGGACCTGAACAGACCTGGTCATATTTTTCCTCTTAAAGCGAAAGAAGGTGGAGTACTGAGACGTACCGGGCATACGGAAGCCGCTATAGACTTTGCCAGGCTCGCAGGTTTTCAGCCGGCAGGAGTGATCGTGGAGATCATGAACGAAGATGGTACCATGGCCCGCTTACCTCAGCTTATGGAAGTAGCCAAAAAATTTGACCTCAAAATAGTCTCTATTGAAGATCTTGTAGCCTACAGGATGCAACATGATTCTTTAATTGATAAAAAAGAAGATTTTGAACTGGATACCAGGTATGGGAAATTTAGATTAAGAGCTTATAAACAAACTACAAATTCTCAGGTGCATATCGCGCTTACCAAAGGCACCTGGAAGCAGAATGAGGAGATCATGGTGAGGGTAAACTCCACTCGTGTAAATAATGATATTCTTGGAACACTAACTAACAATGTTGATAAGAAGCTTGACGGAATGTTTAAGGCAATTAATGATGAAGGGCGCGGTGCTATTGTCTTTATTAACCCGGCAAATCAGTCTCCCAATCTTTTAAGCAGACTTACAGAATTGAAAGAGAGTCAGAAAAAAGGTGAGATCAAAGCTCCTCCGGTAAAAATGGACAATAAGGACTTTGGAATTGGCGCCCAGATCCTACATGATCTTGAAATACATAAAATTAGGTTGCTTTCTAATACGCAACAGACCAAACGTGTAGGAATGATAGGTTATGGTCTTGAAATTACTGAATACGTAAGTTACTAGTCCATTTCAATTATCACCTCATCGATAGGCCTTCTTACTTTTTTAAATTTTGAAAAGTCATCATCTGCAGAGCGGTATCCAACTGGTAAAACCAGCACCGATCTTAAGTTTTTGTCATGAAGATTTAGAAATTCATCATATTTCTCTGGTTCAAAACCTTCCATTGGGCAGGCATCAATCTCTTCCGCAGCACAAACAGTTAACAGTGTTCCCAAAGCCAGATATGCCTGATTAATTGCCCAGGCCTCGATCTCTTCTACCTCCTTAGTTTTGAAATCATCTATAAGAAAATCATGAAAGGGTTTGAGAATCTCCTCTGGAGTTTCCCTTACATGTTTTACCCTTTTGAAGTAATTGGTGATAAACTCTTCATCTACTCTATCTTCAATACAAATTACCATTACATGAGATGCTGTATCTACCTGCTGCTGGTTCATCGAGAATTCTCGTAGTTTCCTTTGAGTATCTTTATTAGAGATGATGAGCATCTTTAAAGGTTGCAATCCATAAGAGGTTGCTGTTAAATTAAAGGCCTGTTTCAGGACCTTTACCTTTTCTTCAGAAAGGATTCTGGAATTATCAAATTTCTTGGTCGCGTAGCGCCAGTTCAAAGCTTTTATATTACTCATAACTTAAATAAAATAATATTTTACAAATGTACACAATGTAGAAGGTAACACTGGCGTTAGCGCATAAATTAATCTGATACATCCAATTATTATGGCTATCTTCGATACTCAATTCATCATTCATTAATGAATCGACTAAAAAAAATAATCCTGTCCTTTGTTATTGGTCTGGTACTAATCATTTTTGTAATTCTTGGAATTGAAGCTATCTTCCAGAGGCAAACTGCCGGACTTATTTACAGTAATATTTCTAATGTACCACCCGCTAAAACCGTAATTATTCTTGGTGCCAGTGTACATGCAGATGGAAAATTATCCCCGATCTTACAGGATCGAGTAGATACAGCCATAAGATTATATAAAAAAAACAAGGTGAATAATTTCCTGGTAACAGGAGACCATAGGAGTGATGATTATAACGAAGTAGCGGCAATGGTGGGTTATCTTGAAGAGAATGGTATAGATAAAAGTTTGATTATCTCAGATCACGCCGGGCTTGATACGTACGATAGCATGTATCGAGCTGGAAAACTATTTGAAGTAGAGAGTGCCATTGTGGTAACGCAAAAATTTCATCTCCCAAGAGCTTTATTTATCGCTAAAAATCTTGGATTTGACTATAGAGGTTTTGCAGCAGACCAAAGAGCTTATCAAACAGAATACAGACTTAAACAAAGGGAAAAACTCGCCAATCTAAAAGCCTTGTGGGAAGTGTTATTAAAGAAAAAACCCCGAACGCTCCAGGCACGTCTTTAATTTTTTCTTTCCATCCTCATTTGCATAATACCTACATGTACTCTTTCAGCCTTTGTAATACTTAGCTGAGTATTAAAACACAGGTTTATAACAGTTCCCGAAAAACTGTATCCAAAAATTTTCAAAGCTTTTTTCTATATTAGAGTACTACTAATTTCTAAAATCAAATTATATGATTCAGTGGCTAATTCATATTTTAATTGACGCTATTGTTCTACTAATTGCGGCAAAATTTCTTAGTAAAGTACATTTAAGCGGATTTAAATCTGCCATTATCGTAGCACTAATTATTGGTGTTTTAAGTTTTCTTTTGAGCTGGTTGTTAACTGCCATTCTTAATATCGCGACTTTAGGTATTTTCTATTTCCTGGGAATTGGATTTGTAACAAGGGTTATTGCTTACGCGCTCATTATTGAAATTGCAGATAAATTATCTTCAGATTTTAAAACTGATGGTTTCTGGCCATCACTATGGCTTGCTGTTTTAATTGCAATTATTGGTGGAATTGTGGATGCTATCTTATTTTAAAATAAAAATTACCGGGTGAGATGCTTCATCCGGTTTTTTCTTCCCCACCACACTATAAATCCTGTTACTGGTAAAGAAGCTACGAACAAGCTCAATATAAATGCCACGACCTTTCCAGGCATTCCAAAATATTGTCCTGTATGTATTCCATAACTCATTTCCTGTAATTTAAGTCCTGTACTTTTAGTTTCATACGCTTGTTTCTGAAGTAATTCAGCCGTCTGTGGATGAAAATAATAGTTAGACTGATGGTCAAAATCCAGAGATTCTGGATATACCCCGGTTACCACAGGATGGTGATCTCCCTCCGTCCAAACAAAATACATATCATTATCAGGAGCCAGTTTAATTGTTTCATAGAATGCAATATCTATAGGACTTTCTGAAATTCTTGGTTTTTGGATGATATCTTCAATATGATGGTCACTTTCCACATCTTCTCCAAGATTTCCTGTGAAATAGATAGCTGTTTTCATCCAGTCATATGAAAAATACAATCCGGTTATGGCGACAATTATTGCCAGAATATGCAGATAGAATCCACTAATATTATGAAGATCATAATTAACTCTTCTCCAGCGGGCATTCCATTTCATTTTCAGGCTTTTCTTCAGGTTCTTTAATTTTTTTGGCCACCATAAAATAACCCCTGTGATCATCATTAAAATAAATAAAAGCGTAGAAGCGCCTACTATCTGCCTGCCGATCTCCTGAGGTAATAAAAGGTACATATGTAGCGACTTAATGATTTCAAAGAAATCTTCTGTAAAATCCTGTGCATATAAAAATTCCCCGGTGTAGGGATCCAGGTAAAAATAATAAGGAGTTTCCTCATGCAGACCATATACCGCAACCGGTCTGTCTTTTCCCGTATAAAGTACAAAATCATCAGTAGCACCTGGATATCTTTCCTGTACAATCTCCTTGATCCTGGATGGCGCAATAAATACCTCGTTCCTCTCTTCTACAAACCTATAGTCATAGATTGTATCTTTTATTTCATCATGAAAAACATAGATACAACCAGTGATGGCAACAATAAATACAATAATTCCTGTAATAAGTCCAAGCCAGAGATGAAGCCTTCCAGCCCACTTTCTTAAAGTGTTATTTTTTTTCTTTTTCTTCATATCTAATAAGTGACCTTCTAAAAAGTATTGTTTTGGTAAAGACATTGTCTCCTAAGTCAACTAACCTGATAATTGGAGCGTAGCGGATTTTTATTTAGTTATTTTCAAACAAAGTTTTACTGCGCTCCGTTTGGCAAACTACTTTCTAAGAAGTTACAGCTAATTCTGTATTAAAATTTATAGGTTAAAGCAGCTGCAAAATTCCTTGGTGCTTGCGGATTAATGGTAGACCATCCATTAAAATAATCTTCATTAGTAAGATTATTCAGCTTTAAATTGATTGAAAATTTGTCTACATCATAAAAAACAGCAGCGTTCAAAACCGTATATGCAGGTAAAGTAAACGTGCCGGCGGTATTCCTGTTAAAGATCATATTTTCACTGGCATAATTTCCGCCAAATCCAACGCCAAACCCTTCAGCCACACCAGAACTAAATCTATAGCTGGCCCAAAGGTTAGCGAGATTTTCAGGTCCTGCTGATTCTGGTCTTTTTCCGAGAAAGTCATCATTTGCCAAAGCTTCGGTTACTTCACTATCATTATGGCTAAAACCAGCTACAAGATTTAATCCCTCAACGGGGCTTACGGTAATCCTGGCTTCAAATCCACGACTGTACTGTGTACCATCCTGGGTCACTTCAAACCCACTGCCCAAAACAATATTTTCAACCTGAATATCATAATAGCTTAAGGTGGCAAAAAGTTTATCATTGAAAAAATTAAGCTTTGTCCCAATTTCAAACTGCGTGGCGTGCTCGGGATCAAATGTAATTCTCCTGGTTTCACCGGTCTCCTGATTTATTGCTTCAGAAGGAGCCACGTTACTGAAGCCATCCATATAATTAGCAAAAACCGAGAGCTTATCGATCATTGGTTGATAAACCACTCCGAATTTTGGAGAAAAAGTTGTCTGGCTGTTGCTATCATTTTCAAATTGATCTATACGTAAACTCGCCATAGCCGATAAGGCAGGTGTAATATTTAAAACATTAGAGATGTAAGCGCTGTAGATATCCTCTTTGGTTGTACTATTATTACGATCTGTGTTTTCCAGCAATCCATCAACAGCAGCGGTAGAAAGGATTCCGCTGTCTCCATCAGTGATATAATTAGCTTCTTCTGTAATTCCGAAAACATTTTCATTTACGTTTTGCAAACTGGCATTTCCTATATAAACATTCCCATTTCCTATATATCCGGTACCATTATCTATCACTTCCCTTTGGAAATAATCGAGACCGGCGACCATTCGATTCCTCATTCCGAAGAGCTCAAAATCACCAATAAAATTTTGTTGAAAATCTGTAGTGAGCGTGGTGGAGTTTTGATTATTCATAAACCTAGAAAGCACAATACCCTCATCCAGACCTTCAAAAAATCTTGTCGATTCATATAAATAAGAGTAGTAGCCCTTTGATTTTGCGCTCCCCCGTGAAATAACGGTTTGTGAGGTCCAGTGATCTGAAAGTTCATAATTCATCTGTCCCTGGAGGCTATAGGTAGGATTCTCCAGAGTTAGATCATTGCTAGTGTAAGACCTGCTGGCATTATAATTGAGTTCATCAATATTGGTAACGGTTAACGGCGCCCCCCTGTCTACAAAAAGCATAGTTGGATTGGTAGATTCCCCGTCGAAAAATTCAGTATTTATAAGAAATGAAAGTTTATCATTCACCTTATACTTCAAAGATGGAGCTATAAACAGTGATTTTGAAAACCCGGCATCCTGAAATGAATTTTGTGTTTGATAGGCTGTGTTCACCCTTAGTGCAACATCACCCTCATCGTCCAGTGGCGTATTTACATCTGCCGCTATTCTATTAAGGCCAAAACTCCCCAAAGTATAAGTAATGTTTCCTCCAAAATAGTCATAAGGTTGTTTAGTTGTTATATTGATCAAGCCCCCATAAGAAATAAGACTGCTTCCATATAAAGTTCCAGATGGGCCCTTTATAACTTCAATATTCTCAATATTGGCAGGGTCTGGACTTCCATTGGTGATTGCAGGGAGTCCGTTTACTAAATTGGGTTGAACGGGGAAGCCTCTTAAAGAATAATATCCGGCTCCATCTCCTCCTCTACCCGTAGACTCCCAAAGCTTAGTGATGCCTGAACTATTTTTTAAAGCATCATCAAAATTGGTAATAATCTGTTCTTTGAGAATTTCAGCGGTAATATTATCATAGACCTGCGGATTCTCGATCTTCTTTAAAGGCATCTTTGAAACGTAAACACTTTTATCCCGGTTAAATTTATTTGCATTTCCGTTACCGTTGATCACCACCTCATTCAAAGTTTCTTCATTCAGTATCAAAATTATATCTGATAATTGGGTTGTTTCTCCTCCATTAATAGATACCGCTATTTGTTGAGGTTTGAACCCCATATAAGTGACTTTTAATAAATAATTTCCCTGAGGAATATTATTCAACTCAAAAGAACCATTGGCACCTGTTTGGGTCCCCTTGCCTATTCCTTCAATATTTATATTCGCTTCTGCAATTGCCGTTCCTTCCACATTAGTGACCTTGCCTTGCAGATTTCCGGAATTCTGGGCAAATCCGGTAACGGAAACAAGCAAAATCAGGATAAGTATTTTTCGATTCATTTTGGTTAATTTTATTTAGACTTATTATAAATAGAACCGCAAATCTATTATCCGGAAATGAAAAATAAAAGCTTATTTAGATTTATTTTAAATAAAAATTCTGAAATAACTGTCTGTCAAACATTTAAAGCGAAAAAATATAACGCTGCCTTTCTGAGGTAATAATCTCGATCTTTTCGTTCTGAATTTATTTTAGAATTTCCAAGTATATACTGACTCACAAGCCTGTAAAATTCTAAAAAGTTATAAATGCTCATTTCCGGCAGTTTTAGAAACTCCATAACGCTATATTAAACACAGTACGTTCAAAAGCTAGATTCCTAAGATTATTGCTACTAAATAGAATAAGAATTCATTATAGCCTTACTACTAAAATTAATATCAATTTAAAACGATTATAATCTCATTACTTTACTTTTGATCCTTCAAATGAATAGCTATGATCAAACTTATTGTAACCGATGTAGACGGGACTTTGCTGAATGATAACCATGAGATACATCCAGACTTCTGGAAAGTTGAAGAACAATTAACGAAGAGTGGTATTTTATTTTCTATCGCCAGTGGTCGCCAGTTTTATAATCTGGAATCTAAGTTTGAAAAAATAAAAGATCGAACCATGTTCTTTGCTGAAAATGGAACTTATGTTTCCCACAAGGGCAAAGAACTTTATGTAAATCCAATTGAAAAAAATGCTGCAATAGAGTTCATTCAGCTAGGCAGAGAACTGGAACATACACAACTAGTTCTATGCGGAAAAGAGTCGGCATATATTGAATCTGAAGATGAAAACTTTCGAAATGAAATTTCAAAATTCTACGAGAGACTTGAGGTAGTTGAAGATCTCACAAAAGTTGAAGACACCTACTTAAAGGTCACTTTATGCAATTTCAACGGAGTAGAAGATCATACATTTCCTCATTTTGTGAATTATACAGATCGTTATAAAGTGGCAATTGCCGCGAAGGTTTTTATAGACATCACCGCATTAAATGCCAATAAAGGAAATGCGATAAAAGATATACAAAAAGAGCTGAATATCTCACCGGAAGAAACACTGGTTTTTGGTGATTATTTAAACGATCTGGAAATGATGCAGGTTGCGAAACACAGCTACGCTATGAAGAATGCACACCCTGAAATTCTTCAGGCGAGTAATTTTATCACCAGCCATGATAATAACGATAATGGCGTTCTAAGGACGATTGAAGCACTTGGCCTGCTAAAATCTTAATTTATGATGATGTTTGTTCTGTCTAGGCCTGTATTTCCGGTCACTGGATCGTAAGCATAGATCACTACCTCATAAAGTCCTTTTTCAAGAGTAACTTCAGTTTTAAAGGTACTGGGCTTATCTTTTTGAGTTAATTCAAACTCTTTAGCATTGCCATCTTTTTCGGTAATAATGGCTTTCACTTCGTATTGATTGGCATTCCAAACTCCATCTCTGGTTATTGGACAACCACACATCATAACAATATTTGCCTTTATCTCTACCTTTTCAGAAGCAGCAATCCTTTCATGAGTCTGCGGACCTAGAATATCAACAACAAATCCAGGTATTTCCAGTACGACGCCATCTCCTGTAATATCTTTTCCCGGGATCACCCAAAGTTGAGTACTGCTCATTACCTCAGCCTGTTTTTTATTTACAGGGGCATAGGCTTCAATAGTAATAAATTTAGGGTTTTCAATATCAAGGATAGCTTTATAACCGGCAGTTTTATCATCAGAAAGTTTTTCTGAACGTTTCCAATCCTGTTTCATGATCTTTTCAGTATTGCCCGTACTTCCTGAAGTAATACCTTGTGCCAGAATTTCTTCGGTTAATGCATCTTTCACCAATATTTTAGCTCCGCCAATGGATGAACCAATAAATTTAGCATCTTTAGCTTTTGCTCTTATCATGATACTGGTTTCCTGGGCAATCAGATCTCCAGAAAATATCATTAAGATAAAAGCATAAAAAAACCGGTAAAAATTAAAACCTTTCATAGTATCAATGTTTACCGGCTAATGTAATTAAAATCTAATTTAATTAAGCTTTGGCTAATTCTGCTTCAGCATTTTTCGAAGCTATATTTTGAAAATTCTTTGGGTCTTCCTGGTATTTCTGAAGATATCCCTCAAGTGTATTTATTTCTTCCTGAGTAAGATCATTTGCCTTCATATTCTGGGAAAGGTTGATCCACGGCTTATCTGATCCATAATCATATTCACCAAAAACCATAAATGGAGTTCCGTTTTTCGCAATTTTTGATCCTTCTACATCCCACATATTTGCCCAGTCAAAGATATATTTCGCATCATCCATGTATAAACGCACACATCCATGACTCGCAGGATATCCCGGTAGTGCATATTGATGTACGCCTACTCCCTCAAAATTCATAAAATTAAAATAGTATGGTAATACCCATGATTCATCTACTGTACTAATCTTACGTTTTGCCTTATAATTTCCGTAATTCAATCCGTTTGGAGTCCTGGTGGAGTTTTTACCCGTACTTACTGGTCCCCATTTTATCAATTCTCCATTTTCATAAAGACCAAATGCCTGTACCCTTTGTGAAATCAATACAGTTTTAGGGATACATTGTAAAAAATTTATATTTTCAGGAAAAGGACTGTAAGCGTTAAATTCGTCTGAAGCACAATCTGGTACTACAATAAGTTTTTCTGGTCGTATTCCATTCTTCTCTATTCTGTTAAGTGCAAGAATGGTTTGAAGCTGTTCTTCTGAATAGGTTTTGAATAAACTATCAATTTCCTTTTTCGTATTTAAAGAATCTACGCTATAGCTTATCTCTTTTCTGAAGATCTTTGCTTCCTTTTTAACAACAGGATTTCTCATTGAAACCTCCTGAGTCTGCGGAGCTGAAGGTTCTACTACCTGAGTATTGGAATTACAGGCATAGAACAGGGCACTACTAATAAATAATAAAGAGACTTTTCTTAATGCTTTAAAGGGATTCATTGTAATAGTAGTTTGGTTTGATAATGTGAATTTACCTACAGAACTACGCAAACCTTACTAATGAAGCGTTAAGGCTTTGTTGACTTTATGACAATTAACCCTTTTTAAGACAGAAGGATATAAGATTTGCTTAAAATTTTCAGAAATATTAACCTTTTCTTAGATGCCAATTTTATAAAAAGTTATTTTTAAGGAGATTAAAACAGCGATTTTGAGCAGTAGAAGAACATTTATTAAAAGATCAGGTATATTACTCGGTACTGCATTACTTCCTTTCCCGGGTTGTATTACTTCGGGATCCAATAAAAAACTGGGGGTTGCTCTCGTTGGCCTGGGATATTACAGTACAGATCTGCTTGCTCCTGCCCTTCAGCAAACAAATCATTGTGAATTAAAAGGAATAGTTACTGGGAGTCCTGAGAAAATCCCGATCTGGCAAAAAAGGTATGGGATCAAAGATACTAATGTATATAACTATGAGAATATGCATAAGATCGCAAATAATGATGAGATTGATGTGATCTATATTGTGTTGCCAACCGGTCTCCATGCCCAATATTCCATTAAAGCTGCAAATACGGGAAAGCATGTTTGGTGTGAAAAACCAATGGCACGAACGGCCCATGAATGTCAGCAGATCATTGAAGCCTGCACCAGGAATAAAGTGAAATTATCTATTGGTTATAGAATGCAGCATGAGAAGAATACTCAAACTATTATGAAATGGGCTGAAACCAGACCTTATGGCAATATAGATCATGTTATTTCTGAAGCTGGATATAATGGCGGCACTATCAATCCCTGGAAGCTCAATAAAGAAATGGGAGGTGGTGCCATCTATGATATGGGGGTTTATTCCATTAATGCAGCCAGATATTCCACAGGTTTGGAACCTATTGCGGTGACAGCACAACAAAGCACAAACAGACCAAACATTTTTACCGAAGTTGATGAAACTACCAGTTTTGAAATGGAATTTCCAGAAGGAATCATCGTAAACGGAAAGACTAGTTTTGGCGAAAGCCTTAATAACCTGGAAATAACTACAAATAATGGCTGGTATTATTTGAGACCTATGCAATCTTATTCTGGCGTACGCGGAAAGACCAGTGATGGTAAAATTCTTTCTCCTATGGGTAAAAACCAGCAAGCCGTTCAAATGGATAATGACGCACTGGCTATTTTGAATGATACTCAGGTCTTAGTTCCCGGCGAAGAGGGAATGAAAGATATTAATATAGTGGAAAAGATCAATAAAGCCGCCTCAACTAATCAACGTGTAAAGATTTAAAAAAATTTCAAATTAAATTTTGCTGAACAATCTATTCATCGTAATATTGCAATATACAATTATCTATTATGGGTGTTACTAAAACCGACCTATTTACAAAGGAACAGAATGAGCTGGCAGTTCTTGCCAAGGCATTAGCGCATCCTGCCCGTATAGCCATTCTCCAGTATTTGCTGGCATCCAGTAAATGCATTAACGGAGATCTTGTAAACGAATTAGGCCTGGCTCAGGCAACCATTAGTCAGCATTTAAGAGAACTTAAAAATATTGGTCTTATACAGGGAAGTATTGAAG
Organism: Gramella sp. MAR_2010_147; assembly: GCF_900105135.1. Classification (NCBI taxonomy): domain Bacteria; kingdom Pseudomonadati; phylum Bacteroidota; class Flavobacteriia; order Flavobacteriales; family Flavobacteriaceae; genus Christiangramia; species Gramella sp. MAR_2010_147. The sequence goes on along the minus strand of NZ_LT629741.1, from coordinate 180,671 downwards.
GGGTCTCTATGAGTTATTGTATAAATCCTGAAAAATGGAGTAATGTTCAAAAACTATTTAACGACATGTTTGACAAGATTCAGCGTTTTGATCCCGACGATTGCTGCTAAAAAAAATTTCAGAACCAATATCGTAATAATACGATAAAACGATAGATATAATTTGGAGTCAGTATTAAGTTTTAATCAAACATTCTTAAATATTTACTGAATTGCATTTTACCTATTAAATTTTAAAACATAAAAAAATGAAACTTTCAGAATTTACCAAACATTTACAAAGCCTGGAGAAAATTGGATTTGAGTTGCCAAACGGAGAACTCGTACCAGAACACTTTCATGTTACCGAGGTAGGAGAGATAAACAAGAAGTTTATTGACTGCGGCGGCACTTTAAGAAATGAAGAGAAAATTTCTTTTCAACTTTGGGAAGAAAACGATTATAATCACCGTCTTCATCCGGAAAAACTTGTTCATATCATTGAACTTGCCCAAGACAAATTACAACTTTCAGATGCTGAAATAGAGGTAGAGTATCAGGCTGAAAGCATCAATAAATTCCATTTGGATTTCAATGGTGAAAATTTTCAACTCATCAATACTCAAACAGACTGTCTGGCAAAAGAAAATTGCGGTATTCCGGCACAGAAGCCAAAAGTAAAACTAGCTGAACTACAAAATTCATCCTGTTCACCAGAATCAGGTTGTTGCTAATACCATTTATATGACTCAACCAAAATTTTATCCGGAACTGGAAAAAAAACTGAAAGATTTAGAAAAGATTTCTATCTCAGCAAGGAGAAAAGAGGTGCTTCAACCTCTTATAGATTTTATCCAGAAGAAAAAAGATTCAGGGCAGGCTATTCAGCTCAATTTCATTTGTACGCACAACTCCCGTCGTAGCCAGCTGGCGCAGGTTTGGGCCAAGGCAATTTCTTCCAATTTAGGAATAGAAACCGATTGTTTTTCCGGCGGTACCGAAGCCACTGCCTTTTATAAAAATGCTATTGCTGCTTTGAACAGAGCAGGTTTCAAAATCGCCTCCAAATCTGGTGAGAATCCTCATTTTAAGGTACAATATGCTGAAAATGCCAAACCACTGGAATGTTATTCTAAAGTATATGATGCTCCGGAAAACCCTTCTAAAAACTTTGCTGCGGTGATGACCTGTTCTCATGCAGATGAGAACTGTCCTTTCATTCCAGGTTGCGACGCCAGGGTTGCCCTGGATTATAGCGATCCCAAAGAATTTGATGGAACTAAATTAGCTGATACTAAATATAATGAACGTAGTGATCAAATCGCTTCTGAAATGATCTTTGTATTCAATAATATAAAATAATATGTCAAAAAAGTTAAGTTATCTGGACAAGAACCTTACATTATGGATTTTTATTGCCATGGGGATTGGTGTTGGGCTGGGTTATTTTATTCCCTCAATTCCTGAAAATATCAATTCCTATAGCAGCGGGAGCACCAATATCCCAATTGCCCTGGGGCTAATTTTAATGATGTATCCGCCATTGGCCAAGGTAAAATACAGACTGCTGCCAAAAGTCTTTAAAAATGTAAAGATTCTGAGTATATCTTTGGTGCTCAACTGGATAATTGGTCCTTTTTTAATGTTCTTTCTCGCCTTGATTTTTCTTCAGGATCACCCTGAATACATGGTGGGCCTTATTTTAATAGGACTGGCAAGATGTATTGCCATGGTACTGGTCTGGAATGACCTTGCTGAAGGGAATAGCGAATACGGGGCTGGACTGGTTGCGTTAAACAGTATTTTTCAGGTATTCGCATATAGTTTTTATGCCTGGTTATTTATTACCTGGCTTCCTCCCCTATTCGGGTTTGAGGGTGCTATAGTAGATATTTCTATTGCCACGATTGCTGAAAGTGTCGCAATCTACCTGGGAATCCCATTCGCACTGGGAATTTTAAGCAGATTAATATTGGTGAAAATGAAAGGAGAAAGCTGGTATGAGAATAAATTTATTCCTGCAGTCTCGCCAGTAACGCTGATTGCGCTTTTATTCACCATTATTCTTATGTTCTCATTAAAAGGAGAATTAATCGTGGAAATTCCAATGGATGTTGTTAGGATTGCAATTCCGTTATTAATTTACTTTAGCCTTATGTTTCTCATTGGTTTCTTTTTAAGCAAAGCCATGGGTGCTTCTTATGATAAGAATGCCTCTATTTCTTTCACGGCAGCCGGTAATAATTTTGAATTGGCAATTGCCGTTGCCATTGCAGTCTTCGGGTTAAATAGCGGTCAGGCGTTTACGGGCGTCATTGGTCCGCTTGTAGAAGTTCCGGCATTAATTTTACTAGTGAGAGTTTCGTTCTGGTTGAAGAAAAGATTTTATCCTGCCATACAGTATAACAGGTGAGTGAGAAATTTCCAGGAGCACAAAATGTTTTATAAGGGATATTGGTTTTGATGGTTTTACCCGGTAATATTCATGCATTTATCAGATCTTCTACATTCAGGTTTTTAGTGTACATTTTCAAACTGCCATCTGCATCTCTAGGCCAGTCTTTTTTTGATCTGTCCCAATATAATTCAATCCCGTTACCATCAGGATCATCAAGATAAATCGCTTCAGAGACACCATGATCTGCAGCGCCTGTTAACGGATAATTATTTTCAATGAGTCTTCTGGTAATTGCAGCTAATTCCTCTCGTTTATCATAGAGTATCGCCGCGTGAAAAAGCCCGACTCCAGATTTATTTGATTTGGAGGAGTTTTTACTATACCACGTATTTAAAGCTATATGATGATGATATCCTCCTGCAGAAAGAAAAACAGCCTGATCACCGATTCTTTCAGTAATTTCAAAACCCAGGAGATCCCTGTAAAACAGGAGAGATTTTTCAATATTTGAAACTCTTAAATGAATATGGCCAATTCTGGTTTTAGGAGGAGCCTTATACTGTATAGACATGGTATTTTTCATTAAATTTATAAAACAATCTTTAACTGGTTCATTTAGATCATAAAAAGATAAAATCATGGGTGAAAGAAAGAAATTAGATTGGAGCAGCTTTACGGTAAATATACCAATAGATAATCCCAGGGAGAAGATTATTGAAGCGTGGATGACTCCAAAAATATTGGAGAACTGGTTCTTGCGATTAGCAGAGTTCTCTACCGGAAATGGAGAAAAAAGAAAACGAGATGAGAATATCCAGCCCGGAGATTCTTATAGATGGCAATGGTATGGCTGGCCAGATAATATTGAAGAACACGGAGAAGTCTTACATCCTGAAGAAGGTGAATTTCTTAGATTTATTTTCGGAAAAGCAGGAAAGGTTGGTGTTCGCATTGTTGAAGAAAATGGACAACAAATTCTTAGACTGGTTCAGGAAAATATCCCGCAAGATGAAGAATCTATAATGAACTTTTATGTGGGTTGTAAAACCGGATGGACCTTTTATATGTTAAACCTCAAATCTATTCTGCAAGGTGGGCCCGATCTAAGGAATAAACGCAGCGAATTACAAATGGATTAAAGTATGAATAAACTACCGTTGGAATGTAAAACAGATTTTTTTGAATATTATAACTTTTCATAATCTGTAATTATCCACTGAAATTATAGTTTTGAATCCCGAAATTCAATAATCAGTTCTGAATGAAAAAAATACTAGTCGCTGTTGTAATACTTTTCATTGCTTTTATTTTGCTCGTCTATTTGTCAGTTTCCAGTACCGATAAAGAATTTAAAACCTGTGAGATAAAAAATTATGAAGATCTGGAAAAGGTTGATTTTAAGAAGCATGATTCTGTTCTGGTCGCTCCCAGCAGTCTATATGAAGGGAATATTCTAAAAGAATTTATGCAGGGTAAAAATTATCGCAAATCCTGGTCTACTCCCGTAAAAGTTCCTATTGCTTTTCTAGATACACTTAAAGGCGGTCTTAAAATCATAAAAGAAGGTGGTGGTAAGCAAACTCACTCTTTAAAACTTGAAAATGAAGAAGGCATTATCTTCACGCTAAGAAGTGTTGCTAAAGATCCTGAAAAATTAATTCCCGAAGTTGCCGAAGACCTTGGTTTGCAAAATATTATTGTAGATGGGATCTCTGCCCAACATCCCTATGGAGCTTTACTCGCGGCCCAACTTTCAGATATAGCAGGCGTATTGCATACCCATCCAACCATGTATTTTATACCAAAACATGATAAACTGGGAACCTATAATAAAGAATACGGGAACCGCCTTTACCTTCTGGAATATGAAACCGAAAGCAAAAAGAACTGGACGTCTTTCAAAAATGTGGATGAAATTGTGGAAACGAAAGATCTTCAGGAACTAAAACAAAAAGAAGGAAAAACACTTAAGATTGACAGAGCTTCTTTAATTAAAGCACGCCTGTTTGATCTTTTGATTGGAGATTGGGACCGGCACGCTGAACAATGGGGATGGGTTTTACTTAAAAATGATGGCTCTTTTAAGGCAATTCCACTGGCAGGTGATCGGGATAATGCATTTTTTAACATTAGTGGAATAATCCCTTCTATTATTACTAACGAAAATTTGGAGCCATTAGTAAGACCTTTTGGAGAAGAAATTGATTATATGCCCGGACTGGTATATCCTTTCGATCGTTATTTTCTGATAGACACGCCAAAGGAAATTTACATTGAACAAGCCAGGGAGCTGCAGCAATTACTCAGTGATAAGAAAATAGATGATGCCTTTATGGTCTGGCCTGCTGAAATTGCCAAACTCGATCAACAGGATATCAGCACCAAAATTAAGAGCCGGAGAGATCGTTTAGAAGAATATGCTGAAAGCTTCCATACTATAATTCAGCAGAAAGGAAAACTTACCGAAGCCCTAAAAGGCTCTGAAAATGCAGAAATTGATGAAAAATTAATTCCGTGTTTTGAATGCGGGAACGAGACTTCAAAAGAATAGCGCGATATTATAAGTATAAATCCTATTTTTGAGTAGACTTACCAAACATCAAAATTTTATGAGATCGAACCCTTTTTTATTAATTCTAATACTATTTATCTCTTTCAACTCGCTGGCCCAAAGCAGTCTTTCTAAACAAGTAAAACACTTTACTATTGAGACGCCTCAGTTAGATACGATAAAAAAGATCTGGATTTATTTACCGGGAAATTATCGAAACACAGAGAGGAAATATCCCGTAATATATATGCACGACGGGCAGAATTTATTTGATAAAGAAACCTCGTACGTTGGTGAATGGGAAGTAGATGAAATCCTGGACAGCATCAAAACCCCTGAAGCTATTATTGTGGGTATTGAACATGGAGGCAACAAAAGAATTGATGAATTAACGCCTTTTCCGCATGAAAAATATGGCGGTGGAAAGGCAGATGTATATCTAAATTTTATTTTGAATAATTTAAAACCTCATATAGATAGCACCTATAGAACTTTGCCAGACCATGAAAATACCGGGATTTTCGGTTCTTCCCTTGGCGGTCTTGTAGCTTACTATGCCGCTTTGAAGTATCCAAATACCTTTGGAATGGTTGGAGCATATTCTCCTTCTTTCTGGTTCAATGATAAAATTTATGATATGACCCGGGAATCGAATTTAAACACAAAAACTAAATTTTATTTTCTGGTAGGTACTGAAGAGTCTGAGGAGATGGTTCCAGACCTGAAAAGAATGATCGAAGTTTTAAAAGAAAAAGGAATCAAAAACGAGAAATTTAAGGTTAAATATGTCGAAGGAGGTAAACATAATGAAGTTATGTGGAGCGATAATTTTCTGGAATCTTACCTTTGGTTAATGCGTAATTAATCGTTTTAATATGAAAAAAACTCTTACCACTCTCATCTGTCTTTTTGTATTTAATTTGATTAATTCACAAGTTGATCAAAATTCAGATTTATACATAAGCCTAAAATCCCGTGACAGTTTGCTCTTTGATATAGGTTTCAACCAATGTAAAATTGAACGATTCGAGAGTTTCGTAAGTAAAGATCTTGAATTCTATCATGACCAGGGTGGTTTAACCACAAACAAGGAAGACTTTTTAGAGAATGTAAGAAACAATATTTGTTCAAATCCCGATAAAAAACCTATTAGAAAACTTGTTGAAGGGAGTCTTGAAGTCTTTCCTCTTTATGCAAACGGGAAATTATATGGTGCGCTTCAAAAAGGAATTCACGACTTTTATATACAGGAATCTGGTAAAGAACTTTATAAAACCAGTTCGGCTAAATTTACTCATGTCTGGATTAAAGAAGATAATAACTGGATTCTCAAAAGAGTTTTAAGCTACGATCACAAAAGCCCTCAACAGTAATGGAAAAAGTAAACGTACAGGATAAATTTAAAAAATTCTCAGATCACTGGAATCCGAGAATTGTTGGTGAACTTAACGGCCAGCAGGTAAAATTTGCCAAACTAAAAGGTGAGTTTATATGGCACTCCCATGATGATGAAGATGAAATGTTCTGGATCGTAAAGGGAACTTTGAAATTGGAATTTCGGGACAGGACGGTAGAATTAAATGAAAACGAATTCTTTATTGTTCCCCGTGGTGTGGAGCATAAACCGATCGCCGAAAAAGAAGTTCATGTCATGCTATTTGAGCCGGCCTCTACCAAACACACCGGTAATGAAAAACATGCGCTCACCAATAACAACCAGGAACACCTCTAATTACTTCCCTTCTTTTTCTGGTTAAATTCCAGAGTTTCATTTTTTGTATATTTAACTGGCCTTCCTTTTAGAAGGTCTTTTTCTAACCAACACTCACAAAAAATGAAAAAAATCAATTACTTAATTTTCCTGCTTGCCGTAGGGATTTTTGCACAGGATGAAAAAAAACCAAAAGAGTACAGCATAGAACAATTCTATGAAAACACCCGTATTGGTGGCGGACAGTTTTCTAATGATGAAAGTAAATTATTGATAAGTTCTGATGAATCTGGTATTTTTAATCTGTATGAAATCACTTTGGATGGCAAATCAAAATCTGCGGTGACCAATTCTACTGAAGAATCATTTTTCGCGGTAGATTATGTTCCTAATTCTGAAGACATTATTTATTCTGCAGATAAAGGGGGAAATGAAATAGATCATTTATACCTGTTAAAACCCGATGGCACTTCCCGGGATCTTACATCCGGAGAAAATGAAAAGGCGAATTTTGCAGGCTGGAGCGGTGACAAATCAACCATGTACTACTTATCAAACAAAAGAAACCCTCAATTTTTTGATCTATACAGTATGAAAATTGGGACCTGGGAACCGGAAATGATCTATGAGAACAAAGAAGGCTACTCGGTTTCAGATGTATCAGATTCAGGGAAATTTCTTGCGCTATCAAAACCAATAACTACCAGTGAAAATAAACTTTTCTTACTTAATATAGAGAACGAAGAAATGACTGAAATTTCCAAACCGGGTTTCAGTTACAGTCCTACTGGATTCAGTAAGGATAAAACAGAGCTTTACTACACCACCAATCACGGCGGTGAATTTAGCAGGCTGATGTCTTTTAATTTAGATAGCAAGGAGTCTGAAGTTCTTTACGAAACCAACTGGGATGTAATGTACAGCAGCCTAAGCGAAAATGACACGTACAGGGTAATAGCGATAAACGAAGACGGCTCCAACAAGCTAATTATGTGGGAGAATGCAACAAAAACTCCGATGGAGCTTCCAGATATTAAAGATGGAAATATCGTATCAGCCAGTTTCTCAGATAGCGAGGAGCTTCTCAGGTTAACCGTTGGAACATCAAGAACCCCCAATAATATTTATGTTTATAACCTAAAAACCAAAGAGCTCAAAAAATTAACGAGTACATTAAATCCGGAAATTGATGTTAATGACCTTGTATCTGCAGAGGTGGTTAGATACAAATCTTTTGACGGACTGGAAATACCTGCGATCTACTACAAACCGCTAACTGCAACGGCCGATAATAAAAAACCTGCGTTAGTTTGGGTTCATGGCGGGCCGGGTGGTCAGTCCAGAGTAGGTTATTTTGCCCTTATTCAATATCTGGCTAATCATGGATATGCAATATTGGCCGTAAATAACCGCGGTAGTAGTGGATATGGCGCAAGTTTCTATAAAATGGATGACAAGAATCATGGCGAAAAAGACCTTCAGGATGTGATTTACGGGAAAAAATGGCTGGAATCACAAGATTACATCGATAAAGATCAAATAGGAATTATTGGTGGTAGTTATGGTGGGTATATGACCATGGCAGCTATGACTTTCGAGCCTGAGGAATTTGAAGTTGGAGTAAATATTTTCGGGGTAACTAACTGGTTGCGTACTTTAAAATCTATCCCGCCTTACTGGGAGTCTTTTAAGAATGCTTTATATGAAGAATTAGGTGATCCAAACACCAAAGATTCTATAAGGCTTAGAAAGAATTCTCCTTTATTCCATGCTGAGAATGTAAAAAATCCTATCATGGTTTTACAGGGAGCTAACGATCCGCGGGTGCTTCAGGTTGAGTCTGATGAAATTGTGGAAGCAGTAAAAGCCAATGATGTTCCTGTTGAGTATATGGTTTTTCCTGATGAAGGTCATGGTTTTATCAAAAAGGAAAATGAAATCAAAGCTTACAGGCAGATTCTCACTTTTCTTGATAAATACTTGAGAGATGAAGATGTCACTATGCCCGAAAAATCAATAAAAGATTAATTTAGCCGTAGAGCTAAATACAATGAAACAGGTAATACCCAGTAAGAACTAAATTTCGATATTTTTGAAAGTATCTTCCCGGATATTACCTGTTATTGTTTTTGCTCAATTTTGCTGTACGTCCCTGTGGTTCGCAGGAAATGCAGTAATGCCCAGTCTTCTTGAGGAATTTGGATTGAATTCTGAAGCACTTGGACATTTAACCTCTGCAGTACAGTTTGGATTTATTACAGGTACCTTATGCTTTGCTTTCCTCACCATTTCAGATAGATTTTCACCATCAAAAGTGTTCTTTATTTGCTCCATCCTTGGGGCGTTATTTAATCTAGGTGCATTATTTGAAGAAAATCAGCTTTTTAGTATGATCATATTCAGGTTCTTAACCGGTTTTTCGCTGGCAGGGATCTATCCTGTTGGTATGAAGATCGCTTCCGATTATTTTGATAAAGGCCTTGGACGCTCCCTTGGTTACCTGGTTGGGGCCCTGGTATTAGGCACTGCTTTTCCGCATTTATTAAAAGAACTCTCGGGAATTATCAATCTCGAATGGAGATCGGTGATTTATTTTACCTCTGGCCTGTCCGTTTCAGGCGGACTTCTTATTTTGTTCTTAGTACCAAATGGACCTTATCAGAAGAAGAGACCACAACCAGACTTTAGTCTCATCTTTAAGGTTTTTAAAAATACAAATTTTCGCCAGGCGGCTTTTGGTTATTTTGGACATATGTGGGAACTATACGCCTTCTGGGCTTTTGTTCCTGTTATTCTCAGCTTCTATAAGAATTCACATCCTGAAGTCGACTTTAGTATCCCCTTAATATCGTTCTTAATAATTGGTCTTGGAGGATTATCCTGTATACTTGGCGGTTATATTTCTGAAAAATGGGGTGTAAAAAGAACCGCCGGTATGGCACTATTTCTATCTGGACTTTGCTGCTTGATATCACCCATTATTTTTAATCTCAATTCTGAAATCGGCTTTATTGGATTCCTTATTTTCTGGGGACTGGTAGTTGTGGCAGATTCTCCCCTATTCTCCACGCTCGTGGCTCAAAATACATCTCCTGAAGCAAGAGGAACTGCACTTACAATAGTAAATTGTATAGGTTTTTCCCTAACCATATTTAGCATACAATTATTAAATATATTACTTGGTCTATTAACACCTGCTTTAATTTTTATTTTTTTAAGTATGGGACCAATCCTGGGACTGGCTGCATTGTTTTGGAGACGAAAGACCGCTTAAACCTTTAAATTTGTATAGATCACTAAAATTAAGAAGAAATGAAAATCGATGCAGAATCCCCGAAGGAATATCTTGAAAAGGTTCCTGAAGAGAGAAAACAAGCAATGACAAAATTACAAGCTGTTATAAAAGAGAATCTGCCCGATGGCTTTCAGGAAACCATGAGCTATGGAATGATAGGCTACGTTGTGCCTCATAACCTGTATCCTGATGGTTACCACTGTGACCCTTCCCTTCCACTGCCATTTATGAACCTGGCGTCACAAAAAAATTATATTGCAGTCTACCATTCCGGGGTTTATGCAGATAAAGAGCTGCATAAATGGTTTGTAGAAGAATATAAAAAACATATAGGCAAAAAACCAGATATGGGGAAAAGTTGTATACGTTTTAAAAATATGGATAAAATCCCATATGATCTTATTGGGGAGCTTTCATCAAAAATTAGTTTACAGGAATGGATCGCAACGTATGAGTCTAATATAAAGAACAGAAAATAAAGAAGTGTGGAGGGAATTCCACATGTTTAAATTAGAAGCTCAATCATTAAATTTAGTTTTATGAAGCGATGTCAGGTTTTCAATTATGAGAGTAATTATCTATTTAGTTGTAAGCTTATAGCCTTCTTTTTCTGTTAAAGCTTCCTTAAGACGGGGCTTCATTTTCTTAAAGCTTATGAACATTTAGATTAAAGGCATAGTTTTCGCACAGTACGAGTAAAATCATAAAACAAAGAAAATGAAGAAGTTTTTTAGTAGTTTGTTATTTGTAGTAGCAGTAGGAACAGCCTCGGTATCGGCCCAATCTACTACAATGCCACAACAACAGGAAAAGATAGAAGTAAGTGATGCCGAATTAGCACAGTTTGCTGAGGTGTTTCAAAAAATGAGAATGATGAATCAGGAGGTTCAGAAGGAAATGATGGCCGTGGTTCAGGAAGAAGATTTTGAACTTCAAAGGTTCAATGAAATCCATCAGGCTAAAATGGATCCAGAAAAAGAGATTGAAACTACTAAGGAAGAAGACGAAAAATACAAAGAAGTTGTTGCAGATCTGGAAGAAATGCAACCGGAGTTTCAGAAAAAAATGCAGAACGTAATTTCTGAAAGTGATCTTAGCATGGAGAGATATCAACAACTTGCTATGGCTCTAAGATCTGATGCTGATCTTCAGCAAAGACTTCAGGAAATGATGAAGAGTTAAAAATGTTTGAGAATACATAAAATTTCCAAAAGCAGGTTAATACCTGCTTTTTTTATGTTTTTATGGAACAGGCTTGTTTTTTAAGTCTATTTTAAAACTTGAAAATTTATAAGGCATCAATTTTGTTGTACTTTGAAAAATAATAAAATAAACATGACAGGCATTTTAAAAAGTACTCTTTTAATCACTTTTTTAATTTTTCTTCCAGCTTGTTATGCCCAGCAATCAACCATGCAACAAAAAGACAGCTTAGAGTTTAGCAATAAAATTGTACCCGATGTTATTTGGAGAGAAGCCTATGTGGCTCTTTCGCACTATCCAGAACTTAAGGACACTCCTATTGAAATTAGGTTTAAGAGTAATATTAAAAAGTCTTTTATGCAGGCTCAGCCAAAAATTAGCGGACTTTTTAAAAACAGGAAGAACAGGAGTTATCTCATTTTTATCAATGAAAAGTTTAAAATTGAAGATGAGGTATTCGATGTTTCATCCGTTCCTTCAGATGTACTGGTAGGCTGGATTGGTCACGAGCTAGGACATATTATGGATTACAGAGATAGATCTGCATTTGGTCTGGTCTGGTTTGGATTGAAATATATTACTTCAAAAAACTACATCAGGGAAGCTGAAAGAGCTGCAGATACTTATGCGGTGAATCATGGATTGGGTGAAAAAATCATTGCTACGAAAGATTTTATACTTAATCATTCAAAACTTTCTGAAACTTATAAAAATAGAATTCAAGATCTATATCTTTCTCAGGAAGAAATTATGGTGTTAATTGATGAGATTCATGAAGAGATCAATTAACTGATCTCTCCCTGTTCTTTTAAAAATTGAATCCACTCATCAAGCTTTTCCTCGTTCATCACTTTTTCCATTTTTACCTGCCCCCCTTTTTTCTTATTACGGGCATTCCACTCGTGGAACATATTAGGGGCTATTGCTGTAACTTTGACACCGTGTAACGCCTTTCCCCTTGCTACTTTATAATTTTTATTTGCATTCATTAATGCTTTATCCAGCGCTTCTGCAAGTTCTTCATCAGCTATATTATCTTCAGTTCCAAGATACCAGTAGTGATAATACTCTCCATCTTCCGCCCTTTTTGCAGCAACTACAAATTCTGGAATTTTAATATCAAACTGATCTTCTAATTCTTTTACTGCATCATTCATTTTATTTACTGAAAGTTGCGATCCAACAACATTGAGAAAAAACTTAGTTCTACCGGTAATTTTTATCTCATTCTTCTCTATATCTGTAAACTTTATAGTGTCTCCAATTAGGTATCTCCAGGCACCGCTTACAGTGGAAATTAAAAGCACATAATCTTCCTCTTCTGTAACATCTACCAGTGAAATAACCGGAGCATCTTCTGTAATAGACCCATCTTCATTAATATACTCAGGCTTAAATGGAACAAATTCAAAATAGATTCCATTATCCAGAATAAGTTTCATCGAGTGAGTTCCGGGTCTGCTTTGAAATGCTAAAAATCCTTCAGAAGCCAAATAAGTGTCTATCACCTGTACTGGTCTTCCCAGTAGCGCTTCAAAACTTTTCTCATAAGGTTCAAAAGCCACACCACCAGAAGTATATACCTGGAGATTTGGCCAGATCTCATGAATATTGTCAACTTGATGATATTCAATTACCTTTTTAAGCATAAGTTCCATCCAGGAAGGAATACCGCTTAAAGCTCCTATATCCCATTCTTTGGCCGTCTCTGCAATTTTTTGAACTCTATCGTCCCATTCGTCGATTTTTGAAATCTCTTCACCTGGTTTGTAATATCCCTTAAACCAGAAGGGAATATTGCTGGCACTAATACCGCTTATTTCACCTTCTTCATGATCACCCTCTTTTTGAAGATCTGTAGAACTACCCAGCATCATAATCTCCTTCTCAAAAAAGTCTGGTGGCAGATCAAAATTACTAAGGGCGCTCACCTGTTTAATCCCTGCGTTACGAATAGATTCCAGCATTTCACTGGTCACAGGAATTTTTTTACTGCTTTTCCCGGTAGTACCTGAGCTTAATGCAAAATATGGAGGTCTGCCCGGCCAGGTAACATTTTCTTCACCTTCCTGATACTTATACCACCATTCACTATCTATCTTATTATAGTCAAAATAGGGAACCCGGCTGGCAAATTCTTTCTGAATATTATCTGATTCTAAAATTTCATCAAATTTATAATGCTGTCCAAATGAAGTATCTTTGGCCTTTTTTAAAAGTCCTCTCAATACATCTACCTGGTTTTTGCCGGCCTCTCCTTCGTTGGTGAAATTTTCTTTCAGGTCTATAAGACTCTTAATAATAGATCCAAATATTGCCATTTATCGTAAGAATATTTTATGAAAAGCTAAAACTAAAAATACCCTGTGAGAAGCGCTAATGATTATCAAATATTTAACGAGCATGATGCGTAATACTAGTCCTACGTGGTATTTATTCTTAACAGGAAAAAAATGTTAAAAAGTGCAGAGGATCGACGAAATACAAAAATTAACCGTAATATTTACAGTCTAAATACTAATCTTAACCCTACAAAATTCCTATGAATCAATCATTATCCATAACTCAGTCTAGATACAAAATGGTTTCTTATGACTCAGCATCTCCAGAGGTACAAGAAATTTATGACGACACAAAAAAGACCTTACAGCTACCTTTTGTACTTAACTGGTTCAAATGCCAGGGAGACAACGCTCTATTATTGAAAGGCAACTGGAGTAAGTTAAAAAATACTTTAATGGAGGGCCAGGTTCCTAACGTTCTAAAACAACTTATCATATATAATGTTTCCAAAGAAAGAGGTTGTAACTACTGTTCCCATGCGCATGGCATCTTTGCAGACAGTATGAGCTCTATGATCTCTGAAGAAGAAGATTTTAAAGCCACGCAAAACCTAAATTCCCCTTCCATGCCAATGAGTTACAAAACTGCTGTTCAGGTAGTAACAAAGGCTGCTTTAAATCATTCAGATATTTCAGATGAAGATTTTGAAAAACTGGAAGACGCTGGCTTTACTCCTAAAGAGATCCAGGAACTAATGGCACAGGCAGACCTTGTAAATATGCTAAATACCATAGCTGATGTTTCAAGGATTAAAATTGATAATGAATTGCTTGAAACTCCTGAATAATTATCTAATCTCATAATCCTATGAGTAATATAACGCGTAATACCTCTCAGTTATATAGAATTACCTATGAGGCTTATTCAAAATTTGCCAATGATGTAAATCGTTGTGCCAATCTTGAACAGGTAGCTGAAGTATGTAGAACTCATCTAAAGTATCTGATTAATTTCAAGATTATCAGGATGACTATTTTTCAGAATAACAAATACTTCTTTTTTGAATTATTCGGAAATAAAGTTTGGTATGATCTAAAGGAGGAATCAGAGATTTTAGATTATGAAAAAGAACTGATGCTTAAGGGTATTCCAATTCTTACCAATGAATTTCCAGACAAACTGATAAAAAATAAACTGGATATCAACTCTTTATACGATCCTGTGCTCTGGGGGTGGTGTTTTGACAAAAATGAAAGAAAAGTATTAGTATCTTTGCTCGCTGATAAGGAAAAAGTATTTTCAGTTGGTGATGTAGAGATCTTAAAGCTAATGGTAGATTGTATCCAGGCTAAATTTAGTGAGATCTATCTAAAAAGACAACTTTCAATTCAGAACAAAAATCTTTCTGAAGCATACAAAACCATTCAATCTAAGAATCAGGAGATCGAAAGAATTGTTGAAAATCAAAAGCAGACGATCAAGGCGAGAACGAGTGAGATCACTTTAAAAAATGAAAAATTACTCCATATTTCAGCTCTTAATGCTCACAATATAAGGGAACCACTTTCACGAATTCAGGGAATTGCCGAATTATTTGAATTTTTCGATGATGATGCATGTAGAACAGAATTAATTCCCAAACTTGTTGAAAGCGTAGAAGAAATGGACGGAGTATTAAAAGAAGTTGTAGATATGGCATCAAAAGAATTGATGGACTTAAAGGCCAAGGATTTATGAAAAAGATCTATTTAGTAGACGATCAGCCCATTTCTAATTTTATAACCAAAAAACTTATAGAGCTGGAAGGTTTTGAAGGCCATGTAAAGGATTTCACAGATCCTGAAGTGGCTTTTGAGTCTGTCGTAAAAGATGAAAACGCTCTTATTTTCCTGGATCTTAATATGCCGGTAATGAACGGCTGGGACTTCCTGGAAGCTATGAAGAATAAAAACGTGCGCCACCAAATTATCATACTCACTTCAAGTACCAGTAAAATAGATAGGGACAAGGCCAAAGAATATCCGTGTGTTTTAAAATACATGGTAAAACCAATGAATAAAAAAAAGTTTTCTGAGCTTTCAGATTATTTAAAAGCTTCCTGAAATTGCCAAATCCAGACCCACAAAAACTACTGGAACTTGCTTACGCCAAAATGCATTTTGGTAAGTATAAAGACTATTATCTTTCAGATATTCCAGAACCCTATTATGTCTGGTTCAGGCAAAAAGGATTTCCTTCAGGAAAACTTGGAGATCAAATGCAACAGGTTTTTGAATTAAAAATAAATAGTCTTGAAGGCCTGCTGAGACAAATTAGAAAGCGGTATCCAAAGCCGTGATATCACAAAAAACTTCTGTTAAAAGAGTCCTAATAATAGCTTTCCAAATTAGTGGCTTTTTCTATTCTTCTTTGTAATTTAGCGCCCTGAATAAAACAACACAACAAACTAGAATAAAATGGCCGATACCAAGTATATATTTGTTACAGGAGGTGTATCTTCTTCTTTAGGAAAAGGGATCATCGCAGCTTCTTTAGCAAAATTGTTGCAGGCACGGGGATTTAAAGCTACTATTCAGAAACTGGATCCCTATATTAATGTAGATCCGGGAACCCTAAATCCCTATGAGCACGGAGAATGTTATGTAACCGAAGATGGCGCTGAAACCGATCTGGATCTTGGTCATTACGAGCGTTTCCTAAACGTAAATACCTCTCAGGCAAATAACGTCACTACCGGAAGAATTTACCAGAGCGTTATAGAAAAAGAACGTCGCGGTGAGTTTCTTGGAAAAACCGTTCAGGTAGTTCCACATATTACCAATGAAATTAAAGAAAGGATCCAGATTCTTGGCCAGAATGGTGATTACGATATCGTAATTACTGAAATTGGTGGTACCGTAGGTGATATTGAATCTCTGCCTTATATTGAAGCTGTAAGACAGTTAAAGTGGGAACTGGGAGATGATAATGCGCTGGTGATCCACTTAACGCTTGTACCCTATCTTTCTGCGGCAGGTGAATTAAAAACAAAACCCACTCAGCACAGTGTAAAAACTCTCATGGAGAGCGGGATTAAGGCCGATATTCTTGTTTGCCGAACAGAACACGAACTCTCTGATGATATTCGCAGAAAACTGGCTATATTCTGTAATGTTAGACAGGAAGCGGTAATTCAAAGTATTGATGCTCCAACCATCTACGATGTACCAAACATGATGCTAAAGGAAGGTTTGGATAAGGTGACTTTAAAGAAACTTGCCTTGCCAGATGAAACCACTCCAAATCTTGATCGTTGGAATCAATTTCTACAAAGACATAAAAATCCAAAAGCTGAGGTCCATATAGGTTTAATTGGAAAATATGTAGAACTTCAGGATTCTTATAAATCTATCCTCGAATCTTTTATTCATGCCGGCGCAGAGAATGAAGTTTCAGTAAATGTAGAATACATCCATTCAGAATTTATTAACGATAGTACCATTCACAATAAAATAAGTCATCTTGACGGTGTCCTGGTTGCACCGGGATTTGGTGAAAGAGGGATTGAAGGTAAGATCGATGCAGTAAGATATGCTCGTGAGAACGATCTGCCATTTCTTGGTATTTGTCTCGGGATGCAAATGGCTGTTATTGAATTTGCGCGCAATGTGCTTCAATTAAAAGGAGCTAATTCCAAAGAAATGGATCCAGACACAAAGCATCCGGTAATAGATCTAATGGAAGCTCAAAAAGAAGTGACGCATAAAGGCGGAACTATGCGACTTGGCGCCTGGGATTGCGAATTAACTAAAGACTCCATTATTTATGGTGTATATGGTAAGGATTTGATCAAAGAGCGTCACCGCCACCGTTACGAATACAATAATAAATATCAGGAACAACTGGAAAATGCCGGAATGATGAGTACCGGTATCAACCCTGAAACAGGTCTTGTTGAGATTATTGAATTAAAAGATCATCCCTGGTTTGTAGGAGTTCAATATCATCCTGAATATAAGAGCACTGTGGCCAGCCCACATCCTCTTTTTGTCTCTTTTGTAAAAGCTGCGCACGAACATTCTGTGAAACAGAAAAATGCCAAGATGGCACAGAAATAAAAATTGGTCGTTTTTTTGACCAGGGAAGAATAAGCAAAATTAAATAATGGAAGAAAAGAAAATAGACGTTCAATCTATCATTGGATTTATACTTATTGGGGGAATTCTCTTATGGATGCTCTACAATAATACGCCTGAAGAAACTACAACCGTAGATCCAGCCACAACAGAACAGGTTGAACCAACAACAACTCAGGATACTCAAACTGCGACAGGAGAAGCTCCAACCAGACAAAGTAACGATTCTACAGCACTTGCAGATGCACAGCGCCGTTTGGGAGCTTTTGGTTATTCAGAAACATTAACTTCTGCCCAGGGTGGTTCTACAACGATCTCGAACGACCTTCTAGAACTTAAAATTTCAAATAAAGGTGGTTACATTGAGGAAGCTCGTCTTAAAAATTTCAAAACATTTGATTCCCTTCCAGTTCACCTGATCAAAGATGGTAATGCCTCATTAAACATGAGTTTGAGTACTACCGATGGTAGAACATTGAATACTGAAAATCTTTTCTTCGAGCCTGAACTTACTGAAAGCAATGGAAACCAGATCCTGTCTATGAAATTGAAGGTTTCTGAAGATGAATATCTGGAATATCGATATGCCATGCGTCCCGGTGAATATATGCTGGATTTTAGTGTGCGTTCCCAGGGTTTGACCGGTATTTTAAATTCTTCTGAAACTCCAAGCCTGGACTGGAAGCTGAAAGGTTACCGTCATGCAAAAAGTATTTCTTATGAAAATCGTTATACCGATCTTATTTATGAATATGATGGTGGGGATGACGACAGTGTAAGCGATGGTGAGGATGAAGATGAAGACATTAGCTATATCGCCTATAGACAACACTTTTTCTCTTCTATTTTATTAACCGATAATCCTTTTAAAACAAGCAGTTTTAAAGTCGAAAATCTGGTAGAAGATGAAGAAATTGATACTGTTTACACCAAAACTTTTGCCTCTACGATTCCGTTAGAATTAAAGGCTGGAGAATTGAATTATAGTATGAATTGGTATTATGGTCCTTCAGATTATAAAATACTGAATGATTATGATCGCAATCTTGATGAAATAATTCCATTAGGTTGGGGAATTTTCGGATGGATCAACAAGTATCTCTTCATTCCGTTTTTCGCATTTTTAGCTGGAGTATTACCAAGCTATGGTCTTGCAATTATCGCCATGACCATTGTAGTTAGAATAGTATTATCTCCGGTAACTTATAAGTCTTATTTATCCCAGGCTAAAATGAAGATCCTGAAGCCTGAGATCAATGAGTTGAATGAGAAATATAAGGACAATGCGATGAAAAAGCAGCAGGAAACCATGAAGCTTTACAGCAAGGCGGGAGCCAGCCCTATGAGCGGATGCTTGCCTGCTTTGATGCAAATTCCAGTATTCTATGCATTATTTCAGTTCTTCCCGAGTGCATTTCAGCTAAGACAGAAAAGCTTTCTTTGGGCAGATGACCTTTCAAGTTATGATACAATTGCACAGCTTCCATTCACTATTCCGTTCTATGGTGACCACGTAAGTTTATTCCCCATTCTGGCATCTGTTGCTATTTTTGTTTATATGATGATGACCACAGGCCAGAGCATGCAGGCGAATCAGCAACCGGGAATGCCTAACATGAAATTCTTAATGTATCTTTCACCGCTTGTGATGTTGATATTCTTCAATAACTATGCGAGTGGACTTTCATTGTATTATTTCACTTCCAACCTAATTACCATAGGGATCATGCTCGTGATAAAATATGCGATCATTGATGAAGATAAGATCCATGCGAAGATTCAGGAGAATAAAAAGAAACCTAAGAAACAGAACAAGTTTACCAGAAAGTTCCAGGAAATGATGGAACAGGCTGAAGAACAGCAGAAAAAACAAAAAAAATAATATTTTCATGGCCCGGTTCTTACCGGGCTTTTTTTATCATTAATTATTCTGAATAAGAATTTAAAATAAAATCGATATTTCAGAGTTTTAAAAATGGATTGGTTTTTGAATTAATCTAAAACTAAATTATTAGCTCTGCGCTTAATAAGGCTTATTCTAAACATGATAAAATATTTTTTCTACATATTTACAGTACTCGTGTTCTCTACAATTAGTCATGCTCAAAAAAACCAGTATGATGAAGATGGAGACCGTCATGGTTTTTGGAAAGTAGAATTTAAAGGCACAAACAATCCAAAATTCGAAGGCACTTTCGAACATGGACAGGAAATCGGCAAATTTAAATTTTACAAAAAAGGTTTTTACGATCACCCAAGCGCTATCATGAATTTTGATAAAGCTCAGGATTCTGTGCATGTCACTTACTTTACCCAAACCGGTAAACCAATTAGCGAAGGGATGATGATGGATAGAAAACGTGAGGGTGAATGGGTCTATTATCATCAAAAAACAGATAGTATCATGATGATAGAAAACTACAAGAGTGATCAATTAAATGGACCTCAAAAGACCTATTTCCCTAACGGAAAACTCGCTGAAAAAACCCATTATACCAATGGAGAAAAAAATGGCGAGAGTTTTATTTATGCGAATAACGGACAGGTCACTAAAGAATTATTATACAAAGACGGATTATTACATGGAGCCGCCACCTACTATGACCCAAAAGGTTTAAAAATACGAGAAGGTTTTTACACAGCAGGCGAAAAGTCTGGACATTGGAAATATTTCTCTGATGGCAAACTGGATACTGAAGAAGATTATTAATAAATGAATATATTTGATTAACTAAAATAGCTACTTATGAAAAAGTTCTTAATTCTATTATTATCAATTACACTATTCACTGCTTGCAGTGATGACGATGATGCAGGTCAGGATGGAAATATTGTTGGAACCTGGCTTCTGGTAGAGGCGAATAACATTCCAGGATATGAAGTAAACGATTGTACGGGACGATCTACGATTACATTTAATGCAGACAATACGGCATCTTCCACTTTTTATTCTAATGTAGAAGGAGAATGTGTTTCAGACCAGGACACAGGAAACTGGAGCAGTTCTTCAAATTCTCAATATACTATTGAAGTACCTCAATTAGGTGAAGTTACAGGAACTGTAACGTTTAACGGCAATAGATTTACTTTTAGACCTAATGATTTCCCTACGTCAAGTCTTACTTTTGAAAGTAATTAAAAGTCTTATATACTCAATTTAAAGGTGGCTTTCGCCACCTTTTTTTATTTCGTAATTTTGAGCCCGCTTATCCGACTCTTTAAGCGGTTATTGAAAAAGAAAAAATAAGGAGAATGAAAAAAGTAGTGGTCGGTTTATCCGGTGGTGTAGATTCTAGTGTTTCAGCCTATCTTTTAAAGGAACAGGGTTATGAAGTGATCGGGCTTTTTATGAAGAACTGGCACGACGATTCGGTTACGATTTCAGACGAATGCCCCTGGCTTGACGATAGTAATGATGCTATGATGGTGGCCGATAAACTGGGTATTCCATTTCAAACCGTAGACCTTAGTGAACAATACAAAGAGCGTATCGTAGACTATATGTTTAACGAGTATGAGAAAGGTAGAACGCCAAATCCAGATGTGCTTTGTAACAGGGAAATAAAGTTCGACGTTTTCATGAAAATTGCGCTGTCTCTTGGAGCCGATTATGTTGCCACAGGTCACTATTGCCGCAAAACTGAATTTGAAAAAGATGGTGAGACCATACATCAATTACTATCTGGAAAAGACAATAATAAAGACCAATCTTATTTTCTTTGCCAGTTAACTCAGGAACAACTTTCAAAGACTCTTTTTCCTATTGGGGAATTACAAAAATCTGAAGTTAGAAAGATCGCTGCCGAGCAAAATCTTGTAACTGCAGAAAAGAAGGATTCCCAGGGACTTTGCTTTATTGGTAAAGTAAGGCTTCCAGATTTTCTTCAACAGAAATTAAGACCAAAAGAAGGGGTAATTGTAGAGGTTCCTGCGGAAAATGATTCGTACCTGGAGGAAAACATCAATTTTAAATCTAAAATTGATCAGTTACAGCACCTTTCTAAAAAGTTCAACTACCAGCTGGAAGATGGGAAAATAGTTGGAAAGCATCAGGGAGCGCATTATTTTACAAAAGGCCAGCGTAAAGGCCTTGCCGTTGGCGGAACTCCTGAACCTTTATTTGTGATAGATACAGATGTGGAAGAAAACGTGATCTACACCGGTCAGGGAAAAGACCATCCTGGAATATATCGCCAGGGACTTTTTATAACTCAGGACGAAGTTCATTGGGTGCGTAAAGATCTTGCCATCTCCAGCGATGAAGAATTACGGGTTAAAGCTAGAATTCGTTATCGCCAGCCGCTTCAGGATGCTACTTTACACCAGACACAAAGTGGGATGTATATTATTTTTGATCAACCTCAGGCTTCTATAACCGAAGGACAGTTTGTAGCATGGTATAATGGCGAAGAACTGTTAGGTTCAGGAGTTATTTCGTAAATTGAAGGTTTAGAGCCCTCTTCATGACAAGACTTTTAATGATCTTTTTGTTCTTCACCTGTTTTTCATACTCACAGGAGGAACATGCCTGGGTATATTTTAAAGATAAGCCCAATGTTGAAGCGGCTATAAGCAATCCATCCACGATATTAAGTGCAAAAGCGATACAGCGAAAATCTTTACGTGGAACTCCTATTGATGAAAGAGACATCCCTGTAAATGAAGAATATATTGCTATCGTAAAAACACAGGAGGATATTTCGGTAAAAGCGAAGTCGAAATGGATGAATTGCGTTCATGTTATTGGTACACCACAGGCTATTTCAAATCTGGCTAATCTTGAATTCGTTTTAGAAATTGAATTTGCCAGTGACGATTTAAATTCAAGAACTTCATTAGAAAACAAGAAACCTGAAGAAAAATTAGAAAGCGCAATAGATTTCAGTTACGGCCTGGCCTCCAATCAAACTAAAATGCTAAACACCGATCACCTTCATGAAAATGATTATACCGGTGATGGGATCACTATTGCTATAATGGATGCCGGATTTCCCAATGTTAACAGTATTCAGGCATTTGAAAGATTAAGGTCTAAGGATAAGCTTCTGGGTGGTTATGATTTCCCAAATAGATCTGAAAATTTTAATAATAGTAATTTAAGTAACCATGGAACCCTGGTCTTATCCAATATGGCCGGCTTTATTGAAAATAACTTTGTAGGAACAGCACCAGATGCCGCTTATTACTTATTCATTACTGAAATTGGCCCTACAGAAACACCTGTGGAAGAGACCTATTGGGTAGAAGCCGCAGAAAGAGCCGACAGCCTGGGAGTTGATCTCATAAATACCTCTTTAGGTTATACATTATTTGATAATCCAGATTATAGCTATGCTCCTGAAGATATGGATGGAGAAACAACTTTTATTTCCCGTGGGGCAAATATTGCTACAGAAAAAGGAATGCTTGTGGTAACATCAGCTGGAAATCGTGGAGAAGAAGATTACTTCAATGTCATTAGCGCTCCTGCAGATGCCAACGTGCTAAGTGTTGGTGCGGTTGACAAAGACAGAAATTACGTTCCTTTTAGTTCACGCGGACCATCAGCAGACGGACGTATAAAACCAGATGTTGCTGCTCAGGGCCTTGAGATCGTTGCTGTTGACCAATTTAATAATCTGGTTCAGGCCAGTGGGACTTCCTTTGCCTCTCCTATTCTTGCAGGTTCTGTTGCCAGTTTCTGGCAGGCAGATCTGTCGCTAACAAATATTGAGGTCATACAGTTAGTTAAAGAAGCCTCCAGCATTTTCAACAGTCCTAATAGCAGGCTGGGCCACGGTATTCCTAATTTCAGAAATGCACTTACTGGTCTGCTTGAAAAAAATGAGCCTGCAGGTGAACTTTTTCTATATCAGAATCCGGTGATCCATACTTTAAAATTCAATAACGCTACAAATCAAACATATAATGTTACTTTATTTGATACCCTGGGCCAGATCATCTTACAAAGAGATCAGGTTAAGGATGAAATAGACCTTTCAGGTTTTTCCAGAGGGATTTATATTGCTATGTTTGAACAAAATAATTCAAGACAGTCATTTCTTATCATCAAAAAATAATGTCAGTAAATAGAATCACCCAACTTTTTAATATAAAATATCCTTTAATTCAAGCCGGAATGATCTGGGCCAGTGGATGGAAATTAGCCAGTGCAGTTTCAAATGCCGGCGGACTTGGCATTATTGGTGCCGGTTCTATGTATCCCGATATTCTTAGAGAGCATATTCAAAAATGTAAAAAAGCGACCACTAAACCATTCGCCGTAAATGTTCCCATGCTTTATCCGGAAATTGATAAGATCATGGATATTATTGTCAAAGAAGAGGTGAAGATCGTTTTTACCTCTGCCGGAAATCCTAAAACCTGGACGAAGCATTTACAGGATCATGGAATAAAAGTGGTTCATGTAGTAAGCAGTGTGAAATTTGCCATGAAATCTGAAGAAGCCGGAGTAGATGCTGTAGTGGCTGAAGGATTCGAAGCTGGTGGACATAATGGACGCGATGAAACTACCACCTTTACCCTTATTCCTATGGTCAAAGAAAAGATTTCCATCCCCTTAATTGCTGCAGGAGGAATTGCCACAGGAAGAGGGATGTTAGCTGCAATGGTTTTGGGAGCTGATGCCGTACAGGTTGGAAGTAGATTTGTAGCTACTCCGGAAGCATCTTCGCATAAAAACTTCAAAGAATTGGTGGTGAAAGCTCAGGAAGGCGATACGGTACTCACTCTTAAAGAACTGGCACCTGTTCGTTTACTAAAAAATAAATTTTATGAAGACGTTCAGGATTTATACTCCAGAACTCCCAGTAAAGAAGAACTCATTGAATTGCTGGGTCGTGCCAGAGCGAAAAGAGGCATGTTTGAAGGAGATCTTGAAGAAGGAGAGCTTGAAATTGGTCAAATTTCAGGACTTATTAATGATATAAAACCTGCAGCAGATCTCGTAGAAGAGATCATTAATGAGTTTCAAAAGGCTAAAAAAGAAGTGCTTGAACTTTAAGAGGAATAATCTTCTAACTTTTTCAATTCGTCTGCCACAAATTGCCTCCATCTCATCTCGGCAGATCTAATCTCGCTGTGGGAAGTTTCTTTATCGAACTGATTTTGCATAAAAACACGTTCAGACTCTATCCTTCTATATAGTTTTTTGAGGTCCTGGCGTATATTTCTTCCAATCTCATAGTGGTACAAAGCTTTTCTTAGCTTTCGAGCATGCAATTCAGAAATATCGAAATGCAGCTGTTCATGGGCTAAAAGATATTCTTCATTCTGAATTTCTGTCACCCATGATAGATTTGGATAGAAATTAGTAAAAACCTGATGAACAAGTATAGGTTTCCCGGAAGCAGTACTATAACTCCATGTATAGCCTATTCCAGAATTTGTATTGGCAGCATAAGAATTTGAAGCATCGGGCTGTCCTTTAAAATCTTCCCATTGCAATGACCTGCTTGCCTTCCAGAGTATTTTTTCTTCCTTTTCCTGAGCAAAACCCACCACAGAAATGATAAGAAAGAATAATAAATAGCCTATGTTTTTCATGAATATTTAAAAGAAATATTTTTCTCGATCTCCGGATGCAGACTATAAAGC
Organism: Gramella sp. MAR_2010_147; assembly: GCF_900105135.1. Lineage (NCBI taxonomy): Bacteria > Pseudomonadati > Bacteroidota > Flavobacteriia > Flavobacteriales > Flavobacteriaceae > Christiangramia > Gramella sp. MAR_2010_147. The sequence continues at coordinate 155,541 of NZ_LT629741.1, read as the reverse complement.
ACTGGACAGGTTCTACCGGTATTTTCTAGAATCTTGGTTTCCTTTTCTCCGTAAGATTTGGGAAATACAATATCCACCTCAATTCTTGAAATCCTCCGGGGGTCTGAGGCCATTATTTTGGTAACTTCAGCTGATGCTCCATCCATATTGATTCCCATCGAAGTCGCTTTAATCCCCATTACAGTTAACATACAGGTTGCTAAAGCATTAGCGACGGTATCTGTAGGAGAAAATGCCTCGCCTTTTCCATGATTATCTACCGGAGCATCGGTGATCATCTTTGAACCACTTTGAAGATGTTCAGATTCGGTTCTTAGCTCGCCAAGATATTTTACTTTAGATGTCATTTGCCTCGCTTATAGTTAGATCTTCATTCATCTGAATAATGTAAATAGCATCATTTGTATACCCTCCGTCGGCATTAGGCATGTAATGGAATTTACTTTCATAATATTCCGTATAGCCCGGATATTTTTCAAATGACTCATAAAGATCTTTGGCTGAAGCAAGTCTTAGTAAAACATCCAGTGTAAGATCATAACCTCTTAAAGCGTATTTATTAGGCTCTATATTAAATCTCTCCTCGTAAGCATCTATAAAGTCTTCAGAAGCCTCGGTATCATATTCTTTATCTACTGAAGGATAGCGAAATTTCAGCTTCCCAAGATGATTATTGGAAATGATATCACTCTCGTAAGCATTATTTTTATTGGTAGTTAAAAGAGTGATATTATGATTTCTTGCCAGTCTATTTAAAGCGGAAGTAGTACTACTTACCAAATTAATGTTATCTGATTCCAAAATCACCCAGTTTTCACCCACACCCATCACTCCAGACAGCTGCTGCTCTGAAACAAAATTATTGCTGGGACTAATATTTTTCGCACTTGGTGTAGCATTATTCAGCTCGCCTTTAATCTTAAAAGATTTTCCATCTGCAATAATAATCACATTTTTTCCTGAAGTGTTTCTGGAAAGGTAATCCAACATCGCATTTTTAGTAAGCTCGTCGCCGGGATTTGATTGAAAAAGGTTTTTATAACCTCTCATGCTACGATTAGACACTGGATTGATTACCGGGATATTTTTATTCTCCAACCTTGAAGCTGCAGCTTCGGTCGTTTCCTGTAGTAATGGTCCTATTACGGCATCTATATCATCGAAATTATTTGTGTTAATGATATTTGATACTTCAGAAGGATCTCTTTTGGTATCGTATACTTTCAGATTGGTAGAAATTCCCATGGTCTTTGCCTTGTCTACCGCCATAAGTACTCCACTGTAAAAATCCAGAGATATTCTAACTACTCTTTCGTTTAATATGGTATTTCGATAAGATCCAAGGGAGTCTGCATCAATTTTGTTTAAATGATAAGGAAGCATTAAAGCGATTTTCTTCGTACTACGATTCTCAATAAACTGGGTAAGATCCATTTTTGTATCGGCATCTTCTCCTCTCCCGGTATATGCATCATCGTCTATTTCTTCACCATCCCTATCTCTTTTTGGAACTTTTAAAACCATTCCAAACTTCAAACCTTCCTTAAGCGCCGGGTTTAACTGTTTTAAAGAATCCTGACTTACTCCAAAACGTTCAGAAAGACTGTATAAGGTCTCTTGAGGTTTTACTTCATAGAACCTGAATCTTTCATCGGTAATGATCACCGGTTCATCATCTAGAACATTTGTTCCCACTCTTATCATCATTCCCGGTTGAAGAACTTCCACCATAGGATTTAAAGACTCCAGTTCTTTCACGGTCATTCCATACTTTCGGGCAATTCCATATCTGGTTTCTTTAGGAAGTACTATATGTTCCCGGGTACTTGTAATTTGTTTTTCCTGAGAGCTTTTAGTAGTAGCCACAGATTTTTCTTCAGGTGATTTTACGGTCACTATAGATTCAAAAGGAGCTTCCGATTTCGAAGGGATTTTAATAGTTTCTCCTATTTGCAATTCTTTGGAATAAAGCTGCTTATTATACTTCTTTATATCATCAATGCTTACGTTATACTCCTTGGATAAACTATAAAGCGTTTCCTTTTTCTTTACCGTATGATCTAAAAACTGTGTAGTACTGGAAGTAGTAACCTTTTCAGAAGAACCAGATTCTCTAACGGGAATCACCAGTTTTTCATTCACTCCAATTCCCTCACGTGCATTGGGATTATATTTGTAAATATCTTCCTCATCTATACTGTAACTTTGAGAAATACTAAAAACGGTCTCTCCTTTTTTAACAGTATGATATTTATAGGATTGAGCATTCGCCGAAGTCGAATAAATTTGAAAAAGAAAACATATTACAAATAGGTACCTCATTATGATCAATTTAGATTGAAATGGTCTTTTTTATTATTCCCATTCTATAGTTGCGGGTGGTTTTGAACTTATATCGTATACCACTCTATTAACGCCTTTAACCCTGTTTATTATTGTATTAGATGTTTTTTGTAAAAATTCATAGGGTAAATTTACCCAGTCTGCAGTCATCCCATCGGTAGATTCAACAGCACGTAATGCTACTACCTGTTCATAGGTTCTTTCGTCTCCCATTACTCCAACAGATTGAATTGGCAATAAGATTGCTCCTGCCTGCCATACTTTATCATATAACATCCAGTCTCTTAGTCCCTGAATAAAGATATAGTCTACTTCCTGAAGGATCCTAACTTTTTCTGCAGTGATATCCCCGAGAATTCTTATAGCCAGTCCCGGTCCCGGGAATGGATGTCTGCCCAATAATTTTTTATCTATTCCAAGTTCTTTCCCAACTCTTCTTACTTCATCTTTAAACAACATCCTAAGAGGTTCTACCACTTTCAATTTCATAAAATCTGGCAAACCACCTACATTATGATGCGATTTGATAGTCACTGAGGGCCCGTTTACGGAAACTGACTCAATAACATCTGGATAAATAGTCCCCTGTGCCAGGAAAACCACATCCTTTATCTCATGTGCTTCGTCATCAAAAACTTCAATAAAGGTATTTCCGATCGCTTTCCGCTTTTCTTCTGGATCACTTAGACCTTTTAGGGCATCCAAGAAACGTGCCGAAGCATCAACACCTTTAACGTTAAGCCCCATATGTTTATATTGATCCAGAACGCTTTCAAATTCGTTCTTTCTCAATAGTCCGTTATTTACAAATATGCAATAAAGGTTCTTACCAATGGCTTTATGAAGCAGTACCGCAGCAACGGTAGAATCTACACCCCCGCTTAAACCAAGCACTACCTTATCATCTCCTATCTTCTCTTGTAATTCTGAAACTGTAAGATCTACAAAAGCGCCCGGTGTCCAGCTTTGATCTGTTCCGGATATATTTACGAGAAAATTTTCCAGTAATTGCTTACCATCTGTAGAATGATAAACCTCCGGGTGAAACTGTATAGCATAAGTTTCCTCGCCCTCAATTCTATATGCTGCATTTAAAACATCGGTCGTACTTGCCAGTCTAACACCGTTTTCAGGTAACTCGATAATAGAATCACTATGACTCATCCATACCTGAGAGTTCTCCTTTATATTTTCGAATAAAGGTTCAGCATCCTTGATGACTGAAAGGTTTGCCCTTCCATATTCCCTGGTATCTGAAGGTTCTACTTTTCCACCATGAAAATGGGCAAAATATTGTGCGCCATAACATACCGCGAGAATTGGCAGTTTCCCACGAATTTGAGAAAGATCTGGATGTGGGGCATCTTCAGCCCTCACTGAAAACGGACTTCCGGAAAGGATAACCGACTTAAAACCTGATAGATCTTCTGGTATTTTGTGATATGGATAGATTTCGCAGTAAATATTTAGCTCTCTAACTCTACGCGCTATAAGCTGAGTGTACTGCGAGCCAAAGTCTAGGATGAGTACGTTGTTTTGCATGCGCAAAAATAGGAAAACGAGAAAAAAAGAATGCAAGGGATTTGATAAAATTTCTATATTTAATAAAGCTTAAACTTACGTCCATGAAATACCTTAGTGCGATCATTTTTTCCATGGCAATAGTTGCTGCGGCCTGGTTTTTAGGTTCTTCTTATGTTTCCAGGGCGAATCCCGATGGTGTGATCTCTGTAACTGGTTCTGGTAGCGAAAATTTTAATTCTGATCTTATCGTGTGGGAAGGGAGATTTAGCCGGATGAATCAAAACCTTGAACTGGCTTACGAACAGTTAAATAAGGATAAGGAAGTAGTAAGGAAATATCTGATCGCCCAGGGGATTAAACCTGAAAATATCGTTTTTAATTCAGTTCAAACCAATGAGCAAAGAGAGAATCAATATCAGAATGGAAATTTTACTGGAAGTATTTTTAAAGGTTATGAATTAATTCAGCCTGTAAAAATTGAATCTTCAGATGTTGAACTTATAGAAGGAGTTTCACGTGAGATCACAGAATTACTCAATAAAGGAGTGCAGTTCAATTCTTCACCCCCAAGATATTACTACACCAAAATTGCCGATTTAAAGATAGAAATGATCTCTAAAGCTACTGAGGATGCCAGACTTAGAGCAGAAAAAATTGCTGCGAATAGCGGGGAAAAATTAGGCGCCTTAAAAAGTGCAAGCATGGGTGTTTTTCAAATCACCGGGCAAAATAGCGGGGAAGATTATAGCTGGAGTGGAGCTTATAATACGGCAGATAAAAGAAAACAGCCTCCATTACCATGAGGCTGGAATATGAAATTGACTAGTTAGTAATTATTAGTTCGCAGATGTCACTGTTGAAACCTCCAATCAAAAGGACTAATATTAAAATTTTTGCAATTTAAATTCTAAAATCTACTATCTAGCTTCCTAAGTATCTAAAGTAGACAGTATCTCATCTATATCCTTTTCTGTAGTATCCGGATTTATAAAACAAAAACGGACTACACTTTCTTCTTTCCAGATAGACGGCGTCACTAATGCGAAACCTGAGTTATGATTCTTATAGGTCCAGTCACGATAATCTTCAGCAGTCCAGCCCTTTCTTTTAAACAGAACTACTGATAGACTTGCCGGCCTAATTAGCTCGAGATTTTTATTTGCCTTCACTTTTTCAGCAGCAATTTTTGCCAATTCAATTCCGCGTTCTATTGCTTCCTTATACTTATTGGTTCCATGCATTGCCAGGGAAAACCAAAGCGGCATTCCTCTAAGCCTTCGTGTTAGCTGAATTTGATAATCTGCCGGATTAAAGCCCTGTGCGCCCTCATCTTTAAAAATCTCCAGGTAGGCTCCTTTCTGAGAATGCGCTTTTTTGGCAAGTTCCAGGTCCTTATAGATCACTGCTCCACAATCATAAGGCGAAAAAAGCCATTTATGAGGATCTATGGTTATACTATCTGCTTTTTCTATTCCATTAAATAAATGCCTGACAGAATTTGCAGCCAGCGCCCCGCCTCCATAAGCACAATCTACATGTAACCAGATATTCTCACTTTCGCATACATCGGCGATCCCTTTAAGATCGTCAATGATCCCGGCATTGGTAGTACCTCCAGTAGCAACCACCGCGAAAAGGCGATTCCTGTCTTTGTCACTTAAACCATTAATCGAATCTTTTAAATCTTTACCTGAAAGAAATTCTTCACCAGAGTCAATTAAATGAACATCGGCATCCATCACTTTCGCCATGGATTTTATAGAACTATGAGCTCCGGTAGAAGTCACTATAAGGGCTCTTTCTTTAGCGTGATCTGGTTTTTGTTCTCTCCATTCTTCTCTTGCAGTGACTAAAGCCGAAAGATTTGCAGCCGTACCACCACTGGTAAAAACTCCAAAGGCACCGTCTGGTAATTTCGTTAAGGAAACCAGCCATTTCATTGCCTGATTTTCGCAAAAAATTCCACCTGCTCCTTCCATCCAATAGGCTCCATGAATACTTGAAGCAGAAGTTACAAGGTCAAACATAATGGCCGCCCTGGTTGGAGCCGCCGGTACAAATGCCAAATGTCGTGGATGATCGATGGGTACTGTAGCTTTTACCAGTACATCTCTAAATAATTGAAAAGCATTTTCGCCACCAATCCCTTCAGGTGTGATAGTTTCCCCAACAATTCTTAAGAGGTCTTCTTCCTTTTTTGGAGAACCAAGTTCAGGAGTTACGTTGGAAATACGATCTATGGTGTACTTCATGACATCCAGCGTCATTTCAACCAGATCCATGTCTATGGTATGCATTCTATTCTTCTCCAAAGTTCAAAATTTTAAAGTTAGATTCAAGCGGATCTAATTCTTTCATTAATTTCTCTATCATTTCATCTCCATATTCTACATAGAATTCTGAAAAATTAGTTTGTCTTTCTTGCAGACTACGGTTTGGAAAAAGCTCGTTTTGAAGTTTTGTGATGCGTTCTACCTCATCTTTAAGTTTTCGCTTTTGAGCTTTTAACAGTCTTTTTTCAAGATGGTCCAGACCTTTTAATTGTTTTACTTCCTGAGCTTTTACAGCTCCAAGAAAGGATTCATCTGTTTGTTCAGCCAGCATATACATTTCCGCAAATTGTTCTACCAGATGTTCCTTTTGAGAAGAAAAGTCAATATTGATATCTGATATTTTTCGAACCTTTCTATTAATTAGTTCATGCTGTTTCAGAAATAATTCCTTTATTGAAATATTCAGTTTTTTACGTTTGTCATTTTGTTTTGCTGTTTGTAGTAATGCTGAATTACGAAGCAACAACATTGGGAAAGCGATATTTTCAGCTTCAAAATAAGATTTCAATTCCAGCCAGTAAGCAAGTTCCCCTCCTCCACCTATATAACAAAGGTTGGGCAGGATCACTTCCTGGTAAAGTGGTCTAAGCATTACATTGGGACTAAAACGCTCGGGATACTCGTTTAACTCGTTCAGGATTTCTTTTTTAGTCCATGAAATCTCAGTTTCATGAACAAAATAATTTCCATCCCGCTCGATGATCCTTTCCCTGATATCTTCTGTGAGATAGAAAAGGTTAATTTCACGTGGATTCACCTGAATATTATAGCCCAGGGAATTTATCTTTTCAATTGTTTCACCCGTTTTTTTATGCGATACCCGCTCAATAAGCTCGTTCTTTACATAAGGAATAAAATGCTTTTTTAATCTTTTATCCCCTGCCGCTACGATCACTAATCCATATTTCCCAAAGAGCTCATTGGCAATAAAGCGTGTAGCATCGCTAAGATCATCATGTTCCAGATATCCTTTCTCAAAAACAGATTTTAAAAATTCTGCGTTTTCACCCCCGCCAATTTCAGCGGAAAAAAGTTTAAAAACTTCATCTAGTCCTTCTGTAGAAAGGGTTCCAACCGCAGCATTTCCGGCTCGCTTATCTGCATTATTCCATTTAAACTTTTTACCATTAAGATTAAAGAAATTTATCTCTTCAAAATCATGATCCTCTGTTGCCATCCAGTAGACAGGGACAAATTCATTTTCCGGATACTTATCTTTAAGTTGTTTAGTGAGATTGATCGTAGAAATGATCTTATAAAGAAAGTATAAGGGGCCCGTAAATAAATTTAACTGGTGGCCGGTCACCACGGTAAATGTTTTTTCTGAGGCTAAAGAATCTATATTTTCCTTAGTCTTTTCAGAAATTGAAAGCTCGGGATATTGATCATTTAAGACCTCAACAAGATCCTTTCTAATATGGTGATCATAGTTCTTCTTTTTCTCTTTTATCTGGGCATCGAAATTCTCAATTTCAGGAAAACGATTATAGAATTCATTTAATTCTTTTCTTTCAGATAGATAATCGAGAATTAATGGAGTAAAATAATTGGTTTCGGAATACGAAATACAATCGGCTGGCATAGATTTTAATTCTGTTTGCAAAGATATCGAAGATAGGGATTTTATTCGCTAAATTTTAGTTAATTCAAGGCTAGATGCTATCTTTACTCGGTCTATTCCAAATTAGAATCTTTAATGAAAATCTATTTCAGTCTATTTATCGCCCTTCTTCTAAATCTTCAGCTAATTAATGCCCAGCAACTTAAAAGCCCCTCAGACTTTCTGGGTTATGAACTTGGCTCGCAATTTTCAAGACATGCAGATGTAGTTAAGTATTTTGAACATGTAGCTGAAAATTCAGGTTTGGTAGCATATCATACGTACGGAAAGACAAATGAACGCAGACCGCTTACTTATGCTGTAATTTCTTCAGAAGAGAATATGGCCAACCTGGAAAAAATTAGAACGGCACATTTAAGAAATGCCGGGATTGGAAGTGACGAAACTGTGTCTAATAAAGCAATTGTCTGGCTGAGTTATAATGTACATGGGAATGAGGCTTCCAGTACCGAAGCTGCGATGAAGACTATTTATAAGCTGATCACAGAGAAACAGGATTGGTTAAAAAACACCGTCGTTATTATAGACCCGTGTATTAATCCCGATGGTAGGGATAGATATGCAAACTGGTATAATCAGGTAAAAGCTGAACCTTTCAACGTTTCCCAGGAAGCAGCAGAACATCACGAACCATGGCCGGGAGGAAGGCCTAATCATTATCTCTTTGATCTAAACCGTGACTGGGCCTGGGCTACTCAAGTAGAAACTCAGCATAGATTAAAGGTTTACAACCAATGGCTTCCTCATATTCATGTTGACTTTCATGAACAGGGGATCAATGATCCTTATTACTTTGCCCCGGCAGCCGAACCTTTTCATGAGATCATCACTCCTTTTCAAAGAAATTTTCAAACGAGAATTGGTAAGAATCATGCAAAATATTTTGACGAAGAGGGCTGGTTATATTTTACAGGAGAACGTTTTGATCTCCTATATCCAAGTTATGGAGACACCTATCCTACTTATATGGGTGCCATTGGAATGACCTACGAACAAGCAGGTCACGGGCGTGCCGGCCTGGGTATTGAAACCGACGAAGGCTATATTCTTAGCCTGAAGGATCGTTTGGAACACCACTACACTACCGGACTTTCAACGGTAGAAGTAGCTTCAAAAAATGCTTCAGAATTAACTGAAGAATTCCAGAAATATTTCAGTAATGAAGATTTTAAATATAAAAGTTATGTGATGAACGGTAGTCCGGACAAACTGAAGTCTTTAAAGGGTTTATTAGATAAACATGAAATAAAATACTCATATACAGATGCAGGTAGAATAAACGGATATCATTTCAGGAATAACGAAAATGGAAATTTGAACAGTGATGATAATACCCTGGTAGTATCTACAAATCAGCCAAAAGCGAAGATGGTAAAAGTACTGTTTGAACCCAAGACAAAACTGATGGACTCTCTTACGTATGATATTACCGCCTGGAGTTTGCCTTATGCCTATGGCCTGGATGCCGTGGCAAGTACAAAGATCGTTTCAGGTTCTGAAAAATTAAGCGTCAACAATATCAACAACACTCCAAATGCGCAAGGAGCAGGATATATAACTAAATGGAATAGCATGCAGGATGCAGAATTTCTTGCAGATCTTATCGCCAGTAAGATCAAAGTTAGATTTAGTGAAGTTTCTTTTGAAAGTAATGGAAAGCAATTTGCACCCGGTAGCCTTATCATCACTAAAAGTGACAACCTGAAATTTGAAAATTTCGACGCTAAAGTTATCGAGATCGCCAACAAACATGAGCGACAATTATTAACTGCTGAAACAAGTTTTGCTGGTAGCGGACCCGATTTTGGATCTTCGGAAATTAAAATCATCAATGAACAGAAAATCGCTCTTTTAAGAGGTAATGAGGTCTCTTCCCTAAACTTTGGCGAGATCTGGTATTATTTTGAACAAGACTTGAACTACCCCGTGACCCCAATAGGCACAGATTATTTTAACAGGGTGAATCTTGCTGAGTTTGATGTCTTAATTATGCCTGAAGGCTGGTATGGTGATTTTATGGACGAAAAAACTTTAGAAAAAATATCTTCCTGGATAAAAAGTGGTGGGAAGCTCATCGCTCTCGGGAGTGCCGTTGGCAGTTTTAATGAGAAGGAAGGTTTTGGTATCAAAGAAAATATAAAGGCGAAAAAAGACTCCACTAAAACAGATGCAAATCTCATTCCTTACGCCAAACGAGAACGGGAAAGTATTAAAAACCTTATTACAGGGAGTATCATTAAAACTGATATAGATAATACTCATCCATTGGCATTTGGTTATAACGATCACTATTTCAGCCTTAAGTTAAGCAGTGATAGTTATTCGCTATTAAAGGATGGATATAATGTTTCTTATATCCGCGAACCCCAGGTGGTTTCAGGTTTTGCAGGTAGTGAAGCGGTTAAAAACTTAAAGAAATCGTTAGTATTTGGGGAAGTACCAATGGGTGAGGGAAGCGTGGTGTATATGGTAGACAACCCGCTTTTCCGTGCATTCTGGGAAAATGGAAAGTTATTCTTTGCCAATGCGATATTCTTTACCAATAATACAGGTTATGATTATTAATAATAAACAGTATATGAAATATATTAAATCCCTCCTCTTACTATTTATAACGGGGACTGTTTCTTTAGGTTTCAGCCAGGAGACAGCAGAAAATTTTTCAGTTGATTTTGAAACTTTTAATCTAGAGAATGGATTAAAGGTAATTCTACATCAGGACACATCAGATCCAGTGGTGGCTGTTGCGCTCACTGCTCATGTTGGTTCAGCCAGAGAAAAAGAAGGGCGAACCGGTTTTGCACATTTATTTGAACATCTCCTCTTTCTGGAATCTGAAAACCTGGGAAAGGGAGGTTTAGATAAGCTAAGTGCAAGAATTGGAGGTTCCGGAGCTAATGGCTCTACCAGTAGAGACAGAACCAATTATTTTCAAACCGTTCCTAACGATGCCCTCGAAAAAATGATATGGGCCGAAGCCGATAAACTTGGTTATTTTATTAATACGGTGACAAAACCCGTACTTGCCAAAGAAAAGCAGGTTGTAAAGAATGAAAAGCGCCAGGGTGTTGATAACCGCCCATATGGTCATACTTTTTACGTGGTAGATAGAAACCTGTACCCAAAAAATCATCCTTACAACTGGCAGGTCATTGGAAGCCTGGAAGATCTTCAAAATGCGACTTTACAGGATGTAAAAGACTTTTATAATAAATGGTATGTCCCGAATAATGTGATCCTGACCATTGCAGGAGATTTTGACAAAGATCAGGCTAAAGAATGGGTACATAAATATTTTGACGAGATAGAACGAGGGCCTGAGATGCAGGAATTGGAGAAACAGCTGGTTACACTATCATCATCTAAAAAACTTTATCATGAAGATAATTTTGCCAAATTACCCGAATTAACGCTTACCTGGCCATCAGTCTATTCTTATCATGAAGATTCCTTTGCCTTAGAGATATTAACTAAATATTTAGCCGATGGTAAAAATGCCCCTTTATATAAAAACCTTGTAGAAAGGAAGCAGCTTACTGGTAGTGTAAATATGTTCAATTACACCTCAGAACTTGCGGGCCAGTTAATGCTTCAGGTAAGGGCTTTTGACGGAAAAGATCTGGATTCTGTAAAACTTGCAATTGATGAAACCTTTACCGAATTTGAAAAAAATGGAATTCCGCAAAAGGATCTTAAAAGAATAAAAGCTGGACTGGAAACAGATTTTTACAATTCTATTTCCAGTGTATTGGGAAAAGGATTTCAATTAGCCCAGTATGAAATATTTGCTAAGGACCCTAATTTTATTAATAAGGAAGTAGATAAAATGCTGGCCGTAACAACAGCTGATGTAATGCAGGTCTTTAAAAAATACATCAGTGATAAACATTTTGTAGCAACAAGTTTTGTTCCTAAAGGACAACCCGAACAGGCCCTGGAAAATTCTGAAAAAGCAGAAGTTATTGAAGAAAAGATCGTAGAAGGAGCTGAAGAAGATTTTGATCCCAATCAAAAAGTAACGTATACAAAAACTCCTTCCAGTTTCGATAGAAGTATTGAGCCGCCATATCAGGGAAAACCAGCACTTAATATTCCTGAAATCTGGGATGCCAGGATGCCTTCTGGGATGAAGATCATGGGTATCACAAATAAGGAAGTACCGGTTGTACAGTTCAGCCTGGAAATGAAAGGAGGCCAATTACTGGAAAGCACTCAAAAAGCTGGAGTGTCAAATATGCTCGCCAGTATGATGACCAAAGGAACTGCTAAAAAAACTCCAGCTGAGCTGGAAGAAGCTATCGAATTGTTAGGTGCCTCCATTTATGTAAATTCCAGTGAAGAAAAGATGACGATTTCTGGAAATACCCTGGCTAAAAACTTTTCGGAAACTATGGATCTGGTTAAAGAGATCCTATTGGAACCCCGATGGGATGAAAAAGAATTTGAACTTATAAAGCAGCAAACCTTAAGTCGTTTACAGGAAGAAAAGGGCGATCCTAATGCAATTGCACAAAATGAATTTAAAAAGCTTATTTATGGAGAGAAAAATATTCTTTCTTTTAATGAGCTGGGAACTTCTGAAACTGTTACTAGTCTGAAAATAGAGGACCTTAAAGATTATTACAAAGAAAATTTATCACCATTGGCTTCTACGTTTATGGCCGTTGGTGCTGTAAATAAAACAGAAACTGTTAATTCTCTAAAGGCTATTTCAGCAAACTGGGCTCCGAAAAATGTTGCTTTTCCGGAGATCCCTGATTTTGAACTTCCGCAGAAATCGAAAGTATATTTTTATGATGTTCCAGGAGCGAAACAATCTGTACTTGCATTTGGCGCACCAGCATTGGCTGCAACAGACCAGAATTTTTATCCCGCCGAGGTTATGAATTATCGCTTGGGAGGAGGTGGTTTCGCTTCACGCCTCACGCAGCAATTAAGAGAAGGAAAAGGTTACACCTACGGAATACGTTCAGGATTTGCAGACCAGTCCTATATTGGTCCGTTTATGATTAGCAGTGGTGTTAGAACTAACATTACTTATGAAGCGGCTGAACTGGTTAGGGATATCCTGAAAGAGTATCCAGAAACTTTTACACAGGAGGATCTTGAGGTTACAAAAAGTTTTATGATAAAGAGCAATGCCAGAAGATTTGAGACACTGGGAGCTAAACTTAATATGCTACGCGAAATCAATGATTATGGATATGATTACGATTATATAAAAGACAGGGAATCTAAGGTTGAAGATATTAGCGTTCTGGATATTCAGGATCTGGCGAAAAAATATATAGATCCGGAAAGGATGTACTATCTCATTGTGGGAGATGCAGAAACTCAAATGGAAAAACTTCAGGATCTTGGCTATGGAGACCCAATCCTGCTAAATGAGCATGAGGGCAAATAAAACTTTATAAAAGCTTTAAGGTTGGCGGGAAACACAATTCCCGCCTTTTTCATATCTTCTCGTTCGAGATTTGAATATGAATACTGTCTAGAATTTCATGATATGAACCTGGTTAAGAATAACCTTAGTTTTATATTGAAATTTAGTAATGCATTCCGGAATAATCAAAAACCACCAATTTGTCTAAAAAGCTGTCTTATATAATTACCGGAAGTATTATCGCTGGTTTAATACTTTTATATTTTCTGTATCCTCCATTTCAGGAGTTCATTAATAATACCTGGCAGATCTTATGGAGTAAAGACGAAAATAAGATTCAGGATCATTTTAAAAGTTTTGGGTTCTGGGGACCAATTGCTATCATACTGGTAATAATATTACAAATTTTCCTGGTGGTTTTTCCATCATGGCTCCCCATGATCGTTGCGGTACTGGCTTATGGATTCTGGGGCGGCGCTTTGATCTCTATTGTAGGTGTTTTCTGTGCTTCTTCAATAGCTTTTTATATTGGAAAATGGCTTGGAGAAGATCATCTGGAAGAAATCATGGGAAAATCAAAAAATAAAAAGGTTGAATTCTGGGTTTCAGAATATGGATTCTGGACCATCGCTATTTTTCGTATTTCTCCTTTCCTTTCCAATGATGCTATTAGCATTGTGGCTGGCATGTTGAGTATGACTTACAAGAAATTTATTCTCGCTACCTTAACCGGGATTATACCGCTCTCTTTTGCCATTGCCTATTTTGGCCAGGATATAGATCAGTTAAAAAACGGGCTTTACTGGATTGGAGGCGCCGGAATTCTGATTTACGGCATCTATGTTTATATAGATTACCGAAAAGGAAAAAAGAAAAGAAAGGATTAGATGATAATTTATTCAGTTCTAACCTTTATTTCTTTTCGTTTAGGTTTTTCAGCAGTCACATTCAAAGCTTCCCCATAAAGGTCAAAATCTGCAGCATCGGTGATCTTCACCTCGTAGTAATCACCTGTTTTAAGGTATACCGAAGTGGCGTCAATTAATACCTCATTATCTACATCTGGTGAATCAAATTCTGTACGACCAATAAAATAGTTTCCTTCTTTTCTATCTATCACCACCTTGAAGATCTCACCAATTTTCTGCTGATTAAGCTCCCAGGAGATCTGTGATTGAATTTCCATGATCTCGTTAGCGCGCTCCTGCTTTATTTCCTGCGGAACATCATCCTCCAGATTATATGCATGTGTGTTTTCTTCATGAGAATAGGTAAAACAACCAAGACGCTCAAAACGCATCTCTTTTACCCATTCTTTCAATTCCTGAAAATGCTCTTCTGTTTCCCCAGGATAACCCACAATAAGGGTGGTCCTTATTGCCATTTCCGGCACTGTTTTCCTGAATTCTTTCAGGAGTTTAGTTGTTTTTTCATGAGTGGTTCCTCTGCGCATCGACTTTAGAAGATCATCTGAAATATGCTGAAGTGGAATGTCCAGATAATTACAAACTTTTGGCTCCCGTTTCATCACCTCCAAAACATCCATTGGAAATCCTGTTGGAAAAGCATAATGCAAACGTATCCACTCAATACCTTCAACCTTAACCAGATTTTCAAGCAACTCGGCCAGATTTCGTTTTTTATAAAGATCAAGACCATAATAAGTAAGATCCTGTGCGATCAATATCAATTCTTTTACGCCGTTTGCCGCAAGCTTCTTAGCTTCGGTAACAAGATTTTCAATAGGTGTAGATTTATGTCCGCCACGCATTAATGGGATGGCGCAAAAAGAACATGGACGATCACAGCCTTCAGCAATCTTTAAATATGCGTAATTTTTTGGAGTGGTAGTTAAGCGTTCTCCGATCAATTCATGTTTATAATCGGCTTCGAGCGCTTTCAAAAGGCAGGGAAGTTCTGTAGTTCCAAAATACTGGTCTACATCTGGAATTTCATTTTGGAGATCTGGTTTATAGCGTTCACTTAAACAACCGGTCACAAAGACCTTATCTACATCACCCTGCTGCTTTTTCTCAACGAATTCTAGAATGGTATTTACAGACTGTTCTTTAGCATTATCAATAAACCCACAGGTGTTTATCACTACAATATTCCCGTCTTCTTCATGTACCACGTCTTTATCATTCGCCTTCAGCTGTCCCATCAAAACCTCAGAGTCATAAACATTCTTGCTACAACCAAGGGTTACCACATTGATCCTGTTCTTCTTTAGTGACTTCGTCCTCATAAACTTATTCCTTTTTAGCTCGAATCTCTTCCGATGAAAAAATCAAAGCGGGTGCAAAGATACAATCTAAAATTAGATATACCTGAAAGTCTTTACATTGAAGATTTTAAGAGAAATATTCGTGAAGCTGAAGCATCCATTCTTTTTCATAATATCTCACGATACTTATTAGAATAGCCCCGGGGATTACATACGCCCAATGGTAAGAATTTCGCTTTACCATCAATGCTCCAACAATGGCAAATCCCAGGTATGGGATAGAAAGAATGAGATTTGGTATTGCCCATGCCCCGGTAAAGACAGCAATTATCTTCATGATCACATAAAAAACACTGTAAAAGAATATGATCTTCGAGATTAGAACGAGATATCTTTGAGAATTACTACTCATTATATGCCGAAGGGGTTTTTCTTCTCTTGGTAGCTTTTTCAAAAATATAGGCATATTGAAGTAATTGTTCTTCAGAAAATGGTTTTCCTATCATGGTTAATCCCATAGGTTTATTTTCAGAAGTATATCCCATAGGAATTGTGATCGCCGGATATTTAGCTACGGCAGCATACCCCGCATGAAAATTATTGATAGACAAAACTGCATCCAGATTATGTTCTTTCATTGGTTTTTCAAAAAAACGGGTTCCGTTGGTTTTCAGTGTATCCTTAATTGCTGAAAATTCCTTTTCTGAAGCTGAATCTTTTACAATCCCTAAAAATAATGCCTGACCATAAGGTGCCCTATTCAAAGAATCCTCATTGTTATAAGCAATTACATCCTGTACATTTTTATAATCCACTTCCCCGCCATAATCCTTTAAATAAGCCGGAAGATCCTTTTTCATATCAATATTTAAAAGCCTCCGAAAGTTTGGGAGGTTTATATCTTCAGCTTCGAATTCAACAATCTCTGCACCGGCATTCTTAAGGTCGTTAATCGCTCTCACATAAAGAGAATCTTCCATTAAAGCTTTGATCGCACCCAGACGCTTTCCTTTAAGATCGCCTTCTTCAAGGTTAGAATAAAAAATTTTATTTTGACTTCCTGCAGTTTTGGAAGCTGGATCTGCATTATCGACGCCCTTCATGGCATCCATTAAAATAGCGTTATCTATCACATTTTTTGTTATGGGTCCCGGAGTGTCCAGCGTGCTCGAAATTGGGACAATTCCGCCTCTGCTTAAAACCCCGATCGTTGGCTTTAATCCCACCACCGAATTTGAACTTGCTGGAGACAGGATGGAACCTGAAGTTTCAGATCCTACTGCAATCGGAGCAAGATTTGCGGCTACCGCTACTCCGCTACCAGAACTGGAACCCCCTGTATCATGCACTTTTCTCCCATAAGGATTCAGCGTCTGGCCACCAACGGTAGAAAAACCATTAGGACAGCCTTCACAAAAGAAATTAGCCCATTCACTTAAGTTGGCTTTTCCTAGAATCAAAGCGCCATTATTCTTTAATTGTTTTACGATAAAAGCATCCTGGGTCTGGTTATTTTGAAGTGCAAAAGAGCCTGCCGTAGTAGGCATCGAAGTTGTATTGATATTATCTTTTAACAGTACGGGAATTCCAAAAATTGGATGACGATTTGCAGCATCGCTTTTTTGTTGATCTCTTTCCCTGGCTTCTCTTATTAAGTTAGGATTTAAAGAGATCACAGAATTCAAAGAAAATTCATTATCACGATCGTATTCTTTTATTCTTGTTAAATAGAATAAAGCCACTTCTTCATAGGTAAGCTTTTCTTCATTTATAGATTTTTGAATTTCAGGAATCGTTTTTTCAAAAACCAATGCCTTCACTTCTTCATAAACTTCCGTAGAAAACTCTGAAAGATCTGCTTCAAATGGTTTCCAGAGACTATCGTTATCGATGATCCTGGAATCTACCTGACGATATTCTATCTCTTCAACGTTAGTTGAATCAGATTTAACCTGCAAGTTTTCAGAGTCTTTTTCAGTGTTGTCATTTTTACAACTGATAATAGCAACAGCGGTAAGAAGAAGTAAAAGTTTTTTCATAAGGAAGAAAATTTATTCAAAGAAAAACAATTTTGAAATTACGTTATAGACTTAATTTATTTAAAGAAAGAGTCTACAAATTCATATTTATTAAATACCTGTAGATCCTCAATTCCTTCTCCAACACCAATATACTTAACAGGGATCTTAAATTGATCGCTAATGCCAATCACTACACCACCTTTAGCAGTACCGTCCAGTTTTGTAACAGCCAGAGAAGTCACTTCTGTAGCCGCAGTGAATTGTTTGGCCTGTTCAAAAGCATTCTGACCGGTAGAACCATCCAGCACCAACAAGACCTCATGTGGCGCATCGGGAATAGTTTTCTGCATCACTCTTTTTACTTTGGTAAGCTCATTCATCAGGTTTACCTTGTTGTGAAGTCTTCCAGCGGTATCAATCAAAACCACATCAGCATCCATTTTTACGGCACTCTGCACAGTATCAAAAGCCACAGAAGCAGGATCGCTACCCATCTTCTGTTTAATGATAGGAACATCGGTTCGATCTGCCCAAATTTGAAGCTGATCTATAGCCGCGGCTCTAAAAGTATCTGCAGCTCCAAGAACCACTTTCTGACCTTTACTTTTAAATTGATGTGCTAGCTTACCAATAGTTGTTGTTTTTCCAACACCATTTACTCCAACCACCATAATAACATATGGTTTCTTATTTTCAGGAACAGATATTTCTGAATCCTCTCCGGTATTAGTTTCCGAAAGTAATGCGGCGATCTCCTCGCGAAGTATTTTATTCAGTTCATCGGTACCAAGATATTTATCTCTTGCTACCCTTTCTTCAATTCTATTAATGATCTTCACAGTGGTAGCAACCCCCACATCACTGCTCACAAGCACATCTTCCAGATCATCAAGAACTTCTTCATCTACTTTAGATTTTCCGGCCACAGCCTTACTCATCTTATCAAAGAAATTGGTTTTAGATTTTTCCAATCCCTTATCCAGATTTTCTTTTTTCTCTTTATTAAATATCTTTTTAAATAAACTCATTTTGGTTTGGCTGGTTTAAAAACAAAGGAAGGTTCAAACCTTCTATAATGCGGCAATAAATATACATAAAAAGAAAAAGCCGTCCAGATGAAATCCAGGACGGCTTTTTAAGATTATTTAAAATCGTTTGTGAACGATTCTTACTTCTTCAAGAAGTCGTTTACGTCTTCCGGAGCCATGATTTGTTCTACAAAAGTGTAGGCGCCAGTTTTCTCAGATTTAACCATTTTTATCGCTTTGGTTAATCTTTTAGATCCTGTTTGAATAGATGCTACTGATTTCTTTGCCATGACTTACTTATTTAATTTCTTTATGAACCGTCATTTTCTTAAGAATTGGGTTGAATTTCTTCAACTCGATTCTATCCGGTGTATTCTTCTTATTTTTTGTAGTAATATATCTTGAAGTACCTGGTTGTCCAGAAGTCTTATGCTCTGTACACTCTAGGATTACCTGAACTCTGTTACCTTTCTTTGCCATTGTGAAATATTTTTAGGTGCTAGGATTATTTCTGAAGAAATCCTTTTGCTTTAGCTTCCTTAATTACGGCAGAAATGCCTTTTTTATTGATATCTTTTAATGCAGACGTACACACTTTAAGTGTTACCCATCTGTCTTCTTCAGGAAGAAAAAAACGTTTTTTAACTAGATTGGCGTTAAATTTACGTTTGGTTTTATTCATGGCGTGAGAAACATTATTCCCAACCATTGCTCTTTTCCCGGTAAGTTCACAAACTCTTGACATTGCTCTATACTTTTCTCGTTATTTCAAAACAGGCTGCAAATTAACGATTTTTTTACCTAACAGGCAACTAATTCAAAAAAAATATTTTAGACTTGAAATAATTAGCATGAATCATCGTTTCGCTCCTGTCTCAGGGCTTTCACGTCTGCAAAAATAAGATTTTTAATAGATATAAATCAAGAGAAACTCACCAAATAATAGAATTCATTTCATCAATGAATTGATAATCAAATATTCTTACTGAATTTTATAATACTTTGCTGAAGTAATTCCATTGCCTTATTCACCGATTTCCCAATCACTTTCTCCCGATGATTTCCAAAATTGTATCGGTAAGCCTCCACTCCTTCGGGTGTCGCTATTCCAATAAAAACAGTACCCAGATCTTCATCACTATCGCCTTTTGAAGGGCCGGCATTACCGGTAGTAGCAATAGCAAATTCAGTCTGAAATTTTTTTCTTGATCCCAAAGCCATAGCTTTCACCACTTCAGCACTTACTACTGAATGCTTTTCTATCAATTCTTCCGGAACTTCCAAAAGATCGATCTTTGACTGGGTAGCATAACAAACCACACTACCTTTAAATGATGCCGAAGATCCTGGTGCCCTGGTAAATTTAGAAGCAAGACGACCTCCTGTACAACTTTCAGCAGTAGATAAACTCCAGTTGTTCTCCACAAGCATTCGGCCTATCACCACTTCAATGGGATCATCATCTTCATAACCATTTATAAACTCTCCAATAAACTGATAAAGTGCAGTGACCTGGCTATCTATAAGATCTCTTAAATGATTTTCGTCTTTTCCTTTAGCAGTTAATCGCAATCTAACTTTACCCAGGCCTGGCAAATAAGCAAGCTTAATATCTTCTGGAAGGTTTTCTTCCCATGTCTCTATTTTTTCAGCAATAGCACTTTCCCCCATCCCATAGGTGATTACCGTTTTGTGCAGGATCACAGGTCTTGAATAATTACTCATTAATCTGGGAATAATCTCATTCTCCATAATACCACGCATCTCGTAGGGCACACCAGGCATAGATATGTATACCTTTTCTTTTTCTTCAAACCACATTCCCGCAGCCGTTCCATATTCATTATGCAACGCAATAGATTTGGAAGGCAACATTGCCTGATCGCGATTAAGATCTGAAATTGGGGTATCTACGTATTTGTCAAAAAGCTGTTCTATATGCTTTAAAACTGAATCATTGCGAACAAGATCATCATTAAAAAATTCGCAAAGACATTTCTTGGTAATATCATCTTTAGTTGGGCCAAGGCCACCGGTGACAATGATTATGTCAGCTCTTTCTGAAGCCTCTTTCAAAGCTTGAAGTATATGGTTTCGCTCATCCTGGATGGACGTTATCTGATGAACGCTTACGCCTATCTTATTGAGTTCTTTAGAGATATATGCTGAATTGGTATCAACAATCTGCCCGATGAGAATTTCATCCCCAATCGTAATGATCTCAGCTCTCATTCCAACTCAAAATCGCGTTTAAGGGCGATAGCCGCGACATCGACTTTTTTAGCGATTGTCTCAACAGCCCCCGGAACTTCCTCTTTTCGCTGGCCTTGTTTAGACCAGGCTTCAATGATCTTTATTTGTTCCATAAGATTCAAACCAAAAAGTTGAAGATTTGGTTTCATTTTGTGAGCAAACTGGTAAGCCAGTGATGGGTTATCATTATTTACAGCTTCGCTCATAGACGCCACATCTGGAGGAATCTCTTCCAGGAAAGTCTGTACCACTACAAGCATGAATTCATCATCCCCGCCTGCCATTTCTTTTACTTCATCAAGATTATAACTACTCATTTAAGTTGGTTATTTTACTTTAATAGAGAACATTTTATTGTCTTCCAGGAATCCGGTTAACCTATCATCAGGATTAACTTTTCCTACACCTGCAGGAGTTCCTGTAAATATAACATCCCCTATTTTTAGGGTGAAATACGTCGAAATATAAGCAATTAATTCATCAATTTTCCAAAGCATATGGGAGGTATTTCCCTGCTGAACCATCTCATCGTTTCTTTGCAGACTAAAGCTAAGATTGTTCACATTAGACAACTCACTCTTATCCAACCACTTATTTCCGACTACCGCTGCACCATCAAATGCTTTAGCTTTTTCCCACGGCAGGCCTTTCTCCTTTAATTTTTGCTGAAGATCCCTTGCCGTAAAGTCTATTCCCAAACCTACTTCATCATAATATTTATGTGCAAATTTCTCCTGAATATGTTTTCCTATCTTTTTGATCTTTATTAGAACTTCCACCTCGTAGTGAACATCATTAGAAAAATCTGGAATAAAGAAGGGTTGTTTTTTTAATAATATCGAGGTATCCGGTTTTTGAAAGATCACAGGATCTTCAGGTCTTTCGTTCTTTAATTCCTCTATATGCTCTGTATAATTACGACCTACACAAATGATCTTCATTAGGAAAGCTTATTATTGAGTTTGCGAAGTTTGATCGCGGTAAGTACTTTTTTCGTGTATAACGGGAAATCTGCATTCTGAATCCATCCAAAATACCCCGGCTCATCCTCCAACACCTGCTCTACATGCTTTCCTTTATACTTCCCGAAAGAGAAGACTTCCTTGCCTTTTTTATCAAAGCTTATAAATCCGGCAAAATCGGCGAATTTTCTCCTTGAACTGAAATCTGCCAGCCACTTCATATCATTTTCAAGATCTTCGTATTTATCCAGCTGGGATTTTAGAACCTCGTAGGTAGCTTCAGTATCTGCTTCTGCCCCATGAGCACCCTCCAGCTCCTTTCCGCAGTAAAATTGATAGGCTGCAGATAAGGTTCGTTGCTCTTTTTTATGGAAGATCGTTTGAACATCCACCGCAACTACATTCTTCATTTCAAAATCGATATCAGCACGCAACAATTCCTCCACCAGAAGAGGAATATCAAAACGATTAGAGTTATAACCACCTAAGTCACAACCCTTTATAAGATCATGAATTTTTTGAGCTAGTTCCTTAAAAGTAGGTTCATTTGCTACTTTCTCATTTGTAATTCCATGAATAGCTATGACCTCAGCAGGGATTTCCCTCTCAGGATTTACAAGCCAGGTATGACTTTCCTTATTCCCATTGGGAAATACTTTTAGAATAGCAATTTCAACAATTCTATCCTTGGAAATATTGGTACCAGTAGTTTCAAGATCAAAGAAACAAATAGGTTTGGTAAGCTTAAGATCCATATTTTAAAATTTGCGTAAAGTTAGTATAATTTGATAATCTGAATAAGATATGTACCGGAATTGGATCGTAATTTTTCCATTAAACAATAAAAAAAAGCCACGTAAAACGTGGCTTTTAAAGTTTATCTTTTTAGAAAATTATAGCTCCCTGTTCTTGTCAAAATCTTCAAGGTATTGAGCTACTCTTTGAACAAATTGCCCTCCCAAAGCACCATTGACCACTCTATGATCATAGCTATGAGAAAGGATCATCTTGTAACGAATCCCTATAAAATCACCATCTGGTGTTTCAATTACCGCAGGCATCTTTCTAATAGCCCCCAAAGCCAGAATACCAACCTGAGGCTGATTAATAATTGGAGTTCCCATGATACTTCCAAAGGTACCTACATTAGTAACCGTATACGTTCCGCCCTGAATATCGTCTGGCTTCAGTTTATTCTGTCTCGCACGATTTGCAAGATCATTTACCGCCTTAGCCATTCCAACAAGGTTCAGCCTGTCTGCATTCTTAATTACCGGAACAATTAAGTTACCATCTGGTAGTGCTGCTGCCATTCCCAGATTGATATTTTTCTTTTTGATCACTTTCGTAGCATCTTCATTCACCGAAATGTTGATCATAGGGAAATCCCTGATCGCCTTTGCCACTGCTTCCATAAAAATTGGCGTGAAAGTAAGTTTTTCACCTTCCTTTTTCTGAAAATCAGCTTTATGCTTATTTCTCCAGTTCCAGATATTGGTCACATCAACTTCTATAAAAGACTGAACGTGGGCAGATTTTTGAACGCTATCTACCATATGGTGAGCGATCATTTTACCCATTCTGCTCATCTCTATGATCTCATCTTCTCCACTCACTACAGGCTCTGGCTGGTTGGAAACACCAGCTTCCATTCCTTTAGTATCAATAGATTTTCCTTTAGAAGCCTGTGATTTACCTGGCTGGGCACCTCTATTCTCTACATATCCAAGAATATCGTTTTTAGTAACACGACCTTCTTTTCCTGTTCCTTCTATACCTTCTAACTCTGATAAAGAGATTCCTTCTTCTTTAGCTATGTTCTTAACCAAAGGAGAATAAAACCTGGAAGAATCTGAATAATCTTCTGTAGTTTCAGAAGATGCAGTCGATTTTGCAGTTTCTACAGTTTCTGCTACCTCGGCAGCTTCAGCTAGTTCATCATTTTCATTTTCAGCATCATCTGTCCCACCTTCAACTTCACCATCAGTTTCTATGATGGCAATAGTTTGCCCAACTTTTACAACATCATCTGCTTCAAAGAGTTTTTCAACCAGCTTACCATCAACCTCACTTGGCACCTCGCTATCCACTTTATCTGTAGCGATTTCAAGAACCGGTTCATCCATTTCTATCGTATCCCCAACTTCTTTAAGCCAGCTAGTTATAGTTGCTTCAGCAACACTTTCACCCATCTTGGGTAACTTTAATTCAAATTTTGCCATATCTTTAAATCAGATGTGATTTTTGTTATTTGAGTTGCGAATTTAATCAAAACACCGCTTATTAAATATTAAAAAATCAATAAAATTGATTTATACTGATTTTTTTATAGCGAAACAATCCGTTTAAATTCCTGCTAAAATTACAATTTCAACTACGCAATAGAAAAAAATTTGCTCATTTTTAAAGATTAATGAGTAGATAAAAAAAGGCTTATCTAAGATTTCATCGAACTTTCAAAGGGAATTCTGTTGGTAATGGAGCGACCCAACGTCACTTCGTCTGCATACTCAAGCTCATCGCCAACCGAAATACCTCGAGCGATCGTGGAGGTCTTTATAGAACTCCCTCCTAACTGCTTGAAAATATAAAAAT
Organism: Gramella sp. MAR_2010_147; assembly: GCF_900105135.1. NCBI lineage: Bacteria > Pseudomonadati > Bacteroidota > Flavobacteriia > Flavobacteriales > Flavobacteriaceae > Christiangramia > Gramella sp. MAR_2010_147. The sequence goes on along the minus strand of NZ_LT629741.1, from coordinate 131,251 downwards.
TCGTAGTATCCCCTTCTAAAGTGCTGCTTAGAGCAAAAATGATCTCATCTATCTTTCCTGTCTCCACTTTTTCTATAAGGGGTTTAATGCTTAACTGAGAAGGTCCAATTCCATCCATGGGGCTGATTTTCCCGCCAAGCACATGATAATGTCCTCTATATTGACCCGTATTCTCTATAGCCATCACATCTCGAATATCTTCCACCACACAAACAATTTCTGAAACTCGCGACGGATTCGCACAGATCTCACACAATTCACGATCACTAATATTGTAACAATTACTGCAAAGCTTGATATTCTGTCTCAAATCTATTAAAGCTTTAGACAACTGACTTGTTTGTTCCTCAGGCTGTTTTAATAAATGCAATACCAACCTTAAAGCTGTTCGCTTACCTATTCCCGGTAATTGAGACATTTGGTCTACCGCCTGCTCCAGTAATTTTGAAGAAAAATCCATATGCGAATTTATGATTTTTTCAGCGGATGAAATTACTTAATGCTTAATTTGTAAATTGCTCCGCAGAACTACTATTATGCAACCATACCAAGTCCTTATCCTTATAGCCGCCTATTTTTCGGTACTTATATTAATTTCTTATTTCACCGGCCGTGGCGGCAGTAATGCTGAATTTTTTAAAGCTAACAAACAAGCTCCATGGTACCTGGTTGCATTTGGAATGATTGGTGCCTCCCTTAGCGGGATCACGTTTATCTCTATTCCCGGAACAGTTGAAGCTGATTCTTTCAGTTACTTTCAGGTGGTTCTGGGTTATACGGTAGGTTACGCGGTTATTGGGCAGGTCTTACTTCCACTTTATTATAAGATGAATCTGACTTCCATCTACACCTATCTGGACAGTAGATTTGGTAATGCGTCATATAAAACAGGGGCTTCTTTTTTCCTATTATCAAGGGTGGTAGGGGCTAGTTTCAGGCTTTTCCTGGTTGCAAATGTACTTCAGCTTATTGTTTTTGACACCATGGGCGTTCCTTATTATGTAACTGTAACCATTACTATTTTACTCATATGGCTCTATACTTTTAAAAGCGGAATAAAAACAATTATCTGGACAGATACGCTGCAAACATTTTTTATGCTACTTGCCCTTGGGATCACTATCTATTTTATTTCTGAAGATCTTGGATTTAATTTAAGTAATCTATTCGGCTATCTGGCGGAAAGTGAACATTCCAGGATCTTCTTTTTTGACGACTGGAAAAGCAAAGATCATTTCGTTAAGCAGTTTCTATCAGGTGCGTTTATAGCCATTGTAATGACAGGTCTTGATCAGGATATGATGCAAAAAAACCTTACCTGCAGAAGTTTGAAAGATGCTCAAAAAAATATATTCTGGTTTACCATAGTACTGGTAATTGTCAACTTCCTATTTCTCGCCTTAGGAGTTCTTTTAACGGATTATGCAGATATAAACGGGGTATCTGAAGTCAAAGATGATCTTTTCCCTGCTATTGCTACCAGTGGCAATCTGGGAATGGCTGTAGCGACTTTCTTTATTCTGGGATTAATAGCAGCAGCTTATTCCAGTGCCGATAGCGCATTAACTTCACTTACTACCTCTTTCAGTATTGATATTCTAGACATTGAAAAAAAGTATGATGAAAAGAAACAGGTACGAATTAGAAAACAAATTCATATAGCTATATCAGTCTTACTAATTCTCGTAATGCTCGCTTTTAAATACGCAATTGCAGATAAAAGCGTAATTAATAAGCTTTTTCAGTTTGCAGGATATACCTATGGGCCATTACTGGGATTATATGCTTTTGGATTATTTACCAGATGGAAAATCAAAGATAAACTGGTACCATTAGTAGCGATCTTAGCCCCTGTTTTATCTTATATAATTAGTCTGAACAGCCTGGTATGGTTTGGGTTTGAATTTGGATTCTTTATACTTATCCTCAACGGATTCTTAACTTTTTCAGGACTAGTATTGCTTCGAAGAAAGCATCACTAACGTGCAGGCATTTTCAAAATAGATCTCATTTTCCCTCAAAATATTATAAAGTTCAGGGTTTTCAGTTCCCGGATTAAATATTACCCGCTCCGGTTTCAAGGATAGGATATAATCATAATATTCTTTCTGCCGCTTTGCATTAAGGTACAAAGTGACAGTATCTACATCTTCAAATGGGACTTTATCAGTTTCAATTTGAACTCCTTCAACATTTCCCTTACGTAAACCAATAGCCACCGTAGGCTGGCCATGCTTTACAAGACGGTTAATTGCAAGATTAGAATATCGGGTTGTATTCAACGAAGCTCCTAAAACGAGTGTTTTTTTCTGCATATTTCAAAGTTAAACAAATTTTTGTGTAACATTTAAAAGCTTTTGAAGTCTTTAGATTGAGGTCCGGACCTTGCAAGACCATCCTATTAATTTTGATGGTTAGTGTTAATAAAGATGGTTTTGCTAAAACCTGCATTTCTTTATAGAGATGCAGGTTATTTTTTACATAATTCCTGTAACAAAAATAAATTCCAGTCGTCATACTTATACACAAGATCATCAAAATACGTTGTGATGCGTCAATCTAGTATGTATTACAAAGTAACTTGTTAAACATAATTCATCAAAACATCAATCAAAATGAAACACTTATTTTTGAGTATTCTGCTATTCACATCAGCCATCAGCATGGCTTTTACAGATCCGGTCGGGAAAATTTCAGGATCGGTTATCGATCAGGAATTAAATGAACCTATCCCCTACGCTACTATTATTATCAATGACATGGAAGGGAATTTGGTCACCGGTATCACTTCTGGTGATGACGGTACTTTTCTTATTGAAAATGTGAAGGCCGGTGATTATGTGTTTAAAGTGCAATTCATCGGTTATAAGACTTTTAGTAAAGAAATTCAAATCAGTCGAAATAGCACCAATATCGAAATCGGGCAAATTAAATTGGAACCCAATATTGCCATGCTGGATGAAACTGTGGTTATTGCTGAAAGAACAACTATAGAACAACGTGTTGATAGAAAAGTTATTAATATTGGAAAAGATTTAATGACTACCGGTTCCAGTGCTTCTGAAATCATGGTAAATATCCCTTCGGTCAATGTAGATCAGGATGGCAATATTTCGCTTCGGGGAAACTCTAATGTGAGAATTCTTGTGGATGGAAAACCTACCAATATGGATCCTGCACAGCTATTAAAGCAAATTCCTTCTACGTCTATTAAGAGCATAGAATTAATCACGAACCCTTCCGCTAAATATAATCCCGAAGGTATGAGCGGGATCATCAATATCGTACTTCATAAAAATGCGAATCAGGGCTTCAATGGAAACCTGAACACAGGAGTAACTTTTGGTGAAAATACAAGGTTTAACGGTACATTGGATATGAACTACCGAAAAGGAAAATTCAATATTTACACTAATCTTGGAACTAATGTGGGTCCGCGTGAAAACGGAGGAACGTTAGGGCTTCCTGAACAGAACATCGAGCAGGTTTTTAGTGTAGCCAATGAAAGAACTTCTTATTTGTATAAAGTAGGGGTGGATTTTTATCTCGATAAGAAAAATACCATGTCTTTTTATACGAACCAGGGACGCTTTAGCGGTGGTCCAGACGGATTCATTTCAGTTACCGATTTTGATAATCCGTCCATGGATCTTACCCAGCTTCTCGACATAAATATGGACAATAGAAATTCTGCATACAATTTCCTATATGATCACGATTTTGAAAAAGCTGGTCATGATATCCAATTTGAGCTGGATTATAACGATTTTGAAGAAGAAGAGAATACAAGCATAGACTTTAGAGATACCGAGCTGGATTTTATTCCCTACAAAGATTTTGTACTTCAAAACCGGCAAAATTTTACAGGAAATATAGATTATATCAACCCTTTAAGTGATGTTTCTAAATTAGAAATGGGTGCTGAAGTTCGTTTACTGGATACAGATAACGATTACGAGACTACTAATCCAGATTTCTTTGATAGCGATTATCAATATAACCGTGATATTTACAGTTTTTACACCACATTTGGTCAAACATTTGAAAAGTGGTCCTATCAATTAGGAGCCAGGCTGGAAAAATTTAATGTAGATGCGATCTACAATGGTAATCTGGTTTATGAAGACGATTATTTTACGCTATACCCATCGGGGTTTATAAGTTATACTCCGGGCGAAAAAAACTCCTATCAATTAAGCTATAGCCGAAGAGTAGATAGGCCAGGATTTGGGCAGGTAAACCCCATTAGAGAAGTTGCTTCTCCAAGATTAACGGTTGCCGGTAATCCTGAATTAAGACCGCAATTCACCAATTCTATTGAATTAAATTACACCCGAAAACTTGGAAAAAAAGGAAGTCTTACCAGCGGAGTTTTTTACCGAAGAACACAGGATGAGATCAACCAGGTATTTACTACAGAAGAAAACGATCCAGGATCTATATTTTTAACCTATGATAACTTCGATTCTAATGACTCTTATGGTGCTGAATTTTCAGCTAATTATAAATTCACCGATTGGTGGAGTACCAATACAGGACTTGAACTTTATGGCCAGACGCTTAAAGGAGTAGCTGGAAATGAGTTCATTGAAATTGACAATAAAGCCTACACATTTAGAACCAATCATAACCTGAAAGCAACCGAAGCCTTGACATTTTCACTTTTCGGATTTTATCGAAGTAAAAGTCAGGATCTTCAGTTAGACATCAAACCTATGTATTTCATGAATCTTGGGGCCAGGTATTCTTTCCTGGAAGATAATAAAGCTACGTTAAGTTTAAATTTCAATGATGTATTCGACACTCAGGAATTTAGAGTTGAAGACGGAAGACCTTTTGAACAAACGGGAAGATTCAAGGGAGAAACGCAGACCGTTTATTTAGGATTTTCTTACAGGTTTGGCGGCGGAAAAAACAAAGCTTTAAAACGTAAAAGCCGTGACAATGATGAGTCTGGTGGTGGCGGAGTGTTTTAAAAAACAAATGAATTAGCCAAAAAAATGCCCCGAAAATTCGGGGCTTTTTTTATAATATAAGATCAATTTATTATGCGTTTACCGCATACATTTTTTCTCTTTGCTCTTTGATATTTTTATCGCTCATATACTCATCAAAACTTAGGTAGCGATCTATCACTCCGCCAGGAGTAAGCTCGATCACCCTGTTTGCCACTGTTTGCGCAAATTCATGGTCATGAGTGGTAAATAGCACGGTTCCCTTAAAATTCTTCAATGAATTATTAAATGCTGTAATAGACTCGAGATCAAGGTGGTTTGTTGGCTCATCCAGCATAAGAACATTTGCTCTTATCATCATCATTCTACTCAACATACAACGAACTTTTTCCCCTCCAGAAAGCACTCTACAGGTTTTTAAAGCCTCTTCCCCGCTAAATAACATTTTACCAAGGAACCCTCTAATGTAAACTTCTTCTCTTTCTTCTTCTGAAGTTGCCCACTGGCGTAACCAGTCTACCAGTGTAAGATCGTTATCAAAGAAATCTGAATTATCTGCAGGTAAATATGATTGAGAAGTAGTTACACCCCATTGATATTTACCACTTACAGCCTTCTGTTTCCCATTGATAATTTCGTAAAACGCAGAAGTCGCCCTGGAATCCTTTGAAAAAACAACCACTTTATCTCCTTTAGCGAGGTTGATATTTACATTTTTAAACAAGGTCTCTCCTTCAATACTGGCTTCCAGTTTCTCCACATTCAAAATCTGATCTCCAGCTTCGCGTTCTCTTTCGAAAATGATCGCAGGGTATCTTCTACTTGAAGGCTTAATTTCATCGATATTCAACTTATCTATCATTTTCTTTCTGGAAGTGGCCTGCTTACTTTTAGCAACGTTTGCGCTAAATCGCTGAATAAACTCCTGAAGCTCCTTCTTTTTCTCTTCAGCCTTTTTATTTTGCTGAGCCCTTTGTCTTGCAGCTAATTGAGAAGATTCATACCAAAAGGTATAGTTACCACTAAAATGATTGATCTTTCCAAAGTCAATATCAGAAATATGTGTACAAACCGAATCTAAAAAGTGACGGTCGTGAGATACCACGATCACCGTATTATCATAATTCGCAAGAAAATTCTCTAACCAACTGATAGTTTCATAATCCAGGTCGTTGGTAGGCTCATCCATGATCAAAACATCAGGACTTCCAAATAAAGCCTGTGCCAATAACACTCGTACTTTTTGTTTACCATCAAGATCTTTCAGTTGCGAATAATGTAAATCGGTTTTTATTCCAAGATTGGAAAGCATCGAAGCGGCATTACTTTCAGCGTTCCAGCCGTCCATCTCTTCAAACTGCACTTGTAATTCCCCTATTCTATCAGCATTTTCATCAGAATAATCTGCATATAAAGCATCCATTTCAGTTTTCACTTCAAAAAGAGGCTTATTTCCTCTCATCACTGTTTCTAAAACAGGGTACTCATCGAACACGTTATGATCCTGTTCAAGAACAGACATACGTTTACCTGGCTCTAAATGAACATGTCCAGATGTAGGCTCAGATTTCCCTGAAAGGATCTTTAAAAAAGTAGATTTTCCGGCACCGTTGGCACCAATAATTCCGTAACAATTTCCCTGAGTGAAGGTAGTATTCACTTCATCAAACAAAACACGTTTTCCAAACTGTACAGAAAGGTTTGATACTGAAAGCATAAACTGATTTAATTAATTTTTTGCAAAAGTAGGTATATTCAGCATCACTAGGAAAGATTAACGTTTTAAATATTTGTTTTAACGCGCACTTAACACGCCTCACTTTGAGCAGCTTATATATTTGTTAAAAAATGGGGTAGACCGATATACTCTGTGGCCCAATACTGCAAATGAAGTATCTCTTTTTTTTAAGTTTATGCTGTGTGCTTCTGTTCACGGGATGTAAGGATAATTCTACGGAAGCTGACTCCGTATTCATAGGAGGGCAGATCAATAATCCTGAAACAGATTATGTCGTTATTTCCAGAGAAAATAGAACGATAGACACGCTTTACCTTGATGGCAAAAATCAGTTTGGAAAAGACTTTAAGAATTTAGAACGTGGAATTTATACGTTTAGACACCCTCCGGAAAGCCAGATTATTTATACAGAACCAGGGGATAGTATAGTTATATGGCTAAACACCCTGTCTTTTGATGAATCTTTAAATTTTAGTGGTGAAGGAGCTGGTAAGAGCAACTTTTTATTAGACATGTTCCTGAAGAATCAGAGCAATAACGACCTTATTCTTACCTACTACAAAATTGAACCGGCCAAATTTGCAAAAATCACCGATTCTATAAAGGCTAACAGGCTTCAATATCTTGAAGAACTTGAAGATAAAAATGAATTTTCAGATGAATTTTTAAAAATAGCACGAACAAGTATAAATTATGAATTTTATGATTTAAGAGAAAGATATACCTTTCTAATTAAAAAATACTACAACAATTTTGCTCAAAATATTCCCGAAGATTTTCATGACTATCGTTCTGAAATAAATTTTAGTAATGAAGAGCTACAGGACTACTATCTTTATACAAATTTAATAGACGATTTTCTTCGCTCCCGAGCACTGGAATATTGCCTTTCCAATCATGAAGATCACAAAGACTGTTATAACCTAAATAGTTATAAAAATCTGGAAAGTCGTATACTTTTAATCGATTCTTTATCTACCCTGAAACCTTTAAAACATGAGTTTCTTGAAAGATTTGCTTCTCAATTGATCATCATGGCAGAAACTGAATCCAGAATCGATTCTATTTTAAATCTGCTTAAAAAAATTGATTATCCAAACATGGAGCGCATGAAAGATCTTGCTGATTTACAGCGGGATTATTTTGTTGGCACCTCCCTGAATTCTCTTCAAATTAGAAACACAGAGAACGAAATTACTACGTGGGGGGAAGTTATAAATAAGCCTACCATCAATTACGCCTGGTCCATGAATGCTCCTGCGAGACATCGTATTCAGCATAAATTTGTTGAAGAATTAAGAAAGAAATATCCTGAAATTGATTTTATGGGTATTAATGTAGATCTTGATGAAACCGAAGAATGGCTTAGAACACTGGAGACCTATGGTTACGACAAGGAAAAACAGTTCCAGATCACTCAGAGAGAGGCTAGCAATGAAGTTTATAAGAAATACCTATATAAGGTAATTTTACTTTCTGCCGAAGGTAAAATACTTAAAGGTGATTTGAACATTGGGAGTCCGGATTTCGAAGAAAAACTTCTTAGCTATCTCAACAAATAAAAAAAGGCCACCTCTTCAGATAGCCTTTTTCATTTCAATAATTTTACAAATATTTACTTATTTCCTTTCTTATAATCTGCAAGGAATTTCTCCAAACCAATATCGGTTAATGGATGCTTAAGCAATCCTTCGATAGAAGATAACGGTCCCGTCATTACATCAGCGCCAAGTTTAGCGCATTCCAGTACGTGCATCGTATGTCTTACAGAAGCTGCAAGAATTTCAGTTTCAAACCCATAATTATCATAGATCAACCTTATTTCAGCAATAAGATTTAAACCGTCTGTAGAAATATCATCCAGTCTCCCTATAAAAGGCGAAACATAAGTAGCACCCGCTTTTGCAGCCAATAAAGCCTGCCCCGCCGAAAATACCAACGTACAGTTAGTCCTGATACCTTTATCACTAAAATATTTAAGAGCTTTCACCCCCTCTTTGATCATTGGAACCTTTACCACGATCTGGTCGTGTAATTCTGCAAGTTCCTCACCTTCTTTCACCATCCCGTCAAAATCTGTGGAGATCACCTCAGCACTTACATCTCCTTCAACCAGGTCACAGATCTTTTTATAGTGTTTAAAAATATTGTCTTTTCCCGTAATTCCTTCCTTCGCCATAAGCGATGGGTTTGTAGTTACGCCGTCTAATACGCCAAGATCCTGTGCTTCTTTGATCTGGTCCAGATTGGCGGTATCAATAAAAAATTTCATAGTTGTGTGTTATTTTGAATATTAATGAAATACGTTTTTAGCTATCCTAATAAAATTACAATTTATAATGCTTCATTAGCATCTTTTCATAGAGTTTATCTGGCAACAGGCTTTTCAGTTTTACTGAAATTTTCTGCAACCTATCCCCCACTTTATAATGAACTTTAGGATCTTCAGTTTGAATGATCTTTAAAATTTCATTTGCCATTAACTCCGGATCCTGCCCTGCATCTACATGCTTATTCATAATTGCCAGTGTATCCCCATATACCTTTTCATAAGGAGAACCTTTGGTAACCGGGGCATGGTACCTTCCTGAAGCAATATTGGTCGCGAAATCCCCGGGAGCAACATTCGTCATTTTAATCCCGAACTGTTTCAACTCCATTCTATAGGCTTCTGCAGTAATTTCTAAAGCACTTTTAGTGGCAGAATAAATTCCTCTATATGGTAAGCCCATATACCCGGCAATAGAGGTTATATTTATAATAAGACCAGAGCCATTCTTCCTCATAACAGGAAGTACGTTTTTGATCATATTTAAAGGGCCAAAATAATTAGTGTCAAAGGCTTTTTTGATTTCAATTTCCGGAGTTTCTTCTATAGGCCCCGTAATTCCAACCCCGGCATTATTGATAAGGATATCAATCTTCCCTTCTTTCTGAAAAACTTCCTGAACAGCGCTTCTTATAGTTTCTTCTTTGGTCACATCTAACTGAACGAAATTAAACGAAACCTGAGAAGAATCTTTAGAACTCCTACTGGTACCATAAACCTTAAAATTTCGTGTGCTTAAATAGTTCGCGATGGATTTTCCTATTCCGGAAGAAGCGCCGGTAATGAGTACCACTTTTTTTGAAGACTCCCCTTTTTTCATATCGCACAAATATGCAATAAATTTAGGAATTAGTAGAAACAAAAAATGGCAAGCGACCCACATCACACCGCTACGACCGCCTACCCTTGCTGCGTTCCCGCCCTGGGGGATTCAGCAGGAGCTGGTTGTGTGGGACTTGCCGGTGCAAATATACAATCTTTGTATATTTTGACAAGCTTTTTTTAATGTGAATTGGTTAATTTAGCTGAGTATTCAAGCCTATTTAATGATGATTAAATTTAACTTACTGTTACTCTTTATTTTAAACTTTTTATTTTTTTCCTGCGGAAGTAATAATAGCAATAAAAAATCTGATTTTTCTTTGAAGATCATTGATAATAAGTCAGAATTCAAATTGAATCAGAGCCTGGACGCGTCTATTATCAATAGTAAAAACAAAACAATTGATTCTGTTGCCTTCTATTTTGGAAATGAATATTTGAAAAGTTCAAATAACGGAGATTTCAATTTAGAACTTCAAAATGTACTTTTAGGCAATCAGAAGTTGACAGCAATAGTATATTCCGAAGAGTCAACAGACACCCTATCTAAAAACTTAAAGATACTCAATACGCAAGCTCCTAAAGTATATACCTATGAAATAGTAAATACCTTTCCTCATGATATTGCATCTTACACACAGGGATTGGAATTTCATGGCGACACCTTATATGAAAGCATTGGCCAATATGGAAGCTCGAAATTAAGAAAACTTGTTCTTGAGTCTGGGGAAGTGTTAAAAGAAATAAAATTAGACGATCAATATTTTGCAGAAGGGCTAACTATTTTAGATGACAAACTCTTTTTGCTCACCTGGCAGGAAGGTGAAGGTTTTATTTATAACCTGGATACTTTTAAAAAAACCGGAACTTTCGGCTATAATCAAAGTAAGGAAGGCTGGGGACTTTGTAATAATGGAGATAAGATCTTTAAAAGTGATGGCACCGAAAAGATCTGGATTTTAGATCCTGAAACTTTGGCCGAACAAAGTTATATTCAACCAACACACCATAAATCCATTTCCACAAAATTAAATGAACTGGAATGGGTTGATGGGAAAATCTACGCGAATACCTACCAGAAAGATGGGGTGGCGATAATTAATCCTGAAAATGGTGCAATTGAAGGTTTAATTAACTTCAGCGGATTGAGAGATCAAGTTACTCAACATGATAAACTGGATGTTCTAAATGGGATTGCCTATAATCCCGATACCAACAAATTATATGTTACAGGAAAGAACTGGGATAAGATCTTCGAAGTAAAAATCATCGAAAAGTAATGGAGATCAATCCTGAAATTTACGAAAAAACACTGGTTGTTAAAGAGAAAAATCTTGACAAACAGAAGCATGTTAATAACGTTGAATACCTGCAATGGGTTCAGGATGTGGCTGAAGAACATTGGGAGAAAAGAGCTTCAGAAGCACAAAAAACTAAAGTGATCTGGGTAGTTGTAAAACACGAGATCAGTTACAAAAAAGAAGCTTTCCTTGGCGACCCTATTTTACTTCAAACGTATGTGGGAGATGCCACTCATGTAACTTCCATAAGACATGTAATTATAAAAAATGCTGATACCGATAAAGTTTTGGCCGAAGCAAAAACCACCTGGTGCTTACTGGACAAGGAAAGCAAAAAACCGGTAAAGATCTCTGAAGAATTGAAAAGAGTGTTTTTACAATAGTAGTTAAGAACACTCGTCATATTATCTCGACCAACGGGAAAGATCTCTTTTCACCAAAATCCTGGTTAAAAAATTTCAAAAGCTTCCTAATACAGATTTCACACTTTGTCATGCTGCTTTCGAATTGACAGAAAAATTATAAGTTGGTTTAAAATAATAAAAAAAGCCATTCGCGAGAATGGCTTTCTGATCCTTTATATTTTCCGGCTTAAGCTACAAATAAAGGTTTACCACTCATCATGGAATTAACTTCAGCTTTCACTTTTTCAAGTTCAGCACCACCTTCAATATTGTTAATTACCCGGTCTATGAGCTCAACGATCTTTGTCATATCTGCTTCCTTTAAACCACGGGTAGTCACGGCTGGTGTTCCAATTCTTATTCCGGAGGTTACAAAAGGTGATTTGTCATCAAACGGAACCATATTCTTATTCACCGTAATATCTGCTTTACTCAAAGCTTCTTCCGCTTCTTTTCCACTTACATTCTTATTTCTAAGATCTATGAGCATCATGTGGTTATCGGTTCCACCGGAAATAACTTTATAATCTTTATCTACAAAAGCCTGAGCCAGTTTTTCAGCATTTTTCTTAACCTGCACTGTATAATGAAGAAACTCATCAGTCAATGCTTCTCCAAAAGCAATCGCTTTAGCGGCAATAATATGCTCTAAAGGACCACCCTGATTTCCTGGAAAAATCCCTGAATTCAGCATTGTGGACATTTTCTTTAGATTACCATTCTTCAATTTTTCACCAAAAGGATTCTCGAAATCTTTACCCATTAAGATAATTCCTCCTCTAGGCCCACGAAGGGTTTTGTGTGTAGTAGAAGTTACGATGTGGCAATGAGGTAGCGGATCACTAATTAAGCCTTTGGCAATCAAACCGGCTGGATGCGCCATATCTGCAACCAGAATAGCATCAACACTATCTGCAATTTCTCTAAATCTTTTATAATTTATATCTCTGGAATAAGCAGAAGCACCAGCAATAATCATTTTCGGCTTCTCCTTTTTAGCAATTTCAGCTACCGCATCATAGTCTATTAGCCCGGTCTCCTTATCTACTCCATAAAAAACCGGATTGTATAACTTTCCAGAAAAATTTACCGGAGAACCGTGTGTAAGATGACCTCCATGAGAAAGATCAAAACCAAGGAATTTGTCCCCCGGCTTCATCACGGTATGAAAAACTGCCGTATTTGCCTGTGAACCGGAGTGCGGCTGCACATTCGCATATTCAGCATTGAATAATTCTTTTAGACGGTCTATCGCAAGCTGTTCTACCTGGTCTACCACCTCACAACCTCCATAATATCTCTTTCCGGGGTAACCTTCAGCATATTTATTTGTAAGTACAGATCCTGCAGCTTCAAGTACCGCTTCACTTACAAAATTTTCACTTGCAATAAGTTCCAAACCATTTAACTGGCGCTCTTTTTCTTTAGCTATTAAATCAAATACCTGGGTGTCTCGTTGCATCACAAATTTTTACGTTAAATATTCGGTAAAAATAACAAATACATTCGGTTAATTACAGGAAAATAATATATTTGAGTCAACTAGATTTTAACAAAAAACCAACATTTTTTATGTCAATTACCGCTAACGATCCAAATAGAAAAACCTGGTTGGATATTCCTGGCGATACCGATTTCCCTATTCAGAATATTCCTTTTGGAGTATTTCTTACCCGTGATGATGTGATCACCATTGGTACAAGAATTGGCGATTATGCGATAGATCTTGGAGCCCTACACCAATTGGGATATTTTGAAGGAATTCCACTAACCGATGATATATTCTTACAGGACACATTAAACGATTTTATATCTGACGGAAAAAAAACATGGCGATTGGTTAGAAACCGCATCGCTGATATTTTTGACGCTGAAAACTCAAAATTAAAAGATAATCAGGATCATAGAAATACGGTGCTGTTCACACTGGATGAGATTGAAATGCAGATGCCCGTACAGGTTGGAGATTATACAGATTTTTACTCTTCTAAAGAACATGCGACCAATATAGGCACCATGTTTAGAGATCCGGATAATGCTTTATTACCAAACTGGCTACATATCCCTGTAGGATATCATGGTAGAAGTTCTTCTATCATTCCATCAGAAATCCCGGTACACCGTCCACAAGGACAAACAAAACCGGCAGATTCAGATGAACCTGTATTTGGCCCTTCTCAAAGAGTTGATTTTGAACTGGAAATGGCATTTATCACTACAGACGCTAATCATCTTGGAGAGCCAATCCCGGTGAATGAAGCTGAAGATTATATTTTTGGAATGGTGCTTTTCAATGACTGGAGTGCTCGAGATATTCAAAAGTGGGAATATGTGCCACTAGGGCCATTTCTCGCTAAGAACTTCGCTTCTTCTATTTCCCCATGGATCGTCACTATGGATGCTTTGGAGCCTTTTAGAACAGCAAGTCCAAAACCTGAAAAGGAATTACTTCCATACTTAAAATATAAAGGAGAAAAGAGCTTTGATATTAATCTTGAAGTTTTTATACAGCCTGAAGGCGGTGAAGAAAACTCTCTTTCTAAGTCAAACTTTAAATATCTTTACTGGAACATGAGTCAGCAGCTCGCTCATCATACGGTGAATGGTTGCCCGGTAAACTCTGGTGATATGATGGCTTCGGGAACAATTTCCGGATCATCAGAAGATTCATTCGGCTCTATGCTCGAACTTTCCTGGGGAGGTAAAAAACCTATCAAGCTGAAAGATGGATCTGAACGAAAATTTGTTGAGGATAATGACACCGTAATCATGAGAGGATTTTGCCAGAATGGGAATTCCAGAATTGGTTTTGGTGAAGTAAAAAGTAAATTACTTCCGGTTTATCAGCCGAAGAAGAAATAAACAGTAATATCAGATAGTAAAAAAAGCCCTTGCTATACAGCATGGGCTTTCTTATTTTATCGTCTTCCTGAACTTGTTTCAGGACTTTTCAATTACTAATATTTTAAACCAAAAGCTGAAGCAGGTTTAGCTTGACGTGATTTTCTTTAGTATTTCGCTACCCTTCGGTTGTTTCAGAATCTCTTATCGCTATACTAAACCAGTTCCTTCAGTTTACCAGCAGAAATTCCCTGATGTGAAGTATGATGCACCACTTCTCTGTTCTTTAAAACGATCAATTGCGGACTTTCATGTCTCACCTTAAATCTTTCAGCAATTTCATTGGAAATATCGCGATATGCCTTCAAGTCCAGAAAGTAAAGATCTATAGGTGCATTTTCATCCAGATCATAATCAGCCTCAAACATTTTTAAAACCATTCTACTAATACCGCATGTTGTAGAGTGTTTTAATATTGCTATAGTGCGATCTTCAGATCTCTTCTCGATCTTATCCAATTGTGCCATCGAATTTAAATCTATCCATGGTGTCGAAGTTTTCTTTTCTACACCTTCTTTCTTCTCTGAATTGAATATTTTATTAAATAATCCCATAACATTCTTTTTCGCAAAAGTAAATCTAACTAAATTTAATAGACTAAATTTTTGAATGTAATTTCAACAATTTTCAAACAAACTGCCTTTTTGTCTTTTGTTTTTAACGAATATATGTCAATTTGACATTTATTATAAATGGTATATCTATTGCCATAAAAATTTCAAAAAAAAGCATAAATGAATTTTAATAATTATACTATAAAATCACAAGAGGCTATCCAGCAGGCTCAACAGCTTGCTCAGGAAATGGGCCATCAGCAGATAGAAAACGAACATATTTTTAAAGCTATTACCATAGTTGATGAAAATGTAACTCCTTTCTTACTAAAAAAACTAAACATCAACATTAACCTCTTTACTCAAATTCTTGACAAGAGTTTAGAGAGTTTCCCAAAAGTGAGCGGCGGGGATATACATTTATCCCGTGAAGCCGGCAAAACAGTGAACGATGCTTCTTCCATTGCAAAAAAAATGGATGATGAATACGTATCTATAGAACATTTGATACTAGCCATTTTTAAATCATCCAGTAAAGTTGCCCGGATCTTAAAAGATCAGGGAGCTACTGAAAAAGGTTTGAAAGCAGCCATTTCAGAATTACGCCAGGGAGAGAATGTAACTTCTCAAAGTGCTGAAGAGACCTATAATTCTTTAGATAAATATGCCCGGAATTTAAATCAGCTGGCGGAGGAAGGAAAGCTTGACCCGGTAATAGGTCGCGATGAAGAAATTAGAAGAATTCTTCAGATTCTTTCTCGTAGAACCAAGAACAATCCAATGCTTGTAGGGGAACCTGGAACAGGTAAAACCGCGATCGCAGAAGGTCTTGCTCACCGAATTGTAGACGGTGATGTACCTGAGAACCTTAAAGATAAAAGAATTTATTCTCTGGACATGGGAGCTTTGATCGCAGGGGCCAAATACAAAGGTGAATTTGAAGAACGCTTAAAAGCCGTTATAAAAGAAGTTACTTCCAGTGATGGAAGTATTGTATTGTTCATAGATGAAATTCATACGCTTGTTGGCGCCGGTGGCGGCCAGGGAGCTATGGATGCTGCAAACATTCTTAAACCAGCACTTGCCCGCGGTGAATTAAGAGCGATTGGTGCCACAACTCTGGATGAATACCAGAAATACTTTGAAAAAGATAAAGCACTAGAACGTCGATTCCAGAAGGTAATCGTGGAGGAACCGGATACTGAAAGTGCCATTTCAATTCTTCGCGGAATCAAGGAGAAATACGAGACACACCACAAGGTTAGAATCAAAGATGAGGCTATTATTGCTGCGGTAGAACTTTCTCAGCGATATATAACCAATAGATTCCTTCCGGACAAGGCGATTGACTTGATGGATGAAGCGGCTTCAAAACTAAGAATGGAGATCAATTCTAAACCAGAAGAATTAGACGTACTTGATCGGAAGATCATGCAATTAGAGATCGAGATTGAAGCAATTAAGCGTGAAAAAGATGAAGCAAAGCTAAAATCGCTTCGATCTGATCTAGCAAACCTGAAAGAAGAGCGTAATGATCTGCATGCAAGATGGATGAGTGAAAAAGATATTGTAGATAATATCCAGAATGCAAAGTCTGAAATTGAAGAATATAAACTGGAAGCAGAAAGAGCTGAACGTGAAGGTGACTACGGCAAGGTAGCTGAAATTAGATACGGAAAGATCAAGGAAGCTCAGGAAAAACTTGAAAAGTTTCAAAAACAGGTAGCCGAAAATCAGAGTGAAAAATCTTTGATCCAGGAAGAAGTCACTAATGAAGATATTGCTGAAGTAGTGGCGAAATGGACCGGAATCCCGGTCACTAAAATGCTGCAAAGCGATCGTGAAAAATTACTTCGTCTGGAAGAAGACCTTCACAAAAGAGTCGTTGGCCAGGATGAGGCGATCATTGCGGTTAGTGATGCCGTAAGAAGAAGTCGTGCGGGATTGCAGGATCAGAACAGGCCTATTGGTTCATTTCTATTCCTCGGTACCACTGGAGTTGGTAAAACTGAATTAGCAAAGGCGCTTGCTGAATATTTGTTCGATGATGAATCTGCAATGACCCGAATAGACATGAGTGAATACCAGGAGAGACACTCGGTTAGTCGATTGGTTGGTGCACCTCCGGGATATGTTGGATACGATGAAGGTGGACAATTGACGGAAGCTGTTCGAAGAAAACCTTATTCTGTAGTGCTTCTTGATGAGATAGAAAAAGCGCACCCAGATACTTTCAATATATTACTTCAGGTACTTGATGAGGGAAGATTAACCGATAATAAAGGTCGTGTAGCAGATTTTAAGAACACTATCATTATTATGACCTCTAATATGGGTAGCCACATAATCCAGGAGAAATTCGAAAATATCAAGGATGTAGATACTGCCATGGAGACTGCAAAATCTGAAGTCTTAGGCTTATTAAAGCAAAGCGTACGTCCTGAGTTTATTAACAGGATAGATGATATTGTAATGTTTAGCCCGTTAACTCAAAAAGACATAAAAAAGATTGTAGGATTACAATTAAAAGGCTTGAAAAAGATGCTGGCGAAACAGCACATAGTGCTGGACGCTACCGAGGAAGCTATCAAATATCTTTCAGCAAAAGGATTTGATCCTCAATTTGGTGCGAGACCGGTAAAAAGGGTGGTGCAAAAAGAGGTTCTAAACAAACTTTCCAAAGATATTCTGGCAGGAAAAATTCAAACTGATAGTATTATTCTTTTAGATGAATTTAATGAAGAATTGGTATTTAGAAATCAAGGAGAGTTAAAAGAAAATGAATAGATCAAACTGGTATTAATAAAAACGGCGGTAGAGTGATCTACCGCCGTTTTTTTCATTAATTCATCAATCATCACCATCTATCAATTTCCTTTTTCAATTCTTCTTTAGACCTACCGGTCTTCTCCTGCATGCGACCAAGCATTTCGTCAAATTTTCCTTCAGAATATTTGACATCATCATCGGTTAGCTTACCATATTTCTGCTTAAACTCACCGCGAATTTGCTTCCATTTTCCTTCAATTTGATCTTCATTCATAACATATTGGTTTTAATCGTTAATAGAATAAAGGTATCTAAACATCACTCTTAGACCTCCTAAAAAAAAGCCATATTTGTCTTAAACATTTGTTATTTTTGGTCACCAACTTACATTCTTCATGAGACAAATAATTCTGCTTCTCCTTTTATATATAGTGTTAAGCAGCTGTGCAGTTACCCGAAAAATTGAAAATGATAATATTCAATTAAGGTTTTTAGATGAATATGTGTTAGCCTCAGATATACAGGTTAAAAAAACCCTTGTAGGCGGGTTATCTGGAATAGATTACAAAAACGGAAAATACTACCTGGTGAGCGATCAGGCATCCAATCCTAGAATTTACCAGGCGGATATTGATATTTTCAACAATACGATAAAAAATATTGAAATTAATCAACTCATAAAAGTTAAGAAACCCGCTAATTTCTCAAATAAAGTACTCGACCTGGAAGCGGTAAGTTTTGATGAAATGCGGGAGGAGTTTGTGGTGACCAGTGAAGGAATGATTGATGACGGTAAAGATCCCGGCATTTACAGACTGTCTAATACTGGAGAGATTCAGAATTCTTTTGAAATTCCTGAATATTTTAAGGCAAAAAAAGAACAAAAACCCAGAAACAATGGAGTTTTTGAAGGACTCACAGAAAGCTATGATCAGCAGGCATATTGGGTTGCAATGGAGTCTCCACTGGAAAAAGATTCTTCCAAACCAAAGATCTTCCCATCAAGATCGCATGTGCGCATCACTAAATTTGATAAGAACACAGGTGAGGCCATAGATCAGTTTGTTTATAAGCTGGATGGAATTGCCAAATTGCCTATTAATTATTTTGCGGTGAATGGCGTAACAGAAATTATCGAATATGCCCAGGATAAATTCTTAATTCTGGAAAGAGCCTATTCTGCAGGATATGGATCGCATGGAAATACTGTTAAAATATTTGAAGTTGACGCCTCTAAAGCTAGTAACACCCTGAATATTGATCAATTGAAAGGGCAAAAATATCAAACAGCGGAAAAGAAACTATTATTCAATTTTAATTCAGTGAAAAAGCAATTAACCAATAAAATTATAGACAATATTGAAGGGATGTGCTTTGGACCTGCGTTACAAAATGGAAAAAAATCTTTACTCCTTGTTTCTGATAATAATTTCAACAGTTTCGCTAAGCAGATAAATCAATTTATTTTAATGGAAATTGATATAAAACATCCGGCTACCGTAACAAATTAAAGAACTAACCGTCCTACCAACAAATAAAACATCATGGCAAATATTATTACACTTTTCTTTTCTATAATTCTGAGTTTTGGATCAAATACTGAACAGCAAATTCCTAAACCATCCAATGATTCTGTGACCACTTTTTATCTCATTCGGCATGCTGAAAAAGACAGAACAAACTCAGAAAATCATGACCCCGCTCTTACTGAAAATGGGCTAATGAGAGCTATAAACTGGGCCAAGGTTTTAAAGGAAGTTGAGTTTGATGCTATTTATAGCACAAATTACAAAAGAACCATCCAGACGGCTAAACCCCTGGCAGATCTTAACAAGTTAGAAATACTCCAATATGATCCCGCTAAATTATATGATTCGAACTTTCAAAAAACAACTTCCGGAAGAACGGTTTTAGTTGTGGGACATAGTAATACCACCCCACAGTTCGTCAATAAAATTTTGAATAAAAAGCAATATGAAAATATTGATGATTCAGAGAACGGAGCTTTGTTTATCGTACAGGTGTTGGAAGATGGCACCGTATTAAGCCAGATGATCTATATTAATTAAGAACCCAGTTTTACTTTTACATCCTTGGTCTCTATAAGTGAAAGAAGTTCCAGTTCTCGTTTTTCATAAAGACTATCTAAATCCTGAAGCGGAGTTGAGAGAATTTCGTATTTATAATTCTCGTAATCTACAAACCGAATCCCTTCGATGATGCGATGATTGAATGCTTTTCTAAACCGAATTCCACCATCATTCACTTCAAAATTATAAGCCAGATAATCCACTTCAAAATTCTGGGTGTCTATCCAATAAAGATATTCGTCTTCATGATCTGTGCCGCCACCGTTTTCCTCAAAGGTTACTTTTAACTCATAATATTCCCGCCCGGCGATACTATCCTTTCCAAGAAGTTCTTTATTGGCCGCACCGGCATTTAAACCGAAAGGCAACTGAACGAAATAGTGTACCGAATTAATTGAATTTCCAACCGGAAGTACTAAAGAATCCTGAAGTTTCACTAAAGTATCGTTCACATAACGCTCCAGACCATCATTATTCAAGATATCGTAAACCTTATTTCCAGCTGAATCTACCTCAGTTCTTTCAAATTGAAATTTCCCACCTTCCCTAATGCTTTTATAAGCTTTATTTCTGAATACAAAATCAATTTCAGCATTTTTATACCGATCCCCGCCTGCATTTTTTATCGCATTATTCACGATTTCATCTGTGGTAAGCTCCTTCTTTTTTTCTGAACAGGCTGAAAGAAGTAATATGATCAATAAAAGCGATAGGTATTTCATAGGGATCTTTTAATTGTCGCAAAAGTAAAAATTTTTGATTAGTCCGTGGCTGTAGATAATTTTAAAATTGCTTTAGTACAAAATTAGCTTAAAGCTTGTATTTTTGTGCTTATATGAAGAATTCTATCAACATAAAAAACCGTAAGGCCAAGTTCAATTATGAGTTTCTGGATAAGTACACCGCTGGAATTAAATTAGCAGGAACAGAGATTAAAGCTATACGGGAAGGGAAAGCAAATATTGCAGAAAGCTTTTGTGAATTTAACAATCATGAACTTTTTGTTATTAATATGCACGTTGAAGAATATTCGCATGCCACTCACTTTAACCATAATCCCAGGAGCCAGAGAAAGTTGTTACTGCAAAGAAGAGAATTGCGAAAACTGGAAAAAGAAGTCACCAATTCAGGTTTAACCATCATTCCGCTACGATTATTCATTAATGATCGCGGGCTGGCTAAATTACAGATTAGTCTCGCCAAGGGTAAGAAATTGTATGATAAAAGAGAGACTATAAAAGATCGTGAAAGTAAGCGTCGCTTAGATCGAATTCAAAAAGAATACAAATAAACCCAATAACTTTTCGTTCTCTTTATAATCCAAAATCTATCCAATGCTTAAAAAGCTGCTTGGCTTATTATTTTTATTGGCAATTTCCAATGCCTACGCGCAGATCACCGGGGTGGTGAAAGATAAAGATGGCGAGCCTCTCCCCTACGTAAATATTTATACTGAAACCGGCTCAAAAGGCACCACGACAAATGAAGAAGGTGTCTATGAGCTGAAATTAACTGAAGCAGGTAAGTACACGCTCGTCTATCAATTTCTGGGATATAAAACACTTAAGAAGCAAATTGAAGCTACAGACTTCCCAGTGAAAATTGATATTATTCTAAAAACTGAAAGTACCAGCCTGGATGAAGTAACAGTCCAAAGTGGGGAAAATCCCGCGAATAGAATCATCAGAAATGCCATAACGCAAAGAGAACTTAATGCAGAAAAATTAGAATCTTTTACTGCTGACTTTTATTCCCGTGGTTTATGGCGTATTAAGAATGCTCCAAAGAAAATTTTAGGCCAGGACGTGGGTGATCTTGGAGGAGGCCTGGATTCTACAAGAAGTGGAATTGTATATTTGAGTGAAACCATTTCAGAAATTGCTTATCGAAAACCAGACGATTTCAAAGAAAAGATCATCGCCTCTAAAGTAAGCGGTGACGACAATGGTTTCAGTTTAAATTCAGCACAGGAAGCCTATTTCTCTTTTTATGAAAACACCCTGGAGATTAATAGTGAAATGGTCTCTCCTATTGCAGAATATGCCTTTAATTATTATCGCTATAAGCTGGAAGGCACTTTTTTTGACGACCAGGGAAATATGATCAACAAGATCTTAGTCACTCCCAAACGTGAAGGAGACAGGATATTCTCAGGATTCATCTACATAGTGGAGGATTTATGGCAAATTTATGGCGTGGAGCTTACTACCACAGGCCAGGCCATTCAGGTTGCTCCCATCGAGGAAATTGTCTTCCGCCAGAATTATAAATATTCTGAAGAAAACAAACTTTATATACAGATCTCCCAAAGCGTGGATTTCAGTTTTAAAATCTTTGGATTTGGAGGAGACGGAAGATTTACCGCAGTTTACAGTAATTATAATTTTACACCCGCATTTGATAAGAACAGTTTTGGAAGAGAGATCCTGAGCTTTCAGCAACAGGCTAACACTAAAGATTCCGTCTTTTGGGAAAAACAAAGGCCGGTGCCGCTTACCTCGGAAGAGTTAGAGGATTATGTAAGTAAAGATAGCATCCAGGAAGTGAAAAGTACTAAAAAATATAAAGATTCAGTAGATCACGTTAGAAACAAATTTGGACTTACAGATGTTCTCTTTGGTTACTCTTATCAAGATTCATGGAAAAACAGAAGCTTTAGTATTAGCGCTCCCATTTCGGGAATAGGCTTTAATACCATTCAGGGTTGGAATACAGATGTAACCCTAACTTATTCCCAAAGAACAGGAAAAGATCAGGAAAATTACTGGAAGGTATTTTCAGACATCGATTACGGTTTGAGCGAGGAAAGGCTTCGTTTAAACGGAGGTTTTGAAAAGAAATTCAACAATTTCAATAAAGCATTTTTAAGAGTTTCGGGAGGAGTGACGTCTCAGCAAATTAATCCTATAGAGCCTATTTCTCCCCTTCTAAACAGTATTACCACTATATTCTTTGAAAGAAACTATATGAAGCTCTATGAGAAAAGCTTCGCCAGTATAGGTTACGGTCAGGATGTTTTTCCCGGAATAAGGCTTTTTGGTCAACTAGGATGGGAGAACCGTCAAGCCCTAACAAACCATACCGAGCATGTAATTATAGATTGGGAAGATCGGAACTACACTTCCAACAATCCGTTACAGCCTTTTAATTCTGGTAGCCTTCCCTTTGCAGAACATTCCATTTTTAAATCAAATATCTCTGCAGATATTACCTTCGCTCAGAAATACATGAGTTACCCCAATGGAAGGTATAATGTTTACGAATCAAAATATCCTAAATTGAAACTGAGTTGGGAAAAGGGATTTGGAGGAGATGATGAGAAATACAATTTTGATCATTTTAAAGCTCAGATTAGGCAGGAATTAAACCTTGGTAATAAAGGAAAATTTCAATATTTAATGAATGGCGGACTTTTTTCCAGTGCTGAAAATATTGGTCTGGTAGATTACCAGCATTTTAATGCCAATCAAACCAGGATTGGTTTTGGAAGTTATGTAGGAAAATTTAACCTGATGCCATATTACGATTTCAGCACCAACCAGGATTATGCTGAATTTCATGCGGAACATGATTTCCAGGGATGGATTCTGGGAAAATTACCTCTCATCAACAAGCTGAATTTTAATCTGGTCTTAGGAGCTCACAGGCTCACAACTGCCGGGAGGAATCCCTATTCTGAGTATTCTATTGGGATAGATAACCTTGGATTTGGCAAATACCGATTTTTAAGACTGGATTATGTGGTTTCAGAGTTTGGTGGAAATAGAAATGGCGCTTTTGTTTTTGGATTGAAATTTTAGAAATAATCATTTCGAAGAAGTGAAACCACTGAGAAATCTTTTTATAAAACAAATCTCTCCCTTTGTCGAGATCGTGATAAAGTATTAAAGTCCAAAAATCTTAATTTGACTACAGAGTAAAAACCTTTCATCATATAGACATAAAAAAAGCTGAAAATTAAATTTCAGCTTTTTCATTATTCAATAAGAAATTAGAATGCTATTCTTCTTCGTCTTTATTTTCTTCTGATTTTTCCTCCTTAGAAAAATCAGTAAAACCGTTTTCAATTAAAATATTATACCACTGAAAAATTTTCTTCATGTCACTGGCATAAACCCTGTCCTCATCAAAATCTGGAAGAATCTCAGAAAAATAATCTTCCAGCTCCTTTTTTGAAGATTTGTGATTGATGGCAGCACCGCCATCTTCCTTTTCCTTTATCTTTTGAAAAACTTCACCAAGCGGAATCTCTTCAGTATATGTATAAATAGCGATCTCGCTCAAAATACTCACATTGTGACGCATATTTACAGCTATCTTCTTTCCATCAAGCATAGATTTTGCAACAAATCCGCCTCTGGTTTGAGTAGTAAGCTCATATAATCCAGGTTTTCCAGAAATGGCAAGAATTTTATCTAATCCCATAGTATTTTTTTATTTAGGTTGGCAAATATCAATTCCCATATTCAAATATCAAAGCCTTTATCGGGCTTTTTTTGCATTTGGAAAGCGCATTTTATATTCTACGTTGATCTTCCCCTTTGAAATGTTTGCCAGTTTACTTTTTATAAGTCTCTTTTTCAGGCTGGAAAGTTTATCTGTAAATAAGATCCCTTCAATATGATCATACTCATGCTGAATAACTCTCGCGGCTAATCCCGAATAGGTTTCGGTATTTTTTTTCCAGTTTTCATCATAATACTCTATGGTGATATCTGGCTGTCTAAAGACATCTTCGCGCACCTCAGGAATACTTAAACAACCTTCACTAAAAGACCATTCCTCTCCTGTTTCTTCGATGATCTGAGGATTGATAAAAACCTTACGCATATCTTTCAATGCCTCCTGTTCTGCCTCATCAAGTTCTTCATCTTCTGCAAAAGGGGCAGGATCTATCATAAACATTCTAATTGGCAATCCAATTTGCGGAGCAGCAAGACCAACCCCGTAGGCATTATACATGGTATCCCACATATTGTTGATCAATTCTTCCAGTTTTGGATAATCCTTATCTATATCTTTGGCTTTCTTTTTTAAAACCGGATCTCCGTATGCTACAATTGGTAATATCATTCTTTAAAGTTTGCAGCTTTAAGCCCAAAGCTATAAGCCTCTTTTTTATTTTAAATAAATTCATCAATTTGGCAAGCTTTTAAACTTGCTGCTTTTCAATATCAACTATCTTATTCATAAAGCCAGGTCTGCAGGATGATCGTCGCACTAATCTCATCCACCAGCGCTTTATCGCGTCGTTTCTTTTTCTTCAAACCTCCATCGATCATGCTTTGCACCGCCATTTTACTGGTAAATCGTTCATCTACTCTTTCCAACGGCATTTCTGGAAATTTTTTAGAAAACTCCTTCAAAAACTCTTGAATGTGTGCTTCACTTTGCGACGGAGTATCATCCATTCGTTTTGGTTCTCCAACCAAAACACGTTCCACTTCTTCATTCTTAAAATAGTCGTCAAGAAATTTTAAAAGCTCAGGTGTTTGAACAGTGGTCAAACCAGAAGCGATCATTTTCAACTCATCGGTAACAGCTACTCCTGTTCTCTTTGTTCCGTAATCCAGCGCTAATATTCTGGCCATTTTAAAAAATTTAGGCAAAGGTAAGGTTTATATTCGTTTGTCCATAAATATTGCCTTATAGCTCTTATATTTGAAAAAAATTACGATTATGGACCAGTTACGAGCGAAAATTGAAGAGGCCTGGAACAACAGAGACCTTTTAAAAGATACTCAAACCACCGATGCAATTAGAAATGTAGTTGACCTTTTAGATAAAGGACAGCTTCGTGTTGCTGAACCTACTACTGATGGATGGCAAGTAAATGAATGGGTAAAGAAGGCAGTGGTGCTTTATTTCCCAATTCAAAAAATGGAAACCCTTGAAGCAGGTATTTTTGAATACCATGATAAAATTCCGCTTAAAAAAGGATATAAAGAGAAAGGAATTCGTGTAGTCCCGAATGCAGTTGCCAGGCATGGTGCTTATATTTCTTCCGGAGTGATCATGATGCCTAGTTATGTTAATATTGGTGCATATGTAGATGAAGGAACCATGGTAGACACCTGGGCGACTGTTGGGAGCTGTGCGCAAATTGGTAAAAATGTACATTTAAGCGGTGGTGTTGGAATTGGTGGCGTATTAGAACCTTTGCAAGCTGCCCCCGTAATTGTAGAAGACAATGCATTTCTTGGCTCAAGAAGTATTGTGGTGGAAGGAATTCGTATTGAAAAAGAAGCCGTTCTTGGAGCGAACGTGGTACTTACCGCCTCTACGAAAATAATCGACGTTACTGGAGAGGAACCAAGAGAATTTAAGGGCTACGTTCCTGCCAGATCTGTGGTTATTCCAGGAAGCTACACTAAAAAATTCCCTGCGGGTGACTTCCAGGTGCCTTGCGCATTGATCATTGGAAAACGTAAAGAGAGTACTAATAAGAAAACCTCACTGAACGACGCTTTACGTGAATATAATGTAGCTGTGTAGCCATCACTAGCCCCTCTCAATTAGCTGATGGGTATCAAGCGAAAAATAAATTAGGGAGTGAGGAAAATACTAGTAATACAAATGAAAATGATTGGGGATGTGCTCACATCCTCAATCCTGTTTGAAGTACTTCGGAAGGAATTTCCGGATGCCGAATTACATTATCTCATCTATAAGCAAAGTCTTCCCGTAGTTGAAAATAACCCGAATATTGATAAAATCATTTTAACTGATAAAGATCAAAACTTTAAAGGTCTTGTAAAACAGGTTCGTAAAGAAAAGTACTACGCGGTTATTGATGTATATTCAAACTTAAAAACAGCATTAGTAACAGGACTTTCCAGAGCAAAATTGAGAATCGCTTACGACAAAAAATATACGCGACCATTTTGCACCCATGTATTTAGCAGAAATATAGAAGCTAAAACTCCGGCAGGAGCCGCTATAGAGAAAAGAATGAGATTACTCTCTCCACTTTCTTCTAATTTCCCGGTAGAAATAAAACCAAAGATTTATCTTAAAAAGGAGGAAATTGAGCATGCCAGAAAGAAGCTGGAAAATGCCAAAATTGATTTATCTAAAAGCCTTATTATGATTGGTGCTCTGGGTAGTTCAAAAAACAAGACCTATCCCTTAAATTTCCTTGCTGAAATACTGGATGAAATAGTTCTACATACCAATGCCAACTTATTATTAAATTATATTCCGTCACAACGAACTGAAGTTGAAAAACTTTATGACTTCTGCTGCACAAAAACTCAACAAAAAATACATCTTGAATTATATGCTGACTCACTAAGAGAATTCCTGGCTCTGACCTCTCACTGTGCTGCGCTAATTGGAAATGAGGGCGGCGCAATAAATATGGCTAAGGCGCTAAATATTCCAACTTTTGCCATATTCTCACCACCTCTTAATAAAGAGAACTGGAATATGTATGAGGATGAAAAGCGAAATATTTCTGTACATCTCAAAGATCATAAACCCGAATTATTTCTCAACAAATCCTACAAGAACCTGGTAAAAAAGAACGATGACCTATACCAGTTACTAAAGCCCTCCCTGCTCCTACCCAGGCTAAGACACTTTCTAAATCAAAATTCTAAATGAATTATAGATTTTTAATATATATCAACCATAGTTACGGACTGCCCATAGGATTGCCGCTTCAGAAAGAAATAAACCGACTAGGATATCCAGTAAAGTGGTTTTGTGGGATGGAAGCTCCAAAAAAGCATTTTCCGGAGAATGGAGAGTTAATAGAAAACATACAGGATGCCGTGGCCTACGAGCCACATATTGTCTTTGCTATTACCGATACCGTCCCAGATTTTATTTCCGGTTTAAAAGTTCAGGTGTTTCATGGCTTTCCCGCCAATAAAAGAAAGGGAACCGATCAATTCACCATTAGAGGCTTTTTTGATCTCTACTGTACGCAGGGTCCTTCCAGCACAATTCCCTTTAAAAAACAACAACAGAAACATCAGAATTTTGAGGTGATCGAAACTGGCTGGCCTAAAATGGATCCGCTTTTTCCTTTGGAACCAACCCTTAATGAGAAACCGGTCATTCTAATTTCTTCGACTTTTACAAAGCAATATAGCCTGGCATTAAAAGAAGAAGTGGTTGCTGAAATAGAAAGATTATCAAAAACAGGCAAATATCAATTCATGGCCGTTTTACACCCGAAGCTTCAAGCTGAAACGGTTGCAAAATTCAAGAGTTTAGAGAACGAAAATTTTAAATTCTACGACACTACAGACCTTATTCCGCTTTTCAAGAAGGCCGATATTATGTTTTCTGATACTACTTCTGCAATTATCGAATTTTTAGTGCAGCGCAAACCTGTGGTTACTTTCATAAATAATATGCCGGGGCCTTATGTTATTGATATTGATAAAGTCCAGGATATAGAAACATCTATTGATCATGCCTTAACGCGACCAAAAAAATTAATGGAAGAAATTGAAAAATTCGCAGAATTTTCTCACCCATTTAAGGATGGAAGATCAAGTGAACGCGTTATCCAGGCTAGTATTGATCTATTGCATACCGATAAGTCTTATTTAAAGAAAAAACCCCTGAACCTTATTCGACGCTATAAAATTAGAAAGCAACTTAATTATTTTAGTCTTAAGTCCTACAGGAAAGCTCCTTATCTTCAGAAAAAAAATTAATTTTTCCAGAATTTAAGTTTATTTTTTAGTTCCTTTTTTCTTCTAAATTTCTCCTGAAACTGATTCGTATAATGCCACATTTTCTCAAAGACTTCTTCTTTAGGTTTTACTATTAATTTTGAATATTCGTCGGCCATCACCTCAACCATTTCTTTCTTTGGTGTAAGACGTGAAAAATTCAGCATTCGTTCTTCAAAAGACAATTCCTTAAAATTCATTCGGTTCAGGTCCACCAGAAAAAACTGGTAATCCTGCCCGTTCTTTTGAATAAGTGTGTTCCCGGGAGAATGATCCAGAAACTGGATTTGCTTTTCGTGAAGTTCAAAAGTAAATCGAGTAAAAGCTCTCAAAATATTTTCGTGATCCTGATAATCTGGCTCTGTTACCAGTTCGCGATAGGTAAGATCATAATTTAAATGTCTGCTTATATAATAACTACTACCAAAACTTAAGCCTCGGTGTTCTTCCAAATAAGCCACAGGTTCAGGAGTGCCCATGTTTTTCTGTATAAGAATGTTGGCATACTCAAAAGATCTCTGTGCCTTAGATTTTCTAAAGAATCGATACACAATTTTATTAACTGCGTTTGGTACCCTAAAAGACTTTACATTGTACAATTCGCTATTGAGCTCAAAGATCTTCAGTTTATTCCGACTGTCTTTAATGGTTTCTCCTTTGGAATTAAAACTCTCCAGGAAATCAAGAATTTCACTTCTAAGAGGTTCAAATTTCGGTGCGAAATGTATTTGCATGCCGCTAAATTAGAATATGAAATAGGATTTTAAAACATTTCCTATTAATTAAATTACCTTTGAACCTGTTTTTCTATTTTATCTTATGCAAAAAAAGCCACAGATTTTTCTTGAATCTCATCATCTAAAAAATCAGTGTACCGGTTTTGGTCAGTTCAACTACTGGTTAATTAAAAAACTTTCAGAACAAAATACTGATTATAAGCTGATCGCGAATGTTAAAAATCGCAGTTATCTAAAAGATTTCGAGGAGGTTTCTTTTCATAAATACTACCCTTTTACTCGCTATAAGCAATTTTATAACAGAAAAAAATATGATCTCTGGCATTCGCTAAACCAAAATACTAAAATAGAGCCTCAGCGCGAACTACCCTACCTTCTCACGATTCATGATGTAATTCTCATGGAACAAAACGAAGTAGAAAGATCTGATAAAAGCTGGATCCATATCAATGATAAAATAAGCCGGTCTCATGCGATCAGCTATATTTCAAAATACGCAAAGGAAACCACGAACAAATATTTTGACATTCCTGAAAATGTTAAACAGGAAGTTATTTATAATGGTAATCCCGTCCAGGCGATAAATCCTATAAAAAACCTGAATGTTTCTATTGATTCGTCAAAACCTTTTTTGTTCAGCATAGGCCAGTTTATGGAAAGGAAGAATTTTCATGTTCTGGTGGCCATGATAGAGAAATTGAAAAATTTTAATCTCGTACTGGCAGGGAATAAAGACAAAGCTTACGGTGAATTTGTACAACAGGAAATTGAAAAGCATCATTTACAGAATAGAATTTTTCTTGTAGGTAAGATTTCAGAAGAGGAAAAACATTATTATTTGCAAAATTGTGCTGCATTTGTATTCCCTTCGCTTTTTGAAGGTTTTGGATTGCCTCCTATTGAAGCAATGGCTTATGGAAAACCGGTTTTTCTGGCAAAAAAAACATCGCTCCCAGAGATAGGTGGGGACGAAGCATTTTATTGGGACAGGTTTGAGCCAGAGTATATGGCAGATATTTTCGAAAAAGGAATGAGTCGTTTTGAAGAAAATAAAACTGACTACCAAAACAATTTAAAAAAGCGCGCAAATTCTTTTGACTGGAACCATACAGCCGCAAAGTATTTAAAATTGTACGATCAGATTCTCAGGAATACCTAATTAATGAAGATCTTACATCTATCTGCTGCAAAAAACTGGGGTGGTGGCGAAAACCACATTGAAAATCTATGCAATGAACTTAAATTCCTTGATAAGACTGTAACTAATGTTATTCTCTGCGTAAAGGATGCATCTTTTCATCAAAAAATAAAGAATAAAGATCTGATAGTAGAGACAGCTCCAATGCTCATAAAATTAGATCTCAGATACACGGCAAAGATCCTTTCTGTTTGTAAAAAACATGGAATAGACCTAATTCACATACATGATTCTACAGCGCTTACATTTGCCGTAATGGCAACGAAACTGGGAACACTTCCGCCATTCGTGTTGAGCAAGAAGACTTCATTTCCAATTAAAGACAGACCTAGAACTTTGTATAAATATAATCATCCACAGATCCAGAAAATTTTATGTGTTTCCGAAGAAACTAAGATGATCGCTTCCAATAGTGTTGCAGATTCATCGAAACTAGCCACCGTATACCACGGAACTACACTGGAAAAAGCTACAAATGTTCAATTTGATTTAAGATCTGAATTAAAAATTCCGGAAGATCGAATCATTGTAGGCAGTATTGCGAACCACATCAGGGCTAAGAATCTAAAAACCTGGGTAGACCTTGTAAATGAAGTGATTAATAATAGAGACGAAAAGAAATTTCATTTTGTTCAAATAGGGAGTTTCACAGACAGATCCCAGGACTACCTCAAAAGAATTAGTGACAAGAACCTGAAAGATCATGTGAGTTTTATGGGCTTTATCCCCAATGCTTCAGGACTCATTCCACAATTCGACATTTCTCTTCTGACTTCCCAGAGCGAAGGAGTCCCTCAATTTATTTACGAAAGTTTTTATTATAAAATTCCGGTAGTAAGCACTAATGTAGGAGGAATTCCCGAAATTATAGAGGATGGAGTAAATGGCATGTTAAGCAATCCTTATGAAGCTGAAAGTTTAGCAGATAAATTGATAGCTTTGTCCAATGATGAAATAAAGATGAAAGAATTCACTGAGTTATCTCATCATAAGCTTATCAATAATTTTACGACCAGAAAAATGGCTGAGCAAACCTTAGCTGAATATAAAAAAGTGCTTTATGGAAAGAATTGAACAAGAAGTTAGAAATTGCATAGACGTCCTGAAAAAAGGAGGAATTATACTCTATCCTACCGATACGGTGTGGGGAATAGGCTGTGATGCCACAAATGCCAATGCAGTAGATAAGGTGTTTCAACTTAAAAAAAGAGAAGAATCCAAGGCATTAATTTGCCTGGTTTCTAATTTTAAAATGCTGGAGCAGTATGTAGAAGATGTTCCGGAAACCGCTTACGATATTCTAAAATATGCTAAAAAACCTACTACTGTCATTTACGACAAACCTGTGCACATTGCAGAAAACTTAGTAGGCGATGACGATTCCCTTGGAATTCGTGTGGTAAGGGATACTTTTTGTTCTGATTTGATCAAAAAACTTAAAAGGCCTTTAGTTTCTACTTCAGCCAATGTGAGCGGACAACCAACGCCACAATCCTTCGATCAAATTACGCCACAAATTTTAAAAGGTGTGGACTATGTAGTAAATTTGCAGCGTTCAAAAAAATCACCAAGACCTTCCGCAATTATCAAGTTAAGCAACGATGGTTTGGTGAAAGTGATACGCAAATAACAGATGCCGAAATACCACAATTACAGTAAAGCTTTAAACCATAAAATTTTCAGAATAATTTCAGAAGCTGCGGAAGATCTTTCTGTAGATGCCTATGTAATTGGCGGCTTTGTTCGCGATCATATTCTGGAACGCGGAGAACCTAAAGATATTGATATTGTGGCTGTTGGAAGTGGAATTGAACTTGCTGAAAAAGTTTCTGAAAAGCTTCCGAATAAACCAAAAGTTCAGGTTTTTAAAAATTTCGGCACTGCCATGCTACGTTCAGAAGACATGGAAATTGAATTTGTAGGCGCCAGGAAAGAAAGTTATCGTAAAGACAGTCGCAAACCTATTGTTGAGGATGGTACGCTGGAAGACGATCAAAATCGAAGGGATTTCACGATCAATGCCCTTGCTCTTAAACTGAATAAAGATGGTTTCGGAGATCTTCTGGATCCTTTTAACGGCTATGAGGATCTTCAAAGAAAGATCATCAAAACTCCGCTGGATCCCGATATTACGTATTCTGACGATCCGCTTAGAATGTATCGCGCTATTCGATTTGCTGCTCAGCTTAACTTTATGATCGAGACAGATTCTTTAAAAGCGATCAAAGCCAATAGAGATAGAATTAAGATCATTTCTAAAGAGCGTATTGTAGATGAGCTAAATAAAATTATGCTTAGCGATAAGCCTTCTAAAGGTTTTGCGCTTCTGTATAAAACTGGCTTGCTGAAGAAAATACTACCGGAGCTAACAGCACTGGCAGGAATTGATGAAGTTGAAGGCCAAACCCACAAAGATAATTTCTGGCACACCCTGGAAGTAGTAGATAATATTTCAGAAAATACCGATGATCTTTGGTTAAGATGGGCAGCACTGCTTCATGATATTGGAAAAGCACCTACTAAGAAATTCCATAAAAAAATTGGCTGGACCTTCCACGGACATGAATTCGTAGGAGCAAAAATGGTATATAAACTCTTTAAGCGATTGCGATTACCTCTGAATGAAAAAATGAAATTCGTTCAGAAAATGGTTTTGATGAGTTCCAGACCTATAGCCATTGCAGATGATCATGTAACAGATTCTGCCGTGCGTAGATTAATATTTGATGCCGGAGACAATATCGAAGATCTTATGACACTTTGCGAGGCAGATATTACTACCAAAAATCCAAAGCGATTTAAAAAATACCATAATAACTTCAAGCTGGTAAGAAAAAAGATTCAGGAAGTAGAAGAACGCGACCATGTAAGGAATTTTCAGCCACCGGTTAGTGGTGAAGAGATCATGCAAACTTTCGGTATTAAACCCAGCCGGGAAGTGGGACTTATAAAAGATGCTATCAAAGAAGCGATTCTTGAAGGTGACATTCCCAATGAATATGAAGCTGCCCGAGAATTTATGCTGAAAAAAGGCACTAAATTGGGGCTGGAGGTTAGAAGCTAGAAATTGGAGAAATTTAATTTATATATCCGTAAAGTATCAAAAATTGAAAAAGGACGTCATTCTAGACTTGTTTCAGAATCTCTGAACACTAATAATCACAGCAATAACTCGAGACCCTGAAATAAATTCAGGGTGAAGAAAACTTAAGTTTTTCAGATTCTAAATTTTCATCCAGAGCGCAGTCGAAGGGAAAAATATTAAAAAACTAATGTATCGTAAATCCGTAAAAATATCGCTCATTCTAGTTTATCTCGTTATTATTGCCGGAGCGGTGGTTAGAATGACAGGCTCCGGAATGGGTTGCCCGGACTGGCCTAAATGCTTTGGATACTACATCCCTCCTACCGAAAAATCTGAACTCGAATTTCAGCCAGATCGAAAGTATGAAAAAGGACAGGTGATCATTGTAGATGAAAGCCTTAAAGTAGCTGCAAAAGATTTCACTTCAGGAATTAATTATCAAGCTTCAAACTGGGAAAATTACGAAAAACATGATTACGCTATTTTTAATCCCACGCATACCTGGGTGGAATATATCAACAGACTCGCAGGAGCATTGGCGGGATTTGCGGTTTTGATCATGGCCTTTCTCTCTTTCCGGAGAAA
Organism: Gramella sp. MAR_2010_147; assembly: GCF_900105135.1. Taxonomy (NCBI): domain Bacteria; kingdom Pseudomonadati; phylum Bacteroidota; class Flavobacteriia; order Flavobacteriales; family Flavobacteriaceae; genus Christiangramia; species Gramella sp. MAR_2010_147. The sequence continues at coordinate 97,093 of NZ_LT629741.1, read as the reverse complement.
AAATAAAAAACACAAAACACAAATTCGATTTTTATCTGTGCTTTCGGTATTTTTAATGGGATTTCAGGCCTGGCTTGGAGCAACGGTGGTATATTCGGTGTTGGCACCTGTTAAGATCACCATCCATATGGTGATGGCTCTGGTGATCGTTGCTGTCTTAATTTATTTACTTAAAATTTCTTCGGAAAGAAAATCTCAACAGTTTAAGACTAAAACCTTTCAGAGTTTACTCATTCTGGCGGTGATCATGACGCTTATCCAAGTAGTTCTGGGAACACAGGTAAGACAGTTTGTAGATGAACAGGTTCGGAGTTTAGGATATGAAGCAAAAAATATATGGTTAGCAAATCCTGACATCACTTTCTATATTCATCGCTCATTTTCCATATTAGTATTTGTTATCAACGCACTATTATGGTGGAAGAATAGAAAATTAAATCTTCGGCTCAACCGTATTAATATAGTAATGGTACTTATCCTCCTGGAAGTAGCAACCGGTATTGCCATGTATAATTTCGATTTTCCATTTTTATCACAACCGCTTCATCTGGTGATCGCCACGTTGTTATTTGGGTTTCAGTTTTATCTGTTAATGGAAAGTATGAATGCACCACAAGCCGAATTACGTAAAAGCTGCTCTTAATCTTATTTAAAAGTATTTTTCCGTCAAGCTGAATTCATTTCAACTCCTTAAATGAATTTTATTTTTAATTTGTTTAGATCCTGAAACAAGTTCAGGATGATGTATATTCTATTTACCCCCCTCAGAAAGCAAATATTCATACATAAACACCTGAACAATTTCCAGCAGGAAACCAGGAAATATTTAGTTTAAAAAATTGTAACTTTGCCCTCCAAATTTTTTAGATATGGTTTATAGATTCCGAGTAATTCTCGATGCTGATGAAGATGTTTTTAGAGACATAGAAATGCTACAGGAAAGCACCCTGGAAGATCTTCATAACACTATTGTTCAGTCATTTGGATTTGACGGAACCGAAATGGCTTCATTTTATGTCAGTGATGAAGAGTGGAATCAGGGAGAGGAGATCCACCAGTTTGACATGAGCGGCCATGATACTTCTATTAAATTAATGAATGAGACTTCGCTGGATAGTATCCTTTCAGAAAAGCAAACGAAACTGATCTATGTTTACGATTTTCTAAAAATGTGGACGTTCTTTGTAGAATTAGGCCAAATCGCAGAAATTGAAGAAGGACGTGATTATCCTAATCTAATGTTCGTTCATGGGCAAATTCCTGAAAATGCTCCGGAAACCGAATTTAAGGGAGAAGATGACGGCATGCTGAACGGGGATTATGAAGATGATTTAGAGGATGACGATTATGACGATCTTTTTTTCAATGAAAATTGGAACTAACATTATTGCTTCATGCCTTTTATTCTGAAAAAAATCTTTCAGAATTCACTTTTTTCAACTTTATTTAGTCAAAATCTCAGACATACATGATCAATCTTTTTAATGCTCAAATTGAATCACTTTCCATACATCGCGCAGGTAATAAAAATCGCGGTGAAAACATTTTTCTATCGGCCTCTACTTTTCATCTAAATGATGAAATAAAACCATTGATCAAGGAGTATTTTCTAAAACCATTTCGTGAAAAGGAAGAGACTTATTATCGCTTTCAACATGACACCGATATTGAGTTCAATGAACTCTATAATTTAGCGAATCAGATTTTTGATGATCCTTTTAACACGCATGAATATTCAAAAAAGATCGCTACACTACTTTATGAGCAATCCACACATCCGCACATAAAAAGCGGAGAAGTGTATATCGTCTATTTTGAAGGAATGCAACTGGACAACGAAAAGGTCCCGGCTATTGGGATTTTTAAGTCAGAATTGAAGCATGATTTTCTTCAATTCGAGCAAAAACAAAGCAATCTGGAAATGGTTGTAGAGCAGGGAGTGAATCTTCAAAAACTGGATAAAGGAGCGATCATTTTTAATAAGAACAGAGAGGAAGGTTATAAGATCCTTTCCGTAGACTCCAATCGTTACGACACCAAATACTGGCTGGAAAATTTCCTTGGGGTGGATGTTCTTGCTGATGAAAATTACTTTACAAAAAATTACCTGAATTTCGCTAAGAACTTTGCGAAAGACGTTGTGTTGCCTGCAGAAGACAAGAAACAGGAAGTGATGTTCATGAATAGAAGTATGGACTACTTTGCCAAAAATGATGATTTTGAGGAAAGTAATTATATCAATTCAGTCATCGATAATCCTGCGTTGATTCCTGAGTTTCAGAATTACAAGGTTGAAAAGGCCCCAAAATATAAAGTAGAAGATCTTACTAATTTCCCCATTGCAAATAAAGCAGTTACCGATGCCAGAAAGAAGATCAAAAATGTGATCACGCTGGACACGAATATTCAGATTAAAATGGATTTCGTGAATGCCGATTCCGCAGAGAAATTCGTGGAAAAAGGCTGGGATGAGGAAAAACAGATGTATTACTACCTGGTTTACTTTAATAAGGAGGAGAAAAAGTAACTATCGTCGCGTAAAGCTTTGATTTTTAAACTTCAACTCACTTTTTTGGCGTCATTCCGAACGAAGTGAAGGAATCTCATGAGACTGCTTCACTTCGTTCGCAATTACTACCAAATTACTTATAGCTTAAAACTTACGGCTGATAGCTATTCTAACAACCGTTGCATATTCACAGTATCATAATTACGCTTTACAAAATCTAAAGCCGTTCTTAAAATTTGCCCCATGGTACTGGCTCGTTTAAACTTCATATCTTTTGAAAAGGCATAAAGATCATTCCGGAGCTGCTTTACGTTGTCTTTCGTAGATACGTGATCGTTGATCATACAGCGAATAAGCTCTTTATATCTGCTTTGGGTATTAATCATCCTTTTTGCCAGCAAGGAGCGTTCTTCTTTACGATATTGCTCAATTGAAGAATTCTCCAGTTTATCTGAAACCAATTGTACCATCTGAAAGTTCTCTTTAAAAAACTGCGGACGATACACCTTTAAGTTGCCTTCAAAACATTGCTGATCAAAATCGATAGCGCGTATCTGATATTCCACATGATCAAAATCATGGGTAGGGATCACTACATAATTATAAGAGCGCATATCCCCTAAAAGTCTTACCGTGCAACGCTCATTGAACTTCACGAATTGCTTTGCTATCTGGGTTTGTGCCCTAAGATCGCATTTTGGTAAATGATCATCTATAAATACATCTCCCGGAATTCCCGCGATATGCTCTTCGATCAGCGTATCCTTATATACCAGGAAATTAATACGATGCGGGGAAAGTAAATGCTCAAATTCGAGTCCGTACAAACGGGAAGCATCTGCTTTTTTCACATAGAAATAGGTGAAACTATCGTTCAGTATATTTCTTACTTTCACTCTGAAAGGTTTAGAATTTCCAAACGTACAGTAATCAATAGCATCTACATTTAAATACTCCAGCGAATCGTCACTACCATCAGAATGAAGAATAGTATATACCTTTTTTAAACTTTTATCTATCTCCACTCTCTCAAATTCGGGATAATAACAACGTACCCAAAAAGTATCTTCATCATGTTGGTCATACACTACGATAGACCCTGAAAACCGAAGCAGATCATCATAAAAAACGGGAATTTTAGTATTGCGATTATACTTAGCTAGATATCTGTTGAAGCGCTCATTAATAGGAAATGCAGGCTTCTTCTTTGACATCAGTTTTTCTTCCATAGTTTTCCTCGTTTTGCTCAAAATTAAGCTTATTATAGGGAAACCTGTAACAAAATCCTATTTTAGACGTCGTATTTTAAACACTTCATCAATCTTGGAAACAATTTTAAGTTTAAATAACCTCACAAAGAGATTCGGCAGGATTACCGCCGTGGATAGTTTAAGTTTTAGCATCGAAAAAGGAAATGTATATGGCATTCTGGGGCCAAACGGTAGTGGTAAATCTACCACCCTTGGTATGGTCTTGAATGTAGTAAACAAAACTTCCGGAGATTTTAAATGGTTCAATGGTAATTTATCTACCCATGAAGCTTTAAAAAAAGTGGGGGCAATCATAGAGCACCCTAACTTTTATCCTTACATGACCGCCGAACAAAATCTTGCTTTGGTATGTAAGATCAAGGGCACTGGTAAAAACAAAATTCATGAAAAACTGGAAATTGTAGGTCTCCTGGATAGAAAAGACAGTAAGTTCAAAACCTTCTCACTGGGAATGAAGCAAAGACTGGCCATTGCCTCTGCCCTATTAAATGATCCTGAAATTCTCATTCTGGATGAACCTACCAACGGATTAGATCCACAGGGAATTCATCAGATCAGGGAAATTATCAGAAAAATAGCCTCTGGAGGAACCACCATTCTTTTAGCCTCACACCTTCTGGATGAAGTGGAGAAAGTTTGCTCACATGTGGTGATCATTAGGAAAGGTGTTAAACTATATAGTGGACCGGTAGATGAGATCATTAACAGCCATGGCTTCTTTGAATTGAAAGCTGCAGATATGCAGAAGCTGGAATCTTTACTTAAGGAACATTCAAAAATTGGAAAGATCACTGAAAAAGAAGGAACGCTTACTGCCTTTTTAGATGATCCCATGGATGCTGAAGAGATCAATCGGTATTTATTTGAAAAGGGACTTTCACTTTCTTACTTATTAAAGCGTAAAGAAAGTCTGGAAGAACAATTTCTCCAATTAACCAACCAAACTACTCAAAACTAATGTTACGTTTACTCGAAATAGAATATAACAAACTACGCTATAGTAGATCTGCAAGAATCCTTATTATCACTTACTTTATACTGATCACTTTTATAGCTTTAATTGCATCTATAGAATTTAATATTGGAAATATTGAATTTCGTGTGGCAGATCAGGGAATCTTCAACTTCCCGTATATCTGGCATTTTAACAGCTATATCGCGGCGATCCTGAAGCTATTTCTTGCGATCGTGATTGTTTCTATGATGTCTAATGAATATAGCAATAGAACTATCAAGCAAAATTTAATTGATGGGTTAAGCAAGAAGGAATTCATCCTGTCAAAATTTCTCACGGTACTGGTATTCTCCGGTATTTCAACCTTATTCCTTTTTGTAGTGACCATGATCCTGGGTTATTCTTTTTCTGATTTTACTGAAATCTCAATAGTATTCTCAGATCTTGAATATCTGCTGGCTTATTTTATAAAACTAACCGGTTTTTTTGCTTTTTGTATGTTCCTGGGGATTCTGGTAAAACGATCGGCTTTCGCCTTAGGCTTTTTAGTGGTATGGTTCATTTTTGAAGGAATTCTCTACGCAATTCTAAATTTCAAAGTTTTTAAAGGCACTGATCTTGCAACGAACATCATGCAGTTCTTTCCTCTGGAATCTATGAGTAACCTCGTAGTAGAGCCATTTTCGAGACTAAATGCCGTACAAACCGCAGCTACCCAGATTGGCGGAGAATTGACAAAAGATTATGGAATTCACTGGTACCAGCTTCTAATCGTAATAGCATGGACACTTATTTTCGTTTACTCATCCCTGGTTTTGCTTCGAAAAAGAGATTTATAGTAAGGTGACAATTCCTTTCATTAATCATTTCACACTTGTTAGATGATTCCTAAAAAATTGATTTAGGTTTTATAATTGTTTAATTTCGTGAGGCTAAAAAATGAGCCATTTAATATCCTGTGATAAAACAGGATAATCAACTGGCAAATCACATTTAACCGTATGAAAGCGGCTATTTATGACAGATGAAAAAGAACTCTGCTAAATGAAATTCAATATAAAGTCAGATTATAAACCTACCGGAGATCAGCCAAATGCTATAAAACAACTGGTTTCTGGAATAGATAAAAATGAACAATACCAGACATTGCTTGGAGTTACAGGCTCTGGTAAAACATTTACCGTTGCGAATGTGATCGAAGATGTGCAGAAACCTACCTTAGTTTTAGCCCATAACAAAACACTTGCAGCCCAACTTTATTCAGAATTCAAAGAGTTTTTTCCGGAAAATGCAGTAGAGTATTTTGTAAGTTATTATGACTACTACCAGCCTGAAGCATTTATTCCCAGTTCAGGGACTTATATTGAAAAGGATCTATCCATCAACGAAGAGATCGAAAAACTACGTTTAAGCACTACCTCTTCCCTATTAAGCGGAAGAAGGGATGTAATCGTCGTAGCTTCAGTCTCCTGTTTGTATGGTATTGGAAATCCTGTGGAGTTCAGAAAAAATGTGGTTTCCATTGAAAAAGACATGGAAATTTCCAGAACTAAATTTCTCCACAGGCTTGTGCAAAGTCTTTATTCACGGACAGAAGCTGAATTTAATCATGGTAATTTCAGAATAAAAGGCGATACGGTAGACGTTTTTCCAAGTTATGCCGATAATGCTTTCAGAATTCATTTTTTCGGTGATGAAATTGAAGAAATTGAAGCTTTTGATCCCGGAACCAATGATATAATCGAGAAATATGATCGGCTGAATATTTATCCAGCGAATATGTTCGTTACTTCCCCGGATGTTTTACAGGGAGCAATTCGTGAAATTCAGGATGACCTCGTAAAACAGGTGGATTATTTTCAGGACATAGGGAAAACGCTGGAAGCAAAGCGATTAGATGAAAGAACCAATTTTGATCTTGAAATGATTCGTGAATTGGGGTATTGTTCAGGAATTGAAAATTATTCCCGATACCTGGATGGAAGAAAACCGGGCACCCGACCTTTCTGTTTACTGGATTATTTCCCAGATGATTATTTGATGGTGGTTGATGAGAGTCACGTAACCATTCCTCAGGTACACGCAATGTTTGGAGGTGACCGCTCCAGAAAAGAAAACCTGGTGGACTATGGCTTTAGACTTCCGGCCGCAATGGATAACCGTCCCTTGAAATTCGAAGAATTTGAAGCACTTCAAGATCAAGTGATTTATGTGAGCGCTACTCCTGCAGATTATGAGCTACAGAAAAGTGAAGGAATCTATGTTGAACAGGTGATTAGGCCAACAGGACTTTTAGATCCAATAATAGAAGTTCGTCCTAGTTTGAACCAGATTGACGATCTAATTGAAGAAATTCAGCTTCGAGTTGAAAAAGATGAAAGAATTCTTGTGACCACCCTTACCAAAAGAATGGCGGAAGAGTTGACCAAATATATGACGAGGATTGATATTCGGTGTCGGTATATCCATTCTGATGTAGATACTTTAGAACGAGTTGAGATCATGCAAGATCTAAGAAAAGGAATTTTTGATGTGCTGGTAGGAGTCAACCTGTTGCGTGAAGGTCTGGATCTTCCAGAAGTTTCCCTGGTGGCAATTATAGATGCTGATAAGGAAGGTTTTCTTAGAAGTAATCGTTCATTAACCCAAACGATTGGCCGGGCCGCAAGGCATGTGGAAGGAAAAGCGATTTTATATGCAGATAAGGTCACTGCCAGCATGCAGAAAACCATAGACCAGACGGAATACAGACGTGAAAAACAAATAGCTTATAACAAGGAAAACAACATCACTCCCACAGCCTTGGTCAAAAAATACAATAATTCCCTGATCAAAGAAAAACTGGACATTTATGATCATGAGAAACGTCCGGATCTTATGGCTGCTGAGGAAGAAGCTAAATATCTAACTAAACCACAGATGGAAAAACAAGTTAGAGAAAAAAGAAAAGCTATGGAAACTGCAGCTAAAGAGCTTGATTTTATGCAGGCAGCTCGACTTAGAGATGAAATAAAAATTTTGCAGGAAAGAATAAGCGAAAATGCATAAAAAATATCCTTGATATCTATTTTTATTTTATATTTAACTCATCCTAAGACAATTAGATAACACTTAAATGACAAACAAATACTGTTTGTCTATGAAACATTTCTATGCTTTTATTTTTTTCCTGATAAGTTTTTCTGGCTTTTCACAAGTAGGAATTGGCACTTCAGATCCAAAGGCTCAATTGGATATTACTGCCACAGATAAAGCCAATCCGGCTGCTATTGACGGCATCCTTATTCCAAGAATTGAAAAATTTCCCACGGAGAATCCAGCTGCCGCTCAGCATGGTATGCTGGTATTTTTAAGCCAGAGCGTGACAGGCTCCTCTTCAGGCTTCTATTTCTGGAATGCTTCAGAATCTAAATGGAAAGCTCTCCATACAGAAGTGTCTGGCGCGAATTTCTATAAACCTGGCTCTGTTCAAAGCCCGAATAATATTTCAGAAATCATGTATCGCGATGCCAGTATAGGTATTGGTACAGAACAAATCACGTCACGACTTCAAATCGCCATTGCTGCGGGAAAGGATCTCACGTTAAAAAAGGGTTTGGAGGTAGATAATGCAAATTCTGCTACCGATAACTTAACTACCTACGGAATTATAAATGACAACAGAAGCACTACCAACGGAAGCAAATATGGAATCAAGACCAATGTGGGTGGAGTTGGCACGGGCATACATTATGGTATTTTTAATGAAACCTATCAAAATACAGGAACTAATGATATCTACGGCATCTTTAATAGGGTAGGTAGAACCTTTGGTGCAAGAAGTAATAATTACGGTATTTATAGTGAAATTGGCAGTATCCAGGGAGTTGGAAATATTTATGGGATTTACAGTCTTGCTCTGGGAGATTCTAATAGTAATGTTTATGCTGGTTATTTTGCAGGAAGAGTTGGAATTGGAACCACTCCGGAAACAGATTATATTTTGCCGGTTGTTAGAGGCCTTGAAGGACAAACCATGATCTTGAATGCTTCAGGACAAGCCTCATGGGCAAATCCCGGATACCAAAATTACTCTTCTACTACTAGTGCAACAGGGGATTTTGTAATTACCGACGAAGTTGGCACTCTTAGAATAAATAATCAGATTTCCGGATTAGTGATCCCGGCATCCTCTACGAATAAAGGTCGTATTATAAGACTGATCAACTGGCCGGCTAATTCTGAAAAAACATTTGTATTCCAGGGAAGTGACGATCTTTTTGATCCGCGAAGCAATTCTAAGATTCTAAGCATAAAACCTCAGCAAATATTTACTATACAGAGCGCAGGAAATAGATGGATTCTATTAGATCAATAAAAAAGACGCTCATTTTGAGCGCCTTTTCTCCTTTAACTAACTAACCAAACTAATTAAGTTTATGCAATCTCTATTAACCTTTTAGCCTGTACCTTTGCCTCTTCTTTTTTAGGAAGAGCAATTTCTAACACTCCGTTATGATACGAAGCAGATATCTTAGCACTATCTACAGAATCTGGTAGACTAAAAGCCCTTTTAAAGGTGCTATAACTAAATTCTTTTCTGGTGAATCTACCTTCCTTATCTGTAGACTCATTTTCTTTTTTTTCTTCAGAAGAGATCGTTAATACATCATTATCCAATTCAATATTGAAATCTTCTCTTGCTTTTCCAGGAGCAGCTACCTCCACGTTAAAACTATCTTCAGTTTCTTTAATGTTTACTGCCGGAATACTAGTTCCTATACTATTAACATTAGTAGTTCCTCCAAGCCAGTCAGTTCTGAACATATCATCAAAAACTGAAGGCAACCATCCTGATTCGGTTCTTTTAATTAAACTCATAGCTTATATTTTTAAAAGTTATACTTGTATTTATTTACATTTAATCTTTAGCAATTCCAGTACCAATAGAAAAAACATGTCTTTTTGTCTGTTTTTACATTAAAAATAATGTCAATTAGTCACTTTCATAAAACATTATTAAATACCGTGGACTTTACCGAGTTTGATTAACTTTAAAATCTGAATTTCTGGGCTGATGAAACAATTCTACAACCGAACCATTTCTTTCTTTAATGTTATTGAAAGCAAGATCGCTTTCTATCCTACTGTACTAGCATTATTAGGCTTTATATTCGCCATGGTGATGTTATTCCTGGAAAACAGAGGGATTTCAAAGTATTTAATAGAGCATATGCCTATTCTTGTAGTAGATAACGGTGATACTGCTATGACGATTTTAAGTGCTTTGATCTCAGGACTTATTTCTGTAGTGGTTTTTAGTTTTTCAATGGTGATGCTATTATTAAGCCAGGCTTCCAGTAATTATTCGCCCAGGCTTTTACCAGGTTTGATAAGCGACCGTAGGCACCAGGTAATTTTAGGGGTTTATCTATTCACAATTCTCTACTGTATTTTTGTGCTTTTTTCAATACAGCCAACGGGGGATAAATATCAAATCCCAGGATTTTCAGTACTTCTGGGTATTATAGCAACCGTCATATGTATCTATGCCTTCATATACTTTATCCATAATATTTCTCAGAGTATTCAGATAAGCAATATTCTTCAAAAAATATTTGAAACAGCAAAAAGGCGGTTACATGAACTCATAGATAAAGAAGAACATGATTTAAGTGAATTTCCCAATACAGATGACTGGTATGAATATCATTCGGAAAATAGCGGATACCTTCAAAATATATCTTTTACCAATCTTGTAGAGATTTGTGAGAAAGAAGATACACAATTACATATACTGCCCATTAAGGGAATCTTTATTTTAAATGGAATCCCATTATTTAAATCAAAGAAAGAGCTCGATGAAAATACTGTTAATAGGGTCCTCTCTAATTTCAATTTTGCCAGGGAAGAGCTCGTTTCAGACAATTACACCTTAGCTTTTAAACAGATTACTGAAATTATCGTAAAAGCGATGTCTCCAGGAATCAACGATCCGGGAACAGCAATTAATGGCATTGACTATCTAACTGAGTTATTGGGAATCCGAATGCAAAAAAAGGACACTAATAAGATAAAACGCAATGATAACGTCTACATAAAAATGAATACTGTAGATTTTGAAGATCTAATTTACAATATCATGGCGTCCATAAGAACCTATTGCAAACATGATATAATTATTGTACAAAAACTTCTTCTGATGTTTCATTATTTGAAAAAACAACAATCTGAAGAGTCTTCATATCGTGATGTATTAAACAAAGAAGCGGCGAATCTCATTAAAGATGCAGAAGAGTCTATAAAAAATCAGGTAGATATTGAACGTGTTAAAAAGCTGGCTTCTACCTTTAACTTAAAATTTCAAAATTAAAATATGGCATTAACCAATAACGATGTTTTTAAAAAGCTTAGAGTAGCACATAAACTCACCAATGATGATATTGTGAAAATCTGTGAACTTGTAGATTTTAAAGTTTCTAAAAGTGAACTTGGTGCAATTTTCAGGAGAGAAGATCATGAAAAATACATGGAATGTGGCGATCAGTTTCTTCGGAATTTTCTCGACGGACTCATTATTCACTTGCGAGGCCCTATGCCGAAGAAGAAGTAAAACGTTAGAAGTTCTAGACAAAAATAAAAAAGGGAGTTGAAAACATTAATTTTCAACTCCCTTTTAATTATTCAGAACAATGACCCTAGCGAACCAATTTTTTGTATTTAATACGTTTCGGCATCACATCTCCACCTAAACGTTTCTTTTTATTTTCCTCATAATCTGAAAAACTACCTTCAAAGAAATATACCTGAGAATCACCTTCAAACGCAAGTATATGAGTACAAATTCTATCCAGGAACCAACGGTCGTGAGAAATAACCACCGCACAACCGGCAAAATTATCCAGACCTTCTTCAAGAGCTCTTAAGGTATTCACATCAAGATCGTTTGTTGGCTCATCCAGTAAAAGAACATTTCCTTCTTCCTTAAGCGTCATAGCAAGGTGTAAACGGTTACGCTCCCCACCAGATAGCATATTCACTTTTTTATTCTGCTCGCTTCCGCTGAAATTAAATCGGCTTAGATACGCTCTGGAATTTACCTGGCGACCTCCCATCATGATCAATTCCTGCTCATCACTAAAGTTCTGCCAGATGGTTTTTTCCGGATCAATATTCGAATGGCTTTGGTCTACATAAGCGATCTTAGCCGTCTCACCAACTTTAAAATTACCCTTATCTGGATCTTCCTCTCCCATGATCATTTTGAAAATGGTAGTTTTACCAGCACCATTTGGCCCGATAATCCCTACAATTCCAGCCTGCGGAAGATTAAACTGAAGATCTTCATAAAGCAATTTATCGCCAAATGCTTTGCTAACAGCTTCAGCATCGATCACATTCGTACCTAAACGAGGACCATTTGGAATATAAATTTCCAGCTTCTCGTCCATCTGTTTTTGATCCTGACTCAACAACTTATCATAATTCTTAAGCCTCGCTTTTTGCTTGCTCTGTCTTCCTTTAGGGCTCATTCTGGACCATTCCAGTTCTCGCTCCAATGTTTTCTGACGCTTACTTGCCTGTTTCTGTTCCTGAGCAAGTCTTTTAGATTTTTGATCAAGCCATGAAGAATAGTTCCCTTTCCAAGGAATCCCTTCTCCTCTATCAAGTTCAAGGATCCAACCCGCGACATTATCTAAAAAGTAACGGTCGTGCGTTACAGCAATTACGGTTCCCTTATATTGAGCTAAATGATGCTCTAACCAATGAACCGATTCTGCATCAAGGTGGTTGGTGGGCTCATCAAGCAACAAAACATCAGGTTCCTGCAGTAAAAGCCTGCAAAGCGCTACTCTCCTTCTCTCTCCCCCTGAAAGCACAGAAATCTTCTTATCTGAATCTGGAGTTCTTAAAGCATCCATCGCAATCTCCAGTTTGGTGTCGAGTTCCCAGGCATTGCTGGCATCAATTTTATCCTGAAGTTCAGCCTGCTTATCCATAAGCTTTTGCATTTTATCTGCATCTTCATAAACTTCCGGAAGACCAAACATATCGTTGATCTTATTATATTCATCAAGAACAGCAACTGTTTCGGCAACCCCTTCTTTCACAACTTCCAGCACGGTCTTATCTTCATCAAGTTCCGGCTCTTGTTCTAACATTCCAACGCTATAGTTAGGGGAAAACACTACATCGCCCTGGTAATTTTGGTCGCGCCCGGCAATTATGTTCAATAAAGTAGATTTACCAGATCCATTAAGACCCAGAATTCCAATTTTAGCGCCATAAAAAAAACTGAGGTATATATTCTTTAGAACAGGCGTATTCGCATTTTTAAAAGTTTTGGTAATTCCAGACATGGAAAAGATTACCTTATTATCGTCTGCCATATATTTTTAAATTTTTTGTTTCTTAATACTAATTTGAGATTGCAAATATCCTGAATTTTTCAGAGAATTTAATTATCATAAACACCCAATAATCTTTGAATCATAAGTAATTGTCCCGTATGATAAGCGGTATGCTCGACCACAAGGAATATCTCTCGTAGAAGCGTATGCTCTTCTGAATTAGGCACAGGTTCATTAAGTTCATTATTTAAATCAAGAATATATTCCCTGAAGATTCTTCGATCTTCAAAATATTCAGCCTTTAGATCTTCCCATTCTTCTTCATTATTTGGATCTGGCTTAGCAGGCCAATAATCATCAGGCCAGTTGTGTGTTTCATAATTTCCTGAGATAGTATATTCAAGAATATCCTTTTGTGAGAAAGTAATATGAAAAAAGACTTCGTAAAATGAATAAGGTAAGCCCGAAGGCCTTACTCCAATTTTTTCAAAAGGTATCGCATCTATGAAGCTTTCTATGGATGCGAAAGCAAGTCCGCCTTCCAGATGCTTTACTAATTGATTTCTTTGTTCGATCTCCTGTATCATCGTTTTACTTTAGCTTTTAAGTCATTAAATTTCATGAAATCAGAAAACTCAGTTCTTACTTTTGCAAACCCAACGTATATCTTATTCTATAATATTTGAGATATAATAAGGGTTGATGCAACCAACATATAATAAAAAGACATGCCCAAAAACCGGTGTTACTTTTAATTACTATTTATTCTGAATAATACAAATATCGTCTAATTTTTAATGATTTTTTTAAACACAAAAATTGATGTGATTTTGTATTTTAGCCAAAACCCATTTCTGGATTAAAATTCATAATATTTCTTCAGAAATCAGATTAATTTAAAATTAATCACATTAAAACAATCGAATTCTTGTAAAAAGCTCAAAATAATGGATATCAAGTTTAATAAAAATGAAGATTATAATAAACTATTGGTTTCCTCTCTAAAACAGAAGCTTGCAAAAGTGAAACTGGGCGGTGGAGAGAAACGAATAGAAAAACATCATTCTAAAGGTAAAATGACTGCCAGAGAACGAATCGATTTTCTTTTAGATGATAACGAAAAATCAATAGAAATTGGTGCTTTTGCCGGGGAAGGAATGTATGAGGAGCATGGCGGATGTCCAAGCGGAGGTGTAGTAGTAAAAATAGGCCATGTATCTGGTAAGCAATGTATTGTTGTAGCAAACGATGCTACAGTTAAGGCGGGTGCCTGGTTTCCTATCACCGGAAAAAAGAACCTGAGAGCCCAGGAAATCGCCATAGAAAACAGATTGCCTATAATTTACCTGGTAGATAGTGCCGGAGTTTACCTGCCAATGCAGGATGAGATATTTCCTGATAAAGAACATTTCGGAAGAATATTTCGAAACAATGCGGTAATGAGCAGTATGGGAATCACTCAAATCGCTGCTGTGATGGGAAGTTGTGTCGCTGGAGGCGCATATCTCCCAATTATGAGTGACGAAGCACTCATCGTTGAGAAAACAGGAAGTATATTTCTGGCCGGAAGCTACCTGGTTAAGGCAGCTATTGGTGAATCTATAGATAATGAAACACTTGGTGGGGCAACCACCCATTCTGAGATTAGCGGAGTAACCGATTATAAGGCAAAAGATGATAAAGATGCGCTAAACAAGATCCAGAATATCATGGATAAGATCGGTGATTTTGATAAAGCCGGATATAGCCACAAGAAATCTGCTAAACCAAAAGAAAATCCAGAAGATATCTACGGATTACTTCCGAAGAAAAGAAGTGATCAATACGATATGCACAAGATCATTGAAAGGCTGGTGGACAACTCAGAATTTGAAGAGTATAAAGAGGGGTATGGACAAACCATTATTACCGGCTACGCCAGAATTGACGGATGGGCTGTTGGAATTGTTGCCAATCAGCGTAAGATCGTTAAGACTAAAAAAGGGGAAATGCAGTTTGGCGGAGTGATCTATTCAGATTCAGCCGATAAGGCTACCCGTTTTATCGCAAATTGTAATCAGAAAAAAATTCCCCTCGTATTCCTACAAGATGTAACCGGATTTATGGTGGGCAGCAAAAGTGAACATGGTGGAATTATTAAAGACGGTGCCAAAATGGTAAATGCCGTAAGTAATTCTGTAGTCCCAAAATTCACTATTATTATTGGGAATTCCTACGGCGCTGGAAATTATGCCATGTGTGGAAAAGCTTATGACCCTAGATTAATTGCCGCATGGCCAAGTGCAGAGCTGGCGGTTATGGGAGGCACCCAGGCTGCCAAAGTACTCGCTCAAATAGAGACGGCGTCTATGCAGAAGAAAGGTGAAAAGGTAGACGAAAAGAAGGAGAAGGAAGTATTTGAGAAACTGAAAGCTAAATATGATGAGCAGACTTCTGCTTATTACGCAGCGGCCAGATTATGGACAGACGCCGTTATAGATCCTTTAGATACCAGAAAATGGATCTCTATGGGAATAGAAGCAGCCAACCATGCCCCTATTGAAAAAGATTTTAATATGGGCGTAATTCAGACGTGATTTATGAAGAGAGCATTCCTTCTTATTATTGCGATATTTATAAGTTTTTATTCTTTCAGCCAGGACACTATTAAACAACATCGGCCGGTAAAAAAGTTTATTCCTCTTGAGGTATATGAAAATCACTTTGGAAAGACTTCTGACACTACTGAATTTATGTACAAGGATAATGATACATTGGTTCGGGTTCCTAATGATTTTGATCCTTTTGAAGATCAGGATGGTGTAAAAGTTGAATATGAACCTAAAGACTCTACTTTTCTAAGTATTTATAAGAATATAGTTTACAACACCGGTAAGTCCGGAACTTCCAAAGAAAGAATGCGTTATTGGAAGGATGAGATCAAAATTTATTTTGATGAGAGCGTTCCCGCTTTGCATTCAAAAGAATTGATGGATTTTGCAGAAAATATTTCTAAAGGAATTGACTCCCTTAACATTAGCAGAAATTTTATTCCGGAAAAAGCGAATTATCATGTTTACTACCTCAACAGAGAACATACTACCGACTATGAGCCTAGAATAGGAAACTCAAAAGGCGGCTATTATATCAGCTGGAATGGAAAACAACAAATCTATGATGCAAAACTTAAAATAAATACAGAACTAAATAAAGGAGACAAATATCAAATTCAGCACCTGAAATTTCATTTTTTTAAATCTTTAGGACATTTTAAATCTTCTGAACAGCTCAAATGTGAGAGTTATCTTTCTGCCTGCAACACAAGCAGAGAAATAACTCCGATAGATTTGGAGCTCCTGAGCTATCATTATTCCTATGACATTTGTAAAGGGGTGGATCTGAATACTTTTACTGAACAAACCGAAAGGTTTAACAAGCAATTAAAAGAAGAACCCAATTCTAAAATATATGTAATTCATGTGGAATAAATTACTCATTGTAATCGCCCTTTTTACAGGTTTTTTTTCCGAAGCTCAGATCGTTGGAGAAAACCATTCTAATTATACCGAAGCGGATACGTTAAGAGGTTCGCTTAGGCCAGAACGTACCAATTTCGATGTCAAAAAATATCATCTAAAACTTAAGATTGAACCGGAAAAGCAATTTATCTCTGGATCCAATACGATCAGTTTTAAAGTACAGGAAGATTTGCCGGTGATGCAGCTGGATCTTTTCGAGAATATGCAAATCGATTCAATTATACATAATAACAAAGCATTGAAATATGAGCGTAAATACAATGCTGTTTTTATCAATTTTGAGGACACTTTAAAAAAAGGAGCTTTAGACTCTATTCAGTTTTATTATCACGGAAATCCTATTATAGCCGAAAATGCGCCCTGGGACGGGGGATTTGTATGGTCTGAAGATAAAAATGGGAATCCGTGGATTGGTGTCGCTGTTCAGGGAACAGGGGCCAGTTTATGGTATCCTAATAAAGATCATCAAAGTGACGAACCCGAAGAAGCCAGAATGGATATCGCAGTTCCAACGGGTCTTACCAATGTTTCTAATGGTCGATTTATTAAAAAAACTGATCTTAAGAATGGATTTACTGAGTGGAGCTGGAAAGTGATAAACCCGATTAACAATTACAATATTATGATCAATGTCGGGAAATACGCTCACTTTTCAGATAGATACAAAGACCTCGATCTTGATTATTATGTACTGGAATATAATCTAAACAAAGCCAAAGAACAGTTTGCAGAAGTAAAAGATATGATGGCTTGCTTTTACGAAAAAATGGGACCTTATCCTTTTGAAGAGGACGGGTTTAAACTTGTGGAAACTCCATACCTCGGCATGGAACATCAAAGTGCCGTGGCGTATGGGAATGAATACAAAAAAGGATATTTAGGAAGAGATCTATCAGGTACCGGAATTGGTTTAAAATGGGATTATATCATCATTCATGAATCTGGACATGAATGGTATGGAAATAGTATCACCGCAATAGATATTGCAGATATGTGGATACAGGAAGGTTTTACCAGCTATACTGAAAGTATTTATGTAGAATGTCGCTGGGGAAAACAAGAAGCCTTGGAATATCTTCGGGGTACCAGAAGAGGTGTAAGAAATAAAGAGACAATTATTGGTGATTACGGGGTAAATGCTGAAGGTTCAGGCGACATGTATTTTAAAGGGGCCAATATTTTAAATACTATTAGAAGTATTTACGATAATGATGAATTATGGTGGGATACATTTAGGAACTATACCAAAACATTTAAGCATCAAACAATCACTACCATCGACACTGAAGAGTTCTTTAATAAAGCTACCAAAGTAGACTTACAACCTGTTTTTGATCAATATTTAAGGCATGCTTCGCTACCGGTTCTTCAGTTAAGACAGGCAGATGACCAGATACTATATCGCTGGAAAGCCAATGTGGCAAATTTCAAAATGCCTGTAGACCTTATCATTGATGAAGAGGAAATAAGATTCTACCCAACTTCTGAATGGCAATCTTTTGAGACCGGAGAAGAACTGGATGAGCTAAAGGTAAATGACCTTGAATTCTATATTAATACTGAAATAGTAAAATAACCAAAAGGCACATAAAAAATAATATTTTCAGACTCAATCGCTCTGTATTACATTGATTTTTAGTAAATTAATGTAAATTTTCTCATTATGTTAAGCATCAAATCACTTAATAAATGGGCCAATGCACATACGTACTATTGGTTAGATGTCTTAAGGGTAGCTCTGGGTGTTTTCTTTTTTATTAAGGGGATCAATTTTATTTCTCAAACTGAAACCCTGGTAGAATTAATTGAACCACTTAGAGGTTTTGGCGGGACTATGTTAGTTGTTCATTATGTAGCTTCGGCACATCTTGTAGGCGGAATCCTAATTGCTTTTGGACTTCTTACCAGATGGGCTCTCATAGTTCAAATACCAATTCTTCTTGGAGCGATTCTCATTAATTTCCTTGGAATTATGATGGTCCCTAATCTTATCCTGGCACTGGTAGTATCTGCATTTACCATTTTTTTCATCTTTTATGGCTCCGGAAAACATTCCGCAGACTATTTGATGAAAATGGGTTATTAGGCCACCAATTTTTAGTTTTCAGCTTCTTCCGAAGGAATTAGCATAAGATTCCTTTGCCTTTTATTTACATATCTAAACCCATTTTCGCCCCAAAACCCTGCTTCTTCCAGCATGATCCTGATATTTTTATTCCATTCGGGAATTTCCACCTCCGTATTTAACTCTATTGCATATACCGTATTTTCAAATAACGAGTAATCTCCAGTTCCCGGAACGCCGTCCTGCTGATCCCACATTCCAATAGTTGGCCCTGCAGAATGCCCATACAAACCAAGAGGATGTGTATATATGGAAGCTTTTAATCCCTTATTTTTTGCTTCTTCTAAACTTCGACTTAATATTTCATTTCCGCTTAATCCGGTTTCAAAATTTGAAGTAAGAATATCCTGAAGTTCATTTCCCCTGTTAAAAGCCTGTTGAAGAAATTCAGGCGCCTCTACTTCCCCTTCCCTAAGTACATAGGCCATTTGCTGACAATCTGTATTTAATCCCAAATAGGTAACCCCAAAATCACAATGCAGCAAATCCCCTGGCAGAATTACAGAACTTCCGTTATCGTTTGAAAAAGCGGTGATATGATCTACTAGCTTTTCTTCATTTCTTTGAATATCCACGGTGGGATGAAACCATGTTTCCAACCCCAGATCTGTAACTTTCTGTCGCATCCACCATACCACATCATCCGTGGTGGTCACCCCTGGCTGGATCACTCCTGAACTGAATGCCTCATCAATAATGTCATGAGTAAGTGCTACCAAAGAACTATAAATCGTCATCTCCCGGAAAGTTCTTGTCTCGATCCAACCTACTGCAAGATCTTCGGCAGATATGATTCTGTTCTTATACTCATCTGGTAATGCAGCAGTAAATTCATCGAAATCGGTTTTTACCAATCCATCTGCAATCCCAAAGTTTTTTGAAATATTGAGACCTATTTTTTCTGGATCCCTATCTTTTATAATATCAACAAGAGCTTCCCATTGATCTGGCTGTTTCTCCTTATCCCAGGCCGAATCTATATTTTTCCCAATATTATACCTGGCAATCGCCAGTTTCTCGAGTGTATCCTGAGACTTATCCCGGTTAAAAACCAGAATTGTCCTTCTTCTCGCATTTAACCAGGTAGATGGAAGCATGGTTCTTAATACCGGGTCTTCATTATATTCGCGGGAGATCAAAATCCACATATCAATTCCGGTCCTGTCCATAAGGTCTGGTAGCACCTCGTTAAACCGTTCATCAAGTATTTGATCTACAATTTTAGACCTTTCTCGTTCAGCAAGAATCTGGCTCTGTGCTATATTTGTAAATATGAGCACTAACAGCAGAAGTATTTTTTTCATGTAATGTTGTATTTAACTCACCTTACTTTTCAGCGTATTTTCGCGGTGAATTTTGCCATTGGGAGTTTCTTCAAATTTTTCTATAAGATAGATTTTCTTTGGCTTTTCATATTTATCTAAAGATTTAATATGATCGATCTTTTCTTTAAGCTGATCTATAGTCTCTTCTGAAAAATCGTCTTCTACGAAAAGGATCAGCTTCTCACCCAGGGAATCATCGGGCATGGAAGTAACAAAAAACCGACGATCAAGCACTTTATTCAACTTTTGCTCGATCTGCTCTGGAAATAACTTAATACCTCCTGAGTTTATAATGTTATCATACCTGCCTTTCCAAAGAAATTTCTTGTATGTAATGATCTCCACCACATCGTTGGTAATAATTTCTTCGTCCAGAATATTTGGAGCTTTAATTATTAGACAACCTCTATCATCCTGAGCTATACTTACATTTGGCATTAATTTGAAGGGTCGCTCATTTTTTTTCTTTTTCTCCGGATTGAGTTTTTTTGCGGCTATGTGACTGCAGGTTTCTGTCATGCCATAGGTTTCGAATAAAACCGAATCTACGTCTCTTAGCATTTTTCGCAGACGCGGTGAAACAGCTCCGCCACCAATGATCATTTTTTTAACGAGATGTAACCTTGCTATGGAATTATCTAATTGAAAAGGCGTCATTGCAGAAAAATCATAAACCTTAAAGACCCGATCTAAAGGATTTGAAGAAGGTGGTACGGTATCTAAATGCCAGCCTAGAAACATCGCCCTAACAAGCATCATTTTGCCCGCAATATATTCAGCAGGAAGACACATCAAAGCGGTCGTGTGTGCTGGTAATTTAAAGAATTTTGAAGTTGCCAAAGCAGAATTGATCATATGCTGCTTTTCCAGACGTATTTTTTTAGGTGTACCGGTAGAACCTGAAGTATGTACCTCTATATAAGACGTTGGTTTTAACCAGTCTAATAAAAAATCCCCTATTTGTTGCTCAAAAGGTTCCCCTTCTTTGATATAACTGTAAGCCACCTGTCTAAGCTCAACATTTGTAAAATGTCTTTTATTGAGCCTAAAATCTGGATGGGTTTCAGGTATTTTATATGTATTTGTCATATTCCAAACTAAGTTGATCAATAACTTATTACTGAAAGTTAACAAATTGCAATGAAATTCTTAAACATCTTCTGAAACATTTAGGATATCAGGCGATTGGAAAGCTTGTTAAATTGTTTAAAACTTAAAAAGTGAATGCACTAAGATTTTCATATTCTTCAACCTTTTCCGCATTTAACGCGTATTGATAAAGGCCTTCCGTACCAATTACGAACAAATGATCATTTTTAATAATTAAATCAAAAGCATCTACGGGTATCCCACCCAATAAATCTGGCATGGCAGGATTTGTAACATCAAAAATTCGTACAACGCCTTCATCAGTCACTAATAAATTATCGCCATAAAGCCCCAAACCTATAGGTCTATCCATATTCACGGTATTCAGTAATTGAGGAGCCATTGGATTCTCTACATTATAGATTTCTAACTGATTCACCTTACCTTCACATGAAGTGCTGGTATGTAAGGTCACATAAGCAAATGTCCCATCAGAAACCACAGGATCGCAACTTCTAACATGTTCAACTTCTGCTAGCTGCAAAGGGAATTCGGGATCTGAAATATCATAAATAAACATTCCAAGTCTGCTACCTACAAAGAGTTGCTCCCCTAAACTGTAAAGCGTTTCTATATCAAATCCAATATATTTTTCATTCACAAATTCAGGTTTATCCCGGTTACTGATATCAAAGATCCTGAGAGATTGGTTATCTACGGTATATAAATATTCACCGGCAAGGGTAAAACGTGCAAGAGAACCACCCACTCCATCTCCCTTCGCATCTCCACTAGGTCCACCGGCATTTTCGGTACTACACGAAATTAAGAAACCACACAAAATTGATAATAGAAACTTTTTCATATTGTCTTAATTTACGGGTTGATATCCTATTATTATCTGGTTCTCATCCACATCAAAATCTTCAGCCAGAAAACCGTCGGGAGAGTTGAGTCTTGGGAACACATTCTTTTCTCTGTGAAATATCTCTATTGAGGTTGTATTGTATCGCATAGCGACGAGATCTACGGCGTGATGAACATACATTGTATTGTTTCTAATTGCGAGATCTGTAGCCAGAGGAATTTCTATGAAGGATATATTTACCGGATCTTTTGGGTCACGATTGTCCAATACATGAAAGCCTTTATTAAGTTCATTAATAAAAACAATATCCCCGTTTACATAGATTTTGCCTGCTTCCTCGATCTGTCTTGGAGCACTTACAGAGATTGTACTTTCAAAGGTCTCCCTATTTAGAGTAACCGGTTCAAAAGAACTCTGATGGGAATCTGTACTTACTGGCTCATCATTACGATGGAGCCAGCACGACTGAAATAAAATATTAATAAAGAGTAAAAGAAGGATCTTCTTCATATTGGTTAGTTTCTAACTAGATACACAAAATGCTAAATGGTTGCGTCTCAAGCATTTTACAGATCATAAGTTTTAACCAATAAAAGATCTTTCTTAATAATCCTGAGCCTGGATGATCTCAGGCTTCTCTACCTTTCCGAATAATTTTTCCTTCCAGTTAGACCATTTGTATTTTTTTGCCATAATGAAAAGAAATAGCGGATAGATAACCAATACAGGAATTAATACATCCCAACCGGCAGAAGGTTCAGAAACATCCTTAAATATGGAATTTGTCTGAAAAGCGGTCCAGTCTGCAGTAACAAGTAGCGCGGTTAAAAGGTTATTTGCTGCGTGAAAACCTAGAGAAAGTTCAATACCTTCATCCATTAATGCCATGATACCCAGCATAAAACCGGTACCTATGTAGTAAACCATTATGATATTACCCAATTTTGTCACTTCCGGATTAAAAAAATGAAGTCCGCCAAAAATAACGGAAGTGATAATTAACGGGAGCCAGCGATTACGCCCTAGCACACCAATTCCCTGCATTAGGTATCCTCTAAAGAAATACTCTTCAAAACTGGTTTGTAGAGGAACAAATAATACGGCTACTACCAATAGAATTAGAAAGGGTTTTAATTCAAAATTCCACTGATAATCCTGCGGATTGCTATAATAATCTCCAACGGTGGTAAGAAGAATAAATACAGCTACGAGTCCAAATGCAAACCAGAATCGACTCCAATCTATTTTACTCCTTGAAGTGGTGAGAGAGCGTAAAGTTTGTCCATGAACCTGCTTTACGGCGATAAAAAGAAAGACCAAAGCCACCGCAAAAGACAGCAACATAAGAAAAAGGAAATAGTTAGAATCTAAAACGGTCATCATCTCACTCTCTGTAAGAGTTACAGTTTCTGCCACACCAAGCTCCATAAATAAAGCTGCCGTTAACGGAATTTGACCTACAAAAACCCCGGCAAGTACCATGACAACTCCAATAATATACCTCCAGAAATCGTGCTTAAATTTAAAAGCCTGTGCTATAAACATATTTTATCTAAAAATTAATCTCCCACTTTTTCGCAGGATTGTATTGGATATTCCCGTTATAAACTTCTAACGGACTCTCAAAATTATTGGTATATAGACCTCCGGTTCCTAAACCTTGTGGTAGCTCAGAATTTAGGGTAAACGTATATTGTGCAATTGCATTCAACCCAATATTACTTTCCAATGCACTGGTGACCCACCATTGTACATCATTGGTTTCACAGATATTTTTCCATTCTTCAGTTCCTCTAAAACCTCCGATCAAACTGGGCTTGAAAATAGCAAACTGAGGTTTTATTGTTTGTATGAGGTTTTCTTTTTCTGTTACATCTGTAATCCCAATTAACTCTTCATCCAGGGCAATAGGAAGTGGTGTTTTTCTGCACAGATTTGCCATTTCATTAATCTGTCCCTGTTTTACAGGCTGTTCTATACTATGCAGTTGGAATTTAGATAGTAAATTCAATTTTCTTAGTGCATCCTTAGGGGTAAAAGCACCATTAGCATCAACTCTTAATTCAATCTCCTTTTCAGAAAAATCCTCTCTAATAGATTCTAACAGATCAAGTTCTGTGTTAAAGTCAATGGCCCCTATTTTTAATTTGATGCAATTAAACCCCGCTTCGATCTTTTCTGAAATTTGCTCTTTCATAAATTGCTTATCACCCATCCAGATAAGCCCGTTTATGGGAATAGTTTTTTCTCCGAAAGTAAAAGCAGACGGAAACAGCAGAAAAGGATCTTTGGCATTCAGGCTTTTAAAAGCCATTTCCACCCCAAACTGAA
The DNA here is from genome assembly GCF_900105135.1 of Gramella sp. MAR_2010_147. NCBI lineage: Bacteria > Pseudomonadati > Bacteroidota > Flavobacteriia > Flavobacteriales > Flavobacteriaceae > Christiangramia > Gramella sp. MAR_2010_147. Next base: position 72,772 of record NZ_LT629741.1, on the reverse strand, counting down.
TGCTGGGAAACTCCCGAAGCTCTTCCCAAAGCATTTCTTCTCCAAGATTGATATTATTACACACCCATTTAAGCTTGTCTTCATAATCTGGACGATCGTCATGGCTAAGGCTTCTAAGGATTCCGCATTCCCCAATTCCGAAATTATCCCCGTCAGAAATTTTCAAAAACCAGGTTTCTTTTTCAGTAAGAACGCCCCGGGAAGTTCCGCTGGGGCGTTTAAAGTTGAGTATGTATTTTTTATAAGATGCCGTCATTTACAATTCTATTGATTCTCCAATGTCCAGCAACATCAAATCTTTCCCTTTTTCATAAAATTTCCTTTTAGCTTCTTCATGATCTATTTCGATATACCCAAAAGTATCATAATGACAGCCAATGATCTTATCACATTCTATAAAATCGCTTGCAATGATGGCGTCTTCAACACCCATGGTAAAGTTATCTCCAATGGGCAGGACAGCAATATCGAGTTTTGTATGCATTGGGATCAACTTCATATCCATCGTTAAAGCTGTATCCCCGGCGATATAAATGTTTTTATGCTCTCCTTCTATCACAAATCCGCCGGGCTGGCCTCCATAACTACCATCTGGAAAAGAGCTGGTGTGAATCGCATTCACATATTTCACTTTTCCGAATTCAAAATCCCAGCTTCCGCCATGATTCATTGGGTGAATTTCAAAACCTTTTGCTTCATAGTGATTGGCTATTTCAAAATTACTCACAATGACGGCTCCAGTATTTTTAGCTATAGCCTCTGCATCCAAGATATGATCCTGGTGAGCATGTGTGAGCAGGATATAATCAGCTTTTATATCTTTAATATCAACTTTATCTTTAGAAAGGTCATTCCCGGTAATAAATGGATCTACAATAACATTTATATCTCCTATTTTCAATGCCAGACTGTTCTGACCGTAAAATGTGATTTTCATAATTTCAGGTTTTATTTAAAAATAAGGATTCACAAAAAATATCCCGAAAGCAACACCGTATAATTTTGTTAAACTTATCGTTGAAGCTACCAAATTAAACCTAATGCAAAAAGCAGTGCAATTCCAAAGGTAGAAAGTGCGACAATTTTCAATTCTGGATCGAGTTTTTTAGGATCTTCATTGGTGACCACTCGTTTTAAATGAAAAATTAAAGGAATGAATGCCAGTACATATATAAAATCGTTCAGCTCTGATGATGTGATCGCGGAATAGATAAGCAGGCAGAACAAAGCTCCTAAAATGAGTATATAATGATAATCTTTTGCTTTTCTATCTCCCAGTTTCACTACCAGGGTAATCTTTCCCGCTTTTTCATCAGAAATTCGGTCTCTTAGATTATTCAAATTTAATACTGCTACGCTAAGCAATCCCATTGAAATAGCTGGAAACACACTAACTATTTCATGATCATGACTATATAAATAATACGAGCCATAGACAGCTACCAAACCAAAAAATAAGAACACAAAAATATCGCCCATCCCTCTGTAACCATAAGCTGAGTTCCCAACAGTATATTTAATGGCGGCAACGATGGCAGCGACCCCCAGCAGAAAAAATATGATCGCAGAAAGAATATTTTCACTTCCAAAAGCGGCATAAATAAGTAAAATCGCAAGCAATAAGGTAGCTACAGCGGTAATGATCATTGCCTGGAACATCTCTTTTTGAGTAATAAGACCGCTTTGTATGGCGCGTGCCGGTCCTATTCTATCTTCATTATCAGTTCCCTTTACACCGTCCCCATAATCGTTGGCAAAATTGGAAAGGATTTGTAGGCCCAGAGTAGTCCCTAAGGCCAGACTGAAAATTGCCAGATTAAAATGACCATCATAAGCAGCAATGCTGCTCCCCACAAGTATTCCTGAAATAGAAAGTGGTAGGGTTCTTAGCCTAGCGGCATTTATCCAGGATGAAATTCTGTTCATTCTAATTCATGATTTTTACAAGAAGTTCTTTTAAAAGATCCCCCTGAGAAATATTAGTTGCCCCTACTCCTTTGCTTTTTACATCAGTTTCCTGAAGCAGACTAATTGCATGGCTCACTTTTTTCATAGGATAATTCCTGGCTGCCGTAACATAATCACTAACAAAATAAGGACTTACTTTTAATTGCTTTGCAACAACTCCTTTAGATTTATCATTTAAACCATGGTATTGAAGTATCTGAGAAAAATATGAAAACAGCAACGATATTGTCACAACCATTGGATTATCCTTTGGATTCTGTGAGAAATAATTTATAATCCTGTGAGCTCTTAAAGAGTCTTTTTCTCCAATCGCTTTTCGAAGCTCAAAATTATTGAAGTCCTTACTTATCCCTATATTCTCTTCAATGATCTCGGGGCTTATTACCGTACCTGCCGGACAAATTAATTGAAGCTTTTCCAGCTCATTATCAATCTTTCCAAGATCTGTCCCTAAAAATTCCACGAGCATTTGAGAGGCTTTTGGAGAAATGGAATACCCGCGACTTTTTAAGTTTCTGGTGATCCAGTCTCCTACCTGATTTTCATATAAGCGCTTTCCTTCAAAAATCACCCCGGTCTTGTTTACAGCTTTATAAAGTTTTTTGCGTTTGTCTATTTTCTTGTACTTATAGCAAACTACCAGAACCGTTGTAGGCTGAGGATTCTCTGCATAATCCACCAGCTTTTCTATAGTTCTGGAAAGATCCTGGGCCTCCTTAACGATCACGACCTGCCTTTCAGCCATCATCGGGTATCGCTTAGCATTACTTACAATCTCATCAATGTTCGTATCTCTTCCGTAAATTAGCATCTGGTTAAAACCGCGCTCTTCTTCAGACAATACATTCTCTTCTATAAAGTCTGATATCCGGTCTATATAATAAGGCTCTTCGCCCATCAGGAAATAAATTGGCTTAATATTTCCTTTTTGAATATCATTTACAATCTGTCTGGCTTCGTCCATACGGAATTATGCGGAGGTTTTTGCTGAAAGAAATCTCAAAGAGTACCTTGCGAGCCTGTAATATTGTTTATTACTTTTGGTACATGCAAAAATTGAATTTCCCTCAATATTCATTTCGGTTCAAAAATAATCAAAATAAAATAGCTGTTTTTGATGATTTGAGGAAAAAATTTGTCATTCTTACCCCTGAAGAATGGGTGCGTCAACATTGCGTGAAATTCTTACAGAGTGAAAAGAATTACCCCTTAAGTCTTATTAATGTTGAAAAGCAACTCAAAATTGCGGGACTTACCAAGAGATATGATATTGTTGTTTTTGAACCTGATGGCAATATTCAAATAATCGTGGAATGCAAAGCCCCGAAAATTAAGATCACCCAAGATACATTTGACCAGATAGCGCGGTATAATTTAACTTTGAAAGCTAATTTTTTAATGGTCACGAACGGAATAGATCATTTTTTCTGTAAAATGGATTACGAAAATGAAAATTATATTTTTTTAAAAGATATTCCTGAATATTCCAAAGTATGAAAATAGCAGTCGTCATTTTAAACTGGAATGGAAAGTATCTATTAAAGGAATTTCTTCCCTCTGTAATTTCATTCTCTGAAGAAGCAAGTATATATGTTGCTGATAATGCCTCCAGTGATGGTTCTGTTGAATATTTAAAATTGAACCACCCTGAGGTCACTATCATCCGGAATAAAAAAAACGCAGGATATGCAGGAGGATATAATCTTGCCTTAAAAGAAGTTCCAGAAGACATCCATATTTTACTAAATAGTGATGTAGAAGTTACCGAAGACTGGTTACTCCCAATATTAGAAGTTTTTAATAGCGAACCTAAAACCGCTGCTGTTCAGCCAAAGATTCTGGATCACAAGAAGAAGGACCATTTTGAATATGCTGGCGCTGCCGGTGGGTATATCGATAAATTCGGATATCCGTTTTGCCGGGGAAGAATTTTTAACGAGCTTGAAGAAGATCTTGGACAATATAATAGTGACGAATATATTTTCTGGGCAAGTGGAGCCTGCCTGGCGATACGAAAGAATGCATTTGATGAAATTGGAGGATTAGATGAAGATTTCTTTGCTCATCAGGAAGAGATAGACCTTTGCTGGAGACTTTTGCATAAAGGTTATAAGATAAAATTTGTAAGTGCATCCAGAGTTTTTCATGTGGGCGGAGCTACATTAAAGGATATAAATCCTAAAAAAACATTCTATAATTTTAGAAACGGGCTTTTCTTACTTTTAAAGAACGTGGAGTCCTCACGACTTTTTTATATTTTATTTATTAGAATGATCCTGGATGGGATCGCTGCATTTAAATTTATTTTTGAAGGAAAATTCAATCATTTTCTCGCCATTTTAAAGGCCCATTCCAGCTTTTACAGGCATTACGGAAAAATTTATAAGAAAAGACCGAAAGAATTCATTTTCAGGAAATACTATCTTATTTCTTCCGTTGTATATGCACATTTTATTAAGAAAAAAAACAAGTTCCGGGATCTTTAAATATAAATAAAAAAGGAAATGTTAAAATACCTTTCCACCTTACTATTTTTTTGATATTTTTGATCCTTCTAACAATTTAAAATTTAAGAAACGAGTTATGAGAAAAATCATGCTTTTGTCGGCAACAGCTGCCATTTTGCTATCTTCATGTGTTTCACAGAAAAAATACAATGAACTGGAAACCAAGCAAAGAGAAACACAGGATCAATTAAATACCGCTACGGTTAAATTGAACTCTTGTCTTGATGAAAAAGATAGAATGACTGAGACTATTGGTAGACTAAACAATACCAATGCTGCACTATTAAATAACGTAGGAGATCTTGCTACCCTTTCAAAGAAAGAAGCTGAAAATCTTGAACGTTCTTTAGAGAGTATTAAAGAAAAAGATCTTGCTATCCGTTCTATGCAGGAAGCGATGAACAAGAAAGATTCAGTAACTCTTGCTCTTGTAACCAGTCTTAAAGGAGCTCTTGGAAACATGAGTGATGAAGATATTGAGATCAATGTTGAAAAAGGTGTCGTGTATGTATCTATTTCAGACAAGCTTTTATTTGATAGTGGTCGTTATAACATTACTCCACGTGCAAAAGAAGTACTTGGAAAAGTTGCAACCGTAGTAAAGAACAAGCCGAATATCGAATTTATGGTTGAAGGCCACACAGATGATAAAGCAATTAGCACTTCAATGTTCCAGGATAACTGGGATCTAAGTGTAAAACGTGCAACTTCTGTAGTAAGAGTGTTACAGGACGATTTTGGTGTTGAACCGGCTCGTATGACTGCTGCTGGTAGAAGTTATTATGTTCCTGTTGCTTCTAATGCAACTGCTGAAGGTCGTGCTAAGAACAGAAGAACAAGAATAGTTGTTCTTCCTAAGCTAGACCAGTTCTACAGTATGATTGAAGACGGAATGGAGAAAGCTACTTCTGGTGAAGAATAAGCATTTGAATTCACAATAAATTAAAAGCTTTGCTATCGCAAGGCTTTTTTTATTTTAACATTTAAAATTCTAGTAATCAGTATTTTGTATTAATTTTAGTCATACAATCACCTAAATATTAATGCTATGAAGAAGACAGATGTCTACATCTGGTGCAGTGGTGTGCTAATATTTACTTTACTGTTACAATCCTGCTCCAGGGAAGAAATTATTTCACAAATGTCAGTGAAAAATGACCTCAATTCTCATTTTAGCCAAATAAAAGGATCTGGAAATTTTTATTCCAAACCAGCGCCAGGCAATTTCTCTTTAAGTGATAGGTTCCAGAATGAATCTCTAGTCTCTATCCCGTGTGAATCTACCAGTTTCGGAGATGTTCTTTCCGGCTATTTTGAGAGTATTATTAAAGATCCTTTCTTCGATTTTGATCTTTTAAATTACTATCTGGAACTCAATAGAAAATATGTCACCTTTTATCGAGGTGAGAATTATTATGGCGAAAATGGAGAGTTCAATCAGCTTGCAAAGAAAAGAATACGGGAACTTATAAAGTTCTGGAATCTTGACCGGGAGATATATCTCAACGGTCAGCATACCGCTTTTCTAAATGATCGTGAAATTCTCACCGACATGATAGAAAGTTTTGATAGAACTGTTAGAAACAGAACTGAAGCCTATAAAAAAGCTGACCTATTATTAGAAATAAATAAAGCGTCATCTAACTTCCCTGAAAATCCGTATTTCGCATTTGACGGCTTTACCCGGTCTAATGGTTTATTGGTAATAGGTGACGGTCTGTTGGAGAGTATCATTGATATTGGAATTGACGGAGATCTGGCCTTTACGGCAATCCTTTCGCATGAATGGTGGCACCAGGCGCAATTCGAAAACCCGGACTGGGAAAATGTCAATCCAAATATGAGTCCGGCTGAAATATCAAGATTCTCTGAATTAGAAGCCGATTTTGCCGCTGCATATTTTTTAACTCACAAAAGAGGAGCTACCTACAACTGGAAAAGGATCGAAGAATACTTCAGGCTGTCGTTTAATGTTGGGGATTGTCTAACAGAAAGCACGAATCACCATGGAACTCCAAATCAAAGGCTGGAAGCAGCAGAATTGGGTTACAAGCTTGCTACATCAGCTCAAAAGAAGGGATTTATACTTAGTCCCACAGAAGTTCATAATGCTTTTCTGGAAGTTTATGAAAAGATAATTCTATAGCATAAACAAATATAAGAATCTTAAAAAGGTTACCTGAAAATGTAATTGTCATCAACCTGAATTCTGCTTTTCGCTAACTTATTTCACTGGCGAAAACCAGCTTTAAGTCTGAATAAATCCGGGCGAGACTTTGGCACATTTTCAGGCAACACCTATACTATAAAAAGTTACTTTTTAAGAAAGTCAATTAAAATTTTGTTGAATTCTGCTGTATGTGTAAGTACCAGACCGTGTGGCGCTTCCTCGATCACATGATATTCGCTTTTGGAAATCGCATCTGCGCTCTTCTTTCCTGAAATTTCTATAGGTACGATTTGATCTGCATCCCCATGCACCACAAGTGTTGGCACATCAATTTTTTTAAGGTCATCTCTAAAATCTGTCAGGCCAAAAGAATCAATGCATTCTAAAGTGGCATTCGGCGAAGCATTGCAAGCTATAGACCAGTAGTAATCTGCCATTTCCTCGCTTATACGGTCTCCAACTTTATCAAAATTCACGAATTGCTTTCCGAAACCTTTTAAAAACGCTGGCCGATCCTTCTTGATTTCCTTTTTAAAACCTTCAAACACTTCTTTTTCAAGTCCGTCTGGATTGTTGTCTGTTTTCAACATAAATGGAGGAACAGCAGAAATAAGTCCTGCTTTCGACAATTTAGAAGTTCCATAATTTCCAATATATCTGGCTACTTCGCCTCCACCCATTGAAAATCCTACGATACTAACCTCAGAAAGATCAAGCCTGGTAATAATATCATTTAAATCCTTTGCCAGGCTATCATAATCATAATTTGTCCAGGGCTTATCACTATCTCCAAATCCTCTCCTGTCGTAAGCGATACACCTAAAACCGGCTTCTACAACTTCATTGATCTGATATTCCCACATGCGATGACTTAATGGCCATCCATGGATGAGGATCACGGGTTTTCCTTCCCCGTAATCTTCATAATATAGATTGATGTTTTTTCCTTTTTCTTTACTCGTAGTCTCAATAAAACTCATAACAATATATTTTCTACTGAAAGTATGAATGTTGAATTCTATTTAAAAGAAAGAAGCTGACTTTAATATGTAATTAACTTGAATGGAGCGATTTTCAGAAGATTTTCACATGATCTCAAGACTTCCTTTGCCTTCTCTAATCACTTCAGGATTGGGAGTGGTAAGATCAATCACCGTTGAAGGAATATTATCTCCATACCCACCATCTATCACAATATCTACTAAATGATCCCATTTTTCCTTGATAAGTTCTGGATCGGTCCCATATTCTAAAACCTCATCATCGTCCCTTATGGAAGTAGAAACGATGGGATTGCCAAGACTACTTACTATAGCCTTACAAATATTATTATCTGGAACACGAATACCTACCGTTTTTTTCTTTTTGAAAACATTAGGAAGGTTATTCCCTCCCGGTAGAATGAAGGTATATGGTCCCGGCAAGGATCGTTTAAGTATCTTAAATGTTGCTGTATCTATTTGCTTCACGTAGTCTGAAAGGTTGCTTAGATCTTCACAAACAAAAGAAAAATTAGCTTTTTCCAGTTTCACTTTTTTTATCTGTGCTATCTTTTCCAAAGCGGCTACATTGGTAATATCGCATCCTAACCCATAAATGGTATCAGTTGGATAAATTATGAGTCCTCCTTTGCGAAGGGTCTCAACTACTTTATTAATATGTTTTGGAGCCGGGTTCTCGTCGTAAATGCGCAGTAATTCTGCCATAATCTAATATTTTTTAATCTATTGAAAACTAATTTTTACTACAACAGTTAGATACGAAGGATTATTCTAACTTCTCAACTTCACTTTCAAGCTTTAATACCTTAGCACCATCTTCCTGCTCAATATACAAGGCTTTATTTCCTTCTTCTCCGTTTCTGGTTATATCACTGCCATCTATTTTCTTTGTGACTTCCCTAGTGTAGCTGGAAACAACTTTTCCAGTTGCAGTTCCATTTCCCCATTTCCATTTTACGCTGCTTCCTTCCCTTATCATTTTTCCTTTCAAGATAAAAAATATAAGTTATACTTTCTTCTAAATGAAGTTCTGTGAAGCCGATTTTACATGATTTTTAACAAAACCATTCGTATTCAAGTTAGAAGTAAGCTTTTAAGAAATAATAACTAATAACACACTACTAACCGGAACATCTTAGTAACCTATAAGCCTCAAAAATCTTTAAATAAAAAAGAGACCCTGTTAAGGTCTCTAAAAAACTATGTTTTTGTTTGGTTTTTGAAATTTTAATAAAGGTAGGGCTCTATTAAATTCTCGAAGCTAATATATGTAAAAAATACATGACTACAAATCACTGATTATGACAGCACTTTCAACTTAGCAAAACGCAATAGCAGTTTCTTTATTCCGCCCTGATCGAAATCTATTTCGGCTTTTCTATCCTGTCCTGCGCCTTCTATTTTTAAAACCTTACCTCTTCCAAAACGCATATGCTCCACTTCGTTCCCTTGTGAAAGATCTAATGTATTTCGTGCTTTTGAAGGCTCTGAAGCAGCTGGTTTTAATTTTCTGAGTTTTCTAAGCTGTTCTTCTGATGGTTTATGAGCAGGTGGTGGAGTTCCACTTTTTGGTTTTGTTTGTCTCAGCCTGCTTTTATCTACCTCATCCCCAAAAATATCGGTATCAATTAATGGCTTGTACTTATAATCATCCTGAGGCACCATTAGATCAAGGTATTGATCGTCTATCTCCTCAATAAATCGACTTGGTTCCGCATCGACCAGTTTTCCCCAGCGATAACGTGAGAGGGTATAAGTTAAATATGCCTGTTTTTCTGCCCTTGTTAATGCCACATAAAAAAGGCGACGTTCCTCTTCCAGCTCACTTCTGGTATTCATACTCATTGCTGAAGGAAAAAGATCTTCTTCCATTCCAACGATGTAGACATATGGAAATTCAAGACCTTTGGCCAGGTGAATCGTCATAAGCGCCACTCTGTCGTCATCTCCGGTATCATTATCAAGATCGGTGGCGAGAGCCACATCTTCTAGAAATTCAGAAAGAGAGCCCGTAGCATCTGCCAGCTCTTTCTGACCTTCTACAAAATCCCGAATACCGTTTAGCAATTCTTCAATATTTTCAATTCTGGCGATACCTTCTGGCGTCCCGTCTTTCTTTAGTTCCTGAACCAATCCCGTCTTTTTGGTAACAGTTTCAGCAATCTGAAAGGCATCACTGGTCTCATTCATGATCGCAAAACTGCGAATCATATTCACAAAATTTTCCAGTTTGGTTTGGGTACCGCGATTGATTTTAAGATCGAGCTTCCCCAGATTTTGAATAACTTCAAACATAGATCGGTTATGCTCATTGGCAGCAATAGCCAATCTATCCATAGTAGTTTGCCCAATTCCGCGAGAAGGATAGTTTATCACCCTCTTTAAAGCTTCTTCATCCCTCGGGTTTAAAATAAGCCTTAAGTAAGAAAGCACATCTTTGATCTCCTTTCTTTGATAGAAAGAAAGACCTCCATAGATTCTATACGGAATATCCTTTTTTCTTAGAGCGTCTTCCATCGCCCTACTCTGGGCATTGGTTCTATAAAGAATCGCAAAATCGCCGTTATCCATCTGATTTTGCATCCTATTCTCAAAAATTGAACTGGCTACATATCTTCCTTCTTCCCCATCTGTAAGCAATCTGTTCACAATAATCTTTGGGCCGTCTTCATTAGCCGTCCAAACGATCTTATCGAGCTTTGTTTTGTTCTTATCAATAATAGAATTGGCAGCCTCCACAATATTTTTTGAAGAACGATAATTCTGTTCCAGGCGATACATTTGAACGTCCTCATAATCCTTTTGGAAATTCAAAATATTATTAATGTTGGCTCCTCGGAAAGCATAAATACTTTGGGCATCATCTCCCACCACACATATATTCTGGAATTTATCTGAAAGGGCTCTTACAATTAAATACTGAGAATGGTTGGTATCCTGATACTCGTCCACCAGAATGTATTTAAACCTGCTTTGATATTTATGAAGCACCTCTGGAAAGCGATTTAGAAGCTCATTGGTTTTCAGAAGCAGATCATCAAAATCCATGGCCCCGGCTTTAAAACATCTGTCTACATATGCTTTGTAAATTTCACCAAGGCGTGGTTTTTTAGACATCGCATCAGCTTCCCGAAGTTCAGGATTCTGGAAATATGCCTTTACGGTAATAAGACTGTTTTTATAAGAGGAAATTCGGTTGTAGACCTGTTTATATTTATACACATCTTTATCAAGCCTCATTTCCTTTATGATCGCCCTGATCACACTATGGGAATCCTGGGTATCATAAATGGTGAAATTGGAAGGATACCCCAATTTATCTGCCTCGAACCTCAATATCTTAGCGAAAACCGAATGGAAAGTACCCATCCATAGATTTTTAGCCTCACTGCTTCCAACGATCTTGGAGATACGTTGCTTCATTTCTCTTGCCGCCTTATTGGTAAAGGTGAGCGAAAGAATATTGAAGGCATCTACCCCCTGATTCATCAAATAAGCGATTCTATAAGTAAGCACCCGTGTTTTACCGGAACCTGCTCCGGCAATTACGATCATGGGGCCATCTTTTTGCAGCACCGGAGCCCTCTGTGCATCATTCAATTCAGCTAAATAAGCTTCCAAATTTTCTCCGTTTTTAAAAACTGAAAGGTAACCAAAATGCACAAAAAAGGAAACCTGACGGCATGCCTTTTTTAAACAATTACGTTTATTGGCAGGTGCAAAGGATTATAATTTAATATCTTTAAAATCCTAAATTCAAATACCAGAAAATTTTCATGAAAAAAGCCTTATTTCTCCTATTACTTCTGGCTGCTACCCCATCTATTTCACAGCAACTGGAATCTGGAACTGTGATTCCGGAATATGGTAAAACATACCCCATCGCTTCTCCAGAATTCAAAACAGATACCAATGCTGTGCTAAAAGTTGTTTTTGATGTAGACCGAAGTTTCAAAGCCTTAAAACCCAATGCACTCATTGAAACTGCCGCCAGATTTTTGAATATGCATGAAAAAGCTGGAGTAAATTCTGAAAACATGAAGGTAGCCCTGGTTTTGCATGGGCAATCTGTAAATGATGTATTGAAAAACGAATATTATACTGTTAAAAATCCCGGAGTATCACAAAATCCAAATTTAAAACTAATAGAAGCTCTTTCTAAAAATGGTGTAGAAATCATTCTCTGCGGACAAAGTGCTACGCATCATAAAGTCACCAGAGAAAAAGCAAGTGAACATATAACATTTGCCTTATCAGCAATGACGGCTCTGGTACAATTACAAAACGACGGATATCAACTAATTAAATTTTAAATTTATGACTCGTAAAATTCACTTTCTTCTCTTTGGAAGCCTGCTTTCATTTTTCTCTCAGGCACAGGAAATAATTCCTTCCGAAGAATTTGAAAATATAGAAGATAAGGTTATAGAGTGGCGAAGGGATTTTCATGAACACCCTGAACTTTCCAACCGGGAATTCAAAACCGCTGAAAAAATCGCCAGTCATTTAAAGTCCCTTGGAATTGAGACTACCACAGGGGTAGCTAAAACAGGAGTGATAGGAATTTTAATAGGAGATAAACCGGGAAAAACACTGGCCCTTAGGGCAGATATTGACGCACTGCCGGTTACCGAGAATAACGATCTACCATTTAAATCTGAAGTTACTACTGAATTCCTCGGTACTAAAACCGGGGTAATGCATGCCTGCGGGCATGATACACATACCGCTATCTTAATGGGGGTTGCTGAAATACTTTCAGAAAATAAAGACAAGATTAAAGGAACCGTGAAATTTATATTTCAGCCCGCTGAAGAAGGCCCGCCACCCGGAGAAGAAGGTGGTGCTTCTTTGATGATAAAGGAAGGTGCTCTAAAAAATCCAGATGTTGATGCAATTTTTGGACTACATATTAATGCGGCCACTCCGGTAGGAACCATTAAATACAAGCCTGAAGGCACCATGGCTGCGGTGGAAAGATTTGTAATAAACGTAAAAGGAAAACAGGCCCACGGTTCAGCTCCCTGGAGTGGTGTGGATCCTATTCTAATTTCAGCAAAGATCATTGACGGACTTCAAACGATTATAAGCCGAAATGCAGAACTTACGGAATCGGCTTCCGTTATCACGGTAGGAAAGATCACCAGCGGGGTGAGATTCAATATAATACCAGAAACTGCCGAAATGATTGGTACAGTAAGAACTCTGGATCCAAAAAACAAGGAATTGATCCTTTCCAGAATGCGCGAATTAGTACCAGCGATCGCCAAAGCTTATGGTGGAGAAGCCAGTATTGAAATTCAGAATAATACAGCAATTACATATAACGATCCTGCTCTTACCAATCAAATGCTGCCCAGCTTAAAATTAGTTGCTGGCGAAGAAAATGTAAATTTAATGAAAGCTACTACCGGAGGTGAAGATTTCTCTTTCTTTCAGGAAGAAGTACCGGGGTTTTATTTTTTCCTTGGCGGAATGCCTGCAAATGCACAACCTACGAGACATCATACCCCAGACTTTTATATTGATGAAAGCGGCTTATTATTAGGTGTAAAAGCAATGACTCAACTGAGTTTAGATTATTTAAACCAGGGTTAATGAATGAAATTTTAATGATTTTAGGGTATATTCCCTGGTGGGGATGGTTACTTGTTTTCCTTTTACTTATTGGCATTTCAGATATTTTCTTCAACAAGAAACATACGATAGTTCATAATTTCCCTGTGGTGGGACATTTACGCTATTTCCTCGAAAGCATAGGCCCGGAGCTAAGACAATATATTGTCGCCAGCAACAGGGATGAGCTCCCATTTAACAGGCGGGAAAGAGGCTGGATCTATGCTTCGGCTAAAAATGAAAATAATTACGAAGGTTTCGGGACAGATCAGGATATTTTTTCCACTCATTATATTTTTATCAATAATGCACTGTTACCTTATAAACTTCCGGAAGATCATCCCAATAGAAAGAACTCCGGGCTTATCCCCTGTGCTAAGGTGATGGGTAGCTGGAACAAAAGAAGAAGACCTTACCGGCCAGCCTCCGTTATTAATGTTTCGGCGATGAGTTATGGATCACTTTCAGCCAAAGCAATTGAATCTCTAAATGAAGGTTGTAAGCTTTCAGGTGCTTATCACAATACCGGGGAGGGTGGACTTTCGCCTTATCATCTAAAAGGAGCAGATGTAGTATTTCAAATTGGAACCGGATATTTTGGGGTACGCGATGAATTTGGCAATTTCTCTATGGAAAAACTGGTGAAGCTTGTAAAAGATAATCCGGAGGTTAGAGCTATCGAGTTAAAATTATCGCAGGGAGCTAAACCGGGAAAAGGCGGTGTTCTTCCTGCTGCCAAAATATCTAAAGAAATTTCAGAAATTCGAGGAGTCCCTATGCACAAAGACGTTATTTCTCCTGCGTACCACACAACTTTTGATACCATTGAAGGGATGGTAGATTTTGTTGAAGAGATCGCCCAGGCCACTGGTCTACCTACCGGTATCAAATCTGCCGTTGGTAATTTGAAAGACTGGGAAATTCTCGCGAGAATAATGCAGGAAACAGATTATGGCCCAGATTTTATTAGTATTGATGGTGGCGAAGGGGGAACCGGGGCTGCACCACCGAGTTTTGCAGACCATGTTTCCCTTCCATGGATATATGCCTTTACCGATGTTTACAAGATCTTTCAAAAATATCAGCTTACAGACCGTATTGTTTTTATTGCTTCGGGAAGGCTTGGGTTTCCTGCGAAAGCGGCTATGGCTTTTGCCTTAGGTGCAGATTGTATTAATGTTGCGCGGGAAGCGATGATGAGTATTGGCTGCATTCAGGCCCAAAGTTGTCATACCAATACCTGCCCTACAGGTGTTGCTACACAAAATAAATGGCTACAATCTGGTATAAATGTAAAAGACAAAGCCATGAGAACGAATTTCTATTTTGTGAAATTCAGAAAAGAACTATTAAATATTAGCCATGCCAGTGGTTATGAGCACCCATGTCAGTTTAATACAGATGATGTAGACATCAACCTCAGCGATAAGAATCTTGCAAAAACCCTGGCAACTACTTTTTCATACCATAAAGATAAAGTAAATTTCGCTTCTGTTAAGGAGTTGGTGGAATGTTCCCATTTAGGCGGAAGGCTTAATCTTGAGCATTTACAAAAAACAGAAAAAGCAATAGACTAAATTTTATTACCTGATGAACGAATCTGAAATCCTTGATCTTTTATTTGCCATTTTACCGGCGATTGTTGTTGGCTTGATCTCCTTTTATTTCTTTCATACCTATTCCAAAAATGAAGAAAACAGAAGGCGGTTTCTTCTTTTAAGAGAAAAGCAAAAAACTTCGTTACCAGTACGGTTACAGGCTTATGAGAGGCTTGCACTTTTTCTGGAAAGAGTTTCCCCCGGAAAAATACTTTTTAGAGTTGCTGCAACTTCAGAAGACCCTAAGTTATATGCGAATCTCTTAATTGCTAATATTGAGCAGGAGTTTGAACATAACCTGGCTCAGCAGA
This sequence comes from Gramella sp. MAR_2010_147, assembly GCF_900105135.1. NCBI lineage: Bacteria > Pseudomonadati > Bacteroidota > Flavobacteriia > Flavobacteriales > Flavobacteriaceae > Christiangramia > Gramella sp. MAR_2010_147. The sequence goes on along the minus strand of NZ_LT629741.1, from coordinate 57,601 downwards.
TCTATATAAGTAATGAATGCTGGGATTATATTAAGACTGCAAAGAATGCGACCATCACGCTCATTAGAAAAGCTGGTGCTAAGGAGAATATTGAAACGGCCGATGAACTTCGTGAAGTTATCCTTAAAAGTCTTATGGATAAGCAATCTCCTACAGACGCTGCTCTTTCTTACATAAAAAAAGAAGTTAGAAGCCTAGCTTAAACCAGGAAGATTTAGCAGCCTTCTTTTCCATTTCTTTCTTTTCTGCATACTCATAACCTTGCTGCCACCACTCTGTCATGGCTTTTTTATTGAAGACCAATGAGTTCTCAGTAAGTTTTGTTGGAGTGTAATAAATATTCAGTTTTACTTTTTTATTCATTGCGGCCAGTTTACCTTCTACAATATCGTGGTATTCAACCTGATCCATCAAAAAGCCAAAGAGGTTTACCATTAAAGAAAATGGGTTTTTACCAAGAATTTTGTTGTACTCCATATTTTCAGCTTCAAGAATAATCGCATCCACTTCAGTAGCGCCTCTTTTAATGGCTTCCCTTATTGGCACCACACAGCCCAGACCGCCATCGGCATATTCGAACCCGTCTTTTTGCGCAAGGCTCATAAATGGAATATAATTGCAGCTAATCCATATCCAGTCTAGAAAATCATCATATTCAAAATCATGGATAGACTTATATTCCACCCTGTTTTTAGAAAGATTAGACACGGTCACTACTACATCTTTCACATTATTCTTAAGCTCTGTAAAATCGTGATGCGAAAAATTCTTACGAATATTTCTTCTTAATGCCTTACTCTCACCAAATGTTCTTCTGCTTCTCACAAACTGCCAGAACATATTGAAGTAATTGATGGTCACGTATTCTCTCCCGTCTTTCTTTTTTACAATAAACGGATTAATACTAAAGATCTTTCGCTGATTTACATTGGTATAAATATCATATACCTTCTGAATATTTCCCGCGGCTAGATGAGGAATTAAGAGACTACCGGTAGATGTCCCGAGATAAAGATCATAATTACGGTTTTTTTCCTGAATGAGATATTGAGCAACGCCACCGGCAAAAGCTCCTTTGCTCCCTCCTCCAGATATTACTAATGCTCGCATTAAGGTTCGATTTGGTTCAACTCTTTATTCCTGTGTTTTGCAAACTCAAAACCACTCTCCCACCAGACTTTCATCTTCTCCTCATCAAAAATAAGTGAATTGGTAGTCAAAATTGTTGGAGTATAATAAAAATTAAGAACGGCATCTTTATTGGCTGCTGAAAATTTGCCGATCTTAATATTCTGCGTTTCAATTCGGTCAAGCATGAATGCAAACAGATTAGTGATCAACGAAAATACATTCTTTGAAGGCATTCTATTAAAGTAAGTGACTTCAGTCTGCAAAATAATCGCATCAACCTCTGTAGCACCTCTCTTTATAGCTTCCTCTATAGGAACCATAGAGCCCAGACCACCATCGGCATATTCACAACCATTTTTTTTAACAAGACTCATAAATGGTGTGTAGTTACAGGAGATCCAGATCCATTCTATAAAATCTTCATATTCATAATCCCGAATGGACTTATATTCCACTTCATTCAATGAAATATTTGAAACGGTTACCACAATTTCCTTTGGCCCCGCCTTAAGCTCTTCGAACTCCTCTTTTGTAAAAGTTTTTTCCAGTAGCTTTTTTAAATTATGGCTTTCTCCAAAGGTCTTTTTTCCTTTCAGGAAATTAAGAAACACATTAAAATGGTTGATGCTTATATTTTCATGACCGTGTTTCTTTTTTATCAAAAAAGGACGATTGCTAAAGATGCTGGACTGGTTTACAGAGGTAAACACTTTTTTAACTTTTTCAGCCTTTCCTAATGCCATATGTGCCATAAGAAGACTGCCGGTAGAGGTTCCTATAAAAAGATCATAGTCTTTTTTTAATTCTTCGGTGAGGTATTGTGCCACACCACCTGCGAATGCGCCTTTGCTACCTCCACCAGAAATTACAAGGGCTCGCATATTATTTATTAATTTTAGATCTCAGGTAAGAAGTTTCTTTATCATCCATATTTTCAGCTATCTGTACCAATTGCTGACGATATTCTTCATTCCCAAGAAGCTCATTCATCAATTGTCTGCTATAATTTCTAAAGCTATAAGTATGGTGTTGGGTGCCTTTAATTAAACTATTTAAACTTTCAGGATTGAATGCGCCAAGCTGATACAAGTAACTAAAAGCATTCTCTCTTATTTGAAATGGATGCCATTCTTTGGTATATCCAGCTAATTCTTCATAATACTCCTGAGTATGTTCAGGTTCAAATTCAGGGGTAACCAGATTTAAAGTTAGCCAGAGCATCCTGATATTCTTATTATAAAAACCATTCAGATTCCGGGTTTGTTCTAAATATTTTTTTCGGTCTTCAGGATACTGTTCCCATAATTTAAAGAGTGCTGCCTCTATAGTGATATAAGATTCATCTTTTAAAAGAGATTCAAAATTCGCTTTTAAAGATCCCGGAATCTCAACCATAGTGCTTGCTATTGCCTGACGCACAAAGAGATTATTGGTCTCAAAAGCCTTTGCATATAGATCATTAACCTTTTGTGATTGAAGTCCGGCAAGTTGATTCACAGCTTCCTGACCAATATAGTCGTTTACGGGAAAATCCAGGGCATCTTCTAAATAGTCAAATTTTTGATCTAAAGGAGTTTCCCTTAGCGCTGCTATATTTAAGTAATTGATGATAAATGAAGAATTTTTAAGAGACTCTAATGATTGGTTCGCCTTAAATGCAGCTTGTTCCAGCCAGTCCTTTACAAAATTAGAGAGATCCATACCCGATGCCGTTTCCATTTCAGCAATAAAATTATCGGTCACTACATTTTTAAAACTATAGAGTTCCAGGTAGTTTTTCACCCCCTGGCGAAAAGCTTCATCCCCAACTCTCTCCCTTAAAATATGAAGTGCCCAGGCTCCTTTTTGATAAAAAGTCAATGAACTCGCTTTAGGATTTAATAAAGCCTCCCCTTTACCAGAGTCACTAAGTTCTTTAAGACTTTCTGCAGTTTGATATAATTTCCAGTAATAATAATCCTCTCCAAAAATCTCTTTTTCGGCTAATAAGGCATAATAGGTTGCAAAACCTTCATGCAACCAGTGATGCCTGCTCTCGGTTTCAGTAACCAGGTCACCAAACCATTGATGAGCCAGTTCATGTGCATTTACATTTACATAATTGCGATCGTTAAACCCTATAGAATCTGTTAAATAGGACGAGGAAAAAATGGTTGTCCCTGTGTTTTCCATCCCTCCATGTAGAAAATCAAGCACCGGCACCTGCTTATAATTTTGCCAGGGATAGGGAACTCCTATCTCATTTTCCAAAAAATCAAACATTTCTGAAGAGTACCTATAAGTTGGCTCTGCCATCAAAGAATCTTCAGGATTATAATAAAGCTGAATTTCATCTCCACTCGCTGATATTATGCTTTGTTTCTCAAACTGCCCGGCGGCCATTCCAACCAGATAACTGCTCATTGGCTTCTCCATGTCAAACTTCCAAACTAAGGTACTGTCATTAATTTGCTCAACACTTTTCTGTAATCCGTTTGATATAAGCTCATAGCCTTTAGGAAACTCATAGCTTAGATCAAATTCTAATTTTTCGGTCATATCGTCAAAGCTGGGAAGCCAGGTTGAAGTGTATTTCCCCTGTCCCTGAGTCCAAACCTGTCTTGTTGAAGCATAGATTTCCGGAGAATTCCAATTAATAAAATACATGCCGGAGGTTGGATGCGCGGTATAAGTTAAAGTGAGTTTCTTATTTTTTGCTGGAAGAAAATCAGAAACTATATAAATTCCTTCTTCATCGGAATAAAAATTAGCAGTATTTCCATTTAGAATCACATCAGAAAACTGCATCTTTCTTCCATCAATAAAAAGCGTGTCTTCCTGTGCTAGAATATCAAAAGTATAGGTAACCTCTCCCAGAACTTTTGCTTTTGAAGGTACTATGCTAATATTAGCATCAATATGTTTAAAATCGAATTTTTCGGTTTGAGAAAAACCTAATTGCTGAGCCGTTAATGTAACTGAACAAAATATGAACAGGAAAACAAATATTTTTCGCATGTAGATATGAAGAATAACTTCTGCAAAATACAAAATTGGAGTTTTAATCCATAGAAATATAAGTTTAAACATCATCTCACCAATGCAGAAGTTCAAAAATCAAACGGTTTTAATATCTTCGTTTCTATGATCCAAAATCTGTTGCAAACCCCCATTGAATATCTAAAAGGTGTTGGACCTAATAGAGCCGAAGTTCTAAAGAAAGAACTCAATATTCAATATTACAGGGATCTCATCAATTTCTTTCCAAACAGATATATTGACAAAACAGGTTTTTACAAGATCAATCAGCTCCAACGAAACTCGTCTGAGGTGCAGGTTGTCGGGAAGATCGTTCATCTTAAAATGGTGGAGCAAAAAAGGGGAAAACGACTGGTCGCAGATTTTATAGATGACACAGGAAAAATGGAACTCATCTGGTTTCGCGGCCACAAATGGATCAGGGAAAATCTTAAACTGAATACTCCTTATGTGATCTTCGGAAAAACGAACTGGTACAATGGAATTTTTAGTATGCCGCATCCAGAAATCGAACTGGTGGCAGATTACAAAAAGAATTTGCGCACTGCTATGCAACCGGTTTATCCCTCTACAGAATTACTTGTAAAAAAAGGAATTACCAACCGGGTGATCATGAAACTGATGCAGGAAGTTTTGCAACAAACCGGCCTGAAATTTTCTGAAAGTCTAAATGCAGACCTCATCAATGAACTGAAACTGATCTCAAAAGCCGAAGCTCTTTTTAATATTCATTTTCCAAAGAATCAGGAATTACTAGCTAAAGCTCAGTTCAGGTTAAAATTTGAAGAGCTGTTCTTTATTCAGCTTCAGCTTCTCCGAAAGAATATGCTTCATAAGCAAAAGATCAAAGGTTTTAATTTTGAACAAATAGCCGATAATTTTAATAATTTTTATCAGGAGCATTTACCATTTGATCTTACCGGGGCACAAAAGCGAGTGATCAAAGAAATACGGGGCGATATGGGAAGTGGCGCCCAAATGAATCGTTTGTTACAGGGCGATGTTGGTTCAGGAAAGACTATTGTGGCGCTAATGTCCATGCTTATTGCACTGGATAATGATTTTCAGGCTTGTTTAATGGCACCCACAGAAATACTTTCTATTCAACATTACAACGGCCTGGTTGAACTTTGTAAAGATCTGGATATTGAGATATATCTTTTAACAGGTTCAACCAAAACTGCAAAGAGAAGAGAGATTCATGAAAAACTTGAAAATGGAGAAATTGATATATTAATTGGAACGCACGCTTTATTAGAAGACAAGGTAAAATTTAAGAATCTTGGACTTGCAGTGATTGATGAACAGCATCGGTTTGGAGTCGCTCAACGATCTAAACTCTGGAAAAAGAACCATATTCCACCACATATTTTAGTGATGACGGCCACACCAATCCCAAGAACCCTGGCCATGAGCTTATATGGCGACCTTGATATCTCAGTGATTGATGAATTGCCGCCGGGAAGAAAACCGGTAAAAACAGTTCATAGATTTGATAGCAATCGTCTTAAGGTTTTCAGGTTTATTAAAGAAGAGATCCAGAAAGGAAGACAGGTTTATGTAGTGTATCCACTTATCCAGGAATCTGAAAAAATGGATTATAAAGATCTGATGGATGGTTATGAAAGTATTGCTCGCGAATTTCCAGAATTTCAAATTTCCATTGTACACGGACAAATGAAACCCGCCGATAAAGATTATGAAATGGATCGTTTTGTGAGGGCAGAAACCCAGATTATGGTTGCCACAACGGTTATTGAAGTTGGGGTAAATGTTCCCAATGCCAGTGTAATGATCATTGAAAGTGCCGAAAGGTTTGGATTATCCCAGCTGCATCAATTAAGAGGACGAGTTGGTCGTGGTGCTGAACAAAGTTTTTGCATTTTAATGACGGGACATAAACTTTCGGCTGATAGTAAGACAAGACTTGAAACTATGACTTTTACCAATGACGGTTTTGAAATTGCTGAAGTGGATCTAAAACTTCGTGGCCCGGGCGATCTCATGGGAACACAGCAAAGTGGTGTTCTAAATCTCAAAATCGCCGATATCGTGAAGGACAATTCAATATTACAATCGGCCAGGAATTATGCTTCCAAACTCCTTAAAGAAGACCCCAATCTTTCTGAAGAAAAAAACACTATGGTTAAAAACGCCTATGCCAGGTTGGTTAAGAATAAAACCATTTGGAATTATATTAGCTAAATACAGCGTAATTGACCCAAAATCACATTTATTTTTTATTTGTTGATTTCCAGCTAATTAATTTTTTGTGTATCTTTAAGATATCCGAAAAATTTATCTTACCTAATACGCTATGTATTGCTTCCCCAGGCAATACTATTTTCAAATTAGCTTGACCTATATAAAAGATCTAAACTATAAGATGGAGCAGTCTGTAAACATAATTGAAAAGGGGAAATTAAAGTTCCAACCAAAGAGAAAGAGGAAGAGAAAACTTTTTGCTTCCTCTTTTTTATAGGTGTAGACCGCCAAGATCACTTTACAAAAATTAAAACTTAATTCACTCCCCACTCGTAAAGACACATACAATCCTATAAAATTTGGCCCTTATCTTTTCTTAACCACAAAAATTCGCCTCAATATTTTATTAAGAATCATTTCTAATCAATTAATAAAAACTGAAATTATGAGTGCAACTACTAGAATTAAATTGGGTTTAAGCGTACTGTTGATTTGTTTTATCTCATCACTGTTTGCTCAAAACGACACTAAAGACGACATGGCTTCCAGTCTTTATGAAATTTATAAAGACAAGGGAGCAAAAGAAGTTCTTAAGGTTTACGAGAAGAATAATGCGAATAAGGATTACGAAGGGATGGCAGAGCCTTTGAATGTTCTGGCATATCGTATCATGCAGGAGGATAAGGATTTAAAATCGGCAGAAATTTTAATGCTGGCTCAAATAGAAGAATATCCAGACGAAGCAAATCCCTATGATTCATATTCTGATGTTCTTTTAGAAATGGATAAGAAAGAAGATGCCTTAAAATATATTGAGAAATCTCTTGCTATCGCTGAAAAAAAACAGCATGAACAAGACGATCTTATTATTGAAGCCGGGAAAGCTAAAATGGCAATTCTGGAGAATAAGGATAAGCAACTCAATTTTCTAATTGGTAACTGGGATAATGAGACTAAGGTTTTTCAAAAAGGTAAAGAAGTGAATAGCTTTAAAGGTTCCAACAATGTTACTTTTGATTCTGGTGGTTCCATAATGATCGTAGATCACGATGAAGATGATAAACCCTGCTGTAAAAGAGTAATGGTCTATGATCCGGTAAACGATGAATTTGATATTGCTTTTATGAGAAGAAATCAGGCAAACGGTATTTATAATTCAAAAATGGTATTAAAAGAAGTTAAGCCAGACCATTATGAAATGATTGAAAAGTATACCAATGATAATAATGAAGAAGTTGAAGTGAAACATGATATCCTGAAAAAATCAGATCAGGTAGAATGGGTTACTTACAATTCCAGCGATTCTGGTTGGGAAAAAGTGAGAAGTATGAACCTAAAAAAGAAAGGCTAGTACTAATTCTGCAAAAGTGAAAAAGGCTGTTTAAAAAGATGATTTTTCGTCAGGCTGAACTTGTTTTCAGCTTCCATTTAAATTTGGAGTTAACTTCAAAAGAAATTCCATAAGACGAAATTTTAACTTTTTAAACAGTCTCTTTTTTATTAACAAATATGCCGACAAAATTATTTTTCAGATTATGACAAAACCATTCGTAATACTATCTTTGCTGCCTGAAAAAGATTATCCATGAAAATTTCATATAACTGGCTGAAACAGTTCATTAAACTACCTGAAGAAGCTGAAAAAACAGGAGAATTATTAACAGATCTTGGTCTTGAAGTTGAGGGCATCTCAAACTTTCAAAGTATCAAGGGAGGTCTTGAAGGTATTGTTGTGGGCCACGTATTAAGTTGCGAAACTCATCCAAATGCCGACAGGTTACAGCTTACAAAGGTGAATATTGGAAATGGTGAAGAAGTTCAAATAGTTTGTGGAGCCCCCAATATTGGAGCCGGACAAAAAGTACCTGTTGCAACTATTGGAACTGTACTTTATGATGAAAAAGGTGAATCCTGGGAGATCAAGAAAGGAAAGATTCGAGGCGAAGTAAGTTTTGGAATGATTTGCTCTGAAAAAGAATTAGGGCTGGGACAAAGTCATGAAGGGATCATGATCATGGATAATGAATTGGTTCCAGGCACACAGGTTGCCAGTATCTTTGAAGTTGAAAATGATGATGTTTTTGAAATTGGATTAACACCAAACAGGGCCGATGCTATGAGCCATTGGGGTGTTGCCAGAGATCTAAAGGCAGGTTATCAGCAAATGGGTAAGCATTTGGAATTAATCACGCCGCCAGTAAGCAGTTTTCATGTAGATAGTCGCAGCCTAAAGATTCAGATTAAAGTTGAAGATTCTAACCTGGCGCCAAGATATTGTGGTGTTACCCTATCTGAAATTAAAGTAGGTGAATCTCCAAAATGGCTTCAAAACAGGTTAAAAGCAATTGGTCTTACGCCAAAAAACAATGTGGTAGATGCTACCAATTTCGTGATGCATGAACTTGGGCAGCCACTTCACGCTTTTGATGCTGGTAAAATTGCAGGTAACGAGATCAATGTAAAAACTCTTAAAGCAGGGACAAAATTTACTACGCTGGATGATATTGAAAGAGAATTGCATGAAGAAGATCTTATGATCTGTGATGCAGAAAAACCTCTTTGTATTGCCGGGGTTTTCGGTGGAATTGGTAGCGGTGTTACAGAAAATACTACTCAGGTATTTTTAGAAAGTGCCTACTTTAATCCGGTTAGCGTTCGTAAAACAGCAAAAAGACATGCAATAAATACAGATGCTTCATTCAGATTTGAAAGAGGAATAGATATTAATGCCGTAGAATTTGCCCTTAAACGGGCAGCCTTGCTTATTAAGGAAATTGCAGGTGGTGAAATAACCAGTGATATTGATGATCTTTATTTTAAGAAAATTGAAGATTTCCAGGTGTTTCTAACCTTTGAAAAGGTTAATAAACTTATTGGTGAAAATCTGGAAGAGGAGACGATAAAATCTATACTTGCTTCTCTGGAAATTCGGGTAAATAATGTCACTGAAACAGGAATGGGACTTACAATTCCTTCTTATAGAGTAGACGTTCAACGCGAATCTGATGTTATTGAGGAGATTCTTCGGGTTTACGGTTATAATAACATTAAATTTGGAGATAAGCTTAGTCTTTCTGTTGCCAATTCCTCCAAATTTGAAGATTATAAAATTCAGAATTTAATTGCGGGTCAGCTCATTGGACAGGGATTCTATGAGACTATGGCAAATTCACTAACTACGGCAAAATACAATAAGCTAAGTGAAGAACTAAAGGATGAATATCAGGTTGAAATGCTCAATCCTCTAAGTCAGGATCTTTCTGTGCTAAGACAAAGTATGTTATTTTCCGGACTGGAAGCGATTAGTTATAATATTAACCGAAAAAGGAGCAGTATAAAGATCTTCGAATTCGGAAAAACCTATCATTCTTATGTAAGCGGAAGGGAAGAAAACAAGCATCTTTCTCTTTTTATTACAGGTGAAAGAACTATAGAAAGATGGAATAGTATTGCAGGAAATGGTAACTTTTTCTTTTTGAAAGGAGCCATCAATGCGGTCTTTGAAAAACTTGGCATCAAGGACCTGAAAAGCAAGGCTGTAAAAAGCGATGTGTTTTCTGAAGGACTGCAATTAAGCAGTAAAAAAGCAAAACTCGTTGAATTTGGAGTCGTTAAAAAATCAATTCTGAAAAAGTTTGATATCGATCAGGAAGTGATTTTTGCCGATTTTAACTGGGATGAAGTAATTGAAACTACTAAACAGCAAAAAAAGAACTTCTCTCCTATTCCAAAATATCCAAGTGTAAGGAGGGATTTCGCGCTCTTGCTTGATCAGTCTGTTAGCTATGATGAAATTGAGCAGATCGCAACTCAAACGGAAAAGAAATTATTGAAAGACATAAATCTATTCGATGTTTATGAAGGTAAGAATCTTCCGGAAGGCAAAAAGAGCTATGCCGTAAGTTTTGTGTTTCAGGATGAAAACAAGACGCTTACCGATAAGCAGGTAGATAAAATGATGAAAAAACTTCAGCATAGATTTGAAAAAGAGCTGGAAGCTGAATTGAGATAATTCAGTATTCCTTAAAACCGAAATTTTGTTTTATACCTCAGCTTGAAACTGTAAAAAAGAAACCCCGCTACTTTGGTAACGGGGTTTCGCTTTTAAGAGTTTCGAATAAACTTAATAAAGTTCTCTAAATATATCATCTATATATTCCCTGATATCACGTTGAAGTCTATTAGTCCCAATAGTTTCATCTGAAGTTCCTCTCCATAAAATTTCATTAGATCTTCTATCTATAAAATCAATTACAATAGAGCGCTCCTTATATGGAATTTGGCTTACACGCGGACCATTAATTCTTTGGATCGTGAAATAATTATCATAGGCTACATCCTTATAATATGGACCAATATAAAAACCAGGACGATAATAAGGATAATTGGTATAGACCGGATTAGCATTTACGGCCACTTTTTCATCAAACATTGGGTGAACATGCACCAATACATCCGCTTGAAGTTTATCCATACGAAATCCATTCTCCCTCATATTTGCATTGATAGTTTGTAGGATGGTTTCATTAATCGCAGTATTATCGTAATCTCTGCTAATAATAGTATCCTTATTTGGCAGATACGCGTAAGAATCATAAGATTTTAATTTCTTAACGTCATCTTTAGCCGTGGGACCACTGGATCCACATGAAGCCAGTAGGATGGTTGCAAGAAATAAAAGATTGATTTTTAAAAATTTCATAGCATTAAAAATTATTTAGTTGAAACAAAATAACCTCAAAGCTTTGAACCACAAAAGGCCTGGCGTTAATTTGACGTTTATTTAACGCAAAAAGCGGCCTGTAGCCGCTTTTTCTAAATTCTATTCACAATTGTTATTACATTGCAGGCAATAAAACTGTATCTATCACGTGGATCACTCCATTTGATTGATTTACATCTGCGACAGTTACCGTAGCAACATTTCCAGATGCTCCTTTAAGTTTTACCTTATCACCATCAAGCATTGCCCATACTTCTCCTCCGTTTACAGTCTTGAAAGAAGCTTTCCCGTTACCTTTTTTAATTGCAGCAACAATATCTGCAGCTTTATAATCTCCAGCTAGCACATGATACGTTAGAACAGCTTGCAATTTCTTCTTATTTTCCATTTTCAGTAAAGATTCAACCGTTCCTGCTGGAAGTGCTTCAAATGCTGAATTCTTTGGTGCAAAGACAGTAAACGGGCCATCACTCTTAAGAATATCAACAAGCTCAGCAGCCTTTACCGCGGCAACCAGAGTGGTGTGATCTTTAGAATTCACAGCATTCTCAACAATATTTTTTGATGGATACATTTCTGCTCCTCCTACCATTTTTGTTTCAGCCATTCCGTTTTGACCAATTGCAATTGTCCCAATAAATAGGAACATACTTAAAACAGTTAAAAATCTTAGATTTTTCATAATTAAAGTTTGATTATTTGTATAGAAAAATACGAGGAAGCAAACAAGACGGTTTTTTGAAAGACCTTAATTAGTATAGAATTAACAATTGCGCGAATAACTATAAGTGTGATGAGACTTGCCTTTTGATAAATTTCAGATTGCTATTCTGAGCTTAATTAGCTAATTTAGTGAGGCTAAAGAAAAGATAATGAAGCTGAAATTTCCCCGTACGAATATTGAAAGACAATTGCTAAAAGTTAGAAGCAAAAGTACTACTGAAGCACAAATCCTGAAAGAGGTCAATTCAATTCTGACAAATTCTAAAATTAAAGATGAAAATATTAGAAAAGAGCTGGAAAAAGGAAAAAGCACTACAGAAAATAATTTTGAACCCGACCTCCTTAAAAGCCATAAAATTTTTCACCTGGACGATATTTATAAAATTTGTGTGAATTATAGATTGCGATTTCTCGACTCCAAATTCTTTAAATCTGAAATCCCATACGAAGCATTAATAGAGATCAAGCAACTAGAGAGGGACCACCACACCAAACTAAGGGGATTTAAAATAATAGCTCCCTCCAAACTTTTTAAACTGGAAAATGCTGACGATCCATTGCTATTCGCCCCCATAGGTAATGATTACTATTATTTGGTTCATAAGTGGGGAAATGACCTTCATCCCTTTAGAAAGTTACTAATGTGGCCTTTTAAGACACTTGAAAATTTTGTGGTTTTGCTCTTAGCAACGAGTTTTTTAACTGCTTTATTTATTCCAGAGGGTCTATTTACTCCCAGGCAATCTGCTACTCAATTCTTTATGATCTTCTTTTTCATTTTTAAATGGTTTGCAGGACTCTCCATTTTCTATGGTTTTAAAATGGGTAAAAATTTCAGCACAGAGATTTGGAACAGTAAATTTTATAACGCATAAGTTAATTTGGGTTTAAAAACTGCCATAACCTATCGCTTATTTGTAATTTAGATTGATAAATCAGCATAACATGAGCGAAGAAGAAAATTATAAAAGAGTTTACACGGGTCCTGATACAAATGTTCAATACCTTCAGGAATTATATGAAAAGTCTGGTATTCACTCCAGAGTACGAAATGATTTTGATTCAGCATTAAGAGCTGGGTTTGGAGCTACTCCGGGGCAGGTTCTATTGTTTGTTCTACAAAAAGATTATGATGAAGCTGTAAAAATTGCAAAGGCAACTTTCCCAAAAGATTTTACAGATGAATAACCAGGAAATAGAAACACAAGAACAAAAACCACAAAGAAATATCTGGAATTTAATACTTGGAATCCTATTCCTGGGGTATGGAAGTTTTAGACTTTACCAAAAAACTCAACTCCAGGAACCTGATAATTTTGGCATCATCATAGCCGTGGGATTTATAGTTTTTGGGATCTATGATCTATATAAATATTTTAAAGGAGTTTAAAAGAAGGCCGGCAAAACCGGCCTTTAACTTTTTACCATTTTAAAATTGCACTTCCCCAGGTAAAACCGCTACCAAAAGCAGCTAATACCACCACATCTTCATTTTTTACTTTTCCTTCTTCCCAGGCCTCAGTGAGGGCAATAGGAATAGAGGCAGCAGTTGTATTACCGTATCTCTGAATATTATTATAAACCTGTTCGTCTGAAAGTTTAAATTTTTGCTGAACAAACTGAGAAATTCGAAGATTCGCCTGATGTGGAATAAGCATGTCGATATCAGATACCTCCAGGCCATTTTCTTTTAAACCTTCATTGATCACTTCAGAAAAACGCTGAATAGCATTTTTAAATACAAATTGCCCGTTCATATAAGGATAATAAGGAATATCGTCCCCCTGGGGATTCTCAGCTATGATCTCAGGCACCCAATGATTGGTACTTGGCCCTTTAAGAGAAAGTTCCAGAGCATGTTTTCCTTCTGAATGTAGATGTGTTGAAAGTATTCCCTGACCGTTATGATCACTTCTGGTTAAAACTGCAGCTCCAGCACCATCGCCAAAAATTACAGAAACCGATCTACCACGAGTTGTAAAATCAAGACCACCGCTATGGTTTTCACTTCCAATTACCAGCACATTTTTATACATTCCGGTTTTTATGAACTGATCTGCAACAGAGATCGCATATACAAAACCGCTACATTGATTGCGCACATCTAATGCAGGACAAGTATCTATTTCCAACATTTCCTGTACCTGTACCCCACATCCCGGAAAATAATAATCTGGACTCAAGGTGGCGAAAACTATAAGATCTATATCGTCTTTAGAAATACCTGCACGCTCTATAGCAATCTTAGCCGCCTTAACTCCCATGCTCGCAGTAGTATTGCCATCACCCTTTTTAATATGCCTGCGTTCCTTTATTCCTGTACGCTCCGTGATCCACTCATCATTGGTATCCATCATTTTAGAAAGATCTTCATTAGTGACAACATTTTCCGGAACATATTTTCCTAATCCTGCAATTTTAGTTTGATACATGAACGGTTTTTTATGATTTTAAAAATTATTCTTATTAAATTTAAGCAATTTGTAAAAAAAATGGACGAGCAATATAAGAAACATTAACATTCCTTCTGTTCTTGCCATCATTAAAATTTCAACTAAAATTTAATTTATGAACCGAATTTTTATTTGTTTTTCAACAATGTTCCTTTTTGTTTCTGGTATCATTGCCCAGGAAAATCTGGATTATCAAAAACCGCCCAAAGAAATCCTCGATCTAATAGATGTTCCCCTTGCGCCGGCAACTATTCTTGACAGTGATGCAGAAATGATGATCTTCCTGTACAGGGACCAGTTTAAAAGTATCGCTGAGCTAAGTGAAGAAGAAATGCGATTAGGTGGGTTAAGAATTAATCCTGTGACTAATATTAACAGCAGGGCAAGGTATTATAACGATCTTAAGGTTAAGCCTGTGAAAGGTGATCAACCTATAGATGTTAAAGGACTTCCAGAGACACCCAGACTAACAAATTTTAGCTGGTCTCCAGATGAATCTATGATTGCTTTCACCCACACCACCAATACAGGAGTAGAGCTTTGGGTGTTAGATATCAAAGAGGCTTCTGCAAGAAAGCTGACCGAAGGAAACCTCAATGCGAATATGAGAAGTACCATTAACTGGTTCAGAGATAATTCCGCATTACTGGTAACCATGCTTCCAACCGACAGAAAGGAGCTAATAGATACTGAAACTTCGGTACCATCGGGTCCAACTGTTTCTGTAAGTGATGGGAAGGAAGCTCAAAATAGAACCTATCAGGACTTACTGAAAAATCCTAATGATGAATATAATTTTGAACAACTGGCGAGATCTGAACTGGTTAAAGTAAATTTAGATGGAACTACTACTAAGTGGATGGCTCCAAAGATGTATAGTGATATATCTTTTTCACCCGATGGCAACTATGTAATGGTCACCAACATTAAAAAACCATTTTCTTACCTGGTTCCATATTATAGATTCCCTTCAGAAACCAATGTGTATGATGCATCTGGAAAATTGGTGAATATGATTAACAATGTACCTCTAATTGAAGACCTGCCTAAAGGTTTTATGGCAGAACGTGAGGGAAAGAGAGATTTTCAATGGCGCGATGATAAACCGGCTACTTTAGTTTATGTAACTGCTCTGGATGGCGGGGACCCAGAAGTTGAAGCAGATTATCGTGATGAATTTTTTCAGCTGGAAGCACCTTTCAATGGTGAGGGTAAATCAATGCTGAAAGTTAAGAACCGTGGCAGTAGAATTATGTGGGGAGACAAAGATCTCGCAATTGCAACAGACTACTGGTGGAATACGAGAAATACGAAAACCTATGTTTTTGATCCTTCAGATGCTTCTGAAGACCCCGAAATCATCTTTGACCGAAATTACCAGGATGTGTATAGTGATCCCGGAAACTTTGTAACCACTAAAAACGAATTCGGAAGAAACGTTTTAAAGCTTGATGGTGAAGATGGGTTCTTGATGGGTAGAGGCTTTACTGAAGATGGACAATATCCATTTGTAGACAGGATTGATCTTGAAGATGGTGATACCAAAAGGTTGTATCAATCTAAATTTGAAGACAAAAAAGAAAACCTGATCGAGGCCATAGACATAGAAAACGGTAAAGTTCTGGTTAGTATTGAAGCTTCTACTGAATATCCAAATTACTATATCAGGGATATAGATTCAGAAAATGATTTAACTCAAATCACTTCATTTGAAAATCCATTTAAAAGCCTGGAAGAAGTTAGTAAAGAAGTGATCACCTATAAGCGTGATGACGGACTGGAATTAAATGCAACTTTATATCTTCCTGCAGGATACGATAAGGAAAATCCCAAAAAACTTCCAATGTTTATGTGGGCTTACCCAAGGGAATTCAAAGACAAGAATTCAGCTTCTCAGAATACTTCCAATGCGAATGATTTCACCTATCCTTATTATGGTTCGCCTATTTACTGGGTAAATCGCGGATATGTAGTATTAGATGACGCATCTTTTCCAATTGTTGGAGAAGGAGAAGAAGAACCCAATGACAGCTTTAGAAAACAACTGGTGGATAATGCGAAAGCAGCAATAGATGCTGTAGACGACATGGGTTATGTAGATAGAGACCGTGTAGCTGTGGGAGGACATAGTTACGGCGCCTTTATGACCGCCAACTTGTTATCTCATTCTGATCTTTTTGCTGCCGGAATTGCACGTAGCGGAGCTTACAATAGAACTCTTACTCCATTTGGGTTTCAAAGTGAAGAAAGAAGCTACTGGGAAGCGCCCGATGTATATAATACGATGTCCCCTTTTATGCATACAGATAAAATGAAAACTCCATTACTTCTTATACATGGTGAGGCCGATAATAATTCTGGTACCTACCCTATGCAGAGTGAACGTTATTTCAATGCCCTAAAAGGCCTTGGAGCCACTGCAAGATTGGTAATGCTACCAAAGGAAAGTCATGGTTATAGTGCCAAGGAATCTGTACTTCATGTGCTTTGGGAACAGGATCAATGGCTGGATAAATACGTGAAGAACAAAAATGAAGCAGAAGAGAATCTGGAGGAACTGCCTGAAGAAAGCCTGAAGAATTAATTAAATAAGTTTTATTTAAAAAGAGGCTGTCTGGAAATTAAAAATATCGTCATCCTGAATTTATTCCAGCTTGACAATATTGTTAATTTTTAGACGGTCTCTTTTAATTTAAAAAAGAAAGCGCAACCAATTGGGATCGATCACGCTTTCTAACAACCTAACCAATAAATCAACCATTAGAGATACACTCTAAATTTGTTAATATCAACATTTGCTTTAAGATCATGTAATAGATTGTAAAGGCCAAAAAAGGTCCTACTCATATAGAGAAAATGCCTGCTTCCTCTATTACCATTCATTCTTCGCAATTCAGGGTCCTTTGAATATTTTTCACTTAGTTGAGTGAGGTGTTTCCAGAAATTTTCATCTGTAAAATCAAATTTTTCAGATTGAAAAGGAGTAGAAAACATCGTAAACATTTCTTTAAACATTTCTGATAGATAAGCCTTTTCCTTTCCAGTATCCTTATCGTTCAGTATTTCCAGTTCATGAAGCTTGTCGGTAAAAAAGACTTCATTATTTAAATTATCTCTATTCGTTAGAGAAAAATAAGGCGTGTAAAAATCATCGGGAATCTGCTTAATACATCCAAAATCTATAGCGATAAGGTTATAGTCTTTATCTACCATAAAATTACCAGGGTGGGGATCTGCATGAACCTGTTTCAATCCGTGGATCTGAAACATATAGAAATCCCATAGCGCCTGCCCTATCTTATCTGCCAGCTCCTGGTCTTCGTTAGACTGTGCAAATTCACTTAAATGAACTCCATCCATCCAATCCATTGTGATAATGCGTTCACTTGATAGATCTTCATAATATATAGGAAAGACCATATTTGGAATATGGGAGCAGGCTTCTGAAATTTCCTTACTCTGTTTTACTTCAAGAATATAATCTGTCTCTTCAAGCAACTTCCCTTCTACTTCCTTGAAATATTTTTCAGAATCTTTAGCCTGCATATTGAACATTTTCAATGCAATTGGCTTCACCATAGCCAGATCTGAACTGATACTATCTGCAACCCCCGGATATTGGATTTTCACAGCAAGTTTCTTCCCTTCTTTAGTAGCCTTATGCACCTGACCGATGCTGGCTGCATTTACCGACTGGGTTGCAAACGTATCATATAATTCTTCAGGATAGGCTCCATTATATTTTTTAAAGGTTTTTCTAACCAATGGAGCTGAAAGTGGTGGCACACTAAATTGCGCCAGACTAAATTTTTCAACATAGGCACCTGGCAGCAGGTTTTTTTCCATCGAAAGCATTTGAGCTACTTTTAAAGCACTTCCCTTTAAACTTTTTAAACCATCATAAATATCACCTGCGTTGTCTTCATCTAACTCATCCCGAGTAAGCTCAGAATTAAAAGCTTTCTTGCTATAATATTTTAAGTAGTTTCCTCCTATTTTCACACCGGTTTGCACCAGTTTCCCTGTTCTTCCTATTTTTCCTGTTGGTATACTATCTATCGTCTTCATTTTTTCTATCTAAGCCATTCTCTCTTTCCAGAGAAATTTTCCAAAATCTACCACGCTCTCCAATGGTGTTGTATCGAAAAGGTCAAATACCGTATGAACAGATTTTTCAATGGCTACATCTGTGCTCTCAAATGCTGCAGAGTTGTCATCTTTCCAGAATTTAAGCAAGAATAAGAATTGCACCCAAACGCCTTCAGAAAATATCGTTTCATTCTGCTGAAACAATTTCAGTGACTTTTCTTTATTCCCATCGCTAATTAGTGTTTTCGCATAACTTTTCATGCTCTTTCTAAGCGTCTTCAACTGTTCCAGATTTTTAAAAGGCATGTCGTTCTCATTCAATGCATAAAGAACATAACTTCTATTTGCGGTGAGTACTTCAAAAAATGTATAAAAAAATGTGAGTAGTTTTTCACGATTAGAGAAGTTCGCATATTCTTTAGATTTTTCCATCACAGTGATGCTGTTCTCAAAAAATTTATTCCAAATAACCTTTCTCAACCCGTCAAAACTTCCAAAAAATCCATAGAAATCCTGCTCTGTCATATCATTATCTTTCGCAAACTTGTACACACTTTTAGGTGTCTTTTCATGCTCCAGAACGTAATCCATATAAATAGCTATCAGCTTTTCTTCATTTGGCTTCTTCTTCGCTTTCGTGTTATCTGTCTTCTTTGCCATAATTCTTTATTCTACATCAAAAATACAATTTTGTTTAATTTAATATTAGAAACTTTAAACAAAACTTTGTTAAATATTTAGATCCCAGGTCTTTTCGATACTTAGACGTGTGCCATAAAGATTAATTACACCTATGCCAGTTTGACAGCGAATCGTGAATGGTATTTTTTTTGACATAGGGAGAATGAATCAAAATTTAAAAATAAACATATGGCAACCGGAAAAATAAATGTATCTGTTGAAAACATTTTTCCGCTCATCAAAAAGTTTCTGTACAGCGACCATGAAATCTTTTTGAGAGAGCTAATATCAAATGCAACCGATGCTACTCTAAAACTGAAACACTTAAGCGGATTAGGAGAAGCGAACGTAGATTACGGCAATCCTTTTATTGAGGTTAAGATCAATAAAGAAAATAACACGCTTCATATTATCGATCAGGGAATCGGTATGACAAAAGATGAAGTTGAAAAGTATATTAATGAAGTAGCTTTCTCTGGAGCTGAAGAATTTCTTGAAAAATATAAAGATTCCGCAAAAGACAGTGGAATTATTGGTCACTTTGGACTTGGTTTTTACTCTGCTTTTATGGTAGCTAATAAAGTAGAGATTATCACTAAGTCTCACAAAGATGAACCTGCAGCTCACTGGATATGTGAGGGAACTACAGAATTTACTCTGGAAGATGGCGACAAGAAAGAGCATGGTACCGAGATTATTCTCCATATAAACGAGGAGGACAAAGAATTTCTTGAAGAGAATAGAATTCAGGAGTTATTGGTGAAGTATAACAAGTTTATGCCTATTCCAATTAAATTTGGAACTAAGGAAGAAACTTTACCGCTTCCTGAAGATGCCAAGGAAGACGCTAAACCTGAAACTCAAACCGTTGATAATATTATTAACAACCCGGAGCCAGCCTGGACCAGGCAACCTACAGATCTCGAGGAAAAAGACTATAATGAGTTCTACAGGGAATTGTATCCAATGCAATTTGAAGAACCATTATTCCACATTCATTTAAATGTTGATTATCCTTTCAATCTTACCGGAATTCTTTATTTCCCAAGAATGACTCAGGATATGAACATTCAGAAAGATAAAATTCAGCTTTATCAAAATCAGGTTTATGTAACTGATAATGTTGAAGGAATTGTACCTGAATTTTTAACCATGTTACGCGGAGTTATAGATTCTCCTGATATTCCTCTAAATGTATCGCGATCTTATCTTCAGGCAGATGGAGCGGTTAAGAAGATTTCCAGCTATATCACCAGAAAGGTGGCAGATAAGCTAAAAAGCCTCTTCAATAACAACCGTGAGGATTTTGAGAAGAAATGGAATGATATTAAGATCGTTATTGAGTACGGAATGCTTTCTGAAGATAAGTTCTTTGAAAAAGCAGAGAAGTTTGCGCTATACCCTACTACTGAAGGTGATTTCTACACTTTCCCTGAGCTAGAAGAAGCGATCAAAGAAAACCAGACCGATAAAGATGGTAATATGGTAGTGCTGTATGCTTCTAATGAGAACGAGCAGCATAGTTATATTGAAGCGGCCAAGGAGAAAGGTTATAAAGTTTTACTACTGGATTCACCTATTGTTTCTCACTTACTGCAGAAACTGGAAACCTCTAAAGAGAAGATTTCTTTTGTGCGAGTAGACTCAGATCATGTAGACAATCTTATCAAAAAAGACGAAGAGAAAATATCTAAACTTTCTGACGAGGAAAAGGAAACTTTAAAATCTGATTTTGAGAAAGTGATCCCTTCAGAAAAATATACCATTCAGATGGAAGCAATGGACAGTAATGCTGCTCCATTGATTATCACGCAGCCGGAATTTATGCGTAGAATGAAAGAAATGCAACAAACCGGTGGCGGTGGAATGTTTGGAATGGGCAATATGCCAGAAATGTATAATCTGGTAGTGAATACCAATCACGAGCTCATAAATACTATTCTAAACACTAAAACTGAAAAGAAACAGCAACGTCTTATCAAGCAATCGCTGGATCTTGCCAGGCTATCTCAAAATCTCCTGAAAGGTGAAGAACTTACGAGTTTTATCAAGAGAAGTTTTGATATGGTAAAATAAACCTTCGCTATTTATAGCTTGAAGCCGCTTTCTGATAAGGAGAGCGGCTTTTTATATTACAAGAATATTCTTTTGTACTTTTGAAAAAATTTTAAACTATGAAAAAGGTCTCGCTTTTACTGATGATTCTAACGATTATTGGTTGTAAACAAAATAATTCTGAAGAAAAAATTCCTGTAGAGCCCAATAATGGTATTGGAGATGGGGCTGTTCCTCCAAAAGCACTCTCCTTCTTTGAAAATATTGAAGAAGCACATAATAAGACCTCATTTATGATGAATGAAGCGGTTGCGTTTGACATCAATTTAAACTTCGGTGGAAGCACGAGACTGGAAGGCACCGTGAGCATGACTACAAATTCTTCAAAAGTAAGATTGGATAAAGCCGATGGAACCTCTATTGTATACGACGGAGAACAGGTTTATATTTCGCCAAAAACCTCGAAGAAAGAAGGTGCCAGGTTTGATATTTTTACCTGGCAATATTTCTTTGCCATGCCTTTTAAACTGACAGATCCTGGAACCGTATGGGAAGAACAGGAACCTAAAATATTGGATAGTCTCCAGTATGAGACCGCTAAACTAAGTTTTAAATCTAACGTGGGAGACTCGCCAGATGACTGGTACGTGGTCTATAAAGAACCTGAAACAAATATGCTGAAAGCAGCTGCCTATATCGTCACTTTTAGCAGCGAGCAGGAAAAAGCAGAGGAAGATCCTCACGCTATAGTATATGCGAATTATCAAAATTTTGATAAGGTAGCAATCCCAACACAATGGAGCTTTCACAACTGGAATAAGGAAGATGGTTTTGGTGAAAAACTTGGAGAAGCGACAATCTCTAATGTAAAGTTCTTTTCTCCTGAACAGGATTTTTTCCAGGCCCCGAACAATTCTGAAGTATTGAGTAAATAGCTCTAAACTTCTTCTGGCTTCCTTTTAAGGCTCAGGTTTTTATAAACAATTTGATAGAATTTCTGGACATCATAAGGTTTTATGATGATTCCTGTCATTCCTGCCAATTGAATTTCCTCCCTAATCTCCTCTACCTCAACCGCAGTTAGAGCGAGAATAGGGATTTCTTTATTAAATTTTCTAATTTCTTTGGAAGCCTCAAGTCCTGAGATCCCTGGCATGTTCACATCCATCAGTACCAGATCAAAATTCCCATTTTTTACCTTTTGGATCGCCTGTGTTCCATCTCCCGCTACTTGACAAATAAAATCCTGCTTCTCCAGTATTCTTTTAGTGACCACCTGATTTATGCGGTTATCGTCCACAATAAGGATACTTTTTTGATCTGAATCATTCTCCAATACCAGATTTTGCTCTTGTTCCAAATTCTCGGTCTTGGCGGTATCAACATCGAATAGGATTGTAAAACTAAATGTGGAACCCTCGCCTTCTTTACTTTCCAGTTTAATGCGAGAATTGAAAAGTTTAAGTAGTCTTTTCACAATTGGTAATCCCAAACCAGTTCCCTGGTAATTATAGTTCGAATTATCTAACTGAGAAAATTCTTCAAAAATCACTTTTTTCTTACTCTCGGGAATACCAGGACCATCGTCGCGAATTTCAAAAAATATTTTAGATTGATGATCTGTTATTTTTGTTTGTTTCACCTGAAAGTAGATATTCCCTCTTTCAGTAAACTTCATGGCATTCCCTAACAAATTCATTAAGATCTGGGAAAGCCGTATGGAATCTCCCATCAAAAATGCTGGTATCTCTTCATCGAAATCCAGATGCAACTTATTTTTATTTTGTACCCGGGTAAACTCAAAACTATTCAAAATACTATTAATCTGATCGCGAAGGTTAAAGGATACACTTTCGAGTTTTACCTCATTAGACTCCATCTTGTTCATTTGGAGAACATCGTTAATAAGCGCTAAAAGATAATCTGCGGAAAACTTTAAAGATTTCAAATCAGATTTATGCTTCCCTAAACTTTTCTCCTCCAGTAACAAAGATGTAAGTCCAATAACTCCATATAGCGGAGTCCTAATTTCATGACTAACCGTGCTAAAAAAACGTGTTTTAAGTATTGAAAGATTCTCTGCTTCTACTTTCGCTTCTTTATACTGTTTATTCTTATTTTTTAATTCACGAATTAAACCTCTCCGATCACGGTTTATTTTATACAGAAAGACCAGTATAAAAACCAATATCACAGATGAAATTACCATGATAGCAACTTTTTCTTGAGATTTTTCAATAATGTCATCCTGGTATCTCTGCTCTCTTTCAGCTATATCCAGATCCTTTCGGTATTGATTGATATTGAACCTGGCATTGGCTATTTCCATTTGCCTAAGTTTTTCACCTTCAAAGACCTTTGAGTTGTATTTACTATAATTTAACTGTGCATTATAAGCCGCTTCAAAATCGCCTTTGCTCTCAAGCATCCTGGAGTATGCCCCGTAGGCTTCCGCTGCGGGAAGAATTAGAGAATCTCTAACGGCAAGTTCTATAGATTTATCGAAAAAATAAGTGGCGGTATCATACTGTTTAAAATGACCAAAATAGCGGCCATGAAGCATATACATTTGGGAATAAAAACTATTCTTTTGAATTTTATTTTCAACGCCCTCATAAGGCTTTAAAGAATCCATTAATTGGAGAGATTCAGAAATATAAGGAAAAGCCTTATTATAATTTCCCATGTCCAAATATGTCCACCCAATATTTGCCTTAGGAATAATCAGTTCAGATGGGTCTTCTAATTTCCTGGCAATATCAATTACTTTATTATAATAATCTATTCCTCTGTTTCTTGTCTCCGGAATTTCTGAGTAGATATTTCCGAGGTTATTATAAGATCGCATAACGATGGTATCATTATCAATCATTTGCGCATATTCCAGACCAAGTGTGTAATTTTTACGAGCACGTGCAGTATCCTTTAAATCTAAATAAATATGTCCAAGGCTATTATATGCATGAGATACATGATAAATATCGTCCTTCTCCTTTGCCGTGTTTAAAAGACTGTAAGCAACATCTATAGCCTGCTCATGCCGGTATTTCTCGATATGCTCCTTAATTTCAGTGAGAATATCCTCCATTGAATCCTTACCTGAAGAATGCGGTGTTTGCGCGTAACTAACGCTCCAGCATAAAAAAAACACCAGGAAAAAGGCTGAAAAGTTTTTTATCAAAAGTAACAGTTAGGTTTTTAAAATAAATTTCGGGGTCTGAAATTACTCTATTTAAAGCACTTACACAACATTTATTTTTGAAACATGTTTTAGGCTTTGTCAAATTTTTTGAATCCTGTAATTAGCTTATCTTGAAAAAAATATCTGTATATGACCTATCCATGGCACCTTTATGTAATGGCAATAATGTATATTATCGCTGGTATTTTTCACTTTATAAAACCTAAAATGTACATGCGCATTATGCCCAGGTATCTACCCGCCCATAAAATGCTGGTTTATCTTAGCGGTATAGCGGAAATTATACTGGGAGTTTGCCTTTGTTTTCCAGAAACAAAGGACTTAGCCGTTTATGGAATTATTTTAATGCTATTTATTTTCTTATTGGTACACTTTTATATGCTCTCCTCCCAGAAAGCAGCAGCAGGAATACCCAGGTGGTTATTAATTGTAAGATTACCCTTACAACTTTTATTAATCTACTGGGCATGGTTCTACCTACAATTTTAGGATATGGAAAGACAAATGATCAATCTTCCAGATGCTGAATTAGAATACTTTCCTGATTTTTTAAATGAAAGAGAAGCTGATCATATTTACGAGTTCCTATTGACCTTACAGGACTGGAAACAAGATAAGATCAAACTCTTTGGAAAGGAAATTTTACAACCCAGATTAACAGCCCTGTTTGGTGAAAAAGGAAAAAGCTATAAATATTCTGGTTTAGAAATGTTTCCAAAAGAATTTCCGGAGGAATTATTAAAAATTAAACGTAAATGTGAAGCAATAGATCAAGGAATAAAATTCAATGTTTGCCTTGCAAATCTTTATCGTGATGGAAAGGATAGTATGGGTTGGCACGCAGATGATGAAAAAGAACTGGGAAAAAATCCCGTAATAGCCTCTTTAAGCCTGGGTACCGAAAGGATCTTTCATTTAAAACATAAAAATATTTCAACTGCCAGGCATAAAATAAGGCTGCAACATGGCAGCCTTTTAATGATGAAAGGAACTACTCAAGAGTTTTGGAAGCATCAGCTTCCAAAAACAAAAAAAATAGTTTCTCCAAGGATTAATTTAACCTTTAGAAGAATCTATTAAGAATAAATATCATTTAAGATCTTTGCAAGACGTATTCCTCCTTTTTGTAATTGATTCAGAACAGTTGGCATATGTTCATACATATAGGAATACCCTAGTTTTTCACCATTCTCCACGCCACTGTATAGATCTTCAGCCATAGCCCTGGATTCATATACCCAGTCTAATAATTTACCACTAGCGATAGATTTGATTTGAGTTTTAGACAAGTCTTTAGTATTCAAAGCCAATTCGGTATAGCTCATCTGGTAAAAATTAATCATATCGCTATCCCAGACCCTGTGGATGTTAGAGCCTTCATTAAACCATCTCACCTGAATATCATTTCCTCCTTTATCTTCTGAATGTCCCGTGTGGAAAGGCTGATGCAAATCCCCTACAAAATGTACCAGCATCTTTAAATAAAACTGTTTCTGATCTCTGGTAGTATTTTTATCCTTTAGAACCTCAACACATTTTCTTATCGCCTGGACAAGATCTCCGTCTTCACTTGCCTCCTCTAGCCTATATTCTTTAGCTTCCGGTGCAATGTTTACATAATGCCATGGACCAAACTCTCTATACTCCTCGTCACTTTTAATATCATCGGCATAATTAGCAACAAAAGCCAGACCGTATCCATTTAATAGATCATCAATGGCCTGCTTAGCCTTTTTATTTAAATGATTTTCAGCAATTTCGGCTGTTGCCCGGTGTCCTGTTTTCCCCCAATCTGAATCGTTAGCGAAACCAATATTTATAATTAACAACGCTACTAAAAGCAATAAAAAATTTCTCATTTCTTTTTCATATTTCCCACAAATATAAACAAGCCATTAAAAAATAACTATAAGTAACACGGAACTTTAAAATTTAATATTATATATTTATGATATCATTTTAATATCAACTTTTCAATCATGACACAAGAAAAATCAATTACAGCATTCAATGGCTACATAATGCTCTTTCTCTTTTTATTTCTTCTTATTGGTAGCGTAATAGGTATATTTTCAACAGGAAATCCTTTATGGGGACTGGGAGTTCTACTTGCTTTTTTTATAGTTCCCGGGTTAATTCTCGTAAACCCTAATGAATCCCGGGTATTATTATTATTCGGAGATTACAAAGGAACTGTAAAAAAGAATGGACTTTTCTGGGTAAACCCATTCTATACAAAGAAGAAAATATCGCTGAGAGCTCGAAATTTTGATAGTGAAAGACTTAAAGTGAACGATAAATTAGGAAATCCTGTGATGATTAGTACCATTCTCGTTTGGAGAGTGATGGATACCTTTAAGGCTTCTTTTGATGTGGACAATTTCGAAAATTTTGTTGTAGTGCAAACAGATGCTGCGGTTAGAAAACTGGCAAGCCTCTATCCTTATGATAATTTTGCAGATGAAGGTCTGGATGAAGATATCACCCTGCGTTCCAGTATGAACGAGGTAAGTGATGCCCTTGAAAAAGAACTGGAAGAAAGGCTCAATATCGCCGGAATTGAAGTTCTGGAAGCAAGAATTGGTTACCTGGCCTATGCGAATGAAATTGCCAGTGCTATGCTAAAAAGGCAACAAGCTACCGCCATTGTGGCTGCGAGGCATAAAATTGTTGAAGGTGCTGTGAGTATGGTAGAAATGGCACTCGACGAACTTAGCAGAAAAGAAGTTGTAGATCTTGACGGAGAAAGCAGGGCTGCCATGGTTAGTAATCTTATGGTGGTACTCTGCGGAGACAGAGACGCCACGCCGGTGGTAAATGCTGGAACTCTTAACCATTAAAGATTCTTGTCTTAAAGAGAATTCTCCAAGAGGAGTCAATAAACCTGGAAAGGTAATGGAGTATTAAGCTTTTTCCAGGAAAAATAAATGATCATGAATAAATATATATTAAGTACTCTTCTATTATTGGCAGTTTTTGGGGGATTTGCCCAGGAAGAAAAGTTTAGTGAGGAGGAATTGAAAATAAATGAACTTATTGAAGGTACCCTTACCAGACCTTCTAATGAGGAAGCTCAAAGTATCGTTATTTTAATTCAGGCATCAGGACCCACAGATAGAAATGGAAATCAATCCATGGCTAAAAATGATGGCATGAAAAAAATAGCCCGTGAGCTTTCACTAAACGGGGTCGCCTCCTATCGTTTTGACAAACGGATCTTTAAAATGCAGGAATTAAAAATGAATCTGGAGGATCTTAGGTTTTCAGATCTTATAATTGATGTTCAAAATATTCTTACTTATTTTAAAGAAAAAGATGAGTTTGAAAACCTTATTGTCGCTGGTCACAGTCAGGGATCCTTAATAGGTATTATAGCAGCAAAAGAGCATGCAGATGCATTTATTTCACTCGCCGGCGCTGGACAGGCAATTGATCAAATAATCGTGGAACAGTTTTCAAAAATGGCTCCGGAATTAGGCGAAAGTACTCGTAAGAAATTCGCTGAGTTAAAAGAAAATGGCAGCACAAAGAATGACAACCCCATGCTGGCCAGTATTTTTGCTCCTTACGTTCAGCCATTTATAAAAAGCTGGGTAGCATATCAACCTTCAGAAGAAATTAAAAAATTAGACATTCCAATTTTGATTCTCAATGGCACTTTTGATATTCAAACCGAATCAAAAGAAGCAGAAATGCTACATAACGCCACTGAAAACTCTAAACTGGTACTGCTTGAAAATATGAATCATATCTTCAGAAAAGTGGATAGTAAAGACCGATTGGTGAATACCAAATCATATAATGAACCAGGCAGACCATTGCACCCGGATTTGATTCCGGTAATTACCGAATTTATCAAAGAACTTGAGTAAATTATGGGCAAAAAGAAAGCTTTCGCATTAAGAGTAGATGAAGATATGCTCAAGGCTATCGAAAAATGGGCTTCCGATGAATTTAGAAGTACCAATGGACAGCTTGAGTGGATGCTTAATAAAGCCCTTAAAGAAGCCAAAAGACACCCTAAAAATAAAAAGCAAGAAGACTAATGTTTAAGATTATTTTCTCCGATATAGATGGCACCCTCTTAAATGCCGAAAGAGACCTATCAAACTATACCATTGAAACCATAAAAAAGCTGTCAAATGCAGATATTCCCTTTATTCTTATTTCGTCCAGGATGCCTGCAGCTATGAGGCATCTTCAGAAAAAAATGCACATCGAGCATCTGCCATTAATAAGTTATAACGGAGGTTTAATTCTTATTGATGGAAAATCTGTTAGTTCTACAGAAATACCTATTCATATTTTAAACAGATTGCTCAGTTTTAATAAAGATTTTGACGTTCATCTCAGTCTTTTTCATAACGATGAATGGTATGTTCCAAGAGATGATTTCTGGACGCAAAGGGAAATCAATAACACCAAAGTTCAGCCTGAATTTGAAAACAATCAAAGTGTATTAGAAAGGTGGACAAAAGAAAACAAGGGAGCACATAAAATTATGGCAATGGGTGAAGAGGATAAAATTGATGCTATCATGGCATTTCTTCAACAAAACTTCAAAGACGAATTGCATTTATACCGTTCTAAACCCACGTATATCGAAATTGCACCCAGAGCAATATCCAAATTAACCGCTGTACAACATTTGTTAGATAATCACTATAAATTACCTTTATCCCAAAGTATGGCTTTTGGTGACAATTACAATGATGTAGAAATGATCCAGGGAGTTGGGATGGGGATCGCCGTAGGAAATGCTAAACCTGAAGTTTTGGAAATAGCGCATATGGTGACCACTCCAGGAAAAGAAGATGGAGTTGCTAAAAGCATCACAGAATTGCTAAAAATATAAGTTCAAAATCTCGTACAGTCAGATACAATAAAAATTGTATTTTGCCGACCAACCTATTCAAATTTATATGGAAACTACTACTGTGTTCACTAATGACGCTATTGTCTTTGGTTTACTAATGCTTGCTCTTGGATTTGTATTTTACACCTCATCAAAGAAAGAGGGATTCTGGAGTAAATTTTATAAAGTTGTACCGGCACTTTTAATGTGCTACCTCATCCCGGCAATTCTCAATTCATTAAACTTAATAGATGATGAAACTTCCCAGCTTTATTTTGTAGCAAGTAGATATCTTTTACCGGCAGCACTGGTACTAATGACCTTGAGTATAGATCTCAAGGCAATTTTTAATCTTGGCCCAAAAGCACTTATTATGTTCTTTGCCGGGACCGTTGGAATTATACTAGGCGGCCCCATTGCCGTTTTAATTGTTTCGGCTATTTCTCCGGAAACCGTTGGTGGTGTAGGTCCAGATGCCATTTGGAGAGGACTTTCTACCATCGCAGGGAGTTGGATTGGCGGCGGAGCCAATCAGGCTGCAATGCTTGAAATTTATGAATATAACCCAGACCTTTACGGAGGAATGGTGCTGGTAGATATTGTAGTGGCAAATCTATGGATGGCAATAATCCTCATGGGAATAGGTAAAAACGAAAAAATAGACAAGTGGTTAAAAGCCGACAACTCTGCAATTGAAGAGCTTAAAGTAAAGGTGAGTGATTATGCGAAAAGTGTAACCAGGGTTCCGGAATTACCAGATTTTATAATCATGCTTGCGCTTGCTTTTGGTGCTGTAGGAATTGCCCATTGGGGAGCCGATAATATTTCTGAATATCTACTTGCCAGTTTTGACGTATTTAATGATTCAAAAAGCGCCCTGTCTTCTTTTTCATCGCAATTCTTCTGGATGATCACTATTGCGACTGCCATTGGTATAGCCTTATCTTTCACCAAAATGAAAAAATACGAGGGGGCTGGAGCCAGTAAGATTGGAAGTATCTTCATCTATATTCTGGTAGCTACCATAGGTATGAAAATGGACTTAACAATGATACTGGACAATCCCGGACTTATCGCAATAGGACTGGTTTGGATACTTATCCATGTGATAGTTCTTCTTACTACAGCTAAGATCATCAAAGCACCATATTTCTTTCTGGCCGTTGGGAGTCAGGCCAATGTAGGAGGTGCAGCTTCAGCTCCAGTGGTAGCTGCGGCGTTTCACCCTTCTTTAGCCACTGTAGGAGTCCTACTTGCGGTCTTTGGTTATGTAGTTGGAACTTATGGCGCCATACTATGTACAATTTTAATGCAAATAGCTGCCGGCAGTTAGTATTAAACAGAAAATTATAAGATATTTGCGCTTCTTAAAATTTGATTTCAAAAAATGAAAAAATTAGCTCTTCTTTTAGTCATCCTGATCAGTATCACATCCTGTTCTGAAAAAGAAAGCAATCTTATTGTTAGTGGTGAAGTTAAGGGCCTTAAGAAAGGTACTTTATACCTGCAGAAGATCGATGATACCATTTTAGTGAATATTGATTCGGTTGTGGTAGATGGCGATCCAATGTTCTCCATGGAAACCTATATTGAGAGCCCTCAAATCATGTATCTGTACCTTGAAAAAGTAGACAATAACAGGTACGATGATCGTATAAATTTTTTCGCAGATAAAGGACAGGTAACCATTAAGACCGAACTGGAGAAATTTGAAACCAGTGCAAAAGTAACGGGGTCTGTAAACCAGGAGAAACTGATGGAGTATCGTGAAATGATCGGTAGATTCAACGATCAGAACCTTGAGCTAATCAAAGCTAGTTTTGAAGCTGAAAAAGCTCAGGACGAAGATAAATTAATGGAGATAGATAAAAAGTATGACGGTCTCCTCAAAAGGAAGTATCTATACACCGTCAATTTTGCGATCAACAATAAAGATCATGAAATTGCACCTTATCTGGCACTTTCTGAAGTATTTGATGCCAATATTAAATATCTTGATACCATCTACAATTCATTGGCTCCTGGAGTGAAGAAATCGAAATATGGAGAAGAGCTTAAAAAGTTTTTAAAAGAACGGCGTAAAGAAGAAAAATTAGAAGAGAAGGTAGAAGCTCAATCTGATGAGAACAATTCCTGATTCGCATTAAAAAATACACTGGAAAGAGGAGCTAAACGGCTCCTCTTTTTTTTGCTTAAAAAGGCTACAAGCAATTATAATAACTGAACTTTCAAAATGATGAAAAAAATCAATCATTTACTTTTTTCATTAAATTAACCTTATTATTGCTTATAGTGATCTTAAATTAAGAATAAATCCTAATAATAACAGATTTTTGAAATGAGTTCAGTAAATAAAAACCGCTGGCTAATTGCCGCATCTGCTATTGCCATTCATATATCTATTGGTGCTGCTTACGCTTATAGCGTTTACACCCAACCTTTGGTGGAAGCTAAGGGCTGGACGGTAGCATCAGTAACTACCGCATTTACCATAATGATGGTTTTAGGAGGCGGCTCTGCAGCACTCTTTGGAAAATTTGTCGAAAAAAGCGGGCCCAGGAAATCTGCTATGCTGGCTGCAGTATTATTCGGTTTGGGTCAGGCTGGTTCCGGTTTTGCCATTTCCCTAAATTCACTCCCGCTTTTTCTCCTCTCATATGGTGTACTAAGTGGACTTGGCTTAGGCATAGGATACATCTCCCCTGTTTCCACATTAGTAAAATGGTTTCCAGATAAACGCGGTCTGGCTACTGGAATGGCAGTATTGGGTTTTGGAACAGGAGCTTTGGTTACAGCACCGGTCGCAGCAAGTTTAATTGAATCTATTGGGATAAGTCCAACCTTTTATATTCTGGGAACTTCTTATTTCATAATGATGATGCTGGGAGCGTTCTACATAGCTCCACCTCCTAATGGGTGGATGCCGGCCGGAATGAAAGCTGCTGTTTCTGCAGGAACACAAAAAGTAAAGAAGGATCTAAGACAGGCTACTGGAGCTGAAGCAGTAAAAACAAAACACTTCTGGATGTTATGGAGCATGATGCTTATTAATACAAGTGCCGGTATCATGATGATTTCAGTCGCTTCTCCAATGGCTCAAAATATTGTTGGACTTTCAGCAGGTGCAGCTGCCACCATGGTAGGTCTTATGGGTATTTTTAATGGCGGAGGAAGACTTGGCTGGGCTGCAGCCTCAGATTATTTATCCAGGCCCAGGGTGTTTATTATTTTCTTCGTTATACAATTAATAGCTTTCATCACCTTGCCTGTAATTGCCAGCGCATTTATCTTTCAACTCCTAATATTCCTGGTGGTAAGTTGTTATGGCGGTGGTTTTTCTAATCTTCCTGCCTTTATTGGAGATCTATTTGGCACCAAAGAGCTGGGTGCCATTCACGGTTACCTGCTCACCACATGGTCTCTGGGTGGTTTAATCGGACCTACACTTGTCTCCCAGATCTATACCCGAACAGGGAGTTATATCCCGGTATTCTACGTTTTCACTGGATTGATCCTGGTAGCTTTAGTACTTAGTTTATTATTAAACAGAAGTATCAAAAAAGCAAAGATCAAACAGCTAAATTATGATTTAAGAACTGCTGAATAGCAGGTCTCTCTTTAATTGTAAATGCAGGGCTTCCTTTGGTTGCACTGTCGCTGCACTCAGGACCGGCTACTTACTCTCACTAGATCCAACAAAAAAACCTTTCCGAAGAAAGGTTTTTTTAAGAGCCGATGGAGGGACTCGAACCCACGACCTGCTGATTACAAATCAGCTGCTCTAGCCAGCTGAGCTACATCGGCAACTTATTAAAGTGCATTCAATTTTTCGATCAAGGCTTTTGCCTTAGTCTCCAAATCAGACTGAACTTCTTTAAAATGTTTCTGTTTATTTTCAACATCACGACGATTGATCTTCGTGATCAATTCATCATATTCTTTAATAGCCTCATCTACGATCGCCTCAGATTTCGCCGGGTCTTCCTTAGGGTTAGCCATTTGGTGAATGTAGGCAGCATCAATGATGTCTCCCATTACATAATTCACATCTTTTTTAAGCAATCTTTTACTCGCCATTATCAATAAATTTCGGGTGCGAATTTAAACTATTTTCCGAAAGGAAAATGAATTTCTATAAAATTAATTCGTCTTTTTTTTCAGGACTGCTAAAGCTTCAGGCATATGCCTGCTCGCACTCATACTATTAAACTTGTGCAGCAACTTCCCCTTCTTATCAAAAATAAAGGTTTCTCTTCCTGGTAGCAATCCCAATAAATTGGTCTTTACGCCAAAAGCCTTCCTCGCTTTCTTATCTTTATCTGATAAAAAGATATAGGGCAGCTCATATTTCTTGATGAATTTAGAATGTAATTTTGGTGAATCTGCACTAACCCCAATCACCTCAGCACCCAATTCTATAAAATCTTCATACCTATCGCGAAAACTACAAGCCTGTTTTGTACAACCAGGTGTAAAATCTTTTGGGTAAAAATAAACTACAAATGCTTTTTTGTGAATTAGATCTGAAAAATTAAAATTTTCACCATGTTGGTCTTTTAAAACAAGATCTGGGACTAATTCGCCAATTTCCATTTAATCTCCCTTATAACTTACAAAGTTTCTGGGTGTCTCATACAGTGTCACCTCCAGATCATGATCTTCCTTTATTTTTTTTCGAAGCTTATTCCAGATTACTACGGCAATATTTTCTGCAGTTGGGTTTAGATCTTTGAATTCTGCAACTTCTATATTCAAGTTCTTATGATCAAATGCTTGCTCCACTTCTTCATAAATAATTTCTTTCAGAATTTTAAGGTCCATAACGAAACCGGTCTCTGCATCTGGTTCGCCAGTCACCGATACAATCAACTCATAATTATGCCCATGATAATTAGGATTGCTGCACTTTCCGAAAACTTCCAGGTTTTTGGCATCATCCCATCCTTTCTTGTAAAGCCTGTGGGCTGCATTGAAATGAGCTTTTCTATGTACGGTAATTCTCATTGCTTGATATGTGAGTAATATTTTTCAAAGATGATCTTAAACCATTCAGTATAAATATCAGGATTTTTCTCCATATCTAACTGAAGATCTTCTAAAGAAACCCATTTCCATGCCGCAACCTCATCTGGGTTTAGATCTGGTTCACCCTCAAAGCTTCCTACAAGAATATGATCAAATTCATGCTCGGTTAAACCGTTATCAAAAGGTGCTTTGTAGATAAATGAAATGGTATCCTTTAGATCTGTAGAAAATCCCATTTCTTCCTGAAGTCTTCTTTTACCAGCCTTAATATTAGATTCACCTTCTCTTTGATGACTACAGCAGGTATTAGTCCATAATCCCGGTGAATGATATTTGGTCAACGCTCTCTGCTGGATCATCAGCTCATTCTTATCATTAAAAACGAAAACAGAAAAGGCCCTGTGAAGTAATGCTTTTTCATGTGCTTCGATCTTCTCCATCAAACCGATTTGCTCATCTTTTTCGTTTACCAATATTACTTTTTCTTTTGCCATTTTTTTATTTGAAGCTCAAATGTACAAAAAGAGTCATTTCTATCACAAGGAAGCTGATTAAGCAATTCCTAAAGTTTTAATTTACCAGTATAAAGGTCACAGTTAATGGAAAGAATAAATTCTGATCGCCTGTTTTGTTTATGTTGTCCCTCTGAACAGGGAACACCATTTCTGCAGTCATTGACCAGCTCAGTTTCGCCATATCCTCTGCCTGAAATGCGCTCTTCCCCTACTCCCATATTAACAAGGTATTGTTTTGTAACTTCTACACGACTCTGTGAAAGTTTTATATTGTAGGCATCGTCTGCCCTACTATCAGTATGCGATCTAATATCGATAAGAAGTTCAGGATATTCCAGCATGTACGCTGCGATATGATCTAACTGCTCGGCTTCTTTCGGTTTGATCTCAGCCTTATCTAAATCAAAAAGAATAGGATCCAGATTAAGCATTATAGCCAGATCGTCCCCTACTCTTGCGGCAAAGATCTTATCACCTTTCTCATTTTGGAACCTAATAATATTCTCTTTTCTTTTCACTTCTGCTGCATAAAAACTCCAGTTAAAAAACACTCTTATGGCGGCAATATTCTCTGGAGCCTCCCCTGAAAAATCGTGGGAAACCTGATACATCACCAATCCGTTTTTGGGATCTTCAAATCCGTTTCCATAGACAATCACACCACCTGCACCATTGGACAAAGAAGGAACATCAGGGGCCGTAGGATCTATCACAATCAACTTTGTTCCATTACGCCATACATTGGCTTTTTTGGGATACAAGATCCTTTCTGAACCATTTATCATCGCTTTATCTGTTCTACCCAAATATTGAGCAACAGGATCGGCTGGATGTTGATGAGAATAAGGCGGAGTAGCATATCTATGCTCATAATATGGAATAAGTCCGGTAGTTCTTGCACCGGCAGCTCCTGCAGACAGAAAGTTCAACTGAATCACTGGAGCATTTTTTTCTTCTGAAACTGCGCCGTATAAATTTTCTAATTCACTTCCGGCATGACAGCCCGCCCAAATAGCTCCTTTAAATTTTCGATTCCAGAAGTACAGATTCTTATGAGAATCGAATTTAGGTTCCGCATGAGGCATCACAAAAATATCATCGCAAACCCCCAATTCACCTGGTGTTTTCCAATTCTTAACACTATAACCGCCATGAGCTGATCCGGGAATTCCGGCGGCTCTAAAATAAGCCAGGGCGATACTGCCATTTTGCTTATCGAGCGTCCACTTTGGAGCAACTGAAAGATTTGTAAAAACCGGCAATGGCTTATCTTCGCTAAGATAACTGCCAATCATACCTCTTTGCTCCCAATTTTTAATAGTGTTTTTTACATCTTCGGTAAGATAGGAAACCGGGATCACAAAAGATCCGGCTCTAAAATCTTCATCTTTTAGCCTGAAGTCAATGCCATCTTTACCTTTTTCTGAATTGATCACCCACTTTATTTCCACAGGATACCTCGTAAGAAGTTCATAAACAAAACCATAAGGTTTTAAAGCATTAGAACGTGTTTGCGGAGTAATTCCCAGGTTTACCGCGTAGGAACCGCTTGCAATAATTTCAGTTTTAGATTGAGAAAATAATGAGAGGCTGAAAATAAAATTTACAGCAAATAAAAAGACTAAATCTCTTAGGTTTTGTAGGGCAAAGACCTTCATTTCTTAAAGGAATTAAATCAAATATCTGTCAAAAACCACACATACTAAATAAAGTTAATAATTAATGGTTTAAAAGGTATATTCTTTCGATAAAAAGGCTAGTTCAGAAAAATGAAATTTCATCAAAATAATAGTATTTTTGCCGCTCCAATAGCCGCAGATATGAAGCATTATCAAAAAGAGATCAATAAAAGGAGAACATTTGGCATCATTTCCCACCCCGATGCCGGTAAAACAACACTTACTGAAAAACTTCTGCTTTTCGGAGGTGCTATACAGGAAGCTGGTGCGGTAAAATCTAATAAGATCAAAAAGGGTGCTACCAGTGACTTTATGGAAATTGAGAGACAGAGAGGGATTTCTGTCGCTACTTCTGTACTTGCTTTCGAATACAGGGATATTAAGATCAACATTCTGGATACTCCCGGTCACAAGGATTTTGCCGAAGATACTTTTAGAACACTTACAGCTGTAGATAGTGTTATTGTGGTAATAGACGTTGCGAAAGGTGTTGAGGAACAAACTGAAAAACTGGTGGAAGTTTGTAGAATGCGAAACATCCCAATGATCGTTTTCATCAATAAACTTGACCGTGAGGGTAAAGATGCTTTTGAACTGCTTGATGAAATTGAACAAAAATTAAATCTTACCGTAACCCCTCTAAGTTTCCCCATTGGAATGGGTTACGATTTTAAAGGAATTTACAACATCTGGGAAAAGAATGTGAACCTTTTTACCGGAGATCCAAGAAAAGATATAGAGGAAACCGTTGAAATAAGTGATCTTAAGTCTGAAGAACTTGACGGCCTAATTGGAGATACTGCTGCAGATACTTTAAGAGAAGAATTAGAGCTTGCGCAAGGTGTGTATCCTGAATTTGACAGGGATGCTTATCTGGAAGGAAGATTACAACCAGTTTTCTTTGGTTCTGCCCTGAATAATTTTGGAGTAAGAGAACTACTGGATTGCTTTATCAAGATAGCTCCACCGCCAAGACCAAAAGAAAGTGATACCCGCCTGGTAAAACCGGAAGAAAAAGATTTCACCGGTTTTGTATTCAAGATCCACGCGAATATGGATCCTAAGCACCGGGACAGGCTTGCTTTTATTAAGATCGTATCTGGTAAGTTCGAAAGAAACAAGAACTATCTTCATGTTAGGAATAACAAGAATATGAAGTTCTCATCTCCAAATGCTTTTTTTGCTGAAAAGAAAGAGATCGTAGATGTTTCTTATCCGGGTGATATTGTTGGGCTTCATGATACTGGAAACTTTAAAATTGGAGATACGCTTACAGAAGGTGAAAACCTGGCTTACAAGGGAATTCCCAGTTTCTCGCCTGAACATTTTAGGTATATCAATAACGCCGATCCTATGAAGTCCAAACAACTAGAAAAAGGTATCGATCAGTTGATGGATGAGGGAGTTGCCCAATTGTTCACTTTAGATCTGAACGGACGAAAAATCATTGGAACGGTAGGTGCATTACAATTTGAGGTAATTCAATATCGATTAGAACATGAATACGGGGCGAAATGTACGTATGAGAATTTGAATGTACACAAGGCTACCTGGATTGAGGCAGAAGATGAAAAAAGTGAAGAGTTCAAGGATTTCAAAAGAGTAAAATCTAAGTACCTGGCAAAAGATAAACACGGGCAATTAGTATTTTTAGCTGATTCCCAGTTTTCACTGCAAATGACTCAGCAAAAATATCCTTCAATTAAATTCCATTTTACTTCAGAATTTTAAGATTTCAGTGACTATACGAGTCATATTGAACTAGTTTCAGCATCTCATATCGGAGACCCTGAAACAGGTTCAGGATGAGGCATTTTTTTAAAAGTCATTTTAATTCGATAATTACCCCCTCAAAATTTATTATTTTCGGGATAAATTAAATACATGTCCCAAATAGATCAGTTTATTGCAGATTTTGCTTCGGCAGTCTGGGGAATTCCACTCGTCGTACTTCTTATTGGTGGCGGAATTTTTCTTCTCATATATTCACGTTTTTTACCATTTAGATATTTAGGCCATTCTATAGAGGTACTGCGTGGAAAATATAATAATCCTGATGATCCTGGAGATATTAATCATTTTCAGGCATTATCTACCGCCCTTTCTTCTACCGTGGGAATGGGAAATATTGCTGGTGTAGCCGTGGCAATTGCCATAGGTGGCCCCGGGGCGATTTTCTGGTTATGGGTGAGTGCTATCGTTGGGATGGCCACCAAATTCTTCACAAATAGCTTGGCAGTGATGTATCGTGGTAAGGATACAGAAGGTAAGTTACAGGGTGGTGTGATGTATTTTATTGTGGAAGGCCTCGGAAAAAAATGGAAACCTCTGGCAGCATTTTTCGCTATTGCTGGATTGGTAGGTGCCTTACCTGTTTTTAATGTAAATCAGCTTACCCAGGCGATCAACTATATTCTTTTAGAACCTAACAATATCGAAACAGGATTTATGAGCAGCCTAATTATTGGAATTGCTCTTACGCTTATTACCACCGTAGTTATTATTGGCGGATTGGATAGAATAAGT
This sequence comes from Gramella sp. MAR_2010_147, assembly GCF_900105135.1. NCBI lineage: Bacteria > Pseudomonadati > Bacteroidota > Flavobacteriia > Flavobacteriales > Flavobacteriaceae > Christiangramia > Gramella sp. MAR_2010_147. The sequence continues at coordinate 18,721 of NZ_LT629741.1, read as the reverse complement.
AGAACAGTTTCAAAACTAGTTCCGGCGATGGTGGCATTATATTTTGTTTCAGTGTTGGTGATCTTATTTGTGAATTATGACGTAGTTTTCCATTATTTCGGAATGATCTTCACCGATGCTTTTGCGGCCAATAATTATAAAGGAGATCCACTCCTAGGTGGCGTTCTTGGCGGACTCATACTCCTTGGAATTCGTCGTGGCGCATTTTCTAATGAGGCCGGTATCGGAACCGCTACAATGGCTCACGGAGCTAGTAAAACTTCTGAACCTATTAGAGAAGGATTAATTGCCATGTTGGGTCCGGCTATAGATACGCTGGTGGTTTGCACTTTAACCGCGATGGCCATTCTGGTTACCGGAGTATGGCAAACGGAAGATGTGAATGGAGTAAGCCTGACTGCCGCAGCCTTTGAGCAAGGGATTCCTTATATTGGAAATTATTTACTATTGTTATGCATTCTCGCATTTAGTATTTCCTCACTTTTCTCTTATTCTTACTACGGAACAAAATGTCTCTCCTTTTTAATAGGAGCTAAAAATAAGAAGTATTACAACTATGTCTACATTCTAAGTATTATAGTTGGAGCTACTACTTCATTAAGCTTTATTCTGAATTTGATCGATGGATTTTTTGCTCTAATGGCGATCCCAACGATGATTTCAACCCTGATTCTCGCCCCACGAGTGATGAAAGCTGCGAAGATCTATTTTAAGAAGTATACTCCTTGATAATTGAGTTTCAAAAAATATGATAAAATAAAAAAGAGATTTCTCAGTCGCTTATCTACTTCGAAAAGACAATCATTTATGTATGTCATTTCGAACGAAGCGAGAAATCTCTTTTTTTTAATTTAATAGTCTATAAAATTGCCTGCTGCTACTGCAAGCTTTCAACTAAATCAAGCCTGCCCTGTAGGACCAAAATTAAGTGGTAAAGGCGCTTTATCATAATCCCTGATCTCGCCATGCGCCTGCTCAAATTTATTAATGTTATCTCCCAGAGCTTTCAAAAGCCGTTTGGCATGTTGCGGTGTTAAGATAATCCTGGATTTAACTTTACTTTTAGGCCTTCCCGGCATGATATTTACAAAATCTACCACAAATTCTGAAACAGAATGATTGATAATAGCCAGATTGGAATAAGTTCCTTCAGCCACCGCTTCATCCAGTTCTATATTAATCTTTCCTTTCTGGTTTTTATTTTTTTTCTCTTCGTCCATGATTTAAATTTTAATCAATTTAATATATAATTTATTAGCACTTATTTATTCAGCTTATAATATACAAAGTCTGAAACTATTGGATCTATTCCCTGTTTTCTAAATTCAGTTGCTATCTGTCCCCGGTGATAGGTAGAATGATTTATAATATGAAATATAATATCGCGAACAGAATTTTGATAGCTTTCTCCTTTTGTATTTTTATAAGGCACCACCCTGTCCAGATCTTCATTTTCGAGAATTGCCAATGTTTTCTCGAAATTTTGGTTTTCTACAGACTCTAAATTTTCAACCTGAAGGTTTCCCCAAACTTCCACTTTATCTTCTTTTCCAGTTAATCTATAGTTCCAGATCTTCTGAGCATTCAGTGTATGGGACAAGAGTGACATTGCCCTCTCCGGAATCATAAACTCCAGATCACCATCATTAAATTTTTTAATAATCTCCAGGTTGTAATAATGTGAATATTCCAGTAATTCCTTAAAGTAGTTCTTCATACCTCAAATATCGTTATAAATAAAAAAAGGCCCCGCTTGAGCAGGGCCTTTTCACTAATTATTATCAGGATTTAGTTATAATTAACTTCCTGTTTCTTCTCAAGCATCTGGTCAAATTCTTCTTTAGAACCAACAATAATGCTATCGTACTTTCTCATACCTGTACCTGCAGGAATTCTGTGTCCTACAATTACATTTTCTTTCAGTCCTTCAAGAGAATCAATTTTACCGCTTACTGCGGCCTCATTCAATACCTTGGTCGTTTCCTGGAAGGAAGCAGCCGAGATAAATGATTTGGTCTGAAGCGAAGCTCTGGTAATACCCTGAAGTACTGGATTAGCTGTTGCCGTGATCACGTCTCTAGCTGTTGCAAGATTCTTATCTTCTCTTCTAAGAATAGAGTTTTCATCTCTAAGATCTCTTGGAGTAATGATTTGTCCTGCTTTCAGTTTTTCAGAATCACCGGCATCTTCGATCACTTTCATTCCGAATAGCTTGTTGTTCTCTTCGATGAAATCATCTTTATGAACCAATTGATTTTCAAGGAAAATAGTATCTCCCGGATCAACGATTCTCACTTTACGCATCATCTGTCTCACAACAACTTCGAAGTGTTTATCGTTAATCTTCACACCCTGTAATCTATATACCTCCTGAACTTCGTTCACAAGATACTGTTGTACAGCGTTTGGTCCTTTGATATTCAAGATATCCTCAGGCGTGATAGAACCATCAGAAAGTGGCATTCCAGCTCTCACGTAGTCATTCTCCTGAACAAGGATCTGGTTAGAAAGTTTTACTAAATACTTCTTAACCTCTCCAAGCTTAGACTCCACGATGATCTCACGGTTACCTCTTTTAATTTTTCCGAAGGAAACAACACCATCAATTTCAGACACAACTGCCGGGTTAGATGGGTTACGTGCTTCAAAAAGCTCGGTTACCCGTGGAAGACCACCCGTAATATCTCCTGCTTTAGAAGATTTACGTGGAATCTTAACCAAAATCTTACCGACTCCAATTTTCTCAGCATTGTCTACCATAAGGTGAGCACCTACCGGAAGGTTATAAGAACGAATTACTTCGTCTTTTTTACCCAGAATATGTAGTGTTGGAATTAATTTCTTGTTACGAGATTCAGAAATTACTTTCTCCTGGAATCCTGTTTGCTCATCGATTTCAACCTGGTAAGTAACACCTTGTTCAACGTTTTCGTACTTGATCTTCCCGGCAAATTCAGAAATAATTACACCGTTATATGGATCCCATGTACAAATCACATCACCTTTCTTTACAGCTGCTCCATCATTAATATTGATTTGAGAACCGTAAGGGATGTTGTTATTACTTAATACAACTCCAGTTTTCTTATCTTTAATTTTAAGTTCAGCAGTACGAGAGATCACGATGTCTGCAGTTCCGCCACTTGGAGCTTCACCTTTAACCACCTTAAGATCTTCGATCTCAGCAATACCATCAAACTTAGCCTCTAATTTATTATCTTCAGAAATGTTACCAGCAATACCACCCACGTGGAACGTACGTAGTGTAAGCTGTGTACCAGGCTCACCAATAGACTGTGCAGCAACAACACCAACAGCTTCACCTGTTTGTACGATCTTGTTGGTTGCAAGGTTTCTACCGTAACACTTGATACAGATCCCTTTCTTCGCCTCACAGGTAAGTGGTGAACGTACTTCAACACCCTCAATTGGCGCAGCTTCGATCTTAGCTACAATTTCTTCAGTAATCTCTTCGTTCGTTCCAACTATAAGTTCTTCTGTAGATGGGTTTATCACATCATGCAGAGAAATACGTCCAAGGATTCTCTCTCCTAATGATTCTACAATTTCTTCGTTCTTCTTAAGTGGCTTAACTTCTACTCCTCTTAAAGTTCCACAGTCATCTTCATTAACAATCACATCCTGAGAAACATCTACCAGACGACGGGTTAAGTAACCAGCATCGGCAGTTTTAAGTGCGGTATCGGCAAGACCTTTACGAGCACCGTGAGTAGAAATAAAGTATTCAAGAATTGAAAGACCTTCCTTAAAGTTAGAAAGAATCGGGTTTTCAATAATTTCACCTCCACCAGAGTTAGATTTTTTAGGCTTGGCCATCAAACCACGCATACCAGTAAGCTGACGAATCTGCTCTTTCGAACCACGCGCACCAGAATCAAGCATCATATAAACCGAGTTGAATCCTTGCTTGTCTTCACGAATTCGCTTCATGGCTAAATCGGTAAGACCTGCGTTAGTTGAAGTCCAGATATCAATTACCTGGTTATAACGCTCGTTATTGGTAATAAGACCCATGTTATAGTTACCAATGATGCCTTCAACCTGCTCGTTAGCTTCATCGATCATAGATTGTTTCTCTTCAGGGATAATAATATCACCTAAACTGAAGGAAAGTCCACCACGGAAAGCGAATCCATATCCAAGACCTTTGATCTCATCAAGGAATTCAGAAGTTTCTGGTACACTGGTAATTTTAAGGATCTTACCAATGATTTCACGAAGTGATTTTTTAGTCAATACCTCATTGATATACCCAGCTTTTTCCGGTACAGCTTCATTAAATAAAACTCTACCTACCGTGGTATCCTTGATCATATAAACCAATTCACCTGCTTCGTTATAATCTTTTGTTCTAATCTTAATACCCGCATTAAGATCTACTCTCTTCTGGTTATAAGCTATTACAAGCTCTTCTGCAGAATAGAAAGTAAGCCCTTCTCCAACCACAGTTTCTTCAGCAGTAGATTTTTTATGCTTGGTCATATAATAAAGACCAAGAACCATATCCTGAGATGGTACAGTAATAGGAGATCCGTTTGCAGGATTCAATATGTTATGAGAAGCAAGCATTAATAACTGTGCCTCCAGTATAGCTTCTGGCCCAAGTGGTAAGTGAACTGCCATCTGGTCACCATCAAAATCGGCGTTGAATGCAGTACACGCAAGTGGGTGAAGTTGAATTGCCTTACCTTCAATAAGTTTAGGCTGGAATGCCTGGATACCCAGACGGTGAAGTGTAGGAGCACGGTTCAATAATACCGGGTGTCCTTTAAGCACATTCTCCAATATATCCCAAACTACAGGTTCTTTCTTATCGATAATCTTTTTAGCAGACTTCACAGTTTTTACAATACCTCTTTCAATCAGTTTTCTGATGATAAAAGGCTTATAAAGCTCTGCTGCCATATTCTTTGGAAGACCACATTCGAACATTTTCAATTCCGGTCCTACAACGATTACCGAACGTGCTGAATAATCCACACGTTTACCAAGCAGGTTCTGACGGAAACGCCCCTGCTTACCTTTCAATGAATCTGAAAGTGATTTAAGAGGACGGTTAGAATCAGTTTTTACTGCTGATGATTTTCTTGTATTATCGAATAATGAATCTACAGATTCCTGAAGCATACGTTTTTCGTTACGCAAGATCACTTCAGGAGCTTTGATCTCCATTAATCTTTTCAGACGGTTGTTACGAATAATTACACGACGGTAAAGATCGTTCAAATCTGAAGTCGCGAAACGCCCACCATCAAGAGGCACTAAAGGTCTAAGTTCCGGTGGAATAACCGGTACTACCTTCATGATCATCCATTCTGGATTGTTCTCACGATTTTTATTTGCATCACGAAGTGCTTCCACAACCTGAAGTCTCTTAAGAGCCTCCGTTTTACGTTGCTTTGAAGTTTCGTTATTAGCTTTGTGTCTTAATTCATAAGAAAGTTCATCAAGATCTATTCTCTTAAGAATTTCGATTAGACATTCAGCTCCCATTTTAGCGATAAACTTATTTGGGTCGCTATCGTCTAAATATTGATTTTCCTGAGGAAGTTCATCTAAAATATTCAGATATTCTTCTTCAGTTAAGAAATCCATTTTCTTTAATGGTTCTCCTTCTTCATTCTTCGCATTACCTGCCTGGATCACTACATATCTTTCGTAGTAAATGATCATGTCAAGTTTTTTAGACGGAAGACCTAGCAAATAACCAATTTTGTTAGGTAAAGAACGGAAATACCAGATATGAGCAACAGGTACTACAAGGTTGATGTGACCAACACGATCTCTACGCACCTTCTTCTCTGTAACTTCTACACCACAACGGTCACAAACGATTCCTTTATAACGGATTCTTTTATATTTTCCGCAGGCACATTCATAATCCTTAACAGGACCAAAAATACGCTCACAGAACAACCCGTCACGCTCTGGTTTGTGCGTACGGTAATTGATCGTTTCAGGCTTAAGAACTTCACCACGAGATTCCGCAAGGATGGACTCTGGAGAAGCTAAACCTATAGAGATCTGGTTGAACCTCTGTACTGTATTTTTATCATTATTTCTAGCCATAATACTTTTTATATAGTAATCAGTAGTAGTATCCAGTAAAATTTACTGAATACTACCAACTGGTGACTTTTTATTCTTCTAATTTAATATCCAATCCAAGACCTTTCAATTCGTGCATAAGTACGTTGAAAGATTCTGGCAATCCAGGTTCTGGCATTGGCTCACCCTTCACGATTGCCTCGTAAGTTTTAGCTCTACCTATCACATCATCAGATTTTACGGTCAAGATCTCACGCAGGGTTGCAGAAGCTCCATAAGCCTCTAGTGCCCAAACCTCCATCTCTCCAAAACGCTGACCACCAAATTGTGCCTTACCACCAAGCGGCTGCTGGGTAATAAGTGAGTATGGTCCAATAGATCTGGCGTGCATCTTATCGTCGATCATATGACCTAATTTCAGCATATAGATCACACCAACCGTTGCACGCTGGTCAAATCTCATTCCGGTTCCACCATCATACAGGTAAGTATGACCGTATCTTGGAATTCCTGCTTTATCTGTAAGATCATTGATCTCATCGATTGTGGCACCGTCAAAAATTGGGGTCGCATATTTCTTCCCGTTTTTCTGACCAGCCCATCCAAGAACTGTTTCGTAGATCTGTCCAATGTTCATACGCGATGGTACCCCAAGTGGGTTCAACACGATATCTACCGGAGTTCCGTCTTCAAGGAATGGCATATCTTCCTGACGAACAATTCTAGCAACAATACCTTTGTTACCGTGACGTCCTGCCATCTTATCCCCTACCTTCAGTTTACGTTTCTTAGCGATATAAACTTTAGCAAGTTTAAGAATTCCTGATGGAAGTTCATCTCCAACAGAAATGGTGAATTTCTCTCTTCTTAGGTTACCCTGAAGATCGTTTTCCTTGATTTTATAATTATGTAAAAGATCAGCTACAAGCTCATTAAGATGGTCATCTGTAGTCCATGTACCCGTAGTTAGGTGAGTATAATCATCTACAGCGTTTAACATCTTAAGCGTGTACTTCTTACCTTTTGGCATTACTTCTTCACCAAGATCATTCTGTACTCCCTGAGCAGTTTTACCACCTATAATGGCGAATAATTTCTCAACAAGTTCAGCTTTTAGATTAGCGAATTTAGCGTCGTACTTTTTCTCTAATGCTGCAACATCTTCTTTATCCTGAGCTCTCTTACGCTTGTCTTTGATTGCTCTCGCGAACAACTTCTTATTGATAACAACACCGCTTAATGATGGAGAAGCTTTTAAAGAAGCATCTTTTACATCACCGGCTTTATCACCAAAGATCGCGCGTAGAAGTTTTTCTTCCGGAGTTGGATCGCTTTCTCCCTTAGGAGTGATCTTACCAATAAGGATATCACCAGGTTTTACTTCAGCACCAACTCTAATCATTCCGTGCTCATCAAGGTCTTTCGTAGCCTCTTCTGAAACGTTTGGAATATCATTAGTCAGTTCCTCGTTACCAAGTTTAGTATCTCTAACTTCAAGAGAATATTCATCGATATGGATAGAGGTGAAAATATCATCTCTTACCACTTTTTCTGAAATCACGATCGCATCCTCAAAGTTGTAACCTTTCCACGGCATAAAGGCAACCTTCATGTTTCTACCTAAAGCAAGTTCACCCGCTTCAGTAGCATAACCCTGGCAAAGAACCTGTCCTTTAGTTACTCTGTCACCTACACTTACGATTGGTTTCAGGTTGATACAGGATCCCTGGTTAGTTTTACGGAATTTGATAAGGTTGTAAGATTTTGAATCATCATCAAAACTTACCATTCTCTCCTCATCGGTACGATCGTACTTAATTACGATCTTGTTTGCATCTACATATTCTACTTCTCCCTCTCCTTCAGCATTGATCAACACTCGGGAATCTGTAGCTACCTGTCTTTCAAGACCAGTTCCAACAATAGGAGAATCTGTTCTTAAAAGCGGTACTGCCTGACGCATCATGTTTGATCCCATCAGTGCACGGTTGGCATCATCATGTTCCAGGAATGGAATTAATGAAGCCGAAATAGATGAGATCTGGTTTGGTGCAACATCGGTATAATGAACCTCTTTAGGATCAACTACCGGGAAGTCACCTTCCATACGTGCAATTACACGATCTGTATCTATCGTTCCATCCTCTTTTAATGGGATGTTCGCCTGAGCGATCTTCTTACCTTCTTCCTCTTCTGCACTTAAATAAATAGGCTCTTCAGAAGAATTAATTCTACCGTCAGTAACACTTCTATAAGGAGTTTCAATGAATCCCATTCCGTTCACCTTTGCATAAACAGAAAGTGAAGAAATAAGACCAATGTTCGGACCTTCAGGAGTTTCAATCGGACAAAGTCTTCCGTAGTGAGTATAGTGAACATCACGTACCTCGAAACCAGCTCTTTCTCTTGACAGACCACCTGGTCCTAATGCCGAAAGTCTACGCTTATGCGTGATCTCTGCAAGAGGGTTAGTTTGGTCCATGAACTGAGATAACTGATTGGTACCAAAGAAAGAGTTAATCACAGAAGATAAGGTCTTCGCGTTGATCAAATCTATTGGCGTAAACACCTCGTTATCACGAACGTTCATTCTCTCACGAATGGTTCTTGCCATACGTGCAAGACCAACACCAAACTGCTGAGATAACTGCTCACCTACAGTTCTAACACGACGGTTAGATAAGTGATCAATATCATCAATCTCAGCTTTAGAGTTGATAAGTTCTATAAGATATTTTACAATGGTAATGATATCTACCTTGGTAAGCACCTGCTTATCCATCTCAACATCAAGACCAAGTTTTTTATTCATTCTATATCTACCAACTTCTCCAAGGCTGTAACGTTGATCTGAGAAGAAAAGCTTGTCTATAATTCCACGAGCAGTTTCCTCATCTGGCGGTTCAGCATTACGAAGCTGACGGTAAATATGTTCTACCGCTTCTTTTTCAGAGTTGGTAGGATCCTTTTGTAATGTATTATGAATGATCGCATAATCGCCGGTCTGGTTATCTTCTTTATGAAGAAGGATAGTTTTAGATCCGGTTTCAAGAATTTCTTCTATGTGATCTTTTTCAAGTTCTGTATCACGGTCAAGAACGATCTCGTTACGTTCGATAGAAACAACTTCTCCAGTATCTTCATCTACGAAATCTTCATACCATGTATTCAATACTCTCGCCGCAAGTTTACGACCAAGATATTTTTTAAGTCCTGTTTTAGACACCTTCACTTCTTCCGCAAGGTCAAAGATCTCCAGGATATCCTTATCACGCTCAAATCCGATAGCACGGAAAAGGGTGGTCACAGGTAATTTTTTCTTACGATCGATATACGCATACATTACGCTGTTAATATCGGTCGCAAATTCAATCCATGATCCTTTGAAAGGAATTACACGGGCTGAATAAAGTTTAGTTCCATTAGCATGGAAAGACTGTCCAAAGAAAACCCCAGGAGAACGGTGTAGCTGAGATACTACTACTCGCTCGGCACCGTTGATGCAGAAAGTTCCGCTAGGTGTCATATAAGGGATAGTTCCCAAATAAACGTCCTGTACGATGGTTTCAAAATCTTCGTGTTCAGGGTCGGTACAGTATAACTTAAGTCTCGCCTTAAGCGGTACACTGTAGGTCAATCCGCGTTCTATACATTCCTGAATGGAATATCTCGGCGGGTCCACAAAATAATCTAAGAATTCTAGTACAAATTGATTACGGGTGTCCGTAATGGGGAAGTTTTCTAGGAAGGTGTTGTAAAGACCTTCATTTCCCCGTTCTTCTGATTTTGTCTCTAATTGAAAGAAGTCCTGAAAAGACTTAATCTGCAGATCCAGAAAGTCCGGATAAGCAGGCTTGTTCTTAACAGAAGAGAAACTCAATCTTTCAGTTTGCTTTGCTAACATCAATGGACGGGATTATAATTTATATAAAAAATGCTGCGCTTTTAAACCATTAAGTTTTATATACGCAAAATGGTTTAGACCTCCAGGAGTATATCCTGAGGTCTAAACCTAAATAATATTGCTTGTGTTAAGCTTATTTAAGCTCAACCTCAGCTCCTGCTTCTTCTAATTGTGCTTTAAGAGCTTCTGCTTCGTCTTTAGCAACTCCTTCTTTAACTGCTTTAGGAGCACCGTCTACTAATTCTTTAGCATCCTTAAGACCTAGTCCTGTAAGTTCTTTTACAAGTTTAACTACAGCTAACTTAGATCCACCTGGAGCAGTAAGAATTACGTCGAATTCAGTTTGCTCTTCAGCTTCTTCACCACCACCAGCAGCACCGCCAGCAACAGCTACTGCAGCAGCAGCAGGCTCTATACCATATTCTTCTTTTAAAATATCAGCTAATTCGTTTACTTCTTTTACAGTAAGATTAACTAATTGTTCTGCGAAATCTTTTAAATCTGCCATTTTCTATCGTTTTTAAAAAGTTCTTTAATTTATAATTGTTAAAAAGTGCGTACTATTTTATCCCTCTTTTTCTGAAAGGGTTTTAAGGATTCCTGCGATCTTTCCACCACCTGATTTAAGTGCAGAAACAACATTTTTAGCAGGAGATTGAAGTAATCCAACGATATCCCCGATAACTTCTTCTTTAGACTTGATATTAACAAGTGTGTCAAGATAGTCATCACCTACATAAATAGCTTCTTCAACAAAAGCTCCTTTAAGTAGAGGTTTCTCAGATTTCTTTCTAAATTCCTTAATAACTTTCGCAGGAGCATTTCCTGTTTCAGAAAGCATTATTGAGGTATTGCCTTTTAAAACTGTTGGAAGGTCACCGAAATCTTTTTCAGCTGCCTCCATAGCCTTAGCAAGCAATGTATTTTTAACTACCGCCAATTTTACGTCTGCTTTAAAACAAGCTCTACGTAAGTTAGAAGTACTTCCAGCATCAAGGCCAGAAATGTCAGCCAAATAGATTGTTGGATTTTCGGCTAACTGGGCAGTTAAAGCTTCTATAACTTGTGCTTTTTCTTCTCTTGTCATAATCTTAAATTATTGCTCAGTAAACCTTTTAGTATCTATTGCTACACTCGGGCTCATGGTACTTGACATATAAATACTCTTTATATATACACCTTTTGCTGCCTGAGGTTTCAATTTTACCAGCGTAGTTAATAATTCCTTTGCGTTACCTGCAATTTTCTCAGCATCAAAAGATGCTTTTCCAACTCCAGCGTGCACAATTCCGTGCTTATCTACCTTAAAGTCAATCTTACCAGCCTTCACATCAGAAACCGCTTTAGCGATATCCATAGTTACTGTACCGGTCTTTGGGTTAGGCATTAAACCTCTTGGTCCAAGAACACGTCCCAAAGGTCCAAGTTTACCCATAACGCTTGGCATAGTGATGATCACATCAACATCTGTCCAACCGCCTTTGATCTTATCAAGATACTCATCTAATCCAACGTAATCGGCACCAGCTTCTTTAGCTTCTTCTTCCTTATCTGGAGTAACAAGAGCCAAAACTTTAACGTCTTTACCAGTACCATGCGGAAGTGTTACCACTCCTCTTACCATTTGATTTGCTTTTCTAGGATCTACGTTCAAACGAACCGCTAAATCTACAGAAGGATCAAAATTTGCGTTGGTAACTTCTTTTATCAAAGCTGAAGCTTCGGCAACTGTATAAGTTTTGCCGTTCTCAATCTTAGACTGAGCTTCTTTTTGCTTTTTAGTTAATTTTGCCATTTCTTAATTTCTTTTAGGATTAAAACGGTGCATCACCTTTTACAGTTATTCCCATCGAACGAGCTGTTCCGGCAACCATTTTCATTGCAGATTCTACAGTAAATGCATTAAGATCCTGCATCTTGTCTTCTGCAATCGCTTTAACCTGATCCCAAGAAACACTAGCTACTTTTTTTCTGTTCGGCTCACCAGAACCTTTTTTAGTCTTAGCCGCTTCCATCAATTGTACTGCTGCAGGAGGAGTTTTGATCACAAAATCAAAAGACTTATCCTTATAAACAGTAATTGCAACTGGAAGTACCTTTCCTTGCTTATCCTGAGTTCTACCATTGAATTGCTTACAGAATTCCATGATGTTTACTCCGGCAGCACCTAAAGCAGGTCCAACTGGTGGTGATGGGTTAGCAGCACCTCCGCGAACTTGTAGTTTTACAACTTTACTTACTTCTTTTGCCATTTTTCAAATTTTTAAATGATCGTTTATTGAGTGGAAGCTTAAAAAACAATCAAAAAATATGTAACAGTTATTATTATACTTTTTCTACTTGCATATAGCTTAATTCTAATGGTGTTTTTCTTCCGAAAATCTTCACCATTACTTCAAGCTTACGCTTTTCTTCATTAATCTTCTCTACTGTACCATTAAATCCATTGAACGGTCCGTCAATAACTTTAATAGTCTCACCAATTGTAAACGGAATTGCAACATTATCAGCTTTCACAGAAAGCTCATCTACTTTCCCTAACATTCTATTCACTTCAGACTTTCTAAGTGGCACAGGATCCCCTCCTTTGGTTTCACCTAAAAATCCAATAACTCCATTTATCCCCTTAATAATATGAGGAATTTCCCCTCCAATATTTGCCTGAATCATTACATAACCCGGAAAATAAACACGTTCTTTATTTACTTTCTTTCCATTACGTATCTGAATTACTTTTTCAGTAGGAACAAGAACCTGATCTATCGCATCCTGAAGACCTAAGTATTCGATCTCTTTCTCGATATAATCTTTTACTTTATTCTCCTGTCCGCTAACGGCACGAACCACATACCACTTTTTATCCTTTGCTTCTGCCATAGCTATCTAAATTATGATTTAACCCATTCAAAGTATTGCTCAATCGCTCCACTAAAAAGCGTATCAACACCCCAAATAGCTAATGAAAAAATAATCGAGAAAACTGCAACAATCACTGTAAGCCTTTGAGCTTCAGACCAGCTTGTCCAGGTAACGTGGTTTCTTAACTCGTTATATGATTCTGATATGTAATTAACAATTCCTGCCATTTTATAAAAAGATATTTGCACGGGTTGAGAGGCTCGAACTCCCGACACCTGGTTTTGGAGACCAGTGCTCTACCAACTGAGCTAAACCCGTAAATATAAGTGAAGGTATCCCGCTCTTCACGGGATACCTTTTTATATTAAGATAATTCTTAGTCTAGAATTTCAGTTACCTGACCAGCACCTACAGTTCTACCACCTTCACGGATAGCGAAACGAAGTCCCTGGTTCATTGCGATAGGCTGAATAAGCTCAACTGTAATTGTAAGGTTATCACCTGGCATTACCATTTCTACACCATCAGGAAGATTAATTGTTCCTGTAACATCAGTTGTACGTACGTAGAACTGAGGACGGTAGTTATTATGGAATGGAGTGTGACGTCCACCTTCTTCTTTCTTAAGGATATAAACCTCTGCTTTGAATTTAGCGTGAGGAGTTACAGATCCAGGCTTAGTGATTACCATACCTCTAGAAATCTGAGTCTTTTCAATACCTCTTAGAAGGATACCAACGTTATCTCCAGCTTCACCTCTATCAAGAATCTTACGGAACATCTCAACTCCAGTAATAGTAGAAGTAAGTTTTCCAGCTCCCATACCAATGATCTCTACAGGATCTCCAGTGTTAGCTACACCAGTCTCAATACGACCAGTTGCAACAGTACCACGACCTGTAATAGAGAATACATCTTCGATAGGCATTAAGAATGCTTTATCAACATCACGCTGAGGAAGTTCAATCCAAGTATCTACAGCTTCCATAAGATCAAGAACAGTCTTAGACCATTTCTCATCACCTTCTAAAGCTCCAAGTGCAGAACCTGAAATTACAGGACCATTATCACCATCATACTCGTAGAAAGAAAGAAGATCTCTTACTTCCATCTCAACAAGCTCTAAAAGCTCCTCATCATCAACAAGGTCAACTTTATTCAAGAATACAACAATTCTTGGGATACCAACCTGGCGTCCAAGAAGGATGTGCTCACGAGTTTGTGGCATAGGACCATCAGTCGCAGCAACAACAAGAATAGCACCGTCCATCTGAGCAGCACCAGTTACCATGTTCTTTACGTAATCGGCGTGACCTGGACAGTCAACGTGCGCATAGTGACGCTTCTCAGTTGAGTACTCAACGTGAGAAGAGTTAATAGTAATACCTCTTTCCTTCTCTTCTGGAGCGTTATCAATTTGATCAAACGCACTAGCTTCTGAATATCCAGCATCAGCCATCACTTTAGTAATCGCTGCAGTTAAAGTAGTTTTTCCGTGATCTACGTGTCCAATTGTACCAATATTTAGGTGCGGTTTGGAACGATCGTAAGTTTCCTTTGCCATAATTAATACTTATTTAATCTTAGTTATATATTAGTGTTCAATTTTATACAAAACTAGAGCCAACGATGGGAATTGAACCCATGACCTCTTCCTTACCAAGGAAACGCTCTACCCCTGAGCTACGTCGGCCAGACAATTGACTGTTTCAAACAGCAATAACCATAAACCTACTAGGGCTTATGGACACGATCAAGACTGAGGTAACATTGCCGACACAACCCATAATTTGGTTTTAAAAGAATAGATTCAAAATTAAAGGCTACAAAACCTGAATTTCAAACTACCCTGTACCGGGGGACATCTTGATTCAATTTAATTTAGAGCGGGAGACCGGGTTCGAACCGGCGACATTCAGCTTGGAAGGCTGACGCTCTACCAACTGAGCTACTCCCGCATTACATATATTTAAGGATTATCAAATAAATTTGATGATCCGTAAGGGTGACCCCTTACTAAGCTTTTTATTCAATCGCTTTAGAAAATGAGTTTTCTTCGCAATTTTCATAAAATCTTTGTGGGGAGAGCAGGATTCGAACCTGCGAAGACGTAGTCAGCAGATTTACAGTCTGCCCTCGTTGGCCGCTTGAGTATCTCCCCAATTTTACCACTATTTCATAGAACCGTAGCTGAAACAGCTAAGCTTCTGATGGTTTTAAAACGGCTGCAAATTAAAGTAAATTTGAAGCACCATCCAAAGCATTTTTTAAAATTTCAGAAGATTTTTTTCAATTTATTAATCCTTAAGGACTTAAATTTCAAATTATCTCTGAAACTTCGGTGATTTCAGTATTTCAAGAGCCGATGGAGGGACTCGAACCCACGACCTGCTGATTACAAATCAGCTGCTCTAGCCAGCTGAGCTACATCGGCCTTTTATGCTACTTTTTCAGCATAAAAAAGTCCGCTATTTCTAACGGACTGCAAATGTATATAAATTATTCCTTTATCAAAAAATAATTTTAAAAAAAATTAGCTAAACATGTGAGCTCATTTTTTCCTTTTTCTTAATTAACTGTCTTTGAAGCGAACTAACACATTCATCTACACAAGCTTCAAATTTATTACAGGTCTTTTTAACCATAATATCTCCACCAGGAACACTTAGCAAAATTTCGGTAATCTTATTATCTTTCCCACTAGTATTTTGAACTTTAAAATAAACATCGGCATGAATAATCTTGTCAAAGTAAGTATCCAGTTTATCAAGTTTCTTTTGAGTGAAGTCAATTAGCTTTTGGTCGGCATTGAAGTTCACAGACTGCAAATTCATTTTCATATCCAATAGAATTTAATTAAACAAAAGGTTAAGTTAATTCTTATTGTTCCGGGGATGAGCGTTTTGGTGAATTTTACTCAATTCGGCAATGCTGTTATGGGTGTAGACCTGAGTCGCTGCTAAACTGGAGTGACCCAATAATTCTTTTACCGCATTTAAATTCGCGCCCTGGTTCAATAAATGAGTGGCAAAAGAATGTCGCAAAATATGCGGACTTCTTTTCAATTTGCCAGACACTTTACTAAAATAATTATTTATAATTCTATAAACAAAACTTTCATAGATTTTATCTCCTTTGGAAGTTAGAAAAAGATAGTCTGATCCTGATATATTCTCCGTATGCCTTCTGCCTTCAAGATATTTGGAAGCGGTATCTTTTACGGAAGCAATCAGGGGAATATATCTCTCCTTATTTCTTTTCCCCAAAACTTTTAGTACTCCCCCATCGAGATCCAAATCTGAAATTTTAATATTGATCAGTTCTGCCCTTCTAATCCCTGTTGAATAAAATAGCTCAACGATCAATCTATCCCTGATACCTTCTAACGTAGAATCATCTATCGTTTCCAGTACCCGCACAATCTCATCTTCTGAAAAAGGAATCTGAATCTTTTTTGGTGTTTTTAAAGCTTTATGTTTTGTAAGTGGAGAAGACTCTATTTGTTCGGTTTTTAAAAGAAACCGATAATAAGCCTTTAGAGAGGAAATTTTTCTATTGATCGTTCGGTTAGAAATATTTGATTCAGAAAGCTCAACGATCCAACTTCGAATCTGAGCATAATTTACATCATCAAGTGTTTTCTGCTCAAAAGCGGTTTCTATATAAAGCTGAAAATCACTAAGATCTGCTTTATAAGCCGTAATGGTATGTACGGAGTATTTTTTCTCAAGCTGAAGATAATCCAGGAAAGCAGAAAACGGCATAAAAAAAACTGTTGATAAACAAAGTTACTAAACTTTAGCCTATCAACAGTTTTTAAAGTTTTAATCAATACTTACAAAGTGGACCATATAGAATAAGAGTTCGCGGGAACTTCTATTTTAACCCAACCATCTCCCTGTGTCGTTGGCTGCCAATTAGAATTACCTGTGTATTCTTTTATGGTTTGGTTATACCAATTTGTTGGCACCCATCTTTCTAATCTACTATTACTATCGTTTAAATAAACTATCAAACCGGGAGCTCCATTTCTACGGGCTACATACTCGTCCTGATCTGCATGCAAAATATCTGTAGATCCACCGGCCTTATTATTGTGAATCCAAATAAGATTATTCAATTTATCCTTATCCAGCCATTCTTCGTAATCCTGGTAAAAAACAGTAGGATAACCTTCATGTGTCATAATATAAGCGTAGGCCAGCATTTTCCCGGTATAGATTTCATCTGTATCATGGTTTGTTACAAAAGTAACGGCCTTCATAGGTTTTCTCTTCCAGAGCATATCATCCTGTAATCTGGAAAGATCATTCCTTCAAAGGCATCCTTCATTCTATAATAACAAGCAAAATCGAATGCAGAGGCTCCAGATTGGTTTACCCAGGCTTCCAGAGTAGCGGCATTTCCATCCCAATACTCTCCAACGGCAAAACCTCCTACTTCATCAGTCCAGCTGTTCACCACCCATGGTGCAAAACCTTTTACATAATCAAATCTCCAACCATCAAATCCCATGGTATTCTTGTAGTACTTCGCAACCGAATTCGGTTTATTCCAAAGCCAATCCTGCACATAGGTTTTATCGTGACATAGATCTGCAAAGCCGCCAAATACTCCAGAATCATTGCTATGGTATCATTAGGATGAAAATCTGCAGCAGACCTGTAAAATAAACCTGAAGCAGGATCATAATCGGTATAAGTAGATGTACCGGTGTACGATTATTTTCAGAAGCACCGCCACTATTATGATTTAGCACGATATCTGCTATTACACTAATATTATTGGAATGTGCAGTTGAGATCATTGATTGAAGCTCTGTTCTGGAACCAAACCTGGTCTCGGTAGATCCCATTGATTAAAATCACCAAATCATAATAATCAAAAGGATCGTACCCATAGAAAAGGTCCGTTTTGTGCTTTAGAAGCCGGAGGAACCCAAATAGCATCTTATACCGGCATTACTCCAGGCCGGATCTTATTTTCAATAGTTTCCCACCAGGTACCACCAGCAGGAACATCCCAGTAGAAAGCCTGCATCATTACTTTACCACCCACCTGGGCTTTGGTAGTATTGGAGTTTTTAGTTTGGGATCTTAAAGTGTTCTGATTCTGGATCTCTTCTGAAGCAATTTTTCTCCTGCTCACACGAGCTGAAGAATAAGATTGAAGAAGCCAAACAGCGTAAAGGTTAAGTTTTTTCATAATAAATTATTTAGGGTTATCCTCAAATTATGAAAAACCGAAGTTTTTAACGATCTAAAAAAGAGAATCACATAAACGAAAACGTTTTCGTGTTGACAAGTTTTTAAATAAGAGCACATTAAATAAAAAAACCACCGAAATAATCGGTGGTTCTTCTTAAATGATATTAGCTTTTTACTAGATATCTTCTGCGTCTCTCAGATGCTGAATGTATTCAGCTTTCTGAACCTGAGCTCTACGCTCTACAGAAGGTTTCGTAAAATGCTGACGATCTCTTAGCTGACGCATAGTTCCTGTTTTGTCGAACTTACGCTTAAAACGCTTAAGAGCTCTATCTATATTTTCTCCGTCTTTAACTGTATAATTAACATAGTGTCATCACCTCCCTTCTTTTGGAATCGGCTGCAAAGATAATGCATTTATACAAAACACCCAATATTTTTATTATTTTATTTCAATTTATAAAGCATACATTTAAATACTAAGTTCCAGTTTTTCTGTAAATTAGAAATCTATAAACTAGCCATCATGAAATACTCTTTTAAAATTCTGTTTTCAATACTTTTTAATAAACTCTTCTCTGTTTGCCTTTCAGGATATGAAAGATGTAGAGATCAGGATCATTCCTGTAAATGAGAATGTATATATGTTACAGGGCGCTGGAGGAAATATTGGAATTCTAAC